>NZ_CVTY01000007.1 GCF_001182045.1 Dakarella massiliensis | reverse complement strand
CGTGCCGGGTAAAAGGCGGCAGGGTTATAGGATCAAGCGACTAAGTGCATGTGGTGGATGCCTTGGCGATCACAGGCGATGAAGGACGCGGCAGTCTGCGAAAAGCCCCGGGGAGCTGACAACGAGCTTTGATCCGGGGGTCTCCGAATGAGGGAACTCCAAGCTTTAGCTTGATCCATGCGTGAATACATAGCGTATGGAGGCGAACGCGGCGAACTGAAACATCTCAGTAGCTGCAGGAAAAGAAATCAACCGAGATTCCGGAAGTAGCGGCGAGCGAAACCGGAACAGCCTGAATTCGATATTGAGAAAAACACTGGAAGAGTCTGGAAAGGCTCGCCATAGTGGGTGATAGCCCCGTACGGGACGTTTATCTCAAGGTACTGAGGATTCGAAAAGTAGGTCGGGGCACGTGAAACCCTGGCTGAACATGGGGGGACCATCCTCCAAGGCTAAATACTCGTGATCGACCGATAGCGTACTAGTACTGTGAAGGAAAGGTTAAAAGAACCCCGGGAGGGGAGTGAAATAGATTCTGAAACCGCATGCATACAAACAGTAGGAGCCCTTCGGGGTGACTGCGTACCTTTTGCATAATGGGTCAGCGACTTATGTTATGTGGCAAGCCTAACCGACTAGGGGAGGCGCAGCGAAAGCGAGTCCGAACAGGGCGATTCAGTCGCATGGCATAGACCCGAAACCAGATGAGCTAACCATGGCCAGGCTGAAGGTGTGGTAACACACACTGGAGGGCCGAACCTACTGGTGTTGCAAAACCAGAGGATGAGCTGTGGTTAGGGGTGAAAGGCTTAACAAATCTGGAGATAGCTGGTTCTCCCCGAAAACTATTGAGGTAGTGCCTTGTATATGAGCTTCTGGGGGTAGAGCACTGTTATAGCTAGGGGGACATGGCGTCTTACCAAACTATGGCAAACTCCGAATACCAGAAAGCTTCGTACAGGAGACAGAGCACCGGGTGCTAACGTCCGGACTCAAAAGGGAATCAACCCAGACCGCCAGCTAAGGTCCCTAATATCAGCTAAGTGGAAAACGAAGTGGAAAGGCTAAAACAGTCAGGAAGTTGGCTTAGAAGCAGCCATCCTTCAAAGAAAGCGTAATAGCTCACTGATCGAGTCCTTCCGCGCGGAAGATGTAACGGGGCTAAGTTGATAACCGAAGCTGCGGATTCATACTTTTAGTGTGAGTGGTAGGGGAGCGTTCTGTAAGCCTGCGAAGGTGGATCGTAAGGTCTGCTGGAGGTATCAGAAGTGCGAATGCTGACATGAGTAACGATAAAGCGGGTGAAAAGCCCGCTCGCCGCAAACCCAAGGTTTCCTGCTCTACGTTAATCGGAGCAGGGTGAGTCGGTTCCTAAGGCCAGGCTGAGAAGCGTAGCTGATGGAAATCAGGTTAATATTCCTGAACCGGCGTTGAATGCGATGGGGTGACGGAGCAGCCAGAGTGGACCGGGTGTTGGATGTCCCGGCTTCCGAGCGATGGGTGCCTGCAGGCAAATCCGCAGGCGTATACCCAGGACGAAGGATCGGGTCTTCTTTTGAAGACGAAGCCACTGGAAGCGCTTCCAGGAAAAACCTCTAAGCTTCAGTTCAACGGCGACCGTACCGTAAACCGACACAGGTGGGTGAGCTGAATATGCTCAGGCGCTTGAGAGAACTCGGGAGAAGGAACTCGGCAAATTGACACCGTAACTTCGGAAGAAGGTGTGCCTTTGTAGCTTGATGGGAGAGAAACCCAAAGGGCGAAGAGGTCTCAGAGAATCGGTGGCTGTAACTGTTTACTAAAAACACAGCGCTCTGCAAAGATGAAAGTCGACGTATAGGGCGTGATGCCTGCCCGGTGCTGGAAGATTAATTGATGGGGTGCAAGCTCCTGATCGAAGTCCCAGTAAACGGCGGCCGTAACTATAACGGTCCTAAGGTAGCGAAATTCCTTGTCGGGCAAGTTCCGACCTGCACGAATGGCATAATAATGGCCACACTGTCTCCTCCCGAGACTCAGTGAAATTGAAATGTTTGTGATGATGCAATCTCCCCGCGGCTAGACGGAAAGACCCCATGAACCTTAACTGTAGCTTTGCATTGGACTTTGAACCGATCTGTGTAGGATAGGCGGGAGGCTTTGAAGAATGGACGCCAGTTCATTCGGAGCCGTCGTTGAAATACCGCCCTGATTTGTTTGAGGTTCTAACCTGGGCCAGTAATCCTGGCTGGGGACCGTGCATGGTGGGCAGTTTGACTGGGGCGGTCTCCTCCTAAAGGGTAACGGAGGAGTGCGAAGGTACGCTAATCACGGTCGGAAATCGTGAGGATACTGCAATGGGAAAAGCGTGCCTGACTGCGAGACAGACAAGTCGAGCAGATGCGAAAGCAGGTCATAGTGATCCGGTGGCTTCTGCATGGAAGGGCCATCGCTCAACGGATAAAAGGTACTCTGGGGATAACAGGCTGATACCGCCCAAGAGTTCATATCGACGGCGGTGTTTGGCACCTCGATGTCGGCTCATCTCATCCTGGGGCTGTAGCCGGTCCCAAGGGTATGGCTGTTCGCCATTTAAAGAGGTACGTGAGCTGGGTTTAAAACGTCGTGAGACAGTTTGGTCCCTATCTACCGCGGGCGCTGGAAGATTGACAGGGGCTGCTCCTAGTACGAGAGGACCGGAGTGGACGCACCTCTGGTGTATCGGTTGTGACGCCAGTCGCATTGCCGAGTAGCTATGTGCGGAAGAGATAACCGCTGAAAGCATCTAAGCGGGAAACTTGCCTGAAGATTAGTCTTCCCGGAGGCTTGACCTCCCTGAAGGGTCGTCCGAGACCAGGACGTTGATAGGCCAGGTGTGGAAGCGCTGTGAGGCGTGAAGCTAACTGGTACTAATTGCCCGTGCGGCTTGATCCTATAACCGTGCTGCTTAGTTAAATGACAGCAAAGGTTTTGAAAGGAAGCTTGCAAAAAGAAAGAAGTGTGTGAATGTGGAAAAGCAAGCCATGTGATTTCATTCCTTCCCAAAGAATTCGCTTCAGAAGTCCTAAAAAACTTTGAAAGCAAAGCCTTTGCCTGACGGCCATAGCAGAGTGGCCCCACCCCTTCCCATTCCGAACAGGACGGTGAAACGCTCTCGCGCCAATGATAGTCGGTTGTATTTCCGGTGAAAGTAGGTCACTGTCAGGCTCCCCTTTCAAGACCCTCGAAAGTTTTTCTTTCGAGGGTTTTGTTTTATGCGCGTCTGGAAAACCAGGGGAAAAAAGAAAAGGAGGAGCTCGCACTCCTCCTTTCTCTGTCTCCGGACTTCAATGGCGATGAGCGCCGGGAGCCGGATAGCAAGAGCTGATCGCTTTTGTCGGGACCTCCCGATCTGGTGCGTTTAACCCCCTTACCAGAGGCCTTTGATGCCCTATTACCGGGGAAGACTATGTGCAGGCTCCCATCTCCCTCTGCAGACAAAGAAAAAGCCCGGAAGGTATTTGAACCTTTCGGGCTTTGCTCTTTCTGTACCGGCATCAGCCGGCATTCAGGGGAGCAGATCAGAAGATCTTTGTCACTTCACGCGAGAACTCTTCCTGTTCCTTGATCAGAGCAGCAAGTTGCTTGTTATCGAGGAAGTCGATGGAGAGGCCGGCGCGTTCATGAGCGGCGATGTTCGCCTTGTCAGTCAGAGTGCGGCGGAAAGCGTTCACGTAGAAGTTGATGATTTCAGGAGGCGTACCGGCCGGGGCGACGAGAGCGCGGGCAGAGCCGTACCACTTGCCGTAGTAGCCGAGTTCCTTCAGCGTCGGGACATTCTTGAGGGAAGGATCACGTTTCGTATCGAAGACACCGAGGACGCGGAAGACCGGATTGCGGCCGGTGGACAGCTTCAGCACGTCGCCGATCTTCGCGCAGGAGAACTGCACTTCGCCCTGGCGCAGAGCGAGCAGCTGGTCAGCGGTGCCGCCGTACGGAATGGCCTTGTAGTTGAAGCCAGCGCTGCGGGCAAGCAGCTGGGCTGCGATATGGTTGGAGGCCTTGACGCCGTTCGTGGAGGCGCGCAGGTTCGGGTTCTTCTTCGCTTCAGCGACGAGATCCTTCAGGGTCTTCCACTTGCTGTCAGCGCGGACCACAACGACACCGGTTTCCTTCAGATGATTGCAGATCGGAACGATCTTGGAGGTGGAAAGCGGGGAGTGCGGCAGAACCGCCAGAGTCGTGAAGGTCGGCAGATTGATGAAGCCAATCGTACGGCCATCCGGCTTCGCACGGGAAAGCTGGGTCCAGCCGATCTTGCCATCAGCGCCCGGGACGTTGTTCACAACGAGCGGACGGCCCACAAACTTCTCAGCCTCCGAGGCGAGCAGACGGGCACCCACGTCGGTGCCGGAACCAGCCTTATAAGCAACGATAACCGAAACTTCACCGGACGGTGCCCAGGCGGCGTGCGAGGACAGAGGGATAGAAACTGCACCCGCGACTAGCATCGAAAGAAAGGTTCTTTTCTGCATATAAGTTCATCCTGTGTGTGAAAAGGGCCGTAAAGCCCGCAAAGTAAAAAGGGGACAGGCCCGACGCCTATCCCCTTTTCGATAAGGTTCTAGTTCGAATCCTTCATCTTCTTCTCCATTCTACTGAAGAAGAGCGGAGACAGAATGCCGACCACGCAGAGCGCGATCAGCACCCAGCAGATGACTGACGAGAACAGAATGGAGGGATCTCCGTTGCTGATCATGAGGGAACGGCGGAGGCCGTTTTCTCCGATCGGGCCGAGAATCAGCCCGAGCACGATAGCGGCGTTATTGAGGTCGAAGTGGTGGGCGAGATACCCGATCACACCGAAGACCACCATGACACCGACGTCAAAGGTGCTGTTATTGATGGCGTAGGAGCCGACCACGCAGAGCAGGAAGATAGACGGGATCAGAATGGCATCAGAGAGACGCGAGATCTGGGCGAACATCTTGCTGCCAAAGAGTCCGATCACGAGCATGAAGAACTGCACGAGCACGAAGCCAGCGAAGAACGTATAGGTCATGTCGGCGTACGTAGTGAAGAGCTCGGGTCCCGGCTGCAGACCGTGAATGATGAGTCCACCCATCAGCACCGCGGTAACGGATTCGCCCGGGATACCGAGGGTGAGAGTCGGGATGAGGGAGCCGCCCGTCACAGCGTTATTGGCGGCTTCAGAGCCCGCAACGCCTTCAATGGAGCCGTGACCGAAATCTTCCTTATGCTTCGAGAACTGACGCGCTTCGTTGTAACCAATGAAGCTCGCGATCGTAGCGCCCGCGCCCGGCAGAATGCCGACGATATTGCCGATGATCCAGGAACGGATCGTGGTCGGAGCGATCTGCTTCATTTCAGCTTTGGAGAGACCAAAGCGGCCGATCTTCTGCGGAAGACGTCCGCGCTCCTTGATCTTGCCTTCCGCAAGCACCAGCACCTGTGACATCGAGAAGAGGCCGATCAGGGCACAGGTCACATTGATGCCGTTATAGAGTTCGCTCTGATCAAACATGAAGCGCTCGACACCTTCCATCGGGTCCATGCCAATCGTGGAGATCAGCAGACCGAGGACGCCGGAGATCAGACCCTTCAGGAGCGACTTGTTCGAGACACCGGCAATGATCGTGAGGCCGAAGAGCGAAAGCCAGAAGTATTCAGGGCTCTTGAACTGCAGCGCGAGCTGCGCGAGAAGCGGTGAGAAGAAGTAGAGCGAGATGCAGGAGAGAAGGCCGCCGATGAAGGAAGCCACACAGGCGACGGTCAGAGCCTTCGCGGCCTGTCCCTTCTTCGTCAGCTCGTAGCCTTCAATAGCCGTTGCGGCAGAGGCCGGCGTGCCAGGCGTGTGAATCAGAATGGCGCTGATTGAGCCGCCGAAAATAGCGCCGCAGTAGATGCCGCCGAGCGTGATAAGGCCGGAGGCCGGATCCATACCGAACGTGATCGGAAGGAGCAGCGCGACGCCCATGGCGGCGGAGAGTCCCGGCAGACAGCCAATGGTGATACCCATGGCGGTCGACAGGAACATGATGAGAAGATTGATCGGGGTGACCGCGTTGGCGAAGCCAAGCCCCATGAGACTCAGAGTTTCTTGCATTGGTTATTCTCCGCGGGGCCTAGCCAAAAATAAGTCCCACGGGGTGCGGGACTTTGAGGAAGACGGTAAAGACACCATAGATGATGCCCATCAGAATCGCGGTGGAGAGGACCACGAAAAGAGGCTTCACGCGGAGGAACAGCATGCAGCCCAGCATAAAGAGCACGCTGGAGAGGTAGTAGCCGAGCTTCTGAATCAGGATGAGGTAGATAACACAGAACGCGCAGACACCGAAAAACTGCACAGCCTGAAAGTCCTGGAATTTCTGCTTCAGGTCATCAACGATTTTGCGGGTCTTGATGTAGTGAAGGACCTGCTGAATCAGATAAATCGAAACCAGAGCCAGAAAGACGACCGTGAGGAAAAGCGGGTAGCGCATGGCACCTTTGGGAAGTTCAAGTGTCATGACCAGGAACGCAATTCCTATTAGGTAGAGGACGGTGATAACACCGAAGTCAGATTTTTTCATTTTCCGAAAGTAGATAAACAGGAAAGGGATCCACCGTGGAAGGTTGCTCTTATTGCTTTTATGGGCTTCTGGATTTGAGGGGTAAGATCCACTCGGTGAATTGCCCTATTTTAGTAGAACTTAGTAAGAATCTGTTGCAAGAAATTTTGAAGGGGAAAGCCCTTTCCGCAAAGATTCCTCCTTCATGCCGTAAAATGTAAGTTTGTCTTTTCATGGCCGCTTTTCTCCCCATCTGCAGGGGAGCTTTGGGATCCATTTTTATGATTTTCAGGCGCTCGCTCATCTCAGAATTCATGAATACAGCTGGCGGTGTGTTCACCGTGCTGTTTTCTATCGTTCTTACGGTGGGCATCGTGCGGGTGATGAGCCAGGTGGCGGTCGGTAAGTCTGACGCCGGGGCCATCCTCCAGATGGTGCTTTACACGTCACTCACAACCTTGGCGCCGCTGCTCGCTCTGTCGCTTTTCCTTGCGATTCTGATGGCGCTGATCCGCAGCTGGCAGCAGAACGAGATGATTGTCTGGTTCTCGTCAGGCGGTCTGTCGCTCCTCTCCTGGATCCGTCCGGTGCTCCGTTTTTCGCTTCCCGTGGTGCTGCTTACCGCCGTGGTGGCACTGGCGATCACGCCCTGGGCCCGCGGTCAGATGGATGTGAGCAAGGCGCAGTTTTCCCAGCGTGATGACACGAGCCGTATTGCCTCCGGGAAGTTCATCGAATCGAGTTCCGGCCGCCGTGTGTTCTTCATTCAGCAGGTGAGCGAGGACACGCAGAACGTCAAAGGCATCTTTGTTTCTGAACTGAATCGGAACGGGAAAGCGACCGTTGTGTCGTCGACCGAAGGCCGTCTCCGCATCAATAAGGAAGGCGACCGTTACGTTGAGCTGACGGATGGGAAGCGGTACGAAATCGCCCCGGACGCCAAGTCCTATCGGGTAACGGGGTTCGGGACTTATGGAATCCGACTGGATATCAAGCCGGACCAGATTCTGTCGCCTGACAAAGTGCACTCGCTTCCGACCAGCTATCTCCTGAATGATCCGAATCCGAAGAATCTGGGTCAGTTCTTCTGGCGGCTCTCGTGGCCGCTGATGGCGCTCAACCTGGTGCTTTTTGCCATTCCTCTGTCATTCACGAACCCGAGAGCCGGCAAGTCTCTCAACGTGGTGGTGGCGGTTCTCGTTTTTATTCTCTACCTGAACTTCATCAACATCATGGAGAGCTGGATTTCGGAGGGCCGGTGGCACTGGTGGTCAGGCCTGATAGCGCTTCACGGTTCCATGCTGCTTCTCACCGCCCTGCTGTTCGTGCGGAGAATCTGGCTTCAGCGCTGGCTTCCGCGGGAACTGACTATCGGCTACTGGCGCGATCGGATGGAGTGAGGAAAAAATTATGCGGGTTATTACACGACATCTGACCTCTCAGATCATCCTGGCGACGAGTCTTGTGCTGATGGCGCTGATCGGTCTTTTCCTCTTCTTCGACCTTGTGAACCAGGTGGATAAGATCGGGTCGAGATACGGCATGTTGCAGGCTCTGGCGATTACCGGGTTCTCCATTCCGTCGCACCTCTACGAGGTGATGCCGATCGGCGTGCTGCTCGGCGCGGTTTACACGATGAGCCGCTGGGCCGCAAACTCCGAATTCACGATTCTCCGTGTGGCCGGCCTGAGCCCGCTTTCGCTTACGCGTTCGCTCATGGTGCCTGGTCTGATTCTGGTTGGCTTCACGTATCTGCTTGGCGAATTTGTGGCGCCGGAGAGCGACGCTCTCCGCCAGGAAGTCCAGATGAAAATCTACAGCCGGCCGCTTACCGCGTCGGGGTATGACTCCGGCGTCTGGGCCCGTGACCAGGTCTACGACGGATCAAAGAAACTCGTGCTGTCCCGTTACGTGAATGTGCAGAGCCTTAAGTCGGGAGCCGCGCAGGAAGCAAACGGCTGGCGGGTGTACGAATTCACGACTGGAAACGAGCTTCATCGGATGATTGAGGCTCCCTCGGGCACTTATCAGGAAGGAAAGGGCTGGGTGCTGAAGAACGCTGTGGTGACTGATTTTCCGTCGCTTCTTGGCGCAGATCCCCGGGCGATCCCGAAGCCGGTCGTCCGGCATACGGAGCCGAGCATGGTGCTCAGCACGACGCTCGCTCCGAGGATTCTTTCCGTGATCGTGGCGGATCCGGACCATATGCCGATTCTCGATCTCGGTTCCTATCTGCATCACCTGAAGCAGAACCACGAGGACACAAGCCGCTATGAGGTCGCCTTCTGGAAGAAGGTCTTCTATCCGCTCTCGATTCTCGTGATGCTCGCGCTCTCGATGCCGTTCGCGTACCTGAGCACCCGGTCCGGCGGCGTGTCGCTCAAGATTTTTGTGGGCGTCATGATCGGTATCGCGTTCTACGCGCTGAACAATCTGTTCTCTTATATTGGTATCCTGAGTACGTTCCCGCCGATTATGGCGGCCATAACACCAATATTGGTGACACTCATACTCGCAGCCGTGGCGATCGCGAAGGTCGAACGGCGGTGATGCCCCGGCAATTGATTTTTTAAACCTATAACGACAAGGATTGACTGAATGACGGTAGCTTCCTCGATCTCGAAGATCGGCGAAACAGAGGCGATATTTCACCAGATTGTGCAGGTTCTCCAGGGAGGGTGGACCGCAGACTATATCTGGCAGATTGCGGCGTTTGCCGTTGCGGTACTGCTGTCGCTCTTTATTTCCCGACGCTTCAACGCGAGGCTGCAGAAGCTGCTGCCGCCTCCCGGTTCTGACCGGTTGCGGGACCGCGTGAAGACCTACGCGATCGATATTGCGTCTCACCTGTCCTTCTCGCTCATCGGCGCCTCTTTCCTCTGGATGCTTGACTGGACGCTCCGCGAGGTGGATATCCTCCCGGACCACAAAGTGCTCGTGTTTGCCGAACTCGGCTACATGGTGCTTTATGCCTTCGCGTTCCTCCGGATCATGCTCTACATCCTGCGAGGTATGCTGGGCGACAAGGTGGTGACGCATGGTCTTGCCACCGTCGTTTCCTGGGTGTTCTGGATTCTGGTTGTCCTCGAATTTGCGGGTATTCTGCCGACCATCGTGAAGTTCATGCGTGAGCAGTCGATTCCGGTCGGAACTCAGAATCTCACGCTCTGGACACTCTTCTCGGGGCTCGTCTCTGCGCTTCTTACGCTCGGTGTCGCGAACTGGATCGCGAATGTTCTTGAAGGCGTGCTGAAACGTACGAAAGGACTCGCTCCGAATCTGCAGGTGGTGTTCTCGCGAATTGCCCGCTGGATTCTGATGGTCTGCGCGATCCTGATCGCGATGAGTTCTGTCGGTATCGATCTCACGGTGCTCTCGGTCTTCGGCGGCGCTCTCGGCGTTGGTATCGGCTTTGGTCTGCAGAAAATCGCGAGCAACTACATTTCAGGCTTCATCATTCTTCTTGATCACTCGATTAAGATCGGTGACTTCGTTGAAATCGGCGGATTCCAGGGTATCGTCACCGAAATCAACACCCGCTACACCGTGGTGAGTGACTGGAATGGCATTGAGAACATCGTCCCGAATGAAACGTTTGTGACGAGCTCAGTGAAGAATTACTACCACACGGATAACGTCTGTATCGCCATGATCCGGGTGTCGGTGGCCTACGGCACTGACCTCAACAAGGCGCTGCAGATCCTGAATGAGGAAGCGAATAAGCCGGATCGCGTGATCAAGAACCGCAAGGGCTGGACCGGTATCACGAAGCTGGACGACAGCGCGATTGACCTCGAAGCCGGTGTCTGGGTGCCGAATGTCGGCGACGGCACGGTGGGCCTCCGCACGCAGGTGCTGATTAACGTGCTGAAGCGTTTCGATGAGGAAGGGATCGAGGTGCCTTTCCCGCAGCTCGATGTGCGTCTCCGCAGCAATCAGACGCAGAAGATCTCGATCGAGGATATGGCCCGGCTTCTCACGTTCCTCGAGGATCAGAAAGAAGCGGATCGCCTGAAAGCCGAGAAGGAAAAAGAAAAAGCCGCGGGAGGTTCCGCGGCGAAGCCTGCCTCCGCCTGACCGGCAGGCGGAAGCGGATCAGGGGGTGGCTGCTTTACGCGGCCGCCTCTTTTTTATGTGTCCCAAAGAACTCCTTCAGGGCGTCACCCGTTGCGGTGCCCTTTTCCGCGACATCAAGCGGTGCTCCCGCGGCGACCACCTTGCCGCCTGCCGTTCCGCCTTCAGGACCGATATCGATGATCCAGTCCGCCTCTGACATCACGTCGAGGTTATGCTCGATCACGACCACGGTGTTCCCGGAGTCCGTGAGCTTATGGAGCACATTGATGAGCTTCTGGATATCCGCCATATGAAGACCGACCGTCGGTTCATCAAGAACGTAGAGCGTACCGGTGGTGCTTTCATCCTCAGACACGTACTCCGTGTCCTTCACCTTGGAGAGTTCCGTGACGAGCTTCAGGCGCTGCGCCTCACCGCCCGAAAGCGTGGGGGAGGGCTGTCCGAGCGTGAGGTAGCCGAGCCCCACCTCTTCAAGCAGCTTCAGCGGCCGCTGGATAGAGGGCGTTGACGCGAAGAACTCCACCGCCTCGCGGACCTGCATCTGAAGGATGTCGCCCGCGCTCTTTCCTTTCCATTTCACTTCAAGCGTCTGCGGGTTGAAACGTTTGCCGCCGCAGCTTTCGCAGAGCACCTTCACTTCCGGAAGGAAATTCATTTCAATCGTCCGCAGTCCCTGACCGAGACAGGTTTCGCAGCGGCCGCCCTTGGTATTGAAGGAGAAGCGGCTAGCGGTGTAGCCGCGCTCTTTCGCGAGACTCGCCTCAGCCATGATCTTCCGGATCCCGTCCCAGATGCCGACATAGGTCGCCGGGCAGGAGCGGGGTGTCTTTCCGATCGGGGTCTGATCCACTTCCAGCACCCGGCTCACGGCTTCCCAGCCTGTGATTTCACGGCACCCGGTCCAGACTGGAGCGGTGTCTTTTGCCCGCAGTGCGTCCTGGAGGTTCCGAAGCAGCAGATCACGGCAGAGACTGGATTTGCCGGAACCGGATACACCGGTGACGACCGTCAGCCGGTTCAGCGGGAACTCCACCTTCGGGATCCGGAGGTTGTGGAGCGAGGCGCCGAGCACAGAAATCGTGGGCGTCTTCCCGGAGCGTACCGGGCGGTGCGGAATGCCGTTATGGATTTCGGGAGAGGCAAGGAACCGGCCTGTAACGGAGTCCTTGCACTTCATAATGTCCTCGACCGAGCCCTCCGCGACGAGGCGCCCGCCTTCGCTTCCGGCGCCGGGGCCGATATCAATCACGTGGTCCGCGCGGCGGATCGTGTCTTCGTCATGCTCCACGACGAGAAGCGTGTTGCCTTTCTTCGACAGATGATCCATGGCGTTCAGCAGAATGCCGTTATCTTTCGGGTGCAGGCCGATTGTCGGTTCGTCCAGCACGTAGCAGACACCGAGGAGGTTGGAGCCGAGCTGCGAGGCAAGCCGGATACGCTGTGTCTCACCGCCAGAAAGAGTCGGTGCCGCGCGGTCGAGCGTCAGGTAGCCAAGCCCCACCTGATCGAGGAACTCAAGCCGGGAAACGATTTCCCGGATCGCGTCGTGCGCGATCGCCTCATCCCGGGGGTCGAGCTTGAGGGCACGGAAGAAAGCGAGTTCTTCCTTCACACTCATCTGGCAGAGTTCACTGATGTTCTTCCCGCAGAACATGACAGCGAGCGCGACCGGGTTGAGCCTCAGACCGTGGCAGTCGGGACAGACTTTCTCTTCCTCGCCCTCAGTCTTTGACCAGGCGGATTCCTCTCCTGTCTGCTCGGCGTCGAACCCGGAGAGCTGCAGCCCGGTGCCGAAGCAGGTCGGGCACCACCCCATTTTGCTGTTATAGGAGAAGAGCCGGGGATCCGGATCCGGGAAGCTCGTGCCGCAGATCGGGCAGGCGCGCCGCGTGGACCAGATCTTGAAAGTATTGTTTACGGGTTCACCGTCCTCCAGAATCATGGAGGCCACCTGTCCTTTGCCGAGCGTGATCGCGGTTGCCACGTGAGCCTTGAGCTCCGGAAGCGTCCGCTCGGAGATATCAAGCTCCGCCACCGGGAGCTCAATGCTGTGTTCGTTATAGCGGGCGAGCTTCGGGAAGTGATGCGCGTCAACGATCTTTCCATCCACCCGCAGCGTGTCGTAGTGGTGCTTCACAGCCCACTGTGCGAGTTCGGTATAGATACCCTTGCGGTGCGTGACAAGCGGGGAGAGGAGCATCACTTTCTTTCCATTTCCGGCCTTCCGGATCGCCTCCACAATGGCGGCCGGCGTCTGGGGCCGCACTTCCACGTGGCAGTTCGGACAGGTCTGAACACCGAGCTTCACATAGATGAGACGAAGGAAGTGATAGAGCTCCGTCATCGTTGACACGGTGGACTTCCGGCCGCCGCGCGAAGTGCGCTGCTCGATAGCGACAGTCGGCGGAATGCCGAGCACCGCGTCTACATCCGCGCGGCCCGAAGGCTGCACGATCGAACGGGCATAGGCGTTAAGCGACTCGAGATAGCGTCTCTGACCTTCGTTAAAAACGATGTCGAACGCGAGAGTCGACTTTCCGGAGCCGGAGAGGCCGGTAACCACCGTGAGTTCATTCCGGGGAATGTCGACCGAGAGATCCTTGAGGTTATGCTCCCGCGCGTTGAGGACTGAGATTTCTCCCTTCTTCGCGATATGAGCCTGGGCGGGGAGGGCAGCTTCTGCATCGATCTCAGTTGTCGTGAAGTCCTCCTGATAAGGCGTGCCGCTTTCGACCGCCTTCTCGTAGGAGATCAGCGCCTGGCCGGTGTAAGAGCGGGACTCCGCCATGATGTCATCCGGGGTGCCGGCCGCGACCACGCAGCCGCCCGCCTCGCCGCCCTCCGGACCGAGGTCAATGATCCAGTCGGCGTTCGCGATGACGTCGAGGTTATGTTCGATCACCAGCACCGAGTGCCCTGCGGCAATCAGTTTCCGCATGGCGAGAAGGAGTTTCTCGACGTCCGAGAAGTGAAGCCCGGAGGTCGGCTCATCAAAAACGAGGAGCCGGCCCTTCGCGTCCTTCGGCTTCCGGCGCCCGTTTTCAGCAAGCGCTGCGGCGAGGAACCCGGCGAGCTTCAGTCTCTGGGCTTCACCGCCCGAGAGTGTCGGCACGGGCTGCCCGAGCTGCACATACTCCAGACCGACATCGATCAGCGGCTGAAGGAGCGAAATCACCTCGAGATCATCCCGGAAGAAATCGCAGGCCTCTGACACGGTCATTTCGAGCACATCAGCGACCGAAGCGCTGCGGCCGTTCCGCTCGAGCTTTGCCTGAAGGATTTCCGGGCGGTAGCGGCGCCCGTTGCAGTCCGGGCAGCGGAGGTAAACGTCCGAGAGGAACTGCATCTCGACATGCTCGAAACCGGACCCCATACAGGTGGGGCAGCGGCCGTCACCCGAATTGAAGCTGAAGGTCCCAGGACCCCAGCCCTGCATTTTGGCGGTGTCAGTCGCGGCGAAAAGTTTCCGGATCGGGTCAAAGGCACCGACGTAACTCACGGGGTTCGAACGGGAGGTCTTCCCGATCGGGGACTGATCAACGAAGTCCACCCCCTCGATCAGGTCGAAGCCCTTGATGTCCTTATATGGCCCCGGTGCTTCAGTCGGAACGCCGAGCCGCTTCTGGAGCGCCGGGACGAGCACTTCCTGCGCGAGCGTCGATTTGCCGGAACCGGACACACCGGTGAGGCAGGTGAGGCAGTGAAGCGGGAACGAGACATCGATATCGCGGAGATTATTCGCGGTGACCCCGGTGAGGCGGATGGAAGGCGCCTTCTTTGACACCGGCTTCTGCCCTTTGAGGGCAATCCGGCGCCGTCCCGAGAGATAGTCGCCGGTGAGCGTCTTCGCACTGAAGATTTCTTTCGGAGAACCCGAGAAAATGATGTTGCCGCCTTTTTCGCCGGCTCCCGGTCCCATATCAATAATGCGGTCCGCTTTCAGCATGACCTGAGGGTCGTGCTCCACCACGACAAGCGTATTGCCTGCCTTCGTGAGGCGGCGCATGATCGCGTTGATCCGGTCCATATCCCGAGGATGGAGACCGATGGACGGCTCATCAAGAACAAAGAGGGTGTTGACGAGTGAGGTGCCAAGAGCCGTGGTGAGGTTGAGGCGCTGAATTTCGCCGCCTGAAAGCGTACGGCTCTGACGGTCAAGTGACAGGTAAGAGACGCCGACCGCGCAGAGGAAGATGACGCGCGAACGGATCTCTTTCAGAATCGGCGCGGCTTCAGGCGGGAGATCCGGATCAGTGGCAAGGCTGTCAAAGAAACGGCGGAGACGCGAAAGCGGCAGCATCATCAGGTCATGAACCGTGAGTCCGGGGAGCTGATTCAGCACCGCGTCCGGTACGGTCATGCCTTTCGGCCGGAACCGCTCCAGCTTCCGCTCTTCTCCCTGCGGGAGGAGCGCGGCATCAGCGTCTGAGAGGCGGCCCGCTCTCCAGTAGAGCGACTCAGGCTTCAGGCGGGCGCCGTGGCAGTCCGGACAGAGCGTGTAGCTGCGGTAGCGGGAGAGAAGCACACGGATATGCATCTTGTAGGACTTCGTTTCCAGCCACTCGAAAAAGTGTCGGACGCCGTACCACTGATGATCCCAGTCCCCCGTCCAGTCCGGATCGCCCTCAAGGATCCACCACCGGTCTTCGGACGGCAGCTCCTCAAACGGCACGTCGAGCGCGATGCCGGCTTTCTTCGCGTAGCATTCAAGATCCTTCTGGCACTCAGCGAAAGACGGAGTGCTCCAGGGCTTCACGCAGTGCTCCGCGATGCTGAGGCGCGGGTTCGGGATAACGAGCCCGAAGTCGACTCCGATTACGCGGCCGAACCCGTGGCAGGTGTCGCAGGCGCCAAGAGGCGAATTAAAACTGAAGGAGGAGGGGTGAGGGTGGGAGAAACTGATGCCGCAGTCCGCGCAGGCAAGCCCCCGGGTGTATTTCCAGGTGTCCGCTTCTTCGCCTTCATCATTCAGCGGGTGTACGGCGATTGTGCCGTGACCCCGTTCAAGCGCCTGTTCAAGCGCCTCGATCGCGCGGCTTTCCTCAACGCGGCTCGCGCGGAACCGGTCCACCATGACTTTGAGCGTCCAGCCGGAGGCTGTGGCGGTCTGCTTATGAATCCGGGTGAAGCCCTGGGCTGAGAGGGAGTCGATCGCTTTCTTCAGACCGAACTTCCTCGGCACAACAGATGTAAAGGTGAGAATGAGCCTGGGGTCCGACGCGGCTTCGGCTGCGGCCCGGATCTTCTTCCAGAGAGAGTTCGGCGCCTCTTCCTCAATCTTCTTCCCGCATTTCGGACAGTAGAGCGACGCGCACTTCGCGAAAAGCAGCTTGATGTGATCGTTCAGTTCCGTCATAGTGCCCACCGTGGAGCGGGACGTCCGCACGGGGTTTGTCTGATCAATCGCGATCGCGGGCGGCACGCCGTCGATCCGGTCCACATGAGGGCGGTCCATGCGGTCAAGGAACTGACGCGCGTAGGGGCTCAGCGTTTCGACGTAGCGGCTCTGGCCCTCGGCGTAAAGGGTATCGAAGACCAGCGAACTCTTGCCGGATCCCGAGACACCGGTGACCACCGTGAGTTTCCCGAGATCAAAGTCCACAGAGACATTTTTCAGATTGTTCTGTCTTGCTCCGCGGATAGAAATTTTTGCTGCAGAAGAGGCCGGCAGACTGCCTGCCTTCAGGTTTTTACGAGCGCGTGTCATTGATATTGGTTTTTCAGCCGCTGTGTCAGAGGATCTTTTATCAGGGGATGAGCCCCGCAGATAAAAGAAAAGCATAGCGAAAGATTAACCTCTCTAAGAGACGGGAGGAAAAGGAAAAAAGAGGGAGTCCAAAAATATTTTTCAAAAAACTTGCTATTTCAAAAAATCCCCCATATAATGTCAATCCTCTGTGGGGGTATAGCTCAGCTGGGAGAGCGCTTGCATGGCATGCAAGAGGTCAACGGTTCGATCCCGTTTATCTCCACCACGGATTTTTTGGAGCTTCTGCCTGACGACAGAAACCCCTTCTTATCGAGAGAAAGACAGCAGTAAGCGTTTCCGCTGATCACTTGCTTTTTATCTCAGAGATAGATATAATACTGATTCTTTTTGGGGGTATAGCTCAGCTGGGAGAGCGCTTGCATGGCATGCAAGAGGTCAACGGTTCGATCCCGTTTATCTCCACCAAAATTTAAAAGGTCCCCATCGTCTAGAGGCCTAGGACACGACCCTTTCACGGTCGGTACAGCAGTTCGAATCTGCTTGGGGACGCCATTAACACTGGGAGCTCAAGAATGGGCTCCCTTTGTTTTATCCGGAAAAGGTATACTTGACCCCGGGTAAAAAAAGAGCCGCCCGGAATTGGACGGCTCTTGACCTACTGAGTCAGCTAAGGTGATTTACGGCTGACGCAGTTTCGCGGCTTCTTCCTTAATGGAACGTTCCGCTATATCGAAGGCCTCATTGAGGGCAGCAATAACATCGGTGCCCTTACGGTTAATAACAACGTTTTTGCCGGAAGTGACGAAATCAAGGCGCACATTGAACTCATTGGTCGTCTGATGTCCGTCCAGTGAAATCGTTGCCCTGACAGCACCAAGGCGGCTGTCAAATTTAGTTAAAGCTTCAACTTTTTCGTTGATAGCAGCCTCGACTGCTGGAGAACGAGAAATGCCGTGGAAAACAACCTGAGGCGTCTGAAGCATGTGAGACCTCCTTTTTTATAGAAGCAAGTGTTATGGCGCAAACCCTTTCAAATAGCTTTTCAGTAACTGAATCGGTCTTTGAATTCGGTCTCCGCTATAGATAGTGTAGCCCGCGCAACCGAAAAAAGCGCATTTATTTAACTGCAGTTTAAAAATAATTAATTTTCAAATTTCGCTCGACGAGCATACTGAAAAATTAACATACTGATTAATAAGGATTATAGAAATGATGGATCGTAAGCCCTGGGAAAATCGTGACTCTCACCGTGAAGGCTTCGGCGGACGCCGTGAATGGAATTCTGACCGTTCCGACCGCCGCTTCGGTGAAGACCGCCCGCGCTTCAATCGCGAAGACCGCTTCGGCAATGACCGCCCGCGTTTCAACCGCGAAGACCGTTTTGGTGATGACCGTCCCCGTTTCAACCGTGAAAACCGCTTTGAAGGCGGCGACCGCCGCTTCGGCGGTGACCGTCCGCGCTTCAACCGCGACGACCGTCCGCGTTTCGGTGATCGTCCGCGTTTCAACCGCGACGACCGTTACAGCTCGAAGACCGGTCCCCGCGCCCGCGCTTTCGGTGAAGGCCGCTTCCAGGATCGCGAAGACTACAGCAAGCGTCAGATTGTGAAGATCGACAGCGAAGTCGCTGCTTTCTTCCCGACCGCGAAGGACGTGAATGACGCCCTGCGCCTCGTGATCGAACTCACCCGCAAGGTGAAGGAACGTGCCGCTGAGGCCGCCGAGGAAAAGCTCGCCGCTGAAGCTGAAACCGCCGAAGACGTGGAAGACACGGCTGAAGACGATTACGAAGAAGACGAGACTGAAGAAGTCGAAGCTTCTGAAGCGGAAGCCGACGCTCCCGCCGCTAAGGCCGATAAGGCTGAGTAAGGAAAACGGCCGCGCGCGGCCGGAGAGCGGAATCCTGGAGCGGTTTTAAAAAAAGCCGGCTAGACAAGAGGCGCAGTTTTATTGTAAAATTCGCGCCTTGACTGTCCACTGGCTGTGTGCTTGCCCCAATTCCACTTGCCCGGTCGGGTAGGCAGTTAATTATCCCCGCGGACAGCTCACTGTCCAGTGTTGCAACACCGGATGCCGCAGCGGAGCGGGGAAGCTAGACGCTCTGAGGAAACTGTTCCTCAAGACTGTTTTTAATCTTTTTGGCGCGGACGCCATGCCGCACCAAGTTCCTGAATATAGGTGAATCGCAAATGAAGACCTTCTCGGCAAAGCCGGCTGAGGTTAAGCGCGAATGGTACGTGGTTGATGCATCCGGTAAGGTGCTCGGCCGCCTTGCTAGCGAAATCGCGCTGCGCTTGCGTGGCAAGCACAAGCCCGAATACACTCCCCACGTTGATACGGGTGACAACATTGTCGTCATTAACGCTGACAAGATCGTCGTTACTGGTGGCAAGGAAGAGAAGAAGAAGTATTATCGCCACACCATGATCCCGGGCGGCATCTACGAGACTTCTTATCGTCTGATGCAGGAAAAGTATCCGGGTCGCGTTCTTGAGAAGGCTGTCAAGGGCATGCTGCCCCACGGCCCGCTTGGCTATGCCATGATCAAGAAGCTGCACGTCTACGCCGGTGCTGAGCACCCGCATACCGCGCAGCAGCCCAAGGTTCTGGATATCTGAGGTTGAATGATGATCGGTAATTACAACTACGGCACTGGCCGTCGCAAGAGCTCCGTCGCCCGTGTCTTCCTGAAGAAGGGTTCCGGCAAGATCGTCATCAACGGTCGTGATATCGCCAACTACTTCCACCGCGAAACGAGCATCATGGTCGTTCGTCAGCCGCTCGTTCTTACTGAGAACGCTGAAGCTTTCGACGTGATGGCTAACGTCAGCGGCGGCGGTGAAACCGGCCAGTCCGGCGCCATCCGCCACGGTATTGCCCGCGCTCTCGTTGACTACGACGCCGCCCTCAAGCCCACGCTTTCTCACGCCGGCCTGATCACGCGCGATGCTCGTGAAGTCGAACGTAAGAAGGTTGGTCTGCGCAAGGCCCGCCGCGCGAAGCAGTTCTCCAAGCGCTAATACGCTTCTCCGGAATCCGGTACCGGGGCCGCTCAGTGCGGCTTCTCTCCGGACTCCCGGCAGAGAAAAAACGCACCTTCGGGTGCGTTTTTTTTATCCGCGGCGTGCCGCGGCCAGAATACCCGACAAAGCCTCATGGTCTTTCCGGGGAACTGATATTATTAGCACGCAGTTTTACAAGAGATTCCCTCGAGATCCCCCGAGGGCAGGTTTCCGTCGGACGCAGAATATTGGCCTGGCCAGCAGACCGGAAACAGCAGTACGACGAATACAGGAATTAAGAGAGATATGGCTGAGGAAAAAGCTGTTGCGCAGAATACTGAAGGCGAAGTTCCGGATTTCGCCGCGATGCCCGACCCGATCCAGTTCAGCGATGCCGCTGTGGATGCCGTGAAGGGGCTCCTCGATGAAGAAAAGAAGAAGAATCCCGATGTGAATCTGATGCTTCGTATCTTCGTTCAGGGCGGCGGCTGCTCAGGCTTCCAGTACGGATTTGAGTTCGTGGAGAAGGCTGAGGACGACGACACCCGCATCGTGAAGGGTGATGTGACGTTCCTCGTTGACTCGATGAGCTACCAGTACCTGGTGGGCGCGTCGGTCGACTTCAAGGATGATCTTGACGGCAAGCAGTTCGTGATCAAGAACCCAAACGCCACGACGACCTGCGGCTGCGGTTCTTCGTTCAACGTCTGATACCGCGCGGAAAAACGCCGGACGGATATACCGCCCGGCGCGTTTACGGTGAAGAGAGCCTGAGGCAGAGTGCTGCTTCAGGTTCTTTTTTATTTCCGGGGTGCCGGATAAAGCGCCCCAAGGACCCGGCTGCCCGCGGCCCCCGTCACGTCCGGACAGTTTCCCGGAATTCCGGCGAGCCGCGCGTAGGTGAGCCAGGCAAACGCCAGCCCCTCGACATCCATCGGCGGAATGCCGAGCTCGGAAGTCGTTCCGACGTGCTGCGTGGCGAGGAGCCGCGCGATGTCTTCCCGCAGCGCTGGGTTCAGCGCTCCTCCGCCGCAGAGATACACCTCTTCCGCGGCCGGTGCGTAGCGGATCACGGCTTCGGCGAGGCTTTGTGACGTCAGCCTGAGAAGCGTGGCCTGCACGTCACGCGTCCGCATGAGGCGGTTTCCGCACTGCGCGATATGGGACTTCAGCCAGCTGAGACTGAAGCGCTCGCGCCCCGTGCTCTTCGGCGGCGGAAGGCTGAAGTAGGGGTCTGAGAGGAGCGAGGAGAGCAGGTCCGGCTGCGGAAGCCCGCTCTTCGCCCAGGCGCCGTCTTCGTCATAGAAGCGCCCGGTTCTCTGGAAGCACCAGGCGTCCATCAGCATATTCCCCGGACCGCAGTCAAAGCCCGCGACAGGAGCGCCGGATGAGATCGGGGGAAGGATCGTCAGGTTCGCGATGCCCCCGATATTGGCGATCACGCGGAAGGTGTCAGAGCGGAAGGCCCGGGCATGAAACGCCGGGACGAGCGGAGCGCCCTGGCCGCCGGCCGCGAGATCCGCACTTCGGAAGTCAGACACCACATCGATCCCCGTGAGCTCCGCGAGGAGCGCGGGGTAATTCAGCTGGATCGAAAAGTGCTGATCGGGACAGTGGCGGATCGTCTGCCCGTGCGCCCCCACCGCGCGGATTTCTTCCCGCGGGATGCGGCTTGAGGCGAGAAGGGACTCAACCGCCTTCGCGTAGCACTGGGCGAGTTTCACCGAGGCGGCCCCGGATCGCTCGATTTCATTCTCACCCGGGGCGCAGAGGCTGAGGAGCTCGGCCCGGAGTTCCGGGGAGAAAGGCTCGTGGGCGCGCCCGCGTATCACCGGCACAGGAGAGGAAAAGTCAGCGGCGACGGCGTCCGCGCCGTCGAGACTCGTACCGGACATGATGCCGATGCAGATAAAGGATTCGGGTGTCGTCATGGCGAAGGGGGAATGTCCGAAAGGAAAAGGTTTTTGTCAGGCAGTAAAAAGCCCTGCCTTCAGCCATATCTTAGCGTCTGGGCAGGGCCTGAATGCGGGGCTGGCCGGTTTTCGCGGATCAGCCCTGCTGTTTCTTCTTGGAGGCCGGGGTGTCGGCTGCGGCGAGCGCCGCCTTCACCTGGTCCGCGCTCATCACGGGAACCGTCTTGCCGTTTGAGGCGGTCTGCACCGCGTCAAGCTGCTTCATCTGACGCGCGAGCGCGGTAACCCGCGGGCGGGCGGCAGCGTAGTACCGGGACGGAATCCTGGCGTTCGTCTGGATCGCGACCTTGACCGGATTCACCGGGCGGCCGTTCACGTGGAACTCGAAGTGAACGTGCGGGCCGGTGGAAACACCGGTGGAACCGCAGTAACCGATCAGCTGTCCCTTCTTCACGAAGACACCCGGACGGATCCCCTTCGCGTAGCCCTTCAGATGGCCGTAGCGCGTGGAGTAGCCGTTGCCGTGATTGATGTCGATTCGGTTGCCGTAGCCGGAGAGCGAGCTGTCCGCGGCCTCAATGATGCCGTCAGAGACCGAGTACACCGGGGTGCCCCGAGGAGCAGCAAGGTCAACGCCTTCGTGGGCCCGGACCCGTCCGGTCACCGGATTGCGACGGCTGGTCGTGAACGGGGATGAGATGCGGAAGGAGTTCAGCGGATAGCGGCGGAACGTCTGCTCCGTCGTCTCGCCGTTCGCGTAGTAGTAACCGCCGCCCTTCGTGCCGTCCTCAAACCAGTAGAGCGGGGTGACTTCCTTGCCGTGCTGGAGCTCGATACCGAGGAGGCGGCCGGTGCTGACGAGGTGCCCGTCGATGAAGCGGTTCTCGTAGATCAGGCTCACGGTGTCACCGCGGCCGGCCTTGCGAAGCAGCGGGCTGTTGCGGTACTCAACGCGGTTCGCATCTGCAATGATGTCAGAGGGGACCCCTGCTTCGCGCGCTTCAGCTGCGAAGGAGCGGCCCACGCGGATCGCGGCCATCGAGTTATGGCTGTCGAACTTGAAGGGAGCGGATGCAACGGTGAGACCCTTTGCATCACGGGTAATGGTGGTCTTGATGTTTCTGTTCCGGGCTCCCTCGACATACATCGAGAGGGAGATCACCTGACCGTTCCCGGCCACGCGGGCGAGAGCGAACTGGCCGCGTCTCGGATAAGCGAAAACCGCGGCGTCAGGGTTGGAATAGATGAACTTTTCGAGTTCAGGGTCATTGATGCCAAGGCGGGCCATGAGTGAAGAGGCCGTCTCAGCATTATTGATAATGAGCGACGCATCCCGGGGAGCGGCAGGAGCAACTGCTGCGGCAGGCGCAGCCGATGGCGCCTGTTCCGTCTCGGGACTCGTGCTGACCGTCAGGGTAGCAAGAGCAGCGGAAAGCGGGAGGGCAGCGACAATGGCTGCAACGGCGATCTGCCCTCGGGTGAAGTGCCTGCGGCGGCACGTAACCCGGATCCTCCGGCAAAGCACAGCTGCACCTTCCCTGAGGCGGGAAAACTTCTCGGCGATGATCGAGTGGGGCAGCATGAAGTGACGGAAATAATTAGATGAATTGGAAAACCTACCGAGTATAACAGTCGGAATGCCTCAACCCGGACAGCGAAACCAGAAAAATGTCGGATGTAAATCTTTTTTACATTTTTTGGAGGATAATCTAGCCTGTTTCGGGCGCTCCTCAGGGCTCCCCGCCGCAAGAGGCAGGGGGTGAGAGAAAAAGCGTTCCGGAGTCTCAGCGCCCCGGAGCGGTCTTTTTCTGCTATAAGACAAGGCACCGCCCAGAGGGCGGACCCGGCGCGATAAGACGCGGGCCGCTCTGAGCAGGCCTGCCGGCAGGACACACCATAAGCCCCGACAGGCTTTTATTCTCTTGATTCAGACCTGGCACAGGTCGTTAACAGGACTTTAGATACACCGATGGCAGAAGAACAGAAAGCTACAGATCAGGTGAAGAAATACACCGTAACTCAGGAAGACCGGGATGCGCTCGCACTCATCAAGCGCGGCGCCGATACGCTTTTGATTGAGGATGAGCTTCTGCAGAAACTGGCACGGGCAAGAGAAACCGGGACGCCGCTGCGCTGCAAGCTCGGTCTCGATCCGACTGCCCCTGATATCCATCTGGGCCACACGGTGGTGCTGAACAAGCTTCGCCAGCTCCAGGATCTCGGCCACACCGTGATCTTCCTCGTGGGTGACTTCACCGCGTCGATCGGCGATCCGTCGGGCCGCAACGTGACCCGTCCGCCGCTCTCCTTTGAGCAGATCAAGCAGAACGCTGAAACCTATCTTGATCAGGCCGGCCACGTTCTCGATCCGAATAAGACCGAAGTCCGCTACAACTCTGAGTGGTCGAACGCGCTCGGGTCCGTGGGCCTGATTCAGCTCGCGTCCCGCTACACGCTCGCCCGGCTCCTGGAGCGCGATGACTTCGCGAAGCGCTTCCGTGAAAACCTGCCGATCGCGATGCACGAGCTCCTCTACCCGCTGATGCAGGGCTACGACTCGGTCGCGCTTCACGCTGACCTCGAGCTCGGCGGCTCTGACCAGCGCTTCAACCTCATCGTCGGCCGCGAGCTCCAGCGCCAGTACGGCCAGGAACCGCAGTGCATTCTGACGATGCCGCTGCTGGTCGGCCTCGACGGCGTGAACAAGATGAGCAAGTCGAAGCACAACTACATCGGCATCACCGAGTCCGCCGACAGCATGTTCGGCAAGGTCATGTCGATTTCCGACGATCTGATGTGGAACTGGTACGACCTCCTCTCGCTGAAGAGCAACGAGGAAATCGCCCGTATCAAGGACGAGTGCCAGAACCAGGGCCGCAACCCGCGTGACGCGAAGGCAGCTCTCGCGCACGAAATCGTTGCCCGCTTCCATAACGAGGCGGAGGCTGCCGCGGCTGAGGAAGAGTTCAACCGCCGCTTCAAGTCCGGTGAGATGCCGGAAGACATTCCGGAAGTCACCGTGGTGGCTGAAGGCGGCTCGATTCCGCTCGGCAAGCTCCTGAAGGAAGCCGGTCTTGTTGCCTCCGCTTCTGAAGGCAACCGCAACATTGATCAGGGCGGTGTGAAGATCGGCGGCGACAAGGTGACTGACCGCACGATGAAGATCACCTCCGGCATGAACTTCATTGTTCAGGTCGGCAAGCGCAAGTGGGCCAAGGTTTCCGTCAAGTAACGGCAGCCCGATGATCGCGCTTCTTCAGAGAGTGTCCCAGGCCGAAGTCCGGGTGGCGGGTGAAACCGTCGGCCGGTGCGGTCGGGGGTATCTCGTGCTCTTCTGCGCGGAGAAGGGGGACACCCCGGATCTCGCGAAGCGTCTCGCGTCGAAGACCGCACGGCTGCGGATCTTCGAGGATGAGGCGGGGAAGATGAACCGGAGTCTGGCTGACGTGAAGGGTGAGGCGCTTGTCGTTTCGCAGTTCACGCTCGCGGCCGATACCCGGTCCGGGACACGGCCGAGCTTTACGCCGGCCGCGGATCCTGAACTCGGACGCGCGCTCTACGAGGAGTACACCGAAGCGCTCAGAGCCGAGGGAATCCCCGTCGAGACAGGCGTGTTCGGCGCCCACATGGAAGTCTCGCTCACGAATGACGGTCCCGTCACGATCTGGCTCCGGCTTCCCGCTGTATCAAAGAATTGACGGAGAAGACGGAATCCGCTTCAGGCGGCAGCCGTTCTTCTCCTATAATCTACAGACTTGATTGATATTCTTTCCTGTTTGGCCTCAGATCGGGGCCGGGGGAAGGATTTTTTATTTTTTTAAGTGAGGGCAACACTTATGTATCAGCCGATCTCCATCGCAGCCGAAGACCCTGAGGTTTGGGCCGCTATCGAAGCGGAAAACAACCGCCAGGAAGACTACATCGAACTTATCGCGTCGGAAAACTACACTTCCCCCGCAGTTATGGCTGCTCAGGGCTCCCAGCTGACCAACAAGTATGCTGAAGGCTATCCGGGCAAGCGCTACTACGGCGGCTGCGAGAATGTCGACGTCGTTGAGCGCATCGCCCAGGAACGCGCGAAGAAGCTGTTCTGCGAGCCGGCTGGTGTGGAGATGGCTGTGAACGTGCAGCCGCACTCCGGCGCTCAGGCCAACATGGCTGTGCAGTTCGCGCTGATGGAGCCGGGCGACTGCTTCATGGGTATGTCTCTTGACGCGGGCGGCCACCTCTCCCACGGCATGCACCTCAACTTCTCCGGCAAGTACTTCCGCTGCGTGCCGTACGGCCTCAACGCCGATGAAGACATCGACTACGAAGAGGTCGAGCGTCTCGCGAAGGAAAACAAGCCGAAGATCATCATCTGCGGCGCTTCCGCTTTCTCGCTCCGTATCGATTTCAAGCGTTTCGCTGATATCGCTCACAGCGTCGGCGCTTACCTGATGGTGGATATGGCCCACTACGCCGGCATCATTGCGGCCGGTGTCTACCCGAGCCCGTTCCCCTACGCCGATATCGTGACGACGACCACCCATAAGACGCTGCGCGGCCCGCGCGGCGGCGTGATCTTCTGCAAGCCTGAGCTTGAGAAGAAGATCAACTCGGCTGTCTTCCCTGGCATCCAGGGCGGCCCCCTGATGCACGTGATCGCCGCCAAGGCGATCGCGCTCGGCGAAGCCCTGACCCCCGAATACAAGGCCTGGGGCGCCCAGGTTGTGAAGAACGCCGCCGCTATGGCTGACGAACTCACGAAGAAGGGGCTGCGTATTGTTTCCGGCCGCACCGAAAGCCACGTGATGTTGGTTGACCTCCGCCCGAAGCACATCACGGGCAAGGCCGCTCAGGCTCTGCTCGAGTCCGGCCACATGACCGCCAACAAGAACGCGATCCCGAACGACCCCGAGAAGCCTTTTGTGACCTCCGGCATCCGTCTCGGCACCGCTGCCATGACCACCCGCGGCTTCAAGGAAGAGCAGGTGCGTGAAGTGGCTGATCTGATCGCCGAGCTGCTGGATCACCCGGAAGATGCCGCGGTGCTCGAGCATGTGAAGGCTGAGGTCGCCAAGCTGACGAAGGCCTTCCCGGTCTACGCCCGCTGATCCGGCGCTTCTTTGTAGCAGCACACAGGCAGGCAGCCCCCGTCAGAAAGGAAGGCTGCCTGCTTTTTCCGGCAGGCTGATCCCGTTTTGAGGATCGCCTGCCTGAGGTTTATCATGCGATGCCCTTTCTGTCACAGTCCAGATACTCAGGTTATTGATTCCCGGTCTTCGGAAGAAGGCTGGACGATTCGGCGGCGCCGTAAGTGCCCGAAGTGCGGCAAGCGTTTCACGACGTATGAGCGCGTGGAGCTTGCTATGCCGACCATCATCAAGCGGGGCGGCGCGAGAACCGAATATGCGCGCGACAAGCTGCGGGCCTCGATGACGCTTGCGCTCCGCAAGCGTCCGGTTCCGCGTGAGAAGGTGGACGAGGCGGTGGGCCGCATTGAGCAGCGTCTGATGGCGCTGGGCGAACGCGAGGTGAAGAGCGACCGCGTCGGGCAGTTTGTGCTCGATGAGCTGCGGCAGCTTGATAAGGTTGCCTACATCCGTTTCGCGTCGGTCTACTTCAACGTTGAGAAGCCCGAGGCGTTCGCCGAGCTCCTTCGCGAGGCGCTTGAGCCGAGGGAGAAGACGGATGCAGCATCCTGACAGCTACTTCATGGAGCAGGCGATACGGCTTTCCGCGAAGGGAAGGCCGCTTTCGCCCCCGAATCCGGCGGTCGGCTGTGTGATCGTGCGGGACGGGGAAATCATCGCGAGCGGCTTCACGCAGAAAGCGGGCGGCCACCACGCGGAGATTGAGGCGCTCACCGACGCGGAGAAGCGCGGTGTGAATATCGAAGGCGCCACGGTGTACGTGACGCTGGAACCCTGCTCTCACTACGGGCGCACGCCGCCCTGCGCACTGGCTCTCATCAACCACCGCGTGGGACGCGTTGTCGCCGCCATGAAGGATCCGAATCCGCTCGTGGCCGGAAAGGGACTCGCCATGCTTGAAGCAGCCGGAATTCCGACCGCCTGCGGCGTGCTTGAGGAAGAGGCCTGGGAAAGCAACCGGGGGTTCTTCACCCGGATGACGCGGGGTACGCCCTGGGTCACGCTGAAGGTCGGAGCGTCGATTGACGGCCGCACCGCGCTTCCGAACGGAGAAAGCCAGTGGATCACGGGAGAAGCCGCTCGTCAGGACGTGCAGCGCCTGAGGTCCGAGTCGGGGGCAATCCTGACCGGTATCGGTACGGTGCTCGCTGACGACTGCCGTCTGAACGTCAGGCTGCCGGGGCGGGATCCGGTGGAAATCCGCCAGCCGCTTCGCGTGGTGGTGGATTCATCGCTCCGCACGCCGGCTACGGCCCGCGTGATCGGGGAGGACGGCCTCTGCCTGATCGTCTGCGCGAAAGCGGATCCGAAGCGGAAGGCGGAACTGGAAATGCGGGGCGCTGAGGTGATCGAACTGCCGGGAAGTGACGGCCGGGTTGATCTCAGAGCCCTGGTGTCCGAACTCGGACGCCGCGAAGTGAATGATCTTCTTGCGGAGGGCGGCGCGACGCTGAACGGTGCGCTGCTTGACGCGGGACTGGTGGATGAAATTGTGGTCTACACCGCTCCGATTCTGATCGGAGAAGGGCGCGGAATGTGGAGCGTCGGCCCCTATAAGCGTCTTGCTGAGGCTGAGCGCTGGGCATACCGCTCCGTGTCGCGTCTCGGTGAAGACCTGTGCTTTGACTTACGCAATCAGAGGAAAGACTAATGTTTACTGGAATTATTCAGGCGATCGGCAAAGTGCGCGAACCCGAGAAGCTCGGCAACGGCGTGCGGCTCACGATTTCCTCTCCCGATCTCGGGCTTGATCAGGTCGGCATCGGCGAATCGATCGCCGTGAACGGCGCCTGCATGACGGTGGTCGAGAAGGGCGACGACTGGTTCCGGATCGATGTGTCGGCCGAGTCGCTCTCGAAGACCGCGGGACTCGACACCTTTGGCCCCGTGAATCTGGAAAAGGCCATGCGCCTTGGTGACCGTGTGGACGGGCACCTGGTGTCGGGCCACGTGGACGGCATCGGTCAGGTGGTGTCGCTTGAGCAGGTGGCTGAGAGCTACAAGCTTGTGATTCTTGCCCCGCGCAAGCTCGCCCCCTGCATCGCCTACAAGGGCTCAATCGCGGTGAACGGCGTCTCCCTCACGATCAACGAAGTGGAAGACACCTCTGTCGGCCCCCGTTTTTCGATCAATCTCATTCCGCACACGATGGAAGTGACGACGCTTCACTTCCTCAAGGCTCAGAGCCTTGTGAACCTCGAGGTTGACCTGATCGCCCGCTATGTTCAGCGGAACATGGAGCTGCGTGAAGGCGACGACATTCTCTAAAGGATGCCGGGACCTGCGGGGCAGTCGGCAAAAGCCCGGTGTCTGAGGCTTAAAACCCCTGCCCTGCGATAGAATAAGCGTATAGGCGGCACCGGTGAGACACCGGCGCCGCAGTGAATCATTTTTTATTTTGGAGTCAGAAATGGCAGTCGATGAAATCCCCCAGAACCTGGATGGAAAGGGTCTTCGCATTGGCATCGTTATCGCCCGTTTCAACGAGTATGCAGGACGGGGCGAGTATGAGTACTGCCTCGGCGAGCTGAAGCGCCTTGGTGTGGCGGAAGAAGACATTACTGTCTGCCATGTGCCGGGTGCTCTCGAGATCCCGTTTGCGCTGCAGCAGATGGCGCAGACCGGCGAATACGATGCGCTGATCGCGTTCGGCGCCGTGATCCGCGGTGAGACCTATCACTTCGAGCTAGTTGCGAACGAGTCCGCGTCGGGTATCATCCGCGTCGCGCTCGACTACAACATCCCGGTGGCGAACGGTATCCTCACGACCGAAGACGACGAACAGTGCGAGGACCGCATTGAAGGCAAGGCGAAGGCCTGCGCTCAGGTGGCGGTTGAGATGGCGAACCTTGCGACTGAATTCCCCGCCTATGGCGAAGAGGATGACGATACGGAAGACGCCGAAGACGAAGAAGAAAAGGCAGGCGAATAAGCATGACGGAAAGCAACAAGACTGAAGCCGCCCGGGTCCCGACGAACCGCGACCGGGCTTTTGCCCGGCAGTTCGCGCTGCTCGGTCTCTACGAGTGGCTGGTCAATCCGCTCAGCTCGCCTGAAGCGCTCGCTCTGATCGTTCCCTCCCTGATCAATCAGGAGGACACCGAAGCGGGCGACCTTACGCCTGAGGAATTTGATCGCTGTGATCAGGGCCTTTTCCGCGCTCTGCTGACCGAGGCGATTACGAACCGCGAAGAACTCGAGGCTGAGTTTTCTCAGTACCTCAACCGTCCGCTGAAGCAGGTGAGCACGGTGGAGCATGCGATTCTGCTGCTCGGCACGACCGAACTCCGCTATCACCCCGAAACCGCGTACCTCGTGATTCTTGACCAGATGGTTGAGCTCGCGAAGCGCTTCGGTTCGGCTGAAGGCGGCTACAAGTTCGTGAACGGTGTGCTCGACAAGGTTGCACGCGATCTGCGTCCGGAAGAAACGGCCCGCGGCCGGGCTGCCTGACCGGATGTCTGAAAGACCGGACGGAAACTCTTCCGTCCGGATCCTGCTGTATGGAATGAGGCGTATCAATGGCGGAGCGTAGCGGCGAATTTTCGATTATTGACCGGTTCTTTTCTTCAGGTTCTGCGGCAGGCCCTTGGTTCTGCAAAGGGATTGGGGATGACTGCGCAATTATCGATTTCGGCGACAGCCGGATCGCTGTCACGATTGACATGCTGGCGATGGGAACGCATTTCCTGCCAGACGCTGATCCGCGGAATGTCGGCTACAAAACGCTCGCCGTGAATCTTTCTGATCTTGCGGCAGCCGGCGCGACACCCCGTGCCTTTTTCCTCTCTATCGGTCTTCCCGATAAAAATGACGCATGGATTGAAGCCTTCTCCGAGGGGCTGATGGAGCTTGCGAAAAAAGCAGGCTGTGCGCTGCTCGGGGGCGATACGGTCCGTACGCCGAAGAATCCCAAGACGGGGGAACATTCTCCTGCCGTCTTTTCCATTACCGCCATGGGGGATCTGCCCCCGGGACTCGGTCTCACCAGAGCCGGCGCGAAGCCGGGTGACGATATCTGGGTGTCCGGGACGCTTGGCGACGCCTATGCCGCGCTGAAGTACCGCTGGGGCCATTGGACCGCGGCGCCTGAGGCTGTCCGGCTGATGAGCCGCCGTATGGACCGCCCTGAGCCCCGGAACGCGCTCGGCCGGGCGATTCTGCCGCTCGCGACAGCGGCAATCGATGTCTCTGACGGCTTCTCCCAGGACCTTACCCATATCCTCGAACGCTCCCACGTCCGGGCCCGTGTGAGCTGGGACGATGTGCCGAAATCCGAAGCCCTGATGTCACTTCCTGAAGGGGAGCAGCGCGAGGCTGCGCTTTCAGGCGGTGACGACTATGAACTGATTTTTACGGCTCCTCCTTCGCTCAGAAAGGCGGTGTTCGAGGCCGGCATCGCGTCGGACACCCTGGTCACCCGTGTGGGCGAAATTCTGCCTTCTGACGGCGACGGCACGTCGCTTACGGTCTATGACGCGAGGGGTGCCGCTGTGATTCTGAAGAACGGCGGGTTCGATCACTTTGCCTGACAGTAGCCCCTTGCGATCCCCGGAGGATGAATGACAATGCTTGAAAAATATTCTTCCTCCAACCCTGCCTACCGGCTGCGGCCGGGGTTCCGTTTTGCCTTTTCAGCACCATCGCACGCGATCGCTCTCTTTTTCGGTGCGGGATGCCTGAGACCAGGCCCCGGCACCTGGGGGTCGCTCGCCGCGGCACTCGTTTTCCTTCTCTTTGAAGCGCTGATTCCAGCCTCGTTTCTCTGGATTCCCGGCGTGGCTGCCTTTCTGATCGGCATTTGGGCTGCGGGCCGTACCGGGGATGATCTGGGCGTTCAGGATGCGGGTGCCATCGTGATTGATGAAGTGGCCGCCGTGTGGCTGCTTCTCGCAGTGATTCCTCCGGGCCTTCTTACGGCGGCCGCGGGATTCGCTGCTTTCCGTGTTTTTGACATTATTAAGCTCCCGCCCGCGTCGATCGTTGACCGGAAGCTGCATACGGGGTTCGGCGTCATGCTTGATGACCTCTTCGCAGCGCTCTGGGCGTGGGCGGCTCTCTGGGCAATTGCCCGTCTGACGGGACTCGCTCTCGTCTGAGATTCCGATATAGGAGATTAAAAAGAATGGAAGCAAAAAGCATTGAGTCTCTCGCCGAAGAGCTGGGACGCGCGGCGCGCGAACACGGTGCCCGCATCGCGACGGCGGAATCCTGCACGGCGGGCGGCATTTCCTACGCCATTACGTCGGTTCCCGGTTCGAGCGGCTGGTTTGACCGCGGCTTTGTCACCTATACCGAGCGCTCAAAGATCGAAATGTTGGGTGTTCCGATGGGCGTGATCCGCTCCCGAGGCGTGGTTTCTGAAGACGTGGCCGCCGCGATGGCGCAGGGTGCGCTTGACCGGTCGGATGCGGCTTACACCGTGGCTGTCACCGGGATTGCCGGACCGGACGGCGCGGAACCCGATAAGCCGGTTGGGACGGTGTGTTTTGGTTTTGCGGAAAGAACGGCATCTGGTATTGTGATTGAATCCGAAACGTGCCATTTCACGGGAGACCGCGCCGCGGTAAGAGAGAGTACTGTGAGACAGGCTCTCGCTGGACTCCTTAAACGGATTAATGAAACTTCACTCTGAAAGACACATAATCTGCGTTATTCTCCCTGATAACGCAGGAATTTAAAAAAGAACTCGACCCTTTATGACAGCGATAATCAGTTTGCTGGTGCTCTGCGCACTCATTATCCTCAACGGCTTTTTCACCATGAGTGAGACGGCCCTGATTGCCTGCCGCCGTGCCAGGCTTCAGCCAAGCGCGGATGATGGTGACGGAGTGGCGAAGAAGATTCTCCGCATGATGGATAATCCGACTGCCGCGCTGTCCACGATCCAGATCGGCATCACGATCATCGGCCTCGTGTCCGGTATGATCGGCGAGACAGCTCTCGCCGGGCCGATCAGCACGGCGCTCGAGTACGTAGGCGTGCCGTCCGCGGTGGCAACCGGCCTTGCCCTCTTCCTCGCCGTGATGCTGATTACCTATTTCTCGATCGTGATGGGAGAGCTCTTCCCGAAGCGGCTCGGACAGATTTCTCCGGAGGACACGTCCCGGAAAGTGGTGCGGCCGCTCGAGTTCCTGTCCTTCATCATGAAGCCGTTTGTGAATCTCCTCACCTGGTCCACGAACGTGATGCTTGCGAAAGTGCTGAAAGGAAACGTCATCGGACCGCAGGTGACGGAAGAGGAAATTCACGCGATGATCGAAGAGGGGAGCGAGTCCGGTGTCATTGATCCTCAGGAACGCGATATGGTGAAAAACGTGTTCCGGCTCGATGACCGTCAGATCAGCTCTCTCATGACTCCGAGAAGCGAAATCGAGTGGATCAATCTCGATGATCCGCAGCAGGTGAAGATCGATAAGATTCTGAACTCGCATCGCTCGAGGCTCGTGGTCGCCAGCGGGTCACTGGATACGGTGAAGGGCATCTGCTCCACCCCGATGCTGATGAAGCAGATTCTTCATACCGGACAGCCGGACTTCAACAGCGCTCTGACGCCTGTCACCTATGTGCCGGAGACACTCACCGGCATGGAGCTCCTCGATCACTTCAGAAAGACGGATACGCCGCTCTCTGTCGTCGTGAATGAGTACGGCGAAGTGCAGGGCATTGTGACACCGCGTGACGTGCTGGAAGCGATCGCGGGGCAGTTCAAGCCTGAGGACACCGGCGATCAGTGGGCGATCCGCCGTTCGGACGGTTCCTGGCTGCTCGACGGCATCATTTCGACGCCTGACCTGAAGGACCGGCTGGGGATCCGCGAAGTGCCGGAAGAGGACGAGGACCGCTACAGCACCCTTTCCGGCATGGTGATGCTGCTCCTCGGCCGCGTGCCGCGTGAAGGCGACTCGGTCGACTGGGCGGACTGGAAGTTTGAGGTGGTCGATATGGACGGGCGCCGCATCGATAAGGTGCTTGCGATTCCGCTCTCGGGCAGCAAAAAAACGGAGGAGTCCGAAGGCTCCTCCGCATCCTGAAAGCAATCAGGCATCAGGCCTTGAGAGAGGCCTGGGCTGCCCGGATCGCGTCCCGGGTTTCAATCGCTTTCGCGCGGGCGGCGTCCGCGAAGTCAGGGCCATTCCCCGCGTAAATCACGGCGCGGCTTGAATTGATCACCATGCCCCAGCCGGACGCCGTGACACCGGCGCGGACCGCGGCGTTGATATCGCCGCCCTGGGCTCCGATTCCCGGAACGAGGAACGGCAGCTTCGGCGCAAGACGCCGCACCGCGGCGAGTTCCTCGGGGAACGTCGCGCCGACCACCAGTCCCATTTCCCCATTCGTATTCCAGCGCTCGGAAGCGTTCGCAGCCACGTGTTCGAACACCTTTCGTTCTCCTGCCTGCAGCATCTCGATATCTGCGCCGCCGGGGTTCGACGTGCGGCAGAGGAGGAAGACGCCTTTGTCCTCGTACTCGAGGTACGGCTCCACGGTATCAAAACCCATATAGGGGGAGAGCGTGACGGCGTCCGCTCCGTACACTTCGAACGCTTCAACCGCGTAAGCCCGGGCGGTTGAGCCGATATCGCCGCGTTTCGCGTCGAGAATCACCGGGATCCCCGGATGACGTTCGTGGATGTACGCGGTGAGCCGCTCCAGCGCGTCAAGCTCACGCATGGCAGCGAAGTAAGCGAACTGCGGCTTGAAAGCGCAGACCGTGTCCGCTGTCGCGTCGATGATGTCGCGGCAGAAGTCGAACACCGGGACAGCGGCTCCGGAAGCAGTCTTCGGGAGTCTTGCGGGATTCGGGTCAAGACCGACGCAGAGCATGGTGTCCGACCCGGTCCAGCGGGCCTCAAGCTGATCAATGAATTTCATGTCGTCAAGTTCGGATGAATCAGAAAAATTACCTTATGTTACCTCGACGCGAGGCAGATTCTTCCGGATCGTGGGATATTTAAGTCATTGCGCCGGAATTCCCATCGGCGCGGACTCAAGGAGAAAAGAAGAATGAAACGTCGACAGATGCTTGCGGCGATCGCTGCCGCGGCGGCCGCTCCCGCAGCCCTCGCGGCTGAAGCCACAGGCGCTCCGAAGAAGGTCTGGCCGAAGGTGCCCGAAGGCTGGTATGGCGAAGGCATGTACCAGGATCTCGCGAAGGACGGTACCGGCGTGACAGCCCCCGGAACCGAAGGTCTGCCCACCGCCTACATCGCTTTCGATCCGCAGTGCCCGTGGTGCGAAAAGCTCCACCGCGCGGCAACGCCTCTCTACGGCAAGGTGCGCATCGTCTGGTGCCCGGTCGCTGTGCTGAACATCAATTCCGAGCCGCAGGGTTCCATGATTCTTTCGGCTCCGGACCCCTGGAAGAAGTTCCTTGAGCATGAGGATCACTTCCATGATGCCGCGTTCCGCGGCCTGCCCGTTGATCAGAAAGAGGTCTGGAAGCTTCCGGAAAAGATCCGCGCGAAGGTCTGGACGAACTCCAAGATCGTCCGCCGGAACGGTACCCGCACGATTCCGTTCGGCGTCTTCCGGACCGCGAAGGGCGAGTACCGCGCGATTTACTCCGGCATGACGACAGAGGATCTGAAGAAGGTCTTTGACCTCTGAGTGCGCGGTCGGGGTATCTCCATGAAGATACCCCGGTCCGGACTCCGCGCCGCAGACAGAAAACGGCCCCGGAGCGTGAGCTCCGGGGCCGGTCTTATTCTCTCAGAACTTCAAGAGTGGGTCTGGGCAGACCAGATTACATCATGCCGCCCATTCCGCCCATGCCGCCAGCCGGCGGGAGCGGCTTCTCTTCCGGGAGCTCAGCGACCATGCAGTCGGTCGTGAGGATCAGGGAAGCAACAGAAGCGGCGTTCTGCAGAGCGGTGCGGGTCACCTTGGTCGGATCGAGCACGCCCATTTCGATCATGTCGCCGTAGACACCGGTCTGAGCGTTGTAGCCGAAGCTCGCGTCACCGTCAGCAACCTTGTTCACCACGACAGAGGGTTCGTCGCCAGCGTTCTTCACGATCTGACGGAGCGGCTCTTCCATGGCGCGCAGCACGATCTTGATACCGGCGTTCTGTTCGTCGTTGTCACCCTTCAGGTCCTTGGCGATAGCCTGCTTCGCACGGATCAGAGCAACACCGCCGCCAGCCACAACGCCTTCTTCAACAGCGGCGCGGGTAGCGTGCAGAGCGTCTTCAACGCGGGCCTTCTTTTCCTTCATTTCGACTTCGGTGGCAGCACCGACGCGGATCAGAGCGACACCGCCGGCGAGCTTGGCGACACGTTCCTGGAGCTTCTCACGGTCGTACTCGGAGGTAGCGGCTTCGATCTGGATGCGGATGTTCTTCACGCGGGCAGCGATCTGAGCAGCGTCACCGGCACCGTCGATGATCGTGGTGTTTTCCTTGCTGATCTCAACCTTCTTGGCGGTACCAAGCTGCTGGAGCGTGGTCTTGTCGAGCTGCAGGCCGAGGTCAGAGGAGATCACCTGACCGCCGGTCAGGATGGCGATGTCTTCGAGCATGGCTTTGCGGCGATCGCCGAAGCCCGGAGCCTTGACAGCGGCAACCTTCAGCACGCCGCGGAGGGAGTTCACCACGAGGGTGGCGAGGGCTTCACCGTCGACGTCTTCAGCGACGATCACGAGCGGACGGCCGGACTTGGCAACCTGCTCGAGAACCGGCAGAAGCTCACGGATGTTGCTGATCTTCTTGTCGTGAATCAGGATGTAGGGGTTCTCGAAGAGAACAACCTGCTTGTCCGGATTGTTGATGAAGTAGGGGCTCAGGTAGCCGCGGTCAAACTGCATGCCTTCGACAACGTCGAGCTCGTTCTTGAGGGACTTGCCGTCTTCAACGGTGATCACGCCTTCCTTGCCGACCTTGTCCATCGCGTCAGCGATGATCTGGCCGATTTCTTCATCAGAGTTGGCGGAAATGGCACCGACCTGGGCGATTTCCTTCGACGTGGTGGTCGGACGGGAAATACCCTTCAGGGCTTCGATGGCAGCGGCGACAGCCTTGTTGATGCCGCGCTTCAGATCCATCGGGTTCATGCCGGCGGCAACGTACTTCATGCCTTCGTCGACGATCGCCTGGGCGAGAACCGTAGCGGTGGTGGTGCCGTCACCGGCGTTGTCGGAAGTCTTGGAAGCCACTTCCTTCACCATCTGGGCGCCCATATTCTCGAACTTGTCCTTCAGCTCGATTTCCTTGGCGACAGAGACGCCGTCCTTCGTGACGGTCGGGCCGCCGAAGGAGCGCTCGAGAACGACGTTGCGGCCCTTCGGTCCGAGGGTCACCTTAACGGCGTTCGCGAGAGTGTTGATACCCTGAACCATCAGGGTGCGGGCGTCATTGCCGAACAAAACCTGTTTTGCCATGTCTTAAATTCTCCAAAATCACTTATCAATGGGGGCTGAATCAGGCGAGGACGCCCATGATGTCGTCTTCACGCATCACCAGGAACTCGTCGCCTTCGATCTTGACGGCCTGGCCGGAGTACTTTCCAAACAGAACCTTGTCGCCGACCTTGACCCCCATCGGGATCAGCTTGCCCTGATCGTCACGGCGGCCGGGGCCGACTGCGATCACTTCGCCCTGGTCGGGCTTGTCGCCGGCGGATTCAGGGATCACGATGCCGGAAGAAGTGGTGCGCTCAGCGGCGAGGCGCTTGACAATCACACGGTCGTGCAAAGGACGGATTTCCATTTTTCAATCTCCACAGTGCTTCTTAATATGAGGGAGAGACCGGAAGGGCTCTCCATAAGCAGAAAAATCAAAAGCAGGGCGCAGGACTCCCCGGAGGGGGCTCCCGCCTCTGCCTTATTCTCTATATGGGGGGAACAGGGCCCTTTTTCAAGGGCTGGTCTTAAACTGAAAAGAAACGCCCGCGGCGCAATAGACTCTTTGGAGCGGCGAAAGCCTTATTTATTCATGAAGATAGCGTATTTGTGTCTATTTGTAACTCTTCTGTTTCCGATTTCCGCCGCTCAGGCGGATGAGGGGCTGCCGCCTGAAGTGAATGAGGCTCTTGCCTCGACAGGAATCAGTGCCTCGTCGCTCTCTGTCACCCTCACGCCGGTGTATGGGGAAGGGAAGGCCGCGATCCGCTGGGAGGGGAGTGTGCCCCGGAGCCCTGCCTCTGTGATGAAGACCGTGACCGCCGCGGCCGCGATGGATCTGCTCGGATCCGGGAAGGTCTGGAAAACCGAGTTCCTGTCGGCGTCGCTTCCGACGGGAGGAACCATTCCCGCGCTTTATATCCGGGCATCCGGCGCCCCGTGGCTTCCCGCGTCACGGTTCCGTGAGGCGCTTGCCGCGCTCCGCGCGGTCGGGGTCAGCACGATCACGGGCCCCGTGGTGCTGGATCCCTCGGTTTTCGCGGAACCCGAGGCGGATCCCGCGGAGTTTGACGGACACCCTGACCGTCCCTATAACCAGGGACACGATCTGCTTGGGCTCGCGCTCCAGTCCGTGACTTTCAGCTTCGTGCCGCTTCCGGGCGAGAGCGAGGCGGCGGTGCTGCATGATCCGGACCTCGCGGGGTACAGTTTCCCGCTTCGCGTGCCGCTTTCCTACGCGGAAAGCGCCTGTCCCCCGAATCTCACCGCGACACTCCGTCCGGAGACAGAACCCGGCCGGATTTCTTTCCGCGGCAGCTATCCGATGGCGTGCGGTGAAGGCTCCTGGAGCGCGGTGCCGTGGCCCGTGGCGTGCGGCGCGGCGATCTTTGATGAAGAAGCCATGCGGGCCGGCTGGACCGCGCTCGGCGGTGTCTGGACCGGTAAGTGGATGAAGGGGAAGACGCCCGAAGGCGCGCAGGTGCTCTATACGCTGAATTCAAAGCCCCTCAGCCTCATGATCCGGGATATGAATAAAAATTCCATCAACCCGATCGCGAGAAATCTCTTTCTCGGAATTTCAGAAGGGACTCCGGGCGGCGCGACGAGACTTGCCTCGAGGAACGCCGTCACGCAATGGATCGCGTCGCTTGGCATCCCGACAGAAGGCTTTCTGATTGATAACGGCTCGGGGCTCAGCCGCACCGCGCGGATTTCGACTGACCAGCTGACCGGCGTGCTGCTGGCGGCAGGCAAGAAGCCTTGGAGCCCGGAATTCATGTCGTCGCTTCCGATCGCCGGGGTCGACGGCACGATGAAGCGCCGTGGGCTTGAAGAAGGCGGCGCGCATATCAAGACCGGATACATCCGGGGCGTGAGATCGGTCGCGGGGTATGTGAGATCGGCGTCCGGAACGCTTTACGCCGTGAGCGCGATCGTGAATGACCCGAAAGCGCTCGGGGCGAAACCGGTGCTCGACGCGGTGCTGAATTACGCCGCGTCTGACGGGACGCCTGCGGCTAGTTCGCCCCTTCCTTCAGAGCGCTGAGAAGCGTGTCTTTGGTGAGAAGCTCGGGGAGCACCTTTACGGCCCCCGACTTCGAAATCACGATGTAGAGCGGGACGCCGTTATGACGGTAGCGCGCGAGTTCAGCGGAAATCGCCGGATCCTTGTTGGTCCAGTCAGCGAGGAACCGGGCGTAGCCGAAATTCCGGGCGGCTGACTCCACCGCTTCCGTGTCAATCACCGCTTTCTTATTCACCTGGCACGTCACGCACCAGGCGGCGGTGAAATCAATGAAAACCGGTTTTCCGGAGTTCCGCGCGGCCTGCACGGCTTCGGGAGACCACGCCTGCCACGCCGTGCCTTCAAGGCTCATGGCGGCCGGCGCGAACTGGCCGACTCCGATATAAAGCACGAGAGCCGCGGCGGCAGCCGCCGGGAAACTCGCCGGATAAAGGCCGCCGAAAGGCTTCAGGCGCTGCCCCCGGCCGATGAGCCAGAGCGACACTGCGGCAAGAATCAGAATCCCGGCCGCGATCATGAGACCGTTGCGGGAGAGCTGCTGCGAAAGCACCCAGAGCAGCCAGACCGCGGCGAGGCCGACCGGAATCGCCATCACTTTCTTCAGCGTTTCCATCCAGGCGCCAGGTTTCGGGAGCCACTTCACCCAGCCAGGGAAGATGGTGAGAAGGAGCCACGGAAGCGCCATGCCAAAGCCAAGTGCGAGAAAGACCGTGACCGCGATGGCGGCAGGCTGCGAGAGCGCGAAGCCAAGCGCCGCTCCCATGAAGGGAGCCGTGCAGGGGCTCGCGACAATGACGGCGAGGATTCCGGTGAAAAAGCTTCCGAGGAGTCCCCGGGCCGGTGTCTTGAGGGCGAGATTGCCGCCCGCGCGGCTGCCGAGCGTAAATTCAAAAACGCCTGCGAGATTCAGCGTGATCGCGAGGAAAAGGAGCGCAAGGATGAGAACGATCACCGGGTTCTGAAGCTGAAAGCCCCAGCCAAGTGATGCCCCCGCGGCCTGAAGCGCGATCAAGGTGCCGGAAAGCGCTCCCATGGTGAGGAGGACGCCCGCAGTAAAGGCAAGACCGTGCCGGATAAGGCGGCCGTCATTCGAGGCCCCGATGAGGTCCAGCATCTTAAGGGACAGCACCGGGAAGACGCAGGGCATCAGGTTAAGGATCAGTCCGCCGAGCGCAGCGAAAAGCGCTGCGGTGAGAAAGGTGAGCTGCTTCAGACCGCCGTCCGGAGTCCCGGCGGAGCCGGAAGTGACAGCAGCGGCAGCGGCTGCCGGGACAGTGCCTGATTCCGGGGTGACAGAGAGCTGATACGTGGCCCCGCCGTTTTTCTTTCCGCCGTCAATGAGAAGCAGTCCATCCACTTTCCCGAACTGCATGCCGGGCTGAACGGAAACGGTGTAGGCACGGGCTGTCGCACCGCCCTGATGGATCACGGGACCGGCATCCGGCTTGAAAACCGTGCCGGGTGCGTCCGGGAAGAAAGTGATGTCAGCGTGGTGGCCCGGCACCGTGATCAGAACCCGGGAGCCGTTTTTGACGGCCTGGATGTCTTTCGGGGCGGGGTCCGGTACCTGAGATTCAGCGGCCTCAATCAGAGGGGCCTCAGGCGATGCCGCGGCGGATGAGGCTACAGGAAGTTTCGCTTCCAGCGTGGCATCTCCCGGCACGCACTGCTCCTTGCAGGCGACCCAGGAAACGTGCACCCGAACGAGAGCCGTGCCGGAGGCGTTCTGCGGGACGGAAGCCGTGAAGGGGTAGAGAGCCTTTCCGGAGATGCCGTAATTGGTGAGCGAGAGCGCCTGGGTTTCCGTGGGTTCGGGCCAGGCGGGACCGGTGACTTTCCAGCCCGAAGGAACCGTCCACTGGAATTCAATCGGGGAACCGACGTCTCCCGGGTTCTTCCAGTAGGTGTGCCATCCGGCGTCATGCGTCAGCTCAACCGCGAGCTTCAGGTTTTTTCCCGGGACCGCAGCGGTCTGAGAGGTGATAAGCCGCGCTTTGACCGCGGAGCGGCCGGGAGCCAGAGGAGACGCGGCAGCGCCCGACCCCGAGGACTGAAAGATTCCGGAGGCAGGTGACGAATCGCCGCTTCCCGTCACGAACGCGCCGGATGCCCCGGCTGTCTGAATAAGCGTGGCCGCAGCGAGGAGGCCGATGAGCAGTCGGGGGGCTTTCAAGCGGGAAAAACTCCGAAGATCAGACGGCCGCACGGAGCGACGCGAAAGCGTCGCGGGCAGCGGCGATCGTCTGATCGATCACTTCGTCCGTGTGGACGATGGAAACAAAGCCGGCTTCGAAGACGGAGGGCGCGAAGTAGCAGCCCGCGTCGAGCATCTGGTGGAACCAGCGGCCGAAGAGCTTGTCGTCAGACTTCATCACGTCAGCAAAGTGGTGCGGAACCTCCGGAAGGAAGTAAATACCGAACATGCCGCCGCAGTAGTCCGCGGTGAACGGAATCCCGTTATCGGCAGCCGCCTTCTTGAGGCCTTCAGTGAGGCGCTTCGACGTGGCGGTGATGCGGTCGTAGACCCCCGGCTCCTGAATGAGCTGCAGGGTCTTGAGGCCCGCTGTCACGGCAACCGGGTTGCCGGAAAGGGTGCCGGCCTGATAGACCGGGCCGAGAGGCGCGATCTGATTCATGATCTCGCGGCGGCCGCCAAAAGCGGAGACCGGCATGCCGCCGCCCACCACCTTGCCGAGCATCGTGAGATCCGGTGTGACGCCGTAGACCGACTGGGCGCCGCCAAGCGCCACGCGGAATCCGGTCATCACTTCGTCCACGATCATCACAGCGCCGTACTTCGTGCAGAGGTCACGGATCGCGTGGATGAATTCCGGGGTGCCCTTCACCATGTTCATGTTGCCGCCGACCGCTTCAACGATCACGCCGGCAATCTGGTCACCGAGCTCCTTGAAGGTTTCCTCAAGCTGTGCGGGGTTGTTGTACTCAAGAACGATCGTGTCGTTCGTGATACCGGCCGGAACGCCGGCAGAGCTCGGATGGCCGAAAGTGAGCATTCCGGAGCCCGCCTTCACGAGGAGACGGTCGGAGTGGCCGTGGTAGCAGCCCTCGAACTTGATGATCTTGTTGCGGCCCGTGTAGCCGCAGGCGAGACGGATCGCGCTCATGCCGGCCTCGGTGCCGGAGGAGACGAGACGGACAGACTCAATCGACGGCACGAGACGGCGGATTTCCTCCGCGATCTGGATCTCGAGCTCAGTCGCGGTGCCGAACGTGAGACCGGCATCGACCGCTTCGTGCACGGCGCGCAGCACTTCCGGATTCCCGTGGCCGAGGATCATCGGGCCCCAGGAGAGGATGTAGTCAGCGTAGCGCTTGCCGGTCACGTCCCACATGTAGGGGCCCTGGGCCCGGTTCATGAAGCGGGGGGAGCCGCCGACCGAGCGGAAGGCCCGGACCGGGGAATTCACACCGCCGGGGATGGAGATCTGTGCGCGTTCAAAGAGTTCGTCGTTGCGATTCATTGTCGTTTTGCCTTAACGGAAAATCCTGAAAGCTCTTGCCGGGAAGAGCCCTTATTTTAGTTACCCGGCTCCGCGGCCGAGAGGCCGGGAGCCTAAGGAAATGTCAGAAAGTCTTTCCGAGAGAAAGATTGAATGAGGTGGGAGCCGGACGTCCGGTGTCGCCCGGGCAGTGGACAGAGTCAATGTCCTTGAAGCGGGGGAAGGCGGTAACTATGGACCCGGTGAGATGGAACTCACGGCTGAAGGCCCAGGTGAAGCCCGCGCCGATCACCGGGTGAATGGAGTCTTCAGACTGTCCCGAGCGCTTAAGCTTCGCGTAGCCAACGCCCGCGCCGGCGAAGAGCCGGAGGTTCTTCGTGGCGTCCGCGTGGTACTGACCCATCAGGTTCACCTGAGTCATCTTCCAGTCGTGCTGCTTCACGCCGTCCCAGGCCGTGTCGTGCTTCGAGCGGATGACACCGAGGTCAGCGGCCCAGTGGCGGTCAAAGTAGTGACGGATACCGGCGTTCCAGCCGCCGTTCGACGTCATCGTCGCGCGGCCTCTGTCGCTGTCCGGGTCGCCGAGGTCGTTATGGCCCCAGGAGCCGCCCGCGTAGAGGAGGTTATTCCGGCCGTACCAGACGCTGCCCGGCTGGAGCGGCATTTCGTGCGTGGCGTGATCATCGAGATTGAACGTCGTGAAGAAGAAGGCGACGTTCGAGAACGGGATGTACGTCATATAGGCGCCGAAATTCCGGGTGCCGACATTGAGGAGCGGAAGCGGAGCGGGGATCGGGAGCCAGCGGTAGTCAGCTCGGAACGTGAGGCCGGCGAGGTAGCCAGCACCGACATGAAGACCGGTGCTGCCGACATTCCAGCGGGAGACCCAGCCGTAGCCCACGAAAGGCTCGAGTTCGTAGTGAGAGTCCGAAAACGCGACCGCATAGGCAAGACGTTCGTTTCCGCGGCTGTCAACGAAGGTGCGGGCGATACCGCCGCCCCAGGTGAGGCCGTTCTCCTGGTGTCGGTTGTTGTAGTCCCAGGCGGGGTGCTCGGTGTAAACCGGCAGCACAATCGCCGTATTGCCCTGCTTCACAATATTGGAGAAGCCCCGGCCCTGGTCGCGGAACCAGCCGCCGACGCCGTCCTCACGGCTGTCCTGAGAGACCATGCCCGCAGGCGTGGTTTCATTGATAGCGGAGAGGGCGCTGGAGAGAAATCCATCGGCCCAGGCGGGCAGAGTAAATGCGGCCAGCATGGCCGCAAGTGCCAGTTTTCTTTTAAGAAGCATAGGAGAAGAAGAGAGATGCAGTTGTTTTTTGAGAATAATTAGGCGTTAATGTACAACAATAGGCGCACTTTCAAAAGCGGCCTTCTTGCGGCTTCATCGTTTTCTATATATAGTGACCGCCTGCACGAAGCCGATCAGACAGTCGTGGACGGGACCTGTCCCGCCCGAGGAAAGTCCGGACTTCATAGGACACCGTAGCAGCTAACGGCTGCCCGCCGCGAGGCGAGGATTAGAGCAACAGAGACGAGCCGATCAAGTTCGGGTGAAACGGGCAATCTCTACGGGAAGCAACACTAAATAGGCAGCCGCTGACCCTGTCCGGCGAGGCTGCGGGTAAGTGGCTTGAGCCCGGTCGCGAGACCGGGTCTAGACGAATGACTGTCACCGGGGCAACCCGGGCAACAAAATCCGGCTTATCGATGGACTTCGTGCCTCTGATTCAACAGGTCCCGGAACTGCGTTACAGCGGCTCCGGGATTTTTTATGTCCGGACACAGTTGAATGTATCCTACCGTAATGATCTGAAATAAAAAAATTCAGACAGATCACCTCATTTTCCCGTATTTTCCCGCTTTCTAATAATGAAATAACGGGTTTTGGCTTGACCGGATCTCCCGGGGGCCTTACATTTTGAAATTAAGCTGAGGGAGTGTAGCTGTAGCCCCGTAAATTCGGGGCTGCGGGGCAGTGCGCCTGCAGCTTTCCCATTAATCGATATGTTTTCGGAATTTACCGCGTGGGCATGACAAATAGTTCGGGGCAAGAGGGCGGTTTCGTCCACCTCCCGGTTCTCGCCGACAGGGCGCCTGAGGAACTGGTGTGGAGGCGGGACGGCCTTTACGTGGACGCGACTTTCGGCCGCGGAGGCCACACCCGGAGAATTCTGGCTCAGCTCGCTCCGGAAGGCAGGCTGATTGCTTTTGACCGGGATCCGGAAGCGATTGAGGCATCCCGCGCGATTACCGATCCGCGGTTTCGGATTATCCATGCGCCGTTCTCTGAGCTCTGTGACCGGCTTGCCGAACTCGGTTTTGGTGACGGAAGCGTGAGCGGCGTGCTGATGGATATCGGTGTTTCTTCGCCGCAGATCGATGACGCGCAGCGCGGGTTCTCTTTCCGGTTCGACGGTCCGCTTGATATGCGGATGGATACGAGCACGGGGGAAAACGCGGCGCAGTGGCTCGCAAGAGCCTCGGAGTCCGAGATCACCCGGGTGATCGACCGGTACGGCGAGGAGCGATTTGCCCGCCGCATCGCTAAGGCAATCGCTGAGGAACGGAAGGAGAATCCGATCACGACGACGCGGCATCTTGCCGATCTCGTCGCGAAGACAGTGCCGAGAAGCCGCGGCGACTCGCAGCAGCATCCGGCAACGAGAACCTTCCAGGCGATCCGGATCTTTATTAATGGAGAGCTCGACGAACTGCAGAAGGCGCTCCCCGAGGCCGGGCGGCTGCTTGAGCCTGAGGGGCATCTCGCGGTGATCAGTTTCCATTCGCTTGAAGACCGGATCGTGAAGCAGTTCTTTTCGGACGCATCGAACCCCGGACGCGAAATTGATCCGAGGATTCCGCTCCGGGCGGACGAACTTCCGGCTCCGCTTTTTCAGCCCGCGAAGCGCATCAGGCCGACTGAGGCCGAATGTGCTGAAAATCCGAGAGCGCGTTCCGCAACGCTCCGGGTTGGCGTTAGGACGGCGGCTCCCTGGAGCAGCAGCCTGCTGCCTGAGGAGATGAGGAAATGAGCGAAAGCCGTCTTTCAGTTCTTACCGTTGTGACGCTGGCAGGCGCCGCAGTGCTTTTCATCAGTGCCTGCTCGCTTGTCACAAGCCAGTACCGTGCACGGTCGCTTGTCGCCCAGATTGAGAAGCTGCAGAACGAAGAGAGGCGGCTGAACGATGACGCAAGCGAGCTCTATATGGAGATCTCCCGCGCGGCGCTTCCGGGTTACATCGCCTCTCAGGCGATGAAGGCAGGACTCGGACCCGCGACGAGCCGGAACACGGTCGTTCTCGAATATAAGCCGGTGCCGTCTGCTGCGGCGCCGAAGGGGAATGAGCAATGAATGAAGATGCGAAAAAAAGAATAGAACGCATGAAGCTTCAGATGCTCGCCCGTGCAAAAGCGTTTTGGGAGGAGGACGGGAAAGCAAAGAAGAAGGAGCTGAAGCTTGGACCTGATGAAGATCCGCTTCTTGCGGTGAAAATTGAGCCGAAGCGCTCTTATATAGCGTTTGGCTGCATCACCGCTTTCCTCTGCGTTCTCGTGGGCCGTGCCTTCTATCTGCAGTGCGGCATCGGAACGAAATTCCTGCAGCACCAGGGTGAAATCCGCTTTGCCCGCACGCTCACTGTGCCAGCGGTCCGCGGCCGGATCCTGGACCGGAACGGTATTGTTCTCGCGTCCACGATGCCGGCCCGTTCTGTCTGGGTGGTGCCCGCGGAAACTCAGAAAGCCACCGCGCAGCAGCTTGCGGCGCTCGGGAAGCTTCTCGGCATGCCGGTTTCCGAAATCCAGCAGCGGATTGCCAGAAAACAGAATAAGAGCTTTGCCTATCTGCACCGTCAGGTTGAGGTGAGCGTCGCCAATCAGGTGAAGGCGCTCAAGATCCCGGGTGTTCATGTGTCGAGCGAAACCCGCCGTCAGTATCCGGACGGTCAGGTCTCGGCGCACGTGGTCGGCTATACGAATCTCGAGGAAAAAGGGCAGGAAGGCATCGAGCTCGCGCAGAACAAGATGCTCACCGGCGAGCAGGGCAAGCGCCGCGTGATCCGCGACCGTATGGGCCGGATCGTAGAAGACGCCTGGCTGAAGGAGCCCTCGGACGGCAAGGACATCACGCTTTCCATCGACTCGCGCCTTCAGTTCATCACGATGGATGCGCTTTCCAAAGCGGTTGAGCTTCATAAAGCGAAGGCTGGCGCCGCGATCGTGGTCGATATTCAGACAGGCGAAATTCTCGCGCTCGCGAATGTGCCGTCCTATGACCCGAACGAGCGGACTGATCTTTCCTTTGACAGACGCCGCAACCGCGCGCTGACTGACGTGTTCGAACCGGGTTCCGCCATGAAGCCTTTCGCCGTGGCGAAGGGAATCGATACCGGCGTTGTCACGCCGGACACGAAGATTGATACGAGCCCCGGAAAGCTCACGATCGGCAACCGTACGATCAGCGATACGCATAACTACGGCCTCATCTCGGTGCGTCAGGTCATCGCGAAGTCTTCGAACATCGGCACGACGAAGATCTCGCTCAAGATGGACCGCGAGGTGATGTATCAGATGTACCGCGACCTTGGTTTCGGCTCGGCTCCCCATATCGGATTCCCGGGAGCGGCCTCCGGCATTCTCCGCGACGGCAAGACCTGGCAGCCGATTGAGCAGGCAACGATTTCCTATGGCCACGGTGTTGCCGTGTCGCTCGTGCAGCTGGTGCGCGCCTATACCGCGTTTGCCCGGAACGGCGATGTGATTCCGCTCACGCTCTTCAAGACGGATCATGCCGCACAGGGGGTTCAGGTTTATAAGCCGAAGACCGCACACGAAATGCGCGGCATGATGATGGGCACGGTTGAAGTGGGCGGCACGGCTGTGCGCGCCCAGGTTCCGGGCTACTCCGTTGCCGGCAAGACCGGAACGGCCTATAAACTCGAAAACGGCCGCTATGTCCACCGCTATGTGGCGGACTTTATCGGCATCGCCCCCGCCACCAATCCCCGCGTGATTGTCGCGGTCGTCGTTGACGACCCGAGGGAAGCGGGGCATGTGGGCGGCGTCGTCGCGGCACCAGTTTTCTCTCAGATCACCGAAAGCGTCCTCCGGATCATGCACGTGGCGCCTGACAGACCTGATACGCTTCAGGGACTTGTCTTCGCGAAAACGGGCGGCACCAAGCCTGGTGTCGTTCTTGCCGGCGGACATAAACAGCAATAAAGGTATTTAAAAACATGTCAGTAGCCAATTTGGCTTCAGCCCTCGCCTGGGTGCGGGAAACCGTGCCTGAGGGGGCCGAGCTGCGGCTGGATTCCCGCCGCGTTGAGAAAGGGGATGTCTTCATTGCCGTGCCTGGACTGAAAGTCGACGGCCGGAACTTCATCAAGGCAGCCGCGGAGAAGGGAGCGGGAGCTGTGCTGATCGATGCCGCTCCTGGCAGCGCCGAGATTCCGGAAGGCATCCCGGCGCTTGAAGTCGAAGGGCTATCGAAGTCGCTCGGACGCTTTGCCTCGCTCTACTACGGCAATCCGTCCGGCGCGATGGAAGGCTTTGCCGTCACCGGCACGAACGGCAAAACAACCACGAGCCAGTGGATGGCGTCGATTCTCACGGAACTCGGCACGCCCTGCGGCGTCCTGGGTACTATTGGCTGCACGATGAACGGCCGCTCCTACAGCAGCGTGCCGCTCACGACGCCGGACCCTGTGACGCTTCAGACGCTGCTCGCGGAGCTTCATCGCGACGGCGCGAAGGCATTCTCAATCGAGGCGAGCTCGATCGGTCTGGTGCAGGGGCGTCTTGACGGCACGGCGATCAGCTATGCCCTCTTCACGAATCTCACGCGTGATCACCTCGACTACCACGGCACGATGGAAGCCTACGAAGAGGCGAAATCGCTTCTCTTCCGCTGGGAAGGCCTCAAGTGCTCGGTGATCAATATTGATGATCCGGCGGGACTCAGACTCTGCCGCGTGTCGCTCGACGCGGGTGTACGGGTGATTGCGGCGACCGCGGTCGGCACGAAGGCGCCTGAAGGCTGTGAGCTGCTCGAGGCGCGCGATGTTCAGATCGGCGCGAAGGGAATTGCCTTCACGCTCTGCTGGGCTGGCGAAGAGCGTCACGTGGAAGCGGGCGTTCTCGGTCTCTTCAATGTGGACAACATGATCGGCGCGATCGGCATGATGCTCGCCTCAGGCCGCGGTCTGGACGACGTGATCCGTGTGGCGGAGCGCCTCGCGCCTCCTCCCGGCCGTCTTCAGAAGATCACGCACCCGGGTGAGCCGATGGGCGTTGTTGACTATTGCCATACGCCGGACGCGATTGAAAAGGCGCTCACCACGCTGCGCCCTGTGGCGGAAGCCCGCGGCGGCAAGCTCTGGGCGATCGTGGGTGCCGGCGGCAACCGCGATCCGGGCAAGCGTCCGATCATGGGCGCGATCGCGGAAAAACTCTCCGACAAGCTCGTTGTGACGAGCGATAACCCCCGTTTTGAAGACCCGAAGACCATCGCGGAAGCGGTGGCCGCAGGCGCTCATTCGCCTGAAATCGTGGTTGACCGGCGAGAGGCTATCCAGGAAGTGTTCAGCCGCGCGGGTGCTGCTGACGTCATTCTGGTTGCCGGCAAAGGCCACGAGGATTATCAGGAAGTTTGCGGCGTGAAGCATCACTTCTCGGATGCGGAGGAAGTTGAGGCGGCGCTTCAGAGCCGCATGGCAAAGGAAAAAGAGGAGAAGTCGGAATGACGTTCATCACGACAGCGGGCTGGGTTGCCCAGGCGGTTAATGGGGCGGTGCTCCACGGTGATGCTGATACGGGAATTGCCCGTGTCTGCACGGACGCAAGAAAGACGGAACCGGGTGATCTCTTTGTCGGTCTTCGCGGCGAACGTTTTGACGGCACGGATTTCGCGGCTGACGCCGCGGCGCACGGCGCCTCCGCGGTGATGGTTTCCCGCCTGATCGAAGGGATCAAGGCGGTTCAGATCGTGGTGCCGGATGTGAATCAGGCGTTCTGTGAATCGGCCGCGGCCTGGCGCCAGCGCTTTTCAATTCCTGTGATCTCGGTTTCCGGCAGCAACGGCAAGACCACGACGACGCAGATGATCGCGTCGATTCTCCGCGAAGCCTATGGCCGCGACGGTTATCTCTCCACGGAAGGCAACTTCAATAACAGCGTCGGCGTTCCGATTACGCTCTGGCGTCTGAGAGACGGCATGAAGGCCGCTGTGGTGGAATCCGGCATGAGCCACCGGGGTGAGATGGCGGAACTCGCCGCGATGATCCGCCCAACGGTCGCCGTGATCACGAACGCGCAGCGCGAGCATCAGGAGTTCCTGCCGAGTGTTGAAGCGACGGCGGAAGAGAACGCCGATTCGATCAAGGCGCTTCCCGCGGACGGCGTTGCTGTCTATCCGGCGGATGATGCCTGCGCACCGATCTGGGAAAAAGCTTCCGGGCACTGCCGCCGCCGTACCTACGCGACGCAGCCTGGCGTGAGCGCGGATCTCACGGCTGAGGTGATGACGCTTGGCGGCACGACTGAAGTCCGGATTCACGCCGCGGAAGGCAGCGCCATGACCCGCCTCGATATCGGCGGCGCGCATAACGGGCATAACGCCGCGGCGGCCGCCGCCGCAGCCTTCTCAGCCGGCGTGAAGTTTGATGCTGTGATCCAGGGACTGCAGGCGTTCAAGCCTGTCGCGCGGCGCGGTGTCCGTCACCAGCTTCGTCCGGAACTGCTCCTCATTGACGACACTTATAATGCGAACCCCGACTCGATGAGAGCCGGGATCGACGTTCTCACCTCAAGCCGCGGCCCGCTCGTTCTGATTGCGGGTGACATGGGAGAAGTGGGAACCCGGGGAGCTGAATTCCATCAGGAAATCGGCCTCTACGCGAAGGAGAAGGGCGTGGGTACGCTCCTCGCCTGCGGAGACCTGATGCAGAACGCGTGCAGCGCGTTTGGCAGCGGCGCCCGGCATTATGCGGACCTTGATACCCTCTGCCGCGAGGCGGCGGAGACGGTACGCGGGATGGAGGCGGGCACGGTACTCGTGAAGGCCTCTAACTTCATGCACTTTGACCGTGTAGTGAAGGCTGTCCTCGAGGCCCTTTCAGACGCTGCAGTTTCGGAATAAAAAAATGCTTTTGTCTCTGTTTCACTGGCTGTCCGGGTACGTCCGGGCGTTTGCCGTTTTTGACTACCTGTCGCTGCGCGCCGTGCTCGCGGCGCTTACCGCTCTCGTGATTGGGCTCGCTTTCGGACCCTTCACGATCCGGGAGCTGAAGAAGCTGCATTTCGGACAGGCAGTCCGTACGGACGGCCCGAAGTCCCACCTGAAAAAGGACGGGACTCCGACGATGGGCGGCATCCTGATTCTTGCCTCGATCGCGATTTCCACGCTCCTCTGGGTAGACCTCTCAAACCGCTATATCTGGGTGGTGCTCCTCGTGACGCTCGGTTACGGATGGATCGGCTGGGCGGACGATTACCGCAAGGTCGTGAATCACGACCCGCACGGCATGAGTGCCCGCGAGAAGTTCGGCTGGCAGTCCCTGATCGGCATCATCGTGGCGGTGTATCTGTCGTTTGCCATTCAGGCGCCGGCGGATACTTCGACCTTCTCCCTGATGTGGGAGTGGGTCCGGTCCGGATTCACGCTTCCGGTGAGCGGGAAACTCGACTTCACGATCCCGTTCTTCCGCCAGATTTCGTTCCCGTTCGGCATGCTCGGCTTCATCATCCTCACGTACTTCGTTCTCGTGGGAACGAGTAACGCCGTGAATCTCACTGACGGACTGGATGGCCTCGCGGTGCTCCCCTGCGTCATGGTGGGCTCGGCGCTTGGCATCTTCGCCTACTGCGTGGGGCGCGCGGACTTCGCGTCCTACCTCCTCTTCCACTACATTCCGGGAGCGGGGGAGCTTGTGGTCTTCTGCGGCGCGATGGCAGGGGCGGGTCTTGCCTTCCTGTGGTTTAACTGCCACCCGGCTGAAGTCTTCATGGGTGACGTCGGCGCGCTCGCGCTCGGCGGCGCGCTTGGCGTCATCGCTGTGATCGTGCGTCAGGAACTTGTGCTCGCCATCATGGGCGGTGTCTTCGTGGTGGAGACACTCTCCGTCATGATCCAGACCACGTATTACAAGCGTACCCACGGCAAGCGGATCTTCCTCATGGCACCGATCCATCACCACTTCGAACTGAAGGGCTGGAGCGAAACGCAGGTGGTGACCCGTTTCTGGATCATCACGATGATTCTGGTTCTTATCGGACTCGCCACGCTTAAAATCCGCTGATGCCCGCCGGGCTGCGGCGGTGGAGAAAGAAAATGGAAAGCAAAAAGGCACTGGTTCTCGGTCTGGGAACGTCGGGATACGCTTCCGCCCTTTATCTGGCGGAGCGTGGGTGGAGCGTCCGTGTGATGGATACCCGCAGGGAGCCTTCGCTCCTTGCCCGTCTGAAGGAGCATCCTGAGATTTCGTTCACGGGCGGCACGCTCGACCCCGCAGCGGTCGAAGGCACGTCGCTTGTCGTGATTTCTCCGGGGCTTTCCCCTGAATTCTCTGACGCTGCCCCGGTCGTCTCCGAAGCGAAGAAGCTCGGAATCGAAGTGGTGGGAGAGATTGAGCTCTTCGCGCGGGAGCTTGCCCGCCTCCGTGAGGAGAAGGGCTATCACCCGAAGGTGATCGGCATTACCGGCACGAATGGAAAGACGACCACGACGTCACTCACCGCGAAGATGCTGAACGCGGGCGGCGTGAGCGCGGTGGCCGCCGGAAACATCGGCCCGAACGCGGTGACGGAGCTCACCGAGCACGATAAGGCAGGGACCCTTCCCGACGCCTGGGTGCTTGAGCTCTCAAGCTTCCAGCTTCAGACGACGGAGAGCCTTTTCTGTGACGCCGCGGCGATCACAAATGTCACCGAGGATCATATTGACTGGCACGGGAATTTCGACGCCTATCTGAACGCGAAGCGCCGGATCCTGAAGCCTGAGACACTTGCGGTGCTGAACCGCGAGGATCCGCTTTCGGCCGGAAGCGCCCTTCCGGGTGAAAAAACGGAAACCTTTGGAAGTGACGCCCCGAAGGCGCCGGGTGAATGGGGTATCGCGGAGCGTGACGGCGTTAAGTGGCTTGCCGCGGCGGAAGCGTCTGACGACGGTGTGCGGCTGCAGTACCTGATGCCCGCGGGCGCCCTTAAGATCCGCGGTGTCCATAACGCCATGAACGCGCTTACAAGCCTCGCGCTTGCCCGCGCGGCCGGTGCCTCTGAAGGGAAGGCCCTTCAGGTGCCCGCGCATTACGAGGGCGAGCCGCACCGCACGCAGTTTGTTCTCACCGCGTCGGGTGTCGACTTTATCGATGACTCGAAGGGCACGGATGCCGGCGCGACCGCGGCCGGCCTTAAGGGGCTCGGCGAAGCCGGGCAAAAGATTGTCGTGCTGCTGGGCGGCGACGGAAAGGGGCAGGATTTCAGCCCGCTGGAACCCGCGATCCGGACCTATGCCCGCGGCGCGGTGACCTATGGCCGCGATGGCGGAAAGATCGCCGACGCAATCCGTCCGTCCGGCGTTCCGCTAGAAACCGCGGCGACCGTGGAAGAGGCGACCCGGAAGGCTTTCGCGATGGCGACGCCTGGTGACGCCGTGATGCTTTCACCCGCCTGCGCGAGCTGGGACATGTTCCCGAACTACGCTGTGCGCGCTGAAGTGTTCCGCAGCGAAGCCGCGAAGATCGCCGAGGAGGCCTCCTCCAAGTGCTAGATAAACTCCGGCAGCGATTCAATCGGAAGAAGAGTGACTCGGACCCGCTCGAGTTTGAGGTCATCTATCCGAAGGAAGTGAAGGCTCCTCATCAGAGCTCAAACTACCGCGGCTCATCATTCGATTTTGACTGGGTGGTGATCGCGACAGTGTGCATCCTGATCGGTATCGGCACGGTTATGGTCTACTCGGCCTCGGTGTCGCTTGCCGACTCACCGAAGTACGGCACGACATCCACCTACTTCCTGATCCGTCACATCGCGGCTCTGGTGGTCGGCGCTATAGCGGCCTTCTTCGTGTACCACGTTCCGATGCGGGTCTGGGAAAAGATGGCGAAGCCGATCGGCATCATCTCGGTGATTCTTCTCATTCTCGTGCTGGTGCCGGGGATCGGTGTCAGTGTGAATGGTTCAAGGCGCTGGATCCGGTTCCCGGTATTCAATCTCCAGGTGTCAGAGGTAACCAAGCTTGCCGCTGTCATCTTCACATCGTGGTTCACTGTGACACGGCAGGAGTACATGCACTCTTTCCGGAAGGGTTTTATCCCGATGCTTTGCGTGATGGGGATTGTCACGGCGCTGCTCGCGCTGCAGCCTGACCTTGGCGCAACTGTTGTGGTGCTCGCGATCATCATGGGGATTCTGTTCCTTGGCGGCATCTCGTACGTGATTCTCGGTGTCGTGGGGTCTATGGTCATCACGATGGGCGTCGGCATGATTATCGCTACCCCGTGGCGTCTCGGCCGCGTGACCGCGTACCTGGATCCGTGGAATGAAGAGAATGTGCTCGGCAAGGCCTATCAGCTCTCGCACTCTCTCATCGCGTTCGGCCGCGGAGAGATATTCGGCGCGGGTCTCGGCGCGTCGGTTGAAAAACTTAACTACCTGCCGGAAGCGCATACGGACTTCATTTTTGCCGTGATTGGCGAAGAGCTCGGTTTTGTGGGCGTCGTGATTGTGCTATTCCTTTACTACAGACTTATCCGGAGTGCGTTTGAAATCGGCCGTATTGCGGTTAAGATGGACAACATTTTTTCGGGTCTGGTTGCGCAGGGTATCGGCATCTGGATCGGAGTCCAGGTCTGCATCAACGTGGCCGTGGCCACGGGCCTGATGCCGACCAAGGGCCTTACGCTTCCTCTCATGAGCTACGGCGGATCTGCCATCGTCGCGACGCTCTGCGGAATTGCGCTGCTGCTGCGGGTGGATCACGAGAACCGGGTCCAGATGCACGGCGGCTACGTCTGATGCGGCGGACGGCTGTGTCTGCGTGCTTGTTGAAGGGATTTTAGGAAAGAAATGGGATCGGACAAACATCTGGTGATTGCGGCTGCAGGTACCGGCGGACATGTGATGCCGGGGCTTGCGGTTGCGGCGGAAATGATTGCCCGGGGCTGGGAAGTTTCCTGGCTCGGGACTGAGGCCGGTATGGAGAAGATGCTGGTGTCGAAGAAGGGAATCGAATTTGACGCCGTGGACTTTTCCGGCGTCCGCGGGCATGGGCTCGCGGGAGCGGTTTCCGGAGCGGTGAAGCTCGCGAAGGCGTTCCCTGCCGCGAAAGCGATTCTGCAGAAGCGCCGCGCTACCGCATTCTTCTCGACCGGTGGCTATATCGCCGTGCCTTCCGCGATTGCGGCTCACCGCATGGGGATCCCGGCGGTGGTGATGAACTGTGATGCGGCGAGCCTTCTCTCGGTGCGCCTTGTGCTGCCCTTTATCGATGCGCTGGCCTGCGGGTTTGAAGGGGAGGCGGCGGAGCGCGGCGGCAAGAAAGCGGTGGTCACCGGAAATCCGGTCCGGCAGGAAATCACGAAGATTGATCCTCCGGCGGAACGTTTCGCGGGTCGCGGCGGACGTCTGCGTCTTCTCGTGTTTGGCGGATCACTCGGTGCGCGGTTCCTCAATCACCTGCTCCCGAGAGCCATTTCCCTGCTGCCCTCGGAGTCGAGACCTGAGATAATTCATCAGTGCGGCTTCAAAGCGGTTGATGAGGTGAAGGCGCTGTACGCCGAAGCCGGAGTTGAGGCTGCGGTGCAGCCTTTTATTGAGGATATGGCGGCAGCCTATACGTGGTCTGACCTCGTGCTCTGCCGCGCCGGCGCGACGAGTGTGTCCGAAATCTGCTCGGCGGGCGCCGCTTCGCTTCTTGTGCCGCTCGTCGTGAAGACGACGTCTCACCAGCTGCAGAATGCTCTCTTTATGGAGCAGAACGGTGCCTCGCGCTGTCTCAGACAGGATTCGCTCACGCCTGAGCGGCTTTCCGCCGTACTCGCGTCGATCGACCGTGCGCAGCTCCTCTCCATGGCTGAAGCCGCGAGAAAACTGTCTCATTCCAACGCGGCCTCTGCTGTGGCCGATATGATCGAGTCCCGTGCGGACCGTACTTTTAGGGTGTCCTGATGGCCTGGAAATTTGTTGTTAAGAACGTGCATTTCGTCGGTATCGGCGGCGTTGGCATGAGCGGCATTGCCGAAGTGATGATGAACCTCGGCTATCACGTGACCGGGTCGGACATCGCTGAAAGCGATACGACGCGTCACCTCACTGAAATGGGGGCAACGATCTGGCTTGGCCATGACGCGTCACACGTCGCCGGAGCGGACGCGGTCGTGATTTCCTCCGCGGTTCACGAAGATAACCCCGAAGTGGTGGAAGCCCGCGCCCAGCATATCCCGGTCGTTCCGCGTGCCGTGATGCTCGCGGAACTGATGCGCCTCAGAAAGGGTATCGCGATCGCCGGCACGCACGGCAAGACCACGACGACGTCGCTCACGACGACGCTGATTACGGCAGGCGGCCTTGATCCGACATTTGTGATCGGCGGCAAGCTGATGCAGGCCGGCACGAACGCCCGTCTCGGAACAGGTGAGTACCTCGTCGCTGAAGCGGACGAGTCTGACGCGTCGTTCCTCAATCTTTCTCCGGTGCTCTCGGTCATCACGAATATTGACCAGGACCACATGGATACCTACGGGCACGATTTCGAGCGTCTGAAGCAGGCCTTCACGATGTTTATCGAGCGGCTGCCGTTCTACGGCGTCGCGGTGCTCTGCTATGACGATGAGAACACCCGCTCCATCATCCCGCAGATCACAAAGCGCGTGATTTCCTATGGTCTCTCGGAAGAGGCTCAGGTGCGCGCGGTGGACGTGGAAGCCTGCGGGCTTCAGATGAAGTACACGGTGCTTCGTCCGGGCTACGACCCGCTCCCCGTGGTGCTCAATCTGACCGGTGTCCATAACGTCGTGAATTCGCTTGCGGCGATCACGGTGGCGACGCTTGTCGGCGTGTCTGATGAAGCCATTCAGAAGGGGCTTCTCACATTCAAGGGTGTCGGCCGGCGCTTTGCCCAGTACGGCGACCTGCCGGTGCCGGCGGAGAACGGCGGCGGCACGTTCCGTCTCGTGGATGACTACGGTCATCATCCGCATGAGATGGCTGCGACACTGGCCGCGGCCCGCGGCGCTTTCCCTGGACACCGCATTGTGGTGGCTTTCCAGCCGCACCGCTATACGCGTACCCGCGACTGCTTTGAGGATTTTGTGCACCTGCTCTCGCATGAGGCTCAGGTTGTGGTGCTGACGGAAGTGTATCCGGCAGGCGAAGCGCCGATCTTCGGCGCGGATGGCAGGTCGCTTGCCCGGGCTATCCGGCTCGCCGGAGGCGCGGATCTGATTTATGAACAGCGTGTTGACGATGTACCGGCCGCTATCCTGAAGGTGGTGCGGGACGGCGACGTGGTGATCACGCTCGGTGCCGGGTCGATCGGACACGTGGCATCCAAGGTTACCGAACTGTCTAAGAATGAAGGAGACCGCGCATGATGGCGGCGAAGGATCTGGGGAAGGTTGCAGTCCTCATGGGTGGAAAGTCGAGCGAACGCGAGGTTTCCATTTCGAGCGGCACGGGAGTGCTGAACGCGCTTCGATCTCAGGGCGTGAACGCTGAGGCGTTTGATCCGGGCAAGCAGCCGCTCGCTGAACTCGCGCTCGGCGGCTATGACCGCGCCTTCAATATGCTGCACGGTCTCGGCGGCGAGGACGGTACGATCCAGGGCGTGCTCGAGTGGATGCAGATCCCGTATACCGGGTCTGGTGTTCTCGCGAGCGCGATCGGTATCGATAAGCAGGCAACCTGCAATCTCTGGGAGAACGCGGGGCTGCCCGTGCCGGAAGGTTTCCAGGTGTCAGATCCGTCAGAGGCCGCGGAAATCATCCGCCGCCTCGGCCGGAGTCTCGTTGTGAAGCCGAATAAGGATGGCAGCTCCTTTGGTGTCGAGAAGCTTGAGGACGCCACTGAGGAGACGCTCGCTGAGGCGATCCGCCGGTCACTCGAGGTGGAGGATGATCTCGTTGTTGAACGCCGCATTCATGGCCGCGAATTCACCTGCGCCGTACTCGGCGAAGGGAAAAACGCGAAAGCGCTTCCCGTGATTGAAATCATGGCGCCGAACGGTGACTACAACAGCGTGAACAAGTATCAGGGAAACGAAGTCCGCTATGCCTGCCCGGCTGATCTCCCCGAGGAGACTGCGCGAGCCATGGCGGAAACGGTTGAAAAGGCTTACCGTGTGATTGGAGCCCGGGGCTGGGGCCGTATCGATCTCATGATGGAGCCCTCGGGCCGCTTCTATCTCCTCGAGATCAACACGAACCCTGGCATGACGCCGCATTCTCTCGTTCCGATGGCGGCCCGTGCGGTCGGTATTCCGTACGAGGAGCTCGTGCTCCAGGTGGCATCTGAAGCCCGTCTGGACCACGCGGTCTGAGACGGAAAGAGAGGCGGATCGTCATGACTCAGGCCAATGCATCCGGAAAAGTGAGACGGGGAGCCGGGCTTCTCGCGCTCATCTGCTTTCTCGTGCTTGCCGGTCTCGGCATCCGCTACGTCGTTCATCAGCCGTACTTCGATATTCACCATATTGAAGTGACGGGGGATACGTCCTTTACGAACGTCGGGGCACTGGAAAAAACGCTCTGGGAAAAGCTGAACGGCAACTATTTCTTCGCGGATCTCGATCCGATGCGCACCGCGGTTGAAGAGGTGCCGTGGGTGGCGTCCGCGCGGGTTGAGCGGCTTTGGCCTGATACGATCAGAGTTGAAATTGAAAAGCGCCGCCCTATCGCGATCTGGGGCGGGACGCGTCTGATTTCCGACCGGGGTGAGATTTTCGCCCCGAAGAATCTGGATACGCCGGAGGCTCAGGGACTCCCGTCCTTCTCGGGGCCTGACGCCATGGCGCACGAGGTGGTGGAGATGTACGGGCCGCTTTCCGCCGCGGCGGAAAGACTCGGCACGAAGATCCGGGACCTCTCGGTTACGGATCGCGGCTCCTGGTCTGTTGTGATCGAGGGAGGCGACATTCCGTCGACCAAGATTGAGCTCGGACGCAATACGCGTGACAGCCGCGTGCAGGACAGGCTGGAACTTGTCGCCGCGCACTATCAGGAAGTCTCGCGCATGATGGGAGGACCTCCCGGCTCGATCGACGCCCGTTACGTCAACGCCTTCGCGGCCACGCTGCCGCGGGAGCGGCCGAAGACCGATTCTGAGCCGTCTGCTCCGAACAAGGCAGCGGGCAGCGTGAAGCCGGCTGCGGCAGCCGGGCCTGGACCCGCCGGCGCGGATCGCGCAGGAACGACACGAAAGGGGCCGTCTGTATAAGCGGATCTGTTATGGACAACAACAATTTACTGGTAGCGCTTGATGTAGGCAGCAGCAAGGTAGCCGTGATCGTGGCCGATCCCGGCGCCGATGGGGTCGTGAAGATCTGCGGCCTCGGCTCCGCGCCGTCTGCCGGCATCCGAAACGGTGTCGTGATCGACATCAATGCCGCCGTAGGTTCCATCCGGGCGGCGTTTGATGAGGCTGAGCGGACATCCGGTCTCCATATCTCAGAGGTCTATACGGCCTGTGAGGATCCCCGTCTTCGGTTCTTCAATAACACGGGGGCAACTCCGGTGCGAGGAACGGAGATCGGCCAGGAGGAACTCAATGCCGCGACAGAGCATGTCGGCGATGTCGCGCTCCAGGGAGACGCCAAAGTTCTGAAAATGCAGGTCCTCGGCTACTCGGTGGACGGAGAGGCGGGAATTCTGAACCCTGTGGGAATGTCCGGAAAGCGGCTTGAGGCGACAGCGCATCTTGCCTGCGGTCTTCCGACCACGGCGACCAATCTCTTCCGCTGCGTGAGGCGCAGCGGTGTCGAGGTGAAACACTGGCAGATTCCGGTCTGGGCCGCGGCGAACTCGGTGCTCACCGAGTCGGAGAAAGAGCTCGGTGTCTGCCTGATCGATATCGGTGCCGGCACGGTGGATGTCACGGTCTACAGCGGCAGCAAGCCCTGGTACACCGACATTATTCCGGTGGGCGGTCTCGCGGTGACGCACGATATCGCGGCGCTTTTCCAGCTGAACGAGGATGAGGCTGAGAGAATCAAGCTGAAGTACGGCAGTGCGGATCCGACAAAATTCACGGGCGCTGACGTGGTGGATCTCGCCGATATCCGCCGGAGCACCCGGCCGGGAGAAGCGATTGAAGTGATCGCACAGGAGAAGCTCGCTGAAGTGGTGCAGGCTAGACTGGAGGAGATCCTTTCCTTCGTGAAGGAGCGGCTCCAGGCGTCCAAGTTTGATCAGATGATTCCGGCGGGTATTGTGCTCACCGGAGGCGTGACTCAGACCGAAGGATTCCTGAAACTCGCGGAAGATGTGTTTGAGCACAACTGCCGCATCGGAGCCCCGGATATTGTCGCGGGTCTTGGCGGCGCGGGGAATTCTCCTGCCTGGACTGTGGTGGCCGGACTCCTTAAAGAGGCGGCTCACATCGCCCAGAAAGGCCGGCATTCAGAGGAAAAAGGCCAGAAGCGTCTGAGGAAGGGCTTTTTCTCAACCATCAAGCACTGGTTTATCGGAAATTATTAAGCAACAAACCCCGAGAATGGGGCAAAATATACTAAACTCTGACGACGCCTTTAAGATCGGAAGAAACAACACACAGCGAGGGTAACGCGGGCCGACCAGGCTTTGGGCGGCGTTACCCGTTCGGCAGCATCACGGAGAAGGGCAATGAGTAGTTTTGAAATGCTGGGTAAGGATCCGCGCAACACGGTGATCAAAGTGATCGGCGTGGGTGGCGGCGGTGGAAATGCCGTCCAGTATATGGTGGATCAGGGGGCTGACGGTATTGAGTTTATCGCGGCCAACACCGATCATCAGGCTCTTGCCATGAATAAGGCTCACGTGCTTCTGCAGCTCGGCGAAAGCGGGCTCGGCGCCGGGGCGAATCCTCAGGTTGGCGAGAAAGCCGCCATTGATTCTACTGAAAAAATCCGTGACGCCGTGTCCGGCGCTCATCTGCTCTTTATTACAGCCGGCATGGGCGGCGGCACCGGTACGGGCGCCGCTCCTGTTATCGCGAAGATCGCGAAGGAAGAAGGCATTCTCACCGTCGGTGTTGTGACGAAGCCTTTCTCCTATGAAGGCACGGCCCGCAAGCAGCGCGCCGAAGAAGGCATTGCCCATCTGAAGGAATACGTCGACTCCCTCATCGTCATTCTGAATGACCGTCTTGAGGACGAATTCGGCGAAGACGCCACGATGGAAGAATGCTTCAACGCCGCGAACGATGTGCTCTACAAGGCCTGCCACGGCATTGCGGAAATCATTCATACGCCGGGTCTGATCAACGTCGACTTCAATGACCTCAGCACGGTGATGCGTGAGCACGGCACGGCCCTGATGGGTTCGGCCACGGCTTCCGGTCCGAACCGCGCTGAAGAAGCGGCGAAACTCGCCGTTTCTAGCCCGCTGCTTGAAGGTTCCGATCTTACCGGTGCCCGCGGTCTCCTTGTTTATGTCACGGCAAGCAACTCTCTGAAGCTCTCTGAGCCGAGAAAGGTGATGAAGGTCCTGAGCGACTTCGTGTCGAAGGGCGCCAACGTTATCTTCGGTTCGGCCCGTGATGACAGTCTCGGGGACGAGCTCCGCGTTACGGTGGTGGCGACCGGTATGGACAGCCCGCTCACCGAGCAGGAGAAGGCTCAGACCGGGATGCGTCCGGAAAATATGTGGAATTCCATTTTCTCGGGATCTTCGGCCAATGCTGACCAGCCGGCACAGCCCGCTCAGCCTGCACCTCAGGCCGCGGCTCCTGCGCCCCGCGCGCCGGAACCCGTGAAGGCAGCCCCGGCTCCCGAGATGCCGCATTTCGCGGCGGATCCCACGCCGGCAGCACCGGTGCATGAGGCCGCTCCGGCCGCCGCTGCGCCGCACTTTGAACATAAGACCGGCGAAACAGCACCGCTTTTTGGGTCGCAGCCCCTGGAAACTCCGGCCGCGGCTCCTGCCGCAGCGCCCGCGAAACCCGCCGCTCCGGCTCCTCAGCCGCAGGCTGAAGCGCCTAAGCCTCAGGCCGCGGCTTCCCAGCCGAACGTCTGGAATTTCTCCGGTACGTTCGATGAGGAAACAATCCGAAATCTTCAGACCCCCGCTTACCTGCGCAACAAGGGACGCCACTGATCGCCCTTTTTGCGGCTAGAATAGCCGGCGCCTGAATTTTCCGGCGGCAGAATGCAAGTTCTGCCGCCTATTGAACTTATTGGTACTTTTTATGCTGAAGCAAAGAACGCTGAGGGAATCTGTCTCGACCGTCGGAATCGGTCTGCACTGCGGCCGCAGAATTCATCTCGTGATGAAACCTGCCGCTGCCGGCACCGGTATTGTGTTCCGTCGGACGGACCTCACGCCTGCCGTAGATATTCCTGCTGTCGCGACAAACGTGAATGACACGCGGCTCGCGACGACGGTGAATGTCGGTCAGGCGCGCGTGTCCACAATCGAGCATCTGATGAGCGCCTTCAACGGTCTTGGGATCGACAACTGCCTCGTTGAGGTGGATGCCCCTGAGATTCCGGTGATGGATGGCTCAGCAGCGAGCTTCGTTTTCCTGATTCACGCGGCCGGTATCGTTGAGCAGAATGCTCCGAAGCAGTTTGTGCGGATTCTGAAGACGGTTGAGGTGAAGGAAGAAGGAAAGTGGGCGAAGCTTGAGCCGCATTTCGGCTTCAGTCTTGAATTTTCCATTGATTTTCACCATCCGGCGATTGACTCCACGATTCAGAGCACGAAGGTCGACTTCGCCCACGACTCCTATGAGAAGGACGTGGCCCGGTCGCGCACGTTTGGCTTTGTGAACGATGTGGAGTTCCTCCGCTCGATCGGCCTTGCCCAGGGCGGTTCGCTCGATAACGCCGTTGTGATGGATGATTACCGGGTGCTGAATAACGACGGTCTGCGCAGCCGCGACGAATTCGTGAAGCATAAGATCCTCGACGCGATGGGCGACCTTTACGTTCTTGGACACCCGATGCTCGCGGCGTACAGCGCATGCAAGTCGGGTCACGCCCTGAATAACAAGCTGCTCCGCGCGTTGCTCGCGGATGCTACCGCCTGGGAAATCGTGACGTTCACCGAAGCGGAAAAGGCTCCGGCTGACTTCGCCTTCCGTCCGAATCTCGCGATTGTCTGACAGGGCGGCTACTTTTCGAGCGACTCAGCAAGACTTTCAAGCGATTTCCGCGTGACACTGCCTTCCGGCAGCGCGCGGGCTTTCTCCCGGATGGCGGCAGCGGCATCCGGGTTTGCTTTTCTGGGTTCGCCGGTGGCGGTTTCGGTGCGGCCGGAGAGCGATTCGTGAAGCCCCGGATTCACGCCCACCGTGATTTCGGGCACCGGAAAGCCGCAGGCCTTCTCCACTTCGCGCCGAAGGGTCGGAAGCAGATTCTTCAGCTGATAGACCTGAGACTGATCCTTGACGATCAGGCGGACCGCTCCGTCAGGCGACACAAAGACCTGACCGGGTGACGTGAACGAGATGCGGAGGAAGCGGCGCTCGCAGATACGGTTCAGTGCGGGCAGGATGCGCCGCGAGACGGCAAGCCTCAGCTCGAGCGAATCCATTCCCTGCTCATCAGAATTCAGAAAACGGAGGCTCCTCTGAAAGCCAGCCCCCGAGCGGATGCGGTCTTTCATGGTTCGTTCCGATTGGGATTTACGTTGATAGGGAAAGTATAGCGGGGCGAAATCCCCGATTACTGAAGGAGAATCGTTTTTTCTTAATAGCTATGTGCGATAATCCTTTATTCTTTTTCCGTACCCTTAAGGCGTAAGCCTGATAAAAAGGGTGGAAATTCTACCGATTTCAAAATTTACCTCATGCCGTTTTTAGTCCGGCCGAGGGGACGATATGTTTGACGGAATTCTTACGAAAATTTTTGGCAGCCGAAATAACCGCCTTGTGAAGGCGTACCGTCGGCGCGTTGCCCAGATCAATAAGCTGGAACCTGAGCTGAAGAAGCTCACCGATGATCAACTGAAGGCGAAGACTCAAGAATTCCGCGACAGGCTCCAGAAGGGCGAAACGCTGGACGACCTGCTGCCGGAAGCTTTCGCTGTTGTGCGTGAGGCCTCTTCGCGAGTGCTTGGCATGCGTCACTTCGATGTGCAGATGATCGGCGGTATGGTGCTGAATGATGGCAAGATCGCTGAAATGAGCACCGGCGAGGGCAAGACGCTGACCGCCACGCTTGCGGTTTACCTGAACGCGCTGCCCGGCAAGGGCGTGCACGTGGTGACCGTGAACGACTACCTCGCCAGCCGTGACGCAAAGTGGATGGGGCAGCTCTATGAGTGGCTCGGCCTCACGGTCGGCGTGATTCTGTCGAACGAGCAGGATCCGGCTGTGAAGCGCGCCGCTTACGCTGCTGATATTACGTACGGCACGAATAACGAATTCGGTTTCGATTACCTCCGTGACAACATGGAGTACGAACCCGGGAACCGCCGTCAGCGTCCGCTGAACTACGCGATCGTCGACGAAGTGGACTCGATTCTGATTGACGAGGCGAGAACCCCGCTCATCATTTCGGGTCCGGCCGAAGACAATATCGATCTCTATCAGGCGATGGATCAGATTCCGGCGCTCCTCACCCGTCAGAAGGGCGAGAAGGAACCGGGTGACTACTGGGTGGATGAGAAGCAGCATCAGGTTTACCTCTCTGACCAGGGTCACGAGACTGTGGAGAAGATCTTCACCGAGCGCGGTCTGATTACGAACGGCCGCAGTCTCTACTCGCCTCAGAACATCATGCTGATGCATCACCTCATCGCCGCGCTGAAGGCTCATACGCTTTTCCAGCGCGACAAGGAATACGTGGTGCAGAACGGCGAAGTGATCATCGTCGACGAATTCACGGGCCGTCTGATGCCGGGCCGCCGCTGGAGCGACGGTATTCATCAGGCTGTTGAGGCGAAGGAACACGTGAAGGTGCAGCAGGAGACCATGACGATGGCCTCCATCACCTTCCAGAACTACTTCCGTATGTATGACAAGCTGTCCGGCATGACCGGTACGGCTGATACCGAAGCGTACGAATTCCAGGACATTTACGGTCTGGAAACCGTCGTGATCCCGACCAACCGTCCGATGATCCGTATCGATCAGCAGGACAAGGTCTTCAAGACCGCGAAGGAAAAGTACGATGCGATCGTGAAGGATGTGAAGGATTGCTACTCGCGCGGCGAGCCGGTGCTTGTCGGTACGACCTCGATTGAGAATTCCGAGCTCCTCAGCCACCTGATGGAGAAGGAAGGCATTCCGCATAACGTCCTGAACGCGAAGCAGCATGAGCGTGAAGCTCAGATCGTTGCCGAAGCCGGCCGTCCGGGGGCTGTGACGATCGCCACGAACATGGCAGGCCGCGGTACCGATATCGTGCTCGGCGGCAGCATTTCGAAGGTGGTGGATGCGATCCGCCATGACGAATCGCTGACTGAAGAGCAGAAGAAGGCGAAGATCGACGAAGAGAAGGCCGCCTGGCAGACGGTTCACGAACAGGTGGTGAAGAGCGGCGGTCTCCGGATCATCGGTTCCGAGCGTCACGAATCCCGCCGTATTGATAACCAGCTCCGCGGCCGTTCCGGCCGTCAGGGCGACCCGGGCAGCACCTGCTTCTACCTCTCGATGGAGGATAACCTCCTCAAGATCTTCGGCGGTGACCGCATGAAGGCGATGGCGACGCACCTGAAGCTCGAGGAAGGCATTCCGATCGAGAGCAAGATGCTCTCCCGCATGATCGAAAACGCTCAGCGCAAGGTCGAAGCCCGCAACTACGACATCCGTAAGCAGCTGCTCGAGTTCGATGACGTCCAGAACGATCAGCGTCATGAGATCTACAAGGTGAGAAACGAGATTCTCGACTCTCAGGATCTCTCCGAAAGCGTCCGCGAAATGCGTCACGGTTTCTACTCCGACCTCGTCCGTCAGTATGTGCCGGCCGAGACGGTGGAAGATCAGTGGGATCTCGATGGCCTCACCTCCACGCTGCGCAGCGAGTGGGCGGTGAACCTCGATACCAAGGCCTGGATGGAAGAGGACGAGAGCCGTACGGACGAAGACCTCGAGCAGAAGGTGCTTGACGAAGCCGACCGCGTCTATAACGAAAAGGTCGAGCTCGTGGGCGCCGATGCCTGGAACGGTTTCTGCCGCTCGGTGCTGCTGCAGGTGCTGGACCAGACCTGGCGCCAGCACATCAGCGCGCTTGACCTTCTGCGTCAGGGCATCTTCCTGCGCGGCTACGCTCAGAAGCAGCCGAAGCAGGAGTACAAGAAGGAAGCCTTCACGATGTTTGAGGAGCTTCTTGATCTGACGCGTGAAGGCGTGATCCGCATCCTGATGCAGGTTCAGATCCAGATGCCGGAAGAGGCTGAAGAGGCTGAACACGAAGCGACAGAAGAAGCCCAGCGTCAGGTGGATGCCGCTCAGGCTTCCCAGGCTGAGTTCACCTCCCTCACCGCGCCGGAGAATGAGCTCGAGGCCCAGGAACCTACGGTGGATGACATCGCTTTTGCCGGTGTCGGCCGCAACGATCCCTGCCCGTGCGGTTCCGGCAAAAAGTTCAAGGACTGCCACGGCAAGCTGAGCTGATCAGACGCCGTTTTCCGATAAGGAAATGAAAGCCTGGCCTCAGGCGGAGTGATCCGCGGCCAGGCTTTTTTGCGCCCGGGCGAAGAGCGTCCCGCGCGGCGGACCGCCTCAGTCGGGGCCGCGCTTTTTCTGTTATCGTCAGCAGTAACAGCCGGAGAGATTCCGACTCAAGACACAAAGCGTCCGGCGGGTGAACGAACCGGACGGGAAGGAAGGCGATCGAATGAATGCGAAAGAGATGGTGAAGGCGATGCGGGTAGGGCTTGAACCGATCCGTAAAGTGGAGATCGGGGCACTCGAAGATGTGCTCTGTATCCGGTTTCCGGAGAAAAGCGGGGTCTGGGTCAAGTCTTCAGGCGGCATGCCTTTTGTGAGACCGGAGAAGTCTCTCCACTCCTTCTGTGTTCTGAGAGGAGATGAAGGCGAGGGCGCAAAGCCCCGCAAGCACCGGCTCCTCTGCCTTATCTCTGATGGCCGTGTGCCCGATAAGTCGAGTGTGAAGGAGGTGCGGGACGAGCTCTCTGAGGACGGCTGGCTTCGGGCTATCCGCCGATTTTCCTCTGACGGCAGCGAAGCCACCGCGGCCGCTCTCAAGTGCTTCGTGGAATTTATTCCGGTGACACTCGATGTCATCCGCCTTGAAACCCCGAGAGGGTACCTCGTGATCGCGGCGACCGACGCGCCGCTGACTCATGACGCCGCGGATGAAGCAGCGAGCAGGGCATTCAGCGATTCCGGCGCGGAGGCTTTTGTGCTGATTGACGCGCCGCATGAAAACGAGGACGCCGGGAAGATCTCAATCGACAGTTTCTACGCCATGCTGGCAGCGGGGCTCTCAGATGCCGCGCGGGCAGAAAGCGTCTGATCCGGTAAGGGGCCTGATATGAATACAGAACTTGAGCAGTCGCTCCTTGGGCTCGCGAAGCAGATATCGTCCCTTCTTCCGCCGCCCGCGGATCAGGTTGACTGGAGCCGTCCCGCGTTCCGCTGGGAGAGGCGCCAGTATCTCGGGATGACCGCCGGAAGGCTGGAGCCTGTGGAAAACATCGCGACGATTGACGCCGCGGATATTCTCCACGTTGACCGTCAGAAAGAAATCATCCTCGCGAATACCGAGAGTTTCGTGAAGGGGCTTCCGGCAAATAACGTGCTCCTCACCGGAGCGAGAGGGTCGGGGAAGAGCTCCCTCATTCACGCCTGTCTCGCCGCGTACTGGAAAGAGGGGCTGCGGCTGATCGAAGTGACCCGCGACTATCTGATGGATCTTCCGGATATTGTCCGGATCATTTCAAAGCGCCCGGAGCGTTTCATTCTCTTCTGCGATGACCTCGCGTTCGAGGCGGGCGAGGGAAGCTACAAAGCGATGAAGGCCGTGCTCGACGGATCGATTTCCGCGGGCGGCGACAACCTGATCGTTTATGCCACCTCAAACCGGCGTCACCTGATGCCGGAGAAGGCAAGCGATAACCTGGAGAGCCGCCTTGATGAAGACGGCCTGCTGCATCCGGCAGAAACAATCGAGGAGCAGCTTTCGCTCTCGGAGCGGTTCGGTATCTGGCTCTCCTTCTATCCGTTCTCGCAGGATGAGTATCTCGATATTGTGAAAAAGTGGCTTGCCGTACTGAAGGTTGACCCGGAGCGGGCAGCCTCTGACGACATGCGTTTTTCTGCGCTGCAGTTCGCGCTTGAGCGGGGATCCCGTTCCGGCCGGGTGGCGCAGCAGTTTGCACGGGCGGCCGCATCGCGGCTCGCTCTGGGGAAAGGACTTCCGTAAAAAATGGCAGAGCAGCAGGTGGAACGGAAGGCGGTCGAAGTGGCCGCCGGCATTCTTATCCGTAAGGACGGCACGATCCTGATGGGGTCGCGGCCAGAAGGCAAACCCTACGCGGGGTACTGGGAATTCCCGGGCGGGAAGTTCGAGCCCGGAGAAACCGCGCATGAAGCGCTGGCGCGTGAACTCCGCGAGGAGCTGGATCTGGATATCGGAGCGTCAACCCCGTGGCTCGTGAAGGTGATCGACTATCCGCATGCCCGCGTGGGACTTCACTTCCGGAAGTGTCATGACTGGAAGGGAGAACCCCGTTCCATGGAGCATCAGCAGTTCGGGTTCTATCACCGGGCCCGGCTTCCCGCAGGTGAGCTGCTCCCGATGGATGATCTGATCGCGGGCTGGATTGAACTCCCCCGCGTGGCGGCCTGGATTCCGCAGAAGGGCGGAGATATCGAGGCCCGGGTGGTACGGGCGAAGGAAGCCGGTGCCGGTCTTATCTGGGTTGAGGGCGAGAAGCCCGTGAGCAGTGATTCCGGCTGGACCGGGAGTTTCGCGCGGAGCGAAGCCGAGGTGAGTCTCGCTGCGGCGAACCGCGCGGACTTCTCCTTTATCCGCAAGGGAGTCACAGGGCTCGGCGAAGAGCACGAAATTCCGGTGTATCTCCCGGCTGAGTCGGCATCTGAAGCGGCTGCCGCGGAAGAGGCCGGAGCTCAGGGCGTGTGGCTTGAGTTTTAGCGGTTTCCCCGGCCTTTTCCGGGGTCAGTCTCTTCAGTCGTAAAGTCACCCGGATCGAGCTGATCCGCGCTTCCGGGGGCTCCCTCAATCCGGTAGCCCCCGCTCGCCCATTCCCCGAGGTCGATCATCCGGCAGCGTTCCGAGCAGAACGGGCGGTAGGGATTATCGGTGCTCCAGACGACCTCTTTCCCGCAGGTCGGGCACTTGACGGTAAAGGGCTTTTCAGAATTCTTTTCTTCTGTCATATCAATTGATCCTCAAGCGGCTTCTGCCGCTCTGAGATAGCGCTGGTGAAGGGTATCGGCTGCGCTTAAAAGTTCGGGGAGGCTCCCCGCGTTCACGATCACATCGTCCGCTTCTTCAATCCGCTCCCAGCGTCGGGACTGAGCCCGGATGATGGCGAGAGACTCTTCGCGGCTTAAGCCTGAGCGGCTCCGCAGCCGTTCGCACTGGAGCGGCATCGGGCAGTCAATTACGAGAAGCCGGCTGAGAATCGGCCGAAGCTGAAGAATGGAAGGAAAAAGCGGGATCGCGATGACGGCGTAGGGGGAATTTTCCGCGCCGGTCCGGATCTTTTCCATCAGAGCTTTCCGAACAAGCGGATGAATGATGGATTCAAGCGTCCGGCGCGCGGCATCATTTGCAAACACGAGCTCCCGCATTTTCGCGCGGTCCATCGCGCCATCCGGGCGGATGAAGTCCGCGCCGAAAATCCGTTCAATTTCCGGCATCGCGGCACCACCCGGAGCGGTGAGGCTCCGGGACTCCGCATCCGCGTCAGCGACAAGGCACCCCTTGCTGGCGAGATAGTCCGACACGGTCGTTTTCCCGGAGGCGATGCCCCCGGTGAGTCCCAGAACCCAGGGTTTGCTGTTTGTCATGATGAAACAGGAGAAGGCGGAAGCCTCTTAAAAAATTACCCGATTCATTCTACGCAATGCGGAGGCACTGACTGACGGTTTTCAGAACCGCTGATACTTTTCTGAAAGCCAGCCTGAGATCGCGCCCACTCCCCCGCAGATCATGGAAAGAATCACGAGGCCGATGGACGGAAAGCAGTAGATGATCGCGAGGAGGTAGCCCCAGCCCCGAATGGCGGCGAGATAGTAAATCAGGGCGCAGATCATGGCGGCAGGAGCAAATGGGATCATCAGCAGCACCGGAATGATCAGGAACCAGATAAGCGTCAGCCCGAAGAATGAATGCACTCCGGAGAAGTAGCTGACTGCGTCCCAGGCGAAGATAAAAGCCGTGATGCCGTACCCGATATAAAGAATCGTCAAAATGGCGGAGAAGATGGATCTCATGATCAGGCCTTTTTCGAAAATTTCTCAGCGGAAAAGAAAATGATCGCCGCGGCCGCGAGGTCAATCACTGTCCAGAGCGTTTTGCTGAGATGAATCGGAATAATGGGGTTGAAGAGAATGGCTGCCGCGCCGTACGCCCAGGGGAGCAGCTCATGCCCCTGCTTCCAGGATTCATAGGCGAGACACGCGAAGGTGATCGTCCCGATGATCCGGATGAAGACATAGATTCCATAGGGAAGAGGAAGCGCGGCCGCCGCGATGATGGCTGCCGCGGCGTAAAGCACAAGTTTCGGCATGGTGTCTCCGGTTGGGGTGGTCCGCACGGTGTTTTCTCAAGGAACCCCTGATACCGGGGGCAAAGAAGAAGATCCGTCGGTGTGTATGCCGATATTGTAATCTATTTAGTTACGTAAACACAATCGGAATCGATTCCTGTACGTATCGGAACTCGGGGTAATGGCGGGGATAGGGGAGAAAAGAAGGATGGGGCGCAGAAACGAAAAAAGGAGATGTCTTTCGACATCTCCTTTTTGAAATCTGGTCGGGGTGAGAGGATTCGAACCTCCGACTTTCACGTCCCGAACGTGACACTCTACCAGGCTGAGTCACACCCCGAGCTTCGCAGAATAGCTGTTTTTAGGAGCTAAACGGTTCGAAGAATTCAAATGATAATCCGTTTTCAGAAAATGTCAAGAACTTTTTCATTTTAATTTTCCGGATGGGAAGGGACAGAACGTAAAGCGTTTGACTTTACTTTAAAAATCTATGATAATAACTAGCTCGATTCCCTTTCAAGGGTACCGATTTCCAGAGCAGCGTCGGACAGACCGTCCGATGCTATCCCGATACAAGAAGGTTTCACAGCAGCAGCTGAGTGAAACAGTGAGGAATTACATGTACGCAATTATCAAGACCGGCGGCAAGCAGTACCGTGTCTCCGAAGGCGACCTGCTCAAGGTTGAACTCCTCGGCGACGTCAAGGTTGGCGACAAAGTCACCCTGTCCGAAGTGCTCGCCGTTGGCGAAGGCAAGGAACTGAAGGTCGGCACCCCGACGGTTGAAGGCGCTTCCGTGACCGCTTCCGTGGTCTCCGAAGGCCGTGCCGATAAGGTTCGCATTTTCCAGTTCCGCAAGCGCAAGCACTCCAAGAAGAGCGCTGGCCACCGTCAGTACTACGTCGAGCTGAAGATCGAAACGATCGCGGCTTAATTTAATTAAGTTTTTTCTAGAGGAATAGGAAAAAATGGCACATAAAAAGGGCGGCGGCTCGACCCGCAACGGACGCGATTCCAAGGCTCATCGCATGGGCGTCAAGGTTTTCGGCAGCCAGGTGATCAACGCTGGTTCCATCATTGTTCGCCAGCGCGGCACTGGCTTCCACGCCGGTGACAACGTCGGCATGGGCCGTGACCACACGCTGTTTGCTACCGTTACTGGTACGGTTCAGTTCGAAGTCAAGGGACCCAAGAACCACCAGTACGTCAAGGTTGTCCCGTTGGCCGCCTAATTGGGCAGCTGGCAGCTTTGAATGCAAGAGCCCTGTCGTTTTGCGGCAGGGTTTTTTTGTTGATTGGAAAGAAATAAAGCCTCTTCCGGCAGGGGGAGGGCAGAAACCGGGGAGCCATCCTCTCCGGATCGCCCATTAAGCAGCAAGCTGCCGGAAAACACATCGGCAGAGGCATCGCGCCGCGCGGCAGGAAAGCCGGACGCGGTTTGTAGATATACTCAAAAGACTGGTGTTGAAGGAGCCGCTCCGGGACTTATCCCGGAAGGTGAAAACAAAGGCTGGGCTCCTAAGTAAATGAATACGGGCGGAATGATCCGCCTCGCAGGAAACCACAAGGGGGCCATCGGTGCCGGACGGCATCAGGCCCATACGAAAGAATCAGGCAACAAGGACGGAACTTGCTGTGAAATTTATTGATGAAGCATCTATTGATGTAATTGGCGGGAACGGCGGCAATGGCTCCGCATCGTTCCGGCGTGAAAAATTTATTCCCCGCGGCGGCCCGAATGGCGGCGACGGCGGACGTGGCGGCTCGGTGTGGGCTGTCGGCGATGAGAATATCAACACGCTGATCGACTACCGCTTTACGAGAAAGTTTGTGGCGCCGTCAGGCGAACACGGCATGGGCTCCGACTGCTACGGCCGGGCCGGCAAGGACATCATCCTTCGCATGCCGGTCGGCACGATCATCACGGACGAAAAGTCCGGTGAAGTGATCGCTGACCTTTCCGAAAACGGCAAAAAGGCCCTGGTCGCCGCTGGCGGCAAGGGCGGTCTCGGCAACCTTCACTTCAAGAGCCCGACGAACCGCGCTCCCCGTCAGTTCACGCTCGGTGAACCCGGCCAGGCGCGTTCTCTCAGGCTCGAGCTGAAGGTCCTCGCTGACGTCGGTCTTCTCGGCTACCCGAACGCGGGCAAGTCCACTTTCATCACGGCGGTGTCGAATGCCCGCCCGAAGATTGCGGACTATCCCTTCACCACGATGTCGCCTCACCTCGGCGTTGTCCGTATCGAGCAGGAAAACAGCTTTGTGATCGCTGATATTCCGGGCCTTATCGAAGGCGCGGCTGAAGGCGCCGGACTCGGCCACGAGTTCCTGCGGCACCTCGAGCGTACGAAGCTCCTTCTACACATCATCGACGCGATGCCGTTTGATGGCGAGGATCCGATTGAGAAGGCTCACGCGCTTGTGCGTGAACTTGGCAAGTACAGTGACACGCTGCTCGCGAAGCCCCGCTGGGTTGTCGTGAACAAGCTTGACCTGGTGCCTGCCGAAGACCGCGAAGCGCTTGTGAAGAAGCTGCGCGACGCGCTCTGCCCGGACGGTCATCCGTTCTTCGCGATTTCCGCGGCAACGCGAGAAGGCACGAAGGAAGTCGTGATGGCGATTGCTCAGTTCCTCGACGAACAGCGCCGCGCTGAGCGCCTCAAGGCTGAGGCCGAGCGGAATCCGCGTTTTGCCAACACGGATGAAGCTGCCGAAGAGCCCGCTGCCGAAACCGCCTCTGAAGAAGCGGCTGGCGATAAGGCTGATTCGGAGTAACAACTGCGGGGCCGGATATTCCGGCCCCCTTTATTGCCTGGGGGAGAAGGCATGACAGCGATCAAATCAGTGGTTGCGGATGCGAAGCGCATCGTCATCAAGGTCGGCACAGCGCTGCTGACGGATAACGGCCGGGGGCTCGACGAGAAGGCGATCGCCAATCTTGCGGAAGAGCTTTCCGCGGTGCAGAAGCTCGGCCGAGAAGTGGTTCTCGTCTCTTCTGGCTCCATCGCTGAAGGCGTGCGTCGCCTCGGCTGGGATCGCCGCCCGACTGAGGTCGGTCAGCTGCAGGCCGCGGCTGCCGTGGGCCAGATGGGTCTTGCCCAGGCGTACGAAACGGAATTCGCGAAACGCGGCGTGAAAACCGCGCAGATTCTCCTCACCGGAGCGGATCTCGCTGACCGCACGCGTTACCTCAACGCGCGCTCCGCGCTCCTCACGCTGCTCTCCCTTGGCGTCGTTCCCGTGATCAATGAGAACGACACGGTTGTCACGGACGAAATCAAGGTGGGTGATAACGACACACTGGGTTCCGTGGTGACGAACCTCATTGAAGCCGATGCCCTTGTGATCCTCACGGATCAGAAGGGGCTCTTCACGGCTGATCCGAGGAAAAATCCGGATGCGGTCTTTGTGGATCGTGCCCGTGCCGGCGATCCGGCTCTGGAAAAGATGGCGGGCGGCGCGGCAAGCTCCTTCTCGAAGGGCGGCATGATCACGAAGGTGATCGCTGCGAAGCGCGCCGCGCAGTCCGGCGCGTCGACTGTCATCGTTTATGGGCGTGAGCCCCGGGTGCTTCAGCGTCTGGCGGCCGGTGAGACGATCGGAACCGAACTCGTCTGCTATCAGCCGCGGATCCTCGCCCGCAAGTCCTGGATCGCGGATCATCTCAATATTGAAGGCGCTGTGCTCCTCGACGCGGGTGCCGCGCGTGCCATCGTGAAGGGCAATACGAGCCTGCTCCCGGTGGGCGTGAAAGAAGTGCGCGGCGACTTCAAGCGCGGCGATGTGATCGCGGTGCTGTCGCCTGAGAGGGATGAGCTCGCCCGGGGGCTTGCCGGCTACTCGAGCAGCGACACGGTGCGCATTGCCGGTCACCACACTGAAGAGATCGAAGGGATCCTCGGCTTCATTGAGCAGCCTGAGCTGATCCACAAAGACAATCTCGTCATTACGCGCGACTAGGACGGTGAGCGGAGCCGGGCGAGGAGTTCTCCCACCCCGGTTTCCATCACAAGCGGCTGCGTTATAGAATGCGTGAATCTTTCGCGGCCGGTTGTCCCTCTCGCGTTTTGTAATTCAAATCTCTATTTTTAACAGCGGAATTTTCATGAAAGCCCGTCAATTTTTTATTTCCACTCTGAAAGAAGCGCCCGCTGACGCCGACATCGTCAGCCAGCAGCTGATGATCCGCGCCGGCATGATCAAGAAGCTGGCCGCCGGTGTGTATACGTACATGCCGATGGGGCTTCGCGTCATCCGCAAGATCGAGAATATCGTCCGTGAGGAAATGGTCCGCTCGGGCGCAGTCGAACTCCTGATGCCGATCGTGCAGCCGGCCGAGCTCTGGGTTGAGTCGGGCCGCTGGGAAAAGTACGGCCCTGAGCTGCTCCGCTTCAAGGATCGTCATCAGCGCGACTTCGTGATTCAGCCGACCTCTGAAGAAGTGATCACGGACATTGCCCGTCAGGAAATCACCTCCTGGCGTCAGCTGCCGGTGAATCTCTTCCAGATTCAGACGAAGTTCCGCGATGAGCGTCGTCCCCGTTTTGGTGTGATGCGCGGCCGTGAATTCATCATGAAGGACGGCTACTCGTTCGACCGTGATGCTGACGCTGCCGGCAAGAGCTACGAGACGATGTTTGACGCCTACTGCCGTATTTTCAACCGCACGGGCCTTGTGTTCCGCCCGGTCGCGGCTGACACGGGTTCCATCGGCGGCAACCGTTCGAATGAATTCCAGGTGATCGCTGACACCGGCGAAGATCTGATTGCTTACTGCCCGGATTCCCAGTACGCCGCGAACATTGAACTCGCAGAGGCCGTGCAGGTCGGCGGCGAACGCGCGGCAGCGACGGAAGAAATGCAGAAGGTTCCGACCCCGGGCCGCGACAAGTGCGAACTCGTGACGGAACTCCTTGGCCTGCCGCTCACGAAGTCCGTGAAGTCCGTGGTGCTTGCCTCTGACGAGCGTGACGAAGAAGGCAATGTTCTTCCCGCGAAGATCGTTCTCATTCTGCTCCGCGGTGACCACAGCCTGAATGAAGTGAAGGCCGGCAAGCTTCCCGAGCTGAAGAATGGCTTCCGCTTCGCGACTGAAGCTGAAATCCTCAAGGCTTTCGGCAGCAAGCCCGGCTACCTCGGACCGGTTGGTCTCGACCCGAAGGAAGTGAAGATCTATGCGGATCGCTCCGTGATCAACATGAGCGACTTTGTGGTCGGCGCGAACGAGGAAGGTTTCCACCTCCGCGGCGTGAATTTTGGCCGTGATCTTCCCGAACCCGAAGTGGCGGATCTCCGCAACGTCGTCGAAGGCGACCCGTCGCCGGACGGCAAGGGCACGCTGAAGCTGCAGCGCGGCATCGAAGTGGGCCATGTGTTCTACCTCGGCACCAAGTATTCCGAAGCGATCCACGCGACCTACCTCGACGAAGAGGGCAAGTCCCGCGTTCTCGAAATGGGCTGCTACGGTATCGGTATTTCCCGCGTCGCGGGCGCTGCCATTGAGCAGAACCACGACGACCGCGGCATGATCTGGCCGGACGCTATCGCGCCGTTCACGGTCGCGATCTGCCCGATGGGCTACAAGAGAAGCGAGGCCGTGCAGAAGGTCTGCGACGAACTGCATGACAAGCTTGCGGCTGAAGGGATTGACGTGATCCTCGATGACCGTGATCTGCGTCCGGGTCCGATGTTCGCTGACTGGGAGCTGATCGGTGTTCCGCACCGCATCGTGGTCGGCGACCGCGGCCTGAAGAACGGCGAAATTGAATACGCGAACCGCCGCACGCTCGATCAGAAGGAAATGGTGAAGGTTGAAGACGCCGTTGCCTTTATCAAGAGCAAGCTGAAGGCCTGATAGGCTGAAGGCATCAAAAAAGCCGGGTCACGAAAGTGATCCGGCTTTTGCTATGTGCGGAATGAATGGATCAGACAATCCCGCGGGCGAGCGGGGGGATGATGATCAGAATCACCTGGCAGAGAATGAAAACGAGGATCGGAGAGAGGTCAAATCCCTTGATCATCGGAATCAGGCGGCGCGCGGGACGCAGGAACGGATCGACGAGGTAGCCAAGCGTCCGGGTGACAGGAGACGCGGACTGAAGCCAGGAAAGCACCACCCAGATCACGGTGCCCCAGAGCACCATCTCAGTGCCCCAGCGGATCAGGAGCGCGAAAGGCGACACCACCAGACCGAGAATCGACATCGGAATGCCGAAAAGAAGACGCGAGAGGATGGAGGACAGGATCGCGACACCGAACGCGGACAGAATAGCCGGCCAGTGCCACTTGCCGGACGCGCGCATGGTCTTCGCCACCGGCAGCACGAGCCAGTCGGTCAGCGCGATGCAGAACCGCGCGATCGGATCCGCTGTCGGGATAGCCTGAGCGTAGACCCAGGCCCTCAGGAGCAGCACTGAGCCAAGCAGTGCTGTGAACAGATCAACGAGGTAACCGAGTAGATGAGCAAAAGTATTCATTCAGGATTAGTGCAATACGAGTTTTCTCTTGTACCTGCATATTAACTGATTCACAATTGAAGGGAATCTTTTGACCGTGGGCATTAATCGTGTTTCGCCTAAAATGCCCACATGACTAAGAAATCCTGCCGGGCCGCGCGGCACCTCTGACCGCCTGACGCTCTGCAGGGAAAGAATCTTCAAGATGGAAAACGGAATTTTGCTGTCGCTGGCCGCTGCGGCCATTTACTGCGTCTCGGGTGGCGTGGTGCTCTCTTCACTCCGGAAGCGGGGCGCCAAGGTGCCGACCTGGATGCTGCTTATTGTTGTCGCCGCTGTGGTGCTGCATGGCTTTGCCCTGAAGACACAGATCTTCCCGGCCCCCGGTCAGACGCTCTTTGGTTTCGGTCCCGCGGTGTCCGGCGCGATGCTGCTCGGATTCACGGTGCTCGCGCTGGTGTCCGCGGTGAAGCGCGTCGGACCGGTGTTCGGTGTCAGCGCGTTTATCACCGCAGTGGCTGCCCTGATGCCGCTGGTGTTCCCCGGTGAACCGATTGAAATGACGGAGTGGACTCCGCTATTCCGGGTGCATCTGTCGCTCGGGCTCCTCACCTATGGGCTTCTCGCGGTGGATGTTGTGCAGGCGATTCTGATGGAGTGCCAGAACCGGCGGTTCCGTTTCTCGTCGGATCCGGTTCCTCAGAGCGGCATTCTCTCCACGCTTCCCCCAATCATGGTGATGGAACAGGTTTTTTTCTATATCCTTCTCACCGCGTTCCTCGTGCTTTCTGTACTTCTCGTAACAGGAGCCCTCGTGACGCAGCAGTATTATGGGACGCTCTTCCATCTCGATCACAAGACCTTCCTCACCTGGGCGAGCTGGCTGCTCTGCGGCATTCTGACCGCGGGACACTGGGTTCTCGGCTGGCGGGGCAGAAAGGCTCTCGCCTGGTTCTGGATCCTGTGCGGCGTTTATGTGATTGCGTATCTCGGATACGCTTTCTTCCTTGAATACATTCTCCTCTGAGAAGTGAGAGCCAAATGGGCCTGATAAAACTACTCCCGTGGATCATCATCATTGTTGTTGCCTTAGTCTATTTCTCCCGCCAGAAGCAGCGCCGCGAGAAGGAGCAGATGGAGGAAGAACTGCGCGAGATGCGCCGCCGGCTCCAGGAGCGTGAGCGGAACCGTGATGTGGCCTCCGCGGGTGAAATGGCGCAGTGTCCTCACTGCGGCACGTTCTTCCCGAAGAATGAGGGCGTCGTGAAGAACGGCAAGCTCTACTGCTCGAAGAAGTGCGCGAGGCTCGACTGAGAAGAAGAGCATGCTGAGGAAAACAGGCTGCGAGCCGTCTTTCAGGATCAGCGATGAGGGGTGGGCAGAGGGCGCCGTCCGCTGCCCGAGCACTCACTCGGACGAACGTCCGGCGGGGTCTCCGATTGATCTTCTCGTGATCCACAATATTTCGCTTCCGCCCGGAGAGTTCGGGACGGGATGCGTGCAGCGATTCTTCACGGACCGCCTGTCAGTGGATGAGCATCCGACTTTTGAGTCGCTCCGCGACCTTCATGTCGCGTCTCACTTCCTGATTGAACGCACGGGAACCGTGACGCAGTTTCTCCCCTGTACGGCCCGCGGCTGGCACGCCGGTATTTCGTCCTTTGAAGGCCGGAGCCGCTGCAATGATTTTTCGATCGGCATCGAGGTTGAGGGAACGGATTTCTGTCCCTTTGAAGAGGCGCAGTACGCGTCTCTCGTGAGGCTCGCCCGGGCGATCATCCTCCGCTACCCGATCCGGGCCGTTGCCGGTCACAGCGATATCGCGCCCGGCCGGAAGACCGATCCGGGTCCGTTCTTTGACTGGAGCCGGCTCGCGGTACCTGAGATCCTTGGCTGCGGGGTCTCCTTTCCGTTCTTTAAAGCGTGCGGACTCACTATTTGAGCTCCCAACACTTTAAAATCACACAGCACGGGCGGCGTCTCGCTGACGCCGCCGAACGCTAATTCTCTGCTCTGGCGGGCAGGCGCATGGATCCTATCCGCGCCGGATGTCCTCCCGGGCCACCCTATTATTCATACAGAAAAATGCTTGATACTCTTACCCAGCGCTTAGCCAAAGTTGTGAAGACCATGCGGGGTCAGGCCCGCATTACGGAAGAAAACTCGAAGGAGATGCTCCGCGAGGTGAGGCTGGCGCTGCTGGAGGCCGACGTCGCGCTGCCGGTCGTGCGTGAACTCACGAACCGCATCAAGGAAAAGGCGCTCGGCGAGGAAGTGGTCGGAAGCCTGAATCCGGGCCAGGTTCTCGTGAGCATCGTGCAGCGTGAGCTGACCGCCGTGATCGGCGGCGATCTTCCCGAGAAGGAGCGCGAGATCAATCTCGCCTGCACGCCTCCCGCGATCATCCTGCTCGCCGGTCTTCAGGGTGCTGGTAAAACGACGACCGCCGGCAAGCTCGCCCGCTGGCTGATCCGCAATCAGAAGAAGAAGGTACTTACGGTTTCCGCTGACGTCTACCGTCCCGCGGCTATCGAACAGCTGAAGACGGTGTCCGAGCAGGCCGGCGCTGAATTCTTCCCGAGCACGACGGATCAGAAGCCGCTTGATATCGCGGCCGCGGCGCTCGACTACGCAAAGCGTCATTTCTTTGACGTGCTGATCGTCGATACGGCCGGCCGCCTCTCGATCGATGAACGCATGATGCAGGAAGCATCAGACCTGTCCGCCTTCCTGAAGCCGATCGAAACGTTCTTCGTGGTCGACGCGATGGTGGGTCAGGACGCGATCAACACGGCTAAAGTTTTCAATGACCGGCTTCCGCTCACCGGCATCATCCTCACGAAGGTGGACGGTGACTCCCGCGGCGGCGCAGCGCTTTCTGTCCGCCAGGTGACCGGTAAGCCGATCAAGTTCATCGGTACGGGTGAAAAGCTCGACGGCTTCGATACGTTTAATCCGGAAGCCATGGCGAGCCGCATTCTCGGCATGGGTGACATCGTTGCCCTCGTGCGCGATGTTACGTCGAATATCGACGCCGAAAAGGCGAAGAAGATCGCTGACCGCGTGAGAAAGTCCGGCCGTCTCGATCTGAATGACTTCCGCGAGCAGATGATTCAGATGCGCGGCATGGGATCCATGTCGAGCCTCATCGATAAGCTTCCTGCCGCGATGCAGGAAGCGGCCGCAAAGCAGAATGTGTCTGACGCGGATGCGGACCGTATGATCCGCCGCACGATCGGCATCATCGACTCGATGACGCCTGCGGAGCGCCGTCACCCGGATCTCATCAAGGCGAGCCGCAAGCGCCGCATCGCTGCCGGCGCCGGACTTCCGGTGCAGGAAGTGAACAAGCTTCTGAAGCAGTACGATCAGATGACTGAAGTGATGAAGCGTATGAAGAAGGGCGGACTCTCGAAGCTGCTCCGCATGGCCGGCGGCCGTTTCCCCGGTATGGGGGGAGGGCTCCCGGGCTTCGGCGGCGGCCGTCCTTTCTGATCCTGTAAGGAGTAAACCGCGGAATGAGGATTCTCGGGATCGACCCTGGTCTCAATAAAACGGGGTTCAGCGTGATCGACATGAATGCCGGCAGTTTTACGCTGATCACCGCAGGCGTCTTCCGCGTGCCTAAGGGAGAGCTGTCTTCAAGGCTCTCCCACATTTTCCGCTGCATTCAGGAGCTCGCCTCTGAGTACCATCCTGATATCGCGGCGTGTGAAAAAGTCTTTGTCAACGTGAATCCGCAGTCGACGCTGCTCCTAGGACAGGCGCGCGGCGCCGCGATCTGCAGCGCCGCGGTCGCGGGACTCCCGGTGCGGGAATTCACGCCGACCGAAATCAAGCAGGCCGTCACCGGCTCCGGACGGGCTGAGAAGCCCCAGATCCAGGCGATGATGGTCCGTATCTTCAGCCTGCCGGAGAACCCTCAGGCTGACGCGGCTGACGCCATGGCCTGCGCGCTGACAGCCGCGCAGACTGAAGCGATGACAGCGCTTACCGGGGCCGCCAAAACCTCGATGGGCAACGCCCGGTTCACTTCGCGCGGCGGCGCGAAATCATCCCGCCGGGCATGGGCTGCCCGGGTCGCGGAAATGAAAGGAGATAAACCGTGATAGCGATCCTCAAGGGAAAGCTTGAAGAGAAGCAGACAACGGGCATCGTGCTCGACGTGAACGGTGTGGGTTACGAGCTTGCCGTTCCGATGTCGACCTTCTGCAATCTGCCGGATGCGGGGCGTGAGGTCAGGCTCTACGTGCAGATGGTGGTGCGTGAGGACGCGATTCTGCTTTACGCGTTCCTGACCCGTGAGGAGAAGTCCGCTTTCCAGGAGCTTGTGAAGGTGAGCGGTATCGGATCCAAGACCGCGCTCGCTGTCCTCTCCGGGATGTCAGTGCAGGATCTCGCAGCCGCCGTGTCGCATGAGCAGAGTGATCTCCTCACGCGTGTTCCGGGTATCGGGAAGAAGACCGCGGCAAGGCTCGTTCTCGAGCTGAAGGGAAAGCTGGGACCGGAACTCGAAGCCGCCGCCGTGGGCCCCCAGGGGACCGCGCCGAGCAGCGTGCAGGCCGATGTTATCGCGGGTCTCGTGGCGCTGGGCTACAGCGAACGCGATGCTGCGGCTGCTGCCCGCAATATTCCGCCTGACGCGACGGCCGCCGAAGGCATCCGTATCGCGCTTCGCTATCGGAACTGAGACGGCACGCCGGGGCTAGATAAGGCAGGACAGAAAGAATGGAAAATGTTGAAAGGATCGTGACGGCGGCAGCCGTTTCGCCGAACGAAGAAAACGTCGACCGGGCGCTTCGCCCGACCATGCTCTCCGAGTATGTTGGTCAGGAGCTTGTGCGCGATCAGCTGTCGATCTTCATCGCGGCGGCAAAGCGCCGCGGCGAACCGCTCGACCACCTGCTGCTCTTTGGGCCTCCGGGCCTTGGAAAGACGACGCTCGCTCACATCGTGGCAAACGAAATGGGGGTGAATCTCCGTCAGACCTCAGGCCCCGTGCTTGAGCGCCCCGGGGATCTTGCCGCCATCCTTACGAATCTCGAGAAGGGGGACATCCTCTTCATCGATGAAATTCATCGTCTGTCCCCTGTCGTCGAGGAAATCCTTTACCCGGCGCTGGAAGATTTCCAGATTGACATCATGATCGGCGAGGGGCCGGCTGCCCGCTCGATCAAGCTCGATCTTCCGCCTTTCACGCTGATCGGCGCGACAACCCGCTCCGGCATGCTCACGAACCCGCTCCGGGCCCGTTTCGGCATTGTGAATCAGCTGCAGTTCTATACGGTCGAGGAACTTTCGAAGATTGTCTGCCGGTCGGCGAAGCTTCTGAATGTCGAGGTGGAGCCTGACGGGGCCCGTGAGATCGCTCAGCGAAGCCGCGGCACGCCCCGTATCGCGAACCGGCTTCTTCGCCGTGTCCGTGACTACGCGGAGGTGAAGCATGGCGGTGTGATCACGCGGGACGTCGCGGACGGTGCCCTCCGGATGCTGGGGGTCGACGCGAAGGGGCTTGACGGCATGGATCAGCGCTTCATTCTCTCGATTATCGAGAAATTCGGAGGCGGTCCTGTCGGTATTGATAACCTCGCGGCCGCGGTCGGCGAAGAGCGCGACACGCTCGAGGATGTTGTCGAGCCGTACCTCATCCAGCAGGGCTTCATTCAGCGGACCCCGCGTGGCCGCGTGGCGACCGAAGCCTCCTACCGCCACTTCGGCTATACGCAATCGAAGGGCGGTCAGTCTGACCTCTTCTAATCTTCTAAATATCGCCGAGTCTCGGGACTGCGTCCAGCAGCTCCCGGGTATAGGCGGAGGCGGGGTGCTGAAGCACGTCTTCAAGCGGCCCCTCTTCCACAATCTTCCCGGACTTCATCACCGCCACCCGATCGGCGATGTATTCAACCACGCCGAAGTTATGCGTGATGAGAAGGTACGCGATTCCGGTTTCCCGCTGGATGCGTCCGAGGAGATTCAGAATCTGCGCCTGAACTGAAACGTCCAGAGCTGAAGTGGGTTCATCACAGATGATGAGTTTCGGCTCCGGAGCGAGCGCTCTCGCGATGGCGATACGCTGCCGCTGACCGCCTGAAAACTCATGCGGATAGCGTCTCAGGGCATCCTCCCGGAGTCCCACTCGGCTGAGTAGTCCCCGGATCCGCTCTGACTTTTCCTCCCGGCTCATATCGGGGCGCAGGCTTTCAAGCGCTTCAAGCAGCGTTTCGCCGACAGTCATCCGGGGGTCGAGTGACGAGAAGGGATCCTGAAAAATGATCTGCGCCGCCTGACGCAGCGCTTTGAGGTTTTTCCCCTTCGGTGAAGCCGCATCCTCGCCGCAGATCCGGATGATTCCCGAGATTTTCGCTTCCTTCCCGAGGAGCCTCAGGATCGCTTTCCCCGCCGTGGTTTTTCCGCTTCCGGACTCGCCGACCAGGGCGAGCGTCTCATTCTCCCGCAGCGTGATATCGATCCCATCCACCGCGTGAACATAGTCCTTATCCGTGCGGAAGAGTTTCCGCCCTTCCGGGAACCAGACGCGGAGCCCCTTCGCTTCGAGAAGCGTGCGGCCTGGGGATGCCTTCGGGGGAAGCGGCGGCTCTTCGTCAGTCCGGGTCTTTTCTGAGTAAGGCCGGATACAGGCGCAGGCGTGAACGTCAGAGATCGGTTTCAAAGGAATCGTCCCCTCGCGGCAGGCGTCCACGGCCCAGAGACAGCGGGGCGCGAACCGGCAGCCGGTGATCGGCTGCAGGAAGTCCGGGACGGTGCCGGGGATACTCGCGAGGAGCTTTCCCTTCCGGGCGGTTGAGGGGAGAGCCGCGAGAAGCTGTTTCGCGTAGGGGTGAGCCGGGTGAGAGAAGAATTCATCTGCCGGCGCCTGCTCCACGATTTCACCCGCGTACATCAGCGCGACGTAATGCGCCATCTTGCGGACAACCGCAAGGTCATGCGTGATGAGGAGCAGAGACAGGCTGCGTTCCGCCTGGAGCCTGAGAAGCAGATCAAGAATCTGCTTCTGCAGCGTCACGTCGAGCGCCGTGGTCGGCTCATCCGCGATCACGAGGTCCGGGTCGCCCGCGAGCGCCATCGCGATCATGCAGCGCTGTTTCTGGCCGCCTGAAAGCTGGAACGGGAACGCGTTCACGCGTTTCTCGGGCTCCGGAATGCCGACACGGCGGAGCCAGGCAATCTCTTCCTCGACTTTCTCCTTTCCCTTCAGCCCGAGGTGCCGGGAGAGCACTTCGCCGATCTGATCCCCGACCGTCATGACGGGGTTAAGCGATGTGGAAGGCTCCTGGAAGATCATTCCGATCCGGCGGCCCCGTACGGCCTGCATGACGCTCTCCGGAACCGGGAAAAGGTCCTCACCCGAGAGCGTATCCGTGCCGGAGAGAATCCGGGCGTTTCCAGGCAGCAGCCGCATAACGGAAAGCGCAGTCATCGATTTTCCGCAGCCGGATTCACCGACCAGCGCGAGCGTTTTCCCTTTCGGAATACTGAGCGAAATGCCGCTCACCGGGCGGATCGGCCCGCGCGGCGTATCCACCTCGATTTCGAGGTTCCGGAGTTCAAGGAGTGTTTTTTCGTCCGTCATTTTCCGCTCCCGCTGTAAGACCTCGGGTCAAAGGCGTCGCGGACCGCGGAGGCGAAGAGATTCGCGCTCAGCACCACGGCGACCATGAAGATGAAGGCCGCAAAAAGATTCCACCAGACGGTCGGCGTCCGGGACATTTCGTTCCGGGCCGCGTTGATCATCGAGCCAAAGGAATTCATCGAGGGATCGACGCCGACCCCGATATAGGAAAGCACCGCTTCGTAAAGCACGATGTCCGAGAACCCGATCACCGACACAATGAGGATGATGTGAAGGACATTCGGGAGAATATGCCGCCGCATGATAACGCCGGAGGGTGTTCCGCAGGCGCGGGCTGCCGTAATGAAGTCAAGCCCCGAGAGTTTCATCGTCTCGGCGCGAAGGAGTCTCGCAAGTGACGCCCAGCCCGTGACACCGATGATCGCGGCGATGAAGAAGAGCTTCGCGTCACCCCGCTCAAGCGAGGTCGGGAGGAGCAGCGGATGCTGATCGATAAACACCTGAATCATGAGCGCGGTGGCCGCGATCAGGAGCACCGAGGGGATGGAGCTGATCGTCGTATAGAGGTACTGCACGACATCATCCACCCAGCCGCGGAAGAATCCCGCGGCGATCCCGAAGAACACGGCGAAAGGGAGCATCGTGATCGTGGAGAGCGCCCCGAGCACAAAGGCCGTGCGGAGACTCTTCACCGCCTGATAGAGAACGTCGTTCCCGGTTTTATCCGTGCCGAACGGGTGATAGGCACCCCAGAGGAAGAGAAGAAGGAGGGCGGCGAGGATGAGGCCGGAAGCGGCCGCGGCGAACCCTCCGCGGCCCCTGATTGCCCGTCTGAGGCGCGCGGGCCACTTCTCCCCGGGGACCGCCGGTGTCCGGCTGAGGATCAGCGCGGCCGCGGCGGCCGACACGAGAACCCAGTTTGAAAGCGCGGCAAGCGTCCGGAGCGCCGCGTCGCGGTTCCGGTCAGTCGCGGTCTTCGCCTCCGGTGTGATCCCCTTCAGGTGAGCGAAGATCCGGACGGGTTTCCCGTCCACGAGAGCCGAGGTTTTATCAAACTCCGTAATCGCGAAGGGAGAGGAGTAGCTCCGCTCGCGCCCCGCGATCCAGTTCCCCACGGAGCTGTCGAGAAGTGACTCGGTGGAGGCGGAATACACCGTGGACTCTCCCGAGGCAGACGCGAGCTGCGGCCTGAAGTGAATGGAGTCCGCGAGTCCCAGCGCGAAGAAAACGAGGAGGATCACGCAGGACGCCTGTGGGATGGGACGGGAAAAGACCCGGCTCCATTTTTCCCGCGTCCGGGGGCTGCGGCGCACGTAAATGAAGGACGCGATCAGGACCGCGGTGATGAGCCACATCACGGCGTCAGTCGGCAGAAAGACGAAAAGCGGCATTCCGAACCTCCTAGCTCAGTCTCACCCGGGGATCCGCGACCGTGTAAGCAATGTCGGTGAGGATCAGACCGAGGATATAGAGCGCGGTGCCGAGGAAGACCATCGCGCGGACAATCGAAAAGTCCTGATCATTGATCGCGTCGATCGTGTAGCTGCCGAGCCCGGGGATCCCGAAGAAGCTTTCCATGACAAGCGACCCCATGAAGAGAAGCGGGATCACGGCAACGGTCGACGTGATGATCGGAAGAGACGCGTTCCGGAGAACGTGAAGGAAGAGAATCCGGGATTCGGGCATCCCTTTCGCGCGTGCTGTTCTCACGTAATCCTTTCCGATCTCCTCGAGGAACATCGTGCGGTAGAGCAGCGTGTCACTCCCCATACGGGAGAGCACCCCGATCGCGACCGGAAGAATCAGGAACACGGCGGCGTGCCAGCCGTTCGCGTATCCCGAGATCGGCACGAGTTTCATGAGGCGGGCGAAAAGCCACTGCCCCACGATGATGTAGAAGAGGCTTGAAATTGACATCAGGATGACGCATCCAATGAGTCCTCCGGACTCAAGCCGCTTTCGCCTGAAGAGCACGATGAGGAGAGCGAGGCTCGTCATCGCGATCACGCCGAGCAGGAATGTCGGAAGCGCGAGCGCAAGCGACGGCCACGCGCGGTCCGCGATTTCCTTATTGATGCTGCGGCCCCGGTCGCTCGTCCCGAAATCCATCCGGAGAAGCGGCACGGACCGTTCCCAGAAAATCGTTTTTGTCACCTTTTCCGCGCCGGGCGCGCTGCCATTCCAGATGAGCGGCTTATCGTACCCATGCACGTGCTTCCAGTCCGCGATCGCTTCGGCGGACACGTATTTGCCGCCGATCGCGATGCGCGCCATGTCGTCTGGCGTGTTCACGGCAAAAAAGATGAGGAAGGTAAGCAGGTTCACGCCAAGCAGGTTCAGGAACCCGTAGACAATCCGGCGGAGCAGATAGCGGATCATGATTTCTCCTTTCCGGTGTCGCGGCCGAAGGCGTCAAGCCGGGAGCGTTTCTTCACGGCGCGAATAAGGAGTGCGGCAGCCGCGGCGCCTCCCAGCGCGAGGAGAATAAGCGGCCACCAGACGGGCTGGTTCCACTCACGGATCTTCTCCGCCCGGAGCGATGTATCGAGTTTCAGGTACTGAAGCGAATTCCGGACCATGGCGGAGGGTTTCGCGTTACCCACCCACTGATGGTAGGCAGCGGCGGACCGCGGCGCGTAACCGAAGCTCCAGGGCGCGTCCTCCTGAACAATCTGAATCATTTTTTGCACGACAGCATCTTTTTCCGGACCCTCGTCGAGGTATTTCATGCGGTCAAAGAGCCGGTCGAATTCAGGCGACCGGTAGTTCGCGGCATTTTCCCCGCTTCCCTTGGTCACGGCTTTGGCGTTCGGCCCGTAGAGCAGCGAGAGGAAGTTTTCCGGATCCGGATAGTCAGCGAGCCATCCCCAGAGGAAGATCTGATCGGATCCCCGGATCATCTTGTCCTGGAACCGGTTGTAGTCGGTCGCGCGGATCTCAAGCTGAATCCCGAGCTTCGCGAACTGCTTCTGATACCAGTTGAGGAGCGGCTTCGCGCCTGAGGCAGACTGCTGGAAGTCGAGCGCGAGTGTCAGCGGACGCCCGGTTCTGAGGTCACGGCCTCCGGGGTAGCCTGCCTTCACCATGAGCGCCCGGGCGTCCGCGAGCGACCGCCGCGCGGGGCGGCCGGAAGCGGATCTGCGGTACACCACCGGATTCATCTCATTAAACCGGGGATCAATGCCTGGCGGAATCGGCCCCATGAGGGGGATCGCCTGATCCTTCTGGAAAATCGCGATTTCCTCTTCCCAGTCGATCGCAATCGAAATCGCCTGACGGAGCGCGCGGTGGCGCGCGGCCTCTTCAGGCGTCTTCCCGGCGCCCACCACCGGATCCATCATGTTGAAGCCGAGGTAGCCGTTTGAGAGGTCAACGGTGCGGGGGAACTGGATCTTCTTCTCAGCGTATTCGCGGGCGAGTTCAGGTGAATCCGCGGCTTCGACAAGGAACCCCTGTCCGACATCCGAGCGGTCAATCGCGGGGCTGTCGTAGTAGCCCTGGAGGAACTTGGTGCGGAGCGGAATCGCTTCCTTCTCCATCGTGAAAACGATGCGGTCAATGAAGGGGAGGGGCTTTCCGCAGCCCGCGAGCAGTCCCTTCTCACGATCCCCCGGGGCCCCCTCGCAGGGGTAGGCGGAAAAGTGAAAATCCGGATTCCGTGAGAGCACATGACGGCGGTTTTCCTCGTACGCGGTCATCATGTAGGGACCGGTGCCGACCGGCCACCAGGCGAGCCCGATACTGTTCTCCTTAAACCCCGGATTCGCGTAGAACGCCTCGGCTTCCCACGGCACAGGGGCGAAGAAACTCATCGTGAGCCAGTCCTGGAACTGCGGGTACTTGCCCCGGATCCGGATCACGAGCGTATGCGGGTCAGGAGCCGACACACCTTTCTCCGGGAACGGGATCTTTCTCAGATCAAGAAACGCTGGATGGTGCTCGGCGGCATCCTCCCGCCGGATGGCGTCCCGCATTTCGCGGAGCCCGATGATGTGAGAGGAAAGCGTTGAGAAGGCTGGGCTGACGACGCGGGGCGACGCGATCCGCTTGATCGCGTAGACGTAGTCCTCGGCCGTAAGCTCGCGGGTGCCTTTGAGCGGAAGGTCAAGCGGACTCTTCAGAGCCGCGGCTTTTTCGGGGGCGAGATCAAAGTAGGCGGGTTTTCCGTCTGAGGTCTTCGCGAAGGCAGGATGCGGCGCGAAACGGATTCCGGATCGGATCGGAATGCTGTAGCGGCTTTCCGCAATGAGTGACGGGTCCGCGTTCTGCGGGAGCTCGCGGCCCGATTTATCGAAATAGCGGGGGACCGCGAGAGTCACCGCGGTGAGCGGTACCACCTCATACGGTCTTTTCAGGTAATGGTACTGATAGGGTGGCTCGTATATGCTGTACACGTAGGCGGTTTCGTCAGACGAATAAGAAACCGCGGGATCCAGGGTTTTCGGGCTTCTGCCGGAGAACGGGGAGTACAGCGTATTTTCGCTGCCATTGGTGCCGGGCCTCGGTGAATTCACCGGACCGCAGGCCGAGACGAGCAGCGCGAGTCCGAGGGACGTGAGCAAAAGAAAACGGCGTCCTGCCGACCGAGCCGCTTTCGGGCTGAAAAGACTGAACTCCATAAAAGTTTCCTAATGTTTCCCCGAAACACGCTGTCCCTGCCACCGCCTATACTTTAGCCGATTATTTTCGGTGCTTTGTCACGGAACATTTCAGTACTCCTGTTTCTGTTACAGGGATAAAAGGCCCATAAATGACAGCCTCGGCAGACTTGTCCATTATTTCTCTGATTCTTCACGCCTCTATCGTCGTGAAGATTGTCCTTACCATCCTCCTCGCGCTCTCCGTGATCAGCTGGACCATGATTTTCCAGAAGTGGTTCCAGGTGCAGCGTGCACAGAAGGCAACGGAAGATTTTGAAAAGCGGTTCTGGGGCGGCGCCGATCTCGGTTCGCTCTTTGAGGGCGCGCAGATGCGCCGCGATAAGAGCGGTCCGGAGGAAAAGATTTTCGCGGCCGGCATGGCCGAGTACACGAAACTGCAGGATCGCGGCATTGACTCAGCCCACGTGCTGGACGGCGTGAAGCGCGCCATGCGGGCGGTCTATCAGCGTGAAATGGACAGCCTCGAGAGCGGTCTTTCGATTCTCGCCTCCATCGGTTCGGTTTCTCCTTACATCGGTCTTTTCGGCACGGTCTGGGGTGTGATGAACGCCTTTACCGGTCTCTCCACGCTCACCAATGTGTCGCTCGCCGTGGTGGCGCCTGGCATCGCGGAAGCGCTCGTCGCGACCGCTATCGGCCTTTTCGCGGCTATTCCGGCTGTGGCCGCGTATAACTTCTACGCCACGTCCACCGGACGCCTGTTCAACCGGTTTGATGCCTTCACCGAGGAGTTCCTGAATATTCTCGAAAGGCAGAGGAGCTGAGAGCCATGAGTTCACTTCGGCCGGAAGGCAGCCGCCGCAAGGTGATGTCAGAAATCAACGTCGTGCCGTATATCGACGTGATGCTCGTTCTCGTCGTGATTCTTATGGTGTCGGCGCCGTTTGTTGAACCCTCCGTTGTCAATCTGCCGACGGTCGCGAAGGCTTCCAAAGCCCCTGACAAAGTAATTTCCGTTGTTGTTCAGGCAGACGGATCGCTCGCGATCAAGGATGGCGCGAAACTCACGCCGCAGGATATGCCCGGTCTCATCAGCTACGTTCAGGATGCCGAGAAGGCGAGCGGCGGGAACCCTGTTCCTGTCGTGATTTCGGCAGACCGTGACGTGAAGTATGACCAGGTGATCAACGTGATGAAGAACCTTCAGAAAGCCAATGTCGAGAGGGTCGGGCTCGCCCTTCAGATTGACGGCGGGAAATAGCATCCTATGAAAATGAAGCTTGGTTCCTCCAGCACGAAAACGGACGCCCGCCCTGGCGCGACGCCCCGGAAGAGAGACCTGAAGAAGGCCTTTCTCCTCGCGCTTGCGATCCATGCGGCGCTTTTCGTCGCTCTGCTCTTCGCCTTCCAGTGGAAGACGCAGAATGAAGAGGTGTACGCGGAGCTCTGGGCCTCGGTGCCGACAAGCGGCACATCTGAGCATGGCGGCCCGGTGAAGGGAGATGACGGCGCGGCGGAGCCCCCGCCTCCGGAATCCACCCCGGCCCCCGAGCCTAAGCCTGAACCGCCCGCGCCGGCTCCGAAACCGGCACCTGCTCCCGCTCCGGCTCCGAAGCAGACGCTTGCTGAAGAACGGAAGGCTGATATTGTGGCTGCCCAGGAAAAAGCGAAGAAGCAGAAGGCTGAGCAGCTGAAGGCGCAGCAGCAGGCAGAGCAGAAGCGGATCGCGGACGCGAAGCGCGCGGCTGATGAAGCGAAGAAGAAAGCCATTGCCGATGAGCAGCGCCGTCAGGCAGCTGCCAAGGCTCAGATGGAGAAAGTCCGTCAGGCTGAGGCTGCCCGTCTCGCCCAGGCTGCGAGGCAGAACGCCATGGCCAAGGTGAGAGGCCAGGAACTGGCCCGTGTGGCGGGCGGAAAGCCCTCCCAGACGACCGCCGGCGTACCGACGGGTGACCGTACAGCGCAGTTCCAGAATCTCTCGGGCTCCGCGAAAGCGGCTTTCATTGCCCGCGTGACTGCCTGCATCCGTCCGAACATCATCTTTAACGTTCCGTCCGGCGTCCGCCGCGGCCAGCATCAGGCGGTGTACCGCGTGAGGCTCATGCCGACCGGAGATCAGATCGGCGCCCCGCATAAGACCCGCGGCTCCGGGCTCCCGGGGTATGACAGCGCGGTTGAGCGCGCGATCGCGAAGTGCCCGAAGTTCCCGACCGTACCGGGTACGCCGATGCCGGGCGAAGTGACACTCACTTTCGATCCGATCGACTCGAAGTAAGCGATTGGAGTTTTAAGAAAGACGCCGTCCTTTCAGCAATGATCGGACGGCGTTTGATTATCCCGGATAGGTCTCACCCCAGACCATCCGGTAGCGGGCGGCGATGTCGCTCAGAGACGGGCTGTACGCCTGGCCTCCCGGCGCCTCAAGCTTGAAGGATGCGATGGTGGAACCGATACGGCCGCAGGTTTCAAGCGGCAGACCGAGTTCAAGGCCCCGAAGAAGTCCTCCGCGGTAGGCGTCCCCGGCTCCCACCGGATCCGCAATACGGAGCGGCTGCACAGCCGGGATCCGGATTTCCCGCTCCGCGGTATAAATCACGGAGCCCTCGCCTCCCCGCGTGACGAGGAGCGAGCGGGAAGGAGTGACAAGCTGTTTTCTTTCGAGCCCCGTACGGTCCGCGAGAAGCTTTTCCTCGTATTCGGAAACGCAGATCAGCATGGAGCCGAGCGACAGCTCTTTCAGTGCCGCGGGCGAGAGCTGAGACGTCGCCTGACCGGGGTCAAAGACGTAGGGAATGCCAAGCTTCCGATAGAGCTCCCCCTGGGACACCATGGAGCGAAGGCCGCCCGGCGCGATATGCGCGGCAGTGACGCCTGAAAGCGCCTCACGGTCCGGCACCTGGAGAAGATTCATCGCGCCGGCGTGAAATGTGGTGAGCTGGTTTCCGAGGGAATCCGTGGTGATGAAGGCCTGAGCGGTCCATTCATCCGGCGCGTCCTTCACAAAGCGGGAATCAATCCCGGCTTTGTCCAGGTGGTCACGGTAAGCGTTCCCGTCCTTCCCGAGCATCGCGAGAAGCCGCGGAGAACCGCCCGCGGCTTTCATTGCCCAGGCGATATTTCCGGCACAGCCGCCGAAATAGCGTTCCAGAGTATCCGCGAGAAAGGTGAGGTTGAGGTGCGAAAGCTCATCCGGGAGCAGCATCTCGTCGAAGCGCCCGCTGTAGGAGCAGACGCTGTCATAGGCGACGGAGCCTGAAATCAGAATGGCCATCGCGGTTCCCCGCCCGGACGATCAGCGCTGAGGCACCGCGCGCACGGTGCAGGAGGCGGGGTGGCTTCCGGAAAGCGTGAAGGCAAAACGCACAGGAAGCGTCTTCGCGGCGCCAAGCCGCGTGCCGGACCCCTGTCCCGCGTATTCCTCAGGCTTCACGAGACGGCGGATCGCGATGAGACCGCGGTCATCGGTGAACGTGACTTCAAGCACCGGAAGCGGGAGGCTTTCCGCGCCGTTATTCGCAAGCGTCAGGTGGATCTCATAGCTATCCATCGTGATCGGGGTCAGGGCGAAATTCTCAACCGCGAAGGGATTCACGCCTTCGCTGCCGGGACCCGGGCAGGGAATCACGCCGCAGACCGCCTGGCGGGCTGAAAGCACAGCCGGCACATAGCGGCCGAGTACGGGGCCGAAGAGTGACAGCAGCTGCCAGAGAATGACAAGGATCAGGACAACAACGCCGATCGGCCAGAAAAGACGGTTTCCCCGCTTCACGACGGTCGGCATGGCGACTGAGCCGAGTTTCGGGGAAAGTGAATTCAGGCGGCAGAAAACCGGATGCTTTTCTGCCACGGTGTCGTTCGGAACAGAACGTTCCGATGCGGGAGAGGCAGAAAAAGCCGCGGGGCGCGCCGCGGCGGGCTGAGCGGCCGGGGTCTCCGCGGCTCTCGGTTCGGGGGCAGATCCGCGGCGGTTCAGAAGACCGTCGAGCACGTCGTCATCCACCTTGCGCAGCGTCTCCGAGGCATCAAACCGGGTCTGGCAGATGCCGCAGCGGAGCCGCCCGTTGTCGGCCTCGAGTTCTTCCGGAGTTACCTGATAGATGCAGCCGCAGATGGGACAGCGAACAACAAGAGCCATAGAGATGAAGCCTTTTTAAAGCGAAGCCGCCCTCCGGGCGCTGAGGACATTCCAGCCCTCTTCAGAACGCCACCGCGAGAGCGTGATGGCAGGATCCGCCTTGTGGAACGCTTCAATGATGCGGTCCACCTGGTCATCGAGAATGCCCGACAGCACCAGCTGCCCGCCCTCGGCGACATGGCCGCAGAGCGTGGGAGAAAGCGAGATCAGCGGATTGCAGAGGATGTTGGCGATGACGATATCATACGGCTTCCCGGCGGGAATCCCGTCAGGGAGGCAGAAGTTTCCGGTCACGCCGTTGTTTTCGGCGTTGAAACGGGAGGCTTCAACCGCGAGCGGATCAATGTCGCAGCCTTCGACCGAGCCCGCGCCGAACATGGCAGCCGCGATCGCGAGAATGCCGGTGCCGCAGCCGTAGTCAAGAACGGTTTCGCCTTTCTTCAGATTTTCATCAAGCCACTGAATGCAGAGATGCGTGGTCGGATGGCTTCCGGTGCCGAAAGCGACGCCCGGATCGAGCTTCATATTGAGCGCGTCAGGGGACGGCGGTTCGGACCAGGAGGGCACGATCCAGAGCCTGCGCGAGGCCTGGATCGGCTGGAACTGGGCCTGCGTGATGCGGACCCAGTCAACATCGGGCACAGCTTCCACGGACTTCACTTCGAGCTTCTCAATGCCGAGCGCCTTTTCGATCACGGCGAGCGACGTTTTCCAGTCGAAACCGTCGTCCGCGAGGACCGTCAGAAGCGAGCGGTTCCAGGCCTGGACCTTCGGTTCCAGACCCGGTTCGCCGAAGAGGGGGGACTCAGACGGCGTATCCGCGTCTGCGTCCTGCGTCGTGTAGCTGCTAGCCCCGGCTTCCATCAGCATGTCGCCGATCGCTTCAGCATTGCCGCGGTCGGCGTAAAGCGTAATTTCCTGCATTTTTTCTCCTAGGATGCCGGGGCACTGCCGATCAGGGATGAAGCGTTTTCAGCTTTTCTTCCAGATAGTGGATGCTGACACCGCCCTGGCGCACTTTTTCGTCCGCCATGATATCGCGGTGAAGCCGGATATTGGTCTTGATGCCTTCAACCGCGAATTCCGAGAGAGCGATGCTCATACGGGCAATAGCCTGCTCGCGGGTATGGCCGTGCGCCACGAGCTTCGCGATGAGCGAGTCGTAGTAAGGAGGCACGGTGTAGCCGGCGAACACATGCGTGTCGATACGGATGCCAGGGCCGCCGGGCAGATGCCAGGCAGTGACTTTTCCGGGGGACGGCACGAAGGTGTACGGATCCTCAGCGTTGATTCGGCACTCGATCGCGTGGCCGTTGATCTGGATGTCGCGCTGCTTCAGCTCGAGCCGTTCGCCGGCCGCGATCTTGATCTGCTCCGCGACGATATCGACGCCCGTCACTTCCTCGGTTACCGTGTGCTCAACCTGCACTCGGGTGTTCATTTCGATGAAGTAGAACTGGCCGTTTTCGTACAGGAACTCAAAGGTGCCGGTGCCGCGGTAGCCGATCTTCTTGCAGGCTTCCACGCAGCGCTTGCCGAGGCGGTCGATCAGACGGCGCGGAATGCCGGGAGCCGGCGTCTCTTCCATCACCTTCTGGTTGCGGCGCTGCATCGAGCAGTCGCGCTCGCCGAGGTAAACGCAGTTTCTGAAGTTGTCGCAGAGAATCTGGATTTCGATGTGGCGCGGATTCTCGAGGAACTTCTCCATGTAGACCTCAGGATTGCCGAAAGCGGATTTCGCTTCCTGCTTCGTGAGCTTCACGGAGTTGATGAGAGCGGCTTCGCTGCGGACAACGCGCATGCCGCGTCCGCCGCCGCCACCGCTCGCCTTGATGAAGCAGGGGTAGCCGACCTCGCGCGCGATACGGCGGATCTCATCCGGATCGTCCGGCAGAGCGCCTTCGCTGCCCGGCACGCAGGGCACGCCGGCTTCAATCATGGCTTTCTTCGCCTGAATCTTGTCGCCCATCAGGCGGATCGTTTCAGGACGGGGTCCGATGAAGGCAAATCCTGACTGCTCAACGCGTTCCGCAAAGTCCGCGTTTTCAGAGAGGAAGCCGTAGCCCGGGTGAATCGCCTCGGCGTCCGTCACTTCGGCCGCAGCGATGATCGCGGGAATATTCAGGTAGGACTGAGAGGAGGGAGCGGGTCCGATGCAGACGCTCTCGTCGGCGAGGCGGACGTACTTCGCGTCAGCGTCCGCCATCGAGTGAACGACTACCGTTTTAATGCCGAGCTCGCGGCAGGCACGCTGGATTCGCAGCGCGATTTCCCCTCTGTTTGCAATAAGAATCTTTCCAAACATGGGTTTTATCCAAGAATAAAGAGGGGCTGACCGAATTCAACAGGCTGTCCGTTTTCAACGAGGACTTCCTTGATTACGCCGTCTTCTTCCGCTTCAATCTCGTTCAGCAGCTTCATGGCTTCGATGATGCAGAGCGTGTCGCCCTTCTTCACCGTATCACCCACCTGGACAAACGGCTTCGCTTCAGGCGAAGGAGAACGGTAGAACGTACCGACCATCGGGCTCGTCACGGGCTTGCCGGCAGGAACAGCGGGCTGCGGAGCAGCTTCTGCGGCAGCCGGAGCGGCAGCGGCGGCCGGAACCGCGGGAACGGCAGCGGCCGGAGCGGAAAACGCGGAAAGGTCGGTGAGCACGGTGCCTGCGGGCAGGGGCGAGGCGGTGCCGTGGGTGTTCACAATACGGAGATGATCTTCGCCTTCATTAACCTCGAGTTCAGCAACGCCGCTTTCGCGCACGAGGTCGATCAGGGTTTTAATTTTTCTCAGATCCATAATGTCCTTCGCTTCAGACTGGCTCTTTTACCGGGTAGGAAAGCCGTCCGATTTTGTCTTAACAAGCCGGCAGTGCCTGTAACGCGGCAAAAACCGGTATCAGTAGATAACTTATAGAGATACTTCAGAATTTTTCGCTTTTCTCAGTGCTTTTCGCGTCTTGCGGGAGTCCCGGAAAAAGCGGGCAACCTCTATTTTGCCGTGAAATGTCGCTAAAAAGCGTTAAAAATCTCCGACTGCGATTGTAAGAGACAATCCGTAGATCGGAAAACCCCGGATTCTCAAAAATAGGTTAATCCGGATGATGTGAGGAGTCGCGCAGCAGGCTGAGGAGGTCGTCGAGTGACGCGCGGCCTGAGGCCTCGATATCGGTCTGGTAGATATCGGGAGCGCGCCTTCGCGGGTTCGCGCCGAGATCCCGAAGCGGCAGCACTTCAAGCGATACGCCGACTGAGTGCGCGAAGGGGAGGAGGCGAGAGAGCGGGGAGCTCCGCCGGATGGGGCGAAGCCACCCAAGCGCCTCGATCGGGTGAAGCGACGGCGTGGCCTGCGGGTCAATCGGCTCCCAATTGATATTGAGATTAAGGAGCGCGAGTTCCGCGTCCTTGCCGCTTTCCGCGAAGCATTCGAGCGTGATGTTGGAGTCGTCTGTCGCCGCGCCGTTCAGCACGGGGCCCGCGAGGTACGCTGTGATGCCGGCCTCAGCGAGGTTCCGCATGACAGCCGCTGCCTCAGCCCGGAGCGCGGCAAGCAGCGCCGGATGATCCGGGTAAAAGATGCTGAGATGCTCCCGCACGGCGGTTTCCACATCCGCTCCCGACGGCATCGGGCAGCGTTTGCCGAACGCCTCGGTGAGTTTTGTCCGGGCGAGCGCCCAGCTGCAGTGCTGATCCACAATCAGCCGCGCCGCGTAAGCCGCGGCTTCTTCAATTTCAGTATCCATGCTTCACTCTGAAACAATTCACCCCGGCTAGTCTAGCGGAGACGCCTTAGCGGGTCTGCCTCAGCCGCTACAATTAGGGACATCTTTTTTCTGAGGCATCCGAAGCCGGACGCGGCCGGATGCAGGCGTTATTCGATGCATATACATATCCTAGGAATTTGCGGAACTTTCATGGGCGGCGTGGCGCAGCTCGCGGTTCAGGCGGGGCATAAGGTCACGGGGTGCGACGCGGGGGTCTATCCGCCGATGAGTGATCAGCTTCGCGGTCTCGGTATCGAGCTTTACGAAGGGTATGGTGAGGAGCAGATGTCGATTCACCCGGATCTCTGGGTGATCGGAAACGCGATTTCGCGCGGCAACCCGCTCCTCGAAGCGATTCTGAATGCCGGGGAACCGTATACCTCGGGTCCGCAGTGGATCAGCGAACATATTCTGCAGGGACGCCACGTGATGGCGGTGGCCGGTACGCACGGCAAGACCACGACGAGCTCGGTGCTCGCCTGGATTCTCGAGGCGTGCGGAAAGGCACCGGGTTACCTGATCGGCGGCGTGCCATCGAACTTCAGCCACAGCGCGCGGCTGTCGCCCGAGAGCCCCTACTTTGTGATTGAGGGTGACGAATATGAAACCTGCTTCTTTGATAAGAGAAGCAAGTTTGTGCATTACCGCCCTCGCACCGCGATCCTGAATAATCTCGAATACGACCACGCGGACATTTTTGAGAACGTTGAGGCGATCGAGAAGAGTTTCCACCACCTCGTGCGTACGATGGCGCAGCAGGCGCTCATCGTCGCGAACGGTCAGAGCGCGACGCTGGACCGGGTGCTCGAGATGGGCTGCTGGAGCCGCGTGGAGCGGTTTGATTCGGAGAACGGCTGGACGATTTCCGAGGATGGCGAAGTGGCCTTCCAGGGTGAGTCTTTCGGTATCCTGAAGAGCCCGCTCCTCGGGCGTCACAATCAGCTGAATACACTTGCCGCCATTGCCGCGGCGCGTGACGCGGGCGTGGATCCGCGTGAGGCGATCGCCGCAATGGAAAGTTTCTCCGGCGTGAAGCGCCGTCTTGAAGTGAAAGGAACCGAGGACGGTGTCACGGTGATCGATGACTTCGCGCATCACCCGACCGCGATCCGCGAAACGATCGCCGCGCTCCGCGGGAAGATCGGCTACGGCAAGGGACGCCTCATCGCTGTGCTTGAGCCCCGCTCCAATACGATGAAGATGGGCACCATGCGCGCCGCACTCCCCGGGTCTCTGAGTGACGCGGACCAGGTGTTCTGCTACGCCGGTGCCGGTGTCCGCTGGAATGAGGCGGAAGCGCTCGCACCGCTCGGCGACAAGGCACACACCTACACGGATCTGGATCTTCTCGTAAAGGAAGCGGCAGCCTATGCGGCTCCCGGCGACAGCATCCTTGTGATGAGCAACGGAGGCTTCGGCGGCGTGCATGGAAAGCTCCTTGCCGCGCTCCGCGAAAAAGCATCCTGAACGGGAGGAGGGCTGAGACCGGATGGCGACGATTTATCTTCACGGTTTTCTCTCATCTCCTGACTCCAAAAAGGGGAGAATCCTCGCGCTCGAGCATAAGAAGCGGGGGATTCCCTTTTTCGCCCCGGATCTCACCATGTCTCCTGAGCAGGTATCAGCGATGCTCACGAGATTCACGGCGGGGATGCCCCCTGAGGAGCTCACTGTCGTGGGATCCAGTCTCGGCGGGTTTTACGCGACGTGGCTCGCGGAGAAAACCGGGTGCCGTGCGGTGCTCCTGAATCCGGTGGTGCGCCCCTGGGAGCTTGTCCGGGATTTTCTGGGCGAACAGGAAACCTACGGCGGCAAGCGCCGCGTGGTGATCACTGAGGACTACGCTGATCAGCTCCTCAGGCTCGATACGCCTGCGATTACAATGCCTACCCGCTATCTCGTGCTGCTCTCCACATCGGATGAAGTCCTTGACTGGCACGGGGCGGACAGAAAATACCAGGCGGCGAAACGCGTACTGGTGCCGCAGGGCGATCATCAGATCAGCAACTTTGATCAATACAGTCCGGCAATAACCGACTTCTGCGCCATGCGGCCTGAAGCGGCTCTTTCGCCGGATGACTCAAACTGAATACCGGCTGCAACACATATGACCAATCTTTTTTTTGACGACAACGGCTCCTTCAAGGCCGGGTCTGTACTTTCTTCGACGAGCGCAACCTATCAGGTGGAGCTTTCGACCGGAAAGCGCACGAAGGTGAAGGGTTCCAAGGTCTTCTTCAGCTTCGAGCAGCCGTCGCCCCAGGCCTTCATGGAGAAGGCCCAGGCGCAGGCCGCGGAACTCGATCCGAGCTTCCTCTGGGAGGTGGCGCCGAAGGACGAGTTCAGCTACGAGGATCTGGCGGCTGAGTATTTCGGGGATGAGGAAACGAATACCGCGAAGGCCGGACTCCTGATGAGGCTTTATGAGTCGCCGGTCTACTTCTACCGCAAGGGCCGCGGCCGCTTCAAGGCGGCCCCGGAAGAAATCCTGAAACGGGCGCTTGAGGCGCTTGAGCGAAAGCGTAAGCAGGAAGAGCATAAGAAAGCCATCACCGCGGAGCTCGTCTCGGGCACCGTGCCGCCTGAGATCGGCGCTGATCCGATCGGGCTCCTGATTCACGCGGATAAAAACAGCATCGAGTGGAAGGCGCTTTCTGACGCCGCGGCCGAACGCCGCATGACGCCGCTTAAGCTCCTCCTCGATCTGAAGGCAATCTCGTCCCCGTGGCACTGGCACGTCGATTCGTTCTACGCCGAAAATTTCCCGGAGGGCGCCGGTTTCCCGGATACGCTCCCGCAGCCGCCTGAAGGCCGGGGGGACGACCTTCCGGTCTCTGACGCCGTGCCGTTCTCGATCGACGATTCGAGCACGACGGAAATTGATGACGCCACGTCCGTGACGCATATGGAAGGCGGCAAGACCCGGATCGGTATCCATATCGCGGTGCCTTCGATCGGCATGCAGCGCGGAGACCCGATGGATCTCTTCGTCCGGAACCGTATGTCGACCGTCTATGCGCCGGGTCTCAAAACCACGATGCTCCCGGAAAACTGGGTGAAGGCGTATTCGCTTGATGAAGGCCGCCTTGTTCCCTGTCTCTCGCTTTACGCGATGGTGGATGATGAGACGATGCGCGTTCTCTCCACCGATACGCGTCTTGAGCGGATCCGGATGGGCGACAACCTCCGCTACGACCAGTGGGATGAACAGGTGTCAGAAGAGGCGGTTGAGGCCGGTACGCTCACGATTCCGCACGCGGAGGATATCCGCTACCTCTGGCACTTCGCGAAGCACCTGCAGGCGGAACGCGAAGCCGTCCGGGGCCGCCCCGAGGTGAAGGGAAAGATTGACTGGTTCTTTGATCTTGAGGGTGAAGGCGAAGACGCCATCATTCACGTGAAGGGACGCCGCCGCGGCGAACCGCTCGACCTCGTGGTGGCTGAAGCCATGATTTTCGCGAACAGCGTCTGGGGTGAGTGGCTTGAGGAGCACGGCACGGCCGGCATCTACCGCAGCCAGAGAATGGGCCGCGTCCGCATGAGCACAGTCGGTGGTCCGCACGATGGTCTCGGCGTGGCGCGCTACTCCTGGTGCACGTCGCCGCTCCGCCGCTACGTTGACCTCGTGAATCAGCAGCAGATCATCGCGATCGTGATGGGAGAAAAGCCTCCCTACGAGCGGAATGACTCCGACTTCTTCATGATCGTTGCGCAGTTTGAGAACATTTACGGGCTCTACAAGGACTTCCAGACCCGGATGGAGCGCTACAGGTCGCTTCGCTGGATCGCGCAGGAGAACGTGAAGCAGATTGAGGGCATCGTTGTGAAGGGGGACCTTGTCCGCTTTGACGGCATCCCGTTCACGCAGCGCGTGCCGGGGCTCCCTGAGCTGCCGCGCGGCAAGAAAGTGGTGCTCGATATTCTTGGTCTTGACTACATCGGGCTCGTCCTCGAGGTGCGCCTTAAGGAAGTGAGAGACGAAGTGCAGGAGCTGGGTGACGAGGAGCCTGAGGAAGAGGCGCCGGAAGCCGCTCCCGAGGAAGCGGCCCCGGCCTCTGAAGCCGGCGCGCCTGAAGCTCCGGCCGACGCCCCGTCAGCCGAGGCTGAAACTGCCCCGGAATCCGCCGCCCCTTCGGCGCCGTAGTGACAAAGGAGTGTTCCGCTTTTTTCCTGCTTATGCTAGAAAGATAGAAAAAGGGCTTTGCGACAGACAAAGCCCCGAATTCCGGCAAAAAGGAGTGCGTTGAAATGACAAAGCCTGACCGTTACGCGGTGCTGGGTCATCCGATTCAGCACAGCTTTTCTCCAGAAATCCACCAGAGCTTCGCCGCAGAGCTGGGGGAGAACATCTCGTACGAGAAAATCGAGGTGCCTATCGGTCAGTTCGCGGAAAAAGCGGAAGAGCTTCTCGATGAGGGCTACAAGGGCTGCAATATCACTCTGCCTTTCAAACTCGACGCCTATAAGTTTGCCGATAAGCTCACGGAGCGCGCGAGAAGCTGCGGTGCCGTGAATACGCTCGTGTTCGGGAACAAGATTCTCGGCGACAACACGGATGGCATCGGCTTTGTCACCGACATCACGTCCCGGCTCGGCTTCAATATCACGAATGCCTCGATTCTCGTGCTGGGAGCGGGCGGCGGTGTCCGAGGGCTGCTCCCGTCGCTTCTTGAGCAGAACCCGAAGTGGATCGCGGTCGCGAACCGCACGCTGGAGCGGGCCCAGACGCTCGCGGACGTCTTCGGGATCGACGCGATTGCGTATGAAGCTACCGCGGCGGAACACTTTGATCTCGTGATCAATGCGACATCAACCAGCCTCTCCAATATCGCGCCCCCGGTTCCGGAATCGGTGTTCGGCGAAGTGACGCTCGCCTATGACCTCGTGTACGGCGCGGAACCCACCCCCTTCATGGAACTCGCGAAGAAGGGCGGCGCGAAGAAAGTGGCGGACGGCCTCGGCATGCTGATTGAGCAGGCTGCGGAAAGCTATGCCGACTGGAGAGGCACGCGTCCGGACACGTCGAAGACCTACGATCTCATCCGCCGTCTCATCCGGGAGCGCGCAGCGAAGTGACGCCTGTGAAAAAGCGCCGCGGTATCCTCACGACGGTTTTTCTGCTGCTCATCGCGGCAGCCCTCCTCTGGCACCTTTTCATCATCGGAGAGGCGTTCGCCTACCGCTGGATCAACCCGGAGGTGACGCCCTACATGAAGCTCGAGGAGGCGCGTCTGAAGGCTGAGAAGCCGGGGGTGAAGCTGCGTCATCAGTGGATCCCGCTTTCCCGCATGGGCAATAACATCAAGCGGGCGGTGATCGCGTCTGAAGATCAGAAGTTTCTGCATCACGACGGCGTCGACTGGGACGCGCTCGAACTCGCGATGGAGAAGCATATTGAGAAGGGGAAGGGCGGCGGCGGTTCAACGATCACGCAGCAGGTCGTGAAGAACGTCTTTCTCTCGCATAAGAAAAGCTATATCCGCAAAGGCCGGGAAATCCTGATTTCTCTCGTTCTCGACTATATCTGGCCTAAGAGCCGGATTCTTGAGGTTTATCTCAATACGGCTGAGTTCGGAGAGGGGATCTTCGGCGTTGAGGCGGCGTCACGCTATTACTTCGGCTGTAACGCTTCTCAGCTATCCCGATCTCAGGCCGCGTTCCTTGCCGCTATACTGCCCCGGCCAAAGTATTATCAGGTACACAGGAATTCAGCTTATATCCAGAGAAAGGCCAGCCGTATTCAGGCCTACATGGGTGACACGCCGCTCCGGGCCGCAAAAGAAAGCGTCGTGAGGTAAGTGTTTTTCCGAAAGGAGTGCCTGAGCGGGTACAATCCACTCCGGGCGATCCCGCCCGTAATCCAGCAACGGAGCCGAGTTTCATGGCAGAAATGAACGAAAACAGGGAAGAGGAAAAGGCGGAGGGCGCTGCCGCCGCTGATCAGACACCTGGCCATGAGTCCACTCTGACCCGCGATCCCGATGATGCGAGCAACGCTCTCGCCCGCGTCCAGCAGATTTTTGAGCGGCTAGAAGACCTGCCGGAAAACAAGCACCAGAAGAAAGAGTCCGGGGAGGACGAGGAGAAATCCGAGGCCGCACCGGTAACGCCTGAGGCTGCTGAAGAACTCCGGGAAATCTGCGAAAAACTCCATCCGTCCGATATCGCCTGGGTGCTCGAAGCGCTGCCGCTTGATGAGCGACTCGCGCTCTGGAATTTCGTAAAGAGTGAGCGGGACGGCGAGATTCTGATTGAAGTGAATGACGGCGTCCGAGAGACCCTGATCGACGCGATGGACCGCGACGAACTGGTCGACGCCGTTGAAACCCTCGACACCGACGAAATCGCTGACCTGGTGCCGGATCTGCCGCCTGATGTGACGGCCGAGGTGCAGGAGACCCTGTCGCTTGAAGAACGGTCACAGCTGCGGGCCGCTATGTCGTACCCGGAGGACAGCGTCGGGTCGCGCATGGACTTCGAAATGGTGTCCGTACGCGAGGAGTCGACGCTCGCCGCCGTGCTCGCATGCCTCAGGCGCTTTGATTCTCTGCCGGACCACTCCGACAAGGTGTTCGTGGTTGACCGTCACGGTCACTTCAAGGGCACGCTGCTCCTCACCAAGATTCTGGTTTCTGCTCCCGACAGCCTGGTGCGCGACCTGATGCAGAAGGATGTGCTCACGCTTTCGCCGCTTGACGATGTGGGGGACGCCGCACAGGCGTTCGAGCGCTACGACCTCGTGTCCGCCGCTGTGGTGGATGAGACCGGACGCCTCGTCGGCCGTCTCACGGTTGACGAAGTGGTGGACGTGATCCGAGAGGAAAGCGAAGAGGACGCGTACGGCGCCGTCGGTCTGGACGAAGACCAGGATATTTTCAGCAGTGTCTGGGAAACCGCGAAAAGCCGCTGGCTCTGGCTCGGTGTGAACCTCTGCACTGCGTTCTTTGCCTCTCGCGTGATCAGTGCTTTTGATGAGACGATCGAGAAGGTCGTGGCGCTTGCCGCCCTGATGCCGATTGTCGCCGGTATGGCCGGCAACTCCGGAAACCAGACGCTCACGCTTCTTGTCCGCTCCATGGCGATGGGCCAGGTGACGGAAAGCAACGCGCCTGAAGTGGTGCGCCGCGAAGTGATGGTGGCAATCTGCAACGGTATTCTCTGCGGCGTGGTGGCCGGATCGCTCGCCTGGCTTCTCTACGCTGGCACGGCTCAGGGCATGAAGCTCGGGTTCGTGATGTTCCTCGCGATGATGCTCAATATTCTGCTTGGCGCCGTCGTGGGTGTGGCTGTTCCGATGCTTCTCAAGGCGCTTGGACGCGATCCGGCGATGGGCGGATCGGTGCTTCTCACCTTCATGACAGATTCGGGCGGATTCCTGATTTTCCTGTCTCTCGCGACGGTTTTCTTCCGCTGAGAAACCGCCTCTGTCACCAAAATTTGCAATTTGCAAAACGGGTTAGCTCTGAATCCGTTAAACTAGATCAGTAAAATGAGTGGTCAGGGGGAACTTGCGCCCCCGTAATTTTCCACCCTAAAAGGACGAATTAAATACAAAAACGCTTGAGGAAGGCCCGGTTGGGCCTGTCTCCTGGGCGCGGCGGAGTGTTGTTTTTTGCTTTTTTCCGCCGAGGGGCCCAGAGCGTAAAAACGATGCTATGAAACTTTTGAGCCGATCATTTTATTTTTCACTCCGCCATCAATCCGCAAAATTTCTCCGTACGGCCGTTCTGGTCGCCGGGGTGACCGCTGTTGCGGCTGCCGGAGCGGCGGAACCGAAGGGTGGAAGTGCAGCGGCCTCGGGCGCTGCATCGGCTCAGGTGACATCTGAATCGACAAGCGACCTCAAGGCTAACCTCATCGCTTACGTGAGCCGCGCCTACCAGGTGCCGAAGGAACGTATCAGCCAGATTATTGACGCGGCGATTGAAGCCGGCCGCAAGAATAATCTCGATCCGCTGCTGCTCCTCTCCATCACGGCCGCGGAATCCACGTTCAATCCTCTCGCGAAGAATCGCCGCTCCGGCGCGAGCGGTCTCATGCAGATCATGCCGAATGCGCACTCCCAGCGGGTGGAGCGTCATGGCGGCGAAATCTTTGATATCCATACGAATATGCAGGTCGGGTCCGAGCTTCTGCGTGACATGATCGACGACACCGGATCCCTGCAGCGCGGACTTAAGAGCTATGTCGGCGTGGGCGCCAGTTCCACAGACAGCTCGTATGGCAATAAAATTACACGCGAACACAGCCGTCTCCGCCTTGCTGCGGAAGGCGACGTCAATCAGGCTGTTCGCCTTAAGCGCGCGAGGAAGCCGGCAGAGTCTATCTCTGAACGGATTTCCGGCACTTTCTCAGAATTCAAAGACTGGCTTTCCGGATCTTCTTCTGATAACCGATAGTCTGGTTAACAAAAGCTGACGGCTGGGCGCTCCGCCTTTGAGGCGGATGGGCCCGACTGTCAATAAAAGAACCCGAAAATGCTAAAAAGCCTGCTCACCAAATCCAAGGCGCTCTTCAGCGTCGGCGCAATCGCCGTGATTGCCACCATAGCCATTGCAGCCGTCGTGCTGGTGAACGGACACGACCAGGATGGAAGCTGGGGCAGTCTCTGGGGGGAAGCGGAGGATGTCACCGTCGCGGAGCTTCCGCCTGAGGCTCAGCAGAAACTGAAACTCATCAAGGCGGGCGGCCCCTTTCCTTATAAAGACGACGGAATCCGGTATCGCAACGGCAACAAAAAGCTGCCGATCAAGCGGAAAGGCTATTATCGTGTCTATATCGTCCCCACGCCGGGCGTGAAAGGTCTCGGCAAGCGGCGCATCGTCGCCGGGGCCGGTCGCGATAACAATTACGCCACGAGCGGTGAATACTGGTACACATCGGACGACTACGAGATCCTGCACCGGATTCGCGAAAAATAGCCGCGGCGGTCTTATAAGGGCGCACGCATCATGTGGATTCGGACTCTCATCGTCGCTTTCGGCCTCGCGCTGGGAATCGGACTCTGCGCCTATGTCGCGCGGCAGTTTACGAAGATCGGCGGAAAGGGCGCTGTCGGCACGGCGTTCCGCTGGGGGCTTTTCCCCCTCGCGGTCTTTCTCCTCACGTTCCCGCTTCTCGCGATGCACGGGCTCCTCAGAGCCATTGAGGGGATGACGATCCTGATTCTGGATCTGAGCACGCTGCTTTTCTTTGTCGGTCTCGTGATTGGACTCTGGAAGGAGAGCCTCCGCTATAAGGGGCCCTTTGTGATGGACCGGACGATCGCGCTGAACCGACCTGTGAAGAAAATCTTCTCGGTGCTGCTCGTGATCGGGCTTCTCGCGCTCGCGCCTTTCCTGATTTCCTACGCGGCGACCCTGATTCTCGAGGATCTCACGGATCTCAGTATCAGTTCCCCGGCGCTTGAGCCCGCGGTCCGGAGTTTCTTTGATCTCTATTTCCCGGTCGGGATCGGCGCTGCCATACTGTCCGCGGTTTCAGCCGCCTTTTCGCTCGCCTGGGACTGGACGCTTGGCGGCGTGATTGAATCCATTCTGACCCGGATCACGCGCACCCGCTTCGGCGGCTGACCGCAGCCGCCGTCCCCAATCGAATTTTTCAGGCGCGGCTTCCCGTGATGTCGTAGTCGCCAGAGACAGCGTTCGCGCAGGCAATCGCGACAAGCCCCGCGGTTTCCGTCCGGAGAACTCGGGGACCGAGAAGCCCCCGGGTCCAGCCCGCGCCGTCCGCGAGCGTCAGCTCTTCCTCAGAAAATCCCCCTTCAGGCCCGACCGCGAAGACGACAGAGCGCGCGGCGCCAAGCGCGAGTCCCGGATCGCTCGACGGGGCGAGAATCACGCGGGCATCCGCTTTCAGACCGGAAAGCACCGTTTCAGCCGAGACAAAGGCTTCGATCTCAGGAATCCGGCTCCGGCCGCACTGCTCGCAGGCAGAGACCGCGGTGGCGCGGAGTTTCTCAAGACGCTTCGTAAGCTTGTCGCCAGAAAGCTTCGTGACTGACCGGGCGGCCGGGAAAAAGACGATCCGGGAGGCTCCCGCCTCAACCGCTTTCTCCGTGATCCACTCCATCTTGTCAGGCGACACGAAGGCCTGCGCGAGCGTAATGAAGAGCGGCGACTCACGCCCGTGCTCGGGGTAGGACTCGGCGACGAGCACGGTCCCCTCACTGCTGAACTCCGTCCGGCCCCTCGCGGTCCGGCCCTCACCGTCAAACACCTCGGCCTCATCCCCGTTTCTCATCCGGAGCACGCGCATCGCGTGGTGAGAGGCTTTTTCAGGGAACGTGATCCGATCAGAGGTCCAGGGACCGGGGACATAAAAGCGGGGAATCGTCATAGGAAAGGCGGCATGAATTTGTTCAAAACAGAAACAGTGAAGATTCAGAGTTTAAGTTCACCGTGAAAGTCATTAAAATCTAGGGGCTGAAAAAACCGCTGCATGCTTTTTAAGCATGTATCGCCGGTGCAGCTTTCCTCCTGCATCTTAAATCCAATTCATTATCTTCTTAAAAACACATCCGGAAAAAATGTCGAATTCTTCCGTTTCGCCGCAGAAGCTCGCAAACGCCATCCGTGCACTTGCCATGGATTCCATTCAGAAAGCCAAGTCGGGTCACCCCGGCATGCCCCTCGGCATGGCAGATATTGCTGTCGCCCTGTGGACCCGCCATCTCCGCCACAACCCGAAGGACCCGAAGTGGCTCGGCCGCGATCGCTTCATTCTGTCGAACGGACACGGCTCAATGCTGCAGTACGCGCTGCTGCACCTCACGGGCTACGATCTTTCGATGGATGATCTGAAGTCCTTCCGTCAGCTGCACTCCCGCACGCCGGGGCACCCTGAAGTGGGCGTGACCCCGGGGGTCGAGACGAGCACCGGGCCGCTCGGCCAGGGTATCGCGAACGGCATCGGCATGGCGCTCGCCGAGAAGATGCTCGCCGCTGAATTCAACCGCCCCGGTTTCCCCGTGATCGATAACCGCACGTATGTGTTCCTCGGTGACGGCTGCCTTATGGAAGGTGTGAGCCACGAAGCGTGCTCCCTCGCCGGTGTCTGGCAGCTTGGCAAGCTGGTCGCTTTCTATGACGACAACGGTATTTCGATCGACGGCAACGTGAAGGGCTGGTTCGGTGACGATACGAGAAAGCGTTTCGAAGCCTACGGCTGGAACGTGATCGGCCCGATCGACGGCCACAATATCGACGCTGTGGACCAGGCGATCAATGAAGCCGAGTCCCAGAGCGAAAAACCGACCCTCATTATCTGCAAGACGACGATCGGCAAGGGCTCCCCGAAGTTCCAGGGCACCTCCAAGGTGCACGGCGCTCCGCTCGGCGACGAGGAAATCGCCGCGGCGAAGAAGGCGCTTGGCTGGGAGTACGGCCCGTTTGAGATTCCGCAGGACGTGTATGACGCGTTCGACGCCCGCGCGACGGGTGAGAAGCTTGAAGCCGATTACCAGAAGATGTTTGACGGCTACGCTGCCGCGTACCCGGAACTCGCCTCCGAACTGAAGCGCCGCATTGCGGGTGACCTCCCCGCGAACTACGCGGAAACGGTCGCTCAGGCTGTGGAAGCTGCCGAGAAGGCTGCTGAATCGGTTGCGACCCGCAAGGCGAGCCAGAAGGCTCTGAGCGCGATCTGCCCGAAGCTCCCCGAGACGCTCGGCGGTTCGGCTGACCTTACGAGCTCCAACCTCACGAACTGGGAAGGCGTCACCGCTTTCGGCACCGATAACCTCGCCGGCCGCCACATTTCCTACGGTGTCCGTGAATTCGGCATGTCCGCGATTATGAACGGCATCGCGCTCTACGGCGGCTTCATCCCGTTCGGCGCCACGTTCCTCACGTTCTCTGACTACGCGAAGAACGCCATCCGTATGGCCGCACTGATGCAGATCCGTTCGATCTTCGTTTACACGCACGACTCGATCGGTGTCGGCGAAGACGGCCCGACGCATCAGCCGATTGAGCAGACCGCGAGCCTGCGTCTGATTCCGGGGCTGGATGTCTGGCGTCCGTGCGACACGGTGGAAGCCGCTGTCGCCTGGGGCTGCGCCTTCGGTAAGAAGAACGGCCCGAGCGCACTCATCTTCTCGCGCCAGAGCGTGCCGTTCCTGCATCAGGCGGGCGCCAAGGCTGACCTGATCCGAAAAGGCGGGTATATTCTCACCGACGCTGAAAGCCCGAAGGCTGTGATCGTCGCGACCGGCACGGAAGTGTCGCTCGGCAGCGCGATCCAGGAGAAGCTCGCTGAGGAAGGTATCGCGGTGCGTCTCGTCTCCATGCCCTGCACGGAGCGGTTCGACGCCCAGGACGCCGCTTACCGCGAGAGCGTTCTCCCGGCTGGTCTCCCCGTTCTCACGATCGAGGCAGGCAGCACGGGACTCTGGTACAAGTACACCCGCGGCAACGGCGCGTCGCTTGGCATCGATCAGTTCGGCGCCTCGGCTCCGGCTTCGAAGCTCTGGCCGCTCTTCGGTCTGACGGTTGAAAACGGCGTTGCCCGCGTCAAGGACCTCCTTCACTGAGAAAACGATTTTTAAAGGACCCCACAGATGACTATTCGTCTTGCCATTAATGGTTTTGGCCGCATCGGCCGCTGCGTTCTCCGTGCCCTCTACGAAGAAAAGCGCTGGGATGATGTGCAGGTTGTTGCGATCAACACTCTCGGTGACCTCGAAACCAACGCGCACCTCCTGCGCTACGACACGACCCACGGCCGTTTCGCTTCCAAGGTTGAGATCCTCGACGGTCAGGACTTCGCGGTCGACGGCGACAAGATCAAGATGTTCTCCACCCGCGATCCGCACGAGATCGACTGGGCTTCCTGCGACGTGGACGTGGTGCTCGAATGCACGGGCGCTTTCCGTACGCGTGAAAAGGCGGCCTATCACCTTGAGAGCGGCGCGAAGAAGGTGCTGATCTCGGCTCCTGGCACGGACTGCGACGCGACCGTTGTGTACGGCGTGAATGATGATGTGCTCACTTCCGACATGAAGATCGTGTCGAACGGTTCCTGCACGACGAACTGCCTCGCCCCGATCGCGAAGGCTCTTAATAGCTCGCTCGGCATTGAACGCGGCCTGATGACCACGATTCACTCCTTCACGAATGACCAGGTGCTGGTTGACGTGTTCCATAAGGACATGCGCCGTGCCCGTTCCGCCGTTTCCTCCATCATCCCGACGAAGACCGGCGCTGCCAAGGCGATCGGCCTCGTGCTGCCGGAACTCGCCGGCCGTCTCGACGGCGTGTCGATGCGCGTCCCGACGATGAACGTGTCGTTCGTTGACCTCTGCTTCACCGCCGGCCGTGAAACGACCGTGGAAGAAGTGAACGAGATCATGAAGGCTGCCGCTCAGGATCCGGCGTATCACGGCGTTCTCGCTTACACCGAAGAGAAGCTCGTGTCTCACGACTACAACCACACGCACGAATCCTCCACGTTCGACGCCACGTTCACCAAGGTGATCGAAGGTAAGTCGAACTTCGTGAAGGTCGGCTCCTGGTACGACAACGAGTGGGGCTTCTCCTGCCGTATGATCGACACGGCCCGCGCGATGGCGCTCGCCAAGTAATCCGCCGGCAGAAAATTTTCTGAAGGCAATATGGAGGCTTCCGGATTTTTCGGCAGCCTCCGTTTTTTTCGGGTAAAGAAAGATGGATCTGGGTTTCAAGGCGGACCGCGTGCGCTTCATTCTGGCGGATCCGAGTATTCCGGCGAATATCGGCGCGGCGGCCCGCGCGATCAAGACGATGGGGTTCCGTAAGCTCTGGGTATCGAATCCCCGGGTGAAGGACTATCGGCATGATCCGGACGCGGTGAGGCTCTCGACTCAGGCGGAGGATGTGCTGGAAGAGAGCCGCGAGACCGCGTCGCTCGCTGAGGCTCTGGAAGGTGTCCGCTACGCCTGGGCGCTCTCAGGCTATAACCACGAGTTCGGCCCCAAGATCTATCCGCTCCGGACTGCGGCGGCGTCATCGGCCGCGCTGCTCGCGGAGACCGCGGGGGATTCCGCCTCAGGTGACATCGCGTTTGTTTTTGGCACCGAACGCGATGGCCTATCCAATAAAGAGGTGCTGCTCTGCCACGCGATCGCGGCGATCCCGGCTGACTCCGAAATGCCGAGCCTTAACCTCGCGCAGGCGGTTCAGGTCTGCGCGTATGAAGTGCGGGAAGCGCTGAGAGAGGCGGAAGGAAAGGCGTCTGACCTTCTTCCCTGGGAACTGCGGTTCAAGGCGGGGGAACCTGCTTCCGCGTCGGATGTCGCGGGGTTCATCGCGCATCTTGAAAAGGCGCTGATCCATGTCGGGATGACCAGAGCGGGGGACCATCGGAAGATCATGAACCGGCTTCAGACAATCTTCAGCCGCGCGGCTCTGACGGAGGACGATGTGGTGCTCCTTCGCGCGGTGTGCGCCGCGGTCATCAAGCCCCGCACGCAGTGGCTGGAGTCTGTAAAGGAAGCAGGGGCATCAGAGGCGCCGGATGCCGGGCGATGGCATGCCGGAAAAGACCGATAACTTTTTTCTTGAAAAAGCCATTCTTCACTTTAGAATATGTGCGCCGGCTGAGGCGGGATGAAGACCTCAGCCGTTAAAACAACCATTTGTACGGAGTGATACATGCGGGTTAAGACACTGCAGGAACTGGCTGACGCCGGAAAGCTTTCGGGAAAACGGGTGCTGATCAGAAGCGACCTGAACGCCCCTCACGATGAATCGGGCCGCATCACGGACGAGACCCGCCTCACGGCGTCCGTTCCTGCGATCCAGATGGCGCTGAAGGCCAGCGCCGCGGTGATGGTGGTGAGCCACCTCGGCCGCCCGAAGGAAGGCGTTCCGACTGAAGCTGAGAGCCTGATCCACGTGGCTGACCGGCTCTCCGAGCTCCTTGGCACCGAAATGCCGCTCGTGCGCGACTGGGTGGACGGTGTCACGGTTGAACCCGGTCACGTTGTGATACTCGAAAACTGCCGCTTCAATGTCGGCGAAAAGAAGAACAACGAAGACCTCGCCCGCAAGTATGCGGCGCTCTGCGATGTCTATGTGAATGATGCGTTTGGCACGTCTCACCGCGCTGAGGCGACGACGGAAGGCGTGGCGCATTTCGCGAAGTGCGCCTGCGCGGGCCCGCTGCTGGCCCGTGAAATCGAAGCGCTGACTGCTGCTGTCGAGGAAGCCCGTCATCCGCTGATGGCGATCGTCGCGGGCTCCAAGGTCTCCACGAAGCTCACGATTCTGAATCACCTCGCATCGACCGTTGACCGTCTTGTCGTGGGCGGCGGTATCGCGAATACGTTCCTTCTCGCGAAGGGCTTCCCGATCGGCAAGTCGCTCGCTGAACCCGATCTCGTTCCGGAGTGCCTCCGCGTTCTGAAGACGCTTGAAGAAAAGCACGCCACGATGCCGCTTCCGGTGGATGTCGTCGTCTCGAAGACGTTCTCCGCCGAAGGTCCGGTCCGTGTCTGCAGCGTGAGCGATGTGGCAGACGACGAGATGATTCTCGATATCGGCCCGAAGTCCCGTGAGGAACTCGACCGCGAAGTGCGCGCCGCGAAGACGATCGTCTGGAACGGTCCGGTCGGTGTCTTTGAAATGGAACCGTTCGCGGGCGGCACGAAGGCGCTCGCTGATTCCATCGCCGCGGCGACCGACGACGGCGCGTTCTCGATCGCCGGCGGCGGCGACACTGTGTCCGCTGTGAAGCAGTTCGGCATCGCGGACCGCGTGTCCTATATTTCGACCGGCGGCGGCGCGTTCCTCGAGTTTCTCGAAGGCAAGACGCTTCCCGCTGTGGCGGCTCTTGAGGCCCGCGCGGACGACTGAGTCTGACCGCTTCAGATAAGCGGCATGAAAAAAGGAGCTGAATTTTTTCAGCTCCTTTTTCGCTTTTCCGGATGAAGAGAAGGGGAGGGAGGCTTCCGGTCTCAGTCCTTCGGCAGCGTGACCGGGGTTCCCTTGCGGGCGTCCCTCATATGCAGCATCCTGAGGACCCAGGCGATGATGATGGGGCCTGAGAAGGCACCCGCCACACCGATCAGAAGGATCACGGTGAGGTTATTTCTCACGATCGGGATGTTGCCGAAAAGGTATCCGGCGCCGATCAGGCCGACCGCCCAGGCGACGGCGCCTGTCATCGAATAGAACTCAAACCGGAGTGACTTCATGCTCGCGGCGCCCGCGATGATCGGAACGAACGCGCGGATGATCGGCACAAAGCGGCCGAGGAACACAGTCTTTCCGCCATGCTTGTCATAGAAGACCTTCGCACGCATGAGCTTATCCTGCTTCAGGAAGAGGAAGTTCTTCGTATAAATTTTCTGGCCGAACCAGCGGCCGAATGAATAGGCCTGAGTGTTCCCGACGATGGCACCGATGATCACGGCGAGCATCAGTCCGAAGGGGCTCGTTGTACCGGCGGCAGCCACCGTGCCGGCTACGAATAGCAGTGAGTCTCCCGGAAGGAAGGAAAAGACGAAGACGCCCGTTTCCAGATAGAAGATGAGGAACATCACCACATAGATCATCGTTCCGTAATTCGAGGCCAGATTGACCAGGAATGCATCCATGTTGGTGAATAGCTGAAGTATGACGCTCAAGTCCATAGAGGAATTTGCTTTTTAGCCGCTGGCAGATAGTAGTACCGGAAATTCCCTATCATAACAACTGAGGCGGGTTCCATCATTGGACCTAATGTAGGGATATCGGCTAATTTCATGATCCGCGGAGTGTGAATGGAAGAAATTGAGAAGGAAGAGAAGCCGGCAGCGAGGCGTTCGATCGCCGAGCTCCCGGACCAGCTGATCAGCCAGATTGCGGCAGGCGAGGTGGTTGAGCGCCCCGCATCGGTCGTGAAAGAGCTTGTCGAGAACGCGCTTGACGCCGGCGCGACCCGGATTGAGGTCCGGATCGAGGGCGGCGGTCTCAGACGCATATCCGTGACGGATAACGGCTGCGGCATTCCGAAGGAAGAGCTGCCGCTCGCGCTGAAGCGTCACGCGACGAGCAAGATCCGGAATCTGATTGAGCTTGAAAGTGTCCGAAGCCTCGGGTTCCGGGGTGAGGCACTCGCTTCCATCGCGTCGGTCGCGGCTCTCACCCTGACCAGCCGTACGGCGGAAGAAGATCACGCCTGGTCGATCAGCGAGGAAGGCGTGATGCCGGCGGCCGGCAGCCAGGGGACTCAGATCGAAGTGGTGGATCTTTTCTTCAAGACCCCGGCAAGACGGAAATTCCTGAAGTCCGAAGCGACGGAAACCGCGCACTGTCTCCGGCAGTTTGAGCACGCGGCGCTTTCCCACCCCGATGTTGATATGCGCTTCATGGCGAACGGCCGCGTGATTCACGCGCTCCCCGCCCAGGCGCCGCGGGAACGCGCGAACATGATTCTCCCGAAGGAATTCGCGGATGCGTCGCGCGAAGTCTATGCGTCGGCCCCCGGTCTCACCGTAACCGGCTGGGTTGGGACGCCAACCGCGGCGCGTCAGAAGAGTGACGCGCAGTTCTTCTTCGTGAACGGCCGCTGCGTGAAGGATAAGACGCTGCTGCACGCCGTGAAGCAGGGTTACAGTGACGTGCTTTATAACGGCGCGCAGCCTTCCTTCTGCCTTTTCCTTGACGTTGACCCCATGCAGGTCGACGTGAATGTGCATCCGACAAAGAGTGAAGTCCGTTTCCGCGAGGGACAGCGGGTGCATCAGTTTGTATTCCATGCGGTGGAGGCGGCGCTCGCCCCCGCAATTTCAAGCGGCTCCGCGCCTTCCGGGCTTTCGGGCGGCGCGGCATCCGGCGTGAAGGCCGAGGTGTCGGGCGGTGTGAGCCCTGTTCCGGCCGCCCAGAAGCCGCTTTTCAGCCATTCGTCCGCACCGCAGATCCGGGATAACGTCTTTGAAAGCCGCCCGAGACCGGGGTACGGTCAGCAGAGCCGCAGTGAAACGCTGAGCTGGGACCGGAAGAAACCGCCGCTCCCCGGATCCGCCTATCTGAAGCTTTTTGATACGGGGTCAGAGCCTGCTCATACGGAGTCTCAGCCGCCGGTTTCGGCTCCTGAAACGGCGTCAGGCAGCGCCCCTGAACCCGCATCACCGACGGCAGCCGTTCCCGCGGCGGCACCTCTCACCGTCAGCACGCCCGCCGGCCATACGGGAGGCGTTGAGGTGCCTGAGGGCGTCCCGATTCCGACAGACGAGAACCCGTTTCCGCTCGGGCGCGCGCTCGCTCAGGTCGGCGGCATTTATGTGCTCGCCGAAAACCGCGAGGGCCTTGTGATCGTTGATATGCACGCGGCCCACGAGCGGATCTGCTACGAAAAACTGAAGCGTCAGATGGATGCCTCCCGCATCCCGACGCAGCAGCTTCTGATTCCTCTTGTTTTCTCCGTGAATCCGCTTGAGATGGCGGCGTTCGAGGAGCATGAGGCGGAGCTTCAGAGCCTCGGGCTCGATGTCGGCGCAGCGTCTCCCGAGCACCTTACGCTCCGCACCGTTCCGGCCGTGATCGTCGCGGATATTGAGCACGAGGGACCGCGGCTTATCCGCGACATTCTGGATGACTTCCGGGAGTTTGGCGGGACGCAGGTGCTTGAGAAGCATCGGAACGAAATTCTTTCCACCATGGCGTGCCACGGCGCTGTCCGCGCCCACCGCATTCTGAACCTTGATGAAATGAACGCGCTGCTCCGTGAAATGGAGAAGACAGACCGCGCGGATGAGTGCAATCATGGGCGTCCGACGTGGATTCAGATGTCGCTTGACGATCTTGACCAGCTTTTCCTGAGGGGGCGCTGATGGCCTTTGACGCCTTGATGATTCTCGGGCCGACCGCAAGCGGCAAAACGGCGCTGTCACTCTCCATCGCATCCGAGCTTCCGGCCGAAGTGATTTCGGTGGATTCAGCGCTCGTTTACCGCGGAATGGATATCGGGACCGCCAAGCCGACCGAAGCGGAGCGGGCCGGTGTGCCGCACCACCTGATTGATATCCGCGATATCGGTGAACCGTATAACGTCGCGGACTTTACGGAGGACTGCCTGAGGCTCATTCCGGAAATCCGGTCCCGCGGCGCGCTTCCGATTCTCGCGGGTGGTACAATGCTTTACGCGAACGCGCTGCTGCACGGACTCGCCGAGCTTCCGGCGACGGATCCCGCCGTGAGGGAAGCGGTGACAGTGGAAGGAGAGGAAAAGGGGTGGCCCGCCATGCGGGAGGAGCTCGCCAAAGTGGATCCCGAGACCGCGGCGCGTCTGAAACCGAATGACCGGCAGCGGATCAGCCGCGCGATTGAGGTTTACCGGATGACCGGGCGTCCGATGTCCGCGATCATCGCGGAGCAGCCGCATTCAGCTCCGCCCTTTCGGATTGCCGCGATAGCGCTTCTTCCTGAAGACCGCGCGGCGCTCCACGCGAAGATTGCCGAGCGGTTTGACGCGATGCTCGAAGCCGGGTTCCTCGACGAAATGAGGCGTCTCACCGGGCTTCCGGGGTTTGACCGGGAGTCTCCCGCGATGCGTTCTGTCGGATACCGTCAGGCGCTCGAGTACCTGGCAGGCGAAACCAACTACGCGGTGTTCCGCGATAAGGCGATTGCCGCGACGCGGCAGCTCGCGAAGCGCCAGATCACATGGCTTCGCTCCATGAAGGATGAGATCCGGGCGTTTGATCCCTATACCGAGGCGGGGCTCCGGGACGCGAAAGCCTACGCGCTGTCGCTTGACTGGGATCTGCAGAGGCCTGCCTCCCAGGCATGAAAAAAGGCCGGAACCGAGGAATAAGTTCCGACCTTTTCTGCGAGGCGGCCTGAGGGCGAACAGCAGGCCGTCTTTACTTCGTCAGATCACGACGCAGCCAGGATCAGCTGCGTTTGCGCGATTGACCACTTCGCCTAGACGATAAACCTTTTCGCCTTCAGATTCAAAGGCAGAGACAGCGGCGTCAGCGGCTTCAGCCGGAACAATCACGACGAGACCGATACCGTTATTGAAGACGCGGAGCATTTCGTCTTCGGCCACATTGCCTTCCTTCTGCAGCCAGTCGAAAATCGCCGGACGCTTCCAGGAGTCACGGTGGATCACGACCTGCGTGCCTTCAGGCAGAACGCGCGGCACGTTTTCCACGAGACCGCCGCCCGTGATGTGGGCCATCGCATGGATCGGCACCTTCTTCATCACGTTTGCGACCTGCTTGCAGTAAATGCGGGTCGGCTCCATCAGACGGTCAGCGAGCGTCGCGCCGTCAAACGGCATATCCCAGGAGGCGCCACTCACCTCAACGATCTTGCGGATGAGGGAGAAACCGTTGCTGTGGGGACCGGAGGAGGCAAGGCCGAGGACCACGTCACCAGGCTTCACCTTGGAGCCGTCAATAATCTGGCTCTTCTCAACCACGCCGACCGCAAAGCCCGCGAGGTCATACTCGCCTTCCGGATACATGCCCGGCATTTCAGCGGTTTCGCCGCCGATCAGCGCGCAGCCAGCAAGTTCGCAGCCGTGAGCGACACCCTTCACGACACGCTCCGCGATGCTGACATCCAGCTTGCCGCAGGAGAAGTAGTCGAGGAAGAAGACGTTCTTCGCACCCTGCACCAGAACGTCATTCACGCTCATCGCCACCAGATCTTGACCGACCGTATCGTGACGGTTCAGCTTGAAGGCGAGCATCAGCTTCGTGCCGACGCCGTCAGTGCCGGACACGAGGACGGGTTCCTTGTATTCCTTGCTGATTTCGAAAAGTGCGCCGAAGCCGCCGATGGAACCGAGAACGCCCGGGATCAGAGTACGCTTGGCAAAAGGCTTGATGCGCTCAACCAGTTCGTCTCCGTTATCAATGGAAACGCCGGCTGCATCATAGGAGAGTTGAGTCATGAGTAGAAATGTCTCAAAGAAACATGAGAAAAGGTGGGCGCGCTAAACTTCCGTTTATCGCATTACCCTCATTCTAAGAGATTTTATTCGATGCATCCTCAGACGGAAGGGTAGTTTTTGCCCTGCGTCCCCCGGATATTCATTCATGGAACAAGAGCAGCTCACTCTGAACTTGCAGATTAGACCTGCGCCGAGCCTCGATAATTTCGCTGTCGGAGACAACGCGGAACTGATGTCCGTGCTGCGTACGATGGCGGAAACCGGCTCCGGTCCTCAGTTTCTGTATCTGTGGGGCGAGACGGGTGTCGGCTGCACGCATCTTCTCCATGCCATGGATCCTCTGGCCGGCGTCGAGCGGGTTCCCGCTTTTTCCGAGAGCCGCCTGATTTATACCGTGGATGATGTTGAGGAGCTGGGAGAGGAGTCTCAGCAGAAACTCTTTGAACTGATGAACGACGTGCGCAGTCATTCTGACGGCGGCCCGTTCGGGCAGTACCGTCTGATTACGGCAGGAGATCTTCCGCCGCTTCAGATGAAGGGAAGGCCGGACGTGATTTCACGTCTTTCCTGGGGACTCGTGTTTCAGGTGCATCCGCTTACCGATGAGCAGAAGGATGCGGCGCTCAGAAAGCTTGCTGAAGAGAGCCGGATTGATCTGCCCGATGACGCGCGTCAGTGGATGCTGGAACATCTTCCCCGCGATATGGGAACGCTTTCCGAAGCGCTCTTCGAAGTGGAGCGCTTCGCGCTCGGAGCTTCAAAAAAGATCACCCGTACTCTGCTGCGTCAGTGTTTTCCTCCAAGGAACGCCGCTGTGCGCGAGGAGTCCGCTCCTAAAATGGTGACCGACTGACTTCAGGGGGATCGGTTGCGGCTAGAAGCCCTCCCGGGTGACCGCCAGAAGATAGATGCTTAATAAAAATTATTCAAAATGGCTGTTTTGCAGAAATTTGTACGTAAAGTAAAAAGTCTCCTTGGCGGTTCCGCCGGCGGAGTTATTCAGAAGACTCCCCGGATCATTCCCGCCTCGGTGCATGGAATCCGGCCGGAGCTCGTCGCCTGGCAGGCGATCCGGACCTGTGAAGCGCTTCAGCGCCGCGGCTTCAAGGCTTATGTGGTGGGCGGCGCTGTGCGCGACATGCTGCTTGGCGTCAAGCCGAAGGATTTTGACGTTGCGACGGACGCGACGCCGGAAGAAGTGAAGGCCTGCCAGAAGCGTGCCATCATCATCGGCCGCCGTTTCCGTCTGGTGCACGTGATTTTCGGGCGTGAAGTGATTGAGTGCGCCACGTTCCGTTCGCTGGACACCGAAGGTGTGAGAAAGGACGCCGCGGGGCGCGTGATTTCCGATAACATCTTCGGCGAAATGTGGGAAGACGCGGCGCGCCGCGACTTCACGATCAACGCCCTCTATTACGATCCGTCGACACAGGAAGTGCTCGACTATCACAACGGTTACGAGGATCTGAAGGATAAGTGCCTGCGGATCATCGGAGACCCTGAGGCGCGTTACCGCGAGGATCCGGTTCGCATGATGCGCGCGGTCCGCATCGCGGCGAAGCTCGGTTTCCGGATTGATGAGTCGACCCGGAAACCAATTCCGAAGATGGCCTATCTTCTGAAAAACGTGCCGGACGCGCGTCTCTTTGACGAAATCATCAAGCTCCTCACGAGCGGTCACGCCGTGGCCTGCATTGAGGCATTCCGGAAGGAAGGGCTGCATCACGGGCTTCTTCCGGTGCTCGACATGATGAATACAGAGTCCGCGGGCGAAAAATTCATGATGCTCGCGCTTGAGCGTACGGATGAACGCATCAACGCGGGGAAGAAAACCTCTCCCGCGTTCCTCTTCGCCACGCTCCTCTGGCCTCAGACGCTGCGCCGCTGGGAGTCCTTTGAGAAGAAGGGCAAGAGCCGCGCCCAGGCGCTCTACGAGGCGTGCGACGTTGTGCTGAAGACGCAGTGCGAAAAGCTCGTGATTCAGCGCCGCTACATGGCTGATATCCAGATGATCTGGATGCTGCAGTACCGGTTTGAGCGCCGCTACGGCAAGATGCCGTTCGCGCAGGTGAATCATCCGAAGTACCGCGCGGCCTATGACTTCATGCTGCTCCGGAGCCAGAACGGCGAAGTGCCGGTTGAGGTCGTCGAGTGGTGGAAGAACTTCTATGAGGCGGATGAAGCGGGCCGCCACGAGATGATTGAGCAGGCGGAGAAGGAAGCGCGCGGCGCGGGCTCTAAGAAGCGCAGCCGCCGCCCGAGGAAGGATCCGACGTCGGGCGATCTCGCCCTGAATCCGGTTCCGGGTCAGGGCCCGAAGCCGCGCGACGAAGAGGACGAAGAAGAGTCTCCCAGCGGCCGGGGCCGCCCGTCCGGCAGCGCCCGAGGCGCCGATCGGATTCTTTGTCCCCGCGCCCTCAGACCGCAAGCTGACACCGCAGAAGCGTCCTCCCCGCCGCACGCAGCGTGATCCTGATATCCAGGAGGGCTGATCCATGGCGCACGAAACAGAGGCCGTGATCGGCCTGGGCGCGAATCTCGGAAATCCCGAAGAGGCGCTCGGAGAGGCGCTGAGGCGGCTCTCCGAGGTGCCCGGGGTCCGCGTCGTGCGGGTAAGCAGCCTCTACCGTACAGCTCCGATCGACGCGACAGGGCCTGACTACACCAATGCCGCGGCGGTGCTTGCCGTGACGATCCCGGCGAAAGAGCTGCTCCACGCGATGCAGAAAATTGAGCTTGATCTCGGACGCGTCCGCCCCGCGGGGGTTCATAACGCTCCCCGGACGATCGATCTCGATATCGAGCTTTTCGGTGACAGCCCGATTGATGAGCCGCCGGAACTCGTTGTGCCGCACCCGAGAATGCATGAGCGGCGCTTTGTCCTTGAGCCGCTTCATGAAATACGGCCTGACGCTGTTATTCCGGGGCTTGGACCTGCGGTCAGATTCCTGACGCTTGTGCAGGATCAAAGGCTTGATAAAATAAGCGACTTTCATTGGAACGGGGACTGACCCCGTCCCCGGATGCCGGCGCCTGACGCGCCGGCTTTCGGCATTCAAAGGAGAAAAGAGATGAGGCTCGAAGACCTGTTCTTTGCCGGACTTTTGGTCCTTCTCGTTCTTATTGCGGCAGGGTTCGTGAAGCTCTGCCAGAAATACCGGGAGCATTAATCATGTATGGCGATCCGAGCTGGGTGTACTGGATGGCAGGCATTGCGGCGGGACTGGCTCTCGTCTACCTGATCGTCGTGCTTTTCAACGCGGAACTTCTGGATTAACCGGAGAGAAGAATGAATACCACGTCCGCGGTTTTGCTTTTCGTCGGGCTCTTTGCCGTGATTTTCACGCTGAGCGTGTCGATCGGGATCTACATGAGCGCGGTTTTCGACGGGACGCTCTCGCAGAAATTTCCCTGGATGTACCGGGTGGAATCCATTTTTCTCTGGCCGCTCGGGAAATCCGGCCGTGAGCCGATGGACTGGAAGGAGTATTGCGTCTCGCTCATCGCGCTGACTGTGGTGGGGACCGTGATCGGGTACCTGATTTTCCGGTTTCAGGGCTATCTCCCTTATAACCCGCTGAATTTCAAGGGACTGTCCCCTGACCTCGCCTTCAATACGGCGGTCTCTTTCTCCACGAGCACCACGTGGCAGGGCTACGACTGTGAGAATGTGATGAGTCTCTTCTCGCAGGCGTTCGGTCTCTGCACGCTCACCTTCCTCAGCTCCGCGACTGGTGTCGTGGCGGCTTTTGCTTTCGCCCGCGGCCTGATTCAGAGCCGCGATCCGTCGCTCGGAAACGCCTGGGAAGACATGGTGCGTTGCATCCTGTGGCTTTTCCTGCCGCTTGCGGTGATCTGCTCGATCATTGCCGTGTGGCAGGGCTGCACGCAGACGATGGACGCGATGACTGTCGTGAAGACAATCGAAGGCCCGATTCAGAAGATTGCCGTGGGTCCTGTGGCGAGCCAGGAGGCGATCCGGGTGCTCGCGGTTACTGGGGGCGGCTTTTTCAGCGCGAATTCAGCTCATCCTTTCGCCGCGCCGACCGCCGTGGTCTGCATGATCCAGATCATCCTGATGCTGCTCATGGCGGCGAGCCTTGTCTTCGCCTACGGCCGGATGACAGGGAACGTGAAATCCGGTTTCTCGATTCTCTTTGGCATGATGGTGCTCTTTATCGGTGCCTTCATGCTGATCGCCTGGTCGGAAAGCATGGCGAATCCTCTCGTGACAGAACTCGGTGTGTCACGCGGGCTCGGAAATATGGAGGGTAAGGAAGTCCGCTTTGGCACACTTCTCACGTCGCTCTTCGCGACGGGATCGTCCGCAAGCGCTGCCGGATCCTCTGCCGGGTCGTTTGACTCGATGATGCCGATCGGAGGCGGTGTCGCGCTCTGGCTGATCCAGGTGGGTGACGTGATTTTCGGCGGCTCCCGCTCCGGTCTCTACACAATGCTCGGTCTCGCGATCGTCGCGGTCTTCATTCTCGGTATGCTGGTCGGCAAAACGCCCCGGTATCTGGGGAAGCGGATCGATGCCTATGACATGAAGATGGTCTGCGTCTCGCTTCTGATGCCTTCCATCTGCACGCTGATCGGCACGGCCATTGCCTGCCTCACGCCTCAGGGCGTTGACGCGGTATCCGCGCCGGGCCCGCATGGCTTTACGCAGATCCTTTTCGCCTTCTCCTCGGTTTCGAACTTCAATGGCTCGTCCTTCGGGGGGCTTGCGGCGAACGATTTCTTCTATAACACCGCGCTCGCGATCTGCATGTGGATCTGCCGAATGATCACGCTGACCGCGCTTCTCGCGATCGCGGGCAATATGGCGTCCAAGCCCCGTCAGCTGAACTCCGTTCAGGCAATTCAGACGGATGGCCCGGTCTTCTCCTTCATGTTCATCATGGTGGCCGTGCTGCTCTCCATGATTACCTTCTTCCCCGCGCAGTCGCTCGGTCCGATTGTTGAATCGATCCAGCTCTTCTGGGGCTATCACTCGTAAGGGAGAGAAACGAAATGGATCGGGAAACCCAGCCGCTTACGCGTCACCTCTTCACGCCGCGCCACATCCTTCACGCGATGTGGCTTGCGCTCTATCGCCTGAACCCCGTGGCGCTCATGATGAACCCGGTGATGTTCATCGTGTGGATGGGTGCTGTGATTGTCACGGTGCTCACGGTTTACGAACTTATCTTTCCGCACTCTTATCCGAGACACGCGCACGACATCTTTTTCTCGATGTCCCTCATGATCTGGCTCTGGATCACGCTCTGGTTCGCGAACTTCTCGGAAGCGCTCGCGGAGGAGCGGGGGCGCGCCCAGGCGATCGCGCTCCGCGGCACAAGGCGTGAGATTCTCGCGAAGCGAATTAAGTCCGTGGACGACGTGACGTCGCCCGAGCTCGTGCTCGCTGAGAACCTGAAGAAGGGTGACCTCATTCTGATTGAGCCGGGAGACGTGATCGCGGCGGACGCCGAAGTGATTGACGGTGTCGCCTCCGTTGACGAATCCGCGGTGACCGGTGAATCCGCACCGGTGATCCGGGAGCCGGGCGGCCCGAACTCCGCGATCGTCGGCGGTACGCGCGTGCTTTCTGACCGGCTGATTGCCCGGATCAATGTGGAGCCGGGGGACTCGTTCCTCGACAAGATGATTACGATGGTGGACGGCGCGCGGCGCCGCCGGACCCCGAACGAAGTGGCCCTCACGATCATGCTGATCGCTATGACCGTGATTCTCCTTCTCTCCTGCGCGACACTCGTGCCGTTTTCGCTCTACGCCTCTGAAATGGCGTCCCGCGGGGCGCCGGTCCGCGTGATCACGGTGGTCGCGTTCCTCGTGTGCGTGGTGCCGACCACGATCGCAGGTCTCCTCTCCACGATTGGCGTTGCCGGCATGAGCCGCATGCTGAAAGCGAATGTGATCGCGATGTCGGGGCGCGCTATTGAGGCGGCGGGTGACGTTGACGTGCTGCTGCTCGATAAGACCGGCACGATTACGGTCGGGAACCGCGAGGCTATCGCTTTCGTGCCGCTTCAGGGTGTCACGGTGGCCGAGCTCGCCGCGGCCGCGGCAGCCGCTTCGATCGCGGACGAGACGCCTGAAGGCTATTCGATCACGCGGCTCGCGAAAGAACGCTACAACGTTCAGATTGATATCAATTCCTTCAAGGGCGCGAAGTTTGTCGCCTTCAGCGCCCAGACCCGTATGTCGGGGTTAGACCTTGGAGACCGCAGCATCCGTAAGGGTGCTTTGTCCGCGATCAGCGCCTGGCTCCGGCAGAAAGGCATGTCGCTCCCGAAAGAAGCTGAACAGAAGGCAATCAGCATGGGCCGCCGCGGTGCGACCCCGCTTATCGTCGCTGAAAACGGCCGTGTCCTCGGTATCGTGGAACTGAAGGATGTGATCAAGACCGGGATCCGGCAGCGGTTCAATCAGCTGCGGAGCATGGGTATCCGGACCGTGATGCTGACAGGCGACAACCGCTATACAGCGGCCGCCATGGCAGCCGAGGCGGGGCTTGATGACTACGTGGGTGAAGCAACCCCGGAGGATAAGCTTCGTATCATCCGCCGCTATCAGGCTGAGGGGAAACTCGTCGCCATGACAGGGGACGGGACGAACGACGCCCCGGCGCTCGCGAAGGCGGACGTCGCGGTTGCGATGGGGAACGGCACTCAGGCCGCGAAGGAAGCGGGGAACATGATTGACCTCGACTCAAGCCCCACGAAGCTTCTTGACATTATCGATATCGGCAAGCAGATGCTCCTCACGCGCGGCGCTCTCACCACGTTCTCCGTGAGCAACGATATCGCGAAGTACTTTTCCATTATTCCGGCCGCCTTTGCGACGACCTATCCTGAGCTTTCCGTGCTGAACGTGATGCATCTTTCGTCACCGGAAAGCGCGGTGCTTTCAACCGTGATCTTCAACGCGCTCATCATTCTGCTGCTGATCCCGGTCGCGATCCGCGGCGTGCACTACAAGGCCTCTTCGCCGCTCAAGCTTCTGCGGCGGAACGTGATTGTGTATGGCTTCGGCGGTCTGATTGTGCCGTTCGTGCTGATCAAGGCGATCGATATGGCGCTTGCCTATCTCGGGATCTTCTAGGAGCAAAGGCCATGGTTCTGAAAGCCGCGAAAAACGCGATCATCCTCTTTCTCCTGCTTGGCATTGTCTGCGGCGTCGGTTACCCCGCGCTGGTGACTGTGATCGCTCAGAAAGCCTTCCCGGATCAGGCGAACGGGTCTCTTGTCTATAAGGACGGGAAACCGGTCGGAAGCCGCCTGATCGGACAGGAATGGACTGAGCCGAAGTACTTCTGGGGGCGCCCGAGCGCGATCCCGGGCGGCGCGAATAACGCCATGACGTCGACGAGCTCGAATGACGGTCCGACGAGCCCCTGGCTCATCAATAAAGTGCGCGACCGGGTGGCGGCTCAGCGTAAGGCAAATCCGGACGCTAAGGGACCGGTGCCGCAGGATCTCGCGACGACCTCCGCCTCAGGGCTTGATCCGGATATCACGCCGGAAGACGCGCTCTGGCAGGTGGAGCGTGTGGCAAAAGCGAGAAAAATGAAGAAGCAGGATCTCGAGAAGCTCATTCACGATATGACTGAGGAACCGTTCCTCGGTTTTCTCGGGGAGGAGCGCATCAATGTTCTCGCGCTCAATATGGAGCTTGACCGGAGAGCCGCGGAACAGAAGCAGCAGAAGAGCGTGAGCAGCAAAGGCGGAAAGCGCCGCTAGACCAAGTAAAGACTGACAGAGAGGAGGCATGCACATGAGAGACGATACCGAAGAGAGACCCGATCCGGACGCGCTTCTGGCCTCCATACAGCAGTCAGAGGATGAGAGCGGCCGGGGAAAGCTGAAGATCTTCTTCGGCGCCTGCGCCGGGGTAGGCAAGACCTACACGATGCTCACCGAGGCGAAGGCCCAGCGGAAGGCCGGGGTCGACGTTGTGGTGGGGCTCGCGGAAACCCACGGCCGCGAGGAGACGAGTGAGCTGCTTGACGGCTTTGAGATTCTTCCGAAGCGCACCGTTCAGGGCCGCAGCAACCTTCACGAATTTGATATTGAGGCGGCGCTGAAGCGCCACCCCCAGCTCCTTGTGGTGGATGAGCTTGCGCACTCCAACCTCCCTGGAAGCCGCCACGCAAAGCGCTGGCAGGATGTGGAGGAGCTGCTCGAAGCCGGGATCGATGTTTACACCGCGCTTAACGTCCAGCATCTCGAGAGCCTGAATGACGTGGTGGCCGGCATCACCGGGATCACGGTCCGCGAAACCGTGCCGGACCGGATTTTTGATGAGGCCTGGGAGGTGAGACTCGTCGATATTCCGGCAGACGAACTCCTGAAGCGGCTGGACGAAGGGAAGATCTACCTCCCGAATATCGCGGCGCGCGCCGCGCATAACTTCTTCCGGAAGGGAAACATCATCGCGCTCCGTGAACTTGCGCTCCGCCGCACGGCGGACCGCGTGGACGCGCAGATGCGGGCGTACCGCCAGGAGAGTGCCATCGCGACCGTGTGGGAAGCGCAGGACCGGCTTCTCGTCGCGATCGGTACGAGCACCGACAGCGCGCGTCTCGTGCGTGAGACGGCCCGCCTCGCGAACCGCATGAAAGCTGAGTGGATCGCGGTCCACGTGGAGGATCCTTCGAGACCTGACAGTGAAGAGAAGAAGCGGGTGTTCGATGTGCTGAATCTCGCCGGTCAGCTCGGAGCTGAAACGACGGTGCTGTCAGGGAGCGATCCGGTTGCCGTGATAGCGGAATACGCGCGGCGCCGCAATGTGACGAAGATCGTGCTCGGCGCGAAACCCCGGTCCAGGTTCGCGATCTTCCGCGCAGGAGTCGCCGATAAGCTCCTCACCCGATATCCGGATCTCGATGTGGTGCAGATCGCGCTTGAGGATTCAAAGACCCGTGAGCGATCGAAGTGGCTGAACGGCGAAGGGAACGCGCCGGCGATCAATTACCTCTGGGCGACGCTCGCCTGCGCGGCAACGCTTGTCGCCACCGCGTTCCTGCTTTCCATCTTTGAACCCGCGAACGTCATCATTCTGATTCTCCTGATGGCGGTTGCGGTGGGTGCCGTGTGGGGCTGCGGACCGGCCGCCTGGGCGGTGTTCCTTGCGGCACTCGCGTTTGACTTCTTCTACGTGCCGCCGATTCTGAAGTTCACGACGAATAACACGCAGTACATCTTCACGTTCTTCCTTGTCCTCATCACGGCGGTCTATGTCGGCCTGATGTCGGGGAAGCTGCGCCGCGAAGCGGATCTCGCCTGCGTGCGCGACTTCCGGAGTTCTGCGGTGGCGGAGCTTGCGAAGGAGCTCACGAAGTCGATCACGGTGGAGCAGGTGGCGGAAGTGGTGCAGCGTCATCTCTCGCCGCTCCTTCAGGCGGATATCTCGCTTGGGTTCCCGGATCACGATGACCGGCTCAGCTTCAAAGCGAAAAAGCTCCCCGATATTGAAGTGGCGCAGTGGTCTTACGACCACTCGCAGGAAGCAGGTCTTGGGACGATGACGCTCTCAGCCGCGAAGGAACGGATGATTCCGCTTCTCACGCGGCAGCGGTGCTGGGGCGTGATGGCGCTCAGCCCGACCGGAGCCCTGACGCTTGAGAATCCCGACACGAAGCGGCTGCTTGACGCCTGTGCTGTACAGGTCGCACAGACCATTGAGCGAATTGAGTACTCAAATATCGCGAAGGACGCCATGATCCGGGGTGAAGCCGAGCGGATGCGCGCGACGCTGCTCGGCGCTGTGTCCCGCGATATCAGTTTCCCGGTGAATTCGATTCTGAAGACCACGGAGAAACTTCTCCCTGAGTTGCTCGGAAGCCCGTACTCAGCCGCGGTGTCCTCGATTCAGGGGCAGGCCGCGCTGCTTCGCCGCCTTACCGGGAACCTGAAGGAAATGGCGCGGCTGCAGGCCGGTAACGCGGAACTCGACCTCACGGGGGCAGATATCTCGCAGCTCATTACGGAAGCCGCAGGACAGTTTTGGAGCATCGATTCCGGGAAGACCATTCAGACGGATGTCGCGTCTGACCTGCCGAAGGTCCGGATCGACCGGTCGCTCGTCATGCGGGCGCTTGAGAACCTGATCGATAACGCGGAAAAGTATTCCCCGAAGGGAACGCCGGTTGAGATTTCGGCTCAGGGGAAGAATCACGGGGTCGAGATCGTGGTGCGGGATCACGGGAAGGGCATCCCGCAGGGGATCAAAGCCTTTACGGCCGAGGTGGCGGCAGGAGAAGCCTCTTCCGCGCCGCCTGCGGAAAGCGGAGAGCGGAAGGCGGGGCTTGGACTCGCTCTGGTGCGCGTGATCGCTGAGGCGCATCACGGGAAGGTGTCCGCCGCGAATATGCCGGATGGAGGCGCGGCCGTGAAACTCTGGCTCCCGGAGCTGGGGCCTGTGAAAGCGGCCTGAGGAAGCCAAAAATAAGGGCGATCCCGACGGATCGCCCTTTTTCTTACCGCTGGGGCCAGCGGTGCCCCGGTATCAGAGGTCAGTCTTTGCGCCCGCAGACCGCCGTGGCAATGTTCGTGAAGACTTCAAAGCCCGGCTTCAGGTTCACCGTGTCCTGGATATCGAAGTCCGGACGGTGGTGCCCCTTGTTCTCGCAGCCGAAGAGGAAGAAGCCCGGGTTTCCGCCGTGCTCCGCGACCCGGCGCATGAAGAGCGTGCAGTCTTCGGACCCGCCGCAGTGGTGGATATCCTCTACGGTGACGCCGGGAACCGCTTCAGCCGCTTTTCGCATCGTTTCCATAGCCTTCGGCGTTGTGACGAGTGTGGTGGCCTGACCAGTCTTGATGAGGTCGTACTTCACGCCGAGCATGTCGGCCGCCCCCTTCACGACTTCCTGCGCGCGGGAGAACATGAATTCGTTTGCTTCATGCGTGGAACCGCGGACCTCGCACTCCATGTGGGCGTGAGCCGGCGTGATGTTGCGTCCTTCACCGGCGTCAAGCCGGCCGACGGACACCCGGGTGTCACCTTCTGACGTGCGGGAAATGGCGTTCAGCATGATCGCGGCGTTAGCGGCGGCGAGAAGCGCGCTGCGGCCGGCCTCAGGCTTCGCACCGGCGTGGGACTGAATGCCGGTGAAATTCACATCGAACTTCGTGGTCGCGAGGTAGCCGTCCGCGCAGAGCTGGATATGTCCGGTTTTCGCGGTGACGCCGACGTGTGCGCCGAAGAACCAGTCAACATCATCAACGACACCAGCCGCCACCATGGCGCCCGCGCCGCGAGTCCCTTCTTCGGAAGGCTGGAAGATCAGCTTGATGCGGCCGCAGAGCCGGTCCTTGTTATCCGCGAGCCAGTGCGCGACGCCGAGGCCGACCGCGGTGTGGGAGTCGTGGCCGCAGGCGTGCATCTTGCCCTTGAACGTGGAGGCGAAGCCTTCACGCGCGGGCAGATGGTCAGACGCGGGATCCGTGATCTCCTGAATCGGGAGCGCGTCCATATCGTGACGGAAGGCAAGCGTCGGACCGGGGCGGCCGGTGTCGAGAATTCCGACGCAGCCCGTGTACCCATTCATCCGCTTGAGAAGCTCCTCCGGCACTCCGGCCTCGCGGGCACGGGCGATGGCTTCTTCGACCGCTTTCGGATCACGTCCGAGGACCGCTTCGGGATTCACTACTTCACGGCCGAGATGGATTTCAAAGCCGAGTTCAGTGAGTTTCTTCGCTACGATCGCGGTGGTCTCAAACTCCGTCCAACCGAGCTCCGGGCGCTTATGAATACGGCGCCGGGTTTCGATCATTTCGGGTACGTAACGGTCAAATGCATCTGCCATCTTGATGTCTCCTTCCAATAAAAGGTCCGGTGAAACCGCCGGAATAGCGCGGATCTGATGCCCGCATATAACACTTTATTGTGACGTTTGCTGTTTAAAATAACGGGTAAAACCGAAGTCATATACATCTTTCGCGGTGAAAATCCGGATGTGATCCGTATACTCCGGGCAAAAAAAGAGAAGGGGAGATGGGAAACGGCGTACCGCTTTACGAAGCAGCAAAACGGAAGATCCTGAAGCGTCTGGAGACGCGGGAGTGGCTCCCCGGGGCGAAGCTGCCGCCGGAAGGCGAGCTCTCGCGCGAACTCGGAGTCAGTGTCGGAACGCTCCGTCACGCGGTGGGGGAACTCTGTGAAGAGGGGATCCTCTGGCGCCGTCAGGGATCCGGCACCTATGTCCGGTCCTATCGGGACGGGGGCGCAGGCTTCTGGAACCGCTTTCAGCCCTTCCAGACGCGGGACGGCATGCCGATGATCATGGTGGACCGGAAGGTCCTCTTCCTCGAAACCATTCCCGCGGGAGACGAGTTCTCTGTCCGCCTTCGCCTGAAGAAGGACGATCCTGTGATCCACGTGCTCCGTCACCAGATCGATAAAAACGGGGAATTTCAGGGAATCGATGAGCTCTTTCTCCGGGGTGACTATTTCAAGGGGCTCACCTTCGAGCGGTTTGATAAGCATCTCGAACCCGATGAGTCGCTCTACAGCTTCTACGAGCGGGAGTTCGGTGTTGAGATTGTGGAGACCTCAAACTTCATCGCCTGGGATATCGGGACCGAAGACCTCGCAAAGCGGCTTCTCGCGCCGAAACTCGCCAACATGCCGCTGATTTTCTATAAGCGTGTCTCGAAGACCTATGGGCATATTCCGGTCGAGTGCCGCATTATCCGGGGAAAAGCGTCTGACGTGCAGCTCTCGTTTGATATCACGAGATAAGCGTCTGAGGAGTACGGGAAGCCTGACCGCGGAACGCGATCGAGCTGAAGAGGAAGGGGAAAATCAGATGGTGCCCGGGGAGGGACTCGAACCCTCACGATGTTTAGTCGGCGGATTTTGAGTCCGCTGCGTCTACCATTCCGCCACCCGGGCAATGTGACAATGCATGATGCAAAGACGTCATATTATGCCAAAAAAGGTTTCTCTTTGGTCCAAACCGCAAAAAAAAGGGGGCGGCCGTCTGTCCACGCCGCCCCTAAAAGAGATACCTGAAAACCAGCAGAGAGGAGAAGCTCTGCCGATCCAACTGCTTAACCAGTCCCGACCCCGTGGAACTGATGAGCCAAATACTATCACAAATTGAAAATAATTCTCATTTAACATTTGAGAAGATTTGACATCTGTCAAATTTACGTTTCTCTTGGGTTTCTCTCTGCCGAAATCTGCCCACTGCGTATAATTCCACGTTTCCTTTCTTTATCTGGCCAGTCAAGCCATGACAGAACAATATCTATCTGATTTTGATTTCGATCTTCCCGAAGAACTTATTGCCCAGTTTCCGCTGGAACAGCGCGACAACTGCCGGCTGCTGCATGTAGTGCCTGAGGGCGGATACGAAGATCTCCTTTTCCACGACATCAAGAAGCTCCTCCGTCCGGGCGATCTCCTCGTCATGAACAACACGTTCGTGATCAAGGCTCGCCTCCGCGGTCACAAGGCCACGGGCGGCGCAGTTGAGGCTCTGATTGAGCGCGTGACCGGAGAGAAGAGCGCGATCGCGATGATGCGCGCGAGCAAGTCCCCGAAGGCGGGGACGGAAGTGATTTTCGAGAACCACGAGGGTGAGAAGCTCCCGGTGAAGGTGGGTGAGCGCGAGGGCGAGTTCTTTGAGCTCGAGTTCCCGGATGCTGTGCTGCCGCTTCTTGATAAGTTCGGCAGCACGCCGCTGCCTCCTTATATTGAGCGCGACGCGAACGCGAAGGACGAGTCGACCTATCAGACGGTTTACGCGAAGATCCCGGGCGCGGTGGCCGCGCCGACCGCGGGTCTGCACTTTACGCGCGAGCTCCTCGATGAACTGAAGGCAGAGGGGATCGACGAAGCGTATGTGACGCTGCACGTCGGCGCCGGCACCTTCCAGCCGGTCCGTGAGGAGAAGCTTTCCGAGCACAAGATGCACTCCGAGTGGTACTCGGTGTCGCCTGAAGTGGCGGCGAAGGTGAATGAGACGAAGGCGAAGGGCGGCCGCATTGTGGCGGTCGGCACCACGTCGCTCCGCACGCTTGAAGCCGCGGCGGTGGCTCCGGGCCGGATTCAGTCCGGTGCCCGCGATACGACGCTCTTTGTGACCCCGGGCTACAAGTTCAATACGATTGACGCTCTGATCACGAACTTCCATCTCCCGAAGTCGACTCTCGTGATGCTTGTTTCCGCCATCGCGGGCCGCGAGCGGATCCTTGACGCGTACCGTCACGCGATTGAAAACAAATATCGGTTTTTCTCTTACGGGGACGCGATGTTCCTCGAGAATGCCCCCCAGGCCAAATAACGGAGGACACGCCCGTGGCGCTATCTTTTAAAGTTCTGAAAACGTCGGGCAAAGCCCGCCGCGGTGAACTGCACCTGAATCACGGCGTCGTGCAGACGCCGATCTTCATGCCGGTCGGCACCTGCGGCACCGTGAAGTCGATGACGCCGGAGGAGCTGAAGGACAACGGCGCCCAGATCATTCTGGGCAACACCTTCCACCTCTGGCTCCGTCCGGGGCTTGAAGTGGTTGGGCTCCATAAGGGGCTGCATGACTTCATGCACTGGGATCGTCCGATCCTGACCGATTCGGGCGGATTCCAGGTCTTCTCACTTCGCGGTATCCGGAAGATCACCGAGGAGGGCGTGAAGTTTGCCTCCCCGATTGACGGCCGTCGTCTTTTCCTGTCGCCTGAAGAGTCGATGCGGATCCAGACTGTGCTGAATTCCGACATCGTGATGCAGCTTGACGAATGTACGCCGTACGAAATCGACGGCAAGCCCGCGACTGAGAAGCAGGCGGCGGATTCGATGCGCATGTCGCTTCGCTGGGCGAAGCGCTGCAAGGACGAATTCAACCGCCTCGGGAACCCGAACGCGCTTTTCGGCATCGTTCAGGGCGGCATGTATAAGCACCTGCGCGAAGAGTCGCTTCACGGACTCGTCGATATCGGTTTTGACGGCTACGCGGTAGGCGGCCTCTCGGTCGGAGAACCGAAGGCTGAGATGAACCGGATCGAAGAGGAGATCGTGAGCCAGCTCCCGGACGACAAGCCCCGCTACCTGATGGGTGTCGGTACGCCTGAGGATCTGGTTGAAGGCGTCTCCCAGGGTATCGACATGTTCGACTGCGTGATGCCGACCCGGAATGCGAGAAACGGCTGGCTCTTCACCCGCTACGGCGACGTGAAGATCAAGAATGCGAAGTACATCAAGGACCTCGCGCCGCTCGATGAAAGCTGCGACTGCTACACCTGCCGCAACTACGATCGGTCGTACCTCCACCACCTGCACAAGGTGGGTGAGATTCTCGGCGCCCGTCTGAATACGATCCACAACATTCACTTCTACCTCACGCTGATGGCTGAGATGCGCGACGCGCTCGAGAAGGGAACGTTTGAGGAGTGGAAAGAGCAGTTCTACCGCGACCGCGCCCGCGGCGTAGGCTGACGCTCTGCACTCTGAAGGGCCTCCCCGGCTGGCACAGCGGGGAGGCCTATTCCTTTATAATCAGCTGATTGATTTCCGGCCGGGGGACTGTACCCTTTTCGGCTAATGAATAAACAAGGACTTGAGACCTCATGTTTCTGATTTCTGATGCTCTCGCGGCAGACGCCGCAGCCGGCGGTGCTTCCGCCGCTCTTATGCAGTTCCTGCCCCTCATTCTCATCATCGTCGTTTTCTGGCTCTTCCTGATCCGCCCGCAGCAGAAGCGCGCGAAGGAACACCAGAAGATGGTCGAAGGTCTCAACAAGGGCGATGAAGTGATGACCGCCGGTGGCATCATGGGCAAGGTCGCTGATCTCGACGAACAGAACGTCAAGATCCAGATCTCGACCGTCGAAGGCACCCCGGTGACGATCGTCATGGCCCGTCAGACCATCGCGAACGTGCTCCCGAAGGGAACCGTCAAGTTCTGAGAAGCCGGTTTCGCGCAGGACAGATTTATTGAGGAAGCCTTTCCGGGCTTCCTGAGGCAGGCCCTGCTCACGCTGGATACAGCGCCCGAGCGGGTCTGCATTATTCTTTATGCCCGGCTTATCAGGCCGGGTTTTGGGTAGTCAAGATGAATCGTTATCCCATTTGGAAATACCTCATCATCCTGTTTGCCCTCGTCATCAGTATTCTCTACACGATCCCGAACTTCTTCGGCGAGTCGCCTGCTATTCAGGTCTCTCCCGGAAAGGCGACGGTGAAGGTAACGGATGCCACCATGGCGAAGGTTGAGGACGCGCTGCGATCCGCAGGAATCAAGCCTCAGGCCGTACACCTGGATGCCGGCAGCCAGCAGTCGAGCGCCAGCGTCCGCGTGCGTTTCGGCGTGACGGACTCCGAGCTCCAGCTTCAGGGCCGTGAGGTGCTGGAACGGGCTCTGAACCCGGATCCGACGAACCCGGATTATGTGATCGCGCTGAACCTCGTGCCGAACACTCCGGAATGGCTCTCGGCGATCGGCGGCAAGCCGATGTACCTTGGTCTTGACCTTCGTGGCGGCGTGCATTTCCGTCTCGAAGTTGATATGAAGGCCGCCATTCATAAGCGTATTGACTCGAACGCCGCTGATATCCGCACGCAGCTCCGCGATAAGGACATCCGCAATAACGGCGTTGACCGCTCCGGCGACACGATCGTGATGCAGTTCGCGGATGAGAATTCCCGCGATAAGGCCTTCGATCTGATCCGCAGCACCGATCCAGATCTCGCGCTTGAAGACCGTCAGGACGGCGGCACCTATCAGATTGTCGCCCGCATGACCGATAAGGCGATCCGCGATGTTCAGGACTACGCGATCAAGCAGAATATCTCCACGCTGCATAACCGAATCAATGAACTCGGCGTTGCGGAGCCTGTGATTGCCCAGCAGGGCGCGACCGGCATTGTGGTTGAGCTGCCGGGCGTGCAGGATACGGCGAAGGCTAAGGACATTCTCGGCCGTACGGCAACGCTCGAAATCCGCATGGTGGATGACACGCCTGAGGCTTATACCCAGATGGCATCCGGCACGGTTCCGTTCGGTGACGAGGTCTTCACTGACCGCGAGAACCACCAGGTGCTCGTCCGCCGCCGCGTGCTGCTGACCGGTGAAAACCTTCAGGACGCGCAGCCGGGCTTCGACTCCCAGACGCAGGAACCGACCGTGAATCTGACGCTCGACAACAAGGGCGCCCGGATCTTCAAGGAAGTGACCCGCGATAACGTCGGCAAGCGCATGGCGATCATCCTCTTCGAGAAGGGACACGGCCAGGTGGTGACGGCCCCGGTGATCCGTCAGGAAATTGGCGGCGGTCACGTGCAGATTTCCGGTGCGATGACGACGATCGAAGCGACGGATACGGCTCTGCTGCTGAGAGCCGGTTCACTGGCAGCTCCGATGGAAATCGTGGAAGAACGACTTGTCGGCCCGAGCCTCGGCCAGGCAAACATTGCCGCGGGCTTCAAGGCGTCGATCTACGGCTTCATCGTGGTGTCGATCTTCATGATGATGTACTACGAGGTGTTCGGCATCATTTCAGCGATCACGCTGCTTTTCAACGTGATCCTGATTGTTGCCATCCTCTCGATGCTGCAGGCAACGCTCACGCTGCCGGGTATCGGCGCTCTCGCGCTTTCAATCGGTATGTCCGTCGACTCGAACGTGCTGATCAACGAACGTATCCGAGAGGAACTGAGAGCCTGGAGGACGCCTCAGGTGGCTATCAAGGAAGGTTATGACAGAGCCTTCGCGACGATTGTGGACTCGAACGTGACGTCTCTCATCGCCGGTATCGCTCTGCTGATCTTCGGCTCCGGTCCGATCCGCGGTTTCGCTGTGGTGCACTGTCTCGGTATTCTGACCTCGCTCTTCACGGCGGTGTTTGTCTCCCGCGGTCTTGTGAATCTGGTCTATGGCCGTCAGAAGCACCTGAAGAAGATTCACATCGGCAAGATCTGGCGCCCCGACCCTCCCAAGAAGGTTGCCGGCACCGGGTCCGCGGGTAAATAACCGAACGGATCAAGGAGATAAATAATGGAATTTTTCCGCATTCGCCGAACGATCCCGTTCATGCACTATTCGCTGTACCTGAATATTGCATCGATCATCATGTTCTGCCTCGCCGTGTTCTTCCTTGCGACGAAGGGGCTTGCCTTCTCGATTGAGTTCACGGGCGGCACGAACATTGAAGTGACGTATCCGAGCGCTGCTGACACGGATCAGATCCGAAAGGTTCTGGCCGAGAAGATCTCGCCTGAGGTCTCCGTGCAGAACTACGGTACGGCCAAAGACATCCTGATCCGCGTGCCGCTGAAGGGAAATGAAACCTCCGGCCAGCAGGCGAAGCAGGTGATGGATATTCTTTCCGCCCAGACTCCGGGCGTGAAGCAGCACTCCGTCGAGTTTGTCGGTCCTCAGGTCGGCAAGCAGCTCGCCACTGACGGCGCCACCGCTCTCGCGCTTGTCTGCTTGGGCATCATGATCTACCTCGCGTTCCGGTTCGAGTGGAAGTTCTCAGTCGCCGCCGTGATCGCGAATATGCATGACTTGGTGATTGTTGCCGGTCTGTTCGCGTTCTTCCAGTGGGAGTTCTCACTGCAGGTGCTGACCAGTCTGCTCGCCGTGCTCGGTTACTCGGTGAACGAGTCCGTGATTATTTTCGACCGAGTGCGTGAGCACTTCCGGACGATGAGAAAGGCGAGCACGGTTGAGGTGATTAACTCGGCTATTACCGCGACGATTTCCCGTACGGTGATCACCCACTCCTCAACGCTGTGCATGACGCTGTCGATGTATTTCTTCGGCGGCCCGGCGCTGCACTACTTCGCTCTGGCTCTGACGGTCGGTATCTGCTGCTCGGTTTACTCTTCCGTGTTCGTTGCAGCCGCTATCGCCATGTACCTGAAGGTGAAGCGTGAAGACCTCGTGCACAAGGTGAAGAAGCCTGAGATTTCCGAAATGGTTCCGTAAGGAATCCGCTTTCTGAAAGACTCTGATCTTCAGATTCCCGGTCTGGTTTTTCCAGCCCGGGAATTTTTTTACCTGTAAAGCGTCTGGCCGGAAGCGGACCCTGGCGACGGATATCCGCCGGCCCCGGGAGTGGCGCGGCGGAGAGCCCCCTTTGAGGGCGGAAAGAGCGTGGAGCAGGATGAATAAGGTTTGGTCAGGCAGGAGGTCCCCTGAAGCCGTCTGAACCCGATTGCTTCACGTTTTTGAAGGAAGGGGGGGGCGAGCAGGCGCTCCTGATGGAGGCATCAAAAAAGCCGCTTTCCGGATTGGAAAGCGGCTAAAAGGAAAGAAGACTTCGTAAGGAATCAGGACTGCTTTCCGGATTCCTCATCAGGCTTCACTTCAACCGCGTCCTTCACATCCGACGCGGCGGCTTCGTGCACGGTTTCGGCGGCGGCCGCTGTGGCAGCGGCAACACCCGCGACAGCCGCTTCAGCGGTGCGGAGGATATCCGCGAAATACCCATCCATCTCAAACGGGAGGCGTTCGGAGCGGATCCGGATCCCGATCGTATCCCAGAGGATCAGAAGGAGACGCGGGATCAGCACGACAACGCCGTAGAGAATGAAGAGACGCGGGAGCCAGGAGGCGGCGGGCGCGAAAGCGGAAGCCGCGGCGGCTGAGGTTGTAGCGGCGTCCTGCAGACGGTCGAGACGCATCGCGGCCACCGTGTTCACGTCCGGCAGCGGGCCGAGATTCAGTGCCGCGGGGATCCAGCCAAAGAGGGTATTGAAGATATCGCAGACGTTATCCGGCGAATTATGCAGCCCGACGATATCCCAGCCGATCAGATAGGTGTGGCCGAGTCCCCGGACGATGATGCTGGAAATCACGCCGGCCGTGAAGGCGAGGAACGCCCAGTGCAGAATGCGGGCAATGCGGAACTGGGAGAGCCTCAGAACGGTCGGAGTCCAGATTTTCAGGAACTCCTGGCGGATACCGGAGGTGATGATCTTCGGGGCGAAAAGTCCATCGGAAAGTTTCGCGAGCGTCGTGCGGAGCGGGAATTCGATATGACGGCGCCGGACAATGCTCACAAGCCCCAGAATGATGAGCGCCGCGTAGAGGAAGAGGCTCCACCCGAAGATAAAGAGGTAGATCGGAGAAAAGAGATTGATTTCCGCGTCGGTCGACAGGAACCGCTCACCGAATGCGCCGAGCAGGTAGGAACCGAGAATGAGGCAGAGCGCGACAAGCGATCGGGAGCCGTAGTTCAGTTTCATCGTGAGAAGCGTCGGGGAACGCTTCGACATCCGGGAGAAGGCGAGCGCGGCGCGCTTCTGGATGAAGTCCGACGCCTTGGAGCCCGGGGTGGTTTCCCGGATCAGCTCCGCGGTGATCTCTTCAGCCTCGGTTTTGGACCAGTATTTGCCGCCTGCGTCCGAGGTTTCGATTGCCTTCACGAGACTCACCATCCTTGCTGTGTTGTAGGGATAGCGGAGTTTTTTCAGTTTGCTTTCAGAGAACAAAGCCATTCTTCGGATGCCTCAAAAGAAATAAGGTTCCGTACGGTCCGGGCGTGAGCCTCAGACCGTATGGTCAGCAGCTCGATTTTATCAGGATTGCCCCGCGGCTCCGCCTTCTTTTGGCGGCGGAATCAATTCAGGGAAACGGGGCCCTTCCTGACACCTAAGGTTATTTTTTCAATCCTGAACGGAAAGCCGCGAGAAGCGCTTCTGACGCGGCGCGGGGATCCGCGGTGCCGCAGATTGCCGAAACGACAGCGATGCCGTCCGCTCCGGCCGCGGCGAGAGCCGCGGAGTTATGGATCTTCACGGAGCCGATCGCGACAACCGGGCAGGGTTTCACGGCAGCGAGCGCAGCAAACCCCGGGAGCCCGAGAGGCGCGGCCGCGTCTGGTTTCGTGGAGGTGCTTTCGATCGGACCGATACCGAGATAGTCGACCACGCCGGCCGCGGCGAGGCTGCGGCTTGCCTCAAGCTCCGCCGCGTTTGAGACCGAGAGCCCGATGATCGCTTCCGGTCCCATGAGGCGCCGCGCGTCTTCTGCCGGGAGGTCCTTCTGCCCGACATGAGCGCCGGCCGCGCCGATTGCCATCGCGACATCCACCTGATCATCTACGACGAGCGGCACGCCGTAGGGCGCAAGGGCGCGGATCAGAGCTCGTCCGCAGGCCGCGAGCTCCCGCTTCTTCCAGTCCGGAGCCCGGAGCTGGATAATGCCGGCCCCTCCCTGGGCAGCAGCGACCGCGGTGGACACCATGCCGTCCGCGCCTCCGCAGAGTACGGGGTCGAGCACCAGGTAAAGCGACAGATCAGGGAGCGCCATCAGACGGCCTCTTCAAGAAAGTTTTCGGGCTGCAGAGTGTAGAGCGCGTCGAGGTAAGCGTCGTGGAAGGAACCCGGGCCCCGGGAGGCTTTCCCCGCGATTTCCGCGGCCCGTTTCACGAACTGACAGCAGGCGATGGTGGCGACGAGCGGATCCTCCGCCTTCGCGGCGAAACCCGCGGTCAGAGCGGAGAGCGAGCATCCGGTGCCCACCACGAGCGTCGCCATGACGTTGCCGCCCACCGCCGCGAGCACGCGGGTACCGTCAGTCGCGTAGTCCGTTTCGCCTGACACGCAGACGATGCCGCCTGACCTTTGGGCAAGCGCCTTGGCGGCGTCGAGCGCCGAGCGGCTGGAGTCGAGTGAGTCGACGCCCTTGTACTGATGGGCAAACCCGGCGCAGGCAAGAATTTCAGAACCATTTCCCCGGATCACGGTGGGCCTGAGGTCAATCAGATCGGAAATCAGATCGTCTCTCCAGGCGGTGCCGCCCGCTCCCACGGGGTCGAGTGTCCAGGGCTTTCCGGCTTCAGACATCGTCGCCGCGGCGAGCTTCATGCCCCGGCTGTTTTCTTCAGAAGGTGTTCCGACATTGCAGAGTAGAGCGTCCGCAGCGAACTGAGCGAAGGCCGCGGCTTCTTCCGGAGCCGGCACCATGGCCGGGGACATTCCGGCTGCCAGAAGCACATTGGCCGTGATTTCCTGTACGACGTCATTTGTGATGCACTGCACGAGCGGTCTCTGGGTGCGGACCCGCGAGAGGGCCGCCGCCACTGCCTTTGGGGAAATCGCCTCAATAGATGAATCCGTCATTTCGTCTCCGAAAAAAGTTTTTGGAAAGAGCATTTACTGTGTATCGCACTTTACCCCGAAAGTGGGATAGTGTCACCGGAATAAGCCGTGCTGATTCAGTGGAGTACTGGTATTCTTTTCAGAATTACATGGATACCTTTCCTTCGGGAACGCCCCCCCCCCGCGGGAAAAACGATAAGGAAAATCAAAGAATGGCTTTTCTGGTGAAAATTTCCGGAACCGATGTGTCTTTTCCGGCTGAGAAGGGCGAGCGGATTCTGGATGCCGCCGAGCGCGCTGGCTATGACATCCCTCACGCCTGTCGCAGCGGTTTCTGCGGCTCCTGCTCCGCTAACGTTGTCTCTGGCGACTTCATCACGTATGCCCCGGGCAGCAAGGAAGGTGTGCCGTCCCACGGCCCGAAGATTCTGACCTGCAGCACGGAAGCCGCGAGTGACGTGGAAATCGCCGTGCAGATCAAGAAGCTCGTGCGCAACATCCCCGTTACGGTTGCCGCGATGGACCGTGTGGCCCCCGATGCGATCCGCCTCGTGCTGAAGGCCGATTCCGGCAAGCCGATCGAATTCATCCCCGGACAGTTTGTCGACATTCTTCTGGAAAACAAGGAACGCCGCAGCTATTCGATCGCCTGCGATACGCCGGCTGAGAATGGCCTTGAGCTTCACATCCGCCACGTCCCGGGCGGTCTCTTCACGGACCGTCTCTTTGGCGTCAAGGGTGAGCCGATCCAGGTTGGCACGAAGCTTGAAATCGCCGCTCCCGCGGGCGACTTCCACCTGCATAAGCGCACCCCGCACGATATCCTGATCCTCGTGACGGGCACGGGCTTCGCTCCGGCGAAGGCGATGATTGAAAACTTCATCAAGCTCCCGAGCGCCAAGCCTCACCAGGTTTATCTCTACTGGGGCGGCCGCCATAAGGTCGACCTCTACATGGATGAGCTCTGCCGCAAGTGGGACGCCGAGCACGAGTGGTTCCACTACTGCCCGGTGCTCAGCCGCCCGGACGAGTCCGAAGGCTGGACTGGCCGCGTGGGTCACGTGCAGGATCAGTTCCTCGCGGATCATCCGGATGCGTCCCAGTATGACGCCTACATCTGCGGTACGCCGCGTCTCGTGACGGATGCCGTGAACGCGCTGACGGCAGCCGGTCTCGATAAGGACTGCACCTACAGCGACTCCTTCACGTCGAAGAAGGATACGCTCTGATAAAAAAGAGCGGCCCGGCACTGCTGCCGGGCCTGCAGACTGAAGAAGGATCCCCTTCACGGGGATCCTTTTTTGTTAAGCCGGTTACTTGATGAACTTGATCTTCACGCCGCCGAGGTTCCCCTTCTTATCCATTTCAGGCGCGGTGATGAAGATCCGCTTATCCGCGATACCCGCGTCGGCAAGTGCTTTCGAGAGATTCCTCGAGCGCCAGTCAGCGAGGTTATGCAGGTTGCTCGCATCAGGCTGCACAGCGGTGTAGAGCTTCGCCTCCTTCTCTTCAAGCGTATGGCTTGCCTTGTCGGTGGGGAACTGGAGGGCATAGAGCGCGTCGACTGCCTTCTCACGGCTCCGTTCAGCTTCAGGAAGCGTCGACTGAACGATCTTCAGAAGGCCGCGGTACGTGTTCTGATGGAGCGCGTTGTCATCCCCCTTCACACTGACCACCGGCGTGATTTCAACCTTCATCTTGGGGGTATCTTTCAGCGCCTTCGTGATCTGGGCGAGCGTGCTCTTCTGCTGATCAGCCGTCATGTGGCCGCTGCCGGACATGTACGGGACAAAAGCCGCAGCGCTGGAGGAAGAGCCGCCAAGCACGAGGTTTCCGATCGAGGCAAGCAGATTCACAGGCGCTGCCACGACCTTGATGATCAGGTTTTCAAGCCCTGTGAGAATGAGGCTCGAGAACGAGAACTCAGGATCCGCGAGGTTGCCCGAGATCGGCAGATCAAATTCGATATTCCCCTGACCGTCTGTGAGGAGCGCGGTGGCGAGCGTCACAGGGAGGCTGGTCGACGTGTCGTTCGGGATGTAGTTGCCCCAGGCGAGCTGCTCAATCAGGATGTGGTTATCGACGCTGAGGTAGGTCTTGTCCTTCAGCGAGATATCCGATTTGATCGTGAGGTTGCCCTTCTGAATCGGGTAGGACACATAGTGAACGGTGTAGGGCGAGAAGAACGGCATCGAGACCGCGGAGATCGTTCCCTTGGCGGTGAGTTTCCCCTTATCTACGAAAGGCGAGCCGCTGCCCGTGACGTTGATCTTGGAAACCCCATTCACGACGCCGGTCATCGTGAGTGACGAAGGCGTGTTTTCGCCTCCGATCGCGACCGGTTTCACTGTGGTATTGAGATCGGCGAACCGGAACTGACCGGCAGGTTTGATCGAATTATCGACGAAGGAGAAGCCGCCGTCCGTGATCCGGAATTCACCGATACGGATCGGCTGCGAGCCGGTAACGCCGGCCTTTTTCTTCGCTTCCTCCACCTTTTGCTTTACCACAGCCTGCACTTTCTTCGCTTCAGTGGCAGCCTTCCGCTTTCCGAGCAGCGGATCAATATCCAGGTTCCCCTTCGCGTCACGCGAGAGCATCATGCGGGGCTTCGCGATTTCAACCGCGGATACCCGTATGGTGCCGGCGGCCGGCGCTTCGACGCCCGTTACCGTCGTACGGTCCACGCGGCCGAACTTTGACTTGCCGCCCGAGATTTCAAAGGCGGTGGAGTTGATATTGAGGGAGGCGAGATTGGCGTGGCCGGACGAGCCGCTCTTCCAGTCGAAGTTCGACGCGGAGACGGTGTCTGAAAGCGTCGACACCTTCGCGGCGTTCACAGGCGAAATAACCTGAGCCTTGCTGAGATTCGCGCTCGCGACCTTGAGGCTCATGTCGGAGTCACGCGTGAAGCTGATGGAGTTGATATCAGCGTGGCCCGTATTGAAGTTAAGAAGGTCGACCGTGCTTTGAATGTCACCCGCGGAAACGCTGGATCCCGTGAAGGCAAGCGCTTTCTTGATATCCAGCGCGCTCTTCTTGACGTCAAGCGTGCCGACCGCGAGTTTCACAGGAGTGCCGCCGGTAACCTGAAGCCGGGTGCCCTTGGAATTCACGTCCGCCGCTTTGACGGAGACGCCGCCGTCCTCACGCGTAGCAACGCTGAGTGACAGTGCCTGGGCGTTCACGGCGGTGGAGCCGCCTGTCACCGGATCAACCTTGAAGTCGAGTCCCGCGAGCCCGGTGGTCTGAGAGGTCACGCCAAGCAGTTCTTTCTTTCCGTTCCAGTCGACCGCGAGTTTCGCAGCGTTCGAATCCGTGATGGTGCTCTTGAAGTTGCCGGCCGTGAGGTCAGTGTTCTCCGCGCGGACCTTGCCGCCGTCAAACGTCACCGTATCCTGTTTGCCGTTCCAGCCAACCTTTACCGTGTTCCCGGAGAGGCGGCCGGCCTTGCCGAAGAAGCTGCCGGCGTGAATTTCCGGAGCCGCGAGCGCGAGCGACCGGGCGCCGAGGCGGAGCGCCTCAGTCTTGCCCTTCCAGCCAAGCGAGAAATTCTGCGCGTCGATTCCGCCGAACCCCGCGCTGAAGGAGCTCTTCGGGAGTTCTACTGCGGGCTTCGCGAGTGCGAGCTTCCCTAGGTCAAGCGATACATCGCCGTCGTAGAGCGCCTTGAAGCTCTCAGCCCGGGCGTTAGCCGCCTTGACGGAGAGCGGGCTCTCCCCCTTCTTCGTCAGCGCGAAATTCTTCAGATTCAGCGTACCGCCGGCACTCACTGAGGGCTTTTCTTCCATCAGCGAATACTCGGCGTCGACCTTCGCGGTTGCCCGGCTCGCGATCGTGAGACCGGCGAGTTCCGCGTAGCCCGAGATCCGGTCGAGATTCAGGTTCTGGGCGTCAACAGAGGCCTTTCCCTTCAGAGCGCTGATATCGAGGCTGCCGTTCGTCTTCAGGCTGCCGTCGAGAATCTTTGCTGAGAGATCAAAGTTCGTGGTCTGCCCCGGGATCATCGTGACATTTTCAGCGGTGGCATTGAGAGCTGAGGCGTCGATCCGGGCGTCATGCGCCGCGTGGTCAATGAATCGGAGCGTACCGTCAGTGATGGCGGCGTTCTTCACGGTCCAGGCGAAAGCGGGCGTGGTGTCCTCAGGCTTCTTTTCATCCGCCTTAGCGTCATCCGTCTTGGGCGGCTCCGCTTTATCTGACGTTCCCGCTACCTTCGCCCAGGCGATTGATCCGTCTGCGAGCCGCTCAAGCGCGATCGTCGGGCTTTCAAGCGTGATGCCGTTTACGGTTGCCGCGCGGCCGATCACATCAACCGATCCCTGATCGATCTTGAGGCTCTTGAAGGCGATCGCGTTCGTCTTGGCTTCAGATCCCCGCATAGCGGCCGCGAAGTCATCCGCGTTCCCCGTGAAGTCGACGAGGATTGTGTTCTTTCCTCCATCCACACCCTGGGCAAACGTAATGTCGGCATTCAGTTTCAGAGTGCCGGAGGTGACATCCATATCCAGCGGCAGCATGGCACCGAGGTGCGGCAGATCGTAGCCGTCGAGCGCGAGATGCACCCGGGTCGCCTTCGTGTTCTTGAAGGGAAGCGATTCGCCATGCAGCTCAAACGGCGCCCCATTGTCTTTCAGCGTGAGTTCAGGCTTCACGTAGATATCACGGTCGGTGCCGATAGACCCGATGAAGGGAAGACCGAGATTGATTTCAGTCAGTTTCTCATCCACGTGATGCGACGGAACCACGATGTGGAAGTCTGAATTCGTGAGAGAAATATTGTTGAGGCTGAAGCGGAAGGGTTCCTTGCTTTTTTCTTCCGTCGGCGGGAAGCGGCGGTTGATGTTATCGATGATGTCCTGGAAATTCGTCTTTCCGTTTTCATCAATCGAGAGCAGCCCGCTCACGTGATCAACCTTCAGCTCATCGAGCACAACACCGAAGCGTGTGAGTGAAGAGAAGCCTGCCATATTCGTGTAGAGACTTCCGATTGAGACGGGCTGATCCGAGGCGTCACGCCTCGCCATCTCCACTCCCTTAGCCGAGAGCTCCAGAGTCCACGGGTTGAACTTCACTTCCTGGATCGAAACCTTGCGCCCAAGAATGTCGGACACCGGACTAGAAGCCGCCCATTTGAGTCCCGCGGGAACACCCCAGAAACCGATCGCAGAATAAACGCCGCAGGCCGCGGCGACGCCGATTGCAACCTTGGAAAGACGGTTGAGCTTCATCATTTGATCCTTCTTTTTCTGTCGGCGCGCAGGCTCGTGACAGCGCGTGGGTCAGAACTCTCCAACTATGACTGAGATCAGTCTAATAGATTTAAACCAAAATAACCCATTGTGAGAGCTGAAAAGAAAGAAATAGAAGGAGATAAAGGGTGAAGAGTCAGTTCGGGTTAGTAGGCAAAAAGTCTTTCTGGTGCTCTTATCCAGGCACTGGATCACACCATGAAAAAAGCCCTTCATCCTGTCAGAGGAGGGGTTTTTTAAAGAGCTAACCGGAAATCAGAAGCTATTGAATAGCGTACGAAGTAACGATATGTGAGGAAATGATTTCCGTGTCAGATTTCGCGTTTGCCGTTCCGAAGCGCCTCGTGGAAACTGAAGAATTTATAGAGGCAGATATGGAAGGTGAAGTCCGCGGCGAGCGTGAGGAGGCCGAGTGGTCCCAGCACGAGCGGGCAGGGGTTGGCGGCGGGACGGAGCGCGAGATAGATGAGAAGCACCGATGCCAGCGCCACGTTCGCGGTCATCAGAACGAGCAGCGTGCGGATGATCAGGCGATTTGCCTGGCGGGCGACCGCGATCACCATGTAGAGAAGATAAAGCAGCCAGACCGCGACTCCGGCAATGCCGCCGGCCGTAGCCGGAAAGCTGAAGAAGCAGGCGATCAGGGATGCGGCAAAAGCGGCCGAGAAAAGGGAAAGGATCAGTTTGTAGGAGAGTGTCATTGGGGGATTCTGTGGTTTCATGAGTTTTCCCGCGGCGGAGGCCGCGATCGTTCGATGGCAGAAAGGAAAGAAGACAGGAAGGGGCCGCCGGGGCGGGAGAGCGCCATCCGACCCCTCTGTAGGAGGGGCTTCCAGGGGAACGGGCATTATATCAATGCGTTACTTTTTTTATGAGGCAGGCTGGGGGACGGTCTTCCAGCCGCACTCAGGGAAGGAGCCGGATGATGTCCTCAGGAGACGAGGCCGTAAAGTCCGGATCCCAGAGTGACGTGTCCGCGTCCTTCGGGCGATAACCCCAGAGGGCGAGAAGGGTGGATGTGCCGGCCGCTTTGCCGGCCTCGATATCCCGTCTGTCGTCCCCGGTGTAGAGCGTCTGCTCAGGCTTCAGGGTGAGGTCCTTCAGGGCGCGGAGGATCCCGTCAGGGGCCGGCTTCAGAGGAACGCCGGGGCGGGAGCCGACGACGATCGCGCAGCGCGCCATGGCGGGGGTGGAAGCGGCAATCGCTTCGGCGAATTCCTGAGGCTTATTGGTGACAATGCCCCAGACAAGCCCTTTGCGGTCGAGCGCGGCAAGGAGCTCCGTGACACCCGGAAAGAGAGTCGGCTTCCGGCAGCGTGCCTCGTAAGCCGTGAAGAACGATTCCCGGAGCGACGGGTAGCGAGGATTCTCAGGCGTCACACCGAAACCGACGCGAAGGAGAGTCGCGGATCCTTCTGAGGCCGCTTCGCGGAAATCCGCGGCAGGGAGAGGAGGAAATCCGAAGGAAGCGCGAACATCATTCACGGCTCCGGCAAGCCCCGCGGCGGAATCTACCAGTGTTCCGTCCATATCAAAGAGGAAAGAGGTGAGGGATTTCTGAGACACGGCAGGCTTCACAGAAAAGACACAAAAAATAAACCTCGCCCGGAAACCGGACGAGGTTCAGCTCTTTAGTCCGAAGACTTAAGAGTCAGCTTTCAATTACTTGGCGACACGGGTACCGGTCACTTCGATGACGGCACGACGGTTCGGCTGCAGGCACTTGATCAGCTGCTTGAAGTTCTTGATATTTCCCTTCTTGGAAGGATTCGGGCAGTTCACGACCGGGTCAGCCTTGCCCTTACCGGTGGCGGTAATGACGTTGGCGTTGACGCCCTTGTTGACCAGGTAGGTCTTGACGGCGTCAGCACGGCGCTGGGACAGCTTCATGTTGTAAGCGTCCTTACCGATGCGGTCGGTGTAGCCGGTGGAGGTGACAACCTCGAGATCCACGCCAGCCATACGGGAGACGAGATCATCCAGGGTCTTGCGGCCTTCGGCCTTCAGCGTGGCCTTGTCGAAATCGAACAGGGTGTCAGCGGAGAGGGTCACCTTCTCCTTGGTCGGAGCAACAGCGACAGGGGCCGGAGTGGGAGCCGGGGCCGGAGCCGGAGCAGCAGCAGGAGCCGGAGCAGCAGCAGGAGCCGTGCAGGCGGCCTTGCTCAGGATTTCCTTATCACACTGGCAGCCAGCACCGTTGTAGCCCAGGGCTTCGGCCAGAGCCGGAGTCCAGAAGCCAGTGCGCCAGCAAAGGCCGAACGGATCCATCACAACCTTGCCATCGCTGGAGGTGACATAGGGATTGACCGGTTCAGCAGCCATGGCGGAGCCAGAAGCGGCGAGCATGACGGCAGCAAGCAGGCCACCAATCTTCGCGGAAGTGTTCATTTTTTCCTCTTTCCTTTTTTTTGATCTCCCTTACGGAAGACCATTATCTAATGCAGTACGCAGGGTTTCGCCCCCTCTGCTGATAACTGCGTGCACGCTGTGCAAGTATAAGCGCCTTCTATGAAAAAAGGTGTACCGCACAGGCTACAACTTAACACTTATTCTGCCACGTGTGAGCGATGTCGAGTGCTTTCGTACGGGACATCCCCCTAAAGGACTCGGCTTTTTGTTGTTTTTTTACAACAAGCTGACCGTTGATCCAGACGTGGGTGATACTTTCCCTACCTGCACTGTAAAGCAACTGAGCCGCAGGTTCAAGTACTGGAATACTGGTAATTTCCTCGAGGAGACAGCTGAAGAGATCGGCGGATTTTCCTGCTTCCAGAGAGCCGATTTCCCGGTCCCATCCCAAGGCTTTGGCGCCCCCCATGGTCGCAGCGTACAGCATTTTGTGTACCGGGGCCGCCGTGGGGTCTTTGGCAACAGCTTTGGCGAGGAGGGCGGCGAGACGTGTCTCACCAAGCATATCGAGTTTGTCGTTGCTCGCCACTCCGTCAGTGCCGATGCCGAGATTGATTCCGGCATCCATGATTTTAGCAACAGGCGCAAAACCGCTTGCCAGCTTGAGGTTGGAGCTCGGGCAGTGGCAGACGCTCGAACCCGCTTTCGCGAGCGTATCGATATCGCTGTCAGAAAGATGCACGGAGTGAACTGAGATCAGACGCTCATTCACGATTCCGAGTTTTTTCAGCCGCTCAATAGGACGCATCCCATACTGCTTCAGGGAGTCGCTCACTTCGCTCTCAGTTTCCTGCACATGAATATGGATCGGGAGGTTATTCCGTTCACTCAGGGCGGCGAGCTTCTTCATCGCGTCGTCAGACACGGTATAAGGCGCATGCGGACTCACCGTGACATGCACCATCGGGTCACCCCGGAAGTGCTCAATCACTTCCCCCGCCTTCTTCAGATATTCGTCGTCAGTTTTCGCCCAGGCGGAGGGGAAACCGATAAGGAACGCGGATACCGCGCACTTCATGCCGCTCTCGCGAAGCCCCGCCGCGGCGTCCACCGGGAAGAAGTAATGGTCGTTCGTGCAGGTGACACCGCTCTGCACCATTTCCTCTCCGGCGAGGCGGCTGCCTTCGTACACGAATTCCGGGCTCATCAGGCGGCCTTCAAGCGGCCACACCTTTTTCTGCAGCCAGTCCATCAGACTGAGGTCAGGGCCGACGCCGCGAAGCAGATTCATGGCGGCGTGCGAATGCAGGTTAACGAAACCCGGCATCACGATTTCGCCAAGCAGCTCCACGACTTCCTTCGCCTCAAACTGAGAGGCTTCGGATTCAGGAACGATTGCCGCGATCTTTCCATCCGCGATCGCGATCACGTGCTTTGTAAGCACAACGCCTTCGGGGACAATCGGGATGATCCAGGTCGGCTTCAGAAGAGTATTCACCTGCATGCTGTCATTACCTCGCAATCCATTTTTCCGGTGCTCTGAATCATAGCGGATTGAAGGGGGACAAAAAAATTCCCGGGGGAAGAGAGTCCTCACCCGGGAATGTCGGCCTGAAGGATCATGCCCTCAGACACTCACCGCGATCAGGCGGCGGGAAGCTTCGCGAGCTGCTCCGTGTTGTTCTGAAGCGCTTTCAGGAAGTCGGCGAGACGTGCCTTCTCCTGATTGACGATCGCTTCCGGAGCCTTGGAGACGAAGCGCTCGTTGCCGAGCTTTGCCTCGCACTTGCGGACTTCGTTCTGAAGACGCTCGATTTCCTTCTCGAGTCGGGCGCGCTCAGCTGCCACATCGATCTTCACGACGAGCATCAGGCGCCAGTCGTCAACGATTGAGACCGGAGCGATAGCGTCCTGATTCAGCGTATCGATGTTGTCCACGAGATCCACAGACTCAAGACGGGCAAGACCCTGCAGGAACGGAGCGACAGCGGCCGCGATCTCCTTCGGGCCCTGGATCGCAAGCGGCACCTTCTGAGAGGGCGGCAGCATCATCTGGCTGCGGAGCGAACGCACGGCTTCAATCATCTTCTTCGTCACAGCCACGGCGCGGTCAGCGTCGTCGCTGCGGGCAAAGTCTTCAGCCTTCGGGTACGGAGCGACCATGATGGAAGCTTCATCCTCAGCCTTGCGGCTGCCGGTGATGAGCGACACCTTCTGCCAGAGCTCTTCCGTGATGAACGGAATGATCGGGTGGGCGAGACGCAGCGTCGCCTCAAGCACGGAGGCGAGCGTGTGGCGCGTGGCGCGCTGCTCAGCCTCGGTGCCGTTGTTCAGACGGACCTTGGCGGCCTCGAGGTACCAGTCGCAGAACTCATCCCAGATGAAGGAGTAGATCGCGTTCGCGGCGAGGTCGAGACGATAGGTCTCAAAGCCCTTCGTCACGGCTTCGATCGTGCGCGAGAGTTCGCTCATGATCCACTGATCAATATAGTTGAGCGACATTTCGCCGCCCTGGAAGCCGCAGTCCTTGCCTTCAACGTTCATCAGCACGAAGCGGGTGGCGTTCCAGAGCTTGTTGCAGAAGTTCCGGTAACCTTCGCAGCGCTTCGTGTCGAAGTTCACATTCTGGCCGAGGGTCGCGTAGGCGGCCATCGTGAAGCGGAGTGCGTCAGCGCCGTAGGCCTGGAGGCCTTCAGGGAACTGCTTGCGGAGCTTCGCGGCGATCTTCGGAGCCTTTTCAGGACGGCGCAGCCCCATCGTGTTCTTCTTGATGAGACCTTCAATATCGATACCCTGAATCAGGTCGAGCGGGTCAATCGTGTTGCCTTCGCTCTTGCTCATCTTGTGACCTTCGGCGTCACGGACGAGACCGTGCATGTACACGTCATGGAACGGCACGCGGCCCGTGAAGTGTTTCGTCATCATCACCATGCGGGCGACCCAGAAGAAGATGATGTCGTAGCCGGTCACGAGAACGGAGGAGGGGAGGTAGAGATCGTAGGCGATCTTGTCGTCACCCTGCGGGGCAGGCCAGCCAAGGGTGGAGAACGGCACCATGGCGGACGAGAACCAGGTATCGAGCACGTCGGGGTCCTGGCGCAGCTTCACGCCTTCTCCCGCCTGTTTCTGAGCCTCGGCTTCGGTCTCAGCGACATAGCAGTTGCCCGCTTCGTCGTACCAGGCCGGAATCTGGTGGCCCCAGAGGAGCTGACGCGAGAGGCACCAGTCCTGGATGTTCGTGAGCCAGTGGCGGTAAACGCCCTGCCACTGTTCCGGGAAGATGTTCACATCACCCGATTCCATCGCTTCAAGACCGATATCAGCGAGGCTCTTGCCCGGATGGGTGGAGCCTTCGCCCGCGGGCTTGCTCATCGCCATGTACCACTGCTCGGAAAGCATCGGCTCAACGATTTCACCGGTACGCGGCACGCGCGGCACCATGTGGCGGATCGCCTTCGTGCCGACGAGAAGGCCCTGCTCCTCAAGGTCCTTCAGCACGGCCTTGCGGGCTTCGTAGCGGTCCATGCCGACATACTTCGCCGGCGCGTTTTCGTTGATCTTCGCGTCCTTCGTGAGAATCGAGATGCAGCGCAGATTGTGACGGCGGCCGACCTCAAAGTCGTTGAAGTCGTGAGCCGGGGTGATCTTTACGCAGCCGGAACCGAATTCGCAGTCCACGTAGGAGTCCGCGATAACCGGAATCTCACGGTCGCAGAGCGGCAGGTGAACCGTGTGGCCGACGAGATCCTTGTAGCGTTCGTCCTCCGGGTTCACGGCGATCGCTTCGTCGCCGAACAGCGTCTCAGGACGGGTCGTCGCGACGATAACGTCCTTTCCGCCATCGGCTGCCGGGTAACGGATTTCCCAGAGATGTCCGTCTTCCTCTTCAGGCTCCACTTCGACGTCAGACACCGCGGACTGCAGCTTCGGATCCCAGTTCACGAGACGGGTGCCCTTGTAGATCAGGCCCTCGCGGTACAGCTGGACGAAGGTCTTCCGGACAACGCGCGAAAGCTTTTCATCCATCGTGAAGTAGGTGCGCTCCCAATCCACGGAGTCACCGAGGCGGCGCATCTGCTTCAGAATCGTGCCGCCGGAGAATTCCTTCCACTCGAGCACTTTCTGCATGAACTCTTCGCGGGTGAGGGAGTGGGGATCGATTCCCTGCTTTTCGAGCTGGCGCTCAACCACGATCTGAGCCGAAATACCGGCGTGATCGGTGCCCGGGAGCCAGAGCGTGTTGTAGCCCGCCATGCGGTGATAGCGGGTGAGCGAATCCATGACGGTCTGATTGAACGCATGCCCCATGTGCAGGATGCCCGTAATGTTGGGCGGCGGGAGCTGGATCGAGAAGCTTGGTTTGTTCTGATCGAGTCCGGCGCGGAAGTAGCCGCGCTTTTCCCATTCCGGGTACCAGTGCGCTTCAATGGAAGCGGGTTCGAAGCTCTTGGCGAGCTCTGTCATCAGAGGAGTAGTCATTTCAAAGGAGCCTTGACATACGAATACATAAAGTAACCCGCTATTTTCTCATGTTTCAGACAGAGATAACAGAGGGACTGTGGTGTTTCGGGGCCGATCCGGAGTGAACCGGCGGAAGAGAGTGAGACGGGGCTCCCGGGAGAAGCGGGGGAGCCGGCCGTCATTCATCCGGCAGGAGGCCAGGTGTTACCTTCTCATTCTCAGAAAACGGGAGGTTTCGTGCTCGACCGCGTCGCGCACGATGAGATCAATCTTCGACAGTACCTCAGAGCGGATACGGTCTGCCGCGGCATCAGCCGCGGACCGGGCCGCGGCGTCGATCACGGTGCTGAGGCGGTCCGAAATAGCGCGTTCCAGTATCGGTTGCAGATAGGAAACCAGTTCCTGGGACGGATCCCGCTGGGGAGAGGCAGCCTGAACCGGAACGGGATCCGGCTGATGGGGCGGCACATAGGACGGGGTCTTGAAGGACGACACGCCGAAGGGCGAGGGTTCCGCGGCCGGTTCGCTCTGAGGTCTCGAGAACACGGGTTCCTCGCGGGGAGCCTGTGCCGCCGGGTGAGCGGGAGCCGCCGGCTTCTGGGGCTCGCGCATCAGCTCATCAAAGCCGCCGTCACCCGAAAAAACCGGGACTTCGGGCGGGAAACTGGTGCTCGGAGCGGGACTCTGAGGCTCTGTCCTGCCGAAATTCGGAGTGTTGAAGGACGGGGCCGGGGAGCCGTTATTCTGCATGGTGACACCTTCTTGTCGGGGAGCTGCTGCCGGGGGTTCCGTCTGCGGGGCAGCGGCGGGAGCGATTCTCTGATAAAGCTCGGAGATTCCGGCCAGATCAATCGGAGCGGAAAGACTGCTGAGCTTTCCCCAGTTGAGCGGCAGAGGATGGGCGAGAACCGGAGTGTGGATGGGGTTTGAATTTTGAACCGTCATGGTGTTCAGCGCCTTCCCTGGTCGTAAGCCTTCAGAGGATACTTGTGATGAAGATAGATTCTATAGCGGTTGCGGGCCGCTTCGGTTTCTTCCGGAATGGAGGAGACGATATCCACCACGCGGTCAAACCGCTGGAAGAGATTCTCATAGTCAGGCGGCGTTCCCTCATCGAGAAGCAGCAGCACGTCGGAATCCGGAAGAGCCGTCGGATCAGGAGAAAGAATCACGCGGGCCGACTCCGCGTCAGGTCCTCCCGCAAAGGCGTGCGGGATAAAGGACATGTCATCAAACGCCCAGAGACGGCGGTTGAAGTCATCGAGCCGCATCCTGTCTGAGCTCCATACGGCGACCGACAGTCCCATTCCCCAGACCTTATTCACGAAACGGCAGGCGTAGAAGAGTCGGTTACCGACATTGAAGTGAAAATCTATCTGTTTCATATTCAGCCATATAGAGCGTTTGGGCCGGAATCCGGGCTTTGGAGCGGTGATAAATCTTTGCCTTGAGGGCCTCTCCTGTCCATAATGTTAACTATATGTGTTTTCCTTCAGTGGAGGCGTTACATGGATTCCGTCGTTCCGAAGATTCGTCTTTCCCGCTCAACGAACAATCTCGAAAAGCTCATCAATTTCTATTGCAATGGGCTCGGGTTCGAGGTTCTCGACCGCTATGAGGCCCAGGTTGGCTGGGACGGCGTGATCTGCGGGCACAAGGACTGGCCCTACCAGTTCGAGTTTTCGCAGAAGCGGGGCGAGGATGAAGTGCCGCGCGCTCCGACTCCCAATCACTTTATTGTGCTTTCCATTCCGGAGCACGAAGTCTGGAAGAAGACACTCGGGCAGCTTTTTGATGCCGGCTTCCAGCAGGTGACGAACCCGCAGCTTTACGCTGACGGTGACTCCGCCGCTTTTGAGGATCCCGATGGTTATCGCGTGATCGTCCGCAACGGAACCTGGAAGAAGTAATTTGCGGAAACACGGGAATGCGGCTGACCGCTGATGACAGGTTTGCATTTTCCGGCAATTTCTGTAAAATACTAAATCTCACGGGGAAGTAGCTCAGCTGGGAGAGCGCAGCGTTCGCATCGCTGAGGTCGGGAGTTCGATCCTCCTCTTCTCCACCAGTTTCCAAAAATCCGCACTGTTTACGCAGTGCGGATTTTTTATTCCTTCAGCGTTTTACGCTAAATCGCCCGACCTCGCGCCGAAATTTTTCCCGTCAATTGCTTACGAATTCCTGAAGAATTTCCGCAGACGCTGACCCCCTCAGTTGGTATCATGAAAACGCCGGTTTCGCCCTGAGCGGAACCACCTGATCGTCAACTCCTGCCGGAGCAGATCCGACTTTCCTCATTGGCTGCAGAGTCGCAAAGCGAAGGATCCGGAGTGTTCCTATCGATTGAAGAGGGAAAATTGAAAAAGCTTTCCATCGCAGCTACGCCTGAAGCGCGCAAAGCCTTCCAGGCGGAAAGAACCGTTGTCGATATCCGCTCCTCTGACCTGACGGAGTCCTCTGTCATTGTCATGACGGCGACCGAGGCGGACCGCGGTCTGCTCTCCCGCGTCAAGGCGCACGCCTTTGAGATACCGATTGTCCTTGTGAAGGACGGTACGGGAACCTTTCCTCCGGATCTGATCGGTCAGGTTTCCCAGGTGATTGATAACAATCCCACTAATCTTGCTTATAACGGCCGTCAGATCGACGCCGCCGCGCAGCGCTATGAGGACTCGCTTCTCCCGCCATTCTTCGGCGCGCTTGAGAAGTATGTGGAGGAGGGGAAGAGCCAGTTTGACTGCCCGGGGCATCAGGGCGGCGCGTTTTTCCGCCGTCATCCCGTGGGGCGCGAGTTCTATAACTTCTTCGGTGAAAACATCTTCCGCTCGGATCTCTGCAACGCGGACGTGTCGATGGGAGACCTCCTGATTCACGAGGGCTACCCGTACGAGGCCCAGAGGAACGCGGCGAAGGTGTTCAATGCCGATAACACGTACTTTGTGCTCGGCGGTACGTCAGCCTCAAACCAGGTGGTGCTCACTGCGCTTCTCGCGCCGGGTGACCTGGTGCTCTACGACAGCAATAACCACAAGTCCGTGCAGCACGGCGCCCTGATTCAGGCGGGTGCCACGGCGGTGTATCTCGAAACCGCACGGAACGCCTATGGGTTCATCGGCGGGATCGATAACCACTGCTTCGATGAGGATTACATCCGCAGAATCGCGGCGGAAGCGGATCCGGAGCGCGCCAAAGCGAAGCGCCCCTTCCGCCTCGCGGTGATTCAGCTCGGCACCTATGACGGAACGATCGGGAATGCGCGTCAGATCGTTGACCGGATCGGTCACCTCTGCGACTACATCCTCTTTGACTCCGCGTGGGTGGGGTACGAACAGTTCATTCCGATGATGAAGGACTGCTCGCCGCTCCTTCTTGAACTGGGCCCTGAGGATCCGGGGATCTTTGTCACGCAGTCCGTGCATAAGCAGCTTGCTGGTTTCTCTCAGACCTCACAGATCCATAAGAAGGACAGCCACATCAAGGGGCAGAAGCGTTACGTATCGCATAAGCGGCTTAACTCCGCCTTCATGATGCACGCGTCGACCAGCCCCTTCTATCCGCTTTTCTCGGCGCTTGACGTCAACGCGCAGATGCATGCCGGCGCGTCCGGGCGTCTCCTCTGGGATGACTGCGTGAAGGTCGGGATCGAGGCGAGAAAGTATCTTCTGAAGACCTGCCGCTATATCCGCCCGTTTATTCCGCCTGAGGTGGACGGGAAGCCCTGGGACAGCTATCCGACCGAGCAGATCGCGAAGGACCTCCGGTTCTTCAAGTATGAGCCTGGCGCGAAGTGGCACGGGTTTGAGGACTACGGTCCCGATCAGTACTTCGTGGATCCGTGCAAGTTCCTTCTCACGACTCCCGGCATCAATGTGGAGCGCGGGGAGTATGAGGCGTTTGGCGTGCCGGCCGGGATCCTCGCTGAGTACCTGCGTGAAAACGGTATCGTGCCGGAGAAGGCGGACCTGAATTCGATCCTCTTCCTCATGACTCCGGCGGAAGATCTCGCGAAGATGGAAAACCTCGTGAACCGGATCGCGCATTTCGAACGGCTCCTGGACGCGAACGCACCGCTCTCCGAAGTGCTCCCGGTTCTGTACCGGAATCACGCCGAACGGTACCGCGACTATACAATCCGCGACCTCTGCCAGGAGCTTCACGACTACTACCGCGAGTACGATCTGAAGTCGATCCAGAAGGCGATGTTCAGAAAGGATGAGCTGCCGCGCCGCGCGATGCTTCCCCAGGCGGCGAATTACGAGCTGGTGCGCGGGAACTGCGAGCTGATTCCGCTTTCTGAAGCCCGGGGCCGGATCGCGCTTGAAGGAGCGCTCCCGTATCCTCCGGGTGTCATCACCTGCGTTCCGGGTGAAGTCTGGGAGGGTGTGGTGCTTGATTACTTCCTCGCGCTTGAAGAAGGGGTGAACCGGCTTCCCGGATTTACGCCTGAGCTTCAGGGGGTCTATATCGAAAAGGATCCGGATGGGCGCCGCAGGATTTATGGCTATGTGCTTACCCGCGAGCGGGCGCGCGAACTTGGACTCCGGATGGGGTTTGGACGCGGCATTCCGGATTAGTGACTTATTGATTTAATAACAGAAAAGGGCGCAGCGACGCGCCCTTTTCATTTACGGAAAGCCCCGGTTTGCGGGGCTGAAACAGAAAAAGCCAGAAAGCTTTCGCTTTCTGGCTTTTGAAATTCTGGCTCCCCGAGTTGGGCTCGAACCAACGACCCACGGATTAACAGTCCGTTGCTCTACCGACTGAGCTATCGGGGAATCAACGAGGATTAACTTTACAGATTTATCCTCGTATTGTCAAGAAAAAATTTTTGAAGGAATCTTTTCTGACGCATTTACGGTATACCGCGTTCAGTTCTTCTGAACGGCGGTGAAAGCCTTTGCCACGTACTGCACGTTGTGGTTATTGAGGCCGGCAATGCAGATACGGCCGTTCGCCACAGCGTAGATACCGTATTCCTTCTTCAGGCGCTCAACCTGATCCGGGGTGAAGCCCGTGAAGGAGAACATGCCGTCCTGTGCCGTCACGAAGCTGAAGTCACGCGGGGAGCCTTCGGCGTCCATCGCGTTCTTCAGGGCAACACGCATCGAGCGGATACGGGCGCGCATTTCGCCGAGTTCCTCTTCCCACTGAGCGCGGAGCACCGGGTCACCGGCAACAGTGGCGACGAGGGAGGCGCCGTAGTTCGGCGGGTTGGAGTAGTTGGCGCGGGCCATCTGCTTCACCTGGGAGAGCACGCGGGCCGCTTCATCAGCATTCTGGCAGACAACCGTCAGGCCGCCGACACGTTCACCGTACAGGCTGAAGGACTTGGAGAAGGAGGAGGAGACGAGGAAGCTGATGCCGGATTCAGCAAAGAGCCGGATCGAGAAAGCGTCTTCTTCGAGGCCGCGGTCGAAGCCCTGGTAGGCGATATCGAGGAGCGGAACGAGGCCGCGGTCGATCACGATCTGGAGGACTTCCTTCCACTGATCAGCCGTGAAGTCGAGACCAGTCGGGTTGTGGCAGCAGGCGTGCAGAATGACGACGGTGCCGGCTTCCTTCGCGCGGAGGTCAGCGAGCAGCTGCTCAAAGGCGATCGTGCCGTCAGCCTTGTTGTAGTACTGGTAGTGGGAAACGTCGAAGCCGGCCTGCTTGAAGATGGCGTTGTGGTTGCCCCAGGTCGGAACAGAGGTCGCGGCCTTGGTCTTGCCGACGACAACGTGGAGGAGGTCAGCGGCGAGCTTGATAGCGCCGGTGCCGCCGAGCGACTGCACCGTGCAGGCGCGGCGGGAGCGGACGACTTCAGAGTCCTTGCCGAACAGCAGTTCCTGGACAAAAGCGCCGAGAGCCGGATTGCCGGAAATCTGGCCGTAACCGTGAGGGGCGGCGGCGTTGTAGAGGCGGGTTTCGGCTTCACGCACAGCGCGCAGAACCGGGATCTTGCCTTCTTCAGTCTGATAGACACCGACGCTCAGATTCACCTTTTCGGCACGGGGATCGGCTTTGTACTGCTGACCGACACCCAGAATGGGGTCTTCAGGGGCACCAGCAACTTCTGCAAAGAGCTTATCTGTCATATTGATGTGATTCCAGCAATAAAAGAGAAGCATCGGCGTCCCGGCGTCACAAGCAGTCGGGAAGGAGTGCTTCGGAGTGGGTTATGGAAAAAAGCCGTGAATAAAAGTATATACAGAGTGTATGCCCCGGCCGTTCCCAAAAGGGCGTCAGGTGCTACGATTTTCTCCTTATGGCACGCCGGGTAATGCCAAACAAATGCGTTAAAAAAGCGAGGTTCCGTGGATAAAGTCATTTCATTTCCCCATTCGCCTTTCATCCTTCATGCGCCTTATGAGCCAAGCGGCGATCAGCCTGAGGCAATCCGAAAACTCTGTGAGGGGCTTGATGACGGACTGATGGGGCAGACGCTTCTTGGCGTCACGGGGTCCGGAAAGACCTTCACGATGGCGAACATCATTGCGCGCACCAGGGTTCCGACGCTCGTCATGGCGCCGAACAAGACGCTCGCAGCGCAGCTCTACTCGGAATTCCGGGATTTCTTCCCGGAAAACGCAGTGGAGTACTTCGTGTCGTACTACGACTACTACCAGCCGGAAGCATATGTGCCGTCACGGGATCTCTATATAGAGAAGGATTCCGCGATCAATGATCACATTGAGCAGATGCGGCTTTCCGCGTCGAAATCAATCCTCGAGCGGCGCGACGTGATCATCGTGGCGACGGTCTCCGCGATCTACGGCATCGGGGAGCCTGAGAGCTACACGAAGATGCGTCTCATCATCCGGCGCGGTGACACGAAGACCCGCGAGGACTTCGTGCGGCAGCTGGTCGGCATGCAGTACAAGCGAAGCGACATGGAGTTCCGCCGCGGCACGTTCCGCGTCAGGGGCGACACGATCGATATCTTCCCCTCGGAACACTCGGAAACGGCAGTCCGGATTGAGCTCTTTGATGATGAAGTGGATGAGGTGAGTCTCTTTGACCCGCTCACCGGTCACGTGATTCAGAAGGTGCCGCGGTTCGTGGTCTATCCGGCTTCGAACTACGTGACGCCGAAGGATGACGTGATGCGGGCGATTGAGTCCATCAAAGAGGAACTGCGGGACCGCGTCGAATTCTTCCAGAAGGAAGGGAAGGTCGTGGAGGCGCAGCGCCTTCAGCAGCGGACGCTTTTTGACCTTGAGATGCTGCAGGAAGTGGGGTTCTGCAAGGGCATTGAGAACTACACGCGGCATCTTTCGGGGCTGAAGCCCAGGGAGCCGCCTGCGTGCCTGCTCGACTATTTCCCCGCGGACTCCATCATGTTTTTTGACGAGAGCCATGTGACGATGGGGCAGATCGGCGGCATGTACCGCGGGAATCTCTCCCGCAAGACGACGCTCGTCGAATACGGCTTCCGCCTTCCCTCGGCGCTCGATAACCGGCCGCTCCGGTTTGATGAGTTTGAGCACAAGATGCGCCGCTCGATCTTCGTTTCAGCTACCCCCGCGCAGTGGGAGCTCGAGCACTCGGCTCAGGTGGTGGAGCAGGTGGTGCGTCCGACCGGGCTTCTCGATCCGGAGGTTGAGGTCCGGCCCGCGAAGACCCAGGTGGATGATGTGCTTTCTGAAATCTATGAGCGCACTGCCAAGGGCGAACGTGTGCTGATCACAACGCTTACGAAGAAGATGGCGGAGGACCTCACGGAGTTCCTCGCCGAGAATAAGGTGAAGGTGCGTTACCTTCACTCTGAAATCGATACGGTGGAGCGTGTCGAAATCATCCGGGATCTCCGTCAGGGAGTGTTTGATGTTCTGGTCGGCATCAATCTGCTTCGTGAGGGTCTCGATATTCCTGAGGTGTCACTTGTCGCCATTCTGGACGCGGATAAGGAGGGCTTCCTCCGAAGCGAGCGGAGCCTTGTGCAGACGATTGGCCGCGCGGCCCGGAATCTGGAAGGGAAGGCGATTCTCTACGCGGATCAGATGACGGACTCCATGAAGGCCGCCATCACGGAAACGAACCGCCGCCGTGCGAAGCAGATGGCGTTTAATGAAGAGCACCATATTGTTCCGAAGGGCATCAAGAAGGAAGTCCGCGACATCATTGACGGCGTCTACCGGGCGCCTGAGGTGAAGTCTGAGGAGGACACGACGGATCTCTCGGACGAAAAGGCGGTCTCTCAGCGCGTGAAGCAGCTGGAGAAGCAGATGGCGGCCTATGCCCGTGATCTCGAATTTGAGAAGGCTGCGGCAGTCCGTGATCAGCTTGATGCGCTTAAGAAAAGGCTCTTCGGAGCCTCGGTTCCGGACCTGCCCGAAAAGGCCTGAAACACGGAAAAGAACAGCGTTTGCAACAATCCGTATCATTCCTACTCTTGAATTCGTAAATAAAAGCGGTACGATAGAGCGGATAATTGCCCGCCTTGGCGGCGGACAGCTACTTTTTTACTCTCGGAATATATGATCAAAGTCCTTTTTGTCTGCATGGGCAACATCTGCCGGTCCCCCACTGCCGAAGCTGTTTTTCGCAAAATGGTGACAGACGCCGGCATAGGTTCCGAAGTCGCAGTGGATTCCGCTGGCACCCATGGTTATCACGTCGGCGAAGCGCCTGATGTCCGTTCTCAGCTGGCCGGACGCAAGCGCGGCTACGATCTGTCCGCCCACCGGGCTCGCCAGATCACGCTTGATGACTATTCCAGCGCGGACTTTATTCTGGCGATGGACTGGGAGAATCTCTCAGAGCTTCAGCGCCAGTGCCCCCCGGTATTCCGCCATAAGCTGCACCTGCTGATGCGCTACGCGAGCGAGTACGACGCCGCGGTCATCCCTGACCCCTACTACGGCGGTACGAATGGCTTCAACCTGGTGCTCGACTACTGTGAGGATGCCTGCCAGGGGCTGCTTGAAATCGTGAAGCGCCGTGTATCGATGTATGCCCCGGCTCCCCAGCCCCAGAAGGGAGAAGCGGAGCACTAGTTTCAGAGGTTTTATTTTTTCCCCTTATTTAGAGGCCGTCTCCTGACGGCCTTTTTTTTACCCCATACGAATAAGCCTCACGTCGTACTTAATCCTGAGTTAAATTGTCGGGTATTGGTGTATGATCTCTGTGTTTCATCTAGGTGGGATTGAATAGGGAACCGAAAAATAATGAGACTGACGACCAAAGGACGCTTTGCTGTAACGGCTCTTCTCGATATGGCTATCCATGCCGGCGAGAACCCCGTTTCGCTGACGGAGATCGCCGAGCGGCAATCGATTTCGGTTGCTTACCTCGAGCAGCTCTTCGGAAAGCTGCGTCGCGCCGGACTCGTTGTCAGCGTCCGGGGACCTGGCGGTGGTTACTGCCTTGCCCGCGGTGCCTGCGAGATTTCGGCTGCCGACATCATCAATGTTGTTGAGGACAATCTGGACGCGACGCAGTGCGGCGGCAAAACAAGCTGCCACCACGACGGCGCTGAATGTATGACGCACGAGCTGTGGGCGTCGCTCAATCAGAAACTCGAAGATGTGCTTTCTGAGGCGACGCTCGCGAAACTCGTCGAGCAGAACAAAGAGCGGCAGAAGCTTGCCCAGTCCGGCATTGCCTACGTGAAAATTGCCCCGGCTGCTATGCGGCGGAGCCATAAGAATACGGCCCAAAAGGAAACTCAGAAGTAACTGAGCGTCCTTACAGCGAGGAGAAACTTTTAAATGCTTAAATTGCCTGTTTACCTGGATTATTCCGCGACGACTCCGGTTGATCCGCGGGTTGCAAAGAAAATGATTCCGTACCTCACGGAAATCTTCGGCAATCCGGCAAGCCGCAGCCATGCTTACGGCTGGGAAGCGGAGAAGGCGGTCGAAGAGGCCCGCGGTCAGGTCGCAGCGCTGATCAACGCCGATCCGCGTGAAATCGTCTGGACCTCAGGCGCCACGGAAGCTGACAACCTCGCTCTGAAGGGCGCTGCCCACTTCTACAAGGATAAGGGCAAGCATCTCATCACGCAGAAGACCGAACATAAGGCGGTTCTCGACTCGATGCGCCGTCTCGAATCCGAAGGTTACGAGGTGACTTACCTCGATGTTGACGGTGATGGTCTCGTGGATCCGGCAGCTGTTGAAGCCGCCATCCGTCCGGATACGACGCTCGTTTCCATCATGGGCGTGAATAACGAAATCGGCACGATTCAGCCGATTTTCGAAATCGGTGAGATCTGCCACAAGCACGGCGTGCTTTTCCACGTCGACGCCACGCAGGCTATCGGAAAGCTCCACTTCGATATGAAGAATCAGCCGATCGACCTCATGAGCATGTCGAGCCACAAGGTGTACGGCCCGAAGGGCATGGGCGCTCTTTACGTCCGCCGCAAGCCCCGCGTCCGTATTGAATGCCAGATCGACGGCGGCGGACACGAGCGCGGCATGCGTTCCGGCACGCTCGCGACGCAGCAGATCGTCGGCATGGGCGAAGCCTATCGCATCCTGAAGGAGGATATGGACGAGGAGAATGAACGCATCCGCAAGCTCCGCGACCGCCTCTGGGAAGGCATCCAGAAGAACATCCCGTGCGTCGTGCTGAACGGCTCCTGGGAACATCGCGTGGGCTTCAACCTGAACGTTTCCTTCGAGTACATCGAGGGCGAATCCCTCATGATGGCCTGCAAGAATCTCGCCGTGTCGTCGGGCTCCGCCTGCACCTCCGCGTCGCTTGAGCCGTCCTTCGTGCTGAAGGCTCTCGGCCGCCCGGATGAACTCGCTCACAGCTCGATCCGCTTCACGCTCGGCCGCTTCACGACCGAGGAAGAGATCGACTACACGATCAAGGAGCTCACGGAAGCCGTGACGCGGCTTCGCGAACTCTCCCCGCTCTGGGAAATGCACCAGAAGGGCATCGATACGACGAAGGTTCAGTGGGCCAAGATGTAAGGCCGGATTCCCTTCGGAACAGATTCAGTAATTAACCGGTATCCGGGCGGAAGACACCGCCCGGAGCGTTGAAAGGAGGACACTAAAGTGCCCTATAGCGAAAAAGTCATCGACCACTACGAACATCCCCGCAATGTCGGCACGCTCGATTCCGACGCGAATGACGTCGGTACCGGCATGGTCGGCGCCCCGGCCTGCGGCGACGTGATGCGCCTTCAGATCAAGGTGGACGACAAGACCGGCATCATTGAAGACGCGAAATTCAAGACCTACGGCTGCGGTTCCGCCATTGCCTCGAGCTCGCTTGTGACCGAGTGGGTGAAGGGCAAGACGCTCGACGAAGCGGCCGCTCTGAAGAACTCCGAAATCGCCGAAGAGCTTGCGCTCCCGCCGGTGAAGATTCACTGTTCGATTCTTGCCGAAGACGCCGTTAAGGCTGCTATCGCTGATTACCGCGCGAAGCAGGCGAAGAAGGCCTGATTACCAGGCAAAGGAGCAGAAGAATGACCGTTTCTATGACTGAAGCCGCCGCCAAGCACGTTTCCCAGTTTCTGGAGAAGCGCGGCAAGGGCATCGGCCTGCGTGTCGGCGTGAAGACCTCGGGCTGTTCCGGCATGGCCTACAAGCTCGAGTTCGCTGACGTTCTCGAACCGGATGATCAGGTGTTCGATTCCCACGGCATCAAGGTGATCGTGGATCCGAAGAGCCTCGTCTACATCGACGGCACCCAGCTCGACTACACCCGCGAGGGCATTCAGGAAGGCTTCAAGTTCAATAACCCGAACGAAAAAGACCACTGCGGCTGCGGCAAGTCCTTCAGCGTCTGAAGAAGGTCGCCCCGGTCATGGCAGATAAGCTTGATATGTTCCAGCTTCTCGGCGTGCCGAGAAAATTCCGGGTGGATCAGAAGGCGCTCGACGAAGGCTACCGCCGGGTCGAGCTCCAGGTTCACCCCGACCGCTTCGCTTCGGCCACCCCCGCGATGAAGCGCGTGGCCGAGCAGTGGTCTCAGCGCGCGAACGAAGCGCTTTCCACACTTTCAGATCCCCTGAACCGGGCGATTTATCTCTGCGAGTCCGCGGGCTTCCCCGTGAACGCCGAGAACAACACCCGCATGCCAGTCGACTTCCTCATGCAGCAGATGGAGTGGCGCGAAAAGTTTGAAGCGGGGAAGAATTCCCCCGAAGCTCTCGCGAAACTCGCCTCCGTTGTGCAGGAGGAGAAGACGGCGCTCGTGGACCGCCTCGCAGCCCTTCTCGATGATGAGCAGAGCCCCGAAAAAGCGGTTCCTGAAGTCCGCCGCCTGATGTTCGTCGACAAGATGGCCCGCGACATTGCCGCCGCCATCCATCAGTAAGAAAAAAATAAGGAAAAAATCCATGCCTTTGCTTCAGATCGCAGAACCCGGAATGTCTGAGGTTCCGCACTCCGTCCATCTGGCGGTCGGAATCGATCTTGGAACCACGAATTCTCTCGTTGCGACCGTGAAGAACGGCGAAGCGGTCGTGCTCGAGGACGAGAAGGGCTCAGCTCTTCTTCCGTCTGTCGTCCGGTATCTCGCGGACGGCACGGTGCAGGTCGGACGCGAGGCGCTTCAGCGCGCGGCCGAAGACCCGCAGAATACGATTTCCAGTGCGAAGCGGCTGATCGGGCGGACCCTTTCGGAAATTGCGGATCCTTCGCATCTTCCGTTCCGTCTGCTTGATAACCCTGGCATGGTGAAGATTGAAACCGCGGCCGGCGTGAAAACGCCTGAAGAGGTTTCCTCTGAAGTCCTGAAGGTGCTCCGCGCCCGGGCTGAGGCGGATCTCGAAGGAGAACTCGTGGGCGCCGTGATTACGTGCCCGGCCTACTTCGATGACGCACAGCGTCAGGCGACGAAGGACGCGGGGCGCCTTGCCGGCCTCAATGTTCTCCGTCTGCTGAACGAGCCGACGGCCGCTGCTCTGGCCTACGGTCTCGATAAGGCGGCAGAGGGAATTTACATCGTCTATGACCTCGGCGGCGGCACGTTTGACGTGTCGATTCTGAAGCTTGACCGCGGTGTTTTCCAGGTACTCGCGACGGGCGGCAATTCGGCGCTTGGCGGCGACGACTTTGACCGCGCGGTTTTCTCCTGGGCTATCACAAAGACGGGCGTTTCGGACACCAGCCTTACCCCCGCGGATAAGCGTCGGCTGCTCGCAGAAAGCCGCGCCGCGAAGGAGCGTCTGACTGACGCCGAATCGACTGAATTCCAGGTGAAGCTTGAGGATGGGCGCGAGGTGTCACTTCCGCTCAGCCGCGCTGAATTTGAAGATGCTACGAAGGCGCTGCTTCAGAAGACGCTTGACGCGGTCCGCGCGACGCTCGCTGACGCGAAGCTCAATGCCGCGGATGTGAAGGGCGTAGTGCTTGTCGGCGGTGCGACCCGCATGCCGATGGTGCCGCGTCTGATCCGCGACTACTTCGGGAAGGAGCCGCTCGCCGGTATCGATCCCGATAAGGTGGTGACGATCGGCGCCGCGATCCAGGCAAATAAGCTCGCTGGCAACGAAGTGGAAAACGATTTCCTCCTTCTCGATGTCACCCCGCTTTCTCTTGGTCTTGAGACGATGGGCGGCCTCGTTGAGAAGGTGATCTCGAAGAACACCCCGATTCCGGTGGCCCGCGCCCAGGACTTCACGACGTTCAAGGACGGTCAGACCGCGATGGCGATCCACGTGCTGCAGGGCGAGCGTGAGCTCGTCGATAACTGCCGGTCGCTCGCGAGGTTTGAGCTCCGGGGCATCCCCCCGATGGTGGCGGGCGCCGCGCGTATCCGCGTCACGTTCCAGGTGGACGCGGACGGACTGCTTTCTGTCAGCGCCCGTGAGCAGACGACCGGTGTTGAGAGCTCTGTCGAAGTGAAGCCGTCCTACGGCCTCACCGATGACGACATCGTGAAGATGCTCCGCGAAGGCAACCAGAACGCTGAGGAAGACAAGGCCGCGCGTGATCTGCGTGAAGCGCAGGTTGAAGCAAAGCGTATTGTTGAATCGACGGTCTCCGCGCTTGCTGCTGACCGCGATCTGCTTTCGAAGGAAGAAGAAGCGAAGATTCTTGACCTCGTGCGCCACACGCTCACGCTTTCTGAAGCAGATGACACCCAGGCGATCAAGGACGCGATGGACGCGCTCGCCAAGGGTACTGAGCATTTTGCCGAACTCCGTATGGACCGCAGCATTCAGAAGGCGCTCGCGGGCCAGAACGTGAATGACATTTAACGAATAGGAGGCATCTGATGCCGAAGATTACTGTTCTGCCGAACCCGAAATACTGTCCTGAGGGCGCGGAGTTTGAAATGGCGACGGGTGAGAACCTGATCCGCGGGCTTCTCTCGCACGGTGTGAAGATTGAGCACGCCTGCGAAATGTCCTGCGCCTGCTCCACCTGCCACGTGATCATCCGTAAGGGGTTTGATTCGCTCGAGGAGCCGTCAGACAAAGAGTATGACTGTCTCGATAAGGCCTGGGGTGTCGGCGCTCTGTCCCGTCTTTCCTGCCAGGTGAAGGTGGGGGACGAGGATCTCACGATCGAAGTTCCGAAGTACACCCGTAATCAGGTTTCCGAGGACGACTGATATGGCGCTCACCTGGAAGGACACGGGGACCATTGCGGAGACCCTTTACGACAACGATCCCGATCTCGATCCGACGACGCTTCGCTTCACGGAGCTGCACGATATGGTGTGCGCGCTCCCCGGATTCTCGGATGATCCCGAGAAGTCCTCTGAAGCGATTCTCGAAGCGATTCTGCAGGCGTGGCTCGATGAGCGTGAGTAACGCCTGCCGCGCCAGGCGCTGAAGCGGCCTCCGGTCAGATTTCTCGAAAGCCGCTCTGCGTTATTATTGAAAGCCTCGCAGCCCCTCCTGCGAGGCTTTTCTTATAAGGATCAAAAAATGCCGTTCAATCTTCGGAATCGCAGCCTGCTCAGCCTCTGTCACCACACTCCTGCTGAAATCACGTATCTCGTCGACCTCGCGGAAGACCTGAAGCGGGCGAAGCGAGGCGGCTACGAAGTGCCGCGTCTGAAGGGAAAGAATATCGCCCTGATTTTTGAGAAGACCTCGACCCGTACGCGGAGCGCCTTTGAAGTGGCGGCGGCCGATCAGGGCGCGCATACGACCTTCTTTGCCCCCTCGGCCTCTCAGTTCGGCCACAAGGAGAGCGTGAAAGATTCGGCCCGGGTGCTCGGCCAGATCTATGACGCGATCGAGTACCGCGGCTTCGCCCAGAAGACCGTGGAAGAGCTCGCGAAGTATGCCGGCGTTCCGGTCTTCAACGGCCTCACCGATGAATGGCATCCGACGCAGATGCTCTGTGACCTCCTCACGATGCGTGAGCACTGCCACAAGCCCTTTAACCAGATCAGCTTCGCCTACATGGGGGACGCCCGCTTCAACACCGGGAATTCGCTTCTCATGATCGGCGCGAAGATGGGGATGGACGTTCGTATCGGCGCCCCGAAGGCCTACTGGCCCGAGAAGTCGGTGCTCGATATGTGCGAAGCCTTCGCGCGCGAGAGCGGCGCGAAGATCACGCTGACCGAAAACGCGGAAGAAGCCGTGAAGGGCGTCGATTTCATCCACACGGACATCTGGGTCTCGATGGGTGAACCCACGGACGTTTGGGATCAGCGTATTCACGACCTGATGCCCTATCAGGTGAACGCCGCGCTCCTGAAGGCCTCAGGAAACCCGCGCGTGAAATTCATGCACTGCCTCCCCGCGTACCACAACGCGGAAACGAAGGTCGGGCAGGCCGTGATCGCCGCGCATCCGGAACTCGCGACCGGTGTCGAGGTGACGGAAGAGGTGTTTGAGTCTCCGGCCTCCATCGTCTTTGAACAGGCCGGCAACCGTCTCCACACGATCAAGGCGGTGATGGTGGCAGCGCTTGCCTGCTGAGACTGATACCTGAGTCAGACAAAAGAAAATGAGCGCCGGAAAGGATTCCGGCGCTCATTTTTTTAAACCGCGGGTGAAGGAAATCGGTCAGACAAACGCCTGATAGAAACCTTCGGGGAGCGTCTTCCCGGTTTTCGCCGCAAGCCAGTGGAGAGCGGCGAGAGACGCTTCGCTCGTCACCTTGTCGCGGGCAATGAGCTCCGCCATGGCGTCCGCGTCGAGGAGTTCAGCCGCCTGCACTTCACCGTCGACGTTATGAGGCGTCACGCCGTCACGCAGCCGCGCGGTGTAGCAGTAGGCGCGTTCCAGCATCCAGCCGGACTCAGTCGGGCGGCTCGTGAGGAACACGGTCTCGGGAACGAGCTCGTAGTCCTCGGGCGCGAGCCCCGCCTCTTCCGCCGCTTCGCGCTTCATGGCGTCAAGCGGGGTTTCGCCCGCAGCCACCATGCCGGCCGCGAGGTTATCCCACTTGCCAGGATTGATGTCCTTCGTGTCAGAGCGCTGCGAGGTCCAGATCCGGCCGTCCGGTGTGACACCGTTCATATGAACGGCGACCGTGAGAAGACCGAGGAGACGGAACGCGCTCCGCTCGAGCACCGCGATGCGGGGACCGCCTTCCGGCATCTGAACGTCCACGAGTTCGCCGCGCCAGCGGTGAATCCTGCCTTCGTCCCGGAGGAGGGCCGCGGCAAGCGCGAGGATCGCGGAGAGCATTTCCTCGCTGTCAGACGCGGCGCCGATCACGAGTGACTCGCCGTCAAAGGACGCGCCTTCGATCCGCTCCGCGATCAGCCGGGCGTCGTCCTCAGACACCGCCCCGGCCGCTCTGCCGCCGATCACAAGGCTCTTCCGTGAAGGATCGAGTGAGGCAGATGCCTGCTTCGAATACTTCGCGAAGGATTTCCCAATCCGCCACTTGGTATCGGTCATGGCGCTCTTACTTCAGAAGATCCGCTTCGGGGCGCATCTGCGGGAAGAGGAGCACGTCGCGGATGCTCGGAGCGTCCGTGAGGAGCATGGCGAGACGGTCAATACCGATGCCGCAGCCGGAGGTCGGGGCGAGGCCGTACTCGAGAGCGCGGATGTAGTCCGCGTCGTAGTACATCGCTTCGTCGTCACCCTTGCTCTTCGCGTCAGCCTGAGCCTTGAAGCGGCGGGCCTGATCGTCCGGATCATTGAGCTCGGAGAAGCCGTTCGCGTGTTCGCGTCCGACGATGTAGAGCTCAAAGCGCTCGCAGATGCTCGGATCGCTGTCAGAGGCGCGGGCGAGCGGCGACACTTCGGTCGGGAAGTTGATGAGGAAGGTCGGGCGGATCAGCTTCGCTTCGGCGACGAGGTCGAACATCGCCATGAGGAGAGTGCCGTAGCCGGCGAAATCCTTCTGCGGCTCGCCGCGGCGGGCGAGTTCAGCGCGGAGGAACGCCTCGTCATCGATCTGCTCGGACGTGTAGTCCGAGTACTTCATGATCGCTTCCTTCGGCGTGAGACGGTCAAAGGGCTGCGAGAGATCCACCGTGACACCCTGATACTGGACGACGGCGGAGCCCGTCGCCTTGATCGCGGCGTAGCGGATCAGTTCTTCGGTGAAGTCCATCTGGATGCGGTAATCCCAGTACGCGGCGTACCACTCGATCGTCGTGAATTCCGGGTTGTGACGGACGTCCATGCCTTCGTTGCGGAAGCAGCGGTTCATGTCATAGACACGTTCCATGCCGCCCACCACGAGACGCTTCAGATAGAGTTCCGGAGCGATTCGGAGGTAGAGATCAACGTCAAGCGCGTTGTGATGCGTGATGAAGGGCTTCGCGTTCGCGCCGCCCGGGATCGGGTGCAGCATCGGGGTTTCGACTTCGAGGAAGCGGTGCTGCGTCATGAAGTCGCGGATCGCCGTGATCATCTTGGAACGCGTGATGAAGCGGTTGCGCGACACGTCATTCGTCATCAGATCGACGTAACGCTGGCGGTAGATCAGTTCCGGATCCGTGATGCCCTTATGCTTATCGGGAAGCGGACGGATCGACTTCGTGAGAAGGCGAAGCGTTTCGACATGAACGGAAAGTTCACCGGTCTTCGTCTTGAAGAGATAGCCGGTGGAGCCGACGATATCACCCACGTCCCAGGTCTTGAAGTTCTTGTAAGCCTCTTCGCCGAGCGCGTCGCGCGTGACGAAGTACTGGATCGTGCCGGTCATGTCCTTCACGGTGAGGAAGGAGACCTTGCCCATCACGCGCTTCAGCATGATGCGGCCGGCGGTCTGAACCTCAACCTTTTCGGACGACTCAAACGTTTCTCGGTCTTCGGCGTCGTACTTCGCGTGCAGATCGGCAAAGTAGTCCTTGCGGCGGAAATCGTTTGGGTAGGCGGCATTCGCGTCGCGGAGCAGCTGCAGCTTGGCGCGGCGCTCAGCGATGATGTGATTCTCTTCTGCGGCGGAATCCGCTTCCGGCGCAATCTTCTGTTCTTCAGCCATTTCAGTTCCTGATTTAAAAATTATTCCGTGAGCGCCAGGCGTCAGACGCCCTGCTTCAGGCTCGCCTCGATGAACTGATCGAGGTCGCCGTTCAGCACGGCGGTGGTGTTCGTGTTTTCGACGTTCGTACGCAGATCCTTGATGCGGCTCTGATCGAGCACGTAGCTGCGGATCTGGTGGCCCCAGCCGATGTCGTCCTTCGCGTCTTCCAGCTTCTGCTGCTCGGCGCGGCGCTTGTTCATCTCGAACTCATAGAGTTTCGCGCGCAGCTGCTGCATGGCGCGGTCTTTGTTCTGATGCTGTGAGCGCTCGTCCTGGCACTCCGTCACGATGCCGGTCGGGATATGCGTGATTCGGACAGCGGATTCCGTTTTCTGAACGTGCTGGCCGCCGGCGCCGGAGGCGCGGTACACGTCGATACGGAGGTCGGCCGGATTGATTTCGATCTCAATCGAGTCATCGACTTCGGGGTACACGTAGACAGAAGCAAAGGACGTGTGACGGCGGGCGTTCGAGTCGAACGGGCTCTTACGCACGAGACGGTGAATGCCGGTCTCGGTGCGGAGCGTGCCGTAGGCCCAGTCACCCTGAATATAAATGGAGCAGTTCTTGATACCGGCGACGTCGCCCGCGGTTTCGCTCGTGAGCTTCACGCTGAAGCCCTTGCTTTCCGTGTATTTCAGATACATGCGCTCGAGCATCGAGGCCCAGTCCTGGGCTTCCGTGCCGCCTGCGCCCGCCTGAATTTCAAGGTAGCAGTTCGAGGAATCCATCGGATTATTGAACATGCGCTTGAACTCAAGCTGCTCAACCTTCTTTTCGATCGACTTCACGTCTTCACCGACGCTCGCGACCGCATCCCAGTCTTCTTCCTCGCGGCTCATCTCGAAGAGTTCGCCCGCGTCGCGGATGCCGGCCTCAAGCTGGCGGTAGGTTCCGACCGTATCCTCAAGGAGCTTCTTCTCCTTGGACACCTGTTCGGCATGCTTCGGGTCATTCCAGAGATCGGGGTTCTCGATCTCGCGGTTCAGTTCTTCAAGACGTCGGGCTTTGAGGTCGATGTCAAAGATACCCCCTGAGACCGGAAAGTCGGTCTCCCAGATCGGTGATGCTGTTCCCGATCTGATTAAGCTGTTCAGCTTCCATTTATATCTCTTACTGTACAGAAACGAAAAAAGAAAATTATAAAGTAGAACGGGGCGCCGCAAAGCCGCGCGGGGGCTTACCGGATCGGGTGAAATCCCTTGACCCCGTGTCAGTCTGAGGACGGAGGCGGAGCGCCTACTCCTCAGCGTTTTCAATCATGAGCTGGAGCGACTTCCGGCCCTTCCACTCGTTCATGTCCAGCCGATAGGCGAGCTTCACGCGGTCCGGAAGCGGCGTGCTGCGGCGGAAGAAGATGGCGTCGAAATGCTGACCCGCGGTCGACACGGTCGCTTTGAGATGCTCGCCGCTCCGGAGCGGGGTTTGGCTGACGATATCGAATTCATTCGCGAAAAGCGGCGCCTCAAAGGACTGTCCCCAGACGACTGAATCAATTTCCCGGATGAGGCCGAAGGAAATCTCCTCAGGCGCGAGCGCTCCGTCCACAACGACGTCTTCCGTGAGAAGCTCAGGTGAAATATTTTCCGATACCACCTTTTCAAACGCGTCGCGGAACTGCTCAAGGCCGTCCCCCCGGATCGTGAGACCCGCGGCGAGCGCGTGGCCGCCGTAGCGAAGAATCAGCCCCGGGAACATTGTGTCAATCCGCGAGAGGCAGTATCGGAGGTGAAGCCCTGGGATCGAGCGGCCCGAGCCGCGGAGAAGGCCGTTTTTGGTCGGCGCGAAGGCGATCACCGGGCGGTGAGTCCGTTCCTTCACGCGGCTCGCGACAAGGCCGACAAGCCCCTGATGCCAGTCCGGGTGGCTGAGCACGAGGCTCATGCGGTGTTCGATATCGGCGTCGGAGAGCGAATCCAGCGCTTCTTCCTGCATGCTGCGTTCGAGCGCCTTCCGCTGATCATTGATGTCTTCGAGCTGCGAAGCAAGCTCGGCGGCGTTCTCCTCTCCCGCGAGCAGGCACTGGATCCCGATCTCCATATTGGCGATACGGCCGGCGGCATTGATCCGGGGCGCAAGCGTGAAGCCGAGGTCGCGGACCGAGATCTGGGAAATATCGCGCTTATTCTGATTCGCAAGTGTGTAAAGCGCAGTGAGTCCCGCGCTTCCCGTGCCGCTCCGGAGCCGCTTCAGCCCCTGCGCCACAAGAATGCGGTTATTGCGGTCGAGCGGTACAACATCCGCCACGGTCCCGAGCGCGACAAGGTCAAGGAGCCTGGAGAGCTTCGGCTGCTGTCCGGCCGCGAAGGCGCCGCGGGCCCGAAGCTCCGCGCGGAGCGCGATCAGAACGTAGAAGATCACGCCGACACCGGCGAGGTTCCCCGGCGCTCCGGCGCTGTCAGGTCCGTTCGGATTCACGATGCAGGCCGCGGCAGGGAGGTATTCGCCCGGGAGATGGTGATCTGTCACGATCACGCGGATACCGAGCTGGTTTGCGCGCGCCACGCCTTCCACGCTTCCCATGCCGTTATCCACGGTGAGAATGATGTCAGGGCGGCCGTATTTTTCAGTGAGCGCGTCAACCACCACAGGGGAGAGCCCGTAGCCCATCGACATGCGGTCCGGAATGAACCAGGACACTTTCTCCGGCCGGAACCCGAGAAGCCGCAGCCCCTTATACGCAACCGTGCTCGCCGTTGCCCCGTCACAGTCATAGTCGCCGACAACGGCAACCGATTCCCCTTTCTCCAGGGCGTCCGCAAGCATTGACGCAGCCTTTGCCGCGTGCGGAAGCGCCGTGGGCGGAATCAGCCCGGCGAGCCCCGTTTCCATTTCGCTTCTCCCGACAATCCGCCTCCCGGCAAGCACCTGAGCGAGAGGACGGGAGAAACCTTCCGACTGCAGCCTTGCGGCGGCGGCCGGATCGTAGTGTCGGGTAATAAAGCGGGTCTTCATAGTGTTTTCAGTCTGAATCCGTGAGCCAGGAGTAGTCGGGGGGCGTCTTTTTGGCAAACCGGCTGAGGAATCGGCTCTTCAGTCCTTCGGTTTTGGGGAGGAGCGTCGCGGTGGTGCCGAGGCCGCAGGCTACGATAGCAGTGCTTTCAGTCTTCCGCGCGATAGCGGCGGCCTTCAGTTCCGCGATCTTGGAGGCAACACCAGGGAGCGCGGCGAGCCACGCGTCCCAGTCCCCCCGGAGCCACGGTTCCCAGAGGTCACTGATCACGGCGATCATGTCGCCGGGGGCGGCTTCCTCAGGCCACGTTTTTCCTGTCGTGTGGCTCACAAACTGACAGAGCATTCCGGCCTCCATCGCCCAGCTGCGGAGGACAGGCTCGTCAGACATCACGGCGCGGATCAGGGTCGGAGGATAGAAGCGGATCTGACGCCCGCCTCCCGCGATCCAGACCGCGTTCGGAGCGGGGCGGCCTGCGGCCTTCCGGTCCGCGGTCACCTCGGTGCCGGCCATCGTTTCGGCGCATGCCCTGAGGCACTCAAGCGCCATATCGCGGTCACCCGCGATCGCGCCTTCATCCAGCCCCATGCCGTTCTGGCATTCCCAGGGGCGGAGCACGGCCTCCCAGTCCTTCATGCGGGTGGCGTACCAGAGCGTATCCCACTGCTGGAGCACGAAGCCGAATTTCGCGAGCGTCTTCCGGAGCGGTTCCGAGCAGCGGTCGATTTCTTCCGCGGTGAGGGGATCGCTGCCGAGCGACCGGTAAACACCGTTCTCCTCAACGCAGGGTGTCACGGACCAGATTTCTGTCCCGAGCGTCGGACCATGATCCTCGAGCCACACGTAGGCCGCGTGAGCCGGAGTGGTCTTGCCGCGCGGCACCACGCCCCAGAACCAGAGGTGATGGGTGCAGCGGGCAAAGGGCAGCGTCAGCCCCTCGGCGAGCCTCTGGCAGACAGGGGCACCGAGCCCTTCCAGGATGGGGTCGAGGAGCGACCGGTCGATTCGAGGAATGACAGCGGGAGCGACGTCCTTCGGCAGACGGGCACCGGGGAGCAGGTAATAGGCAGTGGACATAGGGATCCTATTTTAGACGGAAGACGGTCCCGGGTTAGGTCCGCTCTTGCTTAGAATGTGTGCACAGCTCCGGGATCCGCCCGGAGTCAACAGTCAACACTTCAGGATTTGAGCTCCGTGTCTCTGCCTTTTGAATTTCTGATCGGCCTCCGCTATACGCGCTCCGGCCGGCGAACCGGACGGAAGGACCGGTTTGTTTCCTTCATCTCAGCGACGTCTGTCGTGTCGATCGCGCTCGGCGTGATGGCGCTGATCATTGTGCTTTCCGTGATGAACGGGTTCCAGACCCAGGTCCGTGACCGGATGCTGTCCGTGATTCCGCATATCCAGATTTCCAGCGGCACGGGTCCCGTGTCGGACTGGAGGTCGCTCGCCGCGGTCGCGGAAAAGAACCCCGAAGTGCGGGGCGCCGCGCCTTTCGTTGAAGGGCAGGGGCTGATTTCGACCGGTGACCGCGTGATCGGCACCATGGTGGAAGGGGTCGACCCGAAGGAAGAAGTGAAGGCGAGTGAGGTCGCTTCCACGATGCCCGCAGGGACGCTCGACTCCCTCACCCCGGGGAGCTTTCACGCGGTGATCGGGTCGGTGCTCGCCGCGCGGCTCGGCGTGGCGCCCGGAGACAAGATCGCGCTTGTCGTCCCTCAGGGCACCACCACCCCCGCCGGCATGATTCCGCGGGTCCGCACGCTCACGGTGTCCGGGATCTTTACGGCCGGACACTTCGAGTACGATTCGACGATGCTTTTCATGAATATTGAGGACGCCGCGGCTCTCTTCCGCACCGGGGGTCCGATGGGCGTCCGTGTCCGCGTGGCGGACATGCAGGAAGCGCCCGCAGTCTCCGAGAGCCTCATGAAGTCGCTGCCTCCTGGGTACTTCGCCCGTGACTGGACCGTGGAAAACAAGACGTGGTTCGCCGCCGTGCAGGTGGAGAAGCGGATGATGTCGATCATTCTTTTCCTCATCGTGCTTGTCGGCGCGTTCGGGCTGGTGTCGACTCTTGTGATGACCGTGACCGAGAAGCAGTCAGATATTGCGATTCTCCGGACGCTTGGCGCGTCGCCTGGCTCCATCATGAAGATCTTCATGATCCAGGGCGCGGTGATCGGCGTGATCGGTGTGGCATCCGGCGTCGCGATCGGACTCCTCATCTCCTGCAATCTCGGCTCGATCGTGTCCGCGATCGAGGCGGTTTTCCATGTGGAATTCCTCCCGCAGTCGATTTACCTGATTTCCGGCATGCCGTCCGAACCCCGGGCGTCGGACATTATTCCGATTGCTGTTTTGTCTCTTATTCTGTCGCTTGCCGCGACCGTTTATCCGAGCTGGCGTGCGTCCCGCATCCGGCCTGCTGAGGCTCTGAGATATGAGTGAGTTTGCGATTGAGGTTGAGGGTCTCGCCAAGGCGTACCGAGAGGGAGACCGTGAAACGCCGGTGCTGAAGAATGTGTCGCTCCGCGTGAAACCGGGGGAAACCGTCGCGATTGTCGGGGCGTCAGGCGCCGGCAAGTCGACACTCCTTCACTGTATCGGCGGACTGGATGACGCCGACGCCGGGCGCGTCGTGGTGGATGGCGTCGATATTGGTGCGATGGATGAGAAGGCACGCGGCGACCTGAGAAACCGGCGTCTCGGCTTTGTCTATCAGTTCCACCATCTGCTTCCGGAATTCACGGCGCTGGAAAACGTGGCGATGCCGCTCTATATCCGGAGAACGCCCGAGGCGGAAGCCAATGCGGCCGCGAAGGCGGTGCTGGAAGAAATCGGGCTCGGTGAGCGGCTTGATCACCTGCCGTCCCAGCTTTCAGGTGGCGAGCGGCAGCGAACCGCGATTGCCCGCGCGGTCGTGACCTCTCCCGCCTGCATTCTTGCGGACGAACCGACAGGGAACCTTGATCAGGACACCGCGCAGGCGGTCTGGGACCGGTTCCTCAGTCTCGCGAGCGAAAAGAACACCGCGATCATCATTGTGACGCATGACCTGGGGCTCGCGAAGCGCTGCGGCCGGATTCTGAGGCTGAAGGGCGGCTCGATCGAACCCTTTGAGGAGTGATCGGGAGGAGGGGGCCGTGGCCTGTCTTATCGATACGCATAACCACATGCAGTCCGAGCAGTTTGACCGCGACCGGCCGGATGTCTTCCGTCGGGCGAAAGAGTCGGGTGTCGGCTGCGCGCTCATTGCGGCGGGAATTTCAGGCGACTGGACGAAATGTCTCCAGGTGGGGGCCGAGTCTGGGTGGTGCGTCGGACTCGGGGTTCATCCGCTCGCGACCGCCCGTCCCGCGGTGACCCCCGAAGTGGCGGACGAGCTGCGTGACGCGCTCAGGCGCGAAATGGCGGATCCCGCGAGCCGCGTGGTGGCGGTCGCGGAGATTGGGCTGGATGGTTTTGTGCCGGATCTCGACCGCGCGAAACAGGAAGCGGTGTTCGTCGCCCAGCTGAAGGTGGCACGGGACACCGGCATGCCGGTCTCGCTTCACGTGAGGCGGTCTGTCGACTGGGTCACCAAGTGGCTTCGGCGGATTCCGATTTCAGGCGGTGTCGCGCACGCGTTTAATGGCTCCGAGGAGCAGGCGAGGATTCTGATTTCTCTTGGGCTCAAGCTCGGATTCGGCGGCGCAATGATGTATAGCGGCAGCCGCCGGATCAGGCGTCTCGCGGCTACGCTTCCGATAGAAAGCATTGTGCTTGAAACCGACGCGCCGGATATGCCTTCAGGCGCGAGGCGCGACAGCGGGAACCTTCGGACCGAACCCGCCGATATCGCGGGGTATCTTGATGAACTCGCTCTGCTCCGGAACATGCCGCGCGATGAGCTTCTTTCCATCCTCCAGGAGAATTCCCTCGCGGCATTCCCGGGAATGCGTGAGTTTCTCCCGGAGGCTCAGAAGAACTGAAACGCCATATAGAGTTACACTCACGTTCTAATACTTTGACCTGCAAAGCCTTAAGGAAAATGACCCAGTATACGAAAAATAACAGCGCGCTTGTCGCCGTCATCGGTCTTGATCAGCCCGGTATTGTTGCCACCGTTTCTTCTGCCCTTACCCGCCTGGGCTGCAATATTGAAGAAATGACCCAGTCCACGCTGCACGACCAGTTTTCGGGCATTTATCTGCTGAATAAGCCTGAAGGCCTGTCCAACGAGACGCTCAACGAGGAAATCAGCAAGGCGCTCGAAGCCCGCAAATTCCACCTCTCCCTTGTGATCCGCGACTTTGAAGAACTGCCGAAGGATTCCGTGCCGGAGTCCGAATCCTACGTGGTGACGATCTGGGGCAAAGACGGCAACGACATCGTGTCGACCTTCTCCCGCATCATGAGCGAGCAGCGCGTGAACATTCACGATCTGCGCGCGAAGCCGCTCGGTGAAGGCGAGTCCGTTCAGATTTTTGAAGTGAGCGTGCCGAAGGCGGTTGACGCCCGCGCGCTGCACCGCGTGATGTCGGAACGCGCCAAGGCGATGGGCCTCTCGCTCACGATGCAGCATCACCTCATCTTTGATGCGATGCATCACATCGAAATTCATTAATTCCATTTCGGCTGCAAGAGCGGCAGAAGACTCTTTTAGGGTGAAAAACAACAATGATTTCTGAAAACGAGATCCTTTCCACCATCAACATGACCCGGGCCGAGCACCTTGACGTGCGTACGGTGACGCTCGGTGTCAGCCTGTTCGACTGCGCAAGCACCGACTACGACACGTTTGCCTATCGTCTCCGCGCGAAGATCAGCAAGTATGCGAAGCGCCTCGTTGAGACCTGCAACATGGTCGGCGACCGCTACGGCATTCCGGTCGTGAACAAGCGTATTTCGGTTTCTCCGATCGGTACGGTCTGCTCCTCCTTCACGCGTGATCAGCTCGCCGCGGTCTGCCGCGAGCTTGACGCCGCAGCGAAGGAAGTCGGCGTTGACTTCGTGGGCGGTTTCGGCGCTCTCGTTGAGAAGGGCATCACCCCTGGTGAGCGTAACCTGATCGACTCGCTGCCTGAGGCCCTCGCGACCACGGACCGTGTCTGCTCTTCGATCAACGTGGGCAGCACGAAGGCCGGTATCAACATGGACGCGGTTGCCCTGATGGGTCAGCGCGTGCTTGACGTCGCCCAGGCGACCTCGGACCGCGACGGTATCGGTGCGGCGAAGCTCGTTGTCTTCTGCAACATTCCTCAGGACGTGCCCTTCATGGCCGGCGCCTACCTCGGTGTCGGTGAGCCTGACGTGGTGATCGACGTCGGCGTTTCCGGCCCGGGCGTTGTGAAGAAGGCTCTGGACCGTCTGATCGAAGAGAAGAACAACGGCCGCCATATCACGGTGGACGATGTTGCCGAAACGATCAAGTTCACGGCCTTCAAGGTGACGCGCGTCGGTGAAATCATCGGCCGCGATGTGGCGAAGGAACTCGGCATCCCGTTCGGTGTGGCGGATCTGTCGCTCGCGCCGACCCCGGCGATCGGCGACTCCGTCGGTGAAATCTTCCAGGCTCTCGGCCTCTCCTCGATCGGCGCTCCCGGCACGACCGCGATTCTCGCGATGCTGAATGACGCGGTGAAGAAGGGCGGCGTTTTCGCTTCCTCTCACGTCGGCGGCCTCTCCGGCGCCTTCATCCCGGTGTCCGAAGACGCGGCGATCGAAGCCGCTGCCCGCAGCGGCGCGCTCACGTTCGAGAAGCTCGAAGCGATGACCTCGGTCTGCTCGGTCGGCCTCGACATGATCGCGATCCCGGGTGACACCCCGGCCTCGACGATCGGCGGCATCATCGCTGACGAAGCCGCGATCGGCATGATCAACAACAAGGCAGCCGCTGTCCGCGTGATTCCGGTCCCCGGCAAGACGGTGGGCGACGTGGCGGTCTTCGGTGGCCTGCTCGGTGAAGCGGCCGTGATCCGCGTTCCTGGCGGTGACTCCGCGGGCTTCGTGAACCTCGGCGGCCGTATCCCGGCTCCGATTCACAGCCTGAAGAACTAACGGATAAGAGACCGGGATTCTCCCGGTTTTATCCGTGTTCCGGAAGAAGGCCGGGGACTCAGTCCCTGGCCTTTTTTCTTAATTTTTTGAAATTCATCCCCGCATAGGTTCACAATACAAAAGTGGGGTTGCCTCTGCCTGGAGAAGCGGGGGCGGGTTTTGGTTGACTTCGGGTTGGAGAGAAAAATGGGGTCGGAAAGTAAATCGCCGCTGGTGAGAATCGTGGATGACGACGAAGGCGTGAGACAGTCGAGCGCCTTCCTGCTCGGGGCCGCAGGCTACGAGACCGCATGCTACGAAAGCGCTGACGACTTTCTGAAGCATGATGATCCGGCCCGCCCGGGGTGCCTCCTGCTTGACGCCCGAATGCCGGGCATGACGGGGCTTGAGCTTCAGGATCTGCTCGATTCCAAGGGGTTCAGAATTCCGGTGATCTTTGTCACCGGGCATGGCGACGTCGATATGGCGGTGCACGTGCTGAAGCAGGGTGCCGCGGATTTCCTCCAGAAGCCGGTAGACGGCGATCGGCTGATCGCCGTAGTGGCGGCCGCCGTGAAGCGCGACCTCGAGCGGGTTGAGACGGACGAGCGCGATAACGCGGATCGGGCGGCCTTTGAGACGCTCACGGCGCGCGAAAAAGAAGTCGTGAAGCTTGTCGCCGAGGGGCTCCAGAACAAAGAAATCGCCGAGAAACTGAACATCGCTGAGAAGACCGTCAAGGTGCACCGCGGCTCCGCCACCCGGAAACTGAACGTCCGGAATGGCGTCGATATTGCCACGCTGCTACGCCGTATCGGCGTCATGGAATGAACATCGCTGCGGCGTAATCCGCCCGCAGTCTCGCCTAGAATCTGAATTTGTATTAATTTGCAAAACCAGATTCGGGATTTCTACTGATATCAGTACGCCGCCATAGAATGGGCTGTCGCAAGGGGATTCCCGCGCGAGGCCTGTCTGAAGGCGTTTATTCCTCATTAACCGCAGAGAAGATTTGTCCGATGGCACCAGATAACAAGAAAACCGAAGCGCCGGTCAAAGTGAACTGGCAGCTTGCCCGTTCGATGGTGGAGCCGCTCTACGCGGGTCAATGCCTTGAGACAGGTGAACCCCGCATGTCGCACGTAGACGGCATGGCCAGCATTCTGCGGGGCATCCGGGATGATGATGAACTGATTGCCGCAGCTTATCTCTCCTCCGTGCAGGATTACCTGAAGAATCCTGAGGAGTGGATTGAGAAGAGTTTCGGCAGCAAGGTGCTCGAACTCTGCACCGATCTGCAGCGCCTGATGAAGCTTTCCGAACAGGCCCGCTCGAGCAACAAGGAAGCGAACGCGGCGTCGCAGCCCGAGAAGCTGAGAAAGATGCTGCTCGCGATGTGCGGCGACCTCCGGGTCGTGCTCCTGCGCCTCGCGAGCCGTCTGCAGACGCTTCGCTGGTTTGTGATGCACCCGTCGGATGACGCGAAGATTTACGCCGCGGAAACGCTGCAGCTTTACTCACCGCTTGCGAACCGCCTCGGTATCTGGCAGATGAAGTGGGAGCTCGAGGACCTGTCGCTCCGCTTTACGCGCCCTGAGGTCTATCAGGAGATCGTGCGGCACCTCGACGCGAGCCGCGCCGAGCGTCTCGCTTTCGTGCAGCAGGCCGTGACGAAGATCCGGTCGCTGCTTGCCGCGCATCATATCCGGGGCGAGGTCTCCGGCCGCTCGAAGCATATCTACTCGATCTGGCTCAAGATGGAGCGTAAGCACCTGCCGTTTGAACGGCTTTTCGACCTCCGGGCGCTTCGCGTCATCGTGGATACGGTCGAACAGTGCTATGAGGTGCTCTCGATCTTGAATGAAAACTTTACCGCTATTCAGTCGGAGTACGACGACTACATCGCGCACCCGAAGCCGAACGGCTATCGGTCGCTGCACACGGTGGTGAAGGCTTCAAATGGGCTTCCGGTCGAGATCCAGATCCGTACGCGCGAGATGCATGAGTTCGCGGAACTCGGTTTCGCGGCGCACTGGCGCTATAAGGAAGCCGGCAATTCGCTTGGCGTGAATTCCGCTGAGGAGCAGAAAGTCGTCTGGCTCCGTCAGCTGCTCGCGTGGCACTCGGACGTTGAGCCGCCGCGCGCGCCGGGTGTCGAGGATGACCTGATCTACGCGCTTACCCCGATGGGGCGTGTCGTGGAGCTTGCCGCGAACAGCACGCCGGTGGACTTCGCCTATATGGTTCACACGCAGCTCGGCCACCGCTGCCGCGGCGCGAAGGTGAACGGCGCGATCGTGCCGCTCACGCATAAGCTGAAGACCGGCGACACGGTGGAAATCATCGCGGCGAAGTCCGGCGGCCCGTCGCAGGACTGGATGAATCCGGAGCTTGGGTTCGCCGCCATGGCCCGGACCCGCGGCAAGGTGAGAACGTGGTTCAACCAGCTGCACCTCCAGGAGCAGATCGCGCGCGGGCGTGATGAGCTCGATACCGAACTCGCGCGCCTCGGGAAGTCGACTTATAACCTTGAGTCGCTCGCGAAGACGCTTGGCTTTGAGTCCGTGGATGACCTCTGCCTCACAATCGCGAAGGACGAGATTTCGAACCGCGCGATCGAAGCGGTCGTGCTGCCTCAGACACAGAAGAAGGCGGCCGATGAGCCGGTGATCCCGGTGAAACCCGCGCAGCCGCGTGCCCATCACGATAACGGACAGATTCTTGTTGCCGGAGTCGGTTCGCTTCTCACGCAGCTCGCGAAGTGCTGCCACCCGGTGCCGCCTGACGAGATCGTGGGCTTTGTGTCCCGCGGCCGCGGTGTCGTCGTGCACCGCGCTGACTGCCCGAACGTGAAGAACCTGATGGAGCAGTCAAAGGAACGCCTGATTGAGGTCTCCTGGGGTGACGCGCCCGAGGACACTCTCTACCCGATGGAGATCCTCGTTCTCGCCCGCGACCGTATCGGTCTTTTGAAAGACGTGACCGATGTCTTCATCCGCCTGAAGATCAACATCACGAACGTCAACACACAGACCGTGAAGAACGTCGCGCGCCTGAAATTCGGGGTGGAGGTGGCCGGTGCCGCGCTGATGCGGCAGGCCCTGAAGGAGATTCTTGAGGTGAAAGGGGTCATTTCGGCCCATAGAAGCTAGTGAAAACCCCTAAAATAAAATATTTTTAGGGGGAACTCTTGCTTTTTTATTTTGGATCCGTAGAATTCTAATTCTCTCAGGCACGTAGCTCAGCTGGTTAGAGCATCACCTTGACATGGTGGGGGTCGTTGGTTCGAGTCCAATCGTGCCTACCAAATTTTTCTGGGAGTGCTGTGTTGTTAGATTTTTCTCTGATGAATCGAACTACACTGACCATCATCTAAAACCGATGGTGAGTCACACAGCAGTTCTGTTGCTTTAAAAAAGAAAGTGCGGCTCGGGCCGCACTTTTTTTTTATTCTTTGCAGCCCGAGCCGGCGGCCGATATCCTTTACCTGGACGGACCGGCCGGCAGAACCGTCTGACGGGCGGTCAGAGTTGCCGCTCTTCAGGCGGCAAACAGTCTGGGCAAGAAATCTTTTGAAAGAGAAGTCCCTGTCTGAAGGGGTTGAAAAGGGAGTGTCAAATGTTGGAAATTACTTTGCCGGATGGTTCAAAGCGCGAGTTTGAAGGCCCCGTGACAGTGGCGCAGATTGCCGCTTCGATCGGTGCCGGACTCGCCCGTGCGGCGCTTGCCGGCCGCGTGGACGGAAAGCTTGTGGATCTCTCCGAGACTGTGGATCACGACGCCTCTGTCGCGATCATCACCGGTAAGGATGAGGAAGGTCTTGACATCATTCGCCACTCCACCGCTCACCTGATGGCTCAGGCTGTGAAGCAGCTCTATCCGGAAGCCGAAGTGACGATCGGACCGTCGATCGAAAACGGTTTCTACTATGACTTCTCCTGCAAGAAGCCTTTCACGGAAGAAGATCTCTCGAAGATTGAAAAGCGCATGGACGAGATCGTGGCGGAGAACCTCCCGATCACGCACCGCGAAGTGACGCGCGACGAGGCAATCTCCTTCTTCGATAAGCTCGGCGAGCACTACAAGGTCGAGCTCGTGAAGGCGATTCCGGAAGACCAGAAGATCACGCTTTACACGCAGGGCGATTTCACGGATCTGTGCCGCGGGCCTCACGTGCCGAGCACGGGCGTGCTGAAGGTTCATAAGCTGATGAAGGTAGCCGGCGCGTACTGGCGCGGTGACTCGAAGAACGAGATGCTGCAGCGTATCTACGGCACCGCGTTCGCGACGAAGGATGAGCTGAAGGCTTATCTGCATATGCTGGAGGAGGCCGCCCGCCGCGACCACCGCAAGCTTGGCAAGGACATGGACCTCTTCCACATTCAGGAAGAAGCCCCGGGCATGATTTTCTGGCACGCGAAGGGCTGGGCCCTCTGGCAGGTGATCGAGCAGTACATGCGCAGCATCTACCGCGACAACGGCTACCAGGAAGTGAAGGCACCGCAGCTCCTCGACCGCTCCCTCTGGGAGAAGTCCGGCCACTGGGCGAAGTACCGCTCCAACATGTTTACGACGGAGTCTGAGAACCGCATCTACGCTCTGAAGCCGATGAACTGCCCGGGTCACATCCAGATCTTCAAGAGCGCGCTCCGCTCTTACCGCGATCTGCCGATCCGCTACGGTGAATTCGGTCAGTGCCACCGCAACGAGCCGTCCGGCTCGCTGCACGGCCTGATGCGCGTCCGCGGCTTTACGCAGGACGACGGCCACATCTTCTGCACGGAAGATCAGATTCTCGACGAATGCGTGAATTTCACGGCGATCGTGAAGAAGGTCTATAAGGACTTCGGATTTGACGACATTGAGTACTTCGTCGCGACGCGTCCTGAAATGCGTATCGGTGACGACGCGACCTGGGACAAGGCTGAGAAGGATCTGATGATCGCTCTCGACCGTGCCGGCGTGAAGTACAAGGTGCTGCCGGGTGAAGGCGCTTTCTACGGCCCGAAGGTTGAATATCACCTCCGCGACTGCCTCGGCCGCAGCTGGCAGTGCGGTACGGTTCAGGTTGACTTCCAGATGCCGGGCCGTCTCGGAGCGGAATATGTGGATGCCGATGACCAGAGAAAGGTCCCGGTTATGCTCCATCGTGCTATCCTCGGTTCTCTGGAACGCTGGATTGGCATGCTGCTTGAGAACTACGCCGGAGCCCTTCCGCCGTGGCTCGCACCGACTCAGGTAGCGGTTGCCTCCATTACGGATTCCCAGGCAGACTACGCTCACGAGGTTTATCAGAAACTCTTCAATGCGGGTTATCGAGTAGAAGAGGATTTGCGCAGTGAGAAAATCAACTATAAAATTCGCGAACTTAGTCTGACGAAAGTTCCTTACATCCTGGTTGTGGGTGAGAAGGAAAAGCAGGCAGGTACAGTGGCTGTCCGTGAGCGCGGCGGCCGGAATATCGGTGCTATGAGTTTTGACGACTTTGCTGCGATGCTCGCGGCTCAGGTCGCCGATCACACCAACATTGAGGTTAATAAGTGATAACAAATAGTAGGGATAACCCTGCAAAAGAAGAAAATCGTCATCGTCTGAATCGTGAAATCCGGGTCCCCGAGGTCCGAGTCACGATGCCGGACGGAACCAGCGTCATCATGAACACGTACGACGCTCTTCACAAGGCTGAAGAGCTCGGCGTGGATCTGGTCGAAGTCGCGCCGAAGGCGCGTCCGCCGGTTTGCAAGCTGATTGACTACGGCAAGTTCAAGTACCAGGAACAGAAGCGCGCTCAGGAAGCCAAGGCCAAGCAGAAGGTCACGCAGGTGAAGGAAGTGAAGTTCCGCCCCGCGACCGATGAAAACGATTTTCAGACGAAGATCCGTGCTGTCCGCCGCTTCCTTGAAGGCGGAGATAAGGCTAAAATTACGCTCCGCTATCGCGGCCGCGAAATGGCCCATCAGGAATTCGGCGTGGATCTTATGGACCGCGTGAAGACCGAGCTGGGTGATATCGCTCAGGTTGAGCAGAATCCGAAGCTCGAAGGGCGCCAGATGATCATGGTGCTCGGGCCGAAGCGCAAGAAGTAATCAGACGAAATCGTCCGGGGGAGATGCGTTTCTCTCCTCCGGCATTTCTGACCAGTTTTGCAGTACCTCCGAAACTTCTCCCAACCCGGGAAGTGTCGGAGTTAGAAGAAGTGATTCAAGGGCAGTTCAAGACCATCCAAACTTTTTCCGGAAGGCGCCTTTGAGTCATCAATAAAGAGGAAACGGCAAATGCCGAAGATGAAAACCAAGCGGGCTGCTGCCAAGCGCTTTAAAGTGCGCTCCGGCGGTTCCATCAAGTTTGGCCACTCGACCAAGCGTCACATCCTGTCCCATCGCACGACCAAGAACAAGCGTCACCTGCGCGGCATGGTGACGGTTGCTAAGTGCAATGAGCTCAACGTCAAGCGCATGCTTGCCATCGCTTCCTGATCTGGATAGGAGAATAAAAAGATGCCTCGAGTTAAGCGTGGTGTAACCGCTCGTGCCCGTCATAAGAAGCTGCTCGCCCTGTCGAAGGGCTACAGCCTTCGTGCCAACAATGTGTTCCGTGTGGCCAAGGAAGCCGTCATGCGCGGCGCCCAGTACGCCTATCGTGACCGCCGTGCGAAGAAGCGCGTCTTCCGCCGTCTGTGGATTGCCCGTATCAATGCGGCTACCCGTCAGAACGGAATGAACTACAGCGCCTTCATCAACGGCCTTCACAAGGCGAACATCCTCCTTGATCGCAAGGTGCTCGCTGATATGGCTGTGTTTGACAAGGAAGGCTTTGTTGCTCTGGTCGAAAAGGCCAAGGCAGCTCGTGCTTAATTGGTGAATCCACTTGTCAAAGCACAGGAGCGCTGAAGCCTCGGCTGAGGTGCTCCAGCTTTAAAAGGGGCGGGCCAGCAGTACCGGGCCGCCCCTTTTTTCGTTATCTTCTTCTGTATTGCGGGCAAGAAAGCAGACCGCTGCTGCCCACGTTTTCCGTATCGGAATCAAAAAATGGAAGATTTATCCAAACTGATTGAATCCGCCCGGCAGGCTTTCGCTGAAGCGACACAGCCTGCAGCGCTGGAAGATGCCAAGGCGAAATTCCTTGGGAAGTCCGGCACCCTCACGACGATGATGAAGGGTCTGCGGGATCTCGCAGCCGACCAGCGGAAGGCGGCCGGTGCTGAGATCAATGCCGCGAAGCGTGCTGTGGAAGAGGCGCTGAACGCCCGCCGCGAAGCGCTCGCGCAGGCCGCCCTCGAGAAGAAGCTTGCCGAGGAAGCGATCGATGTGACGCTGCCGGGACGTACGTCGCCCGCCGGCGGCATCCACCCCGTGATCCGCACCTGGATGCGGATTGAAGAGATTTTCCGTTCGATCGGTTTCGACGTGGCCTCCGGCCCCGAAATCGAGAACGACTGGTACACGTTCACGGCGCTCAATAACCCGCTCAACCATCCGGCCCGCTCGATGCAGGACACGTTCTACGTCGACATGAAGGATGAGAAGGGGCTGCTGCTGCCGCTGCGTCCGCACACTTCCCCGATGCAGGTCCGCTACTCCCGCACCCACAAGCCGCCGATCAAGGTGATTGCTCCGGGACGTACCTACCGCGTTGACTCCGACGCCACGCACTCCCCGATGTTCCATCAGGTTGAAGGGCTGTGGCTCGGCGAAAACATCAGCTTCGCGGATCTGAAGGGCGTGTACTCCATGTTCCTGCGCCGGTTCTTTGAAACCGACGACCTCATCGTGCGCTTTCGTCCGAGCTACTTCCCGTTCACCGAGCCGTCTGTCGAAGTGGACATGATGTTCACTACCGGCTCCCGAAAGGGCAAGTGGCTTGAGATTTCCGGCGCCGGCGAAGTGCATCCGACCGTGGTCCGCAATTACGGGCTCGATCCCGAGCAGTACTGCGGCTTCGCTTTCGGCTCGGGTCTTGAGCGTCTCACGATGCTGCGTTACGGCATCGACGACCTGCGGCTCTTCTTTGAAGGCGACCTCCGGTTCCTTCGCCAGTTCAACGAGTAATGGGGAAGAAAAATGCTGTTTTCTGAAAGCTGGCTTCGTACGTATGTGAATCCCGCGATTTCGAGCGAGGAGCTCCAGGACGCGCTCACGATGCACGGTCTCGAAGTGGACGAAGCCCGTAAGGCGGCCCCCGATTTCACGGGTGTCGTGATTGCTGAAGTCGTTGAATGCCGCGACCATGAGAATTCCGATCACCTGCATGTCTGCCAGGTGAACGCCGGTACCGGCGAACTGATCCAGATCGTCTGCGGCGCGCCGAACGTCCGCGCGGGCGTGCGTGTGCCCTGCGCGATGGTGGGCGCTGAGCTCCCCGGCGGCTTCAAGATCAAGAAGGCGAAGCTGCGCGGCGTGCCCTCGAACGGCATGCTCTGCTCCGCCCGTGAGCTCGGCGTGTCCGAGGATCATGACGGTCTCTGGCTTCTGCCGGCGGACGCCCCGATTGGCGAAGATATCCGCAAGTACGCTCACCTCGACGACGTCGTGGTGGATCTGAACGTCACGCCGAACCGCGGTGACGCGCTGTCTCTCGCCGGTATCGCGCGTGAAGTCCATGCCGTGACGGGCGCTGAGCTGAAGCTCCCGGAGATTCACGAAGCCGCTGTGACGACTGACGCGTCGCACGACGTGAAGATTGAGGCCTCTGACCTCTGCGCCCGTTATACGAGCCGCGTGATCACGGGGCTGAACGCCAAGGCGAAGACGCCTGAATGGATGGCGGAGCGGCTTGAACGCTGCGGCCAGCGCCCGATTTCGGCTCTCGTCGATATTTCGAACTACGTGCTCCTCGAGCTCGGCCGTCCGACTCACTTCTTTGACCTCGACAAGCTCTCCGGCACCGTGACGGCGCGCTGGGCGAAGGAAGGCGAGAAGATCGAGCTCCTGAACGGCAAGACCGTTGACCTCACGCCTTACTACGGCGTGATCGCGGACGATAACGGCCCGCAGGCGATCGCCGGCATTATGGGCGGCACGGCTGACTCTGTGTCGGATGACACGGTGAACCTCTTCATTGAGTCCGCGTTCTTCCGTCCGTCAGCGATCCAGGGCCGTGCCCGTAAGCTCAACTTCTCGTCCGACTCCTCGTTCCGTTTCGAGCGCGGTGTCGACTATGGCACGACCCGTGAGCACCTCGAGTACATCACGGCGCTCGTTCTCTCGATCTGCGGCACCGACGCCACGCGTGTCGGCCCGGTGAGCGACATTGAGTCCGATCTCCCGGAGCGCCGCGTTGTGAAGTTCCGTGCCGAGCGCTGCCGCAAGCTCGTCGGTGTGGATATTCCGACCGACTTCATGGAGGAGGCCTTCAAGCGTCTTGGTTTCGAGTACACGCGTGACGGCGACCTCTTCACGGTGACCTCCCCCACGTACCGCTTCGATATCGAAATCGAAGAGGACCTCGTGGAAGAAGTGGCCCGTCTCTGGGGATACGACAAGCTGCCGGAAAATCCGCCGCTTGAGCGCGCTGTGATGCGGCCGTCCCGCGAGGACCGCCGCACGCAGCATGACCTGCGTCTGAAGCTCGCGGGCCGCGGCTATCAGGAACTCGTGAACTTCTCGTTCGTGGAAGAGAAGTGGGAGAAGGATTTCGGAGGCGAAGCTGCCCCGATCCGTCTGCTGAACCCGATCGCCTCACAGCTCTCCGTGATGCGTACGCAGCTGATCGGCGGTCTCGTCGATATCCTGCGCTACAACCTGAACCGCAAGGAAGACCGTGTGCGCGTGTTTGAGCTTGGCCGCGTGTTCTTCCAGGATCCGACGATTGAGCCCTCTGACACCTCCGTGAAGGGCGTCCGTCAGCCTGAGCACCTCGCTGGTCTCGCCTACGGCACCGCGGACGCTCCGCAGTGGGGCATCAAGTCCCGCCGCGTGGACTTCTTCGATGTGAAGGGCGACCTCGAACGCCTCGCCTTCCCGCTCACGCTTGATTTTGTTCCGGAAGTCTTCCCGTCGCTTCACCCGGGCCGCAGCGCCGGGGTGTATCTTGACGGAAAACGGATCGGTCTCATCGGCGAATTGCACCCGAGGCTTCAGCAGGCGTATGATCTCCCCCTCTGCCCTGTGGTGTTCGAGATCGATGTAGAGCCGCTGCTCAGCGTGCCGGTTACCGAGCATAAGCCCGTTTCCAAGTTCCAGAAGTCGCTGCGCGATATTTCGCTCGCAGTGCCGGCCTCTGTGACTTCGAAGCAGATCTTCGACGCGGTGCGCGCTGCCCGGAGAACGGATGTGAGGCTTGCCTGTCTCACCGACTTCCGTCTCTTCGACGTGTACCATCCGGAAAATCAGCCTGCCGCCGATAAGTCGATGGCCTTCCGCCTCGTGCTGGAGTCCTTCGGTGAAGAGGCTGTGACTGAAGCCCAGATCGAAGGCGCGACTGAAGCGGTGATCGCTGGACTTGAACCCCTTGGCATTAAACTTCGTGCTTAATTAGGTAACCTTTGAAATGGCTATTGAAGAGAATGATTTTTCCCCCACCGTCGGGACGACGATGACGAAAGCCGATCTGGTCGATATTCTGTTTGACCGGATGGGTCTTTCGAAGCGCGAAGCGAAGCTGCTTGTCGATGTGTTTTTCGACGAGATTCGCTCCCGCCTGGAGCATGGCAGCCCCGTGAAGCTTTCCGGTTTCGGTAACTTCCAGCTGCGCGACAAGCCCCAGCGCCCCGGACGCAACCCGAAGACGGGTGAGGAAATCGCGATCACGGCCCGCCGTGTCGTTACGTTCCACGCATCGGCTAAGCTCCGCGATGCAGTCCTTGCCGGCTTCCCGGCGAAGTCTGCGAATTAAAATCGCTTTGTAATCCGAGTGTTTGAGAGCGGCAGAACCGATAAAACGGTTCTGCCGCTTTTCTTTAAGCCCGTCCTTTTAGCGGTTAGAATCGAGGGGTCTGCTAGAGAAGGAAAAGGGCATGTCAGAGAAAGAAATCGGAGCTTTTCCGCCGATTCCGGAGAAACGCTTTTTCACGATCGGCGAAGCGGCTGAGCTGGTGGGAGTCGCAACTTCGGTCCTCCGGTTCTGGGAGGATGAGTTCAAGCAGCTTTCGCCGGGCCGTCACGGCTCGCGCCGCCGCTATGAGAAGAAAGATATTCTCACGGCGCGTGAGATTCGCTCGCTCCTCTATGACCAGGGCTATACGCTTGCCGGCGCTAAGAAGCATCTGAAGCACCGGAAGACGGCTGTCGCTCAAGCGACTGAAGGAAAGACCTCCGTGAGCCCGAATGTGGTCGAGGAACTCCGGAATATCAGGGATTCCATCAAAAATTTTCTTTTATAAAGATTTTGTGCTATAGTTCATCTCTCTCGGGGTGTGGCGCAGCCTGGTAGCGCACTTGCATGGGGTGCAAGGGGTCGTGAGTTCGAGTCCCACCACCCCGACCAATTCCAGGAAAGGAGACAACGAAAGTTGCCTCCTTTTTCTTTGTATTCGTCTACGACAACTCAATAAAAACAAGAGCTTAAGACACAATACGCGTGTTGTCTTTGTCTCTAATCCTCTCCGTAAGGCGTGTCATTATCTAAGAATCTATGCCACAATCATTACCACAAATGAGCGGGGAAACCTCAATTTCTCCCCAAACATAACGGAATTTTTTGTGGTAATAACCGTATTTTTTATTTAAAAACATTTGATTACGGAGATTGAGCGTTATGCGCGTGGCAAACAGGATGACTGACAAGCGTTTGAAAGCCCTGACGGCTGACGCTTCATGCGGGATTGTCCCCGGGCTTTATGTTGGAGTCCGGAAGCTCAAGGACGGGACATATGCCCGTTATTTCCTGCTTCGGGATCGTGGTTTGAAGCGGGTCTTTACTCTCGGGAAGTATCCCGAAATGTCACTCGCTGAGGCCTTCGAGAAGGGGCTCAGATGGAGGAAACTGATAGCGGAAGGGATTGACCCATCTGAGCAGGAGAAAGCGGCCAGAGACGCGCTACGCCCATCCCCGGCACCTCAAAAAGAGGAGGACGCACTAACCTTTGAAAAACTTATCTGGAAGTGGATTGAGTTCAACACAAAGAGGGGGAGGTGGAAAAACGCTGAAAAATCCCGCGATCTGGTTTGGGATGGCTTTTTCAGGAATCACATCCCTAAAGAAATCAGAGACTGCCCGGTTGTAGACCTGAAACCTCAGATGTTCTGTGATGCCCTGGGGGAAAAGTGGGGAACCATGATTGACACGCCAGAAAGGATCCTTAGCGACGCTAAAAGAGCGATTGATTGGGCAATACGCTCGGAGATGATCCCGCCGATGGTTAACCCGTGCCAGGTGGTGGACGGGCGTTTAGGGGATTTGCTGCCACTAAATCGACCGGAAGGCGGGCACGAGCCGGCACTGCCGCCGAAACGTATGCCGGCTTTCTTTAAGGCACTTATGCAGCTTGTCCCGGTTAGTCAGACGGCCCGCTGTCTTGCATTCGCGATCCTTACTTCAGCGCGCAACACAACAGCGCGTGAAGCAACATGGGGGGAAATCCAGCAGGATGATGATGGGAGGTGGCTGCACGTTATCCCTCGTGCCCGCATGAAGGTGAAGAGCGAAAAGATTCCCTTTGACCGCAAAACACCGCTTTGCCCAGAAGCCGTTCAGCTACTGGAATCAGCCCCACGGGTAGGGGGATCTCCAGATTCCTATATTTTCCCCAATGTGAACAAAGGGAGAAATTCTCCTTTTTCCCGTGATTCTGTCCGAGCGCTGATTAAGCGCATGCACGATAAACAGAAAAGAATTGACGGGATTGGCTGGGTAGACCCCGATCAGTTCCATGCGAAGACTGGCAAACCCCGTATAGTGACCCTTCACGGGCTCGCGCGGGCAACTTTCAATACTTGGGCCAAGGATGCCAAGGGATACTCCCACAAGCCGTTCTCGCGCGATCTGAGAGAAAGCTGCTTGGATCACCGCAACGAGTCCTACCAGTGCGCGTACGATCGGGAGCAGGCTTTGGGGGATATGCGTGAGGTCTACGAGGCCTGGGGGAAGTTTTGTTTCTCAGCTTATCTTGAGTAACCTTACCTTGACAGAAGATTCCTGTATTTATAGATTGGCCATGCCATAAAATATAGTGAGTATCACATCTGGGATTTGTTTGTTGGTTTTACCGGGAGGGCAAATGATTATGTATACGCCACAAGCTCTCTTAGAAGAGTTCTGGGATATGAAAGTGCCTATAAATCCAGAGTTCTTTGCCAATAAATTAGGTCTGACCGTGGTTAGGGAAGAGCTAGGCTATCGTTCTGGGTATCTGAATGAAGAGACTGGGACGATTTACGTCAACGCCAAAGAGATCCCTGAGAGACAAAGGTTTACCATTGCCCACGAACTGGGGCATCATTGCTTGGGGCACGGCAGTGCCGAGCGTAATACGGTACTACCCAGTGGTGCAAAGAGCTACGACCCGGCAAAAGAAGCAGCGGCAAACAGATTCGCGGCTGATTTGATTATGCCCGCTATTGCCGTCCGCGCTTTGGTTGACAAGCTGAACATAAAGGATCCCGTTAAACTTCGGCAGGCGCTGGGAGTTTCGTCCCAGGCGTTGAATCTGAGGTTATCTACTCTGGGATACTTTCTATGACGCCCGGCGAGTCTAAAGGAATTGATTTGTCTGCCCCGGTGTCTGAGCTTGCCAACGATGCGTCAACCGCAGACCCTCAGACTAAAGTCCAGATTGAAAACACAAAACTCGAGCTCCAATTGCGCCAATGCCGCCTGGAACTGGAGAAAGAGCGTTTAACTCGAACAAAAGAGAATTCTGGGCGCAGACCTTGGCTTTTTAGGGCAGGATTGGCCGTTGTTATTGTTTTATTTTTGGGGTTTGCTATTGGCGCGGCGGAGGTTATTTACACTTTCCCTAAGGTTGAGCCCCATATCTTCATTACGACACTATTTTTGACGGCTGCTGTTCCCACTCTTTTGCTAATTGCTCTGGTAAAGGTGATTTTTTCTCCAGCCCCGCAGGAGGAGGAAGATAAGGCGAAGTTATCAGATGTGATCCCCTTTTCAAAAGCTGCAGAAACTATTCGCTCTGCTATTGAATAGCCGAGTCCCTTGATAATAAGAGACTCGGCGGATTTGCTTACGAAAGCCCCACCAGGTACCTATAGCACGGCAAATCCTTTACGGCCATGTCGTGGTGGGCGAGGATCTTTTCGACCTCATTCATGTTTGCCTCGTTCATCATTTCGTAGAAGCGCGGCGCCTCTGGAGACTGGACAGCAACGAGGAGCTGATAGACAAGGTCAAGCTGCCTGCGGAAGAGATATTTTTTGTAGTAGACGAGGGTTCTGATACGTTCCATCTCGTCTCTTGAGAGCGTGATGCAGTTTTTATCTACGAGCGCGGGGAGCTTTACCTCGCAGGTTGCGATGAAGTCGAGAGCGGTCTGAAGATCCTCGCTTCGGATCTGGTCATACTTTGCGACCTGAAAGCGGGCGTAGGGCGCGCGCCGAGATGGCCTTGCGGATCTGCAGTTGCTCCGCGGGGGCGAGGGTGGCTGCTGAGTAGCTCCCGGTCTTGCGGATGGGGTCGAGTTTCACGACCCCATGCACGAGACAACAAAAAAGCCGCTTTCAACAGTCGGCGGCTTGCTATTGCTCGCCGTATAGCTCGGGACGCCAATCCCGCGTCCGGAATCCGGACAGGGAAAATATACCATATTGAAGATATTGCTGTTGAGCTTTACGCGGCTCCCCCAAACTCACGCTGAGACTCCCGTACCGACGGATTTCACCCACTTCCTGATATCGTCTACCTTGAACCTCGTGCACTTTGGGCTGAGGCGCACGGGCCGAGGGAACGAGGGATCTTCCTTCACCTTTTTCCACACGGTGCTTTCCCCAATCGAGAGCATGGCCGCGGCTTCTTTCACATCCACCATCAGTAGCCCCAGCGGGGGGATTGTTCTGTAACGCTTCCTCATTTCTCGCTCTCCTGTTCATCTATTGCTTTATCTATAGCGGCCAAAGCTTCCTCCCCATATCCGGACACAAAAAGCTTGATTGCTTTTGAGATTTCTTTGGCTCCAGGACCGCTGATCGCATTAGCGTTTTCACAAGTCATTCTGTATTCCTTATGGTAAAGATCGCGCGAGCCTATCGGGTAGTTATGCTCCAGGAGCCATATCAGATACCAGCGCGCCTTTTTCAGGTCATCAACTGCATTTCCCTTATATGGGGCGCGCATCAGGTACTTCACAACGTTCCCAGAACAGAAATCCCGATCAGCAACGATCTCGATGACTTCGTGCGGCAGCTGGTTATAGTGCGCCGGGTGATTGATTTTTTCTTCAGTCATGGGTGAATCTTTTCTTAGAAGGGGATGTCTTCGTTCACGAACGTATCGTGTGCCGGCGCTTCATCTCGCTTGGGAGACTCGAACGATTCGGCTGCGGACTTCTTCTTAAGCGTGCGGTCCGACAGAGTCTTCAGCCGGGCGTCCACTGCCTTTGCTTCCGGAGCCTTCTCGAGAATTTCCCGGGCGTTCATGCGGGTGTCGGCGTCGAACGGCGTGAGGAGCTCCATGTGGAACGGGTACTTCTCATCAGACGGATCATTCACTCGCTGAAGGATCACGCCGATCTTCTTTCCTTCGAGATCATGGAAGCGCTCAACGTCCTGAGAGTTACCGTTCGAGTACTTAATGACGCCCAGCGTGGAAGAGATCGAACGCTTACGAAGAACCGTCATCACCGCGTCCACAATCCCTCGAGCGAAAGAGTCAGATCCATCCCGCTTCGTAATGCACATATTCAGACGAGCGGAACGTCCGTCGTTCGCGAAGAAGTTGAACACCATGAAGCCGGCACCCGACCTCGTGGTGTAGTAGTACGCGTCATGGAACTGACCGATATAAGCGCCGGATTCCGTGATGGCACTGGGGGCCCGGCAAGATTCCTTGGCGCTATCCGCGTTAAGAGTGAAGTCCATTTGTTTTCCTTTTAAAAATGGGGATTACTTGATTCGAAGAGACGCCGGACCGGTCACCAGCTTGGCACCCGGGATATCAACGCCATCCTTCAGCGCAATCTTCATTGCGGCTTTGCTGAGTTCTTTCTTGACGATGTAGAACTTCTCAGGGATCTGCTTCTCGTCGTAGATAGAGACGGTCGGCATACCCTTGGCAACCGATACCTTGCAAAGCGGGTTCTCGGCTTTGACGAGTCCGTTCTGCTGCATGTGCTGAAGGGCATAGGACTTCAGCCAATCAGCGCGGGAATTGAGGGATTTGGCTCGGGCGGAAAGCTGAGCAGACGCTTCCTTGCATGCCTCCGCGTTAGCCTTGAGTTCCTTGACGTAGAGACCGATACCGCAGATCTTCTCTTCGAACTGTTCGTGAAGAGCGTCGATCTGGGCGGCCGCTTCGGGGAGGATTTCACCGGTATCTTCATCAACCGGAAGGTTTTCGAAGAGTTCCCGGATACTTTCATCAAGCTGATACAGCGTTAGTTTTGTCGCCATTGGTGACTCCGTAGTAAGTGCAGATAGCTTTGTCGACAGCAGCCAGGTCGTTCTCGATTTCTGCCGTTTCGAACATCCCCATAGGAGACTTGACGGTGTCTGAACCTGAGTTCTGGGTGCTGAAGTAGTACTGGCCGTTCACAACGTGAGTCCGAAGAACAGTTGTGAACATGCCCTCGACCACGATCTTGTCGTCGAGGAGCTTTCCCAGTGTTTTGATCTTGGTGTTGCCGAATTCGTCGGTAGTGGTGTGAGCGAGGATGTAGACGCGCTTGTCTCCATCGAGCTGAGAGGCGGCCTGGCAGATATCAAAGCCGGCACCGCCGATCGCGTTGAACTTGTCGAATGACTTCTCATCCCGCCGAGCCATATACATGTTGGCGAGGATGTACTGCCAGTCATCAACCACGATGATGTCGGCCTGAGACTTTTTCATAGCCGCCACAATGATCTTGGGATCATCTGTGACGTAGATGTTCCCGCCATTGTTCCCGCTTTTGGTGAATTTCCTCTCGAACCAGCCAGTGGGCTTGAATGGGAGTGGTTTCCTAGTCGGCTGAATCAGAAGCGTTCTGGACGGATCCAGATTCCTCAGACTCGCTGTTTTGCCGGTGCCGGATTCGCCAAGAATTAGTGTTGCGTAACTCATTGCTTCTCCATAAAGATCCAACTTGAAAAAACCGACCGTTGTGTCCTTAAGAAAAGCGACAACGGTAGGCTTTTTCCTCCCAGCTCAGGTCAACTGCCCCTGGCATATGGCTCAGAAGAGCTTCTGGGAGTTAGCCGCGTCAGGTCGTACGGCTGTCTGCTCGAGCGTCCCCGTAATGCCGTTTACGGATCAATGCTGTCCGGGGCATTGCACCCCTGTCACTTACCTTCATTGCAAGATCTTGTGTATGGCTTTGAGCCATGCATAAGAACTCGGTTCTGAGGATCTCCTTGTAGGAAGATTGAATTGAGCGGTTCCACCAAAACGCTCTTTCTTTCATCCACAAGGAGAAAAGCTATGTCTGACTAAAATTCATTCACCTCCGCCGAGGTGACCCAGATCATCGTTGCCGGCCTGCAGTCTGGGGCGATCGTTCTTCCCTTCAGCAGAAAATTCAACGTTGAAAAGTTCAATCAGAAACTTGGCGACCACCTGAAGAATCCGGGGGTCGGTAATGGGGGCACGCTGGAGGAGAAATACGAGGAGTTCACTTCCAAACGACTCGCCTACCAGCTTGGCGGTCTTGCCCGTATGGGCGCCATCTACTTGCTTTGCCTCAAAGAGGCTCTCCTCACCGGGCTTACGGATAAAGAAACCGAGAGGATCATCGACGCCGCCACCAGCGAGTTCGTGTAACTCTTTAAGCCGATTGAGAAGGTAGCCGTTCACTTGCGGTGCGACATCAAAGTCCACTTCTTGTTTGGCGATTCCACATGCAGCCGCCCACATATCCCGGGCGGCTTCTTCAGTAATGCGGAGCGGTTTTTCGTTTTTATCCATCGCAGACCTCAATTGATCGAGAACTCGAGAATCCCAAAGAAGGACAGGAGCACGGCCGTGATCAGGAAGAGGGAAGCGAGCGAAATAGCTGCTTCAGCGATCCAGAGAAAGATTTCCCGGGCGGAGTCTTCATGCACCGTCAGGTTCTGAGTCACTTCGCGTTCACGGAGATCAGACTCGTACTGGTCGTAATCGGCGGTTCTGTAAGCCATGTCTTTTTCCATGTCTGTCTCCTGTTAATCGATCAGCTCGCACTCGGCGAAGTTGGATTTGACGCTGATTCGATAGGTGTACATGAGGGCTCCTTGATTAGTTGCCTTTGTTGCTTTGTTCGATGACATGACTATAGCCTATTTAGCTTTTGTTGTCAACAAAAACTAAAATAGAAAAAGAAAGTAGATGTTTTTTTTTGACAATGAGCAACAGACACAAAAAAACCGCCCGAAGGCGGTTTTTAAAAGAAGAGGACTAATTTATTTGAAAGTATGGCTTGATTCTATGACTCGACCGAAAAGCCGAATTCCATCTGCTTCATCCCCGAAATAATCCTCAGGCGGATAGGCGGGGTTAATGGAAATGATCCGAATGCCGTTTTTTATATGGGCGAGTTTTTTGATACGAAGTGCCCCGTCTACAGCCAAAACGTAGATACTTCCATCAACTATCCGGTTGCACCCAATATGAGGGTCGACGTTTTCTTCCCAAAGGATAGTGTCTCCTGAAAAGAGCAGGGGTTCCATACTGTCACCGACAACTTTTGCTCTGCGACATCTTGCTGGGTTAACGCCTTTACTCCGTAAGTAGTCGACCTTATACCACGCGGCGGATGATTTCTTCGTCTGTTCCCATTCTGGTTCAGAACCGTTCCCGGCAGAAAATGTTAATTGATACTCGGGGATTGAAACGTACCCTTCTGGTGGAGTGTCTTCTCCCGGGATAAAGGATTTAACTTGCACTTCTTCTTTGGATACGGAGCTTTGGTTAGAGAACCATTCAGGAGATACGCCGAAGAACTCGCAAATCTTGGCTAAGTTTGTTCCTTTCGGGACAGACCTCCCAGAAGCCCACACTTGCACAGCTTGGCGTGAAACCCCAATTTTTTGAGCCAAATCCGCCTGATTTAGCTTTTCTCTGGAAAGCAGAAGATTGAGTTTGTCTTTGAATTCCATTTTTCCTCCCTAGCTCTTAAAGCTATCAACAAAAACTAAAAACATCAACTAGTCTTCTGCGGTTTTTATAGACAACAAAAGCTAAAAATGCTATTCTATTGCCATGGTTTTATTTGACGGTGGAGAAGGATATGGATAGCGTCAACTGCATTGACGTTGCTGTGCAGGCATGTGGCTGTACTCAGAGTGAACTCGCTAAAAAGATTGGCGTTAGCTCTGGCCAGGTTTCAATGTGGAAGAAAAGGGGCTACATCACGCAAAAATACCTAAAAAAAGCAAGTGAGGTAACAGGGCTCCCGGCGCATATTCTCAATCCCTTCGTTCCTGTAGGGAATAAGAACGACTGCAATATGCCTCGTTCTTAACTAATGCCATGGCATTTAACAACCTCCAAGACACCAGAACACTTTGGGAAAGGTGTGATTTAGACACTCTTTCGAAAGCTGTTTTGCAAGTCCTGATAAACCATAGAAACAGTTGCTCCGGCTTGTGCAACCCGGGGACAACTCGCATTGCCTCTGAAACTGGAATGTCTACCCGCTCAGTTAAAAGCCGGATTGCGCTTTTGACGGCACAAGGCGTTTTGAAAATCGTCATAAAAGGGACGTTCACAACACCAAGCGGATATGCAATCAACCTAGAGGGAGTGGCTACTAGTGAATGTACTCCCACTGGTGCAGGAGATTCACTAGTGAAAGATATTCATCAGACTGGTGCAGGAGATTCACTAGGGGTAGTGCAAGAGGCGCACGAGGGTAGTGCAGGAGATGCACCCAAACAAATAAGTAATAAAGAAAGGAATAAAGAAGAGCCCCTACCCCCCCCCTCGCCTGCGGCGAAGCGGGAGGCACAGACACACCGCTTCTCGCTATCCGAGATCCCGGATGCTTGGAAGGACTACATCGAAGCCGTACGTCCTGATTTGGATCCTAAGAAAGTCTTTACTGACTTCAGGTTCTACTGGGAGAACGGCAGAGGTTCCTCCACCAGAAGGTCAGATAAAGGCTGGACGCAAAGCTGGCAGACATGGGTAAGGAGAGAGAAAGAAGCACAAAGAAGGGAAGGAGGTCAAAGAAGAGGAGAAGAGTTCCGACCAGGTGAGGAAGACACAACCGGCTTTAGGAACCTGTTCAGGTGAGGGGGACAAGACGAATGAGGGTGATCGAAGCGAATTGCCGAAAGCTTGGAGAGTCCGTGGTTGTTCTCTTCCAAACCGAACGTGAAGGGCAGAACTACACCAAGGACACGGTGAACGTCCTTCCGTCGGACAGAGCCGAGATTATCGATTGGTCTTTTCTTCGTGACCGAAAAGTTCATGTCCTGGCGGTAGGCGAGGATTCGAAGAATTACTCGGTTGGTTCGCTTGGTGACAAACGCATGCGGGAGTGCATTGAAGACATCCTGGCAGTAAGTCCCGCTATGGCGATCTTCTCAAGCGAAGGGCACGAAGGGACGGTTAAAGGGTTCATGAGGCGTTTTAGGAGGAACGACGATGGGAGCAGCTACACAGAACTTTGAGATTAAACCTGAAGAGGTGCAGGGCTTTTGGTCAGGGCGCAATCCCTTTCCAGACGTCATCCTGGCGGCAAGTCTTCAGTCCGACATCATGGAGCAAGTTGAACATCCGGAACTTGATGTCGGAGAGCCTTGTCCCATCATCCCGAAATTCCGATTCCGGAAGGGAGAGCTGACGATCTGGGCAGGCGGGAATGGTGACGGCAAGTCCGCCATGATGAGCCAGATCGCGCTTTCGATGATGATGCGTGGAGACTCGATTTGTATGCTCTCTTTCGAAATGGATCCGAAAGAAACGATCATGCAGATGATCCGCATGGCTTACGGACGTGGCCTGTACTCGAACGAATCTGACAAAGTCTCCAAGTTCTTCGACTGGTGCGAGAGGAAATTCTGGATCTACCGGAATCGTGGAGCGATTGACCCGGCTTACGCTTTGGACGCTGTCGCTTTCGCAGCAGAACGCAGGAAGTGCTCTCACGTCTTTGTGGACAACCTCATGATGCTGACAGGTGGGAACAACTCCGACCAGCTGTACCAGACTCAGCGCCATATCGTGGAGCAGCTGAAGCGAATCGCGGTTGACTGCCAGACCCACATTCATGTGGTCGCTCATCTTCGGAAACCCTCTTCCTCTTCTCAAGGCTTGAAGTCACCGCCTGGGCGATACGAGATCTCAGGCTCAAGCGACATCTCGAATCTGGCCGATAACGTCGCTGTGGTTACCCGAAACCGGGATAAGGAGAACGAGGCCACACGCCTTCAGACAAAGAACGCCGGGTGGGACAAGGAAGCCGACACGCTTATCAAGCTTGATAAGCAGCGTAAGACCGGTGAAGTGGTCTGGCAGAGGCTTTGGTACGAGAAGAAATCCGGGCAGTTCTGCCTTTCCCCTGAACGTCGGCTGATGGAACTGATGCCGCAGTCACTCTCGGGGATCGATCTTTCAAAGAGCCATCAGGCAGAAGCACTGAGTCCCGAAGGCCCGGGGTGGATTTAACCATGCTTTTTATCCAGCTCAGGGGCCCTGTTATTCACAAAATGCCCGTAAAGGCACCTAGGAGCCTCTCAGAGCGTCTTCCCGAGGAAAAACGATAAATGGGGAACCGAGGAAGCTCAGGAGAACGCTTGTAGGCCGTTTAAACGCGAAATCAGGAAATGAAGAAAAGATGAGGCGGTAAACATGATCTCAGCCAGTTTTATTAATCACACGCTCACGCAGCCAGTCGCCAGAGTCGCCGAGATAGCCGACGCCAAGGAAAAGGCAGCCAAAGATAGGGCCGTCAGAGTCCTGACTGATGAGCGGATGTCCCCGCTGGAAGACCTGCAAAAGTGCGAGGAGCACTTCCAAAAGGTATCGGCTTATGTCGAGGCAAGACGAGAAATCATCTCCCACGCCAAGGGCGCGAGGATCTTCCCTGACGTCATCCCTGAAGATGTCTGGAAGTCTCTGGATATCCTCTGCCGGACTGCACCGGCTATGTACCTTGAAGCCCGGCTAAAGGTCACCATAGGCGTCATCGCGGACGCGTATAAGCGAAAGGGGATAGTCCGTCCTTCTGTCCACGATCATCGCCTGGTGCCGGATGCTTCATGGGTGAAGACTGACAGCGATGTCCGAAAGTACATCAAGCAGCTCAGGGCGTTGCCTGACGGTAGCAGAAAGCGCTTCCCGGCAGTGATTCGGGAGCATATCGCTCGAGCATCGATGAAGCTGCCAATCCCGGTAGTGGCAGACCGATTTGGGATCTCCACCTGCTATGTGGGCGAGGTCCGGAGGGAATTCAAGGAAAAGCAGGAGGAGAAAAGTGAGTTTTGAGTTTGGCTTCCAGGTGCCGGGTAAAGCGAGAGGAGCCGCCCGGCCTCGGTTCATGAGGAACGGTCACACCTATATCCCGGATGAAGACCGACGGTACCGCGCTTTCGTCCAGTCAATGGCGAGAAAGGCGATTGCCGGGACGCAGTACACAGGGAAAGATGCGCTCTCTTTTGCGGTCGATATCCTTGTCTGCTGTAAGGTACCCGTCTCATGGACCAAGGCAAAGAAAGCCGCGGCGCTCCGGCAAGAGATTTCTCCCGGGAAACCAGACGCCGATAATGTCGCCAAAATCATTCTGGACAGTCTTAATCGGCTGGCTTGGGAGGATGACAGCAAGGTGTCGATCCTTACCGTCAGGAAGCAGTACAGCGACGCCTATGAGGGTATCCGGGTATGGGTGGAGGCAGAACCGACAGACAGGAGAGAAGCGTGATCGATCAGGAACTCGATTTCCGGCTCACTAACTGGGCCAGATACTACAGAGACAGGCCTAAGGTCCATGTCCCTATGCTGGCGAAACTGATTGCTCTCTTAGGAGTACCGGAGGATTTTTATCAGGATGATTCAAAAAGCTATGAACCGATAGACCCTGCCGACGCTGCACTGGTAGAAAAAGCTCTCTGTTCGCCGCTTTATCCAGAAAAATACCGCCTCATGATGTGCGTGCTTTACCTTAGACCGGGAATCCGCGTAAAAAGGCTGGGAAGGGCTTTGGGATTAAACAGGCATAGTTTTTGTGAGGAGACTCGACGCGCGAGCGTGATGCTCAAGAACATCCTCGATTTTTACTCCAGAGATAAAACAACTGTTGATTTCAAAGAGGATAAGGCGTAAACTATGAAATATCAGTAAGCGAAAGACGCCAGTTTCATATTTAGGGGTGGCCGATGGCCATCCTTTTTGCACCCGTGAGAAACGTAAGCCCGATGATTCCAAGATCACCGGGTTATTTTTTATGCCGGGCTGGTTTTCCCTTGAGTTTGCTTGGATTCTCTTATGCCTCTTCTCCATATTTGCGCTTACCCAGGCTGTCAGGAAGCCATACCTCTGGCGGACAAGTACTGTGAGCAGCACAAAGAGAAAGGTGCGGCAAGGGACGAGAAAATCCGTGCTGGACGCAAAGCCATATCCGAGCGGCGTCGACTTCGGTACAAGGGTAACTCGAGCGCCAGAGGCTACGGCTATCGGTGGAAGAAGCTTCGTGACTGGTACATCGCGGCGCATCCGCTGTGCGAGGAATGCCTGAAGCAGCACAAGATAACGCCCGCCACGGACGTAGACCACATCCGGCCGCACAAAGGAGACCAGGCCCTGTTTTGGAGCGTCGACAACCTCCAGTCGCTTTGCCACGAATGCCACAGCCGTAAGACTGCCAGCGAGGACGGCGGGTTTGGAAACAGTATCCGCAAGCGGCACGGGTAGGGGTCTTTTCCGCCAAGGGTCTGATCGGGTTTGAAGACCGGGCAGACCAGTCGAATTTTTGCGCACGAACATCAATACCTGCACTTTTATGCCCGCACGAAGACTATCTGATGCCGAGAAACGCGCGAAAGGCGTCCATTCGAGCGCCAGAAGCGTTTCGGACAGGGTTTATGACGCGACAAATTCGCTGACCGTTGTCGACGATAGCAAAAAGCAGGGCGATGTCGTCGCCATCAATCCCCCCTCGGGGCTCACGGCGGACGCGAAGAAGGCCTGGACGGACGCGCTGAGCGAAATAGCTCCTCTGGGGCTTCAGAAAAGCGATTTGAAGACGCTTGAGCGGTGGTGCCGGTACTACGCCCTTTATAGAAAGGTGGCCCGCAAGGTCGAAGACTCCCGGGAAGACCATCTGATAGAGATCGACGATAAGGGAAACAGGAAAGTTTCCCCGGAGTTCACGATCATGATGCAGATCGACTCGGCGATGCTGAAACTGGAAAAGGAGTTGGGCTTTACGCCCCTCGCGCGTATGCGTGCGCCCGCGCGGGAGGAGCCGGAAAAGCCGAACGTTTTTAATGCCTTCGAATAGAAATTACCTCAAAATAGCCGAAAACTACGGAAAAAAGGTGATTTCCGGTGAAATTGCGGCCTGTGAATGGGTGAAAAAGGCCATTTCCCGCCAAAATGACGATTTGGAGCTGTATTCGGGGGAAAACAGCCCCTACTACTTTGATGAGCGCATGGCCGCCCGGATCTGCAGGTTTATCGAGTACCTGCAGCATACGAAGGGCGAACTCGCCGGTCAGCGCATACGCCTTGAGCCGTGGCAGTGCTGGATTTTGACCACGGTTTTCGGTTGGAGAAGGACATCGGACGGCGGCCGAAGGTTTAGGCGGGTCTATATCGAGGTCCCCAGAGGAAACGGAAAGAGTCTGCTGAGTTCGGGCGTCGCTCTTTACTGCCTCCTGGCGGACGGAGAGCCGGGCGCCGAGGTTTATTCTTTCGCCACGACTAGAGACCAGGCCGGAATTGTTTTCGGCGACGCCAAGCGCATGGCGCAGGACAACCGGGATCTGCGTTCGCATTTCGGGCTTGAGGTTTTGGCCCACGCCCTCTATGTCCCGAAGACAAATTCCACCTTTCAGGCGAAATCGGCTGAGGGTTCGACCCTTGACGGCTTGAACACGCATCTGGCCGTGGTCGACGAGCTGCACGCCCACAAGCGGCGCGACGTCTACGACGTGGTCGAGACGTCCCTCGGAAAAAGAAGAAACAGCCTGATGTGGGTGATCACCACGGCGGGCAGCGACACTTCCGGAATCTGCTACGAAGTCCGTTCGGTGGTGACGAAAATTCTCGACCGCTCGGCGAATGATCCCTCCCAGTTCGGAATCATTTACTCGATAGACAAGGACGACGACTGGAAGAGCGAGGCGGCCCTTATCAAGGCCAATCCCAACTGGGGAATAAGCGTCAGGCCGGAGGTTCTGAAGTCGCTGCAGAAGAAGGCTGTCGCCGTTCTCTCGGCGTCTAACAACTTCAAAACGAAGCACCTGAACGTCTGGGTGAGCGCCGACACCGCCTGGATGGATATGGAGAAGTGGAGAGCCCTGGGCGGCTCCTCGCTCGACCCCTCGGACTTCGAGGATGACGAATGTGTGGTGGGGCTTGATCTGGCCACTCGCAAGGATATATGCGCCAAGGTCAAGGTCTTCAGGCGGTACGTTGACTCTGTCCCCCATTATTTCGTTTTCGGGGATTACTTCCTGCCGGAAGAGGCGATCAAGAGCTCCGCCAATTCGCAGTACGCGGGGTGGAGCGAACTGGGGTTCCTCACCGCCACGCCGGGATTCACCACTTCCTTTGGAGCGGTTGAAGACTCCATAAGGGAAGACTGTTCTAGGTTTGCGGTTTCAGCCGTGTCTTACGACCCGTGGCAGGCGACTCAGCTCGCAAACGAATTGTCGGACGGCGGCGCCCCGATGGTCGAGGTGCGGCAGACGGTTCAGAACCTCTCGGAGCCCATGAAGCTGCTTGAATCCCTCGTGCTTGAGGGGCGCATTCACCACGACGCCAACCCGTGCCTCGACTGGATGCTTTGCAACGTTGTGGCTCACCTTGACGCCAAAGACAACATTTACCCGAGGAAAGAAAGGCCGGAAAACAAGATAGACGGCGCGGTCGCGCTAATCATCGCTCTCAGCAGATATGTCGAGAGCGAAGAACAGTCAGAGGATTTTTCTAATTTCGCTGAGATGGCGGTTATATGAACATTCGGAGATTTGTTAGGAATCTGCGCTTCTGGGGCGGGGCGTTAAGCGACCACTCGGGAGAGCAGATGGGCGTTCCGGTCGTGTCGCCGTCTACAGGCGTGGTTTCCCCCGACAGGGCGCTGCAGCTCGCTACCGTCTATGCGTGCGTAGACATGATGGCGTCGACCATTTCGGCTTTCCCGCTGATGGTGTACCGCCAGAGCCGGGGAAAGAAGACAGCGGCGAACGACACGAGGCTTTGGAACCTACTGCACGACTCGCCGAACGCTGATATGACACCCGTCGATTTCTGGCGGGCGATGATCGTCCAGCTGATGCTTCGCGGCAACGCGTACGCCGTTATCGACCGGGATGAACTGACCAAAGAGGCCGTTGCGCTTTATCCTCTTTCGGCCGATCAGATGTCCGATCAGATCACGGAAGACGGCGTTCAGATCTACGTTTACAGCAAGGACGGAAAGCAGATAGTTTATCCGGCCGAGGCCGTTCTCCACCTTAAGGGAATCGGGACCGGATTTCACGGGTTCAGCAAGCTCGAGTTCATGACGGACTCGATCAACGAGTCGCTCGACATTCAGAAGTTCAGCGGAATACTCGCCAACACGGCCAGCAAGCCGTCCGGCATTGTCGCGGTCAAGCACAAGCTCACGAAAGAGGATCGGGCCGCCCTGATGGCCGCGCTCGGGGAGTTCAAGTATGGGGACAAGCGGTTCATGTTCATCGAGGGCGACATGGACTTCAAGCAGGTCGCCATGAGCCCGCAGGAGTCCCAGATCCTCCAGACAAGGCAGTTCACTACGGAAGAGATTTGCCGCTGGTTTGGCGTGCCGCCGCAGCTCATCGGCGGAGGGACTACGGCCTCCTGGGGTAATGGCATCGACCAGATCACTCAGGGATTCGAAAAGTATGTCGTTCGCCCGATGGTCGTTTCCATCGAGCAGGCCATTTCAAAGCGGGTTCTTACTCAGCAGCAGAGAAGGCGCTACGCAGTTGAGTTTTCCATGACGAATCTTTTGCGGGCTTCGATGGCCGATCGCTTCGCCGTTTATTCGACCGCAGTCCAGAACGGAATCATGAGCCGCAACGAAGTGCGCTCCCTTGAGAACATGGATCCGCAAGATGGGGCCGATGAGCTTACGGCGCAGACGGCGCTTGCTCCGCTTTCTTCCCTGGGGAAAGTCGCAAACAACGGTTCGCCCGACTCCGGGAGGGTTATCAAGTCATGAAAAAGCAGTTTATCAACTTGTCGGCTGATCTTCAGGCATCCACCGCTGAAGACAGGTGGATTTTTAAGGGCTATGCCTCCGTTTTCGGAAGCGGAAACGACCGCGGCTTCTCCATCGCCCCCGGCGCTTTCAGCGATGTGATCCAGTCCGGGGCCATTCCCTCCATGTTCTTTAACCACGATCGTCTGGGCGTGCCTGTTGGCCGGTGGCTGAGCCTTGCCGAGGACGACAAGGGCCTGAAGGTCGAGGGCGAGCTGAGCAAGAGAGTCAGTCAGTCTTCGGACATCCACGGGGCTCTCCTTGACGGGCTGATCACCGGGATGAGCATCGGTATCGTCTACGACCCCGAGGACATGAAAGAGACCGATGGAAAGTACTCGCTTCATAGAGTTGCCGAGCTCCCCGAGATCAGCCTCGTGACCTTCCCGTCCGATCCTGAAGCGAGAGTGGCCGAGGTTCTTTCCGCCGATGAGATTGATGAGGCTATTGACCGCATTCAGTCTGTTAGAGATTTTGACGGTTTCCTGCGGGATGCGGCGGGACTGTCCCGCCGTCAGGCCAAGCGTCTGGTGGCTTCCGTCAAGACAGCGTTGACGGCTGAGATCGAGCGAGACGCCCGGGATCAGAGAAATGCCGCTGCATTTAAGCGTCTTAATGACGCTATTTCCAATCTTTAAAAGGAAACTTATATGACCGAATTTAATGAAATCGCCGAGAAACTCGAGGCTAAGCTGGCCGCTGTCGCCGAAGACCGCAAGGCCTCTGACAAAGCCCGTGACGAGCAGCTCAAGGCTCTGTCCGACAAGCAGGTCGAGCTGGCGAAGTCCATGCTCGAAGTCGAGCAGAAGCTCGCTAAAGCGCCCGCTCAGGTCCAGAAGAAGGCCGCCACTCTTGGCTCGGTTTTGACCGACAGCAAGCTGTACGCCGACTTTGTTTCCGGCCGCACCCGCAGCGTTTCTGCTTCGCTCGCCGCCATCACGACCCCGGGCAACGGCGTTCCGGCCTACCGCGTCCCCGGCGTTGCCGGCTCGCCCGAGCAGACGTTTGATGTCGAGCGCGCGTTCTCCCACGTTCCGACCGCTTCCAACGCCATTGAGTATCTGAAGGTGTCCTCCGAGACTAACGCCGCCGCGGCAGTCGCCGAAGGCGCGGCTAAGCCCGAGTCCGCTTTCACGTTCTCCGTCGCCACGGCCCCGGTCCGCACGATCGCTCACTACGTCCGCGTTTCCCGCCAGCTCGCTGACGATGCCGCCGCCGTGACCGCGTACATCAACAACCGTCTCGCCTACGGCCTGAACGTCGCCGTTGAGAAGCAGCTGATCGCCGGTGATGGCACGGGCCAGAATCTGTCCGGCATTTTCACGACCGGCAATTTCACCGCCCACGGCCTTACCACGGCCAACTTCGCCAACGCGAGCGAGCTTGATGTGGTGCGCCGCGCCGCCACGCTTCTCCGCATGGCCAACTTCACACCGTCCGTTGTCTTCCTCAACCCGCTCGACTACGACGCTCTGATCGGCGAGAAGGACAAGCAGGGCCGGTATATGCTCGCCAATCCGACCGCCGAGAACACGCAGAACCTCTGGGGTCTTCGCCCGATCCTGTCCTCGCAGATCACCTCGGGCCAGTTCATCGCCGCCGATGCCGCCCAGGGCGCGACCATTTACGACCGCATGTCCACCGAGGTTGCGATGTTCGAGCAGGACGCCGACAACGTGACTTCCAACCTGATCACGATCCGCGCCGAGAAGCGTCTGGCGTTCGCTATCGAGAACACCGCCGCCTTCGTTGGCGGTGCGCTTGTTCTTTCCGCTTCTTAATTAGCGGCTGAGTCTGGAGGGAGGGCTGCGAGGCTCTCCCTCTTTTCTATATGGAGTTTCGTTATGAGTGAACCCATTCTTACGCTGTCGGAGACAAAGCTTTGGCTTCGAGTCGAGACCTCTGAAGAGGACTCACTCATCACGGCGCTTATCGCTGACGCTACCGAGCTCGTTGAAACCTATTTGAAGCGTCCCGTTATCGGAACGGCCGATGAAAACGCCGTCTGCAAGACGATTGACGATGTCCCGGTGAGCCTGAAAATAGCCGCGCTTTCCGTGATGGCCCTGAAATATGAGAAGAGGGATGCCACCGCGGACGATGTCTCCGATAGGCTTCTTACCAATGCCGGGCTCGACAAGTACATCGACTGGAGCGCCTGAGATGCCCTTGGCCATCGGAAACTTCAACCGCAGGGTAACGATCCAGTACCTCTCTTCCGAGGCAGACGACTGGGGTCAGCCTAAGAAAGAGTGGTTGGATCTTTGCACGGTCTGGGCATGGATTAAGGCGCCGACCGGCATGGGCACGATCACTTCCGAGTATCAGTCAGAGTCCGGCGACATTTCTCGCAGCCAGTACTCGATTCGCATCCGCTATCGCTCGGACGTGACAGCGAAGATGCGGGCCGTCTGCGAGGGAACGATCTACGACATCCGCTCTGTAATACAGGACATGGCGGGACATGAATACACCGACCTTGTTGTTGCCGTGGGAATGAACAATGGCTGATCGCTTCGACATGACGGCTGATTTTTCGGATGTCAATAAGCTGTTGGATGCCTGTTCTGATCCCGACATGAAGGTTCACTTGGCTCGCTCAATGGCTGTGGCTGGCGGAAAGATTATCAGCAAAGAGGCAAAAATACGCGCCCCAGTCTACGTTCCAGGCGTTGGAAGAAACGGGAATTGGCAGGGGATAAACAAGAAATCAGCTGCCAAGTCTGGTGCGCTGCGGGATGCGATTTATATCGCCTATAAGGATGAGGATTCTGATTCCAACCACATCCAGTATTCCGTCTCGTGGAACTCAACAAAAGCCCCGCACGGGCATCTGGTTGAATTTGGACATTGGCTTGTTAGCCACGGAAAGACAAAGAAAAAGATTAAGTATGTTCCCGCTTATCCGTTTCTTCGCCCGGCTTATGAAGCGTCAGCCGCAAGGGCTGTGAAGGCCATGATTGAGCGTGGACGGGAAAGGCTGCCGGAACTGTTGAATGAGGTTAAGAAATGACGATTGAGCAGGAAATTTATTCGCTCCTTTCGCCTCTTGTGAATAAGCGTGTTTATCCCGACACTTCGCCGGAGGTTTTTGATCTTCCTTTCATCGTTTATCAACAAGTGGGAGGAAACGCTGTTCAGTATGTGGACAACACGCTTCCTGACAAACGGCATTCACGCATTCAGATCAGCGTGTGGGCTGATACGAGGAATGAAGCGAACACTATCGCCCACAAGGTAGAAGAAATGCTTGTGGGTGCGGGCATTAATTGCGAGATATACGGCGGGTTGACGGCTGTTTACGATTCGGTCGTGAGAATTTACGGAACTCGCCAGGATTTTGGATTTTGGTTTTAGTTTCTCGCCGCGTTAAGCGGCTTTTTTCGTAGAGGAGAGCCGCATGGCTTCGAATTTTGCTAACGGAACTGTAGTTTCCATTTCTTCGGCTTTTGGCGATTCGATGGCGATTTCCGCCATCACGAACGCCTCTTCCGCTGTCGCCACCGTTGCTTCCACGGTCTTGATGGGCGATATCGTCCTGCTCTCGAGCGATTGGAGCGGAATTAATCAGCGTGCCGCCCGCGTTTCCGCTTTTGCGACAAACGCCGCCACGCTTGAGAATATCGACACTTCCGACACCACCGTTTACCCTGCAGGCGAAGGTACTGGATCTCTTGTTGCTGTTAAAACGTGGGTTCAGATCAATCAGATCACCGAAGTGAGCAAGAGCGGCGGCGATGCCAACTTCGAGCAGTGGCAGTTCCTTGAGGATCGCACGGGCATGCAGCGTCAGCGTCCGACATACCGCAGCGCGAAATCCATCGACCTGACGATGCACTTCGATCCGAAACTGGACTGGTACAGAACGCTGCTGAGCGCAAACGCTGCGGGCGATCTTCGCATTCTCCGCGTTGTTTCTCCGCAGGGCGATGTTGCGCTTTATCCGGGTTATGTGAGTTTCGATGGCGATCCGACGATTGCGATCAACACGAACGAAACGGTTGTGCTTTCTTTCGCTCTCGCCGCTCCGTACACCTTCTACTCTGCTTCCTAATTAATAAGGATGTGTGACAATGGCTTTCAAAATAACCGCCAATCCCAAGTTTGACGCAAACCTGACATTCACCGCCCAGGGGGCTGATCTCAAGTGCAAGGTTACTTTCAGGCACATGGGGAGAAAGGCCTTCGAGTCGCTCTTTGCAACAGTTTTCGATAATCGCAAAGACCCTGTTGGAGCGGAGGCGGACGCAGTTCTTGCTGTGGTTGATTCATGGGATATTGAATGTCCGCTCGACAATGAAAGCGTTGAAAAGCTCTGCGATGAGTATCCGGGATTTGGGATTGCGCTTCTTCAGGGTTATCAGAAAGCCTTCGTTACCCATCTCAAGGGAAACTGATCGAGGCGGTGCGTGAGTTCTATTCTGATTCAGGCATCGCCGCAAAAGATTTAGGACTTTCCGCAGCGTTTTTCGATGACGGGAGGCCTTTCGAATTATGGGAAGAGAACGCTCTTCCCTTTCGTGTTTTTGCCGACAACTCCACGCAATGGATCATGGGTTCTGGTGGAGCTGTCGGATTAAATTATCTTGTTATATTCCACGAGTTAGACCGCATGAATCTGAAGAAAGAGGAATACGACAGGGTTATGAACTCGATCCGAATTATTGAATCTGAGGCGTTGAACCAAATCTACGAACGGAGCAAGTGATGGCAGAAGAAACCGTAGGAACAGCCAGAGTAGACATAAAGGTCAACGTAGCGGAATTTCAGGCAGGCGTTGCCGCCGCCAAACGCTCCATGAAGGGTCTGCAGGGAGCGTCTAAAGAAGTCCGGGACGAGTACAACAAGCTGACATCTGCTGAGCGCAAGCGCGTTGACAGCCTTGTCAAGCAGGCAGAAGCTTTCGGTCTTTCGAAGGATGCCATGCTTGGGTACAGGATCGAAACCCGCACTACGGGCAAGGTTCAGGAATACCTCAAGCAGCAGATTATTAGCGCGAATTCTGCGGCTAAGGCGGCTACGACAACGTTTTCTCAATACGGGAAGACGCAGAAGGAAATAGCCGCCGCCATGCGCGGTGTCCCGGCGCAGATCACTGATATTATCGTAGGCCTCCAGTCCGGGCAGCGCCCGCTCACTGTACTGATGCAGCAGGGCGGGCAGTTAAAAGACATGTTTGGCGGCGTTGTTCCTGCGGCTAAGGCTCTCGGGTCTACGCTTGTCGGAATTGTCAGCCCCGCAACAGTTGCCGCAGCCGCTCTCGGAGCGGTCGCTTACGCCGCTTATGCCGGAATAAATCGGGATGAACAGCTGAATTCAGCTATCACGATGACGGGCAATGCCGCCGGAGTGACCGTTAGTCAGCTGAACTCTATGGTTAATTCCATAGGCAACGCAACCGGTAGTTTCTCTTCGGCTCAGGATGCTGTCGTTCAGTTAGCCGGAAACTCGAAGATAGCGGGCGATGCTTTTGAGTTGGTCGCTTCCGCTGCCGTCAACATGAAGGATGTGACGGGGCAGTCCATCGAAAACACAATCGCTCAGTTCAATAAGCTTGCTGACGATCCCGTAAAGGCTTCTCAAGCTCTCGATGCTCAGTATCACTATCTGAACGCTTCCACCTTCGAGCGCATCAAAGCGTTAGAAGATCAGGGACGACAGGAAGAGGCTGCGGCTCTCGCTCAAAAATCTTACGCTCAGGCGATGAAGGAGCGGGCTGAGGAAGTCAAGGCAAACCTGAACGCTCTGGGGAGAGCCTGGGCGTGGGTTGGAGAAGAAGCGTCCAAAGCTTGGCGGGCGATGTCGAGCATCACCCAGGCTTCAACCACCGAAGATCTTCTCAAAAAATATCAGGAGCGTTTGGCTGATTTAGGCCCCGCTCAGACTGAAGCCAAAAAATGGTTGGAAGACCAGATCTCTAAGCTTCAGAAGCAGATTGGCTCTGAGCGCGAAGTAACCGCCGAAAAACAGAAGCAGAAGGCTGCTGATGATGCGGCTAAGGCGTTTATCGCCGACTCTGGCAAATATTTGTCGGATAGAGAGAAGAAAGACCGGGAGCATCTTAAGAATCTTGCTTCGATCAACGCCCAGTATAAGGCTGCTAATGGTCTTATTTCCGAGTCCGACTACAAGAGCCGCATAGCAAAAGAGAACTCCCGCTACCAGGCGAGCATCTCTAAAGGCGGTCGAAAGGCATCGTCTCGCAAGAGTGTTTCTTTAACGCCCTACATAACTCGCGCCGATGTGTCCGAAATTCAGGATGCGCTGCGGGTTGAAAGAAGCTCGATACAGGCGCAGACAACCGCTCTTGATGCCGCTTATAGAAGCGGCTCGATGACTGCGGCTGATTATTTCAGCCAGAAGCGTGATCTTGTCAATCAGGATACCGAAGCGCAGATCAAGGCTCTTGAGAAGCAGAACGCCGTCCTGTCAAAGGAAAAGGCGAACGGGCGGGACAGGATCAATCTGCAAAAGCAGATCGCGAGCAACACTTCGAAGATGCAGGAAGTGCGCTCGTCCGCAGCTGCGAAGCTCTCGAAAATCGATGCTGATGAAACAGCCGCTATCAGGAAGCGTCAGGCCGCCCTGCTCTCGTATCAGAACACGCTGAAAGACGCGCTCAACACGACCAGAACTCAGTATTCGAGGGAAGAAGCATCCGCGTGGATGGGAGCGAGTGCGCTTTCCTACGCCTCTGGGCTAAACGGGATTGACGACAAGGTCAGTTCTGAGCGCAGGAAGCTTCAGAGCGATCGCGACCAGCAAACGGCTCTGGGGGCGTGGAATAAAGACGATCAGGAAGCTTATGATCAGCGGCTCGCAGCTCTTCAGGGTTATCAGAAAAAGGCCGTTGAGGCATGGGACAACCATTGGAAGACGCTGCGGGAAGGCGAAGAAAATTGGGTGAATGGCGCAAATGCCGCCCTTGACGATTACATCGAATCCAATCGCAAAGTAGCCGACCAGACCAAAGAAGCTTTCAGCAATGCGTTTTCTAGTATGGAAGATTCCTTGGTTGATTTCTGTGTTACAGGCAAAGGCGGGTTCAGCGATTTCGCCACGAGCGTGATCAAAGACATCGTGCGGATTCAGATCCGTGCGGCGATGTCCGGGCTGTTCAAGCAGGTGCAGGGATCCGGGCTGTTTGGGTCGATCGCTTCGGGAATCAGCTCGCTCTTCGCTAGTGCAAACGGAAATGTCTTTCACTCTGCGGGGCTTCACGCTTACGCTAATCAAGTTGTGAACAAGCCTACGTTCTTCCCATTCGCTAAGGGCGTAGGCCTTATGGGCGAGGCAGGCCCAGAAGCCATCATGCCTCTCTCGCGCACCTCTAATGGAAGACTAGGGGTGGTGGCTCAGAGCGCAGGTGCGGGCACGGTAAACGTTGTAGTTAACGTCTCTTCGGATGGAAGCGGCAGTCCAAAGACTTCCACTTCTAAAGGGCAGGACGCTTCGATGGGCAATGCCTTAGGCCGTCTTGTCGGAACTGCCGTGCAGAGCGAAATGATGAATCAGATGCGCCCAGGTGGAATCCTGTGGAAGTGGAGAGCAGGGAGGGTTTAAATGGAGACTTTTACTTTCAAGCCCACGTTGGAATCCTCCACGGGCAGCGTGAAGCCTCGCACTCTCTCTGCTCAGTATGGAGATGGGTACAGACAGGTGGTAGGAGATGGGCTGAACAACCTGCCTCAAACGTGGAGCCTCCAATTCTCGGGCAATGAAGAGGAAATCAAGGAAGTGAAGGACTTCCTCGATGCCCGGGAAGGATTCGATCCATTCTATTGGAAGCCTCCATTTTCTGATTCCAATCTCATTTGGACTGTCGCCGACTACACATTGACTCCTAAGGGTGGTCGGATTTGGAATCTGAGCGTTGAATTCACGCAGTTCTTTGGAGCGTAAATGACGATTAATGCGGACATTCAGAAGCTTTCCCCAGGCAAATTAATCGATCTGTATGAACTGAGGTTGGATGATGTTGGCGGGGAAAGGCTGCGTTTCCACGCTTATACAGAATCAGGCTCGATTTGGTGGCAGGGAGAGGAATATACGCCTTGGGCAATGCAAGTCACAGGATTCGAGCGCACAAGTGAGAGCCAACAACCTCAGCCATCACTCACGATCAGCAACGTGGGCGAGGACGCTAATGGAAATAAGATTCCGGGCATTATTTCGGCCCTTTGCGTGATTTATGACGACCTGGTGGGCGTGAAGCTCGTCCGCCACAGGACGCTCGCCAAATACCTTGACGCTAAAAACTTCACCGAAGGCAATTCCTCCGCCGATCCAGACGAGCATCTTCCTGACGAGGTCTGGATTGTCGAGCAGAAGGCGAATGAGACCAAAACGGAAATCGAGTTCACCCTTTCCACAGCCCTTGACTTCGCTAACAGGCAGCTTCCTTCGAGGCAGATTATCGCCAACCTGTGCTGCTGGAAGTTGAAGGGTGGATACCGCGGGACATATTGCGGATACACCGGATCTGCGTACTTTGACGCTGATGGAAACTCCGTGACGGACGCCGCTAAGGACGTTTGCCCAGGCCGCTTGAGTGACTGCAAGAAGCGTTTTGCCGCTCAGCAGGGTGTTTCCGAAGACGCGGCTGTCATCAACTTCGGCGGCTTCCCGGCCGCCAACACGAAGACCTATTAACCATGAAGACTTCCACGGAAGCGGCGATCAGGCTGCACGCTGAGCAGGCCTACCCTAACGAGTGCTGCGGGCTTGTGGTTGCTGTGGGGCGTAAGGAAAAGTACTTTCCGTGCCGCAATCTGGGCGACCTTGATCATTTTGTCCTCGACCCCAAGGACTATGCGGCGGCGGAAGACAAAGGGAAGATCATTGCAGTGGTTCACAGCCATCCGGATGTCAATCCTGAGCCCTCCGAAGCCGATCTTGTGGGAATTGAATCCTCAGGGCTTCCGTGGCTGATCTGCTTCGTGTCAAAAGAGGGCGCGGGAACGATCACTATGACGAAGCCCTCGGGCTACAAGGCTCCGCTCGTTGGACGGATGTTCTACCACGGAACGCTTGACTGCTACGGCCTTGTCAAGGATTTCTACCAGAGGGAATTAGGCATTGAACTGCCGGACTTCCTGCGCAAGGACGAATGGTGGAATAAAGGGCAGGACTTGTACATGGAGAATTTCCGTGACGCGGGATTTTCCGCCCTCCGGGATGACGAACACCTCGACTACGGTGATCTCATTCTCATGCAGATTCGGGCCCCGGTAGTCAACCATGCCGGCATCTTTCTGGGCGAGCATGGGCTCAAGGAAGATCCAACGCTCTACCCGGTTCACAACTGCATGCTTCACCATATGTACGGGCATTTGAGCGAGAGAGTGATTTACGGCGGCTACTGGGCGGAACACACGCGCTTAATCATCAGGTATAGAAATGAGTGAAAAGCTTCGCACAATCAGGCTCTATGGAAGTCTTGGACGGAAATTTGGACGAGTTCACAGGCTCGCCGTTTCATCTGTTCAAGAAGCCATTCGGGCCCTGCGTGTTGTCTGCCCGGGGTTCGAGCAGGAACTGATGACCTCGAAGGATCGCGGCATTGGGTATGGGATCTGGGTAGGCAAGGAAAACTTAAAAGACACAAAGCAGTTCCGCTACCCCGTGGGAAATGACGACATCCGCATAGCCCCGGTACTCATGGGTGCAAAACGTGGTGGATTACTGCAAATATTCGTAGGCATCGTCATTGTCATCGCTGCTGTGTGGACTGGTGGGGCGGCTGCGGGCGCAGCAGGTGCCGCAGGTGGTGCGGCAGGAGGCGGCGCTGCGGCAGGCGGTGCGGCAGGAGCCGGAAGCTTTTTAGGAGTTTCTGGTGGATACGCTGTTGCGGCGCAAATGGGGGCTGCGCTTGCTATGGGTGGATTGGTTCAATTCTTATCCCCTGTTGCGAAGGTTAGTGGAAGCGGTTCAAGCAGCGAAAACGGAGCGTCCTACAACTTCAGCGGGGCTGTTAATACACAAGCTCAGGGTGGCCCAGTGCCACTCTTGTACGGCGAAATGACGGTAGGAAGTGCAGTTATTTCCGCAGGGATTTACGCAGAGGATCAGGCATGAAAGTCAAAGGTGGTTGGCGAGTGATTCAAGGCGCGAAGAAGGGCGGAAGCGGATCTTCCGGTGGGGAAGAAGATCGCGACTCGCTGCACTCCACTTCGTACGCCCGCATTGTCGATCTGCTATCTGAGGGTGAGATTGTCGGGCCTGTGGATGGCCTGAAATCCGTCTATTTTGATGAGACTCCGGTTCTGTCTTCTGATGGGACGGCGAATTTCTCGGGCTATGACATCCAGTTCCGCTCTGGGACGCAGGATCAGGATCCCGTTTCCGGATTCCCCGCGTCCGAATCGACCACCTCTGTTGGTGTTGAATTCAAGGCCTCCACTCCGTGGACTCACACGTTCACGAACACGGAACTTGACGCTGCCCGTATTACTCTGGCGGTCTCCGGACTCCAGAAGGTCAACCAGAAGAACGGGAACATCAATGGATATCGTGTAGATTACACGATTGAGCTGTCCTCCAATGGAGGGACGTATTCCACGGTCGTTTCTTCGGCGTTTGATGGTAAAACGACCTCGGCCTACGCCCGTTCGCACCGGATTGATCTGCCTTCCGGCGGGGCTCCCTGGACGATCAGAGTGCGCCGCTCGACCGCGGACAGCAGCACAAACTACATCAGCGACACGACCCTCGTTCAGGCCTATACCGAGATCGTTGACGCAAAACTGCGTTATCCCATGAGCGCGCTCGCCGCGATCAAGATAGACGCCAGCCAGTTTTCGTCCATCCCTACGCGCGCCTACCACTTGAAAGGCCGCATCATCCGCGTTCCTTCAAACTATGACGCCGATAAACGCACTTATACCGGGACGTGGGATGGAACGTTTAAAACTGCCTACAGCAACAACCCAGCTTGGGTGTTTTACGACATCCTGACGAACGACCGCTATGGACTGGGGGATGTTCTGGACGCAGGCTACATTGACAAGTGGTCGTTGTACGAGATTGGGCAGTACTGTGACGAAAGCGTTCCTACCGGCGTAGGAAGCAACACGGAGCCTCGCTTCACCTGCAACTGCTACCTTCAATCGGCGGCGGACGCCACAGCGGTTTTGAGTGACCTCGCTACCGCATTCCGCGGGATCGTCTACTGGGGCAATGGAAGTGCCATTCCTGTGGCAGATATGCCCAGGGATCCTTCGTACACCTACACCGCAGCGAACGTCATTGACGGCAAATTCCAGTATCAGGGCAGCGCACGCTCGACCCGTTATACCGTCTGCTACGTTAGTTATAACGACCCTGATGACATGTACAACACCAAGGTCGAAGCGGTCGAGGACGCTGACGGGATTGCACGCTACGGAATTGTAGCGACCTCGATCACCGCTTTTGCCTGCTCTTCCCGTTCTCAGGCGCACAGATTAGGCCTGTGGACGCTGCTTACATCTCAGCGTGAGACGCGCAGCGTCACCTTCAGCGTTGGATTGAACGGGGCTATTGCGACCCCGGGGCAGATCATCAGGATCGCTGATCCTGCGATTGCAGGCAAGCGCATTGGAGGGCGGCTGCACGCTGTCAATTCCACCACGCAGGTGGTGGTGGATAAGAATGACGGCATCAGCGTGGGCGATACGCTCATTTGCACGCTCCCCTCGGGAACGACTGAATCGAGCATTGTTTCTGCGGTTGATGGAACAACGATAACCGTAAAAACAGCATTTTCCACGGCTCCCGAAGCGGAATCTGTTTGGGCGGTGGTTAATTCCGATCTTCAGACGCAGACCTTCAGGGTTGTAAGCGTGACCGAAGGCGATGGTTGCACATTCGATATTGCGGCTATTCAAAATGAACAGTCGAAATACGCAGCTGTCGATTACGGTTCGCCACTCTCGGATGTGCTGATTACATCCATCCCGGAAAGCTCTGTTCCCGCCCCTTCCAACCTTGCGATTACATCGAATGAAACTGTCAATCAGGGCATTTCGTCCACAACAGTAACCCTCTCGTGGTCGAAGCCCGAAGTTGCTAGTGGTGTCGGGTATTACATCCTTGAATGGAAGAGGGATAACTCTGACTGGATAACAGTTCCGCAGGTGGCTTCCTGCTCGTACGACATCACGAACGCCTACAGCGGGACCTACCAGTTCAGAATCCGGGCTACCAACACCATTGGGATTAAATCCCCTTGGAAAGCTTCGGGTGCGGTCGCCATTGACGGACTGCTAGCGGCCCCCGCCTCTCCGGCGAGCCTTGCGGCTTCGCCCGAGATTTTCGGGATCACGCTTAACTGGGGATTCCCGAGCGGACTGAATATCCTCTCTTACACGGAGATCTGGTACAGCGCAACGAACGACCGCACTGCGGCAACACCGCTCACCATGCTGTCGTATCCGCAGGCGAAATACACGCTTACGGGTCTGAAATCAGGGCAGACGTTCTATTTCTGGGCTCGGCTTGTTGATAAAAATGGACTGGCGGGAGATTATTACCCGGCATCAGCCACGGACGGGGTGGAAGGAACAAGCTCCACTGACGCCGCAGGCATTCTCGGCTATCTGACAAACAAAATCACTTCCACGCAGTTGGGAGGCGATCTGATGTCAGAAATTGGAACAGCTTCAAGCACAGCCACCGAGGCTAAGAACGCGGCAGACAATGCGCAATCAATCGTCAGCAGCATTGAATCCCAGATATCCCGCGCTCCGGATGCCGAAGGCGATCTGGCTGATGTCCTTAACGAATGGAGCAGCCGGGCTTCGATAACTCAGCTCCAAAAAACAAGCTCGAGCAATGAAGAAGCCCTGGCTGAACTAGATACAAAGCTTTCAGCCAAGATCAGCCAGAACTCGGCGGACATTGAAACAAACGCCACCGCGATCGCCAAGGCTGACGGAACGCTGTCCTCTGCCTATACGGTCAAGACCGGCATCACGGCCGGCGGCAAGTACTACGCCGCAGGCTTTGCTGTCGGTGTGGATAACTCGTCCGGAAGCGTGCAGTCGCAGTTCCTCGTGAACGCCGACACTTTCGCCATCCTGAACAGCACGGCAAGCGGCGGAACCGTGACCTCTCCGTTCACTGTTTCCGGCGGGCAGGTCTATATGGATTCCGCCCTTATCCAAGACGCTTCGATATCGAATGCGAAAATCGCAGATGCTTCGATATCAAATGCCAAAATTCAGGACGGGGCGATTACTTCGGTAAAAATCGGTGACGCCGCAATTACGAACGCGAAGATTCAGGACGCTTCGGTTACGAACCTGAAAATAGGTTCAAACGCCGTGGACTTCTACAAGATTCTGGATGGAGCTGTCACGGGAACTGCCGGGGCGAGCGGGGAAAGCATCTCTTATACGGCCGTTTCAGGCAGCAGGATGATCATCATTTTCTCCTGCTATCTGATGGGAATCACATCCAGTGATGAGTCATCTTCAGCCTACTTTGCCGGGGGATCGGCGGAGCTTTATCGGAATGGAACGTATCTCACGACCTACTGCACCGGTGGGTGGACTGGCGGAACCGGAGTGGATCACACATTGACGTTTGCCTATTTCGACTCCCCGGGCTCAGCGGGAACATATACGTATTCCGTATCTGTTTCTCCCTACAACCTGTCGAGAGTGCAGACCGAATCCATCGCCGTAATAGAGATGAAGAGATGAAAAGATGAACTACGCAATTATCGATAAAGCGACAGGACAGCTCCTTAAGACCTTCTGGGGCGATCCGGCACAGCTGCAGGCGAATATCTCCGAAGGCGCCGAAGCCATGGAAGGCAATCCTCAGGGTGACTGGTGGGATGGAGAGGGGTGGCAGAAAAAGCCCGCTCAGCCCTCGAAGTATCACACGTTTAATTGGACAAAGCATGCGTGGGAAGACACCAGATCCGATGCACAAAAGGCCGCCGATGAGGCGGCTGAACTTTCTGCGGCTAAGGCGTCCAAAGTCAGGGAACTGACGAAAGCTATGAGCGCGGCACTGGACGAGTTTAAATCCGGCTACCCGGAGGATGAGCAGTCCACTTGGCAGCAGCAGGCAGACGAATGCAAAGCATGGTTTGCCTCATCCTCTCCATCCGCCGACCTTGTTCCGTGGTGCGCAGCCTGCGCTTCAGCCAGAGGCATTGAGCTGAACGACTTCATGGACAAGGTCAAGGCGCACGTGGACGCCTACAGAAAGGCATCAGCCGAGGCCGTGGGGAAGCGGAAGAAGCTCGTGGAAGAAGTTCAGGCGGCAGAAACGATTGAAGCGGTTACCGCAATTTTTTGGAGTTAAACAAACATGGCTTGGTATAAGGCGGGAACTTGTTCCGTTACGAATGGGTCAACCACGGTAACCGGGACTGGGACGGCATGGGTCGACAACGTCCGAATCGGGAGCGATGGCTTTGTAGGCCCGGACGGACTGCTCTATGAAATTTCAAAAGTTGTTTCAGCCACGGAGATCACTCTGGCGGCGGCCTATAAAGGAACAACAGCGTCATCTGGCGGTTACGCAATTGCCCCGCTTCAAGGCTACACGAAAGAGCTTGCCGACAAAGCGGCCGCTCTGATTGATCAGTTTTCGGACGCCGCAACGCAAGCCAATGCGAGTGCATCGGCGGCGGAAGGCTCCGCAACGCAAGCCAAGGTGAGTGCATCAGCGGCGGAAGGCTTCGCAACGCAAGCCAATGCGAGTGCAGAGAAAGCCGCATCAATAGCCACCGAATCCTATACCACAGTCGAAGTTTTCAACTCATTCATGACCTCGATTTACGAGGCATGCGATGAATTCATCAAAGGAGTGTAACTATGACGGTAACTTTTACAGACCTCAAAGCAAAGGTCAAAGAAGCGCTTACTGCGTGCAAGTCAACGATTGAGGCGGAGCTCGATAACTATGCTCTCTCTTCAGCACTTGCGGAGTACGCGAAGAAAGCGGCAACGCTCGCGGGCTACGGCATCACGGACGCCTACACCAAGTCTGAGGTTGATAGCAAAGTAGCCGCCGCGGGCTCTGGCTCGTCGGTGGACCTCTCTAACTACTACACCAAGTCTGAAGCGGACGCAGCGATTACTACAGCGATTTCCGCGATCACTGACGGCGATGCGGCGGGGTATTAAACCATGACGAAAGTTCTGACAGATCCGAAGTATTACACAGCGATTGCGAACGCTATCCGAGCGAAGAACGGAAGCACGGCGATCTATAAGCCCTCAGGCATGGCGGCAGCGATCTCGGCGATCCAGGTGGGGGGCGGGAGTGCCGCCATGTATCCAAAGGTCAGGATCAAACCGACGGAAAACCAGGTGATCCGGGCGACCCCCAAAATTAGGTCGGGCATAAACAGCTCCATGCGTTCTAATGATATAGCTAGTGATGGATATGTTGATTTCGATTGGCATTTGCCGCACGGCACCCCTATTCAATTTGAGGTAGCCGTTTCCGCCACCGACAACAGCAAGTATGTCTGTGGGAATCTCATCGTGAATGGAGAGAATATCGGCTCAACAACAGCGACCCTGGATATTGATAAAGACCTCACCATTGAGGCGGAAGACGCTCGGCTGATAAGTAGCTTTATGCCTGAAAGCTATGCGGTTCTGTATTCGAGGAATGCAAGCGACCATGTGCTGCGGGTAGTCTCTCCGTCACTCTCCGGAGGCGAAGAAGCCGGTACGGCTGTAGTCGAAGGAACTACCTCGCTGCTGTGCAACGTTACAGATAATGCATTTAATGCAATCAACGGGCTGAAGTTGTTCGCAAGTGGTGGCGGTCAGATTCAGGAAATTCCTATTACCCTGCAAAAAGGTACCCCTGTTTCTGCAGACGTATCTGGAGGAGAGCCGATGGCTATCCTTGCGGCCTCAAGAAAGGAAGCAATGGCCATTATGGCCAGCCTCGGTTAATTGATCATGTCCGCAAAGAAATCACAGCGCAGATGAAGGGGACTTGCGCCAATGAAAATGTTCCGTTTCGTGGATATCTATCGCTTTGTGTCTGTGGCGGACGCCACTGAGGACGCCAATGGGTGTCGCCATTCCGAGAGAACTGGGCAATTTGTGAGCGGGAGTGGGAAGAGAGATTCCCCAATTACCCGGCCTAAAGTGGAAACGAACTCAGAATCTGTAGAAGAAGATAAAAATTTAAAAATTGAGAAGGCATCGATTCCAGCTGAACCCATAACCAACGAGCAAATAAAAAACAGCGCGAGGATTGCCAATCAGGATCTTGGATTGGGTAAGGATCCAGGTAAAGTGTTACAGAAATATTGTCAATCAATGAGAGGAATCTTGCCTGCGAAATTACCGGAGGTTGGCGAACAGAACGTAAAACTAGGAGTGAGTTTGTACAACGAACTTAGAGGCGTAATACGGTTGGCTTCTAGAAGAGGGAAAGAAGCGGCAGTTAGCGAATGTAGGGATTACATTCTTGTGATTGGGTTATTGCCGAAAATTTTCAAAAAGGGGGATTTTTCGGGATGGCAAAAAAACTTCCATAAGGAGAAAGGAAAAGATGTTTTAGAGAAAACCGCATTTTGCTATGCGAATTATGAATTGCCGATCAGGGGCGAAAAACCCTTGCATATTATGGTGGATATAAAAGCCACGCATAACGGAGGATTAAGTGTTTACTCTTTGATTACTTCAAAACAAAAGAACTGGGAAACAAAAAAGGAAATGATTAAGAGTAAAGGGGAAAGTTTTGAAAATATAAGAAAGCTAATACCGACAAAAGATGAGAGTAATTTGAAGTGGACTTATGAAATAGTCGGTATCCGGATCGTATAAAAGAAATGGGGGGTAATCCTTACGAGTTCCTGCCGTGGATTCACAGGAATTATCGTGGTGTTTATCCCCCCAGAGCAGGATGGTTTGTACCATAACGTTACACCACGCCGTAGTGGGAGCCTAACCCTGTTCCTTGTCTTCAAGTTTATCTCTTTATCCGAAAACGTTCAATACTTTCTGCTAGGCGCTATGCTAGATCTGATCCCCGACTTCTCTTCCCGTGTACTTTTAGCAGTTGGCGGGATTCTGGGAGCCTTGTGCTCCTTTCTTTTTGGCCCGATCGATGACGCGATTGAATGGCTGTTTGTTTTTATCGTAGCCGACTATTTGAGCGGTACTTATGCCGCGATGAAGACCGGGCAGTGGAATTCCCGTACGGGGTTCCTTGGCATCACCAAAAAGATCGTCATGCTGAGCCTCGTGGCGCTTTGCCATGGGCTGGATATCACTTCGGTTATACCCTTCGTCAGTGTTAGGGATGCGGCGGTCTTTGCTTTCTGCCTGAACGACTTTGGCAGTATCTTGGAAAACATTGAGCGCATGGGGTATGGATCAATCATCCCGGCACCGGTCCGCAAGATGCTGAAAGCGATGGAAGAGCGGTCAGAGGCGATGGCGTCAGATGTGGTGAGCGGGGGAGAGATTCACCGGCAGCACAGAGACAAATAGAAGGATAGGGGCCCCTCCCCATCAAACGAAAACCCTCGAGAGGAACGAACTCCCGAGGGCTTTTTTTATCCCACTTTACACACAGGAACTTCTGCACAACGCCAGTATAGCTGAAATTCAAAAACTAAAGCAAGAGGTTGGTGTGCTTATGGATATGCAGAAAGAGCAGGAAATTGAAAGGCGTGTGCGGGCCGAATTTGAAGAGAAACAAAAGGAAAGAAGAGAGTTCTTGCTCGGGATTGTCAGGGCGTTTATTGCCCCAGTCGTGACAGCAGTTCTTGTCCTTTGGCTGACAAAATAAGGAGAGATCATGGCTGAAAAGAAAGAATTTTCGGTGTGGGACCCGGCGATTGCGGTTCCCTTCATTAAGTCGAACGAGGGGTGCCGGCTGGCTTCCTACCGGGATCCTGCGGGGGTATGGACTGTGGGTTATGGCTCTACACGCCTGGCATCTGGGAACCCTGTCATCAGGAACATAAAGATTACTCAAGAGGAGGCAGACGAGCTTCTGGAGTCTGAGCTTTACCGTCTTCGTGATGTGCTGTCCCGATCTGTCAGGGTCGCGGTAACGCAAGGGCAGTTCATCGCTTTGTTGGATTTTGCATACAACTGTGGCGCTGGGGCACTCCGCAGATCTACTCTCCTCAAACTTTTTAATGCCGGCAAGGTAATTAATGCGGGGTATGAATTCAAGCGTTGGGCGCGAGCGGGAGGGAGGGAGCTTCCGGGGTTGGTAAGGAGACGAGAGGCAGAGAAGGAGCTCTTCCTCAGTTAAAAGAAATCCCCGGAAGAGTTGCAGCTCTTTCGGGGACTGAGCAATGTGTACATATGAGGTCTGTACGTGAGAGATGATACCAAAGAAAGAATAGATAAGCTAGAGGCTTTTATGGATGAACAGAAGTTGAAACAGGCTCAGCAAGCGGCTATCAGCGAATACAAAAAGGAGCGTTTTCACTTCTGGAAAGAACTCGTGCTGGTCGCCTGCGCCGTTATTGGGGGTGTGCTGGGCGTCATCGGTTTTATCCGATCTCTGTAAAAATCCCCGGCAAGAGCGGCAACTCTTCCGGGGATGGAACGAATCATAACAGAGACTTAAGAAACGTTACACATAGATGGACCACATCTACATGAAAAATTATATCAAGCGCAATGAAAATTTGGGGCAGCGTATGAGAGATATGGAACTTAAAGAGGCATTTTTCAGAGGCGTAGCCACTGGGGTTAAGTATTCAGCTCTTGCGTTTGCTGGTGCTACAGGGCTTGTCTATACGATTGTTCAAATCGTGCTTGCTTTGAAATAACCGAAAACAGAAACCCCCGGCAAAAGCCGGGGGATGACGAGAAGCGAGGACGTAGGGCAAAAAGGAGAAAGTTCTCGTCCCAGCCATTATAGCTATATTAATGGCCCAGGTTTGCCTGATGATATAAAAAAGCCCCGGGAAAGCGTGTGCTCTTCCGGGGAGGCCAATCGACTGATTTGATAAAACCACGGTAAGGAAATAAACCTCACGCGAAGCATTATAGCAAGGTTGCAGAGGGCAGGGGCTCCCTTTTGGGTAGCTCTTCAAGAAGCTGATTGAGTTTTTATAGAGGCAAGTATGGGGAAAAGGGGGCTAGTCATTACCGGCGTCATCATTGGCGCTTTGATAGCGTCTGCGTTCTGGGGGTACTCCAGGGGGAGATCCTCGACGGCGGAGAAGTATGAAGCTCAGATCAGCGAGCTTAAATCTGATTGGCAGAAGCAGACCAGGGCGGTAGAAAAGGAGGCGCAGGAACGCTATGAGAAACAATCAAGACAATTGGCTGATGCGCTTGCCGCGCGAGACAAGGCTTTATCTGACGCTCGCGCTGTGCGGGTTACTGCTGTCCGGGTGCGCGACGCCGCAGACACCAGAGCCAAGAGTGATCTGCAAATCGCCCGAGATACCGGAGACCGTACTCAAGAGCGCCTCGCCCGATGCGAAAGCCTACTCGGAGAAGGCGCAGAACTGGCTGGGGAGGGTGCAGAGCTTCTTACAAGAGTAGCCGCGGATAAGGATGCTGTTTCTCATCAGTAGCAAAGAGCTCGGAGCAACGCCCCGGGCTTTTGAGGTTATGAGGCCGAAAGGACAAGGTGAGCAATATACCCAGAACGGGAATCCCCGGACTCCTTGGCGAGGTTGTCCAGCCGCCTCAGAACGCGTTTCGGGAGGGTGATGTTCACTCTCTCGGCCTTGTCTGAGATTTTGGACATATCAATGTCAACCGAGCCGAAGACCCAGCCCTTGTAATCAGGATTCTTCACGACATCATCCATGGCAGATGGAGCTGGAATTTCAAGACCTTCATCAGCCATGGCGTCCATCCACGACTCGGCAGCCTCTTTAGCATCCTTGAACGCGTCCTCTAGGGTTTCTCCAGAGGGGTAGCATCCGGGAAGGTCGGGAAAGATTACACCATAAACGCCGTTTCCTGTTTCGATCGCGCACGGGTAACGCATTTACTGCCTCCGTTGTTCTTGTGCGAGAAAACGGACGAGGGAAGACCCCTCGCCCGACCAACTGGCTTAAAATTTTATGCCTGACTTCTTGGATATGTCTTTCAGTTGCCCGATTGGCACATCCTTGCGCGGGTGAGTGATCGTCACGATGAACTGAAAACCGGCTTTTTTTGAAATTGTGATGATCACCTTTCACGCTCTGGAGCCTCCAGCCATCCGCTTTAATCCTGCTGATTACCGTGGAGCTATCCATGGTTTACCCCTTGTTAATCAACAAGATCTATTATACACATCAAATACACATTGTAAAGGATGTAGCCTGAGCGGCTAATCCGTTATCTCAGCAGGGGTACAAAGATAAGTATTAGCGGGAATAAAAAAGGCGCCCCTGAGTTTCCTCAAGGGGCGCGCGCGGTTCTCTTGCATCTTGGCCTCTTATTAGGCCGTGCCAGTCTTACAAGGGGAGAGCTGGTGCCCACATGCGAACCACAGAGACCTTCACAAGACCATATACATTATATATGTTGGAGAAGGGGCAAGCCCCCTCTCCTTGAGCTTTGCTTACTTCATATTAAGTTTGGCTTCGATAGCGTGGATCCTTGCCATCAGAGAGTCAATCTTTGACGTAGCGGCTTCCAGCTTTGAGTTGGAAGAAGCCAATTTTGCTGACAGATCCCGGTTTTCAGCTTTGAGAGTGCTTACCTGCTGAGTAAGTTCCGCTTTGTTCACCCGCACGCTGTCGCCTCCAAAGCGATAATGCACGCCGAGATTCCCCATCACATCACTGCCAGAGGAGATTGATCCTCCCAGGCTGACCATAAAGTTCTCCGTCGGGCGGGCGAAAATACCGAGAGCGACCGCTCCGTGGCTGTGGTATTGACCAAGGCCAAGAGAGGCGGATACCAGATGATTTTCATCGAAGTCAAGCGGATGCAGTGCGGCAAGAGCAGCCGCATGCGCGCCAGCACGATAGATCTTGCGATTAAGTTCCGCGCTGCGGTTATACAGTTTGGAAATATCATCAGAGTTGTGCTGAACCGCCTGATTTGTCTGATACAACTGGCTGCCATTCACAGCATCAGTAGACGCCGCGGAAATCGTCCCGGGGGCAACATTCTTTATCTTTTGGTTCTGGGCATTGATCCCATCAGCCGTCAGATAATGATTGGCATTCGTGATCGCGGTTTTGGCATCAGCAGACAGTCCCACGGAGTAGATGGTTGCCCCGGTATTGGTTGAGGCATTTTCCTTCCGTGTTGTGATATCGATATAGCCCTGGCTGGTAGATTCCACCTTCGTAACGGAATTCTTCAGCTGCGAGAGGTTAACCGCATCAGTGTCGTTTTCGCCAGCAGCTATATTCTTGATGGTTTGCCCGCCATTATCTAGTCCATTGGATTTAAGGCTTACCGTTGTGCTGTCCTTGACGATGGTTACGCCACCAGCAGAGATAGTCGTCTTTGCGGCGTCAGCCCCAAACTCCGCGCTTTCCATGCCGGTGAGGTTCTTATTCAGCCCAATCGTGTAATTGTGGGAATCAGCCGGCTGTTCCGTCACTGTCATGTTCGGATCGGTTGTGTTGACATTGGTGGTTGCCGCGGATGCCGCTTTCTTAAGCTGTGCCACATTGACAGCATCGGTGTCGTTCAAGCCCGCCGCCACCCCCGTAATCTGCCGAGTTATACCATTATCAACCTCACCGACTGAGACGGCTGCTGCTGTTGATTTCCAAGCAACTGAAGTTTCTGTAGATGCCGCGCCGGTCGAAAGGTCGTAGCCAGCAACACCAGCTTCAGTGTTGGCGACACTGAAGGAGCCTAAAGCAACACCGTTATTAACGGGTGCTTCAGCTCTGTACCCAAGCGCTGTAGAGGTTTGGGCACTGGCTCTAGCAGATGCCCCTAATGCAGTAGACCACCCTCCCGTGGCAGAAGCCTTTTTGCCAATAGCAATATCGTAAGTCTTCTCTGCTGAAGCGTTAGAACCCACGGCAACAGTCCAATCTCCCTTGGCGGTGGACTCCGTCCCTACAGCAACTGCGTTTTCACCAGAAACAGTGAGCTTATTGCCTATGGCAACTCCCCATTGTCCGCCATTGTCGTCAGGACCGATAACGGTATTTCCGTGCCCCAAGGAAACTCCCAGAGAATCAACTACGGACGAAGTACCTACAGCGATACTTCCACCATTAGCGGTATTGTTCAATCCAACAGCTACGTTTTGGTCTGAACCGCTATCTCCCCACTTTGTATAAGTCCATTGCGTTCCGTTTTGAACGGCTGTATAGCCAACAAGATTACCAACGCCGATAACGGTGTTTTGATTGCCCACGACCTTGGTCAGCTTATTATCATAATTTGCGTAATCTGTGCCAAAGACAGCGTTGTGTGTGCCGTCAACCTCTAAGCGTTGGCCAACGACAATGCTGTTATTGGCACCGTTTTTTATTCCAGTCAGAGAGTTCATATTGCCGATAACGGTACTGTTGTTACCGGAATTTTTTGAGGCGATACCCAGAACAATACTATCAGTGCCAGTGGCGCCATCATTATCATAGTTAGAATCTGCTCCAGTGTTTGAGCTCTTTACAGAGTAGTAATGGGCACCAGCAGATGTAGAGAGAGTATCCAACGCAGAAGTGACGGCAAACAATTGGCTGCCATTGATGGCGTCAGTTGAAGCGGCACTAATACGCCCCGCGGCAACGTTTGTAATTGTGCGTTCTTTGCCTGCAGAACCAACGCTAACTGTACTAGTCGGAGAAGTGCCAGCGAAATTGTACGAAGTGCCTCTAATGGTTATATTGGTGGTTGTCTCCACTTGTGCTGCAGTAGAGCCGCTACCAAGTGCGACATCACCCTCCTGGAAGATATCGGCATCTTGGCCAATTACAACGACATTGCTCTTTGTAACTTCTTTGTTCTCGGTTGAAGAGCCTATGATGACTGATTTGCTTGCTCCTGTGAGCTTATGATTGTCACCAGCAACGATATTGCTTTCACCGTCTGTAACAGTGTTGGAAGAGCCAATAACAGTCACATGCTGAACGTTGGTCGCCGTGTTCTTGTAGCCATTCAGCGCGTTGTAATGGCTTACGGAGCTGGACGAGCCTTTGAGCGTATTGTTAACGCCGATCAGCTGAGAGGCCTGGGTGTAATCGGCAATGTTGCCGCCGCCGATAGCAAGAGTTGAGCCGCCTTCGTCATTGTGAATTGCGGTGCGCAAGTTCCCTGCAAGCTCATTAACAGAGGCAGAGGCCGTTTGAGTGCTAGAACTAACGGAGGAGATCTTTACGACTGAATTGGTAATTTCGTTGCCTGCACCGAAAATCAAGGCGCCGTTTGCATTGTACGTTCGATTAGCGATACCTACAGTGCTATTTGCAATGCCGGAATAACTGGTACTCATAAAGGGTGCACGAACTGTGGCGGATTCGTTGGTATTCAATGTACCGACAATAGTGGACCCAAAATTTTGTGCCGCATAGGAAAGAGAGTTAAACCCCCCTGTGCCATTGTATCCACTGGTCGCAATGTTATAAGCGCCAAGAACTGTTGAAAGGGTACCTCCTGCATAGGCATTACTTCCCAATGATGTTGCACCAGGAGCGTACTGGAGAATGTCGCGATTCGAGTTAGAAACGGTTATATCCCCCATGGCTCCTACGTAGTCACGCTGGCCAATGCTGGTTCCTGTTGTAATCGCATAGGTATTAGCACCGATTGCAATTCCCCCAGTGTAATCTGCATGCTGTTTTCCAAAAGAAACGGCAGCAACGCGTCGTCCCAATTCGTTATAGGTATGAGCCCCTGCGCCAATAGCAATGGCACTATCATTTGGGGCAGAGCCATCAGAAATCGTTTTGGAATTAACCCCAATAGCTATTTGTTTTTTGGCGTAAGTATCGGTTGTGCTTCCTGAGCCTATAGCAATTCCTACACCGTTCCCAGGGGGGTTGGTAGCAGGGGCCGCCCAAGCCGGCGTCATGGCAAAAGACGAAGCAACAGCGATAGCTATAGTGGTTATCCTGAAGTGTGAAGACCTTGTGCATTTTTTCTGTGTGCGCATGTTTTTCTCCTAATAGTAAGGAAATGTATGGATATACGATAAATCATTTCTCCCCCCTCAAAATTCTGGGGTTTACCCCTAATTGTTGGGGAACATAGGGACTTATTACCACAAACTAAGCCACAAACAGGCAACAACATCCATTTAAAACCCTTTGGTAATAGGGGTATCCGAGTCCCACCACCGACCAAATCCAGGAAGGGAGGTAACGGAAGTTACCTCCCTTTTCCTTTATCAGCCTCCCGAAGGCACATAAAAAATCCGCGGTCGCCGGTGAGCGATGACGCGGATATTTTTTTGCGGGAAAGAGACCGCGGGGAGTCAGAACGTCACTTCTGTCTCATCTTCCTTCGTTTCTGAGGCTGCGGCAGCCCGTTCGGCCGCTCGTTCAGACGCCCGTTCGGACGCCTTCAGCATATCGAGGTCGCCCTCGTGCAGCAGCGCGATAAGAGCCTTCGCTTTCGCGGCGGCGCCTTTCCGGCCGTAGATCTTCGCGCAGTACGTGTCGAGGAGTTCCTCAAGCGTTGTCTCATCATCGTGCCCCGAGAACTGTTCATCGAGAGCGATGATGCGCCGGCCGTCAGACTGCAGTGCGAGATCGAGGTAATCAAAGCCGGACGGAAGAATCCGATCCGGAGTTTCCACCACGATCGTACGGATCTGGCGGTTCTTCAGAAGCTTCTGGAGACCGCGGCGGTTTTCGTTTGTTACGGTCGCGATTTCAGAAGCCTTATCGATGACGCTCCAGCCCATGCTGGCCGCATAGACTTCGAGCCGTCTCATCTGACGCTTCAGACGGTCCTTTTCGGCAGCCGAGGAGACGCGGGCGTAGAGCCCCACGCCGCCGGCTGCCGGCACATCATCCACAACGATGGTGCCGGACGGGAGCTGGCAGGCGGGAACCGGGAGTTTTCCGGTCTTCCACATTCTCCAGGCAGTCTGATAGCAAATGCCCCTTTGATGGGCCCAGGCGGATAGCTTCATGGATAGGGAGAGAAAAAATCTGAACAACTAATCAGTCAATGGCTGAAAGTATAGACTCAGACGCCTCCCGGCGTGAGAAAGATCCCCGGAATAATTGTGTTTTTGCATGACCGGCTGTTCCTATGCCATTATCATTAACCAATTACTGATTGAAAACGGCTTCTGCATAAGAACGCTGAACGCAGGGGCCGCACGAGGGATTTGATGCACATTCTGATTTCAAACGACGACGGCTACTCCGCCCGCGGCATCCAGGCGCTTGCGAAAGCAATGACGAAGTTTGGCCGCGTAACGGTCTGCGCGCCCGAACACAACCAGTCGGGAGCGAGCAACTCCCTCACGCTTCAGCTGCCGCTTCGGGTGACCGAGGTGGCGCGGGACGTCTATGCCGTGAGCGGCACGCCGTCTGACTGCGTGCACCTCGCCTTTACCGGGATTCTGAACGACCGTCCGGACCTCGTCGTGTCCGGTATCAACTCCGGCGCCAACATGGGTGACGACACGATGTATTCGGGCACTGTCGCCGCGGCGATCGAAGGCTACCAGTTCGGGGTTGACTCGATCGCGTTTTCGCAGATCGACCGCGGGTGGATGGAACTTGAGTCTGCCGCGGAGGTCGCTCAGACTGTGGTAGAACAGTTTCTGAATAAGAAGCAGTCCTCCGATCCCGTGCTTCTCAACGTCAATATTCCGAACATGCCTTACAGCGTGCTCTCCGGCATCAGCGTGACGAGGCTTGGCCGCCGCCACAGCGCGGATCATGCCGTACCGGAGCTCGACCCAAGGGGCGAGCAGGTGTACTGGCTTGGACGGGCCGGCAAGCCCCGTGACCAGGGACCGGGAACTGATTTCTACGCAACGCAGCACGGCTTTGTCTCCGTGTCGCCGCTGCAGATTGATTTAACGCATTACGGCCGTCTGTCGGCGACCTCATCCTGGTTTGATGAGGCGCTTCCGGGGAAAGGCCATCCGTAACAGACTTTAGGGGAGAGTTTCATGTCTTCAGCAGGTAAGCTTTTAATCGCCAGCGCGCTTGCCGCCGTTTTCGCCACGGCCTGTACGTCGACTCAGATTGCTCCGGTGTCGGATAACAGCACCTCGGGCACGATCAAGTCCGGCCCCGCTTCCGTGCCGGCCGCGCCCGCCGCGTCCTCTTCCGGCGCTCAGGTGGTGCCGCTTTCAGGCGGAAGCGGATTCTCCGGTGGCTCTGCCATGTCGTCCGCCGCTCCTGCCGCGTCCGGGAACACTTACACCGTGAAGGCCGGCGACACGCTTTACCGTATCGCGAAGAACCACGGCGTGAACGTGAATGAGCTGATGCGCGTGAATGGCATCTCGGATCCGCGTCAGCTCGCGGTCGGCCGCACGCTGCAGATTCCGGGCGCAGGCCGCCCGGCAGTCCGCGTGGCGACAGCCCCGGTCGCCGCTCACCAGGCTCAGCCGACCACCGCTCCCGCCTCTCAGGCAGTGGGTGTGAAGCAGCCCGAGGCGCCTGCGTCGGCTGCGGCTCCCGCGGCAGTCCCGGCTCCCACGGCTCACGCTCCGACCCCGATTCCCGGCACCCAGGAGACGCTCTCCTGGCCTGTGACGGGTGACGTTGTCAGCCATTTCTCGCCCGCGACCCGCGGTATTGATATTTCGAGCCGCCGCGGCACGACCGTGAAGGCGGCCGCGAACGGCGAAGTCCTCCTCACCTCGACCGCCTTCAAGGGGTACGGGAACCTTGTGATTCTCCGCCACGGCGACGGGACGTTTGTGACGACCTATGGTCAGCTGCAGACGATCAACGTGAAGAAGGGAGACCGTGTGAAGGCCGGTCAGAAGATCGGTACGGTGGGGGGATTTGACGCCTCGAAGCCCGTGCTTCACTTCGAAGCCCGTATTGGCGGCAAGCCTGTCGATCCTGCTCCCTATCTGCGGTAATTTCTGAAATCCGCTAATATGGCGCGCCCGGTACTTCCATTTTTATCAGGAAGTTCCGGGCTTCTGATTTTCTGGAAGCAGACCCCCGGATATATGACGATTGAGGAAAAGCGATAATGGCGCGTTCTTTTCATAAAAACAAAAAACCACGCGACCGTTTTACGGTCGAGATTGAGAGCCTGGATCAGGACGGCCGCGGCGTAGCGCATCGCGAAGGTAAAGCGGTCTTCGTCGAAGGGGCTCTGCCTCACGAAGTAGTGACTTACGAGCGGATCCGCAATAAGACGTCGTTTGAGATCGGGCGCCTGGTGGAGCTGCATAACGAGGGGCCGCTCCGCGTGAAGCCCCGCTGCCCGCATTTCGGGCTTGAACCCGGGTGCTGCGGCGGCTGCGCGATGCAGCATCTTGATCCGTTCGCACAGGTGGCGATCAAGCAGCGGGTGCTGCTCGACGCCCTCTGGCATATCGGAAAGACAAAGCCTGAAAACATCCTTCCCCCGATCTACGGACCTTTCTGGGGCTACCGTCACCGCGCCCGCTTCACGGTGCGCGACGTGACGAAGAAGGGCGGGGTGCTGGTCGGCTTCCACGAGCGGAGCTCGTCCTACGTTGCCGATATGCATAGCTGCGCGATCCTCCCGAAGCATGTTTCCGACATGATTGATCCGCTGCGTGAACTCGTGTCGACGCTCACGATCCGTCAGCGTCTGCCGCAGATTGATGTGGCGGTGGATGGCCACGGCCGCACGGCGCTGGTTTTCCGTAACCTTGAGCCGCTCGGTGAGGGGGATGAGGAGAAGCTCCTCGCGTTCGGTGACCAGTACGGCGCGGATATCTGGCTCCAGCCGAAGGGACCGGATTCGGCTGCCCCGATCCGTCCGGAGCTTGAAAACGCGCTCGGCCTTTATCTGTCTGAATTCGATGTCCGTATCGCCTTCAAGCCCACGGATTTTACCCAGGTGAACCATGCGCTGAATGAAACCATGGTGAGCCGGGCGGTGAGACTCTTGAGGCTGACTCCTGAATCCCGCGTGGTGGACTTCTTCTGCGGTCTAGGGAACTTCACGCTCCCGCTCGCCCGCCGAAGCGCCCGCGTGATCGGTCTTGAGGGCAGCGAGGGACTCGTGTCCCGCGCGAAGGCCGGCGCCGCTGAAAACGGTCTGGCCGATAAAACGGATTTCGTCGCCCGCAACCTCTTCACCTGGTCCGAACAGGACTGGGACGCGATCTGGAAGAAGATGGGCGGAATCGACCGGCTGCTCCTTGACCCGCCGCGCGAAGGCGCCCAGGCGGTCTGCCAGGTGCTCGCCGCGACCGATAAACGCCCGGAACGCGTGGTGTATGTTTCCTGCAACCCGGCGACGCTCGCCCGCGACTGCGCGATTCTGCAGCATCAGGGCGGATGGCGGCTCCTTGAAGCAGGCGTGATGAATATGTTCCCGCATACGGGGCACGTTGAAAGCATGGCGGTGCTCGTTCCGGGACCGAAACCGCTTCCCTCCGAAAAGGCGGAAGACAAGGCAGAATCAGGGGATTCCCGTCCCGCAGAAGCTGCCTGAGCGTGCCTCTAACGCATGCTAAAATAAGCATCTTTCATCCGGCAGCCCCTTCGAGTGATCGCACTCTGGGCTGCCCAGCGGAAGAATTCTTTTTTGCCTCCGGGCTGCCTCCTGTCAGGTGCCCCGGCGGTGTTTCTTTGTTTTTCAATTGGACTAAAAATGACTGTTCAGCGTACTCTTTCCATCGTGAAGCCCGATGCCGTCGCCAAGAATGTGATCGGCAAGATCTACACCCGCTTTGAAGACGCGGGCCTCAAGATCGTGGCCGCCCAGATGCGTCAGCTCTCCCAGGCTGAGGCCGAAGGCTTCTACGAAGTTCACAAGGATCGTCCCTTCTTCAAGGATCTCGTTTCCTTCATGATCTCCGGCCCCGTCATGATCCAGGTGCTCGAAGGCGAAGATGCGATTCTGAAGAACCGCGAACTGATGGGCGCTACCGACCCGAAGAAGGCTGCTCCCGGCACGATCCGTCACGACTTCGCTGAGTCGATCGACGCCAACGCTGTGCACGGCTCTGATGCTCCCGAGACCGCTGCCCGCGAGATCGCTTACTTCTTCCCGGCTCTCGCCATTCACTCCCGCTAATCCGGCGGCAGTCAGGCGCAGTTAGCTAGTACCCCCTCCCTTCGCCCGCGGGTGAAGGGAGGGGATTGCAGTTTTTTGAAGTTTCATTGATTCATGGGCCCGACGGGCCGTGGAGGCAGGTGTCTAATGGCGGCAGAGCGAGTGAATCTCCTTGATTTTGATCGGGAGCAACTCACCAGGTGGTGTGACAGCCTTGGGGAAAAACCTTTCCGGGCAGTCCAGCTCACACGATGGATCCACCGCAACCTTGAAAGCGACTTCAGCAAGATGACGAATCTCGCGAAGTCCTTCCGCGAGAAGCTGGAGGCGATGGCTGAAGTCCGTCCTCCGGAACCGATGCGCGAACAGATTTCCTCCGACGGCACCCGAAAGTGGGCCTTTGATGTCGGCAACGGCAACGCCGTTGAGGCGGTGTATATCCCTGAAGTGGACCGCGGTACGCTCTGCATTTCGACGCAGGCGGGCTGCGCGATGGGCTGCCTCTTCTGCTCGACCGGCAAACAGGGCTTTGCCCGCAACCTGAAGACCTCCGAAATCGTGGGTCAGCTCTTCTGGGCTGAACGCGAGCTGAGGCGCGAAGCGGGTACCAATAATCCGAATGAGCGCGTGATCACGAACGTCGTGCTGATGGGCATGGGCGAACCCCTCCAGAATCTGGAAGCCGTGGTGCCCGCGATCCGTCTGTTCCTAGACGATCACGCCTATGGCATCTCGCGCCGCCGCGTCACGGTGTCGACGAGCGGCCTCACGAACCAGATGGATAAGCTCGCGGAGCTTGCTCCGGTGGCTCTCGCTGTGTCGCTTCACGCGCCGACGGACGAGCTGCGTGACAAGATCATGCCGGTGAACCGCAAGCATTCGCTTGAGGACCTGATGGCGGCCTGCCGCCGCTACCTCCGGTACGCGCCCCGCGATTACATTACTTTTGAATACCTGATGCTGGACGGCGTGAATGATTCGCTCGAGATGGCGGATAAGCTGATCCGCCTCGTGCGGAACGTCCCCTGCAAGGTGAATCTCATTCCGTTCAACCCGTTCCCGGGGTCCGGTCTCTTCAAGTCGGACCGTGATACGGTGCTTGCCTTCGAGCGCCGGATGAATGACGCGGGTATCGTGACCACGATCCGCAAGACCCGGGGGGATGATATTGACGCGGCCTGCGGTCAGCTCGCAGGCCAGGTGAAGGACCGCACCCATCGTGCGATACGGCTGGTCCGCCAGAAGGAAGAGGCGGCTTCGATTTTCAATAAAGCCGAGGAGAAATGATGGAAGAACAGAAAGAACAGACGGCGAAGGAACCGGCGGCCGGCGCTCAGCCCGGATTCGGCAAGCTGCTGCGCAGCCTGCGTGAAAAGGCAGGGCTGTCGCTTGACGATGTCGCCAACCGCACGAAGATCAGCCGCGGCCAGCTTGAAGCGATGGAACGCGAAGAGATGCGGCTTCTCCCTGAACCTGTCTACGTCCGGGCCTTTATCCGCGACATCTGCCGCGTGATGGGCACGGATCCGAAGCCGGTGACGGACGCTTTCGCGCGCGAATTCGCACCCGAAACGCCGGCCGCTCAGGCGCCGGAAGCAGACGCTGTGCCTGCCCGCAAGATGGAGAAAGAGGTGGAGTTCCACGCGAGCCCGAGAAAGAAGGGGTTCCGCGTGTTCCTCGCCTTCGCCGTGGTGATCGTTCTGATCGGCGCGGTCTGGGGCGGATGGCGTGAAGGCATTCTCGCGAAGCTTGGCGGAGACAATACCGAGGCCGCTCAGGTTCAGATGCAGGAAGCGTCAGGCAGGACCGCGGCTCTTCAGCGCCCGCGTTCTCCCTCGAACGCGATGCCGGCGAACGCGCCTCTTACGGCAAATCCGGATGGCACGGCGTCAGTTCCTGACACGGCTGCCTCTTCTCCCGCGGCTTCGAGCCCGGCTGCTGCGGCTCAGACCGCTGCGGCGTCCGCAAAGACCACTGACACGGCAGCCGCTCCCGCCGGTACCGGGAACGTGACGATCCGCACGATCGGCAGCTCCTGGGTGAAGCTGATCGACGCGGATGGCAAGACCATTTTCCAGGGGAACATCAAGGCAGGGGATGAGAAGTCCTTTACCGGCAAGCTCCCGATCCGCGCGACGGTCGGCAACTCGACCCAGTGCGCCGTGTCTCTCAACGGCACGCCCTTTGATCTCTCCGGCTACACGAAGGGATCGGTCGCCCGCTTCATCCTTCAGTGAGAAACGGAACGATGGCACAGATTGCGACGATTTCGCTCCCCGGCCGGCGTGTGACGCCGACCGTCCATGTGAAGTGGGGGAACACGGATATCGCTATGGGCTCGGGCCACCCGATCGTGGTTCAGTCGATGGCGAATACGCTGACCGCGGATGTCGAGCAGACGGTGGCTCAGGTGCTGGAACTCGCCCGCGCGGGGTCCGAGCTGGTGCGCCTGACGGTAAATACGCCGGAAGCGGCGAAGGCTGTCGCGGTGATCCGCGACAGGCTCGATCAGGCGGGCTGCAGCGTGCCTCTTATCGGCGACTTCCACTACAACGGGCATAAGCTCCTGCGGGATGTGCCGGAGTGCGCCCGCGCGCTCTCTAAATACCGGATCAACCCGGGAAACGTCGGCAAGGGTGACGCGAAGGACGAACATTTCTGTCAGATGGTGGAAGTGGCGATCCGCGAGGATAAGCCTGTCCGCATCGGCGTGAACTGGGGATCGCTCGATCAGGAGCTCTTCGCCCGCATGATGGATGAGAACGCGAAGCGGCCCGTGCCGCTGCCGCCCTCTGACGTGCTGCGCGAGGCTCTGGTGGAAAGCGCGGTAGCGAGCGCGAAGCGCGCGATGGATGTGGGTCTTCCCGCTGAAAAGATCGTGCTTTCTGCGAAGGTCTCCGGCGTCCCCGATCTCGTGCACGTGTATGAAGAACTCGCGCGCCGCAGCCGCTGCTGCCTGCATCTCGGACTTACCGAGGCCGGCATGGGCATGAAAGGCATGGTGTCGAGCGCCGCGGCGCTCTCCATTCTGCTGAACGAGGGGATCGGTGACACGATCCGTGTGTCGCTTACGCCGAAACCCGGCGAATCGCGCGCCGAGGAAGTGCGTGTCGCGCAGCAGATTCTGCAGTCGCTTGAACTCCGCAGCTTTACGCCTGAAGTGACGGCGTGCCCGGGCTGCGGCCGGACTTCGAGCGACCTCTTCCAGCGTCTCGCGAAGAGTATTGAGGAATTTATCCGAGAGCAGATGCCCGTCTGGAAGAGCGAATTTCCGGGTGTCGAGCGGATGAAGGTTGCCGTGATGGGCTGCGTGGTGAACGGCCCCGGCGAATCCGCTCACGCTGATATCGGCATTTCGCTCCCTGGAAGCGGCGAAAACCCCGTGGCGCCTGTCTACATGGACGGGAAGCGCTGGGGCACCCTTAAAGGGCAGGATATTGATACGGAGTTCAAAAAGCTCCTCACCGACTATGTCCGCCGGACTTACGGCCCGAAGGGCGAGTAGCGGACCATTTACTGAAGCAAGAAAGGATTACTTGGGATGGCTTCAAAAGCAAAAATCAGGGCTGTGACCGGCATGAATGACATGCTGCCGATGGACAGCGCCATTTGGGAATTCTTCGAAGATACGGCCCGCGACATCGCGACCGAGTACGGCTACCGCCCGATGCGGACCCCGGTGCTTGAGTCGACGGACCTCTTCACGCACGGTATCGGCGAGGCGACTGACGTCGTGGAGAAGGAAATGTATTCCTTCGAAGACTCCCTGAATGGTGAACGGCTGTCGCTGCGTCCTGAGAACACCGCGGGCATCGTCCGCGCGGCGATTGAGCACAACATGCTTTACGACGCCCCGCGCCGTGTCTGGTACTTCGGCCCGATGTTCCGCCACGAGCGTCCGCAGCGCGGCCGCTATCGTCAGTTCTATCAGTTCGGGTGCGAAGCGCTCGGCTTCGCGGGTCCTGACGTCGACGCGGAAATGATCCTCATGACCTCCCGCCTCTGGAAGGCGCTGGGCATCCAGGATGTGAAGCTTGAAATCAATTCGCTCGGCGAGCCCGCGGAACGCGCCGCCCACCGCGAGGCGCTCCTCAAGTACTTTGAGGCGCATCAGGATCAGCTGAACGAGACGGCGAAGCACCGCCTTTACCTCAATCCGCTCCGTATTCTCGATACGAAGGATCCGGATATGCAGGAGCTCGCGAATAACGCTCCCCGCCTGATCGATTACCTTGGGGAAAAGTCCCGCGCGTTCCTCGCCGGGATCGAGCATCAGCTGGAACGCGCCGGAATCGAGTACACGGTGAACCCGCGTCTCGTCCGCGGCCTCGACTACTACAGCCACACGGTGTTCGAGTGGACAACGGACCGTCTCGGCTCTCAGGCGACGATCTGCGGCGGCGGCCGCTACGACGGTCTCATGGAGATCCTCGGCGGAAAGCCCGCGCCCTGCGTCGGTTTCGCGATGGGGGCGGAGCGCGTTCTTGAGCTCATGAAGGAATTCGGCGTGAAGCCGGAAACCCCCGACTGCTCGGTGTACGTGATCCACGCGGGTGAAGGCACGCTTGACCCCGCAGTCACCGTGGCCGAGTCGCTCCGCGACTTCGACGTGAGCACGATTGTTCACGGCGGCGAGGCGAGCATGAAGAGCCAGATGAAGAAGGCGGATGCCTCCGGAGCTGAATTTACCGTGATTATCGGCGATACTGAAGCCGCGAACGGCACGGTGTCCGTGAAGCGTCTCCGCGACCGCGGCGAGGATGCCCGGTTTGCGCGTCAGGAAACGCTCCCGGCGGACGACGCCTGCGATACGATTTTTAGCGAACTTTTAGCACTCGAAACGAAGGACCTTTGACATGGCATACAACCTCGAGGAACAGGAGTCGATCGACAACCTGAAGGGCTGGTGGGAAAAGTGGGGCACGCCCGTTCTGGTCGTCATCACGCTCGCCTGCGTCGGCGTCGCCGGCTATAACGGCTGGAAGTGGTGGAACCACCGCCAGACCGCCAAGGCTTCTGTTGCCTATGTGGCGCTTGAAACGGCCGTGAACAATCAGGACGGCAAGAACATCAAGTCGATTTCCGACGGCCTGATCGATCAGTACGGCTCCACGGTCTACGGTCCGATGGCGGCTTTCGTTGCCGCCCGCTATGCGGCCGATAATGGCGATATCGCTACCGCGAAGCAGAAGCTTCAGTGGGTGGTGGATCATGGTGACCGCAAGGAGTTCGAAGCGATCGCGCGTGTCCGTCTCGCCGGTCTCCTGATGGACGAAAAGTCCTACGATAAGGCGCTTTCGATTCTCACGGGCTTTACGCCTTCGACTGACACGGAGCGTCTCGTGATCGATGACCGCCTGGGCGACGTGTATCAGGCGATGGGGAAGAACGCCGAAGCCCGCAAGGCCTGGCAGGATGGTATTGCCGCGGCCCGCGATGGCGACCCGCTGCAGAATCTGATCCGTCTGAAGCTGGACTCGCTTCCTGAGGACGGCACGGCTGCCCCGGCACCCGCCGCTGCCTCCGCTCCGGCTTCTTCTGCTCCGGCTGCCAAGTCTTCCGCTGCCGGCTGATCAATCAACATTTTTGGAGTGTGAGAGCACATGAGTCAGAAATTACTTCGCACCGCAATTGCCGCAGGCCTTGCGCTCGCGCTGGGCGGCTGTTCCCTCTTCTCATCCGATAGCCCCCGGGCCCCGGTGAAACTCACCGAGATTCAGCAGTCCGCGTCCGTGAATACGGTCTGGTCGACGAAGCTCGGCAGTTCTGAGCACTCCTTCCTTACGCCGGCTCTTGCCGGCAACGGACTCTATGCGGCGGGCTCGAACGAGGTCTTCCGTATTGATCCGTCGAACGGCGCCAAGGTCTGGACCGCCTCTCTGAAGGAGAAGGTGGTGGCGGGCGTCGGCTCCGACGGCTACTTTGTCGCGGTCGGCACGGATCAGGGGAACGTCGTGGCGCTCTCCGCTGAAGGCAAGGAACTCTGGCGCCGCAAGATGCCGTCTGAAGTGGATATGCCGCCGCTTGTCGGTCACGATCTCGTGATCGTGCACACATCGGATACCCGCGTGACGGCGTTCAACGCCCGCACGGGTCAGCAGGCCTGGTACTACCAGGGTCAGGTGCCGATCCTCTCGGTGCGCGCGCCGCGCCAGATGATTTTCTTCGCTGACGGCATTCTTGTCGGCCAGGCGAACGGCAAGCTGATCGGCATTTCGCTCACCGGCAAGGTGGCATTTGAAGCGTCGATCTCGATGCCTTCCGGCATCACTGAGGTTGAGCGTCTGAATGACGTCGTGGGCGCGCCGCTCGTCACGTCCGGCGTTCTCTGCGCGGCCTCTTACCAGGGCCGTGTCACCTGCATGAGCGCCCAGAACGGTTCTGTCCGCTGGACCGAAAAGGTTGACGCTGTCACCGGTCCGACCGCTGACCTGAAGACCGTCTACGTGGTGGACGAGAAGAGCACGATTCACGCCTATTCGCTTGCGACGGGCGGCGAACTCTGGAAGAACGACACCATGAAGTACCGTCAGAACTCCGCGCCGGTTGCCGTCGGCTCCTATGTGGCGAGCGGTGACTATGACGGCTACGTGCATCTCCTTGACCCGATCACCGGGCGTGAGATGGGCCGCGGCCGCCTTTCGGGCGCGATTTACACCACTCCGATCGCTTATGGCGACGGAGCCATTTTTCAAACGGTTGACGGGGAACTGGCGTTCATCCGGTCAACCAGCCGCTAAAGACAGCACAGCGGATTTTATTTTTTAGGAAATTTCTCTCATGCTTCCGGTTATTGCGCTTGTCGGTCGTCCGAATGTCGGGAAATCCACACTCTACAACCGGCTCACCAAGACTCGGGATGCCATTGTCGCGGACTTTGCCGGCCTGACGCGTGATCGCCACTACGGCGACGGCAAGGTGGGCCCGCGCCCTTACATCGTGGTCGACACGGGCGGTTTTGAGCCCCAGAGGCCCGAGGGCGTGGTGAGCCACATGGCGTCTCAGGCCGAGCTGGCGATTGAAGAAGCGGATGCCGTTATCTTTATTGTCGACGCGAGAACAGGCGTTACGCCTCAGGATCACTGTATCGCGCAGACGCTGCGCGAATCGGGCCGCAAGATCTATCTCGCCGTCAATAAGGCTGAAGGCCTCAGCGCGATCGCGGGCTCTGAATTCTATGAACTTGGTCTCGGTGTCGAGCCCTTTATGGTCTCGGCCGCTCACGGTCAGGGTATCGCGAGCCTGATGGAAACCGTGCTTTCTCCCTTCCCTGAGGATGAGGAGGAAGAGAAGCCCGCCGAGGAGGAAGAGGGCGAACACCGGATCCGTGTCGCGATCGCCGGACGCCCGAATGTCGGCAAGTCGACGCTCGTGAACGCGCTGCTCGGTGAAGAGCGTGTCATCGCGTTCGATATGCCGGGCACGACCCGCGACGCGATCAATATCGATTTCGAGTATGACGGCCATCCGTTCACGCTCGTGGATACGGCGGGTCTCCGCAAGAAGGGCCGCGTTTTCGAGGCGATCGAGAAGTTCTCGATCGTGAAGACCCTGCAGGCGATCGCGGACTCGAACGTCGTGGTGCTCGTGATTGATGCCCGGAGCGGCGTCGCTGAACACGATGCCCACATCGCCGAATACGCGCTCGACTCGGGCCGCGCGCTCGTCGTTGCCGTGAATAAGTGGGATGGCATGAGCGCTTATGACCGCTCGCAGCTTGACCAGCAGCTCGATATGAAGCTCCGGTTCCTGCATTGGGCGAAGTTCGTGCATATCTCCGCCCTGAAGCATAACGGCCTCAACCACCTCATGAAGGCGGTTCAGGAAGCCTATCAGGCCGCTATCGCGAAGCTGCCGACGCCGAAGCTCACGCGAGCCCTGATTGAGGCCGTTGAGCGTCAGCAGCCGCCGCGCGCCGGCAAGGTCCGTCCGAAGATGCGTTACGCCCACCAGGGCGGCACGAATCCGCCGGTGATCGTGATCCACGGCAACTCGCTCCAGCAGATCGGCGACAGCTATCGCCGTTATCTCGAGAGCTGGTTCCGTGATAAGTTCAATCTCGCGGGCACGCCGCTCAAGATTGAATTCCGTACCGGCCGTAACCCGTACGCGGATCCGAAGCCCGCAAACGGCAAGAAAAAGTAAAAAGAAGGCAGCACTATGAAAAGAACCAAGCTGTCAGCCTGGCTGCTGACTGTGGTCGTCTTCCTCATTTCGCTCGGGGTGATTTACTGGGTCGGCGTGCCGCTCGGGAACCCCGACGCGAATGTGCTGCTTGCGGTTGAGGTGGTGCTGGCTGCGGCGTTCGCGATGTTCGTGAACGCCATCGCCTATCCGCAGAGCCGAATCGGGGATCAGACGGGGCTCGGCGCGCCGTCCGTTTCATTCACGGTCGCTGTGGTGACGCTCGCGATCGCGGGTCTTGCTGCGGCTTTCGTGGGGCTCCGTCATCCGATGGTGGCGGCGTGGCTCGCCGGGGTTGCCGCCGTGGAGATCGTTTTCCGGACGCTGCTCACGCGGTTCCTCACGCGTCTCTACTGGGGCGCTCCGATCAAGAACCGCCCGAGTGTCTGCACGATCTGGAAGGTCGGTCTCGCTGAGGTTGCCGGAAAAGAGGTAACTGAACCCTTTCAGGAGCGTCTCTCCGAAGTCCAGGCGCTCTGCGCGAGTCAGCCCAAGGTGACTGACGCGACCTCGCAGAAGACCGCGGAGCTCGATGAGGAGATCACCCGCAATGTCCGCGAGCTGCAGGGGTTCGTCTCTGAGGGGGAACTCGGGAAGGCGACGGCGTCGCTTGACGCGATCCGTGACGGTCTCCGCCGCCGGATTGAAATTCTCGGGCCCGGCAAGGCTCCTCATAAAGACGTATGATAATTGGGTGCAGACAGGTCTTTATTTGTCAGCACACACACTTCGTCACCCGCTTTTTTATTGGCGGGTGTAGCAAACAAAGAACAAGCGCAGAAGCGCTGGGAAAAACATTATGGCCAACAATAACAAGGGACAGCTTCTTCAGGATCCTTTCCTTAACGCACTTCGCAAAGAACATATCCCGGTCAATATCTATCTGATCAACGGCATCAAGCTGCAGGGTCAGGTGGAATCTTTCGACCAGTACGTCGTGCTGCTTCGCAACACCGTGACTCAGATGGTCTACAAGCACGCGATCAGCACGGTCGTGCCGACCCGCTCCGTCACCATCACGAACACTCCGGAGTCTTGATCTGACAGTATTTCAGGTAGACCGGGAGCGGGATGACCGCCCCGGAAAGGCTTGGCTTGTCTGCGTAAGCCTCGGCCGGGATTTCCGGCCGGATGCAAGCGAGGAGCTTTCGCTTCTCGTCACCTCGGATGCCTTGATCCCGGTGGGCCTCACGGAGGCTCACCGCGACAAGCCCGATCCTGCTACATATCTCGGCAGCGGAAAGATTGAAGAAATCGCGACCGCGGCCCGGGAGGCTGGAGCAGACGTGCTGATATTCGACACGCCGCTCTCGGCAGCCCAGGAGCGCAATATCGAGAAAGCGGCTCATATCGCTGTTCTCGACCGCACCGAGCTAATTCTCGAAATTTTCCAGAAGCGTGCAAAGAGCCGTGAAGGCCGTCTGCAGGTGGAGCTTGCGAAGCTCGAGCACCTGTCGACTCGTCTTGTCCGCGGATGGACCCACCTTGAGCGTCAGCGCGGCGGTCTGTCGAAGACCGGCGGTCCGGGCGAAAAGCAGATCGAGCTCGACCGCCGAATGCTGAATGAGCGCGTGAAGCAGCTGAAGGTCCAGCTGAAGAAGCTGGAGCGGCAGCGTGACACGCAGCGCCGCTCGAGAACGCGCGGCGATCAGATGACGGTGTCGCTCGTCGGCTATACGAACGCGGGGAAAAGCACGCTCTTCAACCGCCTGACGCGGTCTGACGCCTACGTCGCGAATCAGCTTTTCGCGACACTTGACACGACAGCGAGACGCTGCTGGGTGGGCGGGAGCGAGATGGTGGTGCTTTCTGACACCGTGGGCTTTATCCGTGACCTTCCGACGCAGCTCGTCGAGGCCTTCAAGTCAACGCTTGAGGAAACCGTGCACGCGGATCTGCTCCTTCACGTGGTCGACGCTTCAAGCGAAGTCCGCGAGGATCAGATTGACTCCGTGAATCAGGTGCTTTCCCAGATTGATGCCGACACGATCCCGACGATCCTTGTCTATAACAAGATCGACCGGGCTCTGGCCGCGGCCGGTGTTGTGCGGGATGAGAAGGGACGTGTCCGTTCCGTAGGCGTGAGCGCCGTGACGGGCGAGGGGCTTGATGAGCTCCGGGCCGCCATTCTGGAGTTTGCCGAGCACTGGCATAAGGATCACCCGGTGAAGGCCCGTGAGCTTGAGCCCTGGGAACAGGCGAAGCTCGAAGCCGAAGCCCGCCGCGCGGGAAAACCGACGGCTTGATTCGTGCGCCTTTTCCCGTCCCGGCGGGATCCCTGAAGGGGGTGCCCGGGGCGGATCAGGTGTTAGACTGAAAAACTTGCAGGCTGTACCCTTCGGGGCACGGCAGGGGTGCGCTTGCGCGCGGGAATTTCGGGGACATCCCCCTCAGGATTTTTTCTTTATGTCTATTGATGATTACCGCTGGGGAAGACACCCGGAACCGGAAAAGAAAGATCCGGAGAAGGAATCTTCTTCAGGTAAAAATGAGCCGGAAACGCCGAAAGTGAGCGGAACCGGTTCGGAACCTGCCGGAACGCCGGAGCCTCCTCAGAAGCCTGAGGAGCCCCGTCGCGCGCAGCCGCAGCCCGAGAAGCCCGAAATCCGCAATCCGGGAACCCCGAACGGTGACTCTCACTCCGGCCGCCCCGAAGACACTGAGGAATCCTCCGCGAAGAAGAGCGGAAAGGACCTTGACGCTGAGTGGAAGGCGTTCAATGACCTCCTGCAGTCCATCTGGGCAAACGGCGGAAAGAACGGCCCCCAGGCGTCCGGCCCCCAGCAGCCCGGAAAGAAGACTGGAACCCCGGAGTCCCCGCGCGAAGACGATATTCCCCAGATTGATCGCAGCAGGCGTTCGAGCCGTATCGCAGCGCTGGTCGCGATCGTCGCCATTTTCTCGGTCGGCGCGTACCTCGGCGCCGGCTTCTACTCCGTGCTGTCCGGCGAAACCGCCGCGCTTTACGCGACAGGTCAGTTCAAGGAACTGGTCGGCCCTGGCACGCACTGGCACTTCCCATGGCCCTTTGAGAAAGTCCGCACGGTGGATACGCGTCTCGTGCACAGCCAGGACGTGAGTTTCTCGGGGAAGGCGGGCGAAGGCTATCTCCTTACCGCTGACGGCAGCTTTGTCTCCGCCACCGCCACCGTGAAGTGGCAGGTCGCGTTTGACGGCGTCCGGAATTATCTCGAACACATGGTGAATCCCTCGGAAGTGATCGACGCGGCGCTTCGCCGCGCGCTCCGTCAGGAGTTCACCGATATGACGGTGCATGACGTGCTGAGCGGCCGGGCGGTGCTCCTGAAGGACGATCTTGCGAAGCGGGTCCAGAAGGAGGCCGATAGCCTCGGTCTCGGTGTCCATATCGAATCCGTGTCGGTCACGAATGCTGGCATCCCGACAGAGGTCCGTGAGGCGTCACGCGTGGCGCTTGAGGCGCAGAACGCGGGTGAAAACGCGTTCGGGAATGCCCAGCGGTGGGCAGAACTCGCGGGCGCGATGTCAGTCAACACGTCGCGCGCCATCTTAGAAAACGCTGAATCCTATCGGGAGCGCGTTGTGCGGGTTTCCGAAATGGACAGCCGCTATATCAGCTACCTCTATGGCGAAAAGGCTTCTGACGCCGCGAAGCGCGACGCGATTGAGCAGGCCTGGAATGCCGGGCTCGCGGCAGCTCTGCCGAACAAGGGATCGATCGCGAACGCGAAGCTTGATGACCTGATGGCCGTGATCCGTGCCGCGAAACCGAAGGCTCCTGAAGGGAAACCGGGTGAGGAATCCGCGGTTCCGGTGGTGACGGAAGCCCAGATCATTGCCCAGAAGAAGCTTGATGCGGAGAAGAAGGCATCGCCTGCCGCCGCGTCTTCCGCCCCTGCGTCGTCACCCGCTGCTGAGGCAGCCGCAGAGGCCGCGGCTTCGAACGTGACAACTCCGGGCGAGGATCCTGCGAATGAGCGTGAAAGCACCACGGACCGCCGCGATTACCTCCGTAACCGCGGACACTAGGAGACGATGATCATGAAGAAATTGATAGCAGCCTTTGTGATCGCCCTGGCAGCGATTCTCGCCGCGAGACTTTCCTTCTTCACGGTTGAAGAGGGAAGGGCGGCGCTCGTGCTTGGATGGAACAAATCCGTGTCCGCTGAGGTGACAGAGCCCGGGCTTCATGTGAAACTCCCGGACCCCATTGAGCGGACCGCGATGATTGACTGCCGCGGGCAGTCGCTTCAGGTGTCGGCGCTTGAGCCGAAGGGCGAAGGCAGTATTCCGACGCTCGGCTACGACGTGGTGTGGCGTGTCGTGAAGCCGGAGCTCTGGTGGAAGGAATTCAAGGGAAGTGGCGACCAGACGGCGCGCGAAATCACGCAGGCCGTGCAGACCGCGTCAGCCGGCGAAACCGCCGGGCTGAATGACGCGTCTCTCATCACGCGGGGCGGCGTCTGGATCTCGTCCCAGGTGATGGCGAAAGTGGCGCCTGAATTCCTGAAGCGCGGCGTGCGGATTGAATCCGTGCGCGTCGCTGAGGTGCGCCTCAACGCGAAGAGCCAGGCTTCGGCCCTGGACGCCACCGCGAAGATTCTGAATGGCCAGGTGCAGGCCTCGGGCCGCCTCGTCGAGGAGAGCGCGTCAGAGATCCGCGCCGCGGCCGACGCGAAGGCCCGTCAGACGCTTTCCGCGGCGCTCAGCCGTGCCGCTCAGATGAAGTCTGAAGCCGATGCCGCGGCGAACGCGAATTATCAGAAAATAGACCGTGTGACTGGAATCCGGGATTTCTCCTCGGCGCTTGAAAAGGCCCGTTCTGAAGAGAAGCCTGGTGAAAAGCTCGCCCCGATGCCCGACTTCCGGGGACTTCCTGGAGGCACGAAGCCATGATGGGACTGAAGGAGCTTCTGGTCGCCTTTGGGTTCATGATGATTTTCGAAAGCCTGATGCCGATGATCTCGCCCCGCCGCTGGAAGCGGGCACTGTCGCTTCTGCAGCAGGTGCCTGACTCCGCGATCCAGAAGCTTGGGATCGTCGGCGTGCTTTGCGGCCTCGCGGTTATCTGGCTGCTGCAAACCGATATTGCTTCGCTTTGATAGGATTTTTTCCAAATGACGAACTGGGTATTACCGGATCATATTGCCGACATGCTGCCCCGGCAGACGCGGGAACTTGAAACCCTGCGTACGCGCACCCTCGAAGTGATGAGGTCTCACGGATTTGAAGCTATCCGTCCGCCCATGTTCGAGTTCCTGGATTCTCTTCTCACCGGTACCGGCAACCGGCTCGATCGCACGACGATCAAGTTTGTCGATGAGGCGAGCGGCCGTCAGGCCGGGTTCCGCGCCGATATCACGCCCCAGGTGGCGCGTATCGATGCCCACATTCTGAACCGCACCGGGATCACACGGCTCTGCTACGCGGGGTCGGTGCTTCACGCTCGGCCGCGTCACCCGCTCGCGACTCGTCAGCCGTATGTGGCCGGCGCCGAAATGTTCGGCGCGACGGGGCGGGAGGCCGATCTTGAAATGGTGCGGCTCGCCGTGGATATGCAGTGCGAAGTCGGTATCCGGCGCGTGCATCTCGCGATCGGTCACACCGGAATTGTGCGTTCCTTCCTGAAATCGGACCCGGCGCTTACTCCCGCGATCCAGGACGCCGTTGTCGCGGCGCTTTCCGATAAGGATCCGGCGGGGCTCGCTGTTGCCGCAGAGCCCCTCTCCGCGAAGACCGTTGAAGCGCTCTCCGGACTCTGCCTCATTTATGGCGGTGACGACGCGCTGGACCGCGTTCTCGCGCTCTGCAAGGGGAACCCGGACGCCGAGAAGGCCGTGGATGAGCTTCGGTGGATCGCGGAGCGTTGCGGAGCCGATGACGTCACGATTGACGGCGCCTCGGTGACAGGATTTGATTACTACACGGGTATTTCCTTTGCCGGTCTTGTTGAAGATCTGCCCGAACCGCTCCTCCGGGGCGGCCGCTATGACGGAATTGGATTAGCGTTCGGACGCTTTAGACCGGCAGTTGGATTTACACTCTATCTACGTGAGCTTGCTGTGCTCAGAACGCCCGAACTTCCCTTCGCGGTCATTGCGCCCCCGGCGTCAGAAGATCCGAAGCTGGAGAGTCTCGTGCGCAAACTCCGTCATGCCGGCAGAATCGTCGTGCAGCTGCTGCCGGGAGAAGACCCTGCCGGGCTCGCTGAGAGCTTCCAGGTGACGGAGCGTATTGTTTTCGAAAGGGGTGAGTGGCAGGTGGTTCCTGTCTCCGCCAAGTCCATTTAGGAGAAAAAGATGGCAAAAAATGTAGTGGTCGTCGGCGCCCAGTGGGGTGACGAAGGCAAGGGCAAGATCGTCGACTGGCTCACCTCCAAGGTCGACGGCGTCGTGCGCTTCAACGGGGGCAACAACGCCGGCCATACGATCGTCGTGAACGGCAACAAGACCGTGCTTCGCCTCATTCCGTCCGGCGTCATGCATCCGACGATGCAGTGCTACCTCGGCAACGGTGTTGTCTTTTCGCCGTCCGCCTTTTTCTCCGAGCTCGATCAGCTGAAGGAACACGGAATGGACGCGGAGTCCCGCCTCCACGTGTCCGGCAACTGCGCGCTTCTGATGCCGTACCACGTGGCGCTTGACCATGCCCGTGAAAATAACCTCGGCAAGAAGAAGATCGGCACGACCGGCCGCGGCATCGGTCCGGCCTACGAAGACAAGGTGGCCCGCCGTACGGTGCGCGTCGCTGACCTCTATAACGTCCCGTTCTTCGAAGAGCGCGTCCGCACGGCTCTCGAGTACCACAACTTCGAATTGACGCATTTTCTCCACGCTGAGGCCCTCGACCCGCAGAAGGTGATCGACGAGGTGCTCGGCTTCGCGGATCGTCTGAAGCCGCGCGTGATGGACGTCTCCCATACGCTGAATAAGCTGATGGCCGAAGGCAAGCAGTTCCTCTTCGAAGGCGCCCAGGGTTCGATGCTCGATATCGACCACGGCACCTATCCATTTGTCACGTCCTCCAACACCGTCGCGGGTTACGCCACGGCTGGTGCGGGTGTCGGCCCCCATCGCCTCAACTACGTCCTCGGCATCACGAAGGCGTACTGCACGCGTGTCGGTGCGGGTCCCTTCCCGACCGAGCTCCTCGATGAAGAGGGTGAACGCATCCGTCAGCGCGGCGGTGAATTCGGTGCCGTGACGGGCCGTCCGCGCCGCTGCGGCTGGTTCGACGGCGCGGCGCTCCGCCGTGCGGTTGAGATCAACGGCCTGACCGGTCTTGCCGTGATGAAGCTCGACGTGCTCGACGAGTGCGATGTTGTGCGTCTGGGCGTCGGCTACAAGAAGGACGGCGTTGAACTCGAAGTGATGCCTTACGGCGCGGAAGAGGTCGCGGGCTGCGAAGTGATCTATGAAGACTTCCCCGGCTGGAAGACCAGTACCTATGGCATCAAAGAATGGGATAAACTCCCCGCTGCGGCGCGCAGCTATCTGAAGCGCCTTTCTGAAGTGGCTGGCTGCCCGATCGCGGCAGTGTCCACTGGTCCGGATCGTGAACAGACCATTCTGCTCAGCGACCCGTTTGAAGCCTGAGCCCCATAAACAGGGGAAAGTCTGATCCGCGGGCAAGCGGATCAGACCGACAGCCTATAAGCATTACACAGGCGGCACTGCAGTAAAAAACGCAGCGCTGCCTTCCTTTTTTGTTGGATTTGAAAAGCCATGGCGGATCTCTTTGTATCTTGGCAGGATTACATCGACCTGAATGAACAGCTCGTCCTCAAGGTTGCGGACAGTGGCTGGAAGTTTGATTCTCTCCTTTGTCTCGCCCGCGGCGGCATGCGCCCCGGGGATATTTTCTCGCGTGTCTACTCGAAGCCGCTCTCCGTGCTGTCGACGAGCTCTTACCGCGCGATGTCCGGCACGGTGCAGGGCGAGCTGAATATCAGCAGCTGCATCACCGGCACCGATGCTCTGAAGGGGAAGGTCCTTCTGGTCGATGACATGGTGGACTCCGGCATCACGCTTGAGAAGGTGGTGAAGCACCTGAAGAGCGACTTCCCGGAAATCACCGAGATCCGTATCGCTGTGCTCTGGTGGAAGGAACGCTCTATCTTCCAGCCGGATTATTTCGTCTCTTACCTCGAAGGGAACCCCTGGATCCACCAGCCGTTCGAGGCTTATGACGATCTCGGTATCGAGCGGCTCCGTGAGAAGCGCGCGATCGCCGGCAAGTAATCCCGCCTGACACTGCGGAAATTCATCTTCCGCTGCTTCTTTCCTGAGGCGGCGGCCGATGGCTTCTGTACAGAATCCCTGCTTCAGAAATGAGGCGGGGATTTCTTTTTTTCAGGCCTCTCACCCTGTAAGGGAAAGGCCGGTGACTGTAATTAAATGTGTATCTTATGGAAATCTGTTGCTTTTTGGCAACAGCTACAATTTACACAAATGTATTACCTAGTTACATACACTTAGCCAGCAATCTGAATTCCTTCAAAAAGTTATTTTTCGTAGTGTTTTACAATCAGGGTTTGTACCATAAGACTCCTTTTTTTCCGGCCGCATCATGAAGTCAGAGGGGAGATTCACTCAGATGCATTTCCCTTCAGATATATTTTTTGGAGTCACACATAATGAAGAAATCTCTACTTGCTCTCGCCCTTCTCGGCGCTTTCACGGCTTCTGCTTTTGCTGAACCGTCCGTCACGCTGTTCGGCCGCATTGATACGGGTCTTGTCTACACCCACAAGAATCTGGATAACACCGCCGGTTCCACCGACACGTTCTCCATGGATTCCGGTGTGACCACCGGCTCCCGATGGGGTCTGAAGGGGTCTGAAGACATCGGCAACGCGAAGGTTGGCTTCGTTCTCGAATCCGGCTTCAATTCTGATGACGGCACGTCCGGCCAGAATAACCGCCTCTTCTGCCGTGAAGCTCAGGTGAACATCTCCGGTGCCTACGGTACCCTGTACGCCGGCCGCCTCGCCTCCATCGCGTCTGATTCCGGCTCGATCGGCTACCTCGGCGATGTGTCCGCCTTCCCGTCTGCCTACGGTTTCGTCGGCAACCAGCAGGGCTCCACCGGCACGGTTTATGGCCGCTATGACAACACCCTCGCCTATGAGACCCCGACGTTCGGCGGCCTGCAGGGTGCCATCATGTATTCCTTCAAGGGCGACACCAAGGCCTCTGATTCGAACGTTGCCAATGCCCGCGAGAATTCCGGCGATGCTGACCGCTACCTCGCCGCTGGCCTCCGCTACAAGGCTGGCAAGGCCGCTGTTGTCCTCACCGGTGACATGACGATGTACGGCAATGACGCTGCCAACTATGGCAATGTCGATAACGGCTACAGCTTCATCCTCGGCGGCAACTACGATTTCGGCGTTGCGAAGGCTTTCGCGAAGGTCACCTACTTTGATAACCAGGTGAACGTTCTCGACTCCTTCGATCTGATCAGCGATTCCCGCGATCTGAAGAAGGCTGAGGCTCTGAAGGGCTGGGGTGCTGAACTCGGCACGAACGTTCCGGCCTTCGGCGGCAACTTCCTTGCTGCTGTCGGCTATCGTGATGCCAAGGACATCGATGACGGCTCCTACAAGTTCAAGCGCTGGAACGCGGCTGTCGGCTACACCTATGCCTTCAGCAAGCGCACGAACGTCTACGGTCTCGCTGGCTACGCCCAGGAAAAGGAGAACGCTATCGACCGCAAGGCGAGCGGCGCCCAGGTTGGTTTCGGCCTCGTTCACAAGTTCTGATCTCTTAAAAGAGACCGGCAGAAGTTCGCCATTCTGCTGAGAACTGAAAAACCGCATTCCGTGAGGGATGCGGTTTTTTTTTGCGCTTCTGAAAAGCCGGCGCCTTCGACATAACGGAGATAAGAGGGCGGAGGTGTGAATTTCTGAAATATGGATCACAAAAGTAAACTACTAAAAACTTGCTCCCAGATTTTCGGACAAGTCAATACCCTGTACTGTTTCACTTTGTAACTCACTATCGGATATCGTTTTTTATTTTCAGGGAAGCTCTTCTGAAGCTGTTTTTTGCCAGTTTGTTGCATAAAAGCAACAGAAAACGATGAATTAAAGAAATACGAAAAATAGTTGTAACGTTGTCTTGGTGATTGAAAATAAATAAAAAATTTCTGTCAGACATAAATCATAAAGGGTTTACCCGTATGAGCGTCCGGGAAATATTTTTGCATCATGCACTTGGGGTGACTCCAAAAGCCCTTAAAACTGTAGTTAGCAATACACACATTCAAACTACTGGAGAAAATTTCATGAAGAAGTCTCTCATTGCCGCTGCTCTGCTCGGCACCTTCGCCGCTTCCGCTTTTGCGGCTCCGTCCGTTACGCTGTATGGCCGTATCGATACGAGCCTTGCCTACACGCATCAGCGTACCTCTCTCTCTGCAACTGCTGGAGAGGTATCGGTATCGGGATCTAACTCCACTGACACTCTTTCGATGGAGTCCGGCTTCTCCACGGGCAACCGCTGGGGCCTGAAGGGCACGGAAGATATCGGCAATGCCAAGGTTGGTTTCGTGCTCGAATCGGGCTTCAACTCTGATGACGGTGCTTCCGGTCAGGGCGGCCGTCTCTTCGGCCGTGAGGCTCAGGTGAACGTCTCCGGCGCCTACGGTACTCTGTACGCCGGCCGTATCGCCTCCATCGTGTCCGACGGCGGCTCTATTGGCTATCTCGGTAATGTGTCCGCCTTCCCGAATGCCTTTGGCTTCGTTGGCACGCAGGCCGGTTCCACTGGTTCCGCCTATGGCCGTTACGACAATACGCTCGCCTATCAGACCCCGGTTTATTCCGGTCTGCAGGCTGCCGCGATGTACTCTTTCAAGGCTGACGGTAAGTCCAAGGTTGGTACGGAAAACAAGGCTGACGCCGACCGCTACGCTGCCGCTGCTCTGCGCTACAAGGCTGGCAAGGCTGCTGTCGTCCTCGCCGGTGACTACACCCTGTACAGCAACGATACCTATGGCGATCTGGATAATGGCTACAGCGTGATCCTTGGCGGCAACTACGACTTTGGCGTCGCTAAGGTTTTTGCTAAGGCTACGTACTTCGATGACCAGGCTAGCATCAAGGATTCTTTCAGCATTATCAAGAATATCCGCGCTTCTGTGGCGGAGAATGTGAATCTTGCCCGCGCTTTCAAGGGCTGGGGCGCGGAACTGTCGACGGCTGTGCCGGCTTTTGGCGGCACGGTTCTCGCCACTGTTGGCTATCGTGATGCCAAAGACGTGGATAACAGCAATGTCAAGCTGAAGCGCTGGAACGCTGCCGTCGGCTACTCCTATGCTTTCAGCAAGCGTACGAGCGTTTACGCGGCTGCCGGCTATGCTCAGGAAAAGGCCACGGGCTCCGCTGATGGTGCTTCCGCCACGTATAAGGGCTCCGGTGCCCAGGCTGGTTTCGGCCTCGTGCACAAGTTCTAATCTCTTAAAAGAGAACAGCAGAAGTTCGCCATTCTGCTGAGAAATTAGAGAAAAAGCCGCATTTCCTTATCGGAGATGCGGCTTTTGACTGTGCGGCGGAGAGAACATATCTCCGGCGTATTATGAAAGCGGGAACTGGCTGATCGCGCAAGTGTTTTCCGCGGGCAACAAAAAAGCCTCTCCGCAATCGCGAAAAGGCTTTAATGGCTTTCGTTTCTGATGTTCACCGCACAATCACATGTTTTCCAGTATGATTGGTGCCCGGGACTGGACTCGAACCAGCACGCCGGTGAAGGCGCTAGCACCTGAAGCTAGTGCGTCTACCAATTTCGCCACCCGGGCACATCCTCACAAACGAGGATATAATTATCGCTGAAGAGAATAATTTTGTCAATAGATAGAAGAAAAAAAATCCGGAAAAATACAGGATCCTCGTCCAGAAGGCCCAGGACAAGGGTTGATGACGGCGGTCTGACCGCATTTCTGACGGGAACCGCCGCCTCTGAGTTCGAGTCGGTTCTGGGCCGGGCGGGAACGCCGCTCGCCTTTGATGAGCTTTACGCGCTGGTGCGCGACCGGTCCCGCAGCCGGACGAAGAATGAGGTGCTGTCGGCGCTGGAGCGCCTGATTGATGACGGCACGGCGGTGGCGGATGACGAAGGAAAGATTTCGCTTTCCCACGGCTCCGCGTGGCTTGAAGGCACGGTATCCGGCACCCGTTCCGGCATGGTGTTTTTTGATCCGGATATGGGAACCGGAGATGAAGGGGTTTCCTACGTCTTCTCCCAGGGGCAGGGGGACGCGGTGTTCCCCGGCGACCGGGTGAGAGTCGCGCGACTCGGGTTTGACAGCAAGGGACGGAACCTTGTCTCTCTCAAAGAAGTGACGGAACACAACACCTGGAAGGTGGTCGGCGTGGTCCGGAAGCAGGGGATGGATTTCTGGCTCGATCCATCGGACCCGCGGGTTCATGTGCAGATCAGACTTTCAGGTGCCTCAGCGCTCGCGGGGCAGGGCGTAGTCGCCGCGATCACGACGCAGCCGACGCTTGAAGAACCGGCCCGCGCTCAGGTCGAGGAAATTCTCGGATCCGCGAGCGACGCGTCGGTTGAGATTGAAATGGCGGCCCGCCGCTTTGGGCTTCCTTCCGTCTTCGTGCCTGATGTGCTGACAGAAGCCCGGGCGCTCCCGGATCATGTGCTGAAGAAGGACGCCGGAAAGCGTGTCGACCTCCGCGATATTGCCTTTGTCACGATTGACGGCGAGGACGCGAGGGACTTCGATGACGCGGTCTGGTGCGCGCCGCTTGCGTCTGGCGGTTACCGGCTGCTCGTCGCCATCGCGGATGTGTCCTGGTACGTGAAGCCTGGCACAGCCCTCGACCGCAGCGCGCAGGAACGGCTGACTTCGGTCTACTTCCCGCGCCGCGTGATTCCGATGCTCCCTGAGGAGCTCTCAAACGGACTCTGCTCGCTGAACCCGAAGGTCGACCGCTGCACAATGGTGTGCGACGCGCTGATTGACGCGAAGGGCGAAGTGACGGCCTATCAGTTCTATCCCGGTCTCATTAATTCGCACGCCCGCCTGACCTATACCCAGGTGTGGAACGCGCTCCAGGATAAGGAAGGTGCGAGAGACGAGATTCATGAGGTCTACCCGGACGTCGAAAATCTCTATTCACTCTATAAGGTGCTCGCTGAAGCGAGAAAGAAGCGCGGCGCCATTAATTTTGAAACCCGCGAAACCTATATTCAGACAGACGAAACCGGACGCATCACCGCGATTCTGCCTCGTGAACATAATGACGCGCACCGCCTGATTGAAGAGGCGATGCTGGTCGCGAATACCTGCGCCGCGGACTTTATTGTCCGGAAGAAGACGGAGTGTCTCTTCCGAATCCACGAAGGCCCGTCCGAGGAGCGCCTTGAGCTGCTCCGCACGACGCTCTCCGGCTTCGGTCTCAAGATGGGCGGCGGGTCCTCCCCGAAACCCGCGGACTACGAAGCCGTGATGGCGAAAGTACGCGGGACGCCGAACGAAGAGGCGGTCCAGACCGCGCTGCTCCGAAGCATGCAGCGCGCCGTGTATTCACCGGAACTTCACGGCCACTTCGGCCTCGCGTATCCGGCGTACACCCATTTCACCTCCCCCATCAGACGCTACCCCGATCTGCTCGTGCACCGGACGATCCGTGGTATTCTCTCCCGCCGCCGCTATAAGCCCGAAGTCGCGGTGTCGCCTTCCGACCTTCTCAACTCCGAATTCTCTCTGAAGCAGAAGGGGAAGAAGAAAGAAGCGCCGAAGCCTGAAGCGACACCGTACGCGCGTCCTACGGCTCAGCATGCCGCTTGGGAAACGCTAGGCAAGATGTGCTCTGCCGCAGAGCGCCGCGCTGACGAAGCAAGCTACGACGTCACCGCGTGGCTGAAGTGCATGTACATGAAGGACTTCATCGGCCGCGGATTCTCCGGTAAGGTCACCGGCGTCACGCCGAACGGCGTCTATGTGACGCTTGATGATCTCTTTGTTGAAGGCTTCATCCGGGTCTCGAACCTCGGCTGGGACTACTACTTCTATAACAGCGACGACTGCCTCCTTGAGGGCAGTGCCTCAGGCGAAGTGATCCGTCTCGGAACGCCGCTTGAAGCGCAGGTGGCAGGCGTCGACGTTGATCTGCGGCGGATTGATTTTGAGCGCCGCGATGTGCAGAGACGGAAAGGGCCGAGGCGCTGGAAAGGCGAACCGAGATTCTGAACGGATTGCATGAAAAAGAATTGATATCTAAAGGAAAAGATTGAATGGCTGGTAATAAAAAAGCGGTCCTCGCGAGTTTTCACGCCGTGACGGCGCGGCTCAGACTGAACCCGGAGTCGATTGACGAAGTCTATGTGGACCGCAGCCGGCATGACCGCCGCATGCACGAAATGTGCGAAAAGCTGAAGGCCGCCGGCATCCGCCCGGTGGGCGCGGACGCGGAGCGTCTGGACCGTATCGCGGGGCACGGCGTGCAGCATCAGGGGATCGTCGCGGTGGGCAGCGTGCTCGAGAAGACGCTCTCCTTTGATGAGCTTCTCGATTCCATCACCGATAAGACGCTGCTCCTCATTCTGGACGGCGTGACGGATCCCCGGAACTTCGGCGCCTGTCTCCGTGTGGCGGATGCCGCCGGAGTGCAGGCCGTGATCGCGCCGCTTAACCGCTCGTCCCACGTGACGCCGGCCGCGGCGAAAGCCGCTGCGGGTGCCGAGGAATCGGTTCCGGTGGTCTATGTCGTGAATCTCGCTTCCGCCATCGCGGAGCTGCGTGACGCGGGTGTCATGGTGGTTGGAACGGCGGGTGAAACTGACCGTTCGATCTATGACTTCGATCAGAAGCGTGCCTTTGCCTGGGTGCTCGGTGCTGAGGGTGAAGGTCTCCGTCAGCTCACGCGCAAACGCTGCGACGCGCTCGCCGCGATTCCGATGATGGGGTCGGTGGAGTCTCTCAACGTGTCAGTTGCCGCCGGCGTCTGCCTCTTTGAGTCTGTCCGGCAGCGGGTCGGTGAAAAGGCCACCCGGGTGGATAATCCCTCGCGTGCAAAATTTTAATTTTTAGAGTAAAATGACCGTTTTCTCGTTAGTCCTTGCCGCACCGGGAGACGCCCTGGGCGGTTTTTTCCGCAAGGAGGATCAATGCGTCATTACGAAATCTGCATCATCGTGCATCCTGATCAGTCTGAACAGGTTCCGGCGATGATCGAACGCTACAAGAACCTTGTTCTCGAACAGGGTGGAAAGATTGAACGTATCGAGGATTGGGGCCGTCGTCAGCTCGCCTACCCGATCCAGAAGCTGGTCAAGGCTCATTATGTTCTCCTGAACGTGGAGTGCTCTGACGCCACGCTCGCCGACATCGAAAACAATTTCCGTTTCAACGACGCCATTCTGCGCCAACTCGTGGTGAAGACGAAGCACGCCGAAACCGCTCCCTCCCCGATGATGAAGGTTGTCGAGAAGGAAGAGGCCAAGAAGGCTGCCGTGGCCGCTCGCACGAACAGCAAGGCTTCCCACAAGTCTGATGACGCTTCCGACGAAGCTGCAGACGAGGAATCCGACGTTCAGGACGCCGAGTAATTCGGCTAGAGGCGCTTTAAAGAGGACTGCCAGACATGAATGAGCTGGTCCTTGACGGCGAAATCATCCGCTCCGAAGAGCCGAGATTCACACCGTCCGGACTGCAGGTTTTTGAAGGCATTCTTCACCACTCGGGCGAAGTCCGGGAAGCAGGCGGCACGCGCCGCCTCAATTTCGAAACCCTGGTGGTCGCATACGGAGAGGTAGCGGCAAAGCTCTATCAGCTTCCGCTTCCCGCTAGGATAACCCTCAAAGGGTACATCACCCCTCGCTCGAGCCGCACACAGCGCCTCATTGTTTACATAACGGAATTCAGTTAGGAGTTCAAAATGGCTTTTGGTTCCAAGGGTCGTACCGGCAACCGCCGTCCCTCCCAGGGCAATGCCCTCTTCAAGCGGAAGAAGTTCTGCCGCTTTACCGCTGCTCACGTTGAGCAGATTGATTACAAGGATATCGACACGCTGCGCGATTTCATCCAGGAAAATGGCAAGATCATGCCCGCCCGTCTGACCGGCACGAAGGCGATCTACCAGCGCCAGCTCGATACCGCGATCAAGCGTGCCCGCTTCCTCGCCCTCCTTCCCTACACCGACAATCAGTAATCCCGGGGAGATATCGACATGCAAGTTATTCTGCTTGAAAACATTCATCACCTCGGCAATCTGGGCGATGTGGTCAAGGTCAAGGACGGCTACGGCCGCAACTTCCTGATCCCCCAGGGTCACGCCAAGCGCGCCACCAAGGCCGCTATCGCCGAGTTCGAAACCCGTCGCGCTGACCTCGAGAAGGCTCAGGCTGAGCGTCTGGCCAATGCCCAGGCTCTCCAGGAAAAGCTGAATGGTGCCACCGTTACCATCGCCTCCAAGGCTGGTGTTGACGGCCGTCTGTTCGGTTCCGTGACCAACTCCGACATCGCTGAAGCCGTGGATAAGCTTGGCTTCACGATCAAGAAGAGCCAGGTCCGCACGCCGCTCGGCATGATCAAGGCTGTTGGCGAGTACCCGATCACGATCGCTCTGCTCTCCGACATCACCGCTGACATCACGGTTCAGGTCGTCGCCGAAGAGTAATCTCCGGAACGTCCGACTCCTGACAGAGCCTCCGCAAGGGGATTCTGTCGGAGAAAAAAATAGGCTTCCGAAAGGAGGCCTATTTTTTTCCCTTCTTGCTTTACTGTTATTATTTAACCCGCTTTCGTCTTTCTGAAAAGTGTTTCAGAGGGCGTTTTGCATCATGGGGCCCGCTTGCTCCTTTCCGGCCTCTATGGAGCGCAATCTGATGCCTGATCCTTTTTCCAGTTCTGATCTTCCTGCGAATTCTGTCCGTGTTCCGCCGCATTCTGTCGAGAGTGAACAGACGATTCTCGGCGGTCTGATGCTGAACACCCAGGCGTTTGACCAGATCTCCGACATTATTACGGCTGAGGATTTCTACCGGGCCGACCACCGCGTGATTTTTGACGCTATCGCGGCGCTGCACCTCCGGGGTGAGCCTGCGGACGTGATCACGGTCTATAACGAGCTCGAGCGCTCGGGGCGGTCGGATGCCGCGGGCGGCCGCCCGTACCTCAACGCGCTGACAAGCAATTCGCTTGGCGCCGGGAACATCCGGACTTACGCGGAAATTGTGCGCGACTGCTCGATGCTGCGGCAGCTCGTGTCCGCCGCAGACACGATCGCCGCGTCTGCTCTCGCTCCTGAAGGCCGCGAGACGAAGGACATCATTGATGACGCGGAGAAACTGGTTCTCCAGATCAATGAAAGCGCGGACCGCGGGAACAAAGGCTTCGTGAGACTCAATAAACTCGCGGCGAACGTCTCCGATATCGTCGCGGAGCGCTACCGAACGAAGTCAGCGAACGATGTCACCGGTGTCTCGACCGGGTACCGGTACCTCGATCAGCAGACGTCCGGCATGCAGCCTGGCGACCTCATCATCATCGCCGGCCGCCCCTCGATGGGTAAGACCGCGCTCGCGCTGAATATCGCGGAGCATGTCGCGATGGCGGGCGATAACAGCTGGCCGGTTGCCGTGTTCTCCATGGAAATGAGCGGCGAGCAGCTCGCGATGCGACTCATCTGCTCGCACGGGCGCCTTGACGCGCAGAAGGTCCGCAAGGGCCGTCTTGATGAGGGTGGCGACTGGGATCGGTTCACGACCGCGGTCGCCGATATGGAAAAGGCGCCGCTTTATATCGATGACACGCCGGCGCTCAGCGTCACCTCGCTCCGAAGCCGCGCCCGGCGCCTCATGGCGCAGACCGGGCAGCTCGGCCTCATCGTGGTCGACTACCTGCAGCTGATGGGCGGCAGCTCCAGCCGCCGCGAAGAAAACCGCGCGACCGAGATTTCTGAAATTTCCCGCGGCCTGAAGAGCCTCGCAAAGGAACTCCGCGTTCCCGTGATTGCGCTTTCCCAGCTAAACCGCTCGGTTGACGGCCGCCCCGACAAGCGCCCTGTGATGTCCGACCTTCGCGAGTCGGGCGCTATCGAACAGGACGCTGACGTCATCATGTTTATTTATCGCGATTGGGTTTACAACAAGGAATCCGATCCGATGCTCGCCGAAGTGATCATCGGCAAGCAGCGTAACGGCCCTGTGGGGACCGTGAAGCTTACGTTCAACGGGAAGTACACGTCGTTCGAAAACCGGGCAGAGGTGCCCGAAGGCTATGTGCCGGACGACATGCAGGAACCTGCCTAAGGATAGGAAGACATGGAATACCTACTGTATCTCGGGGCTCTCGCCCTTATCGCTGTGGGTCTCGCCGGAACCGTGATCCCCGCGATTCCGGGACTGCCGATCATTTTTGCCGGCAGCTGGCTGATCGGCTGGGCGAGCGGCTATGAGCTGATCTCGGTGACGGCGGTTGTGATTCTCGCGCTGCTTGCCGCGGTCGGTATCGGCATCGATATCCTCGCGCAGATTCTCGGCGCGAAGCGGGCGGGCGCGAGCCGCGCCGGCCTCTGGGGCGCTGTGATCGGCACCGTGGTGGGGCTGGTTACCGGGATCTGGGGCATTGTCTTCTTCCCGCTGATCGGCGCGGTGATCGGTGAAATCATGGCGGGCCGCGACATGCTGAAGGCGGGAACCGTGGGTCTCGCCACCTGGATCGGGATGGCGGTCGGTATCGGTGTGAAGATCGCGCTCGCGTTCATCATGGTGGGTATTGTCCTTTTCTCGATCGTGACGAACTCCGGCATCACGAGTTTCTTCGGGGGCTCAAGCGCGGCTGCCTCCTCTGCCGCCGTGGTCCCGCAGGCGCCGAATGGGGCAGCGCCCCTTGAAGGCCATCCGGGACAGCCTTCTGAGCGAGGCCGGATCGTGGAAGTGCCGCAGGGTCAGAGGTCGAAGAGTTCTGACGACGCTTCGTCTCCCGCTGTGGATGCCGCTCCGTCGGACGCCGCGCCTGCGGGGCTCCCGCGCCTGCGGCTCCCGCGCCTGCGGCTCCCGCGCCGTCTAATGACTTCCCGCAGGTGACTGCGTCGCAGATGAAGAACCCGGACGCAGCCTCGACACCTAAGCCCGCTCCAGCTCCCGCGGCGCCTGCCACACAGCCCGCGGCGCCGCAGCCGTAACGAAACGGCAGTGAGGATAAAAAATCCCGGATCTTTCTGGATCCGGGATTTTTTATGGGTGAAGAGTCTGATCAGAGGACCGAGGACGCGAAGTCCGCGAGGCGGCTCCGTTCGCCGCGCTGCAGCGTGATGTGGCCCGCGTGCGCCCAGCCCTTGAATTTATCGACAACGTAGGTGAGGCCTGAGCTCCCCTCTGTGAGGTACGGCGTATCGATCTGCGCGATGTTCCCCATGCAGACGATCTTCGTGCCGGGGCCGGCTCGCGTGATAAGAGTCTTCATCTGCTTCGGAGACAGGTTCTGCGCCTCATCGATAATGAGGAAGCGGTTGAGGAACGTGCGGCCGCGCATGAAGCTCATCGACTTCACGCGGATCCGGGAGCGGATGATGTCCTGCGCCGTGTCGTGACCCCAGGTGCCGGAGGAGGCATCCGTGTGGTTCAGCACTTCGAGGTTATCTTCCAGCGCCCCCATCCAGGGCACCATCTTCTCTTCTTCCGTGCCGGGGAGGAAACCGATCTCTTCGCCTACCGAGACCGTCGCGCGGGTGAAGATGATTTCCGAGTACCGGCGTTCATCAAGCGTCTGCGTGAGAGCCGCGGCAAGCGTGAGGAGCGTTTTGCCGGTGCCGGCCTGACCGAGGAGCGATACGAAGTCAATCTCGGGGTTCATGAGGAGGTTCAGCGCGAAGTTCTGTTCGCTGTTCCTCGCGGTGATGCCCCAGACGTTATTCTTCGGGGTCGTGTAGTTCTTGAGTGACCGGAACACCGCTTCATCGCGGTCGACCGAGCTCACAATGCCTTCAAAGCCCCCTTGAGCGCTTTCCGAATAGACGAATTCGTTCACGAGCATCTGGGGAACAAGCGGCCCCTTCACCCGGTACCAGGTGAAGCCGTCCTTCTGCCAGGATTTCATCCCCTTCGCGTGCGTTTCCCAGAAGTTCCCGGGGAGCGAGAGCTTACCGCTATAGAGGAGGTCCGAGTCGTCGATCGTCTTGTCGTTGAAATAGTCTTCTGCGGGGAGACCGATCGTCGCGGCCTTGATCCTCATATTAATGTCTTTCGACACAAGGATCACGACGTGGTCCTTGAGGACCGAGGTGATGCCAAGAACCGAAGAGAGAATCGCGTTGTCGCCGGACCCGGTCTTCAGATCCGAGGGGAGCGGGAGTTCGACATTCAGGCGTCCAGTCTGGAAGTAGAGCTTTCCCTTCGCCTCGCGGTTTCCTAGGGCGGAAAGCGGAAGGCCTTCTGAGAGATCGGGGTTCCCGGTCGCTTCCATCAGCTGATCGATTGTGCGGGAAACCTGGCGCGCGTTACGCGCGATGTCGCTCATGCCGGTCTTATGGCGGTCAAGTTCCTCAAGCGCGGTGAGCGGAATGAAGACGTCATGCTCCTCAAACCGGAAGAGGCAGGTCGGATCGTGGAGGAGCACATTCGTGTCGAGCGCGAACATGCGGGGCATCTTCGGATCCGGAAGCGCGCGGCCGCGGCGAAGCGACGGGAGCTTCGTTTCAGAAGGAGTGCCCAGCGTGATCGGCGGCTGAACCTTCGGAGCCGCGGCGGTTTCAGCCTTGCGGGCGGCCTGGGCGGCTGCTTTCCCGGCCGCCTTCTTACGGCGGGACGCGGCAGATTTCTTTTCAGTGACCGCGGCGGCGGGCGCTGCCATTTCGAGCGCCTCGGCGGGTGCCTTCTCGCGGCGGCGCCTCTTCGGCTGCTTTTCTGCGGCCGGGGTTTCCGCCTTCGGCGGAGTCTTCAGCGGCAGGTCATTTTCACTCTGATAGTCGGCGAGCATGTCGCCCGGAACTTTCGGGGAAGCCGGCAGAGGCATAGTTTTCCTCATATTTGCGTGTCTGTATCACTGACCAATATAACGCCGTGAATTGACAGCTGTGTGAACTCCCGAAAAAAAAATCGCATATCCGGGATCCGAAGCCCGCCCTCTGGTTTTCTATAGGTCTTGATATTTGGTACGATTTTCAAATTGCCGCTGCAGAAAAAAATAAGCAGCGCTCGGGCGCGGTCATCCTATCGGATCGCGGTGAATAACGGGCGGATGGCGTTACTCTCAAAATAAGCAGGGAGCTTTAACTCATGGATTCAGTGAAAATCGGTCTGGCCGGCGCAGGAACCGTCGGCGGCGGTGTCTGCCGGGTGCTTAACCGCAATCAGGAGCAGATCAGCGCGCGAGCCGGCGCAAGGATCGAAGTGAAGTATGTGACGTGCCGTCACCCCGAGAACCGTTCTGACCTCGTCCCGCTCGTGGGGTCGCTCGGCATTGACTGGCATGAAATCGTGGAGGATCCCGAGATCGCGATCGCGGTTGAGGCGATGGGCGGAATCGAACCCGCGCGCTCCTATATCCTCGCCGCGATTGAGGCGGGGAAGCACGTCGTCACCGCGAACAAGGCGCTCCTCGCGCAGCACGGGGACGAAATCTTTGACGCCGCGGCGAAGAAGGGCGTGATCGTCGCCTTTGAGGCCTCGGTCGCTGGCGGCATCCCGATCATCAAGGCAATGCGTGAGTCGCTCGTCGCGAACCGCATTCAGTCGGTGGTCGGCATCATCAACGGCACCTCAAACTTCATTCTCACGAGCATGCGGAAGGAGAAGATTTCGTTCGCTGAGGCGCTCTCCAAGGCGCAGAAGCTTGGCTACGCGGAGGCCGATCCTTCGTTTGATATTGACGGCATCGACGCGGCCCACAAGATCTCGATCCTTTCCTCGATCGCGTTCGGCGGCCCGATTTCGTTTGATAAGGCCTATATCGAAGGGATCCGCGATCTGCAGAACGTGGATATCGAGTTCGCGGATCAGCTTGGCTACCGCGTGAAGCTGCTCGGCATCACGAAGCGGCGCGGGACAGGGATTGAGCTCCGTGTCCATCCGACGCTCGTACCTGAGCGGCGTCTTCTCGCCCACGTGGGCGGCGTGACAAACGCCGTTGAAGTGAAGGGCGACGCCGTGGGCTCCACCCTCTACTACGGCCCGGGCGCGGGATCAGAACCCACCGCCTCCGCGATGATCGCGGATATCGTGGACGTGGTCCGCATGATCGGCGTGTCCTCCAACCACCAGGTCCCGGTGCTCGGCTACAAGCGAAAGATCGAGAATGTCGATGTGCTCCCGATGGGTGAGACGGTCTGCTCCTACTACCTCCGTATCGGCGTGACGGACAGCCCCGGCACGCTCGCCGACGTGAGCCGCGTCTTCGCGGATATGGGGATCAGTATCGAGTCCCTCATTCAGAAGGAAGCGGTCGCGGGCCAGGGGTCGACCTCAATCGTCCTGATGACGCACACCGCCTGGGAAGCGGCCGTTCAGGAAGCGATTCGCCGGATCGAGGCGCTTGACTGCGTGACCGGCAAGATCGTTCTCCTTCGCAAAGAAGAACTGAATTAATAAGAGGACAACATGGCAAGCAATATCCGCTATCTCTCCACCCGCGGTGAATCGACCGGGGCGTCCTATGATGAAATCGTGCTTCGGGGGCTTGCGTCTGACGGCGGCCTCTTCATGCCGGAAAGCTACCCGCAGGTGACAGCCGAGGCGCTCGAATCCTGGCGGAAGCTCCCGTACGCGGACCTCGCCTTTGAGGTGCTGCGGCTTTTCGCGAGCGGGATCGATGAGGCGGCGCTGAAGGAAATCTGCCGCTCGACCTATACCGAGAAGACCTACTGCAACGCGCGTGAGGGCGATGACCCGAAGGACATCACGCCGGTGCGCTGGCTTGAGGATGGGATCGGGCTTCTGGAGCTTTCGAACGGCCCGACGCTCGCCTTCAAAGACATGGCGATGCAGTACCTCGGGGCGCTTTTCGAGCATCTCCTCGCGCGTGAAGGGAAGACTCTCAATATTCTCGGCGCTACGTCCGGCGACACCGGGTCCGCTGCCGAATACGCGATGCGGGGCCGGAAGGGGATTCGCGTCTTTATGCTCTCCCCCTATGGCCGCATGAGTGACTTCCAGCGCGCCCAGATGTATTCGCTTGAAGACCCCAATATCTTCAATATCGCGGTCCGCGGAACGTTCGATCAGGCGCAGGACATCGTGAAGGCGGTCTCTAACGACCATGCGTTCAAGTCCGCGCATTCGATCGGCACTGTGAATTCCATCAACTGGGCGCGTGTTGCCGCTCAGGTGGTCTATTACTTCAAGGGGTGGCTTGCGGCTGCCGAGAAGGGCGAGGCGATTTCGTTTGCCGTTCCGTCCGGCAACTTCGGCGACGTTCTCGCCGGATGGATCGCGAAGCAGATGGGGCTCCCGATCGCGAGCCTCATCGTCGCGACAAACGAAAATGATGTCCTTACTGAGTTCTTTGAAACCGGTGTTTATCACCCGAGAGACGCGGCGCATACGTATGTCACCTCCTCGCCCTCGATGGATATCAGCCGCGCGTCGAACTTTGAACGCTTCATCTTCGATATCGTTGGCCGTGACCCCGAGGTGCTGAAGCGCCTCTGGCACGTGATGGCGACGGAAGGCGAATTCCGCCTCACCGGGGAACTCTGGGAGCGTGTGCTTGCCTCAGGCTTCACCGCGGGCAAGAGCACCCACGCGGACCGTCTTGCCACGATCCGCGACACCTGGGAGCGGCTCGGCGTCATGATCGACCCGCATACCGCGGACGGTCTCAAGGTGGCTCGCGAGAAGCGTCTTCCGGGGGTAAAGTGCCTGTGTCTCGAGACGGCTCAGGCCGCGAAGTTCTCGAAGACGATTATCGAAGCGACGGGCACGGTGCCTGCGATCTCCGCCTCCTGCGCCGATCTTCTCAGCCTTCCGCAGCGCTGTGAAGTGATGGATCCTGAAACGGAGGACGTGAAGCAGTTCATCGACCGTCATACAAAGGAGTAATCAAAATTGTTTCTCTTCGGCATCACGGGATACTCCGGAAGCGGGAAGACCACCCTCAACGAAAAGGTGGTTGAGTGTCTCCGGGCACTCGGCTACAGTGTCTCCTGCGTGAAAGACGCGCATCATCAGGTGGATCTCGATACCCCCGGGAAGGATACGTACCGGTACCGGGTGTCGGGCGCCGAGCAGGTGATCCTCAGGACGCCTGACCGCTGGGCGCTGATGGAGGAGACGCCTGAGGGACGAAAGCCCTTGAGCGAGATTCTCCGCGCGATGAAGCCGGTGGATTTCGTGCTGCTCGAAGGATTCAAGGATGACGGCGACTTTCCCCGTATCGAAGTCTCGAGGGGGCCTCATAAAGAAGCCCCGCTCTGGACGAAGAGAGGTGATATTGTTGCGGTGGCCTCTGACACTCCGGAAGGAATTCCGCCCGGAATGTCGTGGCTGAACCTCAACGAACCCCGGCAGGTGGCGGACTTCATCGTGAGCCTGCGGGACAGCTGGATGAAAGAGAAAGATAACGTTAAGGAGTAACCGGGAAATGATTTCCTACCGTGAAGCGCTGCAGAACCTGCTCTCCAAAGTCACCCCGATCGGAAGGACTGAAACCATTCCGACGCTTTACGCCGAGGGCCGGGTGCTTGCGGAAGACATCATTTCACCGGTGAACGTGCCGCCGGCGGATAACTCCCAGATGGATGGCTATGCGGTCCGCGCTTCGGACCTCGCAGCTGCCTCCCCGGAGCATCCGGTGACGCTCCCCGTGTCGCAGCGGATCCCCGCGGGTTCCGTCGGTACGCAGCTTGAAGCCGGCACCGCGGCCCGTATTTTCACGGGCGCTCAGGTGCCGCCCGGAGCGGATTCCGTCGTGCAGCAGGAGCTCGTTGAAAAGAACGAAGACGGCACGGTGGTCTTCAAGGCCCCGGTGAAGACGGGAACGAACGTCCACCTCGCGGGAAGCGACTTTCCGGCGGGTGAAACGATTCTGCACGCGGGCGATAAGCTCACCCCCGCGAACCTCGGCGTCGCGGCGTCAACCGGCCGCGCGTACCTCCGCGTCTACGGCCGCCTCCGCGTCTCGATTTTCTGCTCCGGAAGCGAACTCGCGCGCCCCGGGGAACCGCTCCGCGAAGGCGCGATCTATAACTCGAACCGCTATCAGCTGCGGGCTCTTCTTCACGCGCTTGGCTGCGAAGTGAACGACGTGGGTTCGGTCCGCGATTCGATCGAGGATACGGTCGAAGCGTTCCAGAAGGCTGCGCGCTCCACGGATGTCATTGTGACGACCGGCGGCATGAGTGTCGGCGAAGAGGATTACATCAAGCCCGCGGTGGAGCGTCTTGGCCACATTGATATGTGGCGTCTCGCGGTGAAGCCCGGAAAGCCTTTCGCGTTCGGTGAAGTGTCCGGCGTTCCGTTCCTCGGTCTCCCGGGAAATCCGGTTGCCGTGTTTGTCGAAACCCTCATGATGGTGCGTCCGTTCCTTCGCGTCCGTCAGGGCGGCCGCGCTGATCTCCACCGTCCGATCGCGGTCCGCGCGGACTTCGACTGGAAGGCCGGTGACCGTGAGGAATTTATCCGCGTCTACCGTAACGACAAGGGAGGTCTCTGCATCCTCCCGAACCAGAATTCCCAGGTGCTCTCCTCCTGCGCCAAGGCGGACGGCATCGTGGACGTCCCTGTCGGGAAGGACATCCGGCAGGGTGATTTCGTGGACTACTATCCACTGGCAGAGTTCCTCGCCTGAGGCGGAGCGTTTCAGGCTCCCGGCCCAGCAGTTCCTCAGAGCGTTCCGGAACTCTTCCCTCCTTTAATACAACAAAAAAGAGGATCCTCAAATGAAAGTCAAGGTGCTTTACTTCGCTTATCTCCGCGACGCGGTCGGCCGTCCCTCTGAAACGGTTGAAGTGCCCGCCGGAGTTGAAACGGTCGGCGCGCTCCGCGATTACCTCGTGGGGCAGGGCGATCCCTGGAAGAGCGGCTTTGAAAGCGTGAAGCGCATCCGCTTCTCCGTGAACCAGGTGATGGCGGATGAAACCGCGGCGATCAAGGACGGCGACGAAGTCGCCTTCTTCCCGCCTGTCACCGGAGGCTAGTCCTATGGGGATCACGAAGGTGATCGTGCGGCACGAGGATTTCGACGTGTCGCGCGAAATGGAGGAGCTGCGGAAGGGCTCCGGCTCAGCCGGCGCCATGGTGGCGTTTACGGGCGTTGTCCGTAACCGGAATCAGGGCGACGATATCTTTGCGCTGACGCTCGAGCACTACCCCGGAATGACGGAATCCGCGATCACGGCGATCGCGGACAAGGCCCGCGCCCGCTGGGAGCTTGATGACATCGTCGTGATCCACCGCGTGGGGCGGCTTGAGGTGGGCGATCAGATTGTGCTCTGCCTTGTCACCTCCGCGCACCGAGGCGAAGCGTTCGAGGCGTGCGAATACATCATGGACTGGCTGAAGACCGAGGCCCCCTTCTGGAAGAAGGAAGAGACCCCGTCCGGCAGCCGCTGGGTGGACGCGCGTGAGAGCGACGAAAAGGCGAAGGCTCGCTGGCAGTAGGATTTTTTCCGCGATACAAAAAGAAGTTCCGAAACCGCAAGGGATTCGCTCCCTTGCGGTTTTTCTTTTTCCGGTTCAGCCTATTACGCAGGGATTAAAAATTTACTTTTGATAACGAATCCCCCTTGAAAAACGGTTTCTGTGTCCCCATATAGGAACTACGAACGACGGAAGCCTAATTCCGGCGATTCCTAAAGGAAAGATATAAACCTATGCGTCAAGACAAACTCACCACGAAGTTCCAGGAAGCTCTGGGCGATGCCCAGAGCCTAGCTCTCGCGCACGACAACCAGTTTCTCGAGCCCGTGCATCTGCTCGCCGCGATCCTTCACGATAAGGATGGCTCCGCGGTGAGCCTGCTCGAGCGCGCGGGCGTCAACGTCCCCGGTCTCACCCGGGCGGCCGACCAGGCGATCGAAAACCTTCCGAAGGTTTCCGGCACCGCGGGCGACATCCAGGTGAGCCGTGATCTAGCTAACGCCCTTAACCTCACCGAGAAAGAGGCGATGAAGCGGGGCGATGAATTCATCGCGACCGAGATGTTCCTTCTTGCCCTCGCGGACGAGAAGAGCGATGCCGGCCGTATTGCCCGCGAGAACGGTCTTACCCGGCGCGCGCTGGATGCCGCGATCACGGAAGTGCGCGGCGGCCAGGCGGCCGATAACGCGGACGCTGAGCAGTCCCGCGGCGCGCTGAAGAAGTACACGATTGACCTCACCGCGAAGGCCCGTGAGGGGAAGCTCGATCCTGTGATCGGCCGCGACGATGAAATCCGCCGCACGATGCAGATCCTGCAGCGCCGCACGAAGAACAATCCGGTCCTGATCGGCGAACCGGGCGTAGGCAAGACCGCCGTCGTTGAAGGTCTCGCGCAGCGTATCGTGAACGGCGAAGTGCCGGACACGCTGAAGAACAAAGTGATTCTGTCGCTCGACATGGCGGGGCTGATTGCCGGCGCCAAGTACCGCGGTGAATTCGAGGAACGCCTGAAGGGGCTTCTGAAGGAAGTGACCGCGCAGAACGGCCGCATCATTCTCTTCATCGATGAGCTGCACACGGTGGTCGGAGCCGGAAAGACTGAAGGCTCGATGGATGCCGGCAACATGCTGAAGCCTGCGCTCGCACGCGGCGAACTCCATGTGATCGGCGCGACGACTCTCAACGAATACCGCCAGTACATCGAGAAGGACGCGGCGCTGGAACGCCGTTTCCAGAAGGTGATGATCGGGGAGCCGTCGGTTGAGGACACGATCGCCATTCTCCGCGGCCTGCAGGAGAAGTACGAAGCCCATCACGGCGTCCAGATCACGGACCCGGCGATTGTGGCCGCGGCTGAGCTCTCGAACCGTTACATCACGGACCGCTATCTCCCGGATAAGGCGATTGACCTTATCGATGAGGCGGCTGCCCGCGTGAAGATGGAGATCGACTCGAAGCCCGAGGCGCTCGATAAGATCGACCGCCGCCTGATTCAGCTGAAGATCGAACGCGAAGCGATGAAGAAAGAGACGGATGACGCCTCGAAGAAGCGCCTCGCGACGATTGAGGAAGAGATTGAGACGCTCTCCCGCAAGTATTCCGATCTTGAAGAAATCTGGAAGCGCGAGAAGGCGGACGCGATCGGCGAAAAGGAAACCCGCGACAAGATCGATCAGGTCCACCGCGAGATGGATGAGTGCCGTCGGAACGCTCAGTACGAGCGCCTCGCGGAGCTCCAGTACTCGGTACTCCCGGAGCTTGAGAAGAAGCTGAATAAGGAAGCGAGCCAGGTGAAGAAGGATGAGTCGCCCGATAAGCCGCATCTGCTCCGCACAAGCGTCGGCGCTGAGGAAATCGCTGAAGTGGTGTCCCGTGCGACCGGTATTCCGGTGTCGAAAATGATGCGGGGCGAGCGTGAGAAGCTCCTTCACATGCGTGAGGAACTCTCAAAGCGCGTGATCGGTCAGGATGAGGCCGTGAGAAAGGTCGCGGAAACGATTCAGAGAAGCCGCGCCGGACTATCGGACCCGAACCGTCCGTACGGCTCGTTCCTCTTCCTCGGACCCACCGGTGTCGGCAAGACCGAGCTCACGAAGGCGCTCGCCGCGTTCCTCTTCGATAGTGAAAAGGCCATGATCCGCATCGATATGTCGGAATACATGGAGAAGCACAGCGTCGCCCGTCTGATCGGCGCACCTCCGGGATATGTCGGCTACGACCAGGGCGGCTACCTCACGGAAGCTGTCCGGCGCCGCCCCTACAGCGTGATCCTCTTTGACGAAGTCGAAAAGGCTCATCCGGACGTCTTCAACGTCCTGCTCCAGGTGCTCGACGATGGCCGCATGACGGATGGCCAGGGCCGCACGGTGGACTTCAAGAACACCGTGATCGTGATGACCTCGAACCTCGGTTCGCAGGAAATCATGCAGATGGCCGGCCGCCCGCATGACGAAGTGAAGGACGCCGTGATGGAAGAAGTGAAGCAGCACTTCCGTCCGGAATTCATCAACCGTATCGACGAGATCGTGGTCTTCAATTCGCTCGGAGAAAAGGCGATTCAGAAGATTGCCGGTATCCAGGTGCAGAAGCTCGCTGACCGCGTGGCTGAGCAGGGTATCACGCTGAAGGTGACCGACGCGGCGCTCGCGGAAATCGCGAAGGCCGGGTTCGATCCGGTGTTCGGCGCACGGCCCCTCCGCCGCGAAGTGCAGGACGCGCTCGAAACGCCGCTCGCTCAGTTCCTCCTCGAAGGAAAGGCTGCGGAAGGCGACACGGTGAACGTGGGCCTGAACGGGAAGGAACTCGCCTTCTCGGTCACAAAGGCAGAGGAAGCCCCGAACACCTGACGGGGAAATGGAGGGTGTCGGTTGAAACAGCCGGCACCGTTCTTCAGGCTAAAAAATACCGGTCATGCAGTTTTCGCTGCATGACCGGATTTTTTTGCCTTTGATGCGAAGAAACTTTTAGGACTCTTCGACGAGGCGGCGTTCCACGGTATTGAACGCGTCCGTCACTTCCTTTTCCGGAGCCTTATCGAGGAGGCTCACCACGATGATCGCGAGAGACCCAAGGGCGAAGCCCGGGAGGATCTCATAGAGATCGAACCACGCGAAGTAGTGCCAGACGAGCACCGTGATCGCGCCTACCAGCATGCCGGCGAGAGCGCCGTTACGGGTCATGCGCTTCCACCAGAGGGAGATCAGGATCACGGGGCCGAACGAGGCACCGAACCCGGCCCAGGCGTAGGAGACGAGCGACAGCACGAGGCTGTTCGGGTCACGGGCGATGATGATCGCGATGATGGAAACGAGAAGCACCATGCCGCGGCTGAAAATCATCAGTTCGCGGTTGCTTGCCTTCGGGTGAATCAGACGGCGGTAGAAGTCCTCCGTGAGCGTTGAGGAGCAGACGAGGAGCTGGCAGGAAAGCGTCGACATCACGGCCGCGAGAATGGCGGACATCAGGATACCGGCGATCCACGGATTGAAGAGCGCCTTCGCGAGTTCAATAAAGACCCGTTCGTGGTTCTCCGTCACGGCACCGGCGAGATCCGGGTGACCCGCGAAGAACGCGGCGCCGAAGAACCCGGCAGCCACCGACCCGGCGAGGCAGAAGATCATCCAGGTGATCGAAATGCGGCGGGCATTCGGGATCACGCGGATCGAACGCGTCGCCATAAAGCGGACGAGAATGTGCGGCTGACCGCAGTAGCCAAGACCCCAGGCGAGAAGCGAAATGATGCCGATCGTGGTCTGACCGTTCATCATGCTCAGCATATCCGGGTTGATCGCGGCGACCTGGTTCGTGGCGGCGGACGCGCCTCCGAGATCGATCATGACGGCGATCGGCGTCACCACAAGCGCGATGCACATGAGGGACGCCTGAATCGTATCGGTCCAGGACACCGCGAGGAACCCACCGATAAAGACGTAGGCGATCGTCGCGATAGCGCCGAGCCAGAGCGCGGTGGAGTAGGGGAGATGGAACGTGTTCTCGAAAAGCCGGGCGCCGGCCACCATGCCGGAGGCGCAGTAGATCGTGAAGAAAACGAGAATCACGGCCGCGGCGCTCACGGCGAGCCAGTGTGACTTGTCTTCGAAACGCTGCCGGAAGTAATCCGGGAGCGTGAGCGCGTTATGCGACACCTCGGTGTAGAGGCGAAGACGCGCGGCAACGAGTTTCCAGTTCAGCCACGCGCCGATCGTGAGACCGATCGCGATCCAGGACTCGCTGATACCGGCGACGTAGGCCGCGCCCGGGACGCCCATCAGGAGCCAGCCGCTCATGTCGGACGCGCCGACTGAGAGCGCGGTTACGAGGCCGCCGAGCTTTCGGCCGCCGAGAATGTAGTCACCAAAGCTTCTCGTGTGATGCCAGGCATAGAAGCCGATCATCACCATCAGCACGAGATAGCCGATGAAGGTTATCGCTGTGGGATTGAAGTGCATTTTTTTTCTTTCTGTCTCAGACGGAAGGGGGCAGAGTATTTTTTCCGGTATTTTCCGAGAGAGAGCTGCAAGTGGCAAAACCTTTATTCTAACGACAGAGCGTCAGCCGCCGATATAACTCATTTCGACCTTTTTGACCGGAAGAGGCATTCCGTTCATTCGGAGTTCCGAATAATGGTTGCTGCGGTTCGTCCAGATGCGGCCGAGCGCCTCGGCGATTTCCTCGTCGCTCGCGCCGCCGCGGAGCATCGTTCGGATATCAAAACCCCGGTCCGCGAAGAGGCAGAGGTACACCGCGCCTTCAATCGAGAGACGGGCGCGCGAGCAGTTGCGGCAGAAGGGGCGCGTGACAGACGAAATGCAGCCAAACTCATCGTCGCCCTCACCGTAACGCCAGCGCTGCGCGGTTTCGCTCAGGTAATTCGGCGTGAGGGGAGTGACCTTGAACCGCTCACTCACGATCCGGATCACTTCGCTTGTCGGAACGACTTCGTTCATCCGCCAGCCGTTAGACGTGCCGGCATCCATATATTCAATAAAGCGGACGATGACCCCGGTGCCGGCGAAGTGCTCAAGAAGCGGAACGATCTGATTCTCGTTGATGCCGCGCTTTACAACGGTGTTCACCTTCACGTGCTTGAAACCGGCCTCGCGCGCCGCGTGAATCCCTTCGAGGACCTTCGCGGCCGGGAACCCGACGTCGTTAAACTCCTGGAAGATTTTTTCGTCGAGCGCGTCAAGCGACACCGTGAGGCGGTCAAGCCCCGCCTCTTTCAGTCCCTTCGCTTTCTTCGCGAGGATCGAGCCGTTGGTCGTCATCGCGATATCGACCTTTTTCCCGTCCGGGGTTCTGAGAGTCGCGAGTTTCGCGATCAGATCCTCAATATGCTTTCTGAGGAGCGGCTCGCCGCCCGTGAGGCGGATTTTCCGGACACCATGCTCCACCGCGATCCGGGAGATCCGGTAGAGCTCCTCAAAGTTCAGCAGTTCCTCATGCGGCAGATAGGCGTCAAACTTATCCCAGATCTCCTTCGGCTTACAGTAGCGGCAGCGGAAGTTGCAGTGATCGGTGACCGAAATACGGATATCGGTCAGAGGCCGCCCGAGCATGTCGACCCAGCAGCCGTCTTTCTCCCGGATACCGCCATTCAGCGGAATCGGCAGGGCTTCGAGCGACTCACTCACGATCGGAATCACGCGGGAGTTATCGGTTAGGTTTTCAGACGCCATGTATCTCACCTGAGAAAAAGGAAAGCGAAAGAAAAAGGAAAGGCGCTGGAATTTCTAAAAACCCCAGCGCCCTTTTTATTGCGGTGCCCCGATCCCGGGGCTGATCGGATTAAGACGCGTCTTTCTTCGTCTCGACCTGGATCATTTCGACCGCTTCAACCGGAGGAAGCACCGGACGGGGACGTCCCGGCGCCTTCGGCTGCGTGTAGCTCACTTCGCCCACGAGTTCGGGACGGGTGTGAACGACCTGCAGACCGTGAGACGCGAGTTCAGCCTCGATACCGGTGGCGCCGTCCGCGATCCGGGCTCCGGTGACGGAAGCCTCAGGCTTCTCGGGAGCAGGAGCGGGAGCGGCGGTTTCGGCTTCAGCCGGGGCAGCCGTCACGGTTTCCACCATTTCGGATGCGGCCGGCACAGCTTCCGGAGCGCTTTCTACGGGTTCAGACTGTACCGCAGTTTCGGCTTCGGCCGGAGACTTTTTTTCAGGTTCCGCGGTGGGAGCGGCGGGAGCCTCAGCGACCGGAGCGGCGGGTTCTGCCTTCACTTCCGGGGCCGGAGCCGCGGTAACGGCTTCAGCTACGGCAGGAGCGATGGCGGCAATGGCGGGGGCCGCGGCTTCAGCTGCGGCCGTCGTTTCCGTCTTCACGGTGTCCGCGGCGCGCTCAGCGCCCGACTTTCCGCCGCGGCGGCGGTTACGGCTGCGGCGGGAACGGGTTCCGCCTTCCTTCTCGTCCTTCGGAGCCTCGTGAGCGGGAGTGGCGTCGACCGCCTGAGCGACAGCGGCGACGATCGGCTTCACGTCGGAAACGCTTTCGCCGGATGTCGCCGGGGCAACGGCAAGCTTCGCCGCGCGGGTCTCAAACTCGCGCACCTCGCGTTCCGTCACATCCTCAGCCGGAGCCGCGTTCTGAACGGCGGCCTGCTGCGTCTGCTGATCCTCCTCGCGCGTGCGGTGGGAGTGATGACGGCGGCGGCGACGGCCTTCGTTCTGCTGCTCCTGAGCGGGCTGCTGAGACTGGGCGTCCTGAGCGGCAGGAGCCGGGGTCTGGGCGGTCTGAGCCGGGGCAGCGGTCTGCTGCTGTTTCTTTTCTTCAGATGCCTGCTGCTGAGCCTGAGCGTTCACCTGTCCTTCGGACTCTTCCGAATGACGGCGGCGGCTCCGTCTGCGGCGGTTCTCCGTCGTTTCAGCGGCAGCGGCCTTCGCGCGGCGCTCGGCGGCCGGTGCGGACTCGTGGTCACCGGCTTCCATCCTTCTTCGCTTCGGGCTTCGCGGCGGCCGCGGGAGCGGCAGCTGCGGCGGCTTCCGCCTTCAGCGCGGCGGTCTCAGCCTTCGGTTCGTTCGAGCCAAGGAGGATATCCATCAGGCGCGCGAAGAATCCCTTCTTCGGAGCCTGAGTCTGCGCGGGAGCGGCCTTCGGAGCGGCAGCCTCAGCCTTAGCGGCCGGCGCTTCCTTCTTCTCCTCTTCCTTCTTACGGTCAACATGAGCCGGCGCCGGCGTGTCACGCGTGATGTTCTTGATCACGGGGACCTGCTTCGGGCGGGCGGGCTTGTTTTCGTCAGACTTCAGAGCGTACGGGTCAGTCGACACCGGCTGGATATCCTCAGCGCGCTTGTAGCTCGCGACATCGTCCTCCATCCGTTCGTCATTCGCGCGGATGCGTTCGATGTGGTAGTGCGGGGTCTCGAGCACGGTGTTCGGGATCAGGATGACCGGGATGCGGTTACGCTGTTCGATCTTCGCGATTTCGGTGCGCTTCTCGTTCAGGAGGTACGTCGCGACATCGACCGGAACCTGAGCGTGAATCGCGCCGGTACCGTCCTTCGTGGCTTCTTCCTGGATGATGCGGAGAACCTGGAGCGCGGAGCTCTCGGTGTCACGGATGACGCCAAGGCCGTTGCAGCGCGGGCAGGTGATGTGGTGGCCTTCGGAAAGCGCCGGGCGGAGTCTCTGGCGGGAGAGCTCCATCAGGCCGAAGCGGCTGATCTTCGCCATCTGCACACGGGCGCGGTCGTCCTTCAGGGCGTCCTTCATGCGGAGCTCGATCGCGCGCTGGTTGCGGGCGTCTTCCATATCGATGAAGTCGATCACGACGAGACCGCCCAGGTCGCGCAGACGCATCTGGCGGGCGATTTCGTCCGCCGCTTCGCAGTTCGTGCGGAAGGCGGTTTCCTCAATATCAGCGCCGCGGGTCGCGCGGGCCGAGTTCACGTCGATCGCGACGAGCGCCTCGGTGTGGTCGATCACGATCGCGCCGCCGGACGGCAGCGTCACGGTGCGGGAGTACGCGGTCTCAATCTGGTGCTCGATCTGGAATCGGGAGAAGAGCGGGGTCTCCTCGCGGTAACGCTTCACGCGGCCCACCATGTCCGGCATCACGTTCAGCATGAACTGACGGGCCTGGTCATAGATTTCATCCGTGTCGACGAGAATCTCACCGACCTCGGGCTGGAAGTAGTCGCGGATCGCACGGATCACGAGGGCGCTTTCCTCAACGATGAGGAAGGGGGCCGGGTTCACGCGGCGGAGCTTCTGACCGTTCACCACGGGGTCCGTCACATAGGACACCGTGCGGTGGCCGTTTTCGTCGCGGACGAGTTCGTATTCAGGCGTCGCCGCGTCGCAGATCGCGTTCCAGAGCTTCAGGAGGTAGTCGAGATCCCACTGCAGCTCCTCGATCGTGCGGCCGATACCGGCCGTGCGGGCGATAACCGACATTCCCTGCGGGAGCTTCAGCTCTTCGATCAGGTGACGCAGTTCCTGGCGCTCTTCCCCTTCGATACGGCGGGAAACTCCGCCTCCGCGGGGGTTATTCGGCATCAGGACGAGGTAGCGTCCGGCGAGCGAAATAAAGGTCGTGAGGGCGGCGCCCTTGTTGCCGCGTTCTTCCTTCTCCACCTGGACGAGAATTTCCTGGCCTTCGCGCAGCGCCTCGCGGATCGTGCACGTATGAACGTCCACGTCCTTATTGAAGTAGCTGCGGGAAACTTCCTTGAAGGGGAGGAAGCCGTGGCGCTCTTCGCCGTAGTCGACGAAGCACGCTTCAAGCGACGGCTCGATGCGGGTGATGATGCCCTTATAGATGTTGGACTTATGCTGCTCGTGACCTGCGGTCTCGATATCAATATCGACGAGCTTCTGTCCGTCTACGATCGCAACGCGGGTTTCTTCCGCCTGCGTCGCGTTAAATAGCATGCGCTTCACTGGAGCACTCCTAAGCGCCTCTGTCGCGGGCGCAGTAAGCGTGCGGAATGAATGCGGTGGACCCCGTTCCGGACCCGTGCCCCCCTAACTGAATAAGGTGACCGGCCCGGAGGAAGGCCGGGTTATGGCTGGTCTAGGCGCAGAACGCGGACGGCTCCGCCGCCCGCTGAAGGCATCTGAAGCCGCATGCGCGATAGGACGGCGGCAGGAAACGCTTGCAGCATCCCCGCCTCGGCAGCCCGTATTTGGCAATCCAGTTGTCTTTCTTCTCTAGTCACAGGTTAATCATCAAAAAACTGAAAAAATAACCGCCGTACAACCCAGGCACACGCAGCACAGCCAGCGCTCTGACAGTGTCAGACGCGGCGGCATGCGGCACCCATGCATTCTTCGCAGACACAGTCCGAGGTGCTCGCCGCGGACTGTGTTCGGGATTCCCGTTCTCCTCAAGCACGGCAGTCATCCGGCACTCCGGCCGGGTCCGCTCCGCGCGAGCTGCGGGCAATCCCATTTTTAGAAAATTGCTGATGTCGGGGCGTACTCTTTCTTCACTCGCGTTTCCGCGCTCAGGCTGCATCAGACGCAAGGCCGAGACTTGAAGCGAAGGATGAGAATCCCGCCCGGGACGGCTACAATGCCTCCATCCCCGACAAATCGACAGGGGACCGCAACGGCAGGTCGATCAACCTCGCATCCCTAGCAGGATGCAGGGAAAACTCTCAAGGGTTGCTTGGAAGCGGATGGCTTCCGGGGGTCCGCGCCTGAATCGATGTCCGTAAGTATAGTGGATAGGGACAATGTCAGAGATAAATTCTGCAGAAAAATTCATCATTTCATCCTCCCGGGTGACGGAGCTTTCGCCGGACCGCGTGACGTGGATCCGGATCGGGGAAGATTCGGACGGGCAGCGCGTGGATAATTTCTTCCTCCGCGTGGCAAAAGGCGTGCCGAAGAGCCATATTTACCGGCTTCTCCGGAGCGGCGAAGTGAGGGTGAATAAGAAGCGCGTGAAGGCGGAGACGAGGCTTGCGCTGGATGACATCGTCCGCGTACCGCCTATCCGTGTGCCGCAGAAGCGGGATCTCGTGCCGCGTGCGGCGCCGATTTCAGACGACACGCTCCCGATTCTCTTCGAGGACGAGCATCTCCTGATCGTCGATAAGCCGGCGGGTCTTGCCTGCCACGGCGGCAGCGGGATCGCGTTTGGGCTCATCGAGCGGCTCCGCGCGAGCCGCCCGAATCAGCCGTTCCTTGAGCTCGCGCACCGGCTGGACCGCGACACCTCGGGCGCGATCATCGTCTGCAAGTCCCGCAAGGCGCTCGTGCGGCTTCAGAAGTCGATGCGGGAAGGCGGGATCGAGAAGCACTACCGGACACTCGTGAAGGGCGACTGGGTGAATGACCGGCAGCATGTGAAGCTCCCGCTTTTCAAGTACGTGACGAAGGAGGGTGAGCGCCGCGTCCGGGTGGATCCGGAGAAGGGCGTCCCCTCGCACTCAATCTTTACGCTCATCCGCCGCTACGGCGACGTGAGTTTCCTCGACGTGGAACTCCTCACCGGCCGCACGCATCAGATCCGCGTGCACGCGGCGGAAAGCGGTCACCCGCTGGTCGGGGACGACAAGTACGGTGACTTTGACTTCAACCGCGAAGTCTCGAAAGGGCTCCTCGGGATTCCTTTCCGGCGGATGTTCCTTCACTCCTACAGCCTCGCCTTTGAGCACCCGGTGACTCATGAGAAAATGAAGATTGAGTCGCCGCTGCCTGAAGCCTGCGAAGAACTGATTCGGGTGCTGAATGAAAGAAAGACCGTTTGAACTGTTTGTTTTCGACTGGGACGGAACCTGCATGGATACGACGCACGCCATCGCGTGCGCGATCCAGGAGGCTGCCCGGGTTCTGGGGCTCGGAGTTCCGAGTTACGAAACCGCGGAAAGCGTGATCGGGCTCGGTCACAAAGACATGATGAGCCGCGCGGTGCCGGACTGCACGGACGCGATCTACCCGGCTTACAAAGCCGAGTACTGGAAGGCTTATATAAAAGAGGAAGACCGGATCACGGGACTGCACCCTGGGATGCGGGAGATGCTTGCCGCAATGAAGATGGCCGGCCTCTGGAGCGCGATCGCGACGGGGAAGAGCCGCGCGGGGCTCGCGAGGGTGCTTTCTAAAACCAGCTCTGAAAGCTACTTCTGCGCGAGCCGCACAATGGATGAGGCGCAGTCAAAGCCTTCTCCCGATATGCTGCGGCAGCTGTCGGATGAATGCTGCGTCCCGATCTCGAAAATCGTGATGATCGGGGACGCGGTGCATGATCTCGAAATGGCGAATAACGCAGGCGCCGCCGCGGTCGGTGTCACCTGGGGCGCGGGGCGGCGCGAGGCGCTGGAAAAGCTTCACCCGATCGCCGTGGTGGACACAGTGCCTGAACTCGCGCGCGCGATCGGCGTTGAGGATCTTATGAAATAACACCGGGTTTCTGATCCGGAGCCCAGAAAAAAAGCCGCACCCGGAAAGGATTCCCGGTGCGGCTTCTGTATATAAAAGAGGAGAACGGCAGCGATCAGGCTTTAAGCCCCGGAAGCACCGTGACGCCTGACTGCGTGAGAAGCGTCGTGAGCGCCATGAGGGGAAGACCGATGAGGGAGGTCGGGTCATCCGACTCCACCGTTTCCATGAGGGCGATGCCGAGTTTCTCGATCTTCGCGGATCCCGCGCAGTCGTAAGGCTCCTCACGGTCCACGTAGGCTTCGATCGTCTCGCGGGTGAGCGGGCGCATCTTCACGCGGGTCTGCGAGAGTTTTTCCCGCACAGTGCCGTCCGGAGCGATCACGGCGAGCGCCGTGGAGAAGACAATCGTGTGACCCTGCATCGCAAGAAGCTGCTCGATTGAGCGCTCACGCGTATGGGGTTTCCCGAGACGGACGCCATCGAGGTCCGCGACCTGGTCTGAACCGATCACGCAGGCCCCGGGGTGCTTCGCGGCAACCCACTTCGCCTTTTCCACCGCGAGCCGCTGGCAGGCTTCCACCGGCGTCTCGCCTTCGCGCGACGTTTCATCAATATCAGATGCTTCCGCGATAAACGAAATGCCGAGCCGCTCAAGCAGTTCGCGGCGATAGCGCGAGCTTGAGGCCAGAACAAGTTCAGGATTCTTCTTTATCATAGTGGGCCTTATTGTACTGAAACCAGTTAAGGGAGTTCTCCGCATGTCTGCTGTCCAGATCGATGTCTTCCGCCTCTCGAAAGAGCGCGGGACTGCGTCCGGAAAATTCACAGCGGCCGAGCTGCCGCTCCTCGCGGGCCATGACGGCCAGTTCACCGAGGGGCAGGTTGAGTGGAGCGCGACCGGAACTGAGGGCCGCAAGCATCTCGCCGGTGCCATTCTCCGCATCGATGGGAAACTGATCGGCTCCTGCTGCCGGTGCGGTGATCCGCTCACTGTTGATGTTCATCTGAAAACGTCGTTTCTTTTTACGAAAACCGAGGCTGAAGCCGATTCAATGCCCATTTCGGAAGACGGCGAGGATGAAGTTGTTGTAGGATCTAGCCACTTTGATGTGGCGAACTGGGTCCAGGAAGAATTGCTGCTCAAGCTGCCGCTTTATCCGGCGCATGATGTCTGCAAGGCTCCCGAGCTCCCGACGGACGAGGAGGAAGAGCTGGAAGATGCCCGGCCCAATCCCTTCGCAGTCCTGTCATCATTAAAGAAACACTAGGTTTTTCCTCAGGATTTTACAAACCGGGGGATAAACGGTTATAATTCGCTGTTTTCAACGTGGGGTCTAAAAATGGCTGTCCAGCAAAATAAAAAATCGACTGCCCGCCGTGGCAATCGTCGCGCTCATGATTTCCTTTCCAATCCGGCACTCGCCGTCGAACCGACGACTGGTGAAGTGACTCGCCGTCACCACATCAGCCCGAACGGTTTCTACCGCGGCAAGAAAGTGATCGAGACCAAGAAGGACGAAGAGTAATTCATATTCTTCGGGGAAGCCGGTTCCGCCGGTATGGACTTGCGGCCTGACGCAGCGTTAACTGCATGGGCCCCACGGCCAATGCGGAGCAATAAGCCCGTGGCTTAGTCTGCAAAGCATCAGCCTTCTCCAAGCGGGAAGGGCTGCCACAGGGTCCGGGTGTACGTCCGGCAGAAAAGCGCTTCCCTCAGAGGCATCACGAAAAGGAGAAAATCGGAAATTACTTTCCGGTCTTTTCCTTTTTTCTTTTTGTATAACCGCACAGGGGATCCCCTCGCCAGAAGTCCCCGTCATACGCCAAACTTGAGGAGGATGCATCAGCATGCCGCTTTCCCAATTTTCACGCCTGATATCCACTGGAAGCGCGCTGCCCGTGCGCCGCGTCACGAATTCGGAGCTTGCGCTCGAGCTCGCGTCGCTCGGAGTGGAGACTTCTGATGAATGGATCCGGTCCCGCACCGGGATCGAGACCCGGTACCTTGTGAGCGGAGAGGAGGGGACGCTCTCTCTCGCTGTGAACGCCTCGCGTGCGGCGCTTGAGAGCGGCGCGATTGACCCCGCGACGATCGACCTCGTGATCGTCGCGACCACGACGCCGGATGAGGTCTTCCCGGCCGTTGCCTGCCGTCTTCAGAGCGCGCTTTCGATTCCGCCCTGCGCGGCGTTTGATATTCAGGCAGTCTGCTCCGGATTCGCGTATGCGGTGTCGGTCGCGGACTCCATGATCCGCTCGGGCGCTGCGCACCGGGCTCTGGTGGTCGGAGCCGAATCCTTTTCCCGCCTTCTTGACTGGCATGACCGCACGACCTGCGTTCTCTTCGGGGACGGGGCGGGTGCCGCGGTGCTTGAGGCGTCCGATAAGCCGGGAATCCTCATGACGCGCCTCACGGCGGACGGCGGAAAGGGGGACTATCTCGCGGTGCCGGGAAGGCTTGATGGCGGCAAGGCGCTCGGGTCGCCGTTCCTCAAGATGGATGGGCGCGCGGTGTTCCGTGAGGCGGTGGAGTCGCTCTCAGCTCAGGCGGAAGCGGTGCTTCGGGAAGCCGGAGTCGCGGCCACAGACATCGATCTCTACGTGCCGCACCAGGCAAACGTCCGCATTATGGATGCCGTGGCTTCACGTATTGGCGTTAATCCGGCCTCTGTCGTGAAGACCGTCTTCCAGCACGGGAACACGTGCGCCGCCTCCGTTCCCTTAGCCCTCGATTATGCTGTAAAAAACGGGATGACCCGCCGGGGTGACACGGTGCTCCTCCAGGGGGTCGGAGCCGGGATGACCTGCGGCTCCGTGCTTCTCATCCTGTAAGGGCGCCCGGTTCAATCCGCGGCGCTACGCTGTTATTATTTCGTCACTGCCCGATAACCGGGCTTAACAGGATTTTTTCCATGCGTTTGGCAATTTTGTTCCCGGGACAGGGTTCGCAGAGCGTCGGCATGCTTTCAGGCTTTGCCGGCAACGACGCCGTCGCCCGGGTGATGGCTCGTTCGAGCGAGGCCCTTGGTGAGGACCTCGAGAAGCTGATTTCTGAAGGTCCCGCGGAGAAGCTTGGACTGACCGTGAACACCCAGCCCGTGATGCTTGCCTGCTCGGTCGCTTTCTATGAAGCGGCGCTCGAGGCCGGTATCCCGGAACCCGCCGTGATGGCGGGGCACAGCCTTGGCGAATACTCGGCCCTCACCGCGGCCGGTGCTTTCAGGCTTGAGGACGCGGTGCCGCTCGTGCGGTTCCGCGCCCAGGCAATGCAGGAAGCGGTGCCGGTGGGTCTCGGCGGCATGGCTGCGATCATCGGTCTCGCGGATGACGCGGTCGAAGCCGTGTGCCGTGAGGCGTCAGAGGCCGGTGTCGTCGAACCCGTGAATTTCAATAGTCCCGGTCAGGTCGTGATCGCGGGCGTGAAAGCCGCGGTGGAGCGGGCCTGTGAGCTTGCCCGCGCGGCTGGCGCGAAACGCGCGCTGCCGCTCGCCGTTTCCGCTCCGTTCCACAGCTCGCTTCTCGCGCCGGCCCGTGACCGGCTCGCGGCGCGTCTTGCCGAAGTGGCGATCTCGGAGCCCCGTGTCCCCGTGATCGCGAATGTGGACGCCGCGCAGCACGGATCCGCTGACTCGATCCGCGACGCGCTCGCCCGCCAGGCCTGCAGCCCCGTGCAGTGGGTGAAGACAATGCATGAGATGGAGAAACTCGGTGTCACGCACATGATTGAGTGCGGTCCCGGCAAGGTCCTCACGGGTCTCGCCCGCCGCTGCGTGCCCTCGATTCCGTGCTACCCCGTGCACAGCGCTGAGACGCTTGAAGCCGCGCTTCAGAACCTCAGTGCCGCGGGCTGATCATCGGTAAAAGTGATAAAGGAAGGAAAGATGGAAAATCAGGTTTTTGCTTCAAACGCGCTCGAAGGCCGCATTGCCCTCGTGACGGGCGCGAGCCGCGGTATCGGTGACGCGATCGCGCAGTCGTTCGCGCGCATGGGCGCTTTTGTGATCGGCACTGCGACGAGTGAGTCGGGCGCTGCCGGGATCACGGAGCGCCTTGCTGCTGCCGGAAAGGGCCGTGGCGTTGTGCTGAATGTCACGAACTACTCCGAAGCCGAAGAGCTCGTCTCTTCGATCGTGAAGGAATTCGGTAAGCTCGACATCCTCGTGAATAACGCCGGCATCACCCGCGACGGTCTCCTCATGCGCATGAAGGACGCCGACTGGGATGACGTGATCGCGACTGACCTCACCTCGGTTTTCCACCTCTGCCGCGCGGCTTGCCGCCCGATGCTGAAGGCGCGCTACGGCCGCATCATCAATCTGTCCTCTGTTGTGGCTTCGAGCGGCAACGGCGGCCAGACGAACTATTCCGCCGCGAAGGCCGGTCTGATCGGCTTCACGCGCTCCATCGCCCGCGAGCTTGGCAGCCGCGGTGTGACGGCGAACTGCATCACCCCGGGGTTCATCGATACCGATATGACGAAGAACCTCCCTGAGGAGCATCTCGCCGCCATGATCGCCCAGATTCCGCTTGGCCGACTGGGTCAAACGGATGATGTCGCGAATGCCGCCTGCTTCCTCGCAAGTCCCGCCGCCGCTTACGTTACGGGCGCTGTGCTGCCGGTGAACGGTGGCATGTACATGGGATAGCCGCCTCATCCCCTCTGGAAATTTTTTCCAGAGGTCTTATATAATTCTGCGATAATCAAAATTATTGATCCTGCATGGAACCGGGTATCGATAAGAAATGTTCCGAACCGTTCCACGTCGCAGAAGTTTTTTATTTGATCCCGGAGATTTAAATGGAAGAAAATATCGAAGCCCGTGTCAAGAAGGTTGTTGCTGAACAGCTGAGCATCAATGAAGCCGACATCAAGAATGAGTCCGCCTTCATCGAAGATCTGGGCGCTGACAGCCTTGACACCGTTGAACTCGTGATGGCCCTTGAAGATGCCTTCGGCATTGAGATCCCGGACAGCGAACAGGAAAAGCTGCGCACCGTCCAGCAGGCGATCGATTACATCAAGAAACATCAGAAGGCCTGATGTCCGCTGGCTTTTCGCTTTTCGCTTTCTGTCGGGAACCCCGGCTGAAAGACTATCCGGAGAAGCGGCTGGCCTGAGGAATGGGAAGCCGGGAACGAGCCTGGTTTCCCTTTTTTTTGCGTTGAATTTTTGGAGTTTGTCGTTATGCGTCGTGTGGTCGTGACGGGGCTTGGCATTGTGTGCCCCCTTGGTAACAGCGTTGAAGAAGCCTGGAAGAATGCGCTTGCCGGTAAGTCCGGTGTCCGGAAGATTCAGAGCTTTGACGCTTCTGAATACTCCTGCCAGATCGCGGGTGAAATCCGTGATTTTGATGCGAGCGCCTATGTTTCCGCGAAGGAAGCCCGCCGCTTCGATAAGTTTGTGCTGTACGGCGCTGTGGCCGGCTCCCAGGCGCTCGAGGACAGCGGTCTCGTCGTGACGGAAGAAAACGCTCACCGCATCGGTGTCGCGATCGGCTCCGGCATCGGCGGCCTCGTGACGATCTGCGAAAACGCGAACATCCTGAAGGAAAAGGGACCGCGCCGCGTCTCTCCGTTCCTGATCCCGGGCTGCATCATCAATATGGCGTCCGGCGAATTCTCGATCCTGAAGGGCCTGAAGGGTCCGAACGTCGCTTATGCCACGGCCTGCTCCACCGGCCTTCACGCGATCGGCGAGGCGGCCTGCATCATTGCCCGCGGTGACGCGGACGCGATGGTGGCGGGCGGCGCTGAAGCCCCGATCTGCCCGGTCTGTATTTCCGGTTTCGATAACATGCACGCCCTTTCCCGCCGGAACGATGAGCCTGAGAAGGCTTCCCGTCCGTTCGACAAGGACCGCAACGGCTTTGTGATGGGTGAAGGCAGCGGCATCCTCGTCCTCGAAGAGTACGAGCACGCGAAGGCCCGCGGCGCCCACATCTACTGCGAAGTGAAGGGTTACGGCCTTTCCGGCGACGCCTACAACATCACGACCCCGTCTGTTGACGGCCCGACCCGCTGCATGCAGATGGCGCTCGACCACGCTGGTCTCAAGCCCTCTGACATTCAGTACCTGAACGCCCACGGCACGTCGACCTCGATCGGCGACGCGAACGAAAGCAAGGCCGTGATGCAGGTGTTCGGTGACGACGTGAAGAACCTCGTCATGAGCTCCACGAAGTCGATGACGGGTCATCTGCTTGGCGGCGCCGGCGGCATCGAGTCCGTCTTCACGATCCTCGCGCTCCGCGATCAGATTGTTCCCCCGACGATCAACGTCGAGAACCAGGATCCGGCCTGCCCGGTCGACTGCTGCGCGAACACCGCGCGCAAGATGCCGGTGAAGAACGCGATGAAGAATTCGTTCGGCTTCGGCGGCACGAATTCCACGATCATCTACGGTCTCGTGGACTGATTCGCGTAACGACGTAAGGGCGCCCGCGGTGTTTTCCAGGAGGGGCTCTTTCCGACGCAATAAAGGCGCCTCTCGCGGCGCCTTTATTTTTCAGGGCCTTGCGCCCCTCATGTTAGAATCACGCATTCACCCTACACGAGCGGCAGGGCGGCCTCTGAGACCCGGATTCGGGTCCGCTGCCGCGCGGCCGGATGAAGCCGGAAGCGGCTTCCCGACCCTTGAGGGCGGTTTACGATACACACATGCAGAATATCCGTAATTTTTCCATTATTGCCCACATCGACCACGGCAAATCGACGCTGGCCGACCGTCTGATCGAACGCTGCGGCGGCCTCTCGAACCGTGAGATGGAGAGCCAGGTGCTCGACTCGATGGATCTCGAGCGTGAGCGCGGCATCACGATCAAAGCCCAGACGGCGTCGCTGCGCTACAAGGCGCAGGATGGACAGGTCTATGAACTGAACCTGATCGATACTCCCGGGCACGTCGACTTTTCCTACGAAGTTTCGCGTTCGCTTTCCGCCTGCGAAGGCGCGCTGCTTGTCGTTGACGCGACGCAGGGCGTTGAGGCGCAGACCGTCGCGAACTGCTACACCGCGATTGACCTCGGGGTCACCGTGGTGCCGGTGCTCAATAAGATGGACCTGCCGTCCGCGCAGCCGGATGCCGCGCGTGAGGAAATCGAGGACGTGATCGGTATTGAGGCCGATGACGCGATTCTCTGCTCCGCGAAGACCGGCATGGGCGTGGATGACATTCTGGAAGCCGTCGTGAAGCGGATTCCGCCTCCCACGGGTGACCGCGCGGGGAAGCTGAAAGCCCTCGTGATCGACTCCTGGTACGACAGCTATGTGGGCGTTGTGATGCTGGTCCGCGTGAAGGAAGGAACGCTTCACGTGAAGGATAAGATCCAGCTGATGGCGACCGGCGCGACGCATTTGGTTGAGCAGCTTGGTGTCTTTTCACCGCGATCCACCCCGCGCGAGATGCTGCAGGCGGGCGAAGTGGGCTTCATCATCGCGGGTATCAAGGAAATCCGTGACGCCCGTGTCGGTGACACGGTGACGCTCGCCCAGAACCCGGCGACCGATCCGCTTCCCGGTTTCAAGCAGGTGAAGCCTCAGGTGTTCGCTGGTCTCTACCCGGTCGAGGCCTCGGAATACGATTCACTCCGCGACGCGCTGGAGAAGCTCCAGCTGAATGACGCGTCACTGCACTTTGAGCCTGAAGTCTCCCAGGCGCTTGGCTTCGGTTTCCGAGCCGGGTTCCTCGGTCTCCTTCACATGGAGATCGTGCAGGAGCGTCTGGAGCGTGAGTACAACCAGGACCTCATCACGACGGCGCCGTCCGTGGTGTATGAGGTGAAGCTCACGGATGGCTCCGTCGTTCAGATTGAGAACCCGTCGAAGCTTCCGCCGGTTGACCGCATTGAGGAAATCCGTGAGCCGATCGACACGGTGACGATCTTTGTGCCGCCTGAATTCGTCGGCACGGTGATCAAGCTCTGCCAGGAGAAGCGCGGTATCCAGAAGAACCTCGCCTATCACGGCCGTCAGGTGGTACTGACGTACGAGCTGCCGCTCGCCGAAATCGTGCTCGACTTCTTCGACACGCTGAAGTCGCTCACCCGCGGCTACGCCTCGATGGATTACGACTTCCTCGAATTCCGCGCGAGTGATGTGGTGAAGGTCGACATGCTGATCAACGGCGACAAGGTTGATCCGCTCTCCTCGATCATTCACCGCTCGAGCGCCCGCCGCCGCGGACGCGAAATCGCGGCGAAGCTCCGCGAACTGATCCCGCGCCAGATGTATGACGTTGCGATTCAGGCCGCGATCGGCGCTGAGATCATCGCGCGAGAGAACGTGAAGGCGCTCCGCAAGAATGTGCTCGCGAAGTGCTACGGCGGCGACATCACGCGTAAGCGGAAGCTCCTTGAGAAGCAGAAGGCCGGTAAGAAGCGCATGAAGCAGGTGGGTCACGTGACGATCCCGCAGGAAGCGTTCCTCGCCGTGCTGCAGATGGGGACGGATAAGAACGGCTAGTCAAGCCGCGCCGCGAAACCGGAAGCCATCGCCATGGACTACACGCTGCCAATCGCTCTGATCACCGCGGTGTCAGGCATCCTCTGGGTGCTTGACCGCTGGGTGTGGGCGCCCGCGCGCCATCTGTCATCCGGCGGCACCGCGCAGCAGCCGAAGTGGCTCGAGTACTCGGCGGGGCTTTTCCCGATTCTCTTCGTGATCTTTATCTTCCGGAGCTTTGTCGTGGAACCCTTCCGGATTCCCTCAGGCTCCATGGAGCCGACGCTGATCCCGGGGGACTTTGTTCTCGTGAATAAGTTCTCCTACGGGATCCGGCTTCCGCTCTCGCACTTCAAAGTGATCGACGCGTCGTCGCCTGAGCGCGGCGACGTGATCGTGTTCCGCTATCCGCCGAATCCGAAACTCGACTACATTAAGCGCGTGGTGGGGCTTCCGGGGGATGAGGTGGTGTATCTCGATAAGAAGCTTGTGGTGAACGGAGAACCCGCGCCGCTTACGCGCCCCCCTCGCAAAGCGGTCGAGGCTGCGAAGGGCTATAAACACAACTGGCAGATTCTCCGGATCGAGAAGCTCGGCGGGAAGAAGCACGCGATCGTCCTTAACCCCAATATCTCGTCCGAAGTGCAGCCGGTCGCTGGCATGAGCCCGACCGACAGCTGCCGCTACAGCCGCCGGGGCGTGGTCTGCCGGATTCCGGAAGGCCAGTACTTCGTGATGGGCGATAATCGGGACAATTCCGAAGACAGCCGCTACTGGGGGTTCGTCCCGGAAAAGAATATTATTGGCCGGGCGTTTTTCATCTGGGCCAATTTCCACAATATGAGACGGTTCGGCCGCATTCACTGAAAAAGCAGCGCGGCTGCGGGCTTTCCGCCCGGCTCATCGAAGCAAGAATAAGAAAACTCTTAGGAGCAAGGAATGGATTTTCCTCTGATACTGCTGATCCTCACGGTCGTGACGGGCGTCTTCTGGTTCGGCGACATTTTCGTCTGGAAGAAGAAGCGAGCGGAAGCCGCGCGAGCCGCGGTGGCGGAGTTTGACGCCGCGCACCCAGGGATGGATCCGGCGGATCCGGTGCTCTCCGACGAACGGAAGGTGGTGGAGTATAAGGCGAAGCGTCAGCCGGTGTGGCTCGAGTGGACGGCCGGGCTCTTCCCCGTGATTCTGCTCGTTTTCGTCGTGCGCAGTTTCGTGGTGGAGCCGTTCCGCATTCCGTCTGGCTCGATGCTCCCGACGCTGCAGTCCGGTGACTTCATCGCCGTGAACAAGTACGAGTACGGTATCCGCTTCCCGGTGCTGAATACCAAGCTCACCGAGGGGACGAAGCCGAAGGCGGGCGACGTGATCGTGTTTGATCACCCGATGCAGCCTGGCACCGACCTCATCAAGCGTGTCGTGGGTGTCCCGGGCGACAAGGTGGTGTACCGCAACAAGATCCTCTATATCAACGGCGTTGAGCAGCCGCAGAAACCGATCGGCGACTACGTGGATCAGGAATTCATGGTGACGCTTAACGAACGACAGGAGACACTTCAGGGCCACGTCCACCGCATGCTCGTGGATCCGCGGGCTCCGGACGCGACGACCCCGATGGAAGCGCAGACGCACCCGGGCCGTATTCACTATACGGATACCGGTTTTGAAACCACGGTGCCTGCCGGCCACTACTTCGTGATGGGCGACAACCGCGACAACTCCGACGACAGCCGTTACTGGGGTTTTGTTCCGGAAGAAAATATTGTCGGCCGGGCGTTCTTCATCTGGCTGAACATCTTCCACATGTCCCGCGTCGGACACTTTGAATAAGCTGGAATACGAGGCAACAAAGACTATGCTAGAACTGCAGGAGCTGGAGAAACGGATCGGCTATCAGTTTAAAAACAGAGCTTTGCTGCGGCGCGCGACAACGCACCGCAGCTTCAGCGCGGATCATAACGAGCGGCTTGAGTTCCTCGGGGACTCGGTGCTCGGGTGCACGATCGGCTACGAGCTCTTCAAACTCGATTCGCACTTCAGCGAAGGGCGCCTCTCGCGCGTCCGGAGCAATCTCGTCTGCGAAAAGGCGCTCGACGAAATCGCGGCCGATGTCGGTATCAGTGATTTCCTCCTGATGGGCGAGGGTGAGGTTAAGTCAGGCGGTCGCAGCCGCCCCTCGATCCTTGCGGACGCCATGGAAGCGGTTTTCGGCGCGGTGTTTCTGGACGGCGGTTTTGAGCAGGCTCAGACCGTCATCCTGAGGCTCTACGCGAAGATCCTCGCGGACCTCCCCGAACGCATGGGAAAAGACCCGAAGACGAAGCTGCAGGAGGTCCTTCAGGGGAATCACCTGCCGCTGCCGGCCTATCGGGTCGTGAGCTGCACGGGGCAGGCCAATTCGCAGACCTTTGTCTGCGAATGCGTGGTGGAGCATTTCGGCATCCGGACGGATGGCACCGGTACGAACCGGCGTGACGCGGAGCAGCATGCCGCGGCGGCCGCCTTGAAGGCTCTTCAGGAGAAGCCTGAAGCCGCGAAGCTGAAGCCGGCGTCCGCCTGATGCCGGTGCTCCGAGCCCTGAACCGTGTTTCTGGAGAATATTGAGATGGCGAATGAAGAAAAGCAGGAAGACGCGGCACCGTCTGTCGTGATTCCTGAGGAAAGGCCTTACCCGAAGGGGTTCCGCTGCGGCTACATCGCCGTCGTGGGGCGCCCGAATGTGGGGAAGAGCACTCTGATCAACTACCTCGTGGGCGAGAAAGTCTCGATCACGAGCCATAAGCCGCAGACGACGCGTGACCGCGTGCTCGGCGTCCTGACGCGCGACAACGCGCAGTACGTGTTTGTCGATACCCCGGGCTTCCAGAGCAAATATAAGGGCGGCCTGATTCACCACATGAATAATGTGGTGCGGGGCGTGCTCTCTGAAGTGGACGTCGTGTTCTTCGTGATCGACGCGATCGGCTGGAAGAAGGCGGATGAGGAAGTGCTTCGCCTGATCCCGCGCGAAAGCACGGTGATTCTGGTGCTGAATAAAACGGACGAACTGAAGAACCGCGAGGCGCTCCTCCCGCTCATGGCGGAGTCGATGCAGAAGTTCCCGTTCGCCGCGATCATTCCGACGTCGGCGAAGAAGGGCAAACAGTGCGAGGAGCTTCTTGAGGAAGCGAAGAAGTATCTGCCGGAAGACGCTCCGTACTACGACCCCGATCTCTATACAGATAAGAGCCCGCGGTTCCTCGTCGCGGAAACGGTGCGCGAAAAGGCGTTCCGGCTTCTTGGCGACGAGCTCCCCTACGGGATCGCCGTGACGATCGATAAGTGGGATGAAACGGATAAGTCCGCGGAAATCATCGCGACGCTTCTCGTTGATAACGAGCGGCACCGTCCGATCGTGATCGGCGAAAAGGGCGCGAAGCTTCGCGAAATCTCGCGTCTCGCCCGAGCCGACGTCGAAAAGATGCTCGGAAAACCCGTTCACCTCGAAGTCTGGGTCCGCGTCCGCCGCGGCTGGAGCGACGATATCCGCGCTCTGAAGACCCTGGGGTACGAGTAAACCGGAATCATGGCGGGAAACACGAATCCCCAGACGCTGTTAGGCGGGTACATCAACCGGAAGGGCGGTGACCGGGTCACCGGTGAACCCGCCTTTGTCCTCCGGATGGAACCGTGGTCCGAAACGAGTCTTCTCGTCGACTTCTATACGCGGCATCACGGGCGGATCCTCGCCCGGGCCCGCGGGGCGAAACGCCCGACAAGCCCCATGCGGGGAATCCTCTCGGAATTTTCCCCGCTCCTCATCAGCTGGAACGGGAGCGGAGCGACAAAGACCCTCATGAAGGTGGAATGGATGGGGGGCTTCGCTCCGGTGGAGGGAGACTCGCTTCTCTCCGCCTTCTACCTGAATGAGCTCCTTCTTCGGCTCACCCCGCGTGAGGATCCCGAGGAACGGCTTTTTGTCGCGTACTGGGACGCGCTGAAGGTGCTCGCGACCGAAAACACGGCTCCCGCGATCGAAGCCGCGCTCCGCACGTTTGAATTCAGGCTCCTCCGCTACGCGGGGTACGGTTTCCCCACGGAGTTCCGCGATGGCTTCTATGTGCTCCGGGGGGAGGAGCTCGTGTACGCCGGAACCTCGGCGCCAGAGGGTGTCACTTTTTACACATCGGACACGCTGAAGTCCGTCGTAAAATTGGATTTCTCGAACCCCCTCTCGGCCCGGACCGCGAAAAGCCTCTTCCGGGGCGTGATCGCGAGCCTTCTCGGAGACCGGCCGCTGAATACCCGCCGCATACTCTCCGAACTGAAGAGACTCTGAGAGCCTGAGGGGACTCTCTCCAGGCGCGTCATCCGGAGGCGCGCCTTGGGTTTTAACAACCGAATCATTGATTGACTGAAAAGAATAGGAATAAAGGAATGCTGGGACCCGTAGTGATGGATGTGAGCGGCACGACGCTCACGGATGACGACCGCCGCAGAATCGCGTCGCCGCTCGTTGGCATGGTGATTCTCTTCACGCGGAATTTTGAGAACCCGGAGCAGCTCCGGGCGCTCTGCCGCGAGATTCATGAGGTGAAACCCGGCGTTCTGATTTCGGTGGACCACGAAGGAGGCCGCGTGCAGCGATTCCGCGACGGGTTCACGCGCCTTCCGGCGCTCGCCCAGTACGGCAGGATGTATGAGCATGACGCGGGGGAGGCGCTCCGCGCGTCCTGGTCTCACGGCTACGTGCTCGCGGCGGAACTCCTCGCGCGCGGCGTTGATTTCTCCTTCGCGCCGGACCTCGATCTCGACTGGGGGCACTCCCGCGTGATCGGTCACCGCTCCTTCTCCCGCAGCCCCAAAGTGGTCGCGGAACTCGCGCTCGCGATGATCGACGGCATGCACGCGGCCGGCATGGCGACCTGCGGGAAGCACTTCCCGGGGCACGGCTGGGCAAATGCCGACAGCCATAAGGAGCTGCCGGAAGATACCCGTTTCCAGGCGGAAATCATCGGCCAGGACGCGAAGCCTTACGCGTGGCTTGGCTCAGCGCTCGACTCCGTGATGACCGCTCACGTGATGTATCCGGACGTGGACGCGATCCCCGCGACGTTCTCGAGCCGCTGGCTTCAGGATGTGCTCCGCGAAAAGTGCGGTTTCCAGGGCGTGATTTTCTCAGACGACCTCGCGATGGGCGGGGCGCTTGGGCTCGGCGGCATTGTGCAGCGGGCTGAGGCTGCGCTTCGCGCCGGGTGCGACGCGCTGATCCTCTGTAACGACGCGGCGCAGACGGACGACCTCCTCTCCGGGCTCGAGCGGAAGGCGACCCCGCAGTTCGCGGCCCGCGCTTCGCGCCTCGCTCCGCGGCGCGCGATTGAGTCGATGGAGTCGCTTCAGAGCGACCCGGTTTACGTCGACGCGAAGAAGCGGGTTCCCGCGACCGACGCGGATCTCATCGACTGGGAAGAATAAGATCCCGCTTCCGGCGCTAGGCAGAAATCCGAACGCCGGAATGGGGGACGGGGGCCGTCCTCCCCGGTTCCGCCCGCTGTGCGACAATGCGTAGGAAAGATAGAAACGCTCCGGAAGAGTCTTCAGCGCGCTGAATCCTTCCGGAGGCTGCCGGATTATTGGCCCCCAGAGCGGGGGAGGAGAAAGGATGATTATCGAGTCGCTCCTTGATACGGACCTCTATAAGTTCACGATGATGCAGTGCGTACTGCATCAGTTCCCCGGCGCCATTGTGCGCTATCGGTTCAAGTGCCGGAACCACGGAGTGGATCTCCGGCCTTACCTCCGCGAAATCAATGAAGAGATCGATCATCTCTGCAGCCTCAAGTTCCCCGAGAGTGAGCTTGAGTATCTCGCGGGGCTTCGCTATATCCGGCGCGACTTTGTCGATTTCCTGAGCCTCTTCCACCTGAAGCGGAAGTACATCACGGTCACGGCGAGCGATGACTACGAGTGCGGCATCGATATTTCGATCGAGGGACCGTGGCTCCACACGATTCTTTTTGAGATCCCGGTGCTCGCGATTGTGAGCGAAGTCTATTTCCGGCACCACGACCCGATGGATGGGTTCGCGGAAGGCCGCCGGAGACTCGAGGAAAAGTGCCGCATGGTGCTTGAGGAGCCGGATAACGACGGGCTCTTTATTTCGGACTTCGGGGCGCGCCGCCGCTTTTCCCGCGCGTGGCAGGAGTATGTGATCCGCTATATGTCGGATACGCTCGGAAGCCACTTCGCCGGGACGAGCGATGTGTTCTTCGCGAAGAAATTCGGTCTCACGCCGATGGGCACGATGGCGCACGAATACCTCCAGGCCTGCCAGGCGCTCGGCCCCCGTCTCCGCGACAGCCAGACGTTCGGTTTCGATATGTGGGCAAAGGAGTACCGGGGTGACCTTGGGATCGCGCTTTCGGATGTCTATGGCCTGAAGCCGTTCCTGAAGGACTTCGACATGTATTTCTGCAAGCTCTTTGATGGCGCGCGGAATGACTCCGGGGATCCGTTCATCTGGGGCGAGGCGATGATCAAGCATTACGCCGCGAATAAGTGCGACCCGAAGAGCAAGACGCTGATCTTCTCGGATTCCCTCAACATCCCGAAGACGCTCGATCTCTACCGCCACTTCAAGCACCGCATCCGTCTCTCCTTCGGGATCGGGACGAACCTCATGAATGACGTGGGACCGCAGCCGCTTAACATCGTGATCAAGATGATTGAGGCGAACGGCCAGCCTGTCGCGAAGATCTCGGATACGCCTGAAAAAGGCATGTGCGAGGATCCGACGTATCTCGCCTATCTGCGCCAGGTTTTCGGACTGGATCCGAGAGAACCGGCGTCTCCCGCGTCGAAGTAAGCCTCTGCAGTTTCCGATCGGAAACCTAGGGACCGGCTTTTCAGCCGGTCCTTTTTCGTAGACTCGAAAAACCGGAAAAGTCCCGAATTTCTTTTGCATGAGCCGGAAATTTCATGTAAAACATACATTCAGTGCGAAAAACTTTCGTTACAATCAAAATGCTGTCTCGCCACTGAAAGTCGCCCGGAGAGGCGTCTGCAAACTGTCCCGGTCACACTCCCTGACAGCGCGTGTGGCCCGAGAGAGTTTCAGAACTCACCTGAGGAGCGATTGATGTTGTTACAAAGACTGGCTCGATACGCGCTGCCCCTGATGGCCGCGATCATGCCGGCAGTCTCCCATGCAGCCGAAATGCAGGGATCCGATCTGTCCATCGTGTGGGCGATTCCGTTCGCCGGCATTCTTCTTTCCATCGCGCTCGTGCCGCTGATCTTCCCGGATTTCTGGCACAACCACTTCGGCAAGGTGTCGCTTGCCTGGGCCGCGGTGACGATTATTCCGCTCTCGCTCGCTTTCGGGCTTCATAACGGCATCGTTGCCCTGAATGAAGCGCTGGTGGGTGACTTCATTCCGTTTATTCTTTTCGTCGGCACGCTCTTTGTCGTGGCCGGCGGTATTCATATCAGCGGTAACTTCACCGGCCGCCCGGTTGGGAATCTCGCGTTCCTTATCACGGGCGCGGCGCTCGCGAACATCATGGGAACGACGGGCGCCGCGATGCTGATGATCCGTCCGCTCCTCAAGGCGACGGAGCATCGCAAGTATCGGATGCACACGTTCATCTTCTTCATCTTTATGGTGGCGAATATCGGCGGCTCGCTTACGCCGCTTGGCGATCCGCCGCTTTTCATGGGGTTCCTCCGCGGCGTGAGCTTCTTCTGGACGGCGCAGCATATGCTGATCCCGATGCTCACCGCGATCGGCATTCTCTCCGTTGTTTACCTCGTGATCGACAGCATCTGCTGGAAGAAAGAGCACCCGAACGGCGCTCCGATCGTTGATACGAAGCGCGGTGAAAAGGCCGCGATTCAGATCCGCGGCGGCATCAATTTCATGATCCTCGCGGTGGTGATCGGCGCGGTGCTGCTCTCCGGTGTCTGGAAATCCGGCTTCTCCATCACGTTCTTCGGCGTGACGCTCACCGGTCAGGGCATGGCCCGTGACGCGCTCTTCGTCCTCTGCATCATCGCCTCTCTCGTTCTGACGCCGAAAGAGGTCCGCGAGAAGAACCAGTTCTCCTGGGATCCGATTTTTGAAGTGGCGAAGCTCTTCGCCGGTATCTTCGTCTGCATGGGACCGGTGCTCGCCATGCTGAAGGCGGGGTCCGCGGGTGCTTTCGCGCCGCTCGTCGCGCTCGTCTCGAACGGCGACGGTACGCTGAACAATTCCGCCTTCTTCTGGCTCGCCGGCATGCTGTCGTCGTTCCTTGACAACACACCGACCTACCTCGCGTTCTTTAACCTCGCGGGCGGTGATCCGACTGTGCTGATGGGACCGGATGCGGTGACGCTGCTCGCTATTTCGCTCGGCTCCGTCTTCATGGGCGCGAACACCTATATCGGCAACGCCCCGAACTTCATGGTGGTGTCGATCGCGAAGGACCGCGGCGTCGCGATGCCGTCGTTCTTCGGCTACATGGCCTGGAGCGTGGGGATTCTTGTTCCCACCTTCATCTTTATCGACTGGCTATTCCTAATGTAAGGAGAGGCTCCGCGTCAGTGTAGGACGCGGGCGAGGCATCACGCGCCCGCTTCCCTCACAAAGATAAGAGCTTCTCACATACGCCTGATTCCTGACCCGGAATTGGGCGTTTTTTATACGTGCGTGATATTGTTGTTTTCAATAACCAAGCGGAGACCGGATCCGGAGCGGGTTCCCGGAGAAAGCTCCTAAAAACACCTGATTGGAGGTTCTGAATGGACCAGCTTGTAATTTTTGACACGACCCTTCGCGACGGCGAGCAGAGCCCTGGCGCAACGATGACCGGGGACGAAAAAGTCCGCATCGCGCAGCAGCTGGAGCGTCTCGGGGTCGACGTGATTGAGGCGGGTTTCGCCGCGGCGTCGGTCGGCGACTTCCTCGCGATTCAGCGGATCAGCTCGCTCGTGAAGGAGTCGACCGTCTGCTCACTCTCCCGCGCGGTTGAGCGCGATATTGAGCGCGCCGGCGAAGCGATCAAGGGCGCGGCCCGGAAGCGCATCCACACGTTCATCGCGACGAGCCCGATTCATATGGAGATGAAGCTTCATATGACGCCGGATCAGGTGGTGGAGCGCGCCGTGAAGGCCGTGAAGCTCGCCCGTGAATACACGGATGATGTGGAGTTCTCGGCGGAAGACGCGTCCCGAAGCGATCCCGCGTTCCTCGCCCGGATCTGCGAAGAGGCGATCAAGGCCGGCGCCACAACGATCAATCTCCCGGATACGGTGGGGTACGCGATCCCTGAGCTCTTCGGTCAGTTCATCCTCGATATCCGCACCCGCGTCCCGAATTCGGATAAGGCGATCTGGTCCGTGCACTGTCACGATGACCTCGGCATGGCGACCGCGAATTCGCTTTCAGGCGTTCTCGTCGGCGGCGCGCGGCAGCTTGAGTGCACGATTAACGGCCTTGGCGAACGTGCCGGCAACTGCGCGCTTGAAGAGGTCGTGATGGCGGTGAAGACCCGCCCGGATTACTTCAAGCTGGAAACCCGGATCAACACCAAGGAACTCGTGCCGACATCGAAACTCGTCTCGTCTGTCACCGGTTTCCCGGTGCAGCCGAATAAGGCGATCGTCGGCGCGAATGCTTTCGCGCACGCGTCCGGTATCCATCAGGATGGCGTGATCAAGGCCCGCCAGACATACGAAATCATGCGCGCCGAAGACGTAGGCTGGTCGAAGGACCGCATCGTGCTCGGGAAGCTCTCCGGCCGCAACGCCTTCAAGCAGCGTATCCAGGAGCTCGGCATTCCGGTGACGAGCGAAGTGGAAATCAATGAGGCGTTCCTCCGCTTCAAGGACCTCGCGGATAAGAAGAGCGAGATTTTTGATGAGGACATTCAGTCGCTCTTCGCGCCGTCTGGCTCCCACCCGATGAATAACTACTACGGCTTTGTGAGCCTCGATCAGAAGTCCGAGACGGACGAGCGGCCGCACGCGAAAGTGGTGATGACGGAAGGGGGCGGTGAGATTACGACCGAAGCCTATGGCAACGGCCCGATCGACGCGGTCTTCAAGGCGATTGAGGCGCACGTGAAGTCAGGAGCCCGGCTGGATCTTTACTCCGTCAACGCGATTACGGGGACGAGTGAAGCGATCGGCGACGTGGTCGTGCGTCTTTCCTGCGACGGCCGCGTTGTGAACGGTGTCGGAGCCGATCCTGATATTATTGCGGCGAGCGCCAAGGCCTATATCGCGGCGCTGAATAAGCTTAAGAAGGCGGACCCGGTGAACGCGCAGATCGGCGCGGTGCCGACTCCGTAAGAGAAGCAGGGTTTCCGCGTCAGCGAGCGGGGCGGGAAGAAGGAGAGAGACGCCCCGCCGCTCTCTGCGGAAACTTTCTTTTTGCGCTACAATCAGCGCTTTCCACGATGCAGGTTCTAACACCTGTAGTCGCTCGTTTTATTTTTTAAGGTTAGACAAATGTCTGAAATCAACAAGCAGGAAATCATCAAGCAGTATCAGCGCGCTGAAGGCGACAGCGGTTCTCCCGAGGTTCAGGTTGCTCTTCTCACGGCCCGTATCAATGGCCTGACCGAGCACTTCAAGACCCACGCGAAGGACTTCCACTCCCGCCGCGGCCTGCTCATGATGGTGTCCCGCCGCCGCAAGCTGCTCGATTACCTGAAGCGTACCAACATTGAGAGCTATCGCAAGCTGATCGACTCTCTGGGTCTGCGCAAGTAATTTTGCATCTGCAGTATGGTTCGATGGCTGCGGTTCTGCTCAAGTTTTTACCTGAGCGGGCCGCAGTTTTCTTTTAATAAAAGTGTTTTTCTTATCCGGCAGGCGCTGATGGCTTCGCGCGTTGCGACATGGATCCCTTCAGAAAGTGTCTGAAGGACATCCGGGGGGACGCCCCCGGACCTCTGGCCAAGAGGGAATCCATGCCGCAGCGTGCCGTCACGACATAGGCTGACCTGTCAAGAGAAAGGAAAACTTCTTTAAGGAATACAGTCAATATGACAATGTTCAATAAGGTCTCCCGGACTTTCCGTTTCGGCGACAACGACGTTACTCTCACGACCGGTGAAGTGGCCCGCCAGGCCTCCGGCGCCTGCGTCGTGCAGATGGGCGACACCGTGGTGCTCGCCACTGTTGTTGCGAAGAAGGAAGCGAAGGAAGGCCAGGACTTCTTCCCGCTCACCGTTGACTATGTCGAGAAGGCTTACGCGGCCGGCCGTTTCCCCGGCGGCTTCTTCAAGCGTGAAGGCCGTCCGTCTGAGCACGAGACGCTGACCTCCCGTCTGATCGACCGTCCGATCCGTCCGCTTTTCCCGGATGGCTTCTATAACGAAGTGCAGGTGATCTGCACGGTCGTGTCCGCTGACCCCGAAGTGGATCCGGACATCCCCGCCATGCTCGGCGCTTCCGCCGCTCTGCAGATTTCCGGCATCCCCTTCAAGGGCCCGATCGCCGGCTGCCGCGTTGGCTACATCAATGGCCAGTATGTCTGCAACCCGCACGTCTCCCAGATGGCGGATTCCAAGCTCGACCTCGTCGTCGCCGGTACGTCCCGCGCCGTGCTGATGGTGGAGTCTGAAGCCGATCGTCTACCCGAAGACGTGATGCTCGGCGCTGTGAGCTTCGGCCACCAGCAGATGCAGGTCGCGATCGAAGCGATCAACAGCCTCGTCGAAGAAGCCGGCAAGCCCGCCTGGGATTGGCAGCCGCCCGCGAAGAACGAGGCTCTCATTGCCCGTATCCGCGAACTCGCTTTCGACGGTCTCAAGGCCGCCTACGATATCCGCCAGAAGCAGCCCCGTTCCGAGAAGATCCGCGCCGTGTACGAGCTCGTGCATGAGACGCTGAAGAAGGACGCTGAGGCCGCCGGCACCGAACCCACGTTCGATCAGAACGAAGTGGACGGCATTCTGTTTGAAATGGAAGCGCACCTTGTGCGTGACCGTATTCTCCGCGGCGAGCCCCGTATCGACGGCCGCGACACCCGCACGGTGCGTCCGATCGAAATCCGCATGGGCGTCCTTCCGCGCACCCACGGTTCCGCGCTCTTCACCCGCGGCGAAACGCAGTCTCTCGCCCTCACGACGCTCGGCACGAAGCAGGATGAGCAGATCATCGACGGCCTCACCGCTGAGAGCCGCGATCGCTTCATCTTCCACTACAACATGCCCCCGTTTGCCACGGGCGAAACCGGCCGCATTGGCTCCCCGAAGCGCCGCGAAATCGGCCACGGCCGTCTCGCGAAGCGCGCTCTCGCCGCTGTGCTCCCGGATTACGACGACTTCCAGTACACGATCCGTATCGTGTCTGAAATCTGCGAATCGAACGGCTCCTCCTCCCAGGCTTCTGTCTGCGGCGGCTGCCTCTCGATGATCGACGCCGGCGTTCCGCTGAAGGGCCTCGTTGCCGGTGTGGCCATGGGCCTCATCAAGGAAGACAACAAGTTCGCCATTCTCACCGACATTCTCGGTGACGAAGACCACCTCGGCGACATGGACTTCAAGGTTGCCGGTACGGAAGACGGCGTGACCGCCCTCCAGATGGATATCAAGATCGACGGCATCACTGAGGACATCATGAAGCTCGCGCTCGCGCAGGCTCACGATGGCCGTATGCACATCCTCGGCCTCATGAAGGAAGCGGTCGGCAGCGAAAAGCGTGAGCTTTCCACCTACGCTCCCCGCATGATCACCGTGAAGATCAATCCGGAGAAGATCCGTGACGTGATCGGCAAGGGCGGCTCCGTGATCCGCGGTCTCGTTGAGGAAACGGGCTGCAAGATCGACGTCGAGGAAGACGGCACCGTGACGATTTCGTCCGCGGATACCGCGAAGGCTGAAGAAGCGAAGCGCCGCATTGAGGAAATCGCGGCGGAAGTCGAAGTGGGCCAGATCTACGAAGGTACGGTCACCCGCATTCTCGACTTCGGCGCTATCGTCCAGCTCCTCCCGGGCAAGGACGGTCTGCTCCACATCTCGCAGATCGCGAATGTCCACGTTGACAAGGTCACCGATTACCTGAAGGAAGGCCAGAAGGTCCGCGTGAAGGTGATCGAGGCTGACGAAAAGGGCCGCGTGCGTCTGTCCATGAAGGCGCTCATCAATGATGAGAAGCGCGCCGCTCAGGAAGGCTCTGACATTCAGCAGGCCTGATGCCCCTGATGTCTGACATCTGACGCCTGAAGAGGAGGGGGCTGAAAAGCCGTCTTCCTCTCCGCTCAGGATCGAAGCCGGTCCGTTATTCCAGAAATGGCGGCAAACGCCCTTCGGAGTGACGGCCGGCTTTTCTCAGCACTTGATCTGCGTCAGTTGTTCGAAAGAACTTTCTTCAAGTAAAATATTCAGTCTTTTCTGAAACAGGATCGGGAGACTATGAGCCGTATTCCGCTCGTTGTTGGAAACTGGAAAATGAACGGCTCCCTCGCGTCGTCAGACGCCTGGCTGAGGGAGTTCCGGGAGCTCTGCCGCAAGGACGCGGTCCGCTGTGAAAGCGGGCTCTGTGTTCCGTCGGCGTACCTTCTCGCGTTCACGCCGAAGCTTGACTCGGAGCCCGTCTCGGGTGAATTCCATGTCGGAGCCGAGGACGTGAGCGACCGGGTTGGCACGGGTGCCTTCACAGGCGAGGTGAGCGGCTATATGCTGCGTGACCTCTGTGCCTGGTGGTGCATTGTCGGGCATTCGGAGCGCCGGACGCTTTACGGCGAAACGGACGAACGCGTGGCAGAGAAAGTGAAGGCGGCGTATGACGCCGGGCTTCATCCGATTCTCTGCGTGGGCGAAACGCTCGAGGAACGGAACGCGGGCCGTACCCGTGAAGTCGTTCTGAGACAGATCGCCGCAGTCCTTTCTGTTGCAGGAATTGAAGCGCTCGAAGCGGGCGCCGTGGCCTATGAGCCCCTCTGGGCGATCGGGACCGGCGTCGCGGCGGGCACTGACCAGATTGAACCCGTGCATGCCGTGATCCGCGGCGCGCTCGAGGAAGCAGACCCTGTGAAGGGCGGAGCGATCCGCATTCTTTACGGCGGGAGCGTGAAGCCCCAAAACGCTGCAGAGATCATCGCTCTGCCTGATGTGGACGGCGCCCTGGTAGGCGGGGCGTCGCTCGACGCAGGGAACTTTTATCGGATTTGCGCCGCAGTGCGGTGATATCGGTTTATAGAGGAAAAAGAATGTCCTTATTAATGAGCATTGGCCTGGTCGTACAGGTGCTTTCCGCCATTGCCCTGATCGTTCTCGTGCTGCTGCAGCACGGCAAGGGCGCTGATCTCGGCGCCGCCTTCGGTTCCGGCGCTTCGGGCTCGATCTTCGGCGCCGCCGGTTCCGGCAGCTTCCTGTCGAAGATGACCTGGATCATCGGCGCGGTGTTCTTCCTGTCCACGATCGCGATCACGATCGGTTCCGGCGCTTTCGCGCATCACAATGCCCGCCAGGCGAGCGATAACGGCGGCGTGCTCGGCACGCTGTCCTCCGTTCCGGCTGACGTGTCTGCTCCGGCCGCGGCTCCGTCTGCCCCCGCTGCTGCCCCGTCCGCTCCGGCGGCTTCGGGCGCTGCTGCCCCGGCTCCGGCTGCCTCCAATACGGCTGATACTAGGAATAACCCTACCACCCCTTCCCAAAACGAAATTCCTAGGTAAAATAACAATCCTACGTGACGCGCAAAACAAAACAGCGCAAAACGTATTAACAATCTAATGCGGTCGTGGCGAAATTGGTAGACGCACCACTTTGAGGGGGTGGCGGAGAAATCCATATGAGTTCGACTCTCATCGACCGCACCAGTTTTAACTGAGTGTTCCGCAAGGAACGCCGGTTAGGGAGTGTCGGAAGCGTGAGCGACCGGTGCTTAAAAAGACAGGGGTGTCGCCAAGTTGGTTAAGGCATCGGATTCTGAATCCGATATCCGTAGGTTCGAGTCCTACCACCCCCGCCAACTAAAATACTACACGGAAACGTGGGAAAGGCCAGAAGATTTGATGATTTTCTGGCTTTTTTGCTATCTGGAAGAAAACACGGTGCCTTGTCAAGGCTGAACGCTCTGATAGGGATTTTTTTCGTTTTTCTGTCACGGCTGACTTTTGCCAGGGAAAAAGTCGATCTGTTGTTTTTTTCCAGTGTCGGAGGCAGAAAAAAGCGCTGGGGAAACTCCGGCGCTTTTGCGAGATAGTTGAAACAGGCTTTAAATGGCTCAGAGCGCGTTCAGACCGAGTGGGTGATTTTTTTCCTGATGCGGACGGAGCCATGCGCGGATGCGTTCTGAAGCCGCGTGGACAACTCTCGCTTCAGCTGCGGACCGCAAGGATTCGGCGTCAAGCACCTCGGTGTGCGGGGCAAGTCCCGCGTCATAGCGTTCCGAAGTTACGCGGAGATTCTCTTCCGCGAACCGGAGAGAGGATTTGGCAGCGCTGAGCCGCGACTCTGTTTCTTCCCAGGTGAGCCACGCGGTTCTCATGTCAAGGCGGAGAACAGACTCAGCCTCCGCCCGGGCATCGGTAAGCGCTCCCGCGGTTTTTTCGCTTGCCGCAGGCGTAGGAAAGAGGTGACGGGCATCAGGAGGTAGCAGGAGTGCTCCATGAGAAGAAGAACATCTGTGATCACGGTAGCGAGCGACTCCGTGTACCAAACCATCATCATGCCGGTCAGCTCCTGGCTCTGCTGCTTCGTGGTCAGCTGCTCAGCAGGGAAGGGCTGTGCGGTGGGGCAGTCGTCGCCCAGGAAAAATCATCCAGGCCCTACTGCAGATCGAATAGGTAGAGGCTGGTGACCACGATGGTGAAGTCATCGATGAAAGGAGCGCAGGATGAGACAGGCAGAAGAAACTCCAGGGGAATTTTTCTCAGCATGGGGAGGCGACGGGCGGGTGCAGAAGTATCATCTTAAGGCCTCTGCGGGAATTTGTTCGGAGTGGTCCCTCAGAGCTGGTTCTGGAAGTAGGCGAGGAGTCTGGGAGAGGCCTCGAGCCGTCTTAGGGGCTCGGTAGCGAGGACGATGGCTTCCTCCCAGAAGGAGGGGCTACGGATATCTTTCTGCAGGTACTGGCTACAGACTTCCTCCCAGGGCTGATGCGCGAGCGCGAGAAAAAAGTGCTCATAGAGAGTTCCGTCGCCAGATTCAGCAAGCTGCGCCAGAAGCTGCCGGGAAACGAGAAAGCCGAAAGTGTACTGGAAGTCGTAGAAGGGCCTCATCATATAAAAATGGCGCTTGTAGGCCCAGATATATTCATCAAAGTTCTGTGTAGTGTCTGCAAAGAATGCCTTCCAAATCTCCTCGGTGAGGTGGTTGAAGTCTCTGGCAGCGAGCTTACGCTTTCCAAGTTCGGCCTGGATGCGCTTGGCGAGTTCGTGCCGGAAGGGCAGAGTGATTAGCTCGTTGGTGAGCGTCATCATCGAAAACCAGAGCGCTGCGCGTTCCGAGGAGCCGCCGCTGAAGTGGCTGTAGAAGTGTTTTTCGAGCGCCGTGACTACCAGCATTCCTGCGGTTTCCACGACTGTGAGGGGAACGCACCGTAGTGGCATGGGAGCCCTCATCAGCAGCCGATGTAGCCCTGCTACGCCGAGTAGGTGCGACAGCCAGAAAGCCGAGGGCATGCCCGGAGAGACATCGGTGAAGACTGCGACCGCCCCCAGCGTGGGCAGGTTGTCGCACCACCCGCCGCCTGCGCGGTTTGAAAAGCGGCGGGTTTCGATCCAGTGATGCTCGAGCTCGTCGGAGACGAACTGGTCGAAAAAGGGGATGATAGGTGTGAGGGCCGAGCGGATTGCGCGTAGCAGCCCTGGCAGAGTCATGATGCTATTGGCTCCTCGCGCGAAGGCCTTTCCTAAGTAGCCGGGCGGAGGCGGGGCAAAGAGTAGGCTCGTATGCAGTCGAGGTTGTCCGAACACCGGGGCGCGCAGTGAGACCGTGCGGCGCAGCTTCGGCAGTGCTCCACGGATAGCAGAAAACAGCGCCGAATACGTCTCGGGGGTGATGTGCTCGGTGCGGAACATGTAGCCGAAGTTTGAGAGTCCGGACTGGGTGGCCGCTTCCTTGCGGCAACCTTCGACCGCGCTCTGCAGGTCGGCGAAAAGCTCTCCGCGCTCTGCGATCCAAGCGTTCATCGAGCAGAAGATTGCCTTGCGCAGCCTCGGGTCATTTGAGTTTTTGAGAATCGAAAGGGCCTGGGAGAAGCTAAAGCGTCTTGGGACCTCGCCTGACGTCTCCGAGTCAAGTTTCAGGATCATGCGGTTGCACAGCTGGCGGTGGAGCGCCGACAGAGGTTCGTAGACCCGGCCTCGAAGCGTGTTGCGCTCAGCGTAGAACGGATCGGGAAGGGCAAAGGCATTGAGCTGAGCTCGGATTTCGGGTTTCGCCAGTTCGGCGGAGCTGGCTGGCAGCAACCTCAGCTTGTCCCGGCATAGCGAGGCGGCCCGTTCAACCTGTTCCGAAAGGCGCAGTAGCTCGTGGCGCTCGGCTGACGCACGCACGTCCGAAGAGGAGAGGCTCAGCGCTCCGCGCGTGGCTGTGAGCAGCGTCCAGACTAGCTCCCGGGCCTCATCGACCACGCGCGCAAGCTCCTCGAGCGTGGGGCCGCCCGCCCTAAGACCGGAAAGCGCGTCGGCCATCGCACACAGCGCTGCGAGCCTCTCCTTCCCCGACTGGAATTCTCCTCCGGACACATCAAAAATCCCATCTTTGTCCCAACAGGGGAGCGGCTCTGCGTATTTTCCGTCCATTCTATGACTGCCACCGAAGAGTTTCTATCTGAAGACCTGAACCTGCCGTTTCGAAAAATTCTCCCACTGAAAGCCGGCTGAGGAATTAGGGAATGCGCTTAACTAAGAGTTATTACTTATACCATTAAGGTTAATACTAATATTCAATCCGAATTATGGCCGTTTTTCCTGATCGGCTCATCGTTATTTTCTCATAAATAGGTGAAAATACTTAAGAGTTTATCCCATAAAACCTTAAATAAACCCGTTTTCATCTTTACTGCAGCCGTCAGACTCCCCAAAATGGACTTTGTCTATTTTTTTAAGGAGATAATCATGTTGGGCATTGCAATCGGCTGTGCCACTCTGGTTGTCGTGGGTTGGGCCATCCTGAGGGGCAAGTATGCCCCGCTCGTGCTGTTTGCGAGCGGCGCGTTCATGTTGCTGTGCGCCGCGGTCTTTGACATAGGAACTTTCCTGCCCAAGAAAGGCGCGGTTCCGACTGGCAGCGACATCTTCAATGTCGTGGAGTTCATCCGCTACATGTTCTCCAATAGGCTCTCGAGCCTGGGCCTGCTCATTATGGCGATGGTGGGTTTCGCTTCCTACATGACCCATATTGGTGCGAATGACGCATTCGTGCGGATTGCGATCAAGCCACTTTCCCTTTTCAGGAACCCGTACATGGTCCTTGTGGTGGGCTTCCTGCTGGGCAAGGCCGTTTCCATGGTGATCACGTCGGCCGTCGGCCTAGGGGTGCTGTGCATGGCGCTCATGGGACCGGCCCTTGTGGCGATCGGCCTGAACAAAAAAGCGATCGGTGCCATTTTCGTGACCTCCGGGGCCGTTTCCCTCGTGCTGATTGGGGGCTCGACCGCCGCGGCGTCCAAGGCCTGTTCGCTGACGATCCTCGACTATGTCTTTTTCTACAAGATTCCAGCAGGGCTGCCGGTGATCGCCATCATGGCGGTGGCGCACTTTTTTTGGCAGAGCTACCTGGATCGCAGGGAGGACTGGAACTGTGCCGAGCACAAGGGGGAGGCGCTCGTGTTTGATGAGGCGATCAAGAAGCCGATGGTCGACGCTCCGAAGTTCTACGCGATTCTTCCGTTCCTGCCTATGATCCTCGTGGTGGTGTTTTCGCCCTATGTCGTGAGCAGTATCAAGCTCGACATCATCACGCTCATGTTCCTGTGCGTGATCATCGGCATGGTGATCGAGACCTTCCGCTGGAAATTCAGCTTTGACAAGATCAGCGCGGGCTGCAAAGTGTTCCTGCAGGCGATGGGCCGCTCCATGTCGGGCGTCGTCTCGCTCGTGATTGCGGCCGGCGTATTCGCCCAGGGCTTCAAGTCCCTCGGCATGCTCGACGCGATTGTGGGGCTTGCCAACACCGCAGGCTTTGGCGTATTGGGCATGTCCATCCTCTTTGTCCTCATCACCACCGCTGTAGCGATCATTGCGGGCAGCAACGGCGCTTCCTTCTATCCGATCGTCGAGATGGTGCCGAAGATCGCAAAGGACATGGGGGTCAATCCTGTGGCGCTAGTGCTGCCGATGCATCAGGCTTCGACCATTGCCAGGCCTCTGTCTCCGGTCGCCGGTGTAGTGGTGGCCATCGCCGCGATGCTTAAGATGAATCCGCTTGAACTTGTCAAGCGTGCCTCCGTCCCCTGCATCGTGGGGCTGATCGCGCATCAGATCATCGTTTTCCTGTTCACGCTTTGATCCGGAGAGGGCGCGAGAAATGACAGAAGCAAGGGAAGAAAACACGTTGCAGGCGCCTGAGTGGCAGATGCAGGATGCCTACGGTGACATCGGCTCGGAGCGCTGGCGCGTTTCCGCCGCACGGGTTGCTGAACTCACCGTGGCGCTTGAAGGCGCGGCCAGGCCGAAGAAAGAGGAGCTGCTCTCCGAGCTCGGCCTTTATGAGGAAGCCCTCATGAGACTGTCTTCGCTTCGGGCCTTCGTGAAGTGCCTAGGGGCGAAAGACTCGACCGATGCGAGAATTGATCCGGAAAATGCAGCGATTGCTCGGGCTGAAGCGAGGCTTGACGCCGCCTCGGCGGGGCTTTTCCAGGCGATCGATGCTCTGGATCGTGGAGACCCGCTCTGGCAGCGCGTGCCGCTTGCGCACTGGCGTTTTGAAATGGACCAGCGCGCGCTGCACTGGAAGCGCCGGCTGCCCGCCAACCTTTGCGAGGAGGAGGCGCAGCGCGAGGCTGCAGAGTTCAAGCCCCTCGGAGCTGAGTTCAAGCGCCTGCAGAAGGAAGTGGCGATCGAGGCCCGCCGCAGCGATGGCACGCCGGTGACGGTTCGAGCGGCCCGCATGGTGGCGATTCTCAAGGGCGATCCGGATCCGGTCCTGCGCGAGACGACGGGCCGGGGGATTGAGCAGCACTACAAGGTGCGGGGAGATGCCTACGCGAAGCTGCTCGCCGCGCTGCACGGCTTTCGGCTCGAGTATTTCGGCCGCGCGGGAGTCTCCGCGCTCGAAGTTTCACTGCACCAGAACCGGCTTTCCCAGGAAGGTCTGGAGGCGATGTTCAGTGCGATCCGCGCTCGGCTCGACGACGTGCGCGCCTGCGTTACGCTACGCGCGCCGTGGCTGGGGCGCAAGGTGCTGCCGTTCTGGGATCTGATGGCCCCTGCGCCGCAGGTCGCTCCTCACGCGGTTCCCCCTCCGATTTCCTATTCGGATGGCTTTGAGACGGTGTGCGGGGCGCTGCGCGCTGTGAGTCCCGAGATCGAAGCGTTCTTTCGGATGATGCGCGAGAAGCGCTGGATCGATGCAAAGCCCTCGAATCGCAAGATTGGGGGAGCCTTCTACTCGCGCTTCGAAGAGTTCCGGATGCCCCGGATTTTCTCAACCTATCAGGGCAGCCTCGCCTCTGTCATCCAGCAGTCTCACGAGATGGGGCATGCCTTTCACTACTGGATCATGCGGGATTTGCCCGCGGTGCAGACGGAGTTTCCTATGACGCTCACGGAAATGGCGAGCACTTTCGACGAGGCTGTGGTGCGCGATTATCTGTACCGGCGCTCTGACCGCGCCGGTCAGTTTGCGATGCTCTGGCAGGATCTAAAGAGCTGGGCTAACTTCATGATGAACGTGCCCGTCCGGTATAGCTTCGAGCTCGAGTTCCTGCGCGAGCGGATCTCGGGCAAGGTGAGTGCCGAGCGGTGCCGGGAGCTCATGACCCGCGCCTGGCATCAGTGGTACGGAGAGAGTGCACTGCCCGACGTGAGTCTCTGGGCCTATAAGCTGCATTACTACAAGACTGATCAGCTGATCTACAACTACCCCTACACTGTGGGCTTTCTGCTTTCTCAAATCCTGCTTCAGAAGTGGCGGGATATGGGGGCGGACTTCTATCCATTCTATGTCCGGATGCTGCGCGACACCGGGCGAATGACGGTCGATCAGCTGGTGCTCGCCCATTTCGGAGCGGACTGCTCGGATCCTCAGTTCTGGCAGACCGCGATGAAGGGACTCGCTGGATCTCTTGAAGCTTTCAGGCAGTATGCGCCGCCCGAGGCAGGGCTGCGGAAGGAGCAGAGCCGCCATGGCCTCTAACGGCATGACGGCGGCTATTTTCACTCAAATCGAAGACAAGAAAAGGAGAGCAAATGAAACTATCGAAACTGACTGTGGCGCTGCTCAGCGCCGTCATGGCGGCTGCCCTGACGATCCCTCAGGCGGCTCGGGCCGCGGCGAAGGTCGAGATGTACGGTCGGGCCGACACGGGTTTGGTCTACACCCATGTTAAGGGGGGGGACGACACCCTTGAAATGAGAAACGGCCGTTCGACCCCACGCTGGGGCTTCAACATGACCGAGGACCTTGGAAATGGCTGGAAGGTAAAGGGTTACCTCGAAGCGGGCTACTACATTGATACCGGTGCGAACACAACTAGCGGCAAGCTGTTTGACCGCCGCTCTATTCTCGCCGTAGATGGTCCCTACGGAGAGCTGGGTGCGGGCCGCGCGGGCACCGTGCAGTCCACCGTGGCGCCTTACTCGATGGGTCTGCTGCGCTATGATCCGTTTGGCACTTCCTACGGCAACGCCTCTATCGGGTCGACCTTTGCGAATTCCTCGCGCGTGAGCAATGGTCTGCACTATCGCTCCCCTTCCCTAGGCGGGTTCCGCTTTGGGGCCTCCTACTCATTGGGTGATACCGATAACGACTCTGTCGAGTGGAACGACAAGAACCACACGTTCGCCCTGGCAGGAAACTACCAGTCGAAGGATCTGTACCTTTCTCTCACCTTTGCCAACGTGGACTCCAAGCACGCGGCGAATAGCCGCAAGCCTGACGCGCGCATGTATCAGCTGGGCGGCTGGTGGGCGGTCACTCCGGCCCTCAAGCTTTTTGCAGGCGCGGGCTATCAGTCGAATTTCTCGACCGGCGGCAAGCTCTCGGCGAGTAAGCTCGACGGCGTGAAGGGTCGCATTGAGGACGGAGGCTTCAACGGCGAGAGTTTCCTACTGGGCGCGACATATACGATAGGCAAGAACAAGTTCATCGCGGATGCCCAGTACTTTACCGGCAAGCTCGCGCGCGACCATGACGTCGACTTCGATCGCACCGTGCTCGCGGCGGCATGGGAGTACTGGTTCAGTAAGAAGGTGATCGGCTACGTTGCGGCCACCCAGTCCTTCACCTCGGGCAAGGCTGAAAAACTTGCCCAAGGAAGGGGCGGCTATGTCTTGGAGGCCACGCAGGTTTTCTTGGGGCTGGATTATCACTTCTGAGCCCTAGCCTTAAGCGGGTTCTGAAAAAGGCGCGGGGGCTGGGCGGCAGGCCCTCGCAGGGGAAGGTCGAAGCGACGCAACTTTTAGGATGGGGGGCGGCTCAGTTCTGAACGCCCCGAGGAAGTTTTTGGCCGTCTGCGGCAACTTGACTTCGTTTCGGTAGAGCATGGTATAGCGTCCCGAGGGCAGGGGCGGCTCGGGGATAAGCCCCCCCGCCCCGAAGCCCGCCCGGGTATACTCCTCGGTGAAGGACAGGGTGTCTGTCTTGACGCTTACCCGCAGTCGCAGTCCCACAGTGGCGAATACCTAGGCAGTCGCTCGTGTTGTTTCCGGACCTGAGGATGACCATAGGTAGCCTGCTCAGATCCTCGAGCGAAAGCGTCCGACCCTCGAGAGTCCCGAAGTTCTTGCGGCTCGCGAAAAAGCTGTAGCGGAAGCACCCGATGTCGTGTTCGGAGAGCAGCGGATCGAGCATCAGCTGCATCCAGTTTTCAATCGTGAGCCGCACTTCTACCTCGGAATGGTGGTGATGAAAGTGGGCGAGCTTGGGCGTGAGGATCGTTTGCAGGATGAGAAAGGGGCAGCCGATTCGCAGTAACCTCGTTTTCTGCGCCCGCAGTCTCCGAACCTTTTTCTCGCCTTTCTCCATAGCTGAGAAAATCGATTCCGGTGCCTCGAGCACTGCGCGGCCTTCTGTCGTGAGGGTTAGCCGTCCGTGAGTGCCGGTAGCCCGTATAAAGGCCTCTAGTTCGGCCACGGCGTGGGAAACCGCGCTCTGCGTGACAAAAAGACGCTTGGCAGCCTCCGGCGCTCCCGCGGCGAGGACGCGGAAGTGCTGCGCTGGCGCAAGAAGACGATGCTGGAGGCGCGCAAACACCACTCGGAGTGCTGGATCGGCGATACCGTGCTGAACTGCACGCCGATCGGGAAGGTGTGGCTTAACCCCGAGAATGGACAGCTGGAGGAAAAGCGCTTGTCCAGGGCTGCTTAAACAAACACTGCAACTTACTTTTTACGAACAATTTTTGCGAAAGATCATTTGACATTCACCGGGAGGTACTCAAGTTGCGGGTGAACCAAGACAAGAGCGGCACCTTTCGTCCGAAAGATTCTATCTTCCTCAGATAGGATTTTTATTTAATGAATCCTAAATTTTGGGAGCAGATCAAACCTGCAGGTAGCGCTTTTGGAAGGAGGTTGAAACGGGCTTTAAACGGCCTCAGGAGGCGTTCAGACCGAGTGGGAGAGCTTCCTGATGCGAAGCCACGCCCGGACGCGTTCTGAGGCCGCGTGAATGACCCGCGCTTCTGCGGCGGACCGCATGGATTCGGCATCCAGCACTTCGGTGTGCGGGGCGAGCCCCGCGCCATAGCGTTCAGAGGTCACGCGGAGATTCTCTTCTGCGAACAGGAGAGAGGATTTGGCGGCATTAAGCCGCGATTCGGTTTCTTCCCAGGAGAGCCACGCGGTTCTCATGTCAAGTCTTAAGACTGACTCCGCCTCAGCCCGGGCATCGGTGAGCGCTCCCGCGGTCTTTTCGCTGGCCGCAGCGCGCGATGACCCGATGCCGCCATCAAATATGGTCCAGGAGACCACCACACCGGCAATCCACCCGGAACTCCGTTCTTCCGTGAGATAGTGCCCGTTCTGCTTCCCGTAGCCTGCGACAAGCGCGGCCTGCGGAAGATTGCGGGCCCGGGCGGCCCCGGCTGCGGCGTCCGCCGCCTTGACCTGTTCTGAGAGCGACGCGAGCTCTGTGCTTGAGCGCACAGCGTCGTCTGTCAGTTCCGGAAGCGTTTCTGAGATGAGCGGCTCCGGAATCGGGTCGAGTGTCACAGGTTCATCGAGCTCCCGCCCGAGAAGCCGGTTATAGGACGCTTCTGCGGTGGAGAGGGCGGTCTTTGCTGCGATCACCGCGTCATGCGCCGTGGCGAGCGCGGATTCGGCGGCATAGAGTTCGTTCTTCACCGCCATCCCTTTTTTAAGCCGCGCCTCGGTCTGTTTCTTATGCGCTGCGACCGCGGCTTCGTGCTTCTCCGCGGCGCGCAGGAGCGCCTCCGCCTCTGCGACCGCCACATAGTGGAGAGACGCCTGATAGCGGACTTCGTTTTCTGTCGTCTTTTCGAAGTAGGACGCGGAGTCTGCCGCGGCTTCTCCCGCTTCGATGAGCTTTGAGATCCGGCCTCCGGTGTAAAGCGGAAGGGCCGCGGATACGGCGTACCCCGTCGTATGGTTCTCGGTCACGGGGACGGACGCCGAGAACCCAAAGAGGTTCACGTTCATCCCGAGCCCGCTCTCAAACCGGAAGTGGTTCGCGGAGAGTGTGACAGACGGCATCCGTTCTGCCTTTGCGGCGTCGAGATTCTCGCGCGCCGCGGCGCTGAGGCTTCCCGCGGCTTTAAGCGGGCGGGACGCGGCAACGGCGGCGTCCGCAGCGGCAGACATCGATTCCGCGGCTGCTGGGGCAGGCGTGAGGGCCGCGAAGACAGCCGCCGCGAGCGGGAGGACGAGTGAAACGGTTCTTTTACTCTTCATCCTTCGCCTCCTTATAGGGCCAGCGCGTGTAGTACCAGTAAAGCATCACCGGAGTGAGCGCCATCGTGAACACCGTGGACGCGATCGTTCCGAAGATGAAGGAGCAGCCAAGGCCGCCGAAAATCGGGTCAATCAGCATGATGATGGAACCGAAAATAATGGAGAGCGACGTGAGAAGAATCGGGCGGAGACGGACAGCGCCGGCGAGCAGCACCGCTTCCCGCACCGAAATCCCTTCCCGCATGTATTCCGTCACAAAGTCTGCGATAAGAAGCGAATTCCGGACGAGGACGCCTGTCAGTGTCACAAGGCCGATCAGCGATGTGGCGGAGAAGATCTGTCCCGTGAGCCAGTGCCCAGGGAAGAGTCCGATAAAGCAGACCGGAATCGCGGACATCACGGCGGCCGGCAGGATAAACGACCGGTAGTACGCGACGAGAATGAAGAAGATCAGCATGACGGCGGCTGAGAGCGCGATAAAGAGATCGTGGTAGCAGTCAAGCGTCATCCGGATCTCGCCATCCCAGAGAAGCTGCACCGGGGCGCGGGAAAGGTCGGCTCGGACTGGCGTGAGGCCGAGGTTTCCGGTCGCGAGACGGTCACCGTTCCCGACCGGCATCCCGTTAAGCCGATGGTTGAGATCGAGCACCGCGTAGGCCGGAACCGAGTTCCCGAGTTCACCGCCAACCAGCACCACCCGCGTGCCGTCTTTATTGAGAATCGGGCGGGGAGCCGTGGTGTGCGTCACACGGACGAGTTCGGAGAGCGGTACATCGAGCCCCAGTTTATTCTTCACGGTGAGACCGCCAAGCTCCGCCGGATCCACCTTGTTCCCATAGTCCGCCCGGAGAATCACGGGCTGCGCGGTCCGTTCGCCCGGCGCGTGTCCGTAGCCCACCGTTTCCCCCGCCGTATAGCGGCGAAGCGCGAGAGCGGCTTCCGCGGGGAAGACACCGGCAAGCGACGCCTTCTCCTGATCCACTTCGAAGCGCGCCTCAGGGATATCGGTCGGTTCCGTGGTCGTCGTCTCCACCATGTCGTACGTGGAGCGGAAGGCGTTTCTCACCTTTTCGCTTGCGGCCCGGAGCTGCTCACCGTCGTTCCCATAGATTTCGGCAAGCACTGTGGCCCGCATCGGGGGTCCCGGCGGATCCTCCACCACCTGGATCGTGGATTCCGGGTACCGGGCGGAGACTTCCTTCAGGTCCTTTCGGAGCTTCGCCGCGATTTCAATCGACGTCCGGTGCCGTTCGCCCTTATCGACGAGATTCACGCGCACCGCGCCGATGTTGCTTCCGGGCTGCGTGCTGCCTCGGAACATGGCGGTGAAGTCGGGGACACCGGGCATCCCGGACCAGGAGAGGACATCCGTCACCTCCGGAATCTGCTTCACGATCGCTTCGGTATCCCGCACCGCGCGGTCCGTCACTTCAAGCGGTGTGCCGTCCGCGAGTTTGAGCGAGACGTTAAAGGTGTTCTTGTCGTCCTTCGGGAGGAACCCGGTCTCAACGCCAAAGAAGGACACCGGTCCCGAGATCCCCTGCGGCCGGATGAACTGCCAGGCGGGCATCAGGAACGAGAGGATGAGAAGGAGCGTGAGCGCCGCGAGGAAGATTTTGGTTCGCTTCGGGTTCCCGACCAGCCACCCGGCGGTCCGATAGTAGAAGTGACCGAGCTTTCCGAGTTTCGGATGGCCGTCCGGGCTTGGTTCTTCCTTATGATCCGGTACCTTCAGGATCCGCTTCGCGGCCCACGGGGCGACGGAATACGCGATGATGAGGGAACTGAACACCGCGGTCGGCACCATGAAGCCGATCGGGAAGAAGTACTGCTTCGGCATCCCGGAGAGCGACGGAATCAGCGTGTAGAAAACCAGCATCACGGTGAAGGTCGCGAGGATCGTCGGGTAGCCGATTTCAGAGACCGCGCGGGCGGCGAGCGTCGCGCGGTCCGCGGTGGGATCCGCCGCGTAATGCCGGTCGATATTCTCAATCACCACGATTGAGTCATCGACGAGGAGCCCGAGCGCGATCACAAACCCAAAGAGCGACACCCGGTTGATCGTGAGCCCTGCCGCCTCATTGATGAAGAGCGTGAGCGACAGAATGAGCGGGATCGTGATCCCGGTGATGCAGGCCGCGCGGAACCCGAGGAATATCCAGGTGATCGCGAAGACCGCGGCAATCGACACCGCGATATGACCGATCACGGAGTTCACGGCTTCGTTCGCCTTCGCGCCGTCGTTACGCGTGATGATGAGGTGAACATCTTTCGGAAGGAACTGCTCCTGCATCCGGTGGATGCGGCCGAGCATCGCTTCTGTCGCCACGACGGCGTTGGTGCCCTTTTTCTTCGCCGCCACGAAGGTGACAGAAGGGGCTTCGCCCGCGGCAGACTTCGCGAGTTTGGAAGCCGGTCCCGGAGCCCAGCGGCTGAGGGCCGTGCGTTCGGATGACGGCCCGTCAGTCACTTCCGCCACATCCTGCAGAAGCACTGGCCGCCCTGCGGGAGACGCGATCACGAGACGCTTCAGGTCGGCTGCGGATGTCACAAAGCCGTCGTAGCGAAGCGTGCGGCCGGTATCCGCCGCCGCTTCAGCGCCAAGCGGCGCCGCGATATTCGTGGTTTTGAGGGCGAGCCGCACGGCTTCAGCCGGGATCCCGAAGGATGCGAGTTTCTTCGGATCCATCGTGACCTCAAACTCCCGCGTCCGGCCGTCGTAAACGTAGGACGTGGAGACATCCTTGAGGCTTGTGAGCCCCTCCACAAACCGCTCGGCGATCCGCCGCAGCGCGTAGTCGTCGTAGCCGCCGCCCGTGAGTGTTACGGCGAGAATCGGCACGTCATCCGCGTCCGCGCTGATGATCCGGGCGTCTGATGCTTCTTTCGGGAATTCGTTCCTCGCGCTCCGGAAGCGGTCGTAAAGCTTCACGAGACTCGCTTCCTTGTTTTCATTCACTTTGTACTGCACGCTGATCACGGCAGCCGAATCCATCGCGGTTGAAAACACATGATCAACCCCTGGGATCTGGTTGATCACGCGTTCCGCGGGCTTCACGATGAGGTCCTCGATTTCGGCGGGCTTCGCGCCGGGGAGCGTGATGATCACTTCGGCGGCCGGCATCGAGATCTGCGGGTTCTCTTCGCGGGGCGTGGTGAGCATGGCGATGATGCCGGCGGCAAGTGACGCGATGATGATGAGGATCGTGAGTTTTGAGTCCACGAACCATCGCGCGAAGCGACCGGGAAGATTCAGCGGCTTACTCACGGCGCGGCTCCGGCTGCGGCGGCAGGATCAGGTATCGCTTTTACCGGTGCGCCGTCCGTAAGCGATGAAGGCGGGGATTTGATGAGAATCTCATCTCCCTTCAGCCCGGCATCGGCTTCACGCGATCCGTCAGGGAGCGTGGTGCCAAGCCTCAGCCAATGGAATTCCGCGTGTCCGTCCCGGATCACAAAGCAGCCATCCAGCCCTCCCCGGTTCGTGATCGCGGATTTCGGAATAAAGATGCCTTTTTCGGACGCGTTACCGGCGATCGCGGCGCGGCCGAACGTCCCGGTGAGAATCCGGTCTCCCTTCGGGAGCGCGATTTTCACCACTCCAGTGCGGGTCACGGGGTCCGCGGAATGCACGGCCTGTGTGACGGTGCCTTTGATGGGGGCCGTCCGGCCATCCAGCGTCACAGCCGCGGGGTCGCCCGGTTTCACGGAGCCGAGGAGCTCGGCTGGCAAATGAATCTCAAACACCTGGCCGTCCAGCGACTCGAGTGTCACGATCGGAAGCCCCGGGACCGCGAGCGTTCCGGGCTGCAGCTGAATCGAGAGAACGCGCGCCGATTCCGGAGCCCGGATCACGGCGTCACCGAGGCGCTCGTTCGCCTGCGTAAGGCGGGCGCGCGCGGCGCGGAGCGTTTCAGCCGTCTGGTCCCGGAGGAGCTTCACTTTGCGGAGCTCGATTTCGCTCGCTGCTTCATCCCGGTATAGCCCCTCAAACTTCTGTACATCGGTTTCCGCGTCGCGGAGCCGGATCGAGGCGGCCTTCACATCCGCGTAGGCCTGCTCACGGATCGAGCGGACGTCAGAGTCATCGAGCACCGCAATCACTTCACCCCGCTTCACGAGATCCCCTTCCTGATGAGGAACGGACCGAATGTAGGCGGGGAGGCGGGATGCCATGGGGAGGAGGCGTGAGGCGGCAACAGACCCCGGAAATTCTCTCGGGGCGCTCGTTTCTGTCACCGGGCGGATCGTTTCCACCTGGAGCGGCTCAGCCTTTCTGTCCGCCGCGGGGCTCCCCGGCTGATCAGAGCACCCGGAGAGGATGAGCGGTATCGCGAGAAGCGCGGCGAGAAAACCGGATTTCATGACGCGTCCCCAATCTTCAGCACCCGGATGAGGTGGTCGGCGTAGGCCACAGGGGAGGGCGTTTCCTTCGCGATCCCCGGAAGGTGAAGCCGCATATCGGAAAGCGTATAGGCGTAAGAGCAGGAAGCGATGAGGGAAAGCGTGATTTCGCCTGAGTCAAGCTCAGGCCAGATCTTCGCGGCTTCGGATTGGAAGAGCCTGAAGCCTTCGCCGAACACCCCTTCCCCGAGCACCTTGCCCCGCTCCTTATCCTCGTCGATCAGCGACCGGAGAAGGAGGCGGCCTCGGTCCTGATCCTCGTAGAGCGCCCGGCAGAGTTCAGTGAGGAGGGCTCGGAGCCGTTCCACAGGCTTCCGGTGCGATTTCACCGCGGCTTTGAGGTTCGCGATCGTGCCTTCCGCCGTGCGCTCCAGCACCGCGAGATACAGCTCATCCTTACTCGTGAAGTGGTAATAGAGCGCGGCCTGTGTGAGTCCGAGAGCGTCCGCGATGTTTCGCATCGTGACGCCATCAACCCCCCGTGAGGCGAAGAGGCTCTTTGCGGCTGCGATGAAGTCGTCCCGATTTCTGGATCCCGGCATGTCTGCTCCCCTGTTATGCTTATGGCTATGCGTTAAGCCCTTTCGTGTCCTATTCGGACGGAAGGGCTTTTTTACTGATTGATTAGTAAGTAAATTATAGAACAGCGGGAGTTTTCAGGCCGTTATCCCGCAGGGCACGAGATATGGCGGAGGATATTGCGGAAACTTCCCGTATTTCGGGTCCCGTTTGGCGCTTCAAGGCACCTCAATTCCGTTAAACTCGAAATTCACCAGAAAAACTTTTATCCCCTGCTCGTCTGAGCACGGTCTTCAATACCGAAGGCGCTGCTCCGGGCTCAAAAAAACTGATAAAGAAACATCATGACAACTGTTAACGGCAATTTTCTCAAGTTCCCTGGCGTCTATCTCTTCCAGGAAATCGCTCATCAGGTCGCGGCCTTCAAGAAGACGGCTCCCGAGAAGCGCGTGATCAGCCTGGGTATCGGTGACGTGACGCAGCCTCTCGCCCCCGCGGTGATCCGCGCGCTGCACTCTGCCGTGGACGAGATGGGGAATGCGGCGACCTTCCGCGGTTACGGCCCCGAGCAGGGCTACGCGTTCCTTCGCGAAGCGATCGCGAAGAATGACTATCAGGACCGCGGCATCAAGGTGGACGCGTCTGAAATCTTTGTGAGCGACGGCGCGAAGTCGGATGTCGGCAGCATCCAGGAGCTCTTCTCGAACGACGCCGTGATTGCCGTGACGGATCCGGTGTACCCGGTTTACGTGGACTCGAACGTCATCGCCGGCCGCGCCGGTGACTACGTGAACGGCAAGTGGTCGAACATCGTTTACCTGCCCTGCACGAAGGCGAACGGTTTTGTGCCGGAGTTCCCGAAGGTCCGTCCGGATGTGATCTACCTCTGCTACCCGAATAACCCGACAGGCACGGTGCTCACGCGTGACGCGCTGAAGGCCTGGGTCGACTATGCCCGCCGCGAAGGCAGCGTGATTCTGTACGACTCCGCCTACGAAGCCTACATTACGGAACCCGGCGTCCCGCACAGCATCTATGAAATTGAGGGTGCCCGCGAGGTGGCGATCGAATTCCGCAGCTTCTCGAAGACCGCCGGTTTCACGGGTCTCCGCTGCGCCTACGTGGTGGTGCCGGAAGAACTGAAGATCTCGGACGGCAAGGGCGGCCAGGTCGCTCTGAAGCCCCTCTGGAGCCGCAGAAACGGTACGAAGTACAACGGCTGCCCCTATATCGTGCAGCGCGCCGCCGAAGCGGTGTATTCCGAAGAAGGCAAGCAGGAAATCCGCCAGACGATCGGGATCTATCAGAAGAACGCCGCGGTGATGCATGAAGGCCTCACCCGCATGGGTCTTGAAGTGATCGGCGGGAAGAACGCCCCGTACCTCTGGGTCGCGACGCCGGAAGGCACGGACTCCTGGGGCTTCTTCCATAAGGTGCTCGAGAACGCCGCCGTGGTCTGCACGCCGGGTGTCGGTTTCGGCGCTGCCGGTGAAGGCTATGTCCGTATGACCGCGTTCGGTTCTCCCGCAGACACCGTTGAAGCGCTGGAGCGTCTCGCGAAGATCTGATGATCTGACGCGGACCGCGTAAGACAAAAAGCCGCAGGTTTCACGCCTGCGGCTTTTCGCTGTCTGGATTTCGCCGGATGTGTATTCCGGAGAAAAGTGTGCTTAGAGCGTGTGTCCGACAGACTGCGACGCGATCACGATCTGGCGGGGTTTAAGCGAGAGCGCCTCGCGCGCCGCGCCTCGGTCAAGCGTAATGCGGCAGACGGTGCCAAGCCCCATCGCGGCGCAGGCGAGGTAACAGGCCTGCACTTTAGCGCCGACATCGATCATCACGGCATTCCGGACCGAGGACTGGGTCCAGGTGCCGATCCGCTTGAAGCGGTCGCTTCGGATAAAGGCGAGGAATTCACTTGCGGACTCGGTCGCGCGGATCGTTGTGCTCTCGAGATTCGCGACATAGACGAGGTGCACCGGAGCGCGGGAGACGAGCGGATCCACCGGGGCGACGGCGGTTCTGAGATCGCCTCCCTTGATGAAGCGGAGACTCGTCCGCTCCGGTTCCCAGAGCCAGACGCCGTTTGATTTCACGACATAGATCTCAATCCCCTGCCAGTTGAAGGGAGAGGGTGTCGTGCGGCGGCCGTCCTTCCGGTTGATGCCGTCTGTCGCCCAGAGGAGGTTCGAGAGCATCTGATCGGAAATCGTCTGCTCGGCGAACTGCCGGTCAGTGTGCCGGTTCATGAGCGCCTCGGTGAGAGACACCGTCATCGGATCCGGAATCGGAAGCGGGCGGAAAATGCCAAGGTCTGCCGCGTTTCGCTTCCGGAGCGGATCCGTTACCGCTTCCGTGAGTTTGATCTGCAGCGCGCGGCTCTTATAGCCAAGCTTCTTCAGTTGTTTCTTGAGCGACATCGCGAAAAATGTCCTGAGATTAAGAAAAGGGCCTGAAGCGGAACTTCAGGCCCTGTGCAGCAAATCGGTGCCGGAGTCTCTCCGGCCCGGCGCGGAATTACTTCACGCGGTTGCTGTACTCACCCGTACGGGTGTCGATTTCAATCTTGTCGCCGACGTTGATGAAGGCGGGAACCTGCAGTTCGTAGCCGGTGTCCTTCAGCTTGGCGGGCTTCATCACCTTGCCGGAGGTGTCACCCTTGACGGCGGGCTCGGTGTAACCGATTTCACGGACGAGCTTCGTCGGGAGTTCGACGGAGATCGGCTGGCCGTTGTAGAAGGTGAGTTCGCCAGGCATTTCTTCCTGGAGATACTTCTTCGCTTCTTCCATGGCATCCTCGCCGACTTCGTACTGGTTGTAGTCAGCGTCCATCCAGACGTAGGACGGATCAGCGTAGTAGGAGTAGGTCACTTCCTTGCGCTCGAGAACGAGGTCTTCGAACTTGTCGTCAGCGCGGTACACGGTTTCCGTGTTGGCGCCAGTGAGAAGATTGCGCATCTTCATCTTGACGGTAGAGGCGCCACGGCCACCCTTGGAATAGACAGCCTTAACAACGACCATCGGTTCTTTACCGACCATGAAGACGTTGCCGGCGCGGAGTTCCTGTGCGGTTTTCATAGATGTACTTTTACCTTTAATAATGCCTGGCACATAAGGGTTGCATCGAGATCGGCAAACGAAAGCCCGGCATGAAAGAATTTCAAGCTAACTATTTTAGTCCTTTTTTGGCAGCCGTTGCGACCGCACGGGTGAGGGATCCCAGAGATGCGAGATGGCGGGACCAGAGCAGGCTGCCGTGCGTGAGTTCGGGCGTGAGATCCCGGAACCGGGACCAGAGACCCGGAGTGAGCGACGCCTGATTCCATCCGAGACTCGTTTCCCGCCAGACGCGGGCCGCGTCTTCCCCATACTCCACCGCCATCCGGTCGAGGAACGCGTTCAGTTTCACGATATGCGTGTCCTCATCCTGCGGGTAGATCGTCCAGAGGAAAGGTTTCCCCGCGAGCTGCGCCCGGACAAACGAATCTTCGCCCCGGATAATCAGCGCGTCGCATGCCCAGAGCACCCGGTCGAACGACTCCTGCGGAACCGCGGGGACGGGAGAAAAGGTGATCTGCGGAGCGCTGAGCCGGCTTAGCGCCTCTCCCAGCATCTCTCCCGCGCGGCCTGGTGCCGCGATCACCTGCACGGGGCGGGGGTCGGACGCAAGCGCTTCGGCGAGCTGCCCGATCGGCGCCGTGGGGTACGAGAAAAAGAAGAGATTAAACGGGGCGTCGGGCTTCTTCGCGCCGAGAGTTTCAAGAAGCGAATGCCGGTCAGAGGCGGAAAACCGGTCCCGGGCGTCTAGCAGTCCGTGCTCAATCATCACGCCCCCCGTGCGGCGGGTGAATCCCGGGAAGAGGAAGGTCTTCGTGACGGGGAGCCTCGGGTGAGGTGAGGGGAGACCGTGACACTCTTCCACCCAGTCTTCGGCGGAGAGGTATTCGAGATTCAGCCACGCGACTTTGTGCCCGCGGAGTGTTTCCCGCGCGATCGCTTCTTCAAAACTGTCAGGAAGCCGGCAGCCGAAGGTTTCAATCACGACGTCAGAGGGCACCGCGGTTTCCGAGTCTTCCCAGCGTCGGACGAGGATGCCGGACGATGAAGCGCCGGATGCTGGGAGCTCTGGCGGGACGCCGGATGAGATTTTGGAAAGCGTCACCGCGTCGTCGATATAAAGGGTCACCTGGAACCCTTCCTCTTCCGAGAGTCCGCGGGCGAGCCGCCAGCAGACTCCGGCATCTCCGAAGTTATCGATCACGTGGCAGAATATGTCGCACGTCACCCGGGGCTCAATCGTTTTTCCTGCAGCCTCTATCATTCGTTACCGTCCGGTTGTCTCTTAAGTTTCTTGCCGGCCGCGGAGCAGGGTGAAGCGCAACGCTTCCCGGCCGCTTCCGCTGCCTTCGATCAGGTTAAATATGTCATGCCAAAGGGAATCCCTCCAGCCGATTTTGATTATCAGGCGATCCTGAAGAATCTGCCGCCGCTTCCCGGCGTGTACCGCTATTTTGATGCGGATGACAACTGCCTGTATGTCGGAAAGGCGCGCGATCTGAAGCGCCGGGTCTCAAGCTACTTCCAGAAGAGCGACCTCTCGCCCCGCATCGCGCTGATGGTGTCGCAGATTCACCGGCTGCAGACGACAGTGACGCGGTCAGAGGCCGAGGCGCTGCTCCTTGAGCATAACCTCATCAAGTCGCTCGACCCGAAGTACAACATCGTTTTCCGGGATGACAAAACCTATCCCTACCTGAAGATCGGGAATGAAGAATACCCGAGGATCAGCTTTTACCGCGGCGGCGTCGATAAGAAGAGCTCCTTCTTCGGCCCCTTCCCGAACAGTGCCGCGGTCCGGAATTCCATCTCGATCCTGCAGAAGGTGTTTCTTCTCAGAACCTGCGAGGAGGGTGTCTTCCAGAACCGGTCGCGCCCCTGCCTTCTCGGGCAGATCGGGCGCTGCTCCGCGCCCTGCGTCGGGAATATCTCAGCGGAAGACTACGCGCGCGACGTGAAGCGCGCGAAGCGGTTCCTCGAAGGGAACAGTTCTGAAATCCTGAATGAGCTCCAGGGCCAGATGGCAAAGGAAGCGTCTGAGCTGCGGTTTGAGGCGGCCGCGGCGACACGGGACAAGATCGCGTCGCTTTCCACGGTCCTTGAGGGGCAGACGGTGGAAACGACAGGCGGCGACACGGATGCCGATATTCTCGCGGTTTATATCAAGTCGGGCGCTGCCTGCGTGAATCTTGCGATGGTGCGGGGAGGCCGGCATCTCGGTGATCAGGCGTTCTTCCCGACACTCGCACGCGGCACCGCGGCGGAGGATCCGGGCGAAGTGCTTGAAGCCTTTGTGTCGCACCACTACGAGAACCTTCCTGTGCCGACGCTTGTGATTACGGCGGACGCCAGGAATCCGGAAGAGATGTCGTCACTCCTCACCGAAATCGCCGGACGCCGGGTCCCGGTGATCCATGATCCACAGGGACCGAGAAAGCGGTGGCTCGAGATGGCGCAGGCGAATGCCCGCATTGCGCTCGAAAGCCGCCTCGCGATCGAGCAGAACGAAACCGCGCGCCTGAAGCAGCTTTCTGACGCGCTCGGCATGATGCCTGAGAGCGGCGACCTCCGGGACTTCCGGATGGAGTGCTTCGATATCAGCCACACGTCAGGCGAAGCGACGATTGCGTCCTGTGTCGTGTTCCGGAACTTCAAGATGGATAGCTCGGAATACCGGCGATTCAATATCGATGACGTGAAGGCAGGGGACGACTACGCGGCCATGAAGGAAGTGGTGACAAGGCGTTACCTTCCCGTGTCCCGGGGAGAGGCGGTGCTCCCGACCGTGGTGCTGATTGACGGCGGCCGCGGTCAGGTCGAGATGGCGCGCGAAGTGTTTGAGGACCTGGGGCTTGATACGTCGCATATCGTCGGCGTCGCGAAGGGCGAAGGCCGCAAGGTGGGCCTTGAGACGCTAGTCTTCCCGAAGGACAGCGGCCGCGCGCCGCTCGTGCTCGGAGAGCATTCGGCCGCGCTGATGCTCGTCGCCGAGGTGCGTGACGAAGCTCACCGCTTCGCGATCACCGGCATGCGGGCCCGCCGCGCGAAGACCCGGAACCGGAGCCAGCTCGAGGATATCGAAGGGATCGGCGCGAAGCGCCGCTCGAGGCTTCTCGCCCGTTTCGGCGGCATGAAGGGTCTGAAGAACGCGTCGGTAGAGGAAATCGAAACGGTTGACGGCATTTCGAAAAAACTCGCCGAGAAGATCTATCTCAGCCTTCACGGCGAGGCGTCTGCCTGACGATCCGTGTGAAAAGGAGAAGTTTCGCGCCCTTAAAGCGCTAGAATGTTCCCGCGTGTTGTTATTCAGCTCTATCGCAAAGGCTCTTGTCGTACCAATGGATTCAAATTCCCCCACCGCTTCCGCCCCGAAGGAAAGAAAACGCTTCAACGTGCCCATGGCGCTCACCTGGACCCGTGTCGCTCTCATTCCCTTCGTAGTCGGCGTTTTCTATATTCCGTTCCTCAGCCAGCATGCCCAGAACGTGATTGCGTGCGTGATTTTCTGCGTGGCGGCGATCACGGACGCGCTCGATGGCTATATCGCCCGGAAATACGATCTCACGACGCCGATGGGGGCGTTCCTGGATTCAGTCGCGGATAAGCTCCTCGTCTGCGCGGCGATCATCGCGCTGCTCGCGCTCGACCGCGTCGGGATGCTGGTCGCGCTCATCATTGTCGGCCGCGAAATCGCGGTGACGGGGCTCCGCGAATGGATGGCGAAGATCGGCGCGTCCTCCCACACCAAGGTGAACTGGTACGGAAAAGTGAAGGCGATCGCCCAGATGGTGTCGATCCCGCTGCTCCTCTGGTACGACCCGCTCGGGCCCATCAATATCGGGGAAATCGGTTCCTGGCTTATCTGGATCGCCGTGATCCTGACGCTTTATTCGCTCGTGATCTACACGAAGGCCGCGATACCGTTCCTTTACCCGGATGAGAAGCTGAAGAATCAGGACCGCTGAGAAAAAAGTTTTCGGATACAAAAAAACGGACCGCAGTTCGAAAAGCTGCGGTCCGTCTTTTTATGGGGTTTTCAGTCCGCCCGGCCTTCTGAAGGCGGGGCGGAGAGCAACTGTCTGACGCTTAGGAGAGGCCCGCGATCTGACCGTTCTTCACGTCGATCTTGAAGGCGTTCGGAGCCTTCGGGAGACCCGGCATGCGGAGGATGGAGCCCGTCGTCACGACAACGAACCCAGCGCCCGCGTTGAGGATCAGGCGTTCAACCGGGATGCGGAACCCCTTCGGAGCGCCGAGGCGCTTCGCGTCATGCGTAAGAGAAAGCGGAGTCTTCGCGATGCAGACCGGGAGACGGCCGAAGCCCCACTCCTCAATCTGCTTCAGATCCTTCTTCGCCTTTTCGGAGAGATCAAAGCCATCCGCGCCGTAGCAGCGGGTGACGACCGACTGGATCTTGTCGAGAATCGGAGCGTCAGCTTCGTAGGCGAAGTTGATCGGCTTCGGGTCGCCTTCGCAGGCCGCGACCACTTCGCGCGCGAGATCCATGGCACCTTCGCCGCCCTTTGCGAAACCATCCGAAATCGCGAACCGCGCGCCGAATTCCTTCACGCGGCTGCGGACGATTTCGACTTCCGCCTCATCGTCGTTTGCGAAGTGATTCAGGGCGACGACGACGTTCGGGCCGAAGGCCTGCATGTTGCGGATGTGGTGATCGAGGTTGCAAAGGCCCTTCTTCAGCGCTTCAGGATTCGTTTCACCGATCTCGGCAAGCGGCACGCCGCCGTGCCAGTGGAGAGCGCGGAGGCTCGTGACGAGCACCGTGGCGCTCGGGTGGAGGTCAGCGGAGCGGCACTTGATATCGAAGAACTTCTCAGCGCCGAGTTCAGAACCGAAGCCTGCTTCCGTGATCGCGTAGTCGCCGACCGTAAGAGCGGCTTCCGTCGCGGCAACCGAGTTGCAGCCGTGGGCGATGTTCGCGAACGGGCCGCCATGAATGAAGGCGGGGCCGCCTTCGATCGTCTGAACGAGGTTCGGCTTCGTCGCCTCAAGGAGCAGCGCCATCAGAGCGCCCGTGCAGCCCACTTCACCGCAGGTGAGCGGCGTGCCGTCTTTCTTCGTCGCGACGACGAGCTTATTGATGCGGGCGCGGAGGTCGTCCTCGTTCTTCGCGAGGCAGAGCACGGCCATCAGTTCGGAGGCCACCGTGATATCGAAACCGGTTTCCGCCGGAATGCCGTTCGCGGAGCCGCCGAGACCCGTCACGATGAAGCGGAGGTGACGGTCATTCATGTCGAGCACGCGCTTCCAGGTGATTTCCTTGATGTTCAGCTGGTCGCGGTAGCGGCAGTTATCGAGGACCGCGGCGAGGAGGTTGTTCGCGGACGTGATCGCGTGGAAGTCGCCCGTGAAGTGGAGGTTGATCGACTCCATCGGGAGAACCTGAGAGTAGCCGCCGCCGGCCGCGCCGCCCTTCATGCCGAAGCACGGGCCGAGAGACGGTTCGCGGAGCGCGAGGCAGGAGTTCTTCCCGATCTTGCGGAGGCCCTGGGCGAGGGCGATCGAAGTCGTGGTCTTTCCGGAGCCGGCCGGCATGCCGGACGTCGCCGTCACGAGGATCAGTTTCCCGTGGGGCTTACGCTCCGGGTTCAGATGAACCTTCGCCTTGTCACGGCCGTAGGGTTCGAATTCGGCATCAGTCAGACCGATTTCGTGCGCGAGCTGCTCAATCGGTTTCAGTTTGACGGAATGCGCGATTTCAATATCAGAAAGCATGGATATCTCCTCAAGAGATTACTTGGATAACAAAAAGAGAAAAACACGAATCTGACACGGCCGGCGGTTTGAACCAGCATCCGGAAGGAGGCAAACACACACTCAGCAGGACTTCCGGGAGGAACGAACAGCGGGCGGGGCCGCGGATAGCCGGGAAAGAGCGCGGGATCAGCGCTCACATCCGGATCACGGCAACATCTTTTTATTCTGACAGATTAAACGGGCTCTGTGGGCAGCGAACCCCGATATTTGGGACTCCCGGTTACGGATGGCTCTACGCCGAAAGTCGCATTTTTTAATCCGGATCCCGGATTTCTGTCCCTTTATAATTCCTGCCATCTCTTAAACAGAAGGCGCTTCGCGCGGAACTCCCCGAAGCGCCCTGAAAGCGCAAGGAGTTTTTTCATAATGAAGGTGCTGGTCGCAGTAAAGCGAGTTGTTGACTACAACGTGAAGGTCCACGCTCTGCCTGACGGCAGCGGGCTTGATATTGATAAGAAGCCCATGGTCAAGCGTTCGATGAACCCCTTTGATGAAATCGCGGTTGAGGCGTCCGTGCAGCTGAAGGAAGCCGGCAAGGCGGACGAAGTGGTTGCCGTGACGATCGGTGACGCGAAGGCGGTTGATACGCTCCGCGTCGCGCTCGCGATGGGCGCTGACCGCGGCATTCATGTGAAGACGGACGAGGCGCTTGGGCCGCTCGCCGTGGCCCGCATTCTCGCAGCCGTGATCGGGAAAGAGAATCCGGATGTGATCGCGTTTGGCAAGCAGGCGATTGATGATGACGCCGAGCAGACCGGCGCGATGACGACTGCGCTCCTTGATCTGCCGTTCGGACCGAACGCCGATAAGATCGCGATCGAAGACGGCGCGCTTGTCGTGAGCTCCCAGACGGGTGACGGCACGGAAGTCCGCGCTCTCACGCTTCCGGCCGCGTTCGCGGCGGATCTCCGGCTCGCTGAGCCCCGCTACGTCACGCTGCCGAGCATGATGAAGGCGAGAAAGAAGCCTGTCGAAACGATTGAAGCCGCGTCCCTTGGCACCGATACCGCGCCGAAGCTCGCGGTCACCGCGTATGAAGCCCCCGCCGCCCGCAAGGCCGGCGTCAAGGTTTCCAGCGTCGCGGAACTCGTTGACAAGCTCCGCAACGAAGCGAAGGTCCTCTAACCCCATTCGGAACTATTGAATAGAAATGTCGATTCTTGTTGTCAGTGATTTTTCTGAGGGAAGCTTCCGCGCTTCTTCGACCCGTGCCGCCGTCGCGGCGGCAAACCGTATCGACGGAAACGTCGATCTGCTGATTGCCGGAAAGGGAGCCCGCGCGGCTTCTGACGCCGCAGCCAAACTGCATGGCGTCGCCCGGGTCCTCGCGGCGGATTCTGACTCGCTTGACCACCTGTCCCCCGAGACGCTCGCCTCCCAGGTGCTCGCGGTCGCATCCAATTACACGCACATCTTCTTCGCGCTCGGATTCCTGAACCGCGCCGCGATGCCGCGTGTCGCGGCGAAGCTTGGCGTCTCGCCGCTTACTGAAATCTCGGACGTGATTGACGCCTCGACCTTCAAGCGCGCGATCTACGCGGGCGGCGTGATCACCACGGTGAAGACCTCCGGCGCTCCGGTCGTCGCCACGGTCCGTACGACGTCCTTTGAAGCCGCGGCGGATGACGGCGCGGCCTCTGTCGAAGACCTCGCTCCGGTTGAGGCGTTCGCGAAGAACACGTTCCGTTCCGCTGAAATCATGAAGAGCGACCGTCCTGACCTCCTCACCGCGAAGCGCGTGGTGGCGGGCGGCCAGGGTCTTGACGGTGAAGCCGGGTTCAAGGCGCTTGAGGCGCTCGCCGATAAGCTCGGCGCCGCGATCGGAGCAACCCGCGTTGTGGTCGATAACGGTCTCTGCCCGAACGAGTGGCAGGTGGGGCAGACGGGTAAGATCGTGGCCCCGGATCTCTACATCGCGTTCGGTATCTCGGGCGCTCTGCAGCACCTCGCCGGCATGATGGGGTCGAAAGTCATCGTCGCGGTGAATAAGGATCCTGAGGCTCCGATTTTCGACGTGGCGGATTACGGTCTCGTTGCGGATGCCGCCTCGGCTGTTGAAGAACTCACAAAGGCGCTCTGAGCGTGGCAGCCGTGGGACTTCAGAAGACGCTTGGGTTTGAGATCCTGCCTGAAGTGAAGGCAGGAGAGGTTGAGGCCCGCTTCACGGTGACGGAAGCGGTGGCGCAGCCTTACGGCTACTGCTCCGGCGGCACGATGCTCGCGCTTGAGGAAACGATGGCAGGCGCGGGCTCCCGCCGTATCGCGGGAGAGGACGCGATGCCGCTTGGCATCAATGTGAGCGCGAACCACGTGAAAGCAGTGCCGGTCGGAGGCCTTGTGACCGCCCGGGCGACAGCGCTTCGCACGGGGTACCGGCTGCATGTCTGGAACGTGGATCTCTTTGACGAAGCGGGAGACCTCGTTTCCACTGCCCGTGTGACGAACGTTATCAAGCGGCGGAAAACCGCTGAGGAACACTAGCGCGCCGCCTGGATTTTCCCGGACGGCGCGGAAAGGGGAGTGCTGAGCTGATTTTTTACCTGAGCTCAGCCTCCCCTTCCGATTTTTTGCATGACATTTTTTTGAGGAACTGAAGATGACTTTTGCCTGGAAACCGATCAAGGAATATTCCGACATCCGGTTCGAACTCTTTGAAGGCATCGCTAAGATCACGATTAACCGCCCTGAAGTGCGTAACGCCTTCTCGCCCGTGACGGTCGCTCAGATGGGAGAGGCGTTCGCGATCTGCCGCGAGCGTGAGGATATTTCGGTCGTGGTGCTGACAGGCGAAGGCGACAAGGCTTTCTGCTCGGGCGGCGATATGCATTTCAAGGGCCGCGGCGGTTATGTGGGCCCGGACGGCGTGCCGCGCCTCAACGTGCTCGACGTTCAGAAGCAGATCCGGTCGCTTCCGAAGCCCGTGATCGCGATGGTGAATGGCTACGCGATCGGGGGAGGCAATGTCCTAGCCACGGTCTGCGATCTCACGATCGCCTCTGAAAACGCGATTTTCGGTCAGACCGGACCCAAGGTCGGAAGCTTTGACGCGGGGCTCGGGGCGTCTTACCTCGCCCGTATCGTAGGGCAGAAGAAGGCGCGCGAGATCTGGTTCCTCTGCCGCCAGTACAGCGCGAAGGAAGCGCTTGAAATGGGACTCGCGAACACCGTGGTGCCGTTCGATAAGCTTGAGGAAACGACCGTTGAGTGGGCGAAGCAGATGCAGCAGTACAGCCCGCTCGCGCTCCGGTTCCTGAAGTTCGGCCTCAACGCGGAGCTTGACGGTGAGCTCGGTCTCCAGCAGTTCGCGGGCGACATGACGATGCTTTACTACATGACGGACGAAGCCCAGGAGGGCGGAAAGGCGTTCCTCGAGAAGCGTAAGCCTGACTTCTCCAAGTCTCCCCGCCTCCCGTAAGCGGATCGGAGGTGAAGATGCTTCCTCAGTCAATCGATATCAACGGCCGCGTGATTTCCGGTGAAGAGGGATTCCGCGAGGCGCTCCGCACGGAAACGAACGACGAAATCCGTAAGGTCCTTGAGTTCTGCCTCCACTGGTGCGGCCCGGATCCTGAAGTCACGCTTCATACGTCGGGTTCCACCGGTGTGCCGAAGACGATTCACGCGAAGAAGACCGCCATGCTCGCAAGCGCCCGCATGACGGTGGAGAGACTGGGTCTCAAAGCGGGCGACACCGCGCTCCTCTGCCTTCCGATGGATTACATCGCGGGGCAGATGGTGGTGGTCCGCGCGATGCTCGCGGGGCTCCGCGTGATCGTGCAGGATCCGTCGCGCCACCCCTTTGAGGGGCTCTCTGAATCCCCGGTCTTCGCGGCGCTCGTCCCGCTTCAGGTAAAGGCGTCGCTCGGGACCCCGAAGGAAGAAGCCCTGATGCGAGGTGTCCAGGAGCTCATTATCGGAGGCGCGGCGACGGATGACGCGCTCGCCGCTATTCTGAAGACCTTCCCGCATCACGTCTGGTCAACCTACGGGATGACGGAGACGCTCTCACACGTTGCGCTGCGGCCGCTCTCAGGGCCGAAGGCCGGTCCCTGGTACGAGCCGCTCCCCGGTGTGACGCTTTCCGAATCCTCCCGCGGGACACTCGTGATCTGCGCTCCGGCGATCGATGTTCCGAGAATCGAGACGAACGATATCGTGAAGTTCGCGGAAGGGAGCACGGAGTTCCGTGTGCTCGGCCGCGTCGATAATGTGATCGATACGGGCGGAATCAAGGTGCCGGCTGAGGCGCTTGAGGACGCGATCCGGTCTGAAATGCCGGCCCCCTTTGCGGTCACGTGGCTTCCGGATGCGGATCTCGGAAGCGCGGTGACCGTGGAAGTGGAGTCCGATCACCCGATCGCGCTCCCTGACTTCCGCGCCATTCTGAAGCGTGAAGGGCTTTCTCCCTACTGGAAGCCCCGTCACGCGGTGTTTGTTCCGAAGATTCCCCAGACCCGGTCCGGAAAGCCTGACCGCAAGGGGATTCAGCGCGCGGCAGCTGAAGCGACTGGGGACTTGAAGCAGGATCTCTGAAAGAGATGCATCTCTTTGTCCCAATGGGTTTATCCCGGAGGGGCAGAGAGTTGCAGTGTTTCTCCTTTTCGCATAAAATGCCAAATTCCTGACTCGTGCGCATACACGCGCCGGGTCGATTTATTTTTTGTCAGCCGGGTCCATACCCAAGAAGGAACCGGCTGATTTTCAACTGACTTTTGATAAGTTACGAGGTAATTAGCATGGTTGTTATCCGTCTGGCTCGCGGCGGCTCCAAGAAGCGTCCTTTCTACAACGTTGTTGTGACCGACTCCCGTATGCGTCGCGACAGCCACTCCATCGAGCGTCTTGGTTACTACAATCCTGTTGCCGCCGGTGCCGACGTCCGTCTTCACTTTGAAGAAGACCGCGTGAACTACTGGCTCTCCAAGGGCGCTCAGATGAGCGACACCGTGGCCCGCCTGTTCAAGAACCGCGTCGCTCTCGCCGCTCCGGAAAGCGCCGAAGAGAAGGCTGCCACCGCCGCCAAGAACGCCGCCAAGAAGGCTGCTGCTCAGGCTGCTGCTGACGCCAAGAACGCTGAAGAAGCCGCTGCCTAATCTAAGGCTCAGAGCTTCAGATTCAGAACCGCGCGGAGCGGCTGTCTGATTGCCTTCCGGCATCTGCTCCTGGTTCTGATCGACCCTTTTTCTCCTGACGTCCGGGTTTTGCGGCGTGTTACGTGTCTCGCCGCTGCGAGTGCTTAACCCGGTATCTAGGCGTTGGGAGAAGAGGGTCTATTTTTTTGTCTGGAATTTTCAGGGGACGCTTGAATGGCTGATCTGATTGAAGTCGCGCGGTCGCTGTCGCCTTACGGCGTTAAGGGCTGGATCCGTGTCGCGCCGGAAACCGATGAAGAGCTGCTGCTGGAATGCACGAAGTGGTGGTTCAGGGGGCCGCGGGACGCGGAACCCCGGCCGCTTGAAGTGGAAGGCGTGAAGCCTCACGGAAAGGGCCTGATCGCGAAGTGGAAGGGCTGTGAGTCGCCTGAAGAGGCTCAGAACTGGAAGGGCACGATCCTGATTGACCGTGAGGACTTTCCGCCGCTGCCGGAAGGCGAATTCTGGGACGAGGATCTGATCGGCTGCCGCGTCGTGAATAAGGAAGGCGAAGAGCTGGGGACGGTGGAAACGCTTGAAACGAACGGCGTCCAGAGCCTTCTCGCCGTGAAGGGCGCGAAGCGTCACCTGATTCCGCTGATTCCTGAGTATGTGCTCGATATCGACCTCGACTCGGAACTGATCCAGGTCGAGTGGCACGCGGACTGGTCGTAAGGGAAGGGAGGAAGGCGGCAGCATGATGCGATTCGATGTAGTGAGTCTCTTCCCCGAGATGTTCCGCGCGGTGACGGAGTCCGGCATCACGGCGCGCGCGATGAAGCGCGGCCTCTGGACGCTGAACCTCTGGAACCCGCGGGATGAAACGCATGACCCGCACCGCACGGTCGATGACCGGCCGTTTGGCGGCGGCCCCGGCATGATCCTCATGGCGGATCCCCTCGCGAAGACGATTGACCGGATCCGGGCGAGTGGAAACCGCGGCCGCGTGATCGCTTTCGCGCCGGGCGGAAAGAAGCTTGAAGACGCGGATATCGCCCACATGGTGGCACCGTCCGATCCCCTGACGCTCGTCTGCGGCCGTTACGAAGGGATCGACGAGCGGTTCCTTGAGGGCTATGTGGATGAGCAGTACTGCATCGGGGACTTTGTGCTTTCGGGAGGGGAGCTCCCCGCGCTCTGCCTGATCGACGCGGTGGTGCGCCGGATTCCGGGCGCGATCAAGGAGCTTTCGACCGAGGACGAGTCCTTTTCGACCGGGCTCCTTGACTATCCGCACTACACGCGGCCCGAAGTCTGGCGCGGAAAACCGGTGCCGGAGGTGCTGCTTTCGGGGAACCACGCCGTGGTGGATCGGTGGAATCGCGATAAGGCGCTCGAAGCGACTTGCAAGAACCGCCCTGATTTGATTAAAATTGCACGTTCCTGCGGATCGCTTTCAAAGGACGACCTCAAGTCGCTTCGCGAGATTGTCCGCCGGATGAAGGAAAGCGCGGAAAAGGGCGATGCCGCCTGACGCGCTTTAATTATTTACCCATCCTACTTCGTCAACCAACAAATTACCCAAATGACGAAGTGATGGTTCTGGAGATTTAGAAGTGGCACAGAATATTATTGAAGTCCTCGAGCAGGAAGAAATCGCCCGCCTCAACAAGCAGATTCCGGCTTTCGGCCCCGGCGACACGGTGGCTGTTTCCGTCACGATCCGCGACGGCGACCACACCCGCGTTCAGGTCTATGAAGGCGTCGTGATTGCCAAGCGCAACCGCGGCCTCAACTCCTCCTTCACCGTCCGCAAGATCTCTTCCGGCGAAGGCGTGGAACGTACGTTCCAGACCTACTCCCCGCTCGTGAGCGCTGTGGAAGTGAAGCGCCGCGGTGCTGTCCGCCGCGCGAAGCTCTACTACCTGCGTGACCGCGCCGGCAAGACCGCCCGCATCCGCGAGCGTCTCGTCCGCAAGAACGTCGAGAAGGCTGAGTAATCAGTTTTGTCGGCTGTTCTCTGATGCCGGGCGCTTCGGTGCCCGCATCGGAAAAGAAATAGAATTAGCCCGCAGGGAATTTCTCCTGCGGGCTTTTTTCTTATGAGCCTGCGGGGGAATGCGTTCCCGCAGGCTTTTGTCTTTTTAAGAGGAGAACGCGGTATGGATCGCAGCCGGCTGAAGGAAGAGGATGAAAAACTCCGGGAGTCGAGACTCTCGGGAGAAGCGGTGTTTGAAGGACGGCTGCTCCACGTGTACCGCGATCGGGTGAAGCTTCCGGATGGGCGGGAGTCGACGCGCGAATACCTCCGTCACCCGGGAGCCGCCGCGGTGGTGCTCCTGAAGGAGGGGAAGATCCTGCTGGAACGTCAGTGGCGGTATCCGCTCGGGCGGGTCTTCTGGGAAGTGCCCGCCGGGAAGCTAGAGGCGGGGGAGGATCCCGCGCTCTGTGCCGCGCGTGAGCTGGAGGAAGAGACGGGGTACGCCTCGGACACGTGGACGCCGCTTGGCACGATCTGTCCTGGGATCGGGTATTCGAATGAAGTGATTTCGCTCTATCTCGCCGAGAACCCGCGGGAAGGGAGCCGGCATCTCGATCCGGGGGAGTTCCTCGACCTCGCCTGGATTCCGTTTGAGGAAGCGGTCCGGATGGCGGAAACGGGCGAAATCGATGACGCTAAAACGATCGGCGCTCTCTTCCGTGCGGAAAAGTGCTTAGAAAAACGGACCGGGATCAAGCGCTAGCGTTCCGGCTCATCCCGGGATCCCAAAAAAATGACGGCTCGGTTAACACTCGGCCGGGGATTCCGGTGATAATAAAAAGGTTAAGCATATGACGGAGATCGCCGTCTCCGTTTCCTGTCCATGTCCGGCTCACGGCTGAGCCGGAAACAATTTCTGATACGTCAATGTCACAAACTATTCTCCAAAGCGTTCCGGTCGGCCAGAAGGTCGGCATTGCGTTCTCCGGCGGTCTCGACACCAGCTGCGCTCTGCACTGGATGAAGAAGAAGGGAGCTCTTCCCTGCGCCTACACGGCCAATCTTGGCCAGCCTGACGAAAACGACTACGAGTCCATTCCGAAGCGCGCGATGGAGTATGGTGCCGAGAAGGCCCGTCTGATCGACTGCCGTCCGCAGCTCGTTGCCGAAGGCATTGCGGCGATCCAGGCGAACGCCTTCCACATCACCACCGCAGGCCAGACCTACTACAACACGACCCCTCTCGGCCGCGCTGTGACGGGCACGATGCTCGTGAACGCGATGCGTGAGGACGGCGTGAACATCTGGGGCGACGGTTCGACCTACAAGGGCAACGATATCGAGCGCTTCTACCGCTACGGTCTCCTCGCGAACCCGAATCTGAAGATCTACAAGCCGTGGCTTGACACGACGTTCATCTCTGAACTCGGCGGCCGCGCTGAAATGAGCGCGTTCCTGCAGGCCGAAGGCTTCAGCTACCGCATGTCCGCTGAGAAGGCCTATTCGACCGACTCCAACATGCTCGGCGCGACGCACGAAGCGAAGGACCTCGAGCACCTCAACTCCTCCATGAAGATTGTCGACCCGATCATGGGCGTCGCCTTCTGGGATGAGTCGGTGGAGATCAAGCCGGAAACGGTGACGGTGAGCTTTGAAGAAGGCCGCCCGGTCGCCCTGAATGGCGTTGAGTTCACGGATCTCGTGAAGCTGATGTACGAAGCGAACCGCATCGGCGGCCGCCACGGTCTCGGCATGTCCGATCAGATTGAGAACCGCATCATCGAAGCGAAGTCCCGCGGCATTTACGAAGCCCCCGGCATGGCGCTGCTCCACATCGCCTACGAGCGCCTCGTCACCGGCATCCATAACGAAGACACGATCGAGCAGTACCGCGTGAACGGCATCCGCCTCGGCCGTCTGCTGTACCAGGGCCGCTGGTTCGACAGCCAGGCGATCATGCTGCGCGAATCCGCTCAGCGCTGGGTTGCCCGCGCGATCACCGGCGAAGTGACGCTTGAATTGCGCCGCGGCAATGACTACACGATCCTCAACACCGAAAGCCCGAACCTCACCTACGAACCCGAACGTCTCACGATGGAGAAGGGTGACTCGATGTTCACGGCTGTGGACCGTATCGGTCAGCTCACGATGCGTAACCTCGACATCGTCGACACGCGCGCGAAGCTCGGCATCTACGCGAAGCAGGGTCTGCTTGCGGGTGGCGCGGGCTCCATGGCTCCGATGCTGACTGGCGATAAGGCGGACGAGAAGTCCTCCAAGTAATCCCGGATCAGTTACCGGCCGGGGCTTTCCCCCTGCCGGCTGCTTGATTCTTCAGCGCCCCTTGTGGAGAATGCTCCCCAAGGGGCGTTTCTCTGATTTTGAAATACGAAAAAGGATGTCACCATGGCAGCAGTCTTTCACCGCCAGACGGAACCTTACTCGTCGCATGAAGCGGGCGACTCGATCTACGACCACAGCGGGGAAAAGGTAAAGACCTCGGTCCTCGGGTTCGCGATCGCGCTGACGCTCGGGTTCTCCGCGATTGAGCTTGTCGCGGGCTGGCTCGGAAACTCACTCGCCCTGGTGGGTGACGCGGGTCACATGGTGACAGACTCCATGTCACTCCTCTTCGCGCTCGTCGCGAATATCTTTTCGCGGCACGGGGCGGACGAGGATCACTCGTTCGGCCACGGGCGGCTTGAGGCGCTCGCCGCGTTCGTGAACGGCATCGTGATGTCAGGCGTGATCGTCTGGATCGTGATTGAGGCGGGGAAACGCATGATGAATCCGGAGCCGGTCTCAGGCGGCTCCGTCATGATGGTGGCGACAATCGGCCTCGTCGTGAATATCGGCGTCGCCTGGTCGCTTTCCCGCGATAAAAAGAACGTAAATACGCGCGCGGCGCTCGTTCACGTGATGGGAGACCTTCTGGGATCCGTCTCCGCAATTCTCGCGGGCTTCATTGTCTGGATGGGCGGCCCCACGATCGTGGACCCGCTGCTCTCGATCATTGTGGCCTGCCTCCTCATCCGCGCGACAATCGGGATCTTCAAAGAGTCGACCCGGGTGCTGCTGGATGCCGTGCCGGAAGGTGTGGAGTACGAAGCGGTGGGTGACGCGATTGCCGCGGTGCCCGGTGTCATGCGGGTGCATGACCTTCACGTCTGGACGATGGCCCCGGGGCACTCCGCGATCCAGGCTCACGTCCACATCCCGGACCCTGATCACTGGCCCACGGTGCTCGACGCGATCCGGCATCAGATGGCCGTGAAATTCGGGATTGACCACGTGTCGATACAGCCCGAATGGGACGCCTGCGAGATTCATCCGGATCCCCGCATTCGCTTTGATCGTTGAATTGCGTATAATTTCCTGTTTTTTCCTGACTCAATCCGCAAATTCGTGATGGGGGCGAGCTCCAAATGGGAGATCGCCTCCTTTATAATTTGACGGGTTAAAGTTCTTCATCTTTTCGTGAGAGCACGATGACCAAATTCGTTTTTGTGACTGGCGGTGTTGTTTCTTCTCTCGGCAAGGGAATCGCTGCGGCTTCCCTCGCTGCCATCCTGGAATCCCGTGGACTCAAGGTGACGATGATCAAGCTTGATCCGTACATCAACGTGGATCCGGGTACGATGTCCCCGTTCCAGCACGGCGAAGTTTTTGTGACGGAAGACGGCGCGGAGACCGACCTTGACCTCGGCCACTACGAGCGCTTCATCTCCACGAAGATGCATAAGACGAATAACTTCACGACCGGCCAGATCTACGAGTCCGTGCTCCACAAGGAACGCCACGGCGAGTACCTCGGCAAGACCGTGCAGGTGATTCCGCACATCACGAATGAGATCCAGGAGTTCATCCTCCGCGGCGTCCGTAATTCCCTCGACGGCCACCCCGATGTGGCGGTGATCGAAATCGGCGGCACGGTGGGCGATATCGAGAGCCTGCCGTTCGTTGAGGCGATCCGTCAGCTCTCCTTCCGCGTCGGCCGCAACAACACCTGCTTCATGCACCTCACGCTCTGCCCCTACATCGCGAGCGCCGGCGAACTGAAGACGAAGCCGACCCAGCACTCTGTGCAGAAGCTGCGTGAAGAGGGCGTCTATCCTGACGTGCTCCTCTGCCGCGCTGACCGTCCGATTCCGGAAAACGAACGCGCGAAGATCTCCCTCTTCTCGAATGTCCCGATGGATCACGTGATCTCGGTGTACGACGCGAAGACGATTTACGAAGTGCCGCTGATTCTGCATGAGCAGCACCTCGACGATATCGTCTGTGAAAAACTCGGCATCAAGGCGAAGGAAGCGGATCTCAGCCAGTGGAAGAACATCGTTCACCGCTACATGGAGCCGCAGAACGGCTCTGTCACGATCGCGATGGTCGGGAAGTATGTTGACTACGCCGATTCCTACAAGTCGCTGAACGAAGCCCTGATCCACGCCGGCATCACGACGGACACCCACGCCAAGGTGAAGTACGTCGATTCGACCGACATCGAAGAGAACGGCACCGGGTGCCTCGAAGGCGTCGACGCCATCCTCGTTCCGGGCGGCTTCGGCAAGCGCGGCGTTGAAGGCATGATCAAGGCGATCGAATACGCCCGCACCCACAAGATCCCGTTCCTCGGCATCTGCCTCGGTATGCAGTGCGCGGTGATTGAGTTCGCCCGTCACGTCTGCGGCCTTGGGAGCGCGAATTCCTCCGAGTTTGATGTCGATACGCCGCATCCGGTTGTCGCCCTCATCACCGAGTGGCTTGACCGCACGGGCAAGGTCGAACACCGCGACGAAGATTCTGACCTCGGCGGCACGATGCGCCTTGGCCGTCAGGAGTGCCCGGTGGAAGCCGACACCCTCGCGCATTCGATCTATGGTGACCATGTGGCCGAACGCCATCGTCACCGCTATGAAGTGAACAACTCCTACGTCTCCCAGTTCGAGGAGAAGGGCATGGTGATCGCGGCCCGTACGCCGAAGGATCATCTCCCCGAGATCATGGAGATCCACAATCACCCGTTCTTCATCGGTGTGCAGTTCCATCCGGAATTCACGTCGAACCCGCGTGAAGGACACCCGCTCTTCACGGCTTACGTGAAGGCCGCCATCGCTGAGCGTGATCGCAAGGCAGCGGCTGAGGAGAAGGCTGAATGAAGCTCTGCGGATTTGAAGTCGGCGTTGACCGCCCGTTCTTCCTGATCGCGGGTCCCTGCGTGATTGAGAGCGAAGCGCTCTGCCTCGATATCGCGTTCCGCATGAAGGAGATCACGGAGAAACTTGGGATCCCCTACATCTTCAAGGCGAGTTTCGATAAGGCGAACCGCACATCCGCCACGAGCTTCCGCGGGATCGGGGTCGAAAAGGGCCTCGCTGTCCTTGAGAAGGTCCGCGAGACGGTCGGCGTTCCGGTGCTGACAGACGTCCACACCGAAGCGGAAGTCCCCGAAGTGGCCTGTGTCGTGGATGTCCTCCAGACGCCTGCGTTCCTCTGCCGTCAGACTGACTTCATCCGCGCGGTGGCCCAGTCCGGGAAGCCCGTGAATATCAAGAAGGGGCAGTTCCTCGCCCCGCACGATATGGCGCGTGTCGTCGAGAAGGCGAAGCTTGCCGCGGCGGAAGCCGGTCTTTCGGAAGACCGCTTCATGGTGTGCGAGCGCGGCGCGTCGTTTGGCTACGGGAACCTCGTTTCCGACATGCGGTCGCTCGCGATCATGCGTGAAACGCGCTGCCCCGTGGTGTTTGACGCCACGCACTCGGTGCAGCTTCCGGGGGGCCAGGGCACGAGCTCTGGCGGCGAACGCCAGTTCGTTCCGGTGCTTGCCCGCGCGGCTGTGGCCGTGGGTGTCGCCGGCATCTTCATGGAAACCCATCCGAACCCTGAAAAGGCGCTTTCCGACGGCCCGAACTCCGTGCCGCTCGGACGGATGCCGGAGCTTCTCGCGACGCTTACCGCGATTGACCGCATCGTGAAGCAGCCGGGCATGTACCTCGAAGAGCAGTTCTCATAAAAAAGAGGCCGGGCGAAGCGCCCGGCTTTAGTTTGTCTTTGGCATTTCTGCAGAAAAGGAAGGAAAGAACATGAGTTCAATCGTTGATGTTGTCGGCCGTGAGATTCTCGATTCCCGCGGCAACCCTACCGTTGAATGCGATGTGTGGCTTGAGTCCGGCGTGATGGGCCGCGCGGCGGTTCCGTCCGGCGCGTCGACCGGTGTCCGCGAAGCGATCGAGCTCCGCGACAAGGATCCGAAGCGTTTCGGCGGCAAGGGCGTGCTTGAGGCCGTCCGTCACGTGAACGAAGACATCGCGAACGCGGTGCTCGGGATTGAGGCGTCGGATCAGAGCTATATCGACCGCACGATGATTGAGCTTGATGGCACGGAGAACAAGGGCCGTCTCGGCGCGAACACGATTCTCGCCGTTTCCATGGCGGTTGCCCGCGCGGCGGCTGAAGAGTCCGGCCTTCCGCTCTACCGCTACTTCGGCGGTACGAGCGCTGTGACGCTCCCCGTCCCGATGATGAACGTGATCAACGGCGGCGCTCATGCGAATAACAACCTCGATCTGCAGGAATTCATGATCATTCCGCTCGGCGCTCCGACCTTCCGCGAAGCGGTCCGCTACGGCGCTGAGACGTTCCACGCCCTGAAGTCGATCCTGAACAGCCGCGGCATGAGCACGGCGGTCGGTGACGAAGGCGGTTTCGCTCCGGCTCTTTCGAGCCACGAGGAAGCGATTGAGCTGATCGTTGAGGCGATTGAGAAGGCCGGCTTCCGTCCGGGCGACGATATCGCGATCGGTCTCGACTGCGCGAGCTCCGAGTTCTATGACGCGGAGAAGAACCTCTACACCCTCACGAAGCAGGGCAAGACCTTCACCGCTGAAGAGTGGATCGCGGTGCTTGAGGGCTGGGTCCAGAAGTACCCCGTGATCTCGATCGAAGACGGCATGGCGGAAGGCGACTGGGAAGGCTGGGCGAAGCTCACGCAGGCGCTCGGGAAGAAGGTTCAGCTCGTGGGCGATGACCTCTTCGTCACGAACCCGAAGATCCTCGCTGAAGGTATCGAGAAGGGTGTCGCGAACTCGATCCTCATCAAGGTGAATCAGATCGGCACGCTTTCCGAAACGTTTGAAGCGATCCGCATGGCTCACCGCGCGGGCTATACCGCTGTGGTGTCGCACCGTTCCGGTGAAACCGAGGACTCCACGATCGCTGATATCGCGGTCGGCCTCAACGCTGGCCAGATCAAGACCGGCTCGATGTCGCGTTCGGATCGTATGGCGAAATATAACCAGCTCCTCCGTATCGAAGAGCGTCTCGGTGAAGCCGCTGTGTATCCGGGCCGCAAGGCGTTCTCGATCTGAAGCGGAAAGCGTTTTCTTAGGCAATCGCAGCATGCGTAAGTGGCGCATCTGGCTCGCCGTCGCCGTCTGGGCTCTCGCGCTCCTCATTCAGAAACCGCTCTGGTTCGGCCAGGGCGGGTGGTTTCATGTCGGGGAGCTTGAGCATAAGCTCGTCGAGGCGAAGCAGGATATCGAGCACGAGAAGACTGAGAACGAAGCGCTTGTCGCTGAAGTCCGGTCTCTTAAGGAAGGCACGACCGCTATCGAGGAACGGGCGCGGCATGAGCTCTATATGGTCCGGAACGGCGAAGTGCTTTTCCGCGTGAAGGCGTCGCCTGAAGAGCAGGCGAAGCAGGCAGCGGAAGAGGCGGCGCGCGCGGCTGAGGCCGTGAAGGCGGAAAGCCGGGCGCTTGAGAAGGCGAATCCGACGGAAACGGACGACGCGCCTGCTGTGGAGCCTGAGGCGTTCGCGGCGCATGATCCTCTTGATGCCAAGGGCAGCGCGGCGAAGACTCAGAAGAAGCCGGAGAAGAAGTAGTTTTCCGCTTCGCCTCAGACCGGACGCAGGAAAAGAAATGGGCAGGAATCTCTTGGGATTCCTGCCCATTGTTTTAAGCAGAGCCGCAGCGGTCAGTGACGGGTTTCGGTGCCCTTTGCCGCGTGCTCATCAAAAAGCTGATGAACGTCGATCGGGTCAAACGCGTAGGTTTTGCCGCAGAATTCGCAGGTCACTTCAATCTTTCCCTGCTCTTCGACAAGCGCGAGGGCATCCTCTTCCCCGAGCGCTCGGATCATGCCGCCCACGCGGTCACGTGAGCAGCCGCACTCAAATTTCGGCGCTTTCGGCGTTCCCATCTGCGGATTCTCCTGCCAGAAGAGGCGCTTCAGGACTTCACGCGGCTCAAGCTTCAGCTGCTCATCCGGGGTCACCGTTTCGGCGAGCTTCTGCACCCGGTTCCAGTCTTCCGGATCAAAGTCCGGGTCCGTGCCCTTGCCGCCTTCCGCCGCGACCTTCTGAAGCATCAGGCCGGAGGCCGCGGTGGCGTCGGACGAGAGCCACATCCGGGTCTCCACCTGTTCCGACTGCGTCATATAGGCGGAAAGCGCCTCAGCCACGGTTTTCGACCCCGCGAGGTCCACGATCCCCTGGTAGCTCTGGCTTCTGAGCGACGGATCCGGCTGCACAAGCGTCAGCGCGCAGCGGCCCTTGCCGTGAGCGTTGACGAGCGAATTGAGGTCAGAATCCGGGCGGATCTTATCCGCCTCAGCCTCATTCAGCCGCACCACGGCTCGGATCCCGAGATCCGGCTTCTCCACCATCGCGAGACGCACCGGGCCGTCACCCGCGATCTCGAGCAGCACCGGGCCGTTAAACGTAATGGAGCCCGCGAGCATCGCGGCTCCGGCCGTCATTTCGCCGAGCAGACGCTGCACGGGTTCCGGGTCGCTCGCCGTTCCAGAATCGTCTGCCAGGTCTCCTGCAGACGGATCGCGCTGCCACGTGCATTGGCCTTAGGAAAGTAGAAGTGCTCGAGCGTGTCAAACATACGTTGCCGTGTCCTTTTCCCTTATGAAAAGAAGAGAAATCAATGAGTCTTAAAAACCTTATATGGGGGCGGAGAGGGGGAATTTCAAGCGACGCGGGAGAAGCTGAAAACCGTACCTAATCACTTTTCCCAAAATCCAAAAAGGGGATAGCGCTTCTCTCCCCGATTTCTGCCGATGTCCTAAGATAAGCGAGTCACACGCATTACGTAAGGCTTTTAAATGAAAACCGATCTTCACACGCATTCCACGGCGTCCGACGGAACGCTGAAGCCCGCGGAGCTCGTTACGCTCGCGGACTCGTGCGGGGTGAAGCTCCTCGCGCTCACAGACCACGATACGGTGGATGGACTCCCGGAGGCGAAGAGCGAGGCAGTGAAGCATGGCATCACGTTTGTTCCTGGAATTGAGGTCTCAACACTCTGGAACGAACGCTCAATCCATGTGGTGGGGCTGGGGATCCGGTATGAGGACGGGAAGCTCGCGCGCGTTTTCGCCGATGTGGCGGAGAAGCGTGTGAACCGAGGGAAAGATATCGGGAAGCGCCTCGGGGAACTCGGGTTCCCGGACGCCTACGAAGGCGCGCTCCGGTTCGCGGCGAAGAAGGGGACGCTTTCGCGCGCCCACTTCGCCCGCTGGATGAAGATGAATGGCTACGTGAAGACCGTTCAGGAAGCGTTTGATGTTTATCTCGGGGACGGCTGTCCCGCGTTTATCAAAACGGTGTGGCCGTCGCTTGAAGAAGGGATTTCGATCATCCTGAACGCGGGCGGCATCCCGGTGCTCGCGCACCCGGGCCGCTATAAGCTTCCGGAAGAAACGCCGCTCAGTCAGCTCATGAAGGAATTTCACGAGGCGGGCGGCCTTGGAATCGAGGTCTGCTCAGGGAGCCAGGGGTCGGAAACCGAAGCGAAGCTCGCCGATATCGCACGCCAGTATGGGTTCTACGCGAGCCTCGGGTCTGACTTCCATACGATCGGGGGCGGAAGGCCGCGACCGGGTGAAATTCACCCGCTCCCCGCGGACCTGGATCCCGTCTGGAAGCATCTTCCGGCACTTGCGGGTATTCTCTAGGAGACGGGGGCACGCGCTGCCCTCATTCCTGCAAGAAACTGCAATCAATTTTACGCAGACAGCGGAGCCGGATTTTCCTGCCCCGCTGTTAGACTTCTCTGTACCATGAATTCGATCATTCAACTCATAGCGGTCTGCGCGATTCCGCTGATTTTTTCGATCACGATGCATGAAGCCGCGCATGGCTACGCCGCCCGGAAGTTCGGCGATAACACGGCGTGGATGATGGGGCGCGTGACGCTGAATCCGGCGAAGCACATCGACCCCTTCGGCACGATCATTCTGCCGCTCATCATGCTCGCGGGTTCTGCCGCGGCGGGCGGTGTCGGCTTCATCTTCGGCTGGGCAAAGCCCGTGCCGGTGAATTTCGGCGCACTCCGCAATCCGAAGCGCGACATGATCTGGGTCGCGCTCGCGGGCCCGGGCTGCAATCTCCTGCAGGCCGTGATCTGGGGCATCATCCTGAAGCTTCTCGTGATCGCCGGAGTCCAGGAACAGTTCTTCCTTCAGATGGCGGTCTACGGCATCAGCATCAATATCTTCCTCATGGCCTTCAACCTGATCCCGATCCCGCCGCTGGATGGCGGCCGCGTGGCGGTCGGCATTCTCCCCTGGAGCGTCGGGAAGTATCTCGATCGGATTGAGCCCTATGGGATGTGGATTGTTCTCGCGCTCTGCCTTGTGGGCGGTGCGGGATTCTTCACGGGGCCGCTGGTGGCGTTTGGCCGTGCGGTCGTGAATTTCTTCATCGGTCTCTGATGACGCGGTTCGGAAAGGAGCATTTCGCAGCATGACGACGGCAAAAAACGGATCACTCCCTTCGGTTTCTTCCTGGGTTACCCGCTTTCTTCCCGCGATTCCGCGGGACGGCGGCCGGGTGCTGGATGCCGCGTGCGGTCTCGGGCGGCACTCGGTGCTCGCGGCGCTCTATGGCTACCCGGTGCTCGCGGTGGACCGGGATGATGACTTCGCGCTCCGCGCGTCGGGGTTCCCCGAGATTGAGTTCCGGAAGACGGATCTTGAGACGGGCGTGTGGCCTCTTGGGGATGAGCTCTTCTCCGGCATCATCGTGGTGAATTACCTGAACCGTCCGCTTTTCCCGGAACTCGTGCGGCACCTCGCTCCGGGCGGCGTCCTGATCTATCAGACGTTCACGAAGGCGCATGCCGAGGCGAACGGGAAACCCGCGAATCCCGATCACTGGCTGAAGTCAGGTGAGCTTCTCACGCTCGTTTCCCCGCTCACCGTGACGGCGTTTGAGGAAGGGCGGGCCGCGAACTCCTTTGTCGAACGGATTGTGGCCGTCCGGGAGAAGGACGAGGGGGAGGCTGAGCGGTTTCCGCTCGCCGCTTTCCCCTAGAAGAAAGTATGAGGACTTTGCTTTAAAATCACCCAATCGAAGTCTCCGGACGGCTCTCGGGAGTGACCCGACACGGAAGCGGAGGCAGTTCTGAAACAAAAGGTCAGAAAACATGATTACTGGTGCTCTGGTTGCGATTGCGACCCCGATGCGGGATGACGGTTCTATTGACTATGACTGCTATCAGAAGCTGATTGACTGGCAGGTGAGCGAGGGAGCTGACGCCATCGTTTCGATGGGAACTTCAGGCGAAAGCCCGACGGTTTCCTTTGAGGAACATACGGCGGTGGTGAAGGCCGCGGTTGAGGCTGTCGCAGGGCGCGTTCCCGTGATCGCCGGTACCGGCGCGAACAGCACGGCTGAAGCGATCCGCCTCACGCGTGAAGCGCTTGAAGTCGGCGCTCAGTATTCCCTGCAGGTGGTCCCTTACTACAACAAGCCCACGCAGGAAGGTCTCTTCCAGCATTTCTCCGCCGTGGCGCGTGAGGGCGGGCTGCCGGTGATCCTCTATAACGTTCCGGGCCGTACGGGCCGCGATATGACGAACGACACCGTGCTGCGCCTCGCTGAGGTTCCCGGCATTGTCGGCCTGAAGGACGCGACGGGTGACCTCGCCCGGGCTGAGGCGCTGCTCGCCGCGCTTCCGAAGGATAAGGACTTCGCGCTTTACTCCGGTAACGATGACTCGGCTCTCGCCCTCGTGCTCGCGGGCGGCCAGGGCGTGATCTCGGTGACCGCGAACGTCGCGCCGAAGCTGATGCATGAAATGGTTGAGGCAGCGCTTAAGGGCGATATCGCCACGGCCCGCGCGATCAACAACCGTCTCCTCCCGCTTCATAAGGAGCTCTTCTGCGAATCGAACCCGATTCCGGTGAAGTGGGCTCTGAACCGCATGGAGAAGATTCCGGCCGGTATCCGTCTCCCGCTCACCTGGCTCACTCCCGCGGGTCAGAAGAAGGTCGAGGCGGCGCTCGCTTCTGCCGGGCTCATTTAATTCACTACTTTTTGACTCGCCCCGGGCGGCCTTCTGAGAGATCTCTCGCATAGGCTGCCCGGTAAAAAGAGGTTTTTGGATTCTGTTATGAAGATGAAATTACTGCGTGTTGCAGTGCTTGCTGTCACTCCGGTTGCCCTGAGCGCCTGTTCTTACCTCGGTGCCCAGTTCACGAACGACAAGGTTCAGTACGAGTCAAGCAACTCGCGCGCGCCGCTTGAAGTTCCGCCGGATCTCTCCCAGGTTCCGCACGATAACCTCTATAACGTCCCGCAGCGGACGCGTGACGTGTCGGCGAGCAGCATGCAGCAGGGCCAGCAGGCCGCAGCCGCGAATCGCGCCACCGCCGCTCAGTCGACTGTGCTTCCCGAAACCGTGACCGCCAAGGTGATGCGTGACGGCGATATCCGCTGGGTCCACACCCAGGTGCCGGCGCAGCAGCTCTGGCCCGTGGTGCAGGACTTCTGGGCTTCTGTCGGCCTCACGATCAAGAATCAGGATCCGAAGACCGGCTACATCGAAACGGAATGGGCTGAAAACAAGGCCCGTCTCCCGCAGGACATCATCCGCGCGACGCTTGGCAAGCTGATTGACGCCGTCTATTCGACCGGCGAACGCGATCAGTACCGCTGCCGCCTTGAACGGAATCCGGATGGATCGACGGATGTCTACATCACGCACCGCTCGATGGTGGAAGTGGTGAAGGGCAATCAGGGCGACCAGACGGTGTGGCAGCCGGGTCCGCGTGACCCGCAGCTCGAAGCCGAAATGGCGACGAAGCTCGCTCAGAAGATTGAGTCTGAATTCAACCCCGATCTGAAGAAGGCGGATCTCCCGTCGACGAAGCAGGCGGCGCTTGAGAAGACCGCGGGAACGGCCGCGAAGGCCGCGGCTCCGGTTTATAAGAGCGAAATCGTGAATGGCGCTGACGGCAAGGCCGCCGCAATCATCATCAAGGAACCGTTCGATCACGCCTGGCGCCGTACGGCCCTCGCGATTGACCGCATGAATTTCACCGTGTCTGACCGCGACCGCACGAAGGGCTGGTTCCTCGTGAAGTATCTGGATCCGACGTACGAAGCTGAGAAGAAGCGCGAACAGGGCTTCTTTACGAACCTCTTCAGCCAGACGAAGACGGTTGAGCCGCCGACCTATCAGATCAAGCTGACGGACGAAGGCAATCAGACCCGGGTGACCGTGCTGAACGCGAATGGCGGTCCGGATACGACCGGCGTCGCGCCGAAGATTCTGACGCTTCTTGGCGAACAGACCCGCTGATCAGCAGAGCGGGGGAGTAACTGTCCTCTGGACAGAATGCCCTCGCATCTGATCCACTGAAGGGCGCGGGAAGCCTTTCCTCATCCGGGAATTTGGGGTGAGAAGAGGCTTCGCTGCGCCTTTTTCTATGTAATTCTGGAGGATTCTCTCTGTGGCGCTTTTATCTGAAACGCCGTTACTGAAGGACATTGCCGCCTGGACCACCGCTGAGCGGCTCACGCGCGCCCGATTCGGAGGCGCACTCGCGCTTTGGCTCGCTGTTATCATGGCGGGCTTCGCGGCCGCGTGGCTTGGGCTCCGGTCCGGGGCTTCCCCGATGCTCGGGGGCGGTCTGATCGCGATTGGACTCTGGTTCGCGGTCTGCGCGACCGTTCGCCGCCTTCACGACATGTCGCACTCGGGCTTCTGGGCCATTCTCGTTTTCGCGCTTTTCCCGATCGGTTTTATTCCGCTTCTCATCACGGAAAGCCGCGCGGGGGAAAACGCCTGGGGCGAAAATCCGAAGGGACTGCTGAAAATCAATGATCCGAGACTCCTCAGGCGTCTGACTGAGAATGCCCGCGAGGGATCGGTGATGCATGAAGTCGGAAGCCGGGATTCAGAAGAGAAGAAATAACGCATCTGCCGCGGTCAGCAAACCGCGGCAGAAAGAATAGGAAATCAGGAAAGAATGACTAAGAAGATTGAGAAGGGTGATCTCGTCACTGTATTCGTCACGGTCTGGGATCTCCGGGACCATATCGTCGATCAGACAGGAGAGGAAGGCGTGAGGCTGCGGGCCGGGGAGGAAGATGTCTTCCCGCGCATGGATCAGGCGCTCCTGAAGCATAAGGAAGGCGATCGCTTTGATCTGGTGCTTGAGCCTGAGGAGAGCTTCGGGGATTTTGATGAAAACCTCGTGCACCTTGTCCCGGTCGATAAGCTCGGGGTCGAGAATCCGAAGAAAGGCATGCGGTTCTCGCATATCCCTGGTGTGCCGGTGGATGACGGGCGTGGCTACATCATTACGGATGTCGGCGGCGGCATGGCGGTGCTCGACGGCAATCACCCCTACGCCGGCTGGACGCTCCGCTTTGAGATCCAGGTGATGCGCGTGGAATCAGTGGAAGAGGGCGATATCGCCGAGTCTGACATCTTTATTCCCGATTTCCTCAAGGTCGCGAATGAAGCCGTGAAGGAAGAGGCGGAGGACCGGCTGGAAGTGGACGAAGCCCGAGCGAAGATCGCGGAGCAGCTCGATAAGGTGGATGAAGCGAAGCCCGAGAACGCGATGGGCACGGGGCTCTTCACGTCGCTTGTGCCGAAGAAAGAGGACTGATCGCTTTTTCTTTTCAGATAGGAGAATCGGAATGCCGGAACTGCCAGAAGTTGAAACCGTAAGACGCTACCTTGACTCCAAGCTTCCCGGGGACAGAATCACGGCGGTGACGGTGGATCTTCCCCGTTTTATCAAGAACCGGACGGAGGACGCCTTCAGACGCGCTCTTACGGACCGGGTATTCCGGGCCGCGGACCGGAAGGGGAAGTATCTGATTCTGAGGCTGGATGGCCCGGAGAGCCTCATGGTGCATCTCCGGATGACGGGGCGTCTCGTGTTTCAGGAGGATGAGTCGCTTCCGGATCCACCGTATACCCGGATCCGGTTCAGCCTTGAGCGCGGGAAGCTCACGTACGGAGATGTCCGGACGCTTGGTGATCTCTGGATTATTCCGAGCGAAGGAAAGACCGGCATTTCGGGTTACGACACGCTCGGCCCCGACGCGATCGGGGACGCCTTTACGCCGGACTATCTTTACCGGAAGCTGAAAGGTACCTCCCGCTCTGTCAAAGCGGTGATTCTGGATCAGACGGTGGTCGCCGGGGTCGGGAATATCTACGCGGATGAGGCGCTCTTTCTTGCCGGCATCCGTCCCTCAAGACACGCGGACCGGGTGACCAAGGCGGAATCCGCGAAGCTCTGCGACGCGATCCGATCCGTGATGCTGGGGTCGATTGATGCGGGCGGTACGACGTTCAGGGACTTCCTCGATGGGGCCGGGCATGAAGGCGGAAACGTGGAGAATCTCCGGGTTTATGGCCGCGACGGCGAACCCTGTACAGTCTGCGGGACCGAGATCCAGCTGACGAAGATCGCGGGACGCGGCACGCGCTACTGCCCGAAGTGCCAGAAGTAGCGCTGGCGTAATATAGCGCCCTGGCAGGACAATCAGAACCGCCCGGAGTCTCAGTACTTCGGGCGCTTCAGTATGCGCTCCACGGTGTCGCGGTAGAACTCGTAACGCTTCGGATCGATATCGCCCCGCGCCACAGCGTCCTTTACGCCGCACTGAGGCTCATTCAGATGACGGCAGTTGAAGTAGCGGCAGCCTGAGACATACTGCCGGATATCCGGCATCCCGAGAATCACATCGTCAAAATCGAGATGCTCAAGCCCGAACTCCTGGAACCCGGGGGAATCCACAATGGCCCCGTCTTCCCCATAGTCGTACCAGCAGGTGACGGTGGTGGTCTGTTTCCCGAGGTCGAGCGCTTCGGAGAATTCCCGTGTCCGGGCACCGGCGTCCGGAATGAGGAGATTGAGGATCGTGGACTTTCCCATGCCGGACTGACCGACAAAAAGCGTCCTGTGATGAGCGAAACGGGATTCAAGAATCGGTTTTGCTTCTTCAGGCTTTGATCCCGCGGAAATGGAAAGAGTTTCGTATCCCAGCGCTTCAAGCTGCCGGAGAGCGGCGTCCGCCTCTTCCTGTCCCTCTTCAAGATCCGTTTTATTCCGGATCACGATCGGCGTGATTCCGGCTTTCGTCGCAGCGAGGAGCGCCTTCCAGATGAACCACGGGTTGAAGGTCGGGCGGCTCGCGTAGACAATCGCGACAAGATCGATGTTGGACGCGAGTTCCTTGGTCCGCCATTCGTCACTCCGGAAGAGGAGGCTTGTGCGGGGAAGCACTTCCTCGATCGCCACAACGCCGCCAGAAGGCTCTGAGTAGCGCACCATGTCTCCAACCACGACGTCCCCCTTCCGGCCCCGCCGGTGGGCCTCGTAGAGTGCCCCGTCAGGCCCCTGCACGAAGTGGTGCCGTCCGTGGCTCCGTGTGACGCGTCCCGTCAGCAGGGACTCGGAAGCGGCGGATTTTTTGGGTTTTGCGGGTCGGGCCATGTAGGATCCTTTGTGATTGATTCTGCAAACATACCCCGGAAACGTCGGAGCCGCAAATAGAATTCCGGCGGCGATCCGCGCAAAGTGCGAAAATGACAGACCGCGGTCCGGAAGACGGCCGCCGCGTGTTTGGTAAAAAGGAATGCAAATGACAGATACGAAGCGGGATCCGCTCTTCTCTGAAACGAACCTCATCTGGATCGACCTTGAAATGACGGGCCTGCAGCCCGAGGTGAACCGGATTATTGAGCTCGGGGCCATCATCACGGACGCGCAGCTGAATGTGATTCACGAGGGACCGGTGATCGCGATCCATCAGGACAAGTCAATCCTCGACGCGATGGATGAGTGGAATACGAAGACGCACGGGAAGTCCGGTCTGATTGACCGCGTGCTCGCGAGCACGATTGATGAGGAGGAAGCGTCCGATATCTGCATCGAAACTTTCTCCCGCTTTGTCCCCGCCGGAAAGAGCCCGCTCTGCGGTTCCACGATCGGTCAGGACCGCCGCTTCATGGCGCGCTGGATGCCGAGGCTCGAAAACTTCTTCCACTATCGCTCGATCGACGTCTCGTCCATCAAGGAGCTCGTCCGCCGCTGGAAGCCTGAGGATGTGTGGACCTCTGTGAAGTCAACAAAGCATCAGGCGATTTCGGATATCCAGGAGTCGATTGATGAGTTGAAGCACTATCGGAAGCACGATATGTGCATCTGATCAGAAAAGCCTGTTTCTGAATGACGAAAGCCTGAAATCCTTGAGTGGGTTTCAGGCTTTTCCATTAGAGAGAAACTATTCCTTCGCGGGCGGTGTTCCGCTCTCGTCCGGAAGCGTCTCCGGGGGAGGAGCCGATGACCGGCCGGTATCGGTTCTCACCGGCTGCGCGAGCCAGGCCGTGAAGAGCGCGGACCCGAGCGAGAGGAAGATCGGTCCCAGCAGAATGCCAAGGAACCCGAAAGAGAGAAGACCGCCGAACACGCCGAGGAACACGAGTGCCATCGGAAGCGGGGTCCCCTGCGAAATCAGCATGGGCTTCAGGAAATTATCGACGCTTGACACCGCGAACGTTCCCCAGAGAGCGAGGAAGATGGCGTACCCCATTTCTCCCTTCAGGTAGAGCGCGATGGCCACCGGCACCCAGACGAGTGGCGGTCCCATCGGAACCATGGAAAGGATAAAGACGAGGAACGCGAGCAGGGTCTTATTCGGAATGCCGCAGATAAAAAAGCCGATATAGGCGAGGAGCGCCTGACCAAGAGCGGTACCGAAAATCCCGAATACGACAGAGCGTGTCGTATTGACAAGGATTGAGCTGAATGCGTTCGAAAGATTGCCGCCTACTTTATCGAGAATCCCCTGGACCTTATTCGCGAGCGATTCGCCGTTCCGGTAGAACACAAAGGCGATAGCCGCGATCAGCAGGATCTGAATAATGACATTCACGATCGACGCGGTTGAGGTGAGGATACCTTTTGAGGCGGTTGTCGCGATCTGCTTCAGCGCGGTGGTGACTTCCGGATACTCGAGAATCTTCCCAACCGGGGCGTGGAGATATTCACCAACCCAGGGGAGCGTGGAGAGCCAATCGGGAAGCGGCATTCCGGCTGCTACCCAGTCCCGGATCAGAATGATGGTTGTCGATACCTGCTGCGCAAGGAACACGACAAGAATCGTGAGCGGGATCAGGACAATCACGGCAAGGAACGCGACCATGAGCACAGCGGACAGCGTCCTCCGGTGCCCGAGCATGGTGTCGACCCGGATAAAGAACGGCCAGGTGACGACGCAGAGCATGGCGGAAATCAGAATCGCTGTCGCAAACGGAGCGACCACGAAGTAGCAGCCGATTGCCACAGCGACACCGAACCCGATCTTGATCAGAAGATCGATACGGTCCCGGAGGCTGCTTTTGAGGTTATCTAATGGGATCTGCATGTTTTGCGCTGAAGCCTTAAAAAAGAAGAAAACCGCGTGCTTCGGAATCATCCTACCGCAAATGGAAGGCGGTTAAATCCGGTGTGTCGCGGAAAAACCTTTTTTTGGCTACAATGTCACCCCTGTTCCCGGATACTGTCCGGGAACCCTGGTGTCCCCGTAGTTCAACTGGATAGAACGAGCCCCTCCTAAGGGTTAGATCCGAGTTCGAGTCTCAGCGGGGGCACCATTTTTTTATCCGAACAATTCCAACCGGGTAAAAATTAAAGCGTTTTCGTAAGGTTTAAACGCTGCTCTGTGATGACGTCTCAACGTACTGTAAGAAAGAGATAGAACCAGGATATTTGCCTGACAGCCTTCACTTCAGCTTGTGGCTGAGGTAAGATATCCGACCGGCTGAGAATGACGGTACTGGCAAGAACAGAGACGTCTAAGACGTCTCAACCGACATTCTGTCGGCAGAGAGGTATGAACATTTTTGGGATTTATCCGTAAGTTCTTGATTTTTTACACCTCAGAATCTCAGCGGATGGTACTGCCAATAATCCAGTAACCGAATGATAAGGTTCTGGATTTTTTCATTTTTGCAATACACCAAGAAGAAAATTCCGAGCCTGCTGATACCTTTGTCTCAGGCGGCATGTGAATTTCCGAAATCCACTAATCTTCTCAGATTGGTGCTCCCGCTGAGCGCCAAAACCGATTCGAACTGAATCAGTATCTGCGACTCGTCTATCAATAAAGGTAAGAAGGATGGAAAAAGGCATCAATCAGGAAAAGCCGATTTCAAGCGTGATTCGTGAACGCATCAGGGAGGCAGGCGCGCCCTTTGCCGCGAACGACAATATCGCGCAGTACATCCGCGAAGGTGAAATGCCGCAGCTCGAGGCAGAGCTCGAGGAGAAAATCCAGGGCGTGCTCGAAACCCTCCTTATTGATACAGAGAACGATCACAACACGCGTGAGACCGCTCACCGCGTGGCGAAGATGTATCTCGGCGAAGTCTTTTCCGGCCGTTATACGGAGCGCCCCCGGATCACCGAGTTCCCGAACGTGAAGCAGCTGAACCAGATCTACACGGTCGGACCGATTGCGATCCGGAGCGCCTGCTCGCATCACCTTGTTCCGATCATGGGACAGTGCTGGATCGGTGTGATTCCGTCAGACCACGTGATCGGCATTTCCAAGTTCTCGCGTCTCGCGAACTGGATCTTCTCCCGCCCGCAGATTCAGGAAGAGGCGACGGTGCAGCTCGCCGACGAACTCGAACGACTCATCAAGCCGTATGGCCTCGCGGTCATCGTGAAAGCGAAGCATGAGTGCATGTCGTGGCGCGGCGTAAAAGAGCATGACTGCGCGATGACGACCTCTGTCATGCGGGGTTATTTCCTCAAGAACACCGCGACCCGGCTTGAGTTCCTTTCCCTCATCAAGGACCTCTGAGACCGCGCTATCAGGCGTCTCCGCCTGATAGGCTTTCTGACTCCGAAGGCGTCAGGCAAAGGTCTTGCGGTAATATTGAACGTCTCAGATGCCTGAGAACCCGTTCCGGGTTCCCAGGCTGCTTCCTATTGTCACCTGAAGAATGGGCCGGATCCCGTTCTTCCCCTTTCAGAGAAAACATGGCAACACGCAAACAAGCTGGCAGCTACGTAGAGTCGAGCGTCCGGGTCCTGAAGGGGCTCGAACCGGTGAAAGAAAGACCGGGGATGTATACCCTCACCTGCGACCCGCTTCATATTATTCAGGAAGTGGTCGATAACTCGAGTGACGAAGTGCTCGCCGGGTTTGGGTCAAAAATTGAGGTGTGGCTGCATCCGGATAATTCGGTAACGGTTGAGGATAACGGCCGCGGCATTCCAGTCGGCATGCATCCGACTGAGAAGCAGCCGGTGGTGCAACTGGTCTTTACGTCGCTCCACGCGGGCGGCAAGTTTGATAAGGCGTCAGGCGGCGCGTACGCGTTTTCAGGCGGTCTCCACGGTGTCGGTGTTTCGGTGACCAACGCGCTTGCCACCCGTATGGAAGTGGTGGTCTGGCGTGACGGGCTTGAAAGCCGGATTACCTTTAAGGATGGGTTTGTTGATGAGCCGCTCGCCTCCAGGAAGAGCCCGAGGCGTAAGAGCGAGACCGGGACCCGGGTAACCGCCTGGCCGGATCCGAAATACTTTGATTCTCCCGCGATCCCGGTGTCACAGCTCGTGCGGCTGCTCCGCTCGAAAGCTGTTCTGATGCCGGGATGCGAAGTGATCTTCCATAACGAGATTGCCGGAACCGATCAGCGCTGGCTTTACGAAGGGGGGCTCGGCGAATATCTGGCGTCTGAAATGGCGTTTCCGCCCGCGGTGCCCGCGTTTGAGGCGGAAGGGTTTGCCGGTCCTGATACCGAGGCTTTTTCAGAAGGCGAAGGTGCCTCCTGGGTGGTCGCGTGGACAGAGGAAGGCCCGCTTGTCCGTGAGTCCTATGTGAACCTCATCCCAACCCCTTCAGGCGGCACGCATGAATACGGGTTGAAAGACGGTCTCTTTCAGGCGATGAAGAACTTCATCGACGCGCATCAGCTCGCGGTGAAGGGAGTGAAGTTTCTCGCGGAAGACGTCTTTTCCCGCGCGTCCTATGTGCTTTCCTGCAAGATGCTGGATCCTCAGTTCCAGGGACAGACGAAGGATAAGCTGACGAGCCGCGACGCGCTGAAACTCGTGAGCGCCTTTGTGACGCCGCAGTTTGAGTTCTGGCTGAATGACCACGTGGAAGAGGGGAAGAAGCTCGCTGAGCTCGTGATTCACCAGGCGCAGAAGCGTCAGCAGTCTGCGCCGAAGATTGACCGGAAGAAGGGCTCAAGCGTCGCGGTGCTCCCGGGGAAACTCACGGATTGTGAGAGCTCGGATATCACGAGGAACGAACTCTATCTCGTGGAAGGTGACTCCGCCGGAGGCTCCGCGAAGGTGGGCCGCGATAAGGAATTCCAGGCCGTGCTTCCGCTTCGGGGAAAGATTCTGAACACCTGGGAAGTGTCACCGACGAGACTCTTCTCAAGCCAGGTGATTCATGACATCGCGACCGCGATTGGCGTGAACCCGCATAAGAAAGCGTCTGACGCGGATCTCTCACACCTCCGCTACGGCAAGATCTGCATTCTTGCTGACGCGGACGTCGATGGGTCTCATATTCAGGTGCTTCTTCTCACGCTTTTCTTCCGGCATTTCCCGGGACTTGTTGAGGCAGGGCACGTATATGTGGCCATGCCGCCGCTCTTCCGTGTGGATGTGCCGGCGAGGGGACGCCGCCCGATGCGGCGGATCTACTGCCTGGATGACCGGGAACTCGCCCGGACGCAGCAGAAGCTCGCGAAGGAAAAGATCAATCCTGAGGATCTCACCATTGCTCGATTCAAGGGCCTGGGTGAGATGAGCGCGGCGGAACTCGGAGAAACCGCCCTGAACCCGGATACCCGCTGCCTCCTTCCGATCTCCTGGGGTGAAGTCGACAAGGCTCAGACCGAAAGCGTGATGACCATGCTGATGGGGCATAAGGAATCGGGAGCCCGGAGAACGTGGCTTGAACGCTATGGTGACCGGGCCCGCGCGGACATCTGATAAACAAGGAACAGCACTGAATGACGAAGAAAGACATGAATCCGGAAGACGGCGCGACAGAATCCCTGTTTGCGGATGGTGAGGAACAGGATTCTGAAGAGATGGAAGCCGTGGACGAAGATGGGAACGAAGTTGACACGGATACCGGGAATGAACCCGAAACCGCTGAGGAAACGTCTGCCCTGCAGCTGATGGGACAGTTCCTCGGCGAGGACGAGACAGACGAAAAGGATGAGGGGAAGCTGACGCTTGCCCGGTTCGCGAGCCGCGCGTATCTCGATTACGCCATTTCGGTGGTGACTGACCGCGCGCTCCCGAATGTCTGCGACGGGCAGAAGCCTGTGCAGCGCCGAATCCTCTTCGATATGGCGAAGGAGCTCCATCTTTCCGCTGACAAGAATTATGTAAAGTCCGCCCGAGTGGTCGGCGATGTGCTCGGTAAATTCCATCCGCACGGTGATCAGTCGGCGTACGACGCCATGGTCCGCATGGCGCAGCCTTTCAGCCTTCGGTATCCGCTTGTGGACGGTCACGGAAACTTCGGAAGCCGTGACGGTGACGGTCCGGCTGCCATGCGCTACACGGAAGCCCGCCTCACGAAGATTTCCGAACTGCTGCTTTCCGAAATCGATCTCGGCACGGTGGACTTCATCCCGAATTACGACGGGGCGTTCAAGGAGCCGGCAGTGCTCCCGGCGCGTCTCCCGTTTGTGCTGCTGAATGGCGCGAGCGGCATCGCGGTCGGTATGGCAACCGAGATTCCGCCGCATAACCTCCGGGAAGTGGCGGCGGCCTGCGAGCTGCTTCTTGAGAAGCCTGACGCGACGCTGGATGACGTGCTCGCGGTGCTCCCCGCTCCTGACTATCCGGGCGGCGGTCAGATTATTTCCTCTCCCTCGGTGATCCGGGAAACGTACCGGACCGGCCGCGGCACGCTTCGTGTCCGCGCCCGCTATGAGTTTGAGGAGATGTCGCATAACCAGTGGCGTCTCATTGTGACGGAGCTTCCGCCTCAGACCTCGACCGCTCAGGTGCTTTCTGAAATCGAGACGATCACGAACCCGCGCCCGAAGGCCGGGAAGAAGACGCTGACTCCGGAGCAGCAGCAGACAAAGAGTGCGATGCTCGCGCTCCTTTCGCACGTCCGTGATGAGTCCGATAAAAACGTGCCGGTGCGGCTCGTTTTTGAGCCGAAGACATCAAAGGTCGATCGGAACGCCTTTATCGCATCGCTCTTCTCGCAGACGAGTCTCGAGAGCAACGCGCCGATGAATCTCGTGATGATCGGGAGTGACGGGAAACCCCGCCAGAAGCCGCTTCTCGAGATTCTTTCCGAGTGGGTGGCGTTCCGAGTGGCGACGGTCCGCCGCAGAACGGAAGCGCGCCTCGCGAAGGTGCAGGACCGGATCCATATTCTCGAAGGCCGCGCCATCGCGCTGCTTCACGTGGATGAAGTGATCGCGGTGATCCGAGAGAGCGATGAACCGAAGCCCGAACTGATGCGACGCTTCAGCCTCTCCGAGCGTCAGGCTGAGGACATTCTGGAAATCAAGCTGCGGCAGCTCTCCCGGCTGTCCGAGGCTCAGATCAAGTCTGAGCTTGAGTCCTGCCGGGATGAAGAGAAGAGTCTGACGCGGCTTCTCTCGTCTGACCGGCGTCTTGCCACCGCGGTGGCGCGCGAAATCGAGTCTGACGCGAAGACCTATGGGGATGACCGCAGGACGCTTGTCGAAGAGGCGGCTCCGCTTCAGGCCGCGCCTCAGGTGCTCGATGAGCCGGTCACGATTGTCTTCTCCGAGAAGGGCTTTATCCGAACCCGGTCCGGGCATGGGCATGATATTTCGCTCATGAATTACAAGATCGGTGACGGACCTGGACGTTCGATCGAATGCCGGAGCACGGAGACGCTCATTCTGATTTCGAGTTCCGGGCGCTCCTACTCGATCGCCGTGTCGGCGCTTCCCGGGTCGCGCGGCGACGGGCTTCCGCTTACGAGCTTTATCGATCTTGAGCCGGGAACCGAGATTGTCGGTATCTTCTGCGGTCCGGCCGATCAGAAGATGTTCCTCGCCGGAACGAAGGGATACGGCTTTATTTCTAAGCTTGGTGATATGCCGGCGCGTGTCCGGAGCGGCAAATCCTTTGTCCGCGTGGACGAAGGGCGGGCACTGGAACCCGTGCCGATCAAGACGGAGGACGAATTTATCGCGGTGCTTTCCGAGCACGGCAGACTTCTTGTCTTCCCGATCTCCGAAATGCGGATGCTGCCTTCCGGCGGTCTCGGCGTTTCCCTGATGGGGCTTGAGCCGGATGAGAAGATTGTCGCGGCTATCCCGATTACCGCCTCCGGTGTCGCAGTGATCGGCGAGGGCCGCGCGAAGCAGCCGCGTGAAGAGACGGTGAGCGGCGCGAAGCTTGCCGAATACACGCTGCACCGGACGAGAAAGGGACGCGGTGTCTCGCCCCGCCTGATCCGGGTAACGGGGCTCCGGGCCCTGCCCGCGGGGAAGGATCCGTCTCCTGCCGTTGAAAACCTGCCCCCTGAGGATGAAGAGGGGAATGTAAGGCTCCTCTGAGCTGAACGAGAGAGGGACTAGTCCCTTTGAAGCCGTGCGGCGGAAAAATAATTATTCGCCGCGCGGCTTTTCTTTTGTATAGTATTCAGCGAATTTTTCTACAGTTATCTGCCCGGTTCAGGCAGCAAAAATCCGGAAATATTTCCTATGCAGGTTCAGAAGTTTCACAGCCTCTCGATGAGGCTTCTCGCACTCACGGCGGCGTGGGTCTCTTTTGTGGTCGGTGTTGTGGCCTATACGATGCTGCTCAGCTGGAACGCGGAGTCGTCCGCCGCCGCGCTGAACCAGGTAAACGAAATCAAGATCCACTTCCACCGCGCGAATGTCTTCACGAACACGAATTACGCGCCGGAGATGTTTGATGAGGAAATCCGGGTTTCGAACACGCTGATCAAGGGGCTTCACGATATCGATCTCTGGTCACCCTTCAAGGTGCCGAATACGCCGGATATCGAGGACTCCATCAATAAGGCGACCCAGGTCTGGGAGACTCAGGCGCGTCCGCAGCTGTTTCAGCAGCGGGAGAACGGTGCGACGATTGACACCGAGATCTTTAACTCCTACACCGGCGCTCTGAATCACCTGAAGGATCGGATTGAGGATTACCGCGTCCGGTATCTCTGGCAGATGCGGTATCTGCAGACGCTGATCATCGCGCTCGCTATTGGGAGCCTCTTCGTGATTCTTTTCCTCCTCAAGCGCTGGGTGATCCGTCCGGTGAATAAGCTCGGGGAGGTGATTGATAAGGTGCGCGCGGGAGATCTTTCCGCCCGGGTGAACGTCGGAACGAATGATGAATTCGGCCGCATCGGGGAGGGCTTCAACCGGATGGCGTCGAGGCTCGAGGATCTTTACGACAATCTGGAAGCGAAGGTCGCGGAGAAGACCGCCTCAGTGCAGGAAAAGAACACGAACCTCTCGCAGCTTTACGAGATGACGACGTTCCTCTCGCAGGCCGTGTCGATCGAAGACATGAATGAAGGCTTTATCGACCGGATCCGGAGCTACACCGGGAGCGACGCCTGCGCGGTGCGCCTGGTGGATGAGAGCGGAAAGCTTTCCATTGTGGCCTCTTCCGGACTCTCCGGGCGGTTCCTGGAACTGTCATCCCGCGAGAGCGACACGGACGCGCCGATTTACCGCGCGTATCAGAAGCCGCTTCCCACACGGTTTGATCTGCTGAAGGGAACACGTGACACCGCGAAGGAACTCGTGAAAGAGGGCTTCCAGGTGTCTTACGGGTTCCATATCCGGAATGGCCAGACAAGCCTCGGGACATTTGAGGTGTTCTTCCGCGATAACCGCGATATCGCGTCGCCCGCCTTCCGGCAGCTCGAGTCCTTCGGCACGCATCTCGGCATTGCGATTGACAATCACCGGCTGAATGAACGCGAGCGGCAGTTTGCCGTGGTTCAGGAGCGTACCTTCATGGCGCAGGGTCTGCACGACTCGATCGCCCAGACGCTTTCCTTCCTCAACATGCAGGTGCAGCTCCTTGAGTCAGCGCTCGCGGGGAACGATAAGCAGATGGTGGATGAGACCGTGAAGCAGATCAAGGCGGGTGTCCAGGAGAGCTACGAAAACGTCCGCGAGCTGCTCCTCAACTTCCGCGAGAAGATTCATAAGGAAGACTTCAAGACCGCGCTGCTCACCGTGACCCGGCGTTTTGAGGCGCAGTCAGGCGTCAGCGCCAAGGTGCAGTTCTCAGGGAACGGCCCGAATCTCACCGAGAAGCAGAAGCTCCAGGTGACCTTCATCATTCAGGAAGCGCTTTCCAACATCCGGAAGCACGCCAAAGCCTCCCAGGTTGAAGTCCGGATCACGAATAACCGCGACTTTGTGGCAAGCGTGCGGGATAACGGCGTCGGTATAGACCGGAAGCTCGCTGAGGAGCGAAAAGCCCGTCATGTGGGTCTTTCCATCATGGAAGAGCGCGCGAAGAAGATTGGGGCTGAACTCGTGATCGATTCCGAACCTGGCAAGGGCACGACGGTTGAAGTGCGGCTTCCGGAAGAAAACCGGAAGAACGACTAACGGTTTCCCCAGACTTCGCGCCAGAGCGGAAGCGCGGTGCGAAGGAAAGCGGGAACAGAATCTGCTCCGAGCGTTCCGAATCCCAGAGACCGCCAGGCACGTTCAAGTTCGATGAGGGGCGACTCCGGATCCACCGGTGTCGCCCCTCCCTGTTTGGAGAGCTTCTCACCCCGGTCGTTCAGCACAAGCGGGAGGTGAAGGTAACGCGGTGTCGGGAGTCCCAGGGCTCTCTGAAGGGCGATCTGACGCGGTGTGTTTCCATAGAGGTCTTCCCCCCGGACAATATCTGTCACCCCCTGCAGACCGTCATCCATGACGACCGCGAGCTGATAGGCGGGGAGCCCGTCAGCTCGCCAGATCACGAAGTCGCCAAGCTCTTTTTCAAGATTCTGGGAGAGTGTCCCAAGACGCCGGTCCGTAAAGGAGACTGGCTCCGAATCAACCCGGAAGCGGATGGCGCGGGGCTTACGGCCGCCAGTGCCGTTACGGCAGATCCCGGGGTAGACCGAAGGATCGCCCCCATGTATCCGATGCCACTCCGCGATATCGTGCCGCGAGCAGGCGCAGCCAAACGCTTTTCCTTCAGAAACCAGCCGGGCGGCAGTGTCCCGGTAGGCGTCAAGCCTGTCATGCTGCCAAAGCACTGGTTCATCGGACTCAAAACCGAAACGGCTGAGTGTCTCAATAATCTTCTCACCGGCACCTGGAATATCCCGCGGGGGATCGATATCCTCAATCCGGATCAGCCAGGTGCCGTCGTGCACCCGGGCATCAAGCCAGGAAGCGAGTGCGGCGAGGAGGCTCCCCGCGTGAAGGAGCCCCGTGGGGGAAGGCGCGAAGCGTCCCCGGTAAGCGGGTTTGAGAGACTCAGACATCGCGAGGTCAATTACTCAGAGACGGCTCCAAAGCGGCCGACGGCGTAAAGCATCAGGGAGCCAGACGCGACTTCAAGGGCTGACTCGAGGAGGTCATCCGCGTCCGACACCGGAATCCCGAAGTTATTCCCCTCATCCATCATGAGAACATTTTCTTCGTAGGCGGTCTTGAGATACGCCGTGATGCCGGGAGCGTTCGGCGCGATGCCAGCGTCAGAGAGGAGCAGCGCGGCAGATCCCCCGTCATCCACCTGCCAGCCGCCGATAGAAGCATCTTCAGTCACAAAGATCATCAAAGACTCTTCGGTGCCCGGATAGCGAAGGCTGGTCGTGAGAACCAGTGTGCGGTTCTCTTCATCCCACTCGGATGAGATAAGAGGGAGTGACTGCAGAATGGGGGTGAATTCACTGGGTATCGGCATGGAGAATAGTCTCGCGTCGGTTAAAACTGGAAAAAGAGTTTCTGGAGGTCTGTCCGCTTGGCTCTCGGGTTCTTAAGGAGAGCGAGCTGCAGAAGAATACGGCACTGAGCGGCAGAAAGCGCGCCGCCACAGACGAATCCGTTTTCAGCGTCGTTAATTTCTCCTGCTTCCAGCACGGGACCATAAGCGCAGCGGCTGGACCGTACGACAGCAAGTCCCGATTCCGCGGCGAGCCGCAGCGTGGGGAGGAGACCTCCGGGGATATTGCCGTCACCGAACCCTTCAATGACGAACCCCTGATAGCCGGCATCCATATAGGCGGATGCGGCAACGCCGTCACTACCAGCCCAGACCGCGATGCAGGCGATTTTGGGAAGCGAGCTCTCGCGGATTGCCCCGAGGTCCCGGAAAGATGGAAGGGATCGTTCAGGCGCGGGACTCACGCTGAAATGCGTGACACCGCCCTGCGTCCAGCCAATCGGACCTCCGAAACGGGTACTGAAGGTGTCGAGCGCCACCGTCTTTGATTTGAAGAGCCCCCGGGCAGCGAAGAGTTCCCCGTTCATTGCGGCTATGACACCATAGCGAGACGATTTGGGAGACGCGGCGGCAGAAACCGCGTTATAGAGGTTTTTAGGACCGTCAGAAGAAAGAGCGGTAGAGGGGAGCATGGCGCCCGTGATCACAACGGATTTTCCTGCCGGCACGGTGAGGCTAAGGAAGAAAGCTGTTTCTTCCATCGTGTCAGTGCCGTGCGTGATGACGAACCCATCAAACCTCTCCGCGTCCTCACGGATCGCGGAGAGAAGGGCAAGCCATACGCCTTCTGTCATGTCCTGAGAAGGGATGGAAGTGATTTCCCGCACCGTAATGTCAGCAACCTTGCTGAGCCCAGGGACTGAGCGGACGAGCTCGTCTCCAGGGACTTCCCCCGCGTGGTAGGAAGAACCGGTTTCACTCTCTCCTTTTCCCGCAATCGTGCCGCCTGTCGTCAGAATCTCAATTTTTGGCAGAGCCATGGCGTGGTGTTCCTTTTTGCTTTGAGGGATCAGAGGCGGCGGAGTTCGTCTGACACGAGAGCTGCGAGACGCTGAACACCTTCGATCGTCTTTTCCTTCGGAACAGTCACAAAGGAAAGGCGGATATGGTTCTGTTCAGGGGAATTCGGGTAGAACGCGAATCCCGGCACATAGAGGAGCTTCATCCGGAGCGCTTTGGGAAGCATGGCAAAGGTATCAATCGGCTTCGGAAGCGTAAGCCAGATAAACATGCCGCCCTCAGGTCTGGTCCAGCTGATGCCAGGGTCTTTCGGCATGAATTCAGAAAGCGCCTGCTGCATGTCGAACGAATGCTCGCGGTAGATCGCGCGGACTTCAGGGAGATGCGTTTTCAGAAGACCGCTTGCGAGCACCCGGGCTGCAACGAGCTGATTGATGCAGGGAGTGGAAAGCACGGCGTAGCTCTGGATTTTCGAGAACATCTGAATCACGTCACGCGGCGCGATGATGTAGCCAAGGCGAAGCCCCGGGGCGAGGATCTTTGAGAAGGAGCAGAGTCGGATCGTACGGTGCGGCGCCAGATTCCGGATAGAGATCGGCGGCTTCTTTTCGTACCAGAGTTCACCATACGGATCGTCTTCAACGATCCAGAAATCGTACTGCTCGGCTTTTTCAATCAGCTGCTTCCGGCGCTCAGCGCTCATTGTCTGGCCGGTCGGATTGCAGTAAGTGGCGAGCGTATAGGCAAACCGGACACCGCGCGCTTCTTCTCCGATTTCAGCAGGAGCCGCTCCTTCAGCATCAGACGGCATTTCGACGTAAGTCGGCTGAGAGAGGTTGAAAGCCTCCAGGGCGCCGATATAGGAAGGACGCTGAATCAGAATCTTTGAACCCGGGTCACAGAAAACCCGGCCGCAGAGATCAAGCGCCTGTTGACTGCCGGACGTGACAAGAATCTCGTCAGGCGACGTCGGATTTCCGCGGGAAGTTTCGTAAGCGGCGATCTGCTCACGGAGTTCCGGTTCTCCTTCCGGTCCCGAATACTGCAGAGACCGGCTCGGATAGGTCTTCAGGCACCAGTCAGAGGCTTCCCGCAGAGCTTCAACAGGGAAGCCTTCGGGGCAGGGAAGACCGCCGCCGAAAGAAATAAAATCCGGTTTTGAGCCGTCAGCGAGAATCGGTCCCAGGATGTCGTCCGCAAGGCCAAGGGCCATCTGGGAATACCTGGGCGTGAGGTGCTTCGTTCCTTCCATATATGCTGTCTCTATTTCTTTAGCCGCTAATAAACCGAGTCGAAATTCCGAGAGGAAATTTCAAAACGTAATCTACCTATGTTAGCGGAGCTGAGAGAAAGCGGAAACTGCAACCGGTCCTCAGTGATGGAGGAAAAGCGTCAGGATGACTTTTTCTTCCGGGAAGCGGAAGCGGCGCGCGGTTTCCTGCCTTCTTTTTTGGGAAGGATATGGGGAATGGGTTTCTCCTCCGGCGCGGGTGTTTTTTCGTCAAATTCGCAGAGATCCCGGATCGGGCATTCCCAGCATTTCGGATTTCTCGCGGTGCAGCAGTAGCGGCCGTGAAGAAGCAGCCAGTGGTGCGCGTTATGGAGATATTCCTTCGGGCAGACGCGGACGATAGCTTCTGATACCTCATCCGGTGTTTTTCCCGGGGCGATGCCGGTCCGGTTTGCGACGCGGAAGATATGGGTATCTACAGCAACTGTGGGGTGCCCGAACGCGACGTTAAGAACAACGTTTGCTGTCTTGTGCCCGACACCAGGAAGGGAGCAGAGCGCATCAAAGTCCTCGGGAACTTCACCGTTGAAGCGCTTGATCAGCTCGCTGCAGAGGCCAATCACGTGTTTCGCTTTGTTCCGGTAGAGACCGATCCTGTTGATATAAGGGATGAGTCCCTCTTCACCGAGCGCGAGAATCGCCTCGGGGGTGTTCGCGTGAGCGTAAAGAACCTTGGTGGCCTCATTTACGCTCTTATCGGTGGCCTGCGCGGAAAGCACCACGGCAACGAGGAGCTCAAAAGGCGTCCGATAGTTCAGTTCGCTTTTGGGATCAGGACGAAGTTCGGCGAGGCGCCTGAAAATTTCCCGGATATCGGCTGAATTCACGTGAAAGCACCTCCCGAATTTGGATGAAACCTATTTTTTGGCGGCAAGTGCGAGAATGGCTTCAATAGCCGCCTTCTTGCGGACAAGATCACCCTGACCCAGAGCCGCGTAACGGGCTTCCTGTTCCCGGGATTCTCTCTCGAGGCGGGACTTGCGGGCCTGATGACGGTCTGAAGCGTCAGACGCTTTTTCAAGCGTCCAATCTTCTCCATTTTCTACCATGCTGATACAGGCAATCGGGCAGGCGGCCTGACAGAGTGAACAGCCAGTGCAGGCATCCTCAATCACAGCGTGAAGACGCTTGGGGCCACCTGTGATCGCGTCTACCGGGCAGACCTTGCGGCAGCGGCCGCAGCCAATGCATTCGTCACCGCGGATCCGGGCAACAGCAAAGGGAAGCTCGCGTCCGTACTCAGGGTCAAGAGGCTGATAGGGCTGATGCGTGATAAGAGAAAGCGCATGAATGCCCTCATCGCCGCCTGGGGGGCAGCGGTTAATGGGAGCAAGGCCGGCAGCAACCGCTTCGGCGTATTCACGGCAGCCTGCAAAGCCGCACTGCCGGCAGAAGGTCTGCGGCAGCGCGTCGTTTATGCGGTCTGCGAGGCTCTGAGTCTTATCAGCCACCGTTCTCTTACCTCTTCAGGTACTGAAGCTTATTCGGCACGCCGGACCACTTCTCCCAGTCATCAGGAGCGGGCTTCTTGCGGGTGATGGAGGGCCACTGCTTGGAAAGCTCTGCATTGATCTGGATATATTCCTGCTGATCTTCAGGAACATCCTCTTCCGCGAAAATTGCCGCTTCCGGGCACTCCGGAATGCAGACCGCGCAGTCGATGCATTCATCAGGATCGATCACGAGGAAGTTGGGACCTTCGCGGAAAGCGTCTACAGGGCAGACGTCCACGCAATCAGTGTGCTTGCAGTTAACGCAGCCATCACAGACAACATGTGCCATGAAACAAGTACCTCTAGAGAAACAGAGTTTATGAATAGAGACGTTTTCGGCGTCTCTTTTTGTCGTAGGGGACAGTATTTTAGAAGAAAAGAAGAACGCATGACAGGATGAATAAGGATGACTTTGGGACGGTGACGGAGGTCCCTATGTCAGCAATCAAAAAAATGTTGTGGCTATGCCTTGACAATGTGATATGCATCCGTATAATTTCAAGTCTCGCTAGCCGGTAACGCTGGTTGTCCTGAAGACGTAAACCTTTATTCGGGACGGGCTTAAAAGCCTTAGTGGAACCCATCCTGGAAGGGTGGCAGAGTGGTTGAATGTACCGCCCTGGAAAGGCGGCATAGGGCCTGGCCCTATCGAGGGTTCGAATCCCTCCCCTTCCGCCAGTTGTAAGAAAGCCCCGAAGCTCATTTGAGTTTCGGGGCTTTTTGTATGTGCATTCAACACTGCGGATGTCTTGAAGAATGAATGTCCAGTTACTTACTCGTTGAGAGAAAGGGGGTTGCACTCGGCAAAACGTTTCTGGTATCAGACGATCGGGATGAGAAGCTTATAGGAAAATTAAAGTTCGACGAACGGGAAGCGATGTCTGTCAACTGAACCGACCCCCAGAAATGCGACACTTTTGAGGAGAACGTGCCATGGCAAAACCATCAAAAGAACAGCGTCTGGAGGCTCTGGCTTTGTTAGTGCCGGCAATAGCGGTGTGAGGGTCGCGCAGAAGCTGAACATCAGCTATGAACTCGTTACAGACTGGCTGCTCCGGTTCAAATTTGGCCATACGGATCGGACGGAAGAAAAGTCAAAGTATTTTTTCAACGAAGAAAAATTGCGTCTGATGAATTTGTATTTTGCGACGATGCCGGGAAGACGGAAATTCGCGGTCAAGTACAATATTCCTGATACTCTTTTTTAATCCTGGCTTTTGTCTTGTGAACGCTATGGGAGCCCGGAGAGAGCTTTTGCTGTACACCATCCGCGGGGTTGGCAAATAACTCCTGCGGTGGCTTGGATTATCAAGTCTTTGAAAGACAATCCCGACAAATCCAGGTTGGAAGCGTAGAGCGAGTGGGAGTCAACCAAAGAACGATTAATCGATGGAATCGTCGATATCGTTTATCCCGGGAACTCAGGCGGTTCATTGATAAGCTCGTGGAGAATAACTCCAAGGACGCGGCAAGTGAATGCTCTTGAGAAATCCAAAGTCCATGCTGAAGCCTTATCGAAGTTGGTTCAGGAAAAGGCAGAGGCATTACCAATGACCATGAATACCAAGGTGGACAGCATTAAACAGCTGGTAGGCTTTGGTATGTTGGTTCTAAAAGCCTGTCAGGTCTTTAACGTCTGCCGAAGGACTTATTATCGCCATTTGAAGCCAAGGGAAGAAAAGGACTCATCTCTGGTTCCGGCGATCAGGAATGAGCAAGTCCTTCACTCCTAAGCTTACGGAGCGAAACGGTTGGCCAGGTTCCTGAGTACTTGCCTGGAAACTCCGATCAATCACAAGCGTGTGCCTCGGCATATGAGAGAAAACGATCTGAATTCCCGGGTTCGGCTGCCGAGATTTAAGCGCTGCCGCCTCGAACCGAAGGTTCCAGATAGTCGGCCTTGCATCGATTAGTTAAACAGGGAGTTTTTCCCTAAGGAACCTAGGAAGAAATTGGTCACAGACATGACTTTCTTTCATGTAGAAGAAGGTTGGCTTGTTCTGTCCACGATCAAGGATCTTTGTCATTGCGTGGGATTCTGATACTGGCGCTACCAGGGAGCTGGCTGAGGCCAAACTCTTAAAGCTTGGAGGTCTTGGTCCCGCGCTTCTTCATAGTGATCAAGGTACGGTTTACGTCAGGGATCTGGAAAATCGTTGAACATTGATCTGTCCTACTCCCGCAAGGGAAATTGTTTTGACAACGCCTGCATGGAGAATTTTTATGGGCATCTGAAATCGTAAACAATCTATCAGATGCCCCAAAACAGTCGTTATGTTTCACCTAGAGACGATTTGAAGAAGATAATCGAAAATATATTCGCTGGTACAACAAGAAACGGATTCAGGAGAATTTAGGGTACCTTTCCCCTGCAAAATTCTTAAAATTTAAACAACAGGAAACTGTCGCAATTTAGGGGGGGGGGGGACGGTACAATTTTACTGGGTGGCCCCTCTTGTCCGTTGACAAAAACTTGGGAAATCCTGGTTAATGGGAGGGGAAGCAGGTTGAAAGGCGGAACTAGATACATAGCTCCGGCAATACTATAATTTTCCAGAAACTTGGTTTATATAGACTCAAAATGTGGTGATTTAATTAATGAAGCGCCCATTACTTCCACGCGAAGCGGTTGTGCGAAGTGGGGCAGTTTGCCATCAGCGTAACTCTGATAATATCAGACGCTTCACCTTGATCAGTGAACGTAGTCTTTCACAGTATGTTCATTAACTTCTCGAGGCGATAAATATAAGGTATCATACGTAATTTAAGTCATATCCGCAGATCTAGAGGTGTCAAAAAGTGAAGATAGTGATAGAAGATGCCCGTGTAAATTTTAATTTTATTAAGGTGATGCGATCGAGGAAATTAAATTAGCAAGCAAAAAATATAATTTATATAATAGCTGGTAACTGAAAGTTGAATATTACCCCCCCCTATAATTTAATACATCGTGTAAATATTATATCAAAATAATTAGGGAGAAACAAAATGTTGCAGTTTAGAAAAATACGTATAAGTTTAAGAGGTAAGGTAAAAAAAGATGAAAAATTAATATTCGCAAATGGGATTGTAAAAATTAATCTGTTTTCAAAATTAAATTTAATAGAGTTATTTATTTTTAATAATCTTGTTTATAGAAGAATAAATATTAATGGTAAAAAAATAAGACATTTTTTTAAATTTTCTTCAGTACCTGATGAAAAAAATAAAACAAATAGCAATGAATATAATATAGATTCCATTGAAAAGAAATTAAATTCTTATGAAAATAAAGTTTGTTCAAAAATAATTGAAGAATTAAGTGATATAGATTTCGACGACGCATATATTTATAAGCATCATATTGGAGAAATATACTTATATTTAAACTTACTTGATGAATATATTAAAGCGAATGGTTCAAAAAAACCTGTTGTGGTAATAAATGAAAAAAGATATATTGATTTTTATTTATTGTATGGTAAAGATAGAATTTACCGGTATATTGATTTGGTGCCTTCCGAGTTGGATAGTATAGGAAGCTCGGATATGGTCGAATATGAAGGTCATAGGATTTTTAATCCAACACCAGATAGATTTGAAAATTTCAGAAAACTAATATCGTCAGGTGAGGATGTTAACTTTTATTCTTATATAAAGTCAAGCCTTCATATAAAAAACGATAAAATAAAATTTAAAAATCCGGAATTTAGTAATTCATTAGTAAAATCTGCCAATGAAAAACTTTCAAATATCAATCTAAATAAAGACAATTTTGTATTTCTGTTTCCTGAAGCTATTACAGCAACGCAGCTAAGACCAATATTTTGGAAAACTATAGCTGAAAGAATAAAACAGAAAAATATAGATATTCTAATAAACCTAACGAAAGAAGATTTTCATTATGCGGGAATAAAAACAACGAATCTTTCACTGGCAGAGGCGATTTATGTATCTTCTAGAGCTAAGTGCATTATTGCTCTTATCAGTGGTTTGGTTGTATCTCTTTCAACTTTAAAAATCCCTAAGATTCTGCTATATACTCAACAAACACCTACTATTGGTTATAGGATGTCTTCAGAAGAAATGTTAAAAACCTACTCAATAAAAAATATCACTCCTATTGATTATCAGCTAATTCGCGAGATCGATGCTGATAAACTCTCTGAAGAAGATCTTATCGAGACTGTTCTTGAATTGGTAAAATAAAAAATGGATAATAAATCAATAATTGAGGCAATATCAGAATATCAATATGTATCGTTTGATATTTTTGATACTTTACTGATTAGATCTGTATTAAAGCCGGAAGATATATTTACAAAAATAGATGAAGATCATAAATTTGGTACACTAAATTTTAAAGAATATAGAATAAATGCTTTTATCAAAGCGTGCCAGCTATATGAAAATGAAACATGCCAGGAGGTTACCTTTGATCAAATTTATGAATGTATTGATTCTAGGTTTAAAGAATATAAAAAATTCGAATTGGAATATGAGAGTAAATGTTTATTTCCGAACAATTCCATAAAAGAAATTTATGATTACTGTAGGAAATCAAAAAAGACTATTATTTTAATATCAGATATGTATCTGCCAAAAAATGTGATATCGGAAATTTTAATAAAAAGTGGGTATAGTGATTTCAGATTATTTTTATCGTCGGAATATAAAAAACTTAAGTACACATCGGATTTATATTTAACTGTTTTGAAAGAATTGAATATTAGCTCAGATCAGATAGTTCATGTTGGTGATAATGAGCAAGTTGATTGTGTTGCAGCAGGTAGAGTAGGAATAAAATCATTAAAAATTGAAAGCTCTTATTCTATATTCTGTAATAGTGATCCATCCCTGAAATATTATCATGACAATATTATCTCTGATTTTTCTACGTCATTAATATTGGGGCTTTATGCTTGGCATAATAGAACTTTTGGTTTTAGCTATTGGGAAAAAATTGGGTACCTCTGTGGTGGACCTTTGATTGTTTCGTATCTCCAGTGGTTATTAAGACAGTCAAAGCAAGATGATATAAGTGATTTTCTTTTTGTTGCTCGAGATGGATTTGTTTTAAAGCGAGCGCTAGATTTATTAACAAAAAATAAAATAAGAACTAATTATATTTACACGCCGAGAATTATATGCTTGGCTACAGACTATAACTTTGATTTTAATGATAAAAGAAATTCATCAACAGAGGAGGAGGACTGTTATCTGACTTTTATTAACTACTATGATGAAGAAATAAAAAGAGAACTATCGATAGATGTTAGTAAATTAAACAAAGCTCAACAGATTGAACTTTTTTTAACTCATCAGGAATTTTTTAGAGATTTGGCTAAAAAAGAATTTAATAAATATTGCGATTATTTAAATTCGCTGAATATAACAGGATCAAAAGTAGCATTTGTCGATATGTCAACGAATTTTTTTACGGGGCAAAGATTAATTGAAAGAGCTTACTCTAAAAAAAATATTGATGTAATTGGTTTTTATCAGACGGTATTCAAAAACTTTAAAGTAGATAGAAATTCCCATAATTTTAGAGTTCACTCTTATCAATCTTACAATGTTCCTTTTGGCGAGTTTTTGATTACTGCACCTGAGCCTCCAATTAAATCATTGGATCGTTTTGGAGTTTTTTATCAAGATATACCTTGGCAGGAGTCTCTTAGATTCAAGGCATATCAGAGAATTTTTCGTGGCGAACTTCAGTTTGTAGAAGATTATATTAAGTTTGTAAAAGATCCACTTAATCAAAATTTATCGTCAGAGTCGTGTATTAATTTACAGAATAATTTTATTTGTAATCCCTCAAAAATTGACAAAGAAATGTTTTCTGAAATTTATTATGCGTTTGATTCAAGCCATCACAATTATCAAAAAATTTTTCCGGAGTGGTATAAATAAAACTCTAAGTTGACTTGCAGCGCCCCATTCATTGATCAGAGGACACTTTCTCTAACCTAAAATTTCTTTAGGAGGGAAGCTATGACATTCAAGAAAAAAAGAGGGAATTTTGAGAACTAGTCTTGCGACCAGAAGTACAACTAGTTTTTATTGAGAGACTTCAGGGATTATGGCTGAGAATTGAGTTCCGGAAGTTTCTCCAAATCTCGATGACTTTGGGGAGGTGATTCCATAAGAGGAGTCTCCAGTGGTTGTCTTCGGGGAAACCAGGAGCGCTGGATCGCTGAACAAAATCTGTCAATTATCAGACTGACCTATGTGTAAGGAAATAAAGTTTGCGGCAGTACGGCATATCGCCCGAGATGTTTTTTGTATGGAGATCTAAGGCGAAGAAAATTTTACCGACGTCAGAGCGCGGCGCAATTGAGAAAAGGAGGGGGAGCTTTTTAGGCAACAATAGAGTTAATGAAAATAAACTTAAAACATTTTATATAAATGATTGAGGCCAGTTATATTATTTTCTCCCGGTAAGCAAGGACTCAGATGCTGAATGTTTTGCCTATAGATTGTCCCCAAAAGATGTTGACTACTTTCTCATACAGTTTGACAAAAGGATGGATATTTCTGTCTTGTGAACCAAAGAGATTATTGCGCAGGTTCCTGAAACTGATGGCTCAAGAGTTTTTGTTGAGACCGCTCTCTTAAAGCTAACAGGTTATGATCCAGATCTTCTTATTGGGCATGGTACGGTTTACACTGATTCATACTACGGATTTGGTAAAATTTTTGAATGGTGAATTATCAAATCAAGTGAAAAGTTACTGAATAAAAGACTTCAGCTGGACACTTCCAATTGCGACGTTTTCTGGGTCTGAAGTTCAGAGCATTTAATCGTTTCTGAACTTCGCCCGAGAAATTTAATCGATACTCACTCCTTTTGGGAAAAAGTCTCTAAGAAGACTGTTGGTATTTTCATTGCTTCCCTTCTCCCATGGATGAAGAGGTAAACAGAAATACACTTTGGTTTTGAGATCTTTCTCCAGTTTTTCAGCCCAGGAAAATTCTTTTTCGCGATCTAAGGTAATCGTGCGCTAATCCTTATCTGACAGAGACGTCTCAATTACGAAAGACACATCGGCTGCACTGCAGTTTTGGAAGCGTTTTTCCCGTCACAGAGAAATCCAGATTTCCTATCGACTTGAGTCGTGAGGCAGGCTCCGCCCTTTTTCCCGATGACGGTATCGCCTTCCCAATCCCCCAGGCGAGACCTGTTCTTAGCTTCCTGGGGTCGCTCTTCAATGCTGTGAGTGATCTGGATCTTTCCTCGCCTCTCGACCAGGCCTTTACGGTGACGCGTTTTACCGTGGTGCCGCAGGTGCCGGGACATCTTTCGGCCATCCGCAAAGTGTTCCAGAAAGCCAGAATTGATTCCTCGGTAGATTGTCGTGGCGTTGATCTTTAGATTCGGCAGCTCCTTTCTGAGACGGTATTGAATCTGCTCCGGAGACCAGAATTTCTTAACCAGCAGATTTGAGACAATCCTTGTCAGCAACGAGTCAGACATTCAGAATGTTTCTCTTTCCGCAATGCTTTCTCTGCCTCTGATATCGGGCCTGCGCGACAGGGATCATAGGCAGCTGAAGCCCTATCCTGGGTCGATACAGCCTTGTTTCGCTTCAGTTTGCGGGAGATCGTAGAAACATTTTTCCCAATCGCACATGCAATTTCAGACAGGGATTTGCCTGAAATCGTTAAAGCCGAAATAAATACTCAGTCCCGAAGATGATGATGATAGTGGCTCAAGCTCCCTCTATAGTTATCTTGACAATCTCTATTATGGAAGCTTTATTGGCCACTATTTTTTTTTCAGGCTTTGCACTTGAAGTGATAATTCGCCATATTAAACTGTCCTGATCCCGCATAAGTGCTATTGTTTTAACAATGTTTGCATGGGGAATTTTTCTTGAATCGGTAATCTGAAATCGGAAAAGATCTTTCAGATTACCTAAATCAGTAGTTGCATTTTGTCAGGGACTACGTTGAAGCAGGTCATCAATAAAATATTCACTGTTGCATCAAGGAACGGATTCAGGAGGATCTAGAGGACTTTTTTCCAGGAAACATCTTAAAATCTAAATAATAGGAATTGTCGAAATTTAGGGGGAATAGTGAGTCACCCTCTAGTGAGTAGATATATAATTAAGAAAATTTATCTCTATTTATAAGGGAATGGGTATGAGTTCCACTAAAACTTTACCAAAGCTTACGGCTTCTATGATGTGTGCGGAATATGATTGCCTTAGTAGGGAAGTTAAAGAGCTTGAAGATGCGGGAATTGACAGTTTCCATATTGACATTATGGATGGAGAGTTTGTAGACAACTTTGGAATGGGATACCAGGATATGAAATTTATCACTGGCGCAACATCAAAAGAAGTTGATGTGCATCTAATGGTCAGCAAACCCCACAATTATTTAGGAATGCTATATGAAATAGGGGTTGATGCGGTATATATTCATCCTGAGTCCGATTCGGACCCGGCCACGACACTTGAAAAAATTAAAAATCATGGAATAACTACGGGTATAGCTATCAATCCGGGTACATCAATTCCTTATGTTGAGGAACTATTAAATACAGCCGACAGAGTTCTTATATTAGGGGTGAATCCGGGGCATGCCGGTAGGAGCTATCTTGATTATGTTGATGGTAAAATAGAGAGGCTACTTGAATTAAAAAATAAATATAATTATGAAATTTGGCTAGATGGTGCCGTCACAGCCGAAAGAATTAGGAGATGGTCCAGATTAGGTGTAGTAGGTTTCGTCCTAGGAACTTCTTGTTTATTTGGTAAAAATAAAACATATCTTGAATGCGTTAAGCAGATTAAATCGATTCTTTAATTGTTAGGATTTTAAAATGAAAGTTATTATTCAAGCAGGTGGTTTAGGTACAAGGATGCTTTCGCTGACAGAAAATAAGCCTAAAACACTTATTCCTGTATCAAACAAACCTATTCTGTTTAATATTTTTGATCAATTTAGATCACAGGCAGATGGTTTTATTGTTATAGGAGATTATAAATATGAGGTTTTGGATCGGTATTTACTGACATTTGCTAAAAACGAAAACTATATTCTAATTCATTCCACAACAAAGGGTAATGTTTCTGGCATAAAAAAAGCGCTAAGTTTAATATCCGATAACGAACCAATAATGTTAATTTGGTCTGATATTATTCCACCTAAAGATTTTGTTTATGATAAGGATTTTAGCGGCTGCCAAATCGGTGTTTCAGATTTTGCGTGTTCATGGTCTGTTCAGAATAATAAGCTAGTTCATGAGAAATCTGATAAAAATGGTGTAATTGGATTATATATTTTTGATAAAAAATCACGATTAGGAACGCTACCAGAAGAGGGGTCTTTTACCACTTGGTTGTCTGAGCAGAGTTTTCCCATTAAAGCTTTAAAAATAGATAATTGTATTGATATAGGAACTTTTAGTTCATACCAGAAACTTGATACAAATATAGACCGGTGTAGACCTTATAATCATATAGAGATTAAAGGAAATTATGTCATAAAGACTGGATTAACCGATGAGGCTAAAACATTTATAAAAAGAGAAGTATCTTGGTACAAACTTGCTTTAGGTTTGGGGTTTAAAAATATTCCATCCCTTATTAATGAAGCCCCTATGACAATTAGTAGAATTAGGGGGAAGAATATATTCCTAAGCAATTTAGATGAACATGGTAAAGAGCTATCACTGAATAGAATGATTGATGCTCTGTGTCATCTACATTCATTGGCCAAGTCAGATGCTAACTCTTGGGATCTGTATACAGAATACTTTACAAAAACAATTAACAGATTAGTATCAATATCATATGCAATCCCTTTTTCAGATAAAGAATATATATATATTAATGGAAAAAAATGCATAAATGTTTTAATGAAGCAATCTGAGCTTAGAGAGGCAGTTTTAAATACTTTGATGGAAACGCACTATACGTTATATCATGGCGATTGCCAATTAACGAATACAATGCTCGATGAAACTGGAAACATATATTTCATAGATCCAAGAGGATATTTTGGGAAAACGAAGAATTTGGGGGATGTGCGATATGATTGGGCTAAAGTCTATTATGCAATAAATGGAAATTTTGACCAATTTAATGTAAAAAATTTCACTCTTCATATAGAAGAAGATAAAGTTGAATACTCTATAGGTTCTGGTCAGTGGGAATTCTTGACGAGTAATTTGTTAGACAGAATTCCTAATGGAGAAGGAACAGAAAAAGAAATAAAATTAATTCATGCTATTATTTGGCTTTCATTAGCATCTCATGCATGGGAGGATTTTGATTCCATGTGTGTTGCATACTATAACGGGCTAAGACTTTTTAATGATTGGTTAGAGGAATACAATTAATGAATAAAAAAACTCTTTCTCTTTCTCCTCTTTCTCATACATGGATTTTAGATTTTGATGGAACTCTTGTAATTCATAATGGTTACAAGACAGGAGAAGATCGCTTTCTTCCTGGAGCCCTGGAGTTTCTTCAATCTATACCGAAGGAGGATGTGGTTATTATACTTACTGCTAGGGAGCCTGGTGCTAAGATGAGGACAGAGCAATTCTTGAAAAAGAATAGCGTTCGTTATGACCATATTTTATTTGGGATTCCAATGGGAGAACGCATTTTAATGAATGATACAAAACCCTCAGGTTTGCGTTGTGCCTATTCTGTATGTCCCAATAGGGATGAAGGACCAATCAATTTTTCATTTGTCATTGATAAGAATCTTTAAAAAAGGTGGGATAAATGCAAATTTTAAAACCTATAGTTCATGAAACGGTTTGGGGTGGAAGTAAGTTGACTCCATTCTCTGGAAGTACATGTGAAAAAATTGGGCATCTTTATGCTTGCATTGACAATTCTTCTTTTAAATCTGAAATTATCTCTGGATCTTTCTCTGGGAAAAATATCCATGATTGGTTTATTTCAAACAGAAAAAGATATGGTTTAGAGAATTATGATGAATTGCCAGTTCTGATGGCTTTGGTAGAAGCTGCAGATAATCTTTCTATCCAAGTACATCCAGATGACGAAATGGCAAAGAGGCTGATTGGTAAAACATTTGGAAAAAATGAATCTTTTTTTACAATAGAACCGCCTGAATCTGGATATATGTACAACGGTTGTACTGCCTCTTCAAAGCAAGATATGGCACGTCTTATATCTGAAGCGCGTTGTCTGGAAGGGGTAGACACTCTTGCTATACGAAAAGGTGATTATGTTTATGTTACTGGAGGTACATTACACGCTGCTTCTAGAGGATCACTTTCTTTCGAAATAGAAGAAAATTGTGATGCAACATACAGATTTTTCGATTTTAATCGAATTGACAAGAATGGGAAAAAAAGACCTCTTCAGGTTGAAAAGGCCTTAGCTTGTCTTAACATTCATCAAAAATCGTCTGTGCGCCAATATAACGGCGAAGAACAAATTGTTGAACGGATGTATTCGACACAGCATTTGGTCGGAAAGAAAAATTTTAAAAATAATGAAAGTTCTTTCATTATAGCTGTATTGATCAAAGGATCTAAACAGATTAATTTAAACAATTTATTGCCAGGTTGTGCTGTTATTCTTGAACCCGGAGATCAAATTGATTTAGATGGTTGTGAGTGGATATTCGTCAGAGTATTCTAGTAATAATTTAAATGGGCTGAAAGATAATACATTGATTATTTTTCAGCTCATGAGATCCTCGTATAGAAATCAAGCCCCTTAGCAGAGTGGAGATACCTCGTTCCTGCGTGTGACTCTCAAGCGCAAGCTTTTTTTTCAACCCGCTCCGGTGAACATCAAATGATCTTTCGCCGAAATTGTTTTTAAAAAATAAGTTGCAGTGTTTGATCAAGCAGCCTCTGGCAGAAGCTTTTCCTCAAGCCGCCTATTTTCGGGGTTGTGCTATACCCTGCCAATCGGAGTGCAGTTCAACACAGTATCGCTGGGTGGTTTCTGCGCCCCTCCAGCTTTGCCTCTTTGCGTCAGCGCAGCACCTCCGCATTTTCGCCGCAGTAGCGCTGTCCAGGTGTAACCATTCGGATGCCCTGATGTCTGTGGTGTTCGCTGTCATGTTCTCCAAAGTCCTGCATCCATTGCTCAACTTCCCCGACACTGTCAAGGCCGTCTCGAGGATACAGTTAATTGCCGCTGTACTTGATACTTGAGCGTGCTGAAGAAGAACTCAGAATACGGGTTGTCATTGCTGACTCGCGGACGGCTGTGCGAGAAGATAATTCCGTTCTTCTCTAGCAAAGCCATAGTGGATGCGGTTTTCATGCTTGCGCCATTGTCTGAGTGCACGACAAGCTGTCCGGGCCTGAATCCATATTTTCGGAAGGCATCCCCGTGAAAGACCACGGAAAAATCAGCATTGTCAGCGTCGACCCCCCTGGCTCTCACAAACCATACGGCTATAGACGCCGACACTGACGTACGCGTAGTAGGACCTGCCCATGTAAGTGCTGGAGCGAAGATAGTCGATATCCCAGGTCCATACTTCATTGGGCTTCTCCGCGGTGTAAGTGGTCGGTCTGCTGCGAAGACGGGCCTCCCGGGTAGGAGGAGCGCGGCGCGCGTTAAATCCCCGCGCTCTGAAAAGGCGATAAAGCGTAGAAAGAGAACACCAGTACTCCTTATTTTCATCCATAAGCTTATAGAAAGCCTGCGTCAGACTGAGGTCGCGCACGTCCTCTCGGCAGAATCGTTCCACGATCTGCTCCAGGAAATCTTCAGGGATTTGCCGGGAGCTCGTAAAGTTGCTCCGGTCGAGCCGTCCATCGCCATCAGGGGCATGCCGCCAGTTTTGCAATGTACGCGGAGTGATCCCAACCGCATCGCAGGATTGCTTCTGCGACAGTCCCTCCGATTGACCGAATTCGACCAGTGAAATAATTTCCCAGCGATCCTGGGCACTGATCAGTTTTTCTTTTCCCCCCGGATCGCCTCGGCTTTTTTTGACAGCATCAGCATCGTTGCGGCATCAGCCAATGCTTTGTCTTTTCTGGAGATTTCCCGGGCCTGCCTTGCGTTTTCCTTCTTGAGTTCGGTAATAGCGGACGCCTGGGCATCATGCTGCCGCTTGTCTACGGCATCTGGGGGTTTGCTGAACCCCATTCGACCCAGGCATCCATAGTGGAAGCGAGATAGCCATGTTTACGGCAGAATTGACCGAAGGCGGTCTCGCTCAGGAATGTTTTGACGTTAAGGTCGGCCATGGGCTTGGAAATTCCTGTGTTAGGCAGCGTGACGCAGACTGATTTATCTTTTGCTTTCTTGAGTCAGTACCTGATTGCTGATTTGCCTATTGAATACTGCCGGGTGGCTTCAGAGATTCAGAGTTCTTTGCTCAGAATGCGGGCCACAAGATTATCTATGATCTTCTGCGAATATCGCATATTTTACCACTCCATGTAAGGCTGGAAGAGTGGCGAAAGTTACTTTGACAGATAATGGAGGGAACATTTCTTAATTCGTCCTTTCATCCTCAGACTCGCTTTTAATAAAATAGCACCGAGCGATCCAATTTATCGACACGTATGCCCGAAGGGCCGTTAAAAACAGAGATAACGTGCTATCATTTAAAAGGTTTAAATTTAAAAGAATTATAAAATCTGCTATGCTAAAAGGATGTGTAAAAAATGGATTAATCAAGCTATCAGCTGAAATCATGTTTCCATGACACCCAGAACTAACACATAAAAATTACGAATCCATAGCCTTAAAATTATATTTATAATATGAATACCAATATTTACTATCCAAATCTTATTCCTAATGATCAAAATAAATATAGATTAAATTTAGTGATATATGATCTACTCAATGAAGTAAACAATATCACAAAGTGTTGCAAAAATGGATCGTATACATTGGTTCTTCATAAGCATCTAGGAGATGTTTTTTATGCTATTGGAGCCAAAGATGCTTTCTACGAAAAATATGGGGAAGAATTAAATTTTGTTGTTAGGCCTCAGCAAGAATTTTTAATGAAGTTATGGGGAGTTAGTAAACAAAATTATATTGTTTATGATATTGATAGGTTAGTAAAGAAAAATGTAAAGCTAAAAAAATATTTTTTCGGAGAAAAAAAGTTAAGTTCAATGGATTATGAATGGCTAGAAAATATGACTTTTCAAGCGGTTTTTTCTTGCCTACCGAATAAATCACACCCTTTTATTTGCGATAACCAAATAAGTAATATATTCACGTATCCTAGATATTGGTGCTATCGTTGGGCGGGTAATATGGGGATCGATGAAACATTTCGTTTTTCTATACCTAATGGGCATCTGCCTTTAACGAAAAATGCAATAGATTTTTGTAAAAGATATGGTGGAGTAGAAAAGATAGTATTAATTGCTCCTGAAGCTCAAACAGCTACAGAATTACCATTTGATTTTTGGGAAATAATAGTAAAAGAGATCCAAAAGTTAGGTTATTGCGTTGTTGTAAATTCGAATAAATATAATTTCAAAAAAACAATTTCAGCATTTGAGGAAAAATTATCCTTAGAAGATGTTGTTTCTATCAGCCTAAAATGTGCATATGTATTTACCCTTAGATCTGGATTATCCGATGTACTTGTTAGTGCTGGAGATAGACTCTACGCAATTAATCCATCCATTCTAAGGAGAGAGGATAGCTCTTTAAATAAACCATTTATTTCTGAAACTCATTGCAATGAAATCCAATTATTCAATTGGGAAATATCCAGTTTAAGATGGAATGGCATTGATCTCGGGTTGAAATTACAAAAAGTTATTGATCAGTATCATAGAAAATATAAGACAATAAAATTTTTTAATAAAATACCTCACAATCGTAAATTAACTGAACGAAAAGATTTGATTGAAAACATTTTTGGTAGAGGAGGCTTCTTCCCGGAAACCAATATTGAGAACAGGCCTCCCACTTCTCCTCACGTAGTTAAAATTTTTAATTTTTGTATATATAAAAAGAAGTTTTTTATAAAACATGATCACAATTGCAACTCGAAAACCTATTTTGAAGGCTTAGTAACGAGAGTAAGCGAGTATGATACTTTTAAAATAAACTTTATGGGAATAAGAGTATTTTCAAGAAAGAAAAATGAGAAAAAAATAGTGAAAATATTAGGTATACCGGTTTATATTAAAAACAGAAGAGAGGAATTTTTGCGTAATCTACAAAAGACAATTAAACCTGGATACGATAATATTTTTATCATACGACATAATATTGGAGAAACATTTTTGTATCTATCTTATTTTTCAGCTTGGGCTAAAAAAAATCATTCAAAAAAACCACTTGTCGTAGTTTGGCGTCCAAAAGATATTTATCTTTACAGAATGTTTTTGAACGATGATATGTATCAATTTATTGAGTTATCACAAAACGATCTGAATACTTTCTTTAAAACTCCTATCTCTAATCTTGGCGATATGACCTTATTTACTCCTACCTATCATATCGCAGAAAACATGAAACTTTTATATAAGAAAGGAAAGGATGTAAATTTTAATGATTACATTAAGGATAGTATGGGGCTTGGTTCGCACGATAATATAACTAATACGCCTAATTATTCTCAAGAATTAGCTAAATTAGTTACTAATCAGCTTTTATACTGGGGAATTAACGAAAAAAGATTTGTTTTACTCTGCCCTGAGGCAACAAGTTTACGAGAGTTACCATATGAAATTTGGAATAAAATAATTACCAAGGCTCATAGTAAAGGGTTATCAGTTATTGTTAACACATCAAAAGAACATGCTAATAAATTTAATCAAGCAGATCAGGTCTGTTTTATGCCTCTAGATGAGCTATATGTCTTAGCTCATTATTCTTGTGCCATTGTATCCATGGCATCAGGACTTGGTGTTTTTCTAAGCTCTGTAGGGGTTTCTATGTTGTTACTCTATACTAGATTTAAATCCTTAGAAATTGATTATGATGCAGATCTCTCAATGAAAATATATTCAGTCAAGAATCTTGATTTTATCAACACTAGTAAAGTAACTGAAATTAATTGTGATTCAATAACTAATGAATTTTTTGAAATTGAAATAAACAAATTATTTGTTTAATTTTTTAAAACTATTTATTTGAAGATTAATAACTTAATTTTTATTTATAAATTAATATATTGTAATAAATATTAAAATATAAAATATAATAATTACGTTTGTTAACTTTCCTCTCATACCTAGGATTTGTTAAGTAAAAGTTCTAGGAGGCGACAGAAAGGATTGATTTCGGTAATCTACTGGATTCGGTTCCTTTAATTTCACTTGCTTCTTCTGTTGTTCCAGTGCTTAATTTAATTATCAAGATTTCTTTGGCGAATTATCACCTCAAGTGCAAAGCCTTTGAAAAAAGTGGCCCATGAAACTTCCATAATGAGATTGTCAAGATAACTATAGAGGGAGTTCATGCGCCACTATAACTATCTTACTCTTCAGGACAGAGTAAAGAATCTGGCTTTTTCTATTTCAGGCAAATCATAGTCTGAAATTGCTTGCGAGATTGGGGAAATTTTTCTACGATTTCCTGCGAACTGAAGCTAAAGGTAGCTAATGCATTGCAGAAGGAGAAATATTCCGAAATTTAACCTGTTAATGTCAGAACTTATCTCAAATCTGCTTGTTGAAAAATCCTGGTCACCGGAGCCGATTCAATACCTCTTCAGAAAGGAGCATCCCCGAATCTTAGAATCAGCGTCACGACAATTTACCGAGGAATATTTTTAGGCTTTCTGGATTGTTTTGTGGATGACCTAAGAATGTCCCGTTACTTCCAACACCACGGTAAAACGCTTCACCGTAAAAGAATGGTCAAGAGGCGGGTATAAATCCAGATCACTCAACACCATTGAAGAGCGACCCCGGGAAGCTCAGAACAGGTCTTGCCTAGGAGGTTGGGAAGGTGATACTGTCATTGGGTAAAAGGACGGAATCTGCCTCACGACTCAAGTCGATAGGAAATCTGGATTTCTCTGTGACGGGAAAAACGCTTCCAAAACTGCAGTGCAGCCGATGTGTCTTTCGTAATTGAGACGTCTCTGTCAGATAAGGATTAGCGCACGAGTACCTTAGATCGCGAAAAAGAATTTTCCTTGGCTGAAAAACTAGAGAAAGATCTCAAAGCCTATGTGTATTTCTTGTTTACCTCACCATCCATTGGAGAAAGGAAGCAACGTAATGCCTACGGTCCGCTAGAGACTTTTTCCCAAAGGGAGTGAGTACAATAAAATTTATCAGACAGAATTTCAGAAATGGCTCAATGCTTTGAGTCACATGCCCAGAAGACGTCTATTAGAGGTGCACGATTGAAGTCTTTTATTCAGTAATCTCTTGCTTGTTCTGATAATTAACCATATATAATAAATCCATTCTTGCAAAAGTTTTATTGAAATTTATTATTTAATATTTTATCGCATAAATTAAAATATGTCTGAAATAATATCATCCGTAAATAATCAAACAGCAAAAATTAAATATTACAATGATGTTAATTTATTTAGGGGATTTGCTATATTTATAATAGTTTGGCAACATATATTGATGCTAATTAAATTTTACGGAGGTGTTAATTGGGAAACGCATTGGCAAAGCATAGAAAATTTAAGATCAGCATTTTTTGATGGTGGAACTTCATACTTTGTATTCATATCGGGATTTTTTTTATGCTCTTTTTTACAAAAGAGGGTTTGATTACAAAGTATTCATTAAAAATAAATTGCTAAAGGTGTTTTGTCCTTATTTTATTATCTCGTCGATTTTTGTTTTATACAGAGCGAGCTTAGTTTATTATAATATTGACAATAATTTTATATTTTATAGTTATCTATACTGGTCATTTTGGTATGTTCCATTTATAATGGTGATGTTTGCTATATCACCTATTTTTATTAATTTTATTGAATTAAATAAACGAAAAAAATATTAATTTTTATGCTAAGTATTGTTGTGAGTGTTATAGTTGGTCGAAGGTGCTTTAATCCATTTTTGTCAGCCGTTTTTTTGGTTCAGTTTTTACATATTTGGTATAATGATAGCTATTGTGTATGATAGGCTTATTAATATTTCAAACAACGATAAATTATCTCTTATATATGGAACGTTTCTGCTAATTATTGTTATTATGTCGATTGATGGCAATATTCGCTTAAAAGAAATGCCAACATGGGAGATTAAATTTGATGATCCATCTCTAATGGTACTGGGGAAAATTGCGCTCTGTTCTTTTTATTTGTTTTTATTCGGTTGGCTGGCTAAAAAGAGTATTATTTTTGTTTCATTCGCATTAAAAGTGTTAGCTAAATATTCATTTTCAATATTTTTCCTCCATCAGTTTATGATTCTTCATCTGGAACGGCATCCTCACAAGAGTTTTTTCTCCGGATTGAATTTTTGGCAGGCAGAGTTGGCTGCATTATTAATTGCTATTGCAACATGCGTTATCTGTATATCTGTAGCTTGGTTGTTGAAAAAAATCAGCGGAAAGTACAGCAGGATGGTGATAGGTTGTTAATGTTTTATGTTTCGTCCCTCATTGATCACAGGACACTTTCTCTAACCTAAAATTCCTTTAGGGGGAAAGCTATGACGATTAAGAAAAAAGTGGGAATTTTAAGAACTAGTCGTACGACTAGTTCTTATTCGGAGACTTCCGGGATTGAGGCAGAGAATTTAGTTCCGGAAGTTTCTCCAAATCTTGATGCCTCTGGTGACGTGATGCCAGAAGATTCCGGAGAATGTCAAATAATCTTTCACCGAAAATTTTCGTAAAAAAATAAGTTGCAGTGTTTGTTCAAGCAACCCCTGACAAAGGCTTTTCCTCAAGCTTTCCATTCTCGGAGTTGAGCCATACCCTGCCGATCGAGGTGCAGTTCAGCACGGTATCGCTGATCCAGCGTTCCGGGTAGTTTCTGCGGGCCTCCAGCATCGTTTCCCTGTGCGGCGCAGCACCTCCGCATCTTCGCCGCGGTAGCGCTGTCCGGGTGTAACCATTCGGATACCGCTATGTCGGTGGTGCTCTTTGTAATGTTCTACAAAACTTTGCACCCATTGCTCAGCTTCCCCGATGCTGTTAAAGCCGTCTCGGGGATACAGGCAATCACCGCTGTACTTGAGCGTGCGGAAGAAGGATTCAGAATACGGGTTGTCATTGCTGACTCGCGGACGGCTGTGCGAGAAGGTAATTCCGTTCTTCTCAAGCAAAGCCATAGTGGGCGCGGCTTTCATGCTCGCGCCATTGTCTGAGTGCACGACAAGCTGTCCGGGCCCGAATCCATATTTTCTGAAGGCATCCCTGAGAAAGCGCACGGCAAAATCAGCATTGTCTGAGTCGAAAACCCTGGCGATCGCAACCTTACGGCTATAGACGTCAACAATGACGTACGCGTAGTAGAACCTGCCCATGTAAGTGCTGGAGCGAAGATAGTCGATATCCCAGGTCCATACTTCATTGGGCTTCTCCGCGGTGTAAGTGGTCGGTCTGCTGCGAAGACGGGCCTCCCGGGTAGGAGGAGCGCGGCGCGCGTTAAATCCCCGCGCTCTGAAAAGGCGATAAAGCGTAGAAAGAGAACACCAGTACTCCTTATTTTCATCCATAAGCTTATAGAAAGCCTGCGTCAGACTGAGGTCGCGCACGTCCTCTCGGCAGAATCGTTCCACGATCTGCTCCAGGAAATCTTCAGGGATTTGCCGGGAGCTCGTAAAGTTGCTCCGGTCGAGCCGTCCATCGCCATCAGGGGCATGCCGCCAGTTTTGCAATGTACGCGGAGTGATCCCAACCGCATCGCAGGATTGCTTCTGCGACAGTCCCTCCGATTGACCGAATTCGACCAGTGAAATAATTTCCCAGCGATCCTGGGCACTGATCAGTTTTTCTTTTCCCCCCGGATCGCCTCGGCTTTTTTTGACAGCATCAGCATCGTTGCGGCATCAGCCAATGCTTTGTCTTTTCTGGAGATTTCCCGGGCCTGCCTTGCGTTTTCCTTCTTGAGTTCGGTAATAGCGGACGCCTGGGCATCATGCTGCCGCTTGTCTACGGCATCCGGGTGTTTCTGAACCACTTGGCCCAGGCATCCACAGTGGAAGCGAGATAGCCATTTATACGGCAGAATTGACCGAAGTCAGTCTCGCTCAGGAATGTTTTGGCGTTAACGGCGGTAAAGGCTTCAAGGTAGGTCACACCCTTAGGAAGCTTAGGGTCGGCCATGGGCTTGGAAATTCCTGTGTTAGGCAGCGTGACGCAGTCTGATTTCTCTTTTGCCTGATTGAGCCAGTACCTGATTGTTGATTTACCTATCGAGTACTGCTCGGTGGCTTCAGAGATTCGGAGCTCTTTTGATTTCTTCTAGTGTGTACATAACAAGGACCTAAATAGTTAAATATGGTCCAAGTTTTCGTCCGCACCCTCCTAGGGGAAGATTTCATTGCGCTTGACACACGAGATCATAAAAGTCAGAATCATTAATCTGTCCTCAAAAGGAAGATAATGATAGTGGTTCATAGACACTCTATAGTTATCTTGACAATCTCTATTACGGATGGCTTTGTGGGTAACTATTTTTCTCAGGATTTTCCTTGAATTGATAATTCGCCATCTAAAAGAACTAAATTATGTTTAATTTAATTAAAACAATCGCTTCTCCATTAGCTATAAATAAAAATAGAATCGCATGGATTGATATAGCCAAGGGTATTGCAATTTTACTTGTAATAATAGGCCATTGTCCTCAAATAGGATCTCCTTTAATTTCTATTATTTTTTCATTTCATATGCCGTTATTCTTTATTCTATCCGGTTATACATTTAGAGCGGCTAGATCTAAAGATGAGTTACTATTACATCTTAAAAAAAATATTAAACATCTTTATTTCCCCGTAATTATCATACTGATCTTCTGGATGTTTATATCGTTGTATCAGATAGGGCGCATAGATCTTTCAATTATAAAATTATTGTTACGTGATGGTATTTCAATGATTTATTGGGGATTGGGCGATGATTATAATGGACATCTTCGTATTGGAATTCCATGGTTTCTGATCTCTTTATTTTGGTCAAAATTGATAATTGATGTATTATCTGTCTATTTTAAGAAACAAGATGTTTTCTATTTGATAATTTTTATTGCGATTTTAGGGCTATATTTAAGTGTAAATAAAATTATCCTTATCCAGGGGATGACTACTAATTTTATTTCCGTTTTTTTTATTTATATTGGAATGCTGTGGAAACAGTTTGAACCTCAAATTAGTAAATATTCACAGCTCATATTTATCGTATGCTTGCCTTTATGGTTATACCCAGCTCTAAATATCCAATTTATAAATATGGCGGCTTGGTCTTACCCTCAAAATATATTAACGATTATAGAAAGCATGGCTGGCTCTTTCTCTGTTTGTTGCATTTGTAAATCTATTAGTGAAAAAAAGATCTTATCCTATCCCTTTATGGTGTTAGGTGCTCAGACCATGATTATATTCTCTGTTCATGCTCTCGATTATCTCTTTAGGGAAATTTGGAATACAGAAACCGTATATCAAACTGTTTTGAATAGGATAGTCTTTGTTTTAATTATTTCTTTTGTTTTCTTAGAGCTAAAATATCTTACAAATTTGTTAATCAACAAAATAAAAAATAAACCTGTTTTCTAATGAAGCATTAGCTGTGAAAATAACTTTCGCCATTATTCCAGACTTACATAGAGACATGCGATTGTACCGGTGTTTTGCGACAATAAGAACCGTCCAAAAGCGTCGATAAGAAATCCTCATTTCCGTCATTAAGGAACATGTTTTTTCAGGGCGTCCGAAGGACGCCGTGAAAAATTTGATTCTTTAAACGACAAAGTCCACGTTTTTCAATCATGCTTCTCTGGCTACCACACCAAGAGAGGCGCACGAATGCTAAACATGGACCAAATTGATGATATCAAAAAGGCTGCCCAAAGCGGCATGTCAGTTTCTGCCATAGCCGCTACGCGCAATATTGACAAAAAGACCGTCCGGAAATACATCCTTTTCACTGGCGACACCAACGAAGGAAATTTTCCCCTGGAGCGCACTACATCCTATCAACGTATCGATCAGAACTGTTGAGCGGTTATTTAAGAAAATCAGAGTCCGGATAAGGCAGGAAAGAAAACGCAAGCACCTGAAACTCGAACATCGGAAAGATGAGGCTCAATTGGACTTCGGCGAAGTGCACATGTTTATCAATGGCACTCCCTGCAAGCGTGCAATTCTGATTTTGACCATGCATTACTCCAACTTGCGGATGGCCAATCTTCTGCCTGCGCAAAATTTCGAATGCCTGGCAAAAGGGCTATTGCAAATATTTGAAGAGATTGGGAGAGTTCCCCAGAGGATCCGCTGTGACAACATGAAAACATCCGTCTCAAAGATCATTCTCCGAGACAAGCTGCCTTATGAGACTGATGTTTGGGATGCTATGGATCACCCTCGTCGACTTACCAATGACTTCAAGCTGTTCATGCATGCCTATGGCTTTGTCGCTGAGTTTTGCAATGCAAGTTCAGGTTACGAAAAAGGTTCCGTAGAAAATGTGGTCGGTTGGATCCGACGGAACTGCTTTATTCCATCAATCGCGTTTGATGGCGACTACGTCGCTTTAAATAAGCGTCTCGTTCAGTTTTGTTGGAAGGAAAGCAAACTCAAGCACTATTACTTTCGGGACAAAACGATTGAGGAGCTGTTTGCAGAAGAGTGACCCCGAATGCTTACGTTGCCTGACAAGCCCTTTGATGTTACGCGACACGATAAAGTGATCCACTAACGACACGAGAAAGTAGTCCACCTCCACCTAACCTGGAGGCTTTATGGACGTGTCCAATAAGAAAAAAGAAAATGCTTATTCCCATTTTTTGCGGAATAAAGCAATGATTACTTATTCACAATACGAGGATATCCAACAATGTCGAATGGACGGTTTATCAAAACGAGAAACAGCAAGAAAAACCGGCCTGAGCAGAAGGACGATCCAAGTTTATTGGGAGCTGGATTCCTCTGATTTAAAGCCAATTACAAGACACAGAAATAAATTTATTGATAACCATCAGGAGCTGGTGGAGTATCTCTACCGCAGGCACCGAAACTGCGATGTTGCCCGCCAGGAACTTGGCAAACAAGGTTTCAAGGTGCCCAGTCTGAGAACGATTCAGAGAGCCACCTCAGCACTGCGTAAACAATTGCGGACGGAGCAGGTTGCCAAGGCATACAGACGAGTTGAGAGTTACCCCGGTGATCTCATGCAGATTGATTACGGAACAGCTGCTCTGACAATTTGTTAGCGGACAGTGTATGTTGACCCCTAATTGAACCGCCCCCCTAAATTGCGACAGTTTCCTGTTGTTTAAATTTTAAGAAGTTTGCAGGGGAAAGGTACCCTAATTTCTCCTGAAACCCTTTCCTTGTTGTACCAGCGAATATATTTATCGATTATCTGCTTCAAATCGGCTCTTGGTAAAACATAACATCTGTTTTTGGGCATCTGATAGATTGTTTCCGATTTCAGATGCCCATAAAAATTCTCCATGCAGGCGTTGCCAAAACAATTTCCCTTGCGGGAGTAGGACAGATCAATGTTCAACGATTTTGCCAGATCCCTATAGAGGGGAGCGGTGTAAACCGTACCTTGATCACTATGAAGAAGCGCAGGACCAAGACCTGCCAGCTTTGAGAGTGTGGTCTCAGCCAGCTCCCTGGTAGCGCCAGTATCAAAACCCCAAGCAATAATCTCTTTGGTACAAAGATCCTTGATCGTGGACAGAACAAGCCAACCTTCTTCTACATGAAAGAAAGTCATGTCTGTGACCAATTTCTTCCTAGGTTCTTTAGGGAAAAACTCCCTGTTTAACTTATCAATGCAAGGCCGACTATCTGGAATCTTCGGTTCGAGACGGCAGCGCTTAAATCTCGGCAGCCTAACCCGGGAATTCAGATCGTTTTCTCTTATAAGCCGAGCCACACGCTTGTGATTGATCGGAGTTTCCAGGCGCATACTCAGGAACCTGGCCAACCGTTTCGCTCTGTAAGCTTAGGAGTGAAGGACTTGCTCATTCCTGATCGCCGGAACCAGAGATGAGTCCTTTTCTTCCCTTGGCTTCAAATGGCGATAATAAGTCCTTCGGCAGACGTTAAAGACCTGACAGGCTTTTAGAACCGACATACCAAAGCTGACCAGCTGTTTAATGCTGTCCACCTTGGCATTCATGGTCATTGGTAATGCCTCAGCCTTTTCCTGAACCAGCTTCGATAAGGCTTCAGCTTGAACTTTGGATTTCTCAAGAGCATTCATTGCCGCGTCCTCGGAGTTATTCTCCACGAGCTTGTCAATGAACTGTCTGAATTCCCGGGATAAACGATATCGACGAATCCATCGATTGATCGTTCTTTGGCTGACTCCGACTCGCTCTGCCGCTTCCAACCTGGATTTGTCGGGATTATCTTTCAAAGACTTGATAATCCAAGCCGCCGCAGGAGTCATTTGCCAGCCCCGCGGATGGTGTACAGCAAAAGCTTTCTCCGGGCTCCCATAGCGTTCACAAGACAAAAGCCAGGATTTAAAAAGAGTATCAGGAATATTGTACTTGGCCGCGAATTTCCTCCTTCCCGGTATCGTTGCAAAATACAAATTCATCAGCAGCAATTTTTCTTCGTTGGAGAAATACTTTGACTTTTTTTCCGTCTAATCCGTATGACCAAATTTGAATCGGAGCAGCCAGTCTTTAACGAGCTCATAGCTGATGTTCAGCTTCTGCGCGACCTTCACACCGCTATTGCCGGCACTAAACAAAGCCAGAGCTTCCAGACGCTGTTCTTTTGATGGTTTTGCCATGGCAAGTTCTCCTCAAAAGTGTCGCATTTCTGGGGGTCGGTTCAATTACTGGCTCAAACCTCTTGTCCGTTGACATATTTTTTCGATGCGACAGGGAAACTCGTGTCAAACCACAAGCGAAGCTATGACATCAGGAAAGACTTTGTTGATTGGATTGTAGAGCTTCAGTTGCTAACAGAAAGGCCCAGCGCTTTCAAAAATTCGTCGTTTGGCAAGATCATCCCTTCCGATATCTACAGCTATCTTTTTCAACTGACTGCTCCAAAGCGGAAAATCATTTTCTCAGCTGTGTCCCAAAGGCTCAACAATGGTGAGCCAACAGGACGGACTCGGCAGAGTCTGACCAATCCATTCTTTCTGACGTAATGGGAGTGCTTAAGGTATTCCCTTCGTTTGGGTACCGCCGAATCAGCGCGGTCATAACCCAGAGACGCAGGAACCTGGGCAAACCACCGGTAAACCATAAAGGAATCTTCCGGATAATCCATCAATTTAATCTGACTTTGCCTCAGAAATAACCGCTGCATGGCCTTTCCTCCGATCACCGGGGACATGTTGCTGTCGCTGAACCCGATCGCCGCTGGTGCTCTGATGGTCTCGAATTCAGATGCCTGAATGGTGAGATCGTCACCGCCACCTTCGTAATTGATTGCTGTGACAGGGAGTGTTTTTCTCTTGTCGCAAAATCAGGCAAGGGATTGACCTCCGCTATGGTGCAGGACGCCTTGATTATCGCCACAGAAAGAAGATTTGGAAATCTTTCAGGAAATCACGTCCCTGTGCAATTTCTGACGGATAACGGGGCAGCCTACACATCCATATCCACTCAGGCTCTCGTTTGCAGACTGGGACTGATTGATTGCAAAACTCCGGTCTGCAACCCGCAAAGCAACGGCAAAGCTGAGGCTTTTGTCAAAATCCTGAAGCGGGATTATCTGCCTTTTATTGATTTAAACAGTGCTTATACCGCAATGAAATCATTAGGAAAAGTACAGGATCTTTACAACAGACATCATCCTCACTTGGCATTGGGTTGCCTGTCTCCAAAGGATTACCGTGAACTGCATGGCTATCCCGAGACTCTCGAACAAAGCCACCGCGTCAGCGAGAAAATGATCTCCGCTCCGCCATTGGCAATTAAATTGGTAAAGCAGGCTTCCGGACCTTTCCTGCGCCCTAGATCCTAAATGACAGGTCCTTAATTAAATTAGAAAGACTGCCCTGAATCAAGGGGGCAATACACTACTTTATTTTTTGCATTCGACAAAGTTTGGCGTATATTCCATTGAGTGATAAAAGTAACTTATGTGGTCCTTCCTCCTGTATCTTGCCATCAGATATTACATAGATTCTATTGCAATCTTCAATGGTTGATAATCTATGGGCGACTGTAATTGATATTTTACCTTTGGTAAGTTTTTTTAAAGAATTTTTAATATCATTCTCGCTTTTGCTATCCAACGCACTGGTGGCTTCATCGAGAATAACAATTGGAGCATTCTTTAGGATTGCCCGGGCAATTGAAATTCTTTGTCTTTGTCCACCTGAAAGCAGTTTTCCCCCTTCTCCGACGGATGTGTCGATGCCTTTAGGAAGGCTTTGAATTAGTCCTCTCAGATCAGCTGCATCTATTGCGTCATTGATTTCTTCTTCAGTTACTAAACTCTTCACACCATATGTGATGTTGTTTTTTATCGTATCTTCAAAGAGGAATACATCCTGTGATACGAGAGACATCTGAGACCGTAGACTTTCGAGTGTGTAATCTCTGATATCAATACCATCGATTGTTATCTTTCCTCCAGTTACTTCCAGAAATCTGGGCAGAAGGTTTACGATCGAGGTCTTTCCTGAGCCAGATTGCCCGACCAAGGCGATTGACTCACCATTTTTGACGGTAAAAGAAATTCCCTTCAGTGCGTCTGCTTCTTGCCCAGGGTATCTGAGATGCACGTCTGTGAAGGCAATCCCTTGGTGAATTTCTTTAAGTTCTTTCTTTCCAGTATCCAGTTCGGGTTTTGCATCAATGACATCAAAGATACTTTTGGCTGCTACTGAGATACTGGCAAATGTTGAGTTAAGTCCTGCAAGGTGTTGAACCGGGGCTTTGATAAGGAGGAGAGCGGACAGGAAAGTAACGAACTGACCGAATGTTAGCGCTCCCCCCTGAGCTTCAATCAGCGCTACTGCCACGACGAACGCAACCGCTACCATTGTCAGAATCTGCGTCAGTGGCGTTGGAAGCCCCTGCAGAATATTCGTTTTTAGAGCCAAACGGCGGATTCTCATATTAACTTTTGAGAATCGTTCATCTTCAAAATCATAGGAGTCGTTGATTTTGACTATTCGTTCCGCTTCATATGACTCCTGGATTCGGGAGATCATATTACCCAGCGTCTCTTGACTTTGTTTGACAACGACTTTGACTTTTTTGGATAGCAGACGAAGTACTATAAACAACGCCGGCCCAATGACAAACGTGACCAAAGTCAGAATCCAGTCGTGCCAGAATAGGACACATAGCAAACCAATGATCTGGACGGTGTCGCGAATCATGACGGTCACTGAATCTGCTGCTCCGGAAAGGGCGAGGGTAGATTCATTTACAAACTTTGAGCTTATGAGACCAGTAGATACTTTCTGGTATTGGGATTCAGGCCAATGTAGTACGCTGTTGAAGAGTTCCTTTCGTAGAGTCACCAGTACAGACTGGCTTACCTGAGACATGATATAGGCGCTCAGGACTGTCGAAATGGCAAAGACCAGAGTGACCGCGATCAATGCAGCAGGCAAAGCAAAAACCAGCCAGCTACCGCCTTGGTAAAAGCTCACATCGGTCAGCTTACCTAAAAGTGTGGCTGTAGCGGATGAAGTTAATGCGGTGGCAATCAGAAAAATACTGGCGACAGCTATCTTGCCTTTATAAGGAAGAAAGTACTTATAAAGCCTCACTAGGTTTTCGTCTCTATGCTTCAGTATATTGATCATTCTGATTCCAAAACATGAAGAGATTGCAGGTGGCAGAGATTCGCGAAGAGACCGCCTTTCTTCAGTAGCTCATCCCGCGTCCCGATCTCTTTCACCTCCCCCTCAGCCATCGCAACAATAGTTGTGGCTCCGGATACTGTTGAAAGTCTGTGAGCGACAATGAACACTGTTCTGCCCTTCATCAGTTTTGCCAAAGCGTTTTTGATATGGGTTTCGCTGAAGCTGTCCAGAGCGCTGGTCGCCTCATCCAGAATCAGAATCGGGGCATCCTTCAGAATGGCGCGTGCAATAGAAATGCGCTGTTTCTGCCCCCCTGAGAGGAAATTTCCTGCTTCACCAACCGGAGTCTCCAAACCCTTTGGCAGTGCATCGATGAATTCCCTCAGGGCCGCATCATCAATGGCCTTATTAATTTGAGCTTCTGTCGCGTCAGGAACACCGTAGGCAATGTTGTTCCGTATCGTATCGTCGAAGAGAATGACATCCTGAGAGACAATGGCGATTTGTTTTCTCAGGCTCTTTAGTGTGATATCACGGGTGTCATAGCCATCAATGAGAATACGTCCTGACGTTGGATTCCAGAACCGCGGGATCATGTTCACCAGAGAGGTCTTTCCTGATCCCGAGAAGCCTACAAGAGCAACCGAATCGCCGGGATTGACTGTCAGGTTGAAGTCATGAACAGCATCTCTTTCAGCGCTGGGATAGCGAAGAGAAACATGGTCAAAGACTACCTGTCCGCTGCAGTAATCCAGTTCGGTTTTGCCATTATCTTCCTCTTCCTTTTCATCCAGGGTGGCAAAAATGCTGTCCGCTGCCATCCTGATCATGATGAAGCCTGTATTCATGCCAGCTAGGTTTTTGACCGGAGGAATCAGGAGCAGGAGAGCAGCAAGGAACGTAACAAACTGCCCCCGGTCGAGAGCGCCGTTCTGCATCTGAAATACCGCAAAAGTCAGAACAACCGCAATACCGATCATGCAGAGGAGCTGAGACGCCGGAGTTCCAAGCGTTGTGACTTTCGTCATCCTCACCATCATTTTGTAAATTTCATTATTGATGTGAGCAAAACGGTCGTACTCAGCCTTATATGTATTGGAAATTTTGATAAGACGGTGTGCTTCGTATACTTCCTTAACGCGTGAAAGAATACTGGCAAAAGATTCCTGGCACGAGGCCATGACTGACTTCATTTTTATCGCTACATATCTAAGAAGCAGGAAGATCAGAGGTCCGATAATCAGAGCAACGAGCGAAAGCTTCCAGTCCTGCCAGAAGAGAGTGGCCACCAAACCGACTACCTGACTTGAATCACGGACCAGAATGATGCAGGATTTTGTTGCGTTTGAAAGCATGGCATTCGCTTCAAACACAAACTTGGACGTGATGGCACCGGTGGAGTTGTTCTGATAGGCAGCAGAAGGCCACCGCAGCAACCGATGAAACATCTGCTGACGCAGTGTGGCAGATACGGACTGGCTGACTTTCCCAAGCAGATAGTTGCTCATAAACATGCTGCCGCCGTGGAGGAAAGACACGCCAATCAGTCCAAGCGGTGCTGCGACGATAATCCAGGCGGCCTGGTTATAGAACCCCACATCTGTCAGTTTGCCCAGCAGCCAGGCGATCAAAGAAGATGCTGCGCCTGCTGATACCATGAAAAAAATGGAAAGCGCGATGATGCCTTTATAGGGGGGCAAATAGCCTAAGAGTCTTTTCAGGCTTGAACCAGAAAAAAGATTCCTCAGTATCATGAAAGGCCTTAAAAACTAAATAAGCGGCAAGCTTAGGGCATACGGAGAGGGTATCAAACAGATAAGGCTGAATATCTGACTCAAAAACGTTGAAAAACAGCGCTTTGACACCGATCTTGCCTAGATTGGAATCAAGTACTATTTTTAATGACTTAATTCCCTTGCCGTGACCGTTTCGGAATTCACGTAGAAAGCGGTCATAAACGGGAGGGCATTTGCTGATTCTTTCAGCGAAGTGCCCTGAATCCTGACAATATTAACCTGTTTCACCTACGGATATTGCATCGATTTGTCATTGGATCAGAGCTGCAGGCTTAGAGAGGAATTCCGTCAAGACAAATACATGAGCAAAGAAAATAAAATCCCCTCAGACCTCCCATAGGAAGTCAAAGGGGATTGAAAGAGCTTAAAAGGCTTCTTTTAGTGCTTGGCAATCAGAGCAAGCAAAGCGGACTTCAGCTCATCAATAGAAAGACCGCTGTGGCGGCTCATGTCACCAGCCGTGGCCTTGGGGATCATGATCCTTGCGAGCGGCGTCTTAAGGGCTTTGAAGACTGGCGAAATGGTAGACAGTTCATCCTTCAGCCAGGGGAAGGCATTCAGAATATCCTCAAGTCGGGTGGATTCCGTCAGGGTGTCAATGATGGAAGGGGTTTCGGCTGCGTCAGACGCTTTGCCGGTCAGGTTGCCATCCTTTGTCACCGGGGCGTCGTCGCTGGTACCGGGTTCCGAGATGCCATAGACCCGTTCGGGGGCATGGGTTTCGTTGCTCCAGGTGAGCAGTGTGCGGGATCCCGTCAGTTCGCGGATACGGGTGCAGTCCTGCATCGTCTCAAGAACGCCGCGGAACTTGCCATCCGCATCACGCACGGCAACGTATCGAATGTAGATGAAAGCGTCCTTCTTATTGATCCAGAAGTCAGCAACATCCTCTTCTCCGGCCTTGAACTTCGCAAGGATTTCTTCCACATACTTCATGCTCGTCTTCGGGTGGCAGTTACGCACCTGACGGCCAATCACGTTCTTGCTTCGGGGGAAGATACGATGTTCCGTATCGGAGTAGAACGCGACGAGATCATTTTCGTCGACGAAGGAGATATCAAGAGGCAGGTTCTGCAGTACGAGGTTCACCTGATCAAGCGTGAGTTTCCCGTTTCGCATTTCAAGCTTCTCATCAGAGCCGGCTCCAGACGCCAGACCGTACTTAGCAAGAAGCTTCTGAAGGTCGCCGACAAAGTCCGTTGCTTCAGCCGCGGCGGCCGGAGCCGAAGCAACCGGGGCAGCCGCAAGGGCAGCGCCGGTATTTTCAAGCCAGGCGTAGCCGATCTCAGCGTCGCCCGAGCGCATGTCATCGAACTCCTTACTGCTGATCAGCATGAGGGAAGTCGGAAGAAGAATCTGCTCTTCCTTATTCATAAGATCGGTCAGATCGTCAATCAGATCCTGCTGACGGGAGAGGAATTCGTCATCAGACCCAGCTTCGAGAAGCGCGCGGTTATCGCGGATTTCATCCCGGATCGTGTCGTCGAAGAGCCACATATGAGTGGACGGGCGGTCAAAGCCCTTCTTTTCAAGCACCGAGTAAAGCTGATTCTGCTTCCTGGAAAAATGCTTCTTGATCTCGGCGAGGCGATCATAAATATCGAGCCACTGATTGCGGATCACGGGATACTGCGCCAGATCCTCGATCTCTTTAACAATGCCGCGTTCCTTGTCGTTTTCCTAGAAGTAGCGGGCAATCGGATGATCCTCGGGCAGCTCAGGACGGCTGCGATCCATGATGGGACCGTAGATCTTGAAAATGTCGGAAATCCGATTCAGACGGCAGGCTTCATCGCCTTCTTCAGGGCTGATGTTCTGTTCGATCTGGGCGATCTCCCAGGGTTTCAGAGACTGGATTTCGCTCTTCAGCTGACGCTGCGCTTCTTCAAGTGAAATCTGGTTCTCGTCATAAGCCTTGCGGATAGCAACCGCCTTTTCTAGCTTAGCGTTATCAAGTCCGGGAATTTCTTTCAAGCTGGTCATGGCAACCCTGTGTTTTATGTTGGGGGTGGTAGAAAACGGGAATCATTTTAAATGGAGACTCAGAAAAGCGAGAGGCTTATTTCTGTCGGAAAACTCTATGCACTGGGAGTCTTCTTGGAACAGGAAACTGACTGAATTTGCGTCAGATATCTTCAATGCTGTCTGTGACACTGAAGCCCTTATGAGAAAAAGATTCGGACGCTATACTGCTGATATTGAAAATGGTTATTAATCCCGAAGGGAGGAAGAGACGATGCTGAGACGGACTTTGGCCTTGGGAGCGGCTTCGTTTTCTCTTCTGATTGCCTGCAGCAGGGGAGGAGCTCAATCCATGGAAAAAGATACAAGAATGCTTCCCGCGGAAAAGCCCCGGGCGGGAGAGAAGGAGATTTATCTCGCCGGCGGCTGCTTCTGGGGAACTGAACACTTCATGTCGAAGGTTGCTGGTGTCAGGGTGTCTGAGTCCGGATACGCCAATGGCACCGTTGCCAATCCAACTTATGAAGACGTGTGTACCGGCCGAACCGGAGCCGCGGAAACAGTGCACGTTATTTACGACCCTGAAAAAGCTGATCTGCCATTCCTTCTCGGTCTCTTCTTTGAAACCATCGATCCGACAAGCCTTAACCGTCAGGGGAATGACATCGGAACCCAGTACCGGACCGGTATTTTTTATACCGATCCAGGCGACAAACCCATCATTGAGGATGAGGTAAAGAAGCTCTCAGCCAAATATTCAAAGCCTCTGGCGCTTGAAGTGAAGCCGCTGACATCCTTCTACCGGGCTGAGGAATACCATCAGGATTTTCTTGTGAAGCATCCGGACGGCTACTGCCATATTCCGCGGCGCCTGATGGAAGAGGCTGAGAAAGCCAAGTATGAGCCGACCCATAAGGGATTTCGAAAGGCCGGATCGCCGAGTCTCAAGGATCGCCTGACACCAGAACAGTATGACGTCACGCAGAACTGCGGCACCGAGCCGCCTTTCCATAACGCATATTGGAATGAGCACCGGGCAGGGATCTACGTGGATATTGTGAGCGGAGAGCCGCTTTTCTCCTCTTCAGACAAATTTGATTCCGGCACTGGGTGGCCGAGCTTCACGAAGCCGATTTCAGAGTCCGTTCTGAAAAATACGACGGATACGTCGTACGGCATGGTGAGAACTGAGGTGAAATCAGCAGCAAGCGGGTCGCATCTCGGGCATGTCTTCCCGGATGGGCCGTCTGATAAGGGCGGACTTCGCTACTGTATGAACAGCGCGTCTCTCCGATTTATCCCGAAAGAGGAAATGGAGAAGGAAGGCTACGGGGCGTACCTGAAGTATGTGAAGTAAAACAGGTCAGGCGTTCAGAACGAAACCGGAGATGGGGGCAGCCTCTCTCCGGTTTTTCTTACGGCGTTTGATGTCAGCCGCGTCAGGTATCCCGGAGGACATTCACCATCTCCCTGATGACAGGAGGCCCTCCGGCAGGAATAATAGTCACGCTCACTTATACACAGTTAAAGGGTTCCGGCATGGCATCTGCAGAAATATTGAAAATCGGGGCTTCGAAGGAAGTCCTTGAATCCCGGCTGAAAACCGTTCTTCCAAAGATTCATGAAACGTTTGATGGTCAGGTTCAGGTCATTGAGGAATCGGATACCGATGTGCTCGACGCGGTTATGTCGGGAGAGCTTGACGCCTGCTTTACTGTCAGGGGCGAGGAAGACGACGCGTTTAACCGCTGGCCTCTTTTCTTTGAGGACATCATGCTGATTTATCCGGACTCTCATATTCCGGTGGAGTCTCAGATGGATCTCGACGATGTGCCGTTCCTCGTAATTCCTGAAAAATCAGTTTGCAAAGACCGGATGCTTTCATGGCTGTCAGATGCCGGTCAGGCTCCGATCGGTATTGAGGAGGCGGGGGACTTTTTAACGATTATCCGTCTCGTTTCTGAAGGCGCGGGCTTCAGCGCGGTGCCGGGATCGCTTTTTGCCGGATCTCCTTATAAGACAGAGATTCAGGCGGATCCAATGGAAGAACCTTACCGTACGATGCGTATCGATCTTGTGGCAAGAAAGGGAGTCCGCGAGGATGAGATCCGCAGACTTCTCGGGCTCTTTGGAAAATAAAGCGTCCTCGGTCTCACCGGAAAAAATAAAAGCGGGTAGAATAGACCTTCCTTGGGGCTGCCTTGGTTTCGACGTGGATTACGAAGGAGCACGGGGCATGTCGAGGTCCGAGATCCTCGTTAAACAGTTCGGAAAAGTAATAAACGCCAATAACAAGCGTTACGCTCTCGCTGCTTAATACCAGCGGGACGCTGCACCGGTTCGCCTGAGGGCCGGGTCAGCCTAAAAACTGACAGCAGCGCCATATACTCGGGCTGGATCCTGTTGGAGCCGTGACGGCAGGATTAAGATCAAGCGGCTGGTCTTCATATGGCCTGCTGGTGGGCATGGATGAAGATGAGATTTAAAGTTCATCAGATACGCATGTAGAACCGTCTTTGGACAATTTGCGGACGCGGGTTCGACTCCCGCCAGCTCCACCAGACACTAATCCCAGACTGTCTTAGGACGTCTGGGATTTTTTATTAAATCAATAAATTACAAGCGAATTCCGCCTATAGCCGTCCAAGTCTGTCTAAAGAAATCCATGTTTTTATGATGGGTGGTATGATGGGTAAATAAGAGTTAAAAAATCACATATATTTTTACCCATCATAAAAAGGAGGTTCCTCCCATGCCAAAAATCACAAAAGAGCTGACGGCACTTGAGGTTAAGCATTTGGGGTACGGAACCTTTTCTATTGGCGGAGTGAAAGGGCTTTACATCAGAAAAACTCCCCATCAGCAGTTCTTTTTCCTCCGATACAAAGACGAAAGCGGGCGCCATGATTATGCTTTAGGTAATTACCCTGAAGTGTCTGTCGCACAGGCACGAAAGGCTGCTGCTGATGCACGTGCGTCAATTGCCAAAGGGACCAACCCAATAGATGAAAGACAATCGGAGAGGGCAGCAAGACTGGCTGCTAAGCAGGCAGCTCAGGCAGAGCTCGAACAAAAAAAGCAGACCTTTGAAAAAATAGCCAATGAGTGGGTGGAGGATCGCGTTAACCATGGCTACTGGTCAAAGAATCATCGCGGGGAAAAAGACACTCGCCAAATCCTCAGCAGACACCTTTTCCCCATTATCGGTGCCAAGAACATTGATCAAATTACTCCGGAGGATATCCGGGAATGTCTGTCTCCCATTTGGCAGTCGGCGCCGTCAACGGCCAAAAAAGCACGTACGCATGCTCGAAAGATCTTTCAATGGGCGATCGCATTTCATAAACGAAAGAATAGGGAAAACCCTGCCGATATGGCAGGAGCGCTCGGCGTATTAATGGAGCCGTTTCAGAAGAACAGAAAGCCCAAGCAAAACCATGCGGCATGTCCGGTCGAAGAGATCCCCAGACTGATGGCAACGATTCATGGATACGATTCCATGTCGGCGCGGGCCTGTGAATTTGCCATTTTGACCGCTGCTCGGTCTCAAGCCGTGCGAATGGCTCAGTGGGACGAAATTGATTTGGAACAGGGAATATGGGTTATTCCGTTGGACCATGACAAAATTAAAGTGCCCAATAGAGACCGAACTATATTTCTGTCCTCCTTTGCTTTACAGCTCCTGAAGGGGCTAGTGCGTTATGAAGATAGTCCTTATGTCTTCCCCAGCTCTCATGGGAGCGCCTTTTCTGATGCAGCTTTAACCATGTTTTTGCGAGGTCTTCACGAAAAGCGCTTACAAAAAGACCATCGGGGCTGGATAGATCCCATCAAATCTTCAAAAATGGGCAAACCTTGCGTGATCACCCTGCATGGTACGGCGCGCGCTTCATTCCGCACGTGGGCGAAAGATGATGAATTGGAGAACAATCGCCGTTTTGATCAGCAGGCCGTGGAAATGTGCTTGCTCCACGCAAAGAATGATGCCTACAACGGCGCCTACGATCGCGCTCCCTTAGCCAAAGAGCGCCGGCGGATCATGGAAGCCTGGGGGAATTTTTGCATGTCGGAGATCCATAAATAACCCGGGTGGTTCTTAAAGTTTCGAGTGAGTAAACCTGATTTTTTGTTGAACTAGCTTTTGAGCGTGTGTCGACATTTTCTTGAGACCGCGGGAAAAAAGGTAAAAAACCAGAGAAACCTCTCGGACAGCAGCCCTGGGTTGTTTTGTGTCTGGCTGTTTTGCCTTTCAATGTTTTTTCCAGGTGCTTACGAGCATCAGTAGAATTGAGAGCTATGTGAAAGCGGCTTTGGGAGAACCCAACCGTTTCGGGGCTGTTACACATTTTCAACGGGGCTGCTCATGAACAAATCGACGGAGATGGCGGCAGCTTCCCTTTCTTCCACGTGAACCGATTTGGCAGGATTAACAATGGCGGCGCTCAATCAGGCGAAGATCATCAAAGGCCTCAGAGAAATCACCTCAGGAGAGCCTGACCGCACCTTTTTCTTCAAGTTCCTGAAGCTTTACGGATTTCCCAGGGCCACTATCCAAAAGCTCGAACATAACGATCCAGACCGGAATATTGCTCTTCGCGAAGGCGACTATGGCCTAACCAAACAGATTTTTTTCCGGGAGGCGAAGGGGCAGGACCCTAACGAGGTGCTTGAAAGCCTTCTGAACGCCCCCGAGTTGGAAAGATACAAGATTCGTTTCTTTATCGTTACCGACTTTGAAAGACTCGTAGCCTATGATCGCCGGGTAGACGACAGCATCGATATCGATTTTTCGGATCTTGCAAACAATTTTGATTTCTTCCTTCCACTTACAGGTCAATACGAGAAGCCGCTCGCATATGCTGCACATCCTGCAGACATTAAAGCCTGCGAAAAAATGGGGCGACTCTACGATGCGATACGAGAGTTGAATCATTATGAGAATGACGAATTACACGGGCTGAACGTCTTTCTCGCTCGGTTGCTCTTCTGCTATTTCGCAGAGGATACGGGAATTTTCCCTAAGCCTGGGCAGATGACAGTGGCGCTTGAATCCATGACTGCGAAAGATGGAAGCGATCTTCCACAGTTCTTCGAGACGCTCTTCGCGGCCCTGGGCACGCCAGAACAGGATCGGCGCCGTCTAAACCTTCCCGCGACGATTCGAGAGTTCCCCTTTGTGAATGAAGAGTTTTTCAGCGAACGGGGCGGCATTCCGAAGTTCAATACAAACGTCAGACGGCATCTGATTGCTGGCGGCAAGCTCTCCTGGAGGGAAGTTTCACCCGTCATTTTCGGTTCCATGTTTCAGTCGGTGATGGATCCTGAACTCAGGCGTGAACTCGGGGCGCACTACACAAGCGAAAAGAACATCTTCAAAGTGATTGGCCCTTTGTTTCTTGACGGGCTTAATGCAGAGCTCGAAAACATTCTTGGCATCAAGACAAAGTCTCTGAGAAAAAAGCGGCTAAAGGAGTTTCAGGAGAAGCTCGCTTCGATCAGGATAGGAGATCCTGCCTGCGGATCCGGCAACTTCCTTGTGGTTTCCTATCGAGAACTGAAGATGCTCGAACTTAGGGCGGTCAAGGCAATCCTGGATACAGATCCAGATCGCGGTAGATCTCTTTTGACCGACTGGATGAACCAGTACTCGAAGGTTTCAATCGACCATTTTTACGGGATGGAACTGGAAGAATTCCCTGCGTACATCGCCCGCGTGTCCATGTGGCTCATGGAGCATGTCATGAAGCAGAAGTTTGGCGCATTGCTCGGAGCGGTGTCGCCATCGCTCCCGCTTGAGGCCAAAGCAAATATCGCCTGTGTCAATGCACTCACAAGCGATTGGACCACAGTCTTTCCAGCAAAGCAACTCAGTTACATTATTGGCAATCCGCCTTTTGGTGGCGCGTTGCGCATCAGCAAGTCGCAAAAAGCGGAAGTACTCGCAATTTTCCCTGATGTTAAAGATGCGGGAAAACTTGACTATGTGACCTGTTGGTACCAGAAGGCAACACAGCTTATGTCGGTCAATCCTAGGATTGAGTGCGCTTTTGTTTCAACAAACTCTATTTGCCAGGGGGAGCAGGTAGCACCCCTGTGGGGAAAACTTTTCAGCGAAGGCGTTCATATCAACTTCGCCCATCAGACTTTCCAGTGGCGGAACGAGGCCCGCGGGAATGCCGGGGTTTATTGTGTTGTTGTCGGTTTCAGCAAGAAGGAAAGGGAGAGGAAATTCCTCTATCAGTATGAAAATCCGCAGGCAGAGCCAGTGACGGTACAAGTAAACCAGATCAACGCTTATCTGTTAGATGCGAAAGAATCTGTTTTCATAAGAAAGGCTTCTTCAGCTATTTCAGCAGATAAGCCGATGTTCTTGGGAAACATGCCGAACGATGGCGGTAACCTCATCATCGAGCCTGCAGACTATGCAACATTTTGGGCTGTTGAAAAGCTCCGTCCGTATATCAAAAAGCTAATCGGATCGCGCGAACTGCTCCATAGTGAAGAACGATTTTGCCTGTGGCTTCACAGTGCGCCAGAAGAGATTCTAAAAATTCAATTAGTGGCCGAACGAATAGAGCGATGTAGGTCCGTGAGACTTGCAAGCAGAGATCCTGGTTGCCGCAAGCTTGCACAACGGCCTCATGAGTTCCGGGACCTGAACAACCCAGAAAGCTGCATTGTTGTTCCGCGCGTTTCTTCTGAACGACGGGAATATATTCCTATGGGGTTCATCGGTAGCGACACGATCCTTACGGATCTTTGCCATATGGTGCCAAACGGTACTCCCTATGACTTCGGCATTCTCGAATCCCGCATGCACATGGTATGGATGCGGACAGTATGCGGGCGGCTAGAATCGCGGTATCGCTATTCTCGCAATCTCTGCTACAACACTTTCCCTTGGCCGCAGGTCTCGGAAAAGCAGCGAGAGCAGATTGAAAATCTCGCTCGCAACATCCTCATGATCCGCGAGTCCTATCCTGGGACAACGCTTGCTGATCTCTATGATCCGGACAAAATGCCCTCCGACCTGAGAAAAGCTCATTACGAGCTTGATGTCGCGGTTGAACGCCTTTACCGTAGGAAACCGTTCCAGAGCGATGAAGAGCGTCTATCGCATCTCTTCAGGCGCTACGAAAAGCTGGTTTCCCACGAAGACGACTCTTCCCTCTTTAATGAGGAATGAACAAGATGACAGATATTCTTACCGTTCGTTATGCCCAGACCGGCAAAAGCACGGCTCCAAATAACATGGGCATGCGTGAGATGCAAGCCCGTGCTTATGAAAAGAGGGATGCGCAGTATCTTCTTATCAAAGCCCCGCCTGCTTCTGGTAAGTCCCGTGCTCTCATGTTCATCGCGCTCGATAAGTTGTTCAAGCAGGGATTGAAAAAAGTCATTATTGCCGTGCCCGAGATGTCGATTGGCGGTTCCTTTAAGGATACAGACCTTACCTCTCATGGTTTCTTTGCCGATTGGAAGGTCGATCCTCGCTACAACCTCTGCACTCCAGGAAACGAGGGTAAGGTAGACCGCGTGATCGAATTCCTCGAAGATCCGTCGGCGCGAGCCCTCATCTGCACTCATGCAACCTTTCGGTTTGCTTATGACCGAGCCGGAAGTGCTCGGAAGTTTAACCAGACGTTGGTCGCAATCGACGAATTTCACCATGCCTCGGCAGAGGAAGGCAACATTTTGGGCGGCATTGTGAGTGATCTGATGGCGCGCTCCACCGCCCATATCGTCGCGATGACAGGCTCTTATTTCCGGGGTGACGCCGTACCGATTCTGACGCCGGAGGATGAAGCAAAGTTCACTCAGGTCACCTATACCTACTACGAACAGCTGAACGGCTACAAATATCTGAAGTCTCTGGGCATCGGTTACCACTTTTATCAGGGACGCTATTTTGACGCGCTCAAAGAAGTCCTGGATGTTACGAAAAAGACCATCATTCACATCCCAAACGTCAACTCGATGGAGTCTACGGGCCAGAAGCTGGATGAAGTAGATCGCATCATGGATGTCATCGGCGATGTGCAGGGACAGGATCCTGAAACTGGCATTTATCGCGTGAAAACCCGCAGTGGAAAGATTCTCTTTGTAGCCGACCTAGTAACCGATACGCCGATCCGTCAAAACGTTCTGACCTATCTCCGGAACATCAAGAACGCGAGCCAGATGGACATCATCATCGCGCTTGGCATGGCAAAAGAAGGCTTCGACTGGCCCTGGTGCGAACACGTACTCACAATTGGCTATCGCTCATCGCTTACCGAGATCATCCAGATTATCGGTCGCGCTACCCGTGATTGTGAGGGCAAGACTCACGCGCAGTTTACAAACCTCATCGCACAGCCCGATGCAGAGGATGAGGACGTTCGAAACTCGGTCAACAACATGCTGAAGGCGATCACGGTATCGCTATTGATGGAGCAGATTCTTGCTCCCAATATTACCTTCAAGCCTCGTTCCCTCATCGGGTCGGGGGAAGCTCTCCCGCCAGGCACCGTGATTATCGATGATTCGGAGGCGCCTGTGAGCGCCAGGGTCGCTCAGATTCTTGCCAACGGTGGCACTCAAGACGTCATCACTGCAGCCTTGCAGAACACCAGGGCTATTGCTCCGATGATCACAGGAGAAAGCACGCCAGAGCTCTTCACGGAGGAAACGCTCCCTAAGATAGTGACTCAGCTTTATCCTGACATCACCCCGGATGAAGCCAAGACCATTGCGAAGGCAGCGCAGACCGCCATGGCGATCCACAGCAACGGCGGCCTCGTTCCCGAGGACGAGCTTCCTCCAGGCGTAGAAATAGCTGACGATTCAGGCTCCATGGTCTCGGACTCTCTAGATTCAGGCTCTGCCGGAGGGGATGAGAATCAAGAAGGCCGTGATCCGCAGCGCCGTGTATCCGAGTTTCTCAAGGTGGGTGAAAAATTCATCAACATCGAAAAACTCAATATCGATCTCATTTCGAAGATCAATCCCTTCCAGGGAGCCTATGAGATCCTCTCCAAGTCGGTCGACGCCCCGATGTTGAAGACTATTCAGGATATCGTGGTCTCAAACCGTTCAGGTGTCACAGAAGAAGAAGCGGTTCTCCTCTGGCCTAATATTCAAGAGTTTGTGCAGGAACATGGCGGCAAGAAGCCCTCGCTTTCTTCCGAGGACGCCTATGAGAGACGGCTCGCTGAGGTACTTGCCTTCATCGCGAAGAAGCGCGCCGAGAAGCTGGCCCAGCAGGCCTGAAAGAGAGGGAAAAGTAATGCCTGACTTCAAATCCCCGCTTTCCTTTGATGACATTATTTCAGGAAATTGTGATCCTCAGGGGATTCTGAATGACCTGAAGCCCGAGATGAAGAAAAAGTCTGCGCCAGCCGATTCGCTTGCCCGCAGACAGTTCGAGGAAATCAACGCTTTTCGGGAGCGGACGGGCCGCCCCCCTTTCTACGGTGCGACAGATATCAATGAAATGCAGCTTGGAGCGCGCCTGAAAACCTTTCAGGGAAATGCAAAGCTTGCAGCAGAAGTTTCTGACCTCGATTGCTATGGCCTTCTTGCAAGTACCAGCGTCCACACCAAAGAACACGCCAAAGAAGACAGTCTTCCAGTTTCTGCCACGGTATCCAGTTTTGATGATGTATTGAACGCCGCCGGAGCGCTTTTGGGGGATTCGGATCCCTCTATTTTTCAGATCGAGCATGTGACCGAGCAGCGGGCAGACGCAAGACACTGGCCGGACGAAATTGCGAACCGGAAGCCTTGCAAAGACTTCTATAACTTTGAAAAACTCTTCCGGGATATGCAGCGTGACATCATCAACAGGAAGGCTCAGACGGCCTGTTTCAAAAGCAGTTCCCAGATTGTGCCTGGCGATTTCTTCATCCTGAGCGGCCTTCTTTGTTTTGTGGACAGCGTCCTGAAAGAGGGGCAGGACCGAGCAGGGCAGGACAATCCTCGCTATCGCGTCATCTTTGAAAATGGAGTTGAAACCAACATCCTGAAGCTCTCGCTTGCGAGAGCGCTTTATCAAGACAGCAACGGGCGCCGCATTATTCCCGATCCTTCAACCGTGGAAAATAATTTCTTAGGCCTTTCTCGCAAAGATCGGGCGACAGGCTGCATCTATATCCTCGCTAGCGAAACCAAGGCTCCGGCTCTTGCAGACCTTAAGAATCAGGGGCGGCTCGTAAAAATCGGGTATTCGACCCAAAGCGTCAACGAAAGAATTAAGAACGCGGAAAACGACCCTACCTATCTTGAGGCGCCGGTCAGAGTTCTAGCCTCCCTTGACTGCTATAACCTCAATCCCCAGAAGGTGGAATACCTGATCCATGCTTTTCTGGCTAAGCAGCGAGTCAACATCACGATCATCAGCTCTAAAGGCGTTCCATACAAACCGGTTGAATGGTTTGCGGTGGATCGCGACACAGCGGTCGCAGTTGCCGAACACATCGTAAAGGGTGACATCCTGAACTACCGTATGGACAATACAACAGGAAGAATAAAGCGAGTGGCATGAGCCGGGAGGGATTGGCAGGACCCGTAGGATCAAAAAACGAGACTCGGATAAAACATTTACCTTCTTGAGGAAAGTCAGTTCTCTGCGGTTCGGGTAAGCTATTTTCTATAGTTGGGTCTGTTTTGATGTCGGATAGTCAATTTCTCGTCAAGATCCCGTTTTCATTCTCGGGGGCCCCATGAGCCAAACGCTTTCCATTCAAACCTTTCTTCGGAAATACCCCGCAGACCTTGTGGCCCGGTATTTCGGCTCTGTCTACGGTTGCAAAAGTTCAGCCCTTGCAAAGAGATCAAGCTCGCGACAGGGTAAGATCGTCGCCTGGCAGGGACTGCAGCCGGAGGTCCGAGATAAGGTAGAAAGCGAGCTCGGCGAAGTGATCGCGATGTCTGATGAAACTGGCCTTCACGCGATTCAGACTCTGCTCAGCTTCGACACTCTGGCACCAATAGAAAAAAACGGGGATGAATGCAAAAAAGAAGCCGAAACCATTGAAACTAGGGTATTCAGGACTTTTATCGAGCGCAAAAGTATTTGGCCACAGGCTGTCGATTTAGCATTTGCAGACCGTATTTCGAGCCGTTTTTGGAAAAAACGCAACAATGTCCCAGCGGATGGTCTGGATACATCTCGCGAAGCGTGTGAGGCACTCAAGGAAAGAATTGGCGCCTTTCTGGCAAAGACGGATAGCCGCGGGAAAAGTTGTGATGTCGAAAAAATCGAGCGCGACGATCGCATCTATTTCTTCGCGTCGTTTGAAGACTTTGCTCGTAGCAGCGAAGAATGGCAACGTGGAAAGCTCACATCCAGGCCCGTTAAACGCGCCAAGAAGCTGGTTTTTCTATACGACTCGATTGAGGAATCTCTGTCGATATACTGCAAGGGATTCTCAAAGCTTTACGAAGACCTGGAGGCCATTTTCGCAGAATCATGCCTGGGGATTAGCAAGCTTTCCTGTTCAAAAACAGACCTGAGTGTATATGATCTGACTCCGTTGCTTTCATCAGATTTTTCGTTCACTTGGCCTCCCACCAGTCGGATCGTCTCGGCGGATATCGCCAAGTTGCGCCTTACTCATATCGCGAAAAACCGCAGGATTATCTTCGAGGCGCCTCCTAAAGGCGGTTCGCAGGATATTCAGGAGATGCTCTCCGAATTCAAGAAACGTCAGTCTCTTGACCCCTACAAGGTATCTCAGGCCGAAATCAAAGTCAGGTACAAGACCGAAAACGGTTCCACCAGATCAAAGCGAGTGGCTGTGACATGTCCTTGTTGGTGCAACCTGGCTTCGGCTGAGATTGATAGCATGATTCAACAAATGTTTATCATGTCAGGCATCGAGCCGCATAAGAGGGTGGGTGATGGCACGCCCAAAGAAGAGAGAACCAGCGCCACTTCCTTCTGATGATCCACTGCGTCAGCTCCTGGCTTCTGTTTCTCCTGAAAGGCGAACTCTTACCTTTAGCGAACAGCAGAGAGAAGAGGGCGGCTGGTCCGATAGCAGGTGGAAGGCGTTGCTTGACGCAGATCTGGTAAAACCGGCGCCTCCGTCGAAAACAGCAAACTGCGATAGGTGTGAGCAACAATGCATCAACCTTGACGTCATCCAGCCCTACGGCAGGAAAGACGCGACCTTCATCGTCTGCCCGGCACACCACGGAGACATCATTGCTATAAATCCATCCCTGCAGACATCGTTTCAGTTCTCTGTCGACCGGGTAATCCAGTTCTTAACTGACGCATTTGATTGCCGTCCACTTTTTGACAAACAGCCTCAGACTACTGGCTTTCTTCTCGGAGTTGTCTTGTCCGGGAATCATCGGGTTTTGCTTTTCCTCGAACACGAGCAGCAAACCGGATGGGTTCTGAGAGCAGAAGATTCTCACCACCCGACTTTACTGGCCGATGTGCTCGCTTTTGATGGGGTTGATTACACCCTCGATCCTCTTGAGAAAGCCATCCTGCTCTGGGCCGACAAGAGCACTGAGCCCCCCATCGCCCGCGCGCACCGCATCTGGGCCGAGGTCGATCAGGCAATAAAAATGCATCCTGTAGGGGGCGCTTATCAATTCGTCGCTCAAAAAAATGGTATTTCTGTAGACCAGACCAAGAAAATAGTATCCCGTCTAAAGCGACAACCCGCTGCCTTTAAAGAGCACCAGATATTTCTTCGTTGGATGGCCGAGAAGAAACAGATCTGACGTTCCATCTCCTGAATTTTGCCCCCTGTTTCACCCAGTCTCCGATTTGGGCGCCCCTCCCCCTTGCGCATCTTCAAACTCTCGAGTGCCATAAAACGATAAATAATCATATAACATGCTGATTTTGTTAAGTCATCGCGTGGTCTGCAAACAACCTGTGGCACCAGGTTTAATGCGTTCCATGAAAAACAGATCTCTAAGGAGATTCAAATATGACCCACGATGTCTTTTACCGGAAACCAGCCGCGCAGCAGGAAACCGGGATTCTCGCCAATTCAACCTGGTATGCCTACATTGCCAACGGTCTGCTTCCTCCGCCTGTCAAGATCGGAGTCCGCAGTTCTGCCTGGCTTGTCTCCGAAATAGAGGCCGTCAAGCGCGCCCGCATCCAAGGGCTGACAAACGATGAGATTCGGGTGCTTGTAAAAGAGCTAGTGGCAGCCCGATCAAATGTTACGGGAGATACCTGCCATGACTGACATTGACAAGCACGGCGCTACGGACTTCGTGCTCTCTTCCGAGCATCTTTCTCAAAAACCGTTGGAGGTTTCAAATGCAGACTTCATTAAAATCGCGTTTCAAGGCTTGGCTTATCAAGCAGGTGAAGGAAATAGCCCTTGTCCTCTTGGTGTACGGTTCCATGGTGATCCTTGCCATGGCAATTGGACAGCTGTTCGGCTTGTGAATGAGAGTATCCCGTCTGCTGCTGACGAGAACAACTATTACACGCTTTCAGTCTTTCGGCCGGATAAGGCTGGCAAATATTCGCGTAAGAAAGAACTCTTCAGCGCGCAGTATGTCATTGGGCTTGACGATGTGACTCCCAAAGTTATTGCCCGCCAGGATAATAAGGCGCAGATCCCTTTTGATCGGATCACACTTGCCCCTTCTTATGTTCTCGAGACTTCGGAGAATAATTTTCAAGTTGGCTTTTTTTTAAAACAGCCAATCACAGACCCCAGAAAGGCCGATGAGCTTTCTAAAGCCATTATTGCTGCAGGGCTTTCTGATCCTGGCGCCGGCGGCCCCACGGCCCGTCTCATGAGGCTTCCCGTCGGTTGCAATGGAAAGAAACACCCGCCTTTCCAATGTCGGCTCAGAGTTTGGGAACCCGGTTGCTGTTATACGCCCGAAGAAATTTTTGCAGGACTTGGCCTTAAGTTAACGCCAGAGCATCTACAGACTACAGCTATTCCCATTATTCAGCCCAGCCAGGTCAGCGGCGGCAGCTCCGTCTTCACTCCGTCTCCAGAGTTCAATATCGTCCTCGAAACTCTGAAGTCCAAGGGTATGGTGAAGAAAAGAACCTCTTCAGGCAAATACGAGATCACCTGTCCTTGGAGGTCCGAGCACACAGATATGGCTGATACAGGCGCCGAATACTGGGAGCCTGACGAACATCATCCGGTCGGTGGCTTCAAATGTCTGCACGGTCACTGCGCTGGGCGAAACATCAAAGACTTGCTTGAATTCCTCGGTGTAAATCCAGAGGATGCATATATGTTCCCTCGGATCACGATTAGACCGGGAGAAGCGAAACGAATCGTTATTGCAGTAAACACGGTGCTGGCTCAAACCGGCTATTTCTTTCAAAGAAGCGGACGAATTGTCCGAGTGGTGCGCTGCGGCTTAGAAGGGAGGCTTGCGGTAGAAGAGGTTAATGCTTCTTGTTTACTGGTTGACCTAAGCTCCCTGACGCGCTGGCAGCATTATGACGGGCGAAGCAAGCAGATGTCGGTTTGTGACCCTCCTACCAAATATCTGCAGGCCATTTTGGAAGGCGGTAACCACACCCCGTTGCCCGAACTCATAGGAATTACCCGTCAGCCTTCAGTTAAGGAGGATGGTGCTATTAGAACGGAGTCGGGTTACGACCCCGAAACGAAACTTTACGGTGACTTTAAGGCCAGTGACTTCACGGTGCCAGAGGCTCCAACCAAAGAAGACGCAGAAAGAGCCCTCAATGGAATTGAGGCATTGTTGAAGGAATTTCCGTTTGAAGAAGAATGCGACCGCAGCGCAGCGGTCGCAGCAATACTGACGGCGGTCATACGTGCCCAATTGAGGGTGGCCCCCATGTTTCATGTGCGGGCTCATCTGCCGGGATCTGGGAAGTCTTACCTGACCTACCTCATTGCGATATTCGCTACGGGAGATGATGTTGGCGCATCAAACTTCCCGACTAACGATGAAGAATGTCAGAAACTTTTAATTTCACTGTTGCTTCCGGCTCCTCCGGTCATCATGTTTGACAATCTAACCACAGATATCTTTCCGCACAAAAGTCTTTGCATGGTCCTGACAGAACCTGTAGTCAGTGGGCGAATTCTAGGGGCAAGCCGCGTAACTGAACTCAGCACCCGCACCCTGATTCTATCAAGCGGCAATAACGTAGGACCAATCCGTGATATGACAAGGCGTGTGGTGCCCATCTACCTTAACCCGACCGAAGAGCTACCGGTGACGAGGCAGTATAAACGGCCGGAATTGCTTGAAGAAGTCAAGAAACAAAGGGGAAAGTATGTTTCGTGCGCATTGACGATCATTGCTGCATGGATTCGTGCAGGCTCGCCCAAAACCCCTTCGCTGAGAACCTTGAATTCCTACTCTCAGTGGTCAGACCTTTGCCGGTACCCCTTGCTCTGGCTGGGGCGCCCAGACCCCGCGCAGCGTGTTTTTGAAGTGATGACGGAGGATCCGGAACGTGAGCAAGTCGGAGCAGTTTTTGATGCCATTCATGGGTATTTTGAAAAACGTCCATTCACTGTCCGGGACCTTGCTCAATGGGTGGAGGCCCATGCCGTCAATTCTGAAGTATTCGGAATCTTCGAGGAGGCCGGTTTGGTCTGCGGTTATGCACTTGACCGGAAAAGGTCGGGTTGGTGGCTCAAGCACCATGAAGGTTGGAACGTCAACGATAAGAAGCTCATTCGCATAAAAAAATCCGGGAAGCTTCCAACCTATCAGCTTGTTTAATGGTGGTGGAATTCGGTTTGGAGACGTCCAAAGCGAATAGATTTTTCCTCAAAAATCAATTAGGACAATTCACTATGACTGACAATGATGAAAATAAGCGGTATGAAATGACACGTTTCAATTCAGTCAAGCACGGTCTGCGTTCATCTGTAACGGTTCTTCCCCATGAATCAAAAGAGGCCTTTGAAGAACTTCGGGATAAGTTCATAGCCGAATATTTGCCTCAAGGTCCGACTGAGAATGTGCTGGTTGAAGAACTCGCCTCTATCGTTTGGAGAAAGCGCCGCGTACTGACTGCCGAAGCGGCAAGCCTTAACGACGGATTGGAGCGCACAATTAATTTTCCCAAGAGGTTAATCAATACCTCATGGCCATTCCATCTTCACATTAATGATTCTGGGGATGATGGTGGAGAAATAGAGCGGGAATTGCGGTCACTTCTGGCCCTAGACGAAGATGGCTTGCGAGAGCACAAAAAGCATTTGGCAGAAATGAGGGAGTCGCTGAAGGCTGCGGGGGAGCGGCTGGCTCAGGGAGGGAAAGGAGCGGCCCGGCAGGCGTTCGGCTTGCTGGCTGAGGATCTTCAGGATCTTTGGTACGCCACCTCGCGTTGCTCGAATACCAAAGAGGACATTGAAAACTTCATCCTGAACGAAGTTTCTCAGAAAGTAGATAACGCAGAAGAAATCACGAACTGCGTTACCGAGATACGGCAGCAGGCAGCAGGAAGTTCATTTCACGGCTTTCCTTTTGAGCAAATCGCACGATATGAAGCCCACTTAGATAGAAAATTTGAACGAACACTTTCCATGTTGCTCAAGTTGAAGGAAATTCGAGGGAATCAGGATGATTCAAGCAATAAACGATTTTTAAATGAAAATCAAACTGTTATCAAAGGCTGACGGTTTGCATTCACAATGGATTTGAGAAAATGGGAGGCTTTGGAAGTGGGAGGCGCCCTGAGCGCACACGGTACGCAGTAGAAGATATGCGCTCTATCCCGATGAGTTGGATCAAGGTGAATAAGGCTGCATTGTTAAAGGCACCACGGGTCATCAATTGGAAGGTTGGTGATTCTTCATACGGCAGTGCATTGATCGGGCTGGAGGGCAACAGCGTACGCGTAACCTTTCAGGTTCGAGAGGCAAAGGATCGACCGTGGCAGCATCTAGCGGTTTCGGTCGAAACGATTGAGCAACCTTGCCATCTCGGTGGGGTACGCCGATGGTTTGTGTGCCCGAGATGCGGACAGCGAGTAGGAACGCTGTACATTGGTTCAGACGTGGGCTGCCGGCACTGCATGCGGCTTACTTACTGGAGTGCCCAAGCCGACAAAATGGAAAGGCTTCGATTGAAAAAGAAAAAAATCCTATCTCGGATGGAGGGAGGGCATTTGGCCGCGCCGCAGCGGATGCAACAGAAAACTTACTTACGACACCTACAACAGTACCAGAAGGTAGAAGAGCAGATTAACGAACTGTTTCTCCTGGAAATACAGAAAATTTTGCAGACTCGGGTTCCGCTCGGAAAAAACGGATGGTTGTAACTGTACCGTCTGTCGGTGAGATAAGAGACAGAACGAGAGGATTGACCACCCCGAGGCGGGTAAAAATAAAAAACTCAGCCGAACCTAGACCGCGTCTTTAACGATTTTTTTGCGCGTGCAAAATTTTTTGGACCGCAAGATAAAATAAGAGATGGGAGAAAAAGGGGGTTTTAGAGGTTTTTACCCTTTTCCTGAGCGACCGTAGAAAAATGTCAGCAAGGGAAAATGAGGAAAGTTGCACTTGAATCCTCGGCGCCCAGCAAGAATTTTATGATGGGTAAGATGATGGGTAAATTTTTTTAACCCGTCTGTAAGCCCTGATAATAGGGGATTCTTTGCTCCCGCCACCCCAAGTTCCAGAATCCCAGCCGATACCGGCTGGGATTTTTTCTTAGGCGCAGTGACAGAGAATTTCATCGGAGAGGCCGATTCGAGAAATCGAAGACTGTCTGGTTCAGTACCCCGGCTTGCGTCTGAGGGGCATGGTCCGAAAATTACGCTCCCGTCTGATGAGACACGATCTGATAAAGCGCTGAGAGCGCGAGAAGAACAAAGATAACGGCGGATCCCTTGTTCAGCACACGCTGCCACATGGGTTTCTTCAGCCGAAGAGACAAAGCCCCGGCAAAAAACGCGATCAAGGTGAAGACAAGCAGCGTCGCTGCGATGAATGTGATTCCCATGATGAGCATCTGTACCCAAACCGGCGCGGTGCCGGCCCCCTCGAACAGAAACTGAGGAAAGAACGCCAGAAAAAAGATCTGCACTTTGGGGTTCGTGATGTTCATCAGTGTTCCGCGCCGCCAGGCGGCCTGCGGGGCAAGGGATGAAACCCGGGCAGAGGGTTCAGCCACGATCGGAGCGTGCCAGGCTCCCCAGGCGAGATAAAGAAGATAGAGTGCCCCGAGCACGCAGATAGCTCCGAAGAGCCATGTGCTCGCCGCGACCACAGCCGCAAGACCCAGCGTGGCGCAGAGTGTCTGGAACACCAGCCCCGTGCAGAGCCCCAGAATCACGAAGAAACCGGATCTGAAGCCGTTTGTCGCGGACTGCAGGAGAACAAAAATGTTATCCGGTCCGGGGACAAACGCGAGAAAGATGCTGGCTGAAAGAAAGCCAAGCCATCCAGAAAATTCCATTGACAGCTCCTGATGCGGGGAAAGAGAAAAAAGACGAAGAGTGACGGGGAATGGAACCGCGTCATCTGCCTGATGAGAGATTGTAATTTTTATGCCATAGCCCTGCCGATGACGATACGCAGGGAACCCGATATTCAGGATGCCGTTTCCCAAAAACAAAAAGAGGGATCCATAGACGCTTCCAAACCGCCTAAGATAGGGCATTACGTCTGAGTAATGTCTTTGGAGACTGAGTCACTATGGAATTTGCTCTCAAAAGAATTTATGAACCTGCGTCGCCGGAAGATGGTTACCGTGTCCTGGTTGACCGTCTGTGGCCGCGAGGCGTGAAGAAGGCGGATGCTGATATCAGCTGCTGGGCCAAAGAAATCACGCCATCCCCGGATCTCCGGAAGTGGTTTCACGAAGATAAGGAAGGGCGTTTTGAGACGTTTTCCGAGCGCTACGCGAAGGAGCTTGAATCGTCTCCCGAGGTCGGTGAATTCATTCGTTCCATTCCGGAAGGCACCGATCGGGTAACGCTCCTCTACGCGGCAAAGGCCGGAGCGCCGAGCCATGTCGGAACGCTGAAGGCCGCGCTTGAAAAGGCGGCCGCTGCCACTCTTCCGAAAAAGTAATCCCTGAGATTGGAGACGCGATGCCTCAGGCCGTAGTGCTTCTGTTATTCGGCGCGCTTCTCGTTTTCTGCGTCGCGTCCGGACTTTCCATTCTTTACGCGCTCGCGGGAGGATATTTCCTCTTCGCGGGTTTCGCGGTCTTCCGGGGGTATGGCCTCAGGGAAGTCTGGGAGATGTCGCTTGAGGGCGTCCGCACGGTGAGCGGCATCCTCATCACGTTTCTCTTTATCGGCATGCTGACCGCGAGCTGGCGGGCGGCGGGCACGATTCCGGATATCGTGATTTTTGTTTCCGATCTCATCCGCCCGGAATATTTCCTCGTTCTCATTTTCTTTGCGAATACGCTGCTCTCGGTTCTCACGGGAACGTCGTTCGGCACCGTCGCGACCATGGGCGTGATTTCTATGACGATCGGGGCGTCGCTTGGCGTTCCGCCGCTTTTCACAGCGGGTGCTGTGATGTCAGGAATCTTTGTCGGTGACCGGTGGTCTCCGATGTCAACCAGCGCCATGCTGGTTTCAGCGATCACGCATACGGACCTGAGACGCAACCTGAAGAGAATGCTGGTGACCGGTGCGCCGGCCTTTTTTCTGGCGTCTCTCCTTTACCTTCTGATGGGGTTTCTTTATCCCGGGAGCGGCCAGGTTCCGGAAATCCGGGGGATTTTTGCTTCAGTCTTTGTCTCCTCCTGGATCACGGTGATCCCTGCTCTGATTGTGGTGGGGCTCGTACTCTTTCGCGTCAACGTCAGACTCACCATGGGGATCAGCGTCGCGGCGGCCTCACTCATCTGTTTCTTTATTCAGCATATGGGGATATCTGACATTCTCAGCATGCTTGTGCTGGGCTACCAGTCAGAAAATGCCACCGTTGCCCATCTGATGAATGGGGGCGGCATGGTGTCCTTCGCAAAAGGGATCGCGATTGTCTGTATTTCAGCGACGTACGCCGGGATTTTCATTCGTACCCGGCTGCTTCAGGGGATCCGGGGGATGATCGAAAGAGTCGCGGCCCGGGTATCAATTGTCAGCGCGGTGACGCTGGCCGCGATTCTTGCCTGCGGAGTCTCCTGCAATCAGTCGTTCGCCGCCATGCTGACTCATGACCTCTGCACTGGCGTGAGACCGGATCAGGAGAAGCTCGCGCTGGATATTGAGGACAGCGCGATTGTGATCGCGCCTCTGATTCCCTGGTCAATCGCGGGCGCTATCCCGCTCTCAGTTCTCGGCGCGGCTCCCGCGTCGCTCGTTTTCGCGTTTTTCCTTTATTTGCTCCCCGCAAGCCGCCTTGTACTGGATCGGGAAAAGCTCGTGGGAGCATAGAACCGAATGCGGGGTAATGCTCTCAGGCGTTTTCAATCTGGGTCTGCTCAAGCGCCCGGTCAAGCGACTCACGGATCGCTCCGGCTTCTTCTTCTGAAAAGAGACCTTCTGCGGGGCTTGAAACATAGGTATTCATGAAGTCGTTCCAGTCGACATTTTCAAAGTAGTCAGAGGCCCAGCTGAAAATATCGAAGGCATCCGGCACTTCAGACTCGTGGAAGAGCAGAACCAGCGCCTCAGCCACAACGCCCTGATCCTCTCCCGCGTCAATCATTTCGTAGCCGCGCTTAAGAGCGATCATCGCGAATCCTCTCAGCACCTCATCGGTCTCGAGGTAATGGGAGAAATCATTCGGATCGATACCGCCTTCGTCTACTTCAACGTCATCCCATTCCTGATCTAATTGCATATTATGCCTTTTCTGTAACACTTTATAAAAAAGCCGGTCTTTTCAATTCCGGGAAGCTCCCTAATAATAGTGGGAAAGAAAAGCTTTTTGAGGCTTTTCCTTCTGATCTCTCGGATTGAAGGAGTTGCGTGATGGAAAAAAATTCCGGATGGACCACTGGCGGGCTGATTGGTGCCGGCGTAGCGGTTGGTCTGATCTTTCTTGGCTGCATGTTTTATACCGGCGTGTCCCAGTATCTGGGGCAGACTCGGGTTGTCACGGTAAAGGGGCTTGCTGAGCGGGAAGTCCCGGCGGATCAGGTGATCTGGCCGATTACCTTCAAGGAAACCGGCGACAACCTCCTCACCACGCATACGAAGGTTGAGGCGGACAGCCAGAAAGTGGTGGCGTTCTTGAAGAAGAGCGGGCTAGAGGATTCCGAGTTCAGCTTTGGGGCTCCGGAAATTCAGGACCGGAACGCGGAGGGTATGGATATGCGCGGTCCGCGCTATACGCTCACCGGTTCCATTACGGTAAATTCCACGAAAGTGGATCAGGTTCGCCGTTTGATGGCGGCTCAGAAGGAGCTGATTGGCGAAGGCGTTCCGGTGACCACGGATAAGTGGAATACGGTGTTCCTCTATACCAAACTGAACACGGTGAAGCCCGCGATGGTTGAGGAAGCGACGAAGAACGCGCGTGAGGTGGCGCAGAAGTTCGCGGCGGACTCGGGTTCCCATATCGGAAAGATCAAGTCCGCGAACCAGGGACAGTTTTCCATTACGGATGCCAATCAGAGCACGCCGTATGAGAAGAAGGTCCGTGTCGTGACGACCGTGACTTACTTCCTGAAGGACTGATCACCTGATCGGTGCACCAGTAAAGAAAAAGCACCGAGGCGAAGTCTGCTTCGCCTCAGTGCCTGAAGAAGAGGGATCGTCAGCCGGCGGTCCCTTCTTTTTTCTCTCGAATCAGGCGGCCTTCGTCAGCTCGTCGATACGGTAGGTCAGCTCGGTGCCGGGAACAGCGCCGACCACGTGATCCGCCACTTCGCCATCCTTCATGAAGACAAAGCACGGAATCGAACGGATGCCGAACTGCGCCGCGATTTCGTGCTCTTCGTCGACATTGATCTTGCCAACCTTCACCTTGCCGTCGTAGTCCTTGGCAATCTGGTCAACAACCGGACCCATCGTGCGGCAGGGGCCGCACCAGTCGGCGTAGAAGTCGATCAGCACGAGCTTATCGCTCTTCAGCACTTCGGTTTCGAAATTGTCTTTCGTGAACTTGTATTCCATGGTGTTACTCCATCAATCTGTATGTCGGTTTTCAGGCTTGAGGTTTTCTTTAGGTATCGGGGATTTCTGCAGTTGTAGAAGCAACCTGATGCCCCATTCCTCAATCACGTTGAACATCAATCTAGCATGAAAGAAAACAACGAATGAGCCTTTTTGAGCCGCATTCAGATGGGAAGGAAAGCATCTGTGTCAGTGTCTTCTCTCCCGGAAAAAGTGTCCCGAAATTGTTGGAAAAGCGAGGGGAACAGCTGAAAAAACAGATGGTTTCCTAGAGGGAACAAGAGATCCCGTCTCTGATTAAGCGTGGGAGGAGATAATCGCCTGTTGGTCAGAGAAGCAGCAAACAGAAATGGAGAGTCAGGGGATGAGCAGGAATCCGAATCGGTGAATCCGGATCCCTGCTATGTGTCCTTCTCTCGATCAATCCTGCTTCTTTGCTTTCTGGATGAGTTCGTAGAGCGAAGCGAGCGCTTCCCGCGGAGTGAGAGTATCCGGGTCGATCGCGAGGAGATCATCCCGGATGGAGAGGGCCTTCTCCACCTCAGGACTCTCACGTTCCTCTTCCAGTTCGATCTCGGGTTCCGGAAGCGAAGCTGCTGGGGATGAGAAAAGATCCGGCTCGGGACCATTCTCTTCCGCCCGTTTCTCCAATTCCCGAAGCATCGCCTTCGCTTCGCGGATCACATGCTGCGGAACCCCGGCGAGCTGAGCCACCGCGATGCCGTAACTCTGGCTTGCCGGACCCTCGGTGACTTCGTGCAGGAAAACCACTTTTCCGCCGCTCTGCACCGCTTTGACGTGCACATTCGCGACTTCAGCGCAGGTCTGCGCGAGCATCGTGAGTTCAAAGTAGTGTGTCGCGAAAAGCGTGTAGCAGCGGATCCGATCCGCGAGTTCCCGCGCGATGGCGCCAGCGAGCGACAGGCCGTCAAAGGTTGACGTGCCCCGGCCGATTTCATCCATGAGAACGAGTGACCGGTCAGTGGCCTGATGAAGAATCGCGGCGGCCTCAACCATCTCGACCATGAAGGTGGAGAGACCGCGCGCGAGATCGTCACTTGCGCCGATGCGGGTGAGAATCCGGTCGATCGAACCGATACGGGCGTGCTTCGCCGGAACCCAGGAGCCGGCAAGCGCGAGTATCACGATCAGTGCGACGCTGCGCATATAGGTCGACTTGCCGCCCATATTGGGGCCGGTAATCACGAGAAGCCGCCGCCCGGGTTCAAGCGAGCAGTCGTTTGCCACATAGTGCTCCAGCGCCTTTTCAACAACGGGGTGCCGGGCCCCTTCGATTGCGAGTCCAGGGGCGTCCGAGAGCTCGGGACACGTCCACTCCATATCGGCCGCGTGCTTAGCGAAAGAGAGGAGGGCGTCAAGCGTCGCCGCGGCTTCTGAGGCCCGCGTAAGCGCGTCAACGTACCCGCTGCAGGACTCAATCAGCCCCTGATAGAGGCTTCGCTCGAGCGCGAGCGCCCGGTCTTTGGCGGCGAGCGCTTTGTCTTCAAGGGACTTGAGTTCCGGCGTAATAAAGCGCTCGGTATTTTTCAGTGTCTGACGTCTGCGGTAGTCATCCGGCACCTTATCGGCCTGAGCCCGGGAGACCTCGATGTAGTAGCCGGAGACACGGTTATATTCCACCCGGAGTGTCGGGATGCCGGTCCGCTCTTTTTCCCGCGCCTCAATCTGCGCGAGCACATTGCCGGCATTGTCCCGGAGTTCCCGGAGTTCTTTCAGCTCATCGCTGAAGCTATCCGCGATCACGCGCCCATCCCGGAGCGTAACGGCGGGAAGCTCAAGAAGCGCCCTGCCGAGGAGATCGGTAAGCGCGGGATCGGGTTTCAGGATCGCCGCGGTGTCGGAGATAAGCGGAACCCGTGAGAGCGCGGCGGCTTCAGAGAGCCTCTGCAGAGCTGGGAGTGCGTCCCGGAGCCCGGAAAGTTCTCTCGGCCGCACGGAACCAAGAGCGATACGGGACGCCACGCGTTCCAGATCCGGAAGGTTCTTAAGGGGCTCGGAAAGCGCGTCGCGGAGTGATTCGTTTTCAATCATCTCCCGAACGGCTTCGTGCCGCGCGCGGGGAACCGCTGGATCCCGCAGCGGCTGCGTGATCCAGCTTCGCAGCATCCGGGATCCCATCGAGGTGTGGCAGTGATCGATCGTGGAGAAAAGGGTCGGCCCGTTTTCGCTTCGGAGCGGTTCCGTGAGTTCCAGATTCCGGCGGCTTGAGGGATCAAGGCCGACAAAACGGCTCGATTCCTCAAAGACAAGAGGACGGATATGCGGCACCGCGTCCACCTGAGTCTGTTCCACGTACCCCAGAATGGCGCCGGCGGCTGCGAGAACCCCGGGCTTTTCGCTCACAGCCCAGGCGTCGAGATTCTCCATATTGAAGTGATGGAGCAGTTCATCGGTTCCGTGCTTCGGATCAAAATGCCAGTCGGGAAGCGGGGTGAGCTGCGCGGCTCCTGAGAAAGACTTCGCGGTCTCCCGGCAGGAGTCCGGGATCAGGATTTCCTGAGGCGAGATACGGGCGATTTCGCCCGGAAGCTCGTCCTCTGTGCAGCAGAAGCCCTTGAACGCGCCGCTGGAAAGAACAAGGGACACGACGGACCACTGCGGGAACTTTTTCCCGGAGGGAGGGCAGACCGCGATCAGCGCGGCGTCCGCCTTCGCCGGAAGCAGTTCATCCTCTGTGATGGTGCCGGGGGTCACGATCCGCACGAGTTTCCGCGGCATCGTGCCTTTGACTGCTGCCGGGTCTCCGATCTGCTCCACAATGCCCACGGATTTCCCGAGTTTCACGAGACGCGCGAGATACGAGTCCAGCGTCATGAAAGGGACGCCTGCCATCGGAATGGCATCTGGCTTTCCCTTGCCGCGGCTCGTGAGCGTGATGCCGAGAAGCCTGTTGATTTCCACCGCGTCTTCAAAAAACGTTTCGTAGAAGTCTCCCATCCGGTAGAGGAGCAGGATATTCGGATGCTGCTTCGCGACCTCTGTGCGGATTTCAATAAACTGCCGCATGGCAGGGGTGAGTGTGGAGAGATCAGCGTTCTCTGTGGATTGGTTAAGGCTGGGCTTGGTCACTTTGTAAAGCGTCTCCCGGGGATTGAAAAAAGCGGGCAGGGTGAAATTTTATCCTGTATGCCAAGAGAGAATAGAAAAAGGGCGGCTCATTCTGAAATGAACCGCCCCGATTCAGAGAGTGTCTGAAGTTTCAGACCTCTGCCGTACTCAGGCGACCTTGTTGGTAACGATCGGGAAGAGCGTTCCGAAGATCTTCGGCGTACCGGCGACGATGGAGCCGGTGTCGAGATAGTGGTCATCCCCATCGAAGTCAGTCACGAGACCGCGGGCTTCAAGAACGAGGAGAGAGCCAGCGGCAATATCCCAGGGCTTCAGACCGCTTTCCCAGAAGCCGTCGAGACGGCCGCAGGCGACATAAGCGAGGTCGAGCGAGGCGGCGCCGGCGCGGCGGATGCCGGACGTCTGCTTCGCGACAGAGGTGAAGACACGGGCATAGCCCTCGAAGTCATCACCGCCGCGGAAGGGGAAGCCCGTGCCGATCAGCGAAGCGCCGAAGCTTGTACGGCCGGAAACGCGGATACGGCGGTTATTGAGGCGGGCACCTTCGCCGCGGGTCGCGGTGAACATCTCATCCTTCAGCGGATCGTAGACCACGGCCTCAAGAATGTCGTTCCCGCGCTTCAGCGCGATCGACACGGCGTACTGCGGGAAGCCATGAATGAAGTTCGTCGTGCCGTCGATCGGATCCACGACCCAGACAAACTCGGAATTCGTCTGACCGACAAGCCCAGCCTCTTCGGAAAGAATGGCGTGATCCGGGCAGTAGTGAGACAGAATATCGATGACAGCGCGCTCGGCGGCCTTGTCCGCGTCGGTGACGTAGTCATGAAGAGCTTTCGTCTGGACGTTGACGTTTTCGATGTTGCGGGAAGCCTGGTTGATGATGTCGGCTGCTTCGCGGGCCGCACGGATGGCGATGTCTATGTTGGCCATATGTTCAGATGCACCTGGTTGTTAATGGGGTAAGAAGATCGGGGAAAAGAGAACGAGGGGGGACGATAGAGTGCCCAGGCGTGATTTTTCCCTGCAATAAAGAGACCGTTATTTTAACGAGTAAAAATAATTCCGGCGACAGAAGGATACAGCGGAAAAGCGGGGATGGGAGGCGGCACCCTCGCCTAAAGCTGTTACCATCTTCAGGTTTCAATTCAGCTTTATGCGTGAGTATCAGGAAATGCAGACTCCTAACAATGCTTCCCGGGTGAGGTTTGTCCTCTGCGACCCCAGTCTCCCCGCGAACATCGGTGCCGCCGCCCGGGCAATCAAAACGATGGGCTTCAGAGACCTTTGGGTGGTGAATCCGAAGCACCCGGATTATCGGGAGCATCCGGACGCGATCGCGCTTTCGACAAGCTCGGTCGACGTCCTGCGGGAGAGCCATTCAGTCGCGACGCTGACTGAGGCGCTGAATGGAGTCACCTTTGCCTGGGCGCTTTCGGGGTATGACCGCGAGTACGGTCCCCCGATCGAGGAACTCCGTTCCGCGGTTTCCCGCGCCTGCGATTTCCTTGCGTCTGAACCCGGTGACATCGCTTTTGTGTTCGGTACGGAACGCAGCGGTCTCACGAATGCGGAGATCGAGGTCTGTCAGGGGATCGCAGCCATCCCCGCGGATCCTGAGAGCCCGAGCCTTAATCTCGCGCAGTCCGTGCAGGTGACCGCGTATGAACTCCATATGACACAGCGCAGCCGTGCAGGAAACGAAGGCAAGCTCTACGACTGGGAAACCCGTTTTGACCGGGATCCTCCGGCAGAAGTGCCCGCGATCGAAGGCTTCCTTGAGCACTGGGCCCGCGCGATGACAGCCTGCGGGGCTCTCAATCCGGCAGAACCCAAGTTTCTGATGCCGATGACCCGCCGGATTATCGCCCGCGCGGGGCTTACGCAGCCAGAGGTCGATATGCTGCGGGGCGTGTGCGCGGCCATCATCTGCCCGAAAACCGAAAGGAAGGGACAGAAGAAAGCCGGGAAGAAATCCGATCAGGGATAAATTTTGACGCCCACTTAAACCCGAGTGAAAAAGTCGGGTAATATAGGCGAATCCTGCCAGAACCTTAAGGACTGATTTCCATGTTTGAGCGAGTGAGAGAAGATATCCAGATTATCCGGGAGAGAGACCCGGCGTGCCACAGCACGCTTGAAGTGCTCCTCGCCTATCCCGGGTTTCACGCGGTGCAGTTCTGGCGGCTGAGTCACTGGTGCTGGATCCAGGGCTGGTACACCTTCGCCCGCTGGGTGAGTCATGTGGCCCGGTTTCTCACCGGGATCGAGATTCATCCGGGAGCAAAAATCGGACGCCGTGTCTTTATTGACCACGGTATGGGCACCGTGATCGGTGAAACCGCTGAGGTGGGGGATGACTGCACGATTTACCAGGGCGTGACGCTCGGCGGCACGAGTCTCGGGCGAGGTGAAAAGCGTCATCCGACGCTGGAACCCGGTGTGATTGTCGGTGCCGGCGCGAAGGTGCTCGGCGGATGGACTGTCGGACGGAACGCCAGAATCGGCTCGAACGCGGTCTGCCTGAAGCCGATCGCGGCGAACGCGACGATTGTCGGCGTTCCGGGTCATGTGGCCGGTGAAAAGAAAGCCGCGAAACAGGCTGAGCACGAGCACTTCAGCGCATACGGCGTTGTTGAAGGCGCTGAGGATCCGGTGACGCGGGCCTTTAATCAGGTTCGTAAGGAACTTGATGTCCAGCGCGAAACGATTAATCGCCTGGAGCGCGAAATCGCGAAACTGAAGGGCCTTGATGAGTCGGACGCTCCGGCGATTGAAGACCCTGCGGAACGGTCATTCCTTGACTCGGCGCTCTGAAGTCCGTCAGGCTGCCTGAGCCGCCTCGCAAAAAAGAACCGGCATTTTTCGGGGAGGCCCCCTTGAAAATGCCGGTTTACTTTTGCAAGAGGATTCTCTTACTTTTCCGCGAATCCCTTTTTCTGCAGGAAGCCGAGGACGAACGGACGGCGTTCGCGAAGCAGAATTCTTTCGAGCTCATCAGACCAGGCGGTGTCTTTCGCGTTGGACGAGCGATGCTGGTAATAGTTCCTCATCTGCTCATCGTAGGCTTTCAGTTTCGCCGGATCGGGTTCCTGATAGGCGTTTTCGCAGAGCGTGATGGAAGCGGGGAGCCGGGGTTTCAGTTCATTCTTATGCGCAGGGTGCCCGAACGCGAGGCCGACCACCGGGAAGGTATTCTGCGGAAGCTTAAGGAGACGGTCCACTTCCTCAATATGATTCCGGATGCCGCCCGCGTAAACCCCGCCGAGTCCCAGGGCTTCAAGCGCGGCAAAGGCGTTCTGAGCCTGAATCGCGGCATCCACGCAACCCACAATCAGCTGCTCGGTCCAGCCGAGATCCGCCTTCGGCACGAGGACCTGATCGCGGTGATAATCCGCGCAGAACACCCAGAATTCGGGCGCCGCGATGATGTGCTTCTGATTGCCGGCGAGTTCCGCGAGCTTCGCCTTCAGTTCTTTATCCGTGATCCGGATAACCGTGGTGACCTGCAGAAAGCAGGTGGAGCTTGCCGCGCGGGCGGATTCATATATCGCTTCGAGATCTTCCTGGCTCACCGGTTCATCAGTAAAGGCCCGGACTGAGGTGTGGGCGCGAAGCGTATCGGTCATGGGGTTAGGTGTCGCAGACATAGAGTCTCCTTCAGGAGTAAGAGCGGATTCCGGCTGAATCTAAGAATAACGCGGACACAAAAAAAGGAGGAGATCCGGGCGTGAGGCTCGGAATCTTCTCCTTCATCAGCGCGGGCTGCGTGCGGCTTACATGATGATCTGCAGACGCTGACCGTTCACCGTGCGGATATAGCCCCAGTGATCTTTCCCCTCACCGGAATCGAGATCCCAGTCGGGAATCACCCAGCGCTCGATATCCGCGAGTTCGTGGCTCGCCGGCTTATGTGTGTGACCGTGAATCACGATATCCGCGTTATGCGCTTTGGCGGCCTTGTAGACATCCACATCCACCACATCCATGATGGCGGCGGATTTGCTGCCCTTCGTGGTTTCGGACTGAGCGCGCGCCTGGCGGGCAAGCTCAATACGCTTCTCAACCGGAAGGCTGAGTGCGGAGAGCTGCCACTGCGGGTCACGGGTCATCGCGCGGAACTTCTGATACTCCTCGTCCTTCGTGCACCACTCATCGCCGTGCGAGAGAAGGATGGTTTTCCCAATGCACTTCACCGCGACTTCAGGCGCGAGAAGCGTGGCGCCGCAGGCCGCGGCAAAGTCGCGGCCGAGCATCACGTCACGGTTCCCCTGGGCAATCAGAACGCGCTTCCCGATGGAGGAGGCGTAGGCGAGCGCCTTGACTACGGACTCCGCGGACGAAATGGTGTCGTCACCGAGCCAGAAATCGAAAAGGTCGCCGAGAATCACAAGCTCGCTGTAGTAAGGCACCTGTGTCTTCATGAAGCGGAAGAACTGCATCAGCGTCTTATCGTGCTCCGGGGCGAGATGCAGGTCCGAGATGAAAACCGGATTTTCAAGCGGAGCTATTTCTTTGGTGCCGGCAAGAGCCGGCGCAATCATTTCAGCCATTTCTCAAGCGATTCCTTTTCCTTTGCAGGTCCGTTCCCCGGGCGCAGGCTGCGCCCGGAGGCCTTGTTACAGCGCTTCGGCCTTGAGGATGACGATGTCTTCAAGCGGCACATCGTCGTACCAGCCGCGGCGTCCGGTGCGGACCTTGGCGATGGCGTCCACCACCTCGGTGCCCTTCGTCACACGGCCGAAAACAGCATACCCCGGATTGCCCGGGTTGTAGTTGAGGAAATCGTTATTGGCAACGTTGATGAAGAACTGGGCGGTGGCGGAATCCGGGTCACTCGTGCGGGCCATCGCGATCGTGTACTTGTCGTTCTTCAGGCCGTTCTTCGCCTCGTTCACGATCGGATCGTGAGTCTGCTTCTCGCTCATGCCGGCCGTGAAGCCGCCGCCCTGGATCATGAAGCCCTTGATGACGCGGTGGAAGATGGTGCCGTCGTAGAAACCTTCGGTGACGTAGCGTTCGAAGTTCTTCGCGGTGATCGGAGCTTTTTCGCTGTCGAGCTCAAGTTCAATCGCGCCCTGGTTGGTCGTAAGACGAATCATGCTGTCAGTCCTCTTGCTGGTAACTGGTAATTAAGTGTCTCAGCGGGGGAAGAAACCGGAAAAAAGGACCGGTTTGGACTCCCGCCTGAGAGGCATCCCATTGTAGCGGTTCACGCCTGGAGTGTTGAGTCTCAGTTCAGTTCGGGAAGCGGCTTGAAGAGCGTGCTCTTCGTGGTGCTCCCGGTGCCGTTTTCCTTCGCGCTGTAGCTGCCAGGCTGCGGTGCTGAAGCCTGTGCCGGGGCGGCAGCCGCGGGAGCGGGGAGTTTCTGAACCGTTTCCGTGATGCCGCCTGTGGTCGTGGTCACCGTATTGGACGCCGCTTTGGCCGGAGCGGTTTTCTTTGCCGCGCGGTTCTTCAGCACGGCAGCCGCAGCGGCGCTCCGCTTCGCTTCAACCGGGTCCGCCTTCGCCGCGGGCTTTTCCTGAAGCGCCGGGATCTTTTCCGCGCCCGGCTGCTTCAGCAGATCCGGATCCGGGTCGTTCCCGGTCGCGATCTGCAGCATCGCGATTTTTTCACTCACGCGGCGGCGGGCGTCGCGGTTAGCAGGGGTGTTCGCCGGCATCCCAAGACGGTAATTCTGCAGAGCCTTCAGCGCGTATAGGTCTCCCAGGTTTTCGTGCGCCGTTGCGAAATTCGGATTCGCGGTGATCGCCCGGTCAAGGAGTTCGATCGCGTGATCGATATCGCCCTTGCCGCCGTCAGCCGTCAGGATGGCGAGGTTGTTATAAGGCTCCGGAATCTCGGGGTAAGCGTTGATCAGCTGCTGATAGGCCGCCATCGCTTCATCCCGCCGCCCCAGGTGCTCGAGAATCGTCGCGCGCTTAAACATCAGGGCGACATTCCGCTTATTTTTGGCGAGCCCCTCATCCGCGTACTGAAGCGCTTTTGTGTAGTTCCCGTCCGCGATCATCCGGTTCACGAAGATCGGGTAGTCCTGCTCGGTTTCCGGAGCCTTCTGCTGCTCAGGAATCGGGTAAAGGACCGTCTGTGAAAAAGCCGGAACGGCCGCGAGGCTAATGAAGAGGGCAAGCGCCGCGCTTCTGAAAGTGTGCTTCAGCATGAGGTATCAGACCTAGAAAAAATGAGAAAAGCCGCAAAGCGGCCGGGCAAAACCGGGACCGCTGTCCGCTGAGGGCGATTCTGAACGGCTATACTTTTCCCACGATTTTAACCGCTCGAAAGGGAAAGCACCGGAATCGCGGGAAGAGAGGTCCCGCGGTCCGCGTCCGAGGCTTTCCGATCCGAGAGCCAATTCTGTCCTGGAGGGGCACTGCCCATATGACTATCACGAAACCTCTGACGCTCTACTCCACAATGAGCCGCAAAAAGGAAACCTTCAAACCCATCAAAGAGGGAAAGGTGGGGATGTATGTCTGCGGGGTGACGGTCTATGACTACTGCCACATCGGGCACGGCCGCACCTTTGTGGCGTTTGACGTGATCCGCCGCTGGCTGATGGAGCGCGGGAACGAGGTCACCTTTGTCCGGAACGTTACGGATGTGGATGACAAGATCATCCGCCGCGCGGCCGAGAAAGGCATTTCGACAAAAGAACTGACGGATTTCTACACGAAGGCGATGCAGGAAGATATGGAATCCCTCGGCTGCCTTCCTCCGACCTATGAGCCTCACGCGACGGATTTCATTCCGCAGATGCTCGGCATCATTGGAAAACTCGTTGATAAGGGCTACGCCTACGTTGGAGGCGACGGAGACGTGGATTACGCGGTCCGCAAGTTCCCGGCCTACGGGAAGCTTTCCGGAAAGAGTATCGATGACCTGCAGTCCGGCGCGCGTATCGATGTCGCAGAGGGGAAGCGTGATCCTCTCGACTTTGTGCTCTGGAAGAAGGCGAAGCCGGGCGAGCCGCAGTGGGAAAGCCGCTGGGGCGCCGGCCGTCCGGGCTGGCATATCGAGTGCTCGGCGATGAGCTGCCATTACCTCGGGGAAAACTTCGATATTCATGGCGGCGGCCCTGACCTCATCTTCCCGCACCACGAGAACGAAGTGGCGCAGAGCGAAGCGGCGAACGGGAAGAAGTTCGCGAACTACTGGATGCACTCCGGTCCGCTCCGCGTCCGTTCCGCGGATGGCACCGAGGAGAAGATGAGCAAGTCGCTCCACAACTTCTGGACGATCCGCGACGCACTGAAGGAAACGGATGAGCAGTTCGGGGCCGGAAACGGGTCAGAGGTGCTTCGCTTCTTCCTTCTCAGGACGCAGTACCGGAGCCCGATCTCCTTTAATCCGGATCTGATCGTCGACGCTCATAAGGGGCTCACGAGGCTTTACGAGGCGCTCCAGGGGCGCGAGGGTGACGGGAAGCCGCTTGACTGGAATGAGCCGAATGCCGCGGCGTTCGCGGACGCGATGGATGATGACTTCAATACGCCGGTAGCGGTGGCGCAGCTCTTCAGTCTCGCGACCGAAGTGAACCGTACCGGGGATCCGGCTCTCGTGCGGCAGCTGAAGGGGCTCGGCGCTGTGCTGAATATCCTGCAGAAGGATCCGGCGGTGTTCCTGAAGGGAGCGACCGAAGGGCTTGATGAGGCGGAGATCCGCCGCCTCATCGACGAGCGCGCGGCCGCGAAGAAGGCGAGGAACTTTGCCCGTGCGGATGAGATCCGGGACGAGCTGCTCGCGAAGGGCATTACGCTGCTCGACAAGGCGGAAGGCACAGTCTGGCGCAGAGCGTAAAAAGAGTCCCGGCTGAGGCTCAGTAAGATGCCGGGTAACGCGGGGCTTCGTCCGTACGGATGAGGTCCCGCTTTTTTCTTTTCAGCCCATAGCCGCTAAACTACAAGGAATATCGGAAAGACAAGGCCCGCGTCCCGGGAGCCTCAGCGCTTCCGGCCGCCGGCTATCTATTGGATGAAATCGTGAAAAAAACTTTCCTTGACTTTGAAAAGGACATTGAGGCTCTTGACGAAAAGATTGACGAACTGCGCTCCATGCAGGAGTCGGATCCGTCAATGGATATCGGTGAAGAGGTCGACCGTCTCGAGCAGAAGTCTGCCGAGCTTCTGAAGCAGACCTACGCGGAACTGACCCCGTTGCAGATTTCCCAGGTGGCCCGCCACCCGAACCGCCCGTATACGCTCGACTACATCCGGATGATGTTCTCCGATTTCTATGAGCTGCATGGTGATCGCCGCTACAGCGATGATCCGGCGATTGTCGGCGGTCTCGCGCGTCTCGGCGGCGACCCCGTGATGGTGATCGGGCATCAGAAGGGCCGCGACATCAAGAGCCGTACGTACCGCAACTTCGGCATGGCAAACCCCGAAGGGTACCGGAAGGCCCTTCGCCTGATGAAGCTTGCCGAGAAGTTCGGTCTCCCGATCATCACGTTTGTTGATACCCCGGGCGCTTACCCCGGCATTGACGCTGAGAAGCACGGGCAGTCTGAGGCGATCGGCCGGAATCTCGTTGAGCTCACGCATATCTCGGTTCCGGTCATCACGACGATCATCGGTGAAGGCGGTTCCGGCGGCGCGCTCGCGATCGCTGTGGCGGACTCTGTTCTGATGCTGCAGTATTCGACGTACTCCGTGATCAGCCCTGAGGGCTGTGCTTCCATTCTCTGGAAGGACGCGGGCCGCGCCTCTGAAGCCGCGAACGCTCTCGCGCTGACCGCTGACCGCCTGAAGGAACTGAAGCTGATCGATGAGATCGTGCTGGAGCCGATGGGCGGCGCTCACCGCGATCCGGAACTGATGGCGAAGACGCTCCGCAAGAATCTGACGGACCGGATGAAATATCTGCGCCGCTTTACGCCTGAGAAGCTGATCGCCCGCCGTCTGAACCGCATCATGCGTTACGGCGAGTACGAGACGGTAACGGCCGCCGAAGCGGAGAAGATCCGCGCCGAGGCGATCGCGGCCCGCGATGCCGCGAAGACCGCGAAGATCGCTGAGGCGAAGGCGGAACGCGAAGCGGCAGCGAAGACCGCGGCTCCGGCGGCTCCTGATGCGAAGGAAGCGGCGGACACCAAGGAAACGAAGCCTGCGAAGTCCCGCGCGGCGAAAGCGACCGGCGCGGCAGCAGCTGAAGCGGCGGAGAAGAAAGAGGCCAATTAAGCACGTCCCCCGGTGAGGGGCGGAGGGAGAGAGGATGGAGCGAAAAGCACAGAACGCGGTTCCCGGCGTACGGACGCTTGAGGAAAAGCTTCTTGAAGCGCTGGCGGAAAGCCTGAAACAGGTCTGCGCCACGATCCGGGGCCGTTCTGACGATATCCTTCAGCCTCTTGAGCGGCCGCTTCAGGTCGGAATCGCTTTTTCAGGCGGCCGCGACTCCATGGCGCTTCTTGAGGCCGCGCACCGATTGACACGGTCCCGCCGCTGGGGCAGCCTGATCGAAGGCCTTTATGCCCTTCACGTGAATCACGGCATTTCGGAAAATGCCGACTCCTGGGAATCCACCTGCCGGGCGTTCTGCGACGCCCGCCGCATTCCGTTCTCGGCCTACCAGGTCCGCGTGGACCGGAAGGGGAAGGGGCTTGAGGCGGCGGCAAGAGAAGAACGCTACCGGGCTCTCGCGTCCGCGGCGCGTGAGCTGAAGCTTGATGTCATCCTCACCGCGCATCACCAGGATGACAGGCTGGAAACCTTCTTCCTTCAGTGGATGCGGGGGGCCGGGGTCGACGGACTCTCCGGTATGCCCGCTGTGCGTGAGTTCGGCGAAAACGGATTGCTTCTTGCCCGGCCCTGGCTCGATATTCCGAGAGCCTGGATTGAAGCCTGGGCGAAGGCCCGGGAGCTCGCTTGGGTGGATGATGAGAGTAACGACGATACGGCGTTTCTCAGGAACCTGATCCGGCATGAAGTGCTGCCGGTGCTCGATAAGGCGAGACCCGGATTCAGAAAGGCCGCGAGCCGCTCGGTGGAACTCGTGACGGAGGCGGGCACCGTGCTTCACTCGGTGGCGGCAGAAGATGTTGCCCGCTGCACGGATAAAACCCGTCCCCGGGCGCTGAAGATCGCCTCTCTTCTCAATCTCTCGGTTCCCCGTCAGGCGCTCTGCCTCAGAGCCTGGATTTCCTCATACGGGATTGAGCCGCCGCCGCGCGCGACGCTGATCGAGGCGCTCCGTCAGGCGAAGCAGACACACTCAGACACCGCGCTTACGATCCGGCTTGGCGCCTGGGATATCCGCCGCTGGGGTGCGGATATTGTTCTGCATCCTTACGCGAAACCGGTCCGCGATACGTCGAAAACCGTTGCTTTTATCTGGAACGGCGAGCGCGAGGTGGAACTGGCCCCCTGGGGCGGTGTTCTCGCCTTCAGACCCGCGGAAGCGGATGAGGATGGATTCCCCGGGGAATTGCTTCGGACGGGCCCCCTTGAAGTCAGGGCCAGGCGGGGCGGCGAGAAAATCAAGCTCTACCGGCTTCGCCCGAGCCGCAATCTGAAGCATCTCTATCAGGCGGCTGGTATCCCATCCTTTGAGCGGGGGGATCTCCCGCTTCTCTGGTGCGGCGAGGATCTGATTTACGCGGCAGGGCTCGGCCCTGAAGTCCGGAAGCTTGAGCATCCGGACGGCACCGGACGTACGTCTCCGGACCGCTGGGTAGTCTCCTGGGAGCCGGATAAGCCGCTCTTTGGCATATAATCCTGAAAAAGTAAATAACTTTCCCTACTGCATTCAGGGGATCAGTGAAAGTTTTATACCCGGCAGAGGGTTCTCTGGGCTATCTTTCTTAATACGCTTCCCGAAACCGGAGGCGGGTGAATGTTCCCGCTTTCCTCTTTCGGGACCTTAATTTATGTCCCACTGAGAAACAAACCATGTCTCTGATTGTTCACAAGTACGGCGGCACTTCGATGGGCTCTCCCGAGCGCATTCGCAATGTCGCCCGCCGTGTCGCTAAGTGGCGCCAGGCAGGCCACCAGGTGGTGGTCATTGTCTCCGCGATGAGCGGCGAGACCAACCGCCTTCTGGCCCTAGCTAAGGAAGTGTCCCCCCGCCCGGATCCCCGCGAGCTTGATGTCATCGCGACAACCGGTGAGCAGGTGTCCATCGGCCTCCTCGCGATGGCTCTGAAAGATATCGGGGTCGACGCGGTGAGCCTGACCGGATGGCAGGTTGCTGTTCACACCGATAACTCCTATATGAAGGCCCGCATCGATACGATCGATGATTTCAGAATCCGTGAGGAGCTGAAGCGCGGCCGCGTGGTTGTGGTGGCAGGTTTCCAAGGTGTGGATCCCGAGGGCAACATTACGACGCTCGGCCGCGGCGGTTCGGACACGTCCGCTGTCGCGATCGCGGCTGCGCTTCACGCTGACGAGTGCCTGATCTTCACGGATGTGGACGGCGTCTACACGACCGACCCCCGCATCGTGCCGGAAGCAAAGCGTCTGAACAATATTTCTTTTGAGGAGATGCTTGAACTCGCGAGCGCCGGTTCCAAGGTGCTGCAGATCCGCTCCGTTGAATTCGCGGGCAAGTTCAAGGTTCCCTGCCGAGTCCTTTCTAGCCTCACAGATCCGGATCTGCCGGTCGAAGTCGAGGCCGTCTCCGGCACCCTGATTACCTATGAGGATGATCCCAAAATGATGGAAAAAGCTCTCGTGTCCGGCATTGCCGCTTCCCGCAGCGATGCCAAGGTTACGCTGCATAACGTTCCGGACATGCCCGGCGTCGCGTCGAACATTCTGGGACCGATCGCTGAAGCGAATATCGAAGTGGACATGATTGTCCAGAATGTGAGCGTTGAAGGAAAGACGGACTTTACCTTCACGGTGCCGCGCGGTGACCTTGAAAACACGCTTGAAGTGCTGAATAAGAAGGTGATCCCGGTTGTCGGCGGCGGCCCCGTCGAGACGAACGATCACATCGCCAAGATCTCGGTGGTCGGCATCGGCATGCGCTCCCACTCCGGTGTGGCTTCCCGCATGTTCAAGGCGCTGTCGGAAGAGGGCATCAACATCATGATGATCAGCACCTCCGAAATCAAGGTGAGCCTCGTGGTGGATGAAAAGTACACGGAACTCGCGGTCCGCGTGCTGCATCACGCCTTTAATCTTGAGAACGGCCCGAGCGAGGTCTGATTCTCCGCGATGGGGAGTAAGGCATTTGCCTTTATCCCCCTCTGACGGTAGAATTCGAAATCCATCGTCAATGGAAGGGTGGCAGAGCGGTTTAATGCATCGGTCTTGAAAACCGACGAAGCTTCAAAACTTCCGTGAGTTCGAATCTCACCCCTTCCGCCAGACGCGCAGCCCTGCTTCTTCAATAGGAGGCAGGGTTTGTTTTTGCCTGAATAGATTATTAAATAAATATCCACCATGGAAAATACCCCTGTATTCCTGCGAGAGACTTAATGCTGCATCCCCGCCCGGAAGGGGCTGGCCGGGCAAAACGACGGAAAGAAGCGGAGAATGGTTTCAATGACAGCGGAAAAAGCCCCGGGTTTTAAATGAGGAGTCTTTTTCGCGGCGGATCCTTACAAACGTAAATAAGAATCGTTAACATAAAGGCTTTTGTATTCCGGGCATTTCCCGGTTCCCCTAACCGCGCGTATTCAGACCATGTGGCCGTATTTCAGAAAGTATCGGGTTTTTGCCTTCTTAGCCGTGCTCTTTATGGCGGCTGAAGTAGCGGCGGACCTCCTGCTGCCCTCTCTTATGCAGACCCTCGTCGATAAGGGGGTTCTCGGACTGACGGACGGAGGCCGGGGGAGCGCCCGGGATATTCTGCTTCTCGGGTTCACCATGATCGCCATTGTGGCGGGAGGCGCTGTCTGCGGGTCGCTGAACAGCGTATTCGTGAACCTCACGTCACAGAACATCGGGAACGATGTGAGAAAGAAGGTGTTCCGGCGGATTATGCGGTTTTCCTTTCCTCAGCTTGATTCCTTCGGGAGCGGCACCCTGATTACCCGCATGACAAACGATGTCTCTCAGGTGCAATCGCTCGTTTCCCAGCTGATCCGGGGCGGCGTCCGCACCACGCTGATGATTGCGGGAAGCATCTACTTCATGCATCGGCTGAACCCGGAATTCGGGCTGATAGTTCTCGCGGCGGTCCCCGTGATGGCGTTCTGCGCCGCAGGGTGTGTCGCCTGGGTAAAACCGCTTTTTCCGAAGCTTCAGTCGAGGCTTGATCAGCTGAATGAAATCCTGCAGGAAGATATTTCCGGAATTCGCGTGATCAAGGCTTTTGGCCGCGAGCTTTATGAGCGGATCCGCTTCGGCAGAGCCAATAACCGCCTGATCCGGATGCAGCTGAAGATTCTGCTCGCCTTTTCGTTCCTGAGCCCAGCGATGAATCTCCTGATGAGTCTCGTGGTGGTGGCGCTGCTCTACCGGGGCTCTGTTCTGACGGGGTCGGGCGCGGCGACACCGGGTGAAATCATGGCGGGTATCACGTACACCGGGCGGCTTCTCGTTTCCATTCTGATTCTCGTGATGCTTTCTCAGATGATCGCTCGGGGATTTGCTTCCTGGCGGCGTCTGAAGGAAGTACTGACCGTAACGCCGGGTTTCCGCTACGGTGACGCGGAGACAGGCCCCGGTCCTCAGGGTGAAGTGGAATTCCGGGGTGTCACTTTCGGGTACCCGAGACTCGCGTCTCCCATTTTTTCTGATGTCTCGCTGCGGATCCGGAGCGGGGAAACTGTTGCTGTCATGGGGGCGACGGGGTGCGGAAAAACCGCGCTGGTGGGGCTGATTCCCCGTTTTTATGACCCGGACGCCGGAACCGTCCTGATTGACGGGCTGGATGTCAGATCTTATAGCCGTGAGGCGCTTCTCAGGAAAGTCTCCTTCGCGCTTCAGAAGAGTGAGCTTTTCAGCGCCACGGTGAGAGAAAACATTGCCTGGGGGAAGCCTGACGCGACGGATGAGGAAATCCGCGCGGCAGCCGTGGCCGCGCAGGCGGATGAATTTATTGCGAAGCTGCCGGAAGGTTACGATACGCTGCTTACTGAGGGCGGTACCAGCCTCTCAGGAGGTCAGAGGCAGAGGATCGCGCTGGCCCGGGCGATTCTTAAGCCAGCGGAAATCCTCATTCTGGATGACGCAACAAGCGCTCTCGACACCAAAACCGAGGCCGCGTTTTTCAGCGCCCTGTCTAGGTTTGCCCCGGGTGTTACGAAGATCGTTGTCGCGCAGCGGATTTCCTCCGCTCGCCGGGCCGACCGGATCATCGTGCTTGAGAAGGGACGGATAGCCGGAGTCGGAACTCACGATGAGCTTCTTCAGAACTGCGCCGCGTATCAGGAAATCGCGGCCTCTCAGTCGGGGAGGGCGTGAGATGGAAAAGAAGAATTCGGGCGGCTCGCGCCGGGGTTCCTGGTTCGCTGAGCATGAGAAAGCGGAGCACGGCCGTGAATCCCTGATCCGGCTTCTGAAGTTCTTTGGCCACGAGAAGATGCTGCTCACCGTGATTCTCGCGGTGGTGCTGATGGGAACCGCCTGCGCGCTGATCATCCCGGCGCTTCAGAGTCATGCGGTCGATATCATCGCGGGGGAGGGAGAGGGGAGTCTCCTCAGGATTCTCGCGCTCTTTGCCGGACTCTCTGTCTTCTACAGCATTCTGCAGACCATGCAGGGGTGGTTCTGCGCGAAGCTGGGGCAGCGTCTCATCAAGCGTCTGAGGCGGGATCTCTTCAGTCAGACGATCACGCTGCTGATCGCCTTTATTGACCGTCATTCCCACGGCGACCTGATGAGCCGGATGACAAATGACATCGATAATATTTCGTCCACCGTCTCGATGTCGCTTCCGACCTTTATTTCCGGGATCCTCATGATTACCGGAACGGCGGCCGTGATGCTCTGGTTCTGCTGGCAGCTCGCGCTTCTCAGCATCGTAAGCGTACTGCTGACGGTGCTCTCAACCAGCCTTCTCTCCAAACCGGTCCGCCGGAACTCGAGAAGCCGGCAGAAGGAGCTCGGAACCCTGAATGGCACCGTGGAAGAAACGGTCGCGGGATTCCGTACGGTCTCGGCCTACGGGCGGGAGGCTTCCGTTGTCCGGTCGTTTGAAGAGACGTCTGAACGTCTGACAAAGGCCGGGGTCCGGACTGAAACCCTGAGCGGAATCTTCGGCCCGGTGATGAACGCGATCGGGAATATCAGCTTTGTCATCGTGGCGGCTTTCGGCGGATGGCTCGCGTTCAAGGGCATCATCACCGTGGGCGTGATTGCCGCGTTTCTTATGTACGTGAGGCAGTTCAGCCGCCCGGTGAATGAGCTCTCCATGGTGTATGGACAGCTTCAGACCGCGGTGGCCGGCGCGGAGCGCGTTTTCTATATTCTTGATCAGAAGCCCGAGCCGAAGGACGGCGCGGAAGCGCCCGTCATCTCAGGCTCAGAAGTTGAGTTCCGGCATGTGAACTTCTCCTACGAACCCGGGCACCCCGTGATTCATGATCTCAGCCTCACCGTGCCGGCCGGAAAGAAGGTCGCTCTTGTCGGCGCGACGGGAAGCGGAAAGACGACGCTCTCTAACCTTCTTCTCCGGTTCTATGAGCCGGACAGCGGTTCAATCCTGGTCGGAGGTCACGATATCCGCGGGTATTCGCATCAGAGCCTGAGGCAGCGGATTGCCGTTGTGCTGCAGGATACCGTGCTTTTTTCGGATACGGTCCGCAATAACCTTTCCTACGGGAAACGTGACGCGACGGATGAGGAGCTGATGCGGGCATCCGAGATGAGTCACTGCGATGATCTGATCCGGGCGCTTCCCGGCGGGCTCGATGCCAGAATCGGCCGCGACGGCGTGACACTCAGCGCGGGTGAGCGGCAGCTGCTTGCTATCGCCCGGGCGTTTGTCGCGAATCCGGATATCCTGATTCTGGATGAGGCTACATCGAGCGTGGATACCCGGACTGAAAAATCGATTCAGCGCGCGATGCAGCGCGTGATGGAGCGCCGCACGAGTATTGTGATCGCGCATCGCCTTTCAACGATTGAGGACGCGGATCTTGTGGTCGTCATGGATTCAGGGCGAATCGCCGAGTCCGGGACGCATGAGGAGCTGCTCACGCGGCGGGGCCGCTACGCGGAGCTCTATGAGGCGCAGTTCGCCGGAAAGGAAATCTAGGCCCCTGCTTCAGGCGAGGCGGTGCTTTCCGCCGTGACGCCCCTGGGCAAAAGCCGCCCGGTGTCCCGCGCGGGCAGCCCGGAGCCGTCGGGCGTCATTCGGGTCAATGGTGAGAGGGAGCGTGATTTCAACGCGGTCACCGTCTGAAAGACGGGCTGAAGGATCCGCGCGGCGTCCCCAGAGCGACAGCGCGGCCTCTTCCGGCATCTGAAGCCCAAACTTCCTGGCTCCTTCCTGGGCAGCCTCCATCGCGGTTGATCCGGATGGAACCGCGATGCTGTACTCGCGTCCCGCACCATCCTTATCAATCCCGCAGACGCGGATCTGAATCAGCTCTTCCGTCATCCCTTCACCTCCGGACGTATCACGCCATACATTGCTAAAATGATCCGTCATTCTACGTGTTTTTTTACATAATCCTTCGGGTAAAAGCTGTGCCATCTGACAATCCACATATCGTCAACCGAAAAGCGCATTTCAACTATGCGATTGAAGAAAAGTTTGAATGCGGTCTGGTTCTGAAAGGCTGGGAAGTGAAGAGCGTCCGCGCGGGCCGCGTGCAGATCGGCGACAGCCACGTCTATGAGTATGGCGGCGAGCTGTGGCTGAGCAACGCCCATATGAACCCGACGGATGAAATCTCAACGCATGAGCGCGCGAATCCCACCCGTACGCGCAAAGTGCTGATGCATCGCCGCGAAATCATGCGCCTGATCGGCCGCGTGGAGCGGCAGGGCTATTCGCTGATTCCGCTTGATCTTCATTTCAGCCGGGGCCGCGTGAAGATGACCCTCGCGCTCGCGAAGGGTAAGCGGGAATTCGAGAAGCGCGCTGATGAGTCGAAGAAGCAGTGGGAACGCGATCGTCAGCGTCTCATGAAGACCCGGACGAGAGGCTGAGCCTGAATCAGGATAAAAAACGGGAGGCCGACATCAAGTCGCCTCCCGAAATTTTTGCCTGAAAATCGTTTTTCCGGACTCTCAGTTCAGTGTCGGCGGGACACCGGGTTCAGGAGCCACTTCGATCGGACTGTTCTTTTCCCCCTCGACGAATTCGCGGAGGAACACGTTCCGGAGTTTTCCCTTCAGAAGCGCCGGAACCCGATCGTGGCGGAAATGTTCCTCTTCCGGAACCCACTTCCAGTAGTTCACCACGGGGCTGTTCATCCCTTCAGGCTTCATGATGGCGCGTGATGGGCTTCCGCGGCGGCGGACCGAAAGATCCTCCGGGAAATGCGTGAAGAGATGCACGATCACCGGGAAGACCCGCTTCCAGGCGTCTTTCAGATCCTCGTTCACGGAGGCCTTTTCCTTTTCGCTCATCGGGGGTTCAGTGGCCGGATCCTGAGCCATGAATTCCGTGGAACTCTCGATGATGTATTCGAGTGACGCGTGCACGGTGAGCGGGATCGCGTAGTCGTAGTACGAGTTCTTCGTCACAAAGCCGAGGTTAAGCGACATGCCGCCCGCGATGTTCTGTCCCCGGAAGATAAAGCAGCCGAGACACCGCTCTCCATGGAGTTCGAAATCGAGTCCCGAGAATGAAAGCCAGAAAGCAAGCGTGTGGAGGTTATTGAGGAGAGCCTTGGGGATGAAGCCCGTAAGCCCCTCTCCGTCCCGCACGATCTGACGGAAGACTTCAGGAGGATACGCGATCACGTCCTTATAGACTTCCCAGCTGCCGGCCGCGAGCCGCGACTGAATGCTCGACACCACCTGTTCGAAATTTTCGCCGCTCACGGGGTCCTGCCACTCTTCCTCTTCGCCTTCTTCCGAGAAACCGGTTTCCGGATCGAAATCTTCCGCTGCTTCCTCTTCCTGTCCCTCAAGGCCGCTATCTTCCTGCACCTCCACGGTGCCGGTTTCGGGATGATCCTCAGGGTCTGATGAGAGCGGGGGAAGCAGTCCGCGCAGCTGCGGAATCACGATTCCCTGCATGTAGAAGTCGCCCGGAATCAGAATGTCTTCAGGCCAGCTCGCTTTCGAGATGTGCTTCAGGCTCCTCTGCGAGCGGTACATCCCGGCAAGCTCATCATCGAACCCAGGGAAACTTCCCTGAAGCTGCCAGAGAAAGTGCTCGGGCGGCAGGATGTCAGCGATCCGTTCGCCATAAAGAGGAAAGTCGGCAGTCCCCTTCATTTCATCATCAATATGAAGTTTGGCCGATGGTTTTTCTGAAGACATGCGAGAATTATCCGGACTCCTGCCGGGAGACAGCTAGTGTGTGATGCGGCGAGCCCCTTGAAAAGGGCTGAAAAGACACCGCGTTGCAGCCCGGGGCAAGGTCACTCATGATACCTTAAAGGAGTCTGCTGAGCAGGACGGCAGTTGTATTCTTTTTCCATATGGCTTACAGAAGAATTCTCCACGTCGACATGGACGCGTTCTATGCGTCTGTCGAGCAGCGCGACCACCCGGAGCTCCGGGGCCGTCCGATAGCGGTCGGAAGAGGAGAAGGGCGGGGCGTGGTTGCGACCGCGAGTTATGAAGCCAGGCGTTACGGCGTTCACTCCGCTATGCCGTCCTACCGCGCGAAGGCGCTGTGCCCGAATCTCATCTTCATCCACCCGAATATGCAGCGCTATAAGGAAGTGTCGGGCGCAATCCAGGCTATTTTCCGCCGCTACACGCCTCTGGTGCAGCCTATTTCGATCGATGAAGCGTTTCTGGATATCACGGAGAGCCCGATTCCGTTTGCGAGCGGCACGGAAGCGGCGCTCAGAATCAAGCGTGAAATCCGAGAGGAACTCTCGCTTGTCGCGTCGATCGGCGTTTCCTTTAATAAATTTCTCGCGAAAATCGCGAGTGACTGGAAGAAGCCTGACGGACTCTTTGAGGTGAAGCCGGAAGACGCTCTGCGCTTTATTGATCAGCTTCCGATTGAGTCCTTCTGGGGAATCGGGCCTGCTACTGCAAAGAAAATGCATGGCCTTGGGATTTCAACCGGAGAGGAGCTGCGGCGGCAGCCGCTTTCGGAACTGGTGCGGCTTTTCGGCTCTGCCGGGGAAATCTATTACAGCTTTGCGCGCGGAATTGATCCCCGGCCGGTGAACCCGAACCGTGACCGGAAGTCAGTCGGCGCTGAAACAACGCTTGAATGGAACGCAGGTAGCGCGGAAGACGTGCTTCGGGAGCTGCTGCCCGTGGAGATGAGCCTCATGAAGCGGCTCGCCCGCAACCGGTTCCTCGGTGACACGCTGACACTGAAACTGAAGTTCGCGGATTTCCGTCAGATTACCCGATCGAAAATGGCGGGGCACCCGATACAGGATCCCCGTGAGGTGAGGCGGCTTTCTGAGGAGCTGCTTTCGGATGTCCCGATTCCCGCGTCGGGGGTCAGACTCGTTGGTTTATCGGTGTCTCGGAGCGAAGGCGTACGTGACACGCCTTCGCAGCCGGAGCTTTTTTCAGAGTAGGTCTTAGGGAGTCAGGAGTCGCTGCCGCAGAAAGAACGCGGCGTCCTGAAGCGCCTCTTTCGCGGCGTGGCTCCCGATCTTTTCAAGGAATCCGTGCGCGGCGTCCTGGATACTGCACCAGATGACAGGAACGCGAGCGGCGTCGAGCCTCTGCGCGAAAAGCCTTCCTTCGTCGTGACGGATATCGTGCTCCGCGGTGATGATCATCGTGGGAGGCAGTCCCGCGAGTGACCGGGCAGCCATTGGGGACACCCGGGGATCGTCACGTCTCACGCCTTTCTGCGCGTACGAGGCAAACCAGTCAGAAAGCGATTTCGTTACCGGTCCGCCCTCGGGAAAAAACCGGCGGGATGCGAGAGACTCCGCTTCCGGCCGCTGATCAAGCGACGGATAGAAGAGAAGGAGAGCCGCCGGGCGCTGGGGAGTGTTAGCGACGGCAACCGCGGTCGACGCGGCAAGAGACGCTCCGGCGCTGTCACCCGAAAGAGCCAGTTTTCCGGGGTCAATGCCGTAGTCAGATGCGTGAGACTCAACAAAACGGAAAATCGCGAGCGCATCATCCGCCGCAGCTGGCATCGGGAACTCAGGTCCCAGCCGGTAGTCCGCGGAAATCACGGTGAGCCCTGAGGCAGCCGCGAGACTCCGGACCGCGGCGTCATGCGTGTCAACAGAACCGATCACCCAGCCGCCGCCATGAAAGAAAAGCACCGCGCCTCCCGGAACCGGGGCTCCCATCGGGCGGTAAAGCCGTCCCCGGAAGGTGCCGGTTTCGGTTGGGATCTCGATATCGCGGACCGTTTCCACTTCTGCCCGTCTGAGTGTCGCGGCGGCCAGCTTCTCGTATGCCGCCCGGGCTTCAGGCGGCGTCATGGATGTAAAGGACGCGGGGGAGGATTTCCTCCCCGTACCCTGGTTGACAGACGCCATGGATGATCTCCAGAAGATTGCCGGAATCAGACCCGCCTGGGCATCTCATAGTCAGGCGCGGTGTCGCTGTGAGACACCTCACTGAAGACAGAGCGCCACATCGGGTAGTAGGTACCGTAAAAAATTGCCGTTCCGAGGAGTGTGACCGGGAGGAGAACAAAGATCGCGATGGATCCGGCTCCCATGACACCGAGCAGCACCGAGGCGCAGCCGATCATCACGGAGAAAGTGAAGAAGGCAAGGAAGAGCGCTGTGATCACGGCCGCGAGATTGGTGAGGCAGCCGGTGAACGAATAAAAAAGCGCCTTTCCGATCGTCATATTCTTCAGATAGATGAGGAGCGGCGTGAACCACATTGCCATCATGCACGGAATGTAGAAAGCCGTGGAGGCGATGATGGCCCCGTACGGAATATGCTGAAGCGCGGAGCTCCAGACCACGCGGTCATCTTTCGTGATCTGCCACTGCGCGATTTCATCCGCGCCGAGGAACTGCCAGATCGCGGCTGCCGTGACAAGAACGATCGAGTAAAGAATGCCGGCCCGGACGAGACGCAGGCGCGTATCCGGTTTGGCGAAGGATTCGGCGAGCGGCCGCGTGCTCGGAATTTTCCCCGAGAGCGTGTCGCGGCCCGCCCCGGCAATCATGATGGTGCCGAACGGCCAGAAGAACCCCGCGAACACAATGCCTACGATTGGGATCAGGCCGAGGAGCCCCATGATGCCAGCGTAGGCGATGACAACAGCAGTGAAGGACAGGGGCTGCAGCCTGACAGTTTTCAGACTGTCGCGGAACCAGCCCGTGCCGAGTCGGATTTGTTCAAATAGTCTCATGGGCTCAGTCGGTCGAGGCTTCAGGCCAGTACAGATCACAGACCTGGCGGTTCACGAGAATACGGCGGAACTCTTCCGGGTCGTGAGGCTTCAGAAGCGCGGCGTCCCGCGGTTCATAGAAGTCAGAAAGACGGCTCACCCAGAAGCGGAATGCCGCGGCGCAAAGCACCCCGCGCCACATCTGCTTTTCGAGTCCCGAGAGGGGACGCACGAAAGCGTATGCGTCGAGAAACGCCTTTTCGCGTTCCGGAATGAATTCCCCGGTCTTCATATCGGTGCACCAGTCGTTCATCGTGACCGCGAGGTCATAAATGAAGGGGACACAGCCCGCGAAGAAGAAATCGAAAACCCCGGTTACCCGTTCGTGCCCGGTACCGATATCGGAGACTTTCGCGTTATTGCGGAAGAGATCTGAGTGGCAGGCTCCGGCGGGAAGCGCTTTCCAGGCCTCTCCTCCCTGAAGGGCGATCTGGGCCTGAAGCTCGTGGGCGAGACCGCTTCGGATGTCGGCCGGCACAATGGGAAGAATTCTCGGAATGGTTTCTATCCACCAGGCGAGACCCCGGGGGTTCTCCTGCCAGAGCTTGAAGTCCTGAACCGCGAGATGCATGCGGGCAAGCGTTTCGCCCATTGAGGCACAGGTCGGAGCCGTGACTTCCCGGCCGTCTTCTCCCGGCAGGCGGTTCGTGAGAATAGCGGGCTTTCCGTCATAGTGATCGAAAAGGTCGCCGTTCTTCGTCCGGAGAGGGCGCGCGACCGCGCAGCCTTTTTCTCCAAGGTGCTCCATCAGCGAGAGATAAAAGGGGAGCGTCTTATCCGTGAGCTTCTCGAAGATCGTCAGCACCCAGCGGCCGGTGTCCGTATCGACGAAGTAATTCGTGTTTTCGATACCGGAGGCGATCGGCGTGATCGAGCGGAAAGCGCCGGCCGGCCAGCGCGAAATAAAGTCTTTCGCGGAGATTTCAGGAACGGTAGTAAATACAGCCATGATGTCTGTCCGTGAAAGAGGCGGCTACCAGCCGAAATGAATCTGACGGGTCGTACCGGTGGTGCTCTTCGGATTGCCGCCCGGCGTGTCGTCAGCGGGACGTTCCGAACGGTTCTCAATCGTATACGGGATATGAGTGGAACCCGGCGTCACGATGTACTCGACCACGCGGTTATTCTGATCACGTACCTGCTGAATGGTAGTGTTTTTGGCAGGGGGCTCAGGAGCCTTGCCAGCCTCGTGCTCAGCGCGGGCCTTTTCCATATCGGCTTTCGTCGGAAGCAGAGGGTTAGCGTCCTCGGGATTCGCGGCTTTGGCCGCGGCATCCGCGGAGGGGGCGGGAGTGGCCGGAGCCGCGATCGCTGGAAGAGCGATAGCGGCGGATGCGATAACCGCAAGGGCAAATTGTTTAAGCATGAAATCCCTCCTTGGGGTTTGAAATGCACCGGGGGCCCAATGGGGAACTCGGCTGTTCGTGCGCCGCATAGTGCGCGGCTTTTAGGATTATTGTGCCATGCTCCACGGGGTATGACAGAGCCGGATGACCTTTTTCGTGGCGAGGCAATGCAGAAAACGGGAAACCCGTTTAGAGTTGTTCCCGGACGCCATCTTCAGGGAGTCCCGTTTCACAGGAACAGACCATGTCACAGACGCTGCTATTAATAGACGGATCGAATTACCTTTTCCGGGCGTTTCACGCGCTGCCCGATCTCAGAACCAGTGCCGGAGAGCCGACAGGGGCTATCAAGGGTTTCGTCTCAATGCTGGGAGCCGTGCGGGCGATCGTGAAACCGGATTTCGGCGTCTGTGTTTTTGACGCGAAGGGGAAGACGTTCCGATCCGATATCTTTCCGGAATACAAAGCCAACCGCCCGCCGATGCCGGATGATCTCGCGAGCCAGATCCGCCCGATTCAGGAGTTTGTCGTGGCGATGGGCTGGAAGCTCATCGTTCAGGAGGGCGTTGAGGCGGATGACGTGATCGGAACTCTCGCCACCCGGGCGAAGGCCTGCGGCATCAAGAGCTTTATCGCGACCGGCGACAAGGATCTCAATCAGCTCGTTGAGGATGGCGAAATCGTGACGATCAATACGATGAGCCACGAGGTGCTCGATGAAGCGGGTGTCACCGCGAAATTCGGCGTTCCTCCCTCCCGGATCATTGATTACCTCGCGCTCATGGGAGACAAGGTCGATAACGTTCCCGGAATCAATAAGTGCGGCCCGAAGACCGCGGCGAAGTGGATCTCTGAGTACGGGAGTCTTGACGGTGTCCGCGAGCACGCCTCTGAAGTGAAGGGGAAGATCGGCGAATACCTGCGGGAGGGGCTCCCGTTCCTCGAGAAGGCTCGGGATCTCGTCACCATCCGGACCGCGGTCGAAATTCCGGAAGTGAAGACAGAGGCGGATCTCGTGATCCGGGATCCGGATGAGGAGACGCTTGAGGCGCTCTACCGCCGCTGGGAAATGAAGACAGGCGGAAGCCGAGCGAAGAAGCAGCTCGCGCGGGCAGTGAAGAAGCCGGGCGAAGAGGGACCGCAGCCTGGCGCTCAGATGGATCTCTTCGCGGCGCTTCCCCCGAAGGTGGATTCGGATCTGATGCCGCTCACACCGACGTCCGCAGAGGATCCGGTCGCCTATAAGCTGATCGTGGATCAGCCGACACTCGGCGAAGCGCTTGAAGCGCTCTCTGCCGCGGAGAATTCGGTGATTCCTGCGGGGCTGCAGATTTTTACGGACAGCACGGAGCCGCTCCGAGCCCGTCTGACGGGTCTCGCGATCAGCGCGGGCCCCGCGGGGAGCTGGTACGTGCCGCTGACAGGCGAGTCCGGAATTCGGACTCCTGAGCAGCAGGCGGTGATTGAGGGGCTGAAGCCCTGGCTTGAGGGAAAGGCGAGGAAAGTCGCGCACAGCGCCAAATTTATGCTTCACGTGATGGCGAATGAAGGGATCCGTCTTCTCGCCCCCGGAGCCGGCCGGCTCGATGACACGAGGCTTGAGGATTATGTGCTTGAATCGCATAACCGCCATGAGCTTGAGCGTCTGAGCCTTCGCTGGCTGCACCGCGATATTCCGGGAACCGAAGAGGTGTTTGGAAAAGGCGCGTCGAAAAAGGCGACTCACGAAGTGGAACCCGAAAAGGCAGCCCGGTGCGGCGTCGAGCAGGCGGCCGCGATCCGTGGGCTTCACGCCCGCTTCACAATGAAGCTTGCGGAAGACCCGGGGCAGAAGCTTACGAGTATTTATGAAGAGATCGAGCTTCCGACCGAGCGTGTACTCTTCCGTATGGAGCGGACCGGAACGCTGATCGACACAGAGCTGCTCCACCGTCAGAGCGAGGCGCTGGGTGAAGAGATCGAGAAGCTTGAAGAGAAAGCCTGGAGCGAGGCGGGAGAAAAATTTAATCTCGGGTCGCCTAAGCAGCTCTCTCACATCCTTTTCGAGAAGCTTGCGATTCCGGCTGGTAAGAAAACCGCCTCCGGCGGATATTCAACGGGAGAGGATGTTCTTTCCGAACTTGCGCTCACTTATCCGCTTCCGAAGACGATTCTTGAGTACCGAGCTCTCAGCAAACTGAAGAGCACCTATACCGATAAGCTCCCGAAGATGGTGTTCGAGGGAGACGGCCGGGTGCACACCACGTTCGGACAGGCTACGGCGGTAACCGGACGGCTGGCGTCTTCGGACCCGAATCTGCAGAACATTCCGGTCCGGACTGAGGAAGGGCGCAAGGTGCGTGAGGCTTTCATCGCTCCGAAGGGCTGCAAAATCATTTCTGCCGACTATTCCCAGATCGAGCTTCGGATCATGGCGCATATTTCCGAAGATCCGGGACTGATTTCGGCTTTCCGGCACGGGATGGATGTGCACCGCGCCACAGCTTCAGAAGTTTTCGGTGTCGCGCCGGACGCTGTTACGCCGGATCAGCGCCGGATGGCGAAAGTCATCAACTTCGGCCTGATCTATGGGATGAGCGCGTTTGGTCTTGCGCAGAATCTCGGTGTCAGCCGGGGCGAGGCCGCGGGCTATATCGATCAGTACTTCACGCGTTACCCGAAAGTTCGTGAGTATATGGAAAAAACCCGGAAGCTCGCCCATGAACGCGGATACGTGGAAACGGCTTTCGGGCGTCGCCTCTGGCTTCCGGATATCACGAGCTCACGCGCCGCGGTCCGGGCCGGCGCGGAACGTCAGGCCATTAACGCTCCGATGCAGGGGACGGCCGCTGATCTCATCAAGATGGCTATGGTGGCGGTTGAGAAGTGGCTCGAAACCTCCGGTCTTAAGAGCCGCATGGTGCTGCAGGTGCATGATGAACTCGTCCTCGAAGTGCCGGAGGATGAGGTGGAGACCGTGAAAGAGAAACTTCCCGAAATTATGGACGGAGTTGCAACACTTCGTGTCCCTCTCATTGCGTCGGTCGGCGTAGGTGAGAATTGGGAGGCGGCTCATTAGACCGGATAGATCCGGAGAAAGGAGTCCTTCGGGGCTCCTTTTTTATTAACGCTATGAATAAATTGAATAAAGGGATATATAAGACTTTAATCCCAAAACCTAACTGTGATAGCTATATAGGGTAGAAAGTATAAATTTCGATACGATTCAGTGAAATCCCTGAGAGACTACTCAGGGAGTATTCCTGTCTTTAAAATACAGTTTTCATAAACCTACCGTAGGGAGTCTGTTTAGGACTGCCGGCTTAAGTCCGCAGCGCTAAGGAAGCTCCTCACTACGGGGTAGAGCCCGGGCAAGGGCTCTGTCAGGAGAGTTTCCCTGCGGCAGCACCTCGGTTTCACTCGGGGAAAACAGGCTGCCGGATGTGTTCATCTCACACGAAGGAAACAAAAGAAAGATGTTTTATTCAGGCGTACTCGTCACGGCAAATCCGGGAGAACTGGAGAAGGCCGTGCAAAGCGTGGAAGGCAAGGGACTCGAGATTTATCACCGTGATCCTGACGCCGAACTCTTTATTGCCGTGATTGAAGGTGAAACGATTCAGAGCGAGGCGGATCTCTTCAAGGACCTGATCACGCTTCCCGGCATCCAGAATGTCTCTCTGGTCGCGAACCTGGAAGATACGGAAGAAGAACAACAGTAATTTACAAAGCAGTATTTAAAGCAGTTTTATCAACGGCTGAAACCCGGGGAAATAGGAGTTCGGGAGACTCCTGCAGCATTCGCCGGCGGACGCCACCCGACAGAAAGCGGCACACACTTAATAAGCCGCTCTGCGGGGTATAAAGAGGAGAAGCAAATGGAGAACCAGAACCCGGTTTCTGCGGTCCGCGTGAGCCGTCGCGGCCTGATGAAGGCTGGCGTCGCAGCTTCCGCTGCCAAGATCGCAGGTATCCCGATCACTGTTGTTGCCGCGAATGAAGCCGCTGCCGCTGAGCAGGGCATCAAGTGGACGAAGGGCGTGTGCCGTTTCTGCGGCACGGGCTGCGGCCTCCTGGTCGGCACGAAGAACGGCAAGATTGTTGCCACGAAGGGTGATCCGGACTGCGAAGTGAATCGCGGTCTCACCTGCATGAAGGGCTACTACAACTCCGAGATCATCTATGGCAAGGACCGTCTCACGCAGCCCCTGATGCGCCGTACGAACGGCAAGTTCGATAAGAACGGCAAGTTTGAGCCTGTGTCCTGGAAGGAAGCGTTTGACGAGCTCGAGAAGCACTGGCGCAAGGCTTATCAGGAACTCGGCCCGACCGGCGTCGGCATTTTCGGTTCCGGTCAGTACACGATTCCGGAAGGCGTCGCCGTTGTGAAACTTCTGAAGGCTGGCTTCCGTTCGAATAATATCGACCCGAACGCCCGTCTGTGCATGGCCTCCGCCGTGGTCGGTATGTATCAGACCTTCGGTGTTGACGAGCCGTCCGCCTGCTATCACGATCTGGAAATCACGCAGAACCTGGTGCTTTGGGGCAACAACCCCGCGGAAGCCCATCCGGTGCTCTGGAACCGTATCGTTGCCGCGAAGCGCGCGAACCCGGATTACAAGATCTTCAATATCCAGACCCACCCGACGCTCTCCTCCCGTTTTGCTGACGTCGATATCATCTTCAAGCCGAACACGGACCTCGCGATCGCGAACTACATTCTTCGCGAAATCATGCACCGCGGCTGCTACGACAAGGACTTCATCGAGAAGCACTGCATCTTCGCGACCGGTCCGTACGACATCGGTTACGGCATGCGTCCGACCGAGAAGTTTGCCTATCCGGCTGAGCGTGATACCCAGGCGAAGCAGGTGAAGAAGGTCCTCTCTGAGGACGAAGCTATCGCCCAGCGCAAGGCTCCGGGCGAAGCTGTTGAGCAGAAGAATGCGGGCGGCCCCGCCGGCAATCACTGGCAGATCACGATCGAAGACTTCAAGAAGGGTGTTGAACCCTATACGCTCGAATTCGTTTCCCGCGTCGCGAAGGGCAATCCTGACGAGTCCACCTCTGACTTCGCTAAGAAGCTGAAGATGCTCGCGGACGTCTACTGCGACAAGGCGAACCGTGTGCTGTCGACTGGCTGCATGGGCACGAATCAGCACCAGCGCGGCTCGTGGATCAATGAGCAGCTCTACGCCATCCACCTTCTGATGGGCAAGCAGGCGAAGCCGGGCAGCAGCATGTTCTCGCTCACCGGTCAGCCCTCTGCCTGCGGCACCTGCCGTGAAGTCGGCACGTTCTCTCACCGTCTGCCGTCTGACATGCTGGTTGCGAATCCCGCGCACCGCGCCAAGGCTGAAAAGGTCTGGGGTCTGCCTGAAGGCACGCTGAACGGCCAGGTGGGCTTTGACGCGATGAAGATGGTCCGCGGTCTTGAAGACGGCTCGATGCGCGTTCTCTGGACGCAGGTTGTGAACATCTTCCAGTCCCTCCCGAACGCCACGCACTGGCTGAAGGCTGCCCGTAAGCCCGAGAACTTCATCGTGGTGGCGGATGCCTACCCGACGTTCTCCGCTAAGAACGCGGCTGACCTTATCCTGCCGGCCGCGATGATCTTCGAAAAGTGGGGCGCTTACGGCAACGGCGAACGCCGTACAAATGGCTGGTCTCAGATGGTGCAGGCTCCGGGCGAAGCCAAGTCTGACGTCTGGATGATGCTGGAATTCGCGAAGCGCTTCAAGGTGAAGGAATGCTGGTGCGAGCAGAAGCTGCCGGGCGGCAAGACCCTCCCGAATGTGCTCGACAAGGCAAAGGCGATGGGTATTGACCCCGAGGCCTCGCTCTACGATGTGGTCTTCCACAATGCCTTCGCGAAGAAGGTTGCCTGGCCGGATCCGCTCTATAAGGGTGTTCACTGCGGCACGGCTGAGGATCTTGGTGACGGCTGGTTCCCGGAAAAGGCTCTGTACGAAGAGTACTGGCAGTTCACGCAGGGCGCTCACCAGATCGCTCACTTCGATGAAGTGGTGAAGGGACACGGCATTGTCTGGCCCTACATCAACGGCAAGAGCATTTCTTACCGCTTCAACGGCATGTATGACCTGTTCTGCAACGGCGCTGACTTCCTCTTCTACGGTCCGCTGATGAAGGCGATTCCGTCCGGCAACCTCGATGCTGTGACGGATAAGACCCCGAAGCCGCTGCCTGGCAAGGCGAAGATCTTCTTCCGTCCGTACGCTGAAGCGGTTGAAGTGCCGGATTCGCACTACGACCTCTGGTTTGATACGGGCCGCTTCATGGAGCATTGGCACACCGGTTCGATGACCGGCCGTGTCGCGGCGCTCCATAAGGCCCTGCCGGAAGGCATGCTCTACATGAACGCGGCTGACGCCAAGGCCCGCGGCATTGCGGACGGCGATCGCATCAAGATCACGAGCCGCCGCGCCACGGTGTTCGCGAAGGCCTGCATCGGCGGCCGTATGCCGGTTACCCGCGGCATCACGTTCGCTGCGTTCTTTGACGAGAACGTTCAGATGAACCAGCTCTGCCTCGACGCGACCTGCCCGCTCTCTCTTGAACCGGATTACAAGAAGTGCGCAATCCGTGTTGAGAAGGCCTGATATCTAACCGTAACCAGCTTCCGGTTCTCCGCCGCCAGTCGGCGGGATCCGGAGGCGGAAAAGAGGAATTAATCATGATGAAAAAAGCTCTTAAGGCTGCGGTTCTGAGCGGTATTGCAGCTATGTTCAGTGTGGCGCTCGCCGGCAACGCGGCTGCGGCCCAGACTCAGACGGCGGCCTCCGCCGGTCCCGTGAATGTCCTGATCAAGCATGACACGAAGGGCATGGAAATCACGAAGGACAAGAACATGTGCGTGATGTGCCACGCCGACGACTACGGCCGTATCGGCAAGGCGAAGAAGGGTGAGGAAGGCACGGAAATGCCGGCCAACCACTGGGTGAAGGGCAAGGACGGCAAGATGACCGTTGCCCCCCAGCGCTGGAACTGCACGATCTGCCACAGCCCGGCGAACAATAACTAATTGCTCGCTCACGGAAAGAGGCGGTTTTCCGCCTCTTCACAGAAAAAAGCTTCCTTAGTCGCAGGCACCGGCGACTGACGGCACAATGCGAAGCAGGGTCTTCCCTTCCGAACTGATGAGAAGAAGCCCCTTGCCATCCTTTTTCACGGTCTTCACGCCCTTCAGAGCCGCGGTGAAGGCGGCCTCAGGCTCGAGGAACGCCTTCGCGCAGCGGCGATCCGTGGTCGGCTGATAGTTCACGGAAAGCGAGTCTCCATCCGCCTTCCAGCTTCCTTTGAAGTCATTGCAGCCAGCGTTTCCGGCAATTGAGCCGTCTTTCCTGAACTGAATCTCAGGCGGTACCTCGCAGCTTGAGCCCTTCGGAAGCTCCATCATCCAGCTCGTGCCGGCAAGAGACGCGGCGGCGCCAGGGGCAGCAAAAGCAGTGGTCGAGATCATGGCGGCAATGGCCGCGGCAAAAATCGAACGGCGGAGAGTCATGGCGTTCCGGGTATCCTTCTGGAAAAAGTTACTGATCGGTAAAGGATAGCGCGGGAAGTTCCCGCGCGAGATCCTTAGCCGTGCTTTGCCTGATTTTTCTTGATAAAAAGTGTTGCTACGATGCCGGCCGCGATAATGATCGCGATCCCGAGGCCTGCGTCAAGCGAAATCGGGTCGCCGAAGAAGAAGTAGCCGAAGATTGTCGCGAAGATAATCGCGGAGTACTGAAGCACAGACGACACGAGAATATTCTTCACGCCGTAGGCCTGCGTCATGCAGAGCTGAGCGATGGTGGCCGAGATGCCCATGCCGGTGAGCGGGAGGAGGCTCTGCATATTGATGGCGGAGAAGCTCCCGTGCGCGATGAGGTGACCGATAAAGCCCCAGAGTGTGCCGAACGACGTGTAGTAGAACACGATTCTCCAGGTCGGCTCGTGCAGTTTCGCGAGCTCCCGGATCTGAAGCCCCACAAAAGCGGCGAGAAATCCCGAGCAGAGACCGATAAGAGCCGGTTTGATCTGTCCGGTTTCAACCGTCGGATGCAGCATCAGCACAACGCCGGCGAAACCGGCAATGGTCGCGATGATCAGTCCCCAGGGAATTTTCGCGTGCCGCCTCAGCACCATCACAAATACGAAGAGCGCCATGAAGATCGGATTCGTATAGTTCAGCGTGAGACCTGTCGCGAGCGGCAGAAACCCCATCGAATAGAACCAGATCGTCATCGAGAAGGTGCCAATGAAGCTTCGCTTGAAGTGCCCGAAAATGTAGGGTGTCCGGATGGTGCGGTGAGTGGCGAAGATCCACCCTTCAATCAGAATCACACCGAAAAGCGACCGGTAACCGACGAGTTCAAAGAATGAAAAGTGGCTTGCCCCCATTTTGACGAAGGCAGCCATAAGGGCGAAGAAGAACGACGCCCCGAGCATCCAGAATGATCGCATGCGAAGCTCCGCGGCAGGCGGGTAATGAAGTTAATCAATGAAGGCGCACATTTTAGCGCCGCGCGTGTATCACCCGCCGCATCCTCTCTACTTGTGATCGATGGCTTTCATGTGGCTCTTCGTGAGAAGTGTCGCCGCGGAGCCAGCGGCAATGATGACCGCGATGCCAAGAATCGCGACTGGCGGAATCGACTCTCCGAAGAACACCGCGCTGATGACGGCAGAGAAAGCAATCGCCGAGAACTGAAGCACAGAGGTCAGGAGAAGATTCCCAGCGCCGAATGCCCGCGTAAGGCAGAGCTGCGCGAATAGCCCGAAGAGCCCGGTACCGGCAAGCGCCGCGATACCGCGGAAAGAGGGCACAACTGAAATGCCGCCCGGCTCAAAGAACGAGCCAAGGAGCCCAAAGAGGGAACCGAAAAACGTGAAGTAGAAAACAATCCTCCAGACCGGTTCATGCAGTTTATTCAGATCCCGGACCTGAAGATACGCCCAGGTTGAAAGGATGCCGCAGGCAAGACCGATCAGAGCGATGTGCTCCTGTCCCGCAGAGACAGTGGGCCGAAGCACCATCAGAATGCCGACAAACCCGACAGCAATCGCGGCGATCAGGCTCCAGGCAACCGGGAGTTTTTTCTTATAGGAGACCGCGACGACAAAAAGCGCCATGAAAAGCGGGCTTGTGTAGTTCAGTGTCATGCCGGTTTCAAGCGGCAGCTTGCCTAGCGTCCAGAACCATAAAGCGAGGTTCCCAATGCCGATGAAACAGCGCTTGAAGTGTCCCCAGAGGTAATGCGTCCGGATTTCCCGTCTTGTCGCGATGATCCAGGCGGCAATCGCGATGCAGCCAATCGCGGAACGGTAGAAGACAAGCGTGAAAGTTCCGTAGTCTGCGGCACCCCACTTGGTGCAGGCGGCCATAAGAGCGAAGAAAAGCGACGCGAGAAGCATCCAGAGAGACTGCATGGGGTAAACCTTTGAAAACCGGAAACAGCCGCCGATGGCGGCAAAGATTTTTACATTTTAGCGATGCCCGTCAGGTGAGAATAGCAGCGATCCTTCGGGATACGGACTTCACATAGTGTCCCGCTGTGTATTGGCTCTGGAAAGGGTGTTGCATACCCATCAAGCCCGGTAAAATACCCCCATGGTGAATTCTTTTTGGTTTGAGGATTGTACGGATGTCGGTTAAGGCGCTGAAGGACCCGGAGAAGCTCTCGTATGAAGAAGCGATGAGCGAACTTGAATCGCTTGTCGGCCGTATGGAGCAGGGCGGACTGACGCTTGAAGAGTCGGTCGACAGCTATGCCCGCGGCATTGCGCTCACGAAGGCGTGCCGGGCGAAGCTTGACCGCGCTGAGGAGCGGATCCGGAAGCTGGATGAAGAGGGAAAGCTTTCCCCGGTTAAGGCGTCGGACCTCCGGCCTGACAGCGCGTCACGGACGGAGCCCGCTGCGGCCGCCGCACCCGCCGCGCCCGCGGATGATTTCGGCGACGTTCCTTTCTGATCCAATGAACGCCAAGGAGAACCAGATGTCTGAAGTGTCTTTCATGGACTGGATGAAGGAACGGCAGGCGCACTTTGAAAGCGTTGCCGAAGTGGGGATTCCGGGCTCGGATGTCTTTCCGCAGGGGCTTCATGAAGCGATGCGCTGGTCGATCCTCGAAGGGGGAAAACGCGTCCGTCCGCTGCTTTGCTACGCGGCGTCCGCGATTACCCGCGCAAAGCCTGAGGCAGCTGACGCGGCAGCTCTGTCCCTTGAATGTATCCATTCCTATTCGCTCGTACATGATGATCTTCCCTGTATGGATAACGATCTTCTGCGGCACGGCAAGGCATCCACCCACGCGAAGTTCGGCTTTGCCGAAGCGGTGCTTGCGGGTGATGCGCTTCAGGCAGAGGCGTTCCGGGTGATCGCGGACGCTCCGGTTGAGCCGCGGTCAGCAGTGCGTCTTACCCGGATTCTCGCGGAGGCAGCCGGATCCCGCGGCATGTGTGGAGGTCAGGCGTACGATCTGTCGCTTACCGGAAGCCGGAATGCCGCGATCGCGCTTGAGGATCTGCGTAGACTTCACGCGATGAAGACCGGAGCGCTGATCCGGGCCGCGGTTCTGATGGGCGCAGTGTCGGGTGACATCCCTGAAGCAGATGAGCGGCAACTTCTGGACGCGCTTTCAGACTTCGGACGCTCGATCGGACTGGCGTTCCAGGTGGTGGATGATGTGCTTGATGTGACAGGGAGCGCGGAGACTCTCGGAAAAACCGCCGGCAAGGACGAAGCAGAAGAGAAGCCCACCTATGTGTCGCTTCTCGGACTTGAGGGGGCCAGAAGCCTTGCTCAGCAGAGCTGCAGCGAAGCGCTTGCGGCTCTGGATCAGATTGAATCACTGCCGGGTTACGCCGGCTCGACGAAGCGGCTTGCGGAAATTGCGGGCTATGTCGTCAATCGGGACCGCTGATGAGTACAGACCTGAAAGAAAAGAAAACTGAGACGGCAGGCGAAATCAACGCCCGGGACGCTTACCCCTACCGTTTCCTCGGGGCGATCAATTCCCCGGAGGATCTGCGGAAGCTTTCCAGCGCGGATCTCCCCCTGCTCGCGGCTGAGCTCCGTCACTTCATTGTGAACTCAGTCTCGCAGACGGGCGGTCACCTGGCGTCGAGTCTCGGCGCGGTGGAGCTTGCTGTGGCGCTTCACTACGTTTTTAATACCCCGGACGATCCTATTGTCTGGGATGTGGGGCATCAGGCTTACGCGCATAAGATCCTCACAGGGCGGCGCGAGGCAATGGCGACGCTCCGGCAGACGGGCGGCATTTCGGGTTTTCCGAAGCGCTCTGAAAGCCCGTATGACGCCTTTGGCACAGGGCATGCGTCGACCTCAGTGTCCGCGGCGCTTGGCATGGCGGTCGCGTCCTATCTGCAGGGCGCGACCGAGCGGTGGCATGTCGCTGTGATCGGCGACGGGGCGCTCACTGGCGGCATGGCGATTGAAGCCCTGAATGACGCCGGATCCTGGAAGGATCAGATCCGCCTCCTCATTATTCTGAATGACAACAATTATTCGATCTCAGCCCCGGTCGGCGCGCTTTCGAAGAATCTGACGAAGCTCGTTTCTACCCCTGCGTTCCTCGGCGCGCGGCAGCGGTCGAAGCAGGTGCTGTCGCATCTTCCAAGTCTCTGGGAATTCGCGAAGCGCTTTGAGAAGCAGGCGATGAATTTTGTGTCGCCTCCCTCATCCCTCTTCTCCACGTTTGATCTCAACTATTTCGGGCCGATCGATGGAAACGATATTTCGTACCTGGTCCGCGTGCTTCAGAATCTGAAGACGCAGAGGGGACCGATTGTGCTCCACGTGGTGACGAAGAAAGGGAAGGGGTACGAGCTTGCGGAAGCGGATCCTACGACGTACCACGGTGTAAGCCACTTCGATCCCGAGGCGGGTGTTCAGGCGAAGAAGAGTTCGGCTCCGACATTTTCGAATGTGTTCGGCCGCTGGATCTGCGACACTGCGGAGAAGGATCCGAGAACGTACGCGATCACCCCGGCCATGACGGAAGGCTCTGACCTGGATGAGTATGCGAAACGCTTCCCGACACGGTTCCGGGATGTGGCGATCGCGGAACAGCATTCCGTGACTTACGCGGCGGGTCTTGCCTGCGGGGGTATGAAGCCCGTGGTTGCGATTTATTCCACCTTTGCCCAGCGTGCCTATGACCAGATTGAGCATGATGTGGCGCTTCAGCATCTGCCGGTGCTTTTCGCGGTAGACCGCGGCGGCATCGTCGGCGCGGATGGACCGACGCATCATGGCCTCTTTGATATTGCCTGCTTCAGGCAGTTCCCCGGTTTCACGGTGTTTACGCCGTCAGGCGAAAATGAGTGCCGGCTCGCGCTGAACACCGCGTATAGCCTCGACACGCCGACCGCGGTCCGATATCCCCGCGGAAAGGGGCCCGGAACCCCGGTGACGGCAGTGAACGGCGAAACCATTCCGATCGGGAAAAGCGTTGAGGCGGTGCGCCTCCCGGATGATGTCCCTGAGGGACAGCGGGTGATTTTCCTCTCGTTCGGCGCGATGACCTGGCGGCTCACGGACGCGGTGAAGCAGCTGCGGGCGGGGCTGATCGATATGCGGTTCGCGAAGCCGCTTGACCGTGAGGCGATTCTTGACGCGGCACGGCGCGCGGATCTTCTCGTTACTGCTGAAGAGGGCGTGATTGAGGGCGGCGCGGGTGACGGCGTGCTTGAAGTGCTGGCGGAGGCTGATGCCGAAGTGCCGGTGCTGCAGCTCGGAGTCCCTGACCGGTTCCTTCCGCACGGCTCGATTGACGCGCTTTTCAGACTGTGCGGCCTCGATACCGACTCAGTGGTGCGGCGGGTGACCGAGCGGCTCAGGAAATAGGGAGGAAAGGGGAAGAGGTGCTCCGCGGAATCCTCTCCCTCTTCCGGCAAACTGCGTTATAAAGAACTTTTCCCGGGGCTCTGCCCCGGATTTTCATTCTTTCAGAAGATTTGACCATGCGTGTGGAACACCAGATTTCTCTTTCTCCCTTCACTACCTTCGGAGTCGAAGCCCGGGCTAAACGCCTGGTGAGGCTTGAGTCCCGTGAGGATCTTGAAGCGCTGCGGACTGTGAGAGAGAAGGATGAGCCGCTCCTCATTATCGGGGCTGGGTCAAATATTCTTTTCACGAAAGATTTTGATGGGCTCGTGGCCCTGAACCGCATAACGGGAGTTGAGGAACTTCCGCGGGGTGATGCCGGAGAGTACCGCTTCAGAGCAGGGTCCGGTGAAAACTGGAGTCCGCTTGTGTGCCGGATGACGGAATCCGGGCACCCGGGGCTCGAGAATCTCGTGCTGATTCCGGGGTCAGTCGGCGGCGCGGCGGTGCAGAATATCGGGGCCTACGGGATTGAAGCCGCGGAGCGGATTGAGGCGGTGGAGATTTTTGATCTCGACAGCGGTGAATTCCGGACGCTTTCCACGGAAGCGTGCGACTTCGGTTACCGGAGCTCTGTGTTTAAGAGCGAGGAAGGAAAGAACTGGGTGATCGTTTCCGTGACGTTCCGGCTCCCGAACGAAAAGGACTGGACCCCGGTGACGGGCTATAAAGGGCTTTCCACCGCGCTTGAAGGAAAGGAAGTGACGCCGCGCTCAGTGCTCGCCGCGGTCGAAGCGCTTCGCCGAGCAAAGCTCCCCGATCCGAAGGAATTCGGAAACGCCGGCTCGTTCTTCAAGAACCCGGTTGTGCCGGAACTGCAGGCGAGGGCGCTGCTTGAAGATTATCCGCAGCTCGTCGCCTACCCTCTGGGGGGACGGCGGACGAAGCTTGCGGCCGGGTGGCTCATCGACGCAGCCGGATTCCGAGGCCGTGTTCTGGGGAACGCCGCGGTCTGGGATCGCCAGGCGCTGGTACTCGTGAACAGGGGAGGGGCGACCGGGAAAGAAGTGAAGGCGCTCTGCGACGAAGTGATCCATGCGGTGAACGCGAAATTCGGAATCGAGCTCACCCCCGAAGTGGAGATCCTGTGACGAAACATTGCCGCAGGAGCTTCTGGCAACATTCCGTTATAGATAATCGGGTTTTTACCTAAAAAGCGGGAGTTTTTCCCGCGGTCATCCCGTCCAGAATGAAACACGTCGGACGGCGATTCATGTTCCGGTTCTGAAGAAAAATCAGAGCCATGCCATCCGGCTTTCCAATAGGAAATCAATATAGATGGCTGATCAGACTGCTAGCTACAGCCTCGGCGAAGAGATCGCGAACAGTGTGACGCACGGCGTCGCGGCGATCTTCTCCGTGGTTGGGCTGATTCTCATGGTGACGCTTGCCGCGCTCCGCAGCCAGTCTGCGGTTGCGGTAACGGCGGTGGCAATTTTCGGGGCTTCGATGATTGTGCTGTACACAGCATCGACCCTTTATCACGCAATTACGAACCGAAAAGCGAAAAAGATCCTTCAGGTCTTTGATCACTCATCGATCTATCTTCTGATTGCGGGGAGCTATACGCCGTTCTGCCTGATTACGCTTCAGGGGACGCTTGGCTGGACGCTCTGCATTGCGGAGTGGGTGCTCGCGGCGGTCGGTATTCTTCTGCAGCCGATTCTCATGAAGCGGGGAAACTTTATCAACTGCCTGATCTATCTCGCGATGGGGTGGCTCGTGCTTCTCGTGATCAAGCCGCTTGTCGCGGCTCTTCCCGCGGGCGGTCTCTGGCTTCTTGTGGCGGGAGGCCTCGCGTACTCAGTCGGCGTTTTCTTCTATGTGATGAACCGGATTCCGTTTAATCACGCGATCTGGCACGTCTTCGTTTTTGCCGGCACGCTGCTGCAATTCCTGTCGGTGTTCTTTTACGTGCTTCCGGCGTCATTCAGCGCGGCCTAGAAAGCGTTCGAAAGACGAAGGATAAAAAATAATGCCGGCGTTCCTTAAAAAGAACGCCGGCATTTTCGTGAGAGTGTCCCGCGGACTCAGTGTGTCTTCTCGGGGCTGTGGAGCGTGAGAAGCGTGATTTCAGTCGGCGCTCCGATGCGGGTCGGTGTGCCGCTCCAGGAGCCGATGCCAGGCGACACATAGAACGGGATGTTCCCGATGTGGTAAAGCCCCCGGACGTAGCCGTGGTTCTGGAGCCAGACAGACGGATACATGATGAAGATCTGACCGCCGTGCGTGTGTCCCGCGAGCAGGAGATCAAGCCCCCAGCGAGGATCAGCCCATTTGGCGGCGTCTTCCGGCCGGTGGATGAGTCCGATGCGAAGCGCGTTGCTCGCGTCAGCACCAAACGTCGCCTTTTCAATATCAGGTCCCGGGTAGCCGTACTGGATACCGGAACGGTCCGTCATACCGACCACCGTGATGACATCGTCTCCCTTACGGAATTCAACATGCCCGTTTTCGAGGAATGGAACGCCGATCGATTTGTAATAGTGACGCCAGGCGGTGTAATCCACGTAGTAGTCGTGGTTCCCCGGAATCATCACGACACCGATCTTCGCCTTCAGATCGTGAAGGAACGGCATGATGGCGCGGCGTGACTGCGGCGTGCCGTCCGCAATGTCGCCCGTAATGAAGATGAAGTCAGGATTCTGGGCATTCACTTTCTTCACGAGATCCGTAAACCGCTCTTTTTCATAAAGCGGAGAAACGTGAATATCGGTGAGCTGCACAATTTTCAGGCCATCGAGATCAGCAGGAAGCCGGGGAACGGTGACGGCAACATTTTTCACCGGAGGATCGGTCTTCACGTTCCAGCCGCCCCAGACCGCTAACACCGCGCAGAGCGCGAGAAGACCGCCGTAGAGCTTAAGCGGCATCCGGATCCCGCCGCGCCGCCCGCGGAAGAGCCGTGTGATGATGAAGGAAATCAGCCAGATGACATCCAGAATCAGCAGGAAAACAGAGAAAAATGCCGCTGTGCTGAAAAAGAATCCGATGACTGAGAGCGCCTCATGCGCGTTCGGCCACGGGTGCGTGACCCCGAGCATCATGAGGTAGGGGTAGAGTCCCATCGAGAGCGCGATGAGAACCGCGAGAAAGATCCGCAGCCCCGGATTCTTTCCGCGAAGAATCTGATACGCCCGGATCTCGAGATAGAGCGCGATGAAAGACAGGGCGACGTAATAAAAAGGTGTCATAACTTCAATTCTCAATCCTGTTTCTTTTCATGATAATGTCGTGAGACGAAAAAGGTAATGAGAATCGGGTTCCACTACGCCTGCCGGCTGCGATTCATCTTTACTGAATACAAAAAAAGCGCACTGAAATCAGTGCGCTTTTGTTTCCGGCGGGAAGGAGACCAGTGCTCCTTCCGGATCGGACGCTATTAGGCCATCGCCTTGATAGCGGCAGACAGACGGCTCTTCTGACGGGCAGCGGCGTTCTTGTGGAGAACGTGGCGGCAGGAGAGACGGTCGAGGATGCCGGAGGTCTTCTTGAATTCTTCAGCAGCAGCGGCCTTGTTGCCAGCGGCGACGAGCTTCTCGACAGCCTTGATGGCGGTGCGATAACGGGTGCGCTGAGCGGTGAGGCGGAGGTTGTGCTCGATGTCCTGACGAACGCGCTTGCGAGCCTGCTTGGTATTTGCCATTTTGAATTTCCTTTTCGAAGTTGCCCGGCGGAATCTCGATCCCGGTGGGGCTTATGTTTACAGTCTGCCGTGCGGCAGAAACGCAAAATATAGCAGAAAAAGACTTTTTGTTCAATAAGAAGAGAGGTATCTGCTTAAAAGCGCTAAACTCACCCTTTCTTTTCCGGAAACACCTGTCCTGCCGACGGCCCGGATGCCGTCAGTCGGGACAATGCCGCTGTCTTTTCACTCATGAATCTATTCCGAGCCGCTGCCTCTATTTCGCTTCTTACGCTCGTCTCCCGCATTACGGGCGTCGTGCGCGACATGCTGATCGCCCGATTCTTCGGCGCGTCCGTTCAGACTGACGCGTTTTACGTGGCGTTCAGGCTCCCGAATCTGCTCAGGCGGCTGTTTGCGGAAGGAGCGTTCCAGCAGGCTTTCGTGCCGATGGTGGCTTCTGTCCGCCAGACGGAGGGCGAAGAGCGGACGAAGCGCTTCGTGGATCATGTGTTTTCGATTCTGGCCCCGGTTGTCATTCTGGTGAGCATCCTCGGCGTTCTGATCGCTCCGGTGCTGGTCTGGCTGATCGCGGCAGGGTTCCGTTCGGATCCGGAGGAATTTTCTCTCGCCACGTCGCTCACCCGGTGGATGTTCCCCTATATTGCGTTTATGAGTCTGGTTGCCATGAGCGCCGCGGTGCTGAACACCTATAAGAGTTTCCGGATTCCGGCGGTCACCCCGGTGCTTCTCAACCTCTCCTTCATCGCCTGCTCGCTGCTTCTCGCGCCTCACATGTCGCAGCCGATCTACGCGCTGGTGATCGCGGTGATTCTCGGCGGTATCGCGCAGCTCGCGTTTCAGCTTCCAGCGCTGAAGAAAATCGGCATGATTCCGTCCTTCACCGGATTCAGAACCGCGCTCGCTGATTCGTCAGTCATCATGACCATGAAGCAGATGGTGCCAGCGCTTTTCGGCGTTGCCGTGGCGCAGCTCTCCATTCTGATCAACACGAATATCGCGTCCCACCTCGAGCGAGGCGCGGTCACCTGGCTTAACTACGCGGACCGCCTGATGGAGTTCCCGACAGCGCTTCTCGGGGTCGCGGTGGGCACGGTGCTTCTCCCATCACTCTCAGCCGCCCACGCTGCCGGAAATGAGGATCGCTATAACGAACTTCTTGACCATGGTCTGCGGCTCATTGTGCTTCTAGGCATTCCGGCCGCGATCGGGCTTTTCGCCTGCGCGGATGGGCTTGTCGCATTCCTTTTCGGAGGACGCGCTTTTACCGGAGAGGATGTCCGCCAGACCGCTTACGGTGTGATCGGTTACTCGGTAGGGCTTCTTGGGCTTATCGCGATGAAAATCGTGGCTCCGGCGTTTTACGCGAGAAAGGATATCCGGACGCCGGTCCGGGTGGCGGCGCTGAGCCTCGTCTGCGTGCAGGTCTTTAACCTCATCACGGTTCCGCTTTTCCATCAGGCGGGACTCGCGCTTTCTGTCGGTCTCGGGAGCCTCGTGAATTCAGGCACGCTGCTCTATCTGCTTCGTAAGCGCGGCATTTACTGTCCGCTCCCCGGGTGGAAGAAGCACTTCCTCGCGATCATCTGCTCGTCATTTGTGATGCTCTGCGTGCTGCTTGGCGTGCAGTGGAATATCGACTGGTCAGCGCTTTCCGATCCCTGGATACGGCGTGCGGCGAAGGTGCTCGCGATCTGCGCGTTCGGTGCGGCGGTTTACGGCGCGGGCATGGTTTTCTTTGGATTCCGCCCGCGGGATCTTCGCCCTCCGAAAGATCGGGCGGACGAAGAGTAAAGCATCGGATGAGCTGCCTCAGAACGGCAGCTCTTTTACTGGATACGCGACCAGTTCGTCATCCTCCATCGTGTCAAGGCCTTCCGCCCCGCATCGGGCAGTGTTCACCGCGTAGTTCAGTTTGGCGTAGGCCGCCGCGATCTCTTCCGTCAGAATTTCCTCAGCTTCTTCCGGGTGGCGGGAAAGGGAGTCGATCGCGGTATCAAGCGCGTCCCGCGCGTCTTCCAGCGTTGCAAGGAGCCAGTCAGCCTGGATCGGATCAGTCATTCGGGAAACCTCATTTTTTAGGTGGATGATGGAATGCCTCATCATATTCGGTTTTACTGAATTCAGAAGACTCCCCAAAACCGCGGCAAATCACATACAATCAAAAGAACGCTGTACGGAAACACCGCCATTTCAGGCGGATTCAACAGAGGACATCAGTCTTTAAGGACAAGCATGCCGGGTTCTTCGATCGGACGCCTTTTCAGGGTGGAAAATTTCGGTGAAAGCCACGGGCCCGCCATCGGCTGCGTGGTGGACGGGTGCCCGGCTGGACTGATGCTGTCTGAGGCCGACATCCAGACTGAGCTCGACAGGCGCCGCCCCGGCACAAGCCGCTTTGTGACGCAGCGCCGGGAGCCTGATGCCGTGGAAATTCTTTCCGGTGTCTATGAAGGCCGTACGACCGGCACGCCAATCGCGCTCCTGATCCGCAACACCGATCAGAAGAGCCGCGACTACAGCGCCATCGCTGAAAAATTCAGACCCGGACACGCGGACTTCGGTTACTGGACGAAGTTCGGTATCCGCGACCCGAGGGGCGGCGGACGGTCATCTGCCCGCCTCACCGCGCCGACCGTGGCTGCCGGCGCCATCGCGAAGAAGCTTCTCCGTGAGGCCTTCGGAACCGAGATCCGCGCGTGTGTCACTCAGGTTGGACCGATCCTCTTCCCGGTGGAGAACTGGGATGCCCGTGAAAAGAATCCTTTCTTTGCCGCAACGGAGAACGGCGGTCTGATTCAGGAAGCTGAGGCGCTTCTGGATGGTCTCCGCCGCGAGGGCGATTCGATCGGTTCGAAAATCCATCTTGAAATCTCGTCTCTCCCCGCGGGGCTTGGCGAACCTATCTATGACCGGTTTGACGCGAGACTCGCGGCCGCTCTCATGGGTCTCAACGCCGTGAAAGCGGTGTCGATCGGCGAAGGATTCAATGTCTGCTCGATGCGGGGATCCGAAAATAACGATGAGATGACTTCTGACGGATTTGCCACGAATCACGCGGGCGGTATTCTCGGCGGAATCACGACCGGCGCTCCGATCGTGGCGGATATCGCGGTGAAGCCGACTCCCTCAATCCGCAAGACCCAGATGACCCGTGATATTCACGGGAACCTCGTTGAAGTCTCGACGACCGGACGTCATGATCCGTGCGTCGGCCTTCGCGCGTCCCCCATCGCTGAAGCGCTCGCGGCCCTCACCGCGGCGGATTTCCTGCTGCTAGCCTGCGCCTCGGGCGAACGACTAACGAAGGGCGGCTCCGCCCTATAAACCGGAGCAGGCGGCCGCAACGGCCGCTGAGAGAAACATCGGTACCCCGGCGAGAGCCACAAAAAGAATCGGCCGCAGGCCGGGGATCGCCACATCGCAATACCTATTTCTTTACGAAGGAATCACTGCTATGACAGCAAAGACCCTCTACGACAAGCTCTGGGACGAGCATGTCATCAAGTCACAGCCTGACGGAACCACGCTTCTCTATATCGACCGCCATCTCGTGCACGAAGTGACGTCGCCCCAGGCGTTTGAAGGCCTTGCCGAAATGCATCGCAAGCCCTGGCGCATGACTTCTGTCGTGGCGACAACGGACCACAACACGCCGACCACCGGCTGGGATAAGGGACTGGACGGCATTGAGGATCCGATTTCAAAGCTTCAGGTGACGACTCTGATCGATAACCTGAAAAAGAATCCTCCGGCGGCATTCTTCCCGTTCCTTTCCCGCCGTCAGGGCATCATTCACGTGATCGGGCCGGAAGAGGGCGCGACGCTCCCCGGCATGACGATTGTCTGCGGTGACAGCCACACGTCCACACACGGCGCTCTCGGTACGCTCGCGATGGGTATCGGGACATCGGAAGTTGAGCACGTGCTCGCCACGCAGTCTCTTCTCACGAAGAAGAATAAGAACATGCTGGTGCGGGTTGAGGGAAAGCTTCAGCCCGGCATCACCGGGAAAGACATCGCGCTTGCCTTTATCGGCCGCGTCGGTACGGCGGGCGGCACGGGCTGCACGATTGAATTCGCGGGTTCCGCGATCCGCGGCCTCTCAATGGAAGGCCGCATGACGCTCTGCAACATGGCGATTGAGGCCGGTGCCCGCTCGGGTCTCGTCGCGGTGGATGAGAAAACGCTTGAGTACATCAAGAACCGTCCGCTCGCGCCCGAGGGTGAGCTCTGGGACAAGGCGGTCGCCTACTGGAATACGCTCCATTCTGACGAAGGCGCGCATTTCGATATCGTGGTCGACATGAAGGCGGAAGAGATTGAGCCGATGGTGACCTGGGGGACGTCTCCTGAAATGGTGGCTCCGATCACGGGCGTTGTGCCGGATCCGAAGGATATGCCGGACCCCGTGCGGCGCGAAGGCTGGGAACGGGCTCTTGCCTATATCGGTCTTGAACCCGGCACCCCGATTAAGGAGATCCGTCCGGATCACGCCTTCATCGGTTCCTGCACGAACGGGCGTCTCGAAGACTTCCGGGCCGCGGCTGACATCATCCGCCGCATGGGCGGGAAGGTGTCCCCCACGATGAAGCAGGCGCTTGCGGTGCCGGGATCCGGTCTCGTGAAGGCCGCGTGCGAAGCTGAAGGAATTGATCAGGTGTTCCGTGACGCCGGCTGGGAGTGGCGTGAACCGGGATGCTCAATGTGCCTTGCGATGAACGCCGATAAGCTGAATCCGGGCGACCGCTGCGCGTCAACCTCAAACCGCAACTTTGAAGGCCGTCAGGGCAAGGGCAGCCGCACGCATCTGATGAGCCCCGCGATGGCAGCCGCCGCCGCGATGGCGGGTCACTTCGTCGATATTCGCGACTATCTCAAGTAATCGGGAGCGGAAAGGAAAAATCATGGAAAAATTCGTACGTCATACCGGAATCGTCTGCCCGCTCGACCGCTCAAACGTCGACACGGATGCCATTATTCCGAAGCAGTTCCTGAAGTCGATCTATAAGACCGGGTACGGTCCGAACCTCTTCGATGGCTGGCGCTACCTCGATAAGGGAGAGCCCGGCATGGATTGCTCGAAGCGCCCCCTGAATCCGGACTTTGTGCTGAATAAGCCCCAGTACCGGGATTCGACGATTCTTCTCGCGAGGAAGAATTTCGGCTGCGGCTCGTCCCGCGAGCATGCTCCCTGGGCCCTGATTCAGTACGGGTTCAAGGTGGTCATCGCGCCGTCGTTTGCGGATATCTTCTACAGCAACTCACTGAAAAACGGGCTCGTGCTTGTGACGCTCGATGAAGCGACGATTGACCGGCTTTTTGCCGGCGCGGAAGGAACCGAGGGCTATAAGCTCACGGTGGATCTTGAGAAGAAGGTGGTGATTGAGCCTGATGGCCGTGAGACGCCTTTTGAATTCAACGAATTCCGCCGTCAGGCGATCATGAAGGGGCTCGATGACGTGGGCATCACCCTTTCCTCAAACGTTGAGGCGATCCGTGAGTTCGAGGCGAAGCGTCTCGCTGAGAAGCCCTGGCTCGTGAAGACCTTCCCTGGCGGCGCGGAGTAAGGCAGCGGCCGTTTCTGTAAACCTTTTAAAGAAAAATTGAGAAGCACGTTATGACAAAGAAAATTGCAGTACTCCCGGGTGACGGCATCGGTACCGAGATTGTTGAGCAGGCGGTGAAGGTGCTGAAGGCGCTGGGCGAGGATTTTGAGTACGAGTACGCGGATGTGGGCGGTGTCGCCTACGCGAATCACGGGCATCCGCTGCCGCCTGAGACACTGGCGCTCGCGAAGGAAGCGGACGCGGTGCTCTTTGGCGCCGTGGGTGACTTCAAGTATGACACGCTGCCGCGCGCGCTCCGCCCCGAGCAGGCGATTCTCGGTCTCCGAAAGAACCTCAACCTCTTCGCGAACCTGCGCCCCGCGGTCTGCTATCCGGAACTCGTGTCCGCGTCGACGCTTCGCCCGGAAGTGGTGTCGGGTCTTGATCTTGTGATTGTCCGTGAACTCACCGGTGACGTTTACTTCGGTACGCCGCGCGGCCGCCGTGAGGCGCCGGACGGCCCCTTCAAGGGCGCTGAGGAAGGTTTCGACACGATGCGTTACTCCCGCCCTGAAGTGGAGCGGATCGCGCATGTCGGTTTCCGTACCGCCATGCAGCGCCGCAAGCACCTGACGTGTGTGGATAAGAGCAACGTGCTTGAGACTTCGCAGCTCTGGCGCGAAGTGGTGACGGAGGTTTCGAAGCAGTACCCCGAAGTGAAGCTTGATTACCTTTACGTCGATAACGCCGCGATGCAGCTCGTCCGCGCACCGACTGAGCTTGACGTGGTGCTCACCGGCAACCTCTTCGGCGACATCCTCTCTGACGAAGCCGCGATGCTCACGGGGTCTATCGGCATGCTCGCTTCCGCGTCCCTGAACGAGAAGGGCACCGGGCTTTTTGAGCCCTCTCACGGGTCGGCCCCGGATATTGCCGGGAAGAATATCGCGAACCCGATCGCCACTGTGGAATCCGCCGCCATGATGATCCGCTATGCCTTCCACATGGATGAGCAGGCTGACCGGATTGAGGCCGCGATCCGCAAGGTGCTTTCTGACGGTATCCGCACCGGTGACATCTGGAGCGAAGGCTGCGAGAAGGTTTCCTGCTCCGGGATGGGGGATGCGATCCGCGCCGCGCTTCGCTGACATCCGCATTACTTCTCGCTAACCCGACTCCCCCTGCAAGGACAGCCCTTCAGGGGGTAAGCTGTAAGAGCGAGCCTGATTTTCTTTAATCGGAATCTCAGGCTTTTCAAATAATTCAAAGTGTCCCGGAGCCTCGCCTGCCCCCTTGCGGGCGGCTCCGCAGGGCGGAATTTGGGAGAAACAACATGATCCTAGGTATGGTGGGCTGGCGCGGCATGGTCGGTTCCGTGCTGACGAACCGAATGCGTGAGGAAAACGATTTCGCGTTCGCTGACAAGGTGATTTTCTATTCGACCTCGAACCCGGGCGGCGCGGCCCCTGCGCTTCCGAATGGGGAGCCGGTGCTGCTCGACGCGAATAAGATCGATGACCTCGCCCGCTGCGACGTGATCCTCACGTGCCAGGGCGGTGACTATACGAAGGCGATCCATCCGCAGCTGCGCGCTGCCGGCTGGAAGGGCTACTGGATTGACGCCGCGAGCGCCCTCCGTATGGAGCCTAACGCCGTGATCGTTCTCGATCCGGTGAATGACGCCGTGATCCGCGAGTCTCTGAAGAACGGCGGTGTCGACTTTATCGGCGGCAACTGCACTGTCTCCCTCATGCTGATGGCGATGGACGGTCTGATCCGCGAAGACCTCGTCGAGTGGGTGAGCAGCATGACGTACCAGGCAGCCTCCGGTGCCGGCGCGAAGAACATGCGTGAGCTTCTCCTTCAGATGGGAAGCCTCTACGGCTCCGTGAAGGATCTGCTTGCCGACCCGAAGAGCTCCATCCTTGAGATCGACCGCCGCGTTTCCGAGCAGTTCCGCTCTCCTGAATTCCCGACCGCCGCGTTCGGCGCTCCGCTTGCCGGCTCTGTCCTCTCCTGGATCGATAAGGATCTCGGAAACGGCATGTCCCGCGAAGAATGGAAGGGCGGCGCGGAAGCGAATAAGATTCTCGGCCGTCCGGCTCAGCCGCAGCCCGGTTCCCTGATTGTTGAAGGTCTCTGTGTCCGTATCAGCTCGATGCGTTGCCACAGCCAGGCTCTCACCGTGAAGCTGAAGAAGGACCTGTCAGTTGAAGAGATCGAAGCGAAGCTCGCCGCCGCGAACCCCTGGGTGAAGGTGATCCCGAACGAGCGTGAGGTCTCGATCCGCGAACTCGCGCCGTCCACCGTCGCCGGTACGCTTTCCGTGCCGATCGGCCGTATCAGAAAGCTCGCGATGGGACCGGAATATATTTCCGCCTTTACGGTGGGTGATCAGCTCCTCTGGGGCGCCGCTGAACCGCTTCGCCGTATGTTCCGCATTCTGGTTGACTTCAAGAAGGCGGCCTGAGCTGTTTAAGGCATCCGGAGCGCACTCCTGCCTCCGGATGTCTCTGAAGTTCAGAAAAGAGCTCCTGGAGCGTCACTCCCGGAGCTCTTCGCTTATCCGGAGAAAATCTGTTCGGACACCGCGGATTTCATACTGCTATACGTCCGGAGGCCGGTTTCTTTAGAATTAGGCGGGACAGATGCCTGCGGAGCGCGGTCAGAAGACCGCGGTTTGTCAGGCGAAGGAATAAAGGATTTTTGATCAAATGCCGGTTCTGAAACGATTATTCGCTTCGGCCTTGGCCGCAGCGATCGCTGCAGCTTCGCTTCCCGCTCTGGGCGACACGCCCGGACCGTCAGCGTCGGCCCCGATGCCGTCGATTACAGCGCCGGAAAGCGCTGAGCAGAGCGCGACTCCCGCTCCGGCCTCTGACGTGACTCAGGAAATTCCCGCAGTGCCCCATGTTCCGGTCCCGGTCGATCAGGAAGAGGACTCGTCCTGGGCCTCATACGCAGCCCTCGGAGCGGCCATTCTGATGCTCGCGCTCCTTTGGTTTATGAGACGCGGCCGCCGCAATAAGAAGCTTGAGGAAATCCGTAACGCCCAGGAGGAACTCTGGAACCCGGTGACGGTGGTGCCTTTCGGAACCCGGGATTCGGCGGTGAAGACGGAAGAGGCCGGGCTGAAAGCCGTGACAGATACGGTGGACGCCGTGATGGCAGCTGAAAAGGAAGCGTCGACTGGCAGCTCAGGCATTCATGAAGCGGCGGATAATGCGGCGAAAAGCATTGCCGCGATCCGCGGGGGCCTTCGCTCGGCTGATGAATCCCAGCCGCCCGCAGGGTCTGAACTTCCGAAGCCTGAAAAGAAAGAGAAACCCCTGGATCCCAAGACCGCCTATCGTGAGATGCTGGCCTCGCAGCTGAAGCTCGCCCGGGACTTTCTGTCCCGTGGCGCGGTTGATGAGGCGAGGGAACTCGCGACCGACGTGGCAAAAGGCGGTGTCGCGGAACTCAGCACTGAGGCGAAAAAGTTCCTCGATGAGCTGCCGCCCGCGGTGAAGAAAGAGCGCGGAGTCTGAACGGATGAAGATCGCGCTTGGAATTCAGTATGACGGAACCCCTTTCAGCGGCTGGCAGGTGCAGCCTGACCGGCCGACCGTGCAGCAGACGCTTGAAGAAGCGCTCGGGGCTTTCGCGGGTATCGGGCAGCCGGTTCCGACAATCTGCGCGGGACGCACTGACACCGGAGTTCACGCGACGGGGCAGGTGGTGCATATCGACGCTCCGGTTGAGCGCCCGATGAACGCCTGGGTGAGGGGAACGAACAGTTTTCTTCCGTCCGCGGTCGCCGTACGCTGGGCAAAACCCGTGCCAGAGGATTTCTCCGCCCGTTTTTCCGCGATCGGGAGAACCTACGAGTACTGGATCGTGAATGAGCCGGTCCGGGTGCCGCTTCTTGCCGGACGGGCCGGATGGTGCTTCAGTCCGTGCGACGTGGAGAAGATGGAAGAGGCCGCGGCGGTCCTTCTGGGGGAGCACGATTTCACGAGCTTCCGCGCGGCCGAGTGCCAGGCGAAATCTCCCGTCCGCCGGATTGACTCAATCCGGTTCACGGTCCGCGGGAACATGATCGGCATCCGTTTTGAAGCCAATGCCTTCCTGCAGCACATGGTGCGGAATCTGGTCGGAAGTCTGGTTTATGTCGGAATCGGCAAGAAACCGGTCGGGTGGCTCGCCGATGTCCTCGAAGCCCGCAACCGGGCGCTCGCGGCTCCGACCTACGCGCCTGACGGGCTTTATCTCGTCGGCGTGAATTACGGAGAGGCCGGGGACGCGGCCGGGCTCCCCCGCTATTCCCCCACATTCATGGGACCTTTCTGATTATATCCTGCCGCTTTTGATAAACTTTTTTCACATTGCTTTCTTTTGCGAGGAAAGTTTTTCGGATGCAGGGCCGGTTTTTATTCCGGAGCAGCGGTTCCGGACCGCACGCGGTGCAGGTCAAGGTGTGCGGATTCACTGATGAAAAAAATATCAGCAGTGTCGCGTCGCTCCCAATCGACGCGGCCGGGTTCGTGCTGTTCCGTAAAAGTTCCCGCTATGTGCCGTCAGACCGGCTCGACTCCCTGATCCGGATGCTCCCGGAACGCGTGACCCCTGTTCTTCTCTTCGTGAATCCGGATCCGGACGAGGTTTCCGCGGTGACGCGCCGGCATCCCGAAGTGCTCCTGCAGTTTCACGGAGAGGAGACTCCGGAGTTCTGCCGCGCCTTCGGGCTTCCCTACATGAAAGCAGTACACTTTGAAAAACCGGGGGATTTGCTGCGGGCCGAAGCCCGCTACCCGGATGCGGCGGCTATTCTTGCCGACTGTCCTGCGCCAGATTCCGGCGCGGTGCCTGGCGGCAACGGCACCGCCTTTGATTGGGAGCTGGCCCGGTCTGAAGCCGCGTCTCTCACGCTGCCTCTTGTACTCGCCGGAGGGCTGAACGCGGAAAACGCCGCGGCAGCCTATTCGCTCCTTCACCCCGCGGCGCTGGATGTCAGTTCCGGTGTCGAGGATTCCCCGGGAATCAAGTCCAGACAGAAAATCCAAGATTTTTTAGGAGCGCTTCGCTGAGTGCTTGCAGCGCGGGCGTCTCCGGCCGGGAGAGATCTCCTCTCCGGCTTCTTTGTCGATAAAGGAATCGCACATGTACAACATGCCTGACAAAAAAGGACACTTTGGTCCTTATGGCGGCGTTTTCGCATCGGAAACGCTGATCTATGCGCTTACGGAGCTGAAGAATGCCTATGAGCATTACCGTAATGATCCTGAATTCGACAAGGAGTGGCGCGAAGAGCTCAAGCACTATGTCGGCCGTCCTTCCCCGATTTACTGGTGCAGGCGGCTATCGGAGGTGACAGGAGGCGCTCAGATCTATCTGAAGCGTGAGGACCTGAATCACACCGGTGCCCATAAGATCAATAACACCATGGGGCAGGCGCTTCTCGCCCGCCGTATGGGGAAGAAGCGTGTGATCGCGGAAACGGGCGCGGGGCAGCATGGCGTCGCGACCGCAACGGTGGCCGCCCGCTACGGCATGAAGTGCTGTGTCTATATGGGCGCGGAAGATATCGAACGCCAGGCGCCTAACGTCACCCGCATGAAGCTCCTCGGGGCTGAGGTGCGTCCGGTAACGACCGGCAGCGGCACGCTGAAGGACGCGCTGAATGAGGCGATGCGTGACTGGGTGACGAATGTGGACGATACGTTCTACATCATTGGCACGGTCGCGGGGCCCGCACCGTACCCTGAGATGGTGCGTAACTTCAACGCGATTGTGTCTGAGGAGTGCCTGACACAGTTCCCTGAACTGACGGGCGGGGATCCGGACTATATCGTCGCCGCGGTGGGCGGCGGCTCAAACGCGATCGGCGCTTTCTATCACTACATTGACCGGCCGAACGTGAAGCTGATCGGCGTTGAGGCGGCGGGTCTCGGACTGCTTTCCGGGAAGCACTGCGCGTCGATCGAATGCGGGAAGCCGGGTGTTCTGCACGGGAACCGCACGTATCTGCTCCAGGATAAGGATGGCCAGATCACGCCGGCTTACTCAATCTCCGCGGGGCTTGATTACCCGGGGGTCGGTCCCGAGCACAGCTATCTCGCGGATATTGGCCGCGCCGAGTACGTGGGCATCACGGATGACGAAGCGATGGACGCTTTCCAGAAGCTCTGCCACATTGAAGGGATCATCCCGGCGCTTGAGTCGAGCCACGCGCTCGCCTACGCGCTGAAACTCGCCCCGACGCTCCCGAAGGATAAGAAGATTCTCGTGAATCTCTCGGGCCGCGGTGACAAGGATCTGGGAATCGTGACGAAGTACCTTAAGGCGCATGAAGGAGAAGAGAAATGAGCCGTCTTGAAAAGCGTTTTGCGTCCCTTCAGGCTGCCGGGAAAAAGGCCCTGATTCCGTATATCTGCGCAGGTGACCCGTCGCTCGAATCCACGGTGCCGCTCTTGCACGAACTCGTCCGGTCCGGTGCGAGCGCGATCGAGCTCGGCATGCCGTTTTCTGACCCGATGGCGGACGGTCCGGTGATACAGCGGGCGTCCGAGCGCGCGATCAGCCGCGGTTCCAATCTCGACTTCGTGTTCGATTGCGTGAAGGAATTCCGGAAGACGGACAGTGACACGCCGATCGTTCTCATGGGATACGCGAATCCGGTGGAGTGCCGAGGGCAGGAAGCGTTTATCCGCGACGCGGCCGAGGCAGGGGTTGATGGGGTTCTGATTGTCGACTACCCGTTTGATGAGGTGCCGGAGTTTTATGAGGCGGTGAAGAAGGCCGGTATGGATCCGATTTTTCTTCTCGCGCCGACATCCTCAGATGAACGCGTCGAGCAGGTCTGCCGTCTCGCGACCGGATACCTTTACTACGTGTCTCTTAAGGGAACCACGGGGGCAGGAAACCGGCTTGATATCGCCTCTGTGAGACAGAATGTGGCGAGAATCGAGCGTTATGCGAAATGCCCGGTTGCTGTGGGGTTCGGAATCAGCAACGGAGAAACGGCGCGCGAGATCGCGTCCATCTGCTCAGGCGTCATCATTGGTTCCGCCCTGATCCGTGAGATGGATAAGACGCCGGATGATGCCGTGGGCGCTGCCGGCCGATGGCTCGCGGGAATCCGCTCGGCGCTTGACGCCGCGTAGCGGTATTTAAGACACTTCGGAGCGGCCCGGATACCGCCGGACTGTTTCGGATTACCATCCGTGCGGGTACCCCCGCACGGTTTTTTTGTTGTACCCTAGTGTGACTTAAGCAAAAGGGAGCTTTCGATGAGCTGGATTGACCGCCTTCGACCGAAAATCAAGAAAGAAACCAACGCGACGCAGAGCCGCGTTCCTGAAGGCCTCTGGAACAAATGCCCGAAATGTGATCAGGTAATCTACAGTCACGAACTGGAAGCCTCTCTCATGGTGTGCCCGAAGTGCGGCTATCACATGAGAATGGGGGCCCGCGCCCGTCTCGAGGCGTTCCTCGACTACGATAGCCCGAAAGAAGAAATCGGCGCTGAAATCCTCGCGAAAGACCCGCTCAAGTTTGTTGACTCCAAGCCCTACCCGAAGCGTATCGCTGAAGCCCGCGCGAAAACCACGGAAACCGACGCTCTGGTCGTGATGGCCGGTCAGCTGAAGCATTACCCGGTGGTTGCCGCCGCGTTTGAGTTCGGCTTCATGGGCGGCTCGATGGGCTCTGTGGTCGGAGAGCGTTTTGTCCGCGGTGTCGGTTATTCGATCGACCATAACTGCCCCTTTATCTGCTTCGCGTCGTCTGGCGGCGCCCGTATGCAGGAGGGGCTCGAATCTCTTATGCAGATGGCGAAGACGTCTGCCGCTGTGGCTGAGCTCTCCAAAGCGGGTCTTCCCTTCATCTCGGTTCTCACGGATCCGACGATGGGCGGTGTTTCCGCATCGTTCGCCTTTGTGGGCGATATCGTGATTGCGGAGCCTGGGGCTCTGATCGGCTTTGCCGGTCCGCGCGTGATTGAGCAGACTGTGCGTGAGAAGCTCCCAGAAGGCTTCCAGCGCGCTGAGTTCCTCCTCAAGATGGGCGCGATTGATATGATCGTCGACCGCCGCGAGATGCGTTCCACGATCGGCCGCGTTCTTGCGATGCTCGCGAAACGGCCCCCGCGGGCGCATGACCTGCCTGCGGCTGTTTAAAATCTAGCCTGGCTCGGCAAAGCCTCCGGAGAAAACCGCTCCGGAGGCTTTCTGCATTAGAGCCCGGAATTTTCTTATAGGTCTCAGGAAAAAAATGGAAAGCAGGAAGACGCTCGGTGAGTGGCTCGACTATATCGAAGCAATGCATGGCGGAGCCGAGGTGATTGATCTTGGGCTCGGCCGGATGACGGAAATGATCTCCCGGATGGGCATTCACTTTGACTGCCCGGTTTTCACCGTGGCCGGAACAAACGGGAAAGGCAGCACCTGCGCGATGCTCGAATCCATTCTCCGCTCTTCCGGGCTCCGGGTCGGGATGCATACGTCGCCTCATATGCTGCGGTTTAACGAGCGGGCCTGGCTTCTCGGGCGTGAGGCAACGGATGAGGAGCTCTGCCGCGTGTTTGAGGAAGTGGAAGAGAAGCGGGGTGACCTGATTCTCTCTTACTTTGAATTCACGGCGCTTGGCATCCTGAAGCTCTTTATGGACGCGAAGCTTGACGCGGTGGTGCTTGAGATCGGTCTTGGCGGAAGGCTGGATGCCATCAATTCGATCGATCCCACGGTTTCCATTGTGACCACTGTCGGAATTGACCACACGGCTTTCCTCGGGCCTGACCGTGAGTCGATTGGGCGCGAAAAATCCTTCGTTTACCGGCCGGCACCGGGGCACGCCGCGGTCTGTGCGGATCCTGAGCCCCCGGTGTCACTTCTGCGGCACGCCGAAGAGATCGGAGCTGATCTCCGATGCGTTAACCGCGACTTCCGTGCGGTGGAGCATGAGGACGGCACGTTTGACTACGAGGGACGCACCTGGTCACTCAAGGCGCTTCCCCGTCCGGCGCTTGCCGGAGAAATGCAGATCGCGAACGCGGCCGGGGCTCTTGCGATGCTGGAGGCCGCTGACGAACTGAAGGCCATCCATGTGGAGCGTGAGGCCATTGAAACGGGACTCCGCCGCGTGGTGATCACGGGGCGTTTCCAGCGTGTTGCCGAGTCCCCCGCGATTATTCTGGATGCGGGCCACAATCCCCACGCCGCGCATGAACTCGCGCGGAACCTTGCGTCGCCGCTTTATAAGACGCCCGGGAAAACGATCGCGGTAGTCGGCATGCTGAAGGATAAAGACCGGTTCCATGTCGCCGGCATCGTGAAGGATGGGATCGATGAGTGGCGGATCGCGTCGCTTACCGGTCCCCGCGCGAGCACCGCGGATGACCTTGAAAAGGAATTTCTCCGCGCCGGTGTTCCGGCCGAACATGTAAGAAATTTTGAAAATATTCCCTTCGCGCTTGAATTTGCGAGGGGAGAAGCCTCTCACGCTGATAGAATTATCGTATTCGGGTCTTTCGTGACGGTTTCTGCCGCGATTGAAGCTCTCCGGAAAGACGGCTTCCAGGTGGATATCGTCCCCTAGACGAAAATAAAACAGACAGAGTAGGCATTTCTCCGGCGCGGATCTTTCTTTGAGGAAGGATCCCGGCCGGAGCGGTTGTGGAGAAGCGGGTAATGGGGATCAGTTTCTGGCATAAAAAGAAAGAGGAGCCGCAGGCTCCGAAAGCGGTTCCGGAAAACGGAGTCAATGCCGTGAAGCGGTCCGATACAGAGAGCGATGCTCCGGGCGGCGTTCGGCTTCGCCGGATTGCGGTCGGAGCCGCTGTCATTCTTTCCGCGATCGTGATTGCCGGACCGTTTGTTGTGAGTGAACGGGCGGTGAAAGCGGAGTCTCCCGCGAAGACCGAGATCCCGTCGCCTCCCGCGGTTTCCCTGTCGGCACAGGCGCAGCCGGCGTCCGCCGCGGTCGCGACGGCGGCCATGCCTCAGCTCACGGCTTCTCCCGCTGCTGCGTCGCCTTCCGCTTCAGCCACGGTTCCCGCCGCTCCGGGCGCTGCCCAGCCAATGGCGCAGGCCGCCCCGAGCACTCAGCAGGCTCCTGCCGCAGCGGTTCCCCAGTCCCAGACTCAGGCCGATATCGCGAAGGCGAAACTCGCCGCGGATAACGCGGCCAAGGCCCGGATGAAGGCTGCGCAGGAAGAGAACGTGCGCCAGAAGGCTGAAATCGAAAAGAAAGCGAAGGCCGCGAAGGCTGCCCGCGATGATCAGCTGCAGGCTGCCATCGCGCAGCAGCAGAAGAAAGAAGCCGCAGCGAAGAAGGCCGCGGCTGACGCCTCCCAGCAGCGCTGGGTGATTCCGGTCGGGGCGTTCTCGGATCCCGCGGCGGCGAAGAAGGTTGTGGCAAACGGCCGTGCGAACGGTGTGTCGCTCAGCACTTCAAGCGTGAAGTCCGGCAGCACGACACTCACCCGTGTGATCGCGGGTCCCTTCAAGACGCGTGATCAGGCGGAAGCTGCCGAAGCGAAACTCGCTATGGCCGGTATCCGTACGGGCGGCGTACATCAGGCAAAATAGCGCCTTTCAATTTTCTGCCTCTCAGAGGCTCGGATTTTCCATATGGACAGCGGAACACTGAATCAGCTCGACTGGGTGATACTCGCGGTACTCGCGGCGTCCTCCATTCTCGGTGTCTGGCGCGGCGTTGTGAAGGAAGTGTTTTCGGTCGCCAGCTGGATCGCGGGCTTTATTTTCGCGTTCCGGCACGCCGCGGATGTGGGGCAGGTGTTGCCGATCACGTCTTTTGGGCCGGTGGGACGGACCGCGGCGGGCGCGGTGATTGTGATACTCGTGACGCTTGCCGCGTTCGCGATTTTCGGTTCTCTTCTCAGGCTGGTGATCAAGGCGGTTTCAGGCGGTGTCGGTGACGGAGCGCTTGGGTTTATCTTCGGTTTTATCCGGGGCGCGGTGATCGTGATGGCCGGCGTTTTTGTTGCCTCTTTCACTTCGTCCCCGGAATCCCGGATGTGGCAGCAGAGCGAACTGATTCCGTACGCTGAAAAAGGGCTCGTGATGTGCCGCCCGCTGATGCCGAATACGCTCGTGCAGATCGCGGACATCGCGAAAAAGCAGCAGGACGCGGCAAAAGCCCTGTGGAACGCGAAGTACCGGCTGGAAGATCATGCGGGATCGCTTAAATAGAGGAAGCTTTTCCGCTTTTTCATCAGTGTGCTTTCTTTTCTTTCAAGTAAAATAAGCAGTTTCTCTCCTTCCATCATTCTCGAGGAAATAAAAGAGCTATGTGCGGCATTGTAGGGATGGTCTCTGACAGCCCCGTAAATCAGCGCCTTTATGACGCGCTTCTTCTCCTTCAGCACCGCGGTCAGGATGCTGCCGGCATCGCAACGCTGGACGGTCTGACCTTCCATCAGCATAAAGCGATGGGTCTCGTGCGCGAAGTCTTCCGTACCCGCAACATGAGAAACCTCCTCGGGAATGCCGGCATTGCGCATACCCGCTATCCCACTGCAGGCTGCTCCACGTCGTCTGACGAGGCGCAGCCTTTTTACGTGAATGCCCCGTACGGCATCATGTTTGCGCATAACGGGAACCTCACGAATGCTTCGCGCCTGAAGCAGGAACTCTATGAGCTCGATCACCGTCACATCAATACGTCGAGTGACAGTGAGGCGCTGCTGAACGTCCTCGCGGATGAAATCAGCCACCTCGTGGTCGGCACCACGCTTACCGCCGAGAAGGCTTTCCAGGCGGTGCGCGGCGTTCATAAGCGTATCCGCGGCGGATACTCCTGCGTCGCGCTGATTGCCGGAAAGGGACTTCTTGCTTTCCGCGATCCGAATGGCATCCGTCCGCTTTGCTACGGTTCCTACACGAACGAACGCGGCTTCACCGAGTACATGGTGGCCTCTGAATCCGTCGCTCTTACCGGCACGGGCTTCAATTTCGAGGACGATGTGAAGCCGGGCGAGGCGATCTGGATCGATCTGAACGGCAACATCGAGCGCTGCCAGTGCGCTGAGAATCCGAAGCTCACTCCCTGCGCGTTCGAGCTCGTCTATTTTGCCCGTCCGGACAGCGTGCTTGACGGCATCAGCGTTTACGGCGCCCGCCTGCGTCTCGGTGAATATCTCGCTGACACGGTGGCGCACGAGATTGAGCTGAAGGACATCGATGTTGTGATGCCGGTTCCGGACTCTGCCCGCCCGTGCGCGCAGCAGCTCGCTTCCCGCCTGAACCTACCGTACCGCGAGGGTCTGATCAAGAACCGCTACGTCGGCCGTACGTTCATCATGCCGGGCCAGACGGTCCGCAAGAAGAGCGTTCGCCAGAAGCTGAACCCGATGCCGGTCGAATTCAAGGATAAGAACGTGCTGCTCGTGGATGACTCGATCGTCCGCGGCACCACGATGGATGAAATCGTGGCCATGGCCCGCAGCGCCGGTGCGAAGAAGGTGTATGTCGCGTCCTCCGCTCCCCGTGTCTGCTTTCCGAATGTCTACGGCATTGATATGCCGACCCGCTCGGAACTCCTCTGCGGCGACGGCAAGGGCGCGGATGAAGTGGCCCGTATCATCGGCGCTGATAAGGTCGTCTATCAGACGATCGACGGCCTGAAAGGCGCACTTTCCGATATGAACCCGGAAATCTCTGATTTCGACTGCTCGTGCTTCGACGGCCGGTATGTGACGGGTGACATCGATGACGCGTATCTCAGCCAGCTTGAGGAAGAGAAGCGTCTCGCGAAGGAAGCCGATAAGCGCAGAAAGGCGGAAGAGGACTGATAGTTTCCGGTTCTGACGCCGCGCGGGGCTGTCCGCCCGGCAGCCTTCGAGGCCCGCCCGCGTTACCTGCGGTCGGGTCTTAGTTTTTGGGTGGAGGAAAAAAAACGATGACTGAAAACGACGAACCGCTTGTCGTGCGGCTTGATCACCTGGTGCTGACAGTCAGGGACCCCCAGGCGACAGTGCGTTTTTATGAAGCGGTTCTTGGCATGAAACCCGTGCGGTTTGGAGAAGAGCGGCTCGCGCTTCAGTTTGGAAATACGAAGATCAATCTCCATCAGGCAGGGGCAGAAATCGCGCCTTACGCGCTCCGCCCCACGCCGGGATCCGCGGATCTCTGCCTGATCACGGAGGGGTCGCTCGATGCCGTGCGGGAGCGGCTTTCTGAAAACGGTGTTCCGATCGAACTCGGACCCGTGAAGCGCACCGGCGCCGCGGGCCCCATCCGCTCGGTTTACTTCCGGGACCCGGATGGGAATCTGATCGAGGTTTCCCGGTACGAAAATCAGGGAGGGTTCTGAAAAAGCAAAGGGGCAGTTCATGAGTGAACTGCCCCCTTCTTACTGGGTCTGAAAACGGGGGTGCTCTCAGGCGAAGCACCCCTGATAGATCACGAGAAGCACGACGATCGGCGCGATGATCGCCACCATCGCGTGAATAAAGGTGGTGTAGGCCGTGCCCCGGTTCTTCACGTAGTTCAGCTGCTCCTTGAACTTCGGCCAGGCGATCCAGCCCGTGAGAAGCGCGATAAAGAGACCGCCCATCGGGAGCAGGATGTTCGAGGAAAGGAAGTCGAGCGCGTCAAAAAGAGTCTTTCCGAAAACTTTCACATCCGACCACGGCCCGAAGGAAAGGGCGGAAACGCAGCCGAAGAGGAAAAGCGCGATCCAGCAGGCAAAGCACCCGCGCGGGCGCCTCACATTCCACTCGTTCCCCAGGTACGCGATCACGACTTCCAGCATGGAGATCGAGCTCGTAAGGGCGGCCGTGAGAAGGCAGATATAGAAAAGCACCGCGAAGAACGCTCCGCCCGGGAAATGATCAAACACAATCGGCAGCGTCACAAAGACGAGCCCCGGACCGGCGTTCGGATCGAGCCCGAAAGCGAACACCGCGGGCAGAATCATGAGACCGGAAAGAATGGAGCCGAGAAGTGCGAGGAACGCGATCCATCCGGAAGAGGACGGAATATCCGTCGTTTCCTTCACGTAGCAGCCGTACGTGACGATCGTGCCGCAGCCAAGTGAGAGCGAGAAGAACGTAAACCCAAGCGCGTTCAGAATGGTGGACGCGCTCATCGTCTCTGGGTGGATTGCGAAGAGGAATTCCACCCCTTTCATCGCGCCGGGGAAGGTGAGGCTTCGGATGAGGATCACCACCATCAGGATAAAGAGGAGCGGCATCAGGAATTTCGCGATCCGCTCGATTCCCTTCTCAACGCCAAGCGCCACGACGCCGCAGGTGAGCGTGAGGAAGCAGAAGTGCCAGAAGACATTTTTTACCGGATCCGACACGAGTACCGCGAAGCCTTCTTTCAGCGTTTCCGCGTCGCTCGAAAGCACGCTGTTCGAGAGCGACCCGATGAGGTACGACACACACCAGCCGCCGACCACGGAATAGTAGGAAAGGATGATAAAGGAGGAGATCACACCAATAAAACCGGCGATCGCGAAGAACGGCCCTCCCATCTTCTTCATCGCCTGAACAGCGGAGCCACGGCCGGCCCGGCCGACCGAGGCCTCAGCCATCAGGAGAGCAACACCGATCGTGAAGGTGAAGATGATATAGGGAATGATGAAATTTCCGCCGCCATTCGCGCCCGCCCAGAAGGGGAATTTCCAGATTGCGCCGAGGCCGATGGCTGAGCCCGCGGAAGCGAGAATGAAGCCGATACGCGAGCCCCATTCGGTTGATTTCGCCATGTTGCTGTCCTTGATTTTTTTGTGAGGAGAGCCCCGGAGAAGAGGGGGATCTTTGTGAGATTCTCCGAAGAAGAACCGAAATATCTCTCGAGAGGCAGAGGAAATGTCGCGCCGGGAGGTCCTTCAGAAATTCTGCTACGAATTGAAAGAATATTGATAATACCCGGTTCTGTCTAGTTGTTTCCCTGTAGTTCTGCTGAGTTTCCTGTTGGCAAGCCAATGTTCAAAAGTGTATATTTTTTTATTATTGGTTTTATCAAAACCAGGAACACGTATCAATCGATCCGCAGAACGGACCTGAGCAGATGCGGCAGCAATTCGAGTTGACCGACAGGCTGGCCAAAAGCAGTCCCGGAGGTCTCCCAATCAAATCCAGATTAGGTTTGAAAGGAACGCAACTATATGAATGCCAGTGAGACGGCCGCCCGCGCGGCCGGAACGCCGATTACAGGCGCTGAGATCGTCTGTCGGGCGCTCGCCGAGGAAGGGGTGACGAAGGTTTTCGGTTACCCGGGCGGAGCGGTCATCCCGATTTATGACGAAATCTTCAAGCAAAGCGCTTTCCGGCACATCCTGACGGGGCACGAGCAGGGCGCGGCGCATGCCGCGGATGCCTATGCGCGCGCTACCGGAAAGCCTGGCGTCCTTATCGTGACGTCTGGTCCAGGCGCGACAAATGCCGTGACCGGCATCTCGACCGCCTACAGCGATTCCATCCCCCTCATCATTATTTCAGGCCAGGTAGGCACCTCCTTCATCGGCACCGATGCTTTCCAGGAGTGCGATACCGTGGGCATTACCCGCCCCTGCGTGAAGCACAATTTCCTCGTGCGTCATGTGGAGGATCTGGCGAAGACGATCAAAGAAGCCTTCTATATCGCGACGACCGGCCGTCCGGGTCCCGTGCTGATTGATATTCCGAAGGATATTCAGCTTCAGAAATGCGTTTTCGACTATCCCGAGAAAGTGGATATCCCGACCTATAAGCCGATTATCCGCGGTCACATGGGGCAGATCAGGAAGGCGCTCAACGCGCTTCTCGACTCAGCCCGCCCGCTGATCCTTGTGGGCGGCGGCGTGGTGCTGTCGGATGCCTCTGAACTGATGAATCGGTTTGCCCGGCTGACAGGAATTCCCGTGATTTCGACCCTGATGGGGCTTGGCGGTTTCCGCGGTTCGGACCGCAAGTTCCTCGGCATGGCCGGCATGCATGGAACGCTGGAAGCGAACTACGCGCTGCAGAACAGCGAGGTTCTCATTAATTTCGGCTCCCGGATGGAAGATCGTTTGGTCTCCAATGTCCCGGATTTTGAAAGCCGCCCGAGAACTGTCATTCATATCGATGTGGACCCTTCATCCATTTCGAAACGCGTGAAGGCTCAGATCCCGATCGTGGGCGACGTGAAGTCGGTGCTCGCTGACATGGTGAGCCTTCTTGAGGAAGAGGACTATCGGCAGAACACCGAGCTGCTCACGCCCTGGTGGAATCAGATTGACGAGTGGAGGTCGAGGAAGTCGCTTGATTACCCGGCTGACAGCAAGTCGATCATGCCGGAAGCGCTGGTTGAAAAGGTTCAGGCCGCAGCTCCCGCGGACACGATCTATACCACCGACGTGGGCGAACATCAGATGTACGCCGCCCAGTACCTGAAGCTCGATGAACCGAGACACTTCCTGACGAGCGGCGGTCAGGGCACGATGGGCTTTGGACTGCCCGCCGCGGTCGGCGCTGCGGTCGCGTTCCCGGATAAGCCGGTCGTCTGCTTCACGGGTGACGGGTCGATCCAGATGTGTATCCAGGAGCTGATCACCTGCAAGCGTTACGGCCTCGCGCCGAAGATTGTGATCTTCAATAACGGATACCTCGGCATGGTGGCGGTCTGGCAGAAGCTTTACTGCGGCGGACGGCTTTCCGAAACGACGCTGGATCCGCAGCCTGACTTTGTGGCGCTTGCCAAAGCCTATGGGCACGTCGGCTACCGCTGCCGCACGTACGCGGAACTCGACGCGGCGCTTAAGGATGCTTTCGGGGAAAACCGGAACGAATGCTGCGTGCTCGATGTTCAGATCAAGCGTGATGAACCCGTGTACCCGATGGTTGGGCCTGGCGAAGGTCTCACCCGAATGATTCTGAGGGAGGAATGAGAATGAGCGGAGAAAGACACGTGATTTCGATTCTCCTCGAGAATCGCTCCGGGGCGCTTTCGCGCGTCGTGGGACTCTTTTCGGCCCGCGGCTACAACATTGACAGCCTTACGGTCGCGCCGACTGAGTCTGAACACCTCTCGCGCATGACGATCGTGAGCCACGGTGACGAAGCGCTCGTGGAACAGATCACAAAGCACCTCAATAAGCTGATTGAGGTGCTGAAGGTGGTGGATCTGACTGAGGCTCCCTATGCGGAACGCGACCTGATGCTCGTAAAGGTCAGGGCAGCGGGCCGTGAGCGCGATGAAATGATGCGGCTTACGGATATTTTCCGCGGTCACATCATCGACGTGACGGAACGCTCTTTCACGATCGAGATCACCGGCGACGCCGGAAAGCTTGACGCATTTCTCACCGCGATTGATCCGAAGCAGATTCTCGAAACTGTCCGGTCAGGCGTTCTCGGGATCGGCCGTGGCGAACACATTCTGAAGTCCTAGCAGCAAAAGAGTTTCTTATTTACTGATCTGAATTTACCGGAAGACCGAAGCCGGTCTTCCATCTGACGAGGCCCAGCGCCTCTGGAGAAAAAGCATGAAGGTTTATTACGACAAGGACTGTGACCTTTCCATCATCAAGGGCAAGAAGGTCGCGATCATCGGCTACGGTTCCCAGGGACACGCCCATGCGCTGAACCTGCATGACTCCGGCGTCAATGTGGTGGTCGGTCTGCGCCCGAACGGCGCCTCCTGGAAGAAGGCTGAGGCAGCCGGCCTCGCAGTCGCGTCTGTAGAGGATGCTGTGAAGGGTGCTGACGTCGTCATGATGCTGATCCCGGATGAAAACATCGCGAAGACCTACCGCGAGCAGGTTGAGACGAACATCAAGCAGGGCGCGGCGCTCGCTTTTGCCCACGGCTTCAACATTCACTACGGTCAGGTGATCCCGCGCGAGGACCTCGATGTCATCATGGTCGCTCCGAAGGCGCCGGGCCACACGGTCCGCTCCACCTATGCCGCCGGTGCCGGTGTACCGCAGCTCGTAGCTGTTTTCCAGGATAAGTCCGGCCGCGCGATGGATATCGCGCTCTCCTACGCCTCCGCCAACGGCGCCGGCAAGGCGGGCATCATCGAAACGACGTTCCGCGAAGAGACGGAAACTGACCTCTTCGGCGAACAGGCCGTGCTCTGCGGCGGTGTCGTTGAACTCGTGAAGACAGGCTTTGAGACGCTCGTGAAAGCCGGGTACGCGCCTGAAATGGCGTACTTTGAATGCTTCCACGAAATGAAGCTGATCGTCGACCTGATGTACGAAGGCGGTATCGCGAACATGGACTACTCCATTTCGAACAACGCGGAATTCGGTCAGTACTGGACGGGCCCGAAGGTTGTGAACGAAACCTCCCGTGCCGCGATGGAACAGTGCATCAAGGATATTCAGTCCGGTGTCTACGCGAAGGCGTTCCTTGAAGAGTGCGCATTCGGCTATCCGGTGCTCCGTTCGATGCGCGCGCAGACCGCCCGTCATCCGATCGAGACCACGGGTGAGAAGCTCCGCGCGATGATGCCCTTCATCACGGCTCATCGCCTGGTTGACCGCAGCAAGAACTGATCCGTCACGCTCGGCCGTAACTGACGCTTTCCGCCGCCCCGGGGAATCCTTATTCTCCGGGGCGGCCTCGTATCAGAAGGGACACTCTCGCGGAATGAAAACGGATACGAGGGAGGCGTAGAGAAATTGCGCGGTCACCCTGATAGAATGCCCTATCGGAAATACGTTTTTGGTGAGATCCTGGAGATCAATATCTATGGATAAAAGAATCTATCCCCATCCCATCTTTGCAAAAGAGGGTTGGCCCTTCATGGCGGGCACGGGCGTTCTGGCGCTCCTCGCGACAGCGATGGGCTGGGGCTTTCTGAGCGTCGTCTTCTGGGCGCTTTTCATTCTTGTGGTTCAGTTCTTCCGGGACCCGGCGCGTGAGATTCCCCAGGGTGAGAAACTCGTGCTTTCCGTCGTTGACGGCCAGGTTCTGAAGGTTGAAAAGGCGAAGGATCCCTATACGGGACGCGACGCGATTCTGATCTCCGTCTTCATGAATCTTTTCAACGTCCACAGCCAGAAGTCTCCGGTTGACGGCACCGTGCTGAAGAAGGTGTACCGTCCGGGCAAGTATTTCAACGCATCGCTCGATAAGGCAAGCGCTGAGAACGAGCAGTGCGGTCTCGTGGTGCGGGCGGATGATGGAAACCTCGTGACGTTTGTTCAGATCGCGGGGCTCGTCACGCATCGCATTCTGAATTACGTGAAGGAAGGCGATCATCTGAACCGGGGCGATCGTTACGGCTTCATCCGTTTCGGAAGCCGCGTGGATATGTACCTCCCGCTGAACGCCCGTCCGAAGGTGGTGATCGGTGAAAAGGTCTGGGGCACGACAACCGTCCTCGCGGTTCTTGGCGAGGCTCTGGATGAACCCGAGGCTCCGCTCGCGGAGTCGGATGAGACCTCTGTGACCGCGCCTGCGGCTCCTCAGAGTGAGACTCCCGCTGCTCCGGCCGCGGCCCCCGCAGCTTCCTCAGCCCCTGCGGCTGAAGCGGAAGCTCCGGCTGCTCCTACGGAGGCCAAGCCCACGGAGTCCGAGCCGGCTGCTGCCGCTCCCGCGGAGACTGAGGCAGCCGCTCCTGCCGCGGCTGATTCCGCGAAAGACGCTGATACCTCCGCGAAGTAAGGCTTCGGCGCTCTGACCGTTCCCCCAAAAAAAGCAAAGCGGATGCCAGGATAAGACCCGGCGTCCGCGTCTGCATTCAGTTATTCAGGAAAAAGACGATAAAAATGACTTCAGAACACATCCCGGGTCAGCGAGTTCCGCTTACCGAAATCGGAAAGCGCAATATCAGGATTGTCCGCACGCGGGGCATCTACGTTCTGCCGAACCTTTTTACGACGGCGTCGCTTTTCTGCGCGTTTTACGCGATTGTCCAGGCTATGGCCGGGCACTTTGATATTGCCTCCATCGCGATCTTCTTCTCGATGATTTTTGACGGCTGTGACGGCCGTGTCGCCCGCCTCACTCATACGCAGAGCGAGTTCGGTGTCCAGTATGACTCGATCGCGGATATGACGGCGTTCGGCGTGGCGCCGGCCCTCGTGATCTATCAGTTCGCGCTTTCCGGCCTTGGGAAGATCGGCTGGGCCGCGGCTTTCATTTACTGCCTGGGCGCCGGTCTCCGTCTTGCCCGCTTCAATACCAATGTGAAGGTCGTGGATAAGAGCTTCTTCCAGGGGCTTCCGAGCCCGGCGGCTGCCGCCCTGATCGCGGGGTTTGTGTGGCTCGCGGTGGATAACAAGCTCCCCGCCTGGACGGGCGACGCTCTTCCCTGGATGGCCGCGGTGCTCGCCGTTTTCGCCGGCCTCACGATGGTCTGCAACGCGCCGTTCTTCTCCGGCAAGAGCCTTGCCGTGGTGAGAACCGTGCCGTTCTGGTTCCTTTTCGTCGCGGCGATTCTCTTCATCATTATTTCGAGCAATCCGTCACTCTCGATCTTCATCATCTTCTGCATTTACGCCGTGTCGGGCTACGTCTATCAGGCTTATCTCTGGTGGAAAGGCCGTCCGAACCCCGTGAAGCCTGAGCGTGATGAGGAAGAAGCCTGATCTGGCTTTTCCGCCGAAGCCCTGAGGGCAGCAGGCATAGAATGAAACATCATGCGGACGCGGCGCGAGCCGCCCTTTATCAGAGGAGTTCCTATGTCATTTCTTTTTGCACCGCCCCCTCAGGCCGTTCTGCCGATCGTGGGGGAGAAGAATCTTTACTTCTCCCTGCATCGCGTGTATTTCATCGGTCACAACTACTCGGCCCACAATAAGGAGCTGAACGCTCCGGACGAGCCGGTGATCTTCCTGAAGCCTGTTGACGCGGTTGTGCCGGTTCCGGAAGGAACCGTGGCCGAAATTCCGTATCCTCCTCAGTCCGATAATTTCCAGCATGAGATTGAGCTCGTTGTCGCGCTGAAGTCTGGCGGCCGCGACCTCACGCCCGAAGAAGCCGAAAAGGCGATTTACGGCTTCGCGGTCGGATGCGACTTTACGCGCCGCGACTGGCACTTCAGGATGCGTGACAAAGGACAGCCCTGGGAAAAGGGGAAGACCGTTGACAGCGCGCTTCCCGTCACAGCGCTCCGCCCGATTGAGCGGACACCGGAACTGCAGAATCTGGGGATCTGGCTCTACGTGAACAGCGAAAAAAAGCAGGACGGCAATATCGATCAGATGCTTTTCACGCCGGCTGAGCTGATCAGCCATCTCTCGAAATTCTGGGAACTGAAGGCGGGTGACATTGTCTTCACCGGAACGCCGGCCGGTGTCGGTCCCGTGAAGAAAGGCGATATTCTGAAGGGCGGCATCGCGGGTGTCGGTACGCTCGATATGAAGATCGTCTGATACGTCAGTCCTGCTCGCCTTCGGGAGAGGCAAGAAAAAAACCGACCTCGGTACGGAACCGGGGCCGGTTTTCGCGTTTTGGGAAATGATCGTCGGCTTCAGGAAGAGGCGGAGCCTGACGCCATGCTGGCCGCCGCGCTGTCCATCGAGATCGTTTCGATTTCCTCCGCGAGATCAGACACGGCGCTGGCGTAGAAATAGCTGTGGTTATAGTTCAGAATCGTCTGGAAATTCCGGGTTCCGAGGCGATACTCCGTCGCCTGCTTTCCATCCTGGTCGCGGTACGGGAGATCGACGATCATCAGAGGTTCGTCGCCCGGGATATTGAGTTCAAAATCCGGAATGAACCCGGCCCGGAGCGCGTGGTCAAACGTCGTATCGGTGGCGATACCGCCGGTCACAAGGCGCATATCGGCGTCGCTGTCCGGTGTGCAGGAGAAGAACGGCGGAAGCCCCCGGACCCAGCCGTGGCTTGCGAGGTAGTTTGCTACCGAGCCGATCGCATCCGCGCTCGACCCAACGAGATCGATCTGACCGTCCCCGTCAAAGTCGACCGCGTATTTGCGCACCGAGGAAGGCATAAACTGCCCCATGCCGATGGCACCCGCAAAGCTCCCATAGACCGTGGCGGGATCGAGATGCTGCTCGCGAAGCAGCAGGAGAAACTCGGTGAGTTCCGTCCTGAAGTAGTCCGCGCGGCGCTTGTAATCGAAAGTGAGCGTGCAGAGGGAATCCAGAACGCGGAAACTGCCCTGGTTTCTGCCGTACACCGTTTCAACGCCGATGATCGACGCTACGATGTCACGCGGAATGCCATAGCGGTCCTCCGCCTTCCCAAAGGCTTCGTCGTTTTCCTCAAGGAATTCCGATCCCTTCTCAATCCGGGATTTTCCGACCATCCGGTGCTGATAAACCCGCCAGTCGCCGCGGACCGCGGTTTTCGGCGCGTTCGGCTTCCGAGGTTTCGGCGTCATCAGCTGTTCCACGCGGGCTGAATACGTGGCCTGCGCGAGAACGTCCTCGATGAAAGACTTCGGGAGCTGCGTTGCCGCGGCCGTTTCCTCAATGTAAGCCTGTACCTCAGGCATCGCGGGGTAAGACGTATCCTCGCTCGACTCCGTCTTTCTCAGAGCCGGATCCGGAAGCTGCGCGCAGACAGCCGCCGGCAGCCCGGGTATCGCGGCTGTCAGAAGCAGTGTCAGCAGATTTCGGCGGCTCAGCGGCATGGCTTTTCTGATTAAGTAAATGGAAGTCCTATCTCATTAATTATATAGGTGCGTGTCAATCCGTTATGGGCGGAATCGTAACGAAAAACCAGAAGAGGGAAAAAATCTTAGAGCTCTAACCCTTGACAAACGGCTTTTTATCCGTAAAATTTGTATCCCTATGCGGGAGTAGCTCAGTTGGTAGAGCGCAACCTTGCCAAGGTTGAGGTCGCGAGTTCGAGACTCGTCTCCCGCTCCAGGATTCTTCAGTAGTGCTGAGGAAGAGTGGTGGCGCGATAGCAAAGTGGTTATGCACCGGATTGCAAATCCGTTCACGGCAGTTCGATTCTGCCTCGCGCCTCCATAATTCAGCAGGCGTACTGATGCGGGAGTAGCTCAGTTGGTAGAGCGCAACCTTGCCAAGGTTGAGGTCGCGAGTTCGAGACTCGTCTCCCGCTCCATATTCGAGAAGAGGAAGCTTTCAAGGGCTTCCTTTTTTCATATCTGCATCAGCGAGTGCCCGGGTGGCGGAATTGGTAGACGCAGGGGACTTAAAATCCCTCGCTTCGGCATACGGGTTCGAGTCCCGTCCCGGGTACCAGGCATTTCCAGAGACGTTCGTCTCACAGTATAATAATCAGTTAACCGCGACAGACTTTCGGTTTCGGAGGTCTCGAGCAACACAATCTGTAAGCCGGTGCCTTCTTTTCCCTTCAAAGCTGGTTCCGGCTCGTGCGCCCCGAAAGCGAGGAACCCGTCGGTTGCCCGCCGGGCACACTGTTTAACGTAACGGGAGAAGCACGTGAGCTCACTCATTCAAGACAACCGGCCTGAGGCTGTACTGGCCCTGGCCGACGGAACGCTGTTCCGCGGCCGTTCCATCGGCGCGCCCGGTCGTGCCATCGCTGAAGTCGTTTTCAATACGTCCATGACGGGCTATCAGGAAATCCTGACAGATCCGTCCTACACCGGTCAGATCGTCAATCTCACGTATCCGCATATCGGCAACGTGGGCGTGAATAACGAAGATACCGAATCGGGCCGCATTTACGCAGCGGGCCTCGTCATCGAAACCCTTTCTCCCATCGTCTCGAACTTCCGCGCGAAGGAAACGCTTTCCGAATACCTCACGCGTTCCGGCGTGGTTGGCATTGCGGAAGTCGATAACCGTCTCCTCACCCAGATCATCCGCGATCGCGGCGCGCAGGCAGCCTGTATTCTGACGGCGGCGAACGGCACGCTGACGGAGGATGAGCTGAACGCCGCTGTGGAAGCCGCAAAGAGCTACACCGGCATGGTGGGTCAGGACCTTGCTCAGGTCGTGACCACCAAGGCCCCGTACGAGTGGACCGAAGGCACCTGGCAGATCGATAACGACACGGGCGCCACCTCCTACACGAAGCCTGAGCTCCCCTTCCACATCGTGGCTTATGACTTCGGCGTGAAGCAGAACATTCTCCGCCTTCTCGTGAATCAGGGACTGCGCGTTACCGTGCTGCCTGCGAAGACTTCCTTTGAAGACGCGATGAAGTATTCCCCGGATGGTTTCTTCTTTTCAAACGGCCCGGGAGATCCGGAACCCTGCACGTACGCGATTGAAACCGCGAAAAAGATTCTGAAGTCCGGCATTCCGTTCTTCGGCATCTGCCTCGGGCACCAGATCCTCGGTCTCGCGGTGGGCGGAAAGACCGTGAAGATGAAGACCGGTCACCACGGCGCCAATCACCCGGTGATCGATGTGAAGACGAAGCACGTTTACATCACGAGCCAGAACCATGGGTTTGCGGTCGACGCCTCCACGCTTCCCGCGAATGTCCGTGTGACGCACGAGTCGCTCTTTGACGGCACGCTCCAGGGAATGGAGCTCACCGACGCTCCGGCCTTCAGCTTCCAGGGTCACCCTGAAGCGAGTCCGGGACCTCAGGACATTTCCCCGCTTTTCGAGCGTTTCGGACAGATGGTCCGTACATACGCTGAAAGCAAGGCGGCCAGGTAATTTTCCGGTAATTCTTAATTTTGGCCTTTGCCCGGGGAGCGCTACGGCCACTCGGGGAAAGGCGGCAGACAGGATAGCGAAATGCCAAAACGTCAGGACATAAAATCCATTCTCATCATCGGCGCTGGCCCGATCATCATCGGCCAGGCCTGTGAGTTTGACTACTCCGGTGCTCAGGCCTGCAAGGCGCTGAAGGAAGAAGGGTACCGCGTCATTCTCGTGAACTCGAACCCCGCCACGATCATGACGGATCCGGGGCTCGTGGACGCGACCTACATTGAGCCGATCACCTGGGAGGTGGTTGAGCGGATCATCGCGAAGGAACGGCCCGATGTGATTCTGCCGACGATGGGCGGTCAGACGGCGCTCAACTGCGCGCTCGATCTGAAGAATCACGGCGTGCTCGATAAGTACGGGATCGAACTGATCGGTGCCTCGCCGAAAGCGATCGAAAAAGCTGAGGACCGCAAGCTCTTCAAGGAAGCGATGGAGAAAATCGGCCTTGAATGCGCGAAGTCCGGCATCGCCTACAACATGCAGGAAGCGCTCGAAGTGCAGCAGACCGTGGGATTCCCCACGATCATCCGCCCGAGCTTCACGCTCGGCGGCTCGGGCGGCGGCATTGCCTACAACATGGAAGAGTTCGTGCGGATCTGCCAGCGCGGTCTCAAGCTTTCCCCGACGCACGAGCTTCTGATTGAAGAGTCGCTCCTCGGCTGGAAAGAGTACGAGATGGAAGTGGTCCGCGATCACGCGGATAACTGCATCATAGTCTGCTCAATTGAGAACCTCGATCCGATGGGCATCCACACGGGTGACTCGATTACCGTTGCTCCGGCCCAGACGCTGACCGACAAAGAGTATCAGATCATGCGTAACGCCTCGATCGCGATTCTCCGCGAGATCGGCGTGGATACGGGCGGTTCGAACGTGCAGTTCGCCGTGAATCCGAAGAACGGCCGCCTGATCGTGATCGAAATGAATCCGCGTGTGTCGCGTTCGTCCGCTCTCGCTTCCAAGGCGACGGGTTTCCCGATCGCAAAGGTTGCGGCAAAGCTCGCCGTGGGTTACACGCTTGACGAGCTCCGGAACGACATCACAGGCGGCAAGACCCCGATTTCCTTCGAGCCGACGATTGACTACGTCGTGACGAAGATGCCGCGTTTCGCCTTTGAGAAGTTCCCGCAGGCGGATGACCGCCTGACCACGCAGATGAAGGCTGTGGGCGAAGTGATGGCGATCGGCCGCACGTTCCAGGAATCCTTCCAGAAGGCGCTGCGCGGGCTTGAGACCGGTAAGGACGGTCTTGACAGCAAGACGTCTGACCGCGAGCAGATCGTGTACGAGATTTCCGACGCGGGTCCCGAGCGTATCTTCTATGTCGGTGACGCGTTCCGTATCGGCATGACGCTGAAGGAAGTTCAGGAAGCGACGAATATCGATCCGTGGTTCCTGATCCAGATCCAGGAAATCATCGATATTGAGAAGCGGCTTGAAGGCCGGACGCTTTCCTCGCTCACGCGGGAGGAGCTCCTCTTCCTCAAGCAGAAGGGCTTCTCCGACCGGCGTCTCGCGAAGCTCCTCCACGTGTCTGAGGATGAAGTGCGTTCAGACCGCTGGATGATGAAGCTGCACCCCTCCTATAAGCGCGTTGATACGTGCGCCGCGGAATTCAAGACCACAACCGCTTACCTCTACTCCACCTACCACGGCGCGAGTGAGGCCGATCCGGATGACCGGAAGAAGGTGGTGGTGCTTGGCGGCGGTCCGAACCGCATCGGTCAGGGTATCGAGTTCGACTATTGCTGCGTCCACGCCGCTCACGCGCTCCGCGAAGATGGCTACGAGACCATCATGGTGAACTGCAATCCGGAAACGGTGTCGACTGACTATGACACGTCGGATCGCCTGTTCTTTGAACCGGTGACGCTCGAAGACGTGCTCGAGATCTGCCGCATTGAGAAGCCGTTCGGCGTCATCGTGCAGTACGGCGGTCAGACCCCGATCAATCTCTGCCGGAAGCTCGAGAAGGAAGGTGTGCCGATTCTCGGTACGACTCCGGATTCAATCGATATCGCGGAAGACCGCGGCCGGTTCCAGAAGCTTGCTGCTGACCTTGGCATCCTGCAGCCGCCGAACCGCGCGGCCCGGTCCGAGGAAGACGCCATTGTGATGGCGGACGAAATCGGGTACCCGCTTGTTGTGCGTCCGTCTTACGTGCTTGGCGGCCGCGCGATGGATATCGTCCACAGCCGGAAGGATCTCGAGGCCTACATGCGTGAGGCGATCAAGGTGAGCAACGACAGCCCGGTGCTCCTTGATCGGTTCCTGGATGACGCGGTGGAAATGGACGTTGACGCTGTGAGTGACGGCGACGAAGTCCGGATCGGCGGCATCATGCAGCATATCGAGCAGGCCGGCGTTCACTCGGGCGACGCGGCGTGCTCGCTTCCGCCTTACAGCCTCCGCCCTGAGCTTGTTGAAGAGATCAAGCGTGAGACGAGACTCCTTGCTGAGGCGCTGAAGGTGAAGGGCCTCATGAATGTGCAGCTCGCCGTGCAGCACGCCTACTCCGAGAACCCGAAGGTCTACATTCTCGAAGTGAATCCGCGCGCCTCGCGTACCGTGCCGTTTGTCTGCAAGGCGACCGGTGAGCCGCTCGCGAAGATCGCGGCCCGCGTGATGGTCGGTGAGACGATGAAGGCTCAGGGAGTCAAGGTTGAGGTAACGCCGAAGTACATGTGCGTGAAGGAAGCCGTGTTCCCGTTCACCAAGTTCCTCGGTGTGGACCCGGTCCTTGGGCCTGAAATGCGGTCGACCGGCGAAGTGATGGGTGTCGGCGCGTCGTTCGGCGAAGCGCTTTATAAGGCTGAGCTCGGCGCCGGTGACCGTCTCCCCGAAAAGGGTACGGCGTTTATTTCGGTCCGCGATGTCGATAAGGCCCGCGCGGTGTCGGTTGCCACGCACCTCCGTGATCAGGGCTTCAATATCGTCGCGACGCGCGGCACGGCGGCTCTTCTGCAGCATGCGGCGATTCCCTGCCGTGTGGTGAATAAGGTTTCTGAAGGCCGTCCGAACGTGGTCGATATGATCAAGAACGGTGACGTGCAGCTCGTGATCGCGACGGCTGACGAATCCCGTACCCAGATCAGCGACGCGCGTCAGATCCGTCAGACGGCGCTTGCGCAGCTCGGCGTTGTCTACTACACGACGATTTCGGGCGCAGCCGCAGCGGTTGAAGGCCAGAAGCACGCGAAGGATGTCGAAGTCCGCAGCCTGCAGGAACTTCACGCGATGAACCGCGCCTGAGTGTCTCTCTGATCCCGGATTCGTCCGGGAATCACGGGACCTGCCGGCTTTCCTGTTACACCGGGGAAGCCGGTTTCTTTTGTCTGGTAAGGAGCGCGAAGCGCTGTTTCTTTATCTGAAACTTTTCGATACGGCTCCGGGGCTTCTCCCGCCCGAACCGGATTCAGAAATCTTTTATCATCAGAAAAGTTTTGTTTCCGCAGCGGTCCGGGGAAAGCATTCAGGCCCGTCTGCCGTATTTGCTGATTTTTGCGTTATTTCATGAAACGGATCCGATTTGACCGGAGAGCCACCGTTGTAGTGGTCATTCTCCTGGCCCTGCTTTTTATTTTCCAGCCCATATCCTGGACGACCGTTCCGAAAAACGGTGTGCTTTCGGTGATTATTGACCGGACAGACACAACGACAGCGGACGCGGTGAGGAAACTCCGTCTCTCCGGCGTTCAGACACCGGAAGTGATCCTGTACCCCGTGGTGTCGGCAGCGAGCGCGTTTTCCTCTTCGGGTCTGAAGAAGGGCTGCTATCAGCTTTCCCCGAAGTCGCCTTTGATTTCGCTTTTCTTCAAGCTCGCCGCAGGGCGCGTGAGTTATCTTGTGATCCGGATCCCGGACGGAGCGAATATCTGGGGGGTTGAGAAACTCTTTAAGGAGAGCCCGGATCTCGATCGGAAGCTTGCGGATTTTTCGGACGCTTCTCTGAAAGCGGATCCGGAGGTTTTCAGCGGGTTTGATCAGGATATTGATTCAGTCCGCAAAAAATTCAGGGAATCCGCTTCTGTCAGTTATTACGAAGGGCTCGCCGCGCCGGACACGTACTACTACAAGCCGGGGCAGTCTGACGCGGCGCTTCTCGCGAAGATGGTGCGTCATCAGAAGCAGATTCTGGATTCTGAGTGGCAGAACCGCGATACGGCGGCTACCGCTCTCATCCGGACGCCGTATGAGGCGCTGATTCTCGCGTCTCTTATCGACAAGGAAGCGGGGCAGGGGCAGGAGAAATATCTCGTGTCGAGTGTCTTCTATAACCGCCTGAAAATCGGAATGCCGCTTCAGACCGATCCCACGGTGCTCTACGCGAAGGGGCTTGAAACCCGCTCTGACCCGAAGAACATCACGAAAGACGATCTGCTGAAAGACAATATTTATAATACGTACCGCCAGCGCGGCCTTCCGCCTACGCCGATCGCCTGCCCGTCACGTGAGGCGATTCACGCCGCGATGCATCCGGCGGACACGAAGTATCTTTATTTTGTCGCGTCCGGGGCCGGCCGCTCCAAGTTTTCAGAAACGCTCGGCGAACATAACGCCGCCGTGAATCAGTACATTCTGAAGAAATAACGGGGGGAATCCTGAAGGAGGCGGCTCTGCCGCCCCTTTCTGTTTCTCCCGTTTCTTCACACCAGCGAAGGAAAAACCTATGCCGCTCGCGATTTACCCCTGGCAGGAAGCGCTCAGCCGGGATCTGGAAATCTTCAGACACCGGATGCCGAGCGGCATTATCGTAAGCGGACCCCGGGATATCGGCACCTATGAGCTCGTGCTCGCTTTCACGAAGAGCCTGATGTGTGAGAATCCGGCGCCGGACGGTACTCCCTGCGGAAAGTGCCCGGGGTGCCGGCTCGCGGAAGCCGGTACTCACCCGGATATCCGTTTTCTGCTTTCGGAAGAGGAGGCTGCGAGGCACGATCTGCCCATCCCTGAAAGTGCCGGGAAGAAACTGTCGGACGAAATCTCCATCGCATCTGTCCGTGAGCTCCGGGACTATGTGGCGCTGAAGCCTCACCGGAGCCCGAGGCGCGTCAATCTCATTTCGCCTGCGGACCGCATCCGGCCGGACGCCGCCTCAGTCCTTCTGAAGATGGTGGAGGAGCCGCCGCCTGACCTGAGTTTCATCATGATCGCGGAGGATCTCGACGCTATTCTCCCGACGCTTCGCTCGCGCTGCGTTCTGCTTCACGCGAGGAAGCCGGACCCGGAAGCCGCAGCGTCCTGGCTTGAAGCCAAGGGGCTGAAAGACTTTGATGAGCAACTTGCCGAAGCGGGCGGAAATCCGCTTGCCGTGATCCGCGGTCATAAGATCGTTCCGGATGAGGCGAGGGCGCTTTTCCTCGGCCTCCTTAAGACCGGGAAGCGGCTTGATATCACCAAGGTCGCTCCGGGTGTCGGCACTGGCTGGAAGCTCGATGCCTGCGCGGATTTTCTTTCCCGCTGGGGCACGGATCTCATCCGCGTGAAGTCCGGTCTTCAGCCGTCCTACTTTGTCGGCGAGACACCGGAACTGCAGTCAATCGCGCCGGGCGCGGACCTTCAGAGGCTCTTTCACTGGCTTGATGAAACGGAGTCCCTGAAGCGGGCTTCCTCAGTGCCCCTCAATAACAAGCTCGCGCTGGAAAAGATTCTGGAAAGCTACCGCTCGGTTTTCAGGAGCTGACTGGCTGCCTCAGATTGGCTTCACCTTCTTGAATTCCCGGATCACCCGGGCGTCCGCCGGCACAAGGTAGAGCGATGTGGTGGAGAGAGACGAGTGGCCAAGCGCCGTCTGCACGACATTCACCGGCATGGATTCAAGGGCGGTTTCAGCAAAGGTGTGCCGCAGCCAGTGAGCGGATGCCGTGCGGAGCTTCGCGCCGTCGATCGGATTCTTCTGATCCGCGAGAAGCGCTGCTTCCTCAAGAAATTTTTTCAGTATGCGGTGAAGTCCGGAGCGGGAGAGGGCGTCTGTCGAGTTCTTCGGCCGCTTTCCCTTTCCGAGATTCGCGAGAAGCGGGGTTCCCTTGGGGCAGCTTCCGATCGGGGGAAGCCCCCGGATCTTCAGATAGGCGTTGAAGGCGTCGAGATGCTCCTGCTGAAGCGGCAGGCGGCGGACCTTGTCCCCCTTTCCGATTACCTCAATAATGGTGACGGATTCGTTTCCGATCCGGCGCTGCGTGATCCAGTCCGCCGTAGCGGAGAGCATTTCGCTCGCCCGCATACCGAGTCCCTTTCCCATCATGAGAATGGCTTCAAGCCTCGACTTTTCGATCCCGTCCTCCATGGCGTCAAGGCACCGGAGGACGTCGCTCCACTGCTCAGGTGTGAGTGATCGGTCAGAAAACTCTTTCGGCGCACCTTCCCCGGGGAGAAAACGGACACGCTGCGGGACCTGATCAAAGGGATTTGTGCGGAGGTAGCCGGTTTTCGTGAGAAAACTGAAAAGGAGCTTCACCACTGTCAGAGCCTGACGCCGGCTCGTGTGGGAAAGCGGTCCGTTGAAAGGGCGCCACGCGGGGGAATCCCGCCTTTCGCTCTTCTTTCCAATCCACTGTGCGGCCGGAACCCGCCACTTCCGGCTCCAGGCTTCAGGCGTGAGACGCGCGAGATCCTCAAGCCACCGGAGATACTGAGAGGCCTGAGGGACGGTTACCGAACTGAGAGCCGTGTTTTTTTCCATGATGCACCAGAGGAGAAACCGTTCAGCCTCTTTCTGATAAGCGCTTCGGGTGTTGGGGTTTGAGGCGCGCGAAGCGAGCCAGGCGTGGATCGCTTCGAGGTCGTTTGAAGCATCAAGCGCGGATTTCTCTTCAGGCCCCCGGTTCCGCCCCTGGGATCCATCGAGGAGCGCGGGGAGGCCAAGCGACTCGAGAGGCGCGATGCCCGGAGCGGTCCTTTCCGAGGAGAGGATCACTGCGCAGCCTTCGATTTCTGGATTGGCGTCTGATTTGGCGGACATCCGGCCTCTGATCCCCCCGGTTCAATAAAAGAATCTGTCTGAAGCGGAACACCGTGAGGTGCAGCCTCCCGCATTCCGTTTTATCATTTTATGAATTTTCCGCCCGGCGGTCCCTTATGCGCCGGGTTTTGTTACCCGTACACGAGCGAAAGATTTCTTTCGTTCTCCGTGGAAACCTGAACTGAGGTTTTTTTAAAGCCATGATTGCCGCTTTTGATATTGCCTTTGCCGGTGCGCAGAAGGTTGAAACGACTACTACCAATCAGCCGCTCGCGCAGGCGATTATCGGCGTGGACCAGCTGCTGACGATGGGGTCCCGGGCGCTCTACGGCTATCTGATTGATCCGGAAGTGGACGTGCGCCGCGATCCGTCGCTCACGGCCTATAGCGTTGATCTCGGGTTCAGGAAGAATTTCGGCATGGCGCGCCGCGCTCAGCTGGCTGGTGTCGCTGAGTTCATCAATCCGCCGGAATCTTCTGTCGGTGAGGCGCTGGGCTGGCTTGAGACTGAAAACACGTCTCTGCTGGGGCTCTTCCAGCTGCTGAAGCAGATCGCCGGCCGCCGTATTGACGCGGTCACGCTGAAGGATGATACCGTTCTTATCACCTGCGGCCGCGATACCTATGAAGTGTCGACCCATACCTACAAGCTTTTCCGCCACCTCGGTGTACGCGAGGCGGTTGAGCAGCTTGCCGGTGTCTTCAAGAATCCGGAAGTGCAGGCAATTGAGATCCGTAACCGCGCGACCGGCAATGTGACCGTGAAGCTCGCGCGCGAGGATGCCGCGTTCTACGCGGTTCCGAAGGAAGAGGAAGTGGTGCTCGTGGATGATATCCACACCCGTGCCCTGATGCTCCCGACCTCCAACTTCCGCGATGATCAGATCTGGACCTTCTTCGATGGTGAACAGACGATCCGCGCCCGTATGGCGGATAAAGACTTCCTCCGTATCATCGATAACGGTGTCTTCCGTCTGAACGCGGATGACATCCTGATCGTGAATCTTCATGTAAAGACCGTTCAGACTCCTGCCGGTCTCGTGAGCGACTACGAAGTGATCCGCGTCCTGGATCACCGTAAGCCCGGAAAGCACATTCCGATCCCTGGAGTCTGATTTTCGGAACGGCGTTTCGCTGATGCGATCTGATCGTCCGACATACACTGAGGCATGCCGCGGATTTTCTCCGCGGCATGCCTTTTCGCGTCTCGCGGGTGTTTCGCTGAAGAAAGCCGTCGCTTTGCTTATGGCGGCGGCGATCGCGTTTCCGGCAGCGGCTGAACCGATCGCGGCGGAACTCGTGGCTCCCCGGTCGCAGGCCGCGGGAAAAACAGCGGTGCCGATGCCGAGCCGCTCGGTACTGGATCCGGATTATGCGCCTCAGATGATGAGCCCCGGGCCGCTCGCGGACGGCCCCGCGTCTCCCGCGGACATGAACGCCGCAGTGAGGATCGGAATCCAGCAGACAACCGCAGTGACTGTGCTGCAGCCAGGCGACGGCGGGTTCCTCGATCGCACGAAAGACCGTATCCGCGAGGCTTTCGGTTCCCGACGGGTGGAATTCATGACGCTCACCCGAGGGGAACTTGCTGAGGCGATCCGGAACGGTGACGTGGATTTCGTGATCGGGCAGTCAGACTTCATTGCTCAGGCGCAGATGGAAAATAATCTCCGTCTGATCGCGTCTTTCTGGCCGGTTGAAGCGCGTGACGTGAATAGCGTTGCCTCCGCGGTTTTCTTCACCAAGGCGCAGAGTCTCGATGTGCAGTCACTCGCGCAGCTCGGTGATCACACGGTTGCCGCGATCAGTCCGGATTCATTCCCAGGGTATCTGGTTCCGCTTTATGAGCTCTCGCGCCGCGGCTACGCGCCGGGTTACCTTCAGGAGCTCTACTTCACGGGACCGCCGTATGAAAATGTGACGCGCGACGTGCTTTCCGGGAAAGCCGCGGCTGGTATTCTTCCAGCCTGCGTGCTCGAGGCGCTCGAGCGTCAGAAGAAGATCAGTCTCTCCGACTTCCGGATTATCAACCTGAGGCGGGAAACCGAGCTTCAGTGCTCGCATTCGACCGATGTGTTTCCATCGCTTACCGTCGCGTCTCTTCAGAAGACTGACGGCAATACCCAGAAAACAATGGCAACCGCGCTTTACCTGATGCCGCATTCAGGCCGAGAGGCTCAGTGGGCACTGCCCGCTTCCATGCAGAGCGTTCTCGATGTTTTTTACCGCCTGAAAATCGGGCCGTATCAGTATCTCGCGCAGTGGAGCATCCAGCGGTTTGTGAAAGAAAACGCGGCAGAGGTGGCGGTTGCGCTGATTTTCATCCTGATGGTGGTGTCATACGCCGCAGTGCTTCAGATGATGGTGCGGCGAAAGACTCTCGCGCTTCGGAAATCGATGAAGGAGCGGCAGCGCTACGAGCAGGAAATCGCGGCGTCGCGTGAGCATATCGCCGCGATTGAGCGTACCGGCATCATCGGCCAGATGTCCTCCATGATCGCGCACGAGCTGAAGCAGCCGCTCGGTGCCATCAATAATTTCGGAAACGGCCTGCTGCGGCGCCTTCACCGCGGCCCCGTGGACCTCAAGGTTCTCGAAGGGGCGCTTGAGGAAATTGTCGGGCAGGGGACCAGGGCGTCAGAGATTGTTGACCGTGTCCGAGGCTACGCGAAGCACCCCGATCCTGTGATGCAGGTGCTCGATATGAAGCCAGTGCTCGAGAAAGCGGCGAAGGAATTTCACCATATCTATCCAGACGCGACGCCTATTACGCTTGCCTGCCTGCCGTACTCCTGGGCTGAGGTGGATGCCTGGGAAATCCAGCTCGCAGTTCTGAATCTCCTGAAAAACGCGTCAGAAGCGCTTCATGGCTGCCCGGATCCTCAGATCCATATCTCGCTTAAGGATGTTGATGGCATGTGGCATCTGTCAGTCGCGGATAACGGGCTCGAGCTCACGCAGGAAAAGGCGGATCTGTTCTTTGAGCCGCTTCACACCGGGAAAATGTCTGGCATGGGGCTTGGGCTCTCCATTGTGGCGAATATCGCTGAGCGTCATAAAGGGCACGCCATGGCGGCCCCGAACACCGCTATTGGTCACGGCTGCGTGATGACAATTGTGTTGCCAAAAGCAAAAGCGCCGATCAGTCTCGGGAAGTCCTGAGGCGTGAGCAGGTAGAATAAGGGATTATTCTGATAGGGGCCGTTGAGAGCTCGGAATCAAGAGGGAGAGGAATTTTGGACGACGAAAAACTGAAGCGGATCTTTTTCGAGGTGCTTCGGGTCATCGCGGCGATCGTGGTGCTGTACTGCATCTGGCAGGTCGTGAAGACGCAGGTGCTCTATTTCCAGGAAGACGGCCCCCGCTTCGGGGTGCCTCTCCGCGTCGGCTGCCGCCGCTGCGCAGAGCCCCGCCGCCTCTCAGAGCGCTTCCGCCGAGAAATAACGCAAAAGGCTCCAAACCCGATTCAGAACGTCCGTGAACAGTTTATTTAAGGAGAAAACGATGAAGAAAGTTTCCTGTGTCTCTCGTACCGCAGCCGCGGCAGCTGCAGCGCTGCTTCTCCTTTCTGGCTGTGAGACGCCGGTGCCGATCTGGCAGCCGCCTCTCGGCGGCGGAGAGACTTCGGGGACGGGGTCTCAGACCGTGACTCCCGGAACCGCTCCTGTGACGGATCTATCGACCTCTGACGTGAAGAAACCGGCACCGGTTGCTCAGACTCAGTCACCCGCTCCCACGACGTCCTTTTCGACAGAATTTGACGCGGCCGCGGCGGCTCCTGTGCCGATGCAGCCGGGATTCGTGATCACAGGGCAGGGAATCGATGACGGGAGCCCGGCAATTCTGATTACGCTCGACGCCCGGAACAAAGACTCCGCGATTCTCAGCCGCAGACTGGTTCTTCGGATTCCTGAAGCGATGGCAACCCGCGTGGGGATCGAAACGCCGTCCGGTGTTGAACCGGTCTCCAAGTGGCTTGAAGAGGCGAAAAGCACGATGGTTTCAGCTCCCGGCGCTGTCGGAGCCGGAACGGACGACATTCAGCTTCGCGTGAAAAGCGTGGCTTTCCCGGGAGATGTTCCCGGTATTGCTCTCGATATCGGAAATATGGCTGAGCTCGGGAAGCGAGACTTCCTGATCGCGATCCGCGAAGTGGATGCGGCGTTCATCAATGTCACGGAACCGAGCGGCGGAGCGACGCTTCATCAGTCGCTCCGTCAGTGGATTGAGACTCATGCCGGGTACGAATTCCGGGTGCCTGAAGCCAAGCCGATGCCGCTGATTCCGGAGGCCTTGGAAACCTGGCAGGCTTACACGTCGATTGATAACCTCAGGACAGACGGCGGAATCGGTGAGGCGAAGGCTAAGGATCTGATTCCTGATCTCCGCATTACGCTTTTCCCGGAGGGACTCGCGGGTGACGGTACGCTGCAGGCCCCGGATGGGAAGACTTATCCTGTCCGCCGCTGCTCGATGACACCCGGAACCGCGGTTCCGGTCTGCGGTGTAAAGCCTGGCGCGCTGACCGCGACAGCTGAAGCTGCCGCGCCCGGAGACGGCCGTGAGTGGATTGAGGTGACGGGCGGCGCCAAGGTTCAGGGCGTGGGTCCGATCCTGCTTAAGGTCGGCGACCGGCTGCTCACGTCTGACGAAGGACGGATTTTCTTCTGGAAGAAGGGAACGGGCGACATCGCTGAAGTGAATTCAGGCGCGAGCCGCTTCACGGGTACCGCAAGGCTTGATACGACCCACTAAGCAGGGCAGATGGAAAGCCGTCTAACACTTCCCGTTTACGCGGAGATTGAGATCACCGAGAGGCCTGTGACACCTGAGTGTCTCGGGCTTCTTTCGGATGAGCAGCTCGCGCGGGCCGCGCGTTTCACGAAGACTCTCCGCCGTAACCAGCATATCTGGGCCCGGGTTCTGATCCGGCTGCTCGCTGAGAAGCTGTACCCCGATATTCCGCGTCACGCGATTCAGATTGTTGAGGATCCGCCCCGCGCTCCCCGGATCGTGCTTCCGGGCGGTGTGCTTCGGACATCGATCACGCATAGCGGGAGCCGCGTGGCGTGTCTCATTGACTCCGAAATCTGTGCGGCGGATCTCGAGAAGATAGACCTCTCGCGTCCTCTCCTTCGCTACGCGGACGTAGCCTTTAATCACGAAACAGCGGCGCGTGTCAAAGCGGAGCCTGATATCGGGACCGTTTTTTTCAGGGCCTGGGGGGCCTATGAGTGCGCCGTCAAGGCGGACTGCCCGAGAGCGTTTTACTGGGAAGATCACGAGCCGCGGATCCGGGGCATGGTGGTCAGAACCGACCTCACGGACGGCTGGATGCGGGTGACCGCGCTTTCAAGAAAGGCCCCGGTCACACAATGGCGACCGGAGCCTGAGGTGCTAGAAACTCTGGCGGCGTCCGGCCGCCAGAGCTGAAGCGTTTTATTTCTTCTGCTGCATCTGCTGCAGCGTCGCACGGTTCTTTTCCGCCTGGCGTTCGAGATCCCGAAGAATAAAGCCGCGGGCGGCTCGCTCCGTGCCATAGAAAATCAGGATCACAAACCAGGCGACACCGCCATTCCAGAAAGCCCAGGACTTGAGATTGCCCCAGAAGCAGGTCAGCGCGGCAACCGCGCCGAGCAGCACAAAGAGCACGATCCAGACGTAGGAGAGGCTCCGGGCGTAGACCCGCTGAGGATCCGTCTTCGCGCCTTCAGGACCCGCGACCGCTTTGGCGACCATGCCGTCATCCTTGCCGAGTCCGATGAAGAGCGCGAAGATCACGAGAATCACCGCGAGAACCGGCCAGAACTTCAGCATCAGAAGGCTCTGCGAAAGCGCGACAAGAATTCCAAGAATCGCCGTGACCATTGCCATGATCCCGGTAAGAGCGTTCGGCTTATAGAGAATCCGAAGCAGAGTCGCGAGGATCAGAAGACAGGCGGACGCCGCAACGCCGAACCGAGGCTCTATGAAATACGTGACCCCGGGGAAGGCGATAAGAAGCAGCAGTCCGAGCCAGGAGGCGATGCGGCGGGGCAGGGTGTCAGTGTTTTTGACAGGACGGGCCGCGGTAACAGGAGTGTCAGCCGGTTTGTTTTCAGTCAAGCGTTTGGACATGGAATTATTTTGCCTTCTTGATCCAAGGTTGTTTGGTCATCCGAAAGGAGAAGAATACCGCAGTTCAGCCGTACCTAGTTTTGGGAACGGGGGAAATCGGGAACAGAAAAAACAATCAGAGACTACAGAAAACATGATCTAGTACCGTGTCGCCTAGGGATAACTGAGTAACTTCGCTCCGGGTTTCTTTTTTGGAATACGTAAGATATTTGAAGGACATCTTTATAACGATCCCCCGGACAAATGGAACCCAACCTCCACGCGTCTACGAAAAAAGGGTCCCGAACCCTGTAATAAGAGGCTGTCATGTTCAACAATATGTTCTTCTATCTCTTTATATGCCTGCTCTTCTTCGGTATCGGAGATTTTCTCTCAGTGCTTACCAAGGCGAAGGTTTCCTCCGTTTTCGTGAGCCTGCTTCTTTTCCTGATTGCCTTTATTACGGGGATCATTCCGCCTGACATCATCAAGCAGGCGGGTCTGGCGGATTTCGGCAAGTGGGCCATTCTCTTCATTGTGTTTTCGCTTGGCACCACCATCAATCTCCGTGAGCTGATTGATGAGTGGCGGACGCTCGCCGTTTCCTTTATCGCGATGGCGCTCGTTGTCGTGACCGGGTTCGCTCTAATCCCGGTGATCGGCAAGAATGAAGCGCTGGTCACGATCCCGATCGTGAATGGCGGCATTGTGGCGACCCAGATCATGACGACCGCAGCTCTTGAGCATGGCTTCGCTCTGGCCGCGGCCCTCGGTACGATCGTGTACGCCGTGCAGAAATTCTTTGGCACGCCCTTTGCCTCCCACTTCGGTATCAAGGAAGCGGAATCAGTGGTTGCGGATTTCCGTAAGACCGGCGTGAATAAGTACAAGAAAGAAGCGCCGAAGAAGGAGGACGGGACGCTCTCGAATCCCAACTTCTTCGAGCGCAATAAGAAGTACTACGGTGTTTTTGTGTCTCTCGCGATTACGGCGCTCTTCGCTTGGCTCTCCTTTGTGATCGGCAAGATGACTCACATCTCCGCTCCGATCTGGGCTTTGCTCCTCGGTGTTGTCGTGACTTCTCTGGGTCTTGTGCCGAAGAACATCCTGCTTCACGCGAAGTCGCTTGGTATTTTCAATGTGGCCTGCTTCGCGACGATTATTCCAAGTCTCGCGACGATCAAGCCTTCGCAGCTCCTGGGGCTTGGCGTCAATACACTCATCATTTTCGCGGCCGTCTTTGTCGTGCTGTATCTCGCTTTCTGGCTTCTTCCGTTCTGGAAGATTCTGGGGTCGAAGAATATGGCGCTCGCGGTTTCTGTCTGCCAGCTGCTTGGCTTCCCGGCGACTTATCTGATCGCAAACGAAGTCGCCAAAGCGGTCGGTGAGACGGAAACTGAACGCGAGGTGATTCTTGACGCGATTCTCCCGAAGTACCTGGTGGCTGGCTTTGCGACTGTGTCGTCAGTCTCGGTTCTGATTGCCGGTATTCTCGTTCCTTTCGTCGGATAAAAGGCTTCCGTCCTGAATGAATAACGCAACGGCGTACGGAAGGCGCAAAAATAACGGATGCGCCTGTCCGCCGCCGTTTTTTCACGGCCGGTCTCAGCGATTAACTTTTGAGGGGCAAAGAAATGATTGAATTTGATCCGCTTCATTATCCGTACGCGTCGACCCGCAATGTGGTCTATGCCAAAAACGGCATGTGCTGCGCCGGGAACCCGAGCGCGGCATCTGCCGGTCTGCAGACACTCCTGAAGGGAGGCAACGCGATTGATGCTGCGGTCGCGATGGCGCTGTCGCAGCCCGTGGTGGAGCCATCCGGTAACGGCCTCGGGTGCGAATGTTTCGCGATTGTCTGGTACAAGGGAAAGATGTATGGGATCAACGGGTCAGGCCCGGCTCCCAGAGCGGCGTCGATTGACGCTCTTAAAGCGCGCGGTTTCGATAAGATCCCGATGCTGGGAGTAGAACCGATTGATGTGCCGGGAGCGGTCGCAACGTGGTGCGCGCTGCATGAAAAATTCGGCGCTCTCGATCTTGAAACCGTGGCGGAGCCGGCCGCGCACTACGCTGAAAACGGCTATCCGGTGTCGCCTAACATCAGCCGCCTCTGGGATGACGCCTTTAAGCGCTTTGCGCCGCTCGCGAAGGATCGCCCTGAGTTTGAGGGCTGGATGAAGACTTTTGCTCCTCAGGGTCACCCGCTTCGCGCGGGAGAAATCTTCCGCAGCCAGGCCATGGCGGACACCATCCGGAGCATCGCGAAGACGAACGGCCGCTCTTTCTATACGGGTGAGATCGCGGAGCGGACGGATGCCTTTATGAAGGCTCATAACGGTTTCCTCACGGGCGAAGACCTCGCCGCTTACTCTCCGGAATGGGTAAATCCGATCTCGGTCAACTACCGCGGGGTGGATGTCTGGGAACTGCCGCCGAACGGACACGGCATTACGGTTCTTATGGCGCTTCAGATTCTGAAGGGCATGGAGCTTGGTGACCGTGAGGATCCGGCGACGATCCACCGCCAGATTGAGGCTCTGAAACTCGCCTTTACCGATACGAAGGAATATGTGGCGGAACCCTCCTTCATGCGGGTAACGCCTGAACAGCTGCTCTCGGAACGCTATGCGGCGGACCGCCGGGCCCTGATTGGTGAAGAAGCGATAGATCCTCAGGTGGGCGATCCCCGGTACAACTCGACCGTCTACTTCTGCGCGGCGGACGGCGAGGGAAACATGGTCTCGATGATTCAGAGCAATTTCTATGGATTTGGATCCGGAATTGTCGACCCGTCAACCGGGATTTCGTTTAATGACCGCGGTTTTAATTTCCGGTTTGATCCCGAGCACCCGAATGGGCTTGCCGGCATGAAGCGTCCGTATCACACCATTATTCCGGGTTTCCTCACTCAGAACGGTGAAGCCCTGGGTCCCTTCGGCATTATGGGCGGCTATATGCAGCCTCAGGCTCACGTGCAGTTCGTCATGAATATGGTTGACTGGGGGCTGAACCCGCAGCAGGCGCTCGACGCTCCGCGCTGGCAGTGGGTCGGCGGGAAGAAGGTTCAGGTTGAGCAGGATACGCCGAACCATATCGTGCGGCAGCTCCAGAGACGAGGACACGATGTCACTCTGATAGCAGATAAGGTGCTGATGGGACGCGGACAGGCCATTCTGAGGGACAGCCGGACAGGAGTCCTGGTGGGCGGCACTGAGAAACGGACGGATGGCCAGATTATGAGCTGGTAAATATCTGTGCCTGAAGTAAAAAAGAAGCTCCGGAATCAGGTATTCCGGAGCTTCTGTGTTTCTGACGCACTGCGTCAAGAACGGATAAAACGAAAAAAACTGTTCTAACGCCCGTAGTAATAATCGGAAGCTGTCTGACCCTGAGCCGCGGGGCTGCGTCTGCCGCCCGCCTTTCCGCGATATCGGCCTGATTCCGGCGAATGAGATCAATCTGCTCGGAAAGCGGCAGCTGGGGCGCGCGGGGCTTCAGGCTGTTCAGCACGCCGGATTCTGTCTTGATAATCGGGGTCGGCGGATAGGTCGTTGTTGTCGTAACCCGACCGTCCGTAACCGTGGCGGTCTGAGAATTCTGCGTGTCCGGAGGAACTTGGCTCACGGCAGTGGGCGGAGTGAATCCGCGGGGAGCGGTCACAGTCGTTGCCGTGTTCGGATTGTAGTCAGGAGGAACACCGGCAGAAGAAGCGGACGGCGGAACGTAGTCCGGGGGAACCGCGCCGGCAGCCGATGCCGCGCTGCTTGCGGCAAGACCAACTGTAAAGATCGCGAGAACCAGAGATTCTTTCATGCTTTTATCCTTCAGAAGCCCGGAAGTTCACTTAAAAGGTGAAACGGCGTCCCACGTGTGAGACGCCCAGGAAAACCAAGCCTCTGGCTTAGTGAGCGACAGACGTTGTCGCGGATCCGCAGCCGCCCGGATTGTTCGGCTGAATACGGGAGCCGCGGGCAGTTTCCTGAATCATCACAGCGGTTCCGAGCTGATACTCACAGGGATTGCCGACCTGAACCGAGGTAAACATCTGATTCCCGTCCCGGAAGGTGATCTGTACACCCTGCTGGTAATCGGTTTCGCCGGCCGCGAGGTTGGAGGCGCGGTTACCGAGAATGCCGCCCGCGATACCGCCGAAGATGCGGGCATCCTGACGGGAGCCCGGGCCATGGCCGAACTGATTGCCAAGAATCATGCCGGCTGCGGCGCCGGCAACGGTACCGGCGAGCTGGGCCGCAGAGTTCTTGGTTTCATTCGGGAGCGCGATGCGGGTCGTCTGAACCGACAGAATTTCAACGGTTTTCACAGCCTGAGCCTGGTTAAGGGAACCCGGACCGTAGACATCCGCGCGGTAGCGCGCGTTGTCGTTAGCGCAGCCGGAGAGGGCAAGAACGGCAGCGAGCGCAGCCGGAAGGGCAAGAAATCTGAGATTCATATGTATTCCTTCTGTGTGAACAGGCGGAGACCTCACAAAGCAAAGCTCCGCAGCGGGATCTGCAGCGTCAGGGCCGGATCCCTGCTTTATTTCTTTCATTCTAGCGGCGCCGATTGATGGCTGACTGCTAAGAAAAGGTATAAAAGGTTATCCGTTCGTTACAGATTGCTAGTAACGATTTATTCTACAGATTACCAGACCTTATTGAAAGGATACCACTCAGTACTTCTTAAGAACATTATTAAATGTGGCGCGGAGGTCAGATTCGGACAGATAGCCCGAATGAGCGTCAATAAATTTGCACTGCCGGTCAAAAAGGATCTGGGTCGGCACAGCGCTGATCTGCATGGCCTTCGAGATATCCGGATGCTCATCGATATCAATATGGACGAAGGAAATTTTCCCCTTGTACTCTTTTTCGACGGCTTTCCAGGCAGGTTTCATCATCTTGCAGGGTGTGCACCAGCTGGCTTCAAAGTCGACGATTGAGATCTTGCCCTTCGCGGGGCAGAAGGCTGCTGAATGATCAGGAACCGCTGCCCCGGCGGCGGCAGAAAAAAGCGCGATCAGGGCGGTGGAAACGGTGCAGAGAAGCCTGGAATTCATAGTGTCGAGCCTGCTTTGTAAAACTGAGTGAGTGGTGCGCCTATTGTAGTCTGACAGGCCGCCTCAGCAGGAAGGCCAATACAGACTGAATAGAATAGTTTATACCGTATTTTTGTGACGGCATTTGCTTTTTGTATAAGACTGTGTAAAATATATCCTCGTTCTGCGGGAGTAGCTCAGTTGGTAGAGCGCAACCTTGCCAAGGTTGAGGTCGCGAGTTCGAGACTCGTCTCCCGCTCCAGAATTCCTGATGTGACGATGAGAGGCCGGCTAATGATAGCTGGCCTTTTTCCGTTCTGGAATCCGGAAAATTTCTTTCCCGTTTCTTCCTCCGCCTGTTTCCTCTGATTTATCAATCGCTTTCCGATCGGTTTTTACCCCCTCCTGAAAGAGCCTATCCCCGCAACTTTGCGGGTTGTAATGCATTTGTCACTTTCTGGTGCTAAGGTTATCTTTACGGCTTCTTTTAGCCTATAAGAAGCTCCGAAAAATAGACAGATTCCCATAACGGCTTTTTGAGCTGAAGAGAGTCAGCGCGAGGGTCATATGCCAGTTTCCAAGAAAACTTCCGATCAGAATGCACCTGCTCAGGTTACTGAGTCCCCTGTTACAGCAGAGAAGAGTGCCAAGCCGGCAGCACGCCGTCCGCGCACCCGCCGAGCCGCGAAGCCTGCTGCAGCTGCCACATCCCGCCCGGTCAAGGCCGCCGCATCCCGCGCTGCGAAGACAGCCGCGTCAGCCCGCCCGAAGCGTGCCCAGCGCAAGGTAACTTCGCTCACTTCTCCTGCTCTCTATACGAACCGTGAGCTTTCCTGGCTCGACTTCAATAAGCGCGTTCTCGAAACCGCGATTGAGCCGAACCGCCCTCTGCTCGATCAGGTGAAGTTCCTCTCGATTTTCTATACGAATCTTGATGAATTTTTCATGGTCCGCGTGGCGAACATCTTTAAGCAGTACAAGACGGGTTCCGGTTCTTCCGGCCCTGACAAGATGACGCCCGCCCGTCAGCTGACGGAAATTCGCAAAAAGGCGCTGGCGCTTATTGATGTAGCGGCTGCTCACTGGACCGAGAAACTGCAGCCCGCCCTTGCCGAGGCAGGCGTCCGGGTCGCTTCTTATGATCAGCTGTCGCCTGATGCCCAGAGAACGCTTCTCGCGCGGTTCCAGACGGAGATTTATCCGATTCTCACGCCTCAGGCGATCGATCCGGGGCATCCTTTCCCGAGAATCTCGAATGTCTCTATCAACTTCCTGATCGAACTGCAGAGCCGCGACGGCACGCATCACTACGCACGTCTCCGCGTGCCGCATAACATTCCCCGTTTCTTCTTTGTGACGAGCGAGGGGGATGAGATGGAGACGGATGATCCGCTTGGAAACCGCCGAATCGATGTGGTGCCGACAGAAGAAATCATCGGCGAATTCCTCCCGTTGCTTTTCCCGGGCTACCAGGTGGTGAGCAAGGGCATGTTCCGCATCACCCGTAACACGGACGTGGAGATTGAAGAGGATGAGGCGGACGACCTGCTTGAGGCTGTGCGTGACTCCGTGACCCGCCGTCAGTGGGGCGGTGTGGTTCGCCTTGAAACCGAGCACGGTATGCCTTCGAACATCACGGAATTCATCATTCAGAAGATGAAGCTGAAGCCCTTCCAGGTTTACAGCGTCAAGGGTCCGATGGCCTTTGCGGGTTACATGGCTCTGAACGATCTGGATTATCCGAAGCTGAAGGACACGCCGTATTTCGCGAGCTTCAACCCGGATACTCAGCCGGTTGAGAAGCTCTTTGAAAACATCGCGAAGCGCGACATTCTGCTTTACCACCCCTACCAGACATTCACTTCAGTCGTGGATCTGGTGCAGCAGGCGGCCAAGGACCCCGCAGTGCTGGGTATCAAGATGACGCTTTACCGCGTGGGCAATAACTCCCCGATCGTGAAGGCGCTGATGGAAGCGCGTCAGCGCGGGAAGCAGGTTACCGCCGTGGTGGAACTGAAGGCCCGTTTCGACGAAGAGCGGAACATCAACTGGGCGGAAGAAATGGAGCGCCAGGGCGTGAACGTGGTTTACGGCTTCGTGGGGCTCAAAGTGCATGCCAAGCTCTGCCTCGTGATCCGTAAGGAAGCGAGCGGCATCCGCTCCTACGTTCATATCGGCACCGGCAACTACAACCCCGGCTCCGCGAAGAACTACACCGACCTTGGCCTTCTCACGTCTGCGCAGGATATCTGCTCCGATGTGACGGACCTCTTCAACGTGATGACCGGATACGCCGTCCGCGATAACTATCGCCGGCTCTTTGTTTCTCCGACCTGCATGCGAAGCGGAATCGAGCGCGCTATCCGCGCTGAGATTGAACGCCATAAGCGTGAGGGGAATGGCCGTATTGTGCTGAAGTGCAATCAGCTTGTTGACCCCGATATGATCCGGCTGCTTTATGAAGCCTCGATCGCGGGTGTCAAGGTGGACTGCCTCGTGCGCGGCATCTGCTGCCTTAAGACCGGCATCAAGGGGATTTCTGACAACATTACCGTGCGCGCGATTCTCGGCAAGTTCCTTGAGCATGCCCGCGTGTACTGGTTCGGACCTCTTGAAGATACTGAGAAGAGCTTATGCTACATGGGATCGGCTGACCTCATGGGCCGCAACCTCGATCGCCGTATCGAAGTGGTGACACCGGTGCTCGATGAAGCCCTGAAGGAGCGTATCGCGAACGAAGTGCTGAAGCTTCAGCTTGCGGATAACGCCCGTACCTGGAAGCTTGAGGGGGATGAGTATGTACGCATCCTTCCGGCTGAAGGCAAGCCTCTCGTTGATGCCCAGGCGCTGATGAGCGAAAAGTACGGGTCCTGAACAAAGGGAAAACAGTATGAAACCATCCTCCTATCTGGAGTTGCCGGACGCGGCTGATGCGTCCGAACAAGATTCACAGGTGCCTCTTCCTGAGGGGGCCCGGCGTGTTGCGGTGATTGACCTGGGAAGCAACTCGCTCAGGCTTCTGGTGAGTCAGGTCGGCGGAGATGGGAGGATTCAGGTTCTGAACTGCGTCAAGTCGATGGTTCGGCTTGGCGAAGGGGCGTTCGAAAATCAGGCGCTGCAGCCGCAGGCGATTGAGCGCACGGTTTCGGTACTGAAAACCTTTGCGAGAACGTGCCGCTCCTACGGCGTGAGCAAGGTGGTGGCGGTCGCTACGGCTTCTGTCCGCGAGGCGGAAAACGGAAAGGAATTCACTGAGCGGGTCAAGGCTGAGACCGGAATCGATTTCAGCGTGATTTCAGGGCCGGAAGAGGCCCGTCTGATCACGAAGGGCGTTGAGGCGTCCCTTCCCAGAGCCGACTATCCGCGTGCTTATATGGATATCGGAGGCGGCAGTACGGAGTTCTCCGTGTCGCGGGAAGGGGAGCTGCTCGCGGCTGAGTCACTTCGTGTTGGCTGTGTGCGGCTCGCGGATCTCTTTTTCAAAGATTTTCCCGATGCCGTGCCGAAGGCGAAGTTCCGTGAGGTCCAGGACTATGTCCGCGATAAGTCTGTAATGCCGTTTAAGCGGCTTCTGGCAAAGAAGCCCCGTGAGCTGATCGCGAGCTCCGGAACGGCCGGCGCGATCGCGAGTCTCGCCTTATCTATGCGTACCGCGGAGCAGACCTCAGTGTCGTCCGATATCACGGTTATCACGATTGATGAAGTCCGGGCTGTTGTTGATAAGATCTGCAGCTCGACAGCTGCCGAGCGCGCAGCGCTTCCCGGCATGAATCAGAAGCGTGTCGGCGTCATTATTCCGGGAGCCGCGATCTTCCTCACAGCGATGGAAGAACTCGGTTTCAATCAGATTTCGATTACGGATCGCGGACTCCGTGACGGGGTTCTCATCCAGTACCTCGAGACGGAGGGCCTGATTCCCGGGCGGGCGGTGGAGTCGAAGCAGCGAGGCCACGCTGTGAAGAGCCTTGCCAAGACTTTCCAGATTGACGTGCGCCACGCCAAACAGGTGTCCTTCTTGTCCCGCAGTCTGTTCTCACAGGCGCGGGAGCTGGGGCTCACTGATCTGCCTAAAGAGTGGGAGGCGCTGCTGGGATACGCTTCCTGGCTTCAGGAAACCGGCATCTCCATTTCCTATCTCAGGCAGCGTCAGCACAGCGCCTATATCGTCGCGGATTCCGATCTCCTCGGCTTTACGCAGCGTGAAACGCACCTCCTCGCGGCGATCATCTATAGCAGCAAGTATTACGGCAAATCGCATCCCTTTTTCATCCGTCTGTCAGATGATGACTGGAAAAAGGCGGCGCAGGCCGGCATTTTCCTTTGTCTGGCGGTAGGTCTGGATAAGAGCCATCGGTCGGCGGTTACCGGGGTTACGCTTCAGAGAAGCGAGAAAGGATTGACTGTCCGGGTCGAATCCGATTCTCCAAGCCCGATTGAACGGGACTGCCTCGAGCGGATGGCGAAAAGCATCGCTAAGGCGCTTAATTCCCCGATTGAGATTCTGTGGACTGATCCGATTGGCGGTGAAGTGAAGGATGGTGTTCCGGAAACGGCGATCAAGGCCTGGAGACGGAAGAAAGCCAATAGAAAAAAGAAGTCCAAACTTAAGAAAGCCAAAAATAAGCTGAAGAAGCACCACAAGAAATGATGCGGATTGGATTGATTCTTGCGGGAGGCCGCGCCACACGGCTGGGCGGGGCTGATAAGGGGCTTGTTCCTTTTCAGGGAGAGCCGCTGGCACTTCGCGCCTATCGGCGGCTTTCACCTCAGATCGACAGGATTCTGGTGAGTGCCAATCGGTCATTTGACGAATACCGGAAGGTCCTTCCTCCAGATACAGAGCTTATACCGGACCGTACAGATTCTTTTCCTGGCCCTCTGGCAGGGCTGGAAGCCGCGATCGCAGGGCTCCCTGAGAAGTCCCGGAATGAAACCTGGGTTTTCACCGTTCCCTGTGACTGCCCTTTTTTCCCGTCTGATCTCGCTGAGAAACTTATTTCCGCAGCAGACGCTGCCGGATCCCGTGCCGCGATTGCAGAGGCGGATGGGGCGCTTCAGCCCACGTTTGCCTGTGTCAGGGCAGACCTCTTTCCTGAGCTTGAGGCCTACAACGTTGCCGGCAATCATCGGGTTCGGCAATGGTTCAAGGAAATCGGAGCTGCGACGGCTGTTTTTCCCGATATTTCTGCCTTTGATAACTGCAATACATTTGAAGAAATAAAGCAGGCTGAACAATTAGCTTTTTCTCTATCGGACAGGTAGGCTTATTTAGGTGAAAACCATATGCCAACCCGGTACAATGGCCGTTATGTGATTCATATTGATGAAACTGTTCAGAGAAAAAGAATGAATAGCCCAAGAAAATTTGCTCAGCCGCTCCTTCCGTTTCTTCGTGACGGGGACGGAGTCACTGCTTTTGAAGCGTGCGGACTGCGGGTGGACTTCAGCCGCCAGAGACTGACGCAGGATGATCTCGCCAGACTGGTTGATTTTGCAAATGGTCTTGGCCTGATGGAAGCCCATCACGCTATGGTTCAGGGCGAAATCGTGAACAAGTCTGAGAACCGGGCAGCTCTTCACACATCCCTTCGCTCTCAGGATCCGGCGTCGCCTCATTTTGATGAGGTCAAAGAGGCGCGGGATCGGGCCTATGCTTTCGCGGAATCCGTGAGATCCGGCAAATGGACAGGATGCCGCGGAGACACGATCACAGATGTCATCAATATTGGTATCGGCGGCTCTGAGGTCGGACCTCGCGCTGTCTATCACGCTCTGATGGGGCTGCCGCAGCCAATCAAGGTTCATTTCCTGTCAGGTGTTGACGGGGTCCAGCTGGACCGGATTCTTTATGGTCTTGATCCCTTCCGCACGCTCGTCGTTGTATCGAGCAAGAGTTTCCACACCCGGGAGACACTGGTCAACGCGTCTGTCGTTGATGAGTGGCTTGCGGCTGCTGGAATTACCGGAAGCTCCCGTGATCACCACGTTATTGCGGTCTCCGCTAATCCTGATGCGTATAAGGATCTTCGGATTCCGGAGGAAAACTTATATCCGCTCTGGGATTGGGTTGGTGGCCGGTTTTCTGTGTGGGGCTGTATCGGAATCCCCGATATGATTGCTCTTGGCACTGATGTTTTTGATCAGTTCCTGTCGGGTGCCTATGAGATGGATCGCTATGTCTACGATGCACCGGTGGCCGAAAACATTTCCGCACTGCTCGCCCTGATTGCTTTTTGGAACGCCACGAGACTCAATATCACGCTTCAGTGTGTGCTGCCGTATGACGAGAGACTGAGAATCTTTGTTTCCTGGGAGCAGCAGCTTGAGATGGAGAGTCTCGGGAAGACTACCCAGGCGGACGGTACTGTGATTGTTGGCAATACGGGACAGGCTGTCTGGGGCGGTCACGGTGATGAGTCACAGCATTCTTTCTATCAGTGGCTGCGTGAAGGGACCGGAAGAACGAGCATTGACCTGATTTCCTGCGAGAAGCCGGGGCATAGCCATGAAGAACTGCATCGCGTCATGATCGCGAATGCCAGAGCTCAGGCGGAAGCCCTTGTTACCCGTGACCCTTCTATGCCGTGGTTTAACGGTGTCACGACGATCAGCATCAGTGACCTCACGCCTAAGACGCTGGGAGCGCTGATGGCGATGTATGAACATAAGATCACAATGCTTGGAACGCTTTTTGGTCTCAATCCGTTTGATCAGCCGGGTGTTGAGTTTGGGAAGAAACTGTCGCGGGAGGCCGAGAACAGACTGAGAGAAGATGCCTGAGTGACATCAGATATTTAATTCATCTGAGAACCGCCGCGTCAAACGGCGGTTTTTTAATATCCATTCAGTGTAAAGATAAACATTCAGCCGATTAAATTTTGGTGAATAATAAAATAAAAAAATATTATTAATCAAATATTTGCAGTATTAAGTTTTTTTCTTCAGATTAGTGACCTGAGTCATCTGCAGTAAAATCTCTTCACCAGTCTGTGAATCCAGTTTTTATTTGTCATCGACAAGTCCGAAAACTGGAAACCTCTTAGAGCCTGTTATGAAACGATTAGCCTTTTATACCTTTTGGGAAAAAAATGGAATTGTCAGAAAATATGTTCTGACGTATCTGAAGGGACTTCAGGAGGTTGCTGACAGGATTATTGTTATCGCCAATGGAAATTTGTCCTCGGAAGGAAAAAAGGCGCTTGAGCGTCTTGGCGTAGATGTTTTGCAGCGTGAAAATCGAGGAATTGATTTTGGCGCATGGAAGGCAGCTTTCGATCATCTTGGGTGGAGTGAGGTCTGACGGTTCGATGAGCTGATTCTGACAAACTGCAGCTGCTATGGCCCAGTGTATCCGTTCTCAGAAAGTTTCCAAAAAATGGAGGGCAATCCCTGTGATTTCTGGGGACTGACTCGTCAGGTGGAGATCAAAAAATCCCAGCTTCTGCCTGATAAGCCGGACTCGTATATCCGAGAGCATATCCAGTCTTTCTTTATCGTTCTGAGGCGTCCTGTTATCGAATCCGAGGGATTCGAAAAATATTGGAAAAACCTTCACTACTACGATAAGTTTTTGGAAGAAGTCTATTGGCATGAGACTCAATTCACAGCTTATCTTGAGTCTCTTGGTTTTAGCTGGGACACAGTTTATAAACCTGAAGGAATAATGAATCCTTCGTATTATCAGGCTTACGATTATATTAACTGCCGATACCCCTTGGTAAAAAGAAAACTATTCAGCTCATCACCTGAAGTCTGGACTGAAGTTACAGGCGGAGAAATACCTCGGCTTGTGATGGAAAAACTGGATAAACTGGGATATCCTGTGAGCGAAATATATGAAGACCTGCTGGGCACCACGCAGCTAAGTGTCTTGAACAGTAATATTCATTTTAATCAGACGATCCCAGATGATAGATCCGAAAATATTGACAAACTACTGGAATCAAAGAAAATAGCAGCCATTTTCTTTGCATACTATGAAGACTCTGTTGATAAATATATTCCCTATATCCTGAATCTTCCATCTAAAACCCATATCTGCCTGATTTCTACTAAAAAAGAGACGTTAGAAGCATACCGAAAAGCATTCAGCACTTACGATCTTGATATTGAATACCGGATCAAGATTAACAAGGGACGGGATTTTGCGGCTTATTGCATAGCTGCCCGGGATATTTTTGATCAATACGACTATATCTGCTGTGTTAAGGATAAGAAATCTCCTCAATTAAGGCAGATTGTAGGGGACTCATTCGATCGGTTGTGCTGGAACGGAGTTTTGTTTTCTAAAGATTACGTCAATAACTGCATCAGTCTCCTCTCCCGCGAACAATCGCTAGGGATGATCTTTTCTCCTCCTCCGAATTTTGGTCCATTTACGGTGGTAGGTGATGCCTGAACTCCCGTGACATAGTTCTATATTGACTTAAACGTCATGGGAGGTTTAGGCAGGTTTAAAAGCTCAAGCATGTCTTGGGCTTTTTTCGTCAGAGGCTCCACAACCCATGTAGCTCTCGTTGGTGCCCTCACCGCTCTGATCCTCTTCAATGCGGCCAGTAACTTTTCCACCGAGTTATCGGGGAGTTTTAATTCCTGAGTTTCTCTTTTTTTAGCCTGCACTGTTATAGCCATCCTCAGAGACTGAGCGATTATGTGTACCATCAATTTGCCCATGTAAGAGGTTTGGGTTGCCTGCAGTCGGTCTCCTCCGTTAAGGACTTTAAACTGTCGGAAAGCCACCTCAACGATATTCCTGCGCCTGTAAATTCTTAGAGCCTCGATCGGATCTTCGAGCCAGTCGCTGCGGATAACAAAGCAGCCGGCAGTGCGTTCCCAGAGTCTGAGAGCCTCGAGGTTTTTCTCCCATATTTTCCTTTCCTTGCCGTCTTGCTCTTCTTTGCACTCAGTTATGAAGCGGGCAGCGAAGTTCCAGTCATCTCGATCTACGACTTTTCCATCGCGTTTTTTATCTAAGACCTTATCTATTTTCTTTAGTAGCTGCTTCTGCTGAGAGAGCGCAATTTCCGGGAACCGATACAGATGCACGAAGCAGTCACGATTTACTGAGCCGGCCTCTGTGTTTTGCTTCCAGTCTTCTTTTATGGTTCGGCAATAAACTTCATACTCACTGTTGTAAAAAGCGAGGTCGCAAAGTGCTTCACGGAACTTTGTAAATTTATCTTTTAAACCCTTTTCCACGATAGGAACGCCGGCGACGAAGCTGACATCGGTATTAAAAAGATTCTGAAGATTCATTAGGGAAGAGTAACCCCGGTCGGTCACCAGGACTGTCTCGTCAAGATCAAAGCCGTAGCTTTTCATCTGAGCCAGGATGGATTTGTAGACCGACTTATCGGTTATCGAGCCTTCGTCTTCTCTGGCATAGCAGACGTCTCCGTTCAAGAAATCCACGGCAAGCGTAAGGTTTATCTGTTTGAGTTCAGGATTCTGTTTGGCGTGCCCGTAAGCCGCATCCTCGATTGTCATAGAGAAGGTACTTATTGCCGTGGAGTCCAGCGCCATATACATCTTTTGCAGAGTTGAAGGCGGCATGGCCGAGCCCTGCTTCTGAGCCTTTTGTTTTATTTCCTCAAGCCATTTCTGATAATTCTGCTTGGATCGGTCAAATCGTAAACGGAAATAATTAACCATGTCCTCATGGTCGACTTGAGCAAGCAGTTCGCTGATGCGCTGAGAGCTTAAAGGAGCGCTTACAGGAAGCCAGTTGTCGGGAAGCCAGTCTTCATAGCCGTTCATGGCGCCCCCGTCTAAGAGCTGATAGACGGCCAAAGCCAGAAGGCCGGTTCCTAATTGTTTTCCGAACGCCGCCTGCAGGTTTTGCAGAATTCGGTTCTTGGAGGCGAACTGCCAAAGGGCCCAGGTGGCAGCGTAAGAAAGGTTGTTTGAAGCCCATGACTGCTCGCGCTGTTGAACTTCTTCTGCAGCATCCTGCTCGGATCTTTCAACGAGGGTACGATTTTCAAAGTAAAGCGTCTTGCCTTCATACTCAGGATGATTGGATAAGTACTTTTTGCCCAGTCTAAGTCTTCCGGTTGCTTCATTGAGCGTGCCGACATAAATCCTTTTGGCAATTCTTGACTGTTTCTTCACCGGATCCCACTCATTTCTATAGCCATAAACATAGGTGGAATCTCCTTTTCTGAAGGTGGAGAAACGGAAATGGTTGTCTGGTAGAGTTCTTGGTCGAGCCATAATAGTCTTTATCAATATTTATAGACTATAATATCAAGAATTACCCTTAATGTCAATCTCAACTATTTAAATTTACTAGGAATTTTTTCCAGAATGAAAAAATCCCGGAGCTATGTTCCGGGAGTTTGGGGTGATGAAATCGGGCCGAATTTATCTGCGTTTGAAAAACTTTGGGAGAAGCTTGGTATTGATGTTCCTGTTGAAAAAGGGCTGGTGATCGCTCCTTTCGGATCCGTTTTCTGGATCAAAAAAGAAGCATCTAGGACAATACTCTCGCGTCCCTGGACGTATGACGAGATGCCGGAAGAACCTCTTGCCCCGGACGGTACATTGCTGCATGGGATTGAGCGGATCTGGGCTTATGCTGCACAAAATGATGGATACTATCCGGTGATAGCGATCCCATCTTCTCTGAGTGATGTTTATTATGGGAATACTTTCCTGAGATTAAGAAATTTGAACGCTTGTCTTTTCAAGCGCTATGACACCCATAATTATCAGAGCATGCTGAAAATAGTTGGCCCATCCGATAAGCAAAAGAATATCCGCCAAATTTCAGTTCCAAAACTCATTAAGTATTGCGTTTTTGCAAAGTGTCTTTCAGGGAAAAGGAAAGAACATTACTGCAAAAAGCTGCAGGTCTATCTTAAGAAATTTATGTAGCAGCAATCAGGTTTCGGATACTAGAAAGGGAGAACTTCAGTTCTCCCTTTTTTCAATTAGATCAGTCAGGTATCAGCAGAGAGTTACTCTGCGTCTCCTGATGTATCGAATCCAGCCTTCTTCGCATAATGAACCGTAGCGGTAATAAATCCCTGCTTGGAACCGCAGTCAAAGCGCCGTCCGGAAAATCTGCAGGCAGTCATAGGGACACTTTCGAGCGAGGCCTCCATAGCGTCTGTCAGCTGGATCTCACCGCCGGCTCCAGGTGTGACTTTCTCCAGATAGTCAAAAATGGACGGTTCGAAAACATAGCGGCCTATAACAGCGAGCGTGGAGGGTGCCACTTCAGGCTTCGGTTTCTCGACCAGACCGATAACAGACTCAGGGGCGTCCGCCTTAACACTTGCGATACCGTACAGGTTTGTCTTGTCCCGAGGGACATTCTGCACAGCGACCACGTTTCCGCCGCCTTTCTCTTCCCGCTTGGCGATTAGTTCCCCAATGCAGGAGCTCGGGGAGTCGACAAGATCATCAGGAAGAATCACCGCAAAAGGAGAGTCTCCGATAACGGGCTTCGCGCAGAGGACCGCGTCCCCCAGCCCCTTCGGGGAATATTGGCGGGTGAAAATCAAATGAACGCCAGGCGGGCAGATGGAACGGACGACATCGAGAAGCTCCTTCTTTCCCTTTGACTGCAGCTCATTCCAGAGTTCATAGGAATAGTCAAAGTGGTTCATGATGGCTTCTTTCCCCGCAGCCGTCACAAAAACCATGTCAGTGATACCGGCCTTTGCGGCTTCTTCGACTGCGTATTGAATCAGCGGTTTGTCAACCACGGGGATCATTTCCTTTGGAACCGCCCGGGTTGCCGGGAGAAAACGGGTTCCAAGCCCCGCCACAGGGAAAACCACTTTGCGAATCGGAGAAACCATAAAAATGCCTTTAATGAAAAAGGAGAAAGACTGATTAATTGTATCGATTGAAAAGGAAACGCGTAGCTCAGGATGACTCTGCAAAATGATTCAAAGCTTGGGCCGATAAGCCGCACGAATCTGCACATGAAACGTTCAGGACGGCTATCCGGTTGAATCCGAAGATTTTGTGCCGGTCGGTCCCTCAAGCGGCACAATGCCTTCAACCGCCTCTTCAAAGCTTAGGAAGAGTTTCCTCAGTTCAGACGCGAACCACTCCGCGAAAATCCGGCACCGTCTGATATGCCAGCTGGAGCGGGAGAGGGCCACAAAGCATTCCGCCTGCGGGCGGCGCCATCCGGGAAGAATCGAAACAAGAGTTCCATCGCGGATCGCTTCCCAGCATTGAACGAGAGGCATATCAAGCGATACGCCAAGTCCGTCAATCAGCCCCTGACGGATCGACAGAATATCCGGGCTGAGAAGCGTCTTCCCTGCGGGTACCGGAGCCTCGAGAGTCCCTTTTCTCAGAGTTCTCGTCTGCTCACGGACGGGGCCTGAATAGATGAACACGGTGTGGTGAGCGAGATCCGCGGGTTCAAGCGGCATGCCGTGCGCCTTGATGTAGGCGGGGGAGGCAAGCGGCAGGTAGATATTCCGCCCCCGGGGAAGCGTCATAAGTTTTGGATCCTCCGGATTGCCGGTAATAATCGCGACATCGGTTTTCTGTTTCTTCAGATCTGCGGCACCCATGCCAACCTGGATTTCAAACGTGATATTCGGATAGTGTTCGGAAAAGCGGGCGAGCATCGGCACAAGATACCGCGTCGCAAAGCCAGGAGCAACGGAAACCCGGATCTGCCCCTCAAGCCCCGTGCTGTCCTCCGTCATCTCGTCAATCAGTTTCTCGTGAGATCGGATGATCGGCGCGATTCGTTTGACGGCCCAGAGCCCCTTGGGGGTCAGTTCAAGGGGCCTCGCGGAGCGGTCAACCAGTTTCTGGCCGAGCGAATTTTCCAGCGTTCCAAGAGTCCGGCTGATGGTTGACGGCTCCACTCCGAAAGCCTCCGCGGTGACTGAGAAACTCCGGGACTCCGCGAGCGAAAGAAAGATTTTCCAGCTGCCAAGATCATCGTATTTCGGCATGGTTAGCGGATCCGAAGAGGGGAATTCATTTTTGCACAGTTTGCGGAAGACGCAAAAACTATTCGCAAAAAACGCGGCTTCAGAGACTTGACTCTGAAGCCGCGCTGAATGACAGCGGCAGAAGTGTTACTTCCGGCCGCAGATCTTCTTCACCATGCCGGCGAACATCTTGAAGCCGGTGTCAAGCGCCTCTTCATTCACGTCGAAATTGAACTGATGGTGACCGGCTTCGCGGTCAGCGCCGTTCACAAAGAACGCGACTTTGCCGCCATGATCCTTCACGCGGCGCGCGAGGAGCGAGGCGTCTTCAGAACCGCCGAAGTTCGCTTTCTCCGTGATTGTCTTGATTTCGGGGATTCCCTTTGCCACATCGCGGAGCGCCTCGATCATGTCGGGATCGTTCTTCATATCGCAGGCCGCACCCATCTTCCGGACGTCGTATTCGACACCGTAGGAAACGGCATTCCCCTTGATGATCGCCATGGCCTGTTCCGCCATGTAGTCATTGATTTCGGCGGTTTCACCGCGCACTTCCATCACCATAGTAGCGTTCGGCGGGATTACGTTCCGACCCTTGCCGGCGTTCAGCATGCCGACATTCACGCGGGTCATGCCGGAGCCGTGACGGGGGATGCCGAGAAGCTGAAGCGTAGCGGAGCAGGCCGCAGCCAGAGCGTTCCGGCCGGCGTTCGGCTCAATACCGGCGTGAGCAGGCTTACCGGTGTAGGTGACATCAAACTTTGTCGTGCAGAGGAAGCCCCAGGGATCAATCACGACTTCGCCGTACTTCGCAACCATGCCGATGTGGCTTCCGACGAAGTAGTCGACATCGTCAAGGACGCCTGATTCAGCGACCGCGTTCGCGCCGCGGACGCCTTCTTCTGCCGGCTGGAAAACAATCTTGATCCGGCCGCAGAGTTCGTCCTTATGGTCAACGATGAATTTCGCGACAGTGAGCCCGATCGACATGTGGCAGTCGTGGCCGCAGGCATGCATGTAGCCGTCATGCTTCGAGCGGAAGCCTTCCTTGGTCGGAATATGAGCGGCATCGGTGGTTTCCTGAACCGGGATGCAATCGATATCGAAACGCATAGCAAGCGTCGGGCCCGGGCGGCCGGAATCAAAGATGCCGACAGCTCCTGTGTAGCCCTCAGTGGCCTTCAGAAATTCTTCCGGAACGTGATGATCACGGGCGGTCTGAAGACCGGCCTCCACGTCTTTTTCGGATCGGCCGAGAACGGCATCAGGATTCACGACTTTCGTCCCGAGGAGGACGTCGTACCCCCACTCCTTCAATTTCTTAACGAGATAGTAAGTGGTCGTGAATTCAGTCCAGCCGGGTTCCGGCCACTGATGAAGTTCACGGCGCTGAGAGACGAGCTGCGGGTAATACGAAGAAAAAGCCATTTTCTTGATCTCCTTCACAGAAAAGAGAAACACATGGAACTTCGGATAAATCGGTTTCGGACAGCCTTCCGGACTGCGTCCGGTATGCCGCCGGCACGATCGATTATAGGCGAATAGGTTTCAGGGATTAGGCCGGAATAGGTAATGATCAGAGCCGTGAGAAAAGATATACATCAATTGCGTCAGGGCATTGACGGGGAGGGGTTTTGGTGCTTTCGGGAGCGGAAACGCGGCTCCAGCAAACGGTCAGAAAAAAGCCGGAAGGGGAGAACCTTCCGGCCTTGATGTCAGCGTGGGAGAACAGAATTCCGTCAGGCCCCGTTAAACGGGAACTTCGCGCTGATTTTCCGCGTGAGGAGCGTCATCAGTTCGTTCTCAAGCGCACGGGCCCGGGTGAGAGCGTCTTCGAGAATCCGATCCGACTCCAGCTGCAGGAAGCGGTCAGCTTCTTCAACACTCTTCTCTACGAGCGCGGTGTAGCGGATCTGGATCCGGTTCACGCGCTCTTCAGCCTCCCGCTCCCAGGCATCCCATACGCGGCGGACAATCGGCTCAAAGGCGCGATAGTCCGTCATGGCAAGCGTCTGGGCCTTTCGGAAAGCCCAGCCGGCGGAGATGCTGTCCGCGTCGTGCGTTCCGATGCCATATGCCTTCGGGAACCACTTGGCTCCCTGGAACACGGGGACAAAGACGCCAAGAGACGGCATTCCCCAGGACACCCAGGTCACAGCGCCCACCGCGAGCGGCAGCCAGGGTTTCAGCTGCAGAATGTGGCTCTGGCTGCAGCGGAAGACCGAGATCGGTCTCCAGGCCGTGTGCGGGTTATCTGTCTGATAGGGATCAGAATCCGTCCCTTCATAGCGATTCCGGAGACCGGACGCGATTGAAGCAAACGTAAGTTTTGATTCCGGCTTCACGAAGACCGGGAATGTGAGGTCTTCCTCAGGCTTCAGCCGAAGCGACGGGCAGTACTTCTCGAGAAGCACGCGGTTCCGGGCGAAGTTGTAGTACGTATCCCGGACGGTGTTTTCGTCCACATAAGCCTTTCTCACATTGAAGGGACGGGCACCGGCTTTCCAGAGACCGTGCTCTTCCGCGAAAGAAATGAGATCCGGGGAGCCAAGGCAGTTTTCGGTATCTTCCGGATCAAACTCCTGGAGTCTCGCGTGATTCGCCGTGACATAGCAGGCATCGTCCGGAAGCCTCACCGCGGCCCAGCGGTGACCGGAACAGGTTTCAAACCACCAGATTTCCTTCGAGTCGACAAAGGCGACGCCGCAGCCCTCACCGGCACCGGCAGTTTCCACCTGTTTCCCGAGCAGCAGCACGCCTTCGCGCGCCGAATGGATAAAGGGGAGTACGGAGTCTTCGAGCGAATCCTCGATCACGCCGGTTTTCGGAAGATAGGGGTCGATCGCGAGGGAAGCGGCGCTTGCGAAGATTGTTTCTGTCGCGGTGATGCCGACACCGGCTTCGTTGAAACCGGCTTCGCCCTCGGAAGCGCCGTCGGTCGCGGAGTCAGAGACCGAAAGGTACGCGAGGGACTCTGGCGGCAGAGGCCAGGTGAAGTCATTCCGGAAGGAGCGGAAGACAGAGCCCTCGGTGTTCTTCACCGCCGGGTGATACACAAGACGCTTCGCGTCGTCAGGTGAGCAGTCTTCGTTCCGCGAAATATAAAGCGCGCCGTCCTCAGTCGCTTTCGGACCGGCAAGGATCGTGGTGCAGGGCATTCAGTTTCACCTCGAATGAAATAAAAAAACAGGTGAAAACAGTTTAGCCGCAGAGGGCCGGGCCGGAAGGGCTTCGGGGGAGAAAAAATCCGGCGGTTCGGACTCCCGAGCCGCCGGATCTGACCTGCCTGATGCAGCTTCAGTGATCAGCCAAGATGCCGGAGCGCGAACTTCACGAAGACCGCGGCGCCGAGCGGCAGGAGCTTGTCATCAAACGTCATGTTCTGCTTATGAAGACCGGGCGTCACGCCGACACCGACACCGAAGTAACCGTTCTTCAGCTCAGGACGCGCGATCTTATAGAAGTGGAAATCCTCACCGCCGCCACCGCAGGCCGGGGCGAGTTTGTCGTCACCAGCCACCTCGCGGATGCACTCCGCAAGCTCATCCGTGATTTCGGGGTCGTAGTTCGCGGCAGGGCAGAGCGTCGCGAACTTCACGTCAACCGTGGCGCCGAACGCGGCTGCGGAGGATTCCGCGGCGCGGCGGACTTCCTCAATCAGCTGCTTCATGAGTTCCGTTGTCTGAGCCCGCATATCGATCCCGAGGTGAGCGGAAGCGGGGATGATGTTGAGGGCACCGTCATTCGCGTCAAACTGCGTCGGCTTCACAGACCAGGCCATATTGGGGGGCAGCTGAATCTGGGAAATCGCGTTCACGATCGCCGTACCGACATAGATCGAGTTGATGCCGAGGTGCGGGCGGGACGCGTGAGCGCTCTTTCCGTGGATATAAATATCGCAGGGGCAGGATGCGGTGTGGTTGACCGCGGGGCAGAGCGTTCCGATTTCAAGGTCCTGAATCGGGCGGACGTGAGCCCCGATAAGGTAGTCGACGCCATCAAGCACCCCTTCCTTGATCATCACATTGGCGCCTTCCAGCGTTTCTTCAGCGGGCTGGAAAAGCAGCTTCAGCTTGCCCTTTTTGATATTTCCGACGAGGCGGCTCGCGGCTTCAAGAAGCATTGCCGTGTGACCATCGTGACCGCAGGCGTGGATTGCCGTTTTCTTTCCGTCAACCTCAAAGGGGAGCGCGTCCATGTCAGCCCGCAGCATGACGGTGGGTCCCGGAACGCCGGAATCAATGACGCCAAGGACACCATTTGTGTTTCCAATCCGATGAGCCTCAACGCCGATTTTTTTCAGGTGATCGAGAACGTACTGCGCGGTGTTTTTGGTGTTGAGTCCCAGCTCGGCAAGCGGATGAAGCTCGCGCCGCAGCTCGGTGGAATTAAAGATTTCCGTCATGAGAAGCGTCTCCTCCAAATAAGTGACTGCAGGGAGAGGCGGCCGCGTGCCGCGCGGACCGCCTTTATTTCAGCCCTGAATCATACCGCCCGGGAGGAAGACAGAAGAGAGGCTAGGCTTTACCGTTCTCTTTGGAAGCCGGGGGTTCAGTGTCGCCCTGATAAATCCGGAAGTAGTCGGACACAGGGAGCTCCTCGGGGTTCGGAGGCGGTGCCTTCGCGGCTTCCTTCGCGATTTCCTTCAGCGCTTCTTCCTGAGCCTTCTTCGCTGCGGCGGACGCCGGATCAAGCGTGTCTTCATCCGGGGCCGGAGCGTCAGCCTTCGGAGCCGCGGCGACGGATGCCGGAGCGGTTCCTTCCGGGCTCTTATCCTGCGGTTTGGCGTCCGCGCGAGACGCATCAGCAGAGGCAGCGGTCGGCTGCGGTTCTGATGCCGGCCTGGGTTCCGGGGCCGCGGCGGGTTCAGGCGTCCGGTTGTCTGACGGTTTTTCTTCTTCAAGAGGCGGCCAGGCAGCAAAAGCGTCTTCCCTCATGGAAGCCTGTTTCTTCACCTGCGCGGGATCCGGAGGAGCAGGCTCCGTGGGTTTCTCGTCAGAGGAAGGTTCCGCGGCTTTCGGCATAGGCCCGGGAGTTTCCGCGAGATGCATGGATCTCGAGCGGATCGCGGCGATTCGTTCCCGTCGATACGTCCGTATCTGCTTCATCACGGATTCAAGCGTCTCATCGTTTGACCGGTAGGCTGCGACCGCCTGATCAATATCGCCGCCGGTATCCACCATTTCCCGGATAAGTTTGACGGTGTAGCGTCTGAAAATATCGCCGATTTCGCGCGCTTCATAGGGCGAAAGCACGTTCAGCCTCACAAGGCACGAGCGGGCTGCCTCGATCGCAGGCTCGAAATTGACGAGATACCCCTCAATATCCTTCGCAAGGAGTTCGAGATGGTTTTCGATCGTCGACACCTGAGCAATGATGTGCAGGTGAGGAAATGCCTCATGCGCGAGATCCGCGATCTTTTCTGTCATTCCGCCGGGACCGACCGCAATGACGAGAATTTTCGCCTCATCAGCGCCGGCAGCCTTAAGCAGGGCGAGCTGACTCGCGTCTCCGTAGTACACCTTGGTGCCGAAGTGTTTTGCCTGCCGGATCCGGTCCGGATCGTTATCGATAATGGTCGGCGTAATCCCCATGGCAACGAGCATTCGGGCGACGATCGCGCCGAAATCACCGTAGCCCGCGATGATGACGGAGAGATCCGGGGCTGTGGCGAGTTCCTCGCGGTCATCCTCTTCATCATCCAGCCGCCGCGCCCGGTGCTGGAGCCACTTGGACGCAAGCTGCATCAGGATCGGTGTCGTTCCCATCGAGCAGGCGACAGCCACCGTGAGAATGGCGGCCCACGAGTTTGAGAGCACTCCCTGACCCTGCGCGAGCGAAAAGACAACAAACGCGAATTCACCGCCCTGGGAAAGGGACGCCGCGAAATTCAGTTTGTTCGCGAGGCCCTTCAGCCGCATCGCGAAAGCCAGGGCGAAAAGCATTCCGGTCTTCACGATCAGGAGAATCGCGAGCGCGAGGATTACCTTCACGGGTTCCGACATGACGAGATGCATGTCGATACTCATGCCGACCGTCACAAAGAAGAGACCGAGGAGGAGCTGCTTGAAGGTCGAAATCTCAGCTTCCAGCTGGTGTCGGAAACCCGAGCTGCCGAGGAGCAGACCGCCGACAAAGCCGCCCATGGCGGAAGAGAGCCCCGCGGCCTGCATGATCCAGGCCGAGCCTACCGTGAGGAGCAGCGCAAAGGCTGTGAGCATCTCGCGTGCGCCGCTCCGGATCGTAAAGCGGAGGAAAGGCACGGTGAGGAATCGTCCGACACCCACCATGAAAATGAGGGCGATTGCGGCGCGGATCAGCGTGTCAATCGCGCCAGGGTTCGCGGCGCCATTTGAGTCTGAGCTCCCCATCGTGAGTGCGAGCACCGGAATCGAGGCAATCAGTGGGATCGAGGCGAGATCCTGGAAGAGCAGAATCGAAAAAGCCTTCTGCCCCACGGGCTGCCCCATCATGCTGCGGGATGAGAGCTCCTGCACCGCCACCGCGGTGGAGCTCATCGCGAGCGCGAATCCAGACAGCACGGCGACCGGCCACGGCATTCCCGCGAGATCGAGGAGCAGCGCGAAGGGAAACGCGCAGAGGATCATCTGAAGCGGTCCGCCCGCGAACACGGGCAGCTTCATTTCCCAGAGTCGCTTCGGATCGAGTTCCAGACCGATCAGAAACATCATGAGTACGATGCCGAACTCAGCGAAATTCATGATCGTCTCGACTTCTTCGACCAGTCCGAGACCATAGGGACCCACCACAATACCGGCGAGCAGATACCCGATCATGGTGCCGAGTCCAACCCGGGACATGATCGGAACGAGGATCACCGCCGCGATCAGCGCGAACGAAATACCCGCCGCGATGGAGTTTGTCGGGGGAAGGAGCGCCGAGGCGTGCGTCAGGAACCCGCCCCAGAATTCAAGGAGCTTCGACCAGGCGAGTTCAAACATGGTAGGACTCCCAGTCAGCGATGCGGTCAGCGAGCGAATCGATGATTGAAGAGAACTGCTCGGGGGTGAGCGGCTGCCGGGAATCGATAATCTCGGGATCCAGCCACTTCGCACCGCAGAAAGTCCACATGCGGCGGATCGGAGCTTCAACTTCCGAGATTTCCACTTCGCCCGGGAATTCGCCGTCGCGATACCCGGTGCCGAGTGACGGAATCCAGAGGACGCCCTTTCCCTTCACGGCGTCGCCGCCGTTCCCGTAGGCAAAGCCATAGGCGAGCACTTCGTCGAACCACTTCTTCAGAAGCGCCGGGACGCTGTACCAGAAGACCGGGTGCACGACGAGGATAAGGGACGAATGAGCGACTGCTTTCCTCTCTTCCCACAGATCTATTGAACTGTCAGGGTAAAGGTCATAAAGCGCCCGGATATCCATTTGAGGGAATTGTTCTTTCAATCCCTCAAGCAGCGGGATGCTGATTACAGAGAAACGGGGATAGGGGTGCGCGAGAAGAGCAGTGATCATCAGTCAGTCGATATAGGGTAAAAAGTCCAAAGAAATGAAAGGTGAGGGCGATATTTTACGGGAAAACCCACAGCCTGTGGAGCCTTTTCGTTCCTATTTAAAGTACTGATAGGGATATTTGTTACAAAATTCCGAATTCGATCGGCGTTTTCACACAGAAAACCCCGAGATTTTCGGACCGGATCCGCTCGATCAGGCGCTCAGCGTCGGCTTCTGTCACGGCCACGCGGACTTCAACACTCTGCTCGCCGGACTCAAAGAAACTCGCGCTTTTAAGCCACCCGTCCCGGCCGTAACCTTCTGCTGCCGGGAAGAGCGTCGCGCCCGGGATCTCCAGATTCTTCGCGGTTTCAAGAATCCAGTTCCCCATGGGACGTCCGTCCTTTCTTCTGCTCTGCTCAGTGAAAAACGAAATCTGATATCCCTTCTGCATGGACAGCTCCTTCTTTAAAGGTGGCGAAGCATGGCAATGGTGCCCATGCCGGCCAGCGTAGCGATAAGGGATCCGCCGACGTGAACGCAGACCTCCATCGCGGCGAGCGCGAATTCGCCCCGCGTGAGGAGAGTCAGGGTTTCAGCGGAAAACGTGGAAAACGTGGTGAGACCGCCGCAGAACCCCGTGACAACGAGCAGTCTCCATTCAGGCGAGAGTTCAGGAAGCGCCGCGAAGAACGCGATCGCGGCGCCGATCACGTAGCCGCCGATCAGGTTCGCGGCGAGTGTTCCCGGCGGGATGGCGGGGAAGAGGCTGTTCAGCCAGAGCCCGAGCGCCCAGCGGAGAACAGCGCCGCAGCCCGCACCGAAACCGATCACAAGAATGGAGAGCAGCAAGATTCAATATCCTTTGAGAGACGCGGCAAAAAGCGTCGGGCGCGTTTTTCGCGCGGAAAATCTGTCTACAGTAATGATTCTATGCCCGGTGGGACTGGCGGCGGATAGCAAAAAAGCGCAGGGCTCGCGTCCCTGCGCTTTTCAGCTTCGGCCCGGCAGATGCCGGGAAATCCTCAGACCGCGTTACGGCCAGAGGATTTCGACCTTCTTATCGATCTTATCGGAAAGGGCGAGACCGACCGGGCAGGCATCCGCGTACTTCTGAATCACCTTCTTCTGGCTATCCGTGTATTCAGCCTGCGGCATGCGGATCGTGAGCGTGATGGAGGCAATGCGGTGAGGGCGTTCCGCCATCGTGCAGTCGCACTCAGCGGTGGCGCCCTTCGCATCAGCGCCGTTCGCTTCAGCCGCGTAGGCAATCATCGTAAGCGTGCAGCCCGCGAAGGCACCGAGCAGTCCCTCCACCGGGTCATAGGATTCGCCGAGCCCGTCAGGTTTCCCCTGATCAAAAGTCAGACGGCCGCCAGAGCGGGGATTTTCCGCTTCAACACGCTTGTTTCCAACGTAACGGGCAACGATATCAGCCATAAATGCAGCTCCTTAGAGAGATAAAAAGAGGAGAAAAAGCTGAGGGTCAGGAACCGTCAGACTCTCCCCTATAATGCAACCGGCGCGCCAATGGAGGATTCCTTCGCGGCGCAGGTTTACTGATAACTCTAAGCATACGGCGTTGCAGAAAAAATGTGAGGCAGATTCCCTCTCTTCCTCAGACGCCAGGAATAAGGAGTACGTGATGGAAGCGGCAAAGACTCTTCAGGGCACACCGTACTGTGACTGCCTCATCATTTTCGACCCCGAATCCGACCGGAGTGTCGAAATGGCCGGTGTTTGGAGCGAAGCGGCTAGAAACATCGGCGCGATTCCCGTCTGCCGCCCGCTTGAGGAGCTGGAAGCGGGAGAGCTTGCCGGAAACCGGCTGTCAGCCGGCGGCTGTCTCACTGACGCCCTGATTCTTTCTGAAATCCGGGGCTACAGTGCGTCGACTCTCGATCTGCTTCTTAATTTCGTGATTTTCGGCGGCGCGATCGCGGCTTCCGGCCCCAGACTTTCCGGTTCTTCCGCGATCCGCGAAGCGGAGGGACGGAACTCGTTCACCGTCCGGTCCCAGATCGCCCGGGTGGAGCAGTACACGAGCCGCGCGGATCCCTGGGATGAGATCAACGCGGAGCTGCTTCAGAAAGGGATTCCGTCACTTCGCATGCGGCGTCCCGGATTCTTTTCGGAAACGGCGGTCACTCGGGTTGAAAAGGGCGTGTCGCTTGATCTGTCATCCGGGCGTGAAGTCTGGCAGATCGAGCTTTCTCCGGATGAGCCGGGCTGGGACGGGATTCTGAGACTCCCGTTCCCCGCGAAATCGATCAGGGCTCTCACGGAAGAAACGCTTGACCTCGGTTCCGCGATTGGTCCCGTTCTGATGGCGAAGATCACGCGTCCCGCGGTGGTTGAGGTGACGGCTGCGGATACGCCGGAGCGATTTCCTGCGGCGTCAGAAGAGGGTTGGCAGGTGAAACGGAGCGAAGAACCTGAGACGCCGCTTTCGGCTCCGCAGGACTGGGACGCGTCTGCCGGCGAAGGCCCGCTGCTTTACAGCACCGAGGCGGATCGATCGGACTTTCCCCCGGTGCCTGACGGCGGTACGCTGATGCTTGACCTCGGGAACTCCGCCGGGCAGCTCGCGCTCGCGCTGAACGGAAAGCTTCTGCAGTCCGCTCAGGGGAGCGATGGGACGATTTTCCCGGTGAACCCGAAGGACATCCAGGATAAGAATCAGGTCCGGATCGCGGTGAAACGGACGAAGGAAGACGCGGGGACCGAGGATCACACGGTTGGGGTCTTTTCGCTTCCTGACTGGCTGGTCTCAGAGGCGGGGCAGATGACCGCGTTCTCGATCTGAAGCAGGTTCTCGTCGGCTGATCTCCGCGAGGGGAGAGGCCTTTCGGTCAGAGAGAAAAAACGCCCCCGGGTTCCTTTCGGAATCCGGGGGCGGCTGCATTTTTCCAGCCCGGGAGAGGGCGGGGGGAGCTGCAGCGAGGAGAGTCGGTTACTTCGCGATGTTTTCGCCCGCTACCATACCGAAGGTCAGAGCGTCAAGCACAGCGACCGTGCCGAGGCGGGAAGCGCCGTGGACACCGCCCGTGATTTCGCCGCCGGCGTAGAGGCCCGGAATCGGCTGGTGGGTCTTCGAGCTGATCACCTGAGCCTTGGTGTTGATCAGGAGGCCGCCCATCGTGTGATGGATCTTCGGGGCCACTTCAACGCCGTAGAACGGAGGCTTCGAGATGTTGAGGCCGTTGTTGAACTTCAGAATACGGTGGAAGTCCTTGTCTTCGCCATCCTTCACGAAGCCATTGAAGCGCTTCACTTCCTCAAGGAACGCGTCCTTCTTGATGCCGAAGTGATCAGCGAGTTCAGGCAGCGTCTGAGCGACAAAGACAGTCTTCGCGGCGAGCGGAGCCTTCACGAAGGACGGGTTGATCGCGTGAACAATGGCGTCGTCGCAGATCGCGATCGGGTAGTTCTTATCCGTGCCGATCACTTCGAGTTCCGCGTCGCTCTTGATCTTGCGGCCGGCGTGCTCATCCATGAAGCGCTTGCCGGTCTTCTTATTCACCACCATGCCGAGGTCCATGCAGGCGTGGTTCGTGAAGTTCACCGTCACGCCGAAGCCGTCCTCATGCGGGTTGCAATAGGGGAGGAACTGCAGCCAGGAGATCTGAAGCGGCGTGGCGCCGATTTCGAGGGCCTTCAGGAGCACGCCGGCAGTGGCGCCCGGCTGGTTCGTGGAATCAGTGGACGGCACAACGCGCGGATCCTGGACCTGACGGAACCAGATGTCGCGGGAGAAACCACCAGCCGCGAGCATCACAGCGCGGCGGGCACCGTAGACCTTACGCTTGCCGGTCTTATTCTCAACGTCATCGCTCGCGAGCTTGCGGTTGAAGCGATAGCCTTCGCGGCAGACAACACCCACCACACGGCCGTCCTTATTCATTACGAAGTCGTCAAACTTCGTACGGCTCTGCATCTTGACGTTCTTCAGCTTCGAGAGGGTTTCATACATCGGGACGATGTAGCCGGAGCCGGAACCCGCCTTGATTTCATAGGAACGCGGAACCGAGTGGCCGCCTTCAAACAGCATCTTGTTCGGCACGAATTCAGCGCCGCAGTCCTGAACGAACTTCACCGTGTCGTTGCAGCGGTCAACGAGAACGTTCAGCAGTTCGGTGTGGTTGATGCCGAGGCCGTCCTTCAGGCAGTCCTTGATGAAGAGCTCGCGGGAGTCCTTGATGCCCTGAGCCTTGTGTTCGCAGATGACGTATTTGCTTTCCTGTTGTAATATTCGTCTGTTCCTGGTTCAAAATAGTTTCTCCTCTCTGATACTGATTTTATCAATGATATTTCGCAATAGCCAGCAATGAACGCTTGCATTGCGCAAGACGTTACATTATCTTCTGAAACATATAGCGCACCTTGTCCAGGCGGCTGTTTGGACGGCGGGGCTGGATGACTGGCTTGCCGACAGCGGCCTGATACCCTTTCAGTTCTGTAAGGCATACGCTCTGCCCGTTGGTGTAAAAGGCCAGATCAGTACGGTATGCCTGTATACAGCGGGCGGGAATCTCGCCAGTAAAGACAACTTCATCCTTTTTTACCTGGACCGTTTCGATGGTGGCACAGTATTTCGGTGCATCATGATAAGCCCTGGAAAGATATTCCCGGGGCGCATAGAGGGTGAAGGAGAGATAAGGTTCCAGCAGTTGCGTCCCTGATTCCTTCAATGCCTGTTCCAATACAATCGGGGCCAATGAGCGGAAGTCCGCCGGCGTGCTGACCGGACTGTAATAAAGCCCGTATTCAAAGCAAATCTTACAGTCCGTTACGTTCCAGCCGAACAAGCCCTGCTCCAGCCCGTAACGGATACCATCCCTGACAGCGTTTTGAAAACTCTGGTTCAAGTATCCCAGCGAAACCCGGCTCTCGTATTGTACACCGGAGCCAAGCGGGAGTGGTGTAACAGACAGTCCGATGGATGCCCAAAACGGGTTGGGCGGCACCTCGATATGGATGGTGTGGCTGGCTGCTTTGAGCGGCCGCTCCATATAAATGACGGTGGGTTCCTTTACCACTGTTTCAAGCTTGTATTTTTCCGACAGCAAAGCGGAAACAACCTCCAACTGCACCCGGCCCAAAAAAGAAAGAATGATCTCATGGGTGATGGAATCCACCTCGCAGCGCAAAAGCGGGTCAGTATCCGCAAGTTGCGTAAGAGCGTCCAGCAGCCGTTCTCTTTGCGCTGCCGTTTTCGGCGCAATCGACGTCCGCAGCATGGGGAGGGGGTCCTCACGCCACCTTTTACGAGGGAGCCGGGTTGGGTCCCCTAATACATCGTTTAACCTCACGCTGTCGCTGGGAAGGATAACAATTTCACCCGGATAAGCGGTGTCTGTCCGAACAATTTCCCCTTTGGATGGAATACGCATCTCTGTGATTTTCAGCTTTTCTCTCCCGGCCAGGGCCACCGTATCCCGCAGGCGCAGCGTTCCGCTGTATAGCCGTAGATAGACACGCCGCTGGCCGCAATCTGTATACTCCACCTTGAAAACGCTGCCGCATAGGGCGGCGCTCCCCTGTTCCCCAATCGGTTGGAACAGCCCTGTCACCGCATCCATCAACGGTTGAATGCCAAGGCCCTTTTTGGCGCTGCCATAATAGACCGGGAACAGGGAGGCGTCTTGAACCCGCCGCTGTTCCTCCCGCACAAGTTTTTCCCGGCTGATTGGTTCTCCTGCGATATACTTTTCCAATAATTTATCGTTATTTTCGATGACCGCATCCCATGCTTCTATGTCGGTATTTTCCTCCAGGACTATTTCCGGGGACAGCGACACCGTCTGCTTGATGATAATATCGGCGGAGAGCTTATCCCGAACAGACTGAACCACGCTCTGCAAATCAACGCCAGCCTGGTCGATCTTGTTGATAAAGATAACGGTGGGAATGTTCATTTTCCGCAGGGCATGGAACAGAATACGGGTCTGGGCCTGCACGCCATCTTTAGCGGAGATCACCAAGATGGCCCCATCTAAAACAGCCAAAGAGCGGTACACCTCCGCCAAAAAATCCATGTGGCCGGGCGTATCCACAATGTTGACTTTACATCTGTGCCACTGGAAGGAAGTGACTGCCGCTTGAATGGTAATCCCACGCTGCCGCTCCAAAAACATGGTGTCCGTCCTCGTTGTCCCTTTTTCGACGCTCCCCGGTTCTGAAATGGCTCCGCTGGCATATAGCAGGCTCTCCGTCAAGGTCGTCTTTCCAGCGTCTACATGGGCAAGAATTCCAATATTGATTATTTTCATGTGATTGTCCTCCCTTTACTGCCCCGAAGGGCATAAAAATCCCCAGCAGTAAAATACTTTTACCACTGGGGATGATAATTTGCGGACATACACATATACAGCATACACCTGTTTGTGAGTGCTGTTTTTGGGGATATGTCAAAATTGATAAGGCAAAAGTATTCTTAAATTGGGTACAAAAAACTAAGCCCCTACAAAAGGGACTATCATAATCCTTTGTTCCCACTATTTGATTATAGTTTTATTTAAGAATACCTTGCCGCATATTTTTTACTCCTTTTCTGGAATTGAATTATTATATCACATCAGTTTTAGGAAAACAAGTATCTAAAAGAAATTTTTCTTCCCCTTATATGTAACAATCATACCGGCTTCCTAACGTTCAGAATGGTTTCTACTGTCTGCTGCGGTGTTTGGTTGGAATTGTCCAGCCAAAAGCCGATCCGTGGTGTTGTCTGCATTTTACTAAATACAAATTCAATGTATACAGAAAGAAATATATAAGGAGTGGGAGGGATTCCGCCGTAGTCGGCATTGTAGGAAAATCCAAAAGTTTAGATTTTCTCAAAATGCTTATCTTTTGGTCTTTGGTTCGGAATAGTGTAGTGCTGGCGGTCTATCTATTGTTTTCGGTTGCTTGCTTCTTTACCGTACATGAGCATTCTGAACCGGATTCACCGGGCAGGCCATATTGCCGCCGCAGATCGCGGAGTTGCCGCCGAAGACGCCCATCTTCTCAATCATGAGAACGGAAAGGCCTGCCTTGGCAGCCTTATAAGCGCAGGCCATGCCGGCGAAACCGGAGCCCACGACGACTACGTCATACGTGGCGTCAAACTTGGTGTTTTCAGCCGAAACAGCGGCCTGAGCCGCGAGCGGCGCAGCGGCAACGGCTGCGGCAGCGGCGGTGCCGGCTTTCAGAAGATTTCTGCGGCTAGTTTCCATAGAACCCATGATTTCTCTCCAGAAAATTGATGAGCGGCTGGCTGCGTACGTCCAACCGATGATGGAAATATAGCACTTTGGCCCTAAAAATCAAGACTAAAGTCCTAGTACTTTAGTTTAGGTCTATCCGAAGTCATTTTTTTGTGCCTGGAAATACGCCGAAAAGCCCGGTCAGAACAGGGTTGTGTTCTGACCGGGCTTCAAAGAAAAAGTCGGGAAATCGGGGAAGCTCAGTAGTTCACGGTGTCCGGATCAAGCCCCGTGAAGGCCGTGAGCGGCAGTCTGTCGATCGCGCGCATTTCGTCCAGTGGCAGCGTGAAGTCAAAGATCGAGGCATTTTCCTCGATGTGGGCTTTGGACGTGCTTTTCGGGATCGGCACTACACCGTGCTCCAGCGCCCAGCGAAGGGCAACCTGAGGAACCGTCTTGCCGTGCTTCGCGGCGATGCTCTGAAGGAGCGGATCCTCCATCAACGCGCCGCGCCCGAGCGGCGCCCAGCCCAGCACCTTCATGCCGTGTTCGTGTGAAAAGCGAAGCGCCTGAAACTGCGGGTAGCCGGGATGAAATTCAAGCGAATTCACCATCGGCGTGATTTCCGCGCGTGCAAGGAGCGGCACAAGATGATGCGGAAGGAAGTTACTGACCCCGATCGCGCGTACAGCGCCGTCGCGATACAGCTTTTCAAGCGCCCGCCACGTTCCCGCATTGATTGCCTGACAGGTGATCGGCTCTTCGTGAGTCGCGGGCCAGTGAATCATGTAGAGGTCGAGATAAGACGTGCCTAGAAGCGCCGTGCTTTTCCTGAAGGCGTCCAGTGTCTTTTCGTACCCTCGGTCCGCATTCCAGACTTTGTCGACCAGAAAAAAGTCACTCCGGGGAACACCGGAATTCCGCATGGCGATGCCTACGGCACGCTCGTTCCCATAGATCGACGCGGTGTCGATCAGACGATAGCCGGCATGAATGGCGTCGCTAAGCGAATTGAGGAGCGCGTTGCCCTCCGGGACCTGCCACGAACCGATTCCGAGGCAGGGCATTCTGACGCCGTTCGATAGATGAATTGTGTCTGCTGGCGACCTGAGCACGGAAGAGACCCTGTTAGAGAAGACAAAAGCGGATTAGTCGCCCCGTTTATTCAGACCGCAATACGAGGAGGCTATTACCACTATCATCCCATTTTAGGGGATGAGGTATGCGCTTCATCAAAATCGCCAAATAAATCCTTTAGATGCGGGGTGGCCGCATGAAGTAGGAATTTAATTCCTTCGGATTATTTCTTCCCCGTATCAGGTCAGAAGCGGGAGAAGAACCGGTAACCGTACTTGGCGGCAGACTCCCGATGGCTTTTAGAGATTGGGGACAGCAGACAGTGGTAGCAGAACTTCAGCAGATCATCCCGGTGATGAACATTCGCGGCCGCGCGAATCGTTTCATAGAAAGGCGTTTCCCTGGCGGCTTTCCACCACTTGTCGTAATAGGGATAGAGTTTGGAGCGCCAGGGCTTTTCCGCGGTGGTGTAGTGAATGACAACAGGAGACTGAAGCGCAGACTCAATCGTGCGTCTCAGAGTTCGGTCGCCGATCAGCGGGGGGAGCTTCGGCCAGGTGTGCACCGTGAGGTTATAGCGGATATCAAGCATCCGAACCCGGGTGTTCAGAATGATATTGAGGCAGTCCTGATCGAGCATCGGGAGGTTTCTGTGAGCCAGAGTGTCAGAGACCTCCGCATTAAACGCCGCCGCGTCGATATTCCCGGGGTAAAAAACCACCATGCCGGCATTGAAATACTTTTCCGGGTATTTCAGATGCAGAGTGGCATTCTGCCGGTCAATGTCGTTTTTCCCATAGGAGCGTGAGAAAGTCAGGCTTTCAGGCACACAGGCCGCAGGTTCATCTCCCTGCGCGGGCTGAAGGAGCGGATCGATGTCTCCAGCCACGATTGTGTCAGCGTCCAGATAGAGAACCGTCTGGTACTCCCGGCAGAGTGTGGGAATCAGCATCCGATAGTAGGTCGCGATAGGCCAGTTGCCTTTTCCCCGAAAACTGTTCCCGGGAAAGTAAGTGCTTACTGCGTCGGCTACGTTGATAAAACGTAATGAAATATTCTGAGGGCACTGTCTGCGAAGCTGCTCTTCACTCTCTGCCGGCAAATCAATATGGAAGCAAAGGACATCTCTTTTTTTCCCGGATGCCTGGTCAATCAGCGACTGCAAAGCTACCGAGAAATACGGGACAAAACGTTTGTCAAACGTATAGACGATGCACGAATTTACGTCTGGGAAAGCTTTGGGGATAGAGGTGATAACAGACATAACAGTGAAGACATTCCGGGGAATTGGAGCCTCCCGGTATCCGACCGGAGAAGCGCTCTGAAGATCCGTTATTCTACGGCATCAGAGAGGTCACCTTGCCATGGTTTACCCGGCGCGGGGGGCGAAAGAAAATTGCCAGTCCGGCAATTGCCGGAGCGGGTCTGCTTGAAAAATCAACCGGACTATACGACACTCTACCGATAAGACGGAATATCAGCAGTTATGAGCCTCAGTCGGAGGCGGAAGGAGGGGAATCGTGGGAGATACGTTTTTTTGGATCGCCCTGGGCGTGGTACTGGCGGTGGTTCTTGCGATTCTCATTATCCGTCGGGTGAGGCACGGTATCCATGCAGTGCAGGGAGCAGCAAAAGCGGAAAGCTACCGGCCGTCCCGGGACCGGGTTCGTGTCGGGAAGCGCCCGGCTCCTGCTGTTCCGAAAAAGACCGTTAAGCCAAAGCCGGTTTTCCGGGGGCCGCTCGGTCCCGCTCTGATCGCGTTTGGGTTTGATGATCCTGCCGGCTTTATCACGCTCTTCACCTGTCAGCCGATGAGGGCAGGATCCCTGGAGGCGTTTACGCCGATCACTGGCGCTCTTCCCGATATCCGGATTCCTTTCGCCTGGCAGCTCGGCGCAGCCTCCGGGATCGGCGACCGGGGAAAGAACGCGGACCGGGCCTATTTTGAATTCGCCTATCCGCCAGAAGCGACCCCGGAACAGGGAAACGCAGTGCTTGCGAAACACGCTTCTGACCCGGTGACTCAGATTTTCTGGGATAAAAACGGAAAGATGATTCGAAAGAGCGCTCTGCCGCTCGAAGACTCCCGCCAGATGACAGACGCGATCCCCGAAGTGAAAAGCGTGCTTTTCACTAACCGGCTGCTTCCTGCTCTCCGCCGGGTTTGCCTTGAAGAGGCCACCCGGTTCAAAGGACTGATTGAAGCGTCGCCCGATGTGCCGCCAGAGTGGCGCGAGAAGGCCTCACGCCTTGAAGCGTTTGCGAAGCAGGGCGAAATGCCGCCTGAAGAAAAGCTTCGAGCTCTGATGGAAGGAGAAAAATCCCTTCCGCCGAAATTCCGGCTGCCGCTGCTTCGTGTGGCGGTCCCCTTTCTGATCGCGGCCGGTATCCCCTGGAGCGAGGCTGTGACGCTCCTCTCCCGCATAGCGGATGATGAGAGCGGTGCCAAAGGGACTCCGGCGAAGCATCTCAGCACGTTCCTCACACGGGTAGCGGCTTTTAACGGCCATCTGCCGAGGTTTGGCGCCGAGGTGGATGAGAAGGGCCGCGTGACGCAGCTTTTCTGCTACGAAGAAAAAGATCTGATAGGCGCACCTCCGGCAGCCGCCCGGAGCTCTTTAAAATAAACAGGTTATCTGAATAATGGTCTGACTCAGGATACCGGACACGGTCTATCCTGGCCGCTTATCTTTTCCTCAGAGGAATTTCCCGCTTTGCAGCAAGCTGAACTGAACCCCGAGCAGCGCCTCGCCGTTGAGACCACGGAAGGCGCGGTCTGCGTGATTGCAGGTCCCGGTGCCGGTAAGACGCGGACACTGACGAGCCGCTATGTCTATCTTGTGCGCGATCTCGGCATCAATCCGCAGAATATTCTCTGCGTGACCTTCACGAATAAGGCGGCCCAGGAGATGAAGGCCCGGATCCGCGCGATGACAGGGGATCTCGATCTGGGGCAGATCTGTACCTTCCACGCCTTCTGCGTTCGTTTTTTGAAGGACGAGGGCTACGTGATCGGTATCCCGAAGGACTTCATCGTGATTGATGAAGAGGATGAGCTTGAGCTGCTGAATGAGGTGTACGAAACCTTTGGAATTCCAGGAAACCTCATGAAGTTTTCAGCCGCGATGGATGTGATCGGGAACTTCAAGGACGACTCAAACTATATCCGGGATCTGGTGCTGACATCCCCTGAGTCACTTCGGGAGAAGGCGCTGCAGTCACCGGACATCTCGGATAAAGTTTTCTACGGCTACCTCTGGGCTGAGCGGAAGATTTTCGGGCTCGACTTTGATGATGTCATCTGGGCAGCCTTTTACATCCTTGATCACTTTCCGTCCGTAAAGCAGAAGTGGCAGGAACGGCTTCAGTACGTCATGGTGGATGAGTACCAGGACGTGAGTAACGATCAGGCGGCGCTTGCCAATATTCTTTCCGAACTGAATGGCAATCTTTTCGTCGTCGGTGATCCGGATCAGACGATCTACACCTGGCGGGGATCTTCTCCCGCGATCATGCTCCGGTTTCCAAAGAGCCACAAAAACTGCCGCACGATCAAGCTGATGCAGAATTACCGGTCGCTCCCCGCGATCATCGGTGCGGCAAACTCGCTGATCCGTCATAACCGGGACCGTTTCCCGGTGGAAGGCGTGCCGATCCGGCGGGACGCGGATCCTGCGAATCCAAGCCTGGTCGTTTTTGACGGGGAAAAGACGGAGAAAGAGTCGCTCGCCTGGTTTGTCAAGGCGCTCCTCCATCTTCATAAGGCGGATCGAGGCTGGGAAGAGTTCGCGGTGCTGTACCGCTCGAGGCAAAGCTCGCGCGCTGTTGAGGAAGCGCTTGTCCGCGCGGGTATTCCGTATCGGGTATGGTCCGGCGTCGCTTTCTACGCGAGACGCGAAGTGAAGGACTCGCTCTGCTACATGCGGATGCTGACTCGGGGGGACGACGCGGCTTTCCTTCGTACCGTGAATTCTCCCAAGCGGGGATTCGGCCCGAAGAAGGCGGATGCTCTCAAAGTTCTCGCAATGCGGGAAGGGATCTCGTACTACGAGGCACTGAAGCGCCACATTGACGAGAAGCCATTCAACACGAAGGCGATCCGGGAGTATGTGGCGGTCATTGAGAAGGCGCGCGCGAGCGCAGCCGCCCGCAAGGTGAGTGATGTCTTCAATCTCATCATGGCGGATTCGGGCTACGAAGCGTCCCTTCAGCTTTCGGGTGAGGATGAGCGGCTCAATAATCTCGCGGAGCTCAGGCAGGCGATTGCGAACTACGAGAGTGACGCGGATGATCCGACGTCGCTCCCGGAATTCCTCCAGCGGGCATCGGTTTTTGCGGAGGATATTGGGGAGCAGAAGGGCCCCGCGATGAAGCTGATGACGATTCACGCGGCAAAAGGGCTTGAGTTCCCGGTTGTTTTCCTTTGGGGATTTTCAGAAGGTATCATGCCGAGCTCCCGCACGAGCACCGTGGAGGAGATGGAGGAGGAACGCCGGTGCTGCTATGTCGGCATGACCCGTGCGAAGGATCTTCTGATACTCTGCCACTCTCAGGGAACGAGTGAAGCCAGCACTTTCCGTTATCCAAGCCGGTTCTTTTTTGAGCTTGACCGGAATCTCGTGAAGCTTGTACGCCCGCTTGAACCGGGACTCGAGGAGAGCGCGAAGGAAGCGCTGATGTATAAGGACAAGTTCCTTACAGGGGAGCCGCTTGAAAGCAGCTCCTGGCGTCCCGGTGACCGTGTCAGACACAAGGTGTTCGGAGACGGGGAAATTATTGCTGTCGCGAAGTCTGGTGCCATGACGATCCGGTTCCCGACGCTCGCGACCCCCCGGACTCTGATGGCAGGGGCGCCTCTCGAGCGGATTTCAACGGCCGGGGCACCGACCGTCGCGGACTCATCCTTTTCAGGAGCCCCGGTTCCCGAACCGGCCGCTGAGCCAGTCGTGAAAGATCAGAAGTAAACGAAACAGATTCCAGCAGCAAGGAGATTTAGCGAATGTCACGGACCGCAGTGGTTCTTTTTTCCGGCGGACAGGACTCGACCACGTGTCTTGCCGCCGCGCTGAAGCAGTATGACGCGGTGTACACCGTCGGTGTCGATTATGGTCAGCGCCACCGGGTTGAGCTTGAATGCCGGGAACGGATCCGCGCCAGGATCGAGTCCATTCTTGGCACGCATTCCCTGAAGGATGATCTGCTTCTCGATCTGAAGGCTTTCGGGCAGCTTTCTGACTGCGCTCTGACGAAGCCCGAGGCGATCGAGATGAATGAGAAGACTCATCTGCCGACCACCTTTGTTCCCGGGCGGAATCTGATTTTCATCACCTATGCTGCGGCGTATGCCTGGAAGCTTGGGGCGGAAGCGATTTTCACGGGAGTCGGTCAGGCGGACTACAGCGGGTACCCGGATTGCCGCGAGAACACGATGAAAGCGCTTGAACTCGCGATTGATCTCGGTATGGAAACGAGTCTCCGGATTGAGCGGCCGCTGATGAATCTCTCGAAAGCGGAAACCTGGAAACTCGCTGAGACGATCGGTGGCGACGCACTTGTCAGCTTCATCCGTGACGAAACGCATACCTGCTATGAGGGCGATCACACGCACTTTCACGACTGGGGCTATGGCTGCGGGAAATGCCCGGCCTGCGTTCTTCGTGAAAAGGGCTGGGAAGAGTACGTCGCAAACCTTAAAGGACGGTAACACCTTATGCGGATCGGGATCATCACAAATAAGTTCGCCCCGTCGGGCGGCATGGAACGATACGCTCAGGATGTGGTTCGCGAGCTTCTGAGACAGGGGCACGAGGTCACGGTTTTCACCAAGAAAGCTGATCCGGCGCTCGATCTCGTGCCGATGGTAGAGCTTATTGTCTGCCCGCTCAGTTTCCTGCCGAATAAGATCCAGGATGAGTCGTTTAACTGGTGGCTCCACCGTGAGTGCCCGAAACACGCGCTTGACTTTATTCTCAGCTGCTCCAGAACGGATGCGGGCGACGTTGTGGCCTGCGGCGGGACGCATATCGGTTTCCTTCACGATGCCGGACGGACCCCCACCTTTTTTGATCGCCGGGCAATCAGACTGGAAACCCGGTCCTTTGAGCGCGCGAAGCTCATCATCGCTCACTCGCAAAAGATGGCGGGTGAAATTGAGGACTACTACGGGATACCGGGCGAAAAGATCCGCGTGATCTATCCCCCAGTCGATACGAAGCGCTTTACGCCGGTGTCGGCTGAGAAACGGCTCGAACTGAAGCGGTCTTTCGGTCTTCCGGAAAACCGGATCGTGTTTCTTTTCCCATCCTCGAGTCACGAACGGAAGGGGTACCCATTCCTGTCATCTTTCTTCGAGTCCACTGATCTCCCGGTCCATCTTGCCGTGGTTGGGCGCCCAATCCATAACGAAGGTGAGCACATTTCGTACCTGGGGTACAGCAGGGAAATTGAAAAGTGCTATCGGGCTGCGGACTATACGATCATGGCCTCCCAGTATGAGCCGTTTGGGCTTGTCGGCATCGAAAGCCTGCTCTGCGGCACCCCGATCGTGATGACGGACGAGACCGGGTGCTGCGAAGTCGTGACCCCGCCCGCTGTTACCGCTTTCAGAAAAGGGGATTCAGCAGATCTCGCGGCCAAAATAAATGAGATTGTCACCCGGGGAGCAAAGCCCCTGACTGAGTCAGAAGTCACGCAGAGCCTTCGGTATGACCCGCACGTGCAGACCCATGTGAAGCTTCTGCTGGATGCCTGGATGCGCCTGGGGAAGAAACCTGGAGTCTGAGAAGACGAATCACGTCGGATCCGGGGAAAGGGAACTATCGAGGTTCCCTTTTTTTGTTGAAGCCCCCCTCATTTCGTAGATGATGTAATAATCAGTGGAGGGTTATTTTGTAGGTATTTTCACTAATATAATCGAGAACAAAAATTACACGAATTAAATATGTTATTTGTTTTCAATGTATTGAAAATTAAACACACACAGAAATTAGTTCCGGATTCCGGTAAAAACAGGATTAATGCATTACCGAAATTTATAACTTAAGCCGTACAACATTTTTGCAGACATGAAATAATGAAGTTGTAAGGAAGCAGTGAGATTTTCAGCTAAGTTTTCACGTCATACATATAAATTTTTGAAATACTGAAAGTTTTTCATACTGCCAACACTTCAGTGAAGATCAGGGAGCTTCCGCCTGAAGAAAATCAAAATTGGTTTTGAAAAATCGGAAAAAATAAATATTTGTCAGTTTTTTTTTCTAAGTTTCATAGCTCCTTACCTGATGACAGCCACCGACTTTTCGGGGTAAAATTCTTTGCCCTGCGATGAGACGATAAGTGTCGTTCCCGGTCATCAGAGCAGTTTTAATACTTTACAAATTAATATTACAAGTTTAAAAAATAATTCCCGCTTGTCTGTAAGACAAGAAAGGAAATGCCATGACTAAACCCGCCCCCTCACTTGGCAACTACGTATATCAGCAGCTGCTCCAGCAGATCTGCGTAGATAACCTGTATGCGATCGGTGCGAAGCTTCCCCCCGAAGAGAGGTTAGCTAAGGAATTCGGCGTGTCGCGTCCGGTTGTGCGTATTGCCCTTGCCCAGCTGCGTACCGAAGGCATCATTCAGTCCCGCCAGGGCTCCGGATCCTATGTGATCCGCACGAGTCAGGGCGCCGTGAAGATTGATCAGGTCGATAACTGGAGCGATATCAACCAATTTTACGGATACCGCGCGCATTTGGAAAGCGAGATCGCAAGACTCGCCGCTGAACGCGCGACCGCGGAAGACCGCGAGCGGATCCAGAAAGCCTATTACCACGTGGTGGACGACTACTATAAGAACACCACCGGTGAGGCTTCCAAGGAAGAGGAAAGCGATATGGACCGCGACTGCGCGTTTCATCTCGCAATCGCCGCGGCTGCTCACAATCATTTCTACTATGAGAGTCTGGAAAGGCTTCTCTCTGAGATGAAACAGAGCATGTTCCTGATTACAAAGATCTTTGAAGCGCATAAGAAGCGTCATGTTGAGATTCTGACCGAAGAACACGGCTGGGTTCTCAATGCAATTCTTTCAGGGAATGCCACGCAGGCGAGCGCCGCAATGCTCCTCCACATCCAGAACGCTCGCGATTCGATCATGCCGAATAAGCAGGCGGCTCAGGTTCAGGGGCTAACCGAAAGGACCTCTGTCCTCGCTTAACAGCGTCATCATCCGCAAGTACAGGAAACCTCTCTTCGGAGAGGTTTTTTGTGTATTAAAAAAACATCTTTTAGCCCGGCGTTCAACTTATTAAAAAGATGTTAAGTTGTAAAATTAAATATAAATAAAAATTATTAATTATTATTAATAACCGGGTAAAAATTGATGAAAGATCAAATTAAAGCGTGTTTTATTTAATGCTGTAAAACAACTTATTTATATTTCATGTCTAATACCCTGTTATTAAACAATTAATTGTTGCTTTTTTGAATCAGTGAGAATTATGCGGCTGAGACTTCCGTTACATCTTTGATCTCAAAGAAAGAAATTTACTATCAGTATCAGAGCCATTCGGCATCTTTCTGTTCATCTTCCGGAAGATTCAGAACCTCTGTCACTGTCCGATAAAAAAGCTTGGTCGGTGTGGAAACATAGCGGCCATGTTTCTTTACGAGGCAGAGTCGGCTTTCGTGAAGTTCACTGCCAAGGGAAAAGAGAGCCAGGGGAAGACTGAGCAGTTGATCTTTTATGGTTTCCGGGACCAGCGCAGCGCCGACACCAGCCGCGACCAAGGCAGGAACCGTTGTGATGGATTGGGTTTCCAGGGGCACCCGGGGTTCTATCGAAAACTTTCGGCAGAGTGACTCAAAGTAGTTATGGAATGCCTGGCCCGGTTTCATGATGATGAACGGCGTATCCCGAAGCGAGGCAAAAGAAATCTCGGGAAGCGGGAATTGCGCTGGATGAGGCTGATTTCTGGCAAGCGGGTGGGTGAGCGGCAGAGCGATCCAGACGGCCTCGTGGGTGACAACTACGGAGTCGAGTTCAGAAGTCACCATCGGCGATACAACAAAACCGCAGTCTGCGGCGCCGGACGCTACAGCATCGGCGATTCCTTTTGTGGTCCCTTCCGTAATCCGGAGCTGGATCTTGGGAAAGCGTCTCGCGAATTCCGGCAGAATCCGGCTGAGGATGGTTTCAGACCGCTAGGGAGTGGAGCCAATCAGCAGTTCGCCAGCCGCTCCTCCCTGAAGGTCCTCTAGATACTGTTCACGCTCGCGGCGGATCGCGTCAATTCTCCTCTCGGTCTCAAGAAAGTACCGTCCTTCCGGCGTCAGCACCCAGGGTGACTGCGATCGGTCGAAGATCGTAATGCGGTGTTCCTCTTCAAGCCGTTTTACGAATTGGGAAAGCGAAGGCTGTGCAATGAAATACTGGCGGGAGGCTTCCGCAATGGAGCCAGTTTTAAGAATCGCCTCTAAATGATGAAGAATTCGGCTTCGCATGAAGAGTACTCCGGAAAGGAATGAATTAGGAAGTTTCATAATTATTCCTCATACAAAAAGTATTAGCCAAAAGAATTAGCTATCTCTAGCATTTCTCAAATAAAACAGCAGGGAAGAGCCGCTGTGTCCCGTAGAGGAAGAGAAAATGCTGGATTTGCTGATCAAGGGCGGTCGGGTTGCAGATTGGAAGAACCATATCGACCGCGTCCTGAACCTGGGGGTTAAGGACGGAAAGATTGCGTATTTGGGGACTGACGTTCCGGCAGCCGCTCGGATTATTGAAGCGGATGGTCTGATCGTCATTCCGGGTGTTATCGACAGTCATATGCATGCGAGTTCCTGGCTCGGGGGAAGTTCAGCGTTCCGCATGATGGCTAAAGCCGGTGTCACGACCGCGATGGAAATGGCGGGTCCCCTTGAAACGGTCTTTGATGGCATGAAGCGGGAAGGAGCAGGGCTCACGATCGCAGTGCTGCAGCAGCTGAAGCCCGGGCTCAATATTTCAGGAACGGATCCCTCGGATGACGAGCTGAATCGGGCGATCCAGGAGTCTCTGAAATCCGGTGCTTATGGGGTGAAACTCCTTGGCGGGCACTATCCCATGACCCCGGACGCGATGAAGCGCCTGATCCGGATCTGCTGCGACTCGTATACGTTCCTCGCTATTCACGCGGGTTCCACCGAGCATGGATCTAATCTTGAAGGAGTTCGGGAAGTTATTGCGGCAGCCGAAGGCCGCCCGTTTCATCTTGCCCATATCAATGCCTAGTGCCGCGGCAATGTCGCGCCGCTTGAGGACGAAATACGGGAAACCGCAGATCTTCTCAGCCGTCACCCGGAGATTGAGACGGAGTCCTACCTCTCTCCTATCAACGGCTGCAGCGCCAAATGCCGGGATGATGTTCCGGAAAGCGGCGTTACGAGGTCATGCCTTAAAAGTCACGGGTATGACATCAGTGCGGAAGGAATTCTGAAAGCGGTGGCTGACGGTTATGCCGCGGTCCACGAAGTGGTGGATGGATTTGTCACGCTGGCAAATCCCGAGAAGGGAATTGAGATCCTGAAAGCCCGCGGTATGGATGTTCCGGTGAGTTTCAAAGTAAATCCGGCCTTGTCGCGGTTCTATTTCGCTACGCAGAAGAAACAGGACGGAACCTTTCTCGTCAATTCCTTCTGTACCGACGGCGGCGGTATTCCCCGAAATGTCATTCTGAAAAACGGGCTGCTGCTTGTTGATTTCGGGGCGATCACGCTGCAGGAATTCGTTCTGAAGTCGAGCTTTGAGACGGCCTGCCGACTGGGGCTGGCAGACAAGGGACACTTCTCAGCCGGAGCCGATGCCGATATTACGATCGCGGACCCTGTATCAAGAGAGGCCGTTTCGACCTTTATTGCCGGACAGCCTGTGCTCGAAGAGGGAAAGGTTGTGGGGAGAGGCGGAACCATCGTGACGACATCTTACGGAGAGGATGCGGTACGGCGTTTTGGTCTCCCATCCAGAGCGGTGGATGTCAGAACACTGCTTAAAACCCGCTGGAGTCACTGAAAAAAATCAACCGATGTAAGAGAGAAGCAAAACGGCAGCCGATTCCGAATTTTCCGGGCTGCCAAAAAATTAATACCAGGAGAACACATCATGATCTGGATTGGATTGGCAATAGTCATTCTGACCTTCTATCTGATTTATAAGAATTACGAGGCAAGACTGGTTCTGGCGCTGTCAGGCATTCTGATGGCCGGGATCGGCTGGCTCGCCGCGGGATCCAATGTCACGATCGGCACCGCGGTGGATGCCTTTGTGAAGCAGCTGGTGAATGGCGGACTCGTGCCGACCATCGTGACCGTGATGGGATTCGGCGCTGTGATGACTTACACGCACTGCTCTGATCATCTCGTTAATGCGCTCGTGAGACCTCTGACTCATGTGCCGGCGATTGTGATTCCAGGGGCTGCCATCATCACCTGGCTTCTGAATATCGTGCTACCGTCAGCTGCGGGCGTTGCAGCCGCGGTTGGCGTGCTTCTGATTCCTTCTCTTATTGCTCTTCGCGTGAACCCGGTGATGGCAGCGGCCGCCGTGTTCCTTGGGACCTGGGGCTCCGCGATCAGCCCGGGGCTGATGTTCAACCCGCAGGTGGCGGATATTGCGTTCAAGGCGGGTGAGATTTCGTCACCTGACGCGATGATCGTGATTTTCAGCGAAGCGCTCCCCGCGGCCTGCGGCGCGGTGGTTGCCGCGATCACGCTTGCGATTCTCAGTCACTTCATCAAGGAAGGAGTCGGAACTGCTGATTTCCGTCCTGAAGACTCCCAGGTGGACCTGAAGAATTTCCATATCAACCCGATCATGGCAGTCATTCCGATTGTCCCGCTTTTCCTTCTGGTGATTGCCTCGAAGGAAGTGGGCTGGCTTCCGACCAAAACCTTCTCGGTTCCGGTCTGCATGCTGATCGGTACGGCTCTTGGCCTGATTGTCGCCATCCTGCATAAACAGGATCCGGGCGAAGTGTCAAAACAGTTCTGCAAGGGAGCGGGGGATGGATTCAATAATGTGGTGATCCTGATCGCTGCGGCGTCCCTTTTCGCGGCCGGTATGAAGTCGATCGGTCTTACCGGTTCCCTGATTGACGCGATGAAAGGGTCGCAGTCAGTCGCTATGGCGTCAGCTGTTCTTGGACCGTTCATCATGGCCATTGTCTGCGGATCAGGAAATGCGGCAGCCCTCGCTTTCAATGAAGCGATCACGCCTCATGCGGCTGATTTCGGTATGACCATTGTTCAGCTTGGTGCGGTCGCTCAGCTTTCTGCTGGTATCGGCCGCACGATTTCCCCGATTGCCGGTGGTCTGATTGTTCTCTGCGGCATCGCGCATGTGAATCCGATGGAAGTGGTGAAGCGCACGGCGCTTCCCTGTGTCCTTGCCTTGATTGTGGTAACCGCCGGAATGTACTTCTTCTAAAAATCCTTAACCGGCACACAGAGTGAGCGGTCCCAGGAGCCATTTCCCGGGACCGTTTTTTTTAGAAAGCCTTAAAACCGGGATCATTCCGGATATCATTGAAAAGTGCAGATCCTTTCCTCAAGGGGGCTGAGAAGAATCGTTATTTCACGGGATGATTTTTACCCCGGATAAGGTCGGGCAGAAGGATTTTTACTGCTTACCCGCTTTGTTGGAATGTAAAAATGCTGACTGTGTCTGCTAAGAATGGTAGTTTGCTTTGTATTTCAAATAAAAATCAACAATATGATAATCCTTACTCACTCCATGGATTTAATATTTCACGACAGATTTTGAAGCTGAAATGAAGTCTATTCGTGCTTACGTGAAAAATATAATTGCTGTTGGATTTTAGCTCTATGTATTTATTTTTAAGGAAGTTTAATATATAGGGATAGGATATTGTTATGAAATGTCTGATACTGGGCGGCACTGGTTTTTTAGGAATAAATTTAGCCAAACTACTGATAAGTTTGGGGGATGACGTAACAGTTTTTGGTTCGGGGAAAAATAAAGATTTTCTTGACTATGGCTTAAAGGCTAAGTTTGTTTACGGAGACTTTAAAGACAAAAATTTAATAGACAGCCTGTGCAGAAATGGATTTGATTACATTTTCCATTTAATCAGTACAACCAAGCCTTCTAATTTAGACCCATATTCCGAATTCACGGATAATGTCCTCCCGACTGTCAATCTTTTGGAATCGGCAAAAAATTCAAGAGAATTGAAAAAGATTATATTTATATCTTCAGGAGGTACGGTGTATGGAGTGCCGGAAAAGCTTCCGATAACAGAAGAGCATGATTGCAATCCCATATCCTTGTATGGCATTCAGAAACTGACGATTGAGAATCTTTTTTTCTATTACCACCACCAATACGGTCTTAATTATCAATCACTCCGGCTTTCAAACCCTTATGGCCCGGGGCAGCCGGCATATTCCAATCAGGGTGTTATCGCTAATTTCCTGCGGAAAGCTATTCTTGATGAACCTATAGAAATATGGGGAACGGGCGAAGTTATACGGGACTTCATATATATTTCCGATGTATTGGAAGCATGTAAGGCCTGTATGAATTATTCAGGTGATCACACCGTATTTAATATAGGGTCCAGCCAGGGAGCATCTCTTCTCCAGATTATCGGATATATAGAAAAGATCCTGAATAAAAAAGTGGAAATTGTATTTAAAGAAGGACGAAAACAGGATGTACCGGCAAATGTATTGGATATCACTCTTGCCCGGAGGGAGCTGAATTGGAGGCCTGAGATTGAGCTGCCGCATGGCATAAGACTGATGTTTAATTCCTGGTCGGCTTCAAAGCATAAATTTATGATTTAACTTTCACACGTAAAAAGACCGGCCGACGGTGCTGATCAGTGCTGAACCATCCTCAGAGCAAAGCAATTTAAAACAGCTGGTAAAAATTCGCTGGGACGTTTGGATAGGTAGTTCCAATGCATTAGTGGGAGTCTTTACGCGCTTCAAATGTAACAATTCATTTCTGAATCTTCCATGCGCACAGACTAAAACACGCCCGATTTTATCATCACGATTTTCAGGTCAATAAAACTGGTATACCTGAATTTCTGTGCTACTAATAGAGAAAGCTGGGACAGAAAGCTGAAATTTATCTCCCTTAAGGAATGGATTTGAAAATAATTAAATTTAATCAATCATATAAATAAAATATAAAAAGATATCTGAGCCGTTCTGAATATAAAAATATACTATAGAAATACAGCTTTTTATAGAAGCTATATGCATCACGGTAAATGACGTAAATTCCCGCTATTCGTTTTAAGACTATTTGTAATTGTATAGCGATATATGTGCATAACGGCTCTTCTTTATTGAGTTTGAGAGCCCGAAAGAGCATCCCGGGTATCCTGCCGCAAAAGAGAGTGCGGCCATCTTCCCGGAGAATCCGCTTCCGGAATCAGATCTTTCTCTTACGGGTTCATTTAATCTCGGGAAGGCCCAGCTGAACGAAGGTGAATCGATCACGGCTTTCCGCTGGGGCATTGTCCGCCCGGTAGTGAAGGGCGGCCGTATTGTGGGCTGCAAGCCGTTTGAGCATGACTATCAGCCTTCGGTCAACCTTCAGGGGATTGCGGAAATGCCGTATTCCACGGCCCGTATCCGTTATCCGATGGTGCGTGAGTCCTACCTGAAGAATGGCCCGGCTTCCCGCGCGACACGCGGTGACGAAAATGAAAAGTGGGTTCGGGTTTCCTGGGATAAGGCCCTTGAACTCGCAGCCAAAGCAATCCGCGATACCTATGACAACTATGGCCCGTCCGCGGTTTACGGTTCCTCATACGGCTGGATGTCAACCGGGAAGCTCAACGCCGCTATTCCGTGTCAGCATCGTCTTCTGAACCTGATGGGTGGTTTCGTCGGACGTCGCAACAGCTATTCGTCCGCGGCTGTAAACACGATCTTCCCCTATGTGGTTGGTTCGGGGAATCCCCGTTCCACGACATGGGATGTGGTGATCCGAGATTCGGAGCGCGTCGTTTTCTGGGGCTGTGACCCTGTCGTGACGAATGATATTGACTGGTACACGACGCTCCACAACTACGCCGGTTACCTCCGTGCCCTGAAGAAGAAGGGGACGAAAACCATTTCCGTGAATCCAGTTGAAACGGATACGGGAGAATACATGGGGTCTGAGTGGATTCATCCGAATCCCGGCACTGATCCGGCTGTGATGGCGGCCATGATTTACGAACTGGACGCCACGGGTAAGATCGATAAGGCTTTCCTCGACAAATACACCTATGGCTGGGTTGAACTCCGCCGTTACATTGTGGGTGAAGAGGATGGCGTCAAAAAGACACCTGAATGGGCTGAAAAGATCTCCGGCGTGCCCGCGGCTAAGATCCGCTCCTTTGCGCACGAAGTACAGGAACATCGCACGATGTTCATGATCGGCTGGGGTATTCAGCGTATTGATTTCGGCGAGCAGAGCCACTGGATGCTGGCGGCACTTTGCTCGGTGCTTGGACAGATCGGCCTTCCGGGCGGCGGACTCGGCACCAATTATCACTATTCGTCCGGCGGTTCCCCGCTCAGCGAAGCGCCGTTTATGAGCCAGATTCCGAGCAGCGTGAAGCCGGTTCGCCCGGTGACAAAGCCCTGGAAGGGCAGCAAGGTTCTCCCTGTGGCTGCCGTGACGGATGCGCTGCTGCATCCCGGTAAGGTCATTGATTATGACGGCAAGAAGGTTACCTATCCGGAATTCCATCTTGTAATGTGGGCTGGCGGCAATCCTTTTGTCCATCATCCGGATACGAATCAGCTTGCCAAGGCTTTCAAAAAGCCGGATACCGTGATCGTGACGGATATCGTCTGGACAGCTACAGCGCGGCACGCGGATATCGTGCTTCCCGCCTGCACAGCGTTTGAACACAACGACATCACGAATATCGGTACCTCTTCCAATGATGGTTTTGTTGCCATGAAGCAGGCAATTGAACCTCAGTGGGAATCGAAGCCTGATTATGAGATTTTCTCAGCGCTCGCTGACAAGCTTGGCATTAAGCAGGCCTACACGGAAGGGCGCTCCCAAATGGATTGGATCCGCAAGTTCTATAACGACGCGCGCCAGATGGGAGCGAATCTGGGTCAGAAGATGCCGGACTTTGATACCTTCTGAAAGAAGGGGTATCTCCTCTTCCCGGTGACTGAAGAGAACCGGAATTATGTGGCGTTTGCCGATTTCCGGGCAGATCCTAAGGCTCATCCTCTCTCTACCGAATCCGGAAAGATTCAGCTCTTCTCCCCGAAGATTGCCGGCTACCACTATAACGACAGCCTGGGGCATCCGACCTATTTCCAGCCGACTGAGGGTGTTGCCACAGCGACGAAGGAATTCCCGCTTGCCCTGATGGCCTGCAAGAGTCGTTACCGCATGCATAGTCAGCTTGACTGCACGGCCACCCGTCTCCGTGGAACGATTGAAGACCGGGAGCCTGTTTGGATCAATCCGAAGGACGCCAAGGCCCGCGGCATTCAAAACGGTGATATCTGCCTCGTAAAGAGCCGCCGCGGTCAGATTCTAGCCGGAGCCGTTCTTACGGATCGGATTATCCCGGGTGTTATCGTGGTGCATCACGGCGGATGGTTCAATCCCCGTCAGACAGCTCATGGGGTTGTGGACGTTCGAGGCAACTCGAACACTCTGGTGCTCGATAAGCCGACCTCCAAGCTTGCCCGCGGCAATCTGGCGTCAACCGCCAATGTCGAGGTGTCGCTCTGGAAGGGCGCTGTACCTGAGGTGACCGTGTACGATCAGCCGCCCCGGACCATCGTGTAACAAAACTGACCGCTGAAAGGCGGGTATCAGGTTAGACGGTCGGCAAAAGCCCCGAAGATTTTCTTCGGGGCTTTTGAATGCTGACTAAGTGTTTGAATACGTAAATGTTCTGATAATATTTTCCGGTTATCAAGAATGTTTTATCGGTAATCAGATTCTTCAGGAAATATCGGTTAACCCGCATTTTGTAATTCTTATTATTACTTAGTCTTAAGCTGTAAAAAGCAGTATCATTACGATAAATTATTTACCGGAAATAGCTGACCTCCTATAAGATCAGTCTCAGTCGGGCGATTCAGATTTGAGCGGGTCTCAGTTGTTCAGCAGACGCATCCTGCAGAGGATGGACCTGCAAGGACCAAAACCGCCGAAAGCGAAGGTGCCTTTCCCAGCCAAACAGACTAATTGGAATTCTGAATGCCTAAAATTTCGGTTCTGACCCCTCTCTACAATACGGAACCCGATCAGCTGAAAGAAATGATTGAGTCCGTTCTGGCTCAGTCATTCAGTGATTTTGAGTTTCTGCTCCTGAATGATTCTCCGGACAATGCTGAGCTTGAAAGTCTCGTGAAGGGATTTTCCGATCCGCGGATCCGGTTCTTCAGCAATGAAGAAAATCTGGGGATTTCTGAGAGCCGGAATAAGCTTCTCGGGCTCGCTTCCGGCGACTATATCGCCATTCTGGATCATGACGATATCTGTTACCCGACCCGTCTGGAAAAAGAAGCAGCTTACCTTGATTCCCACCCCGATGTTGGAGTCTGCAGCAGCTGGGCAGATGAGATTCCCAGCGGCCGGATGCTCAGAGTTCCTGAAAGTAACGAAGATATTAAGAGAGGACTTCTCTCTGACTGTGCAGTGATTCATTCGGCGGCCATGATCCGCAAGGATGTACTGCTGAAAAATCACATCCGGTGGGAAGCGGTTTACTCACCAGCCGAAGATTACATGCTGTGGGTGAAACTGATGGAGGTGACGATGTTCCATAACCTCCAGGAACCGCTGCTTAAATACAGGAATACGCCTGACAATACGACCCACAAAAAATCTGATCTGATGGAAGATCGGGCTAACGTGGTCAGGAGTTATGCGATCAGAACGTATCCATACTTTTTGCTGCAGCATGACAGAAAAAGATGGGTCTACCTGTTCGGAAAAATTCCTTTTCTCAAAGTTAAAAATTATGGTTCCAAGTCCGAGTATCTGCTCTTTGGGATCCTCAAGATCTGGACCATTCTGTAGCAATTGTTAGTGGAGCAAGCATGAAGACACTGTTGGTAACCGGAGGAGCCGGTTTTATTGGTTCCTGTTTCGTTCTTCAGAGAATTGCCGCGGGCGACAAAGTTATTAATCTCGATAAGCTCACCTATTCCGGCAACCTGATGAATCTGAAGGATGTCGAGAGCAATCCGAACTACGTGTTTATCCACGGCGATATCGGTGACGAAAAGCTGCTGCGGAAGATTCTTCCTGAATATCAGCCGGACGCGGTGGTGAACTTCGCCGCGGAGAGCCACGTTGACCGGTCCATTGTTGATCCGGACTCCTTTGTCCGCACCAATGTGATGGGCACCAGCATCCTGCTTCGCTGCGTGAAAGACTGGTGGAACGGCCTTGAGGCGGAAAAGAAGAGCGCTTTCCGCTTCCATCACATTTCGACAGACGAAGTGTTCGGGACGCTTTCCATGACGGATCCGGCCTTTACGGAAGAAACCAAGTTCGCGCCCAACAGCCCGTACTCCGCTTCCAAGGCGTCGAGTGATCATTTTGTCCGTGCTTTTCATGAAACGTATGGTCTGCCGACTGTGATTACGAATTGCTCGAATAATTACGGTCCCCGCCAGTTCCCTGAAAAACTGATTCCTCTGATGACCCTGAACGCAATTCAGGGGAAGCCTCTCCCGATTTATGGATCGGGTGAAAACATCCGCGACTGGCTGCATGTGGAAGATCACTGCGAAGCGATTTACGACGTGCTGACCCGCGGCCGGGTGGGCGAAACCTATAACGTGGGCGGCCGCTCGGAGCGTAACAACATCACGATTGTCACGAAGATCTGTGAGATTCTGGATGAGCTTCGTCCGCGAGAGGACGGCAAGTCTTATAAGGAACAGATCACGCACGTTGCTGACCGTATGGGGCATGACCTTCGCTACGCGATCGACTGCTCGAAGATTGAGCGGGAACTTGGCTGGACGCCGAAGCATCAGTTTGAAGATGGGCTCCGCGAGACCATTGAGTGGTATCTCAATAACAGTGAATGGGTTGAGTCCATTCAGACCGGCGAATACAAGAACTGGCTTAAGACCAATTACGGCAGCAGAAACGAGCTGTCCTGAAGGAGCTGATTGTGGAAAACAACAAGAATAAATGGCGCGGCATTGTGCTTGCCGGCGGATCCGGAACGCGTCTTTATCCGCTCACGCGCAGCGTCAGCAAGCAGCTGATGCCGGTTTACGACAAGCCGATGATCTTTTACCCGATATCAGTTCTGATCAAAGCGGGTATCCGCGAGATTGCCATTATTACGGCTCCGGATCAGCAGCACCTTTTCAAGGAACTGCTGAAGGACGGTTCCCAGTGGGGCTGCTCCTTTACTTACGTTGTCCAGGAGAAGCCGGCAGGGCTCGCTCAGGCGTTTACGCTCTGCGAGGACTTCATCAAGGGCTACCACACGTGCCTGATTCTTGGAGACAACCTGTTCTTTGGACACGGGCTCGCTGAGATGCTGGAGCGCGCGATGAGCCGGGATCACGGAGCTACGGTGTTCGGTTATCACGTGACGGATCCGGAGCGCTATGGCGTTGTTGAGTTTGATGATCAGCATCGGGCTATCAGCATTGAAGAAAAACCGAAGCACCCGAAGTCGAACTTCGCCGTAACCGGGCTTTATTTCTATGATCCTGACGTGCTCGAAATCGCGAAGCAGGTGAAGCCGTCCGCCCGAGGGGAACTGGAAATCACGGATGTCAATAAGGCCTATCTTGAACGCAAGGATCTTTGCGTTGAACTGATGTCGAGGGGCATTGCCTGGCTTGATACCGGGACACATGAATCCCTGCTTGAAGCGGCCATGTTTATTCACGCGGTTGAGTCCCGTGAAGGGCTGATGATTGCCTGCCCGGAAGAGATCGCCTGGAGGAAGGGCTACATTTCGAGTGAACAGGTTGCTGAACTGGCAAAACCGATCGCAAAGAATCACTACGGTCAGTATCTGCTGAACTTGATCGAAGGAGATAAATAATGGAAGTCGTAAAGACACCGATCGAAGGCGTGCTGCTTATCAAGCCTCAGGTCTTCGGCGATCAACGCGGGTATTTTGTCGAAACCTGGCAGAAGGAGCGTTACGAAGCCGCAGGCATCAATCTGCCCTTTGTTCAGGACAATCACTCCAAGTCCACGAAGGGGATTCTCCGCGGTCTCCATTTCCAGAAGCAGCATCCGCAGGGGAAGCTCGTTATGGTGTCTCTTGGAGAAGTGTTCGATGTGGCGGTGGATATCCGTAAGGGATCTCCCACCTTTGGCAAATGGTTTGGAGCCATTCTGAACCAGGAAAATCAGAATCAGCTCTGGATTCCGCCGGGAATGGCGCACGGATTTGTCGTGCTGAGTGATGTCGCGCATTTCCACTATAAGTGCACGGACTTCTATCACCCGGGAGATGAAGGCTCAATCCGCTGGAATGACCCGACGATTGGGATTGACTGGCCCTATAAGAAAGAACCGGTTCTGTCTGCAAAAGATCAGATCGCTCCGTTCTTCAAGGACGCCCTGGAGTTCTGACCGATGAAAGTACTGATTACCGGCGCGGATGGCATGCTCGGCCGTACCCTGCAGCATGAGCTGCAGGGGGTCGAAGTGATCCCAACCAATCACAAAACAGCGGATATCACGGATGCCGCCGCCTTTGATCGGTGCCTTGCTCTCCATAAGCCCGACGTCGTGATTCACTGCGCAGCCATGACAGCCGTTGATAGGTGCGAAACTGAAATTGATCAGGCTTACCGGATCAATGCGGTCGGCACCGAAAATGTGGCCTCTGCCTGCTACCGCCACGGCGCGAAGCTGATTGCCATCTCAACAGATTATGTGTTTGAGGGCGATTCGCCCGTTCCCTATACGGAATTCGATGCTCCGACAGGCGGTCACTGCGTATACGGTCAGAGCAAATGGGCGGCCGAGCAGGCCGTGAGAACTCACTGCCCGAACCATATTATTGCCCGCGTCTCCTGGCTTTACGGTCCCGGCGGTCCGAGTTTCCTCGATAAGATGCTTTCTCTTGCGGATGGTACCCGCGAGGTTCTGAAGGTCGTGAATGATCAGAGGGGCAATCCGACGAGCACGATCGCTGTCGCCCAGGCCCTGAATGAGCTTCTCCGTCATCCGGAGCTGGTGGGAACCTATCACCTCACCTGCGAAGGAGAGGCGACCTGGTACGATTTCGCATGCCGGATTTTTGAGCTCGCGCATGTGAAGCAGAAGGTGATTCCCTGCACATCTGAAGAGTTCCGGTCTCCTGCGAAGCGTCCGGCAAATTCCCGCCTGGCGAAGAAGAAGCTTGAATACACACTGAACTACAAGATGCCGAGCTGGGACACGGCGCTTGCGGATTATCTGACGCGGTTTTATACGAAGTAACTGAGGTCAGGCGCTAAAGTGCTGAGAGGCTGATTCACTCATTGTGGGTCAGCCTTTTATTTTTTCGGGATTCAGAAAAGGCGGAAGGTCAGTTTTGAAAGAATAAAGGCTTCGGGCATGAAAAAATCCCAGACAGCGGAACTATCTGGGATTTCCTGAATTCGTTTGGTGCGCCCGGTAGGATTCGAACCCGCGACCCCCTGGTTCGTAGCCAGGTGCTCTATCCAACTGAGCTACGGGCGCAACTCAGAATTGAAATATTACACATGAAAATTAAAAAAGGCAAATTTTTTTGAGGCTGTTTTTTGATTTAACGTCTTCATTGTTGATTTAATTAGAAAGTGCGCTTTAGAAGGACGCCGCTGTTTCGCCTGAAGAATGAATGAGGGCGGGGTGAGATAACCCATTCATGCGTCACGCCTTATGAGAGCGGCAGGGAACGGGCGGATAGGAGGTATCCATCAGTTTTCTGAGACAATTCAGAGCTCACGCCGACTTCAATACGGGGCTATCCTTCATGACACAAGCCGGGCGGTGTTGTACTATTCTTCAATTACACACTGCAAACAGGGGACGCGTCCGACTGTCCCCAGTCCCCATCTTTTTTCGAGGTTAGTTAGTCATGACCGCTTTGGTTCTAGGCCACAAGAATCCGGATACCGATTCCATCGTTTCTGCACTGTCCGCCACGTATCTCTACCGCGCCCGCGGCATTGATGCTGTTTCCGGCGCTCAGGGTGATCCTTCTCCCGAAACCGCTTTTGTGCTGAAGCGCTTCGGTCTCAAGGCTCCGGAAGTGGTGCATTCGGTCGAAGGCCGCGAGGTTTATCTCGTCGATTACTCCGATCTTGCCCAGGCTCCGGATGACTTCCCGAAGTGCCGTCTGCTCGGCATCATCGATCACCATAAGCTCGGCGACGTGACGAGCGACTACCCGCTCGAATGCTGGATTCAGCCGGTTGGCTGCAGCAACACGATTGTGAAGCTGATGTACGACTACTACAAGGTTGAAGTGCCGAAGGATATCGCCGGTGCCATGCTCTGCGCGATTCTTTCTGACACGGTGCTGTTCCGCAGCCCGACCTGCACGCCGACGGATATCCGCGCCGCGAAGGAACTCGCTGCTATCGCTGGTGTCGATAATATCGAAGCGCTCGGCATTGAAACGTTCAAGGCCGGCAGCAATCTCGACGCCACCCCGCGCGACCTCGTGTTCCGCGACTACAAGGACTTCGATATGAACGGCAAGAAGGTCGGTATCGGCCAGCTTTCCCTCATTTCGCTTGACCTTATCACGCCGGAACTGAAGGCCCAGCTCGCTGCTGAGCTGAAGGAAGTGAAGGCTGAAGGCCGCGACACTGTTCTGCTCGTTCTGACGGACATCATGAAGGAAGGTTCCGAGCTTCTGATGGAGTCTGACGACGCTGATATCGTCCGCGTCGCCCTGAAGCCGGACGCGAACGGCTGGATGGCTGGTGTCATGAGCCGTAAGAAGCAGGTTGTTCCGCCGCTTCAGCTCGCCTTCAAGGCTTAATCAGCGATCCTGGTATCAGGAATTCTGATTTCATCCCGCAGGGTTTTGGCTCTGCGGGATTTTTATTTCCGGCGATGCGATCTCAGAGAAGAGAACTGAATCCGGAATTTTTCCTCACCGTGACGGGTTTTCCGTCAGATACCCGGGGGAAGGTCAGTTCCCCGAGGTGCAGATAAAGCCTCGGTTCCTGGAGTTCTAGGAGACCCTTCTTTCCATAGAGCGCGTCCCCGAGGATCGGGCATCCGAAGCCCAACGCCATATGGATCCGGAGCTGGTGTGTGCGCCCGGTCTCAGGATGCAGTCGGACGAGTGTACGGGCGAATCCACGGTGTTCACTCACCGCGATGATCTCTGCGGCAGATTTCGCGCTCTTTCCACGGTTGGATTCCGAGAGCACGATTTGCCTCGGAAGATCGAACGGATCTCCGCCAAGGGGAAGCTGGAGGGTCTTCACACTTCCCGAACCTCCTGCTGCGCCTTCGAGAATTGCGGAATAGGTTTTTCGGGTCAGCCGTGAAGCAAAAGCGTCCGAGAGGCTTGCTGCTGCCGCGGCGTTTTTGGCGAAGAGCAACACACCAGATGTTCCCTGATCAAGCCGGTGAACGGTGTAAAGCGGGCCAGTCTCTTCTTCGAGAACCGATTTCATGCTGATCGGCTCAAGAACCCCAGGGACCGACGGGATACCTGAGGGTTTCAGGATCGCGATCGAATCCTGATCTTCGTACAGCACTTCGAAGTCTGGATTTTTCCCGAGACTGAATGGGATTCTCGGAGTCTGCTCGACATCTGGCATCAGAGCGGCTATGAGCGGACGCGTGAATGTCCGAACCGGATAGGGCGCGCCAACCGTTCGGGCTTCAAATGAGAACGGGGTTCCTGCCCGCGTTTCAAGGAGCTCAACCGGACGCCAATCGCGGAAGTGTTCTCTCCAGGTATTGATGACGGACACGGGAGCGCTCTGGAGTTCCCGCAGGATAGCGCCGTGCCAGAGATTCTGATTCCTTCCCGGCTTAGCGGCCCAGGAGGGAGCGGAGTGTTCGAAAAAGAGGGATAAATCAACCCTTCGTCCACCCGCCGTCTCCACCGGAGTCTCTGGGTTCAGGCGCCCTCCGGATTCTTCAAGATTCCGATAAAAGGTGCCCCATGAGATTGCGGCCGGAGGCATTCCGGCATTCTCCGGGAACCCCTCGTCCGAAAGCGCTGTGAGAATCCGGGTGCTCCCGTCCTTTTCAAGCAGAAGCCCGGCACCCCTCATGGGGCGATTAGTCGATTGGGCGAGCTCCTGGAGCCGGGACGCGAGGTCAGGATTCGGAGGAACCGATTCCGGCATACGGAAGCGTTCTGAGAGGTTCTCCGTCATGAGGCGATTCCTCTTTGCTTAAGCCAGGGAACCAGAAAGCGAAGGAAAGACCGGGCCGGGGAGGCGAGGCGGTTACCGGCGTAATACGCGTAACCTGAGCTCGGCATTGTGAGATCCGGAAGGATCTGCGTCAGTTTCCCGGACTGAAGGGCGTCAGACACCGCCCAGCGGCTTCTCAGAATAACGCCGAGACCAGCCTCAGCCCATCGGGTTGCAGTTTCACTTGAATTCGTGCGGAGTGTTGACTGAAAGCGGATTCGGACAGCGCCGTTTTTTCCTTTCAGCTCCCAGATGTTTCCGGGCAGACGGTCCTCATCGATTGAAATCGCGGGGAGTTTCGCGAGATCCGCGGGTGACGTGACGGAGCCTCCGGTTTTTTGAAGCAGGGAAGGAGATGCGCAAAGGATACGGTCATTCCGGAAGAGGCGCTTGGCGTGAAAACGGCTCTCGGGGAGCTCTCCGATATGAATGACAAGATCGAGTCCGGACTGAACAGGATCGAGAGGGGGATCGGAGAGGAGGAGGGTGAGTTCGATTTCAGGATTCTCGGCGGCAAATTCTGCTGCCGCGAGGCTGAGAACCCGTTCTCCGAACCCCCAGCTGCAGTTGATGCGAAGCTTTCCCTTCAGAGATCCCCGCGCAGACGTCACGGCGTCTTCAAGAGCGGCAATCCGTTCCAGGATGTCGTCCGCGCCCGCGAGAAACCGCTTTCCTTCCCCGGTAAGCGCCATCCCGCGGGTATTGCGGAGCACCAGGGGGCAGCCTAACCGGGTTTCCAGCGCGGCGAGCCGGCGCGACACAGCGCCAGCGGTCAGTCCGAGACGGCGCGCTGCCTCAGAAAGACTTCCGCTTTTCGCGATCGCGGAGAAGAGTTCAAGATCAGTTGCCCGGCTCAAACCGAAACCCTCCTGGAAGAGACCTTCCGGAGGTGTGGTACTCCGGAAAGCAGTGACAAGTAATGTTTATTTTGCGGGCTTTTTGCACGCAGCCTGCGTGAAGGGATTCTCATTCCCCTGAATTGCCGCGATGCGGTCCGCCCTCTCGCACTCCCAGGCTGTGGCCGGGAACGTCTTATCCCAGGCGTTCATCAGCTGACGGGTCTGGTTACTCATCCGGTACTTCGGGTAAGCCCACTCCATGTACTTATACGTGCGGGCGACGAGTCCCTTCACGGTGTCCGGAGGTTCAGCCCTCCGGTCCTCAATCTTCATCGGGCAGGTGCCGAAAGTGTTCGGGGTCCCCTTCGCGAACTGCGTGTAGTCGTAATTCTGCCGTGCAGCATTGATGGAGCCGATTGCGGGGTAGAGGTTATACATATCAGCCTGCATCAGACGATACTCAGCGCTCGCGCGGTTTGCGCAGGCACGGCCCTTATAAGGCTTACCGTTTCCTTTTACGCATTCCGGCGCTCCTTCACGCCATTCCGTGAAGGCCCGCCCAAAGTTTTCCGCCGGCAGAATGTGCTCCCATTCGATTCGGTTCGCCCGTTTCGGGGATTTGGCCGCGATAAATCCTTTCGGCAGGATGACCTGCTTATCCGGCGTGAAAGACGCGCCGCAGTAAATCGTCGTGCGGTGATCATTGAAGACCTGATTGAGCAGAATCTTCTTCACCTGGGAAAAGCTTTCAAACCGGGTATTCCCGCGGGGAGCGTCAGCGGCAGACGCGGCCGAGGCGGCAAAAATCAGAGCGGGAAGGAGCAGCAACAAGCGTTTCATAAATTCTCAGTCCTAAAAAATCAGAAAAAACCGGAAAGAGAAGGCAGGAATAGGGTTGGAAAATCGGTCTTCCTGCTACTTATCTTTGATTTTTTATCAAAACTGTTTTGATTTTATGCGTGATTCAGACTATCGTGGGTGGGGGAGAATAAAAAAATAAATTTTCTTTCTCTTCCTCGAGGCCGCGCCTATGAAGCTCACAGAGCTCGATACACCGTCGCTTTTGATTGATCGCGACAAACTTATCCGGAATATTGCCCGAGCCAAATCATCCTGCGCGAAGCTCGGTGTGCATTGGCGTCCGCATCTGAAAACGCATAAGTGTCTGGAAATTGCCCGTCTCCAGATTGAGGGACCGACCGGTCCCGCTACGGTTTCCACACTGAAAGAGGCGGAATTTTTTGCCTCTCACGGAATCACGGATCTGATTTACGCTGTCGGAATCGCCCCGCATAAGCTGCCCCGGGTTGATCGGCTTAATAAGTCCGGAGCCGACTGCAAGATCATTCTCGATAGCGTTGAGGCGGCGGACGCCGTCAGTCACTATGCCCGGGCAGCCGGCACCGGTTTTCGGGTACTGATTGAAATCGACTGCGATGGGCATCGTTCCGGTTTAAAACCGGGAAGCCCTGAAATCCTTGAGGTGGCCCGGCATCTGAAGGATGGCGCGGCGCTTGTCGGAGTCCTGACGCACACGGGCGGCAGTTATTCGGCGCACGGTGAAGCGGAGCTGAAAGTTGCGGCCGAGAATGAAGTGACTTCAATTAACCGTGTGGCGGATGATCTTCGCGCCGCCGGCTTCCCGATTGAAATCGTGAGTGTCGGCTCTACTCCTACGCTCTGCGCCGCTGAAAAGGCTCCCGGCGTCACAGAATACCGAAGCGGTGTCGGAACCATCTTCGATCTCTTTATGCATGGGGTGGGGGTCTGCGAGATCGGAGATATCGCTGAGTCCGTGTTTGTTTCTGTCATTGGCCGGCAGCAGGAGAAGGGCTGGCTGATTACGGATGGTGGGTGGCTCGCGATGAGCCGGGACCGCGGTACGGCATCTCAGGCGGTTGACTGGGGTTACGGAGCGGTCTGCGATATCAATGGAAACCTGATTCCGGAGCTTTGGGTGGCGTCAGCGAACCAGGAGCACGGCATCATTGCCCGGCGCGACGGGAAGCCGATTTCAGCAGCGGATTTCCCGCTGGATACCCGGCTTCGCATTCTCCCGAATCACGCGTGTCCGACAGCGGCTGCTTTCGATCGCTATCACATCGTTGATCACGGAGAGGCAACGGAGATTTGGCACCGAATCAATAATTGGGAGTAGTCTTTAAGCGGTATTACGCTGAGGCGTGCATATAACGTCATCTCAAAAAAAATGCTGAGGAGTTCTATTCAGCTCACGCCTCCGCGAGGCTGTCCGTCCGGATAAGCCTGGTCTTCCGCTCCCTAACCACCAGGATGGCAGAGGAAAAGGGGCATCAGGGTCTGTGCCTCAACGGTTATGCATCAACCACAAAGGAGATGAAGCATGCTAGGTGTCGTCATAACGCTCGCAGTGATAGTGGCGGTTGCGTGGTGTATTTTCAAAAACTATTACCCGCCTACCGTTCTTTTGATTGCGGGTCTTTTATTCCTCGCAGTTGCTGCGTGTTTTGGAGTTGATCCGGTGCCGGCAAAGGCATCCACCCATTTCCTTGGATTTGATTTTGCGCAGGCCTTCACTGACCGCATGAAAACACGCCTCCCAGGTCTGGGTCTCAACATCATGTGGATTGCGGGCTTCTCGTATTACATGGATAAGATTGGGGCATCCAAGGCTCTTGTGAAGCTTTGTGTGAAGCCGCTCTCAGCGATTCGCTCACCCTATTTGCTTCTTGCCGTGACCTACGTCGTTGGTCAGTTTATGGCACTTTTCATTAACAGCGCGGTCGGCCTTGGGTTGCTGTTGATGGCTTCAATTTTCCCGCTGCTCGTCGCTCTGGGAGTTTCTAAGACCTCCGCTGCCGCGGTGATTGGGTCGACCTGCTGCCTTGATCTTGGACCGTCATCCTCAAACGCGATGCGGGCCGCAGACCTTCTGAATACAGACGTCGTTACCTATTTTGTTCAGAACCAGATTCCGGTTGCACTTTGCGTAATCGCTGTAGTAGCAATCGGGCATTTCTTTGTTCAGCGGTGGTTTGATAAGAAGGACGGTGTTGAAACAGGCGGTGCCGGGACCCAGGAAGATGTAGCAAAGGCCTTTGAAGGTGCGGGTCCTGTCTGGTATTCGATTCTTCCGATGCTGCCCCTTGTTCTTCTGATTATTTTCAGCCCGATGGTCTATCAGCCCGTGAAACTCTCGCTTCAGACCGCCATCATCATTTCCATTCTTGTTTCTTTCGTTGTTGACCTCATCACAACCCGGGGTGTGAAAGATTCGATTGGAAGGACAAAGGCTGTGTATGAAGGTATGGGCAAAGTTTTTACATCAACTGTAGCCCTTATTTGCTGCGCTGAGCTTTTTGCTTTCGGTATGACGAAGGTCGGCGGTATCACAACGATGATCAACGCCGCCGCGTCTATGGAATCGGCCGGCGTTTGGGTCATGCTCTTCATCATGATCGCCATTATGGTTCTTGCGACCCTGGTTACAGGTTCTGGAAATGCGGCGTTCTTTGCGTTCTCTCCGCTCCTTCCGCAGGCGGCCTCTTCTGTCGGTATGAGCGCGGCTGTGCTTGCCGTTCCTGTACAGCTTTCGGCGGGTATTGCCCGTACGATGTGCCCGATTGCGGGCGTCACCATTGCCGTGTCGTCAATCGCGGGCATCACACCGTTCCAGCTCGTGCGCCGCACGATTCCCGTAATGGTGCTTGCTCTGATTACCAATATTGCGGCTTCAGCCGCCTTCCTCTGAACGAACGGAACCCGGGCTGCCGTAAAAAATGCCGGCAGCCTGATCCCATTCTCTTTCTGACAGGAGTCAAATGATGAATGCAGTTCTGATTAGAAACGCCGAGGTATATGCGCCGGAACGTCTGGGGGTTCAGGACGTTTTAATGGTGAATGGCCGTTTTGCTGCGGTTGGAAAAGATCTCAACGTAGTAATGCCAGGGCTTGAGACAATTGATGCAGCAGGGAAACTGCTGACGCCTGGATTCTTTGATCAGCATATTCACGTTACAGGAGGCGGCGGAGAAGGCGGTCCCGTGTCCAGAACACCGGAACTGGTGCTTTCGGAATTGGTTGCCTGTGGAACCACTTCTCTTGTTGGGGTATCAGGGACAGACTTTATTACCCGCTCAATTGAAAATCTGCTTGCCAAAATTCGTGCGCTGGCCGCAGAAGGGGTGTCCACATGGATGTATACGAGCAATTACCGCTTTCCTCCGACCACGATGAGCGGTGAGGCCGCAAAAGATATCTTTATGGTTCCGGAGTGCCTGGGAGTCAAGATTGCGCTTGGCGATCACCGCTCATCCTTCCCGACAGTTGATCAGGTTATTCAGCTACTGGCTGACATTCGTCTTGCCGGCATGATTTCCGGAAAAATCGGTGTATTGCATGTTCATTCCGGAAATCTTCATGGCGAATTTGAAATGTTTAAGGAAATAGTGGACCGCGGTTTCCCGATTCGCCATATTCGCCCGACTCATTGCGCAAGGGCAAAGTATGTGTTTGATTCCGCTGTGCAGTTTGCCAAAGCAGGCGGCTATATCGATATCACAACAGGCGGATCCTGCTGCTTCGACTCCCCGGCTGATGCCTTTATTGAAGCGGTTGGCGAAGGGGTTGACCCTGCCCGCATTACGATGAGCTCAGACGGTCATGGCTCCAAACCTCGTTTCAATGACAAGGGGGAAATGGTAGGGCTGGCTGTCTGCGGGATTGAATGTAATCTTGAAACTATTCAGAAGCTTGTCAGGGAAAAGGGGCAGAAGCTCGAGGATGTTCTTCCCTTTATCACCAAAAATGTTGCGGATTCGCATGGGCTATCTACTCAAGGTCGGGTGGCCGATGGAGCAACGGCAGATGCATTGCTTTTTGATGACAATCTTGAACTTACGGATGTTTTTGCCAAGGGGCGTCAGATGATGCGGAATTGCGAAATTATTGTTCGCGGTACCTTTGAAGAATAATTGGTTATCCCGAGCTTCCGATAAAAACAGCGTCCCGTTAGTGATTTTTCGGGGCGCTGTTTTATTCAGGCCTGCGTCAGTGCTTCTTCATTTGACCAGTTCCAGAACCGCCTGAATGCGGGGATCAGGAGAAGGAGATGCCAGGTGCCATATCCAAGCACGAGTCCCACGGCAACACCCCCCAGAACGTCTGTCGGGAAATGGGCAAAAAGCCAGAGCCGCGAAAAGGCGATCAGAAGCGCGACGGGAAGCGCCGCGAGAGCAATTTTGAATTCCCTGCTTGCGAGCAGAACACCGAGCACCGTGAATGACACAGCCGTGTGACCGGAAGGAAATGAGAAAGAAGGCGGGCACGCCTGCAGCATAGAGACCCCTGTCTCAATGGCGCAGGGTCTCGGACGGGCAAAAAGAAACTTCAGAAGGCCATTTGAAATAAAGAGATCAGCGAACAGACTGACGATGATCGCGATGCTTACCGGGCGGGTCTTTTTTGAAAATAAAAGCACCGCGGCGAGTGCTATCCAGATTTCTCCCGCGTTCCCGACCCGGGTCGCCGCCATCATGATGGAATCAAAAAATGTACCATGAAGCGCCTGGAGTGAGAGGAGAAAAGACATTTCAGACATTTTGAAGCAAACCTCTTCCGGGGGCGGTTTCTGGGGAACCGTCCCTCTTATTGATTTTCAAACCGGATCAGCGTTCAGGCTTTCTGAGGAATCCGAATGAAGCGAGCCGCATGGCAACGCTTTAACGAAGCCGCGAGAAACGCGAGGTAGACCAGAGCGGAGAGACTCCAGTCAAGAAGGAACGTCGCCACATTGTGGCTCGGGAAGTGGTATCCCCGCATCATCTGAATGACACCGCAGACCGTTCCGAAGAGGATAGCGAAAAAGAGACCGGCGCGGGCAAGGGTCGGACGGCGGCGTCTGAAAGCAAACCAGAAGGGGATCAGACTGAAACCGGTTCCGGCGAAGCCTCCGGGCCAGCAGTTGCCAGAGGCTGAAAGGCTGAATCCGAAGTGAGGGGCAAGAATCGGATGCGTGCTGCCGAAGAACGTCGTGGAAACCGGGCAGTAGACCCCGGTCATATCTTTCAGCACTGAGACTGTCCCGACGCAGACGAGTATTGCGGTAATAAGATAGCCCGCTTCAGTGACAGAAATCCGGGGGGAGATCTTGGCCCGGTCTTTTACCGCGATCGCGATAACTCCCAAAGCCACGAACACCGTGAGCAGTTTTGCCCATTTATGGAAGAAAAGCAGCGCTGCGCTGTTCTGAAGCGGAAACGTTCCATCCGGCGCAAAGAAACGCTCCACCGCGAGGTCAATGGAGACCGGGTGAAGGATGATGAGCGCCGCGAGCAGCAGAGCCGGAATAATCGCTTCGGCTGCAGCGGAAAGAAAACGTCTTTTCACGGGATTCGGAGTGCCGACGGACGGAAGTCTGGCAGCAGATAAAGGGAGACAGTTAAAGTGTGTTCCCTGCCGTGTGAAACCCCCGTTCAAAGCGCGTCAAAACAGTGTGAAGAATAAGAGAGGACAGAGCCAGATTCAAAACCGGCCGAGGGTCTTTTTGAAGACCAGGCTTCTGAGGGGGAAATGTGAACGGGGAGACAAATGAGGGGAAAAGAAATATCCCTCCTTCCATGAGGAGAACTTGCAGGGAAGGAGGGAAAAAGACCTCATCTCCGAGGAGAGAGTCACGGGATGAGGCTGTACGCACTCATGCTTCTACAGATGCCGGAGCAGTGTCTCCGGATTCGCCGTGATGCTTCCGCTGCAAGGACTTCGGGAAAATAGCGGAACCGGCTTCCGGCTGCTCCTAAACCCGCTTCGCGGAGAAGAGAAGAAGGAAGAAATGCTCTCGGGGTTTCTTCTTTTTCTTTTCTCCGCAATTCATACATTACGCCTTTTTAAAAATATTTATGTATCACAAAATAGGGATTCCAGGAAGAAATTCCGTAATTTATTCATCATGATGGAGGCTTCTGTCTTGGATTTACGGGTTTCTGTAAAAGCTCTATTTATTTATAGGTATCAATGTTGCGGCAGGTGGCACAGAGCGTTTCGTATGGCGGTCAGGGGGGAACGGTTCACGGTTTTATTCAGCAAAAAACGTGAACGAAAAATAGCGTAGTTGAAATTTAAAAACGTTACTTGATGGTGATATCCGGAAAATGTCTGATGAAAACCCGAAAAGAGAGAAAGCGGGGGAAAGTCTCAGACGTTTTCCTTATCTCAGTCGACCGTGGTCAGAGAACGGCTTTGGAGCGCTCCTTCGAGTCACAGTGCCGCACTAACATGGAAGGTGCCTGCCCCGTCGGGCTTCCTGCCCCGCGGATCAGGCAGTCCATCCAACTTCAATCAATATAAAAACATAAATCCTATGACAGAAACCAGAATTGAGGCGTCAAGCCCCCAGGCCGGGGGTCTGAAACGCACATTCGGCATGCGGGAGGCGGTGACGATCACGGCGGGCTCTGTGATCGGTGTCGGTCTCTTTACAACGGGTTCCAATGTTGTCGGCACGCTCGGGCCAGCGGTCATTCTTGCAACGCTCCTCGCGCTCGCGGTGAGTATTTATCCGGCGCTCCTATACGCGGAAATGGGAGCCGCGCTTCCTTACGCAGGCGGCACCTACCAGTTCGCGTCTCTTGGTCTTGGACGCGCGGCCGGAATGCTCGCGGGCTGGAACTTCATCATTTCGCTTGTCGCAGTGACGGGGGGCGAAGCGCTCGCTTTCAGTTACTACTTCCGAACGCTTTTCCTCGCGTTTGGCTATGACCTGCCGATATCCGACGTGGTGCTCGCCTCCATTGTGACCGCGGGCTTCATTGTGGCTAATGTTTTCGGCGTGAAGCTCACCGGAAAGCTGCAGAACGGCTTCATGTTCTTCTTCTGGGGCGTCGCCTTCATCTGGTTCCTCACGATGATTCCGAATGTCCATCTGCCGTCCTTTGTGCGGGCTCCGGAGTTCCTTCACGCGACAACGCCTCTTGGATTCTTTTCCGCGACCTGCATGATCTGGTGGTGCTTTGCCGGGTTTGAGGCCTGCGTGGCAATGGGGGAAGAAATCAAATACCCGCACATCAATGTGCCGCGCGCGATGTTCCTCGCCCCGTTTGTGGTCTTTGCGGTAAACGCACTTTTCCAGTGGTACCTCGTCGGCATCACGCCTCCGGATCAGATCGCGTCGCTCACGGACGCGGAAGCGCCGTTCGCCCAGGCGATGAAGGCGGCCGGAATTCTCGGCTTCCCGCTCGCGCTCCTTGCCGCGGGTATTGCCTTTGGCGGCGACTTCTCCACGCTGAACGCCTCGATCTCGACGCCTCCCCGCTATCTCTTCACGATGGCGCGTGACGGCTCCATGCCGAAGGTCTTTGCGATCACTAGTAAGAAATATCAGACGCCGTATGTCGCCGTGATTGTGCTCGGTGTGCTGTCTGTCGCGCTGATCGCGACAAATTCGCTTGAATATATCGCGTCGCTCTCGCTTTTCGCGGATCTCTTCTACTACGTGCTTGGCATCATTGCCGCGCTCGCTCTCCGTAAGAAGCACCCGGAACTGAAGCGGAGCTACAAGGCTCCGTGGATCAAGATCGGAGCTCCGGTGAGCGCGGTGATCTATGTGCTGATGATGACGCAGCTCGACGCGGACGCCTTCATCACGGGTGTGCTCTGGTGCGTGCTCGGTATCGCGATTTATCTCGTCTGCCGGTGGAAATACGGCAAGGCCGGGGAATTCACACTGGATCTCGCGGCGTCCGGAGCGGATGATGTGCCGCCGCCTGAAGAAAAACGCGCGATGGATCGTGAGTACCTGGTCTGGAAAGTGATTGTGTCAGCGTCCTGCGTGATCGCGGTGGTTCTCTACATCTTCCCGTTCTTTGTGAAGTAACCGGGAACAGAAGACTGTCATCCCGCCAGGGAAACAGCGCGCCCCTGTCTGAAAGTGTCAGGCAGGGGCGCGTTTTGTATTGAGAAGATTACTTCAGCGTGTAGGATCTCGCTTTCGTGCAGCAGGGCGACCCCTCAGTCAGCCAGAGCGTGCGATCGTCGAGATCGAGCACCATGGACCAAAGAGAAGTGTGACGGTGGTATTCGGGCAGCGACATGTCGTCATGACGGCAGACGCCGTCCGGATTCCCGGCGTGATCCGAAAGAATCCGGAACAGTGTCTTCCGCTTCAGATGACCTTCTTCCGCGCGGGTGAGACGCCGGACGCGGTCAAGACGCGTAAAAGTCGATGTGAATGAATAGCGGGTCGCCTCTCCCTGCGAGAGCATGTAGGGGGAGAGCCAGTGATTGGTGTGGCAGAGCGGGTGACCGTCTGAGAGAAGGATATCGAGGTCAGAAGGCGCGTATTCGACCGCGACCACAAGACCGTCCGCGCTCGCGAGCCCCACGCAGGCGGAGCCCGCGCGCTTCGCTTTCGCGATCGTATCAATCGCCTTCGGGACGGTCGGCTGCTGCACAGCGTTCCGGAGAATCACATGAAGGGGCACGCCGATCTGTCCTTTCTTCACTGACATGGCGTTGAGCGATACGCCGACCCCGGCCGCATTGAGTCCCTTTCCTCCGACCAGACCCGCTTCAGTCACGATGAGGGCTTTCGGATAGGGCCGCTCGTCCACCTCAAGAATCACCGTGGTTCCGGCTCCGATCGACCACCAGTCCCAGTTCTGCGCGAGATAGGTTTTTCCGTTGCCGGACGCTTCCGGCGGCACACCGATCACGCTGCAGTCGTCTGCCGGCGCTTCGCTCTTCGCGAACATCACTTCCGAGCGACAGTTCAGCGTCAGAATCACATCGAACGGCACGCCGGCCCCCTCGGCGATACCTTTCATCTCATCGATCAGGTCCGGCCGGTAAGCCCGGATTGCCGGTTCGTAGCGTTTTGCCATCCGGACCGCATCTTTCCACGGCAGATGCGCTTCTTTGTCGAAGAGGACTTTGTATTCGTCGATAACCTTCAGAATCCGTTCCTTCGCGAAAGACCCATAAGCGACGCCTCGCTCATGAGCCTGTCCTGAAATCCGGATGTATTGGTGAACTGATGGTGCCATGCGCTGCTCTCCTTTGATTTTTTGTAGAACAGGGTGCTTCGGAATTCACTTTAACACCGGCGGTATCGGCCGTGTTCTGAATCGTCATAATCGGTTGAAACGGATAATAAAAAAGACTCTCCGCATTCAAAGTGCGGAGAGACTTTCCGTGGATTTGGATGTCTTACAAGGGAGGTCAGACAGGGGAGGGTTCGGATGCGTCGCCCTCTTTCGCGATAGTCTCCACCGCCTTTTCGTAAATCTCCGCCACGGTGTGACGCTTCAGCTCAGCTTCAAAGGACGCCTGAATGGCATCCAGCGTCGCGTCCAGACTTCCATGGATCGCGCGTCCGACAGGACACGCGGGATTCGGGTGCTCATGAAAGTGGAAAAGAGGCGCGCTGCTCCCGGTTTCCACGGCCCGGTAGAGGTCAAGAAACGTGATGGCTTCAAGCGGCTTCAGAAGCGTGATGCCGCCAGGTCCCCGGCGGACCTCAATCAGGCCGGCTTCCTTCAGCTGCGACATGATGTTCCGGATGATCACGGGGTTGCTGCCCACCGTTCCCGCGAGCATATCGCTCGTGATCTTTTCATCATCCCTGAAGTACTCAATCGCGATCAGCACGTGCACAGCAGTCGTGAATTTGGTGGAAATCTGCATAGAGCCCTGATTCTCCTGAAGTGTAAATGCGTCAAAGCGTCAGGCATCTCGCATGACGCCTGACGCGGTAACCGCTCTTGGGGAAGGTGGGGATTTTAAGCCCAGCGGACCGAAATCCGCTCGCGGATGTGATTTCCGCGCTCAATCTCATCCACCATCGCGATCGCGTAGTCGGCGTAGGAGATTTCAGACTTTCCGTCCTTATTCACCGTGAAATCCTCGCCCGTGAGTTCATAGGATCCCGTGCGGGGACCGTCCGCGAGGAAAACCGCAGCCGGGCTGATATAGGTCCAGCGGACATCGTTTCTCGTACGAAGGTAGCCAAGCGCCTTTTTCATCGCCTGGGCGAGCGGACGGATCGCCTCCGGGAAGTCTTTCCCATCCGCGAGAGTTTCCGTGCGTTCCGGGTTCGTGTAGAGGGAACCGGCACCGCCGACGAAGAGCAGACGGGTGTCAGAGCCGGAGAGGATATCCGCGAGGTGCTCAGTCGTGGTCTGGTAGAGCGGGAAGGTTTCAGGCGTGAAAGCTCCGAACCCGCTCACTACGGCATCAAACCCGGCGAGGTCCTCTCGCGTCAGATCGAGAATGTCCTTACGGACGTAAGTCTTCGCCTCCGTATTGTTCTCTTCGTGACGCCCGAAAGCGGTTACGTCGAAACCGCGGGAAAGGGCTTCAGAGATAATTTTGCGGGAAGCTTTGCCGTTCGCGGCGACAACTGCGATTTTTGCCATTTTGAATTCTGCCTTATTGATGTAATAAGTGTTGTTTTATCTGTTAAGAAGAAATATAGCGAAGAAAAATTTAGATGTCAATACTTTTATTACATCAAAAGAAATCCAGAGAAGATAAGCTGTCTGACGCTTCGTCCCGCGGCCCTGAATGCAGGCGTTTCGTCTTAACATAAGGGGCATGACGGTCGGAGAAGCGCCGGTCTCACCGCGCTTCATTTCTATTCGGCCGCGCGGATTAAGGAGATGAGAAATGACGCTCGGTGTTCCTTCAACCGGCGAGGCCGGCCGCCTCGCGGACGCTGCTCCCTGGACTGGCGATAGACCGCCGCGGGATGAGTTTTTCTGGCTTTCCCAGATCAACAAAGCGACGTTTGTCGTGAATACCCGAAGCGGGCTTCTCGACCCCAGGCGGGCCCCGGGATGGGCGAGAGCTCAGAGACGTGTGATCGAGAAAGGCAATACCCCCGGGAACCCCCGTCCCAAGATGTATGTGCGCTATGAGCCCCTTCTCATCGCGGAGGCCGGGATCGATGTCACGCTGATCCACGCGGGGCGGTCTTCCCAGGATATGCATGCGGTGTATCAGCGGGCGATGCTTCGGGATCAGACGCTTGAAGTGATGACCGCGCTGAACTCGGTGCGTGAGACACTCTTTCGCCTAGCGAAGGAAAACCGGGACACGATCGCTCCCTGCTATACGAATGGGGTGGCGGCGCAGCCGAATTCGCTCGGGCACACCTGGCTCGGACACCTTGAAGGTTTCAGGCGCGACTTCGAGTCGCTTAAGGAATTCTGGGCCCGTCTGAATCTCAGTCCCATGGGGACCACGGTGCTGAATGGGACCCCCTGGCCGCTTGATCGTGAGTCGATGGCGTCGCTCCTCGGATTTGAGGGGCTCGTTGAAAACGCGTACGACGCGGCGCAGATTTCGTCGACCGACACCGCGGTGGAGGCCAGTCTCAAGCTCGTTGAGCCGATGCTGCACATCACGCAGTTTATTGAGGACATCATGACGCAGTACGCGCAGCCGCGCCCCTGGATCCTCGTGTCCAGCACGTACGCGTCGACCGCCATGCCGCAGAAGCGGAACCCCGGGTCGCTGATCGATGTGCGGCGGGACGCGAATCAGGTGCTTGGGGAACTCACGGGAACGATCTTCCGGGCGCACGATCTGATGCCAGGGATGTATGACCCGAAGGATGAGGCAATCAATTGCACGGTGATGGGGGAGGGCGCGGCGGTGCTCCGGGCTTTCGCTCACGTTCTCACCCTTCTCAAAGTGAACCCCGAGCGGGCTCTGGAGGAACTGAATCTTGACTGGACCGCGAGCCAGAACATCGCGGATGTCCTGATGAAGGACTACGGGGTGCCGTTCCGAGAGGGGCATCACTTCGCAAGCGACCTTGTGACATTTGCCAGAAGCCGGGACTACACCCCGCTCACACTTCCGTATGAGGACGCGAAGGCGCTCTATGAGAAACTTGCCTCCGGAACAGAAGAGGGGATTCCTAAGACCTTCCCGCTCACGGAATACGATTTCCGTTCGGCGCTGGATCCCCGCTCGATCGTGAACGGCCGCGCGACCCGGGGCGGTCCGCAGCCGACTGAGCTCACGCGCCTTTTCCGCGAGGCCGAGGACGGGATCCGAGCGGATTCTGATTGGGTCCGCGGAAAGAAAACCGCGCTTGCCGCAGCCGAAAAAACGCTGGATGAGGACTTCGAAGCGCTCTGCGCGTTGCCCGGATAACAGATTTTTTTCTTTCTGTCCGGTATCCTTACCGGTCGGTCTGGCTGCCCGCCTCCCGGAAACCCGAGGCGGGCAGTTTTTTCTTTTTCAACAGGTTTTAAGAAGGAGGGCTGCGCGTGAAGCAGTTTGTGAGCCGCTGGGGATGTCTTTTTATTGGTATGAGTTCGGTGGCGTTCGGGATCGCGATGACGACCCGGGCGGGGCTCGGCACAACACCGCTCTCATCCTCACCCTATACGGTCACGTTCTTCACTCCGCTGACACTCGGTGCCGCGTCGATCGGTCTCAATGTGTTTTTCTTCGCGCTCCTCTGGGCGGTGATGGGAAAGCGCTTTCAGTTCACCCGGAATCTGCTCCAGGTTCCGATTGTTCTCCTTTTCGGTTTTCTCATTGATTTCTTCATGTGGGCCCTCGCCGCGGTCCCCCCAGGGCCTTATGCCGCGAAGATCGCCCAGAATCTTCTCGGGAACGCCTTCCTCGCGCTGGGCGTTGTCTTCCAGGGCGCGAGCTGCGCGGTGACGCTTCCGGGCGACGGCTTCGTGATTGAGGCTTCGAAACGCTTCGGAATATCACTCGGACGCATGAAAGCGATCTTTGACTGGTCGCTTGTCGCGATCGCCTGCGTTCTCGGTCTCATCTTCCTCGGACGCATCGAAGGGGTGCGCGAAGGCACCGTGATTTCCGCTCTCACGACCGGAATCTTTGTGCGGCTCTGGGCCAAATGCCCCGTGTTTCCGAAACTCGTTAAATTCAACCGTTTGAAGTAACAAAAAAAGATGAGAACGGTTATATTTAAGTATCACGGAAAATAAATTTTCTGTATCTCTTTTATGTTATTAGCTATGCTCGATCTTATTGAGAATAAATGATTTTTTATTGATCGAGTTATTTTTTTACTGGACTTTTTTCTTTCTGAGCCATTAAAATTAGAGAAAAACCATGAACCGGCAGTCAACCGCTGACCGGTCCCCCCGGAAAGCTGATAAGAGGTCTGAAATGCAGCAGGAAGAAGAAAAAGAAAAAAATGCGGAAGAGGCGGCAGAAGCCGCCCCTCGGTCCCGAAGACGGGGCCGGCCCGCATCTCTCCACACGAAGGAAATGGTGCTTCACATCCGCTGTACCACTGAGCAGCGGGATACGTTCGCGAGGATGGGCGGGTCCGTCTGGTTCCGGTCATTCCTTGATACGCTCTAGGCCGGGTTCGACCGGGATGTGAATTCATCGTCCAGCGAAGAGGATTAGGCAGAAACCGGACGGGGCAGAAATGCATCGCCGGATACAGAAACGGGAGGGTTGCCCCTCCCGTTTTTTATGGCCTGAAATCAGGAACTCTGATCACGGAATAAAGATTTTCGGATCTACGGTAATTTAAGTGTCAGTGATACTAATTACAGGGTCTTCAGTGTCTTTTTGTATTTTTCCAAATGGGAATTTCAGTGTTTTAAAGTGAGAATCTCGCTCAGTGGCGCGCGGCCCGTCCGGAGACGGTTAAGCGGGGAGTCAGCTGGGTATCCCAGTCCTATCCCGATCGCCAGAATCAGGTTATCGGGGATACCGAGAACGCGCTTCACGATATCGGGGTAACGCACCAGATTAAAGGCCGGAATGCTGCCGACACCGCGTGAGGCCGCTGCAAGGAGCAGAAACGCTTCAAGCGCTCCGGCGTCAAGCACCATCCACTCGGAATGCACTTTGGGGATCGTGATAAAAGCGACCGCGGGCGCGTGGAAAAGCACAGCCTGGCTTGCCCGTTTATCAGCCTCAAGCCCCAGAGCCTCACGCTCTGCCGCGATCGCTTCCATCCGGGCCCGGACTTCGGGGGAGCGCTCCGAGAGCGGAAGGTTCGCGAAGTCGGTTGAAGGCGGAATACCCGCCCGGTTTCGTTCATCGAATTCCGATCGGATTGCGTCGAGACTCTCTCCCGTTGAAATCCAGATCTTCCAGTCCTGGCCATTCAGCTGTGAGGGGGCCCTTGTCGCGTCTTCCGCGATCGCCTGAAGAACCGGATCCGGAACAGGGCGGGCTGAGAAATACCGGATCGAATGACGGAATGCAATGGCGCTAGAAAATTCCATGACGGAAAGGTCCCGATAAAAAGATGCATCGCGGAGGAAAAGCTCCGCGGGAGGCTTTCAAAGGGCGGAAAAAAACCGGGGCGGCGGATGCCGCGCCGGTTTCACCGGATACCGGAAATTTTAGTCCCGCGTACCTCAGGATTCAGGAAATTTCGTTCGACACGAGGTACCCCGCGCGGCTGAGCGCCTGGATCGCGTTTCTGAAGGTATGACTCTTCACCAGGATGTAGTCCGTGTTGTAGGTGGAGACTGCGAAAATCGGGATCTCCTCATCAGCGAGTACCTTGGAGATCCGGGCCAGAATGCCGGTGAGTGACATGTCGAGCGTCCCTGCGACCCGCATCATGCGGTAGCCCCGGTCGACGGGATAGGCGTCAGAAGGCACCTCTGACTCAAGCGCCACAAGCGAAAGCTCATCATCCGTCTTCCCGACAAAGACAAACGGTGACTTCCAGTTGATAGAAGCGGGATTCCGGATTTTTGCGATCGCGAAGTAGTAGGGGAAGGTTTCAATCTTCAGGGCATTCGTCATCGGATTCTCTGTTTATTTTTTCTAAGGCGTCTCTGATCAGAGACGGGTGCAGCTGAAGCGTTCCGTGAGCGTCTTTGCGGGAACGGAGTCCGTGATGTGTCCCAGCGTGATGCCGGACTTCACTTCAAACCCCTCAGGGATCTGAAGAATCGAACGGAGTTTCGCGGGGTCTTTCGTTCCGAGAAGGCAGCCCGCGATGAAGCAGGTTCCAAGGCCGAGGTCCGCCGCGGCGAGCAGCATATTTTCAATGATCGCTCCGGCGTCAAGCGTACCTACCGTGCCGGGCTTCGCGGAAACCACGATGAAGGCGGGGGCGCCGTACAGCGGATCGTGGCTTTCTGATGCCATGAAGAAATTCCGGAGTTCCGCCATTTTTTCGCGTCCGGTGACCACCGTGAGGTGCACGGTGCCGTATTCCCCCATGCCGACCGGAGCCGCGCGGCCCGCGGCAAGAATCGTGTCCAAAGCTTCATCTGACACGGGCGTCGTCTCATAGGCTCTGGAAGAACGACGGCGGGCCAGCGTTTCACGGAATTCCATGACTTTCTCCTTACAGAAAAACAGTACGTAGGAAAGACTAGCGCAAAGACACTCTCTAGGTATTGCCTCTAGCCTATAGAGGAGGAAATATTTTTTCCGAATGAGAGCCCGAGCGTGCGTATAGATTCGTACCGGCTGCAGCGCGTTACGTGATCATTCACCATGCCGGTCGCCTGCATGAAGGAGTAGAGGATCGTGGTGCCGAGAAAGCGAAAGCCCTTCGCTTTGAATTCCTTCGCGACCCGGTCGGAGAACGGCGTGGAGGGAGGCACCTGCGACTCATCCGTCCACGCGTTCTCAATCGGCCATCCATCCGTGAAGCTCCAGTACCAGCGGACAAAGGATCCTGTCCTTTCCCGGATATCAATGAGAGCCCGGGCGTTCGTAATCGCGGCCTCGATTTTCATCCGGTTCCGGATGATGCCCGGGTCGAGAAGCAGGCGATTGACATCTGCCTCACGGAAAGAAGCGACAGCCTCCGGATCAAACCCCGCGAAGGCTTTCCGGTATCCCTCACGTCTCCCGAGGATCGTGGCCCAGGAGAGACCGGCCTGAGCGGATTCCAGAATCAGAAATTCAAACAGACGCTTTTCGTCAATCGTCGGCACACCCCACTCGGTGTCGTGATACTCGCGCATCGCTCTGGACCCCGAGGCGCCCCAGGCGCAGCAGCGGTCGTTTGTCATGATGTGGTTTCCTCCTGATACCTGAAACTGAATTATGAAGGGCTGCCGGCTGAGGATGAGCCTGGATCCTCGCCGGGGCCGATCCTTTTTCACGGTTCAAACCCGATTTCCGAGACATTTTTTGACGAATTCTGTTTACGCAACCCACTGATTTTATTCGTTGTCATGGTTCCGTCATAAATCTGTCACGGAACTGTCATCTTGCTGAAGCCTTTCTGACATATTCGCCCGGCATACTCAGCACCGCTAATGGAGGCGGAGTGGGCCTTACCGGTTTTTTATGGGCAAGTAAAAAACTGGCATCTGACGGGCCTGATCTCCAGCTTCCGACAACAGATTCCTACTTCCATCACTCACCATTATGGATACATTCTTTCTTGTTCTCCTTGTGTTCCTCGCGATTCTTGCCGCGGTGGACCTTTTCGTGGGCGTCAGTAACGACGCCGTCAACTTTCTGAATTCCGCTGTCGGCAGCCGCATCGCGCCCTTTAAGGTGGTGCTCGGTGTTGCCGCGGTCGGCGTGCTGCTTGGCGCGACGTTCTCGGGCGGCATGATGGAAATTGCCCGCAGCGGCGTTTTCCATCCCTCGATGTTCTCGTTCTCTGACGTAATTGCCATTTACTTCGCGGTAATGGTGACGGACGTCCTGCTGCTGAACGTCTTCAATAAGATGGGCCTCCCGACCTCGACCACGGTTTCGATCGTGTTCGAGCTCCTCGGCGCGGCGGCCGGCGTTGCGATCAACCGTCTGATCCAGAACGGCGAGTCCGCGCTTGGGTTCGGCGCTTATATCAGTGACTCGAAGGCGCTCGGGATGATTTCCGCGATTCTCGTCTCGGTCGTTGTCGCGTTCCTCGCTGGCGTCATCGTGCAGTGGATCACCCGCGTGATCTTCACCTTCCGCTATGACCGTCTCTTCAAGAAACTCGGCGGCATCTACGGCGGTTTTTCGCTCGCGATGATCTTCTACTTCCTCGTGATGAAGGGAGCGAAGGGCGCTTCCTTCATGACGCCTGACGTGCTCGCGTTTTTTGACGCTTATGGCACGGAGCTCGTTTTTGGGATCTTCGTCATCTGCTCGATTCTCCTGCAGCTTGGGATGATGTTCTTTAAGACGAACGTTTTCCGGATCATCATTCTCGCCGGTACTTTCGCGCTCGCTTTCGCGTTTGCCGGAAACGACCTCGTGAATTTCGTCGGTGTTCCGATCGCGGCGCTTGACAGCGCTCACATCTTTGAAGCGGCTGGAGCCGGCGCTTCGGCCTCTACCTTCACGATGGCGGGTCTCGAGCAGGCAATCCCGGCACCGACCGCGCTGCTTCTTCTCTCGGGGGTCATCATGGTGGTCACGCTTTTCACGTCGAAGAGCGCACGTCACGTGATTGAAACCTCTGTGAACCTCAGCTCTTCTGCCGCGGGTGAAAAGGAACAGTTCGGCGCGACGCTCCCGGGCCGTATCGTGGTGAAGGGCGCGATGAAGGTGGGAGCTTTCCTCACCTCAGTCCTCCCGAAGCCGTTCCTCAAGTTCCTTGCGAGCCGCTTTGAGCCGAAACCGCTTGAGAAGGGCGAGGAAGCGCTGCCGTTTGACTACATCCGCGCGTCTCTTAATCTCATCGTGTCTGCGATTCTGATCGCGTCCGCGACGTCCCTTAAGCTTCCGCTTTCCACTACCTACGTGACCTTCATGGTGGCGATGGGATCGTCGTTCGCTGACCGCGCCTGGGACCGTGAAACGGCTGTGTACCGTGTGTCCGGTGTGATCACCGTGATTTCCGGCTGGTTTGTCACTGCATTCTCCGCGTTCGTTGCCGCAGCGATCGCCGCGACCCTGGTGCTTAAGGGCGGTGAAGTGGTGTCCGTGCTTCTGATGGTGCTCGCGATCGCTGTCATCGTGAAGACGAACTTCTGGGCGAACAAGGTCGAAGAGGCTGAGAAGGAAAGGATCCGTCTGACGGACCGCGACGGTATCCGTACGATGCTCGATCACGAAATTCCGCGCCACTTTGATAACGCGTCAGAACTCTACGGCGCGATGGTCTACGGGTTCCTGAATGACGATGAGCGGACGCTGCGCCGTGTTGTGAACCGCGCGAGCGAATGCCTCGACGAGCTCACCGAAAAACGCTCGCTTTACTACCAGATGGCGAAGCATCCGACAGACCGCGCGGACAGCGACGCGAAGTACTTCTACTACCGCAGCTTCACCGGTATGCGTGAAATAGCCCGGACGCTCGCCCGCACGTCGACTCTCACGCGGGATCATGTCGCGAACCGCCACCGTGTCTTTACGGGGGAACTCGCTGAATACCTGAAGCGGCTTTCTGTTGAAGTGGATGCGGCACGGCGCGACGTGGCGACGTTCTGCAAGGTTGGTGGCGACCTCACGCCGCTTCACACCCGGATGAAGAACCTCTCTGAGCTTGTGGATCAGAGCCAGGAAGCGGTGCTGTCTGACGTGAACCGCTTTGGCCTCTCGCTCCGCGGGTCTGAACTCTACCTCGCCCTCGTGCAGTTTGTCCGTGAACTCATCAACCGCTACGAAATTGTGGTGACGCTGCAGTGGCACCTGAATCAGGTGTGCCGGAAGGAAAAGCTTGATGTGCTGAACGAAGCGCACTCGGCGGCTGTACCTGAAGACTCGGGCCGCCCGGTTTTCCCCGGAACCCGCAAGGGCGCTGTGACGGGGGCCGCCATGATGGCTGATACCCCGGTGAGCCTCTCCGCACCGTTTGTGAATAAGGAAACGAAAATATGACGAAGAAGCATGGACGCGCTGAAATCCGCTTCAAGCTTGAGCACGACCTCTATGACGCGGCGGAAGAGGCTTTCCACGAAGCTGGGCTTTCGATTGAAACCGGACTCACGCTGTTCCTCGCGCAGGTCGCGAAGCAGCATATCGAAAGCAAAGTCGTCGACGAGCCGCATGATGTATTCGCGACCGTGGATGAACTGATGGAGTATCTCGAGGAACGCGAAGAGCGCCGCGCGGCTGAAAAGGCCGCGGCCCGTCAGGCGAAGAAGAACGAAAAGGTTCTTGCGGAGCTTGAGCGTGAAGAGAAAGAGAAGGAAAAGGAAAAGGAAAAGGAGCGTCTGAAAGCCGCGAAGAAAGCTGAAAAGGCGGACCGCGAGGCAGCTGAAAAAGCGGCTAAGAAAGCCCGCCAGGAGGCGAAGAAGGCTGAGAAGGCGGCGAAAGACACGAAAGACACGAAAGACGCGGCTGCGCAGCCTGAAGCCGGGGCAGAGCCTCAGGCAGACGTTCGGTCGGAATCGAAGCCGAAATCGGAGAAGAAGCCCGTGAAGGCCTCTGAACCGGTGCCGACCGAAGTCGCGATCGCGGTGTCGAATACTGCGAATTCCTGATTTTCCGTTCGCAGGAAATGCGGCCTTTCCCGGCGGCCCGTTCGGACCGGACGCTGGCCGCACAGCCGAGAGCCTAGGGATTTTTCCGAACCCTCGGGCTTTCCAGGGGGAATGCTTTCGGAGGAGGTTGATGGTGGTCAGGCCTTCGGAAGCTTTTTTGAGTGAAGCGGTCTCTTGCTTGCCCTGAGAGGCCGCTGAGCGGGGGGTGCGTTCTGAACAGGTGAGTGATCAGAACGCGCCCCATTTTTTATGGCCGGAAGCAGCCGCTGCGAGAGAAATCAGGAACCTTCTGAAAGTTTTCCGATTTCCCGGAGCACCTGACTGAACCGTGTAACAGGCTTTGCCCAGTCGGGTTCGCTGTGGAGCTGCGCGAAGTACAGCCGCTTCATGGGGTCTGCGCGCAGTCCGGTCTGGCGGAATTTCTCCTGCGAGATCATCTCATCCGCGATCGGGTGCATATCGATTCCCTGGAGCACCGCGCGCCGGATCGGGGCGGGGAGCGAGAAGAGCGAAAGGAGCACCGGTATTGCGAAGTGAAGCGCGGCACCGAGCGCGGGATTCACCTTTCCCCAGTCATCTGCCGCGGTGTTCAGTGCGCCGCTTGCCTTCTCCCAGTCTTCTTCCGCGACAGCGGCCGCGATCCGGTTCCGTTCCCTTGTGAGCCGCGCTTTGCTGATCTTTGCGAAGGGAAGCGTGAGCGGATAGTACATGGCGGAAAGATCCTGGATGATCGTCGCCTGCGGGAAGAATCGCTGCGCCGCGTCAGACCAGAAGGGCTCCGTGTCGTCGGGCGGCACGGCGATGAATGCGGCGTCCGAGAGTCCCCGGACACGAAGTGACGTGAAAACGGATCGGGGAAGCTCAATCGCGTTTCCGGCGATCCAGCCGCCAAGTGACACCGGAACGCCCTTCTTATCAAAGGAAAAGGCGAGTGCGGCGAGGAGCTCGGTCACGCGGCCGCCATCCTGCTTCCTTACCTTGATGGGCTTGATGAAGAGGATGGGCAGCGTCTCAGGCGCCGGTCCCTCGCTCCAGAGATCCGTGCCGCCCTGCAGCTTTCCGACCGCGGCCTCAATAAACTCCCGCGTTACCCGGGTGCCGTGGCGGGAAAGAATGGAATCGTGGATTTCGGTATCCGTCTTGCCGATCCGCGCGAGCTGATACGCCTCTTTTTCGATATGGGGAAAGAAGCCCATCGAATGATGATCGAGCGGCTTTCCGGCCTTCAGAAGCGCGGGGGAAGTGAGCTCTCCCTGAAGCTCCTCCTTCAGGCTTTCAAGCTCGGGAGGCAGCGCCTCATCCGACCCCTTATAGGCGTTAAGAAGAATCTGAACGAGACAGTCTGTCCCCTGGCCGCTCCTGCGGCGGGACCGGAGTTCTGATTTTTCGGAAATCTTCTTCTCAGCCATAACGGGTCCAGCGGATCTGTGTCAGAAAACATTTCAACGAAGTGAGGCTACCATAAATTTGGTAGGAACGGGACAGTTTTTGAAAGCGTGTAAAATCCTCCCCGGGGTCAGACGGATGACGGAAGCTGTTGATTGCTAATGATTCTCAAATGCGAAAAATCCCGGCCGGACGGGACATGGAAGGCTGCTGCCGGGAACCGATGAAAACTGCCTGAAGACGGAAAATCGTAACGCCTTAAGGATTTTCACTTATTTCATTTCGTGTTACATCTCTGTTTTCAATTAAGAAAAAATTAAGGAAAGCGCATTATTGATCTAGGCACATGTCCCCTTTTTTGTCACGGAAAAAGGCCTCCCACTTTTTTCCAGTTTGCCTAGAATCGTTTCAGACATTTGAGAAAAGACGGAGTAGTATCGTCTAACTGAGGGTTTGCCACTAGCTCTTAGCCGGGATACCGGCGGAGTGAGCGCGGTCACCGCGCGGCTCCAGGGCAGGGGAAGAGCGGACCCCGCTTAACATGAGGAGTGTTTATGAACAACATTTGTGATGCGTCCTACGGTCTATTCATCAATAACGAATTCGTGCCGTCCTCTGACGGAAAGACTTTCGCGACCGTGTGTCCGGCAAACGGCGAAAAGCTCGCCGATGTGTCTGCCGCGACCCCGGAAGACGTGGACCGCGCGGTCAAGGTCGCTACCGAAGCGTTCAAGACCTGGAGCAAGACGTCGCCTGCTGAGCGTGCCGCTCTGCTTCTGAAGATCGCGGACGCGATTGACGCGAACGTCGAGCGTCTTGCCACGGTGGAAATGCTCGATAACGGCAAGCCCTTCCGCGAGACCCGCAATATTGATATCCCGGCCGGTGCCGATCACTTCCGCTATTTCGCCGGCGTGCTGCGCGCTGCCGAAGGCCGCGCCGCTCAGATTGACGAAAACACGCTCTCTCTCGTGCTTCACGAGCCGCTCGGCGTTGTGGGTCAGATCATTCCGTGGAACTTCCCGTACCTGATGGCCTGCTGGAAGCTCGCCCCGGCGCTCGCTGCCGGCGATACGGTCGTGATCAAGCCGGCTTCTGACACGCCGCTCTCCATTCTTGAACTCGCGAAGCTCCTGAAGGATATCCTCCCGGCCGGCGTTGTGAACGTTCTCCCGGGTTCCGGCCGCGTGGCTGGTCAGGCGATCCTCGAGCATCCGGGCTTCGCGAAGCTCGCCTTCACGGGTTCCACTGAAGTGGGCCGCAACGTGGGTCTGGCTGCCGCGAAGCGCATCATCCCGGCGACGCTTGAACTCGGCGGCAAGTCCGCGAACATCATCTTCGACGACTGCAACTTTGATAAGGCGCTCGAAGGCGCTCAGATGGGCATTCTCTTCAATCAGGGCCAGGTCTGCTGCGCCGGCTCCCGCATCCTTGTTCAGGACACGATCTATGACAAGTTCATTGCTGCCCTGAAGAAGGAATTCGAAGCGGTTAAGGTGGGCCGTCCGTGGGAAGAAGGCGTGCAGGTCGGTGCTCTCGTTGATGAGCGTCAGCTGAAGAAGGTTCTCAGCTACGTTGATATCGGTAAGGAAGAAGGCGCTACCGTCATTACCGGCGGCCGCCGTCTGACGGAAGACGGTCTCGACAAGGGCTGCTTCATGGCTCCGACGCTGCTTGGCGATGTGACCCCTGATATGCGCGTCGCGCAGGAAGAAATTTTCGGACCGGTTGCCGTGGTGATCAAGTTCCACACCGAAGAAGAAGCGCTCGCGATCGCGAACGACTCGGTTTACGGCCTTGGCGGCGCAGTCTGGACGCAGGATATCAACCGCGCGATCCGTGTGGCCCGCGGCGTCCACACCGGCCGTATGTGGGTGAACACCTATAACGAACTGTCGGCTCACGCCCCGTTCGGCGGCTACAAGCAGTCCGGTATCGGCCGCGAGACCTATCTCTCGATTCTGTCTGCCTATACCCAGACGAAGAACATCTTCATTTCGCTGAACGAAAAGCGTATGGGTATGTTCTGAGAGGCATGATCAGACGGCGCCGCGCGCGGTCATCCTGACCTCCCGCGCGACGCCCATAACGGTTATGCTCAGAGCTCCCGGATTCTGGTCCTGATAACGGGCCGGATCCGGGGCTTTCGTTTTTATTACCGTTCAATGGTTTTTGTAGCAATGGATGGCATTTTCTTAACGATTCCGGGAGGCCCCGCTTCCTATAATCGTTTTTACCCGAGATGGACAGGAACCGCGCCGGAAATTTTCCGGGCTGATCGCCTGTCCGGGTGCGGGGAACCTGAATGCTGCCGTCCGCCCCCTCAGGAAACGGACGGATCCGGAAACCTTTTCCGGGTCCTTCCCATAAGGAGATAAGACAATGCGTATTGCAATTCCGGTTGAAAACGGCGAAATCTACCAGCACTTCGGTCACGCACCGGCTTTCCGCGTCTATGACGTGGAAAACAGCAAAGTGATTCAGGTGCAGGAAGTGCCGGCCACGGGATCCGGACACGCTGCCATGGCAGGGCTCCTCGCGGACCTCAACGTGGGCACCGTGATCTGCGGTGGAATCGGTTTCGGCGCGGTGAGCGCTCTTGAGTCGATGAATCTCAATCTCATCGCGGGCGCTTCCGGAAACGCCGACGAGGCGGTCCGCGGATTCCTCACGGGGAAACTCGTGAATAATCCGGACGCGTTCCACGCCTGCGGCTGCCACTGAGGTTCGCTCGAAAGCACGAGATGAGGATCTCCCCGTCATTCCCTCGGGGCACCGGGTCCTCATCCAATTCCTGCAGAAAAGCAGGAAGGACGAACGATATGAAACGCAGACTGATGCTTTTAGGGCTTGCGGCGCTGCCGCTTGCCGCGATCGCGCAGCAGGGACCAGGAATTGACCCCGCCGCCTCCCGGACAGCCCGGGATGGGCCCTGCGCCCGCTCCGGCGATGCCGGGCTGGGGCAACGCGACTCCTGAGCAGGTGGACTGGATGGGGCGTCATATTGCTGAGGCGCTCCGGATCCGTCCGTATCAGAAGCCGACGTTCGACTCCTGGATCGCCGCGCAGCGGCAGCTCGCGGTTGACCGCCATGAGCACTGGCGCCGTGTGAGGAACGCGACCGATCATCAGGCGCTAGCGGACGAGCAGGCGCATTTCGCGCAGGTTCTCGCGACAGATCTGGATCGCGTGGCGCTTACCCGCCGCCGCATGGTGTCGCATTTCGATCAGCCGCAGCGGCAGACGTTTGAGCGGATGGAATTCGGTCATCCGCCGCGCCCTCCGAAGGCCGCGCCGGATCCCCGGTTCGCTCCTCCTCCGCCTGGGCCGCGTCAGGCACCCCGTCCGGCTCCTGCCGGATCCCCGGTTCGCTCCTCCTCCGCCTGGGCCGCGTCAGGCACCCCGTCCGGCTCCTGGGCCCGGCCCCGGCGCCTGGGGACCCGCCCGGTGAGCAGCCGAGCCTGAACTTCAGTTCAGAAAAAAACCGTCCATTCCTTCAAAGGAATGGACGGTTTTCTCTTGTGGTATTTAAGCAGAAATAAGTGAATTAATGACACACTTTTTGTTTAATAAACCGCGCTTATTCCCACGATACATCGACATTCCCGCTTCCCAGCGCGAGGATCAGATCCTTTGTGTCCGTCACACGGCCGATCCGGGTGTAGGTGTAGGGGGAATTTTCAGGCGTCATATAGAAAATCACGACGTAGTCGTCCTGATAGAGCATCACGTCACCCGCCTTGGCATGCACCGCGGGCGCTGCCGGGAACGTGCGGTCCCTGAAGTGGAAGTATTTTTCGTTCCCGTTCAGTTCGAGCATCGGGAGCTTCGCCGGAAGTACTTTTCTGAAAGCCCGCGCGGCTGGCGTATCCGCAAGCTCTACCTTGAAGGTTCTGCCGCCCGCCGTAAACCGGATGAAATCTGTCATGACACCTGCCTCCTCTTTATCCGGACCATTGACTCTGGTAAATTACTGACAACCACTTTTCAGCCCGGTTAAATGGAATTATCATCTTTCGGATCAAATCCGGGGCAAAAGCGGGTCATTTTTTCGTCCGGAGGCCTCCGCAAGGCCTTAAATGAGAAGATTTAGCAGAAATCCCTGAGAAACCGGATTTCGCTATTCCAATAAGTAATAATTAATTGGAAGTTATGGCTTTTAGCTATTGACTCATCTAATTTGGTATTACAAATATCGGTTTGTAAAACCCGGATTCCGGATATTTTCAATTTTGTAATTGGAAAACGCTTGAAGCAGAGTCAATACAGCTGAAAATAAGGCATTTTTATCGGTTTTTGTGACGCATAAGAAGGGTCATATATATGTCGTTTCAGATAAAACCTGATTTTTAATGCCGTGAAACTGATTTTCAGAGCCCTTAAATGAGTTTCGGATGACCCTATGGCGGTTGTCCGGTGGCCGATCATCCCTGTGTTGCATTTAATCGGCTAATAGTTCTTATCCTGATGATTTTGTTTTAAATAAAAGTTTAGTTTCGGTTGATTGATCAACGGAAAAACAGAGCCTCCCCTTAAAAAGTTAACTAAATTAAACTAGGTTTAAAAGTTGTCAATTAATGGCGGAAAACAGTTTTGAATATCCTCAATAACTGTGTTCAGTCATAAGCGCGGTCTATGGCAAGACCCTGACAGGTTTATAATTTTTTCAAGGGGATGCCGCGAGACGAACGGCATCACGGTCCACAGGAGGCCGCAATGGAAATCAGGGTGCTTCGCTACTTCGTGACAATGGCCCGCGAAGGCAATATGACGCGGGCGGCTGAGCGGCTGTTTGTGACGCAGCCGACGCTCTCAAAACAGCTGAAGGACCTCGAGGAAGAGCTCGGGCGGAAGCTGTACGAGAGAACGAATTACAGTATCAGGCTTACCGATGCCGGCATGCTTCTCAGGAAGCGGGCCGAGGATATCCTTGCGCTCGTTGATAAGACTGAGGAGGAGTTCCGGGCCCTGAATGATCTGGATTCCGGAAGCGTCTCGATCGGGGCGGCGGAGTCTGATTCCATCAAGTACTTCGCCCGCACAGTGAAGCGGCTTCATGAGAGGTATCCTGGCATCCGCCCAGACTTTGTGAGCGGGGACGCCGATGACATCACGGCGAAGCTCGATAAAGGGCTCCTTGACTTCGCGATCATTGTGAATGACGCCGATCTCTCGAAGTACAACTACCTCGATCTCCCGGGACAGGACCGCTGGGGGCTTGTCATGCGGCGAGACGCGCCGCTCGCGATCCGGAAAGCGGTGCCGGTGGAGGATCTGCCGTTTCACCCGCTGATCTGCTCGCGCCAGGGGCTGCAGCAGGACCTCAGGCGGTGGCTCGGGGACACCGCGGACCGGCTGAATATCGTCGCGACCTTTAATCTTGCCTATAACGCCGGCATCATGGTGCGGGAGGGGCTCGGGTACGCCGTGGTGTTTGACCACCTGATTGATACCTGCCCGGCCTCTGACCTCTGCTTCCGGCCGATTGTGCCGGCGAAGACGAGCGGCATGAAGATCATCTGGCGGAAGTATCAGGTGTTTACGCCCGCGGCGACCCGGCTGCTTGAGGTGCTGAAAGCGGATCTGGAGCGTGAGTTTGAAGCGGCGGCGCGGGATGCCGCGGCGGAAGCCCTGAAAGAGGACCCGGAGCGGCCCGGCGCCCGTCCCGCGAAATAACAGAAAGCCCCGTTGCAAAAACGGGGCTTTGCTTAACCGATGGAAGCAGGCTCCTTCTCAGAGCTCACCCCGGCGGATCTTATAGAGGACGGAGTCGATGCAGTCGATCGAGGACTCTTTCTCGTGAAGCGACCGAAGGAGCGACTCACGCTTTTCCTTCAGTTCTTCAATCGCTGAATTGCGGCAGCCGACCGTCAGAAGGTCACGGAGCCGCTCGGCATCTTCCACCCGGAATCCCGAGTCGAGAAGCTCTTCCAGAAGCATGGCGCTTCGATCTCTAAAGTCAGCCATCCTGCTGCCTCCTTTTCATCCTGAGCGGCGAACCTGCATCGCCGCTATCCATCCAAAGTCTACCGTGAAGCGGCGGAAGGCGCGAGGTTCTTCGTGAAGAAGCTTTCGAGCTTCGCGAACGGAATGAGTTCCTTCCGGTCGTAGAGATCCACGTGGTTCGCGCCCGGGATAATCACGAGTTCCTTCGGTTCCGCGGCGTTCTGATAGGCCGTCTCCGCGAAGTACCGGGAATGCGCTTTTTCGCCCGTGATGATCAGGACGGGGCGGGGCGAAATCTCCTTGATATAAGTGAGAAGCGGCATATTCATGAAGGAGAGCGGCATCGTCCGGCACCAGGCGCTCGTCGAATTGACGGACCGGGGATGGAAACCGCGCTTCACCAGGTAGTAATCAAAGAACTCCTTGGTGACAGGATCCGCGTCCGCGGGGAGCGTTTCGGGAAGAATCCGATTCCCCTGCGTCACGTGTTCGGCTTTATCCACCGCGAGGTCGTGACCGCCTGGCGGAATCGAGCCTTTCGCGGCGTCTTCCCAGCGCTTTTCGTTCAGGAACGCCTTCACGGCTCGGCGATCCGCTTCCGTATAGCGGTCGCGCCCCGCGCCGATGCCCCAGCCCATCGCGCGGCTCATGTCGTACATCACAACAGATGCCACCGCGCGGACGCGGGTATCCATCGCCGCGGCGTTCAGCGCGAACCCGCCGAACCCGCAGATCCCGATAATGCCGATCCGCTTCTGATCGACGATCGGAAGGATGCCGAGCGCGTCAACCGCGGCGCTGAAGTCTTCGGTATTGACGTCAGGAGACGCCATATTGCGGGGGAAGCCGCTGCTCTCTCCGGTCCAGGAGGGATCAAAGGCGAGCGTGACGAAGCCGCGCGACGCCATTTCCTGCGCGTAGAGCCCGGAACTCTGTTCCTTTACTGCGCCGAACGGCCCCGAAACCGCAATGGCCGGGAGCTCGACCCCTGCCTTCACGCCTTTCGGCGTGTAGAGATCCACCGAGAGCGTGAACCCATAGCGGTTCCTGAAGGTGATCTTCTTATGGTCAACGTTGGGGTTCTTCGGAAAAACCTTGTCCCAGCCGGACGTGAGCGCCGGGGTGTCAGACGGCACCGGGGCGGCCGATCCGGCAGCGCTTGCGGCAGCCGGGAGTCCGAGGGGAGCGGCAGCGAGCGCCGCGCACTTCAGAAAATTACGTTTGTTCATGAAGGTTCCTCTGTTCTTTTCATAATCCGAGGGCTATTGCCCCTGTGATTCAAGTTTATGAAAATGCTCTGGTTATTTCCAATATTTTGTTTTCATATCTGGTTATAGCTTTTATCGATATCTATACTTCCTGCGGAGGAGAAAAAAGTCCGCCTTTTGACAGTTGAGGCTGTTTTTCTGTATCCGGAGACAGAAAGAAGGTGTTTCAAGGCCCAAAGCCTCACGCTCTGAGGCCGCAAAAGTAGAATTCGTGGCGAATGATACTCGCGGGAACCTATGAAACCGGTTCCTTTCTCAGCAACGAAGGAAAAAAGAAAATGAAGATTCTGATTGTCGACGCCGGCATGCCGTTCAAAGGCGGAAACGGAGGAGCGCTTAACCACCGTCTCACGGAAATCGAGAAGGCGACGCTTGAGAGCCTCGGGCACGAAGTGCAGGTGACGCGGCTCGCGGATGGCTGGAAGACTGAGGATGAGGTGGCGAAGTACCTGTGGCTTGACGCCGTGATTTATCAGACGCCTGCCTGGTGGATGGAAGCCCCGGCCGCGCTGAAGTCGTACGAAGATGATGTGTTCGGCGGCCAGCCGATGATTACGGGCGACGGCCGTCACCGTGAGACGCCGGATATCAATTACGGCACCGGCGGCAAGCTGCAGGGTCACTACATGATCAGCTCCACCTGGAATGCGCCGCTGAACGCGTTCCTTGCGAAGGATGAGTTCTTTGAAGGGAAGGGGATTGACGCCACTTTCTTCGGTCTCCATAAGGCGAACCAGTTCATCGGTCTCAAGCCGCTCCCGTCCTTTATGTGCAATGACGTCATCAAGAATCCGACGATTGAGTCCGATATCGAACGTCTGAAAGCGCATCTCGAGAAGGTGTTCGGCCGCGCCTGAGAAAAAGAGAAGGGGCAGTTTTTCTGAACCCCATCCTTTAGAGACTATGAAGCCCCGCAGGTTTGCGGGCCTTTTTTTCGCGCCGGAACAGCCGGATTCCGGGGAAAAACAGCAACTGATATCGTCTCTTACAAAGTTAATGAAAATTACAATGATAATAATTATCATTGACAAAAAAGGATCCGAAGTATATCTTTACGGGTACAAAGGCGGGGTGAGGTTTGTTCCGCCAGCCGCAACTCATTGATTGAACAGGAAGAACGATGGAAATGAAGATGCCGGTCCACGTGATGAAGCGTGGAGGAAACCCGGAAGAAGCGTCGTGGCGTGCCCGGGTTACCGGAAATCCGCTTCGCGATGCGTTTGACCCGAAGATCATGACGCACGCCGGGATGAGCGCGAGTCTCGTGCCGGAGGAGGAGCTCTCGGTCCGTATTGAGGAAATTGCCGATACAGTCCGCGGCCGCCGGACGGTTGCCTATATCAATGTGCCGTACTGCGAGACGCGCTGCCTCTACTGTCTCTTCTATATCAAGCCTTACCGCAACGCGGAGGAAAGCCGCGCGTTCACGGATCTCCTGATCCGGGAGCTGGAGCTCTGGAATAAACGCAACGTTCAGACCGGACGGCCGCTTGAGGCGGTGTATTTCGGCGGCGGCACGCCGACCGCGCTCGAAGCCTCTGACATCGTGCGGCTGATCCGCGCGGTGAAGAAGAATCTGCCGCTCGCGAACGACTGCGAGATTACGTTTGAAGGCCGCCTCTCGAATTTCGGGCCGGACCGGATGGAAGCCTGCATGGAGGGCGGTGCGAACCGCTTCTCGCTCGGTGTCCAGACCTTTGATACGAAGATCCGTCAGGCTGTCGGCCGCCGTTCCACGAAGGAAGAACTCGTGCGGCAGCTTGAGCGCCTGACGAGCTACAACCAGGCCGCGGTGGTCGTGGATCTTATCTACGGCTTCCCCTATCAGACGCTCGACACCTGGAAGGAAGACCTCCGGATGGTGGTGGATCTGGGGCTTGACGGTGCGGACTGCTATCAGCTCCGCGTCTTCCCGGGCGCACCACTTTACCGCTATATCGAAAAGGGCAAGCTCCCCGCGGGACCGGACTCCGAAATGCGGGGACTGATGTTCGAAGAGAGCATTCGCGCGATGGAAGCCTCTCACTGGAAGCGTCTCTCGATCAGCCACTGGGCCCGCGCGACGCGCGAACGGAATTTCTACAACTATTTCGCGAAGGGCCGTACGGACTGTCTCGCGTTCGGCCCCGGTGCCGGCGGCACCGTGTCAGGCTACGGCTACATGGTGAATCGGAATGTGGACGAGTGGAAGGCGACGGTGGCCTCAGGCGTTAAGCCGGTTGCCATGATCACCGCTCCCGGCCGATTCTGGGAAGAGGCCCGGGCGCTGAACGAGCAGACGGAACTCAACTTCCTCGACCCGGCGGCGCTCGAACGCCTTTACCCGATCGCCTTCTCTGAACTCTGGCGCCCGGCGATTGAGAACTGGCTTGAAGCCGGTTTGATTGAACCCGATGGCAGCCGCTACCAGCTAACCGTCTCCGGCCAGTTCTGGCAGGGACGTCTTACCCAGGCGCTGATGGATCTTCTCGCCTCAGCCTCAAAGTGACGGGACCCCGTGAAGGGGATCTCTATTCCAGCAGGGAATTAATAAAAAATGCAAGGAAAACATCATCTCACGCTCATCGCCGCGCTCACCGCCGCGGCTTTCGCGACAGCCGCCGGAGCGGCTGAAACCGCGGAAAAAACCGGTGAAGTCGTTGTGACCGCGAGCCGTGTCGCGCAGGAATTGGAAGACGTTCCGATGAGCGTCTCCGTCATCACGTCGGATGACATCCGCCGGTCCTCGGCCAGGACGGTGGGCGAGCTACTTGAAGACATTCCGGGCGTTCAGATCATGAATGACGGAACGCAGGGGCTGAAGCGCCTCAGCATCCGAGGTGAGGACGCGTTCCGTACGCTCGTGATGATCGACGGTCAGAAGATTTCGGAGCATAAGTCGATGTCCGGCGCTCCGATCCTCATTGATCCGACGGAGATCGAGCGTATCGAAGTGATCAAGGGACCGGCCTCCGTTCTCTACGGCTCTGACGCGATCGGCGGCGCCGTGAATATCATCACGAAGAAAGGGGGCGATAAGCCCTTTGAAGCCGAGGCGTCGATCGGTTACAACGGCGCGGGCCGCGGTTTAAGCGAAGGCGCGACGATTTCGGGCTCCACGCACGGTTTCCACTATCGGCTGAATGGCAGCTACGAGAGCCACGGCGATATCCGCACTCCCTACGGAAAGCAGGAAAACACGAATTTCCGCGCGAAGTCGGGTGGTCTCTATCTCGCTTACGACATTACTGATCACTGGGCCGCGGGTCTCACAGCTGACACGTTTGACTCCTCGATCCACGGGGGTGTCTTCGGGATGTCTCCGGACGCCTTCTCGGTTGATGTGCCGAAGTTGCGCCGCGACAAGGTGGGGCTTTTCGCTGAAGGGAAGAACCTCTCGAAGTACCTCTCCCGCGTCCGCTGGGACGGCTACTGGCAGAAGAACGACAAGGAAATGCTGAACCATGTGAGCCAGGGGATGACGATGGACAACACGGCGGATAACCGCGTGAAGACTCTCGGCACCTCGATCCAGATGGATTGGCAGCTCGGAGCGCGCAATTTCCTGATCACGGGCTACGAATACTCGCAGGATAAGCTTTCCGCGGATACCGGCGTTCACGTGGTGATGAAGCAGAGCCTGGGATCCGGCATGGCGTCCGACATGGACTACACGACGGACCGCGTGAATGAAGGCAAGCAAACCGTCCACGCTGTTTTCGCCTCCATGGAGACGCAGCTCCCCTGGGATCTCACCGCGAATTACGGTGTCCGCTACACGTGGGTGGATTCCGAAATGAATACCGCGACGGCGTCGAAAAACGGTTACTCCCGCATTACGCGTACGGTCGGTCCCCGCACGATTTCGATTTTGAATAGGACGTACGTGAATACGGATGACGGGTCCGCCGGTGACACGGGGTCGAGCGACAACAGCCGCGCGGTCTTTAACGCCGGCCTCATCTGGAAGGGGATCGATAACCTCGCGCTCCGCGCGACCTGGTCTCAGGGGTTCCGCGCCGCGATCCTTCAGGAGCGCTATCTCGCGACCTCAATGGGCGGTCAGGGAACCCTTTACGGAAACCCGGATCTGAAGCCTGAGACGTCGAATAACTTCGAGATCGGTGCCCGCTTCAATAACGGCCCGGTGGTGATTGACGCGGCTGCGTTCTATTCCGACGCGAAGAACTACATCACGACGGAATACCTCGCGGACGGTGTCAACAGGCGCTATGTCAACGCCGATAAGGCAAAGACCCGCGGTCTCGAACTCGCGGCCTCCTGGAAGGCGACGGAACATATTGAGCCCTATCTCTCGCTCACCTGGATGCGCCGTCAGCTCGAGTGGGGTGATTTCTCCACCTATCAGAGCGGCACGCCTGAATTCTGGGCCCGTTACGGTGTCCGTACGGCTTTCGCGATCCCGGGCGGCACGCTCACCACGGATCTCTATGCCCGAAGCCAGAACGAAACGAAGAGCTACTCGCGTACGACCGGCGTGGCCACCCGGACCGCTGGTTTCACGACCGCTAACTTCGCGGTCGGCTACCAGTTCGGGAAGCAGGGCGCGTATAAGCTCTCCGCTGAAGTGATCAACATCTTCAATAAGGGCTACCACTACAACGCTTCCACCTGGGAAGCCGAGCGGCACCTGAACCTGAAGCTTACGGCGAAGTTCTAAGAGAGGAGTGCGGCTTTCATGATGAACACTGCGGTTTTCGGGGAGGGAAGGCTCCCCGACGCCCCGCGGCCCCGTTACTGGGCTGCGCGTGAGCTCGTCGCGATCGGCATTTTTGCGGCCGCGGCGAAACTCACCTCGCTTCTCATCGCGCTTGCCGGGGGCGGCATGAATCCCGCAACGCTGCTGCTGAAAAATCTCGTTTTCACGACGCTCGTCGTTGTGATGCTCTACAAGGTGAGGAAGCAGTGGACGCTGCTTCTCTTCACCACGGTGAACATGCTGATCAGCCTCATGCTCCTCGGAGGGAGTGTCACGCTGATTCCGACAGCGTTCGCCGCGGCGCTTCTCGGTGAAGGCGCGATGCGTCTCGCGGGAGGCCCGAAAAGCCGGTTCGGTGTGTTCGCGGGGGTTGGGGTCTCGGATTTCGCGGCGAAAGTCCTGTCGCTCGGGGTCTCATTCCTCTTCACCCGCGAAACGCCGGCCCTTGTCTGGATGGTCGTGCCGTTTGTGACGATCGGCTACATCGGTTCATTTGCCGGACTCTTCACCGGAGCCCGGGTGGTAAAGGAATTGCATCATGCAGGGATCATTCAGTCTTAGCGCCGGAGAGAGGACGTGGCTCACGTCGCTCGACGCCCGATCCAAGATGGCGGTGACGGCGGCTGCGGCCGCGGCGACGATCGCGTTCTCGGGGTTCTGGGCTGAATTCGCGCTTTTCGCGGCGTCAGCGGTCTACCTCGCGAGTGCCCGGCGCTGGAAAGTGTCGGCGGCTGCCTACATCCTCATGGCGCTCATGATGGCGATGTCGGTCGGCTGCGCGATGGTACTCGCGCATTTCTTCCCCGCGATGGCGCGCGGCCTCGATATGAAGAGCCTCTCGATCCCGTTCCTCCGCGGTCTCACGATGATGAACGTGATTCTTCCGCTCGCCTTCTCGACCCGGATCCAGTCGGTGCTCTGGGCGCTGCAGTCGATGCGGCTGCCGTTCTGCATTTATCTTCCGGCGGCTGTCATGCTGCGCTTTATCCCGACCTTCGCGAACGATATCCGCCAGGTATGGGAATCGGTCCGGATCCGCGGCTGGAAGCTGGGTCCCGTGGCGTGCGTGATTCATCCGTTCTTCGCGATGCGGCTTCTTCTTTCCCCGATTCTCTTCCGGACCCTTAAAACGTCCGATGAACTCGGTATCGCGGCTGAAATGAAGGGGCTTGGGCTCCGTGCCCGGATGACCCCCTACCGGGAGTCCGTCTGGGGCCGCGCGGATACCTGGCTGATGGTCACGACGCTTCTCGTGATCGCCGCGGCGATCGCGCTTGAAATCGCGTTCCCTGGTGCTGTGCGAGGGCCGCACCGATGAGAAATGAGACTGTGATGGAACCTCTGATTTCGCTTGATCACGTCACGTACCGCTATCCCTTCACGGGTCGGGACGCCGTGACTGATATCTCGATCGACGTGAAGCCCGGCGAAACGGTCCTTGTGACGGGTGTCAGCGGCTGCGGAAAAACCACGCTGATCCGTCTGATCAACGGTCTCGCTCCCGGGTACTACGGCGGGAAGGTGACAGGCAGCATCCGCGTTGCGGGGATCCCGAACGCGAGCCGCACGCTTCCTGAGATCGCGGCGGACTGCGGAACGCTTTTCCAGGACCCGGAGAACCAGTTCTTCGCGCTGAATGTCGAGGACGAGCTCGCGTTCGCGGAAGAGTGGCGGGGCACGTCCCGGGAAGGCATCCGCCGGAAGATCGAGGACGCTGTGAAGCGGTTCGGGATCGGCCGCGTGCTTTCCTCATCGATCCACGAACTCTCCGAAGGCGAAAAGCAGAAGGTCGGTCTCTCATCCATCACGATGACAGCCCCGAAGGCGCTCATTTTTGATGAGCCGACCGCGAATCTCGACCCGGAGTCAACCGAGGCGCTCGCTTCTGAAATCATCCGGCTGAAGAAGGAAGGGAAGGCGATCCTCGTCGTGGATCACCGTCTCTACTGGCTCTCCGGAGCCGTGGACCGCGTGATCGTGATGGAGGACGGGAGGATGGCGGAAGAGGGGGATTTTTCGATTCTGACCCCGGAACTCTGCCGCCGCTATGGGCTTCGGTCCGCCGCGGTGCCGGATGTCCGGGAGACGCTCCCGAGAAACGAGGAGGCATCGGGCCGCCCGGTGCTTGCGGCGGATGCCGTGACCTTTGCCTACAAGGGGAAGCCCCCCGTGTTTGATGACGCGACGTTTGGCGTTCACCCCGGGATCACCGCGGTGATCGGGCATAACGGCGCGGGGAAAACGACGCTTGCCCGTCTTCTCACGGGGCTCGCGAAGCCCCTGAAGGGCGGGTTCCTGCTTGGCGGCAAACCAGCTGACGCGAAGACACTTCTCGCTTCGGTGTCGATCGTGCTGCAGAACGCGGATCACCAGCTCCACATGAAAACGGTGCTCGGTGAGGTGATGTCGTCGCTCGCCGCGGCCGGACGCCCGGCTGAGCGGGAAGACGCAATGCCGCTTCTCTCGCTCTTTCACCTTGAGTCGCTCGCGGAACGCCACCCCCAGTCACTTTCCGGGGGACAGAAGCAGCGTCTTGTGATCGCGCTTGCGTTTGCGAAGGATCCTGACGTGATCATTCTCGACGAACCTACTTCGGGGCTCGATGGCGTCAACATGCGGCGGATTGCCCGGGCGCTTGAATCCATGGCGAAGGAGGGGAAGGCGGTGCTTGTGATCACGCATGACCTCGAACTCCTGAAACTCTGCTGCGAACGGCGGCTCACGCTTCCGATCAGAAACGAGGTTCTGGCGCGAGCCGCCTGAAACCCCTTTCTCTCCCGGGGATGAGCCCCAGGAAGCTGCTCTGACACAGAACAGATTTTTTCACTCCACCTACTTAAGGAATTAATTGAATGACGGAAAAAACGATGGAAGAAAAAGTGGCCGCGGTGCTCTCCTCCAAAGCCCCGGCGACGCTGAAAACGCTTGCCGCCGCGACCGGACTCACGGAGCTTGAGGCTTCGAAACACCTTCCCGCGGATTCCCGGGCTTATGCGGATGGATCGAAATTTGACGCGGTCTGGAGCTCGGCCTGCGCCTGGCCCTCCGCCACGTTCTTCCTTGAGCATCTCGGAAACGTGATCGAAGTGAGCTGCAAACTCGCGGAAGGGAAGCACGGGATGGGCTACTACAACATTTTCCATGGCTCTCCGCTCGGCGGCCACCTGAAGGCGGACGCCGTGAAGACGATCGGTTTCATCACGCTTCCCTTCATGGGACGCGAAAGCCACTTCCTCGCGTTCTTCAATGAAGAAGGCGAATCGATGTTCCAGGTCTATGTGGGCCGTGAGAACCATCAGCTGATCCCTGAGGCCCGCGACGCGTTCCTCGCGCTGAAGGCTGAGCTCGGAGCCGCCTGATGACGGACACGAGACCCGTACTCGTCGCCTATAGCTCCGGCACCGGGAACACCGAAGCCGTGGCCCGCGCGATTGCCGCGTCAATCCCAGGTTCTGTCCTCAGGAAGGCGTCTGAGGCGGGTGATCTTTCAGCCTACCGTCTCGTGCTTCTCGGGTTCTGGATTGATATGGGCGTGATGAGCGCGGACGCGAAGGCCGTGATGGTCCGCGCATCCGGCACCCCGCTCGCGCTTTTCGGCACGATGGGCGGGGATCCGACATCCCCACGGTTCCAGTCGTTCCTCGAACGGGTTCGCGGCGAGGCAGCGGCGTCCGGAGCCGATCTCCTCGGGATCCGGATGTGGCGGGGACGCGTGAGTGACGATGTGGTCCGCATGATGCAGGAGGCCGGGATGATGACGCCAGAAGTGGAAGCCCGACTGAAGGCGTCAGCCTCACACCCCGATCAGACGGATCTCTCTGAAGCCGGAACCTGGGCCGCTGGGATTCTCAGCTCTCAGCGGACGCCGATTCCGGACTGAGGCAGACGAAAAAAATGGAAGCCGGTACATGCACCGGCTTCCCGCTTTTAAAGCATAAACATAAAAAAGAAGGCACCAGAATGGGTTTAGCGAAAATGTACGAACTGATCGGACCCGCAGGTGTAGCGCTGATTCTTGTCGCTGCCGCGGGTCTTTACCTCACGATCTGGACTGTGATTTATCTCATCCGGACCGGCCGGGGCTTCCGTTCGACGATCCACGAAGCGGAGGCAGACGGCGGCCGGCATTTCCGCGAGCGGACGGAGGGGAACCTGAATCCGCTCGTCTGCGTGGTCCGGGAAGTGGTTTTTACGCATGGATCCCATTCAAACGATATCCGGGCTGAGGTCGCATACCTCTTTCATAAGCACCTCGCCCCCGTGAATAACAGCATGTGCTGGCTGAAGCTCATCGCGGCGATTTCGCCGCTTCTCGGCCTTCTCGGCACCGTGCTCGGCATGGTGGGAGTCTTCCAGACAATCGCCGTGAACCAGGCACCGGACCCCGCGGCGCTCGCGTCCGGCATCTGGCAGGCGCTTCTCACAACCGTGATGGGTCTCGTGATCGCGATTCCGGTGCTCATGGTCTACTACTGCCTGCTGCTTCGTATCAAAGGTTTCCGGATCGAGGCGGTGGAGCATAGCTACCGCGCGCTTGAACTGGTGCAGGGCGGCCGTCCGACGCTTGAAAAAGAAGCGAAGGCCCAGGCGGAGACGCCGCGCGAGGCGGGAGTCCGCTATGTTTGATGATGAAAATGAGGAACCCCGCATCGATCTCACGTCGCTGATCGACGTGATCTTCATGCTGGTCATCTTTTTCGTGATGACGATGACTTTCAGCTCAAAACCGGTGCTTGATATCGTGCTTCCGGAGTCGACCGAAGCGACAGTGTCGAAAGTGCCTGAGGAGCTGCTCGTAGCGGTCAAAGCGGATGGCTCGATCTGGGCGGACGGAAAGGCGATTACGTCGGAAGGGCTCGCTTCTTTCATTGATTCAAAGCCCGCGGACGCGGTGCTGAACCTCGCGGTCGATAAGAAAGCGCCGTTCGCGGCCTTTGTTAAGGTCGTGGATGTGGCGAAGGAAAAGAAGTCCGGCCGCTTTGTGATCCGGACAGAGGAGGGAGGAAAGTGATGGTGGGTGAAACAGCGGATCCTGTGCTCCTCTCGTCACGTGCCGGCGGCCGATGGCTGACGGCGGGGGCTCTCGTGCTGACCGCTGCGCTGCTCGCGACGCAGAGTTTCGAACTGAAGCGGAGCGCGGTCCCGAAACCGGATTTCGCGATGGAATTCCGGATCGCGGAAAACGTGAAGCCCGCGCCGGTTCCCGTGCCGGAAGTGAGGAAAGTGCCTGAGGTAAAGCAGGTCCCCAAGGCAAAACCGGTGACGGCTGCGCCGCCCGTCAAGCGGGAGGCTCAGAAACCCCGGGTGATCGCGTCGCGTACTGCCGTAAGCCCGGTGACTGTCGAGGAGCCGAAACCGGCAGCCGCTCCCACGGTTCCTGAGACTCCCCGCCCGGTAACACCGCATCCCGCGGTTTCCGCTCCGGCAGCGCCTCCCCCGAGAGCCGCGGCTCCCGCCGTAAAAAAGTCGCCGGCCGCTCTTCCTGCGGCGCCTCAGCCCTCCGCGGTTAAGACATCTGATGTGGCATCGAAACTGATCGCCCTTGTGGAGCGAAAGAAGCGTTACCCGAAGAGCGCCCGCCGTTCAGGCACAGAAGGCGTTCTTGAAATCACGTTTTCGCTGAGCCCCGCGGGAAAGATCCTGAAAGCCTCGGTGTCGAAAGGATCCGGGTTTTCCGTGCTGGATGCCGCGGGTGACGTCCTTGCTTCGGCGCTTATCGGGGAATCGGTTGGCGAAACCGGCCGGGCGATGAAAATCACGGTCCCGCTTCGTTATTCTCTGAAAAACAGCTGATGATTCAGGAGATTGAGGGCAGTATCTCACTGATCTCAAGGCAGAATCATGACGCTATGGAAAGAGCCAGACTGGGGTGAATTTGTATTCGCTCCGGACTACATAAGACCCGGGTAAAACGGGATTTCTCCGCTTTTCAGTATCAGTCAGAAGAACGATAAGGCGACGAATCACAGAGGGTATCGGGGTGCTTTTACAAATTTTCACTGTAGAGATAGCAAAAATATATTTAAACTTTTATCCAGTTCAAAGGTGATCCCTTCTGAAAATCAGGAATCGCCAGACAGGGAGGATATGAGTGTGAAACCTCCCGTCAGACAGGCGCGCGGCGCTTTCTGCCGTCTGCGTGCAGTCTGCCTTTGGAGACTGGGAGCAGAAGCGGCTTTCCAGGGTCTAAACGGAGCGTCAGTCCGGTCGTCATAGCGTTCCGTACAGTCGGCAGGCTCCGCGCGCCGGATGAGGTTTTCCTTTTGTGTTTCGCATGACTTCCTGAGCTATTCTTTTTTCAGATCCGGGCAGAGCAATCCGCCCGGTTTTTTTGTTCATGGCGCAGCAAAAATCCCCCGGGAGAATGAGATCTCCCGGGGGATTTCGGTATCAGGAGTTTGCTTCAGAGAGAAGCGAAAAGCTGATTAGAACGTGTGACGGATACCGACGTTCCAGCGATAGTCCTCATCCACTTCGCCGCCCGCGGTACGTTCGAAATCGACGTAACCGTAGGTGTTCTTCGTGAAGCTGAAGTTGGCACCGACACCATACTCAAACCAGAAGCCGCCGAGGTCGTCCTTCAGGTTGCTGCGGGCAGAGGCATTCTGAGCGGACATCTTCAGGTCGCCGAGGAAGTCATAGTTGCCGGACACGCGGGCGTAGATGCGCCCCTTGTTTTCAGCGAACTTCGCACCGGCGCGGACACCGATGCGGGCGATGAGCGAGTTGTAGTCGCTCTGGTTAATCTTCACGCCGTTGGAAGCCGTGTCATCAGCGCCGCCAACCGTGCCGTAGGTGAGTTCAGCCTGCGGTTCAACGAAGGCGTACTGGCCGAGATCCTTATGCCAGCCCGTTTCAGCGCTCACCGTGAAGGCGTTGTTGTCGTAACCGCCCTTCATGTTGCCGAATTCGTAGTCGGTGCTCATGCGGGTGTACTTGCCGATCAGGTCGACATACACGCCGTTCGAGCCGAACCAGGTGCCGTAGGCCGCAATGCTGTAAGCGTCCATATCACCGTCACCGCCGGTGTAATCAGCCTTGCCGTTCGTGTAGATGAACGCGCCGCCGACCTTCCAGCCGGTCTGGGCAATGTCGGTATCAACACCGACCTGGACCGAGTTGTTCTTGCTCGTGAGGTTGCTGTCACCTTAGGAGAGCTTGGAGCCGTAGACACGGGCCCAGGCACCGACCCCCTTCGGAGCGTCGCGGAGTTCGCCCATACGCTTCGTGAGGTTATTCAGGTCGTGGCGGAGGAGCGTCATCGAAATGGCGCCGACCGACTGCAGGCTGTCGAGCTTGGTGTTGCGGACAGGAGCGGCGACGGTAGTCGTGCCGTCAGTGTTTTCCGTGATCGTCAGAGCGCCGTTCACATCGCCTTCAGCAACGGTTGCGACACGCGTCGTTTCGGTAGCGAGAGCGCCGGTTGCGGCAGCGGCGGTCAGCGAGGCGAGTTCATCCGCGGAAATCACGTCAGAATTCACCGTCGTGCCGTTCGTGCCGACCATGTTCATGTTCAGGGTCGGGGTGCCGGAAGAGGTATCAACCTTATCAGCGGAGAGTGTCGAGGTCTTGTAGGTGCCGTCAGCATTCTTCTCGACCGCAGTGTTCACCTGACCGCCGGTGCCAGACAGATTCTCAATCTTGGCGGCCTGGGAGGCGTCCGTAAAGTTCACGGTACTGTCATTGAGCGACAGATTATTGATCGCGAGCGGAGTCGTGGAAGCGCCGGATTCGGAAGTCGTGGCAGTTGCCGAATTGGCTACATTCCAGGTACCGCCGTTAGACAGATTGAGGTTGAGCCCCGCCACGGTGTCGTTGGAGGAGTCGCTTGCCCCGCCGTTACTCAGAACCGCATTACCAGTCCAGAAAGAGTTGGCATCCGAGAGATTGAGATTGACGGTCGAATCAGCGATATTACCGGAGTTAGCTTCGTTGTAGTTGTATTCAATATTACCGGTCAGCTGGACGGTCTTGTCCTTGTCCGGGTTGATCGTGATAACTGATCCGCCGCGGGTCAGGATGGCGTCGCCGCTGCCAGCGTTCACGGTCAGGTTGCCGTTCACGTTCACACGGGAGTTCGACATGGCGATGATGCCGTACTGGTGAGACTCACCGGCGTCGGACGTGACATTGATCACCGTGTCTTCGGCATTGATGTTGATCGTGGAAACGTTACCCTCGTAGTCAGGAGTCACAGAGCTCTGAGCGAAGAGGCCGTAGGCGTCGTCCGTATCCGAGTGAGCGTTGATGGTGAGAGACTTGCCGTTCACGGTAACCGTGCTGCCAACCTTCGGGCCGGCAAAGATACCGAATGCCGTGCCGTTCTTGGCGGTGGCATTCAGAGTTGTGACGGAAGAATCCTTTCCAAGGATAACAGTTCCGATGCCGGTGCTCCCCGAAGCTTCAATCGCACGAGCCCGGGTAGCGCCGTTCGCAGAGATATTGATCGTGTCGCTGTTCACGGTAACCGTGCTGTTGTTCAGGGCAACGATGCCATGCGCTACGCTTTCCGCGCTGGTAGCGTCCAGTGTAAGGGAGGCGCCGTTCACAATCACGTCGCTTCCCAGGCCACCGGCGGCATAAATGCCTCTCGAAACACCGTTGGCAGAGGTCGTGAAGGAAACCGTCGAAGTGTCCCCGCCCACGGTTAAGAGAGCCCCAGTAACTTCTGCATCGTTATTCTGCTTTCCGGGAATGTTGAACACGCCGTATGCCGTGCCGAGTGCCCCGTCTTCCGGATCGTTCCCTGAACTGGTGACAGTTACGGCAATCGTCGGATTGGTAATGGAGGCCTCAAATCCGTTGTAGGAGGAGATGCCATAGGGATAGATGCTGGAAACGGTCTGATTGGCGACATCAGTATCCGGTACCGATATATCTGCTTTATTAACGTAAACAGCGGAATCCGCAAGAGCCGCACCAGAAACGGTGGCCAGCACAGCAGCCGCAACTGAAGAAATAAGTATCTTATTAATTTACTAACCTTCGATGTGATAACTGGACAAAGCGTCGGTTAAAACGACTATGCCATTATCCACTCTACGGAAGTAAACGTCAATTACATTTAATAATTACAAATCAATCCTTATAAAATTAACTTGTAACTCATTAAAATTAAACAAAATATTATAAATAATGATTCCACTTCTCAATTAAAAATACCGGCAAAAATAACGAAAATCTTCTGATAGTTATGAGTTTTTTCATGAAATCCGTAGATCAATAAAGGATTAAAAACATTACATTATTAATTTTTATTAATTTTTTCCACGCCTTAACTTTTTGAATCCCGGGAAAAAAAGAGCCTCCGGGCAGTGATGCCAGGAGGCTTTTCCGATGAGGTTATTTACGGAAGCTTTGCGGGGCCGTCTTTATCCGGAACCCAGGGCCAGAGCACCTTGGGAAGGTGGTAGCTGTCATTTTTGGATTCATCGCGGAATCGATCTATCAGGTCATCCCGTCCCGCACGGACAAGGCGCGCGAGATCCGGGTTCAACATGACAGATTGCCCGGCGGCCGCGAATTCCGTCCAGCCGGATGTCACAGCGCGTTCAAAATCTGCCCCTGTCACAAGTTCCCCGGCCCCGATCACGGCAGAGCGTCCCGCTACCGCGTCGTGAATCAGTTCCATCCGGGACTTTGACGTATCCGCTCCACGCCGAACCGCGTGGAAGAAGTTCTGCTGCGACACATGGAGATACTGAATCGGGCGTTTGGTGATCTCAGACACCGCGGCAAGGGTCTCTTTCATCGTGATACCTTTTTCACCCGGCTGTTCAGGCGTGATCCGATAGCCGATGATGAAATCCTTTCGTCCTGCCTTTTCCTTGACATCGATGACGGCGTCAAGCACCGCGAGCGGGAACCGAAGCCGGTTTTCGAGCGACCCGCCCCAGCGATCCGTTCTTCTGTTCGTAGCCTCTGACACGAACTGCGGGAGGAGGAAGGGACCGGCTCCGTGCACTTCAACACCGGCGTATCCCGCCTTCATGCAGAGTTCAGCTGCGTACGCGAACTTCTGAATCAGTGACTCAATCTCAGCTTCGGTGAGTTCCGATGCCTTTCCGTCCGGCGTGGCGGAAGGTCCCCGCGGCTGACGGTCCGGAAGGAAGTCGGGATTAGCGAGGATTCCTCCATGGAACAGCTGCGCGATCGGGATCGCCCCAAGTGACCGGACGATTTCCACTCTTTCCCGGAGGCTCGGCAGGTCAGCCTCTGAAAGCGCCCGGGCCTGACCGTAAAAGCTTTGACCTCCGGCGTCCACGAGCGTCGCTCCGGTTACATAGAGTCCGAAACCTTCGCCGTGATGCTTCAGAAAATCGCGTTCATCGTCGCTCACCGTTCCATCCGGATTCTGGCAGTAGAGCGTAAGCGGGGCGACAGCGAGCCGGTTCGGGACCGTGACGCCGTTATTCAGTGTGTAGGGAAGAAAGAGATTGCTGTAATCGTTAGTCATAAAAGGACCCTTTTTATTCAAAAACCAGGGGAACGGATTGAGAGTCAGTGCTCCTGGCGTTTCCGGTAATAGTAGACGAGGGTATTACGAGCTGTGAGGCTTTTTTCGGCCAGATGAAGACAGGAAAAAAGCCCGGCATTCAAATGAACTTCCGGGCTTCTTAGTGAAAAACCAAATTTAATTTTATTGCGGGAGGCGCGGCCACAGCACCTTCGGGCAGTGGTAAGACGCTTCCTTCGCGGGATCGAGTTTTGTCTGAATTTCAGAATCGTGCCCTTCGCGGATCAGCGTGGCGAGATCCGGGTTCAGCATGACGGCGCGCCCCGTGGCGGCGAGTTCAACCCAGCCGGTGCCGATCGCCTTATCAAAATCATCCCCTGTGAAGAGGTTCCCAAGACCGATCAGAGCGGTCTTTCCGGCGATCGTCTCGTGAATCAGGTCAAGCCTTGAGCGGGTGTCGTCCGCGCCGCGGCGGGCGTTCTGGAAGAATTCCTTCTCAGACACGTGGATGTACTGGATATCCCGCTTGATAAGTTCCTGAACGAGGGCAAGCGTTTCCTTCATCGTAATGCCGGCTTCTTCAGGTTCCTCAGGCGACAGACGGTAGCCGATGATGAAATTCTTCTTCCCGGAGCGTTCCTTTACGCGAAGCACGGCGTCGAGCACTGCGAGCGGGAACCGCATGCGGGCGTCGTTCGAGCCGCCCCATTCGTCCGTGCGGTGATTGGTCGCGCCGGAATAGAACTGCTGGATCAGGTAGCGGTTGGCACCGTGGATTTCCACGCCGTCATATCCCGCGACGAGGCAGAGCTCTGCAGCGTGAGCGAAGGCCCGGATGATGGCTTTGACTTCAGGCGGCATCAGAGCCCGCGCGCCGCGTTCCTCGTTTTCGCTCGGGCCCACCGGAACGTGATCGTGGAGAAAGGCGGGATTCCCGAGAATACCGGCGTGGTGGATTTGGGCGATGGCGAGAGCGCCGTTCGCGTGTGTCAGACGGACACGTTCCTTCAGAGCCTGGAGGTCGTAATCACGGATCGCGCGGGGCTGACCGGGGAATCCCTGGCCGTTATCACTCACGAGCGTTGCGCCATGGATCACCATGCCGAAATTCCGGCCGCGGCTTGAAATGAAATCGCGTTCCGCTTCACTCATCGTTCCGTCCGGGTTCTGGCAGTAAAGCGTGAGAGGGGCAATAACAAGCCGGCTTTGCAGCGTGACGCCGTTATTCAGAGTGAATGGCTCAAAAAGCTTTGCGTGGGAATCCGTCATGGAAATGCGCTCCTCTTCTATATCAGTGATTGGTTCAACAGACCGGGCGGGCTGATTATAGGGCGAAGCGCCAACGGAAACCGATTTTTCAGAGTTCAGCCGCGGGGGAGATGGGACCGGTTAAAAGGTTTCCCGTGCGCGGCGAAGAGCGCTTCAGCCGTAATCGGCACAGGATCCGACCCCACGGGTTCCGTCCACTCCGGGTAGTAAGCGCGGATCTGCGCGGGGGAACCGAAAAAGGGAAGGGGGAGCGATCCGAGTTCGCTGATCGCCTCTTCAAGAATCCGGGTTTCGCTTACCGGGAGTGATGGCGGCTGCCGTCTCAGGTCCAGCTTCAGACGGCCGTCCGGAAGGGTCCCGATACGGGTCAGCCAGGCAAGCGGCGGCTTCGCGGACTCGAGTATTTCCTTGATTTCAAGGACAGCAGTCCCTTCCGGGAGAGAAACCAGAGTTCCTCCCGTAAGCGGCAGGTTTCGCTCAAGCAGCGAGCGGCGTTCCGACAGATAGAAAAGCGACGAGAGTGTCGCTTTCGTCATGACGCGGCCCGATCTGCCGAGGAACCAGGCCGTGATATCCGAGGCTTTGATGATGCTGAACATTTTATAGTTATGAGAGGTTTTAAAGCCCTCGTTTCCGATTTTCTGGGGTATTGGCCTTACCCGTATTCCCGAAGAGGAAAACCGTCCCACGAAACTTAAAATCAGAAAGAAGGCGGCGCAAACTTGTAGAGCTTTGCTTTCGACCCTATAGCATACCGAAAAGCTATGCTTAACGTATACACCGTAAAGATTTCGTGAATATGAAAGAACAGAACGGCAGTACAGCAGACCGCCCGATGAGGCGTAAAGAGCGTGAACTCACGGTGGATCAGGCCTGGGAGGTCGTCGAGGGGACTGATCACGCAGTGCTTGCCACGGTTGATGACGAGGGAAACCCCTATGGCGTTCCCATCACTCCGGTTGCGGCTGATCGGAAGCGGATTTACTTCCATGCCACCGGAAAACCGGGCGGCCGGAAGTCAGACAACATGAAGATGAACCGCCGGGTATCCCTTACTTGTATCGGGAAGGACATGACGGTTCCGGAACTTTATACGGTTGACTACGCGAGCGCGATCGTGGAAGGCACAGCATCAATCGTTACGGATCCGGAAGAGCGCGCTCAGGCGATGGTTGCTTTGGTGAGGCGTCACGCTCCCGGGAACTCCGATGCCCGGAACGCAATCCAGTTTACAAACCGGTTACCTGCCCTCGCTGTCTGGCGGATTGATGTCGTTTCGATTTCCGGAAAGGCCCGCGCCGCAGCCAAATGGGAAACCGGAAAGACACTACGGGAACCCACGCCGATGCCCGTGCAGCCGTGGCTTGTCGGCGTTCCAAAGTAGATCAGAAATATTTTAACGGATAAAAGTCCGCCGAGTGACTCTGTGAGGAATTGATATCGGGCACCCAAATTTGATATTATAGAAGTGTTAACAATTACGAAAGTCAGAGGCGCCCGGCATGACGAGCGATAACGATCGGCTCAGAGCCGTTTTTCTGAAGCGTTCAAAAATTTCCCAGCGGGAGTTTGGTGAGCGTTATGGTATCGGCACAGCCGGCATGGTGAATCAGCTGCTCCTGGGCCGTCGGCCGGTGAGCCTCGCGGCCGCGGTGAAGTTTGCCGAGGGTCTTGGCTGCGCGATTGATGACTTCTCCCCGGAACTCGCGGCTTTCGCGAGGAAAGCGGCTTCCTTTACGCACGAGATTGAAACCGATATTGACAGCGCGATTCATCCGAACCGGATTCCGGTGCTGACAGGCGAGGAAGTGGCTTTGCGAAGCCGCGGAAAGGATGGGGAGCCCACGGGCTGGACCATTACGGACCATCGGCTGGCGGAAGGTTCCTTCGCGCTCAGAATTGAGGATACGCAGATGGAGCCTCATTTCACAGCGGGCGATGTCGTGATTATTGAACCGATCGCTCCGGTCTCAGGGGACTGCGTGGCAGCTCTTCCGTCAGGCGCCGGCAGGGCGGTGTTTATGCAGTACTCACCGAAGACCGATCCCGTTTCCGGAAAGCCTGAATTTGATCTACTGCCGAGCAACAATCTCTATCCGGTGATCCACTCGAAGGACGGCAATATCAGGATTCTCGGCGTGATGACTGAGCACCGTTCTTACAGGCGGAAGCGCTGAACGGAATAAACAGATTAAAAACAAACGGGAAGAAGCAAAAAGCTTCTTCCCGTTTTCTTTCGGCAGATGCGGCTCCTTTACTTCAGAGTCTTCCCGTGAGCCTTGAAAACCGCTTCAAGGCGCTTCGCGTGGCCGTCCTCTTCAGGAATGGTGTCTTCGATCGCGTCCGCGATATCGTCACGGCCGGCGGCGCGGACTTTGTCCGCGATCGCCTGAAGCGCGGGTCGGGCGCTTGCCTCTGCCTGCCAGAAAGCCCGGGCGCGTTCCCAGATGGCGTCCTCAGCGCTCACGCCTTCTCCCAGCATGGAGCCATAGCGGCCGCCGTGCGCCGCGTCTTCGTTCGCGTTGGCCTGCATGGCGTCCGCGAGGTCGTTGAGGCCGTGCTCGCGCGCCTGGGCGATCAGCACGTAGTACTCCTCAGATCCTTTCACTTCAGCCGTGTGAAGCATCCGGATCTGATCCTCAAATGACGCGCCTTTGGCGCTTCCGTAAAAAGCCATAATCAAGTTCTCCTCGATATTGATGCGGTTTCAGGCGGGAGTTTCCGCTGAGAAACTTACCCTGGTCTTAGCTGATTGCCCGATAGGTGTTTTTCTGCGCCTCTTCAGGGCTTTCAGGCCAGCTGCAGTTCGCGGCGTTCTGACGCCAGAATTCCTCGCCTTTCCGGAACTGTTCAAAGTCGCCGCGGGGGCTGAGACCGAACTGGCTGCGGTAGTCGCGTGAGAACTGCGCCTGAGATTCGTACCCGAATTCATAACCTGTCTGCGCCACCGGCAGTCCTGAGAGTATGGCTCTTCGGGCTTCCTGAAGTTTCAGTGATTTCTGGTATTGGAGCGGTGACTGCCCGGTGACCTCGCGGAAATACCGGTAGAACGTCGGCATGACTCATGCCGATACTCTTTGCGAGTTCACGGAAGTCAATGGAATTGCGGAGGTTTTTGCGGATTTCAAAGGCGGCCTTCCGGATACGGTACTCCGGCGCGCCGACCGTAAAGATCTGCCGGAACGCGGCCCCGCCCTGGCTCACCAGGAACCGGAAAATGATTTCGCGCCGGATGAGCGGGGCGAGAATCGGGGCTTCTTCCGGCGTTTCGAAGAGTTCCACAAGTTTCGCGTAGGCGTCAATCACCTTCACGTCCGGTTGCATGATCCAGGCAGCTCCGGAGAGATCCTCCGCGTCAGCGCGCTTCGGGATCGGAATGCCGCAGGCGTCCATTTCGGACGTGATCTTCACCACCTCATCTTCTTCTAGGTCAAATGACACGCCAAGGAACGGCGTTTCATGCGTCGCGCCAAGCGCCTGGAAGCTGTCCAGCATGTCGACCCCAACCACGAGGCATTCCCCGGCCGTGTATTCCACCGTTTTCCCACCCATCAGGGCGCGTTTCGCGCCCTGCACGAGAAGCCCCATTCCAGGGTGAGCCGAGCAGGTGGCGGCACAGTTCGATTCATCGCGTCGGTGCAGCGTGACGCCGCAGAGCGTGCGGCTTTCTCCGGCTTCAGGCAGCAGCTTCATGTGAAGGGATGCGATTGAGCGCAGACGCTCAGCGTAATCAGCGTTATTCATGTGGATTTTCTGACTGGGGAAATAAGGCTTTGATCATTTTAATAGTAGAGAGAAAAGGTTTAGAGGCTTTTCAGGGCTGATAAAAATAAGCAAGTAAAACAGAAATTTCCCCGTAACCCATTGAAGAGCCTTGAGACTACAGTTTCCCCGTAGACCGGATGGGGAAAGTCAGCAGCCGGAAAGTGAGGAAAAGGCATGAAGAGAAGGTCATTATTAAAAGCAGGAGCCGCGTTGGCGGTTCCTGGATTCATGAGTTTCGGCGCTTCAGCAAAGCCTGCCCTTCGGACGAAGGCTCCGAAAATTCTGATTGTCTATTTTTCTCGGCCTGGCATGAACTATGTCTTGGGCGACATGGTGAATCTCCCGGTTGGGAACACGGAAAAGTTCGCGAAGATCATCGCGAAGACGCTCGGGGCCCCTCTCTTCAGGATTGAGCCGGTAACGCCTTATCCGTTTGACTATCGGAAGACCACAGCGATTGCGCGTGAGGAACGCTCGGCCGGGAAGGCGTGGGACGCGAAAGCGATCCCGGATATCCGAGGGTACGACGTGATCTTCTGGGGGCACCCGATCTGGTACGGCGAGATGCCGTATCTCGTGCGGGGCGTGCTTTCGAAGCTTGACTGCTCTGGGAAAACGATTGTTCCGTTTGTGACCCATGAGGGGAGCGGGATCGGGAATACGGCGAGTCTGATCCGGTCATTTCAGAAGAAGGCCGAGGTACGCGAGGGGCTCGGCATTCTCGGGACGCGTTTCGCGAGAAACGAGCCGGTGGAGCCTGAGATTACCGCCTGGCTTAAGCGCCTGGGGTACCAGAAATAAATAGGAGGAGTGACAGTATGGATTTCAGCGGAAAGAAAGTCGTTGTGGCGCGGTTTTCGCGCCCCGGTATGAACTGGGTGTCGGGGTCAATCGTGCCGCTTAAGGTTGGCAACACGGCGAAACTCGCGGACGTGATCGCGGAAGAGACCGGGGGCGAGGTGGTCGCGATTAACCCTGCCGCGGCTTATCCCGATGACTATCGGGCCTGCACCGATCAGGCGGCGAAGGAATTGAAGGAAGACTGCCGCCCGGCTCTGAAGCAGCCGATTCCGGATATGACGGATACCGATGTCCTCTTTATCGGATATCCGATCTGGTGGGGTGAGATGCCGATGCCGGTGAAGACGTTCCTCGAAACCGCGGATCTCGCAGGAAAAACGGTGATCCCGTTCTGCACGCATGAAGGGAGCGGTATCGGGGCAACGGTAGGAACCGTGAAGCATCTCGCGCCGAAAGCGCGTGTGACATCGGGACTCGCGGTTACGGGGTCAGCCGCAGCAGACGGCGGTGAAGCGCTCCGCCGCCGTGTCAGGACCTTCCTTGCCTCTCTTTAATCGAAAAAACTTAAAGGAATCATTTTCTGATGACTTAAAAGACCTGGCTGATTACCGGCGTTTCAAGCGGCTTCGGGCACGAGATTGCCCGCCTCAGGCGGCACCGTGATCGGGACGGTGAACGCCGCTTTCGCGTGGCACGGCAGGATTGACGTGATCTGCTCCAACGCCGGCAACGGTCTTTTCGGCGCTGCGGAAGAGCTGTCGGATGACGATATCCAAGCGATTCTGGAAACGAATCTTCTCGGCGCGATTACGCTCATCCGGACCGCGATACCGCATCTCAGAGCGCAGGGCGTCGACGGATATGAATGAATAACGAGGCGGACAAAGCCCGGATCGAATACGGATCCGGGCTTTTTCAGAGGCCCTTTCTCGGGAAGGAAAAAAAGGCCTTATTCATATCCTCCGTGTATTTTGTCGCCCGGACAGTCAGCCAGTCAGCGAAAAGCCTGACGCGCTTTTTCCGAAGCGCCTTTTCTGTCGTGATCACGCAGCAGTGCCGAGGGGGCCTTGTCCATCCCCGCATTACCGGAACGATACGGCCGTCTTTCAGATAGTCCACACACTGATCAAACGCCATGTCGGGAACGATTCCTGCGCCGAGGAGAATCGCGTCACGCGCGTTCACCTGGCTCGTAAACGCCATGGTCTGCTTCCTGTCGAGCTTTTCTGTCACGCCGTTTTTGGAGAGATAGGAAACCGAGGTCCGGTTCGGAAGTCTGAGGAGGAGTCCCGTGTGGCGCATACAGTCAGATGGCCGCTCGGGCTCACCGTGCAGCGCCACGTAGGCCGGTGAGGCGCAGGCGACGAAATGCATCGGCCCGCAGTCGCGGAGGATGGCGCCTTCGGGGAGCTCATCCTGCGGCCGGAACATAAAGACAATATCGTTCGCTTCGTTATCCGGGGTTGTCAGAAATTCGGAAACGCCTGACACCATGTCTTTGACTTCGATCGAAATTCCCGGATGCTTCATCTGGAATTCGACCGCGGAAGGCACGATCAGGCTTTCACGGAACCCGGCTGTCGACGCCACGTGAATCGGCCCGGCGAGAGAGTCAGCGGAATCCGATAACTCCTCTTCAAGTTCCTCTTCCAGCTGCAGGATTCTGAAAACGTAGCTGTAGTAGCGCTTGCCTTCAGGCGTCAGCTTCATCGGGCGCTGGCTTCGGTCGAAAAACTTCGTCTTCAGCTCTTTCTCCATGGCCCGGATAATCCGGAAGGCGTTGCTTGGCTCAATATGGAGTTTTTCGCAGGCTTCTCTCGCGCTTCCTGTCTCTACGACTTCACAGAACACGCGGAGGTTTTCCAGGTTTTCGATTTTCCTCATGGCCTTTCCTCCTCAGTATGAGTCCGCGCCTGAAGTGATCAGTTTCCGCACAAATGGCTGTTTTTTCCACTTATTGAGCGTCTTTGAACCTTTACCGTGCAGCGGGCTTCTCCAATAATTTGCCTAGGCTATTTTACTTATTCTGAGGTATGGAATAGGTAGATAGTCAGACCTTCTGCGAACTGAAATCGAGTGAAGGCAAGGAGAAAAGAGGCGGGGCATAAAAACCCTGCCCGTTCAAAGCAACCAAGAGAGAGGAGGGAGCGCTAAGGGGAAAACAAGCAGGTCACCCCCGGAGCGGTTCCATGTCATCTATGTCAATATTTTTCTGGATTGAGCTCGTGATCGTGCTTGCCGTGATTTTTATCGGCGCGCGGTTTAACGGTGTTGGTCTCGGTATCTGGGGCGGTGTCGGCCTGTTCCTGATCGCGGTCCTTTTCGGCGTGAAGCCGACAGCGCCGCCGGTCGATGTGCTGCTGATCATTCTTGCTGTTGTGACAGCCGCCGCGACGATGGATGCGGCCGGCGGCATCGATTTTCTGGTGTCTGTGGCAGAAAGAATTATTCGCGCGAATCCGAAGTACATCACCATTCTCGCGCCGCTCGTCACCTGGCTCTTTACGTTCCTCGCGGGAACCGGACATGTGGTGTATCCGCTGCAGCCTGTGATCTATGAGGTTGCGATGTCAGCCGGTATCCGCCCGGAGCGCCCGATGGCGGTGGCTACGATTGCCTCTCAGCAATCCATTACGGCGTCCCCGGTCTCGGCAGCCACGGCGGCCATGCTCGGTATGTTCGCGGCCTATAACTGGACGAGTTTCGGTCTTGCCCAGATTCTCGCGATCTGCGTTCCGTCGACGCTGCTGGGCGTCATCGTGGCGGGCTTTGTCTCCATGTTCCTCGGGAAAGACCTCGCGGATGACCCCGAATTCCAGGCCCGTGTGAAGGCGGGGCTCGTGAAGATGCCGGATCCGAATGGCGCGAATAAGGTGCTGAAGCCGCACGCCAAGCGTTCCGCTATTGTGTTCCTCGTCTTTGTCGCGATCGCTGTGGCATCCGGTCTTATTCCGGAACTCCGTACGCTCCGCGGTGAAACCAAGCCGCTCGGTATGGCGACCGTTCTGGAAATCTTCATGCTCGTGAACGCCGCGGCGATCCTCGTGACCTGCCGCCCGAAAGTGGACGATATCGTGAAGACCCCCGACGATGCGCGCCGGTGTGGTTGCCATGATCGGCATTTTCGGTCTTGCCTGGCTCGGTGACTCCTTTGTCGGCGCCAATAAGGCGGATCTTCTTGCCGCGGTCGGCGGCATTGCTCAGGCGATGTCCTGGACCTTTGCCTTTGTGCTCTTCTTTGTTTCCGTGCTGCTCTACTCGCAGGCCGCCACGGCCCGCGCTGTGATGCCGCTCGGCGCTGCTCTTGGCATTCCGCCTCAGACGCTGATCGGCATGTTCCCGGCTGTGAACGGCTACTTCTTCATTCCGACCTATGGGTCTCTGGTTGCCGCCATCGCGTTTGACGGATCCGGAACGACGCATATCGGCAAATACGTTCTTAACCATTCCTTCATGATTCCGGGGCTCGTGGCAACTATCGTGGCTGTGACGACCGGTCTCGGCATCGCGGGGATTCTCTACTAAGAAACATGGTTTGTCTCCGGTAATCCAGGGAGGCCGGGGAGGGGAGGAATGGAAAATAATCGGGAACTTCTCCTCTCCCTTCTTTTTTCCTGGCGTCGGACGATGAACTGAACCTCAGTGTTTTGTAGAGCGGGGAGATTTCTCTGCCCTTTTTCTGTCTCTAAGCTCTGTCCTCAGATCCGGTCAGTCGCATAATGTCGGGAAAGATAAAGGAATCATAAAGGACTGCGGAAAATGGCCGGAGAAAAAACTGAGGGGCAGGGCCTCACCACGGCGGACGCACTGCTTCCCAAACTCCCGGAACATAGCTCCGGGATTTTTTCATTCTGGAAAAAATTCCTAGTAAATTTAAATAGTTGAGATTGACATTAAGGGTAATTCTTGATATTATAGTCTATAAATATTGATAAAGACTATTATGGCTCGACCAAGAACTCTACCAGACAACCATTTCCGTTTCTCCACCTTCAGAAAAGGAGATTCCACCTATGTTTATGGCTATAGAAATGAGTGGGATCCGGTGAAGAAACAGTCAAGAATTGCCAAAAGGATTTATGTCGGCACGCTCAATGAAGCAACCGGAAGACTTAGACTGGGCAAAAAGTACTTATCCAATCATCCTGAGTATGAAGGCAAGACGCTTTACTTTGAAAATCGTACCCTCGTTGAAAGATCCGAGCAGGATGCTGCAGAAGAAGTTCAACAGCGCGAGCAGTCATGGGCTTCAAACAACCTTTCTTACGCTGCCACCTGGGCCCTTTGGCAGTTCGCCTCCAAGAACCGAATTCTGCAAAACCTGCAGGCGGCGTTCGGAAAACAATTAGGAACCGGCCTTCTGGCTTTGGCCGTCTATCAGCTCTTAGACGGGGGCGCCATGAACGGCTATGAAGACTGGCTTCCCGACAACTGGCTTCCTGTAAGCGCTCCTTTAAGCTCTCAGCGCATCAGCGAACTGCTTGCTCAAGTCGACCATGAGGACATGGTTAATTATTTCCGTTTACGATTTGACCGATCCAAGCAGAATTATCAGAAATGGCTTGAGGAAATAAAACAAAAGGCTCAGAAGCAGGGCTCGGCCATGCCGCCTTCAACTCTGCAAAAGATGTATATGGCGCTGGACTCCACGGCAATAAGTACCTTCTCTATGACAATCGAGGATGCGGCTTACGGGCACGCCAAACAGAATCCTGAACTCAAACAGATAAACCTTACGCTTGCCGTGGATTTCTTGAACGGAGACGTCTGCTATGCCAGAGAAGACGAAGGCTCGATAACCGATAAGTCGGTCTACAAATCCATCCTGGCTCAGATGAAAAGCTACGGCTTTGATCTTGACGAGACAGTCCTGGTGACCGACCGGGGTTACTCTTCCCTAATGAATCTTCAGAATCTTTTTAATACCGATGTCAGCTTCGTCGCCGGCGTTCCTATCGTGGAAAAGGGTTTAAAAGATAAATTTACAAAGTTCCGTGAAGCACTTTGCGACCTCGCTTTTTACAACAGTGAGTATGAAGTTTATTGCCGAACCATAAAAGAAGACTGGAAGCAAAACACAGAGGCCGGCTCAGTAAATCGTGACTGCTTCGTGCATCTGTATCGGTTCCCGGAAATTGCGCTCTCTCAGCAGAAGCAGCTACTAAAGAAAATAGATAAGGTCTTAGATAAAAAACGCGATGGAAAAGTCGTAGATCGAGATGACTGGAACTTCGCTGCCCGCTTCATAACTGAGTGCAAAGAAGAGCAAGACGGCAAGGAAAGGAAAATATGGGAGAAAAACCTCGAGGCTCTCAGACTCTGGGAACGCACTGCCGGCTGCTTTGTTATCCGCAGCGACTGGCTCGAAGATCCGATCGAGGCTCTAAGAATTTACAGGCGCAGGAATATCGTTGAGGTGGCTTTCCGACAGTTTAAAGTCCTTAACGGAGGAGACCGACTGCAGGCAACCCAAACCTCTTACATGGGCAAATTGATGGTACACATAATCGCTCAGTCTCTGAGGATGGCTATAACAGTGCAGGCTAAAAAAAGAGAAACTCAGGAATTAAAACTCCCCGATAACTCGGTGGAAAAGTTACTGGCCGCATTGAAGAGGATCAGAGCGGTGAGGGCACCAACGAGAGCTACATGGGTTGTGGAGCCTCTGACGAAAAAAGCCCAAGACATGCTTGAGCTTTTAAACCTGCCTAAACCTCCCATGACGTTTAAGTCAATATAGAACTATGTCACGGGAGTTCAGGCTGCTTTTCGCGGCGGCCGCAGGCGTTGCGGTTGGGAATCTCTACTGGACGCAGCCGCTCCTCGCGCGGATCGCGGAGAATTTCGGCGTGCAGGCGTCGGTCGGCGGCCATCTGATGACAGCCACTCAGGTGGGGTACGCACTCGGAATTTTGCTTCTGGTGCCGCTTGGCGATATGGCGAATCGCAGGAAACTCGTCACCACGCTTCTCGCGCTCTGTGCGGTGTCCCTCGTGATCGCGGCTTTCGCGCCTCACTTTAGAGTGCTGGGGCTGTCACTCGCGCTGGTTGGTTTTACGACCGTGTCCGGGCAGGTGATTCTTCCGATGGCGGGCGGGCTTGCCGCTCCGCAGGACCGGGGAAGGATTGTCGGTATTGTGACATCCGGCGTCGTGATCGGCATTCTGTTTGCCCGGACCGTGAGCGGCTTTATCGCGAATCTCGCGGGATGGCGCTCTATCTATATTGTTGCAGCCGTTCTGAATATCATCCTCATCTTTGCGCTCAGGAAGAGGATTCCGACGGCGCCAGGCGGCGTGAAAATGCCGTATCCGAAACTCATTCTTTCCGTTTTCACGGAAGCCCGCCGTGTACCGAATGTCGGACCGGTGCTGCTGATCGGGGGATTTGGTTTCTGTGCTCTGCAGCTATTCTGGACCGCGATCACCTTCCTTCTCGCCGCTCCTCCTTTTGGCTACAACACACTCGAAATCGGGCTTGTGAGCCTCGTGGGTGTTGCGGGCGCCCTGATTGCGGCGAAGGTCGGGGGACTCATGGACCGGGGTGTCGGCATTCCGGCTCAGGGGTGTTTTATCGCGCTCGGTGTCGCTGCTATGCTTGTTTCTTCTCTTGGAAGCCACTCCATTCTGATGGTGGTGCTCGCCGCGCTTCTCATGTCGCTTTCATTCCAGGGAATCGGCATTCTGAATCAGACAACGCTCTTTCTGCTTGCCCCAAAGTCGAGGAGCCGGCTGAATACCGCCTTTGTCGTGAATAACTTTATTTTTGCAGCCGTGGGTTCAACGCTTGCCGCGATTCTCTGGGATAACGGAGGATGGGTTCTGGTGTCGCTTGGCGGTGCGGTGTCGCTCGTCTGTGCTCTCAGCGTCTGGGCTTACGCGAGAAAGAATCTCAAGGCGGCGACTGACGCCGCGAGGCTCGGGAAGACCGCCTGAAATATGAGGAGGGCGGATTACTTCGCGATCGACTTTTCCGCGAACTGAATGAAGTGATCCCGCCATTCCGTCGGATAACCGAATGCGGTGAGATGCTTTTCCTTCAGAGCCATCCAGATTTCCCGGTTTTCAGGCAGAGCCTTCAGCATGTCATCCATTTCTTTTTCAGGAACCGAATCATCCCGCCCCGGATACAGATAAGCGACAGGGATTTTCAGTTCCCGAAGCGCGTCAATGGGGTTTTCTGTGATGGTTGAGGGTAGCAGCGCTGCGCCCAAATGTCCGACACCTGGTCCGTAACGGCGAATCATCCACCCGCGGTGCGTGGCTGTCACAGCTTCAAGAACGATGGCTGCCGCGCCATCCGGGTGGCGGTGGAGAAGACGAAGCAGAGATTCGCCTCCCGGTCCCTGCCCGAAGAGGACAAGTTTTTTGGCTGAAACGCCTCGCTGACCGCGGACATACTGGTAAACGGCTTCCGCGTCATCCACCATGCCGTTCAGAGTGAGTTTTCCGGTGGAACGGCCGGTTTCTTCCGGATCGTAGAGAACCACATTCCAGCCGGCAGGAACGAGCCACGAGACCTGCGGCAGATGATAGCCATAGTTCCTTGTGCAGTTATGGGCATAAAGCACGGTGCCCTGAAGCGTTTTCCCGTCCTGAGGCAAAGCTTTGAGCCAAAGACCGGAAATGGATGTGCCTTCCGGACCTTTGGTCGCAAACTCTTCGCCCTGGAGCCCGAATTGCCGGTAGTCCCAGTATTGACGGCGATCCGTCTCAAAAAAGAGTCCTTCTGCAATCCGGTTGAGAAATCCTGACATGCTTCTGATTCCTTGAGTGATAGGAAACCTTATCTCCGATCCTAACGAACCAGCGAGCAACATAAAGGCTTGGTCTGATCACTTAAGGGATCCCGGATAGCAACAAATCTGAGTGAGGTTATTAAAACAATAAAAATACTGTTGAAAACATCAATATTCAACATTCATTTTGCGTAATAGATAAGAAAAGACGATGATTCTGTCGGTTGAAACTCAAGAGCCGTACTCATGGAATCCGCTATTACCTCATCCTTTTTTCTCGGCGCGCTCGTGTCCCTTGTCGTCATCACGAATCCGCTCACCAAGATCCCGCTTTTTCTCAGTCTCACTGAAGGCTGGAGCTCAGGGCGGCGCCGGAGTGAGGCGGCTCACGCTGCGCTCGACGCGTTTTTCATCATGGTGGCGAGTCTCGTCGCCGGAAATCTCCTGCTTTCATTCTTCGGCATTTCCTACGGTGCCATGCGGATCGCGGGCGGTTTTGTGGTGGCGGTGATCGGGAACCAGATGCTGTTCGGCGCGAAGACGCCGAATGATACCGATCACGGCGAAAAAGGGAACGACGGATGCGCATTCTTCCCGCTCGCGATGCCGGGAATCGCTGGGCCCGGGACGATTGCCGTAGTGATTGGGTTCTCCACTCAGATCGCGGAGGCGGACGGCCTCCAGACGAAAGCCGCGATGTTTGCCGCGGTGACCGCGGCAGCGGCGCTTTCCTCCTTCCTGACCTGGGCTGTCATGCGGGGCGCCGATTCCTGCTCAAAGGCGCTGGGTCCGTCCGGCACCCGGGTCCTCACCAAAATCATGGGTTTTCTTCTTATTTCGATCGGTATTCAGTTCGTGGGATCCGGAATTCTTACCTTCTTCCCAAAGTGACCGGAGGGCGTTTTTCAGGGACCTCTTTTTCACAAATAAATTTGGCTTAAATGTTGAAAAAAGATGTCCGTAGTCAAAACTTCGTCAAATTTACATGTGATACGAAAAAATAAAAAAATTAAGTTAAACAGTAAGTAAAAATAATTAAAACCCACTTAAATCGTAAACTTGTTGTAAAATATAAGTAGACAAAAAGAGAGTCTCCGGTTAATTCGCGCAGGTTGTGGCGCGAGCTTCATTGCCCGGATTTTTGTTCAGCTTCGGCTCCAGAGAATGAGCCCCATATAAGAAAGAATGAAAGAACTATGCAGTCATCCGTCATCGGCCGGATGAGCAGAAACGCGGGAGAGTTTCTCCGCGTCGGTTCGCTCACCGGACCGCGGCAAACACACGGCCGCGGAGGAGATGCGGGAGGCTGTCCTGATAGAAGTGGGGAGTGAATTATGGCCACAACAGAAGGGCTTCGCGCTGAACGCCTTGCGCGTGTAAATGATGCTATTCAGGGCAGCGGCTATAACCAGACAGAAATCGCACGGGCGATGGATGTGTCGAAGGCGGCGGTATCGCGCTGGATGACAGGGGCAAGCTGCCCGACCAGAGATAAGATTGTTGCGCTTGAGAAGCTGCTGGGGCTTCCGGCACGGTCACTCGTGAACGGAACCACAGGCGCGCCTTCCAAGTCTGAAGAGGAGCTGACGGTTGAGCCGCTCATCCCGTCGCGCGGCGAAGGGGTGCTGCAGTCGGTCCGGCTGTCGAAATCCGCGATCGAGTCGTTCGGTCTGAAACCGGGCTCGATCAGCGCTTACCGGATGGATAATCCGGCGCTGGGGCAGCTGATCCCGATCGGCTCCGTTCTCATTGTTGACCGGAGCGTGAAGACCGCTCAGGCGGAAGGCTTTTATCTCGTCCAGGATAACGGCGTGAAGCGGATCGGACGCTACACGTTTAAGCCGGATGGGAAACCGCGTCTCATGCGGGGGCTCGAGGATGACCCGGCAAGCGCCATGCCGCCTGAAACGGAGGTGCTTGGGCGCGTGAAGGCTGTGCTCGTGGTGACGGAGACGTAATTCCGGCATCGCGCGGCAAAGGCATAGGAAAGGGCGGCTGAAAAGCCGCCCTTCGTGTATCCGGACGAGATTGCCGGGGGTCAGAGTTCCGCGAGATCTGCCCGGATCTTGAACACCGCCTTCTTATGCATGGCGGGGCTTTTGACCGCGAGGTTCGGCGCGTGGCGCTCTCCCGGGAAATAGATCGCGAAGTCACCGGGCTTCATCGTCACGGTTTCCGCCGGATCGAGATCCGGGTAAAAGGCGATGTCGTCCCGTTCAAGCCGATCATCTGTGGGCGTCAGGTGATTCGCGTGGGTGATGAAGTCCTGACGCTCATCGCCTTCAAGCAGCAGCTGAATATCGATGTAGCGCGCGTGGGCCTCAAACTTACGGTCAGCAGCGTCACGCGTCATCCCTTCCTCAACATTCACGTAAAATGCCGAACCTTCAATTTCGTGACGTCCGGTTTCGAGGTCGCCGCCATGCGCCGCAAGGTAAGCGAAAGCGCGCGAAAAGACTTCAGGAAGGTAGGACTTCAGGGTTTCCCACTCGGACAGCGTGCCGGAAATCATGTCGGGTTCTCCAGTTGATAAGGGATGGGGAAGCTCGCCCCCGTCCCGATGATGTCCGACTATTTTAGGACGGCTCCGGGGTGTTCTCGCGGATATTGCCTTTTTCCCGAAAGAGGGAGGGGAAAGAGGGCTCAGTGTCAGGCATCTGCGCTCTTTGCGTTACGATGAAAGAACCAAATGAAGGAGGATGGTTAGAAGATGGCTTACGTTGTGAGCAAAACGCTTTCAGGCCGCACGGTGAAGGTCTACCGGGAGAGCGAATATCCGGTGCCTGTCATTTTCTCGACCCAGTATCAGGAACAGGGGAAAACGGTGCTCGAGCTGCTCGGGAATCTCGGCGCGCCGGAAGTGAATCTGGTCACGATTTCCGATCTTCACTGGGAAGAGGATCTGTCCCCCTGGGCTCACGGCCCCGTGATGGCATCAACCGACCACTTCACGGGCGGCGCGCCACAGTATCTCGAGTTTCTTGAGAAGGAAGTGATCCCGTTTGCGGGGCAGCACCTCGCCCTGGATCCCTCCACGCTGATTCTCGCGGGCTACTCGATGTCCGGGCTTCTCTCCGCCTATTCGCTCTTCATGACGGACGACTTCCCGTATCTCGTCTCGGCTTCCGGCTCGCTCTGGTTCCCGGGGTTTCTGCCGTTCGCGAAAGAGCAGGGAATCAAGGGGTCGCCGAAGGCGGTGTATCTGTCGCTTGGTGACACCGAGAGCCACTCCCGGAACCCTTACCTCAAAGAAAACGCCTCAGTCACATCTGCGATTGCCGGACTCAGCCGTGAGGCCGGAATTCCCACGGCGCTGATCTGGGAGCGGGGCGGACACTTCAATGAACCGGCCGCACGGCTCGCGCGCGGTCTTTGCTGGGTGCTTGGCGTCATGCGGGGCGAGGATATCAAGATCGAAAGCCGGAAAACGCCTGAAGGCGTCTGACCCGCGTTCGGTATCCAGTCACAGAACGGGGAGGCTCGTGAAGCGCCTTCCCGTTTTTTATCGGGCGGAAGAGGCCCCGGTTTTCGCGGCCGCGAGAAGTTCGAGCGCCTTTTCGATCAGCCGGAGACGCGGTTCGACCGTCGCGAGATCGAGATACTCTTTATTCGGGTTATGGAGCAGACCGCCGGATGGCGCCAGGGCGTCGATCACGGCGACACCGAAAGACGCGAGCTCATTTCCGTCAGACGCGCCTCCCGCTTCAACCCAGACAGGGGAGGGAAGGCGAAGCGTCGCGGCCGCCCGGTTGATGAGCGTGATAAGAGACGCGGACTCCGCGGAAAGCGGAAGCGCCGGGCCGAGACTCTCGATTATGAGGTCTGATGTCACACCGTCCGCGAACCCCGTGAGAAAGAGTTTCCGCATCCGGAAAATCAGTTCATCGCGGTCCCTGTCCGAGCCGTACCGAAGGTCAAACGTGACCGATGCGTGTTCAGCCACTGTGTTCGCCGTTGTGCCGCCTGAGACAAGGCCGGTGCTGATCGCCGTCCCGTCGATTTCAGACGCGAGATGCTTCAGCTGCGGGATCGCGGCAGCCATGGCGTCGATCGCGTTCCGCCCATCCTCAGGACGGTTCCCCGCGTGCGCCGGCACCCCGTGGAAGTCCACCCGGACGGTGCTCGATCCCTTCCGGGCCCGGACAAAACTGCCATCCGGCCTTCCAGGCTCAAAAATGAAAGCAGCCGGAACGCCGCGTGACGCATTTTCGAGAAACTCAGCGTGTTCCCGCGGAGTGATTTCTTCAGCGGGCGTCAGCACAACCTTAAGCGAAAGACGGTCTTTCACGGCAGCGGGAAGGCCGGATGCGATAGCCGCGATGGCGGCGAGCCCCGAGCGGTCATCCGCGACACCGGGGCCAAAGGCGAGTCCCTCATCGATTCTGAAGGGGTAGCGCGCGGCGCTTCCTCTTGAGTGCACGGTGTCCAGATGCGCGCAGAGCATGAGATCCACCGTCTCGGATTCCGGAAGATTCCGGAAAATACACGCGCGGCCGTAGGAACCGACTTCAGGCCGAGCGGTTTCCCAGCCAAGGTTTCTGAAAATCCCCTCCATCACGTCGCCCGCCTTCGTGACCCCTTCGGCGTCGCCTGACGGTGAATCAATTCCGGTCAGCGTTCTTAAGGGACTCAGAAATTCAGGCCGAAGGTTCATGGGGAGTGTCTCCTTGTCAGGGGCAGAAAAAACGGACAACAACCTTTTAGTTTAAGCGGAAAAGCGATGGCTGTGACCGGCAAAAGACGGGATGCCGTACGGGATAACAAAAAAAAGAACTTCAGGGCAATACAGATATAATGATTGATATAGTCCCGGGGTGTTTCTGGAGAGGGAAACTATCACTTCAGTGAGATAGCTCCGGGATGTCCAGGCAAAAGCGGAATCGGCCGCTCAGGGAGGAAGGCCGGACTGCGCTGCGCCTCTATAAGGAGCCAATATGAAAATTCTGTTTCCGGTTGATGGCAGTGAATACAGTGTCCATGCCGCGCACGTGATCGCGCGCCGCGCGGAGCTTCAGAACTTCAATCCTGAGGTCTGTCTTCTGAATGTGCAGAAGGCGGCCGAACTGATGATTCCGGCGCTGAAACTCCGGCGTTCTGCCGCTACCAACCACCAGTCAGAAGCCGCCTTCAAGAAGGTGCGTGACATTCTGAAGAATGTGAAGACTGAGGAAAAAGTGGTGATCGGAAACCCCGCTCAGGTGATCGCGGAAGAAGCGGACCGTGAGCAGGCGGATCTGATTGTGATGGGATCCCGGGGCCTCTCAGACTTCGCGAAGCTTTTCCTTGGCTCTGTTTCCACGGCGGTTCTCGCCCGCACCACGGTACCCGTGATGCTGATCCGCAGCGAGTACACCTCTGAACCCGGAAAGGAACTGAAGGTCTGCGTGGCGGTTGACGGGTCACCCTACTCCGAAGCCGCTGCCCGCTATATCGTGGCTCACCGCGAAATGTTCGGCGAAAAGCCGGATGTCCGCGTGGTCACGGTGGTGGATGTGGCTGAGGCGATCGCGTACGAATATCCGACGGATGTGCCGCTTCCTGAAATTCCGGCAGAGCGTGAAGCCGCTGAAAAGAATATGGATGAAATTCAGCAGCTGATCCCCGAAATCGAAGAGAAGGGGAAGAACGAAGCCATGTCGACGATCCGCCCGATTTTTGAACAGGCAAACTTCCCGGTGACGGAAGTGGCCCTGACGGGGGATCCGGGCACCGAGATCGCGAACTACGCGAAGACTGAGAAGCTTGATCTCGTCATCATGGGGACCCGCGGCCGCGATAATGTCGCCTCCGTCATTCTCGGCTCCGTGACGAGCCGTGTGGCGGCAGACGGTTCTGTTCCGCTCCTCGTGATTCCGGCGTAAGAATCAGCCGCCCCTCCGTGAGAGGTCTCTCTTCGGGAGAGGAAACGGTAATTTCTGGCAGGAAGCCGCTCAGGCTTCCTGCCTTAATTTTTTTCCTGAAGACCGAAAGCCGGTAATCCGGATGGATGCGGCGATCGGATCCTGACACCGTATACTCAGGGGCAGCTGAAAAGTCAGGCTGCGGCGGTCTCCGGGGGCTGTCTCTGTCTGAAGGTATCAAAAGGAAAAGATAACAATGTCTGAAAGCAAAGTGTTTGAGTATCCGGTCCGGGTTCAGTGGGAAGATACGGACGCGGGCGGTGTGGTGTACCACGCGAACTACATCAAGTTCATGGAGCGCGCGAGAAGCGAGGCGCTCCGGGCGGATGGACTGAATCAGAGAAAGCTCGAATCGGAGCAGGGGATCGTGATTCTGGTCGCGGAGCTTTCAATCAAATACAAGCGGGCGGCGCAGCTCGAGGATCTTCTCACCGTGAAGACCCGGGTGGAGAAGCTTGGCCGCGCGAGCGTCGTCCTCAATCAGTCCGTGTGGCGGGGGGATGAGCTGCTGACAGACGGCCGCGTAAAGGTGGCAGCTGTAAAGAAAGCTGAGCTGAAGCCCGTGCCGCTTCCTGCTGAAATCTATGACATGTTTAAGGCCTACGTGACGGAGCCTGAGGCCTGACACGTTTCTATTGATCTTCCGTCCGGAAGCTATTCGGGATCCGCTTCCGGCGGCCCAGCGCGAAGGGAAGCCCTGACGGAATGAAATACGTGTCCGGGAGGAAGTAGATAAGCCAGCGGGCGATCACTTCCACCTGGTCATACGCCCGGATATTCGCCTGAAAGGCCGGGCTTCTCACCATCTCTTTCAGAGCGCCGAAACTGAGGAAGGGACGCCCCGGACCGGTTTCCGTTCTGAAGAGCGACTGAATGGTTTTCAGAAACGGGCTTCCGGCGAGCCGCGTCCCGATATAAAGATCCATTTCTTCCGGCGACCTGAGTGCCGGGGGCGGCACGAGCGCCGCGAGATCCTCGGCCGCGAGTTCCCGGATAAAACGGGCATCGGTATCCCGAGGAAGGAGATCCCGGATATCCCGCCCCCGGAAGATGTCGTAGAGCAGATTCGGGAAAGGGCAGGCGGGGAGCCACCCAGGCGGGAGCGGCCCCGCTTCCTGCGCGGCCCACCGGCGGAACCAGTCCGGAAGGAACCCCTCGCGCCGCCGTCTTTCGACAAATGCCCGAAGTTCTCCCGCGGCGTCCCGCGGAATCCGTACCGCGGCCATCCGCCAGTCATGTTCGAGCTCATGACTCTCGCGGCTTGTGAAGTCTGAGGCGAGGACTTCGTCATTCCACTTCTGATCGAGCCCTACGCCGATACCGCGCCCCGTCAGATTCGCGCTTCCCGTGAAGAAAATCCGGTCAAAGCGGTAGTACTTCGCGTGAAGATTCGGAATCCGGTAGACCTCACCCCCGAGCAACCAGACCGCGTCCAGCGCGTCCAGATCCGAAATGCCGCTTGCGAAGTCGTCCGGTGCCCCGCGTGTCACGAGTGTCAGCTCATCAAACCAGATGCCGCGCGGAATAATCGCCTCAATCGCGCGGATTTTGACGTACGGTGTCACGATGAGAACCGAACGGGCGTTTTCTGCTGCCCGTCTCAGGTGATAGGCGAGGTTCTGGTGGTAAAGACGGATCATAAAGAGGAGTGGATTTTCCGGAGTCGTGAGCGGGCTTCAGCCATTCTAAGCCACGGAGGACCGGGAGCCCGGAGCCATCAATCCGATAGAATGACCGCCTGAAAAATCCGAACCGACATATTGACTTTTAAGGAACCGGCATGAAGAAAGCGGCATTCATTCTTTTCTCGCTCGCCGCGGGGGCCGCGGCTCTCCCGGCGTTTGCGGCAGGAAACGCGCTGTACCCCGAAGCGATCAGCGCATCGGAGCTACTCCCCGGACCGCCTGCCGCCGGCACCTGGCGGAGCGCCGCGGATGACGCTTCCTACCGTGAGGGGCTTTCGCTTCGGAAGGCTCCCCGGGGCCTTCAGGCCGCGGAAGACGCCGATATGTCGCCGCTTAAAGCCTTTGAAGCCCGGTTTTCAAAGCCTCTTGGGATTCAGATATCGAAAGACGCGACTCCTGCGACACACGCTTTTCTCCTTCTCACGATGAAGCGCGTCTATCCGTCACTTAAGGCCGGAAAGGAAGTCTTCAGACGGCCCCGCCCCGTGGTTCCGCATCCGGAAGACGCCACGTGCCGCCCGGATCTCGCGAAAAAATTTGACCGCTTCGCGAGTTACCCGTCAGGTCACACCACGATGGCCTGGGCGCTTGCGCTCGCGCTGACCTCGGTCGCCCCAGGCGATCCGGTCCCGGTTCTGAAGCTTGGTTACGGCGCGGGTGACAGCCGCGCGATCTGCGGCGCGCACTGGCAGAGCGACGTGGAAGCGGGGCGGGAGCTCGCCGCCGCGGTCTTTGCCCGGATCACGGGAGATTCTGACTATCTTGCGGCGGCCGCGGCGAGCCGCGCGGAACTCCTGAAACTCTCGAAACCAGCGCCGTCACCGGTCCGCTGACTCTAGGGTGAAAGAAGCCTCGGTGCGATGCGGTCCCTTTGCTATTCTTTCTTCTAACAGCCGTTACGCCCGCGGTCCCGCGGCCGGTACGGTCAACAGATAAAGGAGCAGGAGCGCGATGAAAATTACATTCTGGTCAGACTTTGCGTGCCCATGGTGCTGGATCGGGGAAACAAATCTCGAAGCCGCGCTGAAGTCGCTCGGCCGCGCGGCTGAGTTTGAGATGAAAGCCTACGAACTCGCGCCGAACGCTCCGAAGATGGGGGGCGAAACCACGTTCCCGCGGCTCCTTGCCCGGGGTCTCAGCTGGGAAGAGGCTGAGGGCCGGATCAAAGAAGTGGATGAGGCGGGCGCGGCGGCCGGCTTGCCTTTCGCGTACGGCGACGCGATTCAGTCAAACACTTTCGATGCCCACCGGGTGAGAAAGTTTGTTGAGGCGCATTTCGGCCGGGATGCCGCGGAGAAGCTGAGCGAACGCTTTTTCCGGGCATACTTCTCGGATCATCTGGAGCTCGGGAACCCCGAGGTGCTCTGCCGCCTCGCGGGAGAAACCGGGATTCCTTCTGGGCAGGTGAGGGCGTTTCTTGACGCACCGCTGGATGCCGGAACCGAAGCCCGGATTATCGCGGACGCGGTCCGTGAGGATGAAATGACGGCAAGATCCACCGGAGTCACCTCGGTCCCGTTCTTCATTATCAATGGCAAATATTCCGTTCCCGGTGCGCTCGACCAGGCGGGCTGGGAGGATGGTCTGAAGCAGGTCTTTGAGGAAGAGGATAGAGAAAGACAGCGGGGACCCTTCGGGTCCGGCTTCACCTGCGGGCCTGACGGCTGCAGCATTGATTTTGATCGGGAATAACTGAAGAGAACGGCATGATTACGCGTATCGAAGTTTCGACACCGGATATTGAAAATACCTATCTCGATATCGATCCTGAGACGAAACACGGGTTTCTGATTGATCCGGGCGCGGAGCCGAATCGGATCATCGATGCGATCCGGCCCGGAGGCTTCACGATTGAGAAGATCCTCCTCACGCACGGTCACTTTGACCATATCGGAGCGATCGATGCCGTCCGGGAGGCGTTCGGGCACCCGCCTGTTTATATCCATGAAGCGGGGCTTCGGTATCTGTCGAGCACGTTTTTCAATCTCTCGGGCCCCATGGGCCGTCCCTTCACCGTGGAGGGCGCGATCCCGTTCCAGGACGGGGCCGTGTTTTCGCTGCAGTCGAATCCCGGGGTTTCACTCCGCGCGATCCATGTACCCGGTCACTCAGAGGACAGCACGCTTCTTTATTCGGAATCGGGCGGCTACGCGTTTTCGGGTGACACCGTGTTCCATGGCGCGGTCGGCGCGACGCATTTCCCGGGCGGGGATGACGCGAAACTCGCTTCCAGCATCCGGGACCGGGTGCTCACGCTTCCGCCCGAAACCAGGTTCTATCCGGGCCACGGTGAGCCGACAGTACTTTCCCGCGAAATCCCGCTTCTGCGCCGTGTCGCGGGACTGAGCGAGATTCCTTAAGCCTTTTCGGATACGCCTTTTCACGTTTGCCTGTTCTTCGCTCTCTGCGGTAAGGTTTTAACTCATACCTTACAAAAACAAAGGAGCGGGCAGCTATGCCAGAACGTGCGACTTGGGCTTCGAAAGCCGGATTCGTGCTCGCCTCAGCCGGGGCGGCCGTTGGACTCGGAGCGATCTGGAAGTTCCCGTGGCTCGCGGGAAGCAACGGCGGTGCGGTCTTCGTGATCCCGTACGTGATCCTGTCCCTCACGCTGGGCTTTGTGTTCCTGACAGCGGAAATTACGCTCGGCTACATGGGGCGCGGCTCTATCGTGACGACCATGCGGAAACTCGGCGGCTCCAAATGGGTGCCGGCCGGGTATCTCGGCGTGGTGACCGGTCTTCTCGTACTTTCCTTTTACTCGGTGATCGGCGGCTGGACGATCGCGTATCTCGTCGACGCGATTCTCGGCCGGGGGCTCGTCACAAGCCAGGCGGAGCTCGGTGCCCGGTTCGGCGCGCTTTCTGGAGACCCGCTTCTCGCGGTTGGCTATCAGGCGCTGTTCCTCACGCTTACCGCGGGCGTTGTCGCGCTCAAAGTGAGTAAGGGGATTGAGCGGCTTTCCCGCATCCTGATGCCCGCGCTCTTTATCCTGATGCTGATCCTCATTATCCGGGGGCTGACACTCCCCGGAGCGTCCGAAGGCCTCAGCTATCTCTTTGCCTGGAAACCGGAGGCGTTTACCTGGAAGAGTCTTTACGCCGCGCTCGGGTTTACGTTCTTCTCGCTCTGCGTTGGCTGCGGCTGCATGATGACCTACGGCTCATACCTCCCGCAGGGGAGCCGCATTCTGAAGTCCTGCGCGCAGATCGTGGGGCTCACGACTGCGGCCTCGATCCTCGGCGCCCTGATGGTGATGCCGGCGGTGTTCGCTTTCCATCTCGATCCGGCGGCGGGTCCCGGACTCACCTTCGTCACGATGCCGGTGATTTTTGCCCAGCTCCCGTTTGGCGGGCTGTTCGCCGTGGCGTTCTTTGCCTGCCTCACATTCGCGGCTCTGACGAGCTCAGTCTCGATGCTGGAACTCGATACCGCGTTCCTCGTCGATGAATTCCATGTTTCCCGGACGACGGGTGCCATTATCAGCACGCTTGTCATCATGGTGATCGGTTTCTTCTGCGCGCTTTCCTTCGGGCCGCTTGCCGACACGAAGTTCCTTGGGAAGAACGTTTTCGACTGGTGCGACTTCCTCACCTCCAACATTTCGCTTCCGATCGGCGGCCTCATCGTGGCGCTTCTCGCGGGGCTGGTTGTGTGGCCGAAGTTCCGTGAGGCGCTTTCGGTTCCCCTGGTGCCGAGTGATCGGTGGTTCCGGATTTTCAGGCTGCTTCTCGTCGTGGCGTGCCCGATCCTCGTCGTGATCGTGCTCGTTACGGGGCTGATCTGATCACCCAAACTCCCGGAACATAGCTCCGGGATTTTTTCATTCTGGAAAAAATTCCTAGTAAATTTAAATAGTTGAGATTGATATTAAGGGTAATTCTTGGTATTATAGTCTATAAATATTGATAAAGACTATTATGGCTCGACCAAGAACTCTACCAGACAACCATTTCCGTTTCTCCACCTTCAGAAAAGGAGATTCCACCTATGTTTATGGCTATAGAAATGAGTGGGATCCGGTGAAGAAACAGTCAAGAATTGCCAAAAGGATTTATGTCGGCACGCTCAATGAAGCAACCGGAAGACTTAGACTGGGCAAAAAGTACTTATCCAATCATCCTGAGTATGAAGGCAAGACGCTTTACTTTGAAAATCGTACCCTCGTTGAAAGATCCGAGCAGGATGCTGCAGAAGAAGTTCAACAGCGCGAGCAGTCATGGGCTTCAAACAACCTTTCTTACGCTGCCACCTGGGCCCTTTGGCAGTTCGCCTCCAAGAACCGAATTCTGCAAAACCTGCAGGCGGCGTTCGGAAAACAATTAGGAACCGGCCTTCTGGCTTTGGCCGTCTATCAGCTCTTAGACGGGGGCGCCATGAACGGCTATGAAGACTGGCTTCCCGACAACTGGCTTCCTGTAAGCGCTCCTTTAAGCTCTCAGCGCATCAGCGAACTGCTTGCTCAAGTCGACCATGAGGACATGGTTAATTATTTCCGTTTACGATTTGACCGATCCAAGCAGAATTATCAGAAATGGCTTGAGGAAATAAAACAAAAGGCTCAGAAGCAGGGCTCGGCCATGCCGCCTTCAACTCTGCAAAAGATGTATATGGCGCTGGACTCCACGGCAATAAGTACCTTCTCTATGACAATCGAGGATGCGGCTTACGGGCACGCCAAACAGAATCCTGAACTCAAACAGATAAACCTTACGCTTGCCGTGGATTTCTTGAACGGAGACGTCTGCTATGCCAGAGAAGACGAAGGCTCGATAACCGATAAGTCGGTCTACAAATCCATCCTGGCTCAGATGAAAAGCTACGGCTTTGATCTTGACGAGACAGTCCTGGTGACCGACCGGGGTTACTCTTCCCTAATGAATCTTCAGAATCTTTTTAATACCGATGTCAGCTTCGTCGCCGGCGTTCCTATCGTGGAAAAGGGTTTAAAAGATAAATTTACAAAGTTCCGTGAAGCACTTTGCGACCTCGCTTTTTACAACAGTGAGTATGAAGTTTATTGCCGAACCATAAAAGAAGACTGGAAGCAAAACACAGAGGCCGGCTCAGTAAATCGTGACTGCTTCGTGCATCTGTATCGGTTCCCGGAAATTGCGCTCTCTCAGCAGAAGCAGCTACTAAAGAAAATAGATAAGGTCTTAGATAAAAAACGCGATGGAAAAGTCGTAGATCGAGATGACTGGAACTTCGCTGCCCGCTTCATAACTGAGTGCAAAGAAGAGCAAGACGGCAAGGAAAGGAAAATATGGGAGAAAAACCTCGAGGCTCTCAGACTCTGGGAACGCACTGCCGGCTGCTTTGTTATCCGCAGCGACTGGCTCGAAGATCCGATCGAGGCTCTAAGAATTTACAGGCGCAGGAATATCGTTGAGGTGGCTTTCCGACAGTTTAAAGTCCTTAACGGAGGAGACCGACTGCAGGCAACCCAAACCTCTTACATGGGCAAATTGATGGTACACATAATCGCTCAGTCTCTGAGGATGGCTATAACAGTGCAGGCTAAAAAAAGAGAAACTCAGGAATTAAAACTCCCCGATAACTCGGTGGAAAAGTTACTGGCCGCATTGAAGAGGATCAGAGCGGTGAGGGCACCAACGAGAGCTACATGGGTTGTGGAGCCTCTGACGAAAAAAGCCCAAGACATGCTTGAGCTTTTAAACCTGCCTAAACCTCCCATGACGTTTAAGTCAATATAGAACTATGTCACGGGAGTTCAGGTGATCATCAGAAACGGATCCGGAAACGGAAAACGGGAGAACCGCTGACGCAGTCTCCCGTTTTTTGTTGCTACAAAAGGACTTTTTGCAGGTTTCTTCAGAAGTGTGTCACCTTCACACTAAAGTAGAAACCCTTAAGAGTTTACGACACTGCCGCGGTTTTATCAACCCGTTTGGGTTCGGCTGACTGGCGGAGCCCAGGTTTTTCTGAATCCATTGGGAGGACTGAAACCGCTGGAACCCCGGAAATCCGGGGATTTTTTTCTTCAGAAAAATGAATGATCTGCGTCACAGGCTAAAATGTAAAAATAAGTTTTAATCCGACACCTTTTCCCGGAGGCGAAATGAAATTTCAGGCGGCAGGAATTCTTCTTTTCACCCTTCTCGCGGCAGGCTGCAGCGCGCAGTCTCCGTCCTGCGAGGATCCTGAGACTCTCGCGAAGCTGAAGGAGGCGGTTGTGAAGGCCGTGGGAGGCGGTGCCGCGGCGACGCCGGAGCAGGCGGTCATCTCGAAAACCACGGATGGGGGTGAAAAGAATGTCTGCCGGGCGGAGATCCGCTGGAAACTGTCGCCAGAAGCTGCCGAAATCGTGAAGACCGTCCCCGCGGTTGCCTGGGATCAGGATCCGGAATTCATGGTGGGGAAGGGCTCTGAAAAGATTTACGCCGCGTTCGCGGAAGAGTCCGCAGCAAAGACTAAGGGCGAGGCGCCCGCCTGGGTGCTCGCACCTTCCGGTGACCCGGCGGCCCTGAAGGGATGGCAGGAGCTCGGCCAGACCTCCGCCGCGGCACTCCGCAGTCTTCCGAAAGTGCAGAAGGATGGCACCATCCTTTTCTCTGCTGACCCGATGGAATTCCGCCTGATCGGAGGCGCGTCTCACGAAGTGTCTCTGGTCATTCCGCAGTCGCTCTCAGGCGCGATCCGGACCGCCGAAACCCTCGGCGCCGAAGCCAAAGCGGGTGACGCTCTGATTGCGAAAGCGAAGGAGGCACAGCTGGCGGCCTCAGGCGAAAAGCCCGCGTCAGAGTCTGCCGCTCCCGCGGCGCCCCGGGATCCGAATGGTCCGAGCTACGACTGCGCCAAAGCGACCTCCGTCCCCGATAAACTCGTCTGCGGAAGCCCCGAGCTCTCGCACCTTGACCGGCAGCTGAACGCAGTCTGGGTGAAGGTCCGCGCGAAGTCTTCGGACCAGGGCTGGTCCCGCAGAAAGCAGATGGACTGGTACCGGAATGAGCGGAACGCCTGCAAGAACGCCGCCTGCCTCAGAAAGGCGTATCAGAAGCGGATCCGTGAGCTGTCTTCGGAATAACGGGGAAAAGAATCACCGGATTTCAGAAAAAGCAAAAGGCCGGAGCGGTGTCTCAACCGCCCCGGCCTTCGCTTTATCCGCTGATGCCGCGGTTACTTTGCCGCGCGGACGAGCCCGAGCGCGTTAAGCGTTCTCGGGAAACCGAGCAGGGGATCCGCGACCCGGAGAGCATCGGTGAGATTCTGCTTTGTCGCGCCCACCGAGAGGTTCGCCGCGATATGCGCCTTCAGCTGCGGCTCGCAGCCGCCGAGCGCCGCGATGGACGCGAACGTGATCAGCTCACGGTCCTTGATCGAAATGTTTTCACGCGTGTAGTAGTCGCCGAAGCACCAGGCGGTCAGGTCATCGACGATGAGGCCCTTTTCGCCCTCGGCCGCGGATTCGTGCATCTTCAGAATGTGATCGCGGCCGAAGATTCCGCCCTGGGTGTCAAGGCCTTTTTCGAACCGATTCTGATCGTTCACCGTAGCGCCCTTTGCCTCAACCTTGACGCCCGCGTGACGGAACGCGGCGTAGGCCTCGCGGAGCGCGGCTTTCGCGCGGGCAAGACCCACATAGGGAGAGGTCTGGAAAATGGCTTCGCGGATCAGCGTTCCGGGAACCTTATCGCGGAGCGCGCGTTCCGCGATATCCCGCACGCCGCCTTCGGCCGCCACAGCGGTCGCTACCGCGAGGAGCACAAAGTACTTCTGATTGGTACTGAGCGTGGTGCCGCGCTTCCCGAGATCCAGCATCCGGTTTTCAATCGCGTCAAACTCCGCGTTCCGCTCGGGACGCTTTGCCTCAGCGCTTCCCGCCGCACCGGCAAGAGCAGTCGTAGTCGCAGCAGCCATCAGAACACTCCTTCTTGAAAAACTCGTCATAAGATCCGTTCCTCTCTATTGTGGGGCGGGTAAGAGAAACTGACTTACTCCGCCTTTGGTTCAACCGATACTTTGATCATAAAAAGGAGAATCCCGAAAATTGCACGGATTTTCTCAAGTTTTTGATAAATCCTCTATCGCAGAGAATTCAGTCTGATGCTATAAAGCTGAGAGCTACGCGGCAGGAGCCGCATTGAGGGAAGTGAAGGACATGGAGAATTTTCTCATTCAGGCGGCCTATGACGAAAAGGCTGTGGAGACAGCGTCGGTGCGGGAGATCACAGCATCCGGCGTCTCCCTTGTGATTCCGGCCGAGTATCTCGGTATGGAGCGGATGGAAGGGGATCCGGAGGACGCTGAGATCTATGGATTTAACAGCGAAGAGTCTGACGGTGTCGCGTTTTTCAGTCTGATCCCGCGGGAAGACGCGCTTCCCTTTGGAGACGTGGATTCTGTGATCGAGAATGTCCACGAGATTCTGGAAGAAAGCCAGGGCCTGATCCGTGTCGGAAGCGGCAGCACGGCATCCGGCCGCCCCTTTATTTACACGATCATCAAGAACGTGACGGAAGAGGGCGTTCTGCAGTACACCCTTACGCTTCAGATCGCGCTGGAAGACCGGGCTCTCAATGTGCAGGGGTTCTTTAACGAAACCGGTGACGCGAAGAAGCGCGAGCGTGCGGTCTACAGTCTCCGAAGAATTCTCTCAGAGCCCTGGGCCGCAGACCCCTACGACCCGACGTTTACCCGGGGCCGCCTGATGACGCAGGCGGAACGCGCGGCCTGGGACCGTGACTATCCGACGCATGCGCTGAGTGAAGCCCGGAAACTCGTGAAGTGCCTCGTCGAAAAGAACTGAGATCGAATACCGTTTTTTTCTGAAACGCCAAAGAAAGCTGATTCTTGGATACCGTTCCGGAATCAGCTTTTTTCGTTGGGCATAGCGGGCGAGGATTGGGTCAATTTACGCAAAGCATTCTGATAATGTTTCCGGAAATTGATTTTAATAATTTTATTTAAACATTTAAAATCAATAATTTAATATATAATATAGTTTTGCGTAATTAAGTTTTCCGGATAAGCCTAATAAGATTCCTCTCAGCCAAAAAGAAGAGATCTTCTTTAGAAAGATCTCAGCCTAAGGAGATGAATCATGGCTTTTGCATCCAGAAGAAATTTTCTCAAAGCGGGCCTCGCGGGTACCGCTGCTGCCGCGGCCGCCGCGGTTCCTGCTGCCGCTCATGCGGCGAAGGCTCCTAAAGCGAAGGAGCTTACCTATGACGTGATCGTGGTCGGCGCAGGCTGCGCCGGGCTCGCGGCGACGATCGAAGCCGCGGACCGGGGCGCGAAGGTGCTTCTCATTGAGAAGTCCGCGGTTCCGATGGGTAACACGATTTACGCGGGCGGCTTTGTCAACGCGGCCTGCACCTGGGTTCAGAAGCGTGACGGCATCACCGATGACCTTGACTCTTTCTATCAGGACATGATGATGGTGTCGAAGGGCCGAGGTGACCCGGAACTCACGAAGATGTACTGCGAGCAGTCTGCAGGCGCTGTGCAGTGGCTCACTGACCGCTGCCACCTCAGCTGGAAAAAGATTCCGATGCAGATCAAGCCGATGCTTGGCCGCAGCCATCAGGTGGATTCGAAGGCCGGTCCCGGCGGCTCCCAGATGGTGGAGAACATGATGGCGGAAGTGGAGAAACTGCACGTTCCGATGATGTTCAATACCAAGGTGGTTGAGCTGCTGCATGACGATATGCTTCGCTGCACGGGCGTTAAAGCGGTGTCGCCCGAGGGGCCGCTTGTGATTCACGCGAAGGGCGGCGTGATTCTCGCGACCGGCGGTTTCCACGCGAATAAGGCGCTTGTCACCCAGTTCATGGGAGGCGAAGTGGCCTGGATGCCGATCCGGGGTTCGATGACTCTCACTGGCGAAAACATTCTTCTCACGGCTCCCTTCTTCCCGATGTACGTGAATATGGACCAGTTCCATGCCGGTCCGATCCATGGACCCACCAAGGCGAATCCGTCCCAGATGGTGAATTTCGGGATCTGCGTGAATACGCTCGGGAACCGGTACGTGGATGAAGCGTCGACCTACGTCGAAATCGCCCGCCATACGGCAAAGGACACGATCCGGAATTCAGCCTTCACCATTCTCGACTCGTCCGTTGTGAAGCTTCCGATTGTGGCTATGCGAATCGATCGCTATAAGGCCGCCAAGGCTCCGATTTTTGAAGCCAATTCGATCGGGGAACTCGCGTCGAAGATCGGTGTCCCCGCGAAAGCGCTGGAAAAGACGGTCTCTGAATATAACGACGCAGTTCACGCCGGGCGCGGCGCTGCGCTCAAGGTGCCTGCCACAATGAAGAAGCCGTACACCATCGAAAAGGGGCCGTTCCTTGCGGTTCCCTTCTCCGGCGGTATGACAGCCACCTTCGGCGGCCCGAAGATCAGCCTGAAGGGAGAAGTGCTGAATACGGAGTCGAAGCCGGTCCCCGGACTCTACGCCGCGGGGAACGCGATCGGCGGTCTCTTCTATGACGACTATCTGTCGGGTTCCCAGCTCGGAGCCGCGGTGATCTGGGGACGGGTCGGCGCAGATGAGGCGGCAGCTCGCGCGAAAGCCTCGTAAAAAAGTTCTCTCCTCCCCGCCTGGCGGCAGCCATGAGCGGCTGCCGGGCGAGGGTCATTCTTAATTTTTCTTTCTCTCTCACTCTTTCGGATTCCGGAAGAGCTTTTTCAGAGGCTTCCGGACGAGGTTCACCGGAAGCCTTTTTTATTGGCAGGAGAAAACCTGTTGTCTGAAGCGGCTGAAGCGGTGCCCGAGAGGCGCTCCTCTAAAATAGAGACGCCGGTTTCGGAGGAGAGTGTGATGAAGGAAGACGCGGGGAAAAGGCTTCTCGCACGGGTGCTTTTCTGCGCCTGCGCGGAGGCGCGGAGTCTTACAAAGGAGCGGAAGACGCTGGGGCTTCACGCGGAAGAAGCGGAAACGCTCCTTAACGCCCTCACGCGGGAAGCGGCGGAGCCGCTTTTTCGGGTGACAAATGGCGTCTTTACGCTGACTGACGCCGGCATCCAGCGGTTCCGAAAATGGAAGGAACCGGCTTCAAGCCTTTACCAGGCGGATCCTGTGACGGCGGAAGAGCCCGGGTATGAGAGCCTTGCGGTCTCGGTACCCACGACGACCGGTGTCACGCTGCTCTCTCCTCTGATCGTCCGGTTCGCGGAAAGCCGCCCCGGGCTCCGGATCGATATCCGGCTGACACACGGCACGTACCACCCGCTCTGGGAGGGGGTCGATCTGCGGGTGGGACACGGCGAATACTTTATGGAAGACGTGGAAACACATCCGCTTGGGGCACTGACGCGGATCTGTGTCGCAGCCCCCGAGTATCTTGAGGCGAATGGGACGCCTGAAAATCCGGAGGATCTGGAGAGGCATCTCTTTTTCGGACCGAAAGACGCGGTGGATCCCGGATTTCTCACCTTCACCCGGGGAAAATCGGTCAGACGGGTTCACGCGGAGTCGAGAGTTTCGCTCCGAAGCCATCTTTCAGCGCTTTTCTGCGCGCTCTCGGGGGAGGGTATCGGTGTGCTGGTTCCCGCGTACCTCGCGGCTCCCTATCTCGACTCGGGGAAACTCGTTCACGTGCTCCCGCAGTGGCACTCTCTCCCGCTTCCGCTTCGCGCGTTTATCGCGAAAGAAACCGCCCCCGGGGTGCTTCGGGATCTGGTGCGGTTTCTCGAAGAGGCCTGCCGGCAGAATCCTTTTATCGAGTCGATCGAATGAAAAAATCGCTTATTCCGGATACGTGGCTGATGCTCCTTCAGCTTGAGGAGCTGGGGAGTTTTTCGAAGGTTGGGGAACGGCGCGGGATCGCGCCTTCCTCTGTCAAACGGCGGCTGGATGATCTTCAGAGCCGGTTTGATCAGCCGATATACCGGGCGGAGCCGACCGGTGTTTTCTTCACCGCGTTTGGAACGAGGCTTGCCGCCGGTATCCGGACATCTGTCAGGACACTCCTTGAATCTGATGAGAAGCCTGAACCCGTGACACTGACGGTCTTCCGTGACCCGAGAGTCGCGGCAGCCCGGATACTTCCGCTCTTCTCCAAAGCGGCGGATGAGGGGGCGGTGTCGTTCTCCCTCACCGTGTCTGAGGCCGATCGGGAATCCGCGGATCTCGCGATTACGGCCAGGATCGCTGATGGAACATCGCCCCGAAACCGGATCGCGTCTGTGCCCTGGGTGCTCACCGCGTCCCCCGGCCTGATCCGGCGGACCGGAGTGCCTTACAGCCCTGAGGATTTCAGACGTATCCCGGTCATTTTTCTTCAGGCTGACCGCGCGATGCTGAAGTCGCTCGAACTCGCTGGGAAAACCGCCCGGACGCATTTTGTTCCGGATATGTAAACCGGGATCATGCTTGCGAAATCGGGGGCCGGGATCTTTTTCGGCACGGATCCGGGAGTGATAGAGCGGGAAATCCGTCGGAATGAACTCACGGTGGTGCCGTTTTTCAAAGGAATTGAGCTGCAGATTGCGGCAGAGGCGAAACCCGCGGCGAGGAAACTGATTCCTGAGCTGAGGTCGCTTTTTGAGGAGTACGGGAGGGGGTGAGGCGGGGGAAACAGAAAAAATCCGGCAGAACTGCATCTCCGGATACAGACTTGCAACGTCTTGATAAGAGAGAATAACCGCCTAGATTTTTATTGATCTTCTCTCCTAGCCCCGGATGACTCTGCAGAAGCCATCCGGGGATTTTTTCTCTGGAGAGACTGAGGGAAGAGCAAAGCGCCCGAGGACTGAAACTCTTGTCGGGCGCTTAACCCTTGATCAGTACTCTTCGAAGTATTCCTGGATCTTCTTCGGGTCGTTCGTCTTCGTCAGAGCGAGCTGAAGCAGAACACGGGATTTCTGGGGATTCAGCGTGCCGCTCTGCAGCATGCCTTCATCCGCGTAGCGCTGGAGAGATTCCGTTACCGGGCCGTTCGGCACGCGGGAGGAACGGATCACGATCACGCCTTTCTTCGTGGCGTCAACAATCCCGGGTTCTTCCCATTCATGCACTGAGCCGTCACCGGTGCCGGCCATGATGATGCCCTTGGCACCCGCCTTCACGAAAGCGTCAATCGGCACGCGGTCCGCGTTCGAGTGAGAGTAAACGATATCGACGCGGGGGAGAGAGTCGAGCTTCGACACATCGAATTCAGAACCCGACGTATGACGCTTCGTCGTCTGACGGACGAAGTAGTTGTGGCCCGAAGCGATGAAGCCGAAGGCGCCGAGTTCAGGCGACATGAAGGTCGCGACGTTCGTCGTATCGGTCTTCGTCGTGTCGCGCGCGCCGTTAATCATGTCATTCATGGCGATCAGAACGCCGCGGCCCTTCGACTGAGGATCCGCCGCGAGCTTCACGGCGTTCAGCAGGTTGATCGGGCCGTCAGCCGATATGGCGGTAGCCGGACGCATGGCGCCGACAATCACGATCGGCTTATCGCTGTGAACCGTGAGGTTCAGGAAGTAAGCGGTTTCTTCCAGCGTATCCGTGCCGTGCGTAATCACGATTCCGGACACATTTGGATCGGCGAGCAGCTCGTTGCAGCGCTTGGCAAGCTTCAGCCAGATCTTGTCCGTCATGTTTTGAGAACCGATGTTGGAAACCTGCTCACCGGACACCTCGGCGTACTGCTTGATCTGCGGGACCGCGTTGATCAGAACCTGAACACCCAGGTTGCCGGCTTTATAGCCCGTCATCTGAGTGCTGCTGGAAGCCGTACCGGCAATCGTGCCGCCCGTGGCAAGAATCTTGACCTGGGGCAGTGCCTGAGCGCCAACAGCAATGGCCAGGCCGACCGCGAAAGTGATCAGTTTGTGACCGAAATGCATGATGTACCTCTCCAATTCAAAATAAGGTGATTTACCTAGGTTTTGCCTAGTTCTTATTATTTATTAACTATGCTATTTAACCTAGGCAACAAAGAGTATCACAAAGGACCCGGAATTAAAAGTAATGGAGAGGATGCTATTTTGGTATACCACGAATAGAATATTCTTATCTTTGCGGTATCCGCTGATTCCTAAGAGGTTCCGCCAAGCTCTGGATTGGTGCATGGAATGAGCTTTTTCAGGGATTTCCCATGGAATCAGATATTTGTCGCGGAAGGAAATATAAAGAGAGCGGAGCAGAAACCGGAAGAGTTTCAGACCGCCCCAGGGGCAGCACCTAAGAGAGCCAGTCTATTTAGAGAGTTGAAGCCATGATGAACGGAAAGAAAACCGAGCCGGAAGAGCCGCTCAGCCGCGAAAGCGAGCCGCTTTATCGCCAGGCAGCTGAAATCCTCCGGGACCGGATTCTGAAAGGGGAATATCCCCCCGGGACCATGATCCCCTCAGAGCGCGAGCTCGGAAACAGTCTCGGCATCAGCCGGATTCCGATCCGGGACGCCATCAAGTCGCTTCAGTACATCGGGATCGTGAATCAGGTGAAGGGGAAGGGCGTTGTGGTCCAGAAGCTTGACCCTGGGCAGGTACTCGCGAAAGTGGGACCGTTCCTCGCGTCCCCGGGACTCAAAACCCTGATTGATCTCCTTGATATCCGGATCGCGGTCGAGCAGGTATCGGTGCGGGAGGCTGCCCGGAAGGGAATGCCGGAAGACTTTGATGAGCTCGCCCGGCTGATTGCCGTGCTGAGAAGTGAGGCGAGTGAAAAGGAAAAAGAGGACGCCGGGCGGCAGTTTCATCTGAAAATCGCGGAGATCGGCGATAACCAGATCGCGGTGATTCTCTGGCTCTTCTTTGATGAGCTTCTGAAAATATCGCGAAGCGTTGTGCATCTAACAGAAGCTGAGAAAACTCAGTCGTACGAAGAGCATGAGGAGCTCCTTCGGGCGCTTCGGATGCGGGACGGCGATAAAGCGGCCGCGATCATGAAGGCGCACCTCGAAACCACGAGGCGCGAACTCGCGGCATCACACGGCGCCTCAGTGAAGGAATAAACGCGAGGCGCGGAATGAAGAAAGGCGGATCAGCTCTGAAGCCGATCCGCCTTCTCCTTTTTATTAACTCTGGTATCGCATCACTGCGACCCGGGTTTTGCCTTTGTTATAAATTCTCTTCGGAGTCTTTTTTATTCTGTCCTTTAAGCGGCATTGTGTGGTCGAAAATTGCCTGCACCACACGTCGCACCGCTGGATCCTCGTTCCCCTGATAGTACTCCGCTATCTCATCGAGGTCCTTCCTTTCGCTGAACCGGTCGCTCTGAGACGCGAGTTCAAAGAGATAGGGGTCATCGCCGATCAGTTCCGCAAGATAGCTGAACGGAAGGTGCGAGACCGCGTCGGAGTTCGAGCAGAGCATTTCCCGGACGTCAGACGCCGGATCCGTCGCGAGGTTCTCAAGCGCCTCAAGCGGAAGCTCCGGGTAGGAGGCGAGCCGCGTACGGATCTTATGCGACTGATGCGTTGAAAGCGCTACAGCAATTGGTTCAAAACCGGTCTTGATGCCGGCTTCCAGAAGGCCGAGAGCCTCAAGGACGGTGAGGGGCATCGTTTTGCCCAGAACTTTGATACTGAAATCTGTGGTGTTCATAACTCCTCCTTTGTTATGTTATTAAGGTACCGCCGCATGCGTCAGTTTTTGACGCATGCCATCAGGAGGCGCTTTTCTCGCCGCATCGGAGAGATAAAAGTCCTACACTTTTTTCAGTTTTCTTATTCCGGGAGCACGCATGGCCAGGGTCAGTTCTATTTCGCAGGAAGCTCTGCTCATTATTGAAATTCTGAAGCTGATTCCGAGAAACCGGCTGATCACAGCGTCTGAAATCAGGAACAGCCTCTTCTCGGCGGGGTACGACATCCCGATCCGGACTCTGCAGCGCTACCTGAAGTCAATCTCAGAAACCGAGAGCCTGCATGTGGAGTGCGACAGCCGCTCAAAGCCCTACGGATACCGGAGGTCGAGTCCGAAGTCGGAATTCGCGGATCTGAAGCTGACACCTGAGGAAAGCCTGCTGCTCTCGCTTGCCGGTCAGTATCTGCAGTATTTGCTTCCCACCACGATCTCCACCTCGCTCTCTCAGGTTTTTGATGCCGCGAGAGACCAGCTCTTCAGTCACCCCGCGGCGACCCCGGCGGCTTCCTGGCTGAACAAGGTAGCGCTTGTTTTCACGAGCATCCCGACGCTTCCCCCGGAAATCAAGCCCCGGATTTTCTCGATCGCGACGGAAGGGCTCTATCGGAACCGGAAGCTGGAAATCAACTATTCAAATAAGAACGGTAAGCAGAAAGTTTCCGTTGTTTCGCCGATCGCGCTCGTGCAGCAGGATCTCCGGATTTATCTCGTCTGCCGTTACGCCGGGTATGAGGATCTCCGAAACCTCGCGCTTCACCGCATCATGGATATCCGGCTTCTTGATATCGAAGCGGACCGCCCGAAGGATTTCAGGCTCGCTGACTATATCCGGCACTCCAACTTCAATTTCGGCACGGGAAAGAAATGCCGGCTTGAAATCGCTTTCCGGAGCCCGGTGCTCGCGCTGAATCTGAAGGAGACGCCGTTTAACCGGGAGCAGAAACTCGAGAAGGACGCGGATGGGGTGTTCCATCTCGATGTGGTGCTGGACGACACGACGCAGATCGACGGGTGGATCGCGCTCTGGAAGGATAATGCCGAATTTCTGGAGATCCGCCGTACCCCGATTCAGGATCATGCCGCGATGAAGGAAGATGGCGGGAAACCAGCCTCCTTATGGAATATAAGTAAACTGATTCTGTTTAATAAATTAATCTTTATCGGATTAAAAATTCGAGGCAGTCCGACAGGATGCCGGAACACCTCACGTTTCGGTAAAAGAGGAAGAGCGCGGATTTATTCCAGCGCTCTTTCCTTATCGGAATTACTTCGCGAGGAAGGCGAGACTTGTCCGTGCGAGCTCGGTCCAGAGACCGCTGAATCCGGCCCAGAGGACCTGAATGCCGATGCAGATCAGGATGAAAGAGAACACCTTGACGATCGCGTCCGCCCCCGCGGCGCCGAGGCGCTTTGAAATCTGGCCGGCATAGCGGAAGCAGACCCAGATACCGACGCAGAGCGCGGCTGACGCCAAGTTAAGTCCGAGCGTATTCGCGAACGTCGTCGGGAGTGTGGTGCCGATCGCGGTGCAGACTGACATGGCGCCAGGTCCCACCATGAGGGGAAGCGTGAGCGGGAAGAAAGCCCGCTGCTCAAAGTGTTCTTTCTCAAGCGGTTCGTCTGAGCCGCGGCTTTCACTTTTCTTCTCTCCGCCCCCGAAGCTCGAAATCGCTTTCCAGCCGGCAGACGCGAGCACGAGGCCGCCCGCCACCCGAAGCACATCAATCGAAATTCCGAAAAAGTTCAGGATGAAGACGCCCGCGTAAACCGAGATCTCGATCAGGATGAAGGAGTAAATAGCGACCCGGGCAGCAAGCCAGGCGCGTTCCCGCGGACCGAGGTCAGAAGTGAGCGAGAGAAAGAAAATGGAACCCGAAAGCGGATTCACCATCGGGATCAGCGCGGCGATCACGTAGAGAAAGGTGCTGAGAAAGTGCTGCATGGCAGATGTCTGAAAGATAGGGGAAGTAATTTCCGCGTTTTACGGATAGACCACCGTGAACCGTTTTTTATCCAGCGGCAGCCGGTCACCCCGGTTCCAGCGGTAGGCGGTGAGGGGGCCGCCTTTTCCGGCTCCGTAGTCCACGCAGGCAACCGCAGTGTCAAGCGGCGCGAAGTTCCCGGTGTCGGAAAGCGAATAGTGGCCGATAAACGTGGGCACGGTGGGTTTGAACACAAAGGGATTTTCCCGGAGATCCTCAAGCGGGAAAGAGCGCGATGGATCCGAAATCACTGCGGCTTCGTATGTCGTGATTCCACGGTCCCACCATTTGACGCGGACTCGGGTCACCGCTTTGCCTTCCGCGTTTTTGTATGAAAGTGTCTTTGGAAGCCAGACCTCAGGCCCCTTAAGCGTCTGATCAAGCGCGGCGATGAGAGACTGTCCGGCATCTGACTCCTCTCCCGAACTCCGCAAGACATCCTCATAGAGCCCGAGTGTCGGAAGCGCGCCTTCCCGGACACAGGCGTCGAGTATCGACTGGATCGCGTCCGGGTCCCAGCACGCATGCACCACGCGGATTTCACCGAGATTAAGCCAAAGCGGGAGCGTCCGGATCCACTTCATCAGTTTCTGAAGCGTCTTCGGGTCTTTCACGGCGGAGTCAAAGAAAGTGATGCGGGAATCCGTTCCATGAACGTGGCCGATGCCGCAGAACCGGCAGAGAGCGGCGTACTCGTGATTCCCGGCAACGCAGTACGCGGTTTCGTGCCTCACCATGCGGCGCACGAGTTTCACGGTTTCCACCTGTTCCAGCCCCCGGTTGATGAGGTCTCCCGTAAACACCGCGATCCGGCCGTCCGGGTGTCCCCAGGTCTTCCCATACTTCACGTAGCCCAGCTTTCTGAGAAGCTTTTCAAGAAGCGAGGCGTGCCCATGTACGTCGCCGATGATATCGAAACCAGGTTTCTGATCCATGCTGCAGAGGCTCCCGTTGGAGCTGATGTTTCGGAGGGAAAAAGGCGGGGCTGGGTGAAAGCGCGCAGGCGGCCCGCCGGGCGGACAAACTGCTTTGAGAGATTAATGATTTTCCGCTGGATTATCAAGCGCTTTGCGTCACAGATCGAAGTGAAACCGAATATCATTAACATTCAAAACCAGATGTGTCTTTTCCGCTTTCTGTCCAGTGTTTCTGAGCGGGAAGACTCATGAAGAGACCGCGGCAGCCAGAATCCAATCATCATCCCGGAGCCTCGGATCTCATAGAAAGATAAAAATTACCAATGACAAAAAATCAAAGCCCGAATGGTCCGGCAGCCGAGACCCTGAGGGATCTCCCGGTCGGGATGAGTGCGACGGTGAATTCCGTCGGCGGGAAGGGGCAGCTGCGGCAGCACTTTCTCGATATGGGGCTCATTCCGGGTGTCCGGGTGACGCTCGTGAAATACGCGCCGATGGGAGACCCCGTCGAAGTGCGGCTGCATGGCTATGAACTCACGCTGAGACTCGAGGATGCAGGGAAGATCGGTATCCGCAACATCAGCCGCGAGGGGGAGCCAGAGCATGTGGAAACGTTTGATGAGGAGGAGCGGCAGCTTGAGCTCCCGCACCCGGGCCTCGGTGAGGAAAAAGGCCTGATCGATGACCCTGAGGCGCACCTCCGTCCAGTCAAGGGAAAACTCACTTTCGCGCTCGCTGGCAATCAGAACTGCGGCAAAACCACGCTCTTCAATCAGCTGACGGGGTCGAATCAGCATGTGGGGAACTTTCCGGGCGTTACGGTAGATCGGAAGAGCGGTCCGATCCGCGGGTACCCGGATACGGAGGTAACAGACCTCCCCGGCATCTATTCGCTCTCTCCTTATACGAGTGAGGAAATCGTCTCCCGGGAATTCATTCTCGATGAGCGGCCGAGCGCGATCATCAATATTGTCGATGCGACCAATATTGAGCGGAACCTCTACCTCACGATGCAGCTGATGGAGCTTGACGTCCCGATGGTCCTCGCCCTCAACATGATGGACGAGATGGAGGGGAACGGCGGCTCGATCCATATCAACGAAATGGAACAGATCCTGCAGATGCCGGTGGTTCCGATTTCGGCTGTGAAGAATCAGGGTGTGGACGAGCTCGTACGCCACGCGGTCCATATCGCGCGCTACCAGGAGCGCCCCGGGCTTCAGGATTTCTGCGGGAAAAATGACCATGGAGGCGCGGTGCACCGCGCGCTTCACGGTGTCATGCATCTGATTGAGGATCACGCGAAGGCGGCGGCAATTCCGATCCGGTTCGCGGCGGCAAAGCTCCTGGAGGGTGATCGCCTGATTCAGGAGGAGCTGAAACTCGACCCGGCAGAAATCGAGACGATCGACCGTATCGCGCAGCAGATGGAAACCGAACGGGGTCTTGACCGTGCGGCCGCGATCGCCGACATGCGTTACATCTTTATTGACAGGCTCTGCCACGAAACGGTGGTGAAGCCGCATGAAAGCCGGGAACACGTGAGAAGCCGCCGGATCGACCGGATTCTCACCGGGAAGTACACCGCGATCCCCGCCTTCATCCTGATCATGGCGCTCGTCTTCTGGCTCACGTTCAACGTGATCGGCGCGGCGCTCCAGGACTGGCTCGCGGAGGGGATCGACGCATTGACAGAAGTCGTGAAAACGGGTCTTGCGTCATCGGGCGTCAATGACGCGATGCAGTCACTCATTGAGGATGGCATCTTTACCGGTGTCGGAAGCGTGCTGAGCTTTATTCCGATCATCGTTGTGCTCTTCTTCTTTCTCTCGCTTCTCGAAGACTCGGGGTACATGGCGCGTGTCGCGTTCTTTATGGATAAGCTGCTGCGGAAGATCGGGCTCTCGGGCCGCAGCATCGTGCCGATGCTGATCGGGTTTGGCTGTACGGTGCCTGCTGTGATGTCGACCCGGACGCTGCCGTCGGAACGCGACAGCAAGATGACGATCATGCTGACCCCGTTCATGAGCTGCTCCGCGAAGATGCCGATCTATGCCTTCTTCACGGCCGCCTTTTTCCCGAAGTCGGGCGGCCTCGTGATGATCGCGCTTTACTTCGGCGGCATCCTGATGGGGATTCTCACCGCGATGGCGTCCAAAAACACGCTCTTCCGGGGTGAGGCGGTGCCGTTCGTGATGGAGCTGCCGAATTACCGGATGCCGGGTCTCAAAAACACCCTGCGTCTGATGTGGGATAAAGCCCGTGACTTCCTGGAGCGGGCGTTCACCGTGATTTTCATCGGGACAATCGTGGTCTGGTTCCTGCAGACCTTTGACTTCCGGCTGAACATGGTGGCGGATACGGGCGAGAGCATGCTGGCCCTCATCGCGGGCGCGATCGCGCCGATCTTCACACCCGCGGGGCTCGGTGACTGGAAGCTCTGCACAGCGCTGATTTCCGGGTTTCTCGCGAAGGAAAGCGTGGTGTCGACGCTCTCGGTGCTCTATGGCGGCATTTCGGAGCTCGCCTCTGCGATTACGCCGCTCACCGCGTGTTCGATGCTCGCTTTCTGTCTCCTCTACACGCCCTGCGTCGCGGCGATCGCTTCCGTCAAGCGTGAACTGGGCGGCATGTGGGCTCTGAAGATGGTGTTCTTCCAGTGCGCCATTGCCTGGGTGGTTGCGGTAATCGTGAGGCTTATCGGCCTCGCGCTTGGATTCTCCTGATAAAGGAGGGAATGAAAATATGGCTAATTACATTATTGGTGCCGTGATTGTGGTTCTCGTGGCTCTCGCGCTCCGGCGCGTGATCCGCCAGGCAAAGACCGGAAAGCCTGCCTGCTGCGGAGACTGCGGCGGATGCGGCTATGGCTGCGGGAAAACAGATGAAAAACGGATCACGCTGAAAGCTAAATCCTGATTCATCAGAGGAAGGGCGGCAGAAATGCCGCCCTTTTTGCCTGAGGAAGACGGAGTGGGATTATCCCGCCCGCGGAGATCTCTGATACCCCGCTTCTCCTCAGTAAAATGAGCAGATCAGAGTGGGCAGGGCGAGCGGAATTCCTGCGGCCGCCATCACTCTCTATTGACTTCACGCCGGGAGGCTCCATCCGTATGAATTCCGTTCCGATCACGCTTCAGGTTCAGAAGGCGCTCCGCCTTCATATCGGTATTTTTGGCTGCCGGAACGCGGGGAAATCTTCTCTCATCAACCGGCTCACGAATCAGGAGCTTTCAATCGTCTCAGACGTTCCCGGAACCACGACGGATCCGGTCGAAAAGGCCTGCGAACTCCATCCGATCGGACCGGTGGTGCTGATTGATACCGCCGGTATCGATGATACTGGGGCGCTCGGCGCGGAGCGTGTCCGGAAGTCGCTCGGGGTCCTCTCCTGGATGGATCTCGCGCTTCTCGTGGTTGACGCGGTGACCGGCGTCACCGCCGCGGACCGGAAGCTTCTGAAGGATATCCGGGAGCTCGGGACACCGGCTGTTGTGGTTTTCAATCAGGCGGACCGCGTCCCTGAAGGTACCGCGGAGAGAATGGCGCTTGACTTCTCGGCCGCGGAAAAGATCCCGGCGGTTGCCTGCTCGGCGAAGCTCGGAACCGGAATTGAGGAAGTCCGCGCGGCGATCGTGAAAGCGGTCGAAGCGGGCTGGGAACCGGATCAGCCGCTCGTTTCCGGGCTGATCCCCGAAGGACGCACGGCGATTCTTGTGGTGCCGATTGACTTCGGTGCGCCGAAAGGGCGCCTCATTCCGCCTCAGGTCCAGTCTATCCGGGAGCTTCTCGATCAGAAATCCCGCTGCCTCGTTGTGCTTGAAACGCAGGTCGCGGATGTCATTTCCGAACTCAAAGTGCCGCCCGCTATCGTGATCACGGATTCCCAGGCGGTGAAGCGGGTGGCGGCCCAGGTGCCGCCTGAGATTCCGCTCACGACGTTCTCGATTCTCATGGCGCGGAGTAAAAGCGACCTCGCAGAACTCGCGCGCGGCGCGGCTGTGCTTCCCGAGCTGAAGCCCGGTGACCCGGTCCTCATCTGCGAAACCTGCAGCCACAACCCGCAGGGCGAGGATATCGGACGCGTGAAGATCCCGAACTGGCTCGCGAAAAACGCGGGCGGCCCGATGAAGATCACGGTTGCCGTATCAAAAGACTTTCCGACGGATCTGAAGCCGTACCGCGTGGTGATCCAGTGCGGCGGCTGCATGGTGACCCGCCGCCATATGCTCGCGCGGCTCCGGGAGTGCAGGAAGCAGGGCATCCCGATGACGAATTACGGCATCGCGATTTCGCACCTCCAGGGGGTGCTGGAGCGGACGCTCTCGCCGTTCCCCGAGGCGCTTGAGGCGTGGCGGGAAGCGGCAGCCGCCCGGAGTGACGCCGCATGACAAGGCTTTCTGACATCATTTCGCGGGACGAGTGGACGAGGGAAGACCTCGCGTACGCGGTGGGGCTTGAAGAGGGAGATCCCGAGCGGGAGCTCCTCTGCGAGGCGGCTCATCGGGTCAAAGCGGAGAAAGTCGGCTGCGTCTCCTACTACCGCGGTCTCATCGAGTTTTCGAATATCTGCGTGAAGAACTGCCTCTACTGCGGAATCCGGAAGAGCCACAGTTCGGTTCACCGCTTTGAGTCGACGCTCGATGAAATCCTCGGGATCGCGAAGTGGACGTACGAGAACCACTATGGTTCTGTCGTGCTGCAGTCTGGCGAGCGGACCGATCCGAAATTTATCGATTTCGTTGAAGAAGCGCTCCGCGGGATCAAGCGCGTGACGGATGGGAAACTCGGCATCACGCTCTGCGTCGGTGAGCAGACGGAAGAAACCTACAGGCGGTGGTTCGAGGCGGGGGCTCACCGCTATCTCCTTCGGATCGAGGAATCGAACCCCGATCTCTATTCGACTCTGCACCCCGCGGACGGCCACCACCTCTGGTCCGTGCGGGACGCCTGTCTCCGGACTCTGAAGAGAATCGGTTACCAGGTTGGGACCGGCGTCATGATCGGGCTTCCGGGGCAGACCGCGGAAAATCTCGCGGATGACATCCTCTACTTCAAAGCGCTCGGGATCGACATGATCGGGATGGGCCCCTACATCGTGTCCCGCGGGACACCGCTCGGTGACCGGGTGGAGGCGGAGGGCGGGAATACCGATGCCGCCTGCCGCCGCCGCTTTATCCTCGGGCTCAACATGATCGCGGCGACCCGCCTCGCGCTGAAGGACGTGAATATCGCGGCCACCACGGCGCTTCAGGGGCTGGATAAGCGGGGGCGGGAGCTCGGTCTTAAAGCGGGCGCGAATATCCTGATGCCGATCGTGACGCTCCCCGAGCATCGAGCGGACTATCAGCTTTACGACGGGAAACCCTGTATTGAGGACACGTCTGACCAATGCAAGCGCTGCCTCACGGGCCGCGTCCGGTGGGCGGGTGACACCGTGGGGTTTGATTCCTGGGGCGACTCGAGGCACTACTTCGGGGAGCGGGGGATTCACCCGGCGCCCCGCGTTGAGGCGGGAGAAGGGGCGGTCGGTGCCGGTATCCGCGCCGTGATCCCGATCTGCAGCGAAGGGCCGGACGGTCCGGAATCAGACGCCTGCCATTTTACGGAAGAAAACTGACCCCGCGTCGGAATTCCGGGGGCAGATTTTTGACAGCCATTTTTCTTTCAGCGTGGTAGAGTCACTGATTCTCATTAAGGAATATTGCTGGCTTCATGGAAAGGAAAATGTGGCTGCAGGGGCTCGTCCGGGGTCTTGCAGCGGCAGCGGCACTGCTTTGCATCATGACGGGCTTCAGGCTCGCCTTCTTTTTGGCGTACCGATCGCCTGAAATCAGTTTCGCGGATGAGCTCCCCGCTTTAGTGCTCGGGGCCCGGGTCGATCTGAAGTGGGTATCGATTCTTCTTTTCCCCGCGTGGCTTTTCTGGCTTCTCGGGCTTAAGGCTGCCGTGTCCGGAAAAATCGCGAAGGCGTTCTTTGTCCTTGGCGTTTTTCTCTCCGTGCTCCTCGACGCGGTCAATTTCGGTTTTTACGGTTTCTACCGGACGCCGATCTCATCCATCATCTTTGGGTTCCTGCAGGACGATACGACGGCGATCACGAAGACCATCCTTTCTGACTGGCCCGTGATGTCGTATCTCGCGGTGATCGCGATCGCGACTGGCATTCCGCTTTTCATTCCGTCGCTCTTCCACGCCCGGGTACCGGAGTTCCGGCGTCCGAAGACCGCGGTCACACTGATCGCCGTGCTTTTCACGGTGCTGCTTGGTGTCGCCATGCGCGGGAGCCTCGGAAAATTCCCGCTCAGGCTTCAGGATTTCTCCATTTCCCCGATTCCGTTTGTGAACGCCACCGTGCCGAACGGCACTGAGGCGCTTTATGTGGCGACGAAGGATCAGAAGGCGCTTGAATTGAAGGGGGGACCCGCGGCGGGTCTTCGTGAACTGGGATTTGCGGATCCGGAAGCGGCAGAACGCGCGCTGAAGGATTCGCTGCCGCAGAATCCGGCTCCCGTGACCCGCGACGCGAAGCAGCCGAACGTGATCTTTGCTCTCATGGAATCGATGGGGCGGGACGAATTTGACTCCTACGACCCGAAGACCAACGACACCCTGGGGGCGCTCGCCCGCTCCATGAAGTCGGGCTACGTCTCCCATCAGGGGATTCCGGTCGGGAATGGCACCTTCGTGTCGCTTGAGGGGCTCCTTTACGATTCCCCGCTTTCTCCGATTTCGCAGAGCCGCTATGGGCATGAGCAGTTCCCGTTCTCTAACGTCCTCGCGTTCCGGAGGGCGGGTTACCGGACGATCTTCCTCACGTCCTGCACCGAAAACTGGCGGGAACTGAACCGCTCGCTCCCGCTCCACGGGTTTGACGAGGTGATTGGCGCGTCGAAAATCAAGGGCCGGTTCCCGGAAGCCGAAATGGGTGTCTGGGGTGTGGGTGACAAGTGGACCTTCCGCTACGCGAAGGAGCTGCTTGAAAAAGCGTCGAAGGACGGGAAACCCGTGTTTCTCATGATTCTCTCCGCGACGAACCACCCGCCGCATCACCTTCCCGATCACGAGACCGGCGCGGCAGTGGATCCCGCGAAACTCCCGCCGTTCCTGATCCAGAAGCCGCATGATGAGATGGTCTCGATGCTGCAGACGTACTCCTATGCCGCAAACGCGCTCGGGAATTTCGTGGAGGGGGTAAGAAGCGAACCCTGGGGAAAGAACACGCTGATTGCCGCGACCGGTGACCACAATGCCCGCTTCAGCTACCAGCCGAACGGCTGGTATCACCACGCGAACGGCGTTCCGATTCTCTTCTGGCTCCCTGACGGGTTTAAGCCCGCGGCGGTGCCATCTTCGTCTCAGTGGGTGAGCCATCGGGATATTTTCCCGACGCTGCGGGGAATCGCTCTCGGCGAAAAACCGGCCCTTTATCAGGGACGCGATATTTTTGAGCCGGGTATTCCGGATGCCGCGGATACCTTCACCGGGATCGGGAAGTACGGCTACGCGATCGGAAGCGCCGGAGCGGCGGGCGTGGATGGCAGCGGAAAGCTGCTCTGTTTCCGCTGGCAGGGGGATCGGCTGATCACTTCGTCCTGCACGCCTGAACTCCGGAAGCTCGGGACTATCGCAGCAGCCCGCCGCGCGCTTTCCGACTACACGGTCCGAAGCGCGCTGCTCCACGAAAAGGCGGAGAAACGATCGGAATAAAGAGAAAGCCGGTTTTCAGAACGTTTCTCAGGCATTCCGCTCCGGCTAAGATAGCGGAATGCCCGGAAGAAACCGAAGACTCAGAAGGGCGGAAATTTTCCGCCCTTCAATTTTTCCGGCAGCGAAAAAAGATAAAAAGACGACATACTGAAGGATGCAGGAGAGAAAAACCATGCTGCTGATGACAAGACGCGATACCCTGAAGGCAGGCGCCGTGGGACTCGGAGCCCTGGCGGCCCGCGGGGCTGCCGCGGAACCGACCCGTGTGGTGACGGATCACCTGGGGAGACGCGTAACGCTGCCCCTCCGGATAGACCGGGTCGTGGTGGCGGATATTTATCCGTTCGCTTCTGTCGCCGCGATTTTCCTTGGCGGCTGCGGAAAGCTCGCCGGCATGTCTCCTGTTTCCATGAGTGCCGCGAGGCACGGGATCCTTTCCCGGATCTATCCCGATATCCTGAAGGTCAGAACCGACTTTATGACCGGGGATACGGTGAATGTCGAAGTGCTTCTCAGGCTCCGGCCTCAGGTCGTGTTCGCGAACGCCTCAAACCCGAAGACACTGGCTGAACTTGAGGCCGCGCATATTCCGGTGATCGCGGTCAGCGCGACAAAGTGGAATTACAGCGTTATCAAGACGTTTGATGAGTGGGTGATGCTGCTGAGCCAGGTGTTCCCGGAGGATAGCGGCGCGAAAGCGAAAGCGGTGCATGGCTACTCAGCCTCCGTGGTGAGCCGGATCCGGAGCCGTGTCAGCCGGATCCCGCAGCCGAAGCGCCCGAAGACACTTTTCCTCTTCCAGTATGGAAAGGACCGGATTGTCACCTCGGGCTCTCACTTCTTCGGACAGTACTGGTGCGACGCGGTCGGCGCGAGAAACGTTGCCTCTTCAATCCGGGCGCAGAACCAGAACGCGGTGATCACGATGGAGCAGGTCTACGCCTGGGATCCGGATCTCATCTTCATCACGAATTTCACGCCGGCTGAGCCTCAGGATCTGTATCGGAACGCTTATCACGACTGGAAGCCCGTGAAGGCCGTCCGGGAGAAGCAGGTTTTCAAGATGCCGCTTGGCACCTACCGGACCTTTACGCCATCCGCGGACACGCCGGTGACGCTCCTCTGGCTCGCGAAATGCGCTTATCCGACGCTCTTCTCCGACATCAATATCGAGCGCGAGGCGGAAAACTATTATTCAAAGCTCTTCGGGATCCACCTGTCGGAAGCTGAAATCCGTTTGATCTTCGACCCCGGACGCGGTACCGGAACGGCGCTGAAGCTCGCGAGGTAAGCGGTATGGGAACGGGATCGCGGACACTGCCGGGGCTTGGTGCCCGGTGGGGCGTCGGGCTCACGGCGCTGCTGATCGCGGCGGTGATGGTGTCGCTTGCGGCCGGCGCTTACCCGGTACCGCTCCGCGATATCCCGGAAGTGCTTCTCCACGCTGTGTTCCCCGGTGTCTTTCAGGCCGCGCCGGACCCAACCGCGGAAACCGTGGTGATCGGGCTCCGGCTTCCCCGCACGGTGCTTGCGGTGATCGCCGGAGCAGGTCTTGCGGTGTCGGGGGCCGCTTTTCAGACACTGTTCCGGAATCCGCTCGCAACCCCGGATACGCTCGGTGTCGCGACAGGGGCGTCCTGCGGCGCGGCGCTCGCGATACTCCTCGGGTGGTCGGGACTCGGGATTCAGACGCTCTCGTTCCTCTTCGGGATCGCGGCGGTAGCGCTTGTGACCTCGGTGTCCCGGGTTCCGGGATCCAATCGGATTCTCATGCTGATCCTCTCAGGCATCGTTGTGAGCGCGCTTTTCTCAGCGCTCGTGGCGCTGATCAAATTCGCGGCGGATCCAGAGTCTGTTCTTCCCTCGATCACGTTCTGGCTGATGGGGAGTCTCGCGTCTGCCACATGGTCCGGAATTCTCATGGCGCTCCCCTTTGTGACGCTCGGGACCGTGATTCTTTATCTCTACCGCTGGAAACTCGCGGCGCTCTCGCTTCCCGAGGATGAAGCCCGGTCACTCGGGATTCCGGTGAGGCGTCTGAGATTCACTGCGATTCTCGCTTCCGCCCTGATTACATCATCCATCGTTGCGCTCTGCGGCCTGGTCGGCTGGGTCGGACTCCTGATTCCGCACGCCGCGCGGATGCTGTTCGGCGGTTCCGTGAGGCGGCTGATCCCGGGGTCGATTCTGCTTGGCGCACTGTTTCTCATTGCGGTTGATGCCGGAGCCCGGATGGTGTTTGACGCTGAAGTCCCGGTCTCTGTCCTCACGTCTCTCATCGGGGCGCCCGCCTTTATTTACCTGCTCCGCAGGACGGGCGGCGTGAAGGCTTAAAGGAGGCACGCGATGGAACTTCAGGTTAAGAATGGGCTTTTCCGTTATGGGCACCGGGATCCGGTGCTGAAAGGCGTCAGCTTCCGGTTTGGTGACGGTACCGGTTCCGGCCGGATCCTCGCGGTTCTGGGGCCGAACGGCGCGGGGAAAACGACCCTGATCCGGCTTCTTCTCGGGCACCTCCGCTGGACCGAAGGGGAAACGCTTTTCAGCGACCGGAAGTCAGAGAGCCTTTCCCCGGCAGGGCTCGCGCGTCTGATCGGCTACGTGCCGCAGGCCAAGGTGCCGCCGTTCGCTGTCACCGTGCTTGAAATGACAGAGCTCGGCCGGATCGCCTTTCACGGAGAATTCGGGGAACCGGATGAAACGGATGAAGCGGCGGCGCTTGAAGCGCTTGATACCATCGGAATCCGGCATCTCGCGGGGCGGCTCTGCAGTGAAATCTCAGGCGGCGAATATCAGCTCGCGCTTTTTGCCCGGGCGCTGGCTGCAGGCCCGAGACTTCTCCTTCTCGACGAACCCGAGGCGGGGCTGGATTTCAGAAACCAGCGGCGGATTTTGTCGACCCTGAAATCCCTTCGCGGAAAGGGAGTGAGTTCAGTCTTTATCACGCACTATCCGGATCACGCGCTGGAACTCGCGGATGACGCGCTACTCCTCGGGAAGGGAAAAGCGCCGGTCTTTGGAAGGGCGTCAGACGTGCTGACAGAAGAAAGCCTGTCAGAAGCCTTTGGAATCCAGGTCCGGATCTGGGATGTGCAGATTCCGGAAGGCATCCGGAAAACGGTTATCGCGGTGGAATAAGGAAAGGCCGCGGGAACGGCGTTCCGCGGCCTTGTGGATGAGAAAGCTAGTCCCGATACGCTATTCAGCGGGCGGAAGCGGCGACTGACGGACTTCTGGCGCGGCGGTCGCTGCCGCTTTTGGAACCAGATATACGATCTCCCGCTTCAGCTGCTGGAGACCGATATCCGCGAGTTCGCGAAGTCTCGCCGCCTCACTCCCGAGCGTGATCGCCTCACCAAGCCCCGCGATCAGCTTCCGATAGGCTTCACTCAGAGCCTCTTCTTGGAACGTTTCGGGTTTCTTTCCGTCGATATTCAGTTCATGCGGACCGCCGTCCTCACGGAGCTCGATTTCAGTCTGCATGACTTCCCGCCACGTGGGGAGGAGTACGAAGATGATCGACTGGATCTTCCCGGCGAGCGCCCGGTCATTCTCCTGGATCAGGCGGATCTGAGGCGCCATCCGTTCCGTTTCATCCCGTATGCCGCTGAGTCCCCGGAGGACCGTTTCAAAGCGGCTGAAGTCAAGCGGAGTTCCTGCCTTGCGGGCGGTGTTGAGCGCTTCAGCGCCCGTTTCCAGCAGCTCAGCGAGTGACGCGCCGATCGCTTTGTTTTTCGCGGCGAGGGTTTCAAGCGTCGCGCTGTCTTTGATCAGCCCGAACTGCGCGGCGTCGAGTTTTCCGCTGATCACGCCGATCGACTTCATGAGCGTTTCGGCTTCAGGAGAAGCGATGCCCGAGGCTTCAAAGAGCTTTCCGACCACGGGCAGCGTGGCAAGGAGCCCCCGGTCATCCTTCTTTCCGGATGTGAGGAGTTCGGCGCCTGAGAGGAGGGAGGTGAGGTCAGCCTTGATGCCTTCTGCGTCCTTCACCCGGATCCGTTTCAGGATGGAATCCGCAAAGGTTTCCGCCTCATCAAGCGTTTTCCGGCCGAAGTCCTCAGTCGGAAGTCAGTCGGAAGAGAAACCGTGCCGGCAGCCGCGGGTTCCTGCTGGATAGTGGCATTTTCGCTTTCCATAATCACGCCTCCTCAATGGTTCAGGGGATCCGATCCTGAAAAGAGGAGAGGGGATGATGAAAATTACAACTTAGGAGGGAGCGGGGTGTTTCTTACAGCCCTTCAAACCGGTCGAAACCGATTGCTACCTCCTTCAGGCCAACCCTCTTTATGGGACAGTCCCTTACAGATATTGTGGCTCAAAGCGGGTGAAAACGCTAAAGTTCTGAAGGAATTTCCTGAATATGTATCAGTAATACATAAAAAGTTAATAGAAATCAGATATCTAAACCCTAAAGTCTAATCCCTTCAGCGTACGGCTTATGAACTCTTTTTTTCTATAGGAATTACGAATAGAATTTTTGTAGTTCCGAAAGGGACTGGGTGGGTCTGCGTGTGCAAAGGATCCGCTCAAACGCACTGTGTCTTTGGAGAGGGAAACATGTGCATTGGAATGCCCGCAAGGGTTGTGAGCGTCAACGCGGCTTCCGCGATCGTTGAAGCTCTTGGAATGAAGAAGACGGTAACAACGCGGCTGCTGGGAGAACTTCAGCCGGGTGATTTCGTTACAGTCCACGCCGATATTGCGTATGGCCGGATTTCAAGAGAAGAATACGATACGGCAAAAGGCCTTTGGAAGAAGCTCGCGAAGTGCTCCTAGAGAGAAAAAGGAGAAACCCGGAAAATGAGTTTCTCCTTTTTTAGCTTTCAGTAACCACATTGATTGACTTGAGCAGCCCCGCCCGGTGACAGCACCAGGCGGGTTTTCTTTTGCCTTTAGAATTCAGAACCCAAGCCGGGCTGGAAGAAAAACGGCGGGCAAACGAAAAGAGGCGCTTCTTTCGAAACGCCTCTTTCAGTGCTTATGTCAGAGCGGGAGCTCTGAACTGCTGCGGACAGTCAGCAGATTACTTGCAGCACTTGCCTTCGCCGAAGTAGCGGTCGAGCAGGCCCTTGAAGGCCTTGCCGTGACGGGCTTCGTCGCGGGCCATTTCATGAACGGTGTCATGAATGGCGTCGAGGTTCGCCTGCTTCGCGCGCTTCGCGAGATCGGTCTTGCCTTCGGTGGCGCCGAATTCAGCTTCAACGCGCATTTCGAGGTTCTTCTTGGTGGAGTCGGTCAGAACTTCGCCAAGCAGTTCGGCAAAGCGGGAAGCGTGATTGGCTTCTTCCATAGCGGCCTTTTCATAGTACAGACCGATTTCCGGATAACCTTCACGGAAAGCAACGCGGGACATCGCGAGATACATACCGACTTCGGAGCATTCGCCGTTGAAGTTGGCACGGAGGTCGTTCTTGATGTCTTCGGGAACATCCTTGGCAACGCCAAGAACGTGCTCGGAAGCCCAGGTCTGGCCCTCAACAACAGGAACAAACTTGGATTTCGGTGCGCCGCAGGTCGGGCAGGTCCAGGTGTCGGGCAGGTCAGCGAACTTCACGCCTTCGCGTTCTTCATCATAGATGTGTCCGCAAACTGTGCAACGATATTTCATATTTTTCTTCCTTTTATAAACGTTCTCCTGGGGACTTCAGTATACCAATCGTTTGTTCAGTAAGTAAGGCTTTTTTCACTCGGTATGCCAATATGTACCTTTGATGACAAGCCACACATACTATCTATAGTGTTATGCAAAACGCCCCGAAATGCCCGCAAATCCGGTAAATGCTGGACTTGCCGGAAATTATGATGTGTCTCAAAAATCAACATATGGGGTGCATATTGTGGATGGGTCTGCAATACCTTGTTACATATAGATTTAGTTGTTTTTTGTTATCAACAGAAGTCTTAAACGAAGCTGAATAAAAACATAATTTTGTGCATCAAAAATAGTTTTCAGGCATAAAATTCCGCCTGTCTTCAGTCCGGGACGGCCCGGAAACTTTTTCTTGAGGAGAAGCCGTGGCAGAAATCGTCATTCTCATCAATATCGCGGGCGCTGTAGCGCTCCTCATGTGGGGCACGTACGTGATCCGCACCGGCATGATGCGGACCTTCGGCGCGAAGCTCCGGTCGTTCCTCGGACGGTGGCTCACGAACCGGTTTTCGGGGTTTGGTGCCGGGTTCGTCCTTTCCTCTCTTCTTCAGAGCTCCACCGCTGCGACGCTTCTCGTGTCGGGGCTTCAGAAGAAGGGCCTTGTTTCAACCGCGATCGCGCTCGCCGCGGTGATTGGCGCGAACTTCGGTTCGGCTGTCATGGTGCGCGTCCTGTCGCTCAACATCGACGCGGTGTCGCCCCTTCTTATCGCGGTCGGTGTCTATCTCTTCATGAAGAAGTCGGACACCGCGCCCGGTCAGTTCGGGCGGGTCCTGATGGGGCTTGGAGTGGTGATGCTCGCACTCACCCTGATCGGCCACATCACGACCCCGATCAAAGACAGTGCTGCCATGATGGCGCTCTTTCACCCGATTGAAGGAAATGCCTTCTTCTGCACGGTGCTCGGTATCGGGCTCGCCTTTCTCTGCTTCTCGTCGCTCGCGGTTGTAATTATTGACGCGGGACTCGTGGCGGCAGGGGCTCTCACGGTGTCTTCAGGCCTCTGGATCGTGCTCGGTGCAAACCTCGGCACCGCGTTCCTCGCCTCCGCGACCACGATGGGGAGTGACGCGATGACGCGCCGCGCCCCGATGGGGAACACCATTTTCCGGGGGCTCTGTTTCGTGCTCGGCGCAGCCGCACTGATCCTCATTCCGGAGGTGAGCCGCGCGTTTGAATCGATGGCGTCGGACCAGGTGATCTGGTTCCATGTGGTCTTCAACGCGATTTCAGGCGTCCTGGGTCTCGTCATCCTGAACCCGGTCGCGGCGCTCGTGGATCGGCTGCTGCCGGCCGCTCCGATGGTAAGCACGGGGACCGAGTCGCTGACGGAAGACTCGCTCTCCGACCCCGAGACCGCGTTCCATCTCGCCGAAGGAGAGATTGAGAAAACCTGTTGGTTCGTGAGTGAATTCTGGCGGAAGACCGGGGGCCTCATCACAAAGAACCCGGCTGTGGGCGCCGTGATGCTCCTGCGGCAGGACTACCCGATGATCCGGCAGCGCTGTCACGCGGTGAACAGCTACCTCTCCCGAATCGTGCAGACGAGTCTCACGCCGTCTGAAATTGCCCGCTGGGAAGAGCTTCACGCGAAGAATGCGGATCTTCAGAGTATCGGTCACGAAATCGATAAGGTAGTCGCCGGGCTGGGTGAGCATAAGGTGAAGAAAGAGCGGTTCTTTGATGAACAGGGTGAGAAGGAGCTTCTTGAGGCGCACGCGAGAATTGCGGATGACCTGAAGACCGCGCTTGATTACCTGTCGGCGGACGACCCGGTGAAGCGCGAGGCGGCTCATAAGAAGCTGCTCGCGACCCGGAAGACGCTGAACGATAACGAACTCGCTCTTGTTCAGTCCCACATGGACCGGGTGTCCTGCGGTGACTTCAAGGCGATTGAGACGAGTGCCCTTCATATCGCGCTGATTAACCGCTTCCGGAGGCTCCGCACGAAGATCAACGAACTCGCGGAGCTGTCGTTCTGAATCTCTTCAGGGGAAAACAAAAAAACACAGAAGGCCTGAAAAACCTTCTGCGTTTTTGATGGGCGGGAATTGCCGTGTCAGATCTTATGCGGGAAGAAGACCGCCTTCACGGAACGCGTGGTGGGGGTGCCAAAGTAGCTCCCGATCACCGAGAAGAGGAGCCCGGCTGCCGTTCCAATCACGATGTTATGGAAGTGATAGAAGTGGAACCCGGTCGCCATCGCGAGCGTATAGAGCCCCAGGCCCCCGATCACGCCCGCCATCGCGCCGCAGGCATTCATACGGGGCCAGAAGAGCCCGAGCACCACGGGCCACAGGAACGCGCTTTCGAGTCCCCCGAATGCGAAGAGGTTCACCCAGACCACGATGCTCTGCGGGTACATGGCGAGAAGAATCGACACCGCGCCGAGGAGCAGTGTGATCGAGACGCTGATTTTCTTACTCGCGTCATGCGAAATATCCGCGGGGTTCTTTCCGAAGCTCTTCTCATAGAGATCGCGGACCACGGTTGAAGAGGCCGCGATGAGGAGCGAGCTTACTGTACTCATGGTGGCGGCAAGCGGCCCGATGATCGTGATGCCGGCAAGCAGCGGATGCATGTGATTCACGATGAGAAGCGGAATTACGGCGTCGGTCCCTGAGACCGGTTTTTCGAGGATCACGCCGCGCGCGAGAACGCCGAGAAGCGTCATTCCGATCATCAGCGCGCCGCAGATCACGGTCGCCACCACCATCGCGCGGCTGAGGTCCCGGGTGCTTTTATAGCTGAGGCATCGGACGAGAGACTGCGGGAGCCCCACCGTGCAGAAGCCGACGAGGAGCCAGGAGGAGAAGAGCAGCGACCAGGGGAGGAGCCCGCCCGCATCCGGCAGCAGATGACGGCTGACGCCATTTGGGGTCAGATCCGCGGCTGAAAGCGTCTGCATGATGGACGAGAGTCCGCCGCCATCCTCGAGAATGGTGTAGCCAAGCGTCACCATTCCGGTGAGCATCAGAACCGCGCAGACCGCGTCAGTCCACACCACGGCGCGGAACCCGGATGACGTATAGATCACGGTGACCGCAGCGAAGAGCACGAGGCCGAGCTTATAGTCGAGCCCCGTGATTGCGGCGAAAATCTGAGCCCCGCCCATAAATTGCCCCACGACCATCGCGGTGAAGAAGATGAGGAGCACGGCGGAAAAGATGATGGAGAGCGTGTTTGAGCTGTAGCGCTCGCGGAGAATATCGATGATCGTGAGGGAATCCGTGCGCCGGGCGAGCACCGCGAGCTTTTTCCCGACGACGCCGAGGAGCAGGAACCCGGTGATGATCTGCGGCGCGGCAAACGCGACCCAGCCGAAACCAAGATTCCAGGCGACTCCCGGTCCCGAGACGAAAGAGCTTACGGAGCCGTACGTCGCGACGAGCGTCATCGCGAGAACAACGCCTCCGAGGCTGCGGTTCGCGATGAAGTAATCGCGCTCAAAGTCTTCTGACTTCCGGAGCGACCTGTTCGCGATAAACCCCACGGCAAGCAGCAGCGCGAGGAATGCCATCACCGGTACGAGTGTCATCACGGGGTTCGTCATGCGGCGTCTCCCTTGGTTGTTTCAGTCGCTTCGGGTGCGTCCTGATCGAGATCGAAATCCCGGAAGTATCGCTTCACGAGGACAATCACGGCGACGACAGAAAGCACGTAGCCCCCGAGGCAGGAGACCGAGAACCAGAGCGGCATCTCGAATAAGGTTTCCGGTGAATCCTTCAGGGGGAGAAGCGCGGCCCAGAAGGCTGCCATGATGATCAACGCGCAGATGGCGGTCGCTGCCGCCTCGCGGTCCATCTGGATAAATTTTTCTTTGTAAGAGAGTTTCCGCATGATTCCAAGCCAAAACCAGGAAAACACCGGAGCGTCCGCGTCGGGGCGGCTCCGCAGATAGGTAGAGGGTGAGGCCGATGACCGGCGGGGCCTCATCAGTTTTTCGAGTATAGCGGCCGGGTTTTTGAAATATGGCCGGAAAGCCGTTTCCGGTTTAGCGCGAAGAGGGGAGGGAAGCGGTGAGAACCGGAGAGACTGCTGGCCCTTCAATCATGAGTGACACGATCCTCACGAAGTCCCGTCCGGCGAGCCGCTCCGGAGTCCAGACGCAGAAAGCCTCCCGATCCGGGTGCCGCGTGAGGTCACTGAAAAATTCTGCCATCCGGTCCCGTGCCTGAATGAAACTGAGCGCGGTCCGGGCAGAGATCTTCAGATCGGTCGCGATGACAAAGATACCGAAGCGCTTCGCGTCATCTGCGATCCGGGCGTCAAGAATCCGGAGAGAGGGGGAAGGGCTGCGGCCGGGGATCAATTTGAGATAGCGGCTATGAAGAGTGTTTTCAGCGTCAAACGGCATGAGCCCCGATGTGATGGCGTCCGCTGCGTCGTGAACCGCGGCGGAAAGGGCAGAGGCGAAGTTGTTCTGCCGGTTTTTTGACCGAAGAATAAAGAGCCGGGCAGGGCGTTTCCCCGGGAGAAAGGGAAGGGTTGCTGAGGTTTCCGCAGACTTCAGATCGGGATTCCCGGGCAGCACATCGCTCTTCCAGTCGAGTTCCGGGAGACGGGAGTTAATGACAGGCAGGATCGCCGGGTGACCCGCCGAGAGTTTCAGCAGAAAGTGCGAACTGCGGTTCAGGAGTTCAGACCGGGGATTTTCTCCCGCAAGGAGAAGATTCGGGGACCGGATAGGATCAAGAAAGAAAGCGCTTTTCCTGGAAAACGCCGCGGGAAGCCCTGACGCGGAATTGATCAACAGCTGAAGCGGGGGCATCAGCCGGACATCCATGAGCCCCGGGAGCCGGTCGGTATTGGGAACCGAGAGCGGAAAGGGAAGCCGGGGGCCGAATGCTATCCCGATGGATTTCCCGTCGACAGGTGATAACCGCCGGAGGAACTCAGACTGAGCGTCAGGATCAAGCCCCACTTCGCGGTAAAGCGCGGCGATCCGGCTGGCCTCTCCCCTGTCCGATGGCTCAAGCCGGGTTTTAAGAAACTCCCGGGCTTCAGAGAAGACCGCCCGGCCGATTTTGTCTCCGAAGGCGCCGCGGAGCGCGAGCCTGATTTGCCCCGCCCGGGCGGCGTCGTCAGCCGCAGGTCGCGTTTCCCGTCCCACGCCGTTTGTCGCGATACGATCGCCTGACGCCGTGATCTTATAGAGAAGCGAAGTTCTCAGTGTCTCCGTGTAGCCTTTCTCCGGGCTGTAGCGGGTCTCCCGCTCATAGACATATCGCGTGCCGTCTTTCCGTTTTCTTTCAAAGCGCGAAATCCGCGGGGCGGTGGGAGAAGGGGGCATGATCTGCGGCCTGATGAAAAATCCGAGTAACTTTTATTTTAAAAGAACACTCGTTTTAAAGAAAGGCATACATCCCGAATCAGTGATTAAATACTTTTGAATCAGTGTATTGGGTTGGTTTTCAAGGAGCGGCATCAAGTGCCGGGAAGATTCGCTAAGCTCTTTTCTCTCTGCATCTTTTTCCAGGAAGGAATGTTCAATTGAAGATGAAGAAATTCGCCCTCGCGATGGGGCTTTCACTCGCCGTCAGCGCGGCTCCCGCTTTGGCTTCCTCGGGCTTTCAGTTTCCGAAAACCGGCGTCACAGAATCCGCGGCGCTGAATGGCGTGACTGTCTCCTGGCAGACCTACGCGAAGATTCCGTACGTGAAGCGCCCGAGCTGTGCCTCCTGCCAGCGCCTCACGGTGTATGTGCCGGAAGCGTATCTGAAGGGCGGCTCGGTGAATGGGTACACGAAGGACACCGCGCCGATCTTCCTTCCGAATTCGGTCGGCGGCTATATGCCGGGGAACATCGCGGATCCCAGGAAAGCGAATTTTGATGGCGGCGAAAGCGCGCTTCTCGCGGCGCTTGCCCGCGGCTACGTGGTTGTGTCACCTGAGATCCGCGGGCGGACCACAAAGGACGCATCGGGCCGCTACATCGGGAAAGCGCCGGCTCTCATCGTCGACTATAAGGCTGCGGTCCGTTATCTCCGGGCGGTGAAAAATAAGCTGCCGGCCGGGAATACGGAGCGGATTATTTCTGACGGCACGAGCGCGGGCGGCGCGCTTTCCGTGCTCCTTGGCTCAACCGGGAATGATCCCCGATATCTGCCGTATCTGAAGAAAATCGGAGCCGCGAAAGCCCGGGATGATATTTTTGCCGCAATCGTTTTCTGCCCGATCACGCTCCTCAGTCACGCGGACGAAGCCTACGAATGGGTGTTCAAGGATGAGACGGTGTATCACCAGGGGAAGATTCCGGGCGGCATGATGCAGCCGCCGAAGGCTGCCGGAAAAGGCGCCGCGCCGGTAGCCCGCCCCGATAACGCGCCGACTGAAGCCGCAGCCGGGCTTCCGCTCAGCGCGAAGCAGATCGCGGCTTCCAAGGTGCTCGCGCGGGCGTTCCCCGCGACGCTTAACCGTTTCGCCCTGAAGGACGCGGCTGGAAAGCCTCTGATACTGAAGTCGGATGGCACCGGGACTTTCGCGGACTATATCCGGTCGCTTTATATCGCGAGCGCGGAGGGAGCGCTGAAGTCCGGAGCCGATATCAGCCGGTTCAAGTGCCTCACCGTGAAGGATGGGCATGTCACCGCGATCGATATGAAGACTTACGCGAAGGAAGTGAACCGCCTGAAACCCGTGCCGGCTTTCGACTGGTTTGATGCCGGGTCGGGTGAAAACGATGAATTCGGGACCGTGAAAAACGGACCTCGTCATTTCACCGCGTTTTCGGCTGCCCGGGATCCGAAGCATCACGCGATGGCGGATGCGAAATCCGTCGCGCTTCTCGATCCCTTCACCTCGATTTCAAGGAAAGACGTGACGATCGCGCCTCACTTCCGGATCCGGCACGGCTTTGAGGATCGAGATACGGTGCTCGCGGTGCCCGCTTTTGTCGCGCTGAAGCTCGCGGAAAAGGGGGCAGACGTGGATTTCGCCGTGAAGTGGGGGAAGGGCCACGCGGGCGACTATGACCTGGACTCTATGTTTGACTGGGCAGACTCCGTTGTAAAGAAAGCCGGAAAGTAAGTTCCAGAGCGGATCAGAGGTGAAGAAGGGCGGTTCTTTCCGGAGAACCGCCTTTTTCGGGCTTTAAAGGGGTGAAATTTCGGCCGTTCAGCATAAAAAAAGGCCGGAAAGCTGATTTTTCAGCTTTCCGGCAGTCAAGAGAGAGACTAAGCAAAGCGCTCCGGATCTGTTTCTGGTGCAGCTCCGGAGGTACTGCGAATTACTTCAGAAGGAGTTCATTCAGGCTCTTGATGAAAGAGCTCGGATCCTTCAGCGTGCCCTGGTCAGCGAGCTGCGCCTCGGCGAAGATGAAGTTCGCCCACTGCGTGAACTTCGCTTCGTCGGTTTCAGCAGCCATACGTCCGATCAGCGGATGATCGGGGTTGATTTCAAGCGTGTAGTTCTCTTCAGGCACCGCCTGACCCGCGGCTTCGAGCATGCGGCGCATCTGCTGCGTCAGCATCTGATCCTGGGCTCCGACCACGCAGGCTGGGGAGTCAACGAGGCGGGCCGTCACCTTCACGTCCTGAACCTTGCCGCCGAGCGCCTTCTTCAGGCGCTCAACGAGTCCCTTATGCTGCTTCTCGGACTCTTCCTTCTGCTTCTCTTCTTCCTTGTCCTCGAGTTCCCCAAGGTCGAGGTCCTTCGCGGTGGCGGAGATGAAGGTCTTGCCGTCGAACGCTTCGACGTTGCCCATCAGCCACTCGTCCACGCGGTCCCAGAGGAGGAGCACTTCGATCCCCTTCTTCTTCAGCGTCTCGAGGTACGGCGAGTTCGCGGCGGCTTCGTAGCTGCCGGCCGTAATGTAGTAGATGTGCTTCTGCTTCTCGGGCTTCCGGGCGACATAGTCGGTGAGCGACACGTCTTCGGTGTTCGTACCGGACTTTGTCGATGCGAAGCGGAGGAGCTTCAGAATTTCTTCCTGGTTCGAGCGGTCCTCAACCGGGCCCTCCTTCAGCACGCGGCCGAACCGGCTCCAGAACTCAGCGTACTTCGTCTTATCCTCGGCGAGCTTCCCGATCATCGTGAGGGCGCGCTTCGTAAGCGCGCGGCGGAGTTTCCGGGTCACCGCGCTGTCCTGAAGGATTTCGCGCGACACGTTAAGCGGAAGGTCAGCGGTGTCAACGAGCCCCTTCACGAAGCGGAGGTAGTTCGGGAGGAACTCCTCGGCGTTATCCATGATGAAAACACGCTGAACGTAGAGCTTCAGCCCGTTCTTCTGCTCGCGGTTATAGAGATCCCACGGAGCGGTCTTCGGGATATAGAGGAGGCTCGTGTATTCGAGGTCGCCTTCAACGCGGTTATTCGCCCAGGTGAGCGGATCATCGTAGTCGTGCGTCAGATGCTTATAGAACTCTTTGTACTGCTCGTCCTTCACGTCCTTCGGGGGCAGCGTCCAGAGCGCCTTCGCGTCATTCACCTGAACCCACTTCCAGGTGGGTTCCTTCTTGTCGTCTGCCGGCGTCTCTTTTTCCCAGAGCCAGACCGGGGTCGAAATGTGGTCGGAGTACTTCGTGATGATGCCGCGGAGCGTCCATTCGTTCAGGAATTCCTTCTCAGAATCCTTGAGCGTCAGGATCACATCGGTGCCGCGGGTGTCTTTCGTCGTGAGCTCGGACTCATAGGTGCCGTTTCCGTCAGAGGTCCAGCGGACGGCTTCGTTCGCGGCCGCTTTCGCGGAGCGGGACACTACGGTCACGCGGTCCGCGACGATAAAGGCGCTGTAGAAACCGACACCGAACTGACCGATCAGCTGGGAGGCCTTCGCCTGATCCTGCGAGAGATTGCGGAAGAATTCTTCAGTGCCCGACTTCGCGATCGTGCCGAGGTGCTCGTTCGCTTCGTCAAGCGTCATGCCGATACCGTTATCGGAAATCGTCAGGGTGCCGGCTGCTTCGTCCGCCTTCACGCGGATATGGAAAAGCGGATCGTCCTTCGTGAGGAGCGGATCCTGAATCGAGAGGAAGCGAAGCTTATCAACCGCGTCAGAGGCGTTTGAAATCAGCTCGCGGAGAAAGATCTCCTTATTGGAATAAAGGGAATTTGCGAGCAGCTTGAGTAGCTTCGTTACTTCGGTCTGGAAGCCGTGAACCTGTGCAGCCATTTTCTATTGCATCTCCTGACTAGCGGACGGCACACGCCGTCCCCAAGTAAAACTTCAATAAATAATTAAATGGGGGCAGGGGATGAAAATTTCAAGAGGCGCGTAAAAAAATCCCGCCCAGCCGATGACGGCGGACGGGATTCAGAGGTGAATTTTCTGACTTACCAATCAGAACCGATGCGCAGTGCCGCCTTTGAAGCCTGAGGGCTTCGCGGACGCGCAGGGCCTGATTGTGAGGCAGGGCTTCGTTTCAGCGGGATCCGGGAGCGGCGCGATCGCGGCGTTATTCCCGTGCTTCTTCCGAAGTTCCTCGATATCCCCGAATTCAAGCGCCCGCTCAGGGCACGCCTCAACGCAGACTGGCATGCCGCCTTTTGAGGTTCTCGCGACACAGCCGTCACACTTCCGCATCTTTTTCGCAGCGGTGTCGAGGACGGGAGAGCCGTACGGGCACGCTTTCGCGCACATGCCGCAGCCGATGCATTTCTCCGTATCGATCACAACGAGGCCGTCCTCGGTCCGCTTGTGGTGAGCCCCCGTCGGGCACGCCTTCACGCACACCGGGTTCTCGCACTCATTGCAGCCGATCGACGTGTAGTACGCGAAGACATTCTGCGTGCAGGTCCCGTCGGTGTTCACTTTCCACGTGCCGCCCTCAAACTCAATCACGCGGCGCAGCACGATATCCGGCGCGTAGTTATGCAGGTCACTGCAGGCGACGGAGCAAGTCCGGCAGCCGGTGCAGCGGGTCTGATCAAAATAAAATCCTTTCTGTCCCATTTTTCTGCTCCTGATTCCGGCCTCAGGCCGTTCTCACTTCGACGAGGATGTTGTGCTGCGCGTTGCCTTTTGCGTACGCGCTCGGACGGTGTCCGGCGAGCGTATTGATGCAGCCGCCGACGTCAATCCGCATTCCGTTCACCATCGTGGGCTTATACCAGGCGCCCTGCGGGATCGTGATCACGCCCGGCATAATGCGGGGCGTTACCCGGGCGGGCAGCATCACGCCGCCGCGGCGGTTGAAGACCACCACCTTTTCTCCATCCCTGATGCCGCGCTCTTCTGCGTCGATCGGGTTCATCACCACCATGTCGGGGTGCAGGTAGCGGAGTTTCGGGAGGTTATGGAACGTGGAGTGAATCCTGCCGTGCCCGTGGAACCCGAAGCACTGCAGCGGGAAAGCCTTTCCTTCGGGGTCACCCGGCATATCCCAGGTCCGGTAGAAGATCGGAATCGGGGAAATGACATCCCCTTCCGGAAGCTCCCAGTCCGCGGTTTCCCGCGCGAGCTGTTCGGAATAGATTTCGATCTTGCCGCTCGGGGTCTTCAGCGGGTGCTTCATCGGGTCCTTCCGGAACGCTTCAAGCGCGATCGGGTCCTTGCGGTAACCCCAGACCTTCGCCATGCCGTCCTTCCAGAAGGTCGCGAAGTCGGGGAGCTGCGGCACCTTCTTACGCGTTTCCTCGTAGCACCACTTCACCCAGTCCATCTGAGAGCGGCCTTCGGTGAACTTCTCCTCAAGCCCCAGCTTCGCGGCGAGAAGCCTGCAGATCTCGAAGGACGATTTCTGGTCATACATCGGCTTCACGGCTTCCTGGATCGCGAGCATGCAGGCCACGTCGCCGTGCGAGCCGCCCTGGCACGCCGCGTCGTTCGTTTCAGGCCCAAGCGTATCGGGGAGCAGGATATCCGCGTAGCGCGCGGACGGCGTCATCATGTTGTCGCAGACGAGGATAAATTCGCACTTCGACGTGTCGCGGAGCACCTTATCCGTCCAGTTGCAGTCGCCGTGCTGATTGATCAGCGTGTTGCCGCCCGAATTCACGATCATCTTGATTCCGGTGCGGAGCTTCTCAGCGCCGTGAAGCGCCGAGTTGCGGCGCGTCATTTCGGGGCCGCGGAGAATCGCGTCCGTCCACATATAGACCGGAATCTTGGCCTGAACCGGGTTCTTTCCGATCGGGAGATAGACCGCGGGGAAGGAGGTGTTTCCTTCATGAGCTCCGGTGTTCGTCCCGGGGAGACCGACCTGGCCAAGCAGAATCGGCACCATGGCGATCGCGCGGCAGGTGGCTTCGCCGTTTGCCTGACGTTGCGGGCCCCAGCCCTGGGAGACAAAGAGGGGCTTCGTCATCGCCATTTCGCGCGCGAGGCTCCGGATCACATCCACCGGGATGCCGGTGATGGGGGCCGCCCATTCCGGGGTCTTCGCCGTGCCGTCGGGGCCCGCGCCGAGGATATAGGACTTGTAGTCTGACTTCGCGGGGGCGGATTTCGGAAGCGTCTTCTCATCAAACCCCACGCAGTAGCGGTCGAGGAACGCCTGATCGATCCAGCCATTCGTGATGAATTCATAGGCGAGAGCGGAGATGAGGGCAGCGTCCGTCCCCGGGCGGATCGGGATCCACTGGTCGGCGCGCGCCGTGCAGGTATCCGTGAACGCCGGGTCAATCACGATGATTTTCTTCGGGCGGTGACGCGTGAGCGCGGCGTCAATCTGGAAACCCTTGCCGCCGCCTGACGGCCGCGTGACAGACGGATTATTGCCGAAAAGCACGTAGAGTTCGGCGTTCGCGATTTCGCTCGGGAGGGAACTCGGGCGGCCGCCGTAGGTCTTCGGGAAGGCGGCGGCCCCTTGAGCGTTGGAGTAGGAGCCGTAGTACTGCAGGTACCCGCCCATCAGGTTCATCAGGCGCTGCCAGGCGCGGCGCGAGCTCACAAGCGACTGCTGCCCCGAGCAGTACTGCCAGTAGATCGAGTCGTTCCCATACTGGTTTTTGATGCGGGTCCATTCCTTCGCGATCGTGTCGAGCGCCTCATCCCACGAGATGCGTTCGAACTTGCCTTCGCCGCGTTCTCCCACTCGCTTCATCGGGAAGCGGAGGCGGTCAGGCGAATAAATCCGTTCACGCATCGAGCGGCCGCGCTGACAGGCCCGGAGCTGACGGGGGCCGAGCGTATCAGGCTGCGAGTTATCCGTTTCAATCCGGATTACCTGCCCGTTATGCGAAAAGACGCGGAGCGCGCAGCGCTGTCCGCAGTTGATCACGCACGCGCACCAGGTGCACGTGTCCTTGCTGTTCATCGCGTCGGCAACCGCGCGGGCAACAGGCATCATCGGGAGTCCGGCAGCCATAAAAGCCTTTAAGAGGGACCTCCGGGATACGGGGTGAAAAATCATCTCTGGTTCTCCTATTTACTTCTAGCCTCGGGGAGAGCCCTGAAGACGCCTGAAGCGGAACACCCGGGGAATCGCTCCCCCGTCTCTCGGTTCATTCAGGCAAAGGCTTTCTCAGAGACCGCCGGGATTCAGGAGTTGTTGTTTTTATATGTAATACAAAAAAGACGTTTTTCTTCCGATCTTCGCCGGAGTTGACAGGTGACGTCTAAGCCAAAAGAGGTATCTGAATCCGACGAAGAGTTTACCCGTTGAAACAGGCTTTGGCAATGGTATACCGGGTGGGAAAGTGAAATTTCAGTAAATAACTGATAATCCGGAATATCTAGTTGAGACTGATTTCTGTTTATATACAGAAATTCACAACCGGAAAGAAAAAAACGGCCCGGGAGTGAATCCCGGACCGGTTTGTCAGACGTTAATCGGTGACCTGAAGCCTAGTCATCATCCTGGAACGCCACTTCGCGTTTCTTCCGGATGGAAGGGGCGAGGACGAGGATGAGAAGGATCGCGGCGGCAATGAGGAGGCCGCAGGAGATCGGGCGCGTGACGAAGACCGAAGGGTCGCCGCGCGAGAGCAGCAACGCGCGTCTCAGGTTCTCTTCCATCATCGGCCCGAGAATGAAGCCGAGAATGAAAGGCGCTGCCTCGCACCCGAGCTTGATAAAGAGGTAGCCGAGAAGCCCGAAGACAATCGACACCCAGATATCGAAGACATTGTTATTGATCGAATACGTGCCGATCACGCAGAACGCGATGATCGCGGGGAAGAGCCAGCGGTACGGCACCTTGAGGAGCTTTACCCAGATATTGATCATCGGAAGATTCAGGATGATCAGCATCAGGTTCCCAATCCACATCGAGACAATGAGGCCCCAGAAGAGGCCTGGGTTCGAGCTCATCACGAGCGGCCCCGGCTGGATATCGTGAATCATCATGGCGCCGATCATGAGGGCCATCACGGCGTTGCTCGGAATGCCAAGCGTCAGCATCGGGATGAAGGATGTCTGAGCTCCGGCATTATTCGCGGTTTCCGGGCCCGCGACGCCGCGGATATTGCCTTCGCCGAACGCGGGATCCGCGTTCTTTCCGGCAATCTTCTTTTCAACCGTGTAGGAGGCGAAGGACGAGAGCAGGGCGCCGCCGCCCGGCAGCACGCCGAGGATCGAACCGATCGCGGTGCCGCGGACAATCGGGCCGAAGCAGTTCTTGATATCCGCCCAGGTGGGAAGGACCTTGCCGACCGAACCCGTATTGAAGTTCCTGGTTTGACGCGCTTCGAGGTGATTCATGATCTCGGCGTAGCCGAAGATACCCATCGAAATCGCGACGAAGTTAAGCCCGTCCTGGAGATCCTCAAGACCAAACGTAAAGCGGAGCGCCCCCGAATTGATGTCGGTGCCGATGAGGCCGACGAGAAGCCCGAGAAGCGTCATGCAGAACGCCTTGATGAGCGAGCCGTTCGCGAGAACGATCGCGCCGACGAGGCCCAGCACCATGAGGCTGAAGTACTCGGCCGGCTGGAACTTGAACGCGACCTGAATCAGCGGCGGGGCGAAAGCGGCAATCACGAGAGTCGCGACGCAGCCCGCGAAGAAGGAGCCGAGCGCCGCGATACCGAGCGCCGCGCCGGCGCGCCCCTTTGTCGCCATCTTGTGACCGTCGAGACACGTGATCACAGCGGAAGCGTCACCCGGAATATTCACGAGAATCGCGGTGGTAGAGCCGCCGTACTGAGCGCCGTAGTAAATGCCGGCGAGCATGATGAGGGCGGCAGACGGGTCGAGCGTATAGGTGATCGGGAGCAGCATCGCGATCGTCGCGACCGGGCCGATGCCCGGCAGCACGCCGATCAGCGTACCGACCGTCACGCCGATAAAGCAGTAGATGAGGTTCGTGAGAGACAGCGCGTTCTCAAACCCCAGAAGCAGATTCGAAACGAGATCCATCGCTTATTCCCCCACCATAAACTCAGGAAACACCGGGATCGTCATACCGAGGAGGTAAACGAAGATCACCCAGCAGAGTCCGCAGAGAACCACGATGAGCGCGATCACTTCCTTTGCCCGGAATTCACCGCTCGCGAGCGAGCAGACGGCGATCATCACGGCCATCGAGATGACGAAGCCCGCGAACGGGAGCAGTACGCAGAAAAGCGCGATCGCCCCGAGAATGAGGATCATGAGGCCGAAGTGGAAGCGCCCGACACGGCCGCCATCCTGAGCGCCGCCCGTGGAGAAAAGTCCCTTCACGGAGCAGAAGAGGCCGAGCGCGGTGAGACAGCCGGCGAGGAGCGTCGGGAAATAGGCAGGGCCCATACGGGCCGCGGACCCAAGCTCGTTCTCCTGGGCCGTGATGATGAAGAAGAGACCGCAGGCGGCGAAGAGTATGCCCGCCCAGAAATCTCTCTCGTTTTTGATGCGCAAAAGAAAAACTCGCTTTTTAAGAGAAAGCCAATCAATCAGATAACTGCCGGGGGGTGAGATGCTCCCGCACTGAAGGCAAGAACGGGCAGAGCCGGAAACCAGCTCTGCCCAGATCCATTTCCGGCAGATTGAAGCGAAAAAGAAACCGTCCGGAGAAGAGCGGGGTGACGAGGATCCCCCCGCTTTTCCGGGTTATCAGTCGACGTGCGCGCCGGAGATCTTCACGATCTTCGCGTACTTCGGGATTTCCTCTCGGATGAGAGCCGCGAACTGAGCGGACGTGGTCGGAGCAGCTTCGCCGCCAAGCTTATCAAGGCGCGCGTCCACTTCCTTTGAGCGCAGCGCCTTCGTGAAAGCGGCGTTCAGCTTATCCACGGTCGCGGTCGGGGTCTTCGCCGGAACGAAGAGGCCGTACCAGGTGGAAATGTTGAAGCCCTTCAGGCCGCATTCCTCAAGCGTCGGGACCTTCGGGAGCGCCTTCGCGCGCTTCGCGGTTGTCACGGCGAGCGGAATGAATTTCCCGGCCTCAATATTCGCGGTGGCGGAGGCGAGATTATCGAAAATCAGCTGCGTCTGGCCGCTCATCACGGAGAGCTTCGCGGGGCCCGCGCCCTGGAACGGCACGTGGACGATGTTGACACCGGTGTCAGCCTTGAAGAGCTCACCGGCGAGGTGGCCCGCGGAGCCATTGCCGCCGGAGGCGTAGTTCAGCTTCCCGGGGTTCTTCTTCGCGTAGGCGATCAGATCCTTCACGGTGCGGATGCCGGTCTTCTTCTGGAAGGCGGGCGTGATCACGAGCACGTTCGGCACGTGAGCGATCAGGGTGACCGGGGTGAAGTCCTTCACCGGGTCATAAGGAAGGTGACGGAAGAGCGAGGGGTTGATCGCGTGGGTCGCGACGGCGCCGACGACGAGCGTGCGGCCATCCGGCTTCTCACGGGCAACAGAACTCACGCCGCGCGTGCCGCCGGCACCCGGCCGGTTCTCAACGATCACAGTGCCGAGGTCTCCCTTAACCGCGTCCGCGAGAATGCGGGCAGAGACATCCAGAGGGCCGCCCGCGGGCCACGGCACCACGATCGTAATCGGGCGCTGCCCAAAGGCGAGAGCTGACTGAGGGATGGATGACAACAGAGCCGCAGAGGCGGCGGCGCCGATAAGGGCGCGACGGTTAACGTTGACCACGATGACCTTCCTTTGAATTTAGGTTTTTCCGTGCCCGCAAGTGACTCAGGGCGGCGGATTGTTGTTTTCTCTAAAAATTAGGGAATCGGGTTAATTAGACCTGTTAAACCTGCGGTCTGCAACTGGATTACGATAGATGAAGGGTTTACCCTCGTTATTAATCAGGAGAGTTCCTTAGGGGTTCACAATAAATCCATAGGAACTTTCCGATGAAAGGAGGAAAGATGGATTTCGAGAAGCTATATATCGACGGAGCCTGGGTGCCGTCAGCGTCCGATAAATGGATCGAAGTGGAGAAGCCCGCAAGCCGCAGCGTGATCGCCCGGGTGCCGGCCGGAAACGCTGAGGATGTCGACCGGGCGGCGAAAGCCGCTTCCGCCGCTTTCCCCGCGTGGCGAGACACGCCGCTCGCGGACCGCATCGCGCTGATGGAGAAATTCCTCACCGAATTCCGTGCCCGTGAAGAGGATCTCGTCCGGATCACCGTCGAGGAGCTCGGGAGCCCGGTCGGGTTCACGCGCTCAAGCCAGGTGGAGTACCAGTACACGAGAACCCGTTCCTATATTGATCTCGCGCCGACGGTGCCGCTCGTTGAAAAGATGGGCGCCTCCACCACGTACCGCGAGCCGGTCGGTGTGGTCGGCTGCATCACACCCTGGAACTATCCGCTCGGTCAGGTGATTCAGAAGATCGTTCCGGCGCTCCTCATGGGGAACACCGTGATCCTGAAGCCGAGCCAGCATACGCCGCTCTCTGCCTACTACCTCACGGAAGCAATCGAGGCGGCCGGTTTCCCGAAGGGCGTCTTTAACCTCGTTACAGGCCGAGGCGGCGAAATCGGGAATTCGCTTTCCACGCATCCGCTCGTCAATATGGTGTCCTTCACCGGGTCGACCAAGGGCGGCGTCACCGTGGCGCAGCACGCGCTCGAATCCGTGAAGCGCGTGAGTCTCGAGCTCGGCGGGAAGTCCCCGTACGTCATGCTCCCGGGGATCACGAATTACGATGAGCCGATTCATATCCTCTTCAATTCGATCTTCCTCAATTCCGGACAGACCTGCACCGCGTTCAGCCGCCTCCTGATTCCGGAGGCTGAGGCGCCGGCGATCGAAGCGAAGCTGAAGGAAATCGCCCGCGAGTACACGGTCGGGAATCCGCAGGATAAGAAGGTGAAGCTCGGTCCTGTCGCCTCCGAAGCCCAGTTTAAGAAGATCGCGGGCTATATCGCGAAGGGCGTCGAGGAGGGTGCGAAGCTCCTGATCGGTGAAGTGCCCACGGAAGGAAAGGGCCTCTACATCCACCCGACGATCTTCACGAATGTGAAGAACAGCATGACGATCGCGCAGGATGAGATCTTCGGGCCGGTGCTCTGTGTGCTCACCTACCGCACGGTGGATGAGGCGGTCGCGATCGCGAACGATACCCGCTACGGTCTTAACGCCGGCGTCTTCGGGCCGAAGGATGAGGCGCTTGCCGTGGCGCACCGGATCGAAGCCGGGAATGTTTACGTGAATTCGAGCCCGCGCGACACCGCGGCGCCGTTTGGCGGCTACAAAGAGTCCGGCATCGGGCGTGAGGGCGGTGTCTACGGCATGATCGAGTTTACGCAGCAGAAGGCGCTTTTCGATACGAAGCTCTGAAGCGCGTAAATAGTGTCTGACACCGGACCGGGCGGAGCGGAACTGCAATCCCGCTCCGCCCGGTTTTTCTTTGCCTTAAAAGAGACCGCCTTCTCTTCGTTTTACAATCGGGGCTCAGCCGGCTCCGCTCCTCTGGCGGTTTCATCTGCGGATCCGCGCGTATATAAAAAAGAAGAAGGGAGAAGTTTTTCTGATGTCCTGGCTCACAGCGCTCTTCACCGATACGCAGTCACCCGCCCACGCGGCTTTGATCTACTCGCTGGTCATCGCGGCCGGAATGGCGCTGGGGCGGATCCGGATCCGGGGCGTGTCGCTCGGGGTGACGTTTGTCCTCTTCACGGGACTGGTGGCATCGGCGCTCGGAGCCCGGGTGGACCCGGCGGTGCTCGCCTTTATCCGGGACTTTGGTCTCGTGCTCTTCGTTTTCTTTATCGGGCTTCAGGTCGGGCCGTCTTTCTTCAATTCATTCCGGACGCATAACGGCCGGACACTCAATCTCCTCACGATCGGGATCATCCTCGCGGGGCTCCTCCTTACGCTCCTTTTCGCGGCGGTCCTTCCGGGGCTTGTGTCACTTCCCCAGATGCTCGGTATCCACTTCGGCGCGGTGACGAACACCCCGGGGCTGGGCGCCGCGCGGGACATGCTTTCTGAACTCGGTTATTCCGGAGAAGACATCACGATCGGCTACGCCTGCGCGTATCCGCTTGGCGTGATCGGCGCGGTGCTCACCGTGCGGTTCCTGAGGCGCGTGTTCCGGATTGATCTCGAGAAGGAAGAGGCAGCGTGGGACGCGACTGAAGGCGCGAAAGATAAGCCGGTTTTCTTTCACGTCGAGCTCACAAACAAGGCGCTTGCCGGCCGCACGATCCGGGAGATCGCGGAAATCATCGGGAAGCCTTTTATCTGCAGCCGGATTCTTCATGGCGGTGAGCTCTTAAGCCCGGGCGCGGACACCGTGGTGGAAAGAGGGGACACGCTCCGGATCGTGTCCAACCCAGATCATCGCCAGACGATCATCGCGTTTTTTGGCTCCGAGGCGGAGGACTTCGCCACGGATATTGAGCATTCCCCGGTTACAAGCCGCATCATCCGCGTGACCCGCCCCTCGGTGAACGGGCTTCAGATGGCAGATCTTCACCTCAGCCGGCTTGACGGGGTGAACATCACGCGGGTCTTCCGCTCAGGCCTCCAGCTTTTCCCCTATCACAACCTCACGCTGCAGCTCGGGGACCGCGTCTACTGCGTGGGACCTGAAAATTCCGTGAAGCGTCTCGCTGAACGCCTGGGCGACGAGGAGCAGAAGCTGAATCACCCGAATATGCTCTCGCTCTTTATCGGCATCGCGCTTGGGATTCTCGTCGGGTCCCTCCCGATCACCTTCCCTGGGATGCCCGTTCCGGTGAAGCTCGGTGTCGCGGGAGGTCCGCTCGTGATCGCGATTCTTCTCGGATCCTGGGGGCCGAGACTCCGCCTGATCACCTATATGACGCCGTCCGCGAACCTGATGCTGCGGGAGTTCGGGATGGTGTTTTTCCTCGCGAGCATCGGGCTCGCGGCTGGGGACGGTTTTGCTGAGGCTCTGATAAACGGCCGCGTGTTTCTGTACGCGGGGCTCGGCGCTGTGATCACGGTGGTGCCGGCGCTGATCGCCGGGATTATCGCGCTCCGTGTCTATCACCTGAATTTCCATTCGGCTGCCGGTCTCATCGCGGGCGCGATGACGGATACTCCGGCGCTTGCTTATATCGGGACGCTTTCAGGGAGAAACATCGCGGCGGCCGCTTATTCCACCGTGTACCCGGTCTCGATGTTCCTTCGGATTCTGTCGGGGCAGCTCGTGCTGCTCTTTGTCTGGGGCGCGATCGCCTGAGAGCAGGACGGCCGGAAGACAAAAAGAGCGCCGCGGACGGGGGGACTCGCCGCGGCGCTCATTTTCTTCCGGAGAGAAGAATTTTGTTCAGGCTTTCTCTTTTGTTTTCCGGGGGCCGAGACCCGCGGACCGCATGACTTCGGCGACCTGGTTGTGTCCGGGCTTTCTCGGGTACCCGTCATGCTTCAGGGCTTCAGCGACACGGCGGCTTCCGAGTGTCCAGCCGGCTGCTTCCTGTGCTGCCCGGATCCGCTGCGCAAGTTCAAGGTTCGACTCAAGGCGTTTCTTGACGGACACGAGCGCGTTTTCCTTCCGGTAGTAGAAGGAGCTTCGCGGCATGCCGAAAATACGGCAGGCCCGGCTGATCGGGATGCCATCCTCCCGGAGCGATTCAATGAAGTGGGCCGCGGCGAGGCGTTTTGCCCGGCTGTCCGCCATTCCCGCGCCGTGCCGGAAAGGCGCTTCATACTTCGCACGGATTTCGTCGTCGGTGAGCGCGGATCCCGTGCGGGTCTCATTGAGGGTCGTCATGACATCCTGAGAAAAGAGGCGAAGAAAACAGGGCCTTCGCCGTAGTTAAAAAAATCTCTCAGGAGAGTAATGCGCCGATTTCAAATTTGCGTCAAAAGAGGGGAGGGGAAACACCGGTGAGGGAGGGGAACTCCTCCCCCTGATACCGTGTTTCAGCGAACGCGGAGCACCTTATGGAGCTGAACCGAGACGCGGTAGCGGCCGCCGCGCTCCACCGCGGTCCGGAAGCAGAGTGACGCGGCGGAATCTTCCATGGAGAGCGGCTGAAGGGAAATTGGGGTCGACGCGGGGATCTTATCCGTGATCGCGTCAAGCGCGGCGAGGTCTGATTCATCCCCGATCACCATCTTCACTTCGTCCGCGCGCTCCAGCGCCGAGTCGAGCACCCGGCCGCCCGGGACCGTGATCTTCGGGGACACCGTGACGAAAGTCTCAGGCGCTACATCGATTTCAAGGAACCCGGAGGTTTCAAGCGATACGCGTTTCCCGGCTGCGATCAGACGCTCGGTGAGCGGCCGGATCGGCTGCTCAGCGGGTTCTCCCCCTGTGATGACGACGAGCGGGATACGGGGCCAGCGTTCCAGAATGAGATTCACGAGTTCATCAAGGGATGCGTCCGCGGATCTCGGACGGCTGTCTTTCACGAGAACTTCGGAAAGCGGAATCTTCGTGGTTCCGGAGCCATCCTCTTTCCAGGAATACTTGGTGTCGCACCAGGGGCAGTGCACGGGGCAGCCCTGAAGCCGCACAAAGACCGCGGGTGTTCCGGCGAGCAGCCCTTCACCCTGTACTGACGCGAATATTTCGTTGATGGAATAACGGATTTCTTCCATTCTGGCAGCAGTTCCTATCTTTCCCGAATCAAAGCGTATAGGTCGCGGTGCATTTCCGCGTTTCTTCCACGTCGCAGCGGATCAGCTTGACGCCCGTGCCGCGGAGCTGCTCAGGGCTCACCACGGTGACGAGATACTCGGCGATATTTTCCGCGGTCGGATTAAACGGCACCTGAACCACCTTCGGGTCAAGCGAGAGGAGGGCATCCGCGAGCGGATCCTCGGTCCAGATGAGGAACCGGTGATCAAAGTGCTCCTCCAGCCACACGCAGAGCTTCTCCTTGATGACCGAGAAGTCGATCACGCGCCCGAGCGAATCCAGTTCTCCCGCGCAGCAGAACGTGATGCGGTAGTTATGGCCATGGAGGTGGGAGCACTTGCTTTCGTGCCCGCACACCCGATGGCCGCAGGAGATGTCGTGGTAACGCGTAACGGTAAACATGGCGGCAGCAGTGGGAATGGAATTCCTGAATGGAGAAAAAGTAAAAACAAAAAAGCGACCCTCATTATAAGGGGGCCGCTTTGGCGAATGAGGCGAAGGAGCCGGGAGGGCGGTCAGCCGGCGTTATCCGCGATCACCCGGGGCGACCAGGCGTGAAGCACCACGCCGTTATCGCCCTTATGCACCCGGGCGAAAAGCTGGCAGAGCGCTCCGACCTTCGGAAGCCCGAATTTCGGGTCCAGCACCACTTCAACCGCGTGCCCCGAGCGATCGGTGAGGAGGAAGCGGTTCTTTTCCAGCTGCTTCACGATCCGGCCCTCTACCTTCACGATTTCCAGATTCTTCGCTTCTCCGATCAGGTATGAGAGCCCGACAGGCTTCGACACTTCGAGGACTGAGACTCCGGGCGCCGCAGAGGCCCCGAGGGAAATTGTGAGAAGCGCGGCCGCGGCGGCCGCGAAAATAGCGTATCGCATAATGAAGAATCTGAGGTCAGAGGATCCCTGATAAAAATAAAAAAACGAAAACTCAGTACTGCACTTTAACAGATGGTGAAAAAGCCGTCTGAATTCCAGTTTTTCCAACTGTTTCAAATCTTTTCGGTGCCGGACCGAGGAGCACTCTTATCCGCGGAACATAACGGACAGGAGAAAGCTGCGGCGCGAAATCCGAACGGGAAATTCTAGGCTTTTTGGATGACACCGGGATCCCGTGTTCAGGCTCCGGGTTTGAGAGCGGGGGAAGCCATTTTCCGGGTTACTCCGAGTCAGATTTCTGGCGCGCAGTTCTCGTCTCTCTTCCCCAAAATCATTACAATCCATACCCGTAAGACATAATTAAAAAGAATTAGGAGCGTCAGAATGAAATACGTGGATCCTCATTTCAAAGGGGTGAATTCGGGGCACTACGTGCCGGGTGTTATCTCAAACGGCATGGTCTATGTGTCAGGGCAGCTGTCGCTTGACCCGGATACGCGCGAAGTCTGCAAGGGCGATATCCGGGCACACGCGAGGCAGGCGCTTGAGAACGTCGACCGCGTGCTGAAGGCTGCGGGAAGCGACCGCTCGAAGGTCGTTCAGTGCCGCGTCTATACCACGAAGGGGGAATACTGGGGTCCGGTGAACGAGGAGTACGCCGCGTATTTCGGCGACCATCGCCCGGCCCGGATCGTGGTGACGGTGCCGGAGCTTCACTTCGGGTGCCTCGTTGAAATCGAGGCAGTGGCGGAACTCTGACTCTGAGGATATGCTTTCCCGGCTCTGCTTTCGGAGTACTTCCGGGTACTGCCAAAGCCGGGTCAAAAAGCGCGGGCTTCTTACTATGATGGTGAAGTCAGACGGCGGATAAAAGAGAAGAGCCGGCGGGGGAAGAAACTCTGAATTTTTTCCCCGCGAGGACTCCAGGTACCGCCCGAAGCAAGAAGCAGACTGGAAAACCAGCAATTCGTGCCAAAGAGGAGACGCACGCACGGCAGGCTCTCCGGGAGGTGACTCCCTGTGTCTGCCGCGGAAAGGAAGGCTGATGCCGGGGCGCGAGATCCCGCAGCGAGCCTTCCGACTTAAAGAGAACCTATGCGAAAGATCCTATACGGCGTCTGGAAAGGCGTTAAGTACGACAACACGGAAGGGGGGCGCGCCGCGCCCCTCGATCTGCCGCTCGATAAGATCGAGACCTTTAACCCGGGAAATCCGGTGGACGCGGTGGTCTGTAATTTCGGCTTCCTCGTCTTCGACCCCAATGTGTCGCTCGCGGGAGTGCTGCTTCGCTACTACGCGCTCGCGCGCGAGAATTCGTGCGGCGCCTGTACGCCCTGCCGCACCGGGTCGATTCTGCTCGCGGAGTGCCTCCGCGACGCGGTGGAAGGCCGGGGCGATACGGTCAACTGGGACCACATGCTCGACTCCGCTGAGCAGATGAAGTACACGAGTCTCTGCGGCATCGGACGCACGACCCCGGAAGCGATGATCGGGGCGCTGAAATACTTCAGGGACCGCCTGATCAGCACCGCGGCGCCGCTGAAAGGCGATATGTATATGACGATCACGGCGAAGTGCATCGAGGCCTGCCCCTCGCACGTGAATATTCCCCGCTATATCGACTACGTGAAGGACGGGCATCCGGATCTCGCGGCGGGGGTGCTCCTGCACCACTATCCGCTTGTCGCCACCTGCGGCCGCGTCTGCGTGCGCCCGTGCGAAGCGGCGTGCCGCCGGAATTATGTTGACCGTTCCGTCGCGATCAAGGATATCAAGCGCTATGTGTCGGATAACGCCGGAGCGGCGATTTCGGACCTCTTCCACGGCATGGATCCGGTGATCGACTACTCAAAGGCCCGGGTGGCCGTGGTCGGCGCGGGTCCCGCAGGGCTGAACTGCGCGTATCACCTTCTCATGAAGGGCTACCCAGTCGATATCTTCGATAAGGATGAAAAGGCGGGCGGCATGGCGCTTCGCGGCATTCCCCCGTACCGGCTCCCGAAGGGGCTGCTTCAGAAAGAAACGGACGCGATCGGAGAGCTCGGCGGTGAATGGCACTTCGGACAGCGGCTAGGACGCGACTTCACGGTGTCGAGTCTCTTTGATGACGGGTACGGCGCCGTGTTCCTCGGAATCGGCTGCGCCGAAGGCGCGTACCTTGGGCTTCCCGCTGAGGACCGGTCGCTCGCCGGCTATCAGAACGGCATCGACTTCCTTCTTGAAATCGAGAAATCGGTTGCGGACGGCCTCCCGCCCCAGATCCATGGGGACGTCGTCGTGGTGGGCTGCGGAAACGTCGCGATGGACTGCTGCCGCACGGCAAAGCGTATCGCGACCGGGAAAGTGCATATCGTTTACCGCCGCACCGAGGCCCAGGCCTCCGCTGACCGCGAGGAAATTGAGGCCGCGCGGGATGAAGGCGTGGAATTCCATTTCCTCACGAACCCCGTTGGGATTCTCTCCGAAAACGGGCACGTCACCGGCGTGAAACTCACGAAGATGGAAATCCGGGGCACGGATTCCCGCGGCCGCCCAGCGGTCCGCGCGGTGGAAGGAAGCGAATTTGATGTGCCGTGCGCCATGGTGATCGCCGCGATCGGGCAGAAGCTCGAGCGTGACGTGTTTTCAGACGCGGACGGCGTGATTCTGGACCGCTATGGCAACATCAGCGTGAATCCGGCGCTTGCCACAACGCGCCCCGGCGTATTCGCGGGCGGCGACTGCGCGACGGGACCGACCACGCTGATCGGCGGTCTTGCGCAAGGGCAGCAGGCCGCGAATTCGATTGATGAATACCTCTCCCGCGGGTCAGTCGGCTTTACGCCCCGCGCGAGGATGGGGGAAATCATCCGCGACTGTGAGCTTCTTGAGGACGGCGGCCCGACGGTCCCGATGGAAAAGATGCCCCGGCACCGCGTTCCGACGATTCCTGTGGAATCCCGTGAGTGCAATTTCCGCGAGGTGGATCAGACGTTTTCAGACGACGTCGCCCGCTACGAAGCGGACCGCTGCATGCGCTGCTACCGCATGATGGCTGTCGCTACACCGCGCCCGATTCCCGGAAACGAAGCGCTGCATCGCAGCCCTGACACCGAAAACCTGACCGCATCCGCGAGGGGGACGAACTGATGAACGCCTGGATCAATAACCGCCCCGTCACGTTTGAGGAAGGGGAAACGATTCTGCAGGTCGCGAAGCGCCTCGGGATTTTCATTCCGACGCTCTGCGCGCTGCTGCCGCTGGATCACACGCCTGGCACCTGCCGCATGTGCATTACGGAGATCGAGCGGAAAGAAACGCCCGGGAAACGGGAGCTTGTGACGAGCTGCACGACGCCGATGCTCGAAGGCATGGCGGTCTTCACGCATACGCCTGAAGTCCGTCACCGCCAGCGTCAGCAGGCTGCGTGGATCTTCTCTGATCATGACCAGGACTGCGCGTCCTGCGTCCGTCACGGCAATTGCGAGCTGCAGGACGTGGCGCTCTATGTGGGGCTGCAGAATAACAGCTGCAACGGCCGCTTCATCGCGAAGCGTCCGGTGGATACGAGCGCGCACGGACTGCTACGCGACGTGAATAAGTGCATCCGCTGCGGGCGCTGCGTTGAGGTCTGCCGCAAAGTGCAGGGGATCAGCGCTCTGACGCTTGATGACATCGGGACGAAGCGCGGTGTCGGGATCGCCGGGGCGGATCGCTGGATCGACTCTCCGGGCTGCGTTGAGTGCGGCCAGTGCACGCTTGTCTGCCCGACGGGGGCGCTTGGCGAAAAGGATCAGTGCGACACCGCGATCGACTGGTTTGACGATCCGGAAATCAAGACGATCGTCGCCTTCGCGCCGTCCGCCCGGGTGACGATCGGTGATGAATTCGGTCTTGAGCCCGGAAAGAACACCGAGGGGCAGCTGATCACCGCGATCAAGATGCTCGGAGCGGACTTTGTCTGCGACGTGAACTGGGGTGCGGACGTCACGATCATGGAGGAGGGGAACGAGTTCCTGAACCGGCTCCGTACGGGCGGCACCCTTCCGATGATGACAAGCTGCTGCCCGGGCTGGGTGACCTACGTGGAAAAGCATCACCCCGAGATGATGGGGAATCTCTCCACGACCCGCTCGCCGCAGGGGATTTTCGGGGCGCTCGCGAAGACGTGGTTCGCGAAGACCCATAACATCGATCCGAAGAAGCTCCGCTTTATTTCGATCATGCCCTGCACGGCAAAGAAAGAGGAAGCGGCGCGGCCGCAGCTCGCGCGTGACGGTATGCCGGACACGGATCTCGTGATCACGATCCGGGAATTCGCGCGCATTCTCCGCCGCTACGGTATCAGCCTTCCGACTCTCGAACCCTCGAAATACGATTCGCCCTTCATGGCGGAAAACACCGGCGCCGGCATGATTTTCGGTGTGACGGGCGGGGTGATGGAAGCTGCTCTCCGCACGGTGCATCACGTGGTGACGGGGAAGAATCTCGACGGGATCGAGTATCTCCCGGTCCGCGGCATGGAGGGGATCAAGGAAGCGACGGTCGATCTCGGTGCTGGCGGCAGCGTGAAGATTGCGGTCGCGAATGGTCTCCGGAACGCGGAAGAACTGATCCAGCGCGTGAAGTCCGGAAAGGCGGATTATCAGTTCATCGAAGTGATGGCCTGCCCCGGCGGCTGTATCGATGGCGGCGGCACGGCGCGGATCAAGAATTCGTACCTCTCGCACGCCGCAGCCCGCGCGAAGACCGTGTATCAGATCGACCGCGCCCGCGTTTACCGTCAGAGTCACGAGAACCCGGATGTGATCAGGCTCTATGACGAGTTCCTCGGAAAACCGAACAGCGAACTCGCGCATCACCTGCTTCACACGCACTTCACGGACCGGGCGAAAGAACCGGCTCCGGAAACGATCTCGCAGATCTGGAAACTTGTGAAGCTTGGCTGATCCGGATTGACTGGATCTGAAGGCCGGAAGGAGAGGGGCGGCAAGGCCCCCGTTCTTCCGGCCCTTTCTTTGCGGTCAGATCACGAGCGCGAGGGCGGCGAGCGCCGCCGCGAGCACCGGGATCGTAAGAATGACGCCGAGCCTGAAGTAGTAACCCCAGGTGACACGGATCCCTTTATGCGAGAGAAGCGAGAGCCAGAGAAGCGTGGCCAGGCTTCCGATCGGAGTGATCTTCGGCCCGAGGTCGCAGCCAATCACGTTCGCGTAGGCCATCGCGGTCCGGACCGCGTCAGAAACGGACGCCGCGTCGATCGAAAGCGCCCCGATCATGGTGGAGGGGAGGTTATTCATGACGCTAGAAAGCGCGGCCGCGATGAATCCCGCCTCGAACGCTGCGGCTCCGGTTCCCGAGTCTCCGATTCGGCTGAGCGCGGCGGAGAGGAGAGAGGTCGCGCCGTCATTCTGCAGGCCGTACACCACGAGATACATGCCAAGCGAAAAGATCACGATGGACCAGGGGGCGTCCTTCAGTACCTGCCCCGCAGGCACCACGCGGTTCCTCCGTGAGAGGAGGAGAAGGATGGCGGCGGATGTCAGCGTCACGGCGGAAATCGGAATCCGGAGGAAGGATGATGCGAAGCAGAAGACGAGCTGCAGCGTGAGCACCACCCACCCCGCTCGGAAGAGGAGGGGATCCCGGATCACGGAGTCCGGCGCGGGGAGTTTCGTGATATCGACCCGCTTCGGGATGCTGCGCCGGAAAACGATCCAGAGCACCGCGAGACTTGCGGCAACTGACGCGATATCAACCGGAATCATCACGCGGGCATAGTCCGTAAACGTGAAGCGGAAAAAGTCCGCTGAAATAATGTTGACGAGATTGGAGCTCACGAGCGGAAGGCTCGCAGTATCCACGATGAACCCCGCTGCCATTACAAAAGCGAGCTGATGCACCTTCGGAACGCCGAGCGGCGTGAGAAGCGCGAGCACCACCGGGGTGAGAATCAGCACCGCGCCGTCGTTCGCGAGAAACGCGGACATGACTGCGCCGAGAAGAATAATGAGCGTGAAAAGCTTCGCGCCGCTTCCGCCTGAAGCCCGTGCGACCTTCAGCGCGCACCACTTGAAGAACCCCGCTTCATCGAGGATAAGCGTGATGATGATGAGCCCGATGAGCGTCCCGGAAGCATTCCAGACGATGGACCAGACGGTCGGGATATCCGAGAGCGTCACGGTTCCGAGAAGGAGTGACGCGATGGCGCCGGCTGCCGCGCTCCAGCCGATCCCGAGTCCCCGGGGCTGGGTGATCACGAGAAGAAGTGTCGCGAGGAAGATAAGGACTGCGGTCATGGGAAAAGAAGAAATTCAGGCGGAAAAAACGAAACCCCGGTCCGAACGGATCGGGGTTCACGGAACAGGATCTGAATTTTAGAGTTCCCGGAGGAATCTGACTTTGCCGGTCTCAATATCGAGGATAGCGGGGAGAACAGCGAGTCCATGCTCAGACTCTTCCCGCTGAATCTCAAGCGACGTCTCAATCCGCTTTACGCTGCCTTCGGCGTTGAGGCAGGCGGCCTTGTACTCGTCCTTCTCGTCCCCGATCGCCTTCAGCACTTCATCCGTGATTGTCTTCACGTACCCCTCGGGCGCGTGGTGAATCGCGGCACCCACCGCGCCGCAGTGCGTGTGGCCGAGCACCACGATGAGGCGGATCCCGAGGTGGGAGGCGGCGTATTCGATCGACCCGAGCTGATGGTTATCGATCACGTTGCCGGCCACCCGGATCACGAAGATATCGCCGATACCGCAGGAAAAAGCGACTTCGGGGATCGAGCGTGAGTCTGAGCAGCAGACAATCACCGCGTACGGGTTCTGGCCGTGCTCCGCGGTATCGAGCCTTCGGGCGTCTGAGAGATCCCCGAACCGCTGCCCGTTCACATAGGCGTCGTTCCCGAGTTTCAGCCGCTCGAGCGCCTCGCGGGCCCGGAGCCCGGTGTTATATCCATTCATGGTGCCCATGATCCGCCTCTTCTTAAAGCGTTTTACCGATTAAGAAAGTTATACGCGGTTTTCACGAAAATCAATGCCCCGCCGATCAAGCCGGATTCGTCAGACGTGCAGCGATCCGTGTGAAGCGGGAAAGCAGCCTTCACGGCTTCGTTCCGGATACCGAAGAATCCGAAAGCGGACGGCACCCGATGCATGATGACCGCGAAGTCTTCGCCGACAAGCGTCGGGGGAACAGAGGCGAGACCGTCAGGTCCGAGCACTTCGGCTGCGGCCCCTGCCGCGACCGCCGTGATATCCGGGTCATTGATCACCGCGTCCGAGAGCCAGGTGTAGGTGGTTTCCGCGGTGCAGCCATGAGCTGCAGCGACACGGTCCGCCATTCTCTTCATGCCTTCGCGGATCGTCTTCCGGGTCTCTTCATCAAAGCACCGCACGGTGCCTTCGAGGTAGGCGCTCCCGGAGGTGACGTTCCAGCGGGAGCCTGAGTGGAGGCTTCCGACCGTGAGTACGGCGGAAGATGCTGGGCTGATTGATCGGGAGACAAGTGTCTGCAGGTTCACGGCGAGGAACGCGGCGGCCGGTGTCGCGTCGACGCAGAGGTGAGGCGCCGCGGCGTGCCCCGCTTTTCCTTTGATATCAATGCGGAAGCGATCCGTGGACGCCATCCGGGCACCGGGTTCGAGCGACACGCGGCCGGACGCGAGTTCAGGCCACACGTGCATGCCGAACGCCGCGTCGACGCCTTCGAGCGCCCCGTCCTCAATCATGTCGAGAGCGCCGATTCCGACCTCTTCGGAGGGCTGAAAGAGGACTTTCACTGTGCCCCGGACCTCATGCCGGTTCGCGGCGAGGATTTTCGCCGCGGTGAGCAGCATCGCGATGTGGTTATCATGCCCGCAGGCGTGCATGACGCCCGGGTTCTCGCTCGCGAAGGGAAGTCCCGTTGCCTCCGTGATCGGGAGCGCGTCGATATCGGACCGGAGGAGGATTGTTTTTCCGGGCAGATCGCCTTTGATTGTCCCAAGCGTCCCCTGGGGGAGGCTCTTTCCGCAGCTCCGCCACTCAATCCCGTCGGTGTCCAGTTCCGCGCGGATCGCGGCGGACGTCTTCAGTTCTTTTCCGCTCAGCTCAGGGTGCGCGTGGAAGTAGCGCCGCATGCGGATCACGTACGGTTCGTACTCGGTTTTCAGCTTTTCAATATCCAGCATAGTCTCAGTCGTCCCTTAAGCTAATTCTGTCCAGTGGACCCGGTGAGGAAGCGAAGCGCGGTGGCCACGTGAATCAGGGCCCCATCAACGAGCGCGTTCTCATCCACCATGTAGCAGTCCGAGTGCTGCGGCTTATCAGCGCCGCAGGCCTCGTTCCGGACCCCGAGGTGTGCGAAGGATGACGGCACGAGGTTTGCGTAGAAACTGAAATCCTCGCCCCCGGTGCCAGGCGGGTTGATCACGGTGCTCCCGGCACCGAGCACGGCTTCGGACGCCTCGCGGGCGATGCCGGTCATCGTTTCATCGTTCACCAGCGCGTCGCAGAGCCGGTCGTAAGTCACATCAGCAGTGCAGCGGTAGGCGGCCGCGACATCCTCTGAAATCCGCCTGAGGGATGTTTCCGCGAGATCCCGGACCGCGGGGTCATAGCTCCGCACGGTGCCTTCGATCGAGGCTTCGCCTGAAATCACGTTCCAGCGGGAGCCGGAATGAATGGTGCCGATCGTGAGAACAAGAGTGGAAAGCGGATTCGCTTCCCGGCTCTTGATGGTCTGAAGTTCAAGAATGAGAGAGGCAATCGCGGGCGCGACATCGATGCATTCGTTAGGCCGCGCGGCGTGACCGCTTCTGCCGTGAAGCGTGATCCTGAAAAAGTCAGTCGCGGCGGTGGAAGGACCGCTGCGAAGAGAGATTTTTCCGGAGGGGACCGAGGAGGCGACGTGAATTCCGAATGCTGCGTCGACGCCGTCCAGCACGCCGCCCGCGATCATGTCGAGCGCGCCCCGGGAGTTTTCCTCCGCTGGCTGGAAGATGCATTTCACGCGGCCCGGGAATACGGTCCGGTGTTCGTAAAGGATTTTCGCGGCGGAAAGCAGCATCGCGATGTGACAGTCGTGTCCGCAGGCATGCATGACGCCCTTCGTGCCGCTCTTATAGGGAACATCATTCTTTTCCTCAATCGGCAGCGCGTCGATATCCGCGCGGAGAAGAATGGTCTTTCCGGCCCCGACCCCGTCGATCGTGACAAGCGTCCCCGGAAGCTCCTTTCCGCAGGGTTCCCAGGGGATGCCGGCGCCGGTGAGAATGGCGCGGATCCGCTCAGCCGTGTTCCACTCGTGTCCGCTGAGTTCAGGGGCCGCGTGGAAAGCGCGGCGCGTCCTGATCACTTCCTCGCGATACGCGTCGCGAAGTGAATTGAAGTTCATCTCGATGCCCTCCCTCGGAATTTTTGTGTTCTACCCATATTAACTGGGAGGGAACCGGACGGATGAGGCGGCGGCAGGCAATACCTCATAAAAAACCTCCTCGCAGGGCGGGGGCCCCGGAGGAGGTTCCGTGTCACTCAGACGCTGTTCCTGAGTGAGCTGCGGTCAGGCAGACCGCGTTACTTATTGGCGTTCAGGAAGTTAAGTGCCGTCTGAACGGAGAGCAGGGCACCCTTCACGAGTGTTGACTCGTCCACCGTGTAGTGGTCCGAATGCTGCGGATAGCAGGCGTTGCAGGCGGCGTTTCCGACACCGAAGAGCGCGAACGCGGCCTTTACCTTGCTGCAGTAGAAGCCGAAGTCTTCGCCCCCCATCGTGGGAGGCGTGTTGGGAAGCGAGTCAGGCCCGAGGATCGTCTTCGCGGCCTCGCGCCCGAACGCGGTGATTTCCGGATCGTTATAGACGTTGTCGCAGAGGCGGTCATACTTCACCTCGGCCGTGCAGCGGTAGGAAGCGGCGGTGTTCGCGGCAATCCGCTTGACGGACTCTTCCGCCATATCGCGGGACTCGGAGTCAAGCGACCGCACCGTGCCTTCGATCTTCGCGGATCCCGAGATCACGTTCCAGCGGGTGCCGGACGTGACCTTGCCGACCGTGAGAACGAGCGGGCTCACCGGGTTCACCTGGCGGCTCACGACGGTCTGCAGATCCATGATGGTGGCTGCCATGCAGGGCGTGGCGTCAACGCACTTATGAGGGAGCGCCGCGTGGCCCGACTTTCCCGTGATCGTGATTTCAAACTGATCGGTTGCCGCCATGCGGCCGCCCGCTTCAAGCGACACGGTCCCCGCGGGGAGTTCGGACCACACATGCATGCCGAACATCCCGTCGACGCCGTCCAGAACACCGTCCGCCATCATATCGAGGGCGCCGAGCGCCACTTCCTCAGCCGGCTGGAAGATGAACTTGATCGTGCCGGGGATTTCATCCTTGATGCTGTTCGCGATCATCACCGAGGTGAGGAGCATCGAGATATGGCAGTCGTGACCGCAGGCATGCATGAAGCCTTCGTTCTCACTCGCGAAGGGGAGACCGGTCTTTTCCTTCACGGAGAGGCCGTCGATATCGCCGCGGAGCAGGAAAGTCTTGCCGGGCTTTCCGCCGTGAATCGTGGCCAGCGTGCCGGTCGTCAGGTTCTTTCCGCAGGGGCGCCATTCGATCCCGGCTCGGGTCAGTTCTTCGCGGATCTTCTTCGCGGTCTCCACTTCTTTCGTGCTTGCCTCAGGATGCGCGTGGAAATAGCGGCGCATCTCGATTTGGTACGGGTTGAATTTTTCTGCCAAAGCTTTCAGATCCATTTTCAATTCCTTTCTGACTGACACAGAGGCCCGGCGCGGTGCCGGAGCCTGAGAAAATAAATGTGCTGAGGCCCTCCGCGGTCAGACGGGAGGGCCTCGGGCAAAGCGAAATCAAGAGAGAACAGCCGTCTTCATCAGAACATCTTTACGAAGATGCCGGCGATGAAGACCGAGGTGATGGTCACGGTGACGAAACCGCCGACGATCATCGAGGGGAAGAGCTTTCCCATCAGGAAATCGTATTCCTCGCGGTTCTTCGCGACGGTCTTGCAGGTGTTATCCGTGATGATCTGATCAAACGGGAAACCGTAAAGCGCGGTAAGGCAGTTCGCGAAGCAGAGGAAGAAGCTGCGGTGCAGGATCTTCGACGCGATGAAGGCGAAGAGCGTCATGCCGGCAACACCGACGAGAATAAAGCCGATCATCGGGCCGATCATGCCGAAAAGCAGTTCCGGGGTCATGTCCTTCAGGCCGTCAAAGACGAAGCAGATGAGGCCGAGCATCATGATGTTGAAGGAGTTCGCCTTGTGGAGCGAATCGCGGTCAAGGAACCCGAGCGTGCAGAAGATGACACCGAGGATCAGGCCCCAGATGGCGCCAGACACGCCGGTGTACTTGCCGATCACCGAGGCGACCCAGGCGACGAGCCCGAGCTTCGTGAGAATCACGATCGAGCTGTTGTACTTCTCCGGCACCTGAAGCGGAAGGCGCTTCACGTTGTCGCCGCCCGCCGCGAGCTCAATCGCGTTCTGCATCGCTTCGCGGTCCGCTTCTGACGCCTTCAGGGTGCCGTTCCGGTAGCCTTCAAGAAGCCGGCGGCTTTCCTTCTTCAGCGCAAAAGCGGTGAGCGGGTAACCCGCGAAACCCTGAATGCAGTACATCGAAATCGCGAAAAGCGCGGCGACCGTGAGGCCGGCCTCCATAGCGGCTTTCTGCATCATTGTGGCTGCCACGATGCCGCCCGTGAGCGGGGGAAGACCGGCGATCACAAGCGTCCGGTCCATAAAGAGCGGGCAGATAAAGAAAGCGGCAACGCACATGCCGAGGAGCCCGAGAAGACACGTCACCACGGTCTTCCACTGCTCCAGCAGCCGCTTCATGGAAATAATCGTTCCGAGGTGAACAATCATCACCATCACGCAGATTGTGCCGCCGAACGGGATGAGGTAGGAGTCTTTGATGAGGTCGTGGGGGAGGACCGTCCAGTAGCCGAGCAGGAAAAGGCAGGCCGTCACGAAGACGGAGGGCACCCAGGCTTTTGTCCAGGAAGACACCAGCTCGCCGATGATCACGGCAGCGCCGCACACCGTAAAGGCAAGGAGAAAGTTATACATTTTTATTGTCCTGGTAAAAATTGATTCAGGCAGGCTATGAAACCGGTCACATCCTGAATGTATAGACTTTATTCATCTTAGGTTCAAAAATATTATTTGTGAAACAACTGAGACATTTTCCTAGATACTTTCGGATAGCGTATATTTGGTATCAAATATATTAAACAGATGAAAAATAATAAAAAATTGTTTTTATATGAAATCCTGAAAATATAAACTCTGGGGAGTGGCGGTGTTCCGCCGTGTTCTCCAATCCTTTCCCTCTAGGACCTGAGACCTAAGACGATCTACTACCGGTGGAGGATCCTTGCTGGGTCTAGCGGTCTATCGTTTTTTCTTAAGGAAATCCGTAATATAGGAGCGTAACTCCAATGGTTGTTGCATTATTGCCTGGGCAGATTCCTCTCCTTCCTGCCCAGGCTGTTTTTTTGCCATCTGTCCGGATGCGCGCCTCGGTTTCCTCCCGCCTTTCCCACTGCCAGTCCTTTTCATTTCCTCCGTTTCCGCTTTCCGCCGGAGAGGAAGTGAGGTAAAGTAATCTTGAAAAAAATACTGAATTAATCATGATGGCTGTCCGGGAATCGAAAAACTCCCGGGGAAGGCTGTCAGAAAGAGGATCTCGAAAATGGCGGAAAAGAAAGCAGACGGCGCGAAGCCGCGCTCCGGGTGGGGCGGCAGAAGACCCGGCACCGGCCGGAAGAAAGGGCAGGGGAAGGGGCTTACCGAGCACCTTCAGGTCTCAGTGACACCGCTTCAGAAAGAAACCTTCAGGAGAGCGGGCGGCAACATGTGGATGCGCCACGTGCTTGATGTCGAAAGCGCGGCGGAGCTTCCGCCAGGCGCCATGGTGATGAAGACGGAGCTCTCCCACGCCGAGATTGAGTATGAGGTTTCAAGCGTCCAGGCCGGTTTCCCGTCCCCTGCGGATGACTACGCGCATGAGCCGCTCGACTTCAATGACCTTCTCGCCCCGAACCCCGAAAACACGTTTGTCGTTCATGTGACCGGCGACTCGATGGTGGATGCCGGCATCACGCCTGGGTGCCTGCTTGTGGTTTCCCGCCTTCTTGAGCCCCGGGACGGCGACATTGTAATTGCCCGGATCAACACGGATTTCACCGTGAAGCGTCTCGTGAAGCGGGACGGGAAAATGGAGCTGCATCCCGAGAACAGCAGCGGTCTCTACCGGACGATCATTCCGGGCGAGTGCGATGAGTGGTCCTTCATCGGCGTCGTGACGAATGTGATCCAGAGCTTCTCCGCGGCCTCGCGCCGCTGAAAGCCAGGCTCCGGGAAAAAGAGGCATGGGGAAGGGGGCGGAAGATGCTGCAGGAGCCTCGTTTTGCGCTGGTCGACGCGAACTCGTTCTACGCGAGCTGCGAGCGGGTATTCCGGCCGGATCTGCTGAAGACACCGATCGTGGTGCTCTCGAATAATGACGGCTGCGTGGTCACGCGAAGCGCCGAAGCGAAGGCGCTTGGTATCAAAAACGGCACGCCGGCCTTCAAGATCGGGGATCTGATCCGATCGGGGAAAGTGGTCGCGTTTTCATCCAACTATGAACTCTACGGCGACCTTTCCGCCCGCATGATGAAAACGGTGTCGCGGCTCGTGCCGGCGATTGAGCCGTATTCGATTGATGAGTGTTTTATTGATCTCACCGGGGTGGAGAAGGAGATCCCGGAGCTTCTCACCGCGATCCGGAGCCGGGTGCTGCGGGGAGTCGGGATTCCGACCTGCGTCAGTTCCGCCCGCACGAAGACGCTCACGAAACTCGCGAATCATCTCGCGAAAACCTATAAGGGGCTTGGCGGAGTGCTCGACTGGGAGAGCCTGACCCCAGAGCGGCAGGAGCGCGCGATGAAGCTCGTCCCGGTAGAGGAAATCTGGGGAATCGGACGCCGGATCGGATCGAGGCTTGAAGGGATGGGGGGCAGAACCGCGTATGACTTCACACGGCTCCCGAATTCGCTTGTTCGGAAGCAGTTCGGCGTGACGCTCGCGAGAACGCATGAGGAGCTCCTCGGGCATCCGTGCCTCGCGCTTGAAGCCGCGCCGCCCCCGAAGCAGCAGATCATGCGGTCGCGGTCGTTTGCGGAACCGGTCGCGGACCGCGCGGCGGTGGAAGCAAGTGTCGCGACGCACGCCGCGGAGGCCGCCCGGAAGATGCGCTCCCAGAAAATGGCCGCTTCACTGGTTGAAGTCTTTTTTCAGACAAATATTTTCAACCCGAACGTGCCCCAGTACTTTGCGGCCGGCGTGGCGGCGTTCCCGCGGGCAACCGCGGATACGCTGAAAATCACCGATGCCGCGGTCCGGGTGGTCCGCGCGAAGTGGCGGGATGGCTTCGCCTTCAAGAAGGCGGGTGTCATGCTGACGGGGCTGGAGCCCGGGATCTCGCCGCAGCTGGATCTCTTTACGGAAGAAGAGGACGACCGGAGCCGGCGGCTTATGCGGACGCTTGATGACCTGACGGGACGGTTCGGGAAGAAAGTAATCGTGACCGGGAGCTCGATCGCCTCAGACCGCTGGAAAATGTGCCGCGGCCTGCTCTCGCCCTGCTACACGACGCGCTGGGAAGACCTTCTCAGCATCGCCTGACAAAGCCTGCGGAGGCAGATCTACCTCTTATAGGATAAAAACTAGCATTTGTCCCTAATTATTAACAACTTATTTTTACAAGCGTATACTTGAGAGTGAAGGAAAGGTTGCAAAAAAGACAATTATCAGGACGGTAGTGCCTGTAGTCAGAATGAGCACGCCGGCCAACTGAACGGAAGGAGATGGATATGAGAATACTGCTCCCTGTTGACGGCAGCTCCTACAGCCGCTATGCGGCTGAATTTATTGCGTCACGTACGTCGATGATCGGGAAGAAGCCTGCGGTTGAGGCGTTCTATGTGGCGGCTCCCCGCGGCCGTGTGGTGACGGAGATCTGGAACACCGATGTGTATGACAGCTGGATCAAGGCCGGAGCTGAAAAGGCTTTCGTGATGGTCCGCTCACCGCTTGGCATCAAGGGCATCAAGGTTGAAGAAAAATGCGTGGTCGGCGCGCCTTCCGAAGAAATCGTGAAAGAGATCGGCGCCTATAAGCCTGACCTCGTCGTGATGGGTGCCCAGGGTAAGACCAACGTGAAGAAGCTCTTTATGGGCTCCGTGACGAACGCCGTGCTCGCGGGATGCGATACCCCGGTGCTGCTGGTCCGTGAGAAACCCGCTCCCGCGCAGGACGCGCTTCGCGTCGGCATCGCGGTTGATGGCTCCGAATATGGTCTGAAGGCGATAGAGTGGATCGGCAAGAACCGTGAGCTCTTCGGCAATAAGGCCGATTTTGAGGTGCTGAGCGCCGTGGAAGACTTCTACGCGGATCTGATGACCGCGGCGAACGACTGTGACGCGCCGACGGTCTCGATGGAAGATGCGGAGAAGTACAAGCAGCAGGAGTTTGAATACGCCACGGCCAGCGCGATTCCGGCGCTGCAGGATATCGGGATCCAGCCCCGGGCCGTGCGGCTCGTCGGGAATCCGGGTGACGCGATCGCGCGTTACGCGAATAAGGAAAAGCTTGACCTTGTGGTGATGGGGTCTCACGGCTTCACGAACTTCAAGAGCGCGGTGCTCGGCTCTGTCGCGACCCGCGTCGCGGCTGAAGCGGAGTGCCCGATTCTGATCATCCGCTGATGAATTTCTGGTGCTGCCTCATCTGAGGCGGCTTCCGGATGGGGGATGGCCCGGCAGAGATGCCGGGCCTTTCAGTTTTCCGGGGAGCCGTTTTCTGAGTGATTGAATTTTGAAGAGTTTTTGACAGATCTGCCGCTAATATCCGGTTGATTGGGAGGGAGGGGGAAGAGCGTCACGATTTATCCGCTTACGCGCGGTCCGGCACAGGCTCTTCGCTCTCCCTATAGAATGGACCGATCAGCTGTTTATGCGTAAAGGTTTACCGAGATGCCGAAAATCCGATTCGCTCCGGCGGCCGTCAGTGTTTTTGTAGGACTCGCTGCCGCCTGGATTGCCGCTCACCTGTCAGACAGCCCTCTCACCATCGGGGGTGTCGGCGTGCTGGCGCTGATGTTCGCCTACGGCAAGTGCATGATGGATGAAAAGGCGAAACTCGAACGCGAAAAACTGATCCGAACGACGGAAAGAGAATCTGCCGCGCAGCGGGAGGCTAAGCACAGCCGTCGCGATAAAAGTCCGAAGGCGGCCGGAAAAGCGGCCGCGGAGCAGAGTGAAAAAAGAGGAAAGAACTGATGCAGAAAAACGGAAAAGGGAAGCAGGTGCTTCTGATCACGGACGTGGCGGGCTACAGCAAAGTGGCGCTTTCTGCCATGCTTCCGGTGCTCACGCACCTGGGCTACGACCTCTATAACCTTCCGACCGCGCTGGTGTCGAATAACTTCGCGTACGGTGAATACGCTTTCCTCGATACGACGGATTACATGCGGGATACGCTCCGCATCTGGCAGCACCTCGGGTTCCACTTTGACGCGGTGTCGACAGGCTTCATGACATCCGGCGAACAGGCGTCTCTGGTCCGCGACTTCTGCCAGGCGCAGCGCACTGCGGGGGCGCTGGTTTTCACAGACCCGATCATGGGGGATGAAGGCTCGCTCTATCAGGGGCTCCCTGAGGAGACAGTCGGCTTCCTGCGGGAACTGATCCCGGTCTCTGACTTCCTGCTCCCGAATTACACGGAAGCCTGCTACCTCGCCGGCATTCCCTATTCGAAGGACCCGATTTCGATGGATGACGCGAAGGCGCTGATCGCGAAGCTCCGCGATCAGGGCGCGAGGTCTGTCGTGGTGACGAGCATGCAGGTGAAAGGAGAGGGCTCCGTGGTCTGCGGGTACGACGCGAAGGCGGATCACCATTTTGTCCTTCCCTATAAGCTCATTCCGCTCAGCTTCTCCGGGACCGGCGATATCTTTTCCTCAGTCTTTATCGGGCGCACCATGGCTGGATACCCGATCCGCGAATCCACGCAGTCCGCGATGGACGCGGTGTACGAAATGATTCTCGCGAATAAGGATGTCGCGAATAAGTTTGACGGTCTGCAGATTGAAGCGTCACTCGATATCATCGATCAGACGGCGCCGAAGGCGTAAAGCCGCGCCCTGTCTTTCGGGCAAATGAAAACGCTCTGGATCCATCCGATCCAGAGCGTTTTTTGGAGCGTGGTTTCCGGGAGGCCGCAGCCGCCCGGAAGACATCAAACTCAGAGCGTACCCATGTAGGTGATCACGAGCGCGTTCACAAGGTCAATCAGGAAGGCGCCGACAATCGACACGATGAGCCAGGCTCGGGCCGAGGAACCATACTTTTCGCCGATCGCCTGCATGTTCGCGAGGCCGTTCACCGTAGCGCCCATGCCGAAACCGATGCCGCCCACAGCGAGCATCACGTTGTCGTACTCCTTGCCGAAGAGCTTGATGAAGACGAGCCAGGCAAAGCAGAGCATCAGCAGGGTCTGGGCCGCGAGAATCACGATCATCGGAATCGCGAGATTCACGAGTTCGTAGAGCTTCAGCGAATTGATCGCCATCGTGACGAAGAGGATCAGGCTGATGTCAGCGACAGCGTTGAGACCCTTGCCTTCAACAGAGAAGGAGTGGGTGAAGTCACCGATGTTGCGGACGATAGCGGCCACGATCATGGAGCCGATATAGGCCGGGAGCGTGATGTACTGACCGAGGTAGCTCGAAACCACAGTGCCGAGCGCCATGCAGAGCGCGACGATGGAGCCGGCCTTCATCAGTTCGTCCGTGAACGTGGGGGTGTTCGCGCGCTGCTCGGACGTGATGGACACTTCGGTGTCAGAAGGCAGCATCAGCTTTTCCTCGGGCTCATGCGGCTGCTTGGGGGTCTGGATCTTGTAGCGGTGAATCACCCATTCGCCGAACGGGCCGCCAAGGACAAGCGCCGCGACCATGCCGAACGTGGCAGCCGTGATGCCGACCGCCGTGCCGCCCGTGACGCCGTAGGTGTGTTCAAAGAACGGACCGAAGGCCGCGGCCGTGCCGAGACCGCCCATCATGGAGACGGAACCGGCGAGAATGCCGTAATGCTTATCGAGCCCCATCGCCTGGGCAATCGACATGCCGACGAGGTTCTGCAGCACCACGAGGACAGAAACCGCGATGAAGAAGGAGATGAGGAGCGTGCCGCCCTTCTTGATCAGCTTCAGGCTCGCCATAAGGCCGATCGTCGTATAGAAGGCAAGCATCAGAAGCGTCTGCAGCGACGAATCAAAATGCACCTTCATGATGTTCATGCCGTCGAGAATCGACAGCACGATGGAGAACAGAATGCCGCCGACCACCGGGCTCGGGATCGAGTACTTCTCGAGGATGCTGACGTGCTTCTTTACCCAGACGCCGAAATAGTACGTGAGCACCGCGAGCGCGAGCGCCTGAATGGCGCTTACGTTGACGAAGAGCACTCCGCCTTTGAACGCATAATCCATTTGAATCTTCTTTTAATTAAATAACAGGTAAAAGCCATTATCTGCTACAAATTGATTTTGTTAATACCGCATTTACGGTAAATGCTCTAAGAGGTAGTCTTTACGGCTGAAGTCCTAAATGAAACCGGCGGCGGGATGGGGGAAGCGCTGCCGGCTCTTTCGCCGGAGACCGGAATGTCACCCGCGGGTCCGTTCACCGTGGAGTGTCATTTCGCACGGGCCGCAGTGGAAGCGGGCGATGAATTTCATCGGGCCGGAGGTGAGGATGATCGGGGTCGGGCGGATCTTTTCGCCGCGCTTGATCGCATCTTTCGGGCAGATACCGAGCGTATAGCGGATGCAGTGGCGGCAGTGCATGAGTTCCGCCTCTCCCCGGACTTCACCGGTTTCAAACGCCATCTGAGTGACCGTCGCGCCGCGCTCTTCGTAGAACGCCTTCGCGCGGCTGTTATAGACGTTCGCGCGGTAGTCGAGCGTCTTCACGGGGAAGGGAACGACCTTCACGGGCGCCCGTTCCCAGCGCGTAAAGGCGCCGCGCCTCGTTTCCTCAAACTTGTCGACGAGTGACCGGCGGAGGTTATTCAGGACCGAAACCGGGATGAAAAGCGGCGTGTCCTCGTGAAGCTCAATCGTATCGGCCCGATAGTCGGTGTCGCCGAGCTTTGAAAGCGCGTTTTTCTGTTGCTCAAGCGATTTCACGCCGTTTTTCGCGGGATCGAGCGTCATCGCTTCGCGGATCGCCGCGCGGCATCCTTCAGCGTCCTCGATCGAAAGCGAAATACCCTTCGGGTCAACGGAAGCCTCAACCTTCACCGGGATCTTGCGGATCGAGGTGTCCCCTTCAAGCTCCCGGGTCCAGGCCTGATCGTGGTTCCGGAGGATCTGCGTTCCCGGACGGAGGTTCGCGAGTTTGGCGGGAGACTCACGCGTAAAGATTTCCGTTGTCCGTCCTTCGAGCGGCTCGACACGGTTCGCGAGAAGCCCTGAGAGTTCCCCCTTCTGATCGTAAAACGTAAGACCGTCGCCGTTATGAAGCGGTTCGTTCGCGCGGATCACGATCGAGCGGGCATTGATTTTTTTCACCGTGCCGATCGGTTCGCCGGCGTTTTTCGGCGTCGTGATAGTCGCGATATGGGGAATCCGGCCGTGGACAAAATATTCCGTCGCGCCGCGGTTAAAGGTCTTCGCAGGGTCCGGCGTGAAAGAGAAACGGACATCCCCCACGCTTTCCTTCGCGTATTCGGGGTGGGTATTGAGGAATGCATCCAGTTTCTTCCGATAGAACGCCGTGATGTTCTTCACGTAGTCCATATCCTTCAGCCGCCCCTCAATCTTGAAACTCCGGACACCGGCCGCGACAAGTTCCGCGAGGTTCCCGCTCTGATTGTTGTCTTTAAGAGAGAGCAGGTACTGGTGGCGCGCGAGAACCGTGCCGTCCTCAAGCGCGGCGTCAAAGGGCAGGCGGCAGATCTGGGCGCAGGCGCCGCGGTTCGCGCTCCGGCACTTCACAGCTTCGCTCGCGTAGCACTGGCCGCTGTAACTCACGCAGAGCGCCCCGTGCACAAAGAACTCAATCCGGGCCGAAGTGAGGACATCCGCGATCGCGCGGATTTCTTCTAGCGTCAGTTCACGCGCCGGCACGATCTGAGAGAATCCGGTTTCTTCAAGAAACTTCGCTTTTTCAGGCGTCCGGATATCGCACTGCGTCGAGGCGTGCAGCTGGATCGGCGGGAGATCTGCTTTGAGAAGCCCCATATCCTGGACGATCAGTGCGTCAACACCCGCGTTCCAGGCGTCCCAGGCGAGCTTCGCCGCGGGTTCGATCTCTTCGTCCCGAAGAATGGTGTTGAGTGTCATCATGACGCGTCCGCGGAAGCGGTGCGCCGTTTCGCAGAGACGAGAAATATCCTCAAGACTGTTCCCGGCAGCGGACCGCGCGCCGAAGGACGGCCCGCCGATATAGACGGCGTCCGCGCCGTGGCGGAAAGCCTCGATACCGATGTCCGCGTTCTTTGCGGGCGAAAGGAGTTCCAGTGCTTGAGGATTATGTGGCATGTCGCTTTGAAAATCAGTGAGATAAGAGGGTGCTGCGGCGCCCGTTACCTGAAGCGGAGAGAGTCCGTTTCAGGCGAAGAAAAGAGGCTGCGCCATTTTAAGCGCTCAGAAAAAGCCTGTGCGGATCTAATCGTCCTCGGGGCGGAAGGATGCGGCTTTCCGGTAGCGCGTGAGGAGTTCAAGTTCCGTCTTTTTCTGCTCAACCGCGGCTTTCACCGCGCGGTCGACCGAGAGGAACGAGAGCGAGGTGAGCGGAAGCTCCGGAATCACGGCGTGAGAAAGCGCTTCACGGGCCCGGCGGTGGAGCCGGCAGATGAAGAGCCGGCAGTTCGAGCGCGCGAGGTCCCGCGCGAACATCTGAAGCGCTTCGATACCGGTGCCGTCAAGGTCCGCGCATTCCTCGAGACTCAGAATCAGAATGGAGATCTTTTCCGTCTGGCGCCGCATCTCATATATCGCTTTCGCCTTTTTCATCATCGGTTCGGCGTTAGCGAAGAACATCGGCTGATCAAGCCGCAGGATCAGAATCCCGGGCACCGGGGTCGCGGTGGAGAAGATCAGGCGGTTCACGTAGCTGTGGGACCCCGGGAGATGGCGGAGTTCAGAGACATGCGGCTCCGCAGCGTTGAAGAGAATGAACACCACGGAGAGGACAACAGAAACCAGCAGACCATTCAGCACGCCGAGGATCGCCACCGCGAGGAAGGACGAGATGACGAGCAGCCGGTCGCGCTTCCAGCGGAAGTAGGGGAGCAGGGGTTTCGGGGAAAGACCGTGCGACACCGCGTTGATCACAATGGCGGCGAGGATCGGTTCCGGGATCCGCTCAACCAGCGGGAGAAGGAAAATGATCGCCAGAACGCAGACCGCGAGAGCGGTAGCGGCAGAGAGCCGGCTTTTCGCGCCGGACTCCTCGTTCAGGCTTGTCGCGGAGTAGCCCGCGCCCACGGCGAGCCCGCCGAAGAAACCTGAGACGACGTTCGCGGTGCCGAGCGCGATCAGGTCCCGGTTCGTGTCAGGAGAGTCACCGTGCCGTGCCGCTGCCCCGTGGATACTTGAGTAAGACTCGGCGTACACCATGAGGCAGAGCGCCGCGCTCATCTGAATAGCGCCGATCCAGTCAGCGTTCGCGAGACTTTCAAGCGACAGGGCGTTCCGGTGCAGGTCGATATTCCCGACAAGCGGAATGCCGTACTCGGGGAATGGGATCACGTAGGTCGCGGCAACCGAAACCGCGATTACCCAGAGGCTCGCGGGCTGCTTCGGCCAGCGCCAGAAGAGGAGGACGAGAAGCGCCGCCGCGCCGAAGAGAAGCGGCGCGGGGCTGAGCGTCGGAAGCGCCTGAACCGTGTGGAACAGCCGCCCGAAAGGTGACATGGTGTCGGGTGTCAGCGTGAAGAGCTTCGGGAGCTGCATCAGCGTGATGGTGAGCGAGAGTCCCATCGTGACGCCCCGGAGCACCGGTTTCGCGACAAAGTTAGAGGCGCGCCCGAAGCCAAGGAGCCTCGCGAGCAGGAACCAGAAACCTGTCATCATGACAAGCACGGCGGCAAGGGTCTCGGGATCCGCGTCCGCCTGGACCGCGGAGAGTGTCGCGACACCGACCGCGAGCACGAGAGCGGAGGAGCTCGTGGCGGACACAATCGCGAAGCGGCTGCGGCCGATGAGCAGATAACAGGCGAGACCGCAGAAAAGCGCGATAAGACCGGAGGCGGGCGGCATTCCGGCGATGACGGCATAGGCGACCGCCTCTGGGAGCAGAAGCCCGATCACGGAGAGCCCGGCAATAAAGTCCGCGCGGTGGAGACGGGCAAGCGCGGTTACAGCCCGGGGGCCGGGAACCGCGCCGATCGCGGAAAGCGACTCAAATGACGACAGAATCCGCCCGATAATCCCGGTCTTGGGATCTGGATCTGAGGAGTCAGGGCGGTTCTCAATCATTGTGTTTTATCTCTTATCAGTCTTTTTTCGTATACGTAATGCCTTTTACTATATAGCCAAAGCCGCTGTCCGGACAAAAAAGCGCCCGAAGGATCCCCTTCGGACGCTATGCCGGAATGATTCCGGGAGGTTCTAGCGGCGGTCAGTTACCACGCCGGAATGACCTGACCCTTGTACTTATCCTCGATGAACTTCTTCACGGGTTCCGTGTGGAAGATTTCGATGTACTTCACGATCGACGGATCGGTTTCGCGGCCCTTCTTCACGGCGATGATGTTCACGTACGGAGACGTATTGTCTTCCGCGACGATCTGATCCTTCTTCGTGAGGTTCGCGGCAAAGGCGTAGCCCGCATTGATCACGGAAGCGGTTGTGTCGTCAAGCGAACGGGGCAGCTGCGGGGCCTCGATTTCGACGATCTTGATCTTCTTCACGTACTTCGTGATATCAGCCTTCGTCACCTTGGTGGCGGGGACATCGGGCTTCAGTTCAATCCAGCCCTGCTTCGCGAGGAGCTGAAGCGCGCGGCCGCCGTTCGACGGATCGTTCGGAATAGCGATCGTCGCGCCGTCCTTGATCTCGGAGGCGCTCTTGATCTTCTTCGAGTAGAGGGCGAGCGGGGCGAGATAGGTCTTTCCGGCCACAACGAGGTCAGTCTTGTTATTCGCGTTGTAGGCCTGAAGGAAGGGCTCATGCTGGTAGCTGTTCACGTCGATTTCACCGCTCGCGAGCGCAGCGTCCGGCGTCTGGTAGTCGCCGAACACCTTCACTGTGACTTTGAGTCCGGCTTTTTCGGCTTCCTTCGTCACCACTTCAGCGACTTCCTCACTCGTGCCGGCCGTAACGCCGATCGTGATCGGGCGAAGTTCACCGGAAGCGGCGCTCGAAGCGGCGGCAGCGGAAGCCGCGGGTTCCTTCTTTCCGCAGGCGGTCAGCGCGGCGGCGAGAGCGGCTGCGGCAGCGGAACTGAGCAATAAGCGTCTCTGCATCTATGTTTCTCCTTTAGTGGATATAGCAAAGAGGAGAGGCGTTAAGGGAAGCCGCTCCTCTTTGTTGAATTATTGTAGAACGGAAATGTATTCCGGATGACTACCAGCCGTAGAAAGCTCTGACGGTCTTCCAGGCGACTGACTGCAGGTACGCGGCGTCCGCTTCGGAGAGCGGTTTATCGCACCCACCGAGGAACTTCAGACCTTCAGGTGACCGGTGGAAGAGGAAGCTGTAAGCCACGGCGCCATAGAGATAGGAGCCCGCGGCTGACGGATGCTTTTTGTCGGGCGCATAGAAGTTGATATCCGGACGACCGGCATGGGCTTCCGCGAAGGCGAGTCCCACGGGAAGCGCCGCGGCCCCATTTTCATTTGCGGCTGAAATAATCGAGTCCGCGAGCTTCTTCGTGTCTTCCGGCTGATCCTTTTTCGCCCAGGTAACGACCACCACGGGTTCAGACCCCGCGGCTTTCACTTCGGCGATTTCAGATTTCAGATACTTTTTCCAGGTCGGAATGCTTTTCGCGTCAATCGGCTCCGTGCTGAGCGCCTGAATGAAGACCACGTCAAACATCGGGGCAGTGAGTTTTCCGTCCTTCACCCTTCCCTTCGCATAAGGGTCGAGTTCATGCGGCGCGAGATACTGCGCCATCGGGTGATAGGAGAGGCGGCCTGAGCTGATCGTGATCTGCCGGGCGCGCCACGGGATGCCCGCGGCCTTCGCGAACCCCCGCACGTAGCCGACGAGCCCGCAGTTGTAGTACGTGAAGGAGTTGCCGACATAGAGACCGGTTTTCGGAGCCGGGTTCGCGAGCCGCGTCACCGCAGGCTTTACGGAGGTATCAAGCGGCAAAGCGTCCGCGGCAGCGGACACCGAGAGCATCGCGGCAAGAACCGCGGTAAGCGTAATCAGAGATTTCATTTCAGCTCCTTCTGAAAGCGTGTTTCTTTTCAGTGGAAAACGATTCAGAGAAAGGCATGCGGTGCTAAATCCATAGTTTCGCCCCAGACGGGATTCATCCGGGGCGGGGAAAGAGAGTGTATTGGTCAGCCGATAAAGATCGCGTTCGCGGCGAAGGTCACGATCATGCCGACCGCCATCGGGAGCCAGGTGCGGCGGACGACCGCGATCGGGGTGACACCCGCGGCACCGGCAACAGCAATGATGACACCGGCCACCGGGGACATCGCGCGGAACATGCCGGACGCGAACTGCATCGGGGTCACAAGCGAGGCCACCGTGCCGCCAAGGCCATGCGCCACATCAGGAGCGAGGGCAGCAAAGCTCGAGTAAGCGCCGACACCGGACCCGGTGAGGAAGGTGACGAGACCCACGATCAGGGCAAGGATCACCGCCATCTCGAGCATCCCGGCACCGATCCCCTGGGCGGAATCGATGAGCGCCGTGATGACGCCCGATACCTTGAGGCCGTTCGCGAAGAATTCCGCGCAGATAATCAGGGCGACAATACCGCCGAACATCTTCCCCATCGACTGGAACATCGCCATGGCGTCCTTGAAGATCTTTTTCGGGCTGCGGAGCCGGATAAGCTCAACGAGGATCACGAGCACCCAGACAAGGAAGAGTGCGGCGATCGTGTCGAGCTTCACGGTCGAAATGACGAGTTTCGAGAAGATGATCATCAGGGCAATCGGCAGAAGCGGGAAGACCGCGTACCAGACCGGCACCGACGGCACCTCTTTTGCCTGGACCTGATCGGCGTCCTGGTAGACATCGTCCCCCTTTCGGTCGTAATAGCGCTGCACGAAGTAGTGGCAGACAGCAACCGCGATGAGTGTCGGGATCGCGACGGGAAGCTGATACTGCACGAAGTAGATGATCGGGTCGAGCCCGGCGACTTTAGCCGCGAGGTTCGCGGTGCCTGAGGAGGGGCCGAGCGTCATGCCGGCCGACGTGCCGATCACGGCAACAGCGGCGGCAGGGGACACCCCGACGCCCTTCAGAATCGGGTACAGCGCGACAAGGAGCAGCATCGCGAGACCGGCGGCACTCGGGATCACCATGACGAGCATCTGACCGATGAGGTACCCGAGCACGAGAACGAGGTACGGGCTGTTCAGCTTCCGAAGCGGCGAAACCGTGATGCGGACAAGGGCGTTCGCCGCACCGATCCGCTCCATATAAGCCGCGAAACCGCCGGCCGCCATGATGAGGAAGCCGATCCCGGAGGCCTGCTTCTTACCGATCGAGACGAGGAGATTGAAGATATCAAACCCCGCGAAACCGGAGGACTTCACGCCTTTTGGCAGGATATCGACGCCGGCGAGAAACGCGGCGGCAGCGACCAGAACAAGGCCTGAGAAAAGCAGCACGATATGCGTCTGGTAGCGGCGGATCATGGCCCAGCCGGCCAGAATAGTCACGCCAACCCCTAGTATGGGCAGAAATATGCTCATGATCAATCCTCCTTTGAGGAATCAGTAAAAGTGAACGGCGCGGGTCTGAAGCTTCAGCGGATCGCGTCAAAGGCGTCCGCAAGCGCCTGATGCGCGGACGCGATCCGGCCGCGGGCCATCGCGGTGTTCTCCCGGTACCAGGCGATACGGGCTTCCTGTTCGGAGAGCATCGCGGAGGTTTCCTTCGGATTCGCGCTTCCTGCGGTCTGACGCTTCTCAAGAATCGACTTCGGGTCGAGGCAGGAGTGGAATTCGGCTTCCGTCATCGGTAGGTCAGGCGACGCGTCCGGGAATTCGGATTCGATCTCTTTCCGGTAGAGCGCCTTCATTTCGTCATACGGGAAGTCACTCGGACGGACGTTATTCGCGCGGGCCCAGCTCACCATGGCGCTTGCCATGTGGTGGCCGATACGGAAGGGAAGACCGTGCTTCAGCATGAGCTGATCCGCGATTTCCTGGCTTGCGGTCCAGTCGAGATTCAGTTCCTCAAGCGCCCGGTCACGGTTCACGACAATTCCCGCGATCACGCGCCGGAGCTTCGTGAGGGCGGAGGACGCGGTGTCCGCCATCCCGGTGTTCTTTCCGGCGCTCTTTCCGTCCATCATGCCGGAGACCACGTTATGCGCCCGGAGGAACACGCCTTCGGCCGCTGCAACGGCGTCAGAGGCTTCCGCGCGGGTGTTGTTGAGGAGCCCCGGGTTCCGCTTCTGAGGCATGGCGGAAGATACATAGGTGTTATCGCCCCCTTCGCTTAGGAGGAGCCAGGGGCGGGGCTGCGCGTACTGCGTCATGATCCCGCCGATCATTTCCCCGATATGAAGGCCGATCGCGGCCACGATGCCGGCGAGTTCCACCGGGAGATCCACCTGCGAAATCTGGGTCGCGTCAAAAGCGTTCCGTCTCGGACGGTCAAACCCGAGGAAGTCTGACATCCCGTTCCGGTCGAGCGGCCACCCGGTGCCGTTCAGCACGGTGCAGCCCATCGGGCACTCATTCATGCGGATATAGAATTCGCTCAGCCGCTCGCGGTCCCGGGCAAAGCCCGCGATGTAGCCGGAAACGAGATGGGCGAGCGTGGTGGGCTGCGCCGCGACCCCGTTTGTGTAAGCGGGGAGAAGCGTTGATTCGTTTTTCCGGGCGAAGAGCGCGAGGTCATCAAGCGTCCCGTCAAGCGACTCCATGAGGTCAAGCGTCGCGCTCCGCAGCATCGCGAGCCGGAATGTTGAATGCATGTCCTGAGAGGAACGGCCGGCATGAATCACGGTGACTTCGGGTCCGGCCTTCGCGATGAGAAGGGGTTCATAGAGAATCACGCGTTTCGCGCGGGGGGACTTTCCGCTTTTCACATCGGACACAACGCCCCTCAGGGCGTCTGCCGCCATCACGGCGGTGCTCCGATTGATAAGTCCCGACCGGAGATTCGTCACAATGCTCGCGCGGTTGATTTCCGTGAGCCAGTCAAATTCATCCATCCGTGCCATGCTTCTGCTCCCAAGGTTTTTATCCTGAACTGATGGCTACATTATGTAGTCCGGAAGACGTAGAAGTAAAAGCGGATTCCGCAAACTCTGAATGCGTAAAACGCAAAATTATCGGATTCTGCCGGGGGCGTTACACCGGGCAGCCGTGCTTCAGGGGGAAGAGGCCGGGTGGATGGGCGTGAGTGGCGGGAGGCCGTAAAGCTAGAGATGCCTGGAACTCTCTGTTTTTCTTCCTGTTTGGAATTCCGGGGCAAATCCGGAAGAAAAAAGTGAAGAAAAAATTTGACAAACGTAATTTCCGCATATAAGATTCACATCCTGAGTTGCGCCCGTAGCTCAGTTGGATAGAGCACCTGGCTACGAACCAGGGGGTCGCGGGTTCGAATCCTACCGGGCGCACCACAAAATTCCGAAATCCCAGAACACCCTGTGTTCTGGGATTTTTCTTTATATCTGGGCTGTGACAGCGGGTCCTGTGTCGGACGGAAATCCTGGTCTTCTACACTCCGCGTTCAATCAGGCCCCGAAAGGGGACATTACCCGGAAAGTAAAATTACGTAATGTTTTCTGCGAAGGCGTGGGAGCGAAGCTATACTGACGGGTGTTTTAGTTCATCCATCACTGGCTTGCTTAGCAATGCCGGTACCGCAGTGGAATGAATTCTTGACGAGGCTCTTCCTGTATCGGGAAGGGCCTCTTTTTTCGGGGCTGGAAGCCGGATCCGGGTGGGGTTTCCAGGAGGGAAAAACCGACCCCCTCTAATATATATAGAGAGAGGAAAAGAAACCCTGGTTTTCCGATTCCTCCAACCGCACTTTCAGGCTCGTTCCGGAGACTCCCGGGATCCCGTATTGACGAGATGGGAGAGGGGCGGTCCCCCGCTTCCCCTTGAGACCTTGGTTCTAGAAACCCGGAGCGGCCGCCGGGGGTTATGAGAAAGATTAGGGAGCGGAGGATACCGCTTCTGCAGACGCCGAAACCGGGGCATTGAGCCCGGTTTTGTGGACAATTCCGGGGGCCAAGTTCTTATTCCCGCTACAGGGAAAAACGGCCGGAGGAAAAAGGAGACACCGATAAAATAGGAAAAAAGCGGCCTATCAGGGTATGTGCTTACGGTGCAAAACCATCCTAATTTGCGTGATAGCCAAGGGGGTGGGGGCGGAATACAATCTCCCCTGTGTTTTGATTCCTGGGCAGTGCCCAGGATGAAAAGGCAAGTTTCGGATTTTCCGGGGCTTTTTTAATCAAGTTTCCCAGGAGTCCCGCTGTCTCGGCGTCGGGCCGGCGGTATTAGGGTTTACATTACCGGGTTATATCCGGTTGGCGTTTATCCTAATTCCGTTGGCACTCACACGCGAAAGTAGATAGAATGGCTCCGTTCACCAGAAATGCAGCGACATTTACGCACTCCACTTCTGGGGGGAACAGTTTATAGTTTATAGATTCCATCCTAGATGGACGTTTGTTTTAGAGGATTGTCTCAAAAATGAATACCGCTCTGAAGATTGTTGCCGCCGCTTCTATCGCCATGATGGCTGTTGCTTGCTCCAAGCAGGCTTCTGCTCCGGCCTCTTCCGCTGCTGACGCTGCTCCGTCCGCCGCTGCTTCTATGCCCGCTTCTTCCGCCGCTGCTGACGCTTCCGTCGCTGCTTCCGCTCCGGCTTCTGCCGCTGCTTCCGCTCCGGCTGACGCTGCTGCTTCCGCTCCGGCTTCTTCCGCCGCTGCCAAGTAATTGTTCCGCTGCCCAGGTGGCAGCTGACAGTTAGCAGTAATGCCCTGATCTGATTCGTCGGACCAGGGCATTGTCATATCTGGACTCTGCGCCGACTGGCGCTTGAATTTACTAAAAAATTCTCGACGTTCGGCCGGGTTCCGTACTAAGATTACCTCTCGATTTTTAAGTTCCCGCTTGAGGCCGCGCTGCCGCTCACCCGTATTCCGGCCGCGCTGCCTGTGGGTCCCTTATCCAGAAAAAGGAGATTCGCTCATGAAGAGGCGTTCCCTGCTCGCTGCGGCCGCTGCCGCCGCGGTGTTCACTGCTGCTCCGGCCATCGCTGCCCCGGTTTACTCCGTCGGCACCGGCGCGACCTACCGTCCGTTTGAATTCCAGGCTCCTTCCAAAGAGATCGTTGGCTTTGATATCGACCTCATGAAGGAAATCGCGAAGGCCGCGGGCTTCCAGGTGAAGTTCCAGAACACGCTCTGGGGCGTGATCTTCGAATCCGTGAAGAACGGCGACCGCGACATCATCATGAGCGGCATCACGATCACCCCGCAGCGCCAGCAGACGGTGGATTTCTCGCTCCCGTACTTCGCCGCGCATCAGCTGATCCTCACGCAGCGTAACCTCCGCGTGAAGTCGATCAATGACCTGAAGGGGAAGAAAGTCGCTGTTGTCGCGAACTCCGCGGGCGACATCGTCTGCTCGAAGGCTTTCGGCAAGGCGAGCCCCAACATCAAGCGTTTCGACAACACCCCTCTCGCGCTTGAAGAGCTGAACGCGGGCGGCGTCGACGCCGCGATCGGTGACGTCGGTGTCTTCGCGTACTATGCGCAGCAGAACCCCGGCAAGCACTTCAACATGACGCGCGACCCGAATTTCGAGGAACAGTACTTCGGTATCGCTGTCCGCAAGGGCAACACGAAACTGCTCGCCCAGATCAACGATGGTCTCCGCAAGGTCTATAAGAAGGGCACCTACGCGAAGGTCTATCACAAGTGGTTCGGCAACACGCCGGTCCCGAAGCTCCCGATCAAGTAATCCGCCGGGCTTTCCGCCCCGGTTCCCGCGGCACTTCCGCCGGAGCCGGGGCTTTTCATTATCCGGAAACCTGAGCGTCTGACTGATGCCCTCCGGTTCCCGCACTGACTGACTTCAAATGTTCCGTTTCGACGTCCTTTCCGACTATTGGCCGCTCTTTATTGAAGGCGCGGAGATGACGGTCAAGCTCACGCTCGCGTGCGTTATCTGCGGCGTGTTTCTTGGCATGATTCTCGGCATGGCCCGCATGGCGCAGGCCCGCCATCAGCCTCTCAAGGCACTGCTCTACTTCGGTGTTCGGTGGCCCGTGACGATCTGGGTGAGCTTCTTCCGCGGCACACCGCTCTTCGTTCAGATTTTCCTGATGTACTTTGCGGTCCTCCCGGTGTTTGTGCACCCGGTGGACGGGCTCCTCGTGAGCGGCGAGCTCGCGCGCGACCTCCGAAGCAACTACGGCGCGCTGATCGCCGGTTTCCTCGCGATTTCGCTGAACGCCGGCGCTTATATGAGTGAGGTGTTCCGTGCCGGCATCCAGTCGCTCGATAAAGGGCAGGCTGAGGCCGCGCGTTCGGTCGGCATGACGTACTGGCAGTGCATGCGTCACATCATTCTTCCTCAGGCCTTCCGCCGCATGCTTCCGGCTCTCGGGAACAACGCGATCGCGATCCTGAAGGACTCGTCACTCGTCTCCGCGATCGGTCTCACGGAACTCGCGTACGCCGCCCGCACAGTGGCTGGCGCCTCCGCCCGTTACTGGGAACCGTATCTCACGATTTCCGCGATTTACTGGGTGATGACGCTCGCGCTCGCCTGCGGCATCCACGCGCTCGAAAAACATATGGGTAAGGGAGACGACAAATAATGGCTGAAGAGAAAAACATGTCTTCCGACGTCATGATTCAGATCCGAGGGCTGAAGAAAAGTTATGGAAAGCTTGAGGTGCTGCGCGGGATCGACCTCGATGTGAAGCGCGGTGAAAAGGTGGTGATTCTCGGGCCGTCAGGCTCCGGGAAATCGACCCTTCTTCGCTGTATCAACGCGCTCGAGGAAGCGGACTCGGGGAGCATCCTAGTGGATGGCATCGAAGTGACGAGCCGCCGCACGAATCTCAATCACCTGCGCGAGCATCTCGGCATGGTGTTCCAGCGCTTCAACCTCTGGCCTCATCTCACGGTGATCGAGAATGTGATGATCGGTCAGGTGGTTGTCGGTCACAAATCGAAGGCCGAAGCCCGTGAAAAGGCGCTCGCCATGCTGGACCGCGTGGGGCTTAAGGACCGCGCCGATGAATACCCGGTGCGGCTTTCGGGCGGCCAGCAGCAGCGTGTCGGCATTGCCCGGGCTCTCGCGATGGATCCGAAGGCGATTCTCTTTGATGAACCGACTTCGGCCCTCGACCCGGAGCTCGTCGGCGAAGTGCTCGCCGTGATGACGCAGCTCGCGCGTGAAGGCATGACGATGGTGGTCGTGACCCATGAGATCGGCTTTGCCCGTGAGGTCGCGGACCACGTGATCTTTATGGATGGCGGCGTGATCGTCGAAGAGGGAACGCCGGACGAAGTGGTCGTGAATCCGCGTGAAGAGCGTACCCGCGCCTTCCTGAAGCACGTGCTCTGACGCGATTCACTCGCTCAGAACCTCGGCCGGCAGGGGATTTTCCTCTGCCGGTTTTTTCTTTTTCCTCTCCGGTTTTCTACAATCACGGAACGGTTTTGTTTTTCTCTCGTTTCAAGGAGCTCTTCCTCATGGATTCTTTTCTTCTCATGCTGTCAGTCGCGCTCGGAGCGCTCTGCGCGGTGCTTCTACTGAAGATCGCGTTCGGGGAAAAGCGTGAGGAGACGGATACCGCGGCGCTTGAAGCCGCGATCCGGGACGCGCTCGACCGGAATTCAGACGTGGCGGAAGCGCGTCAGAACCGGCTTGAGATGCGGCTTACCCAGGCGAACAGCCTGAACCGCGAGGGGATGGAAGCGGTGAGACGGGAGTCGCTTGATCTGATCCGGAAGGGGTCGGAGAGCCAGGCAGCCCGCCTCACCTCGATGGAGTCGTCGCTCGCTGCCGGGATCAACGCGGTAAACGAAACGGTGTTCCAGAAACTCACCGCGCTTCAGGCGCAGAACGACGCGAAGCTTGAGCAGATGCGTTCAACAGTCGAGGAGAAGCTTCAGACAACGCTTCAGACGCGGCTCTCGGAAAATTTCCGCCTTGTGGCGACCCAGCTTCAGGCGCTTGAGGAGGGGCTCGGCGAAGTGAAGGGGCTTTCGGAAAACGTGGACAGCCTCCGCCGCCTGATGTCGAACGTGAAGACCCGCGGCACCTGGGGCGAAGCGCAGCTCGGCGCGATCCTATCCGAGATCCTCACGCCGGATCAGTTCGGCACCAATGTGGAAACCGTTCCCGGAACCGGGAAGCGGGTCGAATTCGCGGTCCGGATGCCGGGCCCGGATGCTTCTACGCCAGTGTGGCTTCCGATTGACTCGAAGTTCCCGCGCGAAGACTGGGAGCGGCTTGAAGCGGCGCGCGAGGCGGGTGACCGGGACGCCGAATCGTCCGCGCAGGCATCGCTTCGCACGAGCGTTCTCGCTTTCGCGAAGGACATCGCGGAAAAGTACCTCAAGGTACCGTACACGACGGAATTCGGGATCATGTATCTGCCGACTGAGAGCCTTTACGCCGAGGTGCTCCGGATTCCGGGGCTCTTTGATGAGCTGCAGCAGAAGTGGCGCGTGACCCCTGCCGGCCCCACGGTGATCTCATCTCTCCTTAATTCCCTCCGGATGGGATTCCGGACGCTCGCGATCCAGGAGCGGAGCGCGGATGTGTGGAAGCTGCTTGGGCGCGTGAAGAGTGAGTTCCAGGCGTTCGCGGCAGCCATGGACGCGGTGGATAAACGGCTCCGCCAGGCGCAGGAAGCGGTGGAGCGGGTTCAGAAACGGACGGAGCGCGTGGACCGGAGTCTCTCCGATATTGAGACGCTTCCGAGTGAAGACGCGTTTGGCGATAAGCCGGAATCGAATGCCGAAGTTACTCAGGTGTCAGAAGCGGAATCCCCGAAAGCCTGAGATCTCAGCATCTCCGCTGCGCCTCAATCCAGCGTGCGGCGTCTTCCGGCAGCATCACCGCGGTGCCTTCTTTTTTGGAGCGGCGGCCGGCCTTCATCACGAGCTTATCCTTGCTCACGATCAGCGGGCAGCCGGAGCCTGAGGCGAGGTCAAAAAATTTCTGATCAAGAGGATCGCGGCACCGGGCAAGCGCGTCTCTCGCTGGGGATGCCGGGCGGCGCGCGATCTGAAACCAGTGCGTGAGAATCGCGGTCTGATCTTCCGCGGACAGTTTGAATCCCGGCCGGTGAATCACTTCCGCGAATTCCTTCTCCGTTGCCTCATCCCGCAGCATCGTGCAGGCCCCATCCTCAATCAGCTGAAGCAGCGCCTCGGTTTTCGGATCATGAAACGCCCAGAAGTCGAGGAGCACGTTCGTGTCGACAATCACGGTGAGGGCACCGCTGTCCGGCGGGGTATCGGCCGCGGGGGCGGTCCGGAGCTGATCAAGAAGAGACTGGATTTCAGAAGCAATAGGCATCGGGGTTCGGTTTTTCTGTCACTAACCAAAAAGAATCGGCCGGGCGACGCCCGGCCGGTATGGAAGGGGGAAGCCGCGAGGCACCTGGTCAGAACCAGGCCTAAACGGCTTCTCGCGTCTGGTTACTCCGCAAGCAGGGGAGCAACGGTTTCGCTTTCCTTCACGAGCTCAGCCACCGTCTTATCGAGGCGGGCGCGGCCGGCAGCCGTGAATTCAATATCCTTCACGATTTCGTAGTTGCCGTTTCCGGTGCAGATCACGGGCATGCCGCAGACGATGCCTTCCGGAATGCCGTAGGAGCCATCAGAGGGAACCGCCATCGTGACCACGCGGCCGTCAGAGCCATTCCACCAGTCGCGCATATGGTCGATCGCGGCAGAAGCGGCGGAGGCGGCAGAGGACTTGCCGCGGGCCTTGATGATCGCGCCGCCGCGCGTCGCGACGGTCGGGAGAAAGTAGTCGTTATACCAGGCTTCATCGACGAGCTCGGTCGCGGGAGTGCCGGCGATCGTGGCCGCGGTGATATCCGGGTACATGGAGTTCGAGTGGTTGCCCCAGACGCGGACACCCTGGATCGAGCAGACCGGCTTCTGGGTCTTCTCAGCGAGCTGAGCGACGGCGCGGTTCGCGTCGAGACGCATCATGGCGCTGAAGCACTTCGGATCGAGATTCGGGGCGTGGTGGTAGGCGATGTAGGCGTTCGTGTTGCAGGGGTTGCCAACCACGAGCACCTTGACATTGCGGTCAGCCGCTTCGTCAAGCGCTCGGCCCTGTTCCTGGAAGATCGGGCCGTTCGCGAGGAGCAGGTCCGAGCGGTCCATACCGGCGCCGCGCGGCATCGAGCCGATCAGGAAGGCGGCATTGGCACCGTCAAAGGCAGTGCGCGGGTCGCTCGTCGTCACCACCTTCGTGAGCAGCGGGAAGGCGCAGTCGAAGAGCTCCATGCAGACACCCTGCAGGGCGGCCTTGCTCTGTTCGTTATCGCGTTCGAGCAGCTGCAGCTGAACCGGCGTATTGGGTCCGAACACGGCACCGCTTGCGAGGCGGAAGAGCAGAGCGTAGCCGATGTTGCCGGCGGTACCCGTAACGGCGACGCGGACAGTCTTATTTAGCTTCGGATGATTTGCAGGACAAGCCATTTAGATCAATCTCCTTCCTTGGATTTTGGGATCGCCCGGCGGGAACGCGGGGGACGATCTTCGCCAGGTGTTCAGAAACGGCCGGCCGGTACTGATTTTGTGTGTTTCCGGCGGTGTTCTCTTGCGATTCTACACGCAGAAAAACGGCTTTTACAGTGAAAAGCAGTACCGTAAATCAGGAGTTTCCTGTGTCCTGTCATTCATTCTGATTTCGGGACAAAATAGAGACACGTAAAAGAGCCGCGCGCGTTTTTGTGCGGGCGAAGGGAGTCTCTAGAAGATGGATCAGATGAATCTGGCCGCCGCAGGGCCGGCGCTCGGGAGCAACGCTTCCTATATTGAGAAGCTTTACGCACGGTGGAAGGAGTCACCGGGCGCGGTGGCAGAAGCCTGGCAGACATACTTCACGCAGCTTGAGACCGGCGCGGTTCCGGATTCAGGCGTCATCGCCCGGGCGGGGGCTGAAGCCCGCCCGAGCTGCATTCCGGAGAATGAGGTGCTCGCCTTCGCGCAGCGCCAGGTCGCGGTGCAGCAGCTTGTCGCGGCGTACCGGAATCTCGGCGCCGAAATCTCGGACCTGGATCCTCTGAAGAATCAGCCGGCCCGGGTGATTCCGGAACTCGATCCCTCGTACTACGGGCTCACCGACGCGGACCTCGATCAGGTATTCTCGACCGCGAACACGTATTTCGGCCGTGCCTCGATGACGCTTCGGGAACTGATCGAAGCGCTCCGCGAGACATACTGCGGAAAGATCGGCGCGGAGTTCATGTACATCACGGATCCGGAAGAGAAGCGCTGGTGGCAGCAGAGGCTTGAGTCCATCCGTTCCGCTCCGTCCTTCACGCCGGAAGCGAAGGTGCATATCCTTGAGCGGCTCACCGCAAGCGAAGGGCTGGAACACTTCCTTCATAAGCGCTACACGGGTCAGAAGCGTTTTTCGCTCGAAGGCGGTGAATCCTTCATCGTCGCGATGGACCGGATCGTTGAGGATGCCGCGTCCCGCGGGATGAAGGAAATAGTGATCGGCATGGCGCACCGCGGCCGCCTGAATGTTCTCGTGAATATTCAGAATAAGGATCTGCAGGCGCTTTACGACGAATTCGACGGAAAGGAGTCCGCCGAGAGCCTCCCGTCCGGCGACGTGAAGTATCACAACGGTTTTGAGAACTCGGTCCCGACCGCCTCAGGTCCGATCTGGGTGTCGATGGAATTCAACCCCTCGCACCTTGAAGCCGCGGACCCGGTGGCGCTCGGTTCTGTCCGGGCGCGCGAGGATCAGCTTGGTGACCGCGAAGGGAACCAGGTGCTCGGTATTCTCGTTCACGGCGACGCCGCGTTCTCGGGCCAGGGTATCGTGCAGGAAACGCTGAACCTTGCCTCTACCCGAGGCTTTGGAACGGGCGGCACGGTTCATATCGTGATCAATAACCAGATCGGCTTTACGACATCTGACCCCCGCGACAAGGGCTCCATGCTCTACTGCACGGACCCCGCGAAAGTGACGGAAACCCCGGTGCTGCACGTGAACGGCGATGAGCCGGAATCCGTGGCGCTCGCGACGCAGATCGCGATGGAGTGCCGTCTCCGCTTCCACCGCGACGTGGTGCTCGATATCGTCTGCTACCGGCGCCTCGGCCACAACGAGCAGGACACGCCGGCGGTTACGCAGCCGCTGATGTATAAGAAGATCGCGGTGCATCCCACGGTGCGTGAGCTTTACGGCAAGGCGCTTGAAGAGAACGGCACGATCCCCGAAGGCCGTGCTCAGGAAATGGACCGCTATGTCCGCGACCGCCTGAAGAAGAGTGAAAATCCGCGTGTCATTCCTGAGTCACTCCGCGCGAAGCACGTGGTGGACTGGAGCCCCTGGATCGGGAAGGCGAAGACTGAGCCCGCGACGAGCGTTCCGGTCGCGAAGCTGACTGAGCTAGGGCGCGCGATTACCGCGGTGCCTGCAGCGTTCCGGCTGCATCCGCTCGTGATCCGTGTGCTCGACAGCCGCCGTCAGATGGCGGAAGGCGCGGCTCCGGTGGACTGGGGCATGGCGGAGCACCTCGCTTTTGCGTCTCTCCTCTCTGAAGGTCACCCCGTCCGGATTTCGGGCGAAGACTCGGGCCGGGGCACGTTCTCTCACCGTCACGCGGTGCTGCATGATCAGGATCGCGCGAAGCGTGACGTGGGCGAATATATTCCGCTGCAGCACGTTTCCCGCTATCAGGCGCCGTTTACGGTAGAGGATTCGCCGCTTTCCGAATACTCCGTCATGGGTTTTGAGTACGGCTACGCGTCCGCGTCCCCGAACGCTCTCGTGATCTGGGAAGCGCAGTTCGGTGACTTCGCGAATACCGCTCAGGTGAACATCGATCAGTTCATTTCGTCAGCGGAAGCAAAGTGGGGCCGTCAGAATGGCATCGTCCTCATGCTTCCGCATGGCTACGAAGGACAGGGCCCGGAACACAGCTCCGCCCGTGTTGAGCGCTACCTGCAGCTCGCGGCAGGCGACAACTTCTCTGTTGTGCAGCCGACCACCGCGGCTCAGATTTTCCACGTGCTGCGGCGTCAGGTGCTGCGTCCGTACCGTAAGCCTCTGATTCTCTTCACGCCGAAGAGCCTGCTTCGTAATCCGAATGTCGCGAGCCCCTTAAGTGACCTCACATCCGGCGGTTTCCAGCCGGTGATCGGTGATACGGCAGTGGATCCGGCGCGCGTAACGCGCGCGGTGCTCGCGAGCGGCCGCGTGTACTACGACCTCCTGAAGAAGCGTGAGGAGCTTTCGCGAAACGACGTGGCGCTCATCCGTGTGGAAGAGCTGTATCCGTTCCCCGCGGGACTGCTCACGACCGAACTGGCCCGCTACCCGGGGCTTGATGAAGTGGTCTGGTGCCAGGATGAACCTCGGAACCAGGGACCGTGGAACTCGCTCTTCCCGCAGCTCCTTGATCTGATCCCGAGCAGCGTGAGGCTCTCCTACGCCGGGCGTGATGAGAATCCGGCCCCTGCGACGGGCTACGCCGCGCGCTTCAAGCGCGAGGAGGCAGCGCTCTTGGATGCCGCATTCGGTACGCCTGTGAAGTCCTGGCGCGGTGTGAAGGGCGAATAACGACAACCTGATCGGAGGGCGGCGGAAGATTTCGCCGCCCCGGAGAGATAAGCATGAGTGAAATTGAAATCAAAGTCCCGGAACTATCCGAATCGGTGTCGAGCGCTGAGGTGCTTGGCTGGAAGGTGAAGCCGGGTGACGCGGTGGAAGAGGATCAGGTTCTGGTTGAGCTTGAGACGGATAAGGTGGTGCTCGAAGTGAGCGCGCCGTGCGACGGTGTGGTGACCGAGATCCTCGTGAAGGAAGGGGATACGGTGAAGAACGGTGATGTCGTGGCGAAGGTGGAGGAGGGAGCGGCGAAGACCGAGACCGCTCCGGCCGCTGCCGCAGCAGCTTCGGCCCCCGCTCCCAAGCCTGCGCCGGCTCCTGAGGCAGCCGCTCCGGCTCCGGCAGAGAAACCCGCTGAGTCCCGCGTGATGCCGTCCGCCCTCAGGGCTGCGGCTGAAGCCGGGATCGACGCCCGGGCGCTTCAGGGCACCGGGGTCGGCGGCCGTGTGACAAAGGCAGACGTGGAAGCAAAGGCCACTTCTCTTCCGACACCCGCGCCGGCTCCTGTTCCGGCAGCGCCGGCCGTGATTCCTGCGCCACAGGCAGCCGCGCCGGCAGAACCCCCGGTTTCGGTTTTCTTCCCCGCGTCCCACGCGGTTTCGCGGGACACTTCGCGCGTCGCGTCAGCGGCGGCCTCAGTCCGGCTGAATTTAAGCCTCGGAACGGCCGCCGTGACGCTTTTCGAGAAGGTGGATGTCACATCGCTCTTTGACCTGATTGAAAACGAGTCCGCTGCGTTTGAAGCGCGTGAAGGCGTGCCGCTTGAAGCATCCGCGGTGTTTGCCGCCGCGCTTTCCCGCACGGCGGAAGCTTTCCCCGCGATCGCGCCGGCTGCCTCTTCAGGCACCGCGCTCGTGAATCTCGCTGTGGACACGGCGCTTGGCACCATTTACCCGGCCGTTGTCGCGTCCCGACGCGAAGGCATCGCAGGGCTCCTTCGCCGGGTGTCAGACCTGAGGAGCCGGGCTGAAGCCGGCAGCCTCACGCCTCAGGAACTGTCGCTTGGCGACATCACGCTGATCACGGGGCGGGGGGCCGGAACGATTTCATCGACCCCTGCTGTGACGCCGCCTCAGGCCGCGACGCTCGCGGTGCACCGGGCCGAGGAAACCGCGGTCTGGAAGAACAGCACGTGGGAGCCCCGCCGGGTGGCGGTCGCCGCGCTTTCCTTCGACAGCCGCATGGTGGAGCGGGAAACGGCGTCAGACGCGCTGCTCTTCTTCCGTTCACTCATTGAGAATCCTGTCCGGATCTTTCTTTAAGGGAGTCGCCTGATGGCTGAAGGAACTGATTTTGATGTTTTCGTGATCGGCGCGGGCCCGGGTGGATACGAGTGCGCGATCCGCGCAGCCCAGCTCGGGTTTAAAACCGCGGCGGCGGATCCCTGGAAGGACGCGGATGGCAAAGCTGCCCCTGGCGGCACCTGCACAAACGTCGGCTGCATTCCGTCCAAGGCGATGCTCGCGTCCTCTCTCGCCTACGAGTCCGCGGGTGAGACATTCCGCGAACTCGGTGTCAATGTCGGACCGGCGTCCTTTGATCTCGATGTGATTCAGGCGCGCCGCGCCAAAGTGGTCCGGAAGTCAAACGACGGCGTTCTCTGGCTCTTTAAGAAAAACGGGGTCGAATTCTTCCCGGAATCCGCGCACTTCCTCCCGGGCGGAAAGCCCGGTGCCTGGAAGATCGGGCTATCGGACGGCACCGAAATCACGGCGGCTAACGTTGTGGTGGCCGCGGGATCCGTTCCCCGCATGCTTCCCGGGATTACGCCGGACGAAAAGACGATTCTCACGTCGACCGGAGGCCTCGAGCAGACCACGGTTCCGAAGCGCCTCGGCATTATCGGGGCCGGCGTGATCGGGCTTGAGATCGGCGCTGTGTGGCAGCGGCTGGGTGCTGAAGTAACGATGCTCGAAGCGCTTCCCGGGTTCCTCGGAATCGCGGATGAAGAGATTTCACGCGCCGCGCTTCAGGTTTATAAGAAGACCGGTTTTACGTTCCACTTCGGGTGCCGTGTGGAGTCCGTCGAAAAGCGGGCGGACGGCGTCGCGGTTCGTTACCGCACGGGAGACGAAGAGAAGGAAGCGGTGTTTGACCGGCTGATGGTGTCGATCGGACGCGTCCCGGCGCTGCAGTCCGTGAACCCGGAAGCCGTGGGGCTGAAGGCGGATGCCCGGGGATTTGTCGAAGTGGATGAGGGGTGCCGCACGAATCTCCCCGGAGTCTACGCGATCGGAGACCTCGTGCGCGGACCGATGCTCGCGCATAAGGCAAGTGACGAAGGCGTGGCGGTCGCCGAAGAGATCGCGGGTGAGCATCCGGTGATCAATCACCGGCTTGTTCCCTCCGTGATTTACACGCATCCTGAAATCGCCTGGGTAGGACTCACGGAGGCCGAGGCCCGGAATGAGGGTTACACGGTGAAGGCTGGAAAGGCATTCTTCTCCGCTAACGGCCGCGCCCGGGCTCAGGGGCAGACAGACGGGTTCGTGAAGATCGTGGCAGACGCCGAGAATGACCGGGTGCTCGGGATTCATATCCTGGGGTCTGAAGCGGGAGAACTGATCGCAGCGGCGTCCTTCATCCTCGCGACCGAAGCGACGTGCGAGGATGTGGCGCTTACGACAATCGCCCACCCGACGTTCGCTGAGGCGATCCGGGAAGCCGCGCTCACGATTCTTGGGCGTCCGCTGAATAGCTGATCGGTCTCGCGGCAGTTTGAATTGAGAGGGGAGAAGCGGCGCTTCTCTCCTCTTTTTTACAGCCGGATGCGATTCAGACCGAATCCTTACGGGCGGGGCTTCGATTTTTCAGGCGTCCTGCGCTAAACTTGAAAATCCCGATCTTGACTCCGGATTGTCCCAGTACAGAGGTTTTATTCCCATGCATTTTGCCCGGTCTGCAGTTTGTCTTTTCACGCTTACGCTGATTTCAGGTTCTGTCTTCGCGGCCGGCACCGGCATTGCTGGGAAATCCGGTTCCGTGATGACTTCAGGCTCCACGATCCGGGCACCGAAAGCGAACGCCGCGCCGGGTGCCGATGTGGATCCCGCGCGTCTCACGCCGGCTCCGAAAACGGGTTCTGACCGTCTGACGGACTCAAGCATCCTCCAGCGCTGGCCTGCGGGCTCTATCAAGACGCATGATGAAGCGGAAGCCGCGCTCGCGGACGTTGACCGCAACCGCGCGGCGCTGAAGAAGCAGGAAGCGATTGAGCACGATGCCTGTATTGACCGGTTTTTCGTCAGCGCCTGCTGGGAAAAGAACCGCGTGAATTCCTACGACCGGGAGAAGGAATTCCGCCGTGTGGAGCTTGAGGCGAAGGACTGGCTCCGGGCCGAAAACGCGCAGAAGGAAAAAGAGCGTCAGCTCCAGGCAAAGATTGAGGCGGGGAAAGAAGCGAGCGCGGGTGAAATCGGCGCGGTCCTCGATGACAACGCCCCGACGAAGCGCATGATGGGCGCCGAATCCCGTATGGAAGCCCGGATCCGCGCTGAGGAACGGGTCGCGAAGGCGCAGAGTGAAGCCCTGGAGAAGCAGGCAAAGGAACTTCAGAACGAAGAAACCTATGCCCGCCGTCAGGCTGACATCGCGGAGCGTCAGGCCAAAGCGGTTGAGGATGCCGCGGCTGCCGCGAAGCGTGTCGAGCAGCACGATAAGACGGTAGAGCGTGTCGCGGAGCGCCGCGCGGCGGATGCCGCGAAGGCCGCGAAAGAACCCGAAAATGTCGCATCCTACAATAAGCGCGCGGCAGAAGCCGCTGACCGCAAGGCGAAGGCCGAGCAGAAGGGAGCTGACCTTGCGCAGAAACGCGCCGAACGCGCGACCCGGAATGAGCAGGACCGTCAGAACCGGATCGAGCTTCAGAAGAAGTATGAGGCTGAGCGGAAAGAGCGGAGCGAATCGATTAACCCGTTCCAGTAAAAGTGTCAGAGTCCCGAAGGTTTTTCTTTCGGGCGAGAAACAAAAAAGCTTCCGGCTTTGAACCGGAAGCTTTTTTGCTGTGAGACGTGACGCTCTGCCGGATCAGGCCTGCGTGTAGTGCTCAAAGAAGTGCTTCATCTTTTCGCAGGCCGCTGACAGCACGTCAACCTGCGGGAGGTAGACGATGCGGAAGTGATCCGGATTGATCCAGTGGAAGCCGCGGCCATGCGTGATCAGGATCTTTTCCTGCTTCAGGAGGTCGAGCGCGAAGAGTTCATCATCATGGATATTGAAGCGCTTCACGTCGATCTTCGGGAAGATGTAGAACGCGGCCTGGGGGTGCACGGCGGAGACGCCCGGAATGTCATTCAGCATCCGGTAAATGCATTCGCGCTGTTCGTAAACGCGGCCGCCGGGAACGAGCATCTCCTTTGTGCTCTCGCGCTGAGCGAGCGCCGGAGCGATCAGTGACTGACCGGGGGCATTCGAGCAGAGACGCATGGCGGAGAGGAGATTGATGCCTTCGATATAGCCCTTGTAGCGGCGCTTGTCGCCCGCGAGGCACATCCAGCCCACGCGGTAACCGGCCATCAGGTGGGACTTTGAGAGACCGTTGAAGCTCACCGTGAGCAGGTCCGGGGCGAGAGAGGCGAGCGCCACGTGCTCGATCCCGTCCATCACGAGGCGGTCATAGATTTCATCCGCGTAGAGAATGAGATCAAATTCACGCGCGATCTTCACGATCCCTTCGAGGATTTCGCGCGGATACACAACGCCCGTGGGGTTATTCGGGTTGATCACGACGATCGCCTTCGTGCGGGGCGTCACCTTTTTACGCATATCGTCGAGATCAGGGAGCCAGCCGCTCTTTTCGTCACAGATATAGTGCACCGCGGTACCGCCCGCGAGCGTCACGGACGCGGTCCAGAGCGGATAGTCAGGCGCGGGGACGAGCACCTCATCTCCGTTATCGAGAAGCCCCTGCATGGAGAGCGTGATCAGTTCGCTTACGCCATTTCCGGTGAACACATCATCCACGCCGACATTTGGGATGCCCTTTTCCTTGCAGTAGTCGACGATCGCGCGGCGCGCGCTCATGAGACCATGGGAATCGGTGTAGCCCTCGGTGTTCGGGAGATTTTCCGCCATTGCCTTGAGAAGCGGTTCCGGGGTCTTGAATCCGAAATAGGCCGGGTTTCCGATGTTCAGTTTCATTACATCTTCACCCGCCCGGATCATCCGGTTCGCTTCATCCATGATCGGACCGCGGATGTCATAGCAGACGTGGTCGAGCTTATGGGACTTTTCGTAAGTCTTCATAGTCCTTTCTCTTCTCTCTCAAAAACCGCGGGCGCAACGCGTCCGTCGTGGGGTCAGTTATCCGGATACGCGGGCGCGCGGCATTCAGAACCGCGGTTCATCGATCCCGCTCGTTTTTTATTCCGGATACATAAATATACTCAGTTAGGGTACAGCTTTTTCCCGATATCCGCCATTTGGCGGGCATACGTGTCAAAGAGCGGCACCCGAACTATTAGAATGCGAGAATACTGCCGCGGAAGCGGCCGGCGTGCGGGGATAAACCCGCTCACGGATTCAGGAGATCAGAGCGGAGGGAAGTCCAGGCGCTCAGACCTTCTTTAAATAGGAACAGGTCAGGAAACATGAAAGCGGGTGAAGAGAAATTGGCGCTGGGGCCAGCGGGGGAGGCTGAAAAGCCTTCGCGGCTCGTGCAGCACGTGCGCGAGGCCTTCAGCCCGCATGGTCTTCTCACGCAGAAGCTCCCGTCCTTTGTGCCGCGCGAGAGTCAGCGGGAGTTCGCGGAGGCTGTCGCGCAGACTATTGAGGAGAAGGGGACGCTTGTCGCGGAAGCCGGCACCGGTACCGGCAAAACGTTCGCCTACCTTGTTCCGGCACTTTTTTCCGGTATCCGGGTGCTCGTCTCGACCGCCGGGAAGCCGCTTCAGGATCAGCTGTACTCAAAGGACCTGCCGCTCATTCTCGAAGCGCTGGACCTTCACGCGAACACGGTGCTCCTCAAAGGGCGCTCGAACTACATCTGCAAGAAGCGGCTCGAAGAAGTGGACTGGGTGCCGTCAAAGGAAGACGTCGGCTATCTCCGCGATATTCAGATTTTCAGCCGCACGAGCCAGACGGGTGACCGCTCGGAACTTGGCCACATCCCTGAAAACGCGATGATCTGGCCGCTTGTCACGTCGACCAAAGTGAATTGCCTCGGCACCAAGTGCCCGCTTTACGATGACTGCTTCCTCACAAAAGCGCGGCGTGAGGCGAAGGAAGCCGATATTCTCGTCGTAAATCATCACCTGTTCCTCAGTTCGCTCGCGATCGCGGATGAGGGAGCAGACGAGATCCTCCCCTCGATGCCGCTCACCGTGATTGATGAGGCGCATCAGCTCCCCGGGATCGCGACAGACTTCTTCGGTGATCTCTTTTCAACGAACGCGGTGCTGGAACTCGCGCGCGACACGCTGCAGCTCGGAAAAACCAACGCGAAGGACGGCGCGAACTGGGACGTCGTGACGAGCGAAGTCGACCGGTCCGCGAAGGAAGTGGCGCTTTCCGTGTCGACCAAGCTTGACTTCCTGGAAGGGGACCGGAAGTCGGTCGACGATATTCCGGATCTCGGGCTTCTGATCCCGGATCTCGAGCAGCTGGGGCGGGCGCTCTCCGATCTGAGCGAAGTCCTCAAGGCGAACAAGGGCCGGAACGCGGATATCGATCTCCTTCTCCCCCGCTGCGAAAACTTTATCGAGCAGGTGAATGACTGGCTGATGTTTGCGGCGGGTCAGGAAGAGGATGCGGCCGCCGCGGAAGCGGTCCCTGAAGGGATTGACCGGAAGCCGCTGAGACTCCCCGGGCTTGAATCGGAAGCGGAGGCGGTGTCGGATGGCGAATCCCCGAGAGTCCGCTGGGTGCAGCAGGGAAGAACCGGGACGCGGTTCTACAACACGCCGCTTTCGTTCGCGGAGGATCTGAACCGGCTGCGGCACGAAAAGGGCGAAGCCTGGGTGTTTACGTCAGCGACACTCTCGGTTGCCGGAGACTTCAGCCATTTCCTTACGGAGATTGGGCTTCCCGACGCGAAAACCGCGAGCTGGCCCTCGCCGTTTGATTACTTCAGCCTCGCGTCGCTTTACCTACCGAAGGGACTCCCGGAACCAAATTCCCCGGCGTTCCCGGAGTCTGTCGCCCGGAGCGCCTGGCCCTTTGTCAAAAAGGCGGGAGGACGCACTTTCTTCCTCTGCACGAGTCTCCGCGCCGTGGACATCATTGCGGACACCGTGAAGCAGCTCGCGAATGAAGACGGAATGCCGCTTCGCGTTCTCCGTCAGGGGGACGGTACAAGACGCGGCCTTATCGAGGAATTCCGGAAGGATCCGGCCTCTGTCCTTGTCGGATCGATGAGTTTCTGGGAAGGTATCGATATCAAGGGCGAGACGCTGTCGGTTGTCGTGATTGACCGTATTCCGTTCTCGCCCCCGGATGACCCGGTGGTCGCTGCCCGCTGCAAGTGGATCCGGGATCAGGGCGGGAAACCGTTCTTTGATTACCAGGTGCCGGAAGCGGTGACACTGCTCCGTCAGGGTGCGGGCCGCCTGATCCGAAGCGAAACGGATCACGGAGTCTTTATTCTCTGCGACTCCCGGATCATCACGAAGTGGAACTCCTACGGGAGAACCGTGGTCGAGAGTCTTCCGGACTTCTGCCGGACGCAGGACCCGATGCGGGCGCTTGCCTATCTTCCTGAGCAGGCCGCGGCGCCTAAGAAAACCGCGGGCCGCAGGAAAAAGAAGCCGGAGGAAGGGAACTGACTTTCTTCCTTCCATTCATATTGAGCTGCGTCGCCCGGAACCGGCGCTCTGCGTTACGATAGGCGATCAGCTTTCTCAGAATAAAAACGAAAGGAACCCAAAAACATGCCGATTTCAGAAGTCGCCGGTGCGTCCAAAGAGGCCGTGAACCATCCTTCCCACTACGCCGCGCATTACCGCCGCGAAGTGATCGAGCTCACCTCGCACTTCGACTTCACGACGGGAAACGCCCTGAAGTACGTGCTCCGCTGCCGCTTCAAAGGCCGTCCGACGGAGGATCTCCAGAAGGCTCACTGGTACCTTAACTATTTCTCCGATCACCCGGAATCCGGATTCCTGAAGAGTGAGGGGCTGGAGCCCGTGCTCGCCGATTTCCTCACGGATCTTGCGAATCAGAAGGATCAGCTTTTTGGTGAAGAAGCCGGCCGTTTTGTCCGGAATCTCGTCGCCGCGGTGCAGCTCGCGCCTGAATTCTGGGCTCCGGAGCTTGAGGCTGCGAAGACCGCGCTTGAAACGCTGATCAAGGCGTCTGAAGCCTGATCAGAGGCTGAGTTTTTTCGAATCCAGCAAAATGCCCCGGCAGATCTGCAATCTGCCGGGGCATTGTTTTTAACTCAGAAGAGGAGCCGGGATTTATTCCGTCTTATCTTCCGTCGTGATGATGTGAATCGCGGGCTGGCTCTTGAAGGCGAGCCTGAGGGCGGCGGTGACATCATCCGCGGTTACCGCCTGCAGCGCCGGAATATCCTCTTCATTCCACTTGATCCAGGGCTGCTTCTCGGTCACTTCAAGCCTGAGAAGCGCTTCCCACCGGACGTTCAGTTTCCGCTGCGTCTGAAGCGCCGTGATCATCGGTTTCTTCAGTTTCTCGAGCTCATCCTCCGTGACGCCTTTGGAGGCAAGGTCTCCCATCACCTGGCCGAGCGTTTTGCGGACGAGCGCGAGCTGGTCCGGGGATGTCTGCACCGAGGTCCAGATAAAGCCGAAGCCGTCGTTCCGCGGAGACTGATAGTAGAAGCTCCACGGGCTGTAGGCCGCGCCGAGTTTCTCACGGATCATCTCACGGAGCTTATCGGAAAGGATCGAAGCCGCCATGCGGTACGTCATCACGGTCTTCCGGTCGGCCCCGTCGGTGTTCGGGAGACGCCACGCCTCGTTCAGGAACGCTTTCGGCGCGGTGTCCGCGATCACGACACGGTTTTCGCGGCCTGAGGGGAAGCTGAGCGGCGACTCACGCTTGACGCCGGATTCGGCGCCCGTCTTCTCAGCGTTGAAGAGCTGCGCCACGGCGTCCACCGCGGCCTTTTTATCAAAGTCACCCGAAATCACAATCGCGATCGGAGAGACGGTGCGGGAGGCAGCAATCACTTCGCGCACGGTCGGAAGCGTGTAGCGGTCGAGATTCGTGGGCGACAGCGGTCTCACGCGTTCGAGATCTCCCGTGAACCAGGCGAGCGGCATCCAGCTCGCGGCGCCCGCGGTGGTTTCGTAGAGCAGGTGGCGGCTCTGGGCGAGCGACTCTTTCACCCGCGTAAGATCCGCGGCGTCCACGGTCGGCTGCTGGTACTGGGTCCAGAGCGCCTCAAGCATCGTCTTCAGGTCGCCCTTCTGGGCGGTGCCGCTGATCGAGAAGTGGTCAGGCGAATAGCTTTCAGCGACCGCGATCCCCTTCGTTCCGAGGGTATCCGCGGTCTGCGTCTGAGTGAGTTTCCCGACGCCATGCTGCTGAAGAACGGACTGAGCGAGTTTCGGTTTCCAGGCGTCGATATCCTCGTAGGTCTGCGTGCCGGAGCCGAAAATGAGGCTTGCCTGCACGGTGCCCTTTTCCATCGTGAGCGGCTGCAGGTAGAGATGGATCCCGTTCGGAAGCGTCGCTTCCTCAATCTGAAGATTCAGGTCCTTCGCCGCAACCCGGGTGTGGAAGGCCTTGCCGGAGAGGATCGGCTCCCAGGCGGCGGCCTCGGCCCCCGTCGGCATCGCGGGGAGGGTGAGGTAGGGGAACTTCACGGTCAACTGCTCGGCGAGCGGCTTCACGGGCTGAGACGCTGCATCCTCCCAGACTTTGACCACTTCAGCGGTCGTCGCTTTCGCGCCGCCTGAAAGCTGAATCGTGCGGTTTCCGGGCTTAAACGCGTCACGGAAAGCGGCGTTGACGCGCTCCAGCGTGATGTCCTTCTTAATAGAGTTGAATAACTCGAGATCCTGCTCGGGGCTCGTCACCACCTGATCCGAATTGATGGCCCAGGCGATCGCCCCCGCGATATCGGAGTTCTGATAGCCGTTATAGTTCTGCACCGCGGCGCGGAGCTTCTCTTCGTAGCGCTTCAGCGCGAGATCGAGTTCTTCCTTCGTGAAGCCGTACTTGATCGCCGAGGCGGATTCTTCTTCAAGCCCCGTCAGGGCTTTTTTCCAACCGTCGTTCGACGTTACCGCGACCATGACGGCTTCCGGGGTCAGGCTGCTCCGGATATCGGAACTGAACCCCGCGCCGCGCCAGATGCCGGGAGACTTCTCCTCACGCTGCTGGAGACGCCGCTCAAAGATGGAGGAGGCGATTCCGTCTGCCACATCCTGTTCGGATGCCGCGCGGGAGGGCGATTCGTGGCGGCGTGGATGCATGACATAGACCATGATCCGGGTGGTGGATTCCTTCCGGGTGCTCACCCAGGCGCGGACGCCAGATGCGGTCGGGTTCCCAAGCGACGGGATCACGGCGCCGGGGTCCGACGCGGTGGCTTTCTTCATGGAACCGAACGCTGCCTCAATCTCGGCCTTGGTTTTCTCCGGGTTCACGTCACCCACCGCGATCACGACCATGCGGTCCGAGCGGTACCAGGTGTCGTAGAACGGGCGGAGATTGTCAGAATTCGCGGCCTTGATGGTTTCTGTTTTTCCGATTGTCGCGTCCGTGAATTTGCTTCCGCGGTAGAACCAGTTCCGGAACGCGTCCTCAGCCTGCTGGGATTCAGAATCCCGGGCCCGCTTTTCAGAGAGGATGATTCCCATCTCTTCCTTCACCTCGTTCGGAATGAAGAGCTGGCCGTCTGCGTAGTCGCGAAGGATCGAAAGACCTTTCTGCAGCTGATCGGATGACCCGGACGAGAGATCCAGCGTGTAGATCGTTTCCACGGGATCTGTCGACGCGTTCGTGTCTCCCCCGAAACTCATGCCGTTCTTCTGAAAGAAAGGAATCAGGGAGCCAGGCGCGAAGTGCTTTGTGCCGTTAAACGCCATGTGCTCGATATAGTGCGCGTAGCCGAGCTGCTCCGGAGTCTCAAAGTAGGAGCCCGCCTGAACGTCGAGGTAGAGTGACACACGGCCTTTCGGCGTCTGATGCGGCAGGATCACGTAGCGGACACCGTTCGGGAGGACACCGTACGTCATCGCGGGGTCCGGCTTCAGGTCGGAGTGATCCCAGGGGAAAGCTGCCTTGTACCAGGAGAATTCAGACCCCGCGCTGTGTGACGCGGGAGCGGAAACCGCAGTGTTCACTGCGGGGAGAGCGGCATAGGCAGAGGCGCCCGAAAGCGCGAGCGACGCGGATGCCACGGCGAGGAAGATCAGACGGTATTTCATCCGTAATTCCCTTATTGGAAAGAGTTCCCGAAGGGACAGCCTTTGCGGCGCCTCTTCAGAGGAAACGCAATTTTCACTTGAGTGTAGGACAAAAACTGCCGGCAAACCGTTTTACGGAGCGTGACAATCGTGAACAAAAATGACCGGAAGATGACCATGCGCCAGATCCCGCCGTCCGGGCATCCGCGCGGAATGACCCACTGAGAGCCCCGAAAACAGGGGATTCATTGTTTTTCAACTGTTTTTGTCTTGACTTGTGTCAAATTTAAAGTGACACGAATAGGGATTTATGCTTAATACGCCGATTAAATTAAAAATAATCAATAGCTTATTTAATATGTCCGGTTTTTGCGAAGTCAGCGGAATACGGTAAATGCCGTAGAGAAAAAGAGATAAGCAGCCTTATAACCTGTTGAATGTAAAAGGCATACCAAATAGTACCTAGACGCTAAGAATTCAGAAACATTATTTTGCAGATTTTCTTCAAAGTGTAATATTGACGGAGAATCTGAAAATAAGTCCTATCCGTTCGAAGGTCATGTTTTTCCCTTCAGAGGTAGTTTTTCCGGGGGAGATCGGGATAGGACACAAACTAATGACGGCGGGCAATCCGCCGGTATGTGGGAGGATGTATGGCAGAAAAGAAGAAAAAGAGCTGGCTGCTAAGTCTGCCGGTCCAGATGTGCGTCGGCCTCGTGCTCGGCGTCGTCGTGGGCGCGTTTGTTTCGGCTGACGTTGGCACCACTTGGTTCAAGCCGTTTGGCGACCTGTTTATTCGACTGATCCGAATGGTGGTGGTACCGCTCGTCTTCGCGACCCTCGTCGCCGGCGCCGCTGGTATTACCGATATTTCCAAGCTCGGCCGCGTAGCTGTGAAGGTTCTTCTCTGCTACATGATCACGACCGCTATCGCTGTGGCCTTCGGTCTCGGCATTGCTGAAGTGATCAACCCGGGCCTCGGTCTCGATCTTTCCACGACTGGCGCGGTTGCCAAGGTTGTGAAGGCCCCGAGCATTGTTGAGACGTTCCTCAACTTCGTCCCGATCAACCCAATGGAAGCCATGGCTAAGGGCAGCATGCTCCAGATCATCGTGTTCGCCATCTTCTTCGGCAGCTGCCTCGCCGGCCTTGGCGAACGCGGCAAGCCCCTGCTCAAGATCTTTGAGCTGACGGGCGACGTGATGATCCGCCTCACGAACGTCGTGATGTACTACGCTCCGATCGGCGTGTTCGGCTTGATCACCTACACGGTGTCCAAGCACGGTCTCGCGGTTCTGCTGCCGCTCGGCAAGCTGATCCTCGCTTCCTTCATCGCGACGGCTCTCTTCTGCATCATCGTTTACGGCTTCCTCGTGAAGTTCGTGATCCGTATGCCGATCAAGACCTTCCTGAAGGGCATCTTTGAACCGTGGCTCGTCGCCTTCACGACCTGCTCGTCCGCCGCTGCTCTCGCTGTGAACCTTCGCGCTTCCCGTCAGCTCGGTGCTTCGAAGACGATCGCCTCGTTCTCCATTCCGCTCGGCAACACGATCAACATGAACGGTACGGCCATTTACATGGGCGTCTGCGCTGTGTTCGCTGCTGAAATCTTCGGCATGAACCTGTCGATGACCGACATGGTCACGATCGTTCTGATGGGCGTGATGGCCGCTATCGGTACGGCTGGCGTCCCGGGTGCCGGCCTCATTATGACGACCCTCGTTTTCACTCAGGTCGGCATTCCGCTTGAGGCTGTGGCTCTGATCGCCGGTATTGACCGTATTCTCGATATGATCCGTACTTCCATTAACGTCGTGGGTGACGCGGCTTCTGCCCTGGTTGTCTCCCGCCTCGAAGGTGAGTTCGGCACGGATTCGCTGACTGACGAAGAGAAGTTATAAAGCCGTCTTTAAGAATCTCCCGGGACGCGGTTCCGGGCGAGCTGGATTCAGAAACCTCCGGTAAGAAGATTCCTCTTCTCCCGGAGGTTTTCTTTTGCCTGCTGAGAACAGGAGCCGCGGGATCTGAGAGGGATCTGGCGGCGCCTGGCAGAACGGCTCGGACACAGGGGAGGGGAACGGGAGAAGTCGCTTCCCTCCATCAATCGCACCCCATATTTAAGACGGCACACGACGAGGCGCTGAAGGGTTTTTCTTCTTCCGCGGCAAAGAAAAGCCCCCGCGTTCCTTTGAGCCCAAACTCCCGGAACATAGCTCCGGGATTTTTTCATTCTGGAAAAAATTCCTAGTAAATTTAAATAGTTGAGATTGACATTAAGGGTAATTCTTGATATTATAGTCTATAAATATTGATAAAGACTATTATGGCTCGACCAAGAACTCTACCAGACAACCATTTCCGTTTCTCCACCTTCAGAAAAGGAGATTCCACCTATGTTTATGGCTATAGAAATGAGTGGGATCCGGTGAAGAAACAGTCAAGAATTGCCAAAAGGATTTATGTCGGCACGCTCAATGAAGCAACCGGAAGACTTAGACTGGGCAAAAAGTACTTATCCAATCATCCTGAGTATGAAGGCAAGACGCTTTACTTTGAAAATCGTACCCTCGTTGAAAGATCCGAGCAGGATGCTGCAGAAGAAGTTCAACAGCGCGAGCAGTCATGGGCTTCAAACAACCTTTCTTACGCTGCCACCTGGGCCCTTTGGCAGTTCGCCTCCAAGAACCGAATTCTGCAAAACCTGCAGGCGGCGTTCGGAAAACAATTAGGAACCGGCCTTCTGGCTTTGGCCGTCTATCAGCTCTTAGACGGGGGCGCCATGAACGGCTATGAAGACTGGCTTCCCGACAACTGGCTTCCTGTAAGCGCTCCTTTAAGCTCTCAGCGCATCAGCGAACTGCTTGCTCAAGTCGACCATGAGGACATGGTTAATTATTTCCGTTTACGATTTGACCGATCCAAGCAGAATTATCAGAAATGGCTTGAGGAAATAAAACAAAAGGCTCAGAAGCAGGGCTCGGCCATGCCGCCTTCAACTCTGCAAAAGATGTATATGGCGCTGGACTCCACGGCAATAAGTACCTTCTCTATGACAATCGAGGATGCGGCTTACGGGCACGCCAAACAGAATCCTGAACTCAAACAGATAAACCTTACGCTTGCCGTGGATTTCTTGAACGGAGACGTCTGCTATGCCAGAGAAGACGAAGGCTCGATAACCGATAAGTCGGTCTACAAATCCATCCTGGCTCAGATGAAAAGCTACGGCTTTGATCTTGACGAGACAGTCCTGGTGACCGACCGGGGTTACTCTTCCCTAATGAATCTTCAGAATCTTTTTAATACCGATGTCAGCTTCGTCGCCGGCGTTCCTATCGTGGAAAAGGGTTTAAAAGATAAATTTACAAAGTTCCGTGAAGCACTTTGCGACCTCGCTTTTTACAACAGTGAGTATGAAGTTTATTGCCGAACCATAAAAGAAGACTGGAAGCAAAACACAGAGGCCGGCTCAGTAAATCGTGACTGCTTCGTGCATCTGTATCGGTTCCCGGAAATTGCGCTCTCTCAGCAGAAGCAGCTACTAAAGAAAATAGATAAGGTCTTAGATAAAAAACGCGATGGAAAAGTCGTAGATCGAGATGACTGGAACTTCGCTGCCCGCTTCATAACTGAGTGCAAAGAAGAGCAAGACGGCAAGGAAAGGAAAATATGGGAGAAAAACCTCGAGGCTCTCAGACTCTGGGAACGCACTGCCGGCTGCTTTGTTATCCGCAGCGACTGGCTCGAAGATCCGATCGAGGCTCTAAGAATTTACAGGCGCAGGAATATCGTTGAGGTGGCTTTCCGACAGTTTAAAGTCCTTAACGGAGGAGACCGACTGCAGGCAACCCAAACCTCTTACATGGGCAAATTGATGGTACACATAATCGCTCAGTCTCTGAGGATGGCTATAACAGTGCAGGCTAAAAAAAGAGAAACTCAGGAATTAAAACTCCCCGATAACTCGGTGGAAAAGTTACTGGCCGCATTGAAGAGGATCAGAGCGGTGAGGGCACCAACGAGAGCTACATGGGTTGTGGAGCCTCTGACGAAAAAAGCCCAAGACATGCTTGAGCTTTTAAACCTGCCTAAACCTCCCATGACGTTTAAGTCAATATAGAACTATGTCACGGGAGTTCAGGTTTGAGGAAGCGGGGGCTTAATTGAATTACTGTGAGGCTTCAGCGATGGCTTTTTACTTCGCCTGCTGACGGACCTGGGTCGAAGGCACGTTCTTCGGAGCCTCAATCGTCGGCTTCTCAATCTTCGGCATCTTCACCTGCGTTTCGGGATGCTCTTTATTCAGAGCGATCACGCGGCGGACGTCCTTCTCGTTATCCTTCATGCCGAGGTAGCCATAGCTGTCCGCCATGATCTGAAGGGCTTCGTCACGGTACGGCGTACGTGAGTAATCCGTAATTACACGCTGGGCGCGGGCGACCGCGGCCACATAAGCGTGGCGGATAAAGTAGAATCTCGCCACCTTCACTTCGTGATTCGCCTGCGCCAGAATGAGTTCATTCAGACGGCGGCGGGCTTCAGGGGCGTAACGGGAATCCGGATACTTCTGCACGAGCTCGCGGAACGTATCCCAGGCGTCACGCGCGGCCTGCGCGTCGCGGTCCGAGATGTCCTGATGCGTGAGGCGGGCAAAGAATCCGTCATCCTCATTCAGCGTGGCGAGCGCCTTCATATAGAGCACATAGTCGCTCGCGGAGTGATTCGGGTACGAACGCAGGAACCGGTCGCACGCCTGAATGGCCTGGGCGGGATCGCCGTCCTTCCAGTAGGCGTACGCCATTTCGATCTGAGCCTGCTGGGCATAGCGTCCGAACGGATACCGGGATTCAAGCTTGGTATAGTACTCTTCGGCCTGCGACCAGTTGCTGTTATCCAGCGAGTCACGGGCCTCGGTGTAAAGCTTGTCAGCGGACCAGTTGATCGTTTTATCATCGTTCACAGTCGAGAGCCAGGAGCAGGAGGCGGTGAGCGTGATGACGGCAGCCATCGAAATGCCGAGGGCGGTGCGGCGCAATGCTTTCTTCATTTACTAGGAAACCAGAAATTGAAAAGTGTGGTCAATTATAGCCTTGAGACCAAGGGCGAAACGGAACAGGAAGAAAACTTTACCGAGTACCTTGTCTCAGCGGAAAACTCCGGGGAGCGGCTCGATAAGGCACTCGCAGCCCTGATGCCTAAAGTTTCGCGCTCCCGTCTCCAGACGTGGATCAAGCAGGGCGCGGTTACGGTAAATGGAAAACCGGTCGATAAGGTGCGGGATCCGGTCTATGAGGGAGACGTGGTCGCGGTGACCGCGCAGCCGTCCCCTGAGGAACTCGCTTTTACCCCCGCGGATGTCCCGTTTGACGTGGCGTACGAGGATGACGCGATCATCGTAGTGAATAAGCCTTCCGGCCTCGTTGTTCATCCGGCGGCAGGGCACTGGGACGACACGCTGCTGAACGGTCTTCTTTTCCGTTATCCGGAACTCCGGGTGCTGCCGCGCGCCGGCATTGTCCATCGCCTGGACCGCGACACGACCGGCCTTATGGTGGTCGCAAAGACGCTCGAGGCGGAAACGTCACTTGTCCGTCAGCTTCAGGAACGCACAGTGAAGCGTGAGTACTGGGCGCTGCTTCGAGGCGAAGCCCCGGAGCGGACGCTCGTCGACCGCCCGATCGGCCGTGACCCCCGTCACCCGATGCGGTTTGCGGTTGACGTGCCGGGCTCGATGCGCTCCGCCCGCACCCATATCGCCCGTGTGGCTCTTGGAAACGCCAGAAAGCGCGTGATCAGCTGGGTCGCCTGCCGCCTTGAAACCGGCCGCACGCATCAGATCCGCGTTCACTGCGAGAGTCTCGGGCTCCCGCTCCTCGGAGACCCCGTGTACCGCGGCGGACTCCAGCCGATTGATGACGGCACGGTTTTCTCGATCAAGCGTCAGTGCCTCCACGCGAGCCGCCTCGGGCTCACGCACCCGGTGACGGGCGAGCGGATGGAGTGGTTCGCGGCTCCTCCCGCGGATCTCACGGAAGTTATGCAGGCGCTCGGCTTCGGGCCGCTCGATCAGCCGGTCACGGTGTTTGATGAAGAGGCGCCGCTAGGCGCGGCGCCCGACTGGGAATAATTCCGGCATTCCCCCGGCCCGGGGTCTCAGAGCCTCGGGCGGGCGCGGCGGGCTGACTACAATAGCCCCCAATCCTTAATTTTTTCTGCAGCGACTAATCCCATGGCTTCCAATCTTGAAAAACCGGAGCTTGCCGTTCTGACTCCTCAGTGGCAGGCACCGGCTTCTGTTCACGCCTGTTTCACGCTTCGCGAGGGCGGGGTGTCCTCGGGCCCCTTCGGGAACGAGGACGGTATCTGCGGCATGAATGTCGGTCTCTACTGCGGAGACGCGAAGGTCTGCGTCCGGACGAACCGCGGATTCCTCTCGGACTACGCGGGGTCTGACCCGAAGTGGCTGCATCAGGTGCACGGAACGGCAATCGTGCACGCGGATGACGCGGTGCCTGAAGCAGAGGCGGATGGCAGCTGGACGATGACCCCGGGTGTGGTTCTCGCGATTCAGACCGCGGACTGCCTCCCCGTGATCCTCACGGATCCGGCGGGAAGAATCGTGGTCGCGCTTCACGCCGGGTGGCGGGGGCTCGCCGCCGGTATCCTGCAGGACGGTGTGAAGCTGATGAGGGAAAAACTGTCGGATCCGGACGCCCGGATTCTCGCCTTGCTCGCGCCCCGGATCGGAGCGGATGACTTCGAAGTCGGGACTGATGTCCTCGACGCGATGAAGGCGCGGCTTCCTGACGCCGCTTCCCGCTTTAAACCGAAGGCGGAAGCCGGGAAGTGGCTCTGCGACCTCGCGGGGCTCGCGTCAGACGCGCTCGTGTCGCAGGGCGTGAAGCGCGAGGATATCGCGGACTGCGGGTTCTCGACCTACGCGGATCCGGTTCACTTCTTCAGCTACCGCCGCGATCACGGCGAAACGGGGCGCCATGCGGCGCTTGCCTGGATTGACCCCAAAGCGCTCTGATCCCTTATAATCGCCTCCCCATTACTTAAAGACTGAAATCAAAAGGAAATCTTCTTCCATGCTGAACGAAACGCCCCGTCGGATTCCGACGATCGGTTTTGTGTCCCTTGGCTGCGCCAAGGCGCTTGTCGACTCCGAGCGCGTCATTACGGAGCTCCGGAGCGAAGGCTATTCGATCGTCGATAACTACCGGGATTCGGATCTCGTGATCGTGAATACCTGCGGGTTCATCAACGAGGCGATTGAGGAGAGCCTCGGCGCGATCGCCGAAGCGACCCGTGAAAACGGCCGCGTGATCGTGATGGGATGCCTCGGCGGGAAGAAGGACGCGGACGGGACGAATTTCGTGATGAAGCGGAACCCCGCGGTGCTCGGCGTTCTGGGACCGGAGGAAGAGAAGGATGTGGTGAAGCTCGTGCATCAGCACCTTCCGGCTCCTCACGCGCCGTACCTCGATCTCGTTCCGGGCGGCGGTGTCCGTCTGACCCCGCAGCACTACGCGTACCTTAAGATTTCCGAAGGCTGCAACAATCACTGCACGTTCTGCATCATTCCGCAGCTCCGCGGCAAGCTTCACTCCCGCTCGATGGACTCCATCATGCGTGAAGCCTGGAGCCTGAAGGAAGACGGCGTGAAGGAAATCATGGTGATCGCGGAGGACACATCGGCCTACGGTTCTGACCTCGGCTATAAGCTCGCCTTCGCGGGCGGCCGCCCCGTGCATACCCGTCTTGAAGACCTCTGCGTCGAGCTCGGCCGTCTCGGTCTCTGGATCCGCCTCCACTACGTGTACCCGTACCCGATGGTGGATCGCATTATTCCGCTGATGGCGGAAGGGAAGATCCTCCCGTACCTCGATATTCCGCTTCAGCACGCGGACCCCGATGTGCTTCGCCGTATGGCCCGTCCGGCGCACGCCGAGAAGACGCTTGAGCGGATCCGCAAGTGGCGCGAGATCTGTCCGGATCTCACAATCCGCTCTTCCTTCGTGGTTGGTTTCCCCGGTGAAACGGAGGAAGAGTTCCAGCACCTTCTCGACTTTATCCGCGAGGCGGAGCTTGACCGCGTTGGCTGCTTCACGTATTCGCCGGTTGACGGCGCGAAGGCAAACGACTTCCCGGATGCCGTACCGGATGACGTGAAGGAAGACCGTCGCCGCCGCTTCATGGAAGTGCAGGCCGAGGTGTCCGCGGAGAAGCTGAAGCGCCGTATTGGGAACGTTGAAACCGTTCTGATTGATGAGCCTGAGGATGAGAACGGCGTCGCGGTCGGCCGCACGGCGCACGAGGCCCCTGAGGTGGATGGCGTCGTGTACGCCACGGTCACCCGCCCGGTGAAACCTGGCGAATTCGTGCGCGCGAAGATTGTCCGCACCGAAGAGCATGACCTCGTGGCGCTCCAGGTGGAAGAATAACCGGCCAAATTTTCTTTCCGCCGGAATCGAAAAACCGCTTCAGATTCAATAGTCTGAAGCGGTTTTGTGTTATGAGGAGCGGCGCTCGAAAAGCGCGGACATCCCGGGCTGAAGCCCGGGGATCGGTTTCAGGGGCCGCGCCCGGATTTCCTCAAACGGTTCCGCGTCGCCGCCCTTCGCGTTCCGCCGCTCGCGGATCGTCTCAATCCGGAACTCATGAGCGGGGCCGCCGATCGCCGGAATCCGGATATGAATCACGTCCCCCTCCTTGAGGCCGGCCGCGGTGCTTGCGGGAGCCGAAAACGCGGCCCAGGGGGAGGAGAGATCCGCGATCGTCGCGATCGGGAACCCGCTTGGCGCGGCGTCACCGGCTCCGAGGTAGATGTGGGAGATCTCGCCATTCATCGGGCTGCGGATCACCGCGTCGTTTTTCGTATCGGCACTCTTTCCCTTATTGCCAGCCGCGGGAGAAGCCGGGGCAGGGGCTGTCCCCTGATTCCCGAGGACGAATGCCTCTTTCGCGGCGCGCTCCGCTTCGCGCGCGGAGTCAAGCGCCGCGCGTTCCTCTTCCAGCCGCTGCTCGGGCACAAGCCCCTGGCGGTAAAGGCCGGATACCCGGGCAAAATTCTTTTCCTCAGCGCGTTCAGCGGCAATCGCGGCTTCGTACGCTGTGCGGGCGTCTGACATATCGCTTGTGCCGAGGATTGTTTCGTCCTTGAGAGTGCTGCCCGATTGCCGCATCGGAGATGCGGTAGCCGAGCGGGCCCGGACCTCAGTGTCCGGGATCGTCACGATCGCGATTTGGTCTCCGAGCCCCACGCGGTCACCTTCCTTCACGAGGATCTGACGGATGCGGCCGGGGATTTTGCTTCCGACGTCGATCGACGCCGCGGTGATTTTGCCTTCAAGCGGCGGGAGTCTCGGGTGCGTCCAGAGCCACGCGCCCCAGCCCGCGAATCCGATTACAAGGATCGCGAGGAGCACGGAGAGGACGATGACAAGCGTGTTGCTGCCCTGATCTTCTTTTTTTTCTTCAGCCATAAGCGACAGATCGCGGACCGGAATTCCGGTTCCGCGGGAAAGGATGGGACAGTCTGTGAGAGAGCGTCTGAATCCAGTGCCTCAGAACCCACTTCTGGCTGTCTTTCCCTATTGTAGGGACGAAATATGACACTTTGCATCAGCGCAGCGGCAGAAGTGTGATGCAGAGACGGAAGATCGGTAAAAGAATGTGGCCGGGCGGCACGGAGGAGAGGACAGCGCCGCCGGGTCAGTATGACGCTTAGTCTTCGTGCGTATGGGGATGCGTGTGAGGGTGCGCGTGGCTGTGTCCGTCCGCGTGATCATGACTGTGCTCATGGTCATGCGGGTGGTCATGATTCTCTTCATCCGGTTCCACCGGGATCAGGTTGATCTTCCCGTAGTGGACACCAGGCGCCGAGACAATCGAGAGCGCGAGACTCTGGATCTCGGACACCGGTCCCCGGAGAATGATGGTTTCGGAGCACACCTCGTGCGACACGTGGATATGCATCGCGGTGACGACAAGCCCGATATTCGCGTGCTGGATTTCATTCATCCGCTCGGTGAGCTGCCGCTTATGGTGGTTGAAGCTGTAGCTCACCACGGCGAGCGCCTGGGCATCCCCCCGCGTCAGGTCCTCTTTCGCGATGATGTCGCGGAGAATATCCCGGAAGACTTCAGAGCGGTTGCTGTAATTCCGTTCCTTCATCAGGCGGTCGAGCTGGACCGCGAGATCATCATCAAGCGAAATCGTGAAGCGCTTCATAGGTGTTCTGCCTCTTCTTCTGTCAGGGACGCGTTCGGATCGCGTATGGATAGGATTTTAGACTCCGGCGCGCTCTGCCCAATACGGGCCGTCCGCGAACCAGTTCAGTGCGGAGTCGAGCCCGAGGCTGTTGATCTGATGCGGGATGAGGGCGCGGACCCGGGGCTTCGCGTGGTACGCGATACCAAGCCCCGCGAACTCCAGCATCTTCACATCGTTCCAGCCGTCCCCCATCGTGATGACATCGCAGGCCGGGATGCCGCGGTCCGCCGCAAGCTGCTCCACAATGTGACGCTTGCCGTCCGAGTCCACAATCTTCCCGCCGTTTTCTTTGGGGCCCGTCACGGTGCCGTCCAGCACCCCGTCCCGGATCCCGAGCTTATTGCAGTGAAAGCCGTTCGCGCCGAGTTTCTCCGCGGCCGCGGCCGCGACTTCATCAAACCCGCCCGTCACAATGTGGCACTCAAGACTGGCTGCGCGGCAGCTCTTCACCCAGCGTTCCGCGCCGGGACTGTACGGCATCGTTTCCGCGAAATCCGTGAACGCCTTTACGGGGCAGCCCTTCACAGCGGCGATCCGAAAGCGGAGGCTTTCCGCGTAGTCCTTGATATCCCCCCGCATGGCGGCTTCGGTTACCTGCGCCACTGTGTCGCCGTAGCCCGCGTTTTTCGCCACCGTGTCGAGCGTCTCAATCGCGACCAGCGTGCTGTCGAGGTCACTCGCGAGGAGGCGGAATTCCGTGAGTTTCAGGCCATGACGCACCATCGCGGCGTCGAGCCCCGCTTCCTGGAGTCTCCCGATCACGGGTTCCGCGGTGAGCGGATTCACGGATTCAAGCCTCACGGCCCCCGGCGAGATTTCCGCGATGAAGCCGGCGAGACCCGCCGCTTCCGCAGGAAGGTTGCTGCGGGAAAGATCCTTTCCCTGAATCACGAGATCGTAAGAAAGCGGCGTCATCGTCACGCTAGACTCCTTCGCACGGGGGTGCCTTAAGGTTTTTGGGGTTAGGTAAATTTACTCAAGTTTACCCAGAATTCCCTTAACCGCCGCAATCCGTGACTCAATATTCCCCGTTGACTGGGAAATCTGAACGCGATTCGGGCCCGTCATCCGCATGTCGCGCCGGCTCTGCATGAGGTCGATGAACTTAAGCGGCTCAAATTTCGGTTTATCGGCGACCGTGAGGTAGATCACTTTTTCCGAAGCGTCCACCTTGCGGATTCCAAGCTTCTCACAGAGGAGCCGGATCCGGTGCTCATCGATCAGGGTCTTCGCCTGGGGCGGAATCTCGCCATAGCGGTCAGCGAGATTCTCGACCACGGCGTCGATCGCGTCCGGGGTTTCGGCCGCGGCGAGTTCCTTATAGAACCCGAGCCGCTGGTTCACGTCCGGTACGTAGTCAGACGGGAGCAGCGCCGGCGCGTGGAGATTGATTTCCGCGACGGACGCGAACGGATGCTCGACATCCGGCGTTTCGCCGCGCTTCAGCGCCCGCACCGCCTCCTTCAGCATCTGGTTATAGAGGTCGAAGCCGACGTTCGCGATCTCACCCGACTGCCGTTCGCCGAGCACCTCACCCGCGCCCCGGATCTCCAGGTCATGCATCGCGAGGTAGAAGCCGCTCCCGAGGTCCTCGAGATTCTGGAGCGCCTCAAGCCGCTTCTCAGCGTTCTTCGTGATGGAGGCCTCGGGCGGCGTGAGGAGATAGGCGTAGGCCTGGTGGTGGCTTCGCCCAACGCGGCCCCGCAGCTGATGAAGCTGCGCGAGACCGAACTTATCGGCCCGGTGAATGATGATCGTGTTCGCGGTCGGAATATCGATGCCGGTCTCAATGATCGTCGTGCAGAGAAGCACGTTGTAGTGCTGCTGATAGAACTCGCGCATCACGCGCTCGAGCGCGTGTTCCGGCATCTGTCCGTGGGCGACCGCGATGCGGGCCTCGGGAACCAGTTCGAGCAGCCGCTCGTAACGCGTCTGGATCGTGTCGACATCGTTATGGAGGAAGTAGACCTGGCCCCCGCGCTTCAGCTCACGGAGAATGGCTTCGCGGATCAGCGCGTTGCTTTCCGGCCGTACAAAGGTCTTTACAGCCAGCCGCCGCTCGGGCGCCGTCGCGATCACGGAGAAGTCCCGCACGCCTTCAAGTGACATCGACATCGTGCGGGGAATCGGGGTCGCGGTGAGCGTGAGGACGTCGACCTCAGCCCGGAGCGACTTCAGTTTCTCTTTCTGCCGCACGCCGAACCGATGTTCCTCATCGATGATGACGAGTCCCAGGTTCTTGAATTTCACGGTGTCTGAGAGGAGCTTATGCGTGCCGATCACGATGTCGACTGAGCCGGTCTCGAGACCCGCGAGTGCCGCCGCGGTTTCCTTGCCGCTTCGGAAGCGGGAGAGCTCCGCGATCCGGACAGGCCACGCCGCGAACCGGTCACGGAAGGTCTGAGCGTGCTGCTCCGCGAGCAGCGTCGTGGGGCAGAGCACCGCGACCTGGTGGCCTCCCATCACCGCGATAAAGGCGGCTCGGAGCGCCACTTCGGTTTTTCCGAACCCGACGTCGCCGCAGACGAGGCGATCCATCGGTTTCCCCTTCTGCATATCGTCGAGCACCGCGTCAATCGCGGCCTGCTGATCGGGCGTCTCCTCAAACGGGAAACCTTCCGCGAACGCTTCGTAATCGGTCGGCGACACCTTGAAGACCATTCCGGGGCGGTTTTCCCGGTGCGCGTAGAGGTGAAGGAGTTCCGCCGCGGTGTCCCGCACCTGTTGGGAGGCCTTCCGCTTCGCCTTTTCCCATTCGCCCTTCCCGAGGTGGTGAAGCGGCGCGTGGTCGCGGTCAGACCCGGAGTAGCGGGAAATGAGGTGCAGCTGCGACACCGGTACATAAAGTTTCGCGCTGTCCGCGTAATCAATCTGAAGGCATTCGGCGGGCCCATCCTGGGTGTCCAGCGTGATCAGCCCCTGATAGCGCCCGATGCCATGCTCCACGTGGACCACGGGGTCCCCGATCCGGAGTTCCGAGAGATCCCGGATCATAGAGTCGACGTTTGTCTTCCGGTCGCGTCGCCTCACGTTGCGGCGGGGATTCGCCTTGTAGAGCTCGGTCTCCGTCACCACTGCGATCTTCGGCTGATCCATCAGGAAGCCGTCATAAAGCGGCCCGTGGGTGATCGAGAACGGGGAATCCGAGTCGATAAACGCGCTGAACCCCGGCACCCGGTCCGGGGCAAGCCCATACTCACGGAAGAGTTCGAGAATCGTCTCTTCTCGCCCGGCGGACGACGCGGAAATGAGGAGCCTCCGCTTCTCAGTCTGCGTCCTCGCGCGATATGCCTTCAGAGGCTCAAGCGGATCCTTCGCTCTCCGGTCAACGGAGAGATCGGGGAAGACGGGCGTTCCGTCTCCCGCTGTCACAAGTTTCCAGCGGGCAAAGGGGCTGAGCGCCTTGAAGAACGCTTCAGGCGACAGGAAGAGCTGTTCTGGGGGCAGCGCCGGATGCTCGGCGTCATGCGAAAGGAACTCGTACCGCGCCTCGGTCTCGTGATAGAACCGCTCAAGCTCCGCGTTCACGTCTCCTGTGAGGAAGAACCGGGCGTCCTCTCCTACGTAATCAAAAATCGTCGCTGTCTCGTCAAAGAAAAGCGGCAGATAGTATTCGCTCCCCGGGCTCGGAACGTGGTTTGCGATGTCCTTATAGACGGAAGACCGGGTGCCGGCTTTCGGGAAGGCGGTCTGCCAGTTTTTGCGGAACGTGAGGGCACCCGCTTCATCGATCGGGAACTCGCGCCCGGGGAGAATGCGGATGCTTTCTGCGTCCCCGGTCGTATGCTGCGTGTTTTCATCAAACACCCGGATCGTTTCGATCTCGTCATCGAAGAGTCCGATCCGGTACGGGTTCGGCGCGCCCATCGGGTAGATATCGACGATTTCGCCGCGGACACAGAATTCACCCGGCCCCATCACCTGAGAAACGTTTGAGTAGCCGGCGAGAATCAGCCGGTGCTTCAGATCCGTGGTGGAGAGGATGTCTCCCCGGCGGAAGAAGAATGTGGTCGCGGAAATAAAGGAGGTCGGCGCGATCCGGAGCGCGGCGGTTGAGGCGGAGAGGAGCAGCAGGTCAATCGCGGTCCCCGAGTCAGACCGTCTGCCGGGAACGCGGGATGAAAGCCGGTAAAGCGTTTCGAGCCGCTCCGATATCAGATCCTTATGCGGGGAGAGGAGATCGTAAGGGAGCGTCTCCCAGTCGGGGAACGTCCGGACGGAAAGCGAGGGATCGACCCACGCCACTTCCTGCTCAAGCCGGATCACGTCAGAAGCGTTCGCCGCGATCACGACGAGGATCGAGCCCTGTTCCGCGCATTCCCGCGCGGCCTCCGCGATCGCGACACTGTCGGGCGACCCTGCGGGAAGCGTCATCGTGCGGCTGAGTGTCGGGTGTTTATCAAAGAGACTGTCGCCAAGGAGGCCGGGGAAACGTGTTTTCGTCATGAAGAAAAATTCTGAAGGACGGGAAATTACGGTCTGGGCGAACGGTGCCGGATCGCTACAATTCCTGAAGATTATAGAAAGACTCGGGCGGCGGTTCGATCCCTGTGTTTGGAGGGGAAGTGCGCCGCCCGGACTGAACGCCAGCGTGACTGAAAGGAAGAGTGGAGTGAAAGAGGAAGAAAGCCGTTTTTATGCCCTGGTGCCGGCCTCCGGTGTCGGGCGCCGTATGGGGCTCGCCGTTCCGAAGCAGTATCTGAGGCTCGCGGGTGAAACGGTTCTTTCTCTCACGGTCCGGGCGCTTCACGGCTCAGGCATTTTTTCCGGGATCCTCGTCGTGGTGTCAGAGTCAGACGCCTGGATCGATGAGGAAACGTTCCCCGAAGGCGTGAGGGTCGTCCGCCGCGGCGGCCAAACCCGCGCGGACACTGTGATGAACGGCCTCGAAACCCTCTCAGGCGGCTCTGTTTTCCCGGCGTCCGGCACGGACTGGGTCATGGTGCATGACGCAGCGCGTCCCTTTGTGGATCCTGCGGATATCCGGAAGCTCCGGGATGAGGTGCTGTCGGCGGGGCACGGCGCGATCCTCGCGATGCCGATGGCGGATACCGTGAAGGAAGCGTCGCCAGACCGCCGGATTCTCGCGACCCGTGACCGCAAATCGCTCTGGCGCGCGGCAACGCCTCAAGCGTTCAGGCTGTCTGAGCTCCTATCCGCGCTCAGACGCGGGACCGAAGGGGTCACGGACGAATCCTCCGCGATGGAACGCGCCGGGGCTCCGGTTTCCGTTGTCCCGGGCAGCACGTTAAACTTTAAAATCACGACGCCGGATGACGCGCTGATCGCGGAAGCGATCGCCGAAGGCCGGCACCGCAAACACCCGTAACGCCCCAATAGGGGAGACTGGAGAAAGACACAGATGGCATTTCATATTGGGGAAGGCTACGACATTCACCGCCTGGTACCCGGCCGGAAGCTTTACCTCGGCGGCATTCTGATCCCATACGAAAAGGGACTTCTCGGGCACTCGGACGCCGATGTGCTGCTGCACGCCATTACGGATGCGATCCTTGGCGCCGCGGGCCGCGGCGATATCGGAGAGCGTTTCCCGCCGTCAGACGAACGCTGGAAGGATGCGGACAGCCGCCGTCTCCTTCAGATCGTGGTGGGCGAAGTCCGCGACGCGGGCTGGGAAATCGTGAACGTGGATACGACGATTTACGCCGAAGAGCCGAAGCTCGGCGAGTGGAAGAAAAAGATCCGCACGCAGCTCGCGCGGATTCTCGGTGTTGCCGAGCAGGACGTGAACGTCAAGGCGAAGACGAAGGAAGGCATGGGTGAAGTGGGCGAAGGGCAGGCGATCGAAGCGACTGCCGCTGTCCTTCTTGAGCCGAGCCTTCAGGCGGAAATCTTCTGATCGCCTTTCGCTGACGCGTCCGCTTCATCCCGCCCCTTCGACGCTTTCGGAGGCGAGGCGAGGGGGAAGCGGATTTCCACGACAAGCCCCTTCGGGTTATTCGTGTGAAGCTTCACCTGACCGTCGCTGCGCCGCGCGATGCGGTCCACAATCGCAAGCCCAAGGCCCGAGCCTGTAGATCCGGTGCGGGCCCGCTCGCCGCGCTCAAACGGCCGGAGCACGCGTTCCATCTCGGCCTCCGGAATCCCGTCACCCCGGTCCGCGACGGAGAGAATCGCCTTTCCGCCCTGCAGCCCGGTATTCACGAAAATCTCCAGTTTCCCTTCAGGATCGCGCCCATATTTGCTCGCGTTGACGAGGAGATTCTGCACGACACGCGCGATTTCAGCCGGGTGCGCCATGATGTAGACATCCTTCCGGATCACACTGTCAAGCGACACCGTGGGATCTTCCTGCATGCGGCTCGCGCTGATCGCGGCGGCCACCACTTCGCCGAGATTCACGAGTTCGAGCGGCGTATTCGAGCGGCGCGCGTAGCCGAGGAACTGGTTCACGATGTTTTCCATCTGTTCCATATCCTGGACCATGGCGTTCCGGGAGTCTTCGGGGAGATCCGCGAGTTCGACTTCGAGCCGCAGCCTTGTGATCGGGGTGCGGAGGTCGTGGCTCACGCCGGCGAGCAGCAACTCCCGGTCCTCCTCCATGCGGGAAAGGTCCTTCACCATGATGTTGAAGGATTTGTTCACCTCACGGATTTCGGTCGGGCCGGTGTCAGGGAGTTCTTCAGGGGTCTGCCCGCGGCCGAGCGCCTTCGCGGCGCGCGAGAGATTCGCGAGCGGCTCCACCGTGTGACGCGTGAGGAGCGTCGCGCCGAGCGTCGACAGCATAAAGGCGATGATGCCCCACCAGAGCCAGGACGTGCCGCTCGGACGGTCAAAGAGCTTTTTCCGGGTCATCAGCCAGTACTGATCGCCGTCGATCGAGAGCGACACCCAGAGCCCCTTTTCCCCGTTCACTTCTGACGCGAGCACCGTGTGCGGCCCAAGCCCCTCATGCACCATCTGTTCGATGAGACTCACGGTCGACGTGTCGGTGAGAGGGGTCGTGTGATCGCTGTCCTCCTTCGGCACAATGCGCAGTCCCTCTTCGCTCGCGAGGATATTGAGGAGGTCCGGACGGTACACCGGGTCCGCGGAAATCAGCGCGTAGCGCGTGAGATTCGTCATCGAGACGATCTGCTGCGAAATGCTCTGCGCGATCGACTCTTCATTAAATGTCCAGTACGTCTGAAGGCCGCCCAGCACCGACACCACGATGAGGACCATCAGCATCAGGAACGTGCGCCAGAAGATGCTGTTACTTGAATTACGTTCGCCTTCGGGGACCGGCGCCTCTTTTTTAGCCATGATTGCAGCCTGGGGTAAGAGGGAAAAAGGGAAAAGCGCGGCTGGCTTCTTGCTGAGAAACCTCTGCCGCGCTTCAGGTGGGAATCCGGTGATGCACCCGATCCTTACACCGTATGTCCGTCCGGGATGAAGACGTAGCCGAGACCCCAGACCGTCTGCAGGTAGCGGGGCTTGCTCGGTTCGGGTTCAATCAGCTTGCGGAGACGCGAGACCTGAACGTCAAGACTCCGGTCAAAGGCCTCGTACTCGCGGCCGCGCGCCATTTCCATCAGCTTGTCACGCGAGAGTGGCTGACGAGGGTGGCGGGCAAAGGCCTTCAGGACCGCGAATTCACCGGTCGTGAGCGGAATCGGTTCGCCGTTCTTCCGGAGCACGCGGGTTCCGAGGTCGAGCTCAAAGTTCCCGAACTTCACGATTTCGTTTTCGCTTGACGGGGCCCCCGGCGTCTCAGGCGTCGGACGGCGGCGGAGCACAGCGTGCACCCGGGCGAGGAGTTCGCGCGGATTGAAGGGCTTCGGGATGTAGTCATCGGCTCCGAGTTCCAGCCCCACGATACGGTCAACATCTTCGCCGCGCGCGGTGAGCATGATGACAGGCGTCGTGTCCTTCGCCGCGCGGATCCGCTTCAGAATCGCGAGGCCGTCTTCACCCGGCATCATCAGGTCGAGAATCAGCGCGTCAAACCGCTCACGCATCCAGAGCCGGTTCATTGCCTGGCCGTTTTCAGCCACGAAGACATTGAACCCGTTCTCACCGAGATAGCGCCGCAGGAGGTCCCGCAGCCTCGGGTCATCATCGACCACCAGAATTTTCGGTTTGCGTTCAGCCGTCATGTCTGTCCCCTTGTAATAGAATTCTTTCTCTAAAGAAAAAAGCTTCCCGGTTTTTGCTTCCGGGTTGGTTTGTTACATTTTGGCCTGTTACAAATTTTTTTGTGCTCTCCAAAACAAGCTGTAACAAAAGAACCCGCCCTGAAAGAATTTCACTCCCTTTTTGTAGCACTTTTTAAGAAAAATCGAAATAGGATATAGGTGTTGAAGAAAGGAGGAGCCTCCGCGGCCGGTTTCTGGAGCGGGGCCTTTCTTGCGGAAGCTCCTCCTCACTTATTTCCTTATTCGGACTGCTATGAGAAAATTTTTGCTGCTGGCTTTGCTGACGACCTGCTGCGCTGCGGCTTCCCCCGCGTTCGCGCAGGATGGTCCTATGTGCAATCGCACCTGCACTCCCGCTGAGTGGCAGAGTCTCTCCGTTCAGGAGCGCGCCGATCTCTGGCCTGTCATGACGCAGGAAAACCGCCGCCACATCTGGATGCTGATGGATGACGCGGAAAAACGGGCGCTTCGCGAGAAGCTCCGCCCGATCAGCCGGGAAGAATTCCGGCGCCACTTTGAGTGCAGCATCGACCCGAAGGGGCTCGGCGCCATGGAGCCGGGGGATCCCCGTCCCGTGATGTCGCCGATGGAAAGAATGCATATGAGAAATCAGATCATTCAGGTCCATCAGGAATTTATGCATGTCCGGTCCGCGCGTGAGAACGCCCGGATGGACGGAGGCCGCTGAGAAAGGGCCGTGCGTCGGGAGGCTTCGGGAGTGAAGCCGCCAGAGAAAACCCGGAAGCCGATCCGGCGAGGCGCTAAAATGCGCTCTTGGCAGGCGGGATTCGCGATTCATAGCCGCGGTCCCGCTTTTTTCGTATTTGGAATTCAGTAAGAGAACACAGAATGTCGGCAAAAATCCCAACGCTCCTCGCGCTTGATACCGCAACGCCGGTGAGTTCCGCCGCGGTGACGGGTGAAGGTCTTTCGGTCCAGAAAATTGATGAGTCCGGAGCGGGGCATTCCGAGTCGCTGATCGGAGAGGTGGACGCCGTGCTGCGGGAAGCGGGTGTCTCGCTTTCAGACTGTGACGCCGTGGTGTTCGGAGCGGGCCCGGGAGCGTTTACCGGGCTCCGGGTCGCGTGCGGTGTGGCGCAGGGACTCGCCTGGGCAAAGGAGAAACCGATTGTCGCGGCGAGCAACCTCGAGGCGCTCGCGATGAAGGAACTCAGCGGGAAACCCACCGGGACGAGAATCCTCGCCGCGTTTGACGCCCGGATGCATCAGGCGTACTGCGCGGTGTATGAAAAAGCGGAAGAGGGTGCGAGGCTCTCTGAACTCGTACCCGCCGAACTCGTGAATCCGGATGAGCTCGCGGGGCTTGCCGAAAGTTTCGGCGTGGCGCTCGCCTCGGGAAGCGGTGTCCGCGCGTTCCCGGAGTCGTTCGCGGTGCTCGGTGACCGGGTGACGCTGAATCCTGACGCGACAGTCACGGCGCTTGATCTCGCCTCGCTCGGCGCGATTCTTTTCAAATTGGGTCTCGCTGTGATTCCGGAACTCGCCGCTCCGCTTTATGTCCGTAACCACGTGGCGCTCACGATCGAAGAGCGCGCCGCGGGAAAGAGGCTCTGACGATGGCAGCCGCGATTCGGAATATGACGCCCGCGGATCTTCCCGCGATTGAAACGATTGAACCGCGTGTTTTTACGGAGCCATGGGATATGGGCTCCTACGCCGCGTGCCTCCGTTCCGGGTGCTACGCGAGAGTCGCGGAGGAAGCTGGGACTGTGGCCGGTTACACGGTCCTTCATCAGCTGCGGGGTGAAGCCGAGATCTTTACGCTCGCGGTCGCCCCGGAATTTCAGGGGAAGGGAATCGGGACCGCGCTTCTCGCCGATATCATGGCTGAGGCGAACCGTGAAGGCGCTTTCCGCGTGGTGCTTCAGGTGCGGTCCTCAAACGAACACGCGATCCATATTTATAAAAAGGCGGGGTTTGTCCAGGCCGGGGTGATCTCGGATTACTACGCGAACCGCGATGGAACCCGAGAAGACGCGCTCTTTATGGAGGCATTGCTCACCCATGCTTGACGCACGGCAGTCCGCGATCTGGAAGGCGATGGGGCTTGGCCCTGAGTGGATTCTCCGGGAAGAAGAGGATCCGTCAGTGCCGGTCCGAAGCGTGCCGAAGGCGGTCGAGGCTCCCGCAGCTCCAGTTTCGGAAGCGAGGCCTCAGCCGCGCGCGGTGTCACCCGCACCCCGTATACCGCGGGCTTCAGTGACAGCCCCGTCGCAGCCGGTTCACGCGAGCCCAGTGTCCCAGGCGCCGCGCCGTGCGGCGCAGGCCCTCTCTCCCGCCGCGCCTTCTGCTCCGCGAGCGGCTCATCCCGATTCCGCTGCGGGCGGATGGGATTCGGTGAAATTCTTCAGCCAGGTGACAGACGGCACCTGGGATCAGCTGAAGGCGCTTCTCCCTGAGTGCCACGGCTGCGGTCTCAGTGAAACACGGACCCGCACCGTGTTCGCGGACGGTGCCCCGGGCTGCCCGATCGTGATGGTCGGTGAAGCGCCGGGCGCGGAAGAAGATCTCCAGGGGAAGCCTTTTGTCGGGAAGAGCGGTCAGCTTCTCACGAAGGCGCTGGAGTCTGTCGGGCTTCAGCGCGGGAAGGACATCGCGATTATCAACGTGCTCAAATGCCGTCCGCCGCATAACCGTGATCCGAAGCCAGAGGAAGTCGCGGTCTGCCGCCAGTTCCTTGACCGGCAGCTTGAGCTCCTCGCCCCCAAGGTTCTCGTGCTGATGGGGCGCCCCGCGGCGTCAGCGGTTCTCGGCACCGATCAGGCGATCAGCCGCCTCCGCGGAAAGCTCCACGAAACTGAAGTCGGCGGGAAGAAGATTCCGGTGATTGTGACGTATCACCCCTCGTACCTCCTCAGGAACCTCGCGGATAAGGAAAAGTGCTGGCACGATCTGCTTTTCGTGAAGCGGACGCTGAAAGCAGCGGAAGCGGCCTGAGAGTACCGCTGAGCCCATGAAAAAAGCCCGGTTTTTTTAACCGGGCTTTGCTTTTGGGGAGCGATCTGCCGATCTATTTCTCTTTCCCGTTCTGCAGATGCGGGCTTTCCTCTCCGATCATGCTTGAGAGATCCTGGCCGAGCGCGTTGCGGCGGTGCGTGAGAATGACCACAATCATGCCGATCGCGACAAAGGCGCCGAAGATCTCCATGATGCGGGTGGAACTGAGACCGCCCTTGATCATGAGCGAGTAAATGCCCAGCATGATCAGCATCGATGAGTTCTCGTTGAAGTTCTGCACGGCGATTGAACGCCCCGCGCTCATCAGAACAAAACCGCGGTTCTGGAGGAGGGCATTCATCGGAACCACGAAGAAACCGGCAAGCGCACCGACAAGCACCATGATGGCGCCCGCGATGATGATCGCCCAAGAGATCTCGAATCCGCCCGGGAGCGTGATGACGGATGGCGCCATCGCGCGGTTGAAGTGCGCGGCAAAGACGACGACCACTCCCATCAGAACGCCCATCGGAAGCACCTTGAGACACTTCTTAAGCGGTACAAAGGTCGCGGCGCCGACCGCGCCGATCGCGATGCCGACCGACACCACAGCCTGAAGAACCGAAGCCTGCGAGAGGTTGAGTCCGAAATTTGTGTCCGCCCAGGAAAGCACAAGGAACTGCAGCACAGCGCCCGCGCCCCAGAACATAGAGGTGACGGCAAGCGACGTCTGCCCGAGCTTATCGGCCCAGAGCGCCTTGCAGGACCCAAGGAAATTGCAGACCGTCTTGATCGGCTCGAAATCAGCTTTCGGGTACCGCACGCCGGTGTCCGGAATAAAGAGATTGCAGGCCGCGGCGATGAGGTAAATAAAGAAAACGATCGAAATTGCGGCGCCGGCCCTCGTATGAATGCCGATCGTCTGGAGGATACCCGCGGCGAGCACCGGATCCGCGACAGCCGGCAGAATCAGCGCGCCGCCGAGCACCACGCCGAGGATGATCGAAATCACCGTGAGGCCTTCGATCCAGCCGTTAGCCACAACGAGTTTTTCAGGGGGGAGGAGTTCCGTGAGGATGCCGTATTTGGCGGGGGAGTAGGCCGCGGCGCCGAGACCGACAATCGCGTAGGCGAGCAGCGGGTGGCCCCCGAAAAGCATGAAGAGACAGCCCACCGCTTTCAGCGTGTTCGTGAGGAACATGACGCGGCCTTTTGGCATGCTGTCCGCAAAAATTCCTACATACGCCGCAAAGATGATGTAGCTCAGCGTGAAGCAGAGTCGCAGGAGCGGAGTCATCCAGGCAGGGGCGGCGAGCTCGGAGAGCAGCGCGATGGCAGCGATGAGGAGAGCGTTATCGGCGAGGCTTGAAAAAAACTGCGCCGCCATGATCGTGTAAAACCCGCGATTCATTTGTCTCCCTTATATTCCTTGAAAAGTGGGCAGTTCAGAGATGACGCAGCAGAACCGCCTAGGTAAATATAGCGGAAAGGCGGGATTTGTGACGCGGTCTCAGAAAGCCGTGCCGGAGTCTACCGTTTTTCCGTCCCGAAAACTAAAGGAAAAACGGAAACTTACACTTTATCGCCTGGAAGCCTCGGGTTAAACGATCCCGGGGGTTAACTCGGGTGTCGGGCCATAGTGGTAAAGTTTCCGGACAGTTTCCTTCCGGCGCTCCGCCGCTATGCGGAAAAAAGCGGGAACGTCCGTCGGGGATCATTCACCTACAGCATCAGAACAAATCAGGAAAGTCTAGAAAATGCCTCGTCCCATAGAGCTTGTTATTCATATGGACGCACTGCGCCACAACTGCCAGAAAATGCGGGAGGCGGCACGCGGCCGGTTCCTCTGGGCTGTGGTGAAGGCAAACGGCTACGGTCACGGCCTGGAGCATATTGTGAAGGGGTTCGCTGAGGCGGATGGTCTCGCGATCCTCGATATCGGAGACGCGCTGAAACTGCGCCGTCTCGGCTGGAAAAAGCGGATCCTGATGATTGAAGGGTTCTTCGATGAAGAGGACCTCGGCCCCATTCAGGAAGCGGGGGCTGACGTGATCGTTCATTCGGAGCGGCTCCTTTCCATTCTTGAGCATCACAAGGGGCTGCGCCTCGGATGCTACATTGGCGTGAACACCGGCATGAGCCGTCTCGGCTTCCGGCCGTCTGAAGTGGAAGCGGTCCGCGCCCGGCTTCACGCGATCCCGGGAGTCACGAGCTACGGTGTGCTCACGCACTTCGCGAACGGTGACCCTTCTTATAAAGAGAACGGCCCGGCGACGGTCGGCCGGCAGCTGGATCGGCTCGATGACCTCGCGAATGACCCTGAAGGGGCGTGTCTTGCGGCAACGACCGGTATGCTCTTCCACCCTGAGGTGAAAGGGAACGCGGTCCGCGCCGGCATCGCGCTTTACGGCGTGAGCCCGGATTCGACGGTGTCTGAAAAGGCGCTCGATATCATTCCGGCGCAGACGCTCCGCGCGAAGATTATCGCGGTCCAGCATATTGAGAAGGGTGAGGCGGTCGGTTACGGCTCCAAGTGGATCGCGCCGCGTCCGAGCCGCATCGGTATCGTCGCCTGCGGCTATGCGGACGGCTACCCGAGATCGGTTCCGAACGGCACCCCGGTCTGGGTTGAGGAAAAGCGGGTTCCGATGGCGGGGCGTGTCTGCATGGACATGATTTCGATTGATATCACCGATTACCCGGACGCGGATGTCGGAAGCTGGGTGGAACTCTGGGGGCAGCATATTCCGGTGAACGAGATCGCGGGTTCGGTCGGCACGATTGGCTATGAGCTGATCTGCAGCGTGCTGCCGCGCGTTCCTGTCCGGGAGACAGAAGGGGCTCTCTGATTCAGGTGTCCTCCTTTCTGTAAACTAAAAGCTTCAACCGCAGGGCTGTGGATCCGAGCGATCCCGGCCCTGATCAGTCTACGGAGCGGCAGAAATGGCAAAGTCAAAAACGGTTTATGTTTGCAGCCAATGCGGGGAGAGCTTCCCGAAATGGATGGGACAATGCCCGAACTGCCACGCCTGGAACACACTCTCCGAATATAAGGTGGAGGAGGGTGTCAGCGCCCGCTATGGCTCTGACCGCCACCGCAGCCAGGCGATTATCGAGTCGACTGAAGTGAAGGATCTCTCCAGCGTTCAGGCGGAGGACCTTCCGCGGATCCTGACCGGGCTCCGCGAATTTGACCGCGTGATGGGCGGAGGCCTTGTTCCGGGCGGTGTGTCGCTGATCGGTGGCGATCCGGGTATCGGCAAATCCACGCTTCTCCTTCAGGTCACGGCGCGGCTCGTGGGGCGCGGCATGAAGACGCTCTATGTTTCAGGCGAAGAGAGCGCGGGGCAGGTCGCGATGCGCGCGAAGCGCCTTGAGCTCCGGCCGGATGGCATCCGGCTGATGAGTGAAATCCAGCTTGAGACGATCGAACAGGTCATCGTGGCGGAGAAACCGGACTTCGTCGTGATTGACTCAATCCAGACGATTTTTTCCTCTGAACTAAACTCCGCGCCGGGCTCGGTCTCCCAGGTGCGTGAATGCGCGGCGCGTCTCACGCGTCTCGCAAAGACCTCAGGTACGACGCTTGTTTTTGTCGGCCATGTCACGAAAGAAGGGTCGCTTGCCGGGCCTCGGGTGCTCGAGCATATCGTCGACACGGTGCTTTACTTTGAAGGCGATACGCACTCCAACTTTCGCCTCATCCGCGCGTTCAAGAACCGCTTCGGTGCCGTGAATGAGCTTGGGGTCTTCGGAATGACGGACCACGGCCTCCGCGGTGTCTCAAACCCATCCGCGATTTTCCTTTCCGAATACCGGGAGAGTGTCCCGGGTTCCGTCATTCTTGTGACGCAGGAAGGAACACGGCCGCTCCTCGTTGAAATTCAGGCTCTGGTGGATGACTCACACTCGCCCACCCCAAAGCGGCTTTCGGTCGGCCTTGATCTGCAGCGTCTTTCAATGCTGCTCGCGGTCCTCCACCGTCACGCCGGGGTGAGCTGCTTTGATCAGGATGTCTTTGTGAATGCCGTGGGCGGCATGAAGATTGCGGAACCGGCGACTGACCTCGCGGTGCTGCTCGCCATCATTTCCTCGATCCGCAACCGGGCGCTCCCGAAAGGGCTCGTGGTGTTCGGTGAAATCGGTCTCGCGGGTGAGGTGCGTCCCGCGCCGCGCGGCCAGGAACGGCTCCGCGAGGCCGCGAAGCTCGGATTCTCGCGCGCCATCATTCCGCGCGCCAATCGGCCGAAAGAGCCGATTGAGGGGCTTGAAGTGATCCCGGTGGATAAGCTCTCGGAAGCGGTCGCGGCCGTGCAGGGGATGGAGTAAGTTTGCCTCACCGGACCCGGACTGAATCGGTATACTTTCCCGCATCAAATAACCCATATTGCCTGGAAATTACACAATGACCACGCTCACCAAAATCCTTCCGGCGGGATCGAAGCCCGCTCCTGTTCTCCTCGCGAGAATGAAGCAAATCCCCCTGATTAGCGCCTTCCGCGCTGAGCTTCCCTCCACCTTTGAGGCGGGCGGCGAAGCGTACGAAGTGACGGTTCCGGTTGATGAACTGCGTCCTCTTGAGATCGATGACATTCTGATGGATGATCATGGGCAGCTCTATGCGGTGAGCGCTGCGCCTGAAGTCGTGTTCCACGTCACGGGCGATATGAACATGATGCAGCAGGCGGGCTCCGCTCTCCTGATGCGCGGCTACCGCGTGTCTCAGACTGAAGACGGTTTCGGCGTCGCGGCGGACGAAGACCTGGGTCTCGCCCTGAAGCAGATCGGTCTCACCTATACCGAAGTCACCGAACCCTTCACTCCGATCGTTATGGACTCCTGTGGTTGCGGATGCGGCTGCGGCGGCCATCACCACCATCACGATGACGACGATGAATGCGGCTGTGGCTGCGGCGGTCATCACCATCACCACGAAGAAGAAGAGTGTGGATGCGGCTGCGGTGGTCACCACCATGAGCACGAAGAGGAAGAATGTAGCTGCGGCTGCGGCGGTCACCACCACGATCACGAAGAGGAAGAGTGCGGGTGCGGCTGCGGCGGCCACCACCATGAGCATGAAGAGGGCGAATGCGGCTGCGGCGACCACCACCATGAGCATGAAGAGGGCGAATGCTGCTGCGGCGGCCATCACCACGAGCATGAAGAGGGTGAATGCGGTTGCGGCGGTCACCATCACGAGTATGAGGAAGGCGGCTGCACCTGCGGCTGCGGTTCCGAGAAACCCGCTGCCAAGTAACACTACCCTGGCTGCGCCTCTGATTTTTTAAATCTGCACAGCTTTTTTGAAGGCACTTTCCAGAGTTTTTCTGTAAAATAAAGCCTTCGTGCGCGGGGGTGGCGAAATTGGTAGACGCACCAGGTTTAGGTCCTGACGCCCGTTGAGGGCGTGCCGGTTCAAGTCCGGCTCTCCGCACCAGGTTTCAGAGCCCGGAGTGCTTCTAAGAGGCATTTCGGGCTCTTTTCTTATGTACCGGCTTCTTTTTCTTTTCCCCGGTTCCTGTATTCCCGCTTTCCAATCGTGCTTTGCATTCAGGAAAGATGCCCGTCTCCCTCGGTTTTCCCCACGATTTTTGAGTTCATCAGTATCCGGTCTGATACTGAAAAACGACAGAAAAATTCCTAATCAGGACCTGATCTTGTATGAAATCCATTAGTCGTCTAACAATAATTTTGTGTATCAATAAATATTTAATTAAAAATACGGCTGATGGTCAGGGGCAGGAATCCCTGAGTACAAAAATCCTCACTAGCGGTCTCTGATAGCCTGAATAAGAACGGTTCTCAATACGCTGATCTTAAGGTTGACGTAAGGCGCTTTTACTTATATTAAGAATATAAATTAAAGAGTTAAGAGGAATCGGACACATCGGGTCCTGTTATGAAACTGGTTTGATTTAAAAATTTTCATTCTCATTGAAAAGCACTGCCGGAATACTTTCGATGATTGACAATATTGAAATTAAGGTAATACAAAAAAATAAAAAAAGACTCACACTTTTATAAAAAGCGAATAGAATAATGCTATCTGGTATGCCACACATTTGTCCCCGGGACCCCCAATCACCCCGGGTGGCAGACCGGATCATTTCTAATATCTAGGAGAAAGTAATGGCTGCTAATCGTTATGCCGGTACGAAGACCGAAAAGAATCTGTGGGAAGCCTTTGCCGGTGAGTCCCAGGCCCGCAACAAGTACACGTTCTTCGCAAGCGTCGCGAAGAAGGCGGGTTACGAACAGATTGCCGCTCTTTTCCAGAAGACCGCTGATAACGAGCGTGAACACGCGAAGCTGTGGTTCCGTCAGCTCGGCCAGATCGGCACGACCGAGGAAAACCTCGCCGCTGCCGCTGCCGGTGAAAATTACGAGTGGACGGATATGTATGACCGTATGGCGAAGGAAGCCGATGAAGAAGGTTTCCCGGAACTCGCCGCTCAGTTCCGCGGCGTGGCTGCGATTGAAAAGACCCACGAAGAGCGCTATCGCAAGCTGCTGAAGAACGTGGAAGAGAAGAAGGTGTTTGAGAAGGCCGGCATCACGGTCTGGGAATGCCGCAACTGCGGTCACATCGTGATCGGCACGAAGGCTCCGGAAGTCTGCCCGGTCTGCTTCCATCCGCAGAGCTTCTTCGAAGTCAGCGCCGAGAACTACTGATAGCCGGCGCGTTCCGCGGGTCCTCTGAGGACCCGCGGATCAGTCCTGATGGTTTTGTTCCGCCTTTCGTCTGCAGGCGGGGCAGATCCCCTGAAACACGGAATTCTGAAAGTCAATCAGGATTCCGTGTTCTGCATCCAGGTGATGCTTCAGTTCCTCAGCGGTACGCTCAATCTCTCCGCAATGAAGATGAAAGAGCTTCCGGCAGACTTTGCACTGTACATGAAATTCCGCTTCATCGTGCCCCGGCGCGAATTCAAACACAATCGGGCCGCCTTTCTTGGTCAGGAATTTCTTCAGCTTCCCTTCGTCTGAAAGCGCGTTGACGAGCCGGTAGACCGTCGTGTAGCCGATCTTTTCGCCGCTCGCGACGAGACCCTCGTGAATTTCCTTCGCCGTCAGAAACTCCTCCGGATGCGACTCGAGAAAGCTGATAAGGGATGCTTTCTGACGCGTGGAGTAACCGCTTCCGCGGGGGTTCTGTTTTGTTTCGTTTTCTTCAGTCATGACTGTCCGGTGATCTTCGCCCGAATTCTGAGGATAAGAATAACCGATAAGAGGATGAAAGCCGAAATCAGCGCCGTAGCGCCGCCAGGCGCGACGTCGAGCGCGTAGGAGGCAAAGAGCCCGCCGATCGCTGAAACCACAGAGACCGCGAAGGAAATGACGGCCGTCGCGCGGATTCCTTTACGGAACTGCAGCGCGGAGGCGACCGGGATCGCGACCATCGAGCTGATCACAAGAGCTCCGAGGATTTTGATTGAGGCAGCGACTGAGGCCGCGGCGATGACGGAGAAGAGGAAGGAAACCGCACGGATCCGGACGCCGGCAAGCTTTGCCGCCACTTCATCAAAAGCGACATAAATCATGTCGTAGCGAAGCAGAAACGTGAGGAGCACGGCTGCCGCCGTGAGCACGAGGATCGCGATCGCATCGCTCCGGTCAACCGTCAGGATGCTTCCGAAAAGGAAGGATTCGGCGTTTGCGTGGAGGAGCCCCGAACTCATGAGGGTCACGGCTATGCCGGCAGAAAGCGCGAGGACGATCGCGAGCGTGAGGTCAGAGCGTCTCGGGAAACGGCTCTGCAGGAGATCGATCCCGGCCCCCGCTGCGACGGAGTATCCGATCGCGTAGAGAATCGGGTTCCCGCTGAAGAGAATCCCGGTCGCGACACCGGCGAGCGACGCGTGGGCGAGTGTGTCGCCGAGAAGTGAATACCGCCGCAGCACGATAAAAATTCCGATCGTGGGACAGAGGATGCCAATGCAGATGGACGCGAAAAACGCGTACCGCATGAAGCTGAAACTGAAGATATCGCTGAAAACCGAAAAATCAGGCATGGAACGCCTCCGATTCCGTGAGACGGCCGTCCTTCAGTTCGAGAATCCGGTCGGAGTAGCGCCGCGCGGCGCCGAGGTTATGTTCCACCGCGATGACGGTGAGGTGATGTTTCTCATGAACGTGGCGGATCAGTTCATAAATTTCCTCAGCCCGTTTTGGATCGAGTCCGGAAGAGGGTTCATCAAGAATCAGAAGAGCGGGGGATGAAATGAGGGCGCGTGAGAGATAAAAGCGTTTCATTTCGCCGCCTGAAAGCGTACTGACAAGCGCCTCCGCCCGATGGCCGAGGTCAACCGATTCGAGCGCGAGAAGAGCGGAGTCCCGGAGATTCGCCTTTCCGATTCTGAGAGACGCGAGAATCCCTTTCTCAGTCCGGGTCCGAAGCCGTTCATAAATGGTGAGTGCCTCAAGCAGCGTGATCGGGAAGTCGGAATACGCGTAGTCAGACGCCTGGGGGACAAAACCGATCCGGGTGCCCTGAGGGACGCGGATCGATCCGGCTGACGGTTTCAGAAGACCAAGCATCAGGCGGATCAGGGTGGATTTGCCGCTTCCGCTCTCTCCGGTAATGGATGTCCAGGAGCCGTCAGTGAGGGTCTCTGTGACCGACTGGAAGAGAAACGGCGCGTGCCCGGAGTAAGAAAAACTTAAATTGGAAATCTCAACCATATTCATTCCGTTCAACAAACGGATTTGCTATTTATTTTGGTAAGCATGTATGATAGCGGATATTCAAAATTGAAAATGATTTCCAAATTAAGGAGTGAGAGTGATGCAGAGAAGATCGCTTCTTGCGGCGATGGCCCTGATTCCCGTCTTCCAGATGGCGGTTCCGGGCGCAGCGATTGCCGCGGAGAAGAAAGTCAAAGTTGCGGCCACTTATGACGCAATGGCGGAGATCGCGAAAGCGGTGGGCGGAAGTCGGGTCACAGTTTCGACCCTGATCCCTCCGGGCGTGGAGCCGCATGAATATTCGCCCCGTCCGGGTGATATGCGGGGACTCGCGGGCGCGGATCTCGTGATCAAAAACGGGCTCGGGCTTGAACCCTGGACTGAAAAGGCGCTGAAAGCGTCCGGCAACGGCCGCGCGAAGATCGTTGTGGCGTCTCAGGGCGTGACGCCGATGAAGATCGGGGCCGCGATTGATCCCCACCTCTGGATTTCGCCTTCAGGCGCGATCCTTGAAGCGGAAAACATCGCGAAGGCGCTTGAAGCCGCGGATCCCGCGGGAGCGGCGGTTTATAAGAAGAATCTTGCAGCTTTCACTTCAGGCATCAAAGCTGCGTCCGACACCTTCCGCAAGGCGGTTGCCGGATCTAAAAACCGCACATTTGTGACCGGTCACGCGGCGTTTGGCTATCTCTGCCGCGATTTCGGTCTGAAGCAGGTCAGCGTTGAAAACGTTTACGCGGAAGGAGAGCCCTCTGCGAGGCAGCTCGCAGAACTCGTGAGCTTCTGCCGGAAGAACCATGTGAAGACCGTTTTCGCTGAGGAACTCGCGAGTCCCGCGGTTTCCAGAACACTCGCCCGCGAATGCGGAGCCAAGGTGGTCCCGATCTACACGATGGAAAGTCCTGAAGACAAACTGAGCTTCTCCGCCCGTATGTCTCAGAACCTGAAACACATTGCTGAAAGTTTTCGGTAACGACGCGAAAAGACTGCGGACCTGATCCGCGCGACACACAGAGTAAAGCGTTAACCGGACTCTCTGCCTCTTCTCCGGGAGGCAGAGAGTTTTTTTATATTGAGCACGTCGGAAAGAAGTCAAAAAAATGGGAAGACTGATTGGATCAGCCTTCCCTTTAAGAGAATCAGGAAACTGGGATTCGTGCTTTTTCCCCCAATCCTGTTTCCTGATTCCGTGGGAGCCCGGCGCCCCCAGAGAGAGTGGATGCAGCGTTCTGTGTCAGACGCCTGAGGAGAGGAGGGCAGTGCCCTGAAGTGTCTTCCGCGATGCCGGTTTATGAGGCGGATTCTGAAGATCCTTTGCCGCATGTCCGGTACGGGAGAACTGGCGTGACTCACAGCATTAAACCCGTCACCTCAGTCTGTGAGTGACGCCGGCGGAATGACCATTCTTCTTTTCTTTCTTAAGGCACTGCCTGCGTCGGTGAAGCGATTTCAGGGGAGGTCAGATCGATCCTCCTTTTTCTGATGTTGTCATAAAAACTGCTTCCTTCTGTGTGTCGTTTATGTTGTTCTTTCTTGTGAAATCAATTCTATAAGTCATTGAATGTTGTATGTTTTGCAATTGAGATGAAAATCCGTGAATTCAATTATTGCAATTACATCCGCGTGAGACAGACTGATAAATTTTCTGTAAAAAGCCCTCTCTGTTTCCCGGGATGAAACAATGCGGGGCTTTCACTGTAAAAATGCTGTTTTTACAGACGGTTGAAAGAAACGCACCGCAAATCTGACCCTTAGCCGTCTAATTAAAGGTAAATAGATAGCAATGATATCTAACTGCAATGAATTGGCAGTTCGTTTTCCCGTGGTTACGTAAAAGATTGACTTTTGGTTGAAAAAGTTGACTTGCAATAATTTTGATGTGTATCAAAAAGATAACCCTTTGGGGTATCGGTTAAGCCGGTTCAGGCGGAAAGAAAGGGTTTCCGGAGGTTGACCCGGAGTTTCCAGGGATGAACTTTGGAGCAGTTTTCTGAACCGGGAGTTTTAGAGCGCTGCAGATCTGAAGGCAAAAAAAACGGGAAGGTCAGGGAGGACCTTCCCGGTAAAGGAGTCTGCAAAACCGGGATCAATGCACATTCCCCCTTCCTGCTTTGCAGATTCCAAGGGGGCCCGGCGCCCCCTATGTCAAGCTGCTATGGGAGTGATTTATTTCAGCCGCTTCTGAATATCAGCGATCTGCTGCTTCAGGGCTCGGAGTTCCGCGGCCTGGGAGTCGAGGCGGGTATTCGCGGCGGAAAGCTTTGTGTCAGCCGTGGCGAGGCGTGCGCTGAGATCCGTATTTTCGGTCTTAAGCGACGTCACTTCGGCTTGCAGTTCCTGAGGCGACTTCTTCTTCATGCTGTTATCCCCGAACCGGTAAGAAACACCGAGGTTCAGCATGTGGTCGTTCGACGCGAAGGCACCGCCGACGTTAAACATCAGGTTTTCAGTCGGGCGGACAAAGAGTCCGACCGCGAGCGCCTGAGTGCCGTGATAGACACCGAGGCCGAGAGAAGCAGAGACCTTGTGGTCTTCGTCATAATCCTGCGGGTGAAGACCTGCGAGAGCAGCAGCTGTCGCGCCGGCCCGGTTGATACGGTCCTTCAGATCCCGCTGTCCGGCAGAGAACTGGTTCTGCAGGTTATTGATATCCGTGCGGTTCGCGGCGATATTCGCCGTATTGTTGTCAATATCCCGGCGGTTCGTCGCAATTTTCGTCGTATTGTTCTGAACCTTGACATTGGTTTCGTGGAGCTGAGCCCCATTGATCGCCTCGTTCGAGGTAGCCGAAACGGTACCAGCCGCCACATTCGTGATCTTGTTTCCGCCGTTATCGAGCCCGGTCGAAGTGATTGAAACCGTGCCAGAAGAGCCGCCGGTAATCGTTACGCCGTTCGTATTGATGACCGTCGTTGTGGGGGACGAGTCAGAAGAGAACGTGGCGCTATGCATATCCGTCAGGTCCTGGCTCAGCGTCACCGTGTAGGTGCTCGCGGGAGGCGAAGTGGAGGGATCACCCGTGATCGGAAGACGCGTGGTGTCAACCGAGAGGTTCGGCCCCTTGGTATCAACCTTTGTGGAAGATGCGGCCGTAATGGCCTTGAGCTGAGCCACGTTGACCGCGTCGGTATCTTTCCAGCCAGCGGCGACGCCCGTAATCTGGCGCGTGATTCCTTCATCGGCGTCACCGACCGAGACCGCGGAAGCGGTGGACACCCAGGCGGCTGACGTATTGGTAGTCAGAGTCTTGGTTGACGGGGCATAGCCCTTCAGGCCGTACCAGGTATCGGCGACAGAACCGGAACCAATCGCCACGCCGCCAGTCGTAGTTGCGGTGGCGTTGTTGCCAATCGCAACCGAGCTCGCTCCCTTGGCCATCGTATTCGTACCGACCGCGGTAGCGTTGGCGCTTGACGCGGTTGATGTGTTGCCGATTGCGACACCGCCCATGGAGGTAGCTGTTGCCGTATTGCCGATCGCGACCGTATTCAAAGTAGCGGCCTTGGAATTGGTGCCCATGGCAATCGCGTTGCTGCCAGAGGCTGTCGCTGTGCTGCCGATTGCGGTGGCGTTAGTGCCAGTCGAGTTCGCGGCATTGCCGAGCGCGACGCCGCCCATGTAGGAAGCAGATGCGGTATTGCCGATTGCAACCGTATTCAGCATGGCTGCCTTGGAATTGGTACCCACGGCAATCGCGTTGCTGCCAGAGGAAGCCGCGGTGTTGCCGATAGCGACACCGCTCTGGACGGTAGCGAGGCTGTTGGAACCGATAGTCACACTGTAGTTCGCTGCTTTGACGGGAGTCGCGGTCGTAGCGTTTCCAATGACGACGGCGCCGGTAACCGTATCAAGATTACGGTTATCACCGATCACAATAGTTTTTGTGGCGTTGGAAACCGAGTTTCCGGATCCAATAACGGTGACATGGTGCACGGAGTCACCCGTGTTAGCGAAGCCCGTGAAAAGGTTAAAAGCGCTCGGTGCGCCTTCACCGTATTCCCGACGCCAATAATTGCGGTTTCGTTTGTCCAGTCAGCCGTATTGGCACCGCCGATCGCAAGCGTAGAGCCGCCGCCGTTTGATTGGCTGACGAGTTCCCGAAGCGTGTCGGCGAACTCGACCGGGGAGGAAGGCAGACCCGGGGTCTGTGACAGCGTGTCGTCATTCTGGAGTGAATTGGTGATCTGGTTCGCGGCACCGAAAACCAGGGCACCGGAAGAATTGGAAACCCGGTTCGCTACGCCGACCAGACTGTTTGTCATCCCGGAAACCGCGGACTGAGAGCTTCGGGATTCATTGCTGTTAAAAGAGCCAATGATCGTGGCGCCGAACCCCTGGGAAACAGTGCTATTGCCATTGACCGTGTTTGTTCCGCCCGGATAGTAATTGGCGGAATTGACGTTATAGGCACCGATCGACGTGGCGTACTGACCAGCGGTATAAGAGTTATAGCCTACACTCGTCGCTCCGAACCCGTACTGAAGGTTTTCATAGGAGTTGGAAGCGTCTCCCTGCTTATTGACATTCACGTCGCCAATCTGACCGGTGTAATCGTGCTGACCAACAACGGTTGAGCCGTTGTAGCCAATGGAATTTTTACCGATCGCGATACCGCCCGCGCCAAAGTTCCCTCTGCGTGAGAGATAGGTCCAGAAATCCATGAATACGACAGCCGCGCCTTTTCTGCCGACTTCGGTGATGGTTTTGGCGTTGGCGCCGATTGCGATGCTGGCTTCTCCAGCGTTGCCGCTATAAGTACTGTCTGTTCTGGCGCTGGGACCAATAGCGACCTGATTGGCTCCAGTGGTTGAACTCGTGGCGCCGACAGCGACGCCGGCGCCGCTGCCTGCAGTAACCGTTCCCGCGGCCATGGCGGGGCAGGCTGCGAGAGCAATCGCCGCGGCGACAAGTGACACCGCGAAGCCTGAATGAGAAGTGTTCCTCTTGGCGCGTTTGGAAGAGCTGGCCTGTCGCCGGGCGGAGGGAGCCTGGTGAATGACATTGCTTGACATGAGATTTTCCTCTGTGTGTTTTTTGTTAAGTTTTGTGAGGAAAATTATATGAATGAGCTATAAGTTGTTGATTTAGCAATCATCTGCAGTTCGTCATGCATTCATTAAATGCAATAAGAACGGGAAAGAGGATTTGATAAATCTTTCGTATTTTCGATAACTGACGTCCAAAAATCCGGGGATAATTCAACGGAGATTGAAAAAATGCATTTAAACAAATGATTAAATAGGGGGCGCCAGGGGCACTATTCAAACACTGGTGAAATACCGGTATACCATCATGCATAAAGAGCAAGCAGGAAATGGCAATTTTTCTGATTGCAAAAAGTTCAATAATTCAAATAGTTGCATGTAAATCAACAACAAAAAACGTTGATTGAAGTCAAAAACTGCCAGTGATCGGGACTGAAAAACGTGTTTTGGAACTACGAAGCCGCTCCAGATTCGTAGGAAAGAGAAAGATGATCCGGGAGAAACCGGAAACTGAAGGGGGCGGTTTTCTATCCCGTGGCGCTAAACGAAAAAAGGGAAGGTTTTTTCAAACCTTCCCATAAAAGGGCATCAGAAATCAGGACTCTGTGCTAATCCCCCATCCTGTTTTCTGGTGCCCGGGGAACCCGGCGTTCCCCGGAACCAGTCCGATGGACTGTATTAATGAAGATGTTTCTGGATGTCCGCAATCTGGGCTTTCAGGGCTTTGAGTTCCGAGGCCTGAGAGTCAATGCGGGCATTCGCGGTAGCGAGCCGCGCGCTGAGGTCAGTGTTTTCAGTCTTGAGAGACGTCACCTCTTCCTGCAGTTGCTGCGGAGACTTCTTTTCCATGCTGTTGTCACCGAAGCGATAGGAGACACCAAGGTTCAGCATGTGGTCGTTCGACGCGAAGGCACCGCCGATATTAAACATCAGGTTTTCAGTGGGACGCACGAAGAGACCGACCGCCAGAGCCTGGGTTCCGTGGTAGAAGCCAAGACCGAGAGAACCGGAAACCTTATGGTCTTCGTTGTAGTCCTGCGGATGAAGTCCGGCAAGAGCCGCGGCCGTTGCGCCCGCCCGGTTGATGCGATCTTTAAGGTCCTGCTGCCCGATGTTGTATTTGTTCATCAGGTTATCGATGTCCGTCCGGTTAGCGGCAATATTCGTCGCGTTTTTCTGGACGTTCACATTCGTTTCGTGGAGCTGAGCCCCATTGACCGCGTCGCTCGAGGTTGCCGAGATGGTGCCAGGAGCCACGTTCGTGATCTTATTTCCGCCGTTATTGAGGCCCGTGGAAGTAAGAGACACCGTGCCTGTAGTGCCGCCAGTGATCGTGACGCCATTTGTGTTGATGACGGTCGTCGTGGTCGAGACATCAGGGTTACTGAAGGTAGCGCTGTGCATGCCAGTCAGATCCGGATTCAAAGCAACGGCGTAATCCTTGCCAGAGGCTTCTGCAACCGTTGAGGGATTTTCACCATCAGAGGTGATAGGAAGCTTTACGGTTTCAGACTTAACTGAAAGGTTCGGATCTTTGGTAGTAACTGTCGCGGTATTAGCGGACGTATTAATAGCCGTCAAAGTCGCAGCTCGCAGCTGAGCCACGTTGACCGCATCCGTATCCTCAGAACCAGCGGCTACGCCAGTAATCTGACGTGTCACACCTTCATCGGCATCACCAACAGAAACCGCAGCTGCAGTCGATGTCCAGGTGGAGTCATCCACCTTAGTCGACGTAGTCTTCGTGGACGGGTCGTAACCGGATACACCAGCCATGCGGTTAGCGACTGAACCAGAGCCGATTGCAACGCTGCCGCTGACAGAAGCGGTGGAGTTTGTACCCAGAGCCACAGAGGACGGCGAATTGGCGGCCGAATTTGTACCAATGGCTACAGAATAGAGTCCATTTGTTTGAGCCTGTGTGCCAAGCGCTACAGTCCCGCCACCAGAAGCTGTTGCGGTGTTACCTAAAGCAATGTCACCGATAGTGGATGCTGTTGTGTTGTAACCGATAGCTACTGAGTACGAACCTTTGGTTTTCGTGTAGCTGCCGATAGACACACTGGACAGACCAGCGATTTTGTTATCCGCCCCCAGAGCTCCAGCCACAGCTTTGTAGCCAAGAGCAACCGATTGACCGGCAAGAGCCGTATTTTGCGAACCAATAGCTAAAGAGTCCACACCATACGCTTTGGATATGTAGCCAACAGCCAAGGAGTCTGATGCGTTAGCGAGACTCTGGAAACCAAAGGCAGAAGAGAAAGGCCCCTTCGATATTACCTGATAGCCAATGGCATTTGAGCCATCGCCCTGAGCGCTAGCGGTGTTTCCAATTGCCAATCCGCTCTTCCCACTGGCGACAGCAGAAGTTCCGATAGCATAACTGTCCTGGGCGGTCGCACTGGCAGAAGTTCCGATAGCGTAACTGTCCTGTCCCGTCGCGCTGCTGGACTTTCCAATAGCGACAGCATCATTAGCAGCCGCACTGGAGGAGGTGCCAAGTGCAATTGTGTCTGTGGCAGTCGCGTTGCTGTCAGTGCCGATAGACACGAAGTTTTCAGCGTTAGTAATTTCTGTCGTTTCAGTTGCAGATCCCAGTACAACTGCACCGTTTGTCGTAGTCAGGGTGTGGTTGTCGCCGATAACAATGTCAGACGTACCAGTAGAAATGGTGTTGCCGGAGCCGATAACCGTGACATGAGTGACCTGGTCTGCCGTGTTCGCAAAACCGGTAACCAGGTTGAAAGCGCTGGGAGACTCCTCTGTGCCTGTGATGGTATTTTTGACGCCGATTATTGAGGTTTCAATGGTCCAATCGGCTGTTTTGGCACCGCCGAAGACCAGCGTAGAGCCGCTGCCATCAGAATTCGCAACAAGCGTCCGAAGCTGATCGGCAAAATCCGCAGCGTTTTCCGGCGTACTGTCATACGCGCTCATTAAGCCCCAGGCAAGACTGGAATTGGTATTAATTGAATTGGTTACTTTATTCCCAGTACCAAACACCAGAGAGCCAGCCGAGTTCGAAACTTTGTTGGCTACACCCACAATACTGTTAGCAATACCAGCCCCCAGACCGGCGGCATACCCGGCGGATTCATTGCTGTTAAAGGCTCCTAATATTGTGGAGCCGAAGTTCTGCCCTACATAAAATAAGTTGGCCCAACTTCCGCCGCTCTCCAGATACTGCGTAGAGCTGATGTTATAGGCACCAACAGTCGTTGAGAACATGCCTGCGGAATAACTGTTATAGCCAACACTTGTAGCGCCGACTGCATACTGGAGGTTGTGGTATGTATTGACGCCGGATCCGACAGTGACGTCTCCAAGCGTTCCGGTGTAGTCATGTTGACCAATAATCGTTGTACCGTTAAGGGCGTAAGAATTTTCGCCAATTGCGATGCCGCCAGCTCCAGGAGTTTTACCGGTAGGATCAAAAGTGACCCACATGGCCTTTTTCCCACCGTCCTCGTTAACTGTTTGCGCATTTTTGCCAATGGCGATGGAGGCATCGTCAGACATCTTGTCTCGATTATTGGCTACGGCATTCGGACCGATAGCTATCTGATTTTCTGTCGCAGTATAGCTTGTCGCTCCCACTGAGAGTCCTGCGCCTTTACCTGCAGCGACATCAGCCGCAAACGCAGTCGCAGAGGTAGCCGCCAGGATTGCTGCGGCGAGAATGGAGAGGGAAAACCGGAACGCGTTCTTTCCGGTGGGATTCTGCTGACTGACCTCCTGCCGGGAGGGGGGAGGCACATGGAACGCTTTTTTAGTAATTTTGCTTGTCATGGCTGGTTCCTTCTGTGCTTACGTTATTGTTAACTTCTGTAATTTCAGTATAGATAACCTATTGAAATTTGTGATTTTTGCATTTACCAACTTCGTAAATAATTTCAATAAATGCAATCACTAACGCTGATAGTAACTTGATAATTTTCAAAACCAGCAAAAAATTGTTACGTAAATTGAAACAATCAAAAAAACGGGAAAATAATGCAAATAATCATTCTGTTAACTTTTGATATCAGCGATATATGAACAGAATCTGTGCAATAAATTGGATAAATAGCAAAGCTATAAGTTTGACAGGAAATGTATTTTTGTTGATTGCATCGTTTACAACAATGTAACGAAAATCAACTTAGTTGAATCTGATATTTTATTGATATATGTCAAATTAATGAGGTCCGTGTACGTTTTTTGATCTAGAGGATCACACTGTTGACCTACTAGTTATTGTTAAAAATTTAATCTAAATAACGATAAATTGTGCTGTAACCAGAAAATCCAAAAGAAAAGTCAAATCTAGAATAGGAAAACGGACAGCAGACGATTGAATCGTTAACCTGCGCTTAACTAACCTTTAGTTGTAAATCGATCAATAGCGGTTGGAAAAACGAAAAAATGACAAGATAAAAAATAAGGGAGAAGCATTTCTGCTTCTCCCTTGATTTTCTGTGCCGTCAGGAGGGCACAGAGAGGCTTTTTTTACCAGCCGCAGCCGTGTCCGCCGTTCATCATCGGGCCGGGACCAAAACCGCCCATATGGGGGCCGTATCCGCCCATCATGCTGCCGGCGTGATGGCCGAACTCATACTGCAGGAAGATTTCCTTCTGATCCGCGGAGAGCGAATTCATCAGGTTCTTGCGGGCAGAGGCGAGAGCCGAGAGATTATCCGACGCTTCGCGCATGATCTTCGCACGGGCTTCAAGCGCCTGCTGGCGGCTTTCAGCACCGAGCATGGCCTGGCGGGCTTCGTAGCGGGTGTTCGCCATATTGGTCACCGCCTTCATCCAGGCGTCAAACACACCCTGCTGGGCGCTTGTGATCTTGAGTCCCTCGGCGATGTGCTTCGAAATCTGATTCATGTAGGCAGGATCCACCTTGCCCTGAGCGCCTTGCGGCATCACCGGACCCGGTCCGAGCATCGGGCCGCCGGCAGGGCAGGGGTAACCCGCCTGAGGCTGACCGCCAGCCGGATAGGCCCAGGCGGTGGCTGCCGCGGCGAGAATGCCAGCTGAGGCGAGAGCGCTGAGAATGATCTTGGAAGACTTCTTCATGGTTTTGCTCCTGAGGTTAATTGCATAACTGGAAGTCTATAGAAGAGGCGTGCAAATGCCGCAATGTCTTTGTAACGGGGAAGGTGCGGTGTTTACAGAGTATTTCAGGGGTTTCACGGAGGATATCTGATACCGCCCGCGAAACCTGCGAAGCAGGGTCAGGTGAGTGTCATTCCCAGAAACAGAAACACCCCGAAGTGCCGGGCTTCGGGGTGCTGTCATGGGGGATGTGGAGAAGACCGGTGCTACTCAACTTCTTCCGGCTTCTTGTCGAATGCCTCTCCAACAGTGTCGAGGAACGAGCGCAGCCAGTCTGCGCCTCCAAGCCTCAGAAACATCTCTTTCTGCTTGGGGGTGCAGCGGATGTGAAGGACGATGTCCTTCGCATGCCCTGACAGCGGGCGGCCGCGGCGCCGTTTCTCTCCGCTAAGGGGTTGGGGCATATAAGTTCTGGTTTGAATTTCGGGCATTTTGTTTTCTCTCTTATTACACACACTATATTACATCGTGTGTCGGAGATAGTCCAATAGCCTAATGATTTGCTTACACTTTTTCTGGCTGAAGTGTTACAAATTTAGAAAGTTGTAAACAGTAAAGTTGTCAAAAAAATCCCCCGGAGCGTCTTTCACCGCATCCGGGGGATTGCTTTTCTGTCAACCGCGGTTAACGAAGCGCGAAGCTGATGCCAAAGAGCACCGCTAGAACGCACATCGTCGGGTTGATATCCTTCCAGCGGCGGGTAAGAACCTTGACCGCGATGTAGGAGATGAAACCGATACCGAGGCCGGTCGCGATGTTGAACGTGAGCGGCATCGAGATAACGGTGAGGAACGCGGGGAGGGCGTCCGTGAAGTCATCCCAGTTGATGGCGCGCAGCGTCCCCATCATCATGGCGCCGACGATCATGAGGGCGGCCGACGTGGCGTAGACCGGAACGATCGAAAGGATCGGGGCGAGGAAGAGTGAAAGAGCAAAGAGCACAGCCACCGTCACAGCGGTAAGGCCGGTGCGGCCGCCTGCGGCGACGCCTGATACACTTTCGAGATAGGTCGTCGCGGTGGTGCAGCCGAGGAGACCGGAGCAGAGCGTACCGATGGAGTCAGACATCAGAGCGCGGTCAATACCGCGGATCTTGCCGTCCGCGGACACGTAGCCTGCCTTTGAACAGACACCGATCAGCGTGCCGAGGTTATCAAAGAGGTCAATAAAGCAGAGCGTGAAGAGCACGACCACAACCGAATGCTTCATCAGACCGCCGAAATCCAGCTGGAACGCCGTCGCGGTCGGGAAAAGCTTGATCGGCTTCGCGAATTCAGCGGCAAGGTCCGGAAGCGGAGTGGCGCCGAAGATGAAGCCAACCACGGTGATGATCGCCATACCGATAATCATGGCACCCTTCGTCCCGCGGGCAATCAGAGCGCCGATGATGATCACGCAGATCACGGTGAGGAACACCTTCGGATCCCAGAGGTTGCCAAGCGCCACGAAGGACGTCTTATCTCCCACGATGAGACCGCAGTTCTTCATGCCGATGAACGCGATAAAGAAACCGATACCGGCCGGAATCGCGGACTTCATGGACATCGGTACCGAATTGATGATCAGCTGCCGGATGCGGGTGAAGGTGAGGAGGGAGAAGATGATGCCGGAGATGAGCACCGCGGCGAAGCCTGCCTGCCAGGTGAACCCCATCGGTCCGCAGACGATGAATGAGAAGAAGGCGCTGATGCCGAGCCCCGGGGCGACGGCAACCGGGAAATTAGCCCAGAGACCCATAACGAGCGTCGCGATCACGGTGATCCAGACAGTCGACACAAAGGCGTCGCCGAAAGCGATGCCCGTGTTGGACAGCATGCCTGGGACAACAGCGAGCAGATAACACATCGTCACGAAAGTCGTGACGCCAGCGAGAATCTCCCGCCTGACGTTCGAGCCGGCAGCCTCGATTTTGAAATACCGGTTTAGAAACTCATTCACTTGTGGTGCCTCTCCGAAGAGAAAGTTTGAGGATGGTTTTATTGGAAATCAGTTACCGCGCCCGGCGGGTGAGTGTCATGCGGGTGCGATTATATTCGCCCCAGGAGATCTTCCCGGATATCAGGGCATCCTGATTCGCTTTCACTTTGGGGTCAATCTGGGCTTCGCTTTGTTTCACCGCGGCTTCATGGGCGTCAACGCCTGAGGCAATCATCATCTGCCGGGTTTTGTCATTGATCGCGGCGATCTGCTGGAAAACGCGGTTCGCGGCTTTCACTTCCGCGGGAGTCGCTTTGGCTTCGTCAGAAGCCTGAGCGTCGGTGAGTTCAGAAGCGATACAGGGGGTCTTGCTGAAATAAGCCTGATTTGAGGGCTGCTGACAGACCCGGAGCATCAGACCTCGGACGTCGCGGAAACGGGCTGCCACGGTTTCAGGGGTTACTTTGCCGCCCTTGAAAGGAGCCTCCAGCTGGAAGGAGTCGTCCTTCGGATTGACATCAACATCAAGAAGTTTCTGCTGCAGCGCGGGTTTCGACTGCGTGAGAGCAGGCGCGTCCGGCACGCTCACCGTTGCCCGGTCGGAGTGGAGCAGAAATTCAGTAATAGGATCAGCCGCAAAGGCGAGCGTCGCGGACAGCGCGGCCAGGCCAGCGGCAATAACGAAATAAAGTTTTTTCATCGGGGGGATCTCGCGGATGTGCTAATGATAAAACCGGGGAGAGATTTCGTACATTGCCGGAAGAAAATTTTTTTGACGAAAGTCCCGTTCAGCAGGGGATCCCGGTGCGTTTTTTTTGAAACTTTCAGCTCTCTGGTCTAACGTATCCTTCAGTCAGGCTAATAAGAAAGGTCGATCAGATGGATAAAACCTTCACGCTCCGCGACGCGGGGAATTCCGCGTTTATTCCTGGATTCCGGCTTGTGGATGCCGAGCTTCCGAACGGCATAACCCTCAGAACCGCGATCGGCGGTCCCCGTTATTCCAAAAAGCGGCCGCTTGTGATGCTGCATGGGCATCCTCATACCCACGTTATCTGGCGGAAGGTCGCGCCGTTCTTCGCGAAAGACCGCCTGGTGATTCTTCCCGATCTCCGGGGGTACGGTGACAGCTCAAAGCCTGAAAGCACGCCGGATCACCGCCCGTACTCAAAGCGCGAAATGGCGTCCGATATCGCGGAACTCGCCCGAGGCTTGTCGCTTCCTCCGTTTGATCTCGTGGGGCATGACCGAGGAGGACGCGTCGGACACCGCTTCGTGCTCGACTACCCGGAGATGCTTTCAAGCGCCACCTTTATCGATATCGCGCCGACCGCGACAATGTATGAAAGAACCAATAAGGAATTCGCGACCCGCTACTTCTGGTGGTTCTTTCTGATTCAGCCGGCTCCCTTCCCGGAGAAACTGATCCTTTCGGACCCGGAGTATTTCCTCAGGCGTCATATCGCTGGGCAGCTGAAGACCGAGGGGGCGACAGAAGAAGCGGTGATGCAGGAATACCTTCGCTGCTACCGGGATCCCAAAACGGTGCACGCGATCTGCGAGGATTACCGGGCAGCGGCCACGATTGATCTCGAGGATGACGCGTCTGACAGCGGGAAGCGGATCCGCTGTCCGCTGTTCCTGGTCTGGGGCGCGAAGGGCACTGTGGGGCAGCTTTACGATGTGCCGGAAACCTGGCGCGGCAAAGCGCTCGATGTCCGGGGAACGGCTCTGCCCTGCGGACATTCCCCTGAGGAAGAGTGCCCGCATCGGTTCGAGGAGGAACTCGACGCCTTCCTGATGAGTGTTCCATAAAAGAAAAGCGCGGACTCTCGTTAAGAGTTATCCGCGCTTCCTCTCTCTATATAAGAGGGCAGTGCCCTTAAAGCAGTCCGAGAAGTCTCAGCACGGCGGGCAGTGTTACCGCGGCAAGAACTGTCGTGAGAAGGAGCGAATTCGCGGTCGGCCCCTGAAGCACATTGAATTCCTGCGCCATGATGTAGACATTCACGCCGACCGGGAGGCAGCCGAGGAGGCACACGGCCTGAAGTTCCGGTCCCGTGAGCCCCATCAGGCGTCCGAGAAGGAATACGACAACCGGCTGCACACCGAGCTTCAGAACCGTGATAAGGCCGGTCGTTTCAAAGTGGGATCGGAGCTTATATTGGGTAAGACCGACACCAACCGCGAAGAGCGCGACAGGGGAGGCGGCGTTTGCCATCAGATCGACAGTTTTCTTCAGCGGTACCGGCATTTGGAGTCCCGTGAGACTCCAGAGAAGACCGAGAATAATGCCGATCACAATCGGGTTCCGAAGGGATCGCATCGTGCCCTGATAGATCGTCTTGGAGAGTGAGGGGCTGCAGCTCCGGCTGAACTCAATCTGCACCGTCGCGAAGGTCCACATGAGGAACGCGTTGAGAGCGAAGATCACGGCAAGCGCCGGCATCGAGGCAGGGGTGAGAAGCGCGATCGAAATCGGGACCCCGAGCTTCGGCGCGGGAAGCTGCGTGATGGTACTCATCAGACGGAAGAGGAGCGTCGGAATCGCGACCGTGAAGGCGAATTTTGAGAGCGCCTTTCCAATTTCCGGTGTGACAAGTCTGAGAGAGGCGAAAAGGTAGCCAAGACCGACCAGCGCGAAAAGCGGAAGCGCGATCAGAAAGTTATTAAGAAAGACAGTCATGAAAGGAGCCGGTTTGAATTTTTTCCTGACTCTACGCCGCTTTGGATCCGGCCGCAGTGACGCAAAGCTCCAGGGATCCCCATATCGGGGAATCCCTGCGGAAAGTCTGAACAGATCAGAGCACCGGGCCTTCCATGAAGACCTCGAGCTGCTCCTCATAAAGGAGCGTCTCCATCTTCGTAACGGTGCCGGACGCGATGTCCGTCAGATGGGCGAGAAGCGCTTCTCCCATTTCTTCGATTGACGCGGTCCCCGACATGACAGGAGACGCGTCAAAGTCAAAATTATCAGGAGACCGCTTAAAAGCTCTGGCGTTCCCGGTCACGTAGAGGAATGGCGACACAACGGTGGGATTGATGGCAGGCATTGCGGGATTTTCAGGCATGGCGTTTCCGCCCATCTGATAAATCATGACCGCGGCACCGGCGGCGGTGAACCCGAGTGGGAGCGAAAGCGAACTCATCCAGGCGTCCATGAAGTAAAGCCCATGCCCCGACGGAGCTTCACCATAGGTGAGGACATCCTGAATCGGGCGATGTCCGGATTTCGCGATCGCGCCAAGCGATTTTTCCTCAAGCGTCGATATCCCTGCCGCGATGTTCGCCGGTATCGGATTGATTGCCCGGATATCTTCGCCGGTGGAGAGCGCTTTCTCTTCCCAGCGGCGGGCCGCGGCGAGAATTTTCCCGGCTACGGTGTCATTTACGGCACGGGCAGCGACGAGCTGCTCCGCGCCGATAATTTCCGTGGTTTCTGAGAACATCGCGGTTCCGCCGGAGTCGATCAGCCGGTCAAAGGCGTTGCCCACCGTAGGGTTCCCCGCGATGCCTGAGGTCGCGTCTGATGTCCCGCACTTTACGGCGAGTGTCAGCGCGGAAAGCGGGCAGGGCGACCTGCGGGCCCTGGAGACCTCGACCGCGAGGCTTCTGGCCGCCTGAAGCGCTTTTCCGAGAAGGCTGTAGCTCCCGCCGGACTCAGTGAGGTATAGGATCCGGAAGGGCTTCCCGGACTGCTCAGCCGCGGCAGCAAAGCGGCTGTCACTCATATTGCGGTAGGCGCTTTCGCCGGACGGCTTCACCGCGAGAAGCAGTGTCCCCCCGACATTCGGATTCCGGATAAGACCTTCCATCACGCGGGCAATCGTTTCACGGTCTTTCGCGGGGCGACCCGTTTCTGCCGGAATCTCAAAGTGTGTCGCGCCCCGGATCATCCGGCAGACATTGGTCGCGATGAAATTGAGCGACCGGTTGATCGGGAGAACAAGAAGCGTGTTTCTCGCGCCGGCATGTCCATCGGGGCGCATGTATCCCAGAAACTCATAGGTCATCTGGCGTCCTCCTTCAGGTCTCCCCGGCCACGGGCACCCTCAATGTTATGAATATGGACGAGTGAACCCGGAGCGATGTCGCGGCTCGCAACGCCGATCGGCAGACCGTACTTGATCACGGGGTTTCCTTTTTTCATCGGTCTCACCGCAATCTTGAATCCGAACGGGATCGCGTCCAGAGCTGTGACCGAGCGTCCGGTTTTTTCGCGGCCCAGAATGATTTCAGCGGTATCACCGGATGCCGCGTCGGAAAGCGCGGTGGCCACCGTGTCTTCCGGATTGAGAAGCAGAGCAAGCATCAATTCTTCTCCTGATATGAGAGGCTTCGCGAAGCGCGGAGCGATCTCATTATCAGCGGTTTTCCGTGTTTCAGAAATACCTAATAGGGGGAAGAGAGAGGCGAGGCTTCACGCCTGAAGGTGTGAGGTTTTGTGAGCCGGGTGCCGGAATTGGGAGCAAGGCCCGGCAACTTGAAATATAATCGGCAGTTTACCGGGCCTTGAAGCGGGTGAGCCCTTACGTTCCCCGTTTCCGCGGTCAGTCCCGAGATGGGCAGCGCTGTGTCGCGGCGCTGCCGTCTCCCGCCGGAATTTTTAGGCCGTATCCGTTCTGGAGCCGGCCCCTTTTTAAAGTAAGCAAAATGACTGAAAAAGCTGAAGAAGTAAAGAATGAAGAAACCGAGGTTAAGGCCACCAAGTCTTCCGAGGTTACCGATAGCTCCCTCACCGCTCCCGTGAACCCGCTCGCGCGTTCCGTTGAGGTCACTGTCTCCCAGGATGCCGTTTCCGCCGGCACCGAATCCCGCCTGAAGGGCTATGCCAAGAAGGCCCGCGTTGACGGTTTCCGCCGCGGCCACGTCCCGATGAACATCGTGCGCAGCCTCTACGGTCAGGAAGCCTACAGCGAAGCCCTGAACGAAGAAATCGGCAAGGCTGTTGAGAAGGCCATCACCGAAGGCGGCTTCCGCATCGCCGGCACCCCTGAAGTGGTTCCCGCGAAGGACATGCCGACTGACGGCAAGTCTGACCTCAAGTTTGAGGCTCACTTCGAAGTGATCCCCGAGGTCGAAACGCCTGATTTCGCTAACCTCGAGCTCCATCGCTTCGTCTGCGACGTGACCGATAAGGAAGTGACCGACACGCTGAACGTCATGCTGAAGCAGCGCGCCACCTACAAGGATGTCGAACGCGCTTCCCAGAAGGACGACGAAGTGACGGTTGACTTCGAAGGCAAGATCGACGGCGTCGCTTTCGACGGCGGCACCGCTAAGGACTACGCCTTCATCGTCGGCGCCGGCCAGATGCTCCCCGAGTTTGACGCTGCCGCCACCGGCCTCAAGGCTGGCGAGACGAAGGAATTCAAGCTCACGTTCCCGGTTGACTACGGTGCGAAGAACCTTGCCGGCAAGATCGCCGACTTCACCCTCACCGTGAAGAAGGTTCAGGAGCCCGTGCTCCCCGCCCTCGACGACAAGTTCGCTGAATCCCTCGGCATCAAGAGCGTTGATCAGCTGAAGAAGGAAGTCGAGACCAACCTGAAGCGCGAAGTGAAGTCCCGCCTGACCGCCCGCACGAAGGAAGGCGTCTTCAACGCCCTGATCGAGCAGGCCAAGTTCGCTCTGCCGGTCGTGATGGTCCGTGACGAAGCTGCCCGTATCGGCAACGAATACCGTGAGACGCTCGCTGCCCGCGGCCTCGATGTGAAAAACATGCCGAATCTCGACCCGCAGGTCTTCGCTCCCCAGGCTGAACGCCGCGTTCGCCTCGGCCTCCTCGTTTCCAAGCTGATCGCTGATAATAAGATCAAGGCGGAACCGGAACAGGTGAAGGCGTTTGCCGCTGAAATGGCCTCGGCCTACGAGAAGCCCGAAGAAGTGACGGAATGGTACCTGAAGGACCAGAACCGTTACGCCGAGCTCTCCGCTGCCGTGATTGAGAACAACCTCGTTGACTTCGTGCTCGGCAAGGGCAAGACCTCCGACGAAGCGATCGACTTCGACGTTCTCATGGGCCGCAAGGCTGAAGCCTGATCCGGAAGGACCGCGGTTTCTCTGTTTTAGTGAAGAAGGAGCAGCATGACTAAGTTTGACGCAAACAGCATGGGTCTCGTGCCTATGGTGGTAGAGCAGAGCGGGCGCGGTGAGCGCGCGTTCGATATCTATTCCCGACTGCTTCGGGATCGGGTGATTTTCCTGACGGGCCCCGTGACCGATGAATCGGCGAACCTCGTCATCGCTCAGCTCCTGTTTCTTGAGAGCGAGAATCCCGATAAGGACATCTCGCTCTATATCGACAGCCCCGGGGGCAGCGTTTACGCCGGCCTCGGGATCTACGATACGATTCAGTTCATCAAGCCCGATGTGAACACGATCTGCTTCGGGATGGCGGCGAGCATGGGCGCGTTCCTTCTTGCTGCCGGCACGAAGGGCAAGCGCTACGCGCTCCCGAACTCCCGGATCATGATCCATCAGCCGTCCGGCGGTTCCCAGGGCATGGCGAGCGATATTGAGATCCAGGCGAACGAAATCCTGTACCTCAAGAAGCAGCTGAATCAGATCCTCGCCGATCGTACCGGTCAGCCGATCGAAACGATCCAGCGCGATACGGACCGGGATAACTTCATGAATCCGAAGGAAGCGAAGGCGTATGGCCTGATTGACCATATCTTCGTTCGCCGCGGAGAAACAGACTAAGCCTGAGTCCAGGAAGGAAGAGGAGGGGGCTGCCGCAGGCAGCCTCTCGGAACTCTTCCCTTTACTGGATCAGCAGGAAAGCCCGGCGGGTTCAATCGTCCCTCCGGGCTTTTCAATTCCGGCGTCTGAGCCGGACAGAATTCACTATTTTTACTTTTGGAGTTCCTTCATGACAGATAGCCGTTCAGATCACGAGACCCGGAAATGCGTATTCTGCGGCCGTGGGGAAGGGGAGGTGAAGCACCTCTTCGGCGGCAACGGGGTTTTCGTCTGCGATGACTGCACGAGACAGCTCGCCTCGCTCCTCGCGGATGAAACGGGGGAAAAGGCGGCTGCGCCTTCCGTAGAAGAGGCGGAAGTCGAGGCGGCTGCCGCTGAGAAGCCGATCCCGGCTCCGAAAGAGATTTTTGAGCACCTGAATGACTACGTGATCGGCCAAGAACGCGCGAAGAAGACTCTCGCCGTTGCCGTTCACAATCACTACGTGCGTCTCCGCCACCAGGCGAAGGAAGACCGCGAGGTGGAGCTGCAGAAGAGCAACATTCTTCTGATCGGGCCGACCGGTTCCGGAAAGACGCTCCTCGCGCAGACGCTTGCGAAGGCGCTCGATGTGCCGTTCGCGATCGCTGATGCGACGACGCTTACCGAAGCGGGCTATGTGGGCGAGGACGTTGAGAATATTATTTCGAAGCTCCTCCAGGCGTCTGACGGCGACGTGAAGCGCGCGGAAACCGGCATCGTCTACCTGGACGAAATCGATAAGATCGCCCGTAAGAGCGAGAATCCCTCGATCACCCGTGACGTGTCGGGTGAAGGCGTGCAGCAGGCGCTTCTGAAGCTCGTCGAGGGGACAGTCGCGAATGTTCCCGCGCAGGGCGGCCGAAAGAACCCCGGGAAGCAGATGATTGCCGTTGACACGACAAACATCCTCTTTATCTGCGGCGGCGCGTTTGATGGTCTTGAGAAAGTGGTCCGGAACCGCACTGAGAAGAGCGGGATTGGTTTCGGCGCTGAGGTGAAGAGCAAGAAGGAAGAGCCGCTCTCGAAGCTCCTCCGGAATGTTGAGGCAGAGGATCTCGTCCGTTACGGCCTGATCCCGGAACTCGTCGGCCGTCTCCCCGTGATCACGGTGCTGTCGGAACTCGACGAAGCGGCGCTCATTTCGATTCTCACGGAACCGAAGAACGCGCTTCTCAAGCAGTATCAGGTGCTCTTTGATGATGAAGGCGTGAAGCTTGAGTTCACGAAGGAGGCGCTTTCCGCGATCGCGAAGCGCGCCATTGCCCGCAAGACCGGTGCCCGCGGACTCCGCTCCATTGTGGAGGGGATTCTGCTTGACACGATGTTTGAGATTCCGTCCCGCAAGGATGTGGAAAAGGTTGTGGTGGGCGAAAGCTGCGTGACGAAGGGAGAAGCCCCGGAACTCGTGCTTCGGAAGACGGAAGCCTGATATTTTCTGCTGCTTCTGAGTACTGAGAAACGCTCGGGTCCAAAAAGGCTCGAGCGTTTTTTTGACTTCGCTAGAATTAATTCAAGCTGCGGCGGAACCCGGAAGCCCGGGACTGCCGCTTCCGTTTCTCGAATACCCTTGAAACTGCGTTAACCGCCCCCATATATGATTTTAGGACTGCCGTCAGCCGGGACACACCCGGCCGGAAGATTGTTTCTGACGGGCAGTTTCACATTTTTTGGAACGAATTGAATGACAGAAAAAACGCAAAACACCGCTCTTGAAGTGTTCCCGCTCCTTCCGCTGCGTGACATCGTGGTGTTCCCGCGTATGGTGATCACCCTTTTCATGGGCCGGGCGAAATCGATCCGGGCTGCGGAAATTGCGATGAACCAGGGTAAGAAGATCCTTCTTGTCGCCCAGCGGGACGGCCAGATCGATGAACCGACCGGACAGGATCTGTTTAAGGTCGGCTGCGTGGGCACCATTCTTCAGATGCTGAGACTCCCGGATCAGACGGTGAAGATTCTGGTCGAGGGCAAGGAACGCGTCGATGTGAGCGCGGTGCGTGAAGTGGACGGGTATCTCACGGCCTCTGTATCGCCGCGCCCGATGAAGGAATCGGATCCGGCGGAAACGGAAGCGCTGCGCCGCGCGACCATTGAGTCTTTCACCGCCTACGCGAAGCTGAATCCGAAGATTCCGGAGGATCTCGCCCGCAGTGTCAACCAGACGACGGACGCCACGCGGCTCGCCGATATCGTGGTGCAGCAGCTTCCGGTCGCGGTGGCTGCGAAGCAGAAGCTGCTCGAGTCTGATGACCTGAACAGCACGCTCACCGAGCTCCTCAGCCTCCTTGGCGGCGAAACCGAAATCCAGAAGATGGAGAAGCGGATTCACGGCCGTGTGAAGCAGCAGATGGAGAAGAATCAGCGCGACTACTACCTGAATGAGCAGATGAAGGCCATTCAGAAGGAACTCGGGCAGGGGGATGACGGGAACGACGTGACGGACGACTACGAGAAGAAGATCGAAGCCGCCCGGATGAGCCCGGATGCGAAGGATAAGGCGCTGGAGGAACTGAATAAGCTCCGTCAGATGAGCCCGATGTCCGCTGAAGCGACCGTGGTCCGCGCGTACCTCGATACGCTGATTTCGCTCCCCTGGAGCAAGAAGACCCGCGTCTCTTCCAACATTCCGAAGGCTAAGAAGATTCTCGATGAGGATCACTACGGCCTTGAGAAGGTGAAGGAACGTATCCTCGAGTACCTGGCGGTTCAGGGCCGTGTCACGAAGGTGAAGGCTCCGATTCTCTGCTTCGTGGGCGCTCCGGGTGTCGGCAAGACGTCGCTTGGCGAATCGATTGCCCGTGCGACCGGCCGCAAGTTCACGCGTCTCGCTCTGGGCGGCGTGCATGATGAAGCGGAAATCCGCGGTCATCGTCGGACCTATGTCGGTTCGATGCCGGGTAAGATCCTGCAGAACCTGATCAAGGTCGGTGTCCGCAATCCGCTCTTCCTGCTCGACGAAGTGGACAAAATGGGCATGGATTACCGCGGTGACCCGGCAAGCGCGCTGCTTGAGGTGCTCGACCCTGAGCAGAACAGCACGTTTGAGGATCACTACGCTGAAGTGCCGTTCGATCTGTCGGATGTGCTCTTTGTCGCGACCTCGAACTCCTACAACATTCCGCCGGCGCTCCTTGACCGTATGGAAGTGATCAGCCTCTCGGGCTACACCGAAGAGGAAAAGGTTCACATCGCGGAAGAGCACCTCGTGCCGAAGCAGATGCGTCTTAACGGCGTGAAGAAGGGTGAACTCGTGATCGACCGCTCGGCGATCGTCGCGATTATCCGTTACTACACCCGTGAAGCCGGTGTCCGCGGACTGGAGCGCGAAATCAGCAAGATCTGCCGCAAGGTCGTCATGGCGAACATGATGAAGGAAGGGACGAAGAAGAACGCGAAGACTGAAACCGTTACGGTGAATGAAGAGAACATCGGCAGCTACCTCGGCGTTCGCAAGTTCACGTTCGGTGTGGCGGCGAAGAAGCCCCAGATCGGTCAGGTGAACGGTCTCGCGTGGACTGAGGTCGGCGGTGATCTCCTCTCGATCGAAGCTGCGGTCTTCCCGGGCAAGGGCATGGTCCAGCGTACGGGCAGCCTCGGCGACGTGATGAAGGAGTCCGTTGAAGCGGCCCGCTCGGTGGTGCGTGAGCGCGCTGAGTCTCTCGGCATCAAGCAGGACGTCTTCTCGAAGACCGATCTGCACCTCCACTTCCCGGAAGGCGCGACGCCGAAAGACGGTCCGTCCGCGGGCGGCGCCATCACGACGGCGATTGTTTCCGCGCTCACCCGGATTCCGGTCCGCGCAGACGTCGCGATGACGGGCGAAATCACCCTTCGCGGTGAGATCCTCGAGATCGGCGGCCTGAAGGAGAAGCTCCTCGCGGCTCTCCGCGGCGGCATCAAGAAGGTGATGATTCCGGAGGACAACGTGAAGGATCTCGCTGAGATTCCGCAGAACGTGAAGGACGGTCTTGAGATCGTTCCGGTCCGCTGGATTGAGCAGGTTCTGGAGCAGGCTCTTGTCCGCATGCCGGAGCCGCTTCCGAAGGAAGATATGGCTGAGTCGCTCGCCGCTGTACCCGCTGAACAGCCCGGCCTGCCTGAGATCGTTGCTCACTAAGCCTCAGTTTCGGGCTTGAATTAATTGACGGGGATCAAAGAAATTTGCCCCCGTCAATTTTTTTATACGGAAATTCCTAAATTGTTTTGATTTTCCACGCTCTGCGGCTAAAATCGCTCTATCCCCCGCACACAGGGGAGATTAGAAGAAGTTCATGCCCCCCACGGGGTAACAATGAAGAAGGAAATTCGATATGAATAAGTCTGAACTCGTTGAGCTCATCGCTGAAAAGGCTGATATCTCCAAAGCCAAGGCTGCTCTTGCCGTTGACGCTTTCACGGCTGGTGTTGCTGACGCCCTGGCTAAGGGTGACGAAGTCGCCCTCGTGGGTTTTGGTACCTTCACGACCGCTAAGCGCGAAGCCCGCAAGGGCCGTAACCCGGCGACCGGCAAGGAAATCACGATTGCTGCTGCCACGCTGCCGAAGTTCCGCCCTGGCAAAGCTCTGAAGGATGCTGTAAAATAATCCTTCCACTCTCGGAAAAGCTGAGCAGTCTTTATAGATCCCGGTTTTTCTGAAGAGGGCGCTTAGCTCAGTTGGTAGAGCAACGCCTTTACACGGCGTGGGTCAGGAGTTCGAGCCTCTTAGCGCCCACCAAGATTCAGCCCCGGATGCCTCTGGCATCCGGGGTTTTTTCTTATATATTCAGCCGCTGGAGGCCTTTTTGAAAAGAAATTTTTGCGGGATTGCCTGGCGTGTCGGGATAGACTGGGAGTCCGCTATAAGCGCATAGATGATCAGGAGGGACGATAAGCCCCTTTCACGGCCTCAATCCGGCTAAAGGCTGATCCGCACTACAGAAAATAACCTGATAGGCGTATAGGCTTAGCCGGATGTTTGCCGTATATTGAGTCGTTGACATTTTCATGACCCGGACGGATACCGTTCGGTCAATCCAGGGTGCAGCTATGAAGAATATCGGGATTTTCTGCTCGTCTTCCTCTCAGATCGATCCAAAGTACCTGAATGAAGGCAGGGCGATCGGAGAGGCGATCGGAAAGGCCGGAAAGACGATGGTGTATGGCGGAACGGATTTCGGTCTCATGAAGGCCGTGGCTGACGCGGCTCATGAGACGGGAGGCCGCCTGGTCGGCGTCGTGCCGAAACTCCTTGAGGAGCGGGGCCGCGCGCATACGTCGCTTGACGAGAAGATTCTCGTGGATGATCTGTCCGAGCGGAAGCGCGTCATGGTGGAACGCTCGGATATTCTGATTGTGCTCCCCGGCGGCATCGGGACGCTTGACGAAGCCTTCTCCACGCTCGCCGGCTATACGCTCGGCTATCACCATAAGCCCACGTACTTTTACGACATGCAGGGCTTCTGGAGCCCGCTCGTTGTCTTCATGAGGCGGCTTGGACGCGATGGCTTCGTGAAGCCTGAAGGGAAGGAATCCTGGCACGTGATCGCGACGCACGCGGAACTGCTGCGGATTATCGCGGAAATCTGAATCAGGGAATCAAACTTTCCTATAAGAAAAACCCTCTGCGCGAAGGTGAGTCCTTCAGACAGAGGGTTTCTGTATTCCGGGCAGAACTCACCGGAAAGCCATCGGCTTAGTGGCGGCGGCGGTTGTTGTTGCCGTGAGCAGCGCCAGGAGCCGCAGAATTCGGAGAGCGGCCTTCGATATAGCGGAAGGTAATGCGGCCCTTCGACAGGTCATAGGGCGAGAGTTCAAGCGAAATCTTGTCGCCGGCCAGAATGCGGATGTGGTTCTTGCGCATCTTGCCGCTCGTGTAGGCGATCAGTTCGTGACCGTTTTCAAGTTTCACGCGATAACGGGAATCGGGCAGCACTTCAAGCACGTGCCCGGCCATTTCAATAAGGTCTTCCTTTGCCATAGTCTGAAAACCAGAACCACAGGTGCTCCACCTTCCTATCCGATTCAAGTATTTCTGAAGTGGATACCAGGTTGGGTTCTGTAGAAACTGAGTTCCTTTACTTCCTCTGCTGTAATGAAGACTCAATTTTAACTGAAAAAGCTGATTTGTCATCCCTTTTTGATGTTTTTTTGTGGCACACGGCGTAGGCAGTTACCCTTGAAACGGCGGATCCCGTGATTTTTTACGGCCGTGGAGCGTTCTTCCGGGAGAATGACGGTGGAAAGACGGAAAAAGGCCGGGCTGAACACATTCAGTGAGGCCTTAAATGTCAGTCTGAAGACAATCAGAACTGATGACGGATACCGAAAAGACCTGCTGCACATTGTTCCCCGGAGCGCTTGTCGGGTAATGGAACGAGCTGTCAGGACCGTCTTCGATCGAGAACTGTGCGTTCGCTTCCTGAATCAGTGCCACGGCGCCCGCGTAAAGCATTGTGCGCTTCGAGAGGTTGTAGTCGTAGCGGATGCCGAAGCTGTAGGCGTCAGATTTCGAGAGCGTCTGATTCTTGTAATAAGCGGCGGTCGTTCCCAGCCGGCCGCCTAAGAGCGGTGTGCTGGTGCCGATCTGAACAAGGAAGAAATCCTGACTCCAGGGCTGATCGTTTCCATTTTTATATTCAAACTGGATCGAAGGCTTCGTGAACCCGAAGTCGTAGCTCGCGGCGAGTTCGTAGTAGGTGTCGTGTCCCGTCGGCCGGAATCCCAAAGCTGAGTTTCCAAGGTTCTGGTAGAGAACACTGCCCATGACGAAGAGCGGCCCTTTCCCATAATTCACGCCGAGGTTATAGATGTTCCCCTGCGTGCTCGACCTCGTGCCGTCAGAGCGGGTGTTTTCGCCAAGCGCCGCGTACGCCATCACGGTCACGCCGCCGAGATTCGGTGAAGCCCAGAAGATGGAATTATTGGCCCGCACGAGATCATCCTGCGTGGGATCAGATCCGCCCATGGCGTTCCCGGCTCCCGGGTAGAAGAAGGGGGAGCCTGCGGTCCCGAGTGACAGAGCGTTCGCGTCTGTCATCGGCCAGAGAAGGAAGTGAGGAGAATACTGGCGGGCAAAAGAAATCTGGCCGAATTTGGGGCTCCGGAGCCCGACCCAGGCCTCACGGTGAAAGAGCCGGCTTGTGTTTCCGGCGAACGACTGCGCGTATGTGCCGTCGTCAGAGAGGAACCCCGACTCAAGCTTGAATACTGCCTGAGCGCCGCCCATGACTCCCAGATCCTCTTCACCCTTGAAACCAAAGTAACTGCCGGATGAACCGCCGCTGTGAAGCCCTGAAGAAACGGTTCCGCTGTCATTATTGACGGACACGTAGGAATCAATCAGCCCATACACCGATACCGAAGACGCGGCGCTTGCCGCGGATGGAATTCCGACGGCTGCCAGTATGGCCGCCATGGCCGTGAGTAACTTTCTCAATCTGTTCTCCTTTGATTTAATAGCGTCCTCGCTTACAGATACCCTGTCTCTATAAGCCATCAGACGTAGGTAAAAAAGATAGAGAAAGGAAAGTGGTTTCTCCGTTGTCCGGACAACACTCCGGAGACAGGACGGTAAATCCCGCGGCGGAAACCGCTGATAATTCAGACTTATTTTTGCAACTTGCTAATTCAAAATAATTTTTTCAGAATAGAGGCGCTCTGCCCCTCATAAAAATAAAAATGGGCAGGCTTCAAAAATAAATTGATTTAATGAAGGAGAGAGAGGTGAGGCAGGTTTTTCTGAACGCGCCATGGGTTCACGATGCGGAACCCCCTCAGCTGAAGGCGATTTTTGAGCAGCACGGGGTGCTCCGCAAGTTCCCCAAAGGGTTCATTTTCAATCACGGCGGACCCCAAGGATAAGTTCCGCGTTTTTGGCATTCTGCCGCCGGACCGTGTGGTGGGTGATCTTGATGCGGTGACGCAGTTCAGCATTAATGTGTTCGCGACGAGCGCCCGGCCGACAGAGTGTCTGGTGGTTCCGGGGCGGGTCTATCGCGCGGCGCTTGAAGCGGATCCGGAACTCATGAAGCTCTACGCGATCAACGCGGTCGCGAAGGAAGAAACCCATATGGAAGGGATGATGGCGGTATTCACGCTGCCCGCGGAAAAGCGTCTGATCGCGCTCGCGTCCTCTGTTATCAATTCCTACTATCCCCTGAAGGCGGACGGCTGGAATCCGATGCCGCTTCAGCTCACGACGTTCGAAATCGCGGACATCACCTCCTCAAACCGCTCGACAGTCAGCACGATCATCAATCAGTGGGTGGATAAAGGCCTCGCGAAGCGGGATGGGAGCTGGCTCGAGCTTCATGGCAAGCTTTTCCGGGATGAATACGACTGGCTGAACTTCAATTCCCGGGGAAGCCGGGCCCCGTAATCCGGATCTTTTAGATCCTTATACCTAGGACTGTTGAGCAGACAACATCAGCGATACGGAGTTCAGATTACTCTCCAACTAGTTATTTCGAACAGAGAGCGCCGGAGAGACGGCGCCTCGATATAGCGGAGAGATATAGATGACACTCAAGCATTTTCTGACCCGTACGGCGGTCGCGGCCGCGGTTGTTGCTATTGCCGGCGCGGCAGGCGCTGCTGAGAAGCAGATGACGGCGGATATTGTTGTGGTGGGCGGCGGCGCGGCCGGCATGGCGGCTGTGACTCAGGCGGTGGACGCCGGCAAGAAAGCGATCCTTCTTGAAAAGAACGCGTTCCTCGGCGGCGGTGCCTCGATGGCGGAAGGCCTTGGCGCGGTTCAGACCCGCTGGCAGCGTGATAAGAATTATTCGCTTGCCGTGGAAACAGCGTACAACCGCATGATGAGCTGCACCCATTACAAGACGAACGGCCCGCTGCTGCGCCGTTTCCTTGAAGGGCCCGCGGAAAATCTTGACTGGCTCTCGAAGCATAACCTCACGTTCCATCTCACGCAGATGTCGCCGACCGAATGCATTACCTGGCACGTGGTCGGGAAGTACAAGAATTCCGAGCACGGCGCGGCCTATATTGCGGCTCTGAGCGACTGGGCAAAAGAGAAGGGCGCCACGATCCTCACGAGCACTCCGGCCAAGTCTCTCATCACGGGAAACGGCCGTGTGGTCGGCGTGAAGGCTGCGGATAATCAGGGCAACACCTACACGATCCGCGCGAAGGCGGTCATCATTTCGACCGGCGGCTTCAATAACAGCCCGGAGCGTGTCCGCGACTGGGGGCACTATGATCCGGCGGTCTATCAGGGACTCGTGCCGCTTAATAAGACCGGTGACGGTATCGCGATGGCTGAAGCCGCGGGCGCAGTGCCTGGCAACATGGCTCTGATGACGCACCCCGGTACGCGCGCTTCCAATGTGAAGCTCCTCGGGAATATCTGGGTGATGTCCTGGCAGCCGAAGCCCGTCTGGGTGAATGATTCCGGCAAGCGCTTTGTGCGTGAGACCGTGACGCATGAGTTCTCGGACGCCGCGAACGCTCTCGGTCAGCAGCATAATGGCTACGCCTGGGCGATCATCGACTCCAACATGGTGGATTACTTCGAAAAAGAAGGTCTTGATCTCGGTGTCGGCGTGCTCGTTCCGGTGGGCGCGAAGATGACCGATATGAAGAAGGAAATCAAGGACGTTCTCGCGAAGGGATCTGACGGTTTCAAGTCCGGCGCGACGATCGCGGAACTCGCGAAGCAGATCGGTGTTCCGGCCGCTACGCTTGAAGAAACGATGAAGCGCTACAACGAAAACGTGGCCTTCGGCTTCGACCGTGATTTCTATAAGGAACGCGAGTGGCTGACCCCGATCAACAAGGGCCCGTTCTACGCGATCAAGATTGCGCCATATTCCTTCACTTCGATCGGCGGCATCAAGATCGATCAGTACATGCACGCGCTCGATAAGAATAACCAGCCTGTGAAGGGACTCTACTGCACGGGTATGGACGCGGGCGGTATGTATGGCGACAGCTACCCGGTGTGGTTCTCGGGTAACGCCTTTGGATTCTCCTCCTGGTCCGGCCGCCATGCGGCTCTTCAGGCGATTGAGGACGAAAAGCTTTAACTCTCTCTCCTCTGATCCATGGGAATGAATCAGCGCCCCGCCTTTCTCTCCAGAGGGCGGGGCGTCAATTTTTTGCAGTGTGTAAAAAGCGAATCCGGGGACGGGTTTTGCGGGGCTATAGTGAAAAGGCAGATTGAAAACCCTACGGAGCCTCTTTTTATGAAAATGAAAAAAATCCTCCTCGCGATGAGTCTTGGCGCGATGGCTTCGGTGCCGGCGGCCGCGTCTGCTGCGGATCTCACAGCGGCGCCGGACGCAGAAATCACGCTATCCACCACCGTCGCCCGTACGGTGCCAAACGATGAAGCGGTCCTGACACTCGCGGTGACCCGGCAGGGCGCTACGGCGAAAGACGCTCAGAAGGCGATGCTCACGGTGCTGAATCAGGGTATGAAGGCACTCCGCGCCGCGCTTCCCGCCGGGAAGGCAGTGCTCCAGTCGGGAAGCCTCTACACAAACCCCAATTACTCCCAGGCGAAGAAGGGCGAGGGGGTGAAGATCCTCAACTGGACGTCCCGCGAGGAAGTCCGGGTAACGCTGAAAGATCCGTCACTCGCCGGTGAAGCGATTGACGCCGCGAACCGGTATTTTGAATTCTCCGGACTCCAGTTCCGGGTTTCCCGTGATGCGTCGCTCAGGAACCGCTCTGATCTGATGGCTGACGCGATGGCGGATCTGGGTGCGAAGGCCGCGGTTGTCGCGAAGGCTTTCGGCATTCCGGCGAGTGGCGTGAAGGTCTATAAGCTTTCCTTCGGCGGTCAGACCGGGAACTACTACCCGCAGGCACCGATGCTGATGGCGGTCCGGAAAGCAGCACCGGCAGCGGATTCTGTTGAAATGAGTCCCGGGGAGTCCGATGTGTCACTCTCCGCGAGCGCTGTATTCAAGATTAAGTAGAGCTTTAATTAAATACACTTAATGTATTGAATGAAAAAATAAATCCCGCAGAAAAATTTCTTCTGCGGGATTTTTATTCAGAGCTCCTGAGCGATTCAGGGGCTCATCCAAATCGCCTTACGCCGGGACGCCGAACGCGAGCGGCGGGGGAGTCGTCATGCGGATCATCTTGCGGTTGATGTCCTTCACGGTCGCCGCGCCAGTGAGCGTCATCGCGACAGCGAGTTCATTCCGGATCGTGTTTGCGAAGAGTTCGACGCCGTCCGCCAGTGCGCCGTGAGCGCCGCGGACAAAGTGACGGCCCGCGAGGCAGGCATTAGCGCCGAGGGCGATGTATTTCTCCACATCGGTGCCGCGTTTCACGCAGCCGTCGACGAGGATCATGCAGCGGCCGTGGATTGCGTCCGCGATGGCGGGAAGCACTTCCGCGGTCCCGGGTTCGTCTGCGAGTACGCGACCGCCGTGGTTCGACACCACGATACCGGCAGCGCCCGCGTTGAGGCAGAGAAGCGCCTCATCTGTCGTGAGAATGCCCTTGAAGAAGAGCGGAAGCGGGCTCGCCTTCACGAGCTCACGGAGCTGCTCGGGAGTCTTCGGCTCAACGGTCTGACCCTTCGTCGCGCGGGCCGCGCGGCCGGCGGAATCCAGGTCGATCGTGAAAGCCACGACACCGGCGTTCGCCGCGATCTTCATGCGCTCAATAATGTCCTGCTGGCGGCGGGGTTTCAGGCCAACGATCGCTTTGAAGCCCTTAGATTTCAGTGTCTGGAGCCGTTCCTCAAAGACATTCAGGGGGGCACCGATGCCGTCAGCCACTGCTCCTAGCGTGCCGGCCGCGGTGCAGCCGCCGCAGATCGCGGTGACAAACTCGGCTTCCGTCAGATGACCGCCCATGTTATAGGTTGTGCCGCCGGTCGGTGCCGCCATGACCGGCATCGAAAGCTTGTTTCCAAAGAAATTAAAGGAGGTATCCGGCACATGGACACCATGCACTACGCGGCCATTCAGACGGATCGCCGCGAGCGCGTCGTAATTCGCCTGGAAGGAACGGTACGCGCCCATGCCGCCAAAGCCCGGCACCTGGCCGATGCAGGGACCGCGGCCGTTGCACTCCGCGCAGACGTAGCAGCGGGGCATCATCATTTCGCGCGCCCGGTCAAGCACGTCCTTCATTTTGAGATTCTTGCCGGTGAGGGGGCGGATCTTCTTCTCGGGTTCTTCCGCGGCCTGGGTAACAACCGGAATGCCGCTGATCGTAGAGGCGGCGGCGATAACGGCTCCGGCCTTGAATAGACCGCGACGGTTGAGGTCGATAGTTGACATGTTCTGCTCTCCTATATAAGACACTGAATTTCTCAGGCAGTGTCATTTTTTTGTCAGACGGTTTTCGTGCTTTCTGCCGTCTGATTTCATATTATTCGAAAGACTTAGTTCTCAGAAAACAGTATTCATATAATGAAATCTGATTATTCAGCAGGTGAGCCCGAAAAACTCCATAATGCTGAAAGATCGGCAGATACTCGTTTTTTTGAATCACGCCGATAATTGAGATCGGTTCTCAACTAGTTAAATAATGAATAAACAGTATCGGCAGTTTTTCTGAGGCGAAACGGAGCAGGGCGTTATGGGAAAACTATTGGAAGGGACACTGACGGACGATACCCCGGGATGGAATCCGGCACACGCGATTCTGCAGGACGGTGCCCGGGCCTTTGTGGCTTTCGGAGCGACCCGGAGTTTTTCTGAAGCGGCAAAGCGTGTGGGAAAAAGCCAGCCCTCGGTGTCCCGCGATGTCACGCTGCTTGATCGCTCGACGCGGCCGATCCGGCTGACTCCGGAGGGGGACGCCCTGCTTCGGTTTCTCGATTCCGAGCAGACTGAGCTCACGCACCTTCTGCAGGGGCTTCGCGAAGCGAACGCGATCCGGCCCTCTTTAAGAATCGGAATCTGTGAAAGCGTCGCCTGGAGCTACGCGGATGTGATTGCGTCCCGCCTCGCGTCCCGCCTTTCCGATATCCGGATCGTTGTCGCGTCAAGCGGCGCGATGCTTCCGGAACTCGATGCCGGCGAACTCGATATGCTTTTCTGCTCAAACCCGTTTGCGAACCGGAATGATCTGAACCGGATTCCGGTGTTTGAGGAACCATCAATCCTCATTTTCCCAAAGGCGTTTGATCTCGCGCCGCTAGGGCACCCGATCACCTGGGAGTCGCTTCGCACCTGCGGTCTGCCCCACATCCGCTGCTCCAAAATGAATGCCGCGGGGCAGAGCGAAGTGAATTACTTCAATACCCACGCGCTGGAGTTTCCCGGACGGATCGTTGTGAACGAAAATTCCCTTCTTCTTAAGCTCACCGCTGAGGGCCACGGCTGGGCGCTTGCCAGGCCGACCACGCTCGCGCAGTATCCGGAACTTGCGCGCGAAGTGAACGCGGTTCCGATGCCGCCTCCCGTGCTGCTCAGACGGGCATCCATTATTACGAAGAAGGGAGCCCGGCCATGGGTCGCGGATGCCGTGGCGGCTGTGATCCGGGATCACTACGAGGCGTCCGTCGCGCCGGCTATCGCCCGTCTGGTCCCCTGGGTCAGGGATACGCTTTATACGGTGAAAACCGGTGACTTCGGAAAACCGGTGCGGCATGCCGCTGTCCGGTTCGCGGCGGTCTGACGGGGCTAGCGTATCTGATGCGCTAAGATCTCAGGCTACAGACGAACCAATTGCTCCGCGGCTGAGCCGCTTTGGAGTCCGCACTCATGCTTTCCTCCCTTTGGTCACTCGCGGCCGCCGCCAGTTTTTCTCTGATGGCCGCGATCGTGAAGCTTTCATCCGGCGAATTCGGGTCACTCGAACTGGTGTTCTACCGGTCGGTTTTCGGCATGGTGCTCATGATGTTTTTGGCGGCGTCCCAGCACGGATCCATGCGGACGGAGCATTTCAGGGATCACATGATCCGATCGGGGCTCGGGGTGCTGTCCGTGGCGCTCTGGTTCTTTACGCTCCGTGACATGACGTTCAGCACCAATATGACGCTGATCTACACGACGCCGCTTTTTATGGCCGCGAATTTCATCGTGCTCGCGAAGATGAAGCACGAACGGGCTCCCTGGGCGATGGTAGCGTCTATTCTCGTGGGGTTCATCGGTATTACGCTGATTCTGCGTCCGGAATTTCATGAAAAGGATTTCATTCCGGGGCTTGTCTGTCTTTTTATCTCAGCGATCGATCTGCTCGTTTACTGGCAGATGCAGAAGATGGGGAAGCTGGGAGAACCTTCCTGGAGAATCGTGTTCTACTTCTCGTTGCTTGGCGCGATCTTTTCCTTTATCGGCCAGTGGGTGTTTTCTGACGGTTTCCATTTCCCGAGCCCGCATGGAGCGTTCTGCATTCTGGGAATCGGGGTATTCGCGACACTGGGGCAGATATTTATGACCCGGGCTTACGCTTACGGGAACCTGCTCCTGTCATCCTGCCTTGGTTTTTCGGCGATCCCGTTCTCCGCGATTTTCGGCTACTTTATCTTCGATGATCCGATCACAGTGATGTCGCTGATCGCGATGTCGCTTGTGCTCGCTTCCGGTGTCGCGGCTTCCGTGACAACGAAAAGGATGGAGGAGACGCTCGTTCACGGGAAAAGAGGCTGAGCCTGGAATTTAGGAGAAAAGATAATGAAGGTCATTGATTTTGAAAACTTTCTGCTTCACCCCGATCTCGCGGTTGCGGAGGCCGCTATTTCGGGTGGCCCGATTCTCGTTTCAGGCTGCCGGGCGGGGACCGCGGTGATCCTGTCGCTGGATGCCTATAACGAACTGAAGGCCGCGGGGTTCACGGCCGGCAAGAAGGGAGAGGGAGCCCCCGAAAGCTCTGAGGATCCGAATACCCAAACACCATAATCCCGATATCTTTCCGTTCATCCCGGCGGTAGTATTACAGAAATGGCGGACCCCGCGCGGAATCCGCCGCGTTCCAAGAGAAAAGGGATGGAAAGCATGGCTAAGGTAACCTTTATCGCGACCGGCGACAGTTTCATCACGCGTCATATTTCAGAGGATGGTTACGACGGCTTTGAGAAGCTTCGAAAACTCATCCGGGATCATGATGTGAAGTTCGCTAACCTCGAAATGACTTTTCATCGGTGTGAAGGATCCCCGGCCGCGGCGTCCGGCGGGACCTGGGCGATGACCGATCCCTCCATGCTTGATGAAATGCGGCGGTTTGGTTTCAATCTCTATAACACCGCGAATAACCACTCGGGTGATTTTGGTGAGGGCGGGGTGACCGCGACAATCCGGCATCTTGAAGAGCGCGGGATGATTTTCGCGGGTACCGGGAGGACGCTTGAAGACGCGTTCCGCGCGGCGTATCTCGAGACCCGGCATGGAAGAGTGGCTCTGATCGGCGTGACGTCATCACTCGATCCGGCGGCAATCGCGGGAAGCCAGGGCGTGGATATGCCCGGGCGCCCGGGGCTCAATCCACTTCGTTTCCGCACCATTCATCATGTGAACGCCCGGCACTTCGAGATGGCGGAGGAACTCGCCCGGGTGACTGAAGTGAATGCCCAGAAAGACTATCTCATTGCGACCGGATATTCGTCACCATACCCGGACGGCACGATGCCGCTTGGTGGCATGAATTTCGAGCTGAATGATCTGGAAACAGATCCGGAGCGGAATGAGACGGAACCGCTTGTCATCGACCTGAAACGGACGGTGGCTGAGATCCGCGAAGCGAGGCGCCAGGCGGATATCGTGGTGGTTTCTGTTCATACTCACGAAATGAGAGGACGCGACACGATGGTGCCGCCTGAATTCCTCGAAACCTTTGCTCACGCCTGCGTGGATGCCGGAGCCTCTGCTGTGATCGGTCATGGACCTCATCAGCTGCGGGGCCTCGAAATTTATAAAGGCGCTCCTGTTTTCTACAGTATCGGGAACTTTATCTTTGAAACCGAGACGGTCGAGCGGCAGCCCGCTGATGCATTCCTCGGAAAGGGCATGCCGGCTGACACCAAGGTCGGCGCCTATATGGATGCTCGAAGCATGAACGGAACGCGGGGTTACATTGTGGATCCCCATATCTGGGAAGCTGTGGTTCCGGAGTGGACCGTGGCAGACGGTAGAGTGAGAGATCTTGTGCTGTACCACGTAACCCTCGGTCAGAAAGCTCCGCGCTCTGAGCGGGGTCTCCCCCGTCTCGCGGAAGGGGACGAGGCGAAAGCGATCCTCAGCCATCTCAAGGATCTTTCTGAACCCTACGGGACGAAAATCCAGATTGAGAACGGTGTCGCCCGCGTTAAGCTCGGAAGTAAGGCGTAAAAGAATAATCAAAGTATCATTTTCAGTACGTACATCTAACCTCAGGATGAATCACTATGAAGATCCTATTGCCAGTCGATAACAGCCCGCTCAGCGACCATGCGGTGAGTTTTGTGGCGAGCCGCGCGTCGCTCCTCGGCGAAAATCCCGAAGTCACGCTCTTTAACGTTCAGACCCCGTTCTCAAACCGGAGCGCGCTTCTCGGTCAGGCAAAGATCGATGAGTATTACCATGCGGCAGAGGAGAAGGCTTTCGGCGAAGCCCGCAAGAAGCTGTCCATGGCCGGGATTTCGGTCCGTGAACGGACCGCAGTCGGCAATCCCGCGGAAATGATCGCGGAAGAAGCCGATAAGATTCATCCGGATCTGATCGTCATGGGAAGCCGCGGCCGCGGCCGGATCGCCGAGATGCTGCTCGGCTCCGTAACGACGGGAGTGCTTGCCCGCACCCGTGTGCCGATTCTGATTCTCCGGGGTGACAAGGCTCCGGAAGGAAAAGAACTGAAAATCGGGCTCGCGGTTGACGGTTCAGCCTACAGCGAGGCAGCTGCCCGATATGTTGTCCGGCACCGCCATCTCTTCGGGCCGGGGAATCCCTTTACGGTCTTCACGGTGGTGAATGACTATTCGGGTCACGACTACTCGATGCTTTACGCCATGACGGAAGGCCGCCTGACGGGGGACGAAGCGGAGAAACTCGAGGCTGAGGAGTTTGATGAAGCCATGCGTTCGATCCGCCCGATCTTCCAGGAAGCGGATGTGCCGGTGAAGGAAGTTTGTCTGCACGGGAACCCCGCGGAACAGATTTCGGAATTCGCGAAAGCGCAGCAGTTTGACCTCCTCATTATGGGGTCTCACGGATACAACAAGTTTGAGTCCGCGGTGCTGGGATCCGTTGCAGCTCATGTTCTCGCCGCCACCACGATTCCGGTGATGGTGATCCGTACGGCTGCCCGTCTCGGCGATCGTCCCTGAGCGGATTTCTGATCCGGAATAAGAAAAGGGAGCGGCCCTGAAAGCCGCTCCCTTTGTGTTGCCTGTCCGCCGAAGAAAGCTTTCGGCGTGAATCTTTCCTATCAGTGCTGCATATGCATGTGATCATGCCCCTGCATGTCTGCCGGGGAGGATCCCATCGGCATGGCGGCAGCGGGGGAAGAGGCGGAGACGGAGGTCATTCCGTCAGACGCGGGCTGAGACGCAGCGGCGTCAGCCCCTGGGTATTCGGTTCCTGCTGCATCGGGGCGGCGTTTGATGGGCCCATATCCATACGTCCGGAAGCCGGATCCATCTGCATCGGGGAGCCGGAATTCATTTCCATGGCGGCGTGGTCATGCATCGGATGCGCGTCGCCCGTGAGAGCGGGATCGAGCATGCCGAACACCATCGCGAGGTGGGCGATGATGAGGTAGCTGATGAGCCAGATGAAGTGATGCTTGATCTGCTTCACGCTCAGGTGACGGCCGGAGAGGGCAATCAGAACCGCCGGAATAAAGGCGAGGAAGAAGAACGCGATCGCGAGGATGTCAATCGGACCCTGCCACTCAATTCCCGGAACGACCGCGACGAGGAGATACACGACGAGGCAGGCGTAATAAATCGCGAGGAAGAAACCGAGGTACTTCGTGAGCTTCTCGGCGAACGTCGACTGGGCAGCGTCACCGTGGGTAGCTTTCCCGTAGAGAACAAAGAATTCGCTGGCGACGATGGTTTCCGCGCACGCGACCGGGATCACCATGAAGAGAATCAGATTCCACGGCTGATTGGCAGCGAGCAGCGCCATATAGGCGGTCATTGACATAATGTTGTCCTTCTGGCTTTTTCTCCGATTGGGCGGGGTTCATCGATAGCGGACAGCGCCTCGGAGATTGAAAAGTGAGTGATAGCCTGCGGGTATGGATGGCTGAAACTGATTGGTCAGGCGTCCCCCGCAGAAGGCGCTATTTTCTGCTCATTTTTGTGTCCTTGCGAGAAATGCAGGGGGTGAGAATCACTTCGTTACATTTGTCTCAGGGCAGAAAAAAAGAGCCCGGGGGAACCGGGCTCAAAAAATACGGAGAGAAAAGACAGAGACAAACTGCAGAAACTTACCAGGCCGGGAAGGTGGAATCCCCGAACCGTTTTTCGATGAACGCCTTCACGTTCGGCTGGTGATAGGCCTTGATGGAGGTCTTCACCCAGGGCTTATTTTTGTCAGCCGTACGGACGACGAGAACATTGGCATAGGCGGAACCCTTGGCGCTCTCAACGAGAACACCCTGCTTCGCGATCGAGAGACCGGCCGGGCGGGCATAGGTGCCGTTCACGGCGGCAGCCGCCACATCAGGCAGCGCGCGGGGAAGCTGCGGCGCCTCAATTTCGACAAACTTCAGCTTCTTCGGGTTCGAAGTGATATCAAGCGGCGTCGCCTGGAGACCGGAACCCGGGCGGAGCTTGATGTAGCCCGCGTTCTGAAGGATCAGAAGCGCGCGGCCTTCGTTCGTGGCGTCATTCGGAATGGCGATCTTGGAGCCGTTCGGAATGTCCTTGAAGCTCTTGTAGCCCTTATTCGAGAAGAAGACGAGAGGCGAAATAATGGTCTTCGCGACGCTCTCAATCTTGTAGTGACGATCCTTGATCTGACGGTCAAGGTAGGGCTGATGCTGGAAGCTGTTGATATCGATGTCACCTGTGTCGAGCGCCACATTCGGAGCGATGTAATCGCTGAACTCGAACACCTTGATCTGGAGACCGAGCTTCTCGGCGTTCTTCTTCACGACTTCCATAATCTCGGCCTGTCCGCCCGGGTTGATGCCGACACGGATCACGGGGGTGGAGGAGGCGGCGAGGGCGCCGGAGGCAAAGAACGGAGTCGAAAGAGCGGCAGCGGCAAGGGCTGCGAAGAGGGAACGGCGATTCAGCATAGTATTTCTCCAGAACTTGATTTTGTTTTCAAGGGGTGGCGGCCCTCATAGCCGCGCCCCGTGAGAACAGTTGTACCTGAGAGAAAAAAAAGATGATCCGGGAATCCTGTGCTCCGTGAGGTATTACCAAAGAGGCCTGCGGAAATTTCTGTGGAGGATCAAAAACAGTAATACCGGCGGTGCCAAAGCCGCGCCCTGACAGCGTTCCTGCAAAGCAAAGATATAATTAATGGAACACAATCAAGGACAGCGTCCTCGCGCTTTTCAAAGAAACGGGGTTTTTATGAAGATTCTTCTTCCGGTCGACGGCAGCGTTTACAGCCGTTCAGCGATTGATTTTGTGGCTACCCGGGCGTCGCTCCTCGGGAAGCATCCCGATATTGAGCTCCTTAATGTTCAGACTCCTCCCACGTTCCTGCAGAAACTGTTCTCGCGGGAAACGCTCGATGAGCACACCGCGAAGGAGGCCGAAAACACGTTTATTCCTATCCGGAAGATCTTCAAGTCCGAGGGCATGACCGCGCGTGAAAAAGTGAAGGTCGGTGTTCCTGCCGACACGATTGCCGAAGAGGCTGCAGAGTTCCAGCCTGATCTCATCATTATGGGATCCCGGGGACTAAGCGCTTATCAGGGACTTTTCATGGGTTCAGTGACCACAGGAGTTCTCGCGCAGACCACGACCCCGATGCTGATTCTCCGGGGGAAGGAAACGCCGGCGAAGGAAGACCTCACGGTCGGGATCGCGATTGACGGCTCCTCATACGGGGTTGCCGCGGCACGATATGTAGCTGAAAATCCGGACCTTTTCGGGCCGGGGGCGGAATTCCAGGTGATCAATGTGGTGTCCGATATGCGGGACGCGAAGTATTCGGTGATCGCCGCGGTCGACGGGAAGCAGCTGTCAGACGATGACTTCGAACGGCTTGAAAAGGAAGACTTTGAAGCCGCGATGAACCAGGTACGGCCGATCTTCAAAGAGAATGGCCTGAAGGTGAAAGAAGTGATGCTGACGGGTGATCCGCGGGACGAAATTTCTGATTACGTCGAAGATAAGCATCTTGATCTTCTCGTGATGGGATCCCACGGCTATACAAACTTCAAGAGCGCCGTGATGGGGTCGGTTGCGACGCATGTGGCTGCCGAGGGAAACGTGCCGCTTCTGATTATCCGTGAGGGCAGCGACGCGCCACAGGGTGTCTGATAAGAATCGGCTGTTTCAGGAGAAAATTCCCGGGGTCCGGGAATTTTTTTGACTTTGGTTACTGATAAATACCAAGGTAGAGTAAAATAACCACTTAAATAAAAACTTAAAACGAAAGAGTCTCTAAGGAGGACAGGCTTTTCTACAGACCAAAAATAAGCCGCCAGGGGGTAAGCCTGGCGGCGCGGATATTAAAAACCGGTGTTACGGATTAACGGTCTTATGCGAAGGATCCAGTCCCTTCCAGCCGCCTCCCAGCGCCTTGATGAGTTCGACACTGCTCACAAGTTCCTGCGACTGGAGTGACAGCAGCGACTGTTCACTTGAAAGCCTTGTGGCTTTGGATGAGGAAACGTTCGTGTAATCAATCATCCCGGCTTTATAGCGATTCATCAGAATGGAAGCGGTCTCAGTCGCCGCGGAAAGGGATTTCCGGGTGTTCGCCACCTGAGAGGCAAGGCTTGCCTGTGAGGAGAGCGCGTCTTCTGTCGTCTGGAATGCCTCGAGCACAGTCTGACGGTAAGCAGCGACAGATTGCTCATAAGCCGCGCGGGCCTGAGCAACCTTGGCCCGAGTGGAACCCGCGTCGAAGATTGTCTGCGCGGCTGACGCACCAAGTGACCAGAGGAGATGATCCGCGCTGATCAGCTGAGAGAAATGTCCGCCGCTCCAGCCGCCGGATCCTGAAAGGGTGATATCCGGGTAGTAGCCCGCGATTGCGATGCCGATTTTTTCATTGGCTGCGGCGACAGAACGCTCTGCGGACGCGATATCCGGACGCCGTTCAAGAAGCGTACTCGGAATGGCTGCCGGAATTGCCGGAACAGAAGGCAGTGCCGTGTCCTTAGGAAGGAGCGTAAAGTTCGCCGGAGCTTTGCCGATCAGGACCGCGATCGCGTGTTCATACTGAGCCCGGGAGGACTTCAGGGCGTCACGCGATGCTTCTGCCGAGTAAAGCGACTGCTCAGCGGACGTCAGGTCAGATTTCGCGATCTGACCGCTTTCGTACTGATTCCTCAGCGTTTCGACATTCATCTGATAAACCTTGATCGTTTCGCCATAAACCGCGATGCGGCGGTCCAGAACGCGAAGCGTGAAATAGTCTTCGGCGAGGCTTGCCTGAGCGGAAAGGCGGGCATTCGCGAGATCCGCGGCGGAAGCTTCGGCGCTCGCTTCATCGGCGGTTCGGGCCCGGCGGAGTTTTCCCCAGAGATCCGGTTCCCAGGAGAAGTTCCCCTGGAAACTAATGGTGTTCTTGGTGACACCGGCAGTCCTTCCGCGGGATCCGGACGCGCCGGCCGTAATGGACGGATAAAGAGCGGCGTCCGACTGGGCCACCAGAGCGACAGCCTGCAGATACTTCTGGGCATACTGCGCGACGTTCTGATTATTGATTTCGACCTGCGATTCAAGGCTGTTCAGCACCGGATCGTCATACATCGTCCACCAGTCTCCCTTAAGAGCGGCGTCATTCGGCGTGGCGGATTTCCAGCCGGCAGGAGCCTCCTTGAACTGCGCGGGCATCTGGCTCACGGCGGACGGCCGGGTGTAGTTCGGGCCGACTGCGCATCCGGAAAGGATGAGGAGGGCAGCTGCAGCGGCCGCCGCGAGTTTCAGCGGTGTCCGTACGGCGGTCTGGGTACTTTCAAAAGTCTTCTTCATGTTTCTTTCCTCTTACTTTCCGGCGGTGACGGCAGCAGCCGTTCCGTTCCCTTTGAAGAACCGTCTCCAGAGTCGTTTGGCCCAGGAACCAAACCGGTCAAGATAAACGTAAACCACAGGGGTGGTGTAAAGCGTCAGAACCTGACTCACCACAAGACCGCCGCAGATCGCGATGCCGAGCGGGCGATGGAAGGATGCGTTGCTGCCGGTCTGAAGGAGAAGCGGCACCGCGCCGAAGAACGCCGCGCAGGACGTCATCAGAATCGGGCGGAAACGCTTCCGGCAGGCTTCAATAATGGCTTCTTCCGGTGTCCGTCCTTCCCGCTCCGCGGCAATCGCGAAGTCCACCATCAGGATGGCGTTCTTCTTCACAATGCCGATAAGTAGAAGAATACCGATGAACGCAATCACGGTGAACTGTGTGCCGGTGATTTCCATCAGGAGCAGAGCACCGATGCCGGCGGAGGGCAGTGTCGAGAGAATCGTAATCGGATGGATCCAGCTCTCATACAGGATGCCCAGCAGAATGTAGATCACGAGGATCGCGGTCAGGATGAGAAGCGGAATCTGCCCCATGGTTTTCTGGAATGTGGCGGCAGTTCCGGCGAAACTTCCGTAAACTGAGTCCGGGAGACCGAGGGACGCCATCGTGCGGTCAATTGCGGCCTTGGCGGTGTCGAGTGAAACGCCGTCTGCCAGATTGAAGGCGATGGTCGTTGTCGCGGTCTGATCCTCATGGTCAACCGAAAGCGGCGTAGTCGAATATTCAATGTGCGCGAAATTCGAGACCGGGATCTGCTTTCCGGCAGATGTCACCACGAAAAGCCGGGTGAGGACACTCGGATCCTGAGTCCACGAGCTGTCGAGTCCAATCACGCTGTAGTACTGATTCAGCATCTTGTACTGCGTCGCGATCTGGCGCTGCGCGAAGGCGTCATTCAGGAAAGTGTCGATTTCCCGGGCATTGAGACCGTAGCGGGTCGCGGCTTCCCGGTCCACGATCACCTTTACTTCAGAGCCGCCGGTTTCCGCGTCGCTGTCCACGCTTGTGAGTTCAGGAAGTTTCGAGAGTGCCTTGTAAATCGGCGTGCTCCACTGACGCAGTGTCGCGAGATCGTCACTCTGAATACTGTACTGATAAGTCGCGTTCGCGCTCCGGCCGCCGGTCCGGAAATCCTGAACCGGCATCAGAAAGAGCGACGTACCTGGCATCCGCTTGGAGAGTGCGAAAAGCCGGTTCGCGACCTGCGAGGCTGTCTCGGTCCGCTGATCGAGCGGCTTCAGCTGGATAAAGAACTGTCCGGTGTTCCGCGATCCGAATCCGCCGCCGCCCGTGGAGGCGAGGACGTATTCGATGGCAGGATCCTTTTCCAGCATTTTGCTCAGACGCAGAATCTTCGGATCCATCTGCGTAAAGCTTGTCTGCTGATCAGCCCGAACCATACCGAAGAGAATGCCGGTATCCTGATCCGGAAAAAGACCCTTGTCGATCGTAATGTAGAGGAAAACGTTTCCGACGATAGTGAGGAGAAGGATCACCATCGTGAGGAGTTTGTGTTTCATCACGGTGCCGAGACTCGCGACATAGGCCGTGTGAAGTTTCCTGAGACCGGAAGAGATCCAGTCAAGCACCACAGTTTGGGGCCAGCGGCGGCCGTTCGGCATCCGATGGGGTTTCGGAGCGTCTTTCCTGAAAAGACGGCTGCAGAGCATCGGTGTCAGTGTGAGCGACACAAACATCGAAATCGCGAGTGCGACAGAAAGCGTCACCGCGAATTCCCGGAAGAGCTTTCCGACAACGCCTCCCATGAGAAGCAGAGGGATGAAAACCGCGATCAGGGACGAAGTCATGGAAAGAATCGTGAACCCGATTTCGTGGCTGCCTTTCAGCGCGGCCTGCATCGGTGTCATTCCTTCCTCGATATGGCGGCTGATGTTTTCCACCACCACAATTGCGTCATCCACCACAAAGCCTGTACAGATAATGAGCGCCATCATGGAGAGAGCGTCCAGACTGTAGCCGAGGAAATACATCGCGCTGAATGTACCGACCAGTGAGATCGGAAGAGCGACTGCAGGAATCAGCGTTGCGCGGCCCCGCCTCAGGAATACATAGACCACCACGATCACGAGGAGGATCGAGAAGAGCAGGGTCTTCTCGGTTTCCTGGAGTGCGTCGCGTACCGTGCTCGAGCGGTCAATCGCGAGCGTGAGTTTCGTTCCCGCCGGCAGCATGGAATTCAGTTCCGGCATCAGAGCCTTGACTGAATCGATGGTCTCCAGCATGTTCGCGCCCGCCTGACGGGTGATGGAGATGGAAACCGAAGGCTTCGAATTGAAGTAACCGGAAGAGTACTTGTCCTGAATCGAGTCGTAGACGTTAGCGACGTCCTTCAGTCTCACCGGAACCCCGTTCTTATAGGTCACGATGAGGTCCCGATACTGGCTCGCCTGCGTGAGCTGACCGTTCGCCTCAATCCACCAGGTGCTGGCCTTCCCGGAAAGAAGGCCGCGCGGGGAGTTGGATGTCGCGCTGTCAACCGCCTTCCGGACGGTATCAAGCGGGATTCCATAGCTTTCAAGAAGCCGTGGCTTCAGGTCGATACGGACTGCCGGCAAAGCACCGCCGCGGATTGAAACCTGACCGACACCCTGCACCTGAGCGATTCGCTGCTGCAGTTTTGAGCTTGCGAGGTCGTACAGCTGACCGCGGTTCAGCCGGTCAGACGTCATAGCAAGCATCATAATCGGCGCTGAAGACGGATTCGCTTTGTGATAAGTCGGAAGCGTCTTCATCGCGGAGGGAAGGAGGCTGCGCGCCGCATTGATGGCAGCCTGAACGTCACGCGCCGCGCCATCGACGTCACGCGACATATCGAACTGGATAATGACGTGAGTCGATCCCTGGGATGAGACGGACGTCAGTTCCGTAATGCCGGCGATCTGCCCCATCGCGCGCTCAAGCGGTGTCGCGACGGTTGCGGCCATTGTTTCAGGAGACGCGGCGGCAAGCGATGCCTGCACAAAAATCACAGGCATATCGACCGTGGGGATCGGAGCGACCGGCAGAAACTGGAAGGAAACCGCTCCGACCACGGTGAGAGCGATCGAGAGAAGGAGCGTCGCGATCGGTCTCAGGATGAAGATCCTTGAGATGTTCACGGTTTTTCCTCCTCGAGGGCGGGTTCGGGCTCAAGCGCCTTTCCCTTCCTGAAGTGCGACGCGAGCCGCTCAAACCAGAGGTAAATCACCGGGGTTGTGAAAAGCGTGACGAGCTGACTGAAGATCAGACCGCCCACAATCACAAGGCCCATCGGACGACGCAGCTCAGCGCCGCTGCCCGTGGCAAGCATCAGAGGAACGTTGCCGAGGAGCGCCGCGAAGGTCGTCATCATGATCGGACGGAACCTCAGCAGACAGGCGCTGTAAATGGCATCAAACGGTGTCTTTCCCGCGCGTTCTCCGGCAAGAGCGAAGTCAATCATCATGATGGCGTTCTTCTTCACAATGCCGATCAGAAGAATGATGCCGATAAGCGCGATCAGCGTGAATTCCGTTCCAGTGAGCTTCAGCGCAAGGAGCGCGCCGATAGCGGCAGACGGTAGCGTCGAAATGACGGTGACAGGGTGAATCCAGCTTTCATAGAGAATGCCGAGCACGAGGTACACCACCATGACGGCCGCGAAAATGAGCCAGAGAGTATTGGCGTTCGCGTTTTCGTACGCCGAGAGCGACCCCTGTGGCTTCAGGTTCATCGTGATCGGAAGCTTGATCAGAGTCTTCACGTCTTCAATCGCTTTCTTTGCGTCATCAAGCGAATAGCCGTCCCGGATATTGAAGGAAACCGTTGCAGCCGGCGTCTGTGAGAGACGGGCGTAGCCAGAGGGTCCCAGCTGCTCGGTCACCCGGATGATGCTGGTCAGCGGCACCATGGTGCTCGACGCGGGTGCGGCAGAATCGGAGGACGTCGAGCTGGTTGTCGTCGCCGTACCGCTCTTCAGATAGATATGCGAGAAAGCATTGAGATCATCCCGGAACTGCTTACCTACCTCAAGCACGACGCGGTACTGGTTTGACTGCGTGTAAATCGTAGAGATCAGCCGCTGGCCGAAGGCGTTATAAAGCGCCGTATCGACATCATCCGCAGTGAGTCCATAGCGGGCCGCGGCCTCGCGGTCGATATCGACATAGGCGATGCGGGCGTTCCCCATGAGGTTCGTCACAACATCCTTAAGCTCCGGGCGTTTCGAAAGCGCCTGCGTGAAGATCGGAACCCATTTTTCAAGTTCCGCCTGATCAGTCGTGTTGAGAGTCAGCTGGTACTCGGATGGCGTGACCTGATCATCCACCTTCAGATCCTGGTTCTTGATCGCGTAGAGGTGAATGCCGGGGACCTTCGCCGCATCGGCTTCCAGTCGGGAAATGATGGCGTCCGCGCTGTCACGCTCACCGAAAGGTTTCAGTGTGATCTGGAGACGGCCCGTGTTGAGGGAATTGTTGTTGACAGCATCAACACCAACGATCGAGCTCACGGACTGAACGCCGGGATCTTTCTGAATCAGAGCAGCAAGCTCTCCCTGGCGCTTCGCCATTTCAGAGAATGAAATATCAGCAGGTGCCCGGGTGATGCCCTGAATGAAGCCCGTGTCCTGCGCGGGGAAGAATCCCGAAAGAACCCAGATCCAGAGAAGAGCGGTGACGAAAAGCGTGCCGATTGCCACGAAGAGGGTCGCGACCTGATGATTCAGTACGACCTTAAGACAGCGCTCATAGAGATTGAGAAGCCAGTTAAAGGCCTTGCCGAAATCCTGAGTGATGCGGCTATGCTTCTCTTCCGGAATATGCTTCAGTAGATAAGCGGAAAGCATCGGGGTGAGGGTGAGCGACACCACCATCGAGACGAGGATCGACACCGCGAGGGTGATCGAGAATTCTCGGAACAGACGCCCGACCACGTCTCCCATGAAGAGAAGCGGAATCAGCACGGCAATAAGGGAGAAGGTGAGCGACACAATCGTGAAGCCGATTTCCTTTAATCCCAGAAGAGCCGCGTCAAGCGGCTTCATGCCGTCATCAATATGACGCTGGATGTTTTCCACCACCACGATCGCGTCGTCAATCACGAAGCCCGTCGCGATGGTGAGCGCCATCAGCGTGAGGTTATTGAGTGAGAAACCGGCGAGATACATCACGGCGAAAGTGCCGACAATCGAGAGCGGCACCGCGAGACTCGGAATGAGTGTCGCGGTCGGCGTCCGAAGGAAGAGGAACGAGACCGCGATCACGAGGCCGATAGCGATCAGCAGTTCCGTCTGGACATCATCGATTGACGCGCGGATCGACTGCGTACGGTCAGCGAGAATCGTGAGTTTCACGGACCCCGGGAGCGACTCCTGAATGGCGGGGAGCGCTGCCTTGATGTCATCCGCGATATTCACAACATTCGTGCCAGGCTGACGCTGAATATTGATGATGATGGCGGGTTTACCGTTCGCGAACGCTTCCTGATACTCATCCTGCGGCGCGAGTTCAACGTCAGCCACATCCTTCAGACGCAGCGCGTTTCCGTTCGAATACTTGATGACGAGGTTCTGATAGTCCTCAATCGACTTCAGCTGGTCGTTCGCGTCAATCGTGACACTCCGCTCTGGGCCGTCGAAGCCACCCTTGCTGCCATTGACGTTCGCGTTATTGATCGCGGTATTGATGTCCGAGAGCGCGAGACCGGCAGAAGCGAGCTTTACCGGATTCGCGCGGATGCGGACAGCCTGCTGCTGGCCGCCCGCAAGGCTCACAAGGCCAACCCCTGAAATCTGGGAGAGCTTCAGCGCGGCGCGGGTGTTGATCAGATCCTGGACTTTGGTGAGGGGGAGGGTGTCTGAAGTCGCTGCGATAGTCAGAATCGGGGTATCCGCCGGATTCACCTTCTTATAGGTCGGCTTATTCGGAAGATCGCTGGGAAGCAGTGCGTCAGCCGCGTTGATTGCGGCCTGAACTTCCTGTTCCGCCACATCGAGGCTGAGATTGAGGTTGAATTTCAGCGTGATCACCGAATTGCCGCCGGAGGTCACGGAGTACATCTGATTCAGCCCAGACATCTGGCCGAGCTGACGCTCAAGCGGCGCGGTGACACCGGAAGTCATCACCTGAGGACCGGCACCCGGGAACTGTGTCGTCACCTGGATCACCGGATAATCCACTTCCGGCAGAGCAGAAATGGAGAGGTATCGGTATCCAAGCGCGCCCGCGACGACAAGCGCGATCATCAGAAGGAGTGTCGCGATCGGGCGGGAAATAAAGAGTCGCGAAAGGTTCATTTGGTGGCCTTCAGCGCTTTAGGAATGAGAGGCGGCGGACGAGGCGGGAGCAGAAGCTGCGGGTGACGCGGCGGCATCAGATCCTGCGGCAGACGGTTTTCTCCGCCGCGGTTTTGCTCCATCAGAGCCGTTTGCCGCGGCAGGCTTCACAACGTTGACTTTTCCGCCATCCGTCGCGGAATCGACACCTGATGTAATCACGGGGTCGCCCGCCTTGAGGCCTGAAAGAATCGCGGTGAAACCATTTCCGGCGTCAGGCCCCATTTTGATCGGGGTCCGGTGGGCGACAGAGTCACTGTCAACCGTGAAGACAAACTGTCCGGTCGTGCTCGTCTGAACAGCGGCAGTCGGCACAACGACGGCGTTTTCAAGCACGTTTGTGATGAGTTTCACATTGACGAACTGATTCGGGAAAAGTTTGTCATCCGTATTCGGGAAATCAGCCTTCAGCTTCACTGTACCGGTCGTGGTATCGATGGAATTGCCTACCGTTTTTACCGTGCTTTGAGCAATCTGTGTTGAGCCGCTTTGGTCGTAAACCTCGACGCGCAGCGATTTCCCCGCCCGGATCGGCGTTACAACATCTGAGAGGTTAGCCTGAGGAATGGAAAATTCGACTGAAATCGGACGGGTCTGGGTAATGGTCGCGATGGCAGTTGAGTCGCTCGGTCCCACGAGGTTTCCGATATCCACACCCCGGAGACCGATAAAGCCAGAAATCGGAGCAGTGATACGGCCATAGCCCACTGAAACCTGAGCGCCTGAAATCTGGCCTTTTGCCGCCCGAACCGCGCCTTCATACTGTTTGACAAGGGCGGCCTGAGCGTCGTAGTCCTGCTTTGAAATGGAATTCTGTGCGTAAAGCTTCTGATACCGGGAGAGCACCTGCCGGGCATTCGCAAGCTGAGCTTCGCTTTGCGCAAGAGTACCGCGGTACTGCTCGGTGTTTGCTTCGTATCCTCGGGTATCAACCTTCGCGAGAAGCGCGCCCCGCTTCACATACTGACCTTCCTTGAAGAATATCTGGGTGAGACGGCCAGTCACCTGGCTGATCACGCTGACGCTCTGCGCCGGTGTCACTGTACCGAGAGCTGAAACGTAGACATCAACATTCTGGGTCTTCGCGGGAACTGTCAGAACCGAGGTCGGCATCCGGCGGCCGCGGCGGCCACCGGCCTGCTGCGGCGCGGTGGTCGATTTTTTATTCTTCCAGTACTGGTATCCGCCGCCTCCGATTGCTGCGGCAGCAAGGATGGCAATGGCGGAGAAGACGAGTTTGCGGCGTTTCATGGAAGGACCTTTTAACTGTTTTTTGGCAGGGAAGGCGGCCAGAAATGAATTCGCGCGATCCGGATACACCATCTCCGCCAGTCTGGATGGGACAAAGATACCAGTAATAACTGTTAAGCGAGCGTAAGGGAAAGAAACCATTTCTTCCCGGTGAGGTGACTCAAACATAACGATAGTCAGTCCCGGAAAAGTTTCTGAGTGTCTCTCAGGCCGGAATCAGACGGAACCTGATGGACTACAAAAATTACCTGCATGCCCGCGGGTGACGCCCATTCTACGAGCACCGAAGGTAAAAGGAGATGCCGGGAATTGAGAGTTTCTGTATCAGAAAACAGAAAAATGCCCTGCCTGATATCAGGCAGGGCGGGGTTAAAGCAATCTGTTTCAGACGTCTTTCAGCGGGCCGCGCGAAAGAATCAGCATGAATAGAAGAGAGAGGACGGTGAAACAGGCACCTGCCCAGAAGGTCGCCGAAGCGCCGAGCGTGTCCCATAGCGCTCCGGCCCCGATACCGGCGATCAGAAGAGCGCCTCCTGACACGAGGTTATAGAGACCGAACGCCGTGCCGCGGAGATCTTCAGGAGCGAGTTTTGCGATGAAAACGGAGAAAATGCCCTGAGTTGCGCCGAGGTGCAGACCCCAGAGGACCACCGCAGCCAGAACCCAAATGGGTGATGACGCCAGCGCGAGGATCACCTGGGAGGCGAAGAGGAAAACGATGCCGAGCGTCAGGAGCCAGATCGGGTGGATCCGGTCCGCGGCTTTTCCGAAGGGATAGGACGAAAACGCGAAGACCGCGTTCATGAGCACCATTACGAGCGGCACCATTGCGGCCGAGATTCCGACATTGGCCGCGCGGAGCACGATAAAAGCGTTGGAGAACCGGGCGAGGGAAAAAACAGCTGCCGCCGCGATCAGCATCCAGAAGGCCGGCGACAGCCGCCCCATAGCTTCGCGGGAAATCGGATTCGTCCGGTGAGCGTTCTTCGGTTCCGGCGCTTTCACTTCAAAGATGATGAGTGAAAGACAGATCAGACCCGGAATCAGGGCGCACCAGAAAATGAGCCGGTAGTTATCAAACGTGAGCCACATGAGCAGCGCGGCAATAGCCGGACCGATAAAGGCACCGGCGGAATCGAGTGACTGGCGAAGTCCGAAACTCGCTCCCATCACGTCCTTCGGAGTGACTGATGCAATCAGGGCGTCACGAGGCGCTCCGCGGAAGCCTTTCCCGATACGGTCAGCAAACCGGCAGCAGAAGACCTGAAGCACGGTGTCTGAGAGGGCGAAGAACGGTTTCGAAATCACGCCGAGCGCGTAGCCCGTAAAGACGAGTGCTTTCGTGTGACCGAAACGGTCAGAGATCATACCCGAAAAGACCTTCATGATGAGCGCGACAGATTCCGCCGCGCCTTCTGTGATACCGATTGCCGTGGCTGATGCCCCAAGCCCGACCGCCATGAAGAGCGGCAGAATCGCATGGATCATTTCAGACGAAATATCCATAAAGAGCGAGACGAAGCCGAGGGCCCAGACCGTGCGGGGGATTTTGGCGCGGTCTGTCTTGGGAGGGAGCTTTGAGAATTTCATTGTTATGCCCTGCAAAAAGAAGACCCCTGGGCCGGGACCCAGGGGGACTTAAGGTTTTAAGAGCCGGTTTTTGCTTACTTCGACGGCTTCCGGCAGGCAGCCGTAATGTCCTGCTTCGCGTTGTAGGTCGAGCTCTTCACCTGAGTGAGAGCAAGAACCGTGCTCCAGAGGTCGTCATGCGAAACCGGTTTCTTCGCGCAGGCCTCAAGGCACCCCTTCGCAATGCCAAGGCGGGAGCGGAGACCATCCGACACCCAGAGGATCATCGGAATATGTGTCTGTTCACTCGGAGCGATCGCGTAGGGAGCGCCGTGGAGGAAAAGACCCTTTTCGCCGAGGCTCTCGCCGTGGTCTGACATATAGATCAGCGCGGTATCCGCGTCCTTCATCGCCTTCAGCTTGTCGATCATGGAGCTCAGCACGTGATCCGTGTAGAGGATCGAATTGTCATAGGCGTTCCGGATCGACTTCGGATCGCAGGACCGGAGGTCAGAATTCGTGCAGACCGGTCCCCACTTATTGAACTTATCCGGATAGCGCTTGGCGTACGCCGGACCGTGGCTGCCCATCATGTGGAAGAAGAGAGCATTCACCGTGCCAGGCTGCAGTTTTTCCTGGTCAATATAGGGAACCATGCCTTCGTCATAGCATTCGCCATTCGGACAGACGGTATCGCGAAGAGCCTTCGGGAGAGATTTAACGGGTTCCGTGTACGGAGTTCCCTGGCTCGCCCCCTTGTCGCCGCCCTGGTTATCCACCCAAAGCGTCTTCACACCGGCGCGCTGCAGGACCGCGGGAAGCGGTTCTTCCGTAATGATCTTCTTCCGGTTGTAGTTTTCGCGTCCAATCCGGCTGAACATGCAGGGGACAGAAACGTCGGTACTCGTACCGCAGGAAGAAGCGTCGGTGTAATTCACCACGCCCTCCTTACGGAGCTCCGGGGTCGTATCTCGGTCATAGCCATCGAGTCCCCAGTTCGCCGCACGGGCGGTTTCCCCCGTCACCACAACGACGAGGAGCGGACGCTCGGTCGCGGAAGGGGCGGGGGACAGTGTCGGGGTTTTATCCACGATTGTCCGGACTTTGACAGAACCCGGAGCTTCATCCGAAAACTGTGTTTTGACGGCGGAGTAGACGATATTCAACGGAGCCAGCAGATAACGTGCGCTCTTCTGACCGCGGATGAAGTACGAGAAACCCTGAAAATCTGCCAGCAGGGAAACGATGCCGAAAATAATGAGCGCAATAGCCGCCAGGAACCGTTTCGCGTGATCCTTAAACGGCGCGGGTTTCAGCGGGAACTTCCAGATCAGGAGAATCGGCGGGACTGCGGCGCAGAGGAAAGCGAAAATCAGCGCCGGCGAGATCAGATCACGGGTTTCGGCCACATTCGTCGCGAAGGCGTTCCGAAGCATGTCTGGCGACATCACCGCGCCGTAAAGGAGCGAGAAACCAAAGCCGCCCGCGCCGATCAGCGAGAGGATGATGAGCAGCGCTTTGTAGAGCCGCCTGTCCATGATCGCGGCGAGGAACGTGCCCAGTGCCGAGAAGAGGAAAAAGAGCCCCAGCCACGACGAGGCGTAGAACTTCACGCCGGCAAGCGACAGCGGGTTCGTACCCGTCGCCGCCGCAACTCTCCAGAACGGAAAGCTGTCCACCGTAAGCCACCAGGCCGCGACAATCAGCGCGAGACCGGTAGCTCCGGTCACGAAGTACCGGACAAAGCTCTTAAGGGAATGCAGAACGGACATAGAGAAACCTATTAATATTAGACGGTGACGAGTCTGCATTGCAGACTGTCAAATGAAGGTCAAAATACTTGCAATTCGAAACATTTGCAACTGAGACTCTTGATTTTTGTGTCTCTCGCCGCTTTAACCGAACTCTGTCAACTCGGTATTATTAGATGGAGGAATGATTGGACCGGAGCCATGCAGGAAAACATTCTGGTTGTAGACGATAACGACGATATCCGCTCAAACGTCGCGGAATACCTGAGAGCCAAAGGCTGGAAAGCGGAAGAGGCCTCAACCGGTCCGATGGCGGTCGCCCAGGTGCACACGGGTGCTTTTGATCTCGTGCTGCTTGACCTCGGGCTCCCCGGGATGGATGGCATTGAAGTGTGTCGGAAACTCCGAAGCGAAGGTTATTCTCTTCCTATCATGATGCTTACCGCGCGTGACGAACTGGACGATCGTGTGGCGGGTCTCCAGAGCGGTGCGGATGATTATCTTGTGAAACCCTTTTCACTCCGTGAGCTCTCGGCCCGGGTTGAAGCGATTCTGCGGCGCAGTCAGGGAAAGGTGGTGAAGGATCTGAAGGTTGGAGACCTCGTGCTCCATCTTTCCACAGCGTCTGCTGAACGTGAAGGGAAAACGCTCCACCTGAGCCCGGCCTGCTTTCAGATTCTTCGGGTGCTGATGTCAAAGAGCCCGAACATCGTGCCGCGTGACGAACTCGAGAAAGCTCTCTGGGGTGGAGACCGTCCGGATTCAGACAGCCTTCGCTCAAATCTCTGGCTCCTCAGAAACGTGGTGGATAAACCCTTTGCTGCCCCGATGATCAAGACGCATCCGGGGTTTGGCTGGTCAATTGTGCCGGCGGAAACGCCTGGCACCAAGTCAGACGCCAAATAAATTTCAGCTGCCGCGGCAGGTCTGAAGAAGAGGAGAAGCCGCATGAAACGAATCGGACGCTTTTTCCTGAGGCTGGGGCTTCAGGCGAGACTGATGCTGGTGATCGGTGTTCTCGCTTTTGTGCTCACAGCGGGATCCATTGCCGCCTTCTCCTACGCTATTGAATTTACGGAAGATCATCTGGTTTCTGAGAACCAGTACTACTCACTCCGCGGTTATATCGACAGTGATATCGCGAATGGGAAAGTTCCCCGTCTCCTTCCGAATAAGAAGCTTTACGCGGAACCGAGCGTCGTGAACGGGGTAAAGCTTGATCCCATCCCTCCCGAGTTTCAGAACCTGCCTGGCGGTTACACCGAGTATGAGGACGATCATCAGGCGGATTATGTCTTCCGGATGCAGCGCCACGGTGTGACCTATATCCTTGCCACGGATCAGACTAAGTTTGAAGAGGTCGAGCACCGGCTGGTCGCGGTTATCGTGGTTTTCGGCATTATCGCGGTGATGGCTGCGATTCTGATGGCCTGGCTGCTTGGCGGCACCGTTGTCCGGCCGGTAAGGAAGCTAGCCCGCGAAGTTCAGCGGTGCGCGTCAGAGAAGGAATTCCGCCCCCTCTCGGTTGAAGTGATCAATGACGAAGTTGGGTATCTCGCGAAGACCTGTGAGGAATCCCTCCGGAAACTCCATGAAACCGTTCAGAGTGAGCGTTTCTTTGCCTCAGATCTCTCGCATGAATTCCGGACTCATCTTTCCGTGGTTTCCACGACAGCGGAGCTGATGCGGGAAATCGGCGACCTTACGCCGCAGCAGGAACGGCAGCTCGCGAAAATCACGCTTGCCGCAGAGCGAATGCAGCGACTGATCCATGTGCTTCTCGCTCTCGCGCGCGATAAGGATGTCAAAGCCGCGGATAACGACATCAAATACCTTCCCGATATTGCCCGTGAGATTCAGGAGGAAGATGAGCCCGAGGCTCATCAGAAAGGAATCCGCTTGGTGATTGACGATCAGTCCGGTACCCCTCCGCCGAGGCTTTCGGATAGTTTCGCTTCCTGTGTGCTTTCCAAGCTTGTGCGGAACGCGGTGAGAAATTCCACCCGCGGGACGATCACGATCACGCTAGAACCCACACGGTTTTCCGTGAGTGATGAGGGCTGCGGGATCCCAAAGGACGAAATGGAAAAGATCTTTTTACCCTTTACCCGAGGAAAACTCTCCCATGGTCAGGGGCACGGAATCGGGCTCTCACTGGTCTCCCGTATCTGTACCCGCATGGGGTGGAAGATCGCGGTGGAAAGTGAAGAGGGAAAGGGATCGCTCTTCACCATTACGTTCGCGGAGAAGAAAACCCCGTTCTGAGGCAAACACTCAGCCGGAAATGAGTCTGACGATGATTTTCCCAAGCATAAAGAGGCCGAAAGCGAGGAAGAAGAATCCGCCGATACGGTTCACCCAAAGGAGACCTCGCTTCCCTGTGAGAAGATGTCGGGCATACGCCGCGGCAGCCGCGTACCCGGCGTGAATCACGACGAGTGTCAGCGCGTAGAGGAGCGATAACAGCACGGACTGTCCCCAGAATGACCCGCTCTGGTCAATAAACTGCGGGAACATGGAGAAGAAAAAGATGATGAGGACGGGATTCGTTAGCTGAAGCAGAATGCCTCGGGTAAAAATCGACGCGGGAGACGCTCCGGTTTCCTTTTTATCGCTTTTTGCCGCAAGCGACATCAGGTCTACCGCAGGCTTCCGGAAACTTTTGACACCAAGCCAGAGAAGATAAAGTGCGCCAAGCGCCTGAATAAATGTAAATAAAGAGGGGCGGGCGGAAAGAATGGCCCCGAGCCCGCCTACGGCAATCATGGCGAGGATAAAGGTCCCGCACGCCAGCCCTCCGATACACCAGGGGGGCTTCCGGCCGCCTTCCTCCAGGGTCGTCATCACCGTGAGAAGCACCCCGGGACCGGGAGAAGCGACCACTGTGATGCTGAGAATGATGAAAAGCGTCAGCGTGTGGGACAAGATTCAGGGCCTCCGGAAAATTTTTGTCAGAAGAAAACAACGTCGGACACGAGATTCCTGAGCAGCGCGATCACGCTCCAGGCTGCTGAGGTACTTGACTTGGGATTCGCCGGATCCGGTTTCGACGCGATCGATAGCTCAGCATGCATAAGGCCGTTTGAGAGGCTGATCCGGTGAATATTTTCACGAAGCCCCGGAACGCTTCTTACCGTCACCTGGGCGTTCGGAGCCTCAGCCGCGATTGAGGCAGTGACTGCGACGTTGACGTTTTTCGGGAAAGCCGCAATAGCGTCACGGACAGTGCCGGTAAAGAGAACTTCTTCCGCGGTTGCTGATGGAATGCGGCCTTTAAGCCCTGGAGCGCCTTCAAGACTTCTCGGAGCTTTGACGTCCTCAATTTCGACCCGGGCGTCCCCTTTCAGGGCATAGACCTGCATGAGGTCCAGCCCGCCGATCGCGCCTGAAGGGATAAAGAGCTTTGAGCCCGATTCTTTCGCGGCTGTTTTCAGCGTATTAAAAAATCCCGGATCCGCCAGAGCGCCGACAGAAGCGGGTATGAAATTGGCACCGGACCTGAGAACAGCTTCACCATACTCCCGGACCGCGGCTCCGCCCGCGAATTCAATAACAAAATCTGGCTTCAGAGCGAGAAGCGGATCAATCTCGGTAAAAAACCAGCAGTCCAGTGTTTCCGCAAAGGATTCCGCGCTTCCGGCGTGACGCGCCATGACGCCTGTAATCCGGAATTCACCGGGAAGAATCCGAAGCAGATTGCGGGCAAAAATGTGAGATAGGGCTCCGCAGCCGATCAGCGCGATGGTTTTCATACGATGGAATCTCCCGGAAGACAGAAAGAAGACTTCGCCGGAAACTGAAACGCACTGCTCAGATAAAAAACGGAGCCAGTCCAGCCGGACGGCTCCGTTTATGGGTTTCCGGCACTGCCCTCTATTTTAGAAGCGCAGTGCGCGTAAAACCATATTTTTTGTGTTCCGGCGCGGATTACTTCGCAACGCGGTGAATCACAGTGTCCATCGGGAGACGGCTCTTCTGCTTCGTGGCGTTGCGGTCTTCCTTTTCGTCGTGGTGACCGATTGCGAGAACGAGCACCGAGGCAAGGCCCTTTTCAGCGAGTCCCAGGTTCTCATCCATCTTCTGGAACTGAACCCCTTCCATGATCGTAGTGTCGAGCCCCATCTGGGCGGCGGCGAACATCAGGTAACACATGCTGAGATAAGCCTGCTTGGAGGCCCATTCGAAGAATTCACCGGAGGTGACGGCGTGCAGGCCGACAAAGTAACGACGGCCGGCGTCCATGTTTTCCTCACCTTCGTGGCCAGCATAGCGGCCGTCAGCGATTTCCTGCTTATAAACAGCCTGCAGGTGTTCTTCAGACGGACGGAAAGGCACAGCGCAGACGATCGCGCGGGAAGCTTTGATCACGCGTTCCTGATTGAAGTCAGAAACACCGGCTGCGACGGCTGCACGCTCTTCTTCGGTTTCAGCAACAAAATACTGCACCGGCTGATAGTTGACGGAGGTAGGGGCGAGACGAAGGATCTCGAGCAGATCCTTTACGACTATGTCGGCGCGGGTTACGAAAAGCCTTTTGGCCCAGCGAACGATGATATCCGGCTGCTGGCCCGGACGGAAGGCATCTTCCTTGACCCGGTGTATTCCGGGAAAGCGTTTCACGGCATGATGGAAGAAATCCGCAAGGGAAATGTGCCCCAGGGAAGCACCGTGGTGTTCCTCCACACTGGAGGAGCGACAGCGCTCTTCGCAGAACCTGAAATTATTGGGGATCTTTCTGAAGAGAAATAGAATTTCTGCTTGAAGTTTGTTCAGGTAATCGTCTGATTACGAATAACATTTGGCCGTCAGTCCTAAGCGGATCGGAGAGAGAGTTTCCGCGGTGGGACTGACGGCCAGACCTTTTAAATCGGCCGCTTAATTTCAGTGGGTCTTGGCGTAGTGAGCAGCATCTTCACCAGCGAGACGGCCCGAAGTGTAAGCAAAGCCGAGCGTGCCGCCCTCGAAGTCGACGTACGCCTTGCCATACATGCCGCCTGCGTCTGCGCCGACAGCCCAGAGACCGTTGATCGGCGTGGCGTCAGAGGTCACCGCGCGGAGTCTGTCATCCACACGGATGCCGCCCAGAGTGCCGAGGAGGCGGGAAGTGAAGCGGACAGCGTAGAACGGTCCCTTTTCAACCGGAATCAGGCGCTTCCCGTCAGCGAAGAAGAGCGGATCTTTCCCATCGTGATAAGCCTTGTTGTACTGATCGACGGAAGCGACGAAGTTCTTTTCGTCGACGCCGATCGCGCGGGCGAGCTCAGGAATGGAATTCGCCTTGTAGACGGTTGCGGTGTTTCCGACCAGCTTATCGAGGAACGCGGCTACATCCTTCGGCGTGTTTTCAGCCTTGGAGAGTTCAGCCGTGTCGTTCGGCTCATTGAATTCCTGGAAGTACTGACGCTTGTCTCCCTTCCAGTTCGCGTACTGTTCCTCAATTGCGGCGAAACCCTTAGCCTTCACCTTATCGAGCATCCCGGAGTCAACAATCACGAATTCCGTCTGATGAGGCTGCATCGCGATTTCAGCGCCGTGAACAGAGTAGAGCGTCGCGTCCGTTTCATTGCTGAAGCGGCGTCCATTCGTGTTCACGCGGAGATTCGGGTAACGCGTGAAATCCGTGAGCGCGAACCAGTCGTCACCCACCTGCTTCGTGATCTTGCCCATTTCCTCCTGACTGAACGTTTCCCAGAAATACTGTGCGACATTTTCACCGCGCTTTCCGGCACCGGCCTTCCACGCCATCTGGATACCGTCACCCGTGTTCTGGGTCACTTCACCCATCGTGTAGGGGACACCGATGTAGCGTTCAAGCATGTCCTTATTGCCGCCGAAACCGCCGGAGGCGATCACTACAGCCTTTGCCGTCACCTTGCCGGGCTTCCCATCCTGACCAATGATCCGAACGCCGGTCACATTGCCCTTGGCGTCCTTGATGAGTTCAGTGGCCCGGGTTGAGAAAAGCGCTTGGCCGCCAGCTTTCAGGAACGAGTCCTTCAGCGCGACGAGAGCCTTCGCACCGCCATCCTGATAGCCATGGAGCGTCGCGGGCATTCCGATGTGAGCGTACGCGCCGCCGGTACCGGCGTCGACAAGCTTCATGCGGCAGCCGTTGGCGTTCAGCCAGTCAACCGTTTTTCCGGATTCATCAATGATGCGGCGGACGAGAAGGCTGTTCTGGAAACCGCCCGAGAGGCTGAGATACTGATTAAAGAGCCACTTCTTATCAACGGTCTTTCCGACAGCCTTCTGCTGAGAAGAGTCAGCGGCAAACATACCGCCCGCGAAGGACCCAGCGCCCATCTGGAAAGGAGTCTTTTCGAGAAGAATGGTCTTCGCGCCGGACTGCTGGGAAGCGAGGGCGGCCGCGGAGCCTGAGGCACCCGCGCCGATCACAACAACATCAGCCGTATAGTCAGCGGCAAAAGCCGGGGCCGTCATCGCCACCGCGAGGGTGATGGCGGAGATAGAAATCGCTTTGCGCATCCACTGCATGAAAAATGACTCCTTTGGTTATTTCCGTTATGCGTATATGAATTGTTCCCCGAACGATCTAGGGGCCCGATGATTCTGGCAAAGGAAATTCCGGGATAAAATTACACAACATTCGCTTCTATCCATTGATTCAGCTGACATGAAGAATCTCCATATTCTGAATGACGACATAATTCCGACATCCGTCGATCTGATTACGCAGCTCCTCACGAGTGAAGAAGCCCAGAAGCAGTTCTTCGCCGCGATTTACCATAAGGGCCGGGTTTCAGAAGCAGCGAACCGCCAGTCAGACCTGGAGCTGGCGGGCACTGTGGTGAGCGCTATTGTGGAAAGCGAACTTGTGGCTTTTCTGAAGCGGGAAAACGGAAAGCGGGGCGCAAGGAAAAACTACCGGAATGGCTATATTTCCCGCGAACTTCACGTTGGAAGGGAAAGGCTTCCGGTACAGATCCCGCGTGACCGGAATGGCGTCTTCCGGCCTTCATTTGTTCATACCTACTCAAGAGAATTCCGACCGTCGATTGAAGACATTCTGTCTTTCGCGGTAGCGGAGGGGTACCGAAGGGAAGAGCTCGCGATTCTGCTTTATCAGGCCTATCAGGATCAGCGGTCTGACGGCCTTATCATCGCGAAGCAGATGCCGATTCTTTTTGAGTCGCTTGAGAAGTGGCTGACCGCACCGGCTCCTGGCATGATCCGGCTCCTCGTCGGGTGGGAAAAGCGGGTAAGGCACTGTGCCGGAATCGAAAAGCGGATCTGCGGCGTGAAACAGCTTGAGCCTGACGGAACACTGTCCGGGATCTGTGCCTGGGCATGCGACGCCGACAGCGATGAGGATATTGAGGCGAAGCTGATCCACTTCGTAAAGACAAAGTGCGGTGTCAACACGGTTCAGATGCTTTTCGCGCTGAATCACTGTGACGCGTTCGAAGCGGCAGCGAAGAAGGCCTGGCCTCAGGTGAAGTTCCCGGCGGTCTGAAAAAGACCGGGCAGGAACCCAATCCTGCCCGGCAGCTCACTGCAAGAGAAAGAAAAAATGAAAATGACGCGGGATCAGAAGAAGTGCGTCATACCGACCTGGAAGGCGGTGTAATTCGTATCTGAACCGCCGTTATCCCAGGAGAGAGCGCCGCGGCCGATCGACTGAGAGACATCGGCGTACATCAGCGTGCGCTTCGACATGTAGTAGTAGCCGCCGAGCGCGAGCACATGGCGCTTGAACTTCGTGCCGTCGTCCTTCACCTTGCCGTCCAGGTACTGGTACTGAGCAACCACTTCATACTGATTGATCGGCACACGGATACCGATCCAGGCCTGGTCTGAGGAAATGCCCTTCATCAGCGCTTCGCCGGACGCCGTGGTCATGGAGTAGAGGTTTTCGTTAAAGGTCGCGTAGGCGTACTGATACTGATGCTCGGCCCGGTTATAGCCGCCCATCACCTTGAAGCGGCCGAAATCGTAGCTTGCGGCGGCGCGGAATACGCGGCCATCCTTCAGGTCAGAATCCGTGCTCCGGATATCGCCCTCTGCGGACACCATGGCGGAGAGTTTTTCATCCGAGTAGTGAATGGCAGCGTTCCAGAAACGGTTGTTCTTCGACTGGTGGGCGTTCTCCTTCGCGTCTCCAGAGAAAGAATAGAAGAGACCCGCCTTGAAACCATTGAAGGTCGGCGTGACGTAGTAGAGGGAGTTGTCATACGCGGCCCAGGTCGTCTGCTGCGTGGACTGCAGACCGGCATCCTGGTATCCGGCCTCAAACACGTCAAACGGGCACATCCAGCCCTGAGTTCCGACGGATGCGGAGAACGGGCTCATGCGGCCCGCGCCGATCAGACCATAGGGACCCTCAACATAGAGCTGGGACTCATAATCGAAAAGCTTGTCCTGAGTCTGGAAAGCACCGGTATCCGGGTTGAAACGATTACGCAGGGCAAAACCCACCTTCGTTGTGCCGGAGAGTTTCTCCTCCCCAAGGAAGTCAAAGCCTGAACCGATATAGTTGTCAGGCGTCATGGAGAGCGTCGTGTCGCCATGCTTCGCGTGGGTTACGGTAAGACCGAGATCAATGACACCCCGGATCTGAAAGTCAGCGGCCTGAGCGCTGAAGGCGAGCAGTGCGGCGGCAATGCCGGCGGCTGCCTGCGTAAGTTTGAACATGTGTTCTCCTTTGGTCGTTTTCGCGCCCGGCAACTGAAAGACCGGGCGTGCCGAAATCGTATGAAGAAAACATGCGGGCGAAAATTACACAACTTTCGATCTAGGCCGTGTTAACTCCTGCAGTCTAGTCAGAAAGAAATATTTTTCTGCCGCGAAGGAGAAAGAATCCCGTTACAAACGCCGACAGCAGTTCCGCCACACTGATCGAGAACCAGATACCGTTGATCCCAATAAGAAACGGAATCAGAAAAACGCATCCCGTTTCAAGGACCAGCGTGTGGGTAAAGGAAATAGCGGCTGACACCGGACCGTTTCCAAGCGCTGTGAAAAAGGCGGAGCCGAAAATCGTGAACCAGCAGAGAAGGTAGGAGAGACCGTAGATTGTCATAGCGTTCACGATCAGGCCGTGAAGCCCGGCGTCTCCGGCATCAAAGAGTCTCGCGACGAAATCCGCGAAAACGGCGGAAAGAAGGGTCATCAGAATGCCTGTGAGGGCGAGGATCACCACGCTTTTCTTAAAGAGACTCTTTACTTCCCGATAGTTTTTGGCTCCGAAGTGGAAGCTGATCGCCGGGGCCACCCCTTCAGAGAAACCGATCATCGCGGACACGAAAACGAACGCGGTGTAGATCACGGCACCGTAGGCCGCGACGCCATCGTTCCCCGCGTAGCGGAGAAGCTGCAGGTTGTAGCAGATGCCAACCACCGACATCGCGATGCTGGACATGAGTTCGGAAGACCCATTGATCACCGTATCCAGCACAACCCGCGGCATCCAGACTGGACGGATAAACCAAAGGAGACTCGTGTTTGGGCGCGAGAAATAAAGCAGCGGGAAAAGCCCGCAAAGCAGCTCACTGATCGCGGTAGCGGCCGCAGCACCGGCCACACCCCAGCCAAAAACAATAATAAAAAGCGCATCAAGCCCGATATTCGTGACCCCGGCCGCAATGGTTGACGCGAATCCAAGGTTGGGCTTTCCGGCCGTGATGTAGAAAGACTGGAAGAACGACTGAATCATGAAGCAGGGGAGAGCAGCCGCAATGATCTTGCCGTATGAAATACAGTCAGGGAGAAGCGTGGCATCCGCTCCGAGAGCCCGTGAAATCTCAGGCATCAGGAGCCAGAGGATGACGGAAAGCAGAAGTCCGACCCCGACCGCGAGCGCGGCGAGAAGCGAAAAGATCCGGTTCGCCGTTTCAGGTTCTTTCCGTCCAAGGGCCGCACCGACAAACGCGGAGCCGCCGGTGCCGAGCAGAAACCCCGGCGTTCCCGCTGCCATCAGGACCGGAAACACCAGGTTCACCGCGGTAAAGGCCTCCTTCCCGACAAAGGACGCGATAAAGAAACCGTCCACAATCGTGTAGCAGGAGAGAAACACCATCATCGCGACGGTCGGGAGCGTAAATCTCAGCAGTTTTCGATAAGAAAAATGACGATCGAAAGCGTGATTATTCAAACAAACACCTTTATTTCCGAAGGTTACGGCGAAGTGCGCCTGGTTTCGAACAGGCAGTCCCGATGAGGGACTGCTTGGGCAGATTTATACCCCTCGGGATTTTCTGCCGCGTAAACACAACACTTTCATTCATCCTGAAGGAAGCCGTAAAAACGTGCCATGACGTACAGAATTGGACATTCTGATTACGAAACCAGCATGTTTTCAAGGTTTTTATGGGTTTTTGTGACGCAAATTACAAATTAATTGTGGCAGAGAGTGGGTAATAAGTGTAAAACTATAGATATAGAAATTGATGGTGTTGGATTCAATAAAAAGTTTTTAACAGCAATTGTCTTCAGTTCGATCATTAAGACTGAACCGAAGGCGAATCCTCTACCTCGCTGCTTGCCCATAAAGAACGGAAGAGAGTTTACCCCAACCCCTAGAAACTCCCTTTTAGACAGGCAGCGGGGCCCACGCTTTGCCTGCTTCAAAACAGCACTATCCGAAACCCTGTGGTTCCGGATTTTGGTCTTTCCCGAAAAGGTGGATCTATGAATCAGTTCGTTAAGATTGCAGCGGCAGCTGCGGTGTCTCTTGTCTTTCTGAGCGGCTGCTCGGACCCTGTGTCAACCGTGAAGGACGGGACGCTGCCAGAATTTTCAACATCCATGAAGGTTGGGGACGCGCTTGGGAAGTATTCCGGCTGCGTCGAAAAGACCGCCAAGTGGTCGAAATTTTCAACCGATCAGATTAAGAGCGGAGTGGAATTTACCTGCGAACTGAAGCCGAGCGCAGAACTCTATGCCGGCATCCGTAAGGAAGCGGTTGACGCAAAGAGCGGTGTGCAGGTGCTGCAGGCCATGGCTGACGCGTTCCGCGCGGCATTGGGTGATGGGGCTTCTCAGCAGCTTGATATGTCGAAGAATATCGACACGATGATCGCGGCGACCGGTGTCACGAAGAACGAGCTGACCGTCCGGTTCGCGATCAACTCTGATGACAAGAAGAAATTTGATCTGAGCAGTGTTTCGACGAAGTTCTTCTGGGGGAAAGATTCTGCGAATCTCGCGAATCCGAAGGATAGCCTCCACGCGGTTTATGATAATGTGCCGTTTGTCGCGAACACCGCAGGTAAGGAGAAGACTTTCCGTGAGGATCTCTTCAATCTCTATAACACCCGTACGGTGGCAGCGGGCTCTGCACCGGCTTCCGCACCGGCATCCAGTCCCGCAAAGTAAACTTCTGAGACGCACAGAACCGAAGGCTGCGGAGGCTTTTCCCGCAGCCTTTTCTGTATTCAAAAAAAATTACTCTGAAGCCTCACGGTTATTATCCGATAGGACTAATCTATTTCCCGAATCCTATAGGTTCTGAAAGGAAATCAGAATGGCTGAAGAAAATAAGAAAACAATCCGACTCCTGATGCCTCAGTGGCAGGGAGGCGATTATGACCTGCCGCCAGTGACTGGCGAGATCTACCCTCTGGGAGCCCGGCTCCTTTCCTTCCTTGCTCCGAAGAGCAAAACCACGCCCGAGTTTGAGGTTCCCGTGGCTCCCTATGAAGGGAAACACGGCTGGAAGACGAATGGTGTCTATCAGCAGGAGGTGGTGCTGAAGCAGCTTCATGCGGCCCGGGAAATCATTGACCGTGAGGCACCGGATCGTATTGTTGTTTTCGGCGGTGACTGCCTCGTGGATCAGGCCCCGTTCTCGTACCTCAATGAAAAGTACGATGGGGACCTCGCGGTTATCTGGGTAGACGCGCATCCGGATATTTCCACGCCTGAAGTCTTTGACCGGGAACACGCGATGGTTCTCGGAAATCTGATGGGGGACGGTGATCCGGTTTTCGCCCGTGAAGTGAAGAAACCGCTGACAGGTGGGCAGGTTGCCATTGTGGGGCCGAGCCGCTTCAATTCTCCGAAGGAAAGCGCGATTGTTGAGCGTCTCGGCATGAAAGTGTTCCCGCCGGAAACGGTGTTTGAGACGAGCACCGCGGTGACGGACTGGCTTAAGGCAAGCGGCCTCAAGCACGTCGCCATCCATTTCGACATTGACTCGCTTGATCCCCGGTTCTTCTACTCTCAGTTCCCGAATGATCCGAACGGCATTCCGTTTGACACCGCCCCCGGGAAACTGAAGATTGAACAGGTCACCCGTCTGATTCTTGATATTGGGAAGACGGCGGACCTCGTAGGCCTCGGTATTGCGGAACATATGCCGTGGGATGCCTGGAATCTGAAACGCATGATGGAAAGCCTTCCGATTCTGAAGTGATTGATTCATCCTTCAATCAGTCAAATGCCCGAAGATCTGTTTCGACCTTCGGGCATTATTTTCAGAAAGATTCCATCAGGGCTGGGAATTATCATCCGCCGCATATCGTTTTTCCAGCTCACGATAGCGATCAAGACCAATGAAGTGATTGAATTCGTTGAAGTCAATCATTCTGCTGAGAAACGCGTCACTGGTTCCGTCACGTGCCAGTTCAGTAAAAGCGTCTTTTAGGGTCTTAGCAACCAGATAAAGGGAAGCGCAGGACCAGAAAACCCCCGCGTATCCCATTTCCTTCAGCTCAGAGGCTGGAATAATCGGCGTTTTTCCGCCCTCAATCATGTTTGCGAAGAGATAAGTGCCGGTTCCCTCGAATTCGCGGGCCAGCCGTTCAACTTCACTCCGGTCCCGAAGCGCCTCGATAAAAAGGATTTCAGCGCCGGCATCTGCGTAAAGATGCCCCCGCCGGATGGCATCATCGACCCCATTGATTGCCCGGGTATCAGTTCGGGCCATGATGACCGTGTTCTTATCAATCCTGGCATCACACGCCGCGCGGATCTTTTGAACATGGATTTCGGCTGGAATAACCTGTTTCCCTTCCATATGACCGCAGCGCTTGGGCCATTTCTGATCCTCAAAGAAGATGCAGGAAGCGCCGGCCCGCTCATACTCATTTTCAGTCCGGATGACATTCAGAGCGTTGCCGAAGCCGGTATCCCCATCTCCAATCACAGGAATTTCAGTCGCATCACAGATCTGCTTCAGCGATTCCCGCATCTCGGTAAGCGAAAGCAGTCCGACATCCGGCTGACCCAGACGGGTGGCGGAGATGGCATAACCGCCCATTGCGAGACAATTAAGTCCGGATGCTTCGGCAATTTTCGCAGACAGCGCGTCATAGATTCCCGGCGCAATCATGAATGTTCCCGTCTCAAGATTTCTTCTGAACTCGAGACGTTTCTCTTCAGCGGTTTTCATGCCTGTGCTCCTTCAGCAAGACGGGAAAAGACCTGAGCTGCGCGCTCCCAGTTAAAGACGCCGCAGAGACAGCTCGCCGCAATTTTTTTAGCCGCCTGTTCCGGTGTCGTAAAACCGTCCTCTATATCCCGTACGAGTTTTTTGATGACACCGAATGAGACCATGTTGTGTCCGCACATGGAGGCAATTTCGAGAACGCCTTCTTTTGGCAGCTTGTCGGTTTTGCCAAAGATCCCAAGCGACACATTGGCCGTGTGAGGAGTCAGCCCAGCGCATCGACAGGAGGCCTTGACCTGATCAAATAGCCCTGAAACCACGATGGAAATACCGAGATCTTCTTTTTTCAGATCCTGGAGTACTGCCGTGACATCCTCAATATCCCTGAATACGGCGTGAGAGACTGTGTTGTCACGCGTAAGAGAGACCATCTCGGGCAGAGTCCGTGTGAAGGAATTTCCGGCCACGTTTCCGTAATTCACTGGATTATGAGCAGCAAAAATTTCAAGCGCCTGGGCGAGTTTCGGTGCGGCACCGTCACGTTTGACACCCCGGGCTGCCATTGCGAGAACCACATAGTCATGCGCAAGATCCGACTTTGAACCGCGCCGATGAAGAGTATGCGTCATGATGCCGCCTCCACTGGAAGAAACGGTCTGCCAAGTCCGACATTGGTTTTTCCGTTGGGACGATAAAAAATGCCGTTCTCTTCCAGAATCTGGATAAGTTCCGGCTCCGATTCCCCCGGACGGATCGGTTCGGCGAGAGCGGCGGAAAAAACGGTATCAACAGTCTTCCCCGCCTCTTCAAGAGCCTCTACCAGTTCAGGAACCCGGCTGACGGGAATCTCAAATTTAACGAGTGCGGAGAGTACCCGCTCCCCCAGTACCTCAGGATTCAGATCCCCATTTCGGTCGCTTGTGAAGAGAGAGGTAACCGGATTTTCTTTCTGAAACTCAACGTCAAGGCGGGCTAGGGCTCTGGTGACCTTCTGAACATCTTCGAAACTTGCGCTGATTCCGGGACGCCCGAGTTCCACCGCGACGTTGACGAACCCGGCACGCAGCCGGCCCGTAACGTCGTTGGTTTTCATTTCTTCGGTTCCGCGGCCAAGAACTCCGGTTGATTTATGAGGACTCAGGACATCAGAGAAAGCCGAGCGCAGGCTGCGGGGCCACGGCAGTTCCTGAGGTTCAAAAGCGTTGACGGGACAGACCCTGGAACGGAGACAGGCACTGCATTCGACACAGCGGTCCAGATTGACCTCTGAATGGTGCCCGTCAGCCGTAGCGCCAATAGCGCCGACCGGACACACCGGCCAGCATTGGCGGCATCCGATACATTGCTGATTGATATGCATTTTCTTCCCTTGTGAAACGGATTAGAAGGCGGCTACCACCGAGCCCTTGAACTTATCCTTCACAAATTGCTTCACTTCGGGACTTTGGAACGAAGCAAGGAGAGTTTTGAACTCAGGCTTATCTTTATCCTCAGTGCGGGTGACGAGAACGTTGGCAAAGTCTGAATCCGCACCTTCGAGAATAAATGCGTCTTTCTCAGGGGAAAGCTTGGATTTCACCGCCCAGCTGCCGTTGATGACCGCGAATCCCACATCGGGAAGTGACCGGCCGAGGTAAGCGCTGTCAACCTCGCGGAATACCAGGTGTTTCGGATTCTCAGCGATATCGTGTGTTGTCGCGTGTATCCCGACGCCATCCTTCAGCTTGATAATGCCGTTACGTTCAAGGAGCTGAAGACCGCGGCCGAGGTTCGCGGGATCGGCGGGAACGGAAACGAGCATTCCGTCAGCAATTTCAGTTTTGGTATGGATTTTCTGGGAATAAACGCCGAGCGGGAAGAGAACGGTTTTCCCAAGCGCAGTGAATTGATATCCCTTGGAGGCCTTGGCCTTCTCAAGGAAGGGAACGTGCTGAAACGCGTTGCAGTCAATATCCTTAGCGGCGAGCGCTTCATTCACCTGACCATAATCGGAGAATTCGATAATCTGAACATTCAGTCCCTTTTTGGCAGCGACCTTTTTGGCTTCTTCAGCGACTTCAGCGTGAGGTCCGGACAGTGTTCCAAGCTTGATCGTCTTCTGAGCAGAGGATGAATCGTTCTTGCTGCAGCCGAAGAGCGCGATTGCGGGAGTGGCTGCGATAGCAGCGAGAAGAATGCGGCGTTTCATGATTTGTGAGTCCCTATAGCATTAAGCATTGTTACCGTCAGTTTTTTGTGATCTGATTTGACGGAGCGTTTTTTGATTCTTCCGCATCTGAGCGACTATGGATGCGGAGCTCAGGGAACTTTTTGGGGTATTACCTGCTGATTTTCCTTAAATACGAAAAGTCACCGTAATATGTCAAAACCAATAGGGCTTTTGAGAGGCTGTGCAAATAATCTGCCCAATAAAAATGCCCGGACATTGCCGGGCATCCGCTGTGGATCAACTGAATGGATTCAGATTCCTCGGATCATTGTCACAATGACAAGCGCAGCGATGATGAAGAAGAACACCGCGCTCGTGCGCCGCAGAATGAGGGATGCCTGAGGTGACTTGAAGAATGTCCGGGCCCTTGCAACCGCAAACGTGTAGATCGTCATCACGGCAAAAACCAGGAACGAATAGACGACCGTCATGATCACAACCTGCGGAATATAGGCAAGTTTCTGATCGATGAACTGGGGAAGCAGCGAGATAAAGAAGACGAGCGGCTGCGGATTCGTGATCTGCAGCATAAAGGCTTCCGCGAACTGCCTGCGGCCGTTGTGAGCCGGGATTGCTCCGTCAGCGATGAGAGACGTGGCAGGCGCTCTCCAGGCCTTGATCCCGAGGTAAATCAGATAAGCAATACCGATAAAGCGGAGAACCGTGAAAATCGTCGGGCTGTTCGCGACGATCACGCCGAGCCCCGAAACCGACGCGGTCATCAGTACCAGAATACCGACAGCGAGTCCGATCCGACACCAGAAGTTCCCTTTCAGTCCACCCTGAATTCCCGTTGTGATGGCATAAACAACACCCGCTCCCGGAGCAAAAATGTTGGCGAGTGAAATAACGATGAACATGCTGAAAAGGGAAAGATTAAGCATCGGGCGTCCTGTAAAACAGTTTCAGCCGGAATCTGAGGGGAAAATCCGGCTGTACGGTGGAAATTCTAACAAAGCGTTACAGGAAACGCCTCTGCTACCGCTGTTCATCAAAAGGGGAGTGTGTGGCGGGTAAACCGAGGTTCTTCAAACATCATTCCTCTGATAAGCTCACTTTCACATTCAGAAAAGCACTGCATACATGGATTTCGCCTCTTACTTTGGGAACCTCGGCCTTCTTGGCGTCGCGCTGAGCGCCTTTCTCTCGTCCACGATTCTTCCAGGAACGAGTGAAGCCGCGGTGATTGCCTATGAGGCGGCTTTCCCGGGACGCACAGCCGCGCTTTTCCTCACGGCAACGCTCATGAATACTGCGGGAGCTATGACTTCCTGGGTTCTGGGACGGTTTATTCCGGAGGGGAAGAAAGTGTCCGAGCAGACGCTCGCGAAACTTCGCCGCTTCGGAACGCCGCTTCTCTTTTTCTCCTGGGTGCCTGTGATCGGGGACGCTCTGTCGCTTGGCGCGGGACTCATCCGGACACCCTTTATTCCAGCGCTTCTTTTCACGCTTCTTGGGAAAGGAGCTAGGTACGCGGCAATACTCGGACTGCTCTCTCTTCTGAAACCCTGAAAAAAAACGGCAGAGATGAACTCTCTGCCGTCTGTTTATACCGATTCCTGTTTTACTTTATGAGGTTAAGTAGGGAACCGGTGTTCGGGATTTCTGAACTGTTTTCGACAGGACGCTCAGGTGCCGGGAGCGCGCCGAGCGGATCTGCGGGGACCTTGCTCTTGGCGGCTTTGGCCGGAACAGTCTTGTTATAGGCAGCCGCGACGCGCCTTACATCCGCGAGTCCCTCCGGATCTTTCGCTTCAGCCGCGCCCCGGTACCAGTCATAAGCTTTCCGAAGATCCTTTTCTGTACCGATTCCGTTTTCGTAGAAAGAACCGATCTTCTTGATCACGGCAAGACGCGGCGGGACATTCTGAGCCGCGATTTCCGGGGATGGCGCCGCGATGAGGTACCACTCAAGCGCCTTCGCCGGATCCTTCTTGAAGTACACGCCGTTCTCATACATTTCACCGATCCGGATAGCGCACGTGATGTCACCCGCCATCACGCCCTTCTGATACCAGTCAAGCGCCTTCGGATAGTCAGGTTTTGCGCCGTTCGCGGTATCCGCTTCCATCTCAGCAAGATACCGGGGCGCCTTGAAGTTTCCAAGCGTCCAGGCCTTTTCATAGGCTTCGCGGGCGAGTTTCAGGTTGTAGAAACCGGAATCGTGGTTTCTGTAGATGTCGCCCATCAGGATGTAGGCATCATCATCCCCGCGGGCTGCTGCCTTCTTGAACCAGTCCAGAGCCGTTGCGAAATTGCGGCGCATGCCGCGGCCTTCCATGTAGATCTGGCCGACAAGCGTTTCCGCCGGACCGTAATTCTGATCAGCGCTTCGCTGCAGAAGATTCAGCCCATCCTGGCCTTTCGCGAGAAGCGAAACCCCACCGAGGAAGAATCGTCCCTTATAAGTGTCGTTCCGGTTCTGTTCGAGGAGCCATTCGCGGATCGCCGGGATCTTATAGGCCGCGTCAAACCCGTACATATGGTCGCCGTAAGCCTTCCCGCGGCTGTCTGTGTTTGCCGGAATCACGGTTCCAGCGGTAAACCGGATGAAATTGATCGGTTTCCCTTCGCTGTAGAGCGACTTCACAGCGGCGTTCTGCGAGGCAAGGGGGAGGCGGGCCGAAAACTCCGTCTCACCGATATCCGCGCCTTCCTTCTGAAGCACTGTGCGGAGCGCTGCCATCCCAACCGAGGCTTTCGGGTCCCCGGCGGAAGTCACATAGGTGAAATGATCCGAGGCGAGCGGCTTCAGGAGCTCCGCACCCCACTGGCTCGACACCATCAGAGAACCCGCAAAGAGATCCGGGTTCACGGTGTTGAAGTAGAAGGAGAGCATTCCGCCCATCGACTGGCCCGTCGTATAGACGCGGTCCCGATCGACGTTATAGCGATGCATGACGGTTTTCAGAAGCCGGTACGCGATCATCGCTTCGGGCGAAACCGTTGAATCATCCCGGGTCGCGGCTTCCGGTCCCTTGAATGAGGGGACAAGCACGATCACCGGTCCCTTCGCCTGGGTTTCAGGCGCGGCCCAGATAATGCCGCCCCAGCCCTGCATCAGAGGGGCTTTGACGCCCTTGCCGACAGTGCTCGCGTCCGCCATAAAGAGAACAAGCGGGCAGCGTTCTTTTTTGAGACAGACTTCCGGCACGTAGACGCTGTAGTCCATTTGCTGGCCCGAGACACCGTCGTGGAAGGTGCCTTCCCTGAAGAGCGAGGCTAGCGCGTCGCGTCGGGAAAGCAGTTCCTTATCGAAGGACTTGTCCGCGCCGCCCCATTCGCCTGACCAGGCGGAGCCTGAAGTCTGGGAGGCAGAGGCAGTGCCGGCAGCCGATGCGGTGCCGGAAGACAGAGCAAGTGCGAGGCTGAGGACGAAAGCAAGTTTTTTCATCATGGATCTATCGTCTGAAACTCATATTCCTCTGAGTCTAACGCGGAAAAGCGCTGGCGAAGGCAGAAAAGCCATTCGCCCGGCGAATAAAACCTCTCGGGGATCCCCTGAATAAGGCAATCTTTAGCGGCTCGCCTGACAGATCTGAAGGAGATGGCTGCTGAGCGGAGTCTTCAGCCGCCACACAATATTGATCGGAGCCGATCCCTGATGACTGACGTACACCACCTCTACGAGGCACGTATAGCTCATAGCGGATTTCGTTTCCGGATCCGTCCTTCGTTCACGGACAAAGAGGAAAATGCGGCTTCCCCGTTCCTCATGATGGAAATAGCGGGTCGCCGTTTCGCTCGTGCTTCTTGTCTGGGACTGGCTCTGCCAGTGGAACTCCCGGTCATTGATCGCGTAGTCCTCATACCGGGTGGAGGAGGTAAAGTCGCTCTCTGACTTATTGATTGTGATGAGGAAAACGTCAGCCTTCCGGTTTTTGAAGTACTTCACGCCTTCGCGCCAGGTGCAGAGCTTATCCATCGCGATCAGGATCTGGTTTCGGGTATAGGTGCAGCCCGTTTCAAACGGGATACCGTCCGGTGCCGGATCACAGACCACGGGAACCGAATTCCGGCTGTGTTCTGAAATCGTGAGCAGATCAAGGAGTTCTGAGGCGATCACGGGGTTCGCTCTCAGTTCTTCAATCCGGGACACTGGATCCGCCGTGTCCTTTTGACCCGAGCGGAGGAGTTCCGCGAACATTTCTGTGAGACGCCGCTCCCGATCGCCTTCGGTTTCCACCTCCATCCGGAGATCCGGGGTGCTGAGAAGCAGCCTGATCTGTCGGATCAGTTCCGGAGAGTCGATATCGGCCCACCAGCCTTTCGCAAGAGCCTTGTTCGCGGAAAGCTCAAAGTCTGTCAGCGGGAAATCTTCCCGTTTTCCAGCGTCCGCGCAGCATCGGGCAAAAGATCGTTTTGCCTGAACGTAGAAGGATTTCGCGGTAAGACGGTAAAAACGCAGGAAATTCTGAAGCGTCAGAGCTTCGCCCGAGTCGGACTCAAAGTTCCGGATCAGAGACTGCATCCGCGATTCGCCGCGCCCAAAGAACTGCCGGATGTTATCAAGAATGACCGCCTGAGCCCGCTTCTCGATTTCAATCACGCAGCCGCTCGGGAGTCCTGGGAACCCTGTCTGGATCTGCTTCACCGTGCCGCCGGTTGTGACGGAGAGAAGGGCACGGAACCGTTCTTCGAAGTTGTACCGGGCGTTTGCCTGCCCGACAAAATCGATCACCGTAAGACAGTCCTTCTGATCGCCGTATTTTCTCAAGCCACGGCCGAGCTGCTGAAGGAAAACCGTGAGACTTTCGGTCGGTCTCAGGAAGAGGACCGTATTGATGCAGGGGATGTCGACGCCTTCATTAAAGACGTCGACCGCCATCAGCGCCTTCAGTTTTCCGGTTTCCAGATCAGACGCGGCGCTGGACCGGACCCCGTCCGGGGTTGTTCCGTCGATCACCTCAGAAGGGATTCCGGTCTCGTTAAATAGCGCTGCCATGGCGCGCGCATGGCTGACACTTGCGCAGAAGGCGAGGCACTTCATGGAGTCCAGGTCTCCGACCTGCTTCTCGAGAGCCTTCAGAATGACATTATTCCGGAGGCCAGCCGCGCGTCCCTCGGTATAGAGCTCGGTGAGCGCGTTCGGGTCATAGCGGCCGTTCCGCTAGGTGACGTTTTCAAGCGACACCGGGTCATAAACCACGTAGTACTGGAAGGGGCAGAGGAGACCGTCTTCGATCGCCTGGGGAAGTCGGATTTCTGCGGATATTCCGTGATCGAAATACTGCAGGATGTCCTTTCCATCCATACGCTCAGGGGTCGCTGTCAGACCGAGAAGAATATCCGGTCTGAAGTGACCGAGAATCGCCTGATAGCTGTCCGCCGCTGCGTGATGGAATTCGTCGATTACGATGTAGTCGTAATAGTCTGAAGGGAAACGTTCGACCAGCTTCCGATTCAGGCTTTGTACCGAAGCGAAAAGCACGGACTCATCATCCGGCTTCCGGCCGTTCACCAGGAGCTCTCCGAACTCCGGTTTTCCGAGAACCGCCGCGAAGGCAAACTGGCTCTGCTCCAGAATTTCCCGCCGGTGCGCGACAAAAAGGAGGTGCGGCTCACGCCCCTTTTCTGAAACAAAGCGCCTCTGGTAATTCCGGAAGTCAAACGCCGCGATCAGTGTTTTTCCAGTGCCGGTGGCCGCGACGACGAGGTTCTTCCGGTAACCAAGAGCCCGCTCGGACTCGAGCTTCTCGAGAATCTGTTTCTGATGCTCATAGGGCTCAATATCAAACTTCATACTGAGCTTCAGTGGTTTCCCTTTTGAGCGGCTCCCTGCCTCAGAAAGCGCGGCCTTGACTGCCTCATCATCCTCTTCTGTCCCTCGGTACGGCGTAAAGCTGCCGCTTTCCCGGTAGCGTTCAAAGTTAGACGCGATCTGACGGAAGGTGTCCCCGAGCTCAGTTTTCGTGATTTTGACATTCCACTCACGGCCGGAGTTCACGGCTACTCGGGTGAGGTTCGAAGAACCGATATACGCCGTGCTGAACCCCGTTTCGCGGTGGAAGATATAGGCCTTCGCGTGAAGCCGGGTAAGGCCAGGGTTCAGCTCAATCCGGATATCCCCGCCGATTTCCTGCAGCCGCCTGATGGCGGCGAGCTCCGTGCACCCGGTGAAGCAGGTCGTGATCACGCGGAGTTTTTTCCGGCCTGGCAGAACGCGGTGAGTTCATCGAGCATCGGACCGATGCCGGAAAACCGCACAAAAGCCACGAGAAGATCAATCCGGTCCGCGGTCTGGATTTCGGCCTTCAGTTCATGAAGCAGGTTCGCGGATCCCCGGTCAGAATCGGTGATCAGCTTCGCGTACGTAACGGAGGTGGAAGGACGGGGGAGAGCAGCCCGCTTTTCGGCGATCGGATGCGCGGGATCTGCTTTCTTCTGAAGGGAAAGCAGTTCCTTCGGCGGGATTGCGAGGAGCGCGTCGTCCGTGACCGCGGGGGTTGAATCTGAAAGCATCCGGATCAGACGGTTCGCGAGGCTTACCTGACGCTCGGCCGCGGTTTCACCGATAGCCTCGTCATCGTTTGCCGCGTCATCCGCCGCGGCCTGCAGCGCCTTTTCAATCAGCTCTCCAAGGTACACACGAAGAAGCCTCGGGATGCCGACCGGGTCCGGCGCTATTTCTTCTGTCAGGTACGCCCCGCTGCTTCGGATTTTCTCCTGCAGCACTTCAGTCATCAGGGATTCATAAAGCCCGCAGGGCAGGGCGGGAAGGAGTGGCTTCGTATCCAGCATGGAAATTCGTAACGTCAGGTTTTTCCTGCAGCTTACCAGGGGGACAGGGGCCGGGATCCTCCAATACGGGAAATCCAGGAGACTGCGCACAGAAAACCCGAAACTCTCTGAAAAACGACTGAAAAAATGCCGGGGCAGATTAAAGCCGGATAAAGTTCAATACCAAATACCTCAATAATCGTTATTGTCACACGCTGAAATCAGCCTAATGCTGTGCGGATTTGCGGGGAACGTCGGAAATCCGAAATTCTGAAACACGTTTTAACAGAATTGAAAATGCTACCCTCTCCAATCCGCTAAAATTCTGCACAATCCGCAGGAACAGGCCCTGCGGCTTTTTGTGCTGAATAAAAGGCATAGCGGACAAAAGCTCTGAAACGCGTTGCGAGGAAGGAAGCAGTGGATATTGGTAAACAAAAACTGAGGAAATGGGCGTCGCTCCTGCTGGATACGGGAAAACGGAGCAACCTCATCAGTTTCAAGGATTCGAAGTCCTCGACCGTTGAAGTGCTTTCGCCGTCGCCTGATGAATTGTTTGTGAAAATTCAGAAGGACGCGACGTTTGAGGTGTTTGATCCGCGGCTCTACGGACAGCTGCTGGAAGAGCCGGCAGAAGAGGATTCGGGTGAGGACCTCTTCTCTGAAACCCCGCCCCAGCGCCGGTAAAGAAACCCGCGGACCGCAAGACCGCTTTTATGGAGCTCTATCAGAAGAAGAGCGAGACCTCGCGGAAAAACGAAATCCTCGTCTGGAGTAACGGCTCTCCCTCTCCCTTTACGGCGCTCAAAAATATCCGCCGCAAGGCGAAGACCCTGCTTGAAGAAACCGGCGTCAACGTCGCCTACATGGCGTTTGGGTTCATTCACTGGCGGGAGAGTGAGTCGTCGTCCGAATTTTTCCGGGCTCCGGTTCTGCTGGTTCCGATTCAGCTGGATCAGTCGTCCGCTGTCTCGCCCTATGTGATCCATACGACCGAGGATGACGTGATCGTGAATCCCACGTTCGCGTACAAAATGCATGAGGAGCAGAGAATTCCGCTCCCCGAGTATGACGAGGAGACCTATAAGTCGCTCTCGGACTATCTCGCCGCGGTCAATGAGATGGTTACCCGTCTCGGCTGGACCGTGACGTCAGACTGCCGCATCGGGACGTTCTCGTTTCAGAAGATCAATATGTACCGGGATCTCTTTGATAACGCGGACGAAATCCTTTCGAACGATAACGTGAGGATCCTGATCGGAGAGGGCGGCTCATCAGACGGCACCGCAGCAGAAGAGGAGCCTGAAGACGCTGATATCAAGAATCCCCTCACTGAACTCACAACGGTGCTCGACGCGGACTCAAGCCAGATCGGCGCGATTGAGCTCGCCAAATCCGGCCGCAGCTTTGTGCTCCAGGGGCCTCCCGGCACCGGAAAAAGCCACACGATTACCAACATCATCGCGGAATGCCTGAGCGACGGGAAGAAGGTGCTTTTCGTATCAGAGAAGCTCGCCGCTCTGAATGTCGTCTATGAAAAACTCCGCGCGGCTGGGCTCGGTGACTTCTGTATTCAGCTTCACAGCCAGAAAGCGAATAAAAAGGACTTCATCGGTGACCTGAACCGGACACTTCTCACGCCGAAAACCGAGGTTCCGGCTGAGGCGGCGGACGAAATCGCCGTGAAGGAACAGGCACAGAAGCAGCTTGACGCCTATGCGGAAGAACTGCATAAAACGCGCCCTGTCATTGAAAAGACCCTTTATCAGCTCTACGAGGTCTACGCGTCGCTCCGAAATGCCCCGAAAGTCTTTTGGGCGGTGCCTGACCTGCAGACCAAAGGCCGGGACTTCCTCATTGAAACCGTGCCGCTTCTTGAGCAGTTTGTGGACTTCGCGCCTTCGATTGGCTATCGCTACCGAGAGAACGCCTGGTTCGGCTACTCAAAAACCGATACGACTTACCAGGCAAAGGCTGAGACGCAGAAGAACCTCGGAGACGCTTCCAAAGTCCTCCGGGCACTCGTGCCGCTTGCCGAAGAAATTTCAAAGAAGTACGGGGGCGCCTGTTCGTCAATTGAGGAGGCCCGGTTCTGGCAGGAGTTCTTCGCTTTCGCGTCGAAGTCTCATGCCATCACCCCTGCGCTCTTCCAGAAAGAAAACTTCCGGAAGGTGACAGAAGGACTGAAGACACTCGAAGCGATCAGCTCCGATATCAAGACCCGCCGTAAAGCGCTTGATACCGAGTTCGATGCCGGAATCTTTGAGCTCGATGTCGCGGCTGTCAATGAGAAGCTGATCACCCAGTTCGATGGATTCTTCTCGCGGCTCTTTAACGGCGAATACAAGTCCATCATCCGGAAACTCAGGAGCTGCCGGAAGGATGGCGCGAAACCGTCTTTCGAAGAAGCGGTGGCGCAGACTGAGGCGCTTGAGGTCTATCAGAGAAAGACACATGAATTCAAAACCGCGGAGACTGAAATCCGCCCGTTCCTCGGGACTGCCTACGCGGGGCTCGACACCGACTGGACTTATTTTGGGAACCAGCTTGAGGCCCTGAAGGAAGTCCTCTCCAAGGGAGTTTCCTTTGGGAATATCGCGACTTACAGTGACTTCCTTTCCGAACGGAAGGCATTCGCGGACTTCGCATCAGAGCTTCAAAATGTTCTCAGCGCGGAGGCCGAGACTGCACTTTCAGGCGTATCAGACGCTTTTGATCCGAAGGTCTTTGATCTTGGGAAAACGGATGGACCGGCAGCCCTTGATAAGCTGAACCGCTGCCTGGCGTCCGCATCCCAGCTCGACAACTGGTGCCACTTCCGGGCGCTTCTCGAAAGACTCTCGGCGCTTGGCATTCTTTCTTATGTCGACCTGGCGATTGAGAAGCAGATCGAGCCTAAGGATCTCGTCAGCGCGTTTAAGCGTCTTTTCGTCTTCCAGTGGATTGATTCGATTCTCGCGTCAAGCCCGGTTCTCTATTCCTTTAACCGGATTTCGCAGGACAAGGCAATCGAGGTCTTCCGTGAGAAAGACACCGAACAGTTTGAACTGAATAAAGAAATTATCAAGGCGAAGCTTTCCGCTGAACGCCCGTCGCTTGATCGGGTGCCGCGCGGAAGCCCGGTTGCCATCATTCGTCATGAAGGCGAAAAGAAGCGCCGTCTGAAGAGCATCCGAACGCTTCTCACATAGGCTGGTGACGTAATTCAGACGCTGAAACCGTGTTTTCTCATGTCGCCTCTCAGCGTGAGCACTTATCTCACGAAGGGATCCGTGCATTTCGATGTGGTGATCTTTGACGAAGCGTCGCAGATCTTCCCGCAGGACGCTGTCGGCGCGATCTACCGCGCGAAGCAGCTGATCGTGGTCGGTGACTCGAAGCAGATGCCGCCGAGCAACTTCTTCAACGCCTCGATTGATGACGATGACATGGATGAGGAGACTGAAGACGTCACGAACTTTGACTCGATTCTCGATCTCTGCTCGACCTCCATGCGGCAGCTGCGCCTCCTCTGGCACTATCGCAGCCGCTACGAACAGCTGATCGCATTCTCAAACAAGAATTTCTACGATAATCAGCTGATTACGTTCCCGTCAACCAAGACTGATGCCAAGTGGATCGGTGTTGATTACTACCACTGCGACAGTCTCTTTGACCGCAGGTCTCACACCAACCGCGAGGAAGCGGAGTTTATTGTCGACCTGATTTATAAGAACTTCGAGAAGTTCCCGGACCGGAGTCTTGGTGTGGTGGCGTTCAGCGTCGCGCAGCAGGAACTGATTGACGATCTGCTTACCGCGCGCCGTCAGACGCGGCCCGAAATGGAGCCCTTCTTCCGGGATACGGAAAATGAACCTTTCTTCATCAAGAATCTCGAAACGGTTCAGGGTGATGAACGCGACACAATCATCTTCAGTGTCGCTTACGGCAAGGACGCCAAGGGGCGGCTCCTTCTCAACTTCGGTCCGCTTAACCGGGCAGGGGGAGAGCGCCGTCTGAACGTCGCGGTGACCCGCGCGAAATCGAATGTCCAGCTCGTTTCCTCGATGCACTACACGGATATCGATCTGAAGCGGACGAATTCTGAAGGCGTGAGGCTGCTTCGCGAATATCTCGACTACGCGGAGAATGGCGACAAAGCGCTGGAGCGTTCGATCAGCGTTCCCTCTGACGACCAGTTCGACTCTGACTTCGAAATGGAGGTCTGTGAGTTCCTGCGATCCAACGGCTTCTCGGTGGACTCACAGGTCGGGTGCTCCGGATTCCGGATTGACCTTGGGCTTCGGATGCCGGACAGCTCGGACTACGTGCTCGCGATTGAGTGTGACGGCGCGACGTACCACTCCTCGAAGAATGCCCGAGACCGCGATCGCCTCCGTCAGCAGATCCTTGAGCGGATGGGGTGGAAATTCCACCGCGTCTGGTCAACGGACTGGTTCCGGAACCGGGCAGAGGAAGAACGGCGGCTCCTTGAGGCGGCCACAAAGGCGATCCGAAACGGCGCATCCTACGATCCCCTGAGTGTCTGGGATTCAGCGAACTCTGCCACCAATCAGAAAATCGACACGGAGAATGCCGCGGCCTGAGGTATGGCCGATCTTCAGAAAGGAGAATTAGGTTCTTCCGCTTACTTAAGGCAAATTGTCTGAAACAAAAGATCCGGGGATATTCCTCCCCGGATCTTTTTATATATAAGAATATTAATCAGACAGTTAGATATATTAACTTCAAGCTTTTTCTTAGTTCCGGGAATAAGAATCCGCTTAGGTTCAGTTACAAATTTAGGTCTCTCTCTGAGATTTTCAGACAAGTTCATGATAATTTTTCGATAACCGGAAGTAGTATTGGTACCTAAACTAAAGTCGTAAGTTCAATTCAGTTCAGGAGAAGCTGAAAATGACGATTACCAAACGGACGCTGCTGAAGAGCGTCGGGGCGCTCTCAATTGGCGCCGCTATCAGTTCGCTGGATCCTGTGGAAGCTGCCACAAAGTCTCTCGAACAGGCTCCGGTTGTTGGCATCAAGCGGGTTTCTGCCGCTCAGGCTGACAAACATACGGCCAAGGTTTTTTTCACGAGAAAGATCGATGCTGAGCATCTGATCAAGCTCTATCACCTGGTGAATCACGACATCACCGGCCGTGTGGGCATCAAGCTCCATACGGGCGAACGCCACGGCCCGAATATCCTGCCGCGCGATATGGTGAAAGCCTTCCAGGCTCAGGTGCCGAACAGCGCGATTGTGGAAACGAACACCCTTTATGAAGGTGACCGCTACACGACGAAGGATCACCTCGAAACACTGAAGGTAAATGGCTGGACCTTCTGTCCGGTCGACATCATGGACGCGGATGGCGGCGTTGATTTCCCGGTGAACGGAAAGCACCTGAAGAAGGTGACGATGGGCGCTCACCTTCCGAATTACAACTCCCTCATTGTGCTCACTCACTTCAAGGGGCACGCCATGGGCGGCTTCGGCGGTTCGCTGAAGAATATCGCTATTGGCTGCGCGTCAGGTCAGGTCGGCAAGCGTCAGGTGCATGGCGTTGCCGGTACGCCGCCCGCGGACTGGAACGCCTGGCCCGCGAAGGACCACTTTATGGAACTGCTCGCGGATTCCGGCAAAGCGGTCTGTGATCACTTCGGCCGCCACATTACGTTCCTAAACGTGATGCGCCGCATGTCAGTTGACTGCGACTGCGCCGGTGTCCGTGCCGCGCCTCCGACCATTCCGGATATCGGGATCCTTGCCTCTACCGATCTGCTTGCAATCGATCAGGCTTCTGTGGGCCTTGTTTATTCGCTTTCAAAGAAGCAGAATCATGATCTCGTCGAACGTATGGAATCCCGCCATGGCCTCCATCAGCTTGACGCCATGAAGGCGCTCCATATGGGTGCGAAGACGTATCAGCTGATTGAGATTTAAGTAAATCTGGAATCAATCAGTATGAAAATACCAGCATGAAACATGCTGGTATTTTTTTCGTGGGTTTTTGAGGGAACCCAGAACCATCCTGGAGCACAGGTGTGAGGAGAGAGCGTTGCCCATCTGCGTTAGACAGGCTGATTCTGGGAATAGATTACGGAACCTTGTATACGAAGCTGTGACATTGGGCGCAATAATTAACGCTGGCCTTATGTCCTTTATGGCATTCTGTGCAGGGGAGGGCACCATCATGCTGTGCATGAGGGTTTGGCTGTCCGCTGTTTTTGTATTTGGCGTCAGTCTTTTTGATCATGGCGTTGTAGTCCCCGTGGCAGGTAGCACAGACGCCGTAGTCGGTATTCGCCGCTTTCAAAGCGCCTCCCTTTGCATCCACGTGACAGGCTGTACATTTCATGCCTCTGGCTACGTGCCGGTCCGTGAGAGTATGCCCAGCGGGAGTTGAATCAGCAGCAAAAGCCATAGTTCCGGAAAGAGAAAGGAAACCGGTAATACAAGCGAGAGCAGCAATTCTCAATAGATGCTTTTTGACAAGTGTTTGGCGCATGAGACTTGTTCTCCTTAAATTCAGGCCGATCCGAAGATTCCCTCGAATCGGCTTTTTATTATTTTCTGAGATACAGCGTGGAAGACTTATCAGGCCTTAAGGTTTGGAAGTCCAGCGACTTCTTTGCCAACGCTGCGACCGTAAACCAGACATTCGGTCAGGTTGCCACCGCCCTGATACACAAACTTCAGAACGGAGGAGATCTCACCAACCGTGTAGAGACGCGGAATGGGCTTACCCTCCCAGGTCAGGACACGATGACGGCCATCAAACAGCAGTCCACCCTTGGTGTTCGGACCGCCAGCAACCAGCGGCATGGCATAGAACGGTCCCTTGTCAATACGACCCAAGGTAACTGCACGGCGGCCAAAGGCCTCGTCCTTCTTCTCGTCACAGAACTTATTGAATTGCTCGACCGTCTGGACCAGATTGTCAGGAACCATGCGCATCTTGTTTTCCTCGATGTGCTTGATCTTTTCGCCCAATTCCTTAATCGAATCGGCTTTAACAATCAGGCCGGAGTTCAGTGCGGAGGTATTGTCCTTGCTCCACTTGGTCAGGCCATAGCCAACCGTCGAAATGCCAAGGCCAACCAACGGCTTGGACTTAAAGAGTTGGTCATCAAAAATCATCCAGGACGGCGTTCTCGGATAAGAGAGCGTATTGATGTCGAACTGGACAGTAGCCTTGTAGAAGAAATAACGGCTCGGATTATCCGTTACCTTCGTTTCAGCTTCATAGCGCTTGCCAAAGTTATCGACCACAATGGAATGAGGAGAACCAACAGACGGGGTAATAGAACCGATCCTCATACCGTTGCATTTATCAAGCGTCGGGACAATGATTCGTGCCGCCGATTTACCGACTTTTTCGAGACCTGCGCCGGCAGCCATACCCATGGCGATACCGTCACCGGTGTTAGAAGTTGTGCCGTAGAAAGCCCAGCCCGTCACACCCGGGCCTTCGAGGAAGGCCTGACGCATCGGCTTGCTATACTCGTATCCACCTGAACAGATCACAACAGCTTTACGGGCGCGGACAGCAACTGTCTTGCCGTTATGTTTGCCGAGAGCACCAATCACATTTCCCTTGGCATCCTTCACCAACTGGAATGCAGGTGTTTCCCAAAGAACCCGAATCTTATTTCCCTGTTTCTTAACGCCGGTTGCAAGGCAGAGCCAGAACGCTTCACCAGAGCTCGTCTGATCCTTCGGAAGACCATAGGAAACGTCATTGAAGGTCTTCATACGCTTCAGGTAAGTAGACCTGTATGCGTTGTACTTGCATTCCTTTGCTCCCGGGAAGTTGCCAAAGGATGCCTTATTGAACCCGGGCTGGGTGCCGCCAATAAAGGTCGGATCCAGACTCTTCAGGAAGTCCAGATTAGTCGGAGTCAGATCGGCCCACAGCTGGGCAAGAGGATCTGAGTATTCAGGAATTTCACCTTCTTCTTTCCACGGAATGTTCTCACCAGAGAACATGGCTTTTGCATAAGCTTTCAGGGCAGCCTTGTCACCGTCTTTGTCCGGGCAGTGGAAGATGCCGCCTGACATGCGGGTATTACTGATGTGATGATTTTCGGGATTCTTTTCAAGAACAACAACATTTGCGCCATTCTGCGCGGCTGAAATAGCGGTGGTAGCACCAGCGCCACCGAAGCCAATAACGACGACATCTGTTGTGACATCCCACTTCTTAGGCGCCTTTGCCGCCTCTGCCGGGATAGAAAGTGTTGCTGCAGCAGCGACAGCAGCGGTGCCCACAGCACCTTTCAGGAATGAACGGCGTGAAGTTTCCATAATCATCTCTCCTCTGAGTGCAGACTAAATTGTCTGAAACAAAAAATAGATCAATAGAATTAGATCTATTGAATTAGATTTTAGAAAGGTGATTTGAAACTTCATCAGCGCTTTGCATGTTGACAAAAAAGAATTTTTGTGGTCACAAAATTACATCTTTGCCACTCCTGCACCAGCTAGCCTTCCAAAAGTTACAGCATTATTAATCCCGTTTCCACCGAGGCGGTTAGCTCCTTGAACATTGCCAACCGTCTCACCAGCGGCCCAGAGCCCGGGGATCGGCACTCCATTGGAATCAACACACTCGGCCTTGCCATTTATAACAAGTCCGCCAAGGGTTGTATGAATTCGGAGGTAAACGGGAGCAGCCCAGAAGGGGGGGGGGTTGATATGCCTACTCTGAGAAACCGAGAGCACTGAACTCCTCAGAGAAGCAGGAGGAACTTGAATTTGTTGTGCCAATTTCTCAAGAGTGTCTGCTCTGAAAATATGGCCGGCAAACAGATTTCTATAAAGGTTTTTCTGAATAGTAACGTCAAAACTGGACACTGTATCCGAATCTGAAATCGACCAACAATGCTGTTCGGGTAATGAAAGAATTGCTTCTGCTATTTTGCTTCGATAGCCGCTCTCATCTACAAAACGTTTCCCTTCAAGATCAACCATGATCATTCGGTTTGGTCGGATATCAAGTCTCACCATCAAATCACTTCCTGGCAGACTGCCGGGTGTGCATTCAACAAGGTCCATGTTTTGCAATGGGGCACCTATTTCTGCCGCAGCATGGATCATTTCTCCTGTCGCGCCACTTTGGCTGTCACAAGGCAGTGTGGCAAACCGCGGCGCAAATCTCTCCAGCATTTCCTTATTCGCGCCATATCCCCCCGAAGCAAGAATCACTCCTTTAGAGGCCCGTAATGACTTCAATCCTTCCTTTTGAATAATTTCTATACCAATGATTCGCCCCTGATCATTTCTGAAAAGACCGGTTGCCCGGGATCTCAATTGGATATCAACCTTTCTCTTCAAACAGGCTGAAGAAAGGGTTCTGATATACCCCTCTCCCCGGGGAAGGACTGGCTTATGCGCTCTGGGTGATGGACTGCCAAAGACATTGAAAATATCGGGGAGAAAACGCATTCCATGTCTCTCCAACCACGCAAGGGAGACACTAGCTTCACTAGCAAAAACTTCTGCAACCTGAGGGGAATTCTTTCCTCCTCCAGACTCAATAATTTGCTTTTTGAAGAGTTGGACACTGTCTTTTATACCCATAGGGGCCTGCCGCGAAGGATCCACCGCGTTGAAGTATCCACCTGAAATAAGAGTATCGCCCCCCAACGCGTCATTCTGTTCAACAAGAATCACGCTGGCACCAGATTCAGCGGCAGAAAGTGCAGCGGAAAGCCCAGCGGCACCTCCTCCGACGACAATTACATCAGCGGAGGAATCCCAAGCATCAGGCAGAGCAGAACCTTTATAACCGTTTTGTCTTACTAAGGAGTTTTTATCCTTTAGCCAATAAAAACTGCCTATGGCTGCAGAAAGTCCAACTCCTGCTAACAAAACCACAGATCGTCTTTTCATTGCGGTGGTCAGGTTTCACTGATTTGTTGGAGTTTTTCCATCTCGTGAATGAAATCAGAAACCTCCACAGCGTTTTCAGTATCCAGTTTCTGATTAACCATCGATCGATGGGCTCGAATTGTGTTTTCGCTGACGCCCAGAACAGAAGCTATAACACTGTTAGTCAGGCCCTTTGCAACAAGTCCAGCGACCTGTTGTTCCGCTGCCGTAAGAGTATTCCACGTTTGTTCTAGCGTGACGAGGTCGGCTACGGCCCGGAGTAATTCAACATGTGCTTGAACAGCCTCTTCTATAGAAGACAGCAATTTATCGGGTTTCGGAGGTTTCTCGAGAAAAGTTTTTGCTCCTTTTCGTACGGCATCTACAGCCAGCTCAATATCACCGTGGGCAGAAAGGAAGATAACAGGCAACGGAATGTTTTTTTTCTTCATTAAATCCTGAACTTCCAATCCTGACAGTCCCGGCATTCTGACGTCTAGGATCACACAACCTGTCTCTTTACCCGGGGAATGCAAAAAATCTATCCCAGATTTGAAGCATCTAACCTGCCAGTCATCCATTTCCAGGAATGTAGTCAGTGCCCGCAGAACTGAAGGGTCATCATCAACGAGCCGAATGACTGAGTCGCGCTTTAGCGTGTTTATTCCCAGCGTTTCGTGAGGGTGATTGTTCTCGGAATTGCTCATGCTTGATGATCTCCACTTACCGGCTTTGTATCTTGATTGATTCTATTTGTATTTTTCCCAATAATAAGCGATGCCTCCAACCCTCCAGCCCGGAGCTGGTTGTATTCAAGATGGCCGCCGTTTCTTTCAGCCAGCATCGATGCAATTGCCAGTCCAAACCCAAGTCCATCAGTTTTCGAACTTTGTCCAGCCTCTCCTTTCCTAAGCCGTACAAGAGTTTCATCCGAAATTCCCGGACCATTATCAGAAACCGAAACTTTCCAGGACTCTCCTAAATCTGAAATTCGAACCAGGATTGCGCCATCTTTTTTTCCTTCAATGGCACTCAAAGAGTTTTTAATAAAGTTAGCAATAATGAATTGAATCTCAAAAGGATCCGCGTGCACTGGATAGTGACCGGATGCATCTACACGAACACATGGGGGCAGTTCCGGAAACGTTTTCAGAGCGTCTTCAATCAGTTTTTCAAGCGCAGTGTCTTTTCTCTCTGTTGGTCTACTCTTCGCATAGGACCTGACGTGCTCCACAATCGCTGACGATCTTTCGACTTCAGATTCAAGAGCCTCCAATAGTTCAGCGGGTTTCTCTTTCAGTATTCCCGCTCGTTTCAGATACATCTTCAGAGAAGCCGCGTAAAGGGAAATATTCATGATCGGCTGCTTGATTTCGTGGGCAAACATGGAAGACAGCTGAGACACGATGCTGTTTCTTTCGAGGTTGAGAATCTTTTGATGTGACTGGCGTCTCTCGTTGTAAAGACGCCTTGTTGTTTCCAGCGCCTGAGTCAATTCCGCTGTGCGGCGGCGTACCAGAATATTAAGTGTCACTATGTGGAAAATTACAGCCAGTAGCAATGCGACTGTCAGAAGAATTTCTGCTTTGTACCGCTTCCAGATTCCCTGAGGGCTCATATCCCTTAAGTAACGGTAGGGACCGATTTTCAGGCTTTTCAGCAAATCCATTGTTGGCTGAAAGTCACTTTCCACCACCCAGTCGAAATTTCTCCCATTTCTAGGCATGGAAAGGATGGCGATTGTCATATCGCGCATCACATCTGAGGAAACCCATGGCATTGAGGAAATCACCACGTCCGGGTATTGGTCGGTACTCCTCAGGCATCCCGAAATCCCTTTTCTGACTCCAATTAAACGGAAATCCTGCCTTTTGATCTGCCCCTGAGCTTCCATGGATTCAAACTCGCAGGTGGAAAGAACGCCGACATCTGCAAATCCCTGGGACACCAAAGTAGCTACGTCAGGAATTCCATAATGCGTTTCGTAAACCTCTGAAAAAAATCGATCCGGGTCCTGGCCATGTTTTGAAATTTCTCCCTTCGCTATCTGCCATCCATCGAAGCTTTGAGAGTCAGTAATTGCCACCGTCCGGCCACGCATCTCCGCAAAATCATGAATAGGGCTAGCCGCTGGAACAATGAATAGAGAAGAAAGCGAATGCGCAGCGTCTTTTTCCTGTGTGTTTTTTTTGGTTGCTACCTGATGAGCCCCCTCAAAAGCACCAAGTTCGCCAAAAGTAGAAGCTGAAGAAAAAAGAAAATCAGGATGAACGTTCTTAATTCCGTTATCCACGTCTCGATAATCTATTTCCTTGATTTTGAATTCGTACTGCGGGAGATGAGTCCGAAGATAGTCGACCGTGGGAACATAAGTGTGAAGGTAGAAATCAGGCGAAAAGGTATCAACCAGAGCAATAGTGATCACAGGTTTTGATCCCATTGCCGCTGTACGAGCGGCAATCGCACCCTGCGAAGCCATCAGAATGCAGCCTGCCAGGAGCAGGGGAAGAAGTTTGAATCCCTTGTTCCTGAATCCGACCATCGCTAGAGCACCCTTACGATCTTCACCCAGCCGTTCCGATCAGACTGAAGGAAGAAAGCCTCATCCTCCAGCATGGCGCGGGTCATAGCCTTCGCATGCAGATGCTGGGATATAAAGTGGCAGGCGAGAAAAGCGATCAGCCCAATCGGAATCACCCACCAGAAAAAGAAGAAGGCGAGGATCAAAGAGGCCGGAATACAAAGGAGTCCGAAAAACCAGACCATAGGCGCGAGCGTATTTGTCACGCCGTTTTTCCAGGCATCCATCGCTTTAAACGGATCCACATGTACGACGATCCGGTTATTTTCCCAGTCATCACGGAACCGTTCCCAGTTCTCACGGTCTTTTCTTGCGCTCATGAGATTTTCCTCTCCTGCCCATCTCCATAATCGGGTTCTGTGAGTTTTAGCACGGCGGCGGCCGGACGACAAACCGTCGGAAAAGGGCGGGCTGTACCGATCCGTTAAAATGAAAAAGTTATTGCCAGAGTTTCATTGAGGAAAGGATGGCGGATTTAAAGGGACTGAAGAACAAACGTTCAGGAATCGCGGCGTACCCGCTGACAGAATCAGACATCGTGGCAGCAAACCTCTGCATGCAGGAGGCGTTCCCGCCCGGTGAGCAGTTCCCGATTGAGCAGCTTCTTCGCTTCGCGGCGGGCGATCCCGCTCGTTCCTGGCTTGACCTCTGGTTCCTGGATCAGCAGTTTGCCGGGTTTACCTACACCACGAAGGTTCCCGGAGACGCGGACCGGACGTATCTCGCGTACCTTGCGATCAGCGGGGCTCTCCGGGGCAAGGGACTGGGGACCGAGATTCTCCGCCGCGTGACCGCGGAAAATACCGAGACACTCTGGTGTCTCGGTGTTGAGCGGCCGATCGCGGCAACGCCTGAGTATGCCGCCCGGACCCGCCGTCTTCGTTTTTACGCGAGAAACGGCTGGATAGATACCGGCATTCACGCAATCGACTGCGGCGTCGATTTTGAGCTCCTCACACGCCGCCGTCCCGTTCCGCCTGGAACACAGATGGACATCATCAAAGGGTTCTGGGAATCACTCGCACAGGCCTAAGCATATTCAGAAATATTTCAATTCTGTTATGCTAAGTACCCTATTTTCGAGGACACAAGTTTTATGGCTGCAAAAGAAGAGAAGCCGCTGAAGATTTCGGCTGTTTCGGTTGATAAATCGTTGGAAGACTGGAAGAAGGTAAAGGCGCTTTATAAAGAGTCCTTTACGTCGGCCCAGCGGGCACCTTTCCGCTCGCTCATGGCTCAGCCCGAAGAGGGTAAATCCTCTCTGACCGCGTATCTGACCGATTCACGCAAAATCCTCGGACTTTCCTACGCCTATACGAAGGGCGACATCACTTACATTCCGTACATCACTTTCAAGGATTGCCCGAAAGACGCGGAAACCGTGATTTTCAGCCTGCTTCTTGATGCCCATAAGGGAAACCGTATTGTCCTCGACGTGGCCCGCACGATTTCTGAGGATAAGAAGAAAGCCCGCCAGAAGCGGCTCGACTTCTTTAAAAACGCTGGGTTCACCGAATCCGGAATTTCCGGCAAGGACTTCGGCGTTGAGTACGACTACTACGTGCTGGGCGGCAAAGTGACCCGAGAGGAGCTCACTGAATTTACAGAAGATTTCTGGAATTCACTCGACGCCTGATCGTCGCCTGTTTCAAGGCGTCACAAATTCACGTCTGCCAGAGCGGAAGAAAAGATTCAGAATCTCTCTTTTTCCGCTCTTCATTTTTTCTCATGGAACGCAAACTCCTCTCCTTCCGGACCTCGGTGATCGCGGCGCTTGCCGCTCTGACGCTTGCCGGCTGCTCGTCCCTCAACCCGGACATCCGGGCCGTGAAGGATACGGTGATTGAAGAAAATCACTCTTTCTTCACCGTTGGCCGGGTTATCGACTTTTATCCGGACTGCAAGGACACGAACTGGGATGCCTATAAGGACCCTCAGGGACACCGCTGGGTTCACTACACCTGCGCCACGAAGTCGATTGATGACTTCAGAACGAACGCTCTGAAGACGCTTTCCGACAAGCGAAAGCCAAATGACCCCTTCCGTATCAAGGCTGAAAAGGCACTTGGCTACAGTGACGCTGAACTTCTGATCAAATTCCGTTTGCTCGGCGTGAGCGATAAGTGGAAAATCAACTCAACGTCGCTTGAACTCACCTGGCCTGACGGCGCGACACGCTCTGTGTCGCTTCCGGTCTACCTCGTGCTCGCCGCTATGAAGAAGGGCGAACCGATCAAGCCAGAGGAAGTGAATGAACGTCCGGGCTTTATCTCCCGGATGTTCGGAAGCCTGATGGAAAGTGTTGAGCTTCACTTCATCATGTCGGCGTATGACGACGCGCACAGCGCTAGGAATTTCCACGCCAAAAAGTAACCGATAGGGACTGAATAATCATGAAGCCGGGGAACCGCTTAAGAAGATGCAGAATCGCTTTTCTGGGTCTTCTTTTGGCCCCGGCTTTTCTGATGCCCGCGGGAGCCGCGGGGCTTCCGAATCTCCCGATTCCGGACAGCCGGCCTGTCGTGAAGATCGGTGTCTTTGATACGTTCGGCACGAGTTTCGTGAACGAAACGGTGGATCCGACGCTTGCCGTGATCCAGGCAAAGCTCCCGCGCTACCGGTTTGAGCTTGATGTGATCGCGGCTTCCAACCCGGAGGATGCCGTGAAGTCGAGCGGCGTCGATTTCTTTGTGTCATCAGCCGGTGTTTACAGCACGCTTGAACGGACGGTCGGCGCGCGGCACATCGCGACCCGCCGCCAGGCGGGTGTCGCGGACCCGGCACGGAGTGTCGGCGCGGTGTTTGTGGTGAGAAGCGACCGCAAGGATCTGAAGACGCTTGCTGACCTCAAAGGGAAATCCGTCGTCGCGAGTCAGAAAAACGATTTCAGCGGCTGGCAGGTCGCGATGGGAGAGATCGCGAAGTCGGGATTCAACTGGCGGGACTTCTTCGGGAAGCAGGACTTTGTGATCTATCAGCTGCCGGACGTGGTGACCGATGTCCTCGCGGGGACTTCAGATATCGGGATCCTCACGACCTGCGCGCTGGAAACACTGGAGAACGACGGCTGGATCGAGAAGGGCGCGCTCCGCGTCATTAATGAAAAAGCGGATCCGCACCCGAGCGCCTACACCTGCCGCCGGAGCACGGACCTGTATCCGGACGCGGTTTTCGCCTCAGTCGCCGGCGCGAAGCCGGACCTCGTGCGTGACGTTACGGTCGCGCTCCTCACGATGCCCCCGGGGAACCGCAGCTGGGACTGGAGCGTCGCGTCTGACTACCTCGCAGTGGACCACCTCTATAAAGCGCTCATGATCGGGCCCTACGCCTATCTGAACGACATGACGCCTTACGGGATCTGGAAGCGGAATCAAGAAATCATCATTCCGATCATCGCGCTCTTCCTTCTGCTGATCGCGTATGAGCTGCGTCTTCACTACCTCGTAAAGAAACGGACTTCCGAACTCTCTACCGCACTGAAAGAAAAGGAAGCAGCGGAAGATGAAGCGAAACGGAGCCGTGAGCGGCTCTCGCGGCTTGAGCGCTCAGGCGTTATTTCTCAGCTCTCCTCCATGATCGCGCACGAACTGAAGCAGCCGCTTGCCTCCATTCTCAACTACGCAAACGGTCTCGCGCAGCTCGCGAAGATGGGGCGCTCAACCCCGGAGCAGACAGGATTCGCCGTGAAGTCCATCAAAACAGAAGCCACCCGCGCGAACGCGATCGTGGACCGGGTCCGCGCTTACGCGAAGCATGAAGAGGGCCCCCTCACGGAACTCGATCTTTCAGACGTTTCGCATAAAGCGATCCGGACCTTTACCCGGAACGCGCTGACTCCGGTTGCGGTTTCAGATTCAATCGAACCCGGGATTCACGTGATGGGCCACGAGCTAGAACTTGAACTCCTTACGCTTAACCTCATCCGGAACGCCGGAGACGCCGTGAAGGATGTCCCCGATCCCCTGATCCGCGTGACACTCACGCGGGATGGCGGCAAGGCCGTGTTCCAGGTCCGGGATAACGGCCCCGTGGTGACAGACGCTGTGCTTGAGAAACTCACTGAAATAGAGGAAAGCGTGAAGCCTGAGGGACTGGGGCTTGGGCTCGCCATTGTGCGGGACATCGCGGATCGCCATGGAGCGAGCCTCAGCTTCAGACGGAATGACGACACAGGGCTCACTGCGGAAATGCGGATCGATATGGTGGAGCCAAAGCCCCGCGCTTCAGATGTAAAGACTGAACCCAAAGGAGACGCCTCATGAAGAAACTGACCCGCCGCACGCTGATCAGCCTTGCCGCGCTCCTTCCGGTGATCCAGGTGGAAGCGGCTTCATCCGAGCGCTTTGATGTCATTGTTGTCGGAGCCGGCATCGCCGGGCTTGCGGCCGCTGTGTCCGCGGCGGAGAGCGGCGCGAAACGCGTTCTGGTGCTTGAAAAAGGGCCGATGATCGGAGGGCACGCGATTTACGCGGATGGGACCGTGAGCGCGGTGTATCCGAGGCTTCAGAAGGTCTTCAATATCAAGGATTCCCCGGAACAGATGGCGAAACAGATCTGGGAGTGGGGTGACCGGGATGGGGATCTCAGCCTTATCCGCGTCATGGCGCGCGACTCAGGCCCCGCGATTGACTGGCTTCGCGGCATGGGCGTTCATTTCCGGGACTGGGTGTTCGTCCCGTACCCCTCAAACTTTCCCCGCGGGCTCACGTCGCACCCGACCCGGGGCGGCTACGAATATATCCGGGCGCTGAACCGCCGGGCGAGGGCGCTTCGGGTGGAGGTGCGCCTGAATACCCGCGTGGTGCAGCTCCTGCGGTCCGGAGGCGCGGTAACCGGTGTTTCCGCGAGCGGGCCGAAGGGGGTCGAGCGGTTTTACGCGGCCTCCGTTGTTCTTGCGACCGGCGGTTTTTCCGCGAACCCCGACATGATCCGGCGTTACAGCCATCTAAAAAATCCCGGAACGCACTCATCCGCGAACCCTGGCGGCCGGCATTTCGACGGGGCCACGGGTGACGGTATTCAGCTTGGAACCGCGGTCGGCGCGACTCTCGCTGAAATGCCCTATATCGAATTCATTCCATTTCGGGGCGGCCGGCTGCTCGAATACGTGGGCGGCGATATTTTCGTGAATTCGAAGGGCGAACGCTTCGTGGATGAGGGTGTGAGCCATCCAAAACTCACCGAGGCGCTCTCGCATCAGCCGGGCGGCACGATGTGGGTGATCACGGACTCCCAGTCAGTCAAAGGCACCACGGTGACTCATAAGCTGATGACCGGGCAGGTGAGGAAAGCCGCGAATATCGACGAAATGGCACGCATCATGGACATTGATCCTGAGGTGCTGAAGAAAACGATCTCGCGCTACAACAGTTTTGTCCGGAAGGGGCACGACGATGATTTCGGGAAGACGATCTTCACGCAGGAAATCAAGGTGCCCCCGTACTACTTCGGCGTGGAGTATCAGGATCCTCACTACACGAACGGCGGGATCCGGATCAATACAAAAGCGGAAGCGCTGAATAATGCCGGGCAGCCGATCCCCGGGCTCTTCGCCGCGGGTGAAACCACAGGCGGCATTGAAGGGAAGGAGCGTGAGGGCGGAATGGCCTTCACAGACTGCCTCGTTTTCGGGCGGATCGCAGGGCGGGAAGCCGCGCGGCGGGCGCTCAAAAAATAAACGCCGGCTCTTTTAACGAGTCGGCGCTGGGTAGGGGTGTCTATTGGGATCAGACAAGCCACTCGGTCACTTTTTCACCCATTTCCTCGATCTTCAGTTGCTTCCCGTCGTAGGAAAGCACTGCGATGGAGCAGTTCCCCACGGGGAGCTTCCAGAAATCGTCGTAAGAGAAACCGCCGACCCGGGTCAGCATGTCGCGGATAAAGATCCCGTGCGATACCACGAGGATCGTCGCGTCCGGGTTCTGTGCCTGGATCATATCGAGCGTGGAAAGCTGGAACGCCTCGGCGCGAGCCGAAAGATAGTTAAGCGGCTCACCGCCAAACTCCGGCACGTACTTGTCCGGATGAACGAAAAGCTCGTGAAGCGGCTGTGACTCATCCGTTCTCGCATTGTTATAAAGCGTTCCTTCATGCGGACCGAATCCAAGCTCACGGAGCCGGGGATCCATCTGAACCTCCATATCGCGGCCCTTCAGGATCGTTTCGGCTGTCACCTCCGCGCGCTCCAGATCCGAGCAGAAGGCGTCATCAAAGTGAACGTCCTTCAGCTTCTCCGCAACCTCTTCAGCTTCCTTCACGCCTTTCGCGTTCAGCGAAATATCCGCCCAGCCCTGCAGGCGCTTTTCATTATTCCAGTCCGTTTCGCCATGGCGCACGAGATAAATTTTCATGATTTTGAAGCCTTAGCCTAAATTTAGAGATTGAAGAAAAAGAGTCCGCATCCGATGAGGACGAAGACCGTTCCGAAAACCCGGTTCAGTATTCGGTTATTCCGGGCGCTCCGCATGCGGGTCGCGAGAGAGGCCGCCGCAAGCGATACACCGGTCATCACGCAGAAGTCCGTAAAGCCGCAGGTGAGCCCCATTTCAAAGTACTGAAGCAGGATAGGTGCGTCCGTATTGATAAACGGGGTCAGGAGCGAAATAAAGAAAACGAGTCCCTTCGGATTCGTGAGATTCACGAGGAACCCCTGACGGAAGAGATGCCAGGCACCGGATTCCGCGTTCTGCTGTCCCTCACGGATAATGACTGCCCGGCCTTCAGACCGGAGAAGAGAAATACCGATCCAGGCAAGATACGCGCAGCCAAGGAACCGGATCATGAAGAAGAGTTTCGGAGACGCGGCAAGCACAGCGCCGATTCCGACCCCGACAATCATGATAAGAACGAGAACACCGGCCGCGAGTCCAAAGCTCTGCGGAATGCATTTCTTCCAGCCGAAGTTCAGAGACGCGGAGAGCGACGCGAGCTGCGCGGGACCGGGAGATAAGCTCATGCCCCAGCAGAGGGCAAAGAATGAGAGCCAGGTTTCGAAATGCATCAGATGAACAGGGAATACGAGACAGTGAATCAGTGTGTGGCTCGAGTCTAAACGCTTCTTTTCGCCTTGTGAAAGCGGGAACCGCGGTGTCTTTTGTGACTCCGGCAACGAGGGGAGGCGCGCGGTACCCCCAAAGAAGGATGCCAGATGCCGCGTGAGCCATAACGGAGAACTGATTCTACAATAGCCTTACAGCGATACCTTCTGAATCGCTTGATGAGGTGCGTATGAAAAGAAGAACTCTGCTCACGCTCGCGGCCGGGATTCCTGCCGTGCTCCTCTCAGGCTGCGTCATTCCGCCTGATGATTTTGGTCCCGGACCTGGTCCAAAGTCTCGTCCTGAAGGTCCCGGATACCGCGGGAATCCTGGAAATCCTGGAAATCCCAATAACCGTTCCGTGAACGGCCCGAATAATCCCGGAAACCATTACGGCAATCAGCCGGGCAGTCCCGCCAATCGTCCGAATAACGGCACTCCGGGCAGCGCGCCCAAGGCACCGGCCGGCCCGCAGCCGGGTAACCGAAACGCGCCTCAGGGTCAAAAAGGACCTGACAGGCAGGACGGTCCTGGGGATCCGAACCCCAATCACTGACCCGCGCCGGAACACGCAAGGGCTTTTTCCTCCAAGGAGAAAGCCCTTTTCATGTGATCCAGGCCTGAAAATCAGGTAATCTTTCCCCTGCATGTTTATTCCAAGACCCGAGGCTTAGCCAGTATGAAGAAACGCAACGAAGAGTCCGCATTCAGCGCAATCTGCAACGCGCAGAGAATTGCCTGCGCGCCGTTTGAGTTTGAGGCGGCGAGATCGCTCCGGGATTTTGGAATTCTTGCGGCCCTCGATAAAGCGGGAGACGCGGGACTGACAGAGGAGGAAATCAAGGCTGTCTCAGGGCTTTCGGACTACGCGGTCCGCGTACTCCTCAATGCGGCGGAAGGTGCCGGGATCCTGAGAACGGAGTCCGGTCGAACGTCACTCACCAAAACCGGCTGTTTTCTCCTGAATGACCCGATGACGAAGGCCAACTTCGACTTCGCGGCCGATGTCTGCATTCCGGGAGTCGCGAAACTCTCCGACTCCCTTAGGGAAGGGCGGCCCGCGGGCCTCAGTACGCTTGGGCCCTGGGAGGGGACGCTTTACCCGCATCTCCGGGAACTCTCTCACCCCGCCCGCGAGAGCTGGTTCGGGTATGACCAGTATTTCTCTGACAACGCGTTTTCTGACACGGTATCCCGCGTCACCGCGCTTCACCCGACGCTTCTCTGCGATATTGGCGGGAACACGGGTAAGTGGGCGATCCGGCTCGCGAAGGCGGACTCCACGATCCGGATCCGGATAGTCGACCTCCCGGAGCAGTGTGAGACCGCGGCAGCCAACATCTCGTCAGCCGGTCTCAGTGACCGGGTGGAGTGTTTCCCGGATGACGTGATGTCGGACACGACACTCCCAGGCGACCCGGACGTCTGGTGGATGAGCCAGTTTCTCGACTGCTTCGGCGAAGCGGATGTCGTGCGGATTCTGAAGAAAGTCCGGGCCGCGATGAAGCCCGGAAGCCGCATTCTCATCCTGGAACCGCTGATCGGGAATCAAAAGTTCCCGATCGGGGATCGGTGTCTCGCCGCGTTTTCGCTTTACTTCACCGCGATCGCGAATGGCTGCAGCCGGTTTTATTCCGAAGCGGACTTCAGGCGGTTCGCGCTGGACGCGGGGCTTGAAGTCAAATCGGTTGAAAACGGACTGGGGATCGGGCACACGCTGATCACGCTCACCCGGAGTGATGCATCATGACGGAGGGGGGATTCTCGATTCTCTCGTGGGCCGCTGCGGCGCCAGGATTAGCCGCTCCGTCGTCCTGGCTTCCGTGGGCGGAGAGCGGCGCGGGGATTGCCCCTGCAGCGCCCTTTACCGTTCCGAAGACGCTTCCCCTGATGACCTCACGGCGTCTTTCCCCGGGAGCGCGGGCGGGGATTGAATGCTCCATCGCGGCAGCGGGCAGCACGGTCCCCGATTTCGTGGTGACGGCAAGCCGCGACGCTGAGCTTCCGCGCTGCGAAAAGATTCTCACGGGACTCGCGGACGGGGACCCCGAGTCACCGACCGACTTCACAATGTCCGTTCATAACGCCGCGGAAGGTACGCTCCTCATCGCGAAGCGCTGGAAAGTGCCGGGAACCTCAGTCGCGGCCGGCCCCCGGACGTTCTTCGCCGGGTGGATCGAGGCCGCCGCGGCTCTCGCCTCGGGAAAGAAATCCGTTCTCCTCACCTTCTTTGAAAACGCGAGACCGACTGAAGCCCGGGCGGCGTTTCGCGACCATCTGCCGGCCTTCCCATACGCTCTTTCCTTTCTTCTTGCGTCAGGCGGTCCGGTTTCTCTGGGTCCCGTCGCGGCGGAGGAGCGTTCTCTCGGAACCCTCCCGCCCGCGCTTCAGTTCCTTCGGGCCTATCTGAGGAAGGCTCCTTCTGTCACCCTTGCTGCCGGCCGCTCGGCTCTTGAATGGAGGTTCACGGCATGAACCGCGAACCGGATTCATTCCTGAAACTTCAGATCCGGCGCCTTGCGACCGGGTTCTGCTGGGCGGTATTTGGGATCGGGGGACTGACGCTCTCACTCACGGCGTTTCCGGTGATCCGGGCGACATCAGACACGAAGGAAGCCTCCGTCCTCCGAACCCGCCGCCTGATTTCGTCGTCATTCAGGCTTTTCTTTCGGCTGACTCATATCCTGGGTGTCATGGAAGCGGATACCGCGGGAATTGAATGTCTTAAAGACAAGAAAGGCGTCATTCTTGTCGCAAACCATCCGACGCTAATCGATTACGTGCTGATCGCGTCAGTTATTCCTGAGACTGACTGCATTGTGAAATCAGCGCTCACCCATAACTTTTTTCTGAAGCGCGTGGTCAGCGGCGCGGACTATATCGTGAACAGCGAGGATCCCTCGGATCTCGTGCGGGACGCTGAAGCGCGGCTCGCGAAAGGCGGTGTGCTCCTCATCTTCCCCGAAGGCACCCGGACGAAGCCCGGCATTACGCCGACGCTTCACCGCGGTGCCGCTCAGATCGCGGTCCGCACCGATACCCCGATTGAGGTCATTCAGATAGAATCTAGTGACCCCTGGCTCACAAAGGGAGCGCCCTGGTACGCTGTTCCGACGCGGAAACCGATTATCCGGCTTTCCTACGTTGGACGGCTGACACCTGAGCCGCTTGAGGACCCGGAAGCGGCGCCTGCCGCCGCCCGGTCACTCACGGCGAAAATCTTCGCCTCCCTCTGCTTCAGCTCTGAGCCCGCTGGGAATAACGGAAAGACACACAATGGAAACGCTTGAAAATCAGATCCGGTCACTCATTATTGAGTCTCTTAACCTTGAAGGCATGTCGCCCGAAGAAATCGCGGATGACACGCCGCTCTTCGGGGAAGAGGGGCTGGGGCTAGATTCGATCGACGCGCTTGAACTCGGCATGGCCGTGAAGAAGCGTTTCGGCGTAAACCTTTCCGGTACGACTGAAGAGAACCGCAGCCGCTTCGCCTCTGTGAAAACGCTCGCGGACTATATCCGCACCCAGAAGCCGGAGGCCTGACCGCCATGGAAAAAATGACCCGGGAAGAGCTCTATCAGGAAGTGGCGGCAACCCTCGCTCACCTTTTCGAAGCGGATCCTGAATCCATTAAGCCTGAAGCGAGGCTTGCCGAAGATCTCGAGCTCGATTCGATCGACGCAATTGACCTGATTGTTCACATGCAGAAGAAGACCGGTGAGCGGTTCCGCCCCGAGGATTTCCAGCACGTGAAAACCGTGCAGGACGTGGTGGATACGCTCGTGCGGCTGACTTCTGACGACAAAGCGGCATGACGCCGGCCGAGGGAGTGAAGCGGGCCGCTCAGGCTCTGTCGCTTCTCTGGCCTTTCGCCGTGATCGCCGCGGTGAGTTTCGGCCGGATGTCACTCCTTCTCGCAGTGGGACTCCCGCTCTTCGCGTTTCAGGCACTCTTTATTCTGAGGAAGGGAATCCGCGGGGCTTCTATCCCCGCGCTTCTTATTTCGATCATCGGCACCGCGGTCTGCGGGCTTGGGCTTCTGCTCTCTGAAGCTGCGCTCGCGTTCTGGTACCCGGTGTTCGTGAATCTCGCGCTGCTTCTCGCTTTTGCCGCGTCGCTCTTCGGCACTCCGGTCGCGGAGGCCGTTGCGCGGAAACTATCGAAAGAACCGCTCCCCGAAGCCGGTATCCGATATTGCCGTAAGGTCACCGTCGCCTGGTGCTTCTTCTTTATCGCGAACGGCGGGGTCGCCATGGCAACCGTGCTCTCCGGTAACCGTGCCGCATGGCTTCTCTGGAACGGGTGTCTCAGTTACGGAGCGATCGGTCTCATGATAGGGTTTGAATATCTTGTCCGCCGTCGGGTGATGCGTCATGCTGCTTAAAACATCAGACTGGATGACTGAGGAGCGGGAGAACGATGTCCTCTTTCTCTCGCGCGGCACACCGATCACCCGGGGTGAAATCAAACGCCGGGCCTCGGTGCTCGCCGCACGCCTTGTCGACACTCCCTGCCGCACTGTGGGGATCGCGGAGCGGGATCCGGTGAAGTTCATCACGGAACTCATCGCGACACTTGCGCTTCGCCGGACACCGGTGCTCGCGGGCGGGAACCGCCTTGCTTCTCTCGAGCCTGCGCCTGACGCTGTGTGGAGTACTGAAACCGCGGTGCCGCCCGCGGGATCCGCCGTGATTCCGTCCGGAGACGAAGGAGAGCCGGCGACAGATCTCCCGCCGATCAGCCCTGACGCGGAGCTCCTCCTTTTCACGTCCGGCACCACCGGGAAACCGAAGCCCGTACGGAAGATTGTGCGTCTTCTTGACCGCGAGGCGGAGATGGTGTCTGAGATCTTCCCGGACCTTCGGCACCTCGCCGTTGCATCGAGCGTTGACCCTCTGCATCTCTATGGGCTCACCTTTACGGTCTGGGTGCCGATGGCGCTCGGCCTCACGCGGATTGTTCCGCGGCTGGAGGTACCGGAAGACCTGGCATCAGTTACCGTGCCCTCCGCTCTCATCTCCTCCCCGACCTTCCTTCGGTATCTTGACCCCGCGGTGCCGCATGACGCGGTTCGCTTTATCCTTTCCGCGGGCGGAAAACTGGGGGCGGACACCGGAGCCCGGGTGAAAGAGATAGTCGGAATTCCGGCTTCCGGAATCTACGGGAGCACCGAAACCGGCGTTGTCGCTTTTACGCGCGAAGCCGGGAAGGGGGATGCGGAGCTCGCTCCAGGTGTCTCCTTTATCGGGGACCCGAGAGAAGGGCGGATCAAAACACCGCTCACCGCGCGGGGCGACGCGACACTCGACGACCGGATCGAACCGATCGGCTCCCACACGTTCCGCCTTCTCGGGCGGCGCGACCGGATTGTGAAGATCGCTGAAGAGCGGGTGAGCCTCGATGAAATCGAAAAGACCGTTCTGGGGCGCTATGATTTCCATACGGTCACGCTCGCCGTTACCCTGAAGGGACGGCAGGCGATCGGCATCACGGTTGACCAGAGCCGCTCGCCCGGATACGATCCGACGCGCGTGAGGCAGTATGAGCGGGAACTCCGGAAACTCCTGAAGCCCGCCGCGGTACCCCGATTCTGGCGTTCCGTTCCCGTGTTGCCGCAGAATACGCAGGGCAAGACCGATATGGATGCAGTACGAAGCCTATTTGAAGAAACTATGACTACTGAACTTCTCCCGAAAATCAAAGAAAGCACGCCGTTTGAGATCGGCAAGGTAAGCGTCACATTTGATCTGGAGCCGGAACTTGGCTGGTTCAAGGGGCACTTCGACGCGCAGCCGATTCTTCCGGGCGTGGCGCAGCTCGAACTCGTGACGCGTTTCGCGTCTCAGTTCGCCGGTCCCGCGGCCCTGAAAGAAGTCGTTCAGATGAAGTTCACGACACCGATGACGCCGGGCGACACCGTGCGCCTCACGCTCGCGTCACTCGACCCCGAGTTCAGCACGAACGTGAAGTTCGATTACCAGGTCTATCGGAACAATTCATGGCGTCTCGCGTCAATTGGGCGCCTGAAGCTATGCAAGGCCGCGTAACGGAGTCTCCGTTCCGTCTCGCCGCGGTTATTCCCTGTTACCGCCAGGCGGACACCCTGAAGGGGGTGCTCGAGTCACTCCGTGCACTCGGAATCCGGTCTTATGTCGTGGATGATGGGAATGAGCCCGAGGAGTCTGCGGCGATCCTCGCTGCGGTGAGATCCGTTCCGGGAACCTGTTACCTCCCCATGTCCCGGAATCGCGGGAAGGGCGCCGCGGTGACCTTTGGAATCGAGGCGCTGAGTCTCGGGGGCTATACGCACGCGCTTCAGATTGATGCCGATGGGCAGCACGATATCGCGGACGCCCCCAGACTGATCGAAGACGCGAAGCATCACCCGGACGCACTGATCTCGGGGCTCCCGCAGTATGACGACTCGGCGCCCCGGGGCCGTGTGATCGGGCGCTACATCACCCACTTCTGGGTCTGGATCGAGACACTGTCATCCGAAATCCGGGACAGCATGTGCGGGTACCGCGTGTACCCCGTGCAGGAGTTCCTGACGATAGCCCGCAACTACCGTATCGGCCGCCGGATGGACTTCGACACCGAAATCATGGTGCGCTACTTCTGGGACGGGAAGCGGATTCGCTTTATTCCGACCCGGGTCCGGTATCCGGAGGGCGGAGTCTCGAATTTCGACTACTTCCGGGATAACGTCCGGATTTCGCTGATGCATACGAAACTCGTGCTGGAGTCACCGCTTCACTGGCTCGCGCGTCTGAGGAGACCTCATGACGGGCCGTAGCGACGGATCCTGGGATCAGACCCCAGAACAGCCAGGGAGCCGCTGGATCCGGATCCTTCTCTGGATCTCCAAAACGATGGGGAGGAGGGCGTTTGAGGTATCGCTTTCTCCCGTTGTTGCCTGTTACGCGGCGTTCGCGAAGGGAGCCCGGAAGGAGAGCCTCCGGTATCTCGCGCGGGTAAAGAACGCGAGGGAAAAGGCGGGCCTTCCCCGCTTTCCGGAACCCCTCACGCCGTACCGGCATTTCCGCCACTTCGCGCTATCGGTTTACGACAGGCTTGAGGCCTGGGATCCGGACCGAAAGAGTCGTATCCGGCTTCTTATGACAGACGACGCGCGCGCCGCGCTGACTCCGGCCACCGGTGCCCCCGGGAAACTTGTCCTCATGTCGCACTTCGGAGCGGCGGAAGTGTGCCGAGCCGTGGCGGAGCGTGACGTGGAAGCACGGGTCATCGCGCTCCTCTACGAAAAGAACGCCGAGGGGTTCACCCGCGTCATGCGGACGGTGGCCCCCGAAAGTCGGATTGACGTGGTCCCGGTTGATAAAATGGGGGCCGAAACCGCGGTGCAGCTCTCTGACGCCATTCAGTCTGGTGCCTGGGTCGCGATCGCGGCGGACCGGACGCCGGTCACGTCAGGCCGCAGGACAATTAGAACCGTAACGATTCCGTTCCTCGGAAGCCCGGCCGAATTCCCGGCAGGGCCCTGGGTGCTTGCGTCACTTCTCGGATGCGAAGTGTGGACGCTTTTCGCATCGCGTGACGGTGACGCGTTCCGGGTGTCGTTCGAGAAACTCGCGGACCGGGTGACGCTTCCCCGCGCGTCAAGAAACGACGCGATCCGCGGGTACGCTTCAGAATTCGCCTCAAGGCTTCAGCGTGAAGTGATCCATTCGCCGCTTGAATGGTTTAACTTTTATGACTTCTGGCAGGGTGCCGGATGCGATTTCGCCTGCGGGAAGAATTAATGGAGAGCTTTATCTTATGAATGCTAAAACTCTGATTTTTGTACCGCTTTCGCTTGCGTTAGTGAGCGCTCCGGCGCTTTCGCTCACGCTCGACGATATCAGTACGAAGCTCTCCGAAATCAAAACCGTCACGGCGAATTTCACGTCAGAAAGAAATCTCAAAGGCGCCTCAAAACCTCTCGTCGCTAAGGGCAGGATGGCTCTCATCGAAGGGAAGGGAGTGGTCTGGGAGCAGACATCACCGTTCGCGGAAGAGATTCTCGTGAAGAATGAGCAGGTCGAAATCCGGCGCAGGAAGTCAAAACCCGAAATCATCACGAAGAAATCACAGCCGCGGGCGTTCGCTTTCGCGAGCCTCATGCGGAATCTCGCCGGGGCGGACGCGAAGACGCACGGAAACTGGTTCACGGTTTCCTCCATCAGCGGGAACGCCTCCGGGTGGACCGTGACGCTTAAACCTTCGCGCGATCCGCTCCGCCAGGCGTTCGACACCGTCACGATCAAGGGCGGTGACGCCGTGACGGGTGTCTCTTTCCTCTCACCCACGAAAGACCGGACCCGGATCCGGTTTGATGATGTCCATGTGAACGAAGGGGGGCTCGCCGATGCCGAAGAACGGCTCAGCCGCTAAGGCGGTTCTAGACGCTCTCGATTCCCCGAAAGTCCGGGCGTTCCTCTGGCTCTTCATCGTTTCGGTGATCGCGGTGTTTCTTCTCATCGCGGTGCCGAAGGCTGAAGTGTCGAGTGACGTGATGGAGCTGCTGCCGGAAGAAACCTACCGGGCGGTTCCAAAGTCCGTGACAAATGGGCTCGCGGACAAAATGTCGCGGCAGATGCTTTTCGCGGTCACCGGAGGCGAAGGGGCGGCGGAACTTTATTTCGAAAAACTGAAAGCGATTCCGGAATTCCGGCGCCTTGCCGGGCGGCTCTCGGATGTCAGACGGCGGGAGTCGGCCTCTTTCCTCTTTAAGAACCGCGCGGCGTTTCTTTCTTACGATGCCCGCTCGAGGCTGAAGGAAGGGGAAGACGCGGAAGCCGAATGGGTGCTTTCGCAGCTTTATTCACCGGTTGCCGGTGTCTCTGCCCCTGAAATCAAAAACGACCCTCTCCTTCTGATGCGGGGGTCGACGCTTTTTGATTCCGGCACAAGCCGGATGAGTACGTCAGGCGGCTGGCTCACAGCGACTGATGACAAGGGTGTCACCTGGCGGTTTATTTCGGGTGAGGTGAAGAAAGGGACCGCGTCCGCGGGCTCAGTCGGCCCGTTCCTCGACAAAGTGAAAGCAGCCCAGAAGGCCGTGAAGGATGCCTATCCAAACGCGCGGTTCGCGAGTGAAGGCTCTGTTTTCTATTCCGGATTCGCGGGGGATTCCGCGAAAAACGACATTTCAACGCTTGGTACCATCTCCGCGATCCTTCTCTTTATTGTGCTTGGGATTGCGTACCGCTCACCGCTTCCCTTTTTCCTCGCACTGCTTTCCGTCGCCGTGGGCGCCGCGGCCGGCACCGCGGCGACTCTCCTTACGTTTGGCGGCATCCATATGGTGACGCTCGTGATGAGCCTCTCCCTCATCGGCATTTCAACGGACTACACCACGCATTTCCTCACAGCCCGGATGACCGCGAAAGAAGGCGTCTCAACCTTTAATACCCTGCAGACCCTCTCCCCCACGATGCTTCAGGCGCTTGGGACAACGTGTCTCGCGTACGCCGCGCTTCTTATCGCGCCGTTCCCTGGACTCCGCCAGCTAGGAGTCTTCAGTATTGCGGGGCTTGCTGCGTCCTGCGCTACGGTTTTCGCCTGGTACCCGTTCCTCTCGAAGCGATTTAAGCGTAAGCCCCTCATCGGGCGGGACTTCCTTCGCCGCTATATCGCTGTGTGGAGCGGGAAAAACCGTTACCCCGCGATTCTCTTCGCCTGCCTCGCGGTGTTTGCGGCTGGCGGCCTGATGCTCGCTGGAACAAACGACGATATCGGCGCTCTGCAGACCGCTCCCGCTCATCTGAAAGCGGATGAAGACCTTATCCGGACACTCACGGGGAACGATATGACGCAGCGCTGGTTCGTCGTGACTGGGGCGTCTACCGAAGAAGCGCTTCAGAGAAAGGACGCGCTTGGCGAAAGACTCTCGGCGCTTAAGGAAGACGGGCTGATTACCGGCGCGACACTCATACCGCTTAACTCCCGGGCGACTCAGCAGTCTGACTGGGAGCTCATCAAAAAGGCGTCGCCCGCGGTGCTCGCGAAGCTTCGGGAATCCGGGATTTCAGCGAAACCTGAGAGCGAGAATCCGACGCTTCCCTTCGGGGTCTGGATCCGGGACACCGTGAGCAGCAACTGGGGGCGGCTGGTTCTCGGCGGCGCGGGCGGTGTCGGGGAAACCTCCCTCATGGTCCCCGTGCAGGGGGACCGGAGCGCCAAAGCGGACGCCGCGCTTCAGAAAGCGGCGGCTTCTGTCCCTGGCACGGTCTGGGTGGATCGCCGCGCGGACCTGAATCACCTGTTCTCCGGCGTCAGAACCATGATTGAGGCGCTGCTTGCCGCGTCGCTCGCGCTGATCTTCGCGATTTACGCTTGGCGGTACGGGCTGAAGCGCGCCGCCGGCATCATCGTCCCCTGCATACTCTCCGTCGCCTGCGGGATCGCGGCGCTCGGCTGGGCCGGGCTCCCGGTGAACATCTTTTCGCTCTTCGCGCTCGTTCTCGTACTCGGAATCGGGATCGACTATTCACTTTTCTTCGGGAACTTCCAGAAGGAAGCGGATTCGACGCTCTTCGCCGTCTTTACCGCGATGGCGACCACAATGATTTCACTCGGTATTCTCGTTTTCAGCGGCACGGCGGCTATTTCGAATTTTGGCCTCGTGCTCGCAGCCGGTGTCTTCACGGCATTCCTTGCGTCGCCTCTCATCCTCCGGCTTGATCGGAAAGAGGAGAGTGTCTGATGGTCTATATCCACGCTGTAGCGCTGGACTGCGCGCTTGGGGCCAAGCCTCAGGAAATTCTCGCGAACCTCGGGAAAAATGAGGCCCCAGGATTGACGCCTGACAGTCATTGGCTTCTTTCAGGAGAACCGCTTTCGTTCGGCCACATGACAGGCATTCTTCCGGCAATCCCGGAAAATCTCGCAAAACATCAGAGCCGGAATAACCGCGCCCTGATGGCGGTCTTCAATTCGGAACCCCGTTTCAGGGATCTGCTGGATCACGCCGATCTATCTCGGGTCGGGATCATTCTCGGAACCAGCACGTCTGGTTCTGAAGAGTTCGCAGACTATATCCACGGCTTCAGAAAGGGGGAACCCGATCCTGACTTCAGAGGCGAAGCGCAGGAACTCGGTGATCCGTCTGAATTCCTTTCCGCCTGGCTTGGCACCACGGGCCCTGCGTACACCGTGTCGACCGCCTGTACGAGCAGTATCCGCGCCATTATTTCCGGGGTGAGACTTCTTGAAGCGGGCATGATTGACGCCGCTATCGTGGGCGGAGCGGACACCCTTGCGAAGCTTCCGATCAACGGTTTTGACGCGCTGCAGGCGCTTTCACACACCCGCTGTCTTCCGTTCTCCGGGCACCGGGATGGAATCGCGATCGGAGAGGCGGCCGCGCTACTCTGGCTCAGCCTGGAACCGGGCCCAATCGCAGTCCGGGGATTCGGTGAATCGTCCGACGCTCACCACATGTCCGCTCCTGATCCGGAGGGCGAAGGGGCTGAGGCCGCGATCCGCGGAGCGCTTCAGATGGCAGGCGTCACGCCTGACGCGATCGATTACCTGAACCTCCACGGGACTGGAACGAAACTTAATGACTCGATGGAAGCAAAAGCCGTTTACCGGGTGTTTGGTGACCAGGTAACAGCGAGCTCCACCAAAAATCTGACCGGACACACGCTCGGGGCCGCGGGAGCCGCCGAAACCGCGCTGATCGCGCTCCTTCTTCAGAATCCGGGCTCCGTGCTTCCGCCTCAGCTTCCGGACGCTGTCCCAGTTGACCCCGCATTACCCCCAATTTCACTTGTGAGCCGATTTACCGCCGTCTCAGGCTCCCTTATGATGAGCTGTAATTTCGCGTTTGGCGGCAGCAACGCGGCTTTGATTCTAGGAACAGATTGACGATGTCTCAGATTCTTAATCCGGGGAAACCGGAACTCTTTTTGCCCCAGCGTCCTCCGATGCTTCTCGTGTCCCGCATCCTTGAATTCACCGAAGATGACGTGATCGCTGAGGCGGATTCCAAGATCCTTGAACCCTTCCGCCGTCCGGACGGCCGGCTCCCTGAAACGCTCTGCATCGAAATGATGGCGCAGGCGGTGGGTGCCTGGGCGGGTTACTGGCGTCAGCAGGACAAGTCGGATAAGCGTGAGGATGAGAAGGATGCCCCGATCGGCTATCTCCTCTCGGCCCGCAATCTGAAGATTGAGGTTCCCGTGATTCCGGAAGGAAAGACTTTCCGCATCACGATGCACCGCGAAGTGTATGAAGGACCGATTGGTTCTTTCGCGGGTGAAATGAAGGATGGCGACACGCTGATCGCGACGGGCCGCGTTTCGGTCTATCAGCCGAGCAACAAAGAGTACCGCGAGCTTTTCGGCGGGAAGGCTACCTGATGACAGAGGCCTCTGGTAGATCGGTCCTTATTCTTGGAGCGTCCGGCGGCATTGGTCGGGCGACCGCGGAAGCGCTTTCGTCTGACGGCTTCAGGGTGGCGCTTCATGCGTCCTCGCACCCTGAGCGGGCTGAGGCGCTGGCGGAGGAACTCCGTTCAAAAGGGGCAGACGCCTGGACGGTCGTTTTTGACGCCGCGGATCCAGCTGCGAGCCGCTCGGCGATTGAAGCGGATATTGAGCTTCACGGTGCCTACTGGGGTGTCGTGCACTCAGCCGGCATCACGCGTGACGCGGCGTTCCCTGGTATGACTGACAGCGACTGGTTTGATGTCATCAATACCGATCTCAATTCTTTTAATAACGTTCTGAAGCCCTGCGTGATGCCGATGATCGGTCTTCGGGACGGCGGCCGTATTGTCGTGATTTCAAGCGTCTCAGGGCTCATCGGAAACCGCGGTCAGACAAACTACAGCGCGGCGAAGGGCGGTCTCATCGCAGCCGCGAAGTCACTCGCTCTTGAGCTCGCCAAACGGAAAATCACCGTGAACGCTGTGGCGCCGGGTCTTATCGACACTGATATGACGAAGATGGATGAAACAGCCCTCAAAGCGATCACCGGCATGATCCCGATGAAGCGCGCCGGGAAACCGGAAGAAGTGGCGTCAGTCATCCGCTTCCTTATGTCACCGGGGGCGAGTTACGTGACGCGGCAGGTCATCGCGGTCGATGGAGGCCTCGCATGAAAGAGAGACGGGTAGTCGTTACGGGGGCTGGCGGAGTCACCGCCTTCGGGAACAGCTGGGACGAGATCAAACCGCGTCTGCAGCTCTGCCGGAACGCTGTCAGGCGGATGACAGACTGGGATGTCTATAAGGGACTGAATGCCCGGATAGCGGCCCCGGTTGAGGATTTCACGCTTCCGGACACCTATACGAGGAAAAAGACCCGCTCGATGGGCCGTGTTTCGAAGCTCGCGGTCCGATCCTCCGAATTCGCGCTTGAGTCAGCCGGTCTCATCAATGACCCGGTGCTCGCTTCAGGCCGTATGGGTGTTGCTTTCGGCTCCTGCTGCGGAAGTCTGGACGGTGTCATGGAGTTTGGCGGCATGCTGCTGCAGCATGACACGAATTTCGTAAACGGCACCACGTATGTCCGCATGATGCCGCATACGGCAGCCGTGAATGTGAGTCTCTTTTTCGGGATCACAGGCCGCGTCATTCCGACATCGTCCGCCTGCACTTCCGGAAGCCAGGCGATTGGGTACGCTGCTGAAGCAATCCGCTACGGTCAGGCAGACCTCATGATCGCGGGCGGCGCGGAGGAGCTTTCCCCCGCGGACACCGCGGCGTTTGACGCGCTTTTCGCTGCCAGCACCAAAAACGAGACTCCTGAACTCACACCTTCTCCGTTTGATAAGGACCGTGACGGTCTTGTGATCGGGGAAGGGGGCACGGCTCTCGTGCTTGAGGGATATGAGCACGCGAAAGCCCGCGGCGCCACGATCCTCGGTGAAGTGGCCGGGTTCGCGACAAACTGCGATGCGACGCATATCACGAGTCCGAATCGGGTCACGATGGAAGCCTGCCTCAGGATGGCGCTCGAGTCAGCCGGTCTGCCGGCCTCCGAAATCGGCTACGTCAACGCGCACGGTACGGGTACCGCACGGGGGGATGAAGCGGAAAGCTTCGCGACCGCCGCGGCCTACGGAAGCCACGTTCCAGTGTCGACTTTGAAGAGCTATTTCGGCCACACACTGGGTGCCTGCGGCGCGATGGAAGCCTGGCTCTCCCTCATGATGATGCGGGATGGATGGTTCTCGCCGACCCTGAATCTGGTGCACCCGGATCCGGCCTGCGCGGAGCTCGATCACATCACGGGAAAAGGCCGGAACCTGGATATCAGCTGCTTCGCGTCGAATAACTTCGCGTTCGGCGGCGTCAATACTTCGCTGATCTTCAAACGCGTTCCATAAAAGCGGTTCCCTAGAACAAGAGAAAGCCCGGAAGATTAAACACTTCCGGGCTTCTTTATTGGATCCTCTGCCGAGGATCAGACCCCGGCAGAAAGCTTCAATACATCAGGAGACGATGTAGAGGCAGACAAGCAGGATCACCATCACAGGAGCCGTACGGCGGACGATATCCATCGGGTTGACACCCGCGATACCAGCAACCAGAATCAGGCCGCCGCAAAGCGGGGAAGCCTGACGGCCGAAGGCACCGGCAAAGGCCGCGAGAACACCGAGGGACGGGATCGACATACCGAATTCAGCGGCATGAGGCGTCACAGCTTCGTTGAACGCGAAGGCCGCGGCGTCACCGGAACCGGTAATCAGGCCGAGAAGGAACGGGCCGACAGAACCGCCGAGCTTAGCGACCGACTGAGCGTGCTTCAGGAATTCAACGAGGTCGCCGACCACACCGGCAGCCGTCAGACCGGAAGCAAAGACACCGGCCGCGATGATGATGCCCATGATCTTCGCGTAACCTTCACCCATACCGTCGAAGAACTTCTTCGAAATTTCAGCAGGATTCGCGCGGGTCACGAGGAAGACATAGATCGTACCGAGAAGCATGGCCGTGCCGACCGAAACCTTCAGGTCCTTGAACCAGATTGAAGCGACAACCAGGATCACCACCGGGAGAAGCGGAGCAATAGCCTTAAGAATATTTGGATGCTCAGGCAGTGACGCATTGCCGGCAGTGCCGCCAAGCGCCAGGTTTGCTTCCATTTCCTCTTCTGTCTGGTTCTTGTTGTAGTCCTTATAAACCACGCAGACGACTGTCATCAGGATGATGGCGAGAATGCCAAGACCCACTGTGCGGGGAGCGGAGAAAGCAATCAGCTGCATCACATCCATTCCGGCCATTTTCGCAATAAAGGCATTATGCGAAATACCAGGATTCAGGAACGGGGTCGTCGCAATACCGCCGCCGATGATCATAGCCGCGGCGATCGCCGGCTTGAAACCGGCACGCACGAGAATCGGGATAAGCGTCGGAGCAACAGCGGCAGAGCAGCCTGCCGTACTCGGAAGCGCAACAGCAATAATGGCGGTCACCAGGCCGCAGGCCGGAAGCAGGAAAAGACCCAGCTTCTTCAGCGGCTTCGTGAGAAGCGAAACCAGATGCGTATCGCAGCCCGTCAGTTTCACAACCGCGGCAAAGCCCATGGCCGAGCAGATGGCGATGATCAGGTTCGGGTTCGTCATCGATTTATCGAACTGATGGAACGCGATCATCGGCTTGAAGGAGAGGAATGCCATGACGAGGCCGCCGGTAATCAGAACCAGCCGGGTCTCATACCGCTTGATGAGTCCCCAGATGACACCGATCACCGCGACAATGGCAACGATTGTTGTAAATGTCTGCATTGCGCTAAATCTCCAAACGTGAAAACTCTCTCTGGACAAAGCCAGGGGAATTTCTTTTTTATCTCCGAAGTGGGATGCCGGCGTAATCCGAAAGCAGAGTGCGTTACACCTTCGAACTGCCGACGTAAGGATTTTGGTTTAAAAAATTACAAAAAAACACCCCAATCCGAATTCATATACATGACTTGGAGCAAAGGCCTTCTAATCAAGAAGCCGATAAATAGGGCATAAACGCTAGAAAATACGGTGATTTACCTAGAAGTCTAGATTCATATACATGACTTCTATAATCAAAAAAGATGCGGGATTTAAGGAAACAAATACCCGAAAAAAAAGCCTGGACACAGATCCAGGCTTCAGGCGGCGATACAGAAGTAGTAATCAGCCGAAAAGTTTCGAGAAAAATCCCTTCTTTTCGTAGGGCTCCGACTGGTACGAGGTGGTTTCATAACCCGTCGCGTCAATGGCGGCGCGGAGTTCGGTTTCCGGAATCTCACGCGCTGCGATCACGACGCAGTTTTCTTTACCCTTATCGGCTTTCACCTTTTCGACTTCAAATTTGTCCCGCACGGCTCCGGCGACATGCGACTCGCACATCGCGCACATCATGCCTTTGACGCCAACCGTCATTTTGACCATGAATACGCTCCTTATTTCTGATAAACGTAATAATACTCATTTACAACCACGGTCATAAGCGATCTTCGGAGAATTGCGAAAGTCTCAGTGGATAGGAGGGGTCACTGATGTAACCCCGAAAGAGATTGCGTCAGGCCCAGACGATTCGGAAGAGGCGATAGGCCGACCGGCGCTGAACCGGAACATTGCTTTCACTTTCCGTAAACCAGATGTTGCCCCGGGAATCGAGCGAGAAACCGTCGGCCCACCGGATCGGGGTCGGGGTTTTCATTTCAGAGACACGATGCGTCATCAGATGAAGCGACGCGACGCGGTCATGACGGACGTCACCGAAATAGAGCACACCCGAACGTTCAACCATGCCGGCAGAGGGGAAAGCATCCCGCGCTTCTGTCATGATGTAGCGGGCCCGGTCATGGGAGCGAAGACTGCGATCCCGAAGAATATGAGTCGGAATCGAATAAATCTTGGTTTCAATGAGGGGCGTGAAGTAGAGCGTGCGGCGGTCTTCTGAAAGGGCAAGCGCCGCGATGTTCGGCATGATCGGGTAGTAATTGCCGGTCGGGAGCGCGAGGAACTTCGCGTTTGCGCGGGTCTGCTGAACCGAGCGATCAAGCCCGAGCCATCCTTTGCCGGACTCCAGGTCAAGAACAATCAGACCGCCCGCGCCGCCGTCCGAAATAAAAGCGATATTCTGCTGGGAATCCACCCGGACATTCGCGAGCGTACTGTTGCTCTCAAGGAGTTCCGAAGGAATCCGAAAGGTCTGGAGCACCATACGGTGCGTGATATTGACGCAGATGAGACGCGCCGCGCTCTTGTTAACCGGTCTTCCCGCAAGCTTTCCGGAGTCCAGAATCCAGAGTCTGTCAGCGTCATCAATGAAAATATTGGAAACGTTGACGAGAGACTCGTTTACGTCACGGGGAAGGAATGAGACGGTAACACCGCCCCGAAGCTCCCCGACATGGAACGATGGGAACTCATTCCGGGTAGGAAAGCTCGTAAAAACACGGCCGGTTCTTGAAACCGCCGTGCTGTTCCACTGGTACTCGGACGTTGCCACTTCCTGAAAAACAGGTCCCCGATAAGCCGCTCGGGCTCCGGCTTTGGCTGCCAGACCGGAAGCGAGGAGAAAAGGGACAAAAAGGGCAGTACGTCGTTGCATGATTGAAACCAGCCGGAAAGCGAATCTCCGGAATGGGTGTTTCCAAAGTTAAGATATATTACCTACTCATTATAGGGGCTTTTAATTACTGTATTCATAAATTCATTTCATTTTTTAAGCAAAATGACAGTAATGAAAAGTCATGATTCACGGTCAGGTTAGGACTGAAACGTTGTTTTTCTTCTGTTTTGTCAGAAGGAAATAAAAAATACCCCCGAAGGGGTATTTTTAAAATTCAGGATAGATTGTCAGAGATCCCGGCGAAGCACATCGGTAGGGGCAGGTTTCCCGAACACATTCAGGCGTTCTGAAACTGAGAGAGAAGGGTTTTCGGAAGCCTCTTTCCTGAACCACCTGGCGAGCTTCTGTCCCGCGTCACTCGGAAACCGGGACTGTGGGCGCAGGAGCCACATGACTTCGGGCTCAATCTGCCAGTCAGGAAGGACTTCAATCAGGTCACCTGTCTCAAGCTCTGACTCGACCAGATAGCGGGGAACCGCAATACCGATGCCGCCGCCTTCAAGCACCCGGTTTTTGAGAGCCAGAACGAGACCGGAATCTCCCGCGTGACCTGTGGGAACTGTGTAAGAGCGGCCCGTTCCGGTTTCATGAAGGGTGACCGGAAGCTCCATTTCCCGGCTGGACACCCGGATCAGGTGCCGTAGCAGGTCTTCCGGAGACTTTGGAGTTCCCGCTTTCGCGAGATAAGCCGGTGCCGCTACGCAGACGAGCGGCACACTGCAGATCCTCACGGCGACCAGAGTGTCATCCACGGGTTCTCGTTCAAGCACCACCTGATAATTGAAGTACCCGCCGTTCTGGCCCGCATTGGGGTCTCGGATCCTGGAATTGATCCGAACTTCAGGATTTGCTTCAGCGAACCTCGCAATCCATTTCTGAAAGAGTTCGGTTCCTTCTGTAATAGGGAGGAACAGGTTGATTTCCTGATCTGTCTCCCGGATAAGCGATTCTTCCAGTGTGTCGAACCGTTCAATCAGGGGAAGGATCTGCTCCGCAAATTTGGCCCCCTCACGGGTAACCCGGATTCCGGTCGGAAGCCGGGTAAAGAGTTTTACATGAAGTTCCTGTTCGAGCTTCGCGATTTCGCGGCTCACCTGCGGCGTGCTTTTCCCCAGGCTTTCAGCCGCCTGATTGAGACTCTCTTCATTCAGGACTTCAAGGAAAAGTCTGGTCCGGGAAAGAAAATCACTTTTTGCCATGTTTCACCTTTTCCGCAAGTTTCTCAAGCGCCTTCTGTTCCTCTGAAGAAATAGCCTCTAACCGCTTTCGTATTTCTTCCGCGAGATAGAAGAGCAGGTATTTTGAATGCTGTAAGGCATGGACTGTGACTGAGACCTGAAGCGGCGGCATAAGCCAGTCTGATGGAACCGGAATAAGCTTCCCCTCGCGGATCAGATCTTTTGTAATACAGTAGGGTACCCCGATCGCGATACCGGCCCCAGCCTGAGCGCCGCAGATTGCCTGCCGCGGAGTCCGTCGGACGGGACCGGTTCCTAGCGGAACGGAAATGGTTTCAGCCCCCCGGGAGAAAGTAAACCGTCGGCTGTAGCTTGAGAGTTCAGAAAAAATCAATGTGTGTTCTGTCAACGCTTCAGGGCTCTCAGGGGTACCGTGTTCCGCGAGATAACCGGGAGACGCGACACATACCAAAGGCAGCAGAGAGACAGGGTGTGAACCTGTTGGGATCATGGGACTCACCTGAAAGGCAAGCCCCGCTGGATCATCCCCGGACCCCGGGGGCTCAAGATCGAGTCTCAGTCCGGTGTTCTCAAACTCAAGCTGCGACATCACTTCCCAGACCGCGTCTGTCTGAATCGGTTCCGGAATACTCACCCGGATTCGTCCGCGGACTCCAGACACACTTTTTGCCAACCCATCTCTCACGGCGAGAATATCGGTCAGCACATCATGCATCTGGTTCATGACACGGCGGCCGGCTTCTGTAGGACGGAGACCGGTGCTCTCACGATAGAAGAGCTGCATCCTCAGACGGTCTTCCAGTTTCCTGAGACGCCGGGACACTGTGGAGGGATCCACATTCATGGCGCGCGCCGGCTGCAGGTAGCTCCCGGACTCCATTACAGCCATAAAGAGCTCCCAGGTTTCAAGTTCGATATGTTCCGCTGCGCCCATAGACTCTCCTCAATGCTGAATGCTCTTTCATAATCCCGCGAAGATGGAGTCAGCTGTCATCCACATTCAAACAAATATTAACTGGTTTGCAACCGCAATTGACTCGGCAAAAGACGTAGATACCTATAAAGAATCTACCTACACGGGTCATTATCTAGTTATTTATAATTATAGCAACCGTATGATAGTCAAGACAAAAATCAAAGCCTGCCCGATATTTCCATCAAAACCGTGATTCATAAATAAAAGTATTTAGTTGATTTTTATGGAATTGCATTTTTGTTAAAACCTACCGACTTTTTGGATCATTACGAAATCCGCACCTCAAGGCGATAATACAAAAGGACAGGGGGACATAGTCCCCGTGCAAATCGGGAAAAGGGGTCAGCCCCGATTCCCTGTCTTATGTTCGTATGAACAAATGAGGAGAGTAATGATGGAGATGAACCGCAGAAACCTTCTGAAGGGATCAGTTGCTATGGGAGCTGCTGGTCTCGTTGCCAGCAAGGCGGCTGTTGCTGCGGTCCCTGCGAAGTGGGATGAAACGGTCGACATCGTCGTGATCGGTTCTGGCTTCGCTGGACTGGCTGCTGCTATTGAGGCTAAGAAGGCTGGATCAAACGTCATCGTGCTCGAGAAGATGCCGACTGCCGGCGGAAACTCGATCATCAATGGCGGCATTCTGACGGCTACGGGCTGCCCGCAGCAGAAGATGCACCACATTAAGGACTCCGTTGAACTGCTGGAACACGACATTCTGAAGGCCGGCAACTACATGAACGATCCGAAGAAGGTTCATGAAATTGCCAGCCACGCGCTCTCGAACTACGAGTGGTGCGTGAATGAACTGGGCGTGGAATTCCTCCCGGACGCCATCGGTCAGGAAGGCGGCCACAGCGTTCCGCGCTATGTGACGACGAAGAACGGTTCCGGTTCCGGCATTGTGCTGAAGGAACTCGAGATGGTGAAGAAGCTCGGCGTGCCGATTCGCCTCCGCACCTATGTCGATCACATTGTCCGCAGCCAGGAAAACGAAGGCCCGGTTCTCGGCGTTGTCGTTCATGAAGGCTATCGTTTCCCGAAGTCCGGCAGCGGCAAGCAGAAGGCCATTCGTGCCCGCAAGGGTGTGATCCTCTGCTACGGCGGCTTCTCTGCTGACGTGAAGTTCCGTACCTTCCAGGATCCGAAGCTGAACGCTACGCTTGATACGACGAATCAGCCGGGCGCAACGTCCGAACTCTGGCGTGAAACCAGCGCCATTGGCTGCCTGCAGGTCCAGAACGACTGGATTCAGTGCGGCCCGTGGGGCAACCCGAAGGAAAAGGGCATGGGCATCGGCTGGGAATACAACCAGACCGCTGCTGCTGAGTATGGCCTCTGGGTCAATCAGAAGGGCAAGCGCTTCGTGAATGAACTCGCGAACCGCAAAGTTCGTGCTGACGCCATCATGGTGCAGCAGCAGATGGGCAACAAATGCTACGCCATCTGCAATGAGCCCAATATGAAGCCGCTCAAAAAGCAGCGTCCGGGTCACCTGCAGCGCATGCTTGATATGAAGATCATCGCCAAGTACAACACGCTTGACGAAGCCGCGAAGTCCGTTGGCATTGATCCCGCCACCCTCCAGGCGACAGTGAAGCAGATGGACCAGGCTGTTGCTCAGTACAAGGACAAGACGGAACCCGAGTGGGGCACCTACATCAACCACGACCGTCAGCCGCTTGAACAGGGCCCGTGGTACATCGGTGAACTGCAGCCGAAGGTTCACCACTGCATGGGCGGTCTGGTGACTGATGAAAAGGGCCGCGTCCGCGATGTCCGCACTGACAAGGTGATTCCGCATCTGTGGGCTGCCGGTGAATCTACCGGTATGGTTCACGGCGCTGTCCGCCTTGGTTCTGTCGCCATTCTGGACTGCCTCGTGAACGGCCGCATCGTTGGTGAAGATGCTGGCAAGTCCGCTGCCTGATCAGCAGTACAGCGTAAGACAATCCGGTAAATAAATTCTCCTGAGCCGGATTGATGAAACGCCCCTTCGGAATTCCAAAGGGGCGTTTTCTTGTCTTTAAATAACTGACTAAGCGGTATGGAGTCAGAAGATTTTGGAACCCATCCAGAAAACGAGAACCATCAGAAGGCAGGCAAAAAGCTTTTTCAGCGGTTTCGTGTTGAGACGCTTGGCTGCCGCGGCTCCGAGCGGAGCGGTCAGTATCGTGGCGCAAGCGACCGAGGCGAGTGACGGCAGATGAATATAACCTGCGGTCCATGCGGGCATCCCCGTGAGATTCCATCCGGCGTAGATATAGCCAATAGTTCCCGCCAGGGCGATTGGGAATCCAAGCGCCGCGGACGTCCCTACCGCGTGATGCATTTCCACGTTGGAACGGACCATGAAAGGCACTGAGATAAAGCCGCCGCCCGCGCCCACAATGCCGGAGAGACCGCCAATCACGGTACCCACCGCGAAAAGCCCTGGCTTTCCGGGAAGCGTATTGGTCGGTTTCGGCTTCAGATCGAAGAACATCTTTACCGCGGAGAAACCCACGAAAATAATGAAAATCAGCGTGATCCAGAAGGTCGGAAGATAGCTTGCAATCTGAGCGCCGAGCGCAGCGCCCACGAGAATCCCAGGGGCGATACCCCAGAACACGTTCCAAAGCACAAAGTGATTCCGGTTATGGGCCCGGGCAGACGACATCGAGGTAAAAAGAATGATGGAAAGCGATGTAGCGATCGCTGCGTGCATCGCATACTCTGCCGGCACCCCCTGCATCGTGAGAAGCACGGAAAGGAAGGGGGTAATAATCATCCCGCCCCCGATTCCGAGAAGCCCCGCGAGAAAGCCCGATCCTATACCGAGGGCTATGAGAGACAGAAAAATGAAGAGCGTCATGCTGTGCTGACCCAGAGAAAAATACGTCCCGCAATACAAAAATGAAGGTCGCGAAGATTTTGAATCAGAGTGACTTCGCAAACTTTTGCCTCATGGGGCGCTAGCTTAAGCGAAAAAGGCGGTTCCTGTGTGAAATTGCAAAACCGTGTTTCAGAAAAGGAATTCAGAAGAAGTCAGAGTCTAAGATAAAGAAAGTGCTTTCATAACGGAGAAGGAGGATCTGCCCATGACAATCGTTATCCATCCGGAAGACCTATCTGAAGATGCCGCATTCGCGGTTCCCGTGCGGGAAGCGCTGCATTCGGATCCTGAGATCGGTCTTCACCTTCCGAAAACCGAAGCGAGAATACTGGCCGCTTTGAAGGCGCTGAAAATCGATGACGTGCACACGAATATTGGGGGCGGAGCGGTAAGCGGTATTGTGGCCATTCTCCGCGGAACGAAACCCGGGCGGACAATAGCGCTTCGGGCGGATACTGACGCTTTGCCTATTGAGGAGAAAACGGGAAAAGACTATGCAAGCCGGACTCCGGGCCGCATGCATGCCTGCGGCCATGATGGTCATACGGCCGCGCTTCTCACTGTTCTCTCCTATCTGTCACGTCACAGGGATTTTGCCGGCACTCTGATCGCTGTATTTCAGCCTGGAGAAGAAGGTTTTGCCGGAAGCCGATACATGATAGAGGACGGACTGGTCGAAAAGTTCGGGATTGAGGAATTCTATGCGCTGCATGGTGACGCCTCGGTAGACCTCGGTAAGGTCGCATTCTTCCCGGGGTACGCCATGGCAAACGCAGACGCGTTTGAAATTGTTTTCGAAGGGAAGGGCGGTCATGGCTCGAAACCTCAGCTGACGCATGATCCGGTTGTTGCGGCAAGTGAAGCAGTTCTCGCGCTGCAGACGATCGTTTCGAGGAATGTGAATCCTGATGACGCGGCCGTGGTTTCCGTCTGTTCCATTGAAGCCGGAAAACGCGAGGGCACGAGCGTTATTCCCCAGTCCGCCACGCTCCGCGGCACAGTCCGGACATATGAAAAGGATGTTCAGGACCTGATTGAACTCCGGATGCATGAGATTGCGAATGGAATCGCGGTCATGTACGGTATGAACCCAACAGTGACTTATAACCGGCTTTACCCCGCGCTTTATAACGATCTCGAGCGCACCGCCGAAGCGAGATCCTTAGCAGAAACCGCGTTGGGTAAAGAAAACGTGATCGATTTCCACCGGATTCCAGGCGGAGAAGATTTCGCCTTTATGCTTCAGAAGAGGCCGGGATGCATCTTCCGTCTTGGGATCCGTGACCGCGATCATCAGTCCCCGGTTCATACAGATACCTTTGACTTTAACGATGAGGCAATTGAAACAGGGGCCGCAGTTCTCCTCACAGTCGCCCTGAATCGGATGGCTGAAAACAATTAAGAAATCATTTTGTTTTCATTATCTTGCCTGACTGAATGTCAAGCAATTCTCTAAGCAATGAAGAAGGCTCTCAGAATGAACTGAGAGCCTTCTTTTTCATCTGAACCGCACCGGAATCCATTGGCCAGAAGGGGATCCGGGCGCAGAGTTCAGGGTTCAGGATTTACGGTTCGAAGACGATGATGGCCTTCGGATTCTTGATACGCGGCATAACCGTTTCAAAGACACGGAAATCGTGATTCAGCTTGCTGGATCCCAGATACCCGGTGATCATATCCTGACCAATCACAAGGTCCATATTCTGGGTTGCTGCGGCAAGGAGAATAGCGGTCTTCTGCGGGAGAACCGGAGTCACTATCACCTGGCCTCCGTCCAGCAGATTCTTCACGCGCTCCGCAACCAGAACACCGGTACCGGGTTCGAGTTTCTGCATCGCAGCGAAGAGATCCGGGCTGACCACAAGGGTATAAGTCCCATAGGCGTGATTCGCGATCAGCTTGGCAAGACCATTAGCGACATCGGTAAACGCAGTGTCACCCTTGGTCCAGTCAGAGATCTTCACGTGTTCCACGCCTTTCGCGGTGGTGAGACCGTCATAACCCGCTTTCGGATTGCCAAGATAAATCAGCTTATCTTCAGCAGTCGCGGTGAGCGCGGCAGACGCCGCAGCGCGCGAGAACGAAATGGGGCGGCCAGCCTGAGCAGCTGATTCGAGTTCGCGCCACGAAAGCGTGAAGTCCGAATAGAGGAGAGGAATCTGCTGAACTTTGCGTGTACCGAGTCCGGCAGCATTCTCACCTTCGCCATAGAAATCTTCAGAAACCGTAGGCGTCGGCAGGGCATCTGTCGCGATGGCTTCAGTTCCTGCGCCTAGCGGACCATAAATATCGAGGAATTTGCGGCCGGTCAGAACAGTCTTTGCGGTCTTCACCACCACCGCGTCGAGTTCCGTCCACTGTTCCGGATTCAGAATTGCTTCATCTCTCATCAAATAATCCATCACTATTCCTCCTCAATCCTTCAGGCTGCCAATCGTTAGCTTAGAAGCCGCGGGAGCGGCTTCAGCCTCGGGCTCCGCCGCAGCCGCAGTTTCATCCGTCTTGATACCGAGTTTCTCAAACATTTCAGCCACTTCAGCCTGACCGCTTGCGAAATGCTTGGCTTCATCCGGATCCAGATAACGGAGCAGCGTCATCAGTTCGCCGATATGGGCTTTTTCTTCATCGCGGATGTCACTCAGCACCGCAATTGCCACAGGATCGTCAGTTGCCTGGACATGGGCGTCATATCCATAGATCGCGTCGAGCTCGCCTGAAATGTCAGCGCGGATTGACTGGATCAGTTCGCCCTTAGTCATTTTGCGGTCAACATTTGCCGCAAAAGGATCACCAAATGCCATAACTTTCCTCACTTTCCCCGGAATGGGGTTGACCGTCGGAAGCCTGTTGGCTCCGACAGTGAAAACTGATTAAACACACTTAGTAGGTAATTCACACTATAGTCTTAAATTACACGGTTGATGAGGCTTAATTAATGAAATTGGGAATTTATGTGAATTTGTGTATCTGATAAATCGAATTTTGCTTAAGGGGAAATTTATGTCAATAGGAGCGATGCTATCCACAGAAATAAGAATGACTTTTAACTGCGGGAGGCTGTCAGTTCTATGAACGGGGGCTTTATTGAATGAAAGGGCATAATACTGAAGTTATGTTTTATAAAATCGGGCAGATGACTTTTCCTTAAGGAAGGAAGCGCCTTTCTCTGCTCAGATTTGAGGAAAATTCGGGGTCGGAAAAACAGCCTAAGAGCGCTGCTAACACCTAATGGTGATTTCTCAATCTCATTTTCTTCAGGATGTGGGCATAGAATGAAAGTTATAAGAGCCTTTGTCCATACACCCCCAATGAAGCGGCGTTCCAACGCTTCAGGCTCTAAGCTATAAGAGGCGACTGCTATGACAGGATTCAAAAGCCTGATACTGAAAACAATGGCGGCCGCAGGCGCTTTGCTGGTTATGACGTCTCCGGCCTCGGCTTACGAACCGACTGCTCGGGATCTGCAGCAGGCAGCCTATGCCTTCCTCATGGGCGATTGGGATTACCAGTTTCCAATGGAAGGCGGCGAAACGCACCTCTTTTTCAAGAACGGTGCTGGAAGAACGTATTACAGCCTTGTATCTCTCTATCCCTCTGAAAGAACAGGAGTCTTCTGCGATCTGATGGAGGTAGACTCCTGCCGGTCGCGTTCTTTGATGTCAACTTTCACAGTGGACTGTGACAAGGGAACCATCAAAATGCGGAAGCTCTCTTTGTATTCGAGGGATTTCGGTATGGGAACGCCTTCCGTGGAAATCCCGGTTCCGCGCCGAGACCAGAAAGAGCAGACACCTGGACCTGACACGATCGGTGAATTCATCGTTACGACGAAATGCGGCAGAACACCCGATCAGCCGCAAGGTTTCCGCCAGGTGAAACTCAATTCATTCTGAGCTTCAAAATTCAATTTCTCTTTGATGGGTAAGGGCGATCTGAAAAATGATCGCCCTTTTCGTTTTCTTTCTCCCGCTTCTGAAACATCTTTGCAGTGGAAGGACAAATCCGGTTTTCTGACTTTTTTTCTCACTTTTTATTATTATGCAGATATAAAACATTAACATTACATATACATTAATTATGGCGTAAATTGAAGATGAGTTTAAAAGCCCTCAAAAATTAGCAGACGATCATTTATTCACGTGATGTCTTTTATTTCGATTGGCGACAGTGCACAAAATTTCAGCAGAAATTTGAGCTCCTGGTATTTATCCGGATTTGGAACACAGCTTTTCGCCAGATAAATCGGTCCTCGCCGAGTCATTACAGGAAAATCACAGTGATTTTTGGTATTCATGGCGATTCAGAGCTGCTGCCGAACAGCCATAAACAAAAATTCCGCTATAAAAATTTCAGAAAACAAAGAATAAGTCTTTATTTTTTAAAGAGTTCCCTATTTTCTTCAAATTTCTTATTCAACATAATATAAGTTATGTTGAATAAGGCCTCAAAAAAGATCCTCTGACTTCTTTCTTTTAACCAGCCCTCTGCTGCTATTTTTCATGCTCCTGGATTAATGAAAAAGCTCCGAAACGCTCAATGCATATTTCTTTTTATGATTTTCTATTTGCATTTTCCCGCCAAGCTGTACATTTATTGGCTCTTTTGAACCTATTCCCGTATTGATTTGCCCCTTTTTTGGAGAAATTGAAGACTTTTCAGACTGATTTTGCCTCCTTATGCACCTAAATTTCAATTTCCATTCAGATAGATATTTATAGATATTTAATAGCTAACGTTAACAGCATAATAAACACAGATGACGATTAATAAATTTAAGTTCATCGATTTACTGCTTAATTGTCTCTATTTTTAATAGCAGAAGACGACAGATATTTACTTCAAATGTCAAGAATTTTTTGTAAAAATAATTTGATTTTCTTACTAAAAAATTCAAATTTTCAAAAAATGTGCTTCATTAGGTTTTCTCTAGCAAAATTAACTGTATAAGACCTAAATCTCATTTTTTAGCTATTTTTGTATTATAGTATTCTATTTTTATATCAAAGTAGAAAAAGTTCTTTGAGAATCGGCTTTACTGACAGTCTGAGTACTGATTTCTGTGATTTGATCTATTTTCTGAGTGTTAAACGCGAAAATTCAGCCTTCCGGTCATCCTCAAACGCTCAGGCAGGCATTCCCTTTGGGAAAAAAACGCGGAAATAAAAAAGCCGATCTGAAAGTAGATCGGCTGAACGTAGGCAGAGCTCACCTGCTCCCTGAAAGCAAAAGCCTGCGGCTGTCTATATATAGAGATAGAGGCGGGTGCCAGAAGTTTTTCTTAAAGCGGCTGAACAAAACGCCGGTGACGTTTCTCAAACCATTCTTTGAAAGCGTCACAGATAGAAAAGCGCATGTAATCAGCTGTCGGAGAAAGCTCCACCCCTTTCTGACGGAAGAAAGAAACCGTCAGCGGCGGGAGCGGGAATCTCCTTGGGTCAAGCGCTTCTAGATGACGATTCGCGTATCTTGGATCATCCACTACACAGAGGGGGGACAGGCTTAACGCGCCGGAAGTTCCATTCAGAGCATCGACTGTGTAGTAATCGCATAAAGTGAGGCACCTCGGGGCGGTCACTCCAAAATCATGAAGACGCCGGATCAGGAAAACTTCGTCCTGGACGGTGGTCAGCCATTCCGCTTTACTGAATAGAGTTTTGAGATCCGAGTCCGGAGCGAGGACAGGATGCCCTTTTCCTGCCACCACTCCTTGCGTCAATGCGCAGAGAGGCTCTTCGACAAGCGAGGTGAGTTCCTCATGCTGATGACGGCCTGCCATGACGAGCGCGAGGTCCAGTCTGTCAGTCAGGATCTTTGGCAGACAGTCTGAAAAGAAGCCGCTGGAAAAAATCAGCTTGACCGCGGGAAATCTCAGACGGAATCTCTGAACAGCCGCCGAGAGAACTTCTTCCGGCAATGTCGGAGTAATCGCAAGGCGAAGTGAGGTCACGCGGCCGGTCGCGCAGGCCGCAACCGCAGCTGCGGCCCGTGTAGCGTTGGACGCGATGGATTCGGCATAGGGGAGAAGACTCTGCCCTGCCTCATTCAGCCGCAGACCGAGCGCGCTGCGATCAAAAAGCGGGCAACCCAATTCGGCTTCCAGCTGGCTTATCGCTTTGGCGACCGCTGACTGCGTGATGCATAGACGGTTTGCCGCACGCCTGACACCGCCGGTTTCGGCCACTGCCAGAAACACTTCAATCTGTCGGATCTTCATGACGTCCCCTTCACTTCAGCCTTAGCGGCAGTTGGCAGAAAAGCACTGCTTTTTGCAATTATGCCGGTAAAACTTCCAGTTTATTGTGTTCCAAATCTCTACTTTATTGTTTTTCTGTATAAAGCTTCATTTTGTGGGAGTTCACTTTTAGTGAACGGGTGGAAATATAATCCATCGTGACCGAAAAAACAACGATAGAGGCGTCCTATGATTCATATCAGGTTGATTTATGCCTTATTGGGTTAGTCCTTCATGACTACTGGTAATACCCCGTCGGTTATGCGGAGAGAGGTTTCCCACGGGGATTGTCACAGGGGCAGTAGTCATGCTGGACGGCCTGATATAAAAACACTCAAAGGGATGTCCAATTATGAAAAAGACTCTTGTTGCGTTATGCGTTGCCGCCGGGATGGTCGGAACTGCCTCTGCTGCCGATGTTCAGCTCTATGGCCTGATCAATACGGGTCTCGGCTATGTCCACACTCACTCTGACGTGGCCGGTGTTGCGAACACCGACACGCTTTCCATGGATAACGGTCAGGAATTCGGTTCCCGCTGGGGCCTGCGGGGTGGAGAGAACCTCGGCAACGGCTACAAGGTGAGCTTCGTTCTCGAGTCTGGTTTTGAATCTGACACGGGTCTCTCTGATACCAAGCAGAATGGCCGCCTCTTCGGCCGTGAAGCTTCCATCAGCGTTTCCGGCGGCTTCGGTACTCTGTCGTTTGGCCGCCTGCCGATCTTCGGCAGCGTGCTCGGTGCCAATGGCCTCTTCCGCGCTATTGATCCGCTCTTCGCTAACTACACCTCTGCTTTTGGTTCCGGCGCTGCGACCGCTTCGATGTGGACCCGCACCGATAACTCGATTTCTTACCGCACGCCGACCTACGCCGGCCTGACCGGTTATGCCATGTACTCGTTCAAGATGAATACGGCAACCGACACCGGCACTGAAGGCAAGAGCTCTTCTGACCGTTACGCTTCTCTCGCTGCCCGTTACCAGAATGGCGGCCTGGAAGGCATTCTCGTTGCTGATACCACGATGTACGGCTCTTACCGTACCGGCACGGACATCCCCGATCAGGGCTACACCGTGACTCTCGGCGGCAACTATGGCTTCAATAACGGCTTCAAGATCATTGCTTTCGGACAGTACTTCCATGATCAGGAACTGACCGCCCGCGCCCGTGCTGGCGTTGGTTTTGCGGGTCTGAACGCCATCACTGGCGGCAAGGGCTACGGGTATGTTGACGGCTGGGGTATCGGCGTTGGCGCTCACTATCCGGTCCTCGGCGGTACCGCCAAGGTTGCTGTGAACTATCGCGATATGGATAACCAGAACAACACCGACTTCAACCGCTGGACGGCTGCTGTCGGCTATGACTATCCGCTTTCCAAGAGGACTTCCCTCTACGCAATGGCTGGCTACTCGTCTGAAAAGGTCAAGACCCCGACCGGTTCCGCTACGCCGACTGGCTGCGAACTCGATATGGGCATCCTTCACCGCTTCTAATCGGATGAGGATTACGGTTTCTGTCTGAAACCGGATCTGCCTGAAAAGAGTCAAAGGGCGCTGCACTCCGCAGCGCCCTCTTTTATTTCCGGGGCAGCTATTTCAGACCGTTCACTTCCTCAGCGAATCCAGTAAAAATCCGGAACGCAATCGGGAGACTGGTTTCATCCTGAATCTCAAAATCCGGACGATGGTGACCATGATGGTTGCAGCCATAGAGCACAAAACCGGCTTTGCCGCCGTGCTCAATGACCCGTCGGATAAAGAGCGCGCAGTCTTCAGAACCTGCTCCCGAGTGGACCCTCGGCAGCAATTGGGTGCCTGGAATTTTAGCCATGACTTTTTCAAGCAGCGGATAAATTTCCGGACACGGCATCAGAGTCTCAGACTCCCCTGCTTTCGTGACCGTGGACTTCACCCGATAGGCCTTATCGACACCGGCAAAAATGTCGTAAACATAATCAGCCATGAACTGGTTCACAGCCATTGTTTCGCCGCGCACTTCCATCTGCAGTTTCGCGTGAGCCGGAATCACGTTCCTTCCCTCGCCTGCTTCGAGTTTCCCGACACTGACCCGTGTTTCACCGTGGCTGTTTCTGGGAATCCCCTGAATCATCAGGCTTGCGGCACACGCAGCCATCAGCGCGCTGTGCCCAAGTTCCGGTGAATTGCCGGCATGAGCCGGAGTCCCCTCAATCGACACATCAAATTTGGTAGACGCGAGGAATCCGCCATCCATCACGGCGATTTCTCCAAGCTTCGCGTCACCCCCGACATGTCCTCCAAGGAAATAATCCACATGATCAACCAGGCCTGACGCAGCCATAGCGCGGGCCCCCCGTACGCCCTCTTCTGCCGGCTGGAATATCAGAATAAACCGGCCGCACAGTCTGTCCTTATTCATCACCAGCCAATGTGCAACCGCAAGCCCCACTGCGGTGTGCCCATCGTGTCCGCAGGCATGCATGAAGCCCGGGCGCTCTGACGCGAAACCCAATTTATTGGGAAGATGTTCAGGATTATCTGTTTCTCGGACGAGCACACAATCAATATCACTTCTGAAAGCCGTGGTTGGACCTGGCCTCCCGGTATCGAACCTCGCCACAGCACCCGTGTACCCTTCTGTCGCTTTCAGAAAGTCTTCCGGGACACCATGAGCGGCAGCCCTCTTCATGGCATCGGGTACGAGAACCGGATCCCGTCCCAGAACCTCTGATTCACAGATATTGGCTTTCCCAATCGTGACCTGGAGTCCCAGCGCCTTTAAACGCCTGACAATAAACCAGGTTGTCTCAAACTCTGTCCACCCTTCTTCCGGACGCTTATGAAGACAGCGTCTCGCCTCCACCATTTCCTTAACGAAGTCCAGCGCCATTCCTCTCCCCCCCTGAGAGATCATCAAACGATATATCTGATTCTCCTACAGCTATTGGGAACCAGCATCCGCCACTCAATAATTAATAAAAACCGCTGAAAGCGCAAAGTCTTCCAGCGGGGGAGAGATCCGGCTGACAGTGCGGAGAGTTACGCTGTCAGCCAAAGGACAACAATCAAATCACGACTTTCTGTCCAGTCAGCAGCCTCCCTGTCACATATCCGGACGTATGAGCAAAGCCACAGGCGTCGCCCCCCCAGATAATGGGCTCCGTGGATACCGCCGACCGTTTCACCGGCCGCATACAGACCGCCTACCGGCTGATCATTCCACCCCAGCACCTGGAGGTGCTTATCCACATTGAAGCCTCCCATCGAGAGACAGACCCAGACATTGATTTTGGCCATGAAGAAGTGAGAGCCTTCAAACTTGCCGGCAAATTTCGTGCGGCCAAACTTAAGATCCCGGCCTGACGCGACTGTCTGATTCCACTCCGAGACCTGATCGAGCAGCCCCTTGGGACCCACGCCGATCTTCTTAGCCGCCTCCTCAATCGTGTTTCCCTGAACGATGACCCGGCTCTTAGCGAGTTCCGTATCCCAGCGAGCACGGGTCCATTGCGGTGAACTGAGCAGAGCCCCGAACGGATACTTCTTTGTCGCGCGTTCGAACTGATCCGTCGTCATCAGCAGATACATGCTCTTATCTGAATTCCGTTCCATTGAGGGAGAGATCAGCGTCGGAGCAAGCGATTCATTGACGAACCTCTTTCCTTCTTTATTGACGAGCATTGCGCCTTCATCCACGAAATACTGATACCGGATCTGCGGTCCGCGGCCTGGTCCGGTCGCGAGAGCGTAGGGTTGGCGGCAGTCTTTATTGATCTGGCTGCTCACTCTTGAAGCTATGTGCATCATTACCAATGAAAAACAGACAGAAGTTTGTTTCTTTTTAAACTCGCAGTTGTATATTTACTCAAAGAAGGTATTCAAAATCCATAATCTGCCATTCACAAAACCAGGAGTTGTGAATCATGGACCGTCTTCACGGAATGAAAGTCTTCGAAAAGGTGGCCGACTGCGGGTCATTTACAGCCGCCGCAGAGGCCTGCGGAATGACGCCGCAGAACATTGCCAAAATCATCGCGGCTCTGGAAAAGGACATAGGTGCCCAGCTGCTCAATCGAAGCACGAGGCGGCAGAACCTCACCGAAATCGGTGAAATGTACCTGGAACGGGACCGGGTCATTCTGGCGGACGTTGAAGAAACTGACGCCCTGGTCTCCCATTTCACGGGAGAAGTAAAGGGGACACTCCGGGTTTCCGTTGCCAATACCTTTGCTATCTATCAGCTCTCACGCAAACTCCCCGGCTGGCTGAAGGAAAATCCCGGTATCCGCCTCGATATGACGGTTACAAACCGAGAAGTTAATCTGATTGAAGAGGGTTTCGATGTGGCGGTCACGGATGAGGAGCCGCCTGACAGCTCTTTGATCCGGCATAGAATTTCCGAGCTTCCCATCATTCTCGCGGCATCCCCTGCCTATATCGAAGCAAACGGAATGCCCGCTTCCCCCGAAGATCTCTCGCATCATACCCTGCTCGTCCGTCAGGATCAGACATCCTGGACCTTCAAGGGGCCTGATCGGAGCCTGATCACCATCCCGACGAGCGCAAAATATCTCGCCAATAACTGCCAGATTTCCTGCGAAATGGCGATCGGAGGACTGGGTATCACAAAGCAGCCCCTTTTCAGGCTCCGCCCTCACATTGAGCGGGGAGAACTCATCCAGGTACTCCCGGATTATCCAATTCCGTCAAAGACGCTTTCCGCGGTCTACCCGCAGCGGCGCCTTATGACGCTTAAGGTAAAAAAGTTCCTCGATTTCCTTGATCAGGAATTCGGACACGGACAGCTTATGTAAACAATTTCGCTTTTATGCGTAAAAGTGTTTAAAGCAATGCTGACGGATCGAGGCGGTTTTTTGGAACTTTGTTCAATCCGGACCGGAACTTGTGTCATTTAGACAAATTTATGCAGTAACGCTTTTCGTACATTTCTTGATTACGTCCATCCTATTGGCGCTAGAATGGTCAGTGTCTGCAAACATTTTTGGGGCTACGCTCCGATTGGGCCAGAAACTATGAATTTGAAACTTTCAGTTATTCTCATGTCTGCATTTGCCGCTGCCTGCGCGAATGCCGCTGTTACGGATTTCACTGTCAATGGGACGAAGGTTACGGCCGCCCAGCAGGAGCAGATTCTGAAGAATCTGACGGCCAGCGGCCAGCAGCGTACGCCTCAGCTTGAAAATGCCGTGAAGCAGAACCTCGTGACCGAGATCGCTGTTCTTCAGGAAGCCCAGAAGGCTGGTCTCGCAAACGACCCCAACGTCAAGATCGCTGTTCAGAACGCCACGAACAACATCATGACTGAGGCTCTCCTTAACCGCTATGTCCAGCAGCATCCGACGTCTGACGCTGATCTGCAGAAGATGTATCAGAAGGACAAGGCCGCTTACGGCAACACCGAGTATCACCTCCGTCAGATCGTGACGAAGACCCAGGGTGAAGCCCAGAACGCTCTGAACCGCGTCCTGAAGGGTGAGAACTTCGCCAAGGTCGCCTCTGCCGTGACGATTGATCAGCCTTCCAAGGCCCGCGGCGGTGACATCGGCTGGTTCGCTCCGGTTCGTGTTGTTCCGCAGATTGGTCAGCTCCTCCCGTCCCTCAAGGCCGGTCAGGTTTACTCGAAGCCCGTGCAGTTCCGCGGCGGCTGGGCCGTGTTCCAGGTGGTGGCTACGCGTCCCGCGCAGCTTTTCCCGACCTTTGAACAGGCTAAGCCCCAGCTTCAGCGAATTGCTGCCGCTCAGACCGCGCAGCAGTACGTGCGTGACATCACCTCCCGTGCTGTCGTAAAGTAAGCTTTTCTGATTCAAAAAGAGAAAACATCAAATGAAGTTCAAGAAGGCACTCGTATTTGCCTGCGCGATCGCGATCCCGTTTGCTGCCAATGCGGCATTCAAGGACGTGACCGTTAACGGCACGAAGATCACCGCGGCTGAACAGGAGCAGATCCTGGCTGCCGCTACGGCCCACGGTCAGAAGCGTACGCCGCAGCTCGAACAGGCAATCCGCGACAATCTGATCGCCCGTACCGTCGTGCTGCAGGAAGCGGAGAAGGCTGGCGTAGAAAAGCGTCCGGCTGTTGCCGCCGCGATTCAGAATGCGAGAAAGCAGATTGTCTCTGACGTTTACCTCAGCGACTATCTGAAGAAGAACCCGGTCACGGATGCTGAGGTCCGCAAGGTTTATGACCAGCAGAAAGCTCAGTACGGCAAGACCGAGATCCACATCAACCATATCGCTGTGAAGACACAGGACGAAGCGCAGAAGATTCAGGCTCGTCTCGCCAAGGGCGAATCGTTCCAGAAGATTGCCCGCGCGGAGTCTCTCGATCCGACAGCCAAGCGGAACGGCGGTGATATGGGCTGGGTCAACACGGGTGCCCTTCCTCCTCCGATGGTTTCTACCCTTCAGGGACTGAAAGGCAATAAGACCGCTATTGTGACCGGCCCTGCCGGTTACGAAGTGGTTATGAACCGCGGCACTCGTAATGCCAAGGCGGCGCCGTCATTTGATCGCGTGAAGCCTGAAATCCGCCGCGCGCTGGAGGCTCAGAAAGTTAACGCCTACATGCGTGACCTCGTGAAGAAGGCTCAGGTGAAGTAACCCCTGCCTTTCCTCCTTAGGGACAGCCCGGCTCTGCCGGGCTTTTTTATTTATCTGGTCGGTAACTGACTTTCTTTTATGTTGGTGGCTCAGTTACTCTACCTTGGTATATATTGGCGGATAAAAGAAAACAGGCGATACTGCCGCCTGTTTTCTGCAGGTCTGAAAAATCAGGCCCCCGGAAAGCTCACATTCTGAAGTACGGCGGCGACGATCGGATCCATCTTGCCCTTGTCTGTCAGAACCTGAACGGTTTCAAAAACAATATCCTTCGCCGAAATCCCCTCTTTATCCGTGAGCCGGCTGAGGAGTTTCTCAAGCTCCGCCAAACCGGCCTTTCGGCGGGCTTCAGCTTCCGCATCCTCTGCGGACAGGGGGTTCGGCGCCGGCGCGGCAGCAGGAGACTCAGCCTTCTTTTCAGGTTCCTGCGGCGGAACCTCCTCATACTTCCCTTCAGGCGGCAGCGGCACAGGATCAGGTTCTTTCCGTTCGCCCAGCACCAGTGTGTGGAAATCGACGACACCGTTCAGATGAGGCCAGCGTTTGAGCCCCATATCGAAGAGCGGCCCCATATATTCCGGGACCGGCGGTGTTTCCTGAAAGTAAATCGGCACAGACTCGTATTTTCCGAGATGCTCCTCAACAGCGACCCACGCCGGATCGTCCATCGATTCCGTGTTCACGAGGAGCGCCGAGGCGCCGAGAGAAAGCGCGAGCCGCTTATTTGAAAGCCGGTCTTCAATTGAACGGCAGCCAAGGAACGGATCCAGAGCGGTCATGAGAACGAGCTTTCCGGAATCCAGCAGCTTCTTCCATCCCGGCTGCGCAGCGAGCGACGCGAGCGGCTTATTCGGCACCTGGCACGCGGTCCCTCCTACCTTCAGGGCGCCGCGAAGCGCTCCGCTTTCTGCTCCCTCTTCGCCCGACGCGACAACGAGGAATCCGGCATAAGAAGTCATTGTGCCGTTTTCGTTACCGATCCCGTCATAGTGCTTGTTTTTGGATCCGGTACCCAGTACTGAAAAGGCATCGCTCTGCAGAAGCTTCAGATTGCCGCATCCCCAAACAGCGGGCGGCGTATCTTCTCTCAGATGCGCTTTCAGGATTTTTGGATAATCCCGGTCCGCCCGCGTACAGCACCAGATACCAAGAGACCGCCAGGCCGCCCGGGCGCGGGAAAGCTCCGCCTTTCTTCCGAGCAGCGCTTTAAGACGCTCCGCGTCGACCAGCTCGCCGCAGGAGTGGATCAGCTCGGTGTTCTCCGGGTTCAGGAGGTCGGATGGCTTTCTCTTCATATCGAGAAGCTGCCGCGCGAGGAATCCATATTCCTCAGTCGACAGCGGTTCGATTCCTTCCTGCACTTCGCCCCGTACGGCGAGCGGCGCCGTGAGAAGCAGTATCGCGTCGGAATTGGGAGAAATCGTTTCAGTCATCGGGGCGTCTCTCTTTGCGTTCAGTTGTTTTTTCAGACAGAGAAGTCAGTTTAATTCCTCTCCCACCTGAGCAACAGCCCTGAAGCTCCCTTTCTATCCATCAGATCCTGTTCTCTTTCTCTCTATTTTCTGAATCCTTTTAGAATTCCACCCGCAGAACCCAGTTCTTATGGGTTTCCTAATTTTCAGGAGTGACAACACATGGCTCTTCTTATCCGCAATGCCCGCGTTTACGCGCCGAAGGATCTGGGCATCACCGATGTTCTGATGGCAGCCGGGAAAATTCTCGCGGTCGGCAGCAATCTCACCGTCTCGCTCCCCGATCTTGAAACCGTTGATGCCAAGGGAAAGATTCTGACCCCGGGATTCTTTGATCAGCATATTCACGTGAATGGCGGCGGCGGTGAAGGCGGTTTCGCGAGCCGTACGCCTGAAATCATGCTTTCCGAACTCGTGAAGGTAGGTACGACTTCGATCGTCGGCGTCTGCGGCACGGATTTCATTTCCCGCTCGATTGAAAACCTGCTCGCCAAAGTCCGGGCCCTTTCGATCGAGGGCGTAAGCGCCTGGATGTATACGAGCAACTACCGCTTCCCCTGCACATCGATGAGTCAGAGCGTCGCGCAGGATCTATTCCTCGTGCCGGAGTGCCTCGGTGTCAAGATCGCGCTCGGCGACCATCGCTCCTCCTTCCCGCGGCCGGATGAAGTGCTGCACCTTCTCTCCGATATCCGCCTGACTGGCATGATTACCGGTAAGGGCGGTGTGCTGCACGTCCATATGGGCGACATCCCCGGGATCTTTGATATGTTCCTGTCCTTCGAGAAGGGCGGCTTCCCGATCCGTCACATCCGTCCGACGCACTGCTCAAGAAAGCGCGAAGTGTACGAGGGGTCGCTTGAATTCGCCCGCCACGGGGGCTTTGTTGACTACACGGCCGGATTCTCCTGCAACGGCTCCACGGCAAACGACATCACAGAGGCCATCGCCTCCGGCGTTGATCCCACCCGGATCACGATGTCGACTGACGGTCACGGCTCAATGCCCCGCTTTAATGAGAAGGGCGAAATGGTCGGACTCGCCACGGGCGGTGTCGGCGGCCTCCTCGATACGGTCCGCGATCTGATCGGCAACCACGGAATGGATCCGTCACTCGCGCTCACGTTTGATACCACGAATGTCGCGGACGCTCTTGGTCTCAAGGATCAGGGCCGCGTTGAAACCGGCGCCTGCGCGAACGCCTGCCTCTTTGACGAAAACTGGAACCTCACGGATGTGGTCTCCAAGGAGCGCTTCCTTATGCGGAACTCTGAGGTGATCGTCAAGGGAACGTTCGAGGAATAAATCTATCCTGAACCGGAGGCGGTGAAGCCCTGCCGCCTCCCCCTTTCGAGCAGTTCCCCCATTCTGTGTTTTCACCCTATGATTAACGTATACGACGATTTTTCAGCGGGTGAATATATGAAGAAAAAGATCCTCCTCGAACTTCTCGCCTCGGCCGCAGCGCTCACAGGCTGCGCCAATATGGAGTCGCTCGGTTCCGATCAGGAAGTCGTTGCAGCCGCCAATCAGAGCTGCAGGCAGATGGATCAGAAAAACACCATTACCCACCAGTATGACGGCCGCATGGCCATCATTCGGCAGGGACTCCCCACTCAGGTCGGCGGGCAGACACTGAATTACCAGGTCTATAAGACCAAGGACATGAATGCCTGGGCAATGCCAAACGGCTGTGTCCGCGTGTATTCCGCCCTGATTGACCGTCTGAATAACGATGATGTGCGAGCCGTGCTCGGTCACGAAATCGGACACGTGGCGCTCCGCCACAGCGTGCAGCAGTACCGCACAAACCGCGGTGTCGCGATCGCGCTCAGCGCGGGCGGTGCGCTGGGCTCCCTTGTCGGTCTGGATGGCACCGGGTCTGACCTGATGCAGCAGGTCGCCTACTCCGCGATTTCCGCCCAGTACTCTCAGGCGCTTGAAACCGAAGCCGATAACTACAGCGTGGATCTGCTCCTCAAGGAGCCGAATGGAAAACAGAAGGCGCTCGCCATGGCTTCCGCCCTCAAGAAGATTTCAACCGGCGACGCGGATTCCGGCATCATGCAGAAGATGTTCGGCGATCACCCCGATACCTCGAAGCGAATCAAGAATGTTGAGGACCGAGTCGCAGCGGCCGGAAACGTTAAATAACCAACGCTAAAACCAACAGAAAACCGCGGACGCTTCGCAGCTGTTCCGCGGTTTTTTCTGTTTCCAGGAGAAATCGGATCAGATCGTCTGAAGGACAGCGAGCAGGAGCTTTGTCCGCTCGTAAAGCGTCTCTTCGATCGCGTACTCACGCTCCGTATGATTAAATTCACCCCGGACACCGAGCGAGCAGATCGTGGGTACGCCGGCCCGTGAGAGGAATACGGAGTCGGATCCCCCGCCCGTGCTGATAGGCTTCATGTCCGGCAGCCCGCAGGAAACCGCAAGGTCATTCACCCGGGCGAAAAGCGCTTCAGAAGCTTCAGTCCGCTCCATTGCCGGAATATCGACCTTGAGCTCCGCCTTGGTTTCGGTGCCTTCGATATAGCGTTTTGTCTCAAGCTCCGCCATCGCGCGCTTCACGCGTTCCATCTCCGCCGCTTTCGTGAATCGTACGTCCACCGTGCACCAGGCTTTGTCAGGAATCGCGTTCGGGACCGTACCGCCGCCCATGACCCCCACGTTGATCAGGGTTCCCGCCTCATGGTCCGCGAGATCGTTGATATCGATCATCTTATGAGCGAGCTCGATAATCGCGCTCCGGCCGTCTTCGGGATTATTGCCGGCATGGGCACCGACACCCGACACTTCGACCCGGTAGACCGCGTAGCCCTTTCGCCCAAGAACGACGCTCCCGTCCGCGAACCCCGTGTCAAGATTCAGACCGACAAATCCGCCGCTGGCTTCCTCAACCAGGTCACGCGCCGCTTTGGATCCGCGGTGAGCCGTTTCTTCGTCTCCCGAAATCAGGATCTTCACCGGATGCCGGTCCCAGCCCCGGGCGGCAAGGATCCTGATCGCGGAGAGCAGAATCGTGATGCCGCCCTTCATATCAAGGCACCCCGGACCCGTCACAATTCCATCCCGGATCGTAAAGGGCCGCTCCGCCGCTTCTCCGTCCGGGAACACCGTATCGAGATGCCCGACGAGACAGATAAAGGGTTTTGTCATATCCCCCCGCTCGGCAACCAGCAGGTTCCCGGCTTCCTCATACTCGTGGAAACGTACCGAAAAACCGCATTTCTTCAGCGTATGCGCGGCAAACGCCTGCAGGGCATCCACGGCGGCTTTGTTTTTTGAACCGCTGTCGTGATTCACGAGGTACGCCCAGGTAGCCCGCATATCGGGCTTTGCCTGATCAACGTCGCGGAAAAGAGACTCAATTTCTGGGGTCATGATCATCCTTTATTCAGTTTCGGCTCTGTGTCTTTTTATTGTTGCCGGCGGACGGTCCTGCGGCTATCCGCCGGTTGGCTGATCGGATCCTTTGCTCAGATCGTGCAGAGGATCGTGATGAGGAGCTTCGTGCGCTCAAAAAGGGAGTCCTCCATCGCGTACTCACGGACCGTGTGGTTGAATTCCCCCTTCACGCCGAGCGCGCAAACCGTCGGGACACCTGCCATCGTGAGCGCCGCGGAATCGGATCCGCCGCCAACCCCCTTCGCGGTCATCTCAGGGAACCCATGCTCCACGGCAATCTTATTCACGCGGCTGAAGAGTTCGAGAGACGATTCAAGCCTCGGCATCGCAGGGAAGTAGAAGAGCTCTGTCACTTCCGTATGCGTCCCGTCGAGATAGACCTTATGCGCGATGGCTTTAAGGCCTGCCCGGACACGGCTGATTCCCGCCTCACTCTTATAGCGGACATCGACCTCGCAGAACGCCTTTTCGGCGCAGGCGTTCGGAACTGTGCCGCCGCCGATCACGCCGACATTCAGCGTTGTGCCTTCGTCATAGTCAGTGAGCGAGTTGATGTCAGCGACCTTCGCCGCGATTTCCGTAATGGCGCTCCGGCCGCCTTTCGGATTATTGCCCACATGGGCGCCGATTCCCTGCACGTCAAACCGGAATGTGGCGACGCCCTTCCGTTCAATGACGACTGAATTGTCCTTGAAACTCGTTTCAAAATTGAGGCCGAAAAGCGAGCCTTTCGCCTCTGCCATCATGTCGCGCACGGCGGTCGACTTCTGATGGCCCGCTTCTTCGTCTCCCGCGAGAATAACTTTCACCGGATACCGGTCCCAGCCGGCTTCATTCAGAATCCGCATCGCGGAGAGGAGCACCGTCACCCCACCCTTCATGTCGAGACACCCAGGGCCCGTCACCACGCCATCCTTGATCGTGAAGGGGCGCTTTGCCGCCTCGCCATCCGCGAACACCGTGTCGAGATGCCCGATCAGCGCGACAAACGGCTTCGTCGTGTCACCGCGCTCCGCGATGAGAAGGTTCCCCGCCTCAGGGTACTCATAAAAACGGACTTTGAATCCCGCGGACTCAAGAATCCCCTTCACATCATGCCCGACCGCGTCGACCCCGGCCTTGTTTTTGGATCCGCAGTCGCGGTCAACGAGCAGCTTCCAGGTGGCCAGCATGGAGTCTCTGGATTCATCGACCCTGCTGCAGAGCGTTTCAAGATTTTCAGACATATCCCGTTTCCCCTATCAGAAAAGTGAGCCGCCGCGAAAGACGGATCTCCGACTTCGCGTTCCCGGCCAGTTCTGTTTTCTTTGTGATTCACAAATTATGCGGCAGAGGTCCATGGCACGCATGGAATGGGGGAATGAGAAATGCGTTCAGGCGGTATTAGTCACAAAAGGTAAGCTTTTCTACCTATTAAAACGTCTTGAACTTATTGTCTCTTGGGGCTAAAACAAACATAACGGAATGTTTTTGAGAAAACCATTCAGAAGGGAGAGCGCACTATGAAATTTCATTACAAGGCTCAGCTCGCTGCAGCCCTCATCGCCGCGGCTTTCGCAGGTACTGCGCTGGCCGGCCCTGTTCTCTATACGACTGAAACCACGGACATCACGTCGACCCCGGGAGCGAATGTAGCGGGTCAGGTGCTCGCGGGCACCCAGGTGGAGGAACTTGAACGCGTGAGCGGCAAGGCCCGCGTCCGGATCCACGGCTGGTCCCGTGTAGCGGATCCCACGCATATTTCGGCAGAACCCGGAAAGCCCGTGATTGAAGCGGCATTCGCCTCTTCCCGCACCGTGAAGCTCGATCCTTCGGCCGGCACCGCGAAGATTCTCGGCGCGACCTGGGACGTGGCAACCGCCGAAGGCTGGGTTGACTCTTCGAAACTCACCGCTGACGGCGCCGGTCTCACCGCTCAGGCCAAAGCCGCGAAGGACTCCAAGTGCAGCGCCTGCCACGCGGCGCCGAGCCCTTCAAGTCAGACCGCGAGCGGCTGGTACTCGATCTTCCCGCAGGGCGGAAAGGCCGGTGACGAAAACTCTCAGGATGAGCTCGTCTTCCGCTATCTCCAGAACGGCGCCCGGAAGTAACGCACCTCCTGCCCGCCTGAAACCGCGGGTCTGATCCTCGGTTTCAGTTCTGTCTGCCCGGATGAGGGTTCCGCCCGCCTCCGGGCAAAGTTTTTTCCGCCGCACCTTTTCTCCCATCTGCTAAGATGTGCGCCCTGCAGGAAAAGGACTCTGAACCCTCTCCCCCGCAATCCCTATCTCATTGATTTGAATACTCCCATGCTTCTCACTCTGGCTCCCATGGAAAGCCTCACCGGGATCGTTTTCCGGCGGCGGCATCATGAATTTTTCGGCGGCGTCGACCGGTACTACACCCCGTTTTTCACCCCGACCGTGGAGCCCGAGTTCACGGAGCGTCAGATGCGGGAGCTGTCCCCTGAAGCGAACCGCGGGATGAATGTCGTCCCGCAGCTGATGGCTAAAGACGCGGACCGGTTCCTCTGGGCCGCGAAGCGCCTTGCCGAACTCGGTTACAGCGAAGTGAACCTCAACCTCGGCTGCCCGATGGGCACGGTAACCGGGAAGGGAAAGGGATGCGGCTTTCTCAGGCATCCGGACGAGCTCCGGGAATTTTTCGAATCGGTGTTCGCGGAACCTCTTCCAATCGCGGTGTCCGTGAAAACGCGACTCGGCTGGAATACGGAAGAAGAGTTCGACGATTTGATCCGGGTGTACGCGGATTTCCCCATTTCGGAACTCATCATTCATGCCCGGGTGCGGAATGACTTCTATAAGGGCGACCCGAGAACGGAGTGTTTCCTCAGGGCACTCCCCAAACTCCCGATGCCGGTGGGGTTTAATGGCGACATTCACCTTGTGAGTCAGATCAGCGAGTGGGAAAAGACCCATCCTGAACTTCAGTCGCTCATGATCGGCCGCGCTTCAGTCGCGAATCCCGCGATTTTCCGTGAGGCCCGGGGCGGTGCGCCGGCCTCGGGTGAAGAGCTCGCGGCATTTCATGACGCGCTGATGGCGGATTACGTCGCGGCGTTCGGAAGCATCGGGAACACCGTCGGCCATATGAAACAGTACTGGTTCTATATGAAGAACATGTTTGAGGGCGGCGAAAAGCTCTTTAAGCAACTCCTCAAAACCAAAAACGTGTCGGACTACGAGTCGCTCGTTCAGGAAATCGCGACGACACTTCCGATCCGGACTGAACCCGCTTACGGCTGGTGGAAGCCGGTTTAAAACCCAGGCCAGGGATCCTTCAGACGGGATCCCTTTTTTATGCGCCCATAACCAGGAATCTATCTAAGCCAAAAGCGCTAGACTCCCCACACCCCGGGACAGCGAGCCCCGGTTCTTACAAACCGGATCCACTTACATCATGATTTCTTTCATTACCCTATTCCTTGTTGGTATCGGCGTCGGGTGCTTCGGCGCGCTCGTCGGTCTGGGCGGCGGCCTCATCATGGTTCCGCTCTTCATGCTTACGATGATGCCTCCTCACGGAACCACGTTTGAAACCGTGCAGCAGGTTATCGGCACGAGCCTCTTCGGTGTGCTGCTGAACGCGATGTCAGGTTCCTGGGCATACTGGAAATCCAACCTCATCATGTTCCGCGCGGCGATCCCGTTCGCGATCGCGACAACTCCGGGCGCGTGGCTCGGCGGTACGCTGTCCAACTATTTTTCGGGTCCTGGTTTCTCGATCACCTTCGGCGTCACGCTTATCCTGATGGCAGCCGTCATGTGGTGGAAGAAGAATTCGAAGCGCGGCTCTACGCCGATTGAAGGGTTTGCCCCGAAGACCGCGAAATTCAATCTCTGGCTCGGTGTGTTCCTCTCACTCTTTGTCGGGTTCATCTCTTCGATCCTCGGTATCGGCGGCGGCATTATTCATGTTCCTATGATGATGTTCATCCTCGGCTTCCCGACCATCATCGCGACCGCGACCTCCACCTTTGTTCTGATGATCAGCGCGCTGATCGGCACGGTAAGCCACGCGATGCTCGGCCACATTCTCTGGATCCCGGCGATCGCGGTCGGTGTCGGCGCTATTGTCGGTGCCCAGATCGGCGTGAAGCTCGCGAAGAAGAGCAAGCCGAAACTGATCCTGAAGCTCCTCTGCCTCGCGATGTGCCTTGTCGGCATTCAGCTGATCGCCCGCGCGATTTGACGGATCGCACATCTGTCAGATCCCATCCCGGAAAGCCCTGCCTGGCTTTCCGGGATTTTTTATCCGTCTTCCGAAAGTCATTTATATCAATTCACCTTTCCGCGCCGCACACGCTCGCCCCACCCCGGCGGAGCATCTCACCGACCTAGAATAGGATTTATCCGAACAGCTCTGACCTGGCGTTGCATTCGGGTTATGGCTGTCCGGTCCTTTGGACCTTCTTATCGTGAGGTGAGTGATGCTGGACTGCATTCTGAAAGGTGCCCGGGTTGTGGACCCGGTGAATCATCTGGACCGTGTAACGGATGTCGGGATTGAGAATGGAAAGATCGCCGCGGTGGGCGGTAACCTCGGTTCCGCGAAAGAAATCGTTTCTCTCGACGGTCTTGTCCTGACCCCAGGCGTCATTGATCCTCATCTCCACCTTGGATCCGAATTTGGGTCCCGGTACGGTCAGCGGATGACCGCCATGTCGGGCGTTACCACGTGTCTCGATATGGCGGGCCCGGTCGCCGGCATTGTGGCGGACAGCCATGAATTCGGCTGCGGCATCAACGTCGCTATGCTGGAAGGTTTCTCCCCCATGAAGCAGATGGGGACCAAGGCGCCTGACCGCACGACGATGGACGCCTGGATCGGGAAGTCGCTTGAGGCGGGCGCGATCGGTGTGAAGATTCTCGGCGGCCACTGGCCTGTGGCGCTTGAAACCGAAGCGGCTCTCGTCGAGGAAGCCGTGAAGTGCGGCTCCTATATCGCCTGGCACGCCGGATCAGATACTGCCGGGTCCAATATTGAAGGGGTCCGCGAAGTGGTCCGCGCGATCGGTAACGCCCCGCTGCACCTTGCCCACATCAACGCCTACTGCCGCGGCCGCGTGAACCCGGTGCTAGACGAAGTGAAAGAGGCGCTGGACCTTCTCAAGGCGCATCCGAATATCTGGTCCGAGGCGTACGTGAGCCCGATGAACGGTACGATTCTCACCTGCGACACGAAGACCGGCGCCTGCACGGATCACGTCACCTGCAACTGCCTCAGAACCTTTGGCTGCAGCGAGGACGCGGCCGGAATTGAAAAAGCCATTCTCGCCGGGAACCTCTTCGTCATTTATGACGACGGCAATATCTCGTACCTGATCGGCGGAAAAGAGGCCGTGGACTACTGGAAGTCGAAGGGGACGGTGACCGCGGGGTCTTTCCCCGTGAACCCCGCCTCCGCCCGGTTCCTGATCGCCGAGGCGAAGCGGGACGACGGAAGTTTCGTTGTCGACTCGATTTCGACTGACGGCGGCTGCATTCCGAGGAACGTCATTATTGATACCGGACTCTCGCTCGTCCGGTTCGGTGCCCTCACGCTCTCCGAATTTGTCGTGAAAGCGTCAGTAAACGCCGCCCGCCATCTGAGACTCGTGAATAAGGGGCATCTCACTCCGGGAGCCGATGCCGATATCACGGTCTTTGACCTTGAGCGGCAGAAAGCGCTTTACTCCTGGGTCGCCGGGAAACCCGTGCTTTCAAATGGAAAGCTCCTCGGGAAGAGCACCCACTTCATTACGGGTGAGCGCGGCGTGAAGGCACTGACAGACGCGGGATTCACCGCGGAAGCCGTGTCCTTTGAGACACCGGAACCCGAGCGCTTCGTTCCGTAAAGTCCGCGGATTATAAAAAAGCTCCGGAAGGATCGTTTCCTTTCCGGAGCTTTGGTTTTCTGAAGAGGGATCACAGGGGCGTCTGCTCACGGACGGTTCTTTCCGCTGCCCTGATAGAACCCGTTCTTATCGTAGTAGCTGCCGTCTTCGGTCTGCTTACCCTGATAAAAACCATTCCTGTCGTTGAAACTGCCGTCGTCTGATTTCTTTCCCTGATAGAAACCATTTTTGTCATAGTAGCTGGTAGCGGCGAGCGCCGCTCCCGCTCCAGTGAGGAGAAGGCCGGCAATCACGGCGCGCCGGCTTAGGCAGCGTTCCTGACTTTTCTTCATGGCTTAACCCCGAAAAAACGACAGCAGTCGGTGTTACTGCGCCTTTCCCTGATAGGCGCCATAGCGGTCGTAATACTTCCCGTCCTTCGATTTCTTCCCATCGTAGGCACCATTCCGGTCGTAGTACTTGCCGTCCTTCGACTGCTTCCCCTGATAGGCACCATACCGGTCGTAATACTTGCCGTCTGAGGACTGCTTCCCCTGATACGCCCCGCTGCGGTCATAGAACTTCCCGTCCTTCGACACTTTGCCCTGATAGGCGCCGTAGCGGTCGTAGAACTTCCCGTCGTCAGTGCGCTTCCCCGTGTAGCTTCCATACCGGTCATAAAACTTGGTGTCGGCGAACGCGGCGCCGGATGCCGCGAGCAAGAGCCCCATGATGACGGCTCGGCGTGTTGTCCTGATTTCCTGACTGTCTTTCACCTGCGGCTCCTTAAAAAGAGTTATTAATAGTATTATTAGCCTGAATTTCAGGAAAAGTCAATAAAATCCGGTATTCCTGTTACCGATTGAGAGAACCGGAAACGGGTTTAGGGGCATTCTGCTGCCGGGCATAACTATCTGACCGCCCAACGTACTTTCCTGTCGGTCCATAAATCCGGCCGGAAGAATCCGCCCGTCCCACATAGTGCCCGGTGCTGTCATACGTTCTTCCATCCCGGCTCACCGAACCGGCAAACTGCCCGGTCGGGCCATACGCCCGCGCGTTCAGAGCCGGAGCGCGGGGTGCCGGCGGAACCGGAGCCTGATAGCCGGGGGTCTTCGGGGCTCCCGGAGGCGGCGGGACACCCGGGCCCCCGATTGCGGACGCCGGAAGCGAAATCGCGGCTGAAAGCACCGCGGCCGCGAGAATCCTCATACCAATATTCATTTCGCTGCCTCCTCATTTTTTTCTTCAATATCAGTCTTCTCTATATTAAATCCCGAGAGAAAAACGATATGGTTCCGGTCCTACATCAAGCCCCGGTCACTATGCCTCACGGCCTATCAAGCCTCAGGATATGATTTAAAGCACCACGAAAAACAAAAGAAAGATTGGAACATCATGCAGCTCATCACTAATCAGACTTTCGGCGGCGAACGCTCCCTTTACAAGCTTTCTGACGCCAAACTCGATCACGTTACGATTCTCGCCGGTGATTCTCCCATCAAGCACGGCACGAGTCTCACGCTGACCAACTGCGACATTGAGGGCAAGTATCCCCTCTGGATCAATACCAATACCGTGGTCGACAACTGCCTTCTCAAGGTAACCGCCCGCTCTGGTCTCTGGTACCTGAAGAACTTCAAGGTGACGAACACCCGGTTCGAGTGCCCGAAGTCCTTCCGCGATTCGGACGGCATTGAAATCCGCGACTGTACGTTCACGGACGCCCAGGAAACGCTTTGGTCCTGTCGAAACGTTCTCGTTGAAAAGAGCTCTTTCGATAAGGGCGACTACCTCCTCGCACACTCTTCTGACATCCGTCTGAAGAACATCAAGCTGAACGGCAACTACCTCGGTCAGTGGGGCCGGAATATCGAAGTCTTCGATTCCGAAATCCATTCCCGCGACGCCTTCTGGAACACCGAGAACGTCTCCTGCTACAACTGCACGCTGGACGGCGAATACCTCGGCTGGCACTCCAAGAACCTCCACCTCGTCAACTGCCACATCAAGGGTCAGCAGCCGCTTTGCTACTGCGAAAACCTGGTGCTGGAAAACTGCACGTTTGATCCGGTCGCGGATCTCGCCTTCGAGTACTGCACGGTGCACGCGGATATCCGCGGTGCGGTGACGAGCGTGAAGAACCCGACGAGCGGCGAAATCGTGGCGGATTCGATCGGCGAAATCATTCTCGATGGCAACGCCCTTCCGCCCGCGAACTGCAAGATCGTCACCCGTAAGTAATCGACAGAGCAAGACACAACTGAGATGGCAGAAGAACAGTTTGATTTCGACGAGCTGATTGCCCGCCGCGGCACCCGCTCGCTTAAGTGGGATATCGACCAGGATTTGGACGTGATCGAGCTCTGGGTCGCGGATATGGATTTCCGCGCCGCCCCGGTGATTCTCGAAGCGCTTCAGAAGAAACTCGATTCCGGCGTTTTCGGTTACGGCCTCCCGACGAAAGCCTTTTATGAGGCGATCGTCAGCTGGTACCGGAAGCGTTACGGCGTGGAATTCTCCCGGACTTCGATTATTCCCACGACCGGCGTGGTGCCCGCGATTTCCTCGATCCTTCAGGGGCTCTGCCTCCCGGGCGATGAAGTCATCATCCAGACGCCTGCCTACAACTGCTTCTTCTCCTCAGTCCGGAATTCGGGCCTTGTGCTGAGCGAAAACGCGCTGAAGCTCGTGAATGGCCGCTGGGAAATCGATTTCGAGGATCTCGAAGAACGTGCTTCCAGAGAAAAGGCCCGCGCCCTCCTCTTCTGCAATCCTCAGAACCCGACAGGCCGCGTGTGGACGCGAGACGAACTCACGCGTGTCGCTGAGATCTGCGAAAAGCACGGGATCTTCCTGATTTCAGACGAAATCCACGGCGAACTCACGGCTGAAGGCTTCCGCTACACGCCGCTCGCCTCTGTCTCCCCGTGGGCGAAGGACCATGTGATCACGGCGTCTGCCGCCTCCAAGGCCTTCAATATCGCCGGGCTTCAGACCGCGTACATCATCGCGCCGGTCACAGAGGTCCGGAACCGGATTGACCGGCAGATCAACATCAACGAGGTCTGCGACCCGAATCCGCTCGGAATTGAGGCGCTGATCGCGGCTTACAGCGACCGGGGCGCGGCCTGGCTCGACGCCCTGAATCACTACCTCGATGGCAACCGGAAGGTGATCGAGGAGTTTGTCCGCGAGTCACTCCCGGGCTGCTTCCTTTCGCCTCAGGAAGGCACGTATCTCCCCTGGATCGATTTCTCGTCCTTTGGGAAGACATCGACCGAAATTGAGAACGAGCTGCTCCACGGCTATCACGTCCGCGTGAATGGCGGTGCTCACTATGGCGAAACATCCCCCGGCTGGATCCGGATCAATATCGCGACACCCCGGGCCCGGCTCCGTGAAGGGCTTCGCCGGATCGCGCTCTGGGCCGAAGACGAACGCAAAAAGGGCTGACACCCTTTATATCGCCGCAACCCCTTGAAATACAGGGATCCTGCCCCTATATAAGGTGTATCAGCAGTCTTTTTTCAATACGGAACTCATTTATGGCAGCAGGTAACAGCGGCGATATCCAGATGAACGGCAACGTTGACTGGAACGCGATCGCCAAGCAGACGCTCAGGTATCAGTATGACGCGAAGCGTGCCTCCGTCTGCCTCTGGTTTATTCTCTTTTTCTTCAATGCCGAGCAGCGCCGCGAGGCGTCGAATCAGTGGGAGTCGCTATGGCACGATCTCTCCTTTGTGGAGCAGATGGCGCTGCCGCAGCCGCCTCCCGAGCTGAAGCCTGCTCCCTATCCGGTGGAGCAGATGAACGCCGATCTCGCGCTCCTCTTCAAAAACGGCGACGTGAAGATGCTTTCCGAAACCGCGCTCCTCAAGCCCGAAAGCCTCACCTTTGATGAGGAGGGGTTCCGCAACCGGCTGCTTGATCGCTATACAGATAACGGAATCTCGATTGAGCCTGGAATGGAGCGGCTCGCGGACACACTGCCCGCTGAGTTCTCGTTCCTTCAGGCGCTGATTTCGCAGAGAGCGGACGATAAGGAGCAGGCGAGGTTCTTCTTCGGGCATCTGAGACCGCTTGGCTACGCCACAATCAAGGTTCTCCGGGAAAAGGCCTCCGGAACCAACCTCGAACTTGTCGCGCAGGCCCTGCATCGTTTCCTCGTCGCTGAGGAGACGCTTTATAAGAATGGATACGAAGGTGAGCCGCTTTCGGCCCGCCCGATCAATTGAAGGCAAACAATCGCGTCGCACGAAGGGGAGAAATTTTTATTTCTCCCCTTTTTTCTGCCCTTGGATCATGAGTACCGCGGGGCGGCTCTCAAAGGCACGCCGGATAGCCGCGTTGACGTCAGAAAGGGTCAGCCCCTCAAGCGCCCGGAGTTCAGACACCGGATCAGTGCCCCGGATGTTTTCAATCGAATACGCCGCTTCTTCCCGCCAGAACCGCGGGGACGCGATCGCGTTCCTCATTTCAGACGCGAGGGGCGATTTGATTTCCGAAAACTCAGACTCCGTGATCCTATGCCTCGCGAGATCTGCCGCGATCGCACGGATCCGCGTCCGCACAGAAGCGATATCAGAGGCCTCGGTGAGGACTCCGGACTCGATATAGCTTTCCTCCGGATCCGATTCAACACGGACAAGCCGGCACCAGGGACTGTAGGTGAGACCAAGTTCAGAGCGCAGAATCCTGCGGATCCGGGTATCGAGCGCGGCGGCTGCGGCTCTTCCGGCCCAGTACCCTGAATTTCCCCGCTCAGACGGAGAAAGCGTGTATCCCCAAGCCGTGAACACGCCGGCGCGCGGCGTCGTTTCCTTTAGGGTTTCTGTCTTTTCCACTCCGGCCGGGAACCGGTAACGGGATCTCGCCGCGGCGGGGCGGGGACCGCGGATGATTTCGTTTCCGAAAAGCTGTTCCGCGAGTTTCAGCGCCTCTGCTTCATCAAAGGATCCGGTGACCAGAATCCGGATCGGCCCGGGATTCCGGGTGTCACGGAACCAGGAAAGCGCCGCTTCCTTTGTAAATCGCGCGGTATCCGCTTTCGTGATCGGCGCGAAGGCCGGATTCCCGCCGTGGAAGAAATAGGAAGGCCGCCACGTCACCGCGCCATCCATCGTGTTCACTATCCGGTCTTCCGTATTCAGAACACCTTCTGCCGCACGCGCCGCGTCCCCTTCGCCGACCATCGGGTCCAGGTACTGCGTCCAGATGGCTTCAAAAAGCGTCCTGAGGCGCTGCGCGGGGGCTGTTCCCTGGATCACCGCGGTTTTCGCGGCGTACGACTCAGACACCCGGACACCGAGTGAACCAAGAGACGACGCGGTTTCCATGGGGGACATCCGGCCGACTCCGCGCTGAGGAAGAATGAGGGACGCGAACCGCGGAACCCACAGGCGGTCAGTCGGCAGGGCATCCGTTCCCGGGCCGAAGAAAAGCGATACGGTGACACCCTCCGCGTTTTTTTCAGGCAGCAGGCTGAGTTTTGCCCCGTTAGCGAGTGGCAGTGTTTTCAGTTCAACCCCCTGAGCCATCACCCGGGTTTCAGCTTTTCTCTCCGCTCCCCTGAGGGCCGGTGTATCCGGAAGCGGCGGAAGCCTGAGATAGGGGAAGCGGATTCTACCGGTCTGAGATCCGACGGGCTCTCTCCCGCTCCCTCCCCGCTTCGCGCTCTCATACGCCCGGAGAAGATCAGACTCGCGCACCTTCTCTGGCGCCATGAGTTCAATTGTGACCGCACCGGTTTCAAAGACTTCCCGAATGGCGTCTGAAATCGCTTTGCCAGTGATCGAAGGCGCTGCGGCGTCAAAAAGACCGAGATCCGTTTCGAGGGACGTCATCACACGGCCGGACGCGAGTTCGGTCTCCATCCCTTCCACCGCGATGTCCGGATCCGGAATTCCGGCTTTGACCGCGCTTTCGAGGGCCGTCCGGATTCTCCGCTTCGCGCGAGCCGCCTCCTCGTCCGTCACACCAGTTTCCGCGGATTTCAGTTCGGCGAGGAGCGCCGAAAGAGAAGCCTCCCAAGAGGACGAACCGCCATCCGTACGAAGCGATGCCTCAGGCAGATAGGGATCCTGAATTCCGATATAAGCAGCCGCGGACACCCAGGGGGCGCCGCCCGCCTCTGCCCGGCGTGAGAGCCGTTCAGTGAGCACACTCTGAGCCGCGGCGATAAGGTATCCGGATTTTCTTAACGCTGCCGAGTCCTCGGCCGGAGACCGTTTCCGCATGACGCGGATCCGGATCCGAGCCCGGTTCCCCCGGATTACACCGGACCACGCTCTTACTCCCTCCCGATCAGGGTCACCCAGATAAGGCACCGGGGGCGGCGTACCCGCCTGAAGCGTTCCAAACGTTTTCTCAATCAGCGGAACAAGGTCATCAGTCCGGATGTCACCTGCCGCCGCGAGGATCATGCGCTGCGGGACATACCAGGTCCGGTAGAAGCGCTTCAGGTTTTCGGGAGATGCCGCGGAAATCACGGCAGGATCCCCCGCCGAGAGAAACTCAAACTGGGTGCCGCCGTAGAGAAACTTTCTCTGATCAGCGAGCGTTCGCCCTTCCTCCGTATCCGCGAGCGCAAGTTCTGAGAGCACAACGCCCCGCTCACTCGCGACAGACTCCGGCGTGAAAAGCACGCCGCCCGCGAAGTCACTGAGCACCTGCAGGGATTCAGAGAGTGTCTTCTGATCCGTTTTCTGGAGCGTGATCCGGAACACGGTCCGGTTGCCGGACGTGAAGGCATTCGCGTCACGCCCGAACTTCATGCCGTTTTCTTCAAAGAACCGGGCAGCAGTGCCTGATGGATAGTGAGTGGATCCCGTAAAAGCGAGGTGTTCCGTGAAGTGGGCGTACCCCCGCTCAGATGGCCGCTCGGCGTATGACCCGGCGCCAACAATAAGAGAAAGCGACACCTTTCCTTTCCGGGGAGCGGGAAAGAGCGCATATCGAAAACCGTTCGGAAGTTTCCCCTGAATGATCCGGGAGTCAGGCATCAGATCACCCGCCTCTCGCCACCCGCCGATCCACGCTGATTCCGCCAGCGCGGGAACCGCGGGTCCCTTCCCCTGAAACCAGGGGGAGGACGCCGTATAAGCCCCTGCCTCAGCCGCGATAGCGGTGAGGATCATTGAGAAAAGCAGACGGGGAACGGCTGACTGTCGCATGGGAGATGGGAATTCAGATAACAGATTACGTCATTCTAAGAAAAAGAACCCATACCCACTGAAAAGCTTTCCAATTTGCGGCGCTTTTCGCTAAACTCTAGCGAATTAGCTTTCGGGTAAGAGCCCCAAAGCGATTGTTTCGTACAAAGGGTATTAGGAATATGGAACCCACCACGACTGATCAGGCAGCTGAAACCGCTGCCGCAGCGCCTGAAAAAGCAAAGACTGAAGAGAAGGCTGCTCCCGCCGCAGAAACCAAGGCACCCGCCCAGGCTTCTGACGCCAAGCGTCCTGCCAAGGCCCCTCAGGGCAAGAAGGGAAATCGCCACGGCGATCATCGCGGAAACGGCGACCGTCATAATGGCCGCGGTCACGATCACCCCGCTCCCATGGGCGCTCTGCAGCAGGCTCTGAAGAAGACTTCCGGCGACTGGAAGGCGTTCCGTGACGCACAGATTGCTGAAGGCCGCTCACAGAAGAGCTTCTGGCTGACGGAAAATGAAGCTGAGCGTGTCCGCCGCTTCATTCATAAGATCCGCGAGAAGGCTGAGCGCGAGGCCGCCCGTCAGGCTGAAATCGCTGCCCGCAAGGGAAAGGCCGGCTCGAAGCCGAAGCAGGCTGATAAGCCCGTTCAGAAGTCGGTTCCGAACCCCGTGAAAAAGGAAGCCCGCGCTGAGGCCGCTGCCGCAGTCGCCGCTCCGGCTCCTGAAGCGAAGAAGGAAGAGCCGAAGGCCTAAAATCCTCGCTGGCTGATCCGATCAGAAAGGCAGTTCAGAAATGAAGTGCCTTTTTTGTGTCTCGAATTTCACCCATCCCCGAAATCCTGTTCAGAAATCACGCAGTTACTTCCCCTTCAGCCCTACTCTCCGCGAGCCATTGTCCCATCCATTCTGAGGTCAGACCGCCTCTATAGTGAGATACGTAGATAGTCAGATTGACCTAGGCGCCCCTATCCGTCTGACTTTAGGTATTTCCTTTAGTATCCCCTGTTTTCGGGGTTTTTCAGCAACCTCTGCCTATTTCATGGGCGTAAGCTCATGCGCCTTACGCTTCAAAAAACCTTGGGAGAAGAGGGCCCGAAATGGACGATACATTAATGCGAGTTGTGCTGCTTCTGATTGATATCATCGGTCCGATATCGATCGGCTACTTTCTGAAGCAGAAAAATCTCGTCAAGCCGGCATTCAATGACTTCATGATCAAGCTGAATGTCCGGGGTCTCTTCACGGTCCTCGCCTTTGTCGCTTTCTGGAAGCTGAAGTTCACCGCAGAAGTGGCACTGATCCCGATTGCCGGTCTCATTATTCTTTTCGTGCCGTATTTCCTCGGCATGGCAATCACGAAGAAAGTTGAGGATCCGCTGGAACGCGGCGCCCTCGTGGTGTCCTCCATGCTTGGAAATACCAGCACGCTTGGCGGTCTTCTCTGCTTCATGCTGCTTGGTGCCACGTCGTTCGCCTACGTCCAGGTGATCGGCGTGCTGCAGAGTATCGTGCTGATTCTCTTCTGCTTCCCGGTCTGTCAGAAGTTCCACGATATGGCCGATACCCAGCGAGGCCTTTCCAAAAAGCGCACCTTCCGTGAGATGTTCTTCACCTGGAATCAGGTGTCAATCCTCGGCATGCTCGCGGGCGCCGCGCTTTCTCTCGGCGGCGTGAAGCAGCCGGACTGCTTTGCCCCGTTCTTTGCCGCGCTCGTTCATATTTCGGCCTGGATCCAGTTCCTTCCGGTGGGCCTGCTTCTCAACTTCGCGGCCGCCCGCCGTCAGCTGAACCTCAATGTGCTGAAGCTGATTCCGCTGAAATTCATTGTGATGCCGGCGATTATCTGGCTCTTCTGCTTCTTCGTGTTCTCGGATAAGACGATCACGGCAACGCTCGTTATCCAGTCCGCCTGCCCTGTCGCGATCAACACAGTGTTCTGCTGCGCGCTTTATGGTCTGAAGACCGACACCGCGATGGCCGCTTTCGTGTCCACCACGATCGTGTTCCTCGCGGTGCTCTGCCCGATCTTCTTCTGGCTCTACCTCTGATAAAGAACGGAAGCGATTTCACCAACAAGAAAGCCGCCGGTTCTTTTTGAGAAACCGGCGGCTTTTTGTTAGCTTACAGGAGCTTCTCAGCGGAAAGACTTCATGCTTCGGAGCGTCTTGAAGGCTTCACGCATATCCTGCTTCACAAGCTTCACCTTCTTCATGAAGAGATCGCGGTAAAGCTCGGAATTCGCGGGGTTCGGGGCGTAAGAAGCATCGCGCACGATCGTTTTCTGAAGCGCCGGAATCACGTCCTTCACTCCGCCCGACGCGAGAGCCGCGAAAACGCAGTTCGTGACGACCGCGCCGCCCGCGTTGCGGAAACGGACGACGTCAGACGCGAGCATATCCGCCTTGATCTGATTCCAGAGAGAGTCGCGCGAACCGCCTTCCGTCACCGTAATGCGCTTCAGCGGGACACCGGAGGCACGGTACGTATCCGTGATCTCCATATAGTCGTAGCCGATCGCCTCAAGCACAGCGCGCCACATCACGCCCTGATCATCATCCAGCGTGAGGTTGAGGAAGCAGCCGGAAGCGTTCGCTTCATCACCGGTGCCGCCCGTGAGATACGGAAGGAAGAGGACGCCATTGCAGCCCGCAGGAACCTTTTCCGCCATTTCGGAAAGCGGCACGTAGTATTTCGGATCGTCTGACTTCAGGCAGATGTTGTCCTTGAACCAGCGAAGCGCAAGACCTCCCGTGCGGATATAGCCCCAGTAGAAATAGGTGTCCGGAAGGGAGCCGGAATTGAAGATCAGACCGGAACCGGGTTTCGAGAGCTCGGGAACAATGCCGTCCGTCGAAACGCAGAACATCGAGCAGGTACCCGCTACGTCAACGCCCTGACCAGACTCAAAGACACCGCTGCCGAGCATCGACTGCATCGTGTCGCCGGCGCCCGCGCAGACAAGCGTGCCTTCCGCGAAACCAGTCTTCTCAGCCATTTCAGCGGTGAGTTTTCCGACAATATCCCAGGGCTTCAGGATCTTCGGCATGTATTTCGGATCGATGCCGAGAATCTCAAGCTGTTCCTCGCTCCAGACCTTATCCATCACGCGGTAGCCAAGACCCCAGCCAGACATCGTGCCCCAGTCAATAAAGGCGTCCTCAGCCTTGAGACCCGCAAGATGCATAAGGATATACGGCGCGTCATGGACAAACTTCACGCCGCGTTCTTTGAACGCGTCGGAATTCTTCAGGAACCAGCGGGCGAACATCGCCGGAAACATACAGGAAGCTTCCGGGTTTCCGGTCTCACGGCCCCAGATCTCGCGGGGCGTGCTGTTGATCGCGTCAACGTCTTCCTTCGTCCGGGAATCCAGATAGTTGATGAAGGGAGTAATCGCGTTGCCATCAGCGTCAATACCGGTGATACCGCAGATAATGCCGTCACCCATAATGGCAGCGACATCCGCCGGATTGTAGCCCTTGCGGCGAAGCTCTTCGCTGCAGGCCTTCATGCACGTAACCGTATTCGCGACGTATTCGTCCGCATCCATCTGAACCCAGCCCGGATTCGGATACCCGAGGGTAGTCGGAAGACTGTGGGACGCAACCTTTGTCCAGCTGCTGTCATAGACCGCGACCTTGACGCTCTGAGTACCGGCGTCAAATCCGAGATAAAGCTTTCCCATAATGTTCTTTTAAAACCTCTGATTGAGGGAAGGGAAAAACTGCGGGGTGCAGGCAGGTGAGACCTGCAGGCCGTAAAGTGCCATCTTCCGCTTCCTGTGATGAACTGATCGATTGTACCGATCCGGAACCAACTACACACTAGTGGTTAGCACGTTTTTGTGACCAACGGGCAAAACTGTTAGGAATTATGAATTTGCCCACGGGTTTCCGTGTAAACTATTCACGTAAACCATAACAAACAGCCCCCAGAAGTATCCGATATGTCCCTTTCAGCAGCCGTCTCGGTTTATATCAAGTTTTTCTTTCTGCTCACCCCGTTCTTCATTCTCGCGGTTTTTCTCGCGCTTACTGAAAAGGTAGAAACGCGGATGCAGCGGGCCCTCGCAGGCCGCGTGACGGTCGGTATCGTTCTCACCTCGATCCTGCTTTTTCTCTTCGGGGAAACGATTTTTGATCTCTTCGGAATCACAGTGGACTCTTTCCGAATCGGCGCGGGTGCCCTGCTCTTCCTTTCCGCGGTGTCGCTCACCCAGGGAAAGTTTTCTCTTCCGTCGACTGACAGCTCGCTCATGAGCCTCGCGATTGTGCCGCTCGCCATTCCGATCACAATCGGCCCCGGCACGGTCGGCGCTCTCGTCATTGCCGCCGCGGAATCGCCCACCTATATCAAGAAGGCGGAGACGCTTGCCTGCATTGTGGCGGCGTGTCTTACTGTCGGACTGATGCTCTTTGTCGCAGACCGCGTGAAAAGCGTGCTCGGCGCGAACGGTATCGCGATGCTTTCCAAAATCACGGGGCTGGTGCTCGCGGCCCTCAGCTGTCAGCTGATGTTCACAGGCATCGCCGCTTTCCTGAAGTAAACAGACTTCGTTCCCCAGGTGCAGAAAAGGCGGAATTGAAATTCCGCCTTTTGCTTTTACTTCACCACGTACTTCGGATCCAGGGTTCCGCGGGCCCACTCGGCGATATTCCTCGCGGCCCGGATATTCATGCCGGCCGCGTTCCGTTTCGTGAAGGACGCCGTGTGGGGTGTCAGAACGGTTTTCTCTGCCCCCATCAGAGGAGAATCCGTGCAGGGTTCATGATCAAAAACGTCCGCGGCCGCCCCGCCAAGCGTTCCCTGATCGAGATGACGCCTCACCGCCGCGGCATCCACGACCGGCCCCCGAGCGATATTGATAAGCACCGCGTCTCGCTTCATCAGCGAAAGCTCCGCCTCTCCGATCATTCCCCGGGTAGCCGGGGTGAGCGGCACGTTTACTGACACCGCGTCGCTTTCTCTCAGGAGCTCATCCATCGGGACATAGGTGACGCCGAACTCCGCCTCCCAGGCGGGATCCGGATGACGGCAGGTATACAGAATCCGGACTCCGAACGGCGCCGCGCGGCGCGCGATTTCCTTCCCGATTCCGCCAAACCCGATGAGACCCAGCGTTGAACCGGCGAGCCCCGGCATTGCCATCCGTTCCCAGCGCCCCGACTGCATGGACTGATTCTGAAGATCCAGACGTCGGGCGAAATAAAGAAGGTATGCCAGCACATGCTCAGCAACGGCGCCTTCCACGGCTCCCGTTGTCCTCATCACTGCGATACCGCGAGCCCGGCAGGCGTCGATATCGACGGAGTCATACCCGATCCCGCGCCGTGTCACGGCACGAAGCTTAGGGAGCCTCCGGATCAGGCTTTCCGTTATAGGCTCAAGCCCCACAATAGCTGCGTCCGCGTCCTTCAGGGCTTCAAAAAGCTCTTCCTCAGTGCTCTGGGCACCGAACCCGGACCCCGAAAGATTCACCACTTCGAAACCCGCTTCCCGGAGGATCGATTCGGGATCATTGGAGGAAGAGGAACCCCTCAATTCGCCTTTTTCCGCAAAGCCCCGCGACGTGATAACAACCCGCATGCGACCTCCCATCCCCTTATCAGGAGATAGTTTCGAAATTATTTTTTTCCTGTGTACAATGAATTTAGCAGATAGTGGAATCTTCGGTTCTTCTTTTGCGGCCGAAGTATCACAAATTAGGGAGCAGTCATGACTGATTCAAAAGCAGGCGCTGTCCAGATTTTCCTACTTCCACAGCTGGTAGAAGCACTCTCCAGCGCGCCGTCCGTCATTCAGACGGATCTATTCGCATTTATCTCCCGCTTTTCTGCCAATCCCGAAGAGATTCCCTATAAGGAAAGAAAGTCCCAGGAAGTGCCTGAGAGCTTCCGGATCTTTACTCTCAACTCCGCCTGGAGCGTCGTTGTCGCGGAACCCGCCCCGGATCTTCTGATCATCGCCCAAGCCAACTGGACGAAGGCAGCGTTTGAATGGGCGGCAGAACACGAATTCGTTCCGAGCGACAAGGCGAAAGCCGGCGGTTATTTCAGACTCCGCGAGAGACCCGGCGCGGTGAAGCACGAGGAAGAGGTACCGCCTCCGCCCCCGCCGCTCTTCGCGGATATCTCTGACGAGGAACTGATCGCGATCGGGCTTCCCAAGGCAAAGCTGCCGCTCGTGCGGGATCTCGAAAACAAGGAAGCGCTTGAAGCTTCCCGGAGCAAAATCCCGGCTGAGACTTATCAGAGTCTCACCTGGTACGTGGATGGCGCCGAGTGGTCCGCGGTGAAGCGTGAGTACGCGAAGCTCCACCACTCCGCGGAATCCCAGATGGGCAAGATCCGCCTCTACCTCAACCCCGAGCAGAAGAAGATTGTTGACGGCCCGTGGAAGGGAGCGCTTCTCGTTCAGGGCGGCGCCGGCACCGGCAAGTCTGTGGTTGCCATGCACCGCGCGAAGCATCTTGTTGAACTCCCCGACTGGAAGGATGATGACCGGCTGCTTTTCGTCACCGCGACGCGTAACCTCGCCGTCGATATCGAGGAACAGCTGCAGAGGCTCGTCCGCGCGGACCGGATCAACACCATTGAGGTGACAAACCTCGACGGCTGGGTCACGGCATTCATTCGCCGGAACGGCTATAAGCCCGCGATCATCTATCCGGGTAAACCGATTTATGAGCTCGCTTGGAAAGCGGCGACTGAAACGCTGCCGGAAGGCGTTACTGAAGCCGAGGCGCGGGAGGAATTCGAGCGCCATGTGCTTCCAAATAACATCCGGATCCAGAAGACCTATATGAAGTCAGATGCTTCGACGCTCACGCCTGAGCAGCGCGAGGCGATCTGGCCCGTCTTTGAGAACTTCAGGCGGGAACTTTTCGCCCGCGGCAAGGTCGCAGCGCCTGACGCTTATTACGCGGCGATCGGTCTCCTCACGAGCAGCAGCACCGCTGAAAAGGCACCGTACCGCGCCGTGATCGCTGATGAAATTCAGGATTTCGGTCCTGAGGGTCTGAAGCTCCTCCGGGCTCTGACTCCTGACCACGATAAGCACCCCGAACTCCGCGATGTCGAGGGTGACCTCTTCCTTGTGGGCGACAGCCGCGAAAGAATTTACGGCCGCGATGTGTCCTTCGCCGCCTGCGGAATCAATGTAAAGGGCGGTCGGTCCCAGTTCCTCACGACGAGCTACCGTACGACGGCCGAAATCGCCGGTGCCGCGGACTACATCCTGAACGAAGGGAAAACTCCCGAAAAGGATAAAGAACGTGAGATCACCCTCCGTCACGGCCCGCTTCCCGAACTCTATGTCGGTAAGGAATTCACTGACGAGGTGAGCTGGATCGTCCGTCAGATTCATCACCTGATAGATACGGAACGCGACCTCGCACTCTCCTCTATCGTCATCGCCGCCCGTACGGACAGCCTGCTTGATGATTACCAGAGCGCCCTTTCCAAGCGCGGCATCAAGACGCTGCAGATTTCGAGAAACATTCCGGATGACCCGAACGCAGCTGGTGTCAGAAGCGCGACACTGCATCGTCTGAAGGGGCTTGAGTTCAGAGCCGTATTCATTGTGGGCGCCGATGAAGGCAACATTCCTGACGCGCTGACACTGAACGAATCGCCGGATCCGGATGACCGGGAAGAAGCCGCGCGATCTGAGCGCGCCCTCTTCCATGTGGCAGCATCCCGCGCGGTTGACCGCCTCTACGTGTCCTGCAGTGACACCCCTGGCGAATATCTGAATGAACTGATTCAGTATGAAAAGGATGTGAAGGCCAAGAGCAAGGCGAAGAAGAAGTAGCCTCTGAGGATCTTTTCACAGAGATCGGGCTGGTTCCGCAGAATGCGGAATCAGCCTTTTATTTTGCGTCCGGCTTCTTTTCCGGCCGGATAAAAAGCAGAACGGCGCCGATCAGGAAGATCACGATTCCCTGAATCAGAAGGGAAACCGAAAAGTGCTCATTGGAGTAGGCGCTGTAGGAGTACCAGGCCGCGGCGCCGAGCACGACGATCCCGTACCCTACCCCCTGAAGCACAAAGCCGGTCAGGGTCTCACGGTCCGGACTCGCAAGCGTGAAAAGGAGCTCCTCACGCGCGAGCAGCGCGGACCGCGTTCTTCCGAGCAGGATAAAGAGAATCCCGAGCAGCACCGGCGCGAGGTTCTCCGCCGTCAGCGCTCCCAGCACCACCGCGGTGCAGATGGCGACAGGAAGCGCCTGACGGCTCCCTGTCGCGACACGGAGCGTGAACACAAGGATGGCAAGCGACATCAGACCGCACCAGACGGGAACGGGAAGACCCGCGTCAATAACCGGCTCAAACCTCGGTCCCGGCACCGTGACCGCGAGCCACAGCGCGAGAAGGCATGAGAGCCATAACCCCAGCTTTGTCCGGGGTTTCCCAGTCCAGATGCCAATCACAAAAAGCACGAGACCAAGACCTGACAGAACTTCCCCCACCACTTTGGCTCCCCGCATCAGCTCCCAGCCCGGAGCACTCAGCGTCAGTCCATAGTCCTCCAGCACCCAGATTCCCATGACGGATGAGAAACCTGAAAGAGTCAGCACAGCAACACCGGTTATAAGGAAATGGATCGCAATCCAGTTCTTCCATCGGAGAGTGGCTGCATTGGAGGCAGGCGGAACAAAAGGGAAGTTCATATAGCAAAAGTAATTTTCGTTTACCTCTTAAAGGGTAAACCCGTAAAAATAACTACTATAGTACGGGTAATCCTGAATTACATCCCCTGAAAGGCTTTTGAAAACCCTTCTATTCCGGTTTGTTTGATATCGATCAAGATTGAATAGCCCGCTTTCCCTACAGGTTTTTATGGAACTTGTATCTTAAACAGACGATGTCTTGAGGCAGGGGCTAAGTACCCCAGGAGTCAGCAGTACGCCGTGTCAGCTTTCCGCGGTCGGCCAAAACAGTCATCTTTACAAGCACTCCTGTCAGGGCCACATTTCCCCCGGGCAGGCTTTAATAAGAAGGCAGGAATGACTCAAGTTTTTATCGACGGAAGTTCGGGCACCACCGGACTGCGAATCCGTGAGCGGCTCGAAGGCCGTCAGGAACTTACTCTTATCACGCTCCCGGAAGAATCCCGAAAGGACCCTGAAGCCCGCCGCAACGCGCTGAACAGCGCGGATGTCGCGATTCTCTGTCTGCCGGACACGGCAGCCATCGAAGCGGTAAGCCTCATCACCAATCCCAATACCATTGTGCTGGACGCGAGCACCGCGCACCGTACGGCGCCTGGCTGGGCGTATGGATTCCCTGAACTCGGTCCCGCCCGGGAAGAAGCGATCCGGACGTCCCGCCGCATTGCGGTTCCGGGCTGCCACGCGAGCGGTTTCATCGCTCTCGTCTCTCCGCTTGTAGAAGCAGGTATTCTGTCGCCTGACGCACGGCTCTCCATCACGTCGCTCACCGGATACTCCGGCGGCGGCAAAAAGATGATTGCCGAGTATGAGTCCGAAGGCCGGAGCCCGCTCCTCGACGCACCGCGTGCCTACGCCCTCCCCCAGCACCATAAGCATCTCCCTGAAATGAAAGCTCTGACCGGGCTCCATACGCTGCCCGCTTTCCTTCCGATTGTTGGCGACTTCTACTCAGGCATGCTCGTTACCGTTCCGGTTTTCCGCGAGGATCTCCTGAACGGCGCCACCATTGAAGATATCCGACGAGTCTATCAGTCACGATACCGAGGCCCCATCGTCTCGTACCGGGAAAATGCGGACGAGTCCGGATTCCTCTCCGCACTTTCCCTTTCGGGACTCGACAGAATGGATGTGTCTGTTTTTGGTAACGAAGACCGCATCCTTCTTGCCGCGCGCTACGATAACCTTGGAAAAGGAGCATCGGGCGCCGCGGTCGAGTGTCTCAACCTTGTAATCGGCGCTGCGCCCGAGACCGGCCTCAGGCTTGTCTGATCGGCGCGCACCGGCTAAAAGTAACTTTTTTCAAGCGAACCTCACGCAGCCGCCCGGGCATCCGGGCTTCGGGCTGCGGGTGGGTCTTACGCATACCCTTTTTTGCTAGAAGGATCACTGACATGTTGAAGATCTCTTCCGGAAATGTCTGCACGCCGCTCGGATTCCGGGCTAACGGCATTCACTGCGGCATCAGAAAGAATCAGTCGAAACGCGATCTCACGCTGATCGTGAGTGATGTGCCCTGCACTGCCGCCGCGGTCTACACCCAGAACCGGGTGAAAGGCGCACCCCTCCTCGTGACGCGCGACCACCTGAAGGACGGTCACGCGCAGGCGGTCATCGTGAACAGCGGCAACGCCAATACCTGCAACGCGGATGGCGTTGAGGTCGCTGAACGGATGACTGAAATCACCGCTGCGCAGCTGGGCCTCAAACCCGATGATGTCTGCGTCTCCTCGACCGGCGTGATCGGAAAGCCTCTCGATATCACCCCGATCGTGAACGGTCTCCCCTCTCTGATTGCCGGGCTCGCCCGCGATCAGGAGCACGGTGAATACGCGTCCCAGGGTATTCTGACGACCGATACGCGCATGAAGCAGATCGCGGTTGAGTTTACAGCCGGCGGCAAGACCTGCCACATCGGCGCAATCGCGAAGGGCTCTGGCATGATTCACCCGAATCTCGCCACCATGCTCGTTTTCATCACGACGGACTGCGCAGTTTCCTCTGAGATGCTCCAGAAGGCCCTCTCGCACGATGTGCAGAAGACTTTCAATATGACGTCCGTGGACGGTGACACGTCGACGAATGATCACGTCCTGCTGCTCGCGAACGGTCTTGCCGGGAACGAGCCGATCACTTCCGAAGGTCCCGACTTTACGGCCTTCATGGAGGCGCTCAACACCGTCACGATCCATCTCTGCCGCATGATCGCGGGGGACGGCGAAGGCGCGACCAAGATGCTCGAATGCCGGGTGGTCGGCGCGAAGACCGATAAGGATGCACGGATCGCCGCGAAAGCCGTGATTACCTCGTCCCTCGTCAAAACCGCCATGTTCGGCGCGGACGCAAACTGGGGCCGCGTGCTCTGCGCGATCGGTTACAGCGGCGCGGATGTTGACGTGAATAAGGTGGAGCTCTCTTTCGAATCGAAAGCCGGCGTTATCCCGGTCTGCGTCGACGGAGCCGGTATTCCCTTTTCCGAAGACATCGCGAAGAAAGTGCTTCTCGAACCCGAAATCAATATCCTCATTGATCTTCATGACGGCGAGGGCAAAGCCACGGCCTGGGGCTGCGACCTCACCTACGACTACGTCAAGATCAACGGCGACTATCGGACATGATCAAGGGAGGAGACAGAAAAATGGCAACAGCTTTTTCGAATGCGGATCGGGCTGAAGTCCTGACCCAGGCGCTCCCCTACTTCAAGAAATACTACGGTAAGACCGTGGTCGTGAAGTACGGCGGAAACGCTATGCTGACAGAAGATCTCCAGCAGCAGGTGATGGAGGATATCGTCCTCCTGCACCTCGTGGGTGTCCGCGTGGTGCTCGTGCACGGCGGCGGCCCGGAAATCACCGGCATGCTGAAGCGCGTCGGCAAGGAATCGCAGTTCGTGAACGGTCTCCGCGTGACGGATAAGGAAACGGTTGAGATTGCCCAGATGGTACTTGCCGGCAAGATCAACAAAACCCTCGTCACCTATCTGGAGGCGAAGGGCGGCAGCGCGATCGGTCTCTCCGGCATGGACGGCCGCATGATCACGGCGAAGATGAAGGATCCGGCGCTCGGCTACGTGGGTGAAATCGCGAAAGTGAACCCGGTCCCGATCCGGGACCTCCTCGAGCGCGGCTATATTCCGGTGATCTCTTCACTCGGCTGCGATAAAGAAGGGAACGTCTACAACATCAACGCGGATACGGCCGCGGCAAAAATTGCCTCGGCCCTTCACGCTCAGCGTCTCATCCTGATGACGAACATTCAGGGGCTGCTGAAGGATAAGGATGATCCCAATTCGCTCATTCCGCTGATCGACATGGAAGAAGCGGAAGGAATGATCGGCTCCGGAATTATTTCCGGCGGCATGATCCCGAAGATTGAATGCTGCATCACGGCGCTGAAGAACAATGTTTCAAAGGTGATCATCATGGACGGGCGCATCCCTCACTCCGTCCTGATGGAGCTCTTCACCGATACCGGTGCGGGCACGATGATCGTAAAGAAAAAGAAGGCTGAGAAAAATCCGGCCGATAAAAATGATGAAAGGACTGATGACTGATGACGACTAACATTAAGACGCTTGACTCTCAGTACATTGCGAACACCTACTCCCGGTATCCAGTGCAGATTGTCGATGGTGAGGGATCGATCCTCACGGATGAAAACGGCAAGCACTATATCGATCTCGGTTCCGGAATCGGCGTGAATATCTTCGGCCAGAAGGATCCGGCCTGGATTGAAGCTGTGCAGACGCAGCTGCACCGTTTCCAGCACACCTCGAACCTCTACTACTCCGCTCCTGACGCGGAGCTCGCCGAATTCCTCTGCGAACGCACAGGTCTCAAGAAGGTGTTCTTCAGCAATTCAGGCGCTGAAGCGAATGAATGCGCCATCAAGGCGGCACGCGCCTATGCGGCAGCGAAGAAAGGCAAAGAGTGGAACACCATCGTGACGCTCCGCGACTCTTTCCACGGCCGTACGCTTACGACGCTCGCCGCAACTGGCCAGGACATGTTCCACCAGGACTTTCTCCCCCTGACACCGGGCTTTGTCCACGCGGAGCCTGATGACCTCGAAGGGCTGAAACAGATCGTCCGCGAGAACCGCGTGGCCGGCATCCTGATTGAATGCGTTCAGGGTGAAGGCGGTGTCCGGGCGCTTTCCGACGCCTATGTGAAGGGGGTCTCTGAACTCTGCGAAAAAGAGGACATCGTTTTCATGACAGACGAGGTCCAGTGCGGAAACGGCCGCACTGGAAAGCTCTATGCCTATGAGCATTACGGCGTGCTCCCTGATGTAGTGTCGACCGCCAAGGGTCTTGGCGGAGGTCTGCCGATCGGTGCCACGATGCTCGGGAAGAAGGTTGAAAATGTCTTCACCCCGGGGAAGAACGGCTCCACCTTCGGCGGCAATCCGATCGTCTGCGCCGGCGCGCTTTCAATTCTGAAGCGTCTCGACGATAAGTTCCTCGCCGAAGTCACCCGCAAGGGGAATTTCGTGAAGGAGTACCTCGCCGGAAAACCCGGCATTGAGCGTATTTCTGGCCTCGGCCTCATGATCGGCGTGAAGACCGTGAAGTCCGAGAATGAAGTCGTCGCGAAAATGATGGAGAACGGCGTTCTCGCCCTGACCGCTCATGGCGGCATGGTGCGGCTTCTTCCGCCTCTTAACATTTCGGACGCTGATCTGAAAAAGGCGCTTGTGACGTGCTGCTTGCCGCAGCGGCCTGAATCTCCGGCAGAGTCTGACTCCTTCAGACAGGCCAAAGCCCGCGGGAAACATTCCGCGGGCTTTCTTTTTGCCTCCGAAATGAAAAGAAACCCGTGTCGTTACCGGGCGTGCTTCTTCACCGCGGAATCAAATTCCTCGAGCGCCTTCGCAACGCGGTCAAACGTTTTCTTCGCTTCGGCCGGAATCTCAGCTTTGGCCGCCTTCTTTGCGGCAAGTTCCTTCTTCAGTTTCACTGCTGCCGGCCGCGGCGCTGTCTTGTCTCCAAAAGCCCCTGGAAGGCTGCCGGCATCCTGATCCATGAAACCGATATCCGGGAGCCCCCCGAGGCTCAGCTTCTTCTTTTTCACTGCTTTTGTACCTCTAAAGAGAATGGTGTGAGTTTACTAGAAAGAATTAAAAGAGGATTTTTTAGGGGGAAATTGCAAAAAATGCATTACCGTAATACAGAAAAAAGATTTATATTGAATAGTATCCCATCACCTGAAAAAGGAAATCTGGAAATGACGACCTACAAAATGATTGATATCGAAGGCGTTGGCGAAACTTACGCCAAAAAGCTGGAAGAAGCGGGCATCAAGGATTCTGCCGATCTGCTGAAGAAAGCAGCTACCCGTACGGGCCGTGCCGAGCTGGAAGAGGCCACGGGAATTTCCGGAAAGCTGATTCTCACGTGGACGAACCATGCTGATCTATGCCGTATCAACGGCGTCGGTCCTCAGTACGCCGAACTGCTGGAAGCAGCCGGTGTTGATACGGTGAAGGAACTGGCGCATCGCGTCCCGAAGAACCTCGCTGAAAAGATGGCTGAGGTCAACGCCGCCAAGAATCTGACGAACGGCGCGGTTTCCGAGAAGGAAGTCGCCAAGTGGGTTGAAGAAGCGAAGACTCTGCCGGCCGTGATGACCTACTAAGCAGAAATTTCGTCTGGGATTTAAAAAGCGCCCGGGTCCATCAGGATCCGGGCGCTTCTTTTGCACTGAAGCTGTTTATCGGCAGAACTATCAGAAGGCAGCGACGACAGCGCCCTTCAGGTTCTTATCGATGTATTCCTTCACTTCCGGAGACTGCAGAGCCTTCACAAGCTTCTGGATCTCAGGACGGTTCTCATCACCCTGACGGACAACGAGGTAGTTCGCGTATGGGGACTTGGAGTCTTCAATGAAGAGAGCGTCCTTCACCGGGTTCAGATTCACGGTCAGGGCGAAGTTCGAATTGATGACAGCGAAGTCAACGTCCTTCAGGGAACGCGGAATCTGAGCGGCTTCCAGTTCCTGAAGCTTCACGTTATGCGGGTTCGAAACGATATCAGCCTTCGTCGCGTTGATGCCAGTGCCCTTCTTCAGCTGAATGATGCCGGCAAACTGCAGGAGAAGCAGAGCGCGGCCGCCGTTCGTGGCGTCATTCGGAATCGCGATCGTAGCGCCGTTCTTGATGTTCTTCAGATCCTTGCTCTTGCCGGCATAAAGACCGATCGGTTCAATATGGATCGGTGCCAGGGCAAGAAGGTGAGTCTTATGCTGCTGCAGGAAATCATCGAGGTAAGGCTTATGCTGGAAGAAGTTCGCGTCAATCGACTTGTCTTCCAGAGCCGTGTTCGGCTGAACGTAATCGTTAAACTCGATAATCTGCAGCGTAACGCCTTCTTTCTCGAGGTTCTTCGCGGCAACCTTCAGAAGATCAGCATGCGGAACCGGAGTCGCGCCGACCTTGATGGTGATGTTGCCGGCAGCGGCGCTCGAACCCGCCGTAGCGGTGGCGGCAGCCGAAGAGGCGGCTTCTTTCTTACCGCAGGCAGTCAGGATGGCAGCGGCAGCAGCGCTGGAGGCAAGAGCCAGGAATTGACGACGCTTCATTATCTATCTCCTTAGAACTTTTCAATCCGCCCGGTTTCATGGGGCGAAACAGAATTCGGTTAAGTAAATGTAGCGTTTTTTCAAAAAAAAGTCTCGCAGAAAAACACGGGTTTTCGAGGTATTACCAGGAGTACAGGCGATAGGATCAATGCTCTCAGAATTGAATTTAATTGTTAATTCTTAAAAACAAACTTATAACAAAATAGAAAAAAATCTATAATGGTCTCAGGGGGTCGTATAGGGGTTGAACATTCTTCTTTGGTACAACTGTGACCATGGCAGACAAACCTTTCCAATATATACAGACACTTCTCGAGGCTGGCAGCTTTTCCAGAGCTGCGAAGCGCCTAAACATCTCTCAGCCCTCGCTCTCTCAGTTCATCATGCGTCTTGAAAAGGACGTTGGCGCTACGCTGGTTGACCGCGTAGCAAAACCTCTGCGGCTGACGCCTGCCGGGGAATGCTGGATTGAGGCCGAAAAGAACGTCAATAAGATCCGCGCGCTCTCGCGGGTGCAGATTCACGATATGGGGAGCGGCATCACGGGCCGGCTGGTTGTCGGTACACCTCAGTACTTTGAGGGGTATTTCCTCGTCAATGCCCTGCCACCCTTCATGAAAGAGTTCCCAGGCGTGGAGCTTGTGATCGAACAGGGGTCCGGCGTGGATCTGGAAGAATCCGTCGCAGACGGGAGACTGGATCTCGCCATTGTTCCGAATCCGAGAAACCTTCCCAACATCACGACAGAGGAACTCTATTCCAAAGAGTGCCTGATCGCGCTCCGGGCGGATGATCCCATGTGCAGCCAGGCAGTTGAAAACCGGGCGTCATCCTACCCTGTTCTGGACTTCAGACTTTTTGATGGAAAACCGTTCGTCACCGTGAAACACGATCTGCGGATGCGGTCGGTCTTTGATGATCTCTGCGCGAAGGCCCACGCAAAACCCAAGGTGATGCTGGAAACCGGTGATCTGGCGACGTGTCTAGCCTTGACCGACGAAAAGGTCGGACCGACGCTGGTAACCAATACGCTCGCGCGGCTCTTCGCGCCTAAGTTCCCGCTTCGGTTCTTCTCAATCCGTCCGAAGATTCCGGAGTCCGATATCCGCGTCGTCTACCGCAGCAACCGGTACGTTTCCAAGGCGGCCCGCGCGTTGATTGACTGCATGAAAAAGGAAGGCAAGGAACTCACTACGCTGAACGACGCAGCGGAAACCGCGTAGAGGTCTTTATGAAACCCGAAAGAAGGGAGGAGCGGATGCTCCTCCCTTTTTTCATATCCGGATTTCGTAAATACCCATAAAACAAAACCCTCGAAAGAAAAACTTTCGAGGGTTTTGAAGGGGGGAGCCTGACAGTGACCTACTTTCACCGGAAATACAACCGACTATCATTGGCGCGAGAGCGTTTCACCGTCCTGTTCGGAATGGGAAGGGGTGGGGCCACTCTGCTATGGCCGTCAGGCAAAGGCTTTGCTTTCAAAGTTTTTTAGGACTTCTGAAGCGAATTCTTTGGGAAGGAATGAAATCACATGGCTTGCTTTTCCACATTCACACACTTCTTTCTTTTTGCAAGCTTCCTTTCAAAACCTTTGCTGTCATTTAACTAAGCAGCACGGTTATAGGATCAAGCCGCACGGGCAATTAGTACCAGTTAGCTTCACGCCTCACAGCGCTTCCACACCTGGCCTATCAACGTCCTGGTCTCGGACGACCCTTCAGGGAGGTCAAGCCTCCGGGAAGACTAATCTTCAGGCAAGTTTCCCGCTTAGATGCTTTCAGCGGTTATCTCTTCCGCACATAGCTACTCGGCAATGCGACTGGCGTCACAACCGATACACCAGAGGTGCGTCCACTCCGGTCCTCTCGTACTAGGAGCAGCCCCTGTCAATCTTCCAGCGCCCGCGGTAGATAGGGACCAAACTGTCTCACGACGTTTTAAACCCAGCTCACGTACCTCTTTAAATGGCGAACAGCCATACCCTTGGGACCGGCTACAGCCCCAGGATGAGATGAGCCGACATCGAGGTGCCAAACACCGCCGTCGATATGAACTCTTGGGCGGTATCAGCCTGTTATCCCCAGAGTACCTTTTATCCGTTGAGCGATGGCCCTTCCATGCAGAAGCCACCGGATCACTATGACCTGCTTTCGCATCTGCTCGACTTGTCTGTCTCGCAGTCAGGCACGCTTTTCCCATTGCAGTATCCTCACGATTTCCGACCGTGATTAGCGTACCTTCGCACTCCTCCGTTACCCTTTAGGAGGAGACCGCCCCAGTCAAACTGCCCACCATGCACGGTCCCCAGCCAGGATTACTGGCCCAGGTTAGAACCTCAAACAAATCAGGGCGGTATTTCAACGACGGCTCCGAATGAACTGGCGTCCATTCTTCAAAGCCTCCCGCCTATCCTACACAGATCGGTTCAAAGTCCAATGCAAAGCTACAGTTAAGGTTCATGGGGTCTTTCCGTCTAGCCGCGGGGAGATTGCATCATCACAAACATTTCAATTTCACTGAGTCTCGGGAGGAGACAGTGTGGCCATTATTATGCCATTCGTGCAGGTCGGAACTTGCCCGACAAGGAATTTCGCTACCTTAGGACCGTTATAGTTACGGCCGCCGTTTACTGGGACTTCGATCAGGAGCTTGCACCCCATCAATTAATCTTCCAGCACCGGGCAGGCATCACGCCCTATACGTCGACTTTCATCTTTGCAGAGCGCTGTGTTTTTAGTAAACAGTTACAGCCACCGATTCTCTGAGACCTCTTCGCCCTTTGGGTTTCTCTCCCATCAAGCTACAAAGGCACACCTTCTTCCGAAGTTACGGTGTCAATTTGCCGAGTTCCTTCTCCCGAGTTCTCTCAAGCGCCTGAGCATATTCAGCTCACCCACCTGTGTCGGTTTACGGTACGGTCGCCGTTGAACTGAAGCTTAGAGGTTTTTCCTGGAAGCGCTTCCAGTGGCTTCGTCTTCAAAAGAAGACCCGATCCTTCGTCCTGGGTATACGCCTGCGGATTTGCCTGCAGGCACCCATCGCTCGGAAGCCGGGACATCCAACACCCGGTCCACTCTGGCTGCTCCGTCACCCCATCGCATTCAACGCCGGTTCAGGAATATTAACCTGATTTCCATCAGCTACGCTTCTCAGCCTGGCCTTAGGAACCGACTCACCCTGCTCCGATTAACGTAGAGCAGGAAACCTTGGGTTTGCGGCGAGCGGGCTTTTCACCCGCTTTATCGTTACTCATGTCAGCATTCGCACTTCTGATACCTCCAGCAGACCTTACGATCCACCTTCGCAGGCTTACAGAACGCTCCCCTACCACTCACACTAAAAGTATGAATCCGCAGCTTCGGTTATCAACTTAGCCCCGTTACATCTTCCGCGCGGAAGGACTCGATCAGTGAGCTATTACGCTTTCTTTGAAGGATGGCTGCTTCTAAGCCAACTTCCTGACTGTTTTAGCCTTTCCACTTCGTTTTCCACTTAGCTGATATTAGGGACCTTAGCTGGCGGTCTGGGTTGATTCCCTTTTGAGTCCGGACGTTAGCACCCGGTGCTCTGTCTCCTGTACGAAGCTTTCTGGTATTCGGAGTTTGCCATAGTTTGGTAAGACGCCATGTCCCCCTAGCTATAACAGTGCTCTACCCCCAGAAGCTCATATACAAGGCACTACCTCAATAGTTTTCGGGGAGAACCAGCTATCTCCAGATTTGTTAAGCCTTTCACCCCTAACCACAGCTCATCCTCTGGTTTTGCAACACCAGTAGGTTCGGCCCTCCAGTGTGTGTTACCACACCTTCAGCCTGGCCATGGTTAGCTCATCTGGTTTCGGGTCTATGCCATGCGACTGAATCGCCCTGTTCGGACTCGCTTTCGCTGCGCCTCCCCTAGTCGGTTAGGCTTGCCACATAACATAAGTCGCTGACCCATTATGCAAAAGGTACGCAGTCACCCCGAAGGGCTCCTACTGTTTGTATGCATGCGGTTTCAGAATCTATTTCACTCCCCTCCCGGGGTTCTTTTAACCTTTCCTTCACAGTACTAGTACGCTATCGGTCGATCACGAGTATTTAGCCTTGGAGGATGGTCCCCCCATGTTCAGCCAGGGTTTCACGTGCCCCGACCTACTTTTCGAATCCTCAGTACCTTGAGATAAACGTCCCGTACGGGGCTATCACCCACTATGGCGAGCCTTTCCAGACTCTTCCAGTGTTTTTCTCAATATCGAATTCAGGCTGTTCCGGTTTCGCTCGCCGCTACTTCCGGAATCTCGGTTGATTTCTTTTCCTGCAGCTACTGAGATGTTTCAGTTCGCCGCGTTCGCCTCCATACGCTATGTATTCACGCATGGATCAAGCTAAAGCTTGGAGTTCCCTCATTCGGAGACCCCCGGATCAAAGCTCGTTGTCAGCTCCCCGGGGCTTTTCGCAGACTGCCGCGTCCTTCATCGCCTGTGATCGCCAAGGCATCCACCACATGCACTTAGTCGCTTGATCCTATAACCCTGCCGCCTTTTACCCGGCACGATTTCAATCGACTTGTAACGTGTCGCTGTTCTCTAAATGTTGCTTCGGTTTCTTGGAGAAACTTGCAAATTTGTGAATGCAATCACAACCCATGTTCATAACTGCCCTGAAATACCCTCATCAAGTATTTCAGGCACTTAGAACTTTCATTCCTTCCTAATTGTTAAAGAACAACCGAACATAGTCTCCATTTCTCAGAAGACAACGAACGATAAGTATGAGCACCTGTCTTGAGAACTTCGTTCTCTTAAAAGGAGGTGATCCAGCCGCACCTTCCGGTACTGCTACCTTGTTACGACTTCACCCCAGTCATGGAACCCACCGTGGTCGCCGTCCTCCTTGCGGTTGGACAAACGCCTTCTGGCAAACCCCACTCCCATGGTGTGACGGGCGGTGTGTACAAGACCCGGGAACGTATTCACCGCGGCATGCTGATCCGCGATTACTAGCGATTCCGACTTCATGCAGTCGAGTTGCAGACTGCAATCCGGACTACGATCGGTTTTCTGGGATTGGCTCCGCCTCCCGGCTTCGCTGCCCTCTGTTCCGACCATTGTATGACGTGTGAGGCCCTAGCCGTAAGGGCCATGAGGACTTGACGTCATCCCCATCTTCCTCCGGTTTGTCACCGGCGGTCTCATCAGAGTGCTCTTGCGTAGCAACTGATGACAAGGGTTGCGCTCGTTGCGGGACTTAACCCAACATCTCACGACACGAGCTGACGACAGCCATGCAGCACCTGTGTTCAGGCTCCCTTGCGGGCACTCCAGACTTTCATCCGGATTCCTGACATGTCAAGGCTAGGTAAGGTTTTTCGCGTTGCGTCGAATTAATCCACATCATCCACCGCTTGTGCGGGTCCCCGTCAATTCCTTTGAGTTTTAATCTTGCGACCGTACTTCCCAGGCGGTCAGCTTCACGCGTTGGCTTGGTTACCCAGAAATTGCTTTCCGAACAATCAGCTGACATCGTTTAGGGCGTGGACTACCAGGGTATCTAATCCTGTTTGCTCCCCACGCTTTCGTGCATGAGCGTCAGTCATGTCCCAGAGGGCTGCCTTCGCCATTGGTGTTCTTCCGCATATCTACGCATTTCACTGCTACACGCGGAATTCCACCCTCCTCTGACAAACTCTAGCCGTGCAGTCACAAATGCAGTTCCCAGGTTAAGCCCGGGGATTTCACATCTGTCTTGCACAGCCGCCTGCGCACCCTTTACGCCCAGTAATTCCGATTAACGCTTGCACCCTACGTATTACCGCGGCTGCTGGCACGTAGTTAGCCGGTGCTTATTCTTCAGATACCGTCAGCGGAACGTATTATTCGTACGTCCCTTTTCGTCTCTGACAAAAGCGGTTTACAACCCGAAGGCCTTCATCCCGCACGCGGCATGGCTGGATCAGGGTTTCCCCCATTGTCCAAAATTCCCCACTGCTGCCTCCCGTAGGAGTCTGGGCCGTGTCTCAGTCCCAATGTGGCTGATCATCCTCTCAGACCAGCTACTGATCGTCGCCTTGGTAAGCTTTTATCTCACCAACTAGCTAATCAGACATCGGCCGCTCCTGTCGCGCGAGGTCTTGCGATCCCCCGCTTTCACCCTCAGGTCTCATGCGGTATTAGCTGATCTTTCGATCAGTTATCCCCCACAACAGGACACGTTCCGATGCATTACTCACCCGTTCGCCACTCGCCGGCAGGAGCAAGCTCCCCCGCTGCCGTTCGACTTGCATGTGTAAGGCATGCCGCCAGCGTTCAATCTGAGCCAGGATCAAACTCTTGAGTTCAATCACTGCTATTACTTCATTTGCTTCAGTTTCCTGAAGCGTCGCGCTCAAAATTATCGACTGGTAATTTTCAGAAGTTATTCACTTCTGCATCATTCCATTCGTCTTTTCAAGCACCTGATTTTTTATGAGCTGAAGCTCTTCAAAACCAGATGCTCACGCTTATCGGTTCGTTATTCAGTTTTTAAAGATCGTCACTGCGTCAGCAGCGAAGAACACGTATATTACAGATGAAAAATTTAAATGTCAAACTTTTTTCTTATCAGGACCTGAACCGGAGCCCCGGTTCATCGTCATCTTTGACATATGAGCCATTTTTCTTCTATAGTTTTCAGTAATTTCCACCGCTTTAAACGTGCCATCAGGCTGAAGCTGAGTGAACACCAGAGTTTCAGCAATTTTTACTGCGGGCGATTCATTTTTCATGATTTCAAACGCCCAGCGAATGGAACTCCACCCGAGCTGCTCAATCCAAAGCCTGAATTCCACCTTGTCACCCGCTCTGAGAGGCGCGCTGAATTCCGCCTGGATTCCCGCCATCGGCGCGTAGATCTGATCCGTTACTCCAGGGCCAAAAATTTTTTCCCCGAGAATTTCACGGAAAAAGGCTTCTTCCGTGTCCACTGCCCAGCGGAAGAAATGCGGATGAAAAACGAGCCCTGTCGAATCACAGTCTGAGAAATGGATTGTGAAGGGTTTTGAAAAAACACTATGCATCGGACTATTCCTCATTTTCACTGCGAATCCGAAGCGAAAGGCCCGTGATCACGAGATTATCCTCGATCAGATAGTCCGGGAAATACCGCTCGAAGGCTTTCTCATAATAGTGAGCGGCGCCTCCGGTAATAACGAGCTTCGGTTTCGCCGCCTCTCCCATCGCTTCAAGTCCGCCGGAAATAAAACCGCGAACACAGTCCGTGATCCCGGTGGAAATCCCATCGCTCGAATTCTGAGGGAACGTCTGATACGTACCGCTCGGCACATGGAGTCTCGCGGTGCCCTGCTGAAGGCTCTTAAACATCATGGTCGGTCCCGGGGCGATACGTCCGCCCAGGTATTCGTATTCCCCCTCTCCCCGGCAGATGATGCTGTCCGCTGTCAGCGCGGTCCCCATCTGAACAATGAGAAGGTTCTCGTCCGGGTGTTTGCTCACAGCACCCAGCGCCGCGTACCAGCGATCAGGACCGAGCTTTGTATAGTCGTCATAGCGGTTGACCACATGAAAGGCGCCGTTAAATTCCCGCTGGCTTCCCAGCAGCTCAATCCTTGTCCGCTCACACACCTGCTGAACCGTACTGGCAATGACGCTGTGAGCCACTGTGCAGGCGTAAATCAGTTCCGGTCTCTGATGCCGGTAAAAGTCTCTCACCTGCTCGGCCAGCATCACCATGTCGCCATAGGTGATTACGCCGGTATTCTGAGGTGTTGTCGCTTCCGCCCACTTGAGAGCTGAGTTGCCGATATCAATCAGATAGGTTCTTTTCAATGCCTGCACCTTTCTCTATTTTTATTGCCAGTGGCCTATCCTACGCCAGCAGAGCAAAAAAAAGACCGGATTAACAGAAATCCGGTCTAGTAAAGGAGAGATGTCTCAGCAACTCATCTGTGATGAATCATGTTCCTGGAACCTTAACAGAAGCTGAAAGAAAGGCCCGCCGTCATTTGTATTTCCCGCTGTTACAATGAACTTAATAGATAGGTGAAATACCATAGGGGATGCACTATGAAATACAGGCTGCTCAAATTCATCATCGGCGTGCTGGCTCTTGTTGTGATCGGGCTTCTTGCCGCCCCCTGATACATTTCGGATCCCGATATTGAAAAGGCGATCGCCAAGGATCTCACTTTTGTCGCGGCCGGCCTCATTGTTCTTGCCGCTATCGGTTTCCTGGTCAATATGACGGACACCAAGATCCACGAAGATCAGGCCGCCGCTTCCGGGAAAACCGATTCCCCCTTCTCTGATAACAGTCTTTTTGACGCAAAGATCCGCGCGATGCATGAACGCGCGAAAAAAGGAATGCATGTCTACCCGGAAGGACACGTCTGCACGACCCAGATTTCTCCGATGGATCTGGTACTGAAGGCACTGGATCCGGACGATATCATCGTTGACTGCTACGGCAACGACAAAGAAGGCTATCGCACCCGGTTCTATGGATCGCTTGACGGCGGTACAAACTGGTATGAAATCAAGGTTCCGTCTTCTCCTGCTGACCGCAAAACCATGCTGAAAGTGGCACTGGGTCTTGCCTCCGTCCATGATTTCGCGAACCAGACCCGCATGAGACTCAGGGAAAAGATTGTTGCCGGAACAGATAACGGCGTCGACGTGGCTGAGCTTTCAAGCTGGGAAAAGTCTGTGAAGACTCCGGACCGCGAAGAACGGAAACTTGAAATGACAGACGGTGAGAAATCCGCCTGACACCCAGAGGTACCGATATACCAAAGGGCGCTTCATCACTGAAGCGCCCTTTTTTCGGCTCTTTCATTTAAAAGTCTCTCACCTTTCCACGAAGCTTTTTCACTTCGCTTCGCAAAGTCTTCGTCTGACGGACTCTGCGAATGCTTGCCCGGGTGGGTTTTGTCGGTATGCGGAAATCCGGTATTTCCGAAGCTCCATCAATCAGCTCTCGGAGCCTGCGGTACGCCTCCGCCAGATTCAGTTCCTGAGTACGGTTATTTTCCGCCCGGATCGTAATGACGCCGTCAGCCCCAAGCCGCCTGTCCCTCAGCGCGAGCAGTCTCGCTTTCAGTTTTTCAGGAAGTGAACTCGCCCGGATATCAAACTTCAGCTGAACCGCGGTCGCGACCTTATTCACATTCTGTCCGCCGGTGCCGCGGCTCCGTACCGCCGTCCATAACGCCTCTTCTGCTTTAAACTCGTAGTGAATCTTTCTCACGTGTCACCTTGCTTCAGTTCGGGGTGATCGCGGCTGTATGTTTAGGAGCACAGGAATCATGTCCTTACTGAAAATCGGTATTGCCGCCCTTGCCGTGGCGGTTTTGGTCACTGGCTGCGACCGCGCCGTTACCCGGATTTTTTCACCTTACGAAAACGACAGCCGGAATGTCAAGCGCATCGGCACCGCGGTCGGGTCCCCGATCTATCGGATCGTGGATGACGACATGAAGTGTGTGGCGATTTTTACGCCGCAGGGCGACAGCGCAGCCGTTTCCTGCGTGAAAACGGATGGAACACCCGCGAGCCCAGCCGCCGGGCAGACCGGCGGTTTTCTGAGCCGCTGAGCATTAGGTACAGAGCCGCTGCGGATCCTTAATGGGCCGCAGCGCGGCGGCGGAAGCGGATCGGACGGCCGTGGGTGACGTGCTTTTCCTCACGCGTCGCCAGCCAGCAGATAAAGGATCCGATTACCACGAGCGCCACACCCTGCCAGAAGACCAGCGTCAGGGTGGCACCCAGCATCAGTGCGCCAAGCAGGCAGGACAGCACCGGGGTGAAGTAGGACCCAATCGCGAGAACCGTCATGCTGCCCTTCTGCACACCATAGGTCCACACGGCATAGGCGCCGCCAAACACACAGCCCGCGGCAATACAGAGCAGGAAGCCGTTCCAGGTCGGAGCGGGTGCTTCAAGACCGCCGGAAAGGAAAATCCCGGCAAAAATCAACGCGTCAATACCGAAAATAATCGGGGTCGGATTCTGACCATTCCCCCAAGCGCGGCTCGCGGAACTGAAGAGCGCCCAGGCAAACGGCACCGAGAGCGGCAAGACCATAAGCAATCGGATTCTCGGCAATATGACCGGCAATCTCAAGCGGATGGAATCCGTGGCCTCCCGCCTGCACGAGTCCAAGGCCCGCAAGCGTAAAGAGGAATCCGATTGTCACATACCAGCGGGCTTTCTGATGATTGAAAAGCACCGCGCAGATCACCGTAAGACTCGGCCAGAGGTAATTCACCATGCCGACCTCAAGCGTCTGGCGGCCGCCCTCAGAAAACTGCAGCGAGAACGTGAAGCAGAGCGAGCAGATAACAGAAAGCGGGAGCCCGAGGAAGAGATACTTCTTCGAGTACCTGGACAGATGAGGAATCCCGAAAACGAACAGCGTAAAGAGCATTCCGATCACGTAGCAGATCGTGAGACCCTGAGCCATTCCAAAGACTTCCTCAAGCGACCGGATGAGTCCGACCGACATACCCCAGCAAACCGGTGCGAGAAGCCCAACGAGGGTCGCCCGATCTTTTTCCTGCAGCATAAGAAAAATGTCCAGCAAAGAAGAAATTCAGGAACGGATTTCTATGCCTAATTTTCTTGATTATTTTGCGTTTAGTCTTAATATTGAGTCCCGCGTAGTAGGGATGTTCCCCAACTTCTTGAGGAGAGTAAAACTATGGATCTTTCTTCGGTAATGAACCCGAAGTCGATCGTGCTTGTCGGTGCATCGACCCGTGATCACACAATTGGCCATGACCTGCTGCATCGTCTGATCGATTACGGCTTCCAGGGCGACCTTTATCTGGTCAATCCGAAGGGAGGCATCCTGGAGGGCCGTGAGGTTTATACGAGCGTGTCCGCTCTCCCCGATGGCATCGATCTCGCCATCATCGCGATCAACGCGAAATACATGCTGGATACGATCGATCAGTGCCACGAAAGAGGGATCAAGGGCATTGTCGTGATTTCGGCCGGATTCAAGGAAACCGGCGCGGAAGGTCTGGCGCTCGAAAAGGCTCTGACTGAACGCGTACATCAGTACGGGATGACGATGGTCGGCCCGAACTGCCTCGGTGTCGTGAATACGAACCCGGCGGTCCGTATGGACGGCTGCTTTGCTGAGACGCTGCCCCGCCGCGGCGACATTGGTTTCGTTTCTCAGTCCGGCGCTCTCGGCGGCGGCATCCTAAATATTCTGAAGGACCTCGGCATTGGCTTTGCCCAGTTCATTTCGATCGGCAATCAGGCTGACGTGAATGCGGCAAGCGCGATTGAATTCTGGGAAAACGAAGAGGATGTGCATCAGATCCTCCTCTATATGGAATCGATTCTCGACCCGAAGGCGTTCCGCAAGCTCGCTACCCGTGTGTCGAAAAAGAAGCCGATTCTTGCTCTGAAGGCCGGCCGGTCCGCCGCCGGCGCGAGTGCCGCCTCCTCCCACACCGGATCTCTTGCCGGCGCCGACAAGGCTGCGGACGCGCTGCTTCGTCAGTCCGGCGTGATCCGCGAGAAATCCCTCAGCGATCTCTTTTCGTCTGCCAAGGCTTTCTCGCTCTGCCCGCTTCCGAAGGGCGATCGGATTGCCATTATCACGAACTCGGGCGGCCCCGCCATTATGGCGACCGACGCGGTCGAGGACTTCGGCATGCAGATGGCAAAGCTTTCCGAAGAGACCAAGGAAACGCTTCGCTCATTCCTTCCGTCCGCTGCCTCGGTGAAGAACCCGGTCGACATGATCGCCTCTGCCCCGCTCGAGCATTACCGCAGAACGCTTGAAACCGTCATCGCGGACGACGGCGTCGACATGATCCTCACGATCTATCTGCCGTTCCTCGGTCTTAAAGACACGGATGTCGCGGACGCGATCATGGATATCCGGGCGAAGCACCCCGAGAAGCCGATTGTCGGCGTCTTTATGACGACGCAGGAATTCTTCTCGTCGCTCGCCGATAAGAATGTGACCGTTCCGTTCTATATGTATTCAGAGGAAGGCATCGCGGCCCTTGATCGTCTTAACCGTCAGCGGAAGTGGGTTGAGAAGCCGGAAGGCCGGATCGAACGCTTTGCCGTGGACCAGGAAAAAGCCAAGGCAATCATCGCCGGTGCTGACGCGGAATCCCGCGACACGCTGACCACCAAGGAAAGCATCGCGCTGCTCGATGCCTACGGCGTCCGTGTCTGCCGCTCCGCTCTTGCGAAGACGGAAGATGAGGCCGTCGCTATCGCGAATTCAATCGGTTATCCGATCGTGATGAAGATGACCTCAAAGACCACCTCCCACAAGACTGACGTGGGCGGCGTGCGTGTCGGCATCGCCTCTGAAGAAGCCCTCAGGCGTGAATACCGCGACCTGATCGCGAAGCTCACTGAACGCGGACTCGATAAAGGCCTTGAAGGCGTTCTGATCCAGGAAATGGTGAAGAGCTCGCGCGAAATGGTGTGCGGTCTCGCGACCGATCCTCAGTACGGCCCGATGATCATGTTCGGTCTCGGCGGTGTGTTCGTCGAAGTGCTGAAGGATATTTCCTTCCGCATTGCTCCGCTCACGGATCAGGACGCGTCTGAAATGGTGCGCTCCGTCAAGGCCTGGAAGCTTCTCGAGGGTGTCCGCGGTCTCCCGCGCGCCCAAACCGATAAAATCGAGGAAACTCTTCTCAGGCTGTCCCAGCTGGTGACGGATTTCCCCCGTGTTTCCGAGCTCGATATCAATCCGCTCATGATTTCCGATAAGGATGGTGAAGCGATTGCGGTCGACGCCCGGGTGAAGCTCGCGAAGGCATAAGCTTTCAGCCGGCTTTGCACGGCGTAATACCGGATCTGACCGGGCCAGTCTTTAACAGACGGCCCGGTTTTTTCATGCTTACCTTTATCATCAGACACCTGCAGGAAACGGCAATCGCCGCTCTCATTCTCACGGCTGCGGCCGCGATTCTCACGGACTCGGCCTGGGCCGCGGTCATTGGCGGCGCTCTGACGCTCGAGCTCTACGCCTGGCTGGGCGGCCGGTACGCCTATCTGAACGCGCGGCAGGCTGAAATCGACGCCTTACGCCCGAGCCTCGCCGCGTCACCGTCAGACTTTGACCGGGAGTATGTCACCGAGCACGTCAGACCCGGTGACCTCATTGAGCCCCGGAACTCCGGAACATCCGCGGATAAAAAGACGTCTGTCGTCACGCTTTTCCACGGTCACTACCGGCCGATCGCCCGGCTCATCGTTTCGTCTGACGATCCTCTCCCCGGCGCGCTCTCCAAAGGGGCCTTTTTCGGACGGGTCAAATCGGTTCCGGATGGTAATACCGGAGAATTCAGGATAGAAATTCAGGCCAAATCCCCGAAGGACGACAGACTCATCTAAAATAAATAGCCAGAAAGCGGGAGTCTCCGTTTTTCGCCTCAGCACCTCACACCAAAGTCGGGAAAACATGCACTCAAAAACCTTTACCCCGATAGCAGGAAAGATCCTGCTCATTCTTGCCGGCAGCGCATTTTTCGCTCTGCCCGCGTCTGCGACTCCGCACGACACTGAAGATCCGCTTTCCTTTATCTTCTTTACGCCTCCGGAACCTGCCGCGGCGCCGGCCCCTGCCCCGCTTCCTGATGCTGAAGCCGCTCCCGCGCCGACCAAATTCGGGCTCAAGATTGTTAAAACCGTGAAGCAGCAGCTTGGCACGCCATACCGCTACGGCGAAGAAGAGCCTGACAGCGGTTTTGACTGCTCGGGGCTTGTCTGGTGGGTCTACCGGCAGCACGGCGTTAACCTTCCCCGCACGACGACTGAACTCGCGAAGATTGGAGAAGATATTCCGCTTTCTTACGCCCATATCGGTGACATCATTATTTTCCGTACCGGACACGGAGCCACGGGGCTGCATACCGGTATTCTCACCGGCCCATCCCGCTTTATTCACGCTCCCCGCACCGGAAAGAACGTGATGGAAAGCACTCTGAATGAATACTGGGCTCCGAGAATCGTGACGATCCGCCATGTGCGCGGTCTCCGTCTCCCGGAACGGTTCCCCTCTGCGGACGAGATTTCTCTTGCGCTGAGCCAGATGAATCCGGCTGATTTCGGCAGCGCCCCCGAAGCCGATACGTCGATTGATCCTCTTTTTGACGCTATTGCACTCGGTGAATCCGAGCCCGCCCGCCTTGGGCCAGCGAACACCGTGAAGAACAGCGTGAAGTCGACCCGTCACCGCTACGTGCTCGCGAAGAACGAAGTGGTTCCCGCGCGCGAGGCTCTGCAGGCAAAGGCTGTAAAGACCTCTGCCAAAGCTGCTTCGAAGCCAGCCGTTCAGACCGCAAAGACCGCCCGCAAAGCAAAGCCCGGTTTTACCCGTACGTCGCTTCGCGGCTACCGTTCCGCTCACCGCCGTGCCGCGCAGCCAAACATCTGATCAATAAGGCATCTGCAGGATGGTTTACCCCGTTTCCTATAACGATTACACGAAAAAAACACCTCTTCTTGACCGTTTCATCCGCTACGCGCTGATCCCGACAGGATCAGATCCGGAAAGCCAAGCGTCCCCGAGCGCCGCGCGGGAATTTGATCTCGCGCGGGTTCTTGAGTCTGAACTCCGGGCTCTCGGCGCAAAGGATGTGACGCTTTCCGAAAAAGGCGTGGTCACCGCGACGATTCCCGCGTCCGCCGGAGCTGAAAAAGCGCCCGTGATTCTCCTCAATTCCCACATGGATACGTCACCTGAAGCCTCCTGTGAGGGCATTCATCCTCAGGTGGCGGAAGCCTGGAACGGAGACGCGATCGCACTCGACCCGGAAAACAAAATCCGTCTTGATCCGGAAGTATTCCCTGAACTCAGGCGCCATATCGGTGAAGACATCATCTGCACCGACGGCCGCACGCTTCTCGGCGCGGACGACAAAGCCGGGGTTGCCGCGATCATGAATGCCGCGGAGTGGTTCCTCACTCATCCGGATGATCCGCACGCTGAAATCCGGATTCTTTTCACACCGGATGAGGAAATCGGACGGGGTACGGATTCTGTTGATGTGCCGGGACTCCGCGCGTCGTACGGTTTCACGATCGACGGGGGCGATGTCGGTGGGCTTGAAAGCGAGACCTTTAACGCCGCCACTGCCCGGATAACCTTCACGGGGATTTCCGTTCATCCGGGTTCCGCCAAGGGAAAGATGGTGAACGCGGCGAAGCTGGCTGCACGATTCATTTCTCTCCTTCCTGAGTCTGAGTCTCCTGAAGAGACAGAGGGGCACGAAGGCTTCTTCCACCCGATCTCAATCTCTGGCGGCGTTGAGCATGCCGAAGTGATCCTCATCATCCGTGACCATGACCGCGGTGCCTTTGAGGACCGCAAGATGTGGCTCGCGGCACTTGTACAGAACTTCGATACCGGCCGTGCCGCTCCCGCGCAGGTGGTGATTCAGGATCAGTACCGCAATATGCGTGACTATCTCGCCGGGCACGAAAATATTCTGGACCTCGCCCGCGCGGCGTACCGCGACTGCGGAATCGAGCCGATTGAGGAGCCGGTCCGAGGCGGAACGGACGGCGCCTTCTTCTCCGCGAAGGGACTTCCCTGCCCGAATGTTTTCACCGGAGGCCTCAATTATCACGGTATCTACGAATGCATTCCGGCTCAGTCGCTTGAAAAAGCCGCAAATGCCGTGATCGCCATTCTGAGGCGTTCCGCCTCTCTACCCTAAATTCGTGATACGGTCTCGGGCCGCATTCGGATTTACCATTAGAATGAAAGGAAAGCGGGCTCCGCGCCCGCGGCCCTGACCTTTTTCTGGAGTCTCAGCCTATTCCGATTCTTCAAACACCTTAACCAGAAGGGACTTCTTTTATGGATTCCGTTTTACAGATGGTCGGGCTTCTGATCCTCGTCCTCTGCTCGGCGTTCTTCTCGATTTCCGAGATTTCACTCGCCGCCGCAAAGAATGTGAGACTTCAGGGGCTCTCCGAAGCAGGCGACCAGCGCGCCCGGGAAGTTATTGCGCTTAAGGCCAATCCCGGGCCCATGTTTACGATCGTCGAGATCGGCGTTAATGCCCTCGCTCTAGCCGGCGGTATTCTTGGGCAGGATGTTTTCATCCCCCTCTACAAATCGGCATTCATTCACGTGCTCAGCGACTCCTCCGCTGACACCGCAGCCTTCTGGCTCGCGTATCTCACCGCTACCCTCCTCTTCGTTCTCTTCGCTGACCTGATCCCACGCCGCTACGCCATGGCGCGCCCTGAATCATGCGCGATCCTCGTGATCCGCCCGATCACCTGGCTCAACTCGGTTCTGAAACCGGTTGTCTGGGCTCTGAACAGCTGCGCCACTTTTGCGATGAAGAAGCTTGGCATGCCGACGCACGCCGGTGAGCGAGTCACAACGGCAGACGTCCTCGCGACCGTGAACGCAGGCGTCAAAGAAGGTGTGATTGATCCTGAAGAGCGAAGCGTGATTGAAAACATCTTCTCGCTTGAAGACCGGACGGTCTCCACCGCTATGACGGCGCGCGACGATATCGTCTACTTTCTCAAAAACGAGAGCGACGAAAGTATCCGCACGAAAGTCGTCCAGAACCCGCATCATCAGTTCCTCGTCTGCGAGAAGACGATCGATAACGTCGCGGGTTACGTGGACAGCAAGCAGCTTCTCACCCGCCTGGTTCAGGGAAAGCGTCTGGATCTGACGGAAAAGGGGCTCCTCAGCCCTGTGAAAATGATTCCGGAAAGCCTCTCCATGTCGGAAACGATTGAAGAAATCCGGAACACCATGGCTGACTTTGTGGTGGTGATCAATGAGTATGGTGAAGTGGCCGGTCTCATTACCCTGAATGACGTGATGAACACCATCATGGGCGAAATGGTCGGCCTGGATGAGGACGCCCAGATCGTGAAGCGCGATGAAAACTCGTGGCTCGTTGAAGGCTCCACCTCGCTTTACGAACTGGAGAACACGTTCGATCTCCCGGATATTGAAGACAATCCGCCGTATGAAACCGCGGGCGGTCTCGTCATGTTCCTTCTCCGCCGCATTCCGAAGAGAACCGATAAGCTCACGTTCGGCGGCTATCAGTTCGAAGTGGTGGACGTGGATAAGAACCGCGTCGATCAGCTGCTTGTCACAAAGCTGCCGAAGGGCGGGATCCCGAAGCCCAATTCCGATACCACCGCGAATACCAGGAATCAGACCCCGTCCGGAAATACTCCGCAGGATATTTCCGAAACACATTAAGCCCATCATCCTAAGGGGAAGCACGCCTGGCCCCCGCTTATAACGGGGAGCCTATACTGAGAGGGATTCACGAAGCCCTGTTTTAAGTGATTCATTAATTAAAACAGGGAATTATGAAAACACCTCAAAGGAGAATTGGCGTGAATACAGGATTTGCTCTCAGACTGACCGCAGCCGCGGTCGCGGCCTGCGTCGCCACGGGCGCTGGAGCCGCAGTCAAGGACGGAACCTTTACCGGAACCGGGAACGGCCGCGGCGGTCAGATTACCGCTGCTGTGACGTTCAAGGGCGGAAAGATCGCCGATGTCAAAATCACGAAGCAGACAGAAACCGTCGGGGTTTCGGACTCCGCGCTCAGGATTCTTCCGAAGGAAATTGCTGAGAAGAACACCCTGAAACTCAATGCGGTGTCCGGTGCCACGCTTACAAGCCGCGGAATCCTTGAAGCCGTGAGGAACGCTGTCAAGGCGGCCGGCGGCACCGATAAGGACTTCATGACAGCCCCGGTTGCCGTGAAGAAGACCGCCAAAGCGGCTCCGAAAGAAATCAAGACTGACATTCTCGTGATCGGCGGCGGCGCGAGCGGCATCACCGCTGCAGTCCGAGCCGCGACTCTCGGCGAAAAAGTCATTCTCATTGAAAAGATGCCGAATATCGGCGGCGACACGCAGCTGAACGCCGGCACCCTGATCGCTACCGGCTCCCGCTATCAGCGTGAGGTGATGAAGGAAACGAAGGACAGCCCTGAGCTCGCCTACAAAGACATCATGAAGGCCGGCAAAAATAAGAATGATCCGGTCCTCGTTCACATGACAACGCAGAACGCGGGCAAAGTGGTCGACTGGCTGATTGATGACCTGAAGATTCCGTACGGACCGGCTGCCACGCAGTATCCGGATCACTCCGCAAACCGTCAGCTCGGTGTCGAGGGGCGCTCCGTCAACTTCCTTCGCCTGATGAGCAACGAGCTGAAGAAGAACGGCGGCGTCATCATGACGGACCCCGGGCGCAGAAATTCATTCTCGATAAGAAGGGCAATGTCATCGGCGTGAAGGCGCGTCTCGCGGACGGTGCCTATGTGAACTTCTCCGAAAAGGCGACTATTCTCGCCTCCGGCGGCTACGGCGCAAACCGCTCGATGCTCCCGAAGAAAGTCGCTCAGGGACTTTTCTACGGTCTTGACTCCGATAGCGGTGACGGTCTGAAAATGGGCCGCGAGATAGGGGCCGGAACGATCAATCTGGACCTCGTGAAGCAGTACCCGCAGGGCGTTGAAACGACTCCGCATCACGGTCTTGCCGCCACGGCTTCCTCGACCGACACGATGAAGAAGTCGGGAGCCATCTACGTGAATTCCGATGGCCGCCGCATTGTTGATGAGCTCCAAGGACTTGGAACTCTCACCGATGTTACGAAGGCTCAGAAGGGCCAGATCATGTATATCGTGATGGATCAGGCCGCGTGGAAGGAATACGTCGCGAAGTCACTCGAGGACAAGCTGGTCGCTTCCGAAGCCGATCTCTACAAGTGGGAAAAGATCGTGAACAACGGCCGCCCCGTCATGGCTGAGGGTAAGACACTCGCTGAAGCCGCGAAGAAAATGGGGATCAACGCAGCGCAGCTGCAGAAGACTGTTGACCGCTGGAACGGTTTTGTGAAAGCCGGAAAGGACGCGGATTTCGGCCGCAAGGTGCTGAAGCCGCTTGCCGGAGGCCCTTACTACATCGTGGAGCAGAAAGTCCGTTTCTGCACAACGCTCGGCGGTCTGAAGGCTAACGGCAGCATGCAGATTCTGAAGAAGAACGGCAGGCCGATCGGCAATCTCTATGGCGCCGGCTGCGTTGTTGGGGGCGCGAACGGCGCTGACTCAATGACCGCCATGATGAATTCCTGGGCCATTATCTCGGGCTACGTCGCCGCGGATTCCGCAGTGAAGAGCCTGAAGAAGTGAAAAATCACTCCGGTTTCGGCTGAGTGATCAGGGGGCGGCGCGGGATCCTTCGCGCCGCTCTTATTCCATCCGGTCCCCCATCCCCTCTTTCCGCAAAAAGCCTCAGGTCTTTTTTACGCGTTCATATAATAACAATTATCATTAACATTTAGAGAACGGTTATGTCCGATTTTTCACTCGTACTCCAGATGGCAGCGCTCGGTACCGGGTTCTGCTTTCTGATGACGACGCTTGGCGCGGCATCTGTCCTCTTCACCGGAAAAGAATCCAGTCCCGCGTTCCAGAGAATTTCTCTGGGATTCGCTGCCGGCATTATGGTGGCGGCGAGCGTCTGGAGTCTTCTGATTCCATCCCTTGAAGCGAGCAGCAAAGACGCTATTCCGTGGCTCCCTGCCACCGGCGGCTTCGTGCTTGGTATCGCTTTTCTTCTTCTGATGGATAAGACAATCCCCCACTGGCATCCGGCGGAGGATTCCCCTGAAGGACCGAAGTCCAACCACTCGCGTACAGAACTTCTCGTTGCCGCGGTAACGCTTCACAACATCCCGGAAGGAATGTCTGTCGGGCTTGCTTTCGCGATGGCCGCGATCACGGGAGAGGCAAGCACGCTTTCCGCCGCAGGCGCTCTCGCGCTTGGCATCGGGATTCAGAATATTCCGGAAGGCGCCGCGGTTGCGCTCCCGCTGAAAGACGCCGGTCAGTCGCGCGTCAGGGCTTTTATCGGCGGGTCGCTTTCCGGGATCGTGGAGCCGATCTTCGGGATTCTCGTGGTTTTCGCGGCCTCCTTTATCCAGCCCTACATGCCCTGGCTTCTCGGGTTCGCGGCAGGCGCCATGATGTTTGTGGTGGTTGAGGAGCTGATTCCCGCGGCGCATCTCGACTCCAAGCGTCACGACTCCACGCTCGCTGTCATGGCGGGATTCCTGCTCATGATGGTGCTTGACACCTCGCTCGGTTAACCGCGGAAACCGCTTTCACTATCAAAAAGGGAGACAGGCCGCAAAGCCTGTCTCCCCCAAACTCCCGGAACATAGCTCCGGGATTTTTTCATTCTGGAAAAAATTCCTAGTAAATTTAAATAGTTGAGATTGATATTAAGGGTAATTCTTGGTATTATAGTCTATAAATATTGATAAAGACTATTATGGCTCGACCAAGAACTCTACCAGACAACCATTTCCGTTTCTCCACCTTCAGAAAAGGAGATTCCACCTATGTTTATGGCTATAGAAATGAGTGGGATCCGGTGAAGAAACAGTCAAGAATTGCCAAAAGGATTTATGTCGGCACGCTCAATGAAGCAACCGGAAGACTTAGACTGGGCAAAAAGTACTTATCCAATCATCCTGAGTATGAAGGCAAGACGCTTTACTTTGAAAATCGTACCCTCGTTGAAAGATCCGAGCAGGATGCTGCAGAAGAAGTTCAACAGCGCGAGCAGTCATGGGCTTCAAACAACCTTTCTTACGCTGCCACCTGGGCCCTTTGGCAGTTCGCCTCCAAGAACCGAATTCTGCAAAACCTGCAGGCGGCGTTCGGAAAACAATTAGGAACCGGCCTTCTGGCTTTGGCCGTCTATCAGCTCTTAGACGGGGGCGCCATGAACGGCTATGAAGACTGGCTTCCCGACAACTGGCTTCCTGTAAGCGCTCCTTTAAGCTCTCAGCGCATCAGCGAACTGCTTGCTCAAGTCGACCATGAGGACATGGTTAATTATTTCCGTTTACGATTTGACCGATCCAAGCAGAATTATCAGAAATGGCTTGAGGAAATAAAACAAAAGGCTCAGAAGCAGGGCTCGGCCATGCCGCCTTCAACTCTGCAAAAGATGTATATGGCGCTGGACTCCACGGCAATAAGTACCTTCTCTATGACAATCGAGGATGCGGCTTACGGGCACGCCAAACAGAATCCTGAACTCAAACAGATAAACCTTACGCTTGCCGTGGATTTCTTGAACGGAGACGTCTGCTATGCCAGAGAAGACGAAGGCTCGATAACCGATAAGTCGGTCTACAAATCCATCCTGGCTCAGATGAAAAGCTACGGCTTTGATCTTGACGAGACAGTCCTGGTGACCGACCGGGGTTACTCTTCCCTAATGAATCTTCAGAATCTTTTTAATACCGATGTCAGCTTCGTCGCCGGCGTTCCTATCGTGGAAAAGGGTTTAAAAGATAAATTTACAAAGTTCCGTGAAGCACTTTGCGACCTCGCTTTTTACAACAGTGAGTATGAAGTTTATTGCCGAACCATAAAAGAAGACTGGAAGCAAAACACAGAGGCCGGCTCAGTAAATCGTGACTGCTTCGTGCATCTGTATCGGTTCCCGGAAATTGCGCTCTCTCAGCAGAAGCAGCTACTAAAGAAAATAGATAAGGTCTTAGATAAAAAACGCGATGGAAAAGTCGTAGATCGAGATGACTGGAACTTCGCTGCCCGCTTCATAACTGAGTGCAAAGAAGAGCAAGACGGCAAGGAAAGGAAAATATGGGAGAAAAACCTCGAGGCTCTCAGACTCTGGGAACGCACTGCCGGCTGCTTTGTTATCCGCAGCGACTGGCTCGAAGATCCGATCGAGGCTCTAAGAATTTACAGGCGCAGGAATATCGTTGAGGTGGCTTTCCGACAGTTTAAAGTCCTTAACGGAGGAGACCGACTGCAGGCAACCCAAACCTCTTACATGGGCAAATTGATGGTACACATAATCGCTCAGTCTCTGAGGATGGCTATAACAGTGCAGGCTAAAAAAAGAGAAACTCAGGAATTAAAACTCCCCGATAACTCGGTGGAAAAGTTACTGGCCGCATTGAAGAGGATCAGAGCGGTGAGGGCACCAACGAGAGCTACATGGGTTGTGGAGCCTCTGACGAAAAAAGCCCAAGACATGCTTGAGCTTTTAAACCTGCCTAAACCTCCCATGACGTTTAAGTCAATATAGAACTATGTCACGGGAGTTCAGGGTCTCCCTTCTTTCTTATGCAGCGCCTCCACGATTCGGGAGGCGATTCACATGCTTACTTCAGCTCCGTGAAAGGCTTGCCTTCGGAGGCGGCCTTTGCGCTGTCACCCGCGAGGACAAACGTGAAGTCGTCCGTCTTCACGAGCTTCTTCACGGCGCGGTTCACATCATCCACCGTCAGACGGCTGATAGCCTGATCAAGCTCAAGGCTCTTCGTCCAGTCAGCGTCCTCAGCAAGGTAGCTCACCCAGCCGGTCGCAAGCATCGTGTCCTGGGAACGGTTCACGGAACGGGATTCGAGAAGACCCTTCTTCGCTTCCTCCACTTCCTTCTCCGTCACGCCGTCCTTCGCGACACGGGCAAATTCTTCCCGCATGTCGCTCTCGGCGTGTGCGAGGTTCTGCGGCGCGGCGATCGCGAGAGCAATCCAGCTCGCGCGGTTACCGAAAGTCTTCAGAACGATCGTGCTGTAAACCGAGTAAGAGAGGCCGTCCTTCTGACGGAGACGATCCGCAAGACGGTTCGAGAGGCCGGAACCGCCGCCGATAATCCAGTCAGCCACAATCAGCGCCGCGGCGTCCGGATCATCCATATTCGCCGCGAAATCGCGGCGCGCCATCAGAAAGGCGTTCTCTTTCTGCGGCGTATCAATCACGATCCGCTTCGGAGCCACCAGACGGTACTCGGAATCCACGCGGACAAACGGCGTCTCAGATTTCTTCGTGAAGGAGTCAGCGATTGCCGCCTTCACTTCCTTCGGATCAAAGTCGCCGACCACCGCGATATCCGCGGTCGCTGTCTGGAAGACGCTGTCATAGAACTCCTTCACCTGTTCATCCGTCATCGAACCGATGCGGTCCACGATTTCCTGACTCGTCAGACGGTTGCGGGCATCCCCTTCAGGATAGGTTCTGAAGTGACGGCTCATCGCGTCAATCGCAAGCGTCGTCGGATTGTCGAGCTTCGCCTGGTTGGAGGTCGCCACCTGACGCGCGAGCTTCGTGAATTCGTCCTTCGGGAAGGAGGCGTCACGCATCAGTCCGCCCACAAACCGGAGCGCGTCCGCGATATGGACGCGGTCCGTCGTGAAGCTCGTGATATCACCGTCGATCTTGAGAGCGGTGAAGCGGTCCGAGATCTCTTCATACGTGAGATCCTTCGTGCCCCGGGTCAGCATCATCTCGAGAAGCGTCTTCTCGAGCTGCTTCCCCTTAAGCGCCGCGTCGTTTCCGATATTGAGACGGATTTCAACAGTCACCGTTTCGCCGCGGTTCTTCTTCGGGAGAAGAGCGAGCTTCATAGAGCCGGTCTTCACGACTTCGGTGCGGGCATTGATGTTCTGCTGCGAGTTATCAAACGCTTCAGCCTCTTCGCCCTTCTCATTGAAGTGATGAGACGCGATCTGCTCCGCGATCGGAATACGCTTCGGCATCGCGGCACGCCTGGAGGCCGTCTCCGGAAGGAACATACCGACCACACGGTTATCGCGGACAAAGTACCGGGAAACCGCGCCGGCCACACCTTCAGGCGTCATATCGGCGAGCTCATCCCGGCCGATGAAGAAAAGTCTCCAGTCACCCTGCCCGATGTACTCAGAAAGCTCCACGCCGAATTCCTCGGGGTCCGAGAACATGCGGTCATAATCCGTCCGCTCGTCCTCAACCGCCACCTTCATTTCGCTTTCGGTCGGCGCCTTTTCGCTGAAGGACTCTTCAAGCGTCTTCACCATGGCGTCGCGCACCTTCGCTTCATCTCCGGTCTTCTTGAGAAGCGCGCCGATGAAGACAAAGCCAGGATCCTTTCCGGGGATCGAGAAACCAAACACCTTTTCAGCGAGTCCCGTGTCAACCAGCGCCTTATAGAGACGCCCCTTCGGGCTGTCAGTCAGAATCGAGACCCCCAGCGCCACGCGATGGAAGTCCGGGTCGTTTGAGGCCGGCACGCGGTAGCCGACCGCGACAAACTTCGCTTCCCCCGGACGGCGCACCGTGAAAGAACGCTCACCGTCAGCCACAGGCTCAACGGTCCACTCTTCGGGCAGCTTCCGCTCAGGGCGCGGAATCGCGCCGAAAATCTCCTCAATCTTCGGCAGAACCTCAGCCGGATCAAACTTGCCGGAAACCGTCAGCACGGCATTGTCCGGCTGATAGTAACGGTGATAGAACGCCTGAAGATTCTCGATCTTCACGTTCTCGATATCGCTCCAGGCGCCGATTGTCGGCTTCCCGTAGTTATGCCAGTCAAAGAGGATGCACTGCATCCGCTTCAGCACGACGCTCACCGGGTCGTTCTCACCCATCTCGTACTCGTTCCGGACAACCGTCATCTCGGAATCGAGATCCTTCTTCGCAATGAAGGAATTCACCATGGCGTCCGCGCTCCAGTGAAGCGCCCAGTCCATGTTGTCATCGGTCGCTGTAAAGGACACGTGATAATTCGTGCGGTCGAGCCAGGTCGAACCGTTCATGCGGAATCCGCGGCGCGTGAATTCCTTCGTAGGAGACGGGAAATTCTTGGATCCCTTGAACATCAGATGCTCAAGAAGATGCGCCATGCCGGTTTCTCCGTAAGACTCATTCCGGGAGCCCACTTTGTATGTCATATTGACGGTGGCAGTGGGTTTTGACGCATCAGGGAAGAGAATAACGGACAGACCGTTCGGAAGGGTGTACTCAGTGATTCCTTCCACCACCGCGGCCTTAACGGCGCGGACGGGTTCGGAAGCCGGCTGAGCGGCCGCCCCGGCGGGAGCCGAGGCAAGACCCAGTACTGCAGAACCAGTAACCATAATGAACTTAAGTATCGATCTCATAAGAAAAAGGAAAAAAGAGGCGGCGGAGGGCATCTCATCAGGACTGAACCCGGGCGCTCTCCGCAGTCATTTCTTCCCGGCGACTGCGGATCCCCTGCCTCCTTTTGGGAGACGGGAACAAGCCGCCGGTTCGCCTTGCACGTAAGAGTCCTCCATCTTAGCGCACCGCAACGGTTTGTCACGCCTTTACACGCGGCGGAAATCGCAAATCCGCGCTGAATGTGCTAATTTCACTCTCTCTATATGGCTGAAGGTGTTTCAGCCGGCGTTTCGGAGCAGTATCCGTGAAACTACTTTTCGACCTTTTCCCGGTCATCCTTTTCTTCCTCTCCTTCAAGATTTCTGAAGCGAAGATCGACCAGACGATGGGAATCGTGAACCGGCTGCTTGGCAGCGGAATCGATCCCATGCAGGCGCCGGTGATTCTGGCGACCTCGGTCGCGATTGTCGCTTCAATCCTGCAGGTCGCCTTTGTGCTGCTGCGCGGCAAAAAGGTGGAAGTCATGCTGTGGCTGTCGCTCGCGATCGTTACGATCTTCGGCGGTCTCACGATCTGGCTCCACAATCCGCTTTTCATCAAGTGGAAGCCTACGATCCTCTACTGGATCTTTGCCTCGATCCTGATCTACGGCAGCATGACCGGAAAGAACTTCATTCATAAGCTGATCGGCGCTCAGATTGCCCTTCCCGCCAATATCTGGAAAAACCTCCAGAAGGGCTGGATCGGGTTCTTCATCGTAGTCGGGTTTATCAACCTCGCGGTTGCCTACTCGTTTTCCACGGAAGCCTGGGTTAACTTCAAGCTTTTCGGCCTTCTGGGTCTCACACTCGCTTTCACGCTCGCGATGGGTTTCTACATCGCGAAATACAGCCCCGAGTCCCTTGAAGACAACGTGAAGAGCGACGCCGCACCGAAATAATTCCGGGCAGAAGCCTTAACCCTCTGTCCAAATCATCTGTTTTTTTTGGAGTAGTTCCAATGCAAATGAAAGCCACCGCCGCCCTTCTCGCCGGCGTCATCTTCGCGAGCGCCCCGGCGTTCGCCGCTGTTTCTGACGTTACCGTGAACGGCCACAAGATCACGGCTGCCGAGCAGGAGCACCTGATTCAGGGCGCCGTCGCTCAGGGCAACCAGCGCACGCCTCAGCTTGAAGAGAATGTGAAGCACGCGCTCGTCGCTCAGGAAGTGCTCCTTGAGGAAGCTGCGAAGCAGAAGCTTGAAACGACGGACGCCGCCGTGCGCTCCGCTCTCCATCAGGCGAAGAACAACATCCTCTCGCAGGCTGTGATTGCGAAGTACATGAAGGCTCACCCGGTGACCGAAGCTGAAGTGCGCGCTGCCTACGATAAGGAAAAGGCCGCATACGGCGCGACTGAGTATCACGTGCGCCACATCCTCGTTGCCACTGAAGCTGACGCGGATAAGGTCCTGCAGCGCCTGAAGTCGGGTGAGGATTTCGCGAAGGTCGCGAAGGACGTCTCGATCGACACCGGCACGAAGGATAACGGCGGTGATCTTGACTGGGCTTCCCCGAGCTCCATGGTGAAGCCGTTCGGCGACGCGATGAAGGCTCAGAAGATCGGCGCCGTGAGCGCGAAGCCCGTGCACACCCAGTTCGGCTGGCATGTTCTCCAGGTGATGGAGTCGCGCCCGGCTGAACTCTTCCCGGCCTTCGACCGCGCAAAGCTGCAGATTGAGCAGAACCTGACCCGTGAGCGTGTGAACGCCTACGTGGACGGCCTCGTCGCGAAGGCGAAGATCCACTGAGATCTGAGCTGAACCCCCGGCTGGCGGCACCGCCCCGGCCGGAGCAGTAATGAAAAAGCAGCAGATTTTCATCTGCTGCTTTTTTTCGTTTCGCTGATCCCGGTCCGGGAATCCGGACCGGTTCACCAGAAGGATGCGCCTCAGCCAACCCAGCGGCGGGCGTTCCAGAACATCCGCATCCAGGGGCTCCACTCACCATCCAGAGCCTCTTCGCCCCAGGAGAGCTGCACCGCGCGGTGGCTGCGCTCAGGGTGCGGCATCATCGCGGTGAAGCGGCCGTCAGGCGTCGTCACGCTGGTCACGCCAGCAGCCGAGCCGTTCGGGTTAAACGGATAGGTTTCCGTCGGACGGCCCTGCGGATCAACGTAGCGGGCGGCAACGAGAGCCTGCCCGGCATCCGCCGGATCACGCCACAGCACACGGCCTTCGCCATGCGCGTTCACGACAGGCATCGAGGAACCAGCCATGCCGCTGAAGAAGATCGAGGGGCTTTCCTCAATCTTCACCTGCACGAGGCGGGCCTCGAACTGCTCCGAGAGGTTACGGACAAAGCGCGGCCAGTGCTCAGCGCCCGGAATCAGGCTGTGGAGTTCGGAGAACATCTGGCAACCGTTGCAGATACCGAGGCCGAACGTATCGGGACGCGAGAAGAACCGGGCGAACTCTTCCGAGAGTTTCTCGTTAAAGAGAATCGAACGGGCCCAGCCGCCGCCGGCACCCAGCACGTCACCGTAGGAGAAGCCGCCTGCTGCCGCGATACCCTTGAGGCCATCGAGATTCACGCGGCCGGAGAGAAGATCCGTCATGTGCAGATCGCAAACCTCGAACCCGGCGTGCATGAAAGCCGCAGCCATTTCGTGCTGCGAATTCACACCCTGCTCACGGAGCACCGCCATGCGGGGCTTAGCGCCGAGATTGATCATCGGAGCCGCGACGTTATCCTGCGGATCAAACGTCGTGTGGATATAGAGGCCGGTGTCCTCCGGATTCTCAATACGGGCGTATTCGGCGTCCGCGCATTCCGGATTATCACGGTTGCGGGCAATCTGCCAGGAGACTTCCGTCCACGCCTTCTGAAGCGCGGCGCGCGTCTCGGCGTAGATTTCCTTCCCGTTCACCAGAATCACATAGCGGTCGTCATTCTTCGGCGCGCCGATAAAGAACGCGGCGTGGTCCAGACCCGCTTCGCGGAAGGCCTCCATCGCGGCTTCAGCGTCTTCATCACGCACCTGAATCACAGCGCCCGCTTCTTCATTAAAGAGCGCGCGGAGAATTTCCTTCGGATCGTGCGAATCACCGCGGGTCAGAGAGGCAATGTCCGCGGACACGCCGCAGTGGCCGGCGAAGGACATTTCGGCGAGCGTCGCCGCGAAGCCGCCGTCAGAGCGGTCGTGGTAAGCGAGGATCTTGCCTTCAGAAGCAAGACCGCGGATCACGCGCACGAAGGCCTTCAGCTTCTCAGCGGATTCCATATCTGGCGCTTCATCACCGAAGCTCTGAATCACCTGAGCGAGGATCGAGCCGCCGAGACGCTCACGGCCTTCAGAGAGGTCAATCGCGATCAGCTTGGAGGCCACATTCGGGCGCAGCTGCGGGGTCAGCGTGAGGCGGATATCGCCGACCGGGCCGGAAGCCGACGCGATCATCGAAACCGGGCTCGTCACGGAGCGCTTTTCACCGGACTCGGTTTCCCAGCCCGTCTTCATCGAGCAGGAATCCTTGCCGACCGGAATCGACACGCCAAGCGCGATGCAGAATTCGCTCGTCGCCTTCACGGCGTCGTAAAGCTTCGCGTCTTCGCCTTCGCTTCCGCAGGAAGCCATCCAGTTGGCCGAGAACTTGACGGTCGGAAGCTCGATATCAGCGGCCGCGATATTCGTAATCGCTTCAGCGAACGCCATGCGGCAGGAAGCCGGAGCATTGATCACGGCGATCGGGGAACGCTCGCCGATTGCCATCGCTTCGCCCTTATTGCTGAGGAAGGAAAGCGCGGTCACAGCGACATCAGACACCGGCACCTGCCAGGGGCCAACCATCTGGTCACGGTGCGTCAGACCGCCGACCGCTCGGTCGCCGATCGTGATCAGGAAGGACTTGGAAGCCACCGTCGGGTGACGAAGCACTTCCGGCAGCACCTTCGCAAGCTCAACGCCATCGAGCGACACAGGCTCAAGCTTACGGTCCACGTGTTTCACATCGCGGTGCATCTTCGGCGGCTTGCCGAGAAGCACATCCATCGGCATATTCACCGGGTCCTGCTTCTCTTCGGGCTTCGACACAATCAGGCGGCCGTCTTCGGCAATGTGGCCGATCACCGCGTACGGGCAGCGTTCGCGGCGGCAGAAAACATCAAAGCGCTCGAGATCCTCCGGCAGCACGGCGATCACATAGCGTTCCTGGCTCTCGTTGCACCAGATCTCAAGCGGGCTCATACCAGACTCTTCAACCGGAATCTTCGACATGTCGAAGCGGGCACCGCGGCCGGACATCTCCGCGAGTTCCGGCATGGCGTTCGAAAGACCGCCGGCGCCGACGTCATGAATCGCGAGAATCGGGTTCTTTTCACCGCAGGCCCAGCAGCGGTCGATCACTTCCTGAGCCCGGCGTTCCATTTCCGGGTTGCCGCGCTGCACGGAGTCAAAGTCTAGCGCTTCGGAGTTCGAACCCGTGGTCATCGAGCTCGCAGCGCCGCCGCCGAGGCCGATACGCATGCCCGGACCGCCGAGGACGATCAGAAGCGAGCCGACCGGAACCGGGAGCTTCTTCGTTTCGTCATTACGGATGTTGCCGATGCCGCCCGCGAGCATGATCGGCTTATGGTAGCCGTAGCGGATGCCGCCGACGTTCGCTTCGAAAACACGGAAGTAGCCGGCAATATTCGGACGGCCGAATTCGTTATTGAAGGCCGCGGCGCCGATCGGGCCGTCTTTCATGATGGAGAGAGGCGTCGCGATGCGGGACGGCGCGCCGTAGGTGCGAGAAGTCTTCTCGCCCGTCACCACGTCAGAATCGTTTTCCCAGCCCTGAGCGGCACCCGGGAGATGGAGCGCAGAAACCGTGAAGCCGCAGAGACCGGCCTTCGGACGGCCGCCGCGGCCGGTAGCGCCTTCGTCACGGATCTCACCGCCGGAACCGGTGGCGGCGCCCGGGAACGGCGAAATCGCGGTCGGATGGTTATGCGTTTCAACCTTGAAGACCGTGTGCGTCAGTTCGTTCTCTTCCGTGAAGTACTGACCGTAGGGAGAATCCTTTGCCGGACGCGTATAGAGACGCGGGACTTCGGAACCCTCGTAAATCGCGGCGTTATCGGAATAGGCCGTGATCGTGCCTTCAGGATGCGCCTTGTGAGTCGCGCGGATGTAGCCGAAAAGCGACTGATCCATCGGCTTCCCATCGATCACCCAGGAGGCGTTGAAAATCTTGTGGCGGCAGTGCTCGGAATTCGCCTGAGAGAACATCATGAGTTCGGTGTCCGTCGGGCCGCGGCCCTCGGCTTCGAACGCCTTCTCGAGGTAATCCATTTCACCTTCAGAAAGCGCGAGACCCATTTCGGCATTCGCGCGGGCGAGCTCACGGTGAGCCTCTTCCGGGGTTGAGGCGGAAATCACGCTCATCGGCTTACCGGGGAGCTCCGTGAAGAGCTTCTCAACCGGGAAGTCGGAAGGCACCACGGATTCCGTCATCCGGTCGTGGAGCTTCGAGGCGATCGCTTCCAGAATGTCAGAAGCGGGAGCAGCGCCTTCAAACGCGACCGCGTAGCGGATGCCGCGCTCAACGCGGAGCACTTCAGTCATGCCGCAGTTATGGACGATATCTGTCGCTTTCGAAGCCCAGGGGCTGATTGTTCCCAGGCGGGGGATCACGAGGAACTCAGCATCAGCCGCCGCGTCCGCTCCCTCAAAGCCATAGGAAAGCAGCGCGCGGAGCCGGGACACTTCCTGCTCTTCAAGCGCCCGGGCAGCGTGTACAAAGTGAATGTAACGGCCCGAAACCGCCTTCACCTGGGGATAGACGGATTTCAGATCGGCAAGCAGCCGCTCGGCACGGAAATCAGAAAGCGCGCTCGAAGCCTCAAGCGCAAACATGCATCCGGATGTAGTCATCGACAAAAGCCTCTGCCGGCCGCCGCGCCCTGATTCGGACGGGAAGCCGGACTGCGAGTTGGTGGGAAAAAAGATTGCCCACATTATAAAGAGGGCGGCCCGGTTTCTGTGGGTAGAGAGGGAAGGATTTTCTCGGTATTCCGTCTCCTCGGGAGGCCGCTTCTATTAGAATTGAGCGGTTTTGGGCGAAAGCCCTGGAATTCAGAGGAAAGTCAATGCGGGTTGCAGTTATCGGAGCGGGCATTTCAGGTATCAGAACATGCGAATCGCTCCTTCGTCGTGGATGCAGCGTGACACTGCTCGAATCGGCGTCCGGCCCCACGCAGGGGCTTTCCTACGCCCCGGGGTTTCTCGCGTCCGCCTGGGCTTTTCATCCCGCCTTCTATATGAAGAAGTTCTCTTCATTCCGAAAGCTGCCGGATGACTCGGTTTTTATTGCGGACGGCGTCTCAGACCGTATGAGGCACCGCGCGTTTCTCACCGGAGCCGGACAGAACGCCGCGAACCCCGCCTTCGCTGAAAATCTGAAACGGTTCGAGGCCTTCGTCCAGGCGTCTGACGCCGGCACGAGGAAGCTGCACGCGGAATTCGGCATCGCGGATGGCCGGATTGACGGTTCTCTGATGCTGCTTTCCGAGGCGGAAACCGCCTTGATGAGGGAAACGTTCCCTGACCGGGAACTCCTTTCCCGCGAAGCGACGCTTGAACGCTTTCCGCTCATCGACCCGTCTCTCACCTTCGCGGCCTCGCTTCTGATCCCGGAGGATTCCACCTTCAACGCCACCTTCGCGGCAAAGCTCCTTCTGCAGCGGATCGCCGAGAAGTACGGTCCGCGGTTTACACGGCGCTATCGCTCAGAGGCGCAGAAAATTATTTACCGCGGAGGACGTGCGGAAGCGGTGGCGATCAGCGGGAACGAACGGATCCCGTGTGACGCTGTTATCCTCGCCTCTGCGGGCGGCGCCCTGCCCCTGATTTCCGGAACTGGCTTCTGGGCACCGCTGACGTCTCTCACCGGGTTCACGCTGACACTCGAACTCAGCGACTCGGAAGCGCTCCCGGCTCTCACGGTTGCCTCGCCCGAAAAAGGATTTATCCTCTCAAGGCTTGACCGGCGGCTTCGCGCGACCGGCCGTTTCTTCCTTGGCTCTCCCGCCGAGAAGGAAAAGAAGGCAGAATGTAACCGGCTTTATGACGCCGTTATGGGAAGCTTTGAAAATCTGCGCTCCAACACTGTGGCATCACAGTTCTGGAGCGGGGAATTTCTGGCTTCACCTGATCGCTTCCCGCTGGCCAGCCCTGTGCCGGGAGCGGATAACGTCATTCTGAATATTGCCCACGGTCCTTTTGGACTTGCCGGGGCCGGAGAATCCGCGGAAATCGCCGCGGCCCCTGCTCTGGGAGAGGATCCGGGTGAATTCGCGGCCTTCTGCAGTCCGGGAAGGTTTGCAGAGAAATAAAGAGATATCCCGAGCCGCGCGGCATCAGACGCGTAAGCGCAGCGCCGCACGGCCGGATGCAGCACCCATTTGATTAAGGAGATAAAAAGCATGTCCATTTCCCTACTGACACTCGACGACCTTCGGGATGTTGAGCGGCGCCAGGCCTCTGTTCTTGAACCCGGCACGCTGATGGAGCGCGCGGGTCAGGACATCGCGTCGCGCCTCGAGCGCGAACTTCCTCCGAAGGGACGCGTCACGATCCTCTGCGGCACGGGGAATAACGGCGGAGACGGCTTCACGGCTGCCCGCTGCCTCAAGGCCCGGGGCCACGACGTGATCTGTGTGCTGGTCGGCGGGGATGAACCGAAGGCTGATGACGCGAAGCGCGCTTTCGCGGCCTGGCAGGCTGTGGGCGGCAAGACCGTCCGTGAGCCGAATTCTCTCGGGAAAGCTGATATCGTGGTTGACGCGATGCTCGGGATCGGCGGCGACCGCCCGATCCGCGGCGAAATCCTTGACGCCACGATCTGGTACAACGTGCAGAACTCCCTCAAGGTGTCGATTGATGTCCCGACGGGACTGAACGCGGAAACCGGTAACTGGAACGGCCGTATTCAGGGCTGCCGCTCGGATATGACGATTGCCCTTCTTTCCGCCCACGCCGGTCTCTTTATGAATGAAGGGCGTGACGCCGCAGGGCACGTCTGCCTCTCTGAACTCGATGTCTCGATCCCGCTTCCGCTTCAGGGACTGATTGATGAAGCGGACTACGGCCATATCCTTGAACCCCGCCCCCACTTCTGCCACAAGGGGACCTGGGGAACCGCCGCCATTGTGGGCGGTGATGATGGGAAGATCGGCGCAGCGATCCTCGCCTCGCGCGCGGCGCTGCGACTTGGAGCCGGCCGTGTGAAGACCGAGTTCCTCGCGTCTGACGCTCCGGCGGTTGACCCGGAATGCCCGGAACTCATGATTGCCGAGTCGCCGCTTGACCTGGCGTCCTTCTCCGCGCTTGTGGTCGGTCCCGGCATGGGGACGGGGGAAAAATCCGTGAAGCGTCTGCTTGACGCCATTCACTGTGAAGACACGCCGCTCGTGCTCGACGCCGACGCCCTTACGATCCTCGCTGAGAAGCCTGAGCTTCAGGAAGAACTCCTCACCCGCCGCGCCATGACGGTTCTCACGCCGCATCCGCTTGAAGCCGCAAAGCTCCTCCGGAACAAGGTGGAAGAGGTTCAGAGCAACCGCATTTTCTGGGCACGTGAACTGGCCCTCCAGACCGGCGCAGCGATTGTTCTCAAGGGGACCGGCACGGTGGTGTCCCTCCGCTCCGGACACGCCTGGGTGAACCCGACCGGCTCCGCGGCGCTCGCGACCGCCGGCACCGGTGATGTCCTTTCCGGCATGATCGGATCCTTTATCGCTCAGGGCTATGACCTGACGACCGCTGTGCTCGGCGCGGTCTGGCTCCATGGGGCTGCGGCTCAGTGCGCTACCATGCCGGTGCTCGCAGATGAGCTCTCGCGCCGCGCCGCAACCGCTCTCGGCATGCTCCGCCGCGCGAAGCTCCGCTGGGCAGAGGCCGGGAGCGACCCGCTTTCTGCTGTCGGCACGATCGCTCTGCAGCCGGGACAGCTCGCCCCGGCTCCGGTTGAGATGATCGGCAAAGTCCGTCACTGATTAAAGCTTCTTTCCGCCTGACAGCCCCAGGCGGAGGCATAAAAAAATGCGCTTCGTCTGAAGCGCATTTTTTATTGGAGCCGGAACCGCGGTCTGCGGTTCCGGCAATCCTTCTGGAATTACTTCGCGGCCGGGGAAGAGGCGGGAGCGGAACCCTTCTTAGCCGGGTAGACGTAATCCTTATTCAGCACCTTGGCCTTGAGAACTCCCTTCAGGCCGCCGATATAGGCGTCCATGTCCGCCGCGCCATGCAGCTTCGCGAGTTCGGCCTTGGCACCCTTCAGTTCGTCATCCGTCACCTTCGGAGTGTCAGACGCGGTCACATGGGCAATCACATAGCCGGCGCCGTTAATCGTCGTGCCGACATAAGCCGGAAGCTTCGAAGCCGGGATCCGGAGTTCAGCGGAAACGAGTTCCGGAGGCTGCCCCATCGGCTGCTGACGGGAAACCCAGGCAGCGGCCGTAAAGCCGGCGTCATCAGGCTTCGCGCGGAGCGCGGCAAGCTTCTTCTCGCCCTCAGCCTTGGCGGCTGCCACAGCGGCGTCCGCCTTCAGCTTCGCGATGATCTGAGCCTTCACCTGATCAAACGGGATCTGGGCTGCAGCCGTGTGCTCAAGCACGCGGGCAGACACGAGAACGTTCGGCTTCACTTCAATCGCCTGGGTATTACGCTTCTCGTTCACGCAGTCATTCGAGAACAGAAGCTCAATCATGTGCTCATTCAGATACTGAGCGTCAGGCGTGTTGCCGAGACCGGCCTTCGTGACGTTTTCAACGATCACGGGTTTCAGGTTGTACTTCTTGATCACAGGGTCAAGCGAGCTGCTGTTCTCATAGACCATGTTCGAGAAACCGTCGGCAGCCTCGGCGTACTTCTTCTGAGCCATCTGGCGACCGTACTGGGCTTCGATCTTCGAGCGGACTTCAGCGAGCGGAGGAACCTTGCCGCCGCGGACATCCTGAACCTGAATGATATGGAAACCGTATTCCGTGCGGATCGGACCGACAATATCACCCTTCTTCGCGCTGAAAGCCGCGGCTTCAAACGCCGGAACCATCGTCCCCTTGCCGAACCACCCGAGGTCACCGCCCTTCTCGGCGCTGCCCGTGTCAATTGATTCCTTCTTCGCGACAGCCGCGAACTGATCCGGATGAGCCTTCAGCTGGGCAACAATCGCCTCAGCCTTCTTTTCAGCGGCCTTCTCGTCGCCTCCGAAGCCAATCAGAATGTGGCGGGCTTCTCGCTCCTCAGGTGCGGCGAACTGCTTCGCGTTCTGTTCGTAATAGGTCTTGATGTCTTCTTCAGTCGGCTTCGTATTCACGAACTGATCCGGCGTGAGCACCACGTACTCCACCTTCTCGTGCTCAGGGTTCATGAAATCAGCCTTGTGGCTGTCATAGTAAGCCTTGGCCTGCGCATCAGACACCTGCACCGTCTGCATAAAGCGGGCTGCAGGAATCGAGAACAGACGCACTTCGCGGCGCTCACGGAGCAGCTGATTAAGCTGATTCACCGAAGACTTGGAGATGATCGTCGTGCCCGCGACGTTATTCACGAGCATTTCGCGGGCGAGGCTCTGCTGAAGCTCCTGCACGAAGCCTTCGTCAGTCTTACCCTGGCTCGCGAGGAAGCGCTTATAGAGCTCGGGATCAAACTTGCCGTTCACCTGGAAACCAGAGGCCGTTTTGATCACGTTGATAGCCTGCTCGCGGGAGACGAGAATACCTTCTTTCGCGACTTCAACAGCGAGAGCGCGTTCGGAAAGCAGCCGGTCAAGCAGCGCGGCGCGGGCCTGCTGATTATCGAGAATACCGGACTTGAAATTGCTTCCCATCTGCTGCTGGAGCTGCTGCAGCTCTTGGCGCTTCGTCTGATCGAACTCTTCCGGAGTGATCTTGGAGCCGCCGACTTCGGCGAGCGCCTTGTCCCCTTCGTTCGAGCGGGAATAGCTATAGATGCCTGTCGCCACGAAGGCGATCGAAATCGGGCCGATGATCAGCGCCATCATCCAGCGCTTATGTTTGCGGAAACCCTGAAGCATGGATCCTTGATTCCCCAGCGATGGAAGGCCGGCGAGGCCTGACGCCTTCCGAAGATAAGAAAAAAAGGCGAACTTTTGGAAAGTTCGCCTTTTCGGAATTTTGTGGCGGAGTTGAAGGGGCTCGAACCCTCGACCTACGGCGTGACAGGCCGTCGCTCTAACCAAGCTGAGCTACAACTCCACAGACAGTCATTATACTTGTTTTTCTTTCCCTGTCCAGAAAGAAAACTGGCGGAGTTGAAGGGGCTCGAACCCTCGACCTACGGCGTGACAGGCCGTCGCTCTAACCAAGCTGAGCTACAACTCCGAAACAGGATTTGAATTATACGTGGATTTTTCTTTTTGTCCAATTTATTTTTTCAAATAAATTCTTTTATACCAAAAATGTGGTAGGTCGAAGATGCCCGGATTTCGGGCTTTTCAGGGGTTAAGGGACAAAACCCGGGAGCAATTCCGATAAAAAATAGGTACTTAATGCGCTGTTCCTGCAGACTGATTTTTCATCCCGCCGGCCCCCTACTAAAATAGAACGTTTGATTCATTTTCTTTTTCCCGCGAAATGCCTATCCAGAGCAGCACTCACTTTCTCGGAATTCTCGGCGTTCTTGCCGCGTCCCTTCTCTGGGGCACGACGGGGACCGCGGCCGCTTTCGCTCCTGAAGTGTCTGCCGCCGCGATCGCTGCGGCGGCGATGGGAGGGGGAGGGCTCCTGCAGGCGCTCCGCGGTCTCCCACTGATCCGCCGGAACCGCGCTTTGCTTAAGCGACACTCCGCGCTCCTTCTCTCAGCCGGACTCTCTGTCGCTATCTACCCGATCGCGTTTTATGGCTCTATGAGACTTGCCGGTGTCACTCTGGGCACGGTGATTTCGATCGGTGCCGCCCCGCTATTCTCTGGCGCGATTGAATGGGCAGCGGAAGGAAAAGCGCCTGGCATCCGGTGGGGAGCCGGCGTTGCGGCTGGAATCATCGGCATTCTTCTCATCACACTGGAGTCCGGAGCCGAAACCGCTTCGGGAACCGCCCTTCACCCGGTGGCAGGGGTGTTAGCCGCCCTCGCCGCGGCCTTTACGTACGCCTATTACTCGTACGCGGCACGGCGCCTGATGCTTTCCGGCATTCCGTCCCGAGCCGCGATGGGCGCGGAATTCGGAATCGGTGCCCTGCTCCTGCTTCCGATTCTCCTTGCGACGGGAGCCCCCTTCCTGCATTCGGTTCAGAATGCTGCCGTTGGCCTTTATATGGCAGTGGTTCCGATGTTTATCGGCTATATCTGTTTTGGATATGGACTTGAACGGGTCCAGGCAAGCACCGCTATTGCCATTTCGCTTCTGGAACCCGTGGTTGCGGCGCTGCTCGCTGCGGCCGTGCTTGGGGAGCGTCTGTCACTCCCGGCCTACGCCGGCATCGCGCTGATCTTCGCCTCTCTCGCGCTTTTCACCTTCACCGGCAAAAAATCCAGATAAAGAAAAACCGCGGAATGTTCAGTTCCGCGGTCTTTCCTGCCTTACCGGCTCTGGATTTTAGGACCAGCCCGGGACAATCGTGCCCTTGTACTTATCGGCGATGAACTTCTTCACTTCATCCGAGTGATAAGCCTTCACGAACTTCTGAACCGCTTCCGAATCCTTGTTATCCGGACGGGCTGCGATCACCATCAGGGCAAGCGGCGCATCCTTGTCTTCAAGGAAGATGCCCTGCTTCGCCGGATCAAGACCCGCGGACATCACGTAGTTCATCGTGATAGTAGCGGCATCCAGGTCGTCAAGTGAACGCGGCAGCTGAGCGGCTTCGAGCTCCTTGAACTGCAGGTGCTTCGGATTATCCACCACGTCAGCAAGCGTCGCCTTGAAGCCCGCACCTTCCTTCAGTTTGATAACGCCAGCCTTCTCAAGGAGCTGCAGACCGCGGCCGCCGTTTGTCGGATCGTTCGGGATACCGACCATGGCGCCATCCTTTAGCTCATTCACGTTCTTCACGCGGTTCGAGTAAATGCCCATCCGCATCAGGATGGCGGGAGCCACCGCGACGAGATCAGTCTTCTGATTGGCGTTGAAGTTCTTGAGGAACGGCTCATGCTGATAAACGTTCAGATCGAGCGCCTTTTCAGCCAGGGCCTTATCGGGTCCGAGGTAATCCGTGAATTCAACCACCTGAACCTTCAGGCCGTCCTTCTCAGCAGCCTTTGCCGCGGCCTGAACCACTTCAGCGTGGGGGCCTGCGGTCGCGCCGACCTTGATTTCAGCCGGCTTCTTCGTGCAGCCCGTGGCGAAGCCGCCCGTAGCGGCCGCGGCGGTAGCCGCAACGATCGTCTTCAGAAAAACTCGCTTCTGCATAGTGCTGTTCCTCTCTTTCTTGGATACGGTTTCAATTTGCGGCGCCTCCAGGCGCCGTTATTCTGTTGAATCCATTATGGGCGAATCAAAAACGGATTTCCGTCTTTCCTCGGGTAATACCGCACACAGAATCAAAAAAAAGTCCCCGAAAATCGGGGACCTGAGCAGTATTGCTTAGAAAAACCGTGTTTCTCAGAGCTCAGCGAACGCCGCGCTCATGCGACGCATGGCTTCTTCGCAGTACGCTCTCGGGCAGGCGACATTCATGCGAAGGAACCGCTCGCCCTCAACACCGAACGTATCACCCGGATTCAGTCCGAGCTTCACCTTTTCAACAAAGAACCGGTCAAGCTCAGCCTGGGTCTTGAACGGCAGCTTCCGGCAGTCGAGCCAGAGGAAGAAAGTCCCCTCGGGCATATAGGCGCCGATCTGCGGGAAATGCTCATGGATGTAATCGAGCACATAGTGCAGATTCCCCTGAATATAGGGAAGCAGCTGATCCGCGTAATAGTCGCATTCCGTAAAGGCCTTCACGTAGCCCGCGATGCCGAACCCCTCGCGCCCGAGCTTGCAGGAAGCGAGCGCCGCCTGATACTGGGCCTGAAGCTCCGGATTCATCGTGACAACAGAAGATGTCCGAAGGCCCGCGATATTAAAGGTCTTTGCCGGATTCACGGCAGTGACGCACATGTTCTTCGCGGCTTCGGAAAGCTTCGCGAAGACCTGATGACGGTTCGGGGCATGGACGAAATCCGAATGCACTTCGTCCGCGAACACCACAACGCCGTGGCGGCCGCAGATGTCAGCGATCTTCGTGAGTTCTTCAGCCGTAAAGACCTTGCCGGTCGGGTTATGCGGGTTGCAGAGGAGGAAAAGCTTGCACTTCGGATCCGCGGCCCGGCGTTCAAAATCCTCAAAATCAATTTCCCATTTTCCATCGCGGAAAATGAGCGGATTATTGGACGCGGTGCAGCCGTTCTTCTGCGTGACGGCAGTGAACGGAGGATAAATCGGCGTCTGCATCAGGACTTTGTCACCCGGTTCGCAGAACGCCTTCACAGCGACCGCAAGGGCCGTGCCGGTGGAAGGCACAAAGTCCACCATGCTCTCCTCAAAATCCCAGTCATAGCGGACGTGGCACCAGCGGACAGTGGCACGCTCGAAAGACCCTTCCTGCACGTACGGATAGCCGTAGACCCCATGCTCAGCGAGGCGTTTCATTTCATCCACGATCGGCTGCGCGCAGCGGAAATCCGAGTCCGCGATCCACATCGGAAGGACGTCAGCCGGATACTTGAGCCACTTCGAGCTGTTCGTTCCGCGGCGGTCAACAATCTCATCAAAGTTATGCTTGAGCGTCATAGTTATTGCTCCAAAAATTCAATCTCAGAAAACAGGTTCATCGGCCGCGCCGAGGGGCTCTGAGCCACTCAGACGCGGCGCTCCGGATCAGGGGTGATACCAGAAGAGGAAGTACGCGGCGTAGCTCACGATTGTTGCAACGAACATCGGGATGCAAGTCCGCTTCGCCACCTGGAAGGAGGAAACACCGGCAATACCGGAAATAGCGATCAGGGCTGCCGTAATCGGGGAGGAAACGCGGCCGAAGGACACCAGCACCTGAAGCGGGAAAATAAGGGACACGGTGGAGACACCGAGCGTCTTCGCGATCGGAGGAACCAGAGGGGCGAACGAGAAGAACGCCGCGTTTCCGGATCCCATAATGAAAGCCATGAGCCAGAGAATCAGACCGCCCACGATCACCATTGCGGCAAGGCCGAAACCCGCCTGGTCAGCGCTCGTGATCAGCGTTCCCATGGCCCCCGATTTGATCAGACCCTGAGCGAAGAATTCACCGCAGACGATCAGCGAAACCACACCGGCAAGGATCTTCCCCATGCCTTCGAAGAAAAGCTTGAAAGTCGCAAGCACGTCCTTCAGATTCCGGTACCGGATCAGTTCGCAGACAATCGCGATCACGGTGGAAATCACCATGGCGGTCACGACATCCATACGGATCGCGCTGCCTGCCACCTTCGAGAAGAAGATGATGAGGAAAAGCGGAATCACCGGCAGAATCGCGTAGAACTTCGGGGCTTCCTTCACATCAGCCATGGGCTTCGATCCCGCGAATGTCTGAACGTTGGCCGGATCAAACTTCCAGCCTTCGCGCTTATCCCACCAGGCCTGCACAAACATTTGCACAAAGGTAAGGATCACGACGAGCGCAATGAAGAGCGGGAGCTGGTAGTAAACGAAGTATTCCGAGACGTCCATCCCGGCGACCTGCGCCGCCATGTTCGCGTTACCGGAACCCGGCCCCACATCCATAAACTGGCAGCAACCGATCACGCCAAGCGCTGAGAGCGGGCTGACGCCGGAACGCACGAGAATCGGGTACAGCGTGCACATCAGAAGGAGACCAAGACCAGCGTGCGACGGCACGAAGATCACCATGATCTGCTCAACAATGAAGGCCGCGCCGAGAAGCAGGTACGGATTATGGATATGCTTCAGGGGTTTCTCGAAGACGCGGAAGAGCGCGCTCGACGCACCGACATGCTCCATGTAGCGGGAGAAACCGCCGATCGCCATGAGCATCAGGCCGAGCCCCCCGATTCGGGTCGCGAAACCTTCACTGAAGACCTTGAAGACATCAAACCCGCCGAAGTGAGTGGTTGTCTTAGCGGGAAGCAGCGTGCCCAGGCCGAAAACCCAGGTGCAGGTGAGAAGAATCAGGCCGCCGATAAAAAGCGCCGCCTGCGGGTAATAGCCCTTGACGAGCAGGTACACCACGATCGCGATTGTGACCGCAGCGATGATAAGACTCAACATGAAAAAAGCTCCGAAAGAATTTCTCTCTCCCGGAGCTTCGTGTCACCGGCCCCGGGACCTGGTGAAGAAGCGGCTTACTTCAGAGCGATAGCTTCAACTTCTAGCTTCGCGTTCTTCGGTATGGCCGCGACCTGGAAACAGGAGCGGGCGGGAGCGTCTTTCGGGAAGAACTCCGCGTATACGGCATTGAAAGCGGCAAAATCCGCGATGTCGGCGAGGAAGCACGTGGTCTTCACGACCTTGTCGAGCGAGCTACCCGAGGCTTCAATAATGGCTTTCAGATTGGTGAGGGACTGCCGTGCCTGAGCTTCAATCGTCTCAGGCATCGCACCCGTTTTCGGGTCAACCGGGAGCTGCCCGGACACGAAGACGAGTCCGTTTCCGGCGATCCCCTGAGAATAGGGACCGATTGCGGCTGGCGCATCCGGGGTTGCGATAACGGTTTTATCCATATCTCATTCTCCTTGCATGTGTGTGGCCGAAATCCGGACTCTCATCCGGAATCGGGGGAATTTTTCAGGTTTAAGTATTCAAGCTTACGGGAACTGGTTTCCAGGAACCCGGTTTTTTTGGATCTAATCCTTTATTCCTATTGGATCACCTGATTAATTCCTCATAGGTAATTATTCTGGGAAAAAAAGGGAAAATCAGTATTGAGAAATACCCCTCCGGCGGACAGGAATCCCGTAATCGCTCCTTTCAAAAAGTGAAAGGAGCAATTTAAGCGTCATGCTGCTGCGTTTCCACAGGCACTCTTCACGGCATTCTCGAGCAGCCCGCGGAACCACTGCTCCGCCGGATCGGAGGCGGTTCTTGGATGCCAGACGATCTTCAGAAGCGGGGGTTCCGAGAAGGGCCTGAAATCCTTCGGGAAAGGAATGGAAACGAGCCCGTAACGGGGTTTGAAGAGATTCCGGATCACGAGAGTACAGGACACCATCCAGGCGTCAGACGCGAGAAGAAAGCCAGGGGCCGCGAGCCCATCCGGTATCACGACCGTTTTATCCGACGCCCTGCCGTCCTCGAGAAACCGCTTTCCCCGGAAGCGGGATGCCTCCACAATGCATTCCGGATACTCAGCGAGATCTGAAGCTGTGATTTCAGGCAGTCTGAGAAGCGGATGACCGGGCCGCATCGCGATCTGGTACTGGCAGCGCGAAGCGTTCAGCTCCATGAATCCATTCGGAATATTGCCTTCAGGCGACACCGCAGCGTCGGCGCTGCCGTCCGAAAGCCTCGCGCTCCACCCGCTTCCAGGCTGCTGAAACACAACCCGGCTTCCCGGAGACGCCCGGCTGAGATCCGCAAGCAGCATAGGGCCAAAGCGTGAGAGCGGCTGACTGTTCGCGATCACGGTGAAAGTCCGGCGGAGCTTTGCCGGATCAAACGTATTTTCCGCAAACAGCCGCTCCAGCGAGGCGAGTGACGCCGCGACACGGGGGAGAAGCGCGGACGCTTTTCTTGTCGGCTCCATCGTGTTCCCGATGCGGATGAAGAGATCATCCGAGAAAGACTCCCGGAGCGACTTCAGAAGGCGTGATGCCTTTGGCAGATGGATCCCAAGCTGATCAGCCGCCGCGGTGAGTGAACGCTTCTCCCAAAGCGCAGTGAAAAGCATCAGCTCTTCCCGCGTGACTTCTCCGGCTTCTTTCACTTGTCTCTCTCCAAAGGACACTATGGACTGTTGTTATACGGAAAAAGGGAAAGATCTCTTTCCTTTTCCTCATCCCGACATATTAATGCATCACAACGTGCCCTTATTTCAGAAAATGAAACGGGCACTTTCAGGAAACTCTGTTTCTCCCGGGTAACTCTTGGCTGTACCGCGGATAAGAGCCCACACTACACTTAATCTCAGCGATCAAGACAAGTCTGAGGAAAAAACGATGGATCACTTCAGCCCGTCAGCCGCCTGCGCTGAGTTCGCGGCAGACCTCTCGTATGACAGCATTTCTCCCGAGGCACTCGACCTGTTACGGCGGGATATTCTCGACTGGGCGGGATGCGCCCTTGCCGGGTCCCGGGACCGGGCGGCCGTTCCGATCCAAAAAACCGCGGTGCTCCTCGGCGGGAAACCCGAAGCCAGCGTTTTCGGAAACCGCGATAAAACCGACCTCCGGACCGCCGCCATGGAAAACGGCTACTTCGGCCACATCTTTGAAATGGATGATGTCGACCGCGAGTCGATCTCACACCCGGCAACTGTGGTGATGCCTGGCGCGATGGCGCTCGGCGAGTGGCAGAAGAAAACCGGGCGCGATGTTCTCACCGCGATCGCTGCCGGGTTTGAAGTGATGCTCCGGATCGGCGCCGCCATCACCCCCGCGCATTACGCGATCTGGCACACCACCTCAACCGCCGGTGTTTTCGGTGCCGCCGCGGCCTCAGGCCGCATGCTGGGGCTCAGTGCTCAGCAGATGCAGTGGGCCCTTGGAAACGCCGGCACCCTTGCCTGCGGTCTCTGGCAATTCAATCCTGACGGCGCGATGAGCAAGTTCCTTCACGCCGGGAACGCGGCCGGGAACGGCATCCTTGTATCATTCATGGCTCAGAACGGTTTTTCGGGCGCCGCGCATATTCTTGAAGGCAAACAGGGCTTCTTCGCGGGCTACGCGAGGCAGAGCGTGAATTTCGATCTCTTCCGGGATTTCGGCCGGGTCTGGCGTTCGGCCTCGGTGTCCTTCAAGCCCTACCCCTGCTGCCGGCACACACATTCCGCGATTGACGCCGCGCTCTCAATCCGTGAGCAGCTCAGCCGTCACCCGGGTGACCCGATCCGGCATCTCACCGTTCACACTTACGGAACAGCGCTTTCGATCGCAGGGAAGACCGCGCCCGTTACCGGCCGGGATGCCAAGTTTTCGATTTCCTACTGCGTCGCGAGCACGATTCTCCGGGGTACACCGGTTGAAGTGTCTTTCGCGGCAGACGCGGTGTCAGATCCCGCAGTTTCCGGGCTGCTTTCCTGCACTGAGGTGATAGACGATCCATCGCTTGACGCCATGGTGCCGAAAAACTGGCCCTGCCGGATTGAGGCTGAACTCGAGTCAGGCGAGACTCTTTCCGCTCAGGTCAAAGCCCCGAAGGGGGACCCCGAGAATCGGGTGAGCTGGGAAGAGTGTGAGATGAAGTTCCGCACGATGACGCTTGATATCCTGGATGACGCTCAGGTCAAGGCGATCGTGGATCTTGCGAAGCATTTCGACGATATCCCGGATTTCAGCCGGGAAAATCCCTTTGTGATCGCGAACCGGAATATCTGAACTTCGGTCATTGAATAAAGCGCGGCGGGATGGCGTCAGTCCGCCGCGTTCTGCTGCAGACTGATTGAGAAGCTGTAACGGTCACCCGGGTGCCATGAAACCGACACTTCAAGGGGCTTCCCGGATTCATCGAGATAAACGCGCCGGATTTTCAGCGCCGGGACTCCCGGCTTGCACTGAAGCCACGCCGCCTGATCGACCGGCATCGCAACCGCTGAGACATCCTGCTTCACTTCGCTGCAAACAACGCCGTGCATCCGGTTGATCAGGGTGGCGATCAGAGTTTCCGGTTCGCGGGTTGCCGCCGCGACCACGTCCTCCCACACTTCCGGAATAAAAACCTGAGTGCAGACAACCGGCGGATCCTCGGGCTTATCGCCCGCGCGGATATTGGTAAGCCTGATCCAGGAGGTTCCGGCAGGAAGCCCAAGCTCCTGAGCCTTCTCCTTATCAACTTTCACGTGAATGGCCTGGCAGACTTCCCGGGCATGCGAGTGACCGATCATATCGACGTCGCTGAAAGACTGGAGCCGATAGGCAAAGCCGCGGGCCGCGCCCCGCGCGACAACCTCGGTGCCGACGTGCGGTGTCCGCTTGATGAGACCGGTGCGCTGCAGATGATCAAGCGCCGCGCGAACAGTGTGCCGCGAGAGCCCGGTCTTCCGGCAGATATCGAGTTCCTTTGGCAGAAGCGTCCCGACGGGATAGCGGCCTGTCGCAATTGCGTACGCAAGATCGCGGGCCAGCTGGACCCAGAGAAGCTCTTTTTTTGCCATATGTCGGTACCTGGTCAGGTGAGAAATCCCTCTTGGGGAAACCCGGCTATTCTAGCCGAAAGGTACGGTCTTATATGAGAGTGAAAACCGGCTTCCCCTCCGCCACGGGAAGGAAAGCCGGCCCTTGATTTACCGATAGATTCTTCAGAGATACCGGGAAAGGAATGTCCGGAAGCGTTCCGTTTTCGGATTCACCATAACGTCATCCGGCGCACCCTCCTCCACCACGACGCCATCCGCCATGAAGACCACACGGTCCGCCACTTCACGGGTGAATGGAATCTCGTGCGTCACAATGATCATCGTATAGCCCTGCTCCGCAAGCGACTTCATGGTCTGAAGCACCTCACCGACGAGCTCCGGATCAAGCGCCGAGGTCGGTTCATCAAAAAGCAGGAGCTCAGGCTCTATCGCGAGAGCCCTCGCGATAGAGACGCGCTGCTGCTGACCGCCTGAAAGCCGCCTCGGATACTCATTTGCCTTGTCAGCCAGACCGACACGGGCAAGGATCTCAAGCGCTTTTTTCTTTGCCTCATTCTTCGGCACGTGATGCACCGACACCGGGAAGAGCATCACGTTTTCCAGCACCGTGAGATGCGGGAAGAGATTGAACGCCTGGAACACCATTCCGATCCGGCTCCGCTGCTTCGCGACGACCGGTTACGGCGCCTCCCAGAGTTCTCCGTTCCTCATCTCGTAGCCGATCGCCTCGCCGCCTACTGTGATCATTCCGGAATCCATCGTTTCCAGATGATTGATACAGCGAAGGAGCGTTGACTTGCCAGACCCCGAGGGACCAAGGATCACCACGACTTCACCCTTCTTCACTTCGAGGCTGATGCCTTTCAGCACCTCATTCGGGCCGAAACTCTTATGCACGTCGCGGCAGATTACAAAGGGCTCCGCGTTCCGGGCTGCCAGTTCTTCTGTCATGCGCTTACTCCTTCCGCCGCGAGGGTCTCTTCAGCAGCCGGCGTGCTGCGGCTGCGGCCTTTCGAAAAATGACGCTCAATCATCCACTGAATCACGGAGAGGACTGATGTGATGATGAGGTACCAGATAACCGCAACAATGAGGAGTGGAATGATCTGGAAAGTCACGTTGTAAATCGTCTGAACCGAGTACAGAAGATCATCCATCGCAATGATGGACACCATGGCAGTCGCTTTCACCATAGAAATCACCTGGTTTCCGGTCGGCGGAATGATAGCGGTCATCGCCTGAGGAATCAGAATGCGGAACATGATCTGAAGACGGCTCATACCAAAGGCCTGAGCGGTTTCTTTCTGATTCGGGTCTACGGAGAGCAGCCCCGCCCGGATGATTTCCCCCATAAAAGCGCCTTCGTTGAGCGAGAGCCCGATGATCGCGGCGGAAAGAGGCGTAATGAGCGTATTGGTTGATACCGCGCCAACACCAGGCAGCGTTACCTCGGGGAACAGCGCCGCGAGGTTGTACCAGAAAAGCAGCTGCACAAGCAGCGGCGTTGAGCGGAAGAACCACAGGTAGATGTTGCTGAGCGTATTGAAAAATCGGCTGCCGGACAGTTTCCCGAGCGCGCAGATAAGGCCAAGCACCGTGCCGATCACCATGGAAACCACGGTGAGCCCCAGTGTCATCTTGATACCGTGGAGGATTGAGTCATGCGTAAAGTACTGCGCGACAACTCCCCACTCAAAATTCGGGTTCTTAGAGCAGATCCAGAGAAAGTACAGGATGATCGCGGTCACTGCCGCGTATAGCACCCACCTTACCCAGGGCACCGGGCGGCGTGCCCTGGAGACATCCGCCGCTTTGAATTCAGAATTCGTCATTCTCAGATTTCCAGAAAAGCATTGACCCGGCGGTAACCGTCAGCGCCGGGGCGGAGAGATCGGGTTACTTCACATCGATCCCCATATTCTTTCCGGGGTGCGCTGCCATGTTGCGGCCGAGACCCCACTTTTCCATGATGGCTTTATAGGTACCGTTCTTGTACATGATCTTGAAAGCTTCAAGCACCACAGGCGTCAGAGCGGAATTTTTCGGGAGCACCGCGCCCTGATAGAGATCGTTGAAGCCATTCTTTTTCCCGACCGCGGCGAGCTCGAGGTAAGCCTTGTTCTGGCTCACAAAATACGTAAGCGGAGCCTGGGAGGAGAAGAAAGCATCCGCGCGTCCCGAGCGCACAGCGAGCGCGGAAGTCGTCTGACCGTCATAGGAGAGCACGGTGACTGGCTTCTTCCCGGCCTTCACGCATGCGTCAGACTGCTTCTTGATCACGCGCTCCGCGGAACCGCCCGCCATAACGGAAATCCGGCGGCCGCAGGTGTCTTCAAGACCATTGATCTTCAGGGGATTGCCCTTCTTCACCGCGAAAACCACGTATTCCTGGACATAGTCCACGAAATCATTTTTCTCCTCGCGGTTCGGGAAGTCGCCGATCGGTCCGATCGAAATGTCGTAGCGGCCGGACTGCAGCCCGATCAGCGTGCCGGAGAGCGAAGGAATGTTCGTGTGCTCAACCCTGACCCCGAGGATTTCGCCAAGCGCCTTCGAGAAGTCAGAGAGCGCGCCCTGAATCTTCTTTTCCGGGGTCACGACATAGTAGGGAGGGAAGGAACCGTTCACGGCGTCCCGCAGCACACCGCTCTTCTGGATCGAGGCCGGAAGCTTCGCGTGAAGCGATTTATCGAGTTTCTGGGCCGGGATACCGGCGGCGAAAGCGCTGAACGCAAAGCTGAGGGCTGCGGCTGCCACCGCGAGTTTTTTGAAATTCATCATGCTCTCCTTCATGGACCAGGGGAGTTCCGACTGGTCCTTCTGAGTTGTTTTTTCAATAGAAATAGGGATTCTGGATAACGGTTACTGCTTCAGTTCGGGGCGGGCGAAACGCATGTTTTCGAGCACCGGGAGGACTTTCCTCGCGTCTTCAAGCACCGATCGGCTCATATCCGCGGTGATCAGAGCCTCGGCCGCGCCCGCCCGGGAAACCGGGACTCCAAGCGGATCCACCACCATGGAACAGCCGATATTCCGGGCTGAGGTTTCGGAAAGCGCGGCGACATAGACGGTGTTTTCAAGCGCCCTGGCGCGCGCCATGATTTCCCAGTGCATTTCTTTCAGCGATCCCCTCACCCAGGCGGCCGGAAGCAGAATGGCATCCGCGCCGTCCAGCGCGAGGCGCTTTGAAAGCTCCGGGAACCGCACGTCGTAGCAGGTTTCGAGCCCGAACTTCCAGCCTTCGATCTCGACCAGCGGCGGCACGGTGTCGCCCGGCACCACATTGGCGCTTTCGAGACCTGAAAAGGCGTCATAAAGATGAAGCTTCCGGTAGGCGGCGAGGAGCTTTCCGCCGTCCGCCACAATGTGGGTGTTCCAGACCCGGCCGTCCGCGGCGCCTGACGGTTCATGAACCGTGCAGGAGACCGCGATCGGAATATCGGCGGTAGCGGCAAGAAGCCCCGAAACGAAGGGACCGTCAAGCGGCTCCGCGTGCTTTCGGCTCCAGGCGCCGTCGGTCGGCTTCCGGGCAATGACACCTTCGGGGAGCACCAGAAGCCTCGCGCCGGCATCTGCCCCCCGCTTCATCAGAGACACCGCCTTCGCGAGATTCTCAGTCCCCGTCTCCGCGACGGTCATCTGCCCCAGAGCTATGCGGAAAAGATCACTCATTGCCGTCTCCTCTCTCAGATCGTCTTCACGGGGAAGAGAAAATCAGCATCCCGCTGCACGGGGGTCAGTTTCTGCAGATACTGCTGACGGGCGAATTCGTCGAGCATCTTCCGGTTCGGCTCAAGCCCCACCGGATCCCAGTCTTCAGGAAGCGACTTCGCCATATCAATAAGATCTGCGATCAGCCACGGCGTGGTTTCGAAGTACTTGCGGCGCTTCGCGAGCCAGAGATTCTGCGACGCGCGAAGGAGCTCGCAAAGCTGCCTCGGTGCCTCAGGATGCGCCGCGATGAAGTCCGCTTTCATCGCGAGGATATGAATCCCGGGAACGAAACCGGCGCGGCCGAACCAGGCCTTTTCCTGTGAGACAAAGTCAGGCTGGAGCTGCCGCAGCCCATAGCCTTCGCTATAGAAATCAGCCGGCATGAAAGCCTGGAAAATCGCGTCAATCTTCCCCTCTTTAAGCAGATCCACCAGCGGCGTTTCATCCGGATCATGGAACACCACGCGGTCATCCCAGAACTGTTTTCCCCGCTCCGGATCAATCCGGTCCGCGGCCGTCATGCGGGAAAGCGTCCACTGAATGGAATCCACCGGAACGCCGGCTTCAAGAAGGAGCGCCCGGGGCCAGGTGTTCCCTGAATCCTGCCATCCGGAGAGTCCGATCCGCTTTCCTCTGAGATCAGCGAGCGCGGTGATCGGGGAATCGTCTGACGTCAGAATGCAGCGGTTTCTGAACCCCCGCATGATGAAAAACGGGATCCCGACGAGGTTCCGGTCGGTCCCCGCGCTTCGGCGCATCGCGTACCGCGAAAGACTCATTTCCGCGGCGTCGCAGTCAGGATCATCCGCCACGTTATCGATCAGGGACTGCACTCTCGTCAGTTTCAGATCGATGGTGTCAGACGTAACGTCCCCCAGCAGCAGGGGTGTCCAAAAATCCCAGTCCCGGGATTTCATTCGGATCTTTAGTGCCATCAGCGCATCTCCAGTAATTGATACCGGATATACCGCAATCATCGTGCCAACTTTTTACATCGATAGTGATTTATTAATATTTCAAATACTTATATAATTAAAACTAAAATTTATCTCCCTGTTTCAATAAACTTTACGCGCTTTATTTGTGCAGTTTACTGCTTTTTAAATGTTACTAAGTTTTCATGATGCACCAATGCAGTGATTGTTTTTATTATTTATTTTCATAATGTTAACTAATATAAAAGCAGAGATGAATCCCTTTAAGAAATCCAGATGTTCAGATTTGGTGCATAAATTCCTATACATGAATTTGCGAGAGCCGTCCTCATGGACCGGTACCGAAAAGTCATGTACATGTTTCACTCAAATTGCGGGAATTTTTCAGAATTGACGGGAACTTCGGTTTTTTTCTGCTTTAATTCCTACATCGATTGCGGCACCGTCTGATGCGGAAGAACCGGCAATCAGCAACCATTGAAGTCCAGGAGAAAAGCATGACTGAAGAGATGCAGGATATTGCGGTAGAAGGCGCGGCTTTTGCAAAAAAGATTTTTGATGACGTCCGTGAGTTTTCAAAGGACCCGGTCGCCGGCGTCTCGCGTCAGGGTTACAGTGCGGTTGAAAATAAAGTCCACGAATACGTGAAAGAAGTTGGAAAGACGCTTGGTCTTGAAGAGTGGGCGGATGCGGCCGGAAACCTTTTCCTCACGCTGCCCGGAGAACACCGCGATCTTCCGGCCTTTGTGACAGGGTCGCACGGCGACTCAGTGCCTCAGGGCGGAAATTATGATGGCCTTGCCGGGATCGTTGCCGGTCTCACGGTTCTCTGGTGGATGCGCCGCACCAATTACACGCCGTACCGCGACATGTCTGTTCTAGTGACCCGCATGGAAGAAAGCTCCTACTTCGGCAAAGCCTATGTCGGAACGCTCGCGATGACGGGCAAACTGAAACCCGAAGACCTGAAGCTCCGTCACCGCACCAAGCAGCAGACGCTCGCGGAAGCGATCCGTGAATCCGGTTTTGACCCCGAGGCCTGTGTTAGCGGCAAGCCTCTCGCGGATCTGAAGAAATTCGCGGCCTTCATCGAACTCCACATTGAACAGGGCCCGACGCTTGACAGCAATAAAACGAAGCGCGTCGGCGTCGTTACCGGTATCCGCGGAAACCTCCGCCATAAGCTCGTCCGCTGCATTGGCGAAACGGCCCACTCAGGCGCCGTGAACCGCGAGTTCCGGCACGACGCGGTGCTTGCGACCGCCGATTTCCTGATGCGGATGGAAAAGCACTGGATTCACCGTCTGGACCGCGAGGAAGACCTGGTCTTTACGGTCGGTGTTCTGAAGACCGGAGACTCGGCCGCCATCGCGAAGGTCCCTGGGCTTGTCTCTTTCTGCATTGATATGCGCAGCCTCTCGATGGGAACGCTTGAGCGGTTCCACGAAGTGCTCCTCTCCTGCGCGGATAAGGTGGCCAAGGAACGCGGAGTGAAGTTCGAGTTTGATCAGATGCTTCGCACCGAACCCGCGAAGCTGAACAGCCGCCTCGTCGCCCGGATCGCGACGACCGCGGCCGAAAACGGTATCCCTTACATCGCGATGCCGTCCGGCGCCGGTCACGATTCCGCCGTTCTCACGAACGCCGGCATTCCCTCTGCTATGATTTTCGTCGCGAATCAGAATGGCTCTCATAACCCCCGCGAGGAAATGAAGCTCGAAGACTTTATGCAGGGTGTGAAGCTTCTCTGGAAAGTGGCCGAGGGTTTCGACACTGAGAAGGAATAATCGGATTGCTTCATCCGAAAGACCCCGGGTGAGGTTCCCCCATCCGGGGTATTTTCGGAGCGGTTCGAATAATCCCGAGTAAATTGCTCGACTATTTTTTATTTTTAGGGTATTGTTTCCCCTGTCGATGCCGGAAGTCTGCGGCATCGGGTTAAAACTTTTTGGAAACAGTCTCTATGGAAAACCTACAAAAAGAGCCGAGCGGTTCCCCGACTAACGCTCAGGCTGCCCTTAAGAAAAACACACGCGTTATCGCGTTCTGGTTTTTCGCGCTCATGGCTGGCTGCAGATTGGTTGGCTGAACGAACTGTTCGGCTTTATTGCTACCGTCTTCACCCGCCTCTTTAAGTTCGTCGCCGTGCCGGTGATCGCGCTTGCCGTGATTACCACGCTTTCTCAGCTAGGCGCGAAAAGAGAAACCATGCAGATCTTCGCTCACGCGATTTTCTACACTCTCGCAACAACCTTCGCCGCGGCTCTCGTCGCACTCGGGCTCTTTATCCTGATTGCGCCGGAAAACGTTCCTGCCGCCGTGTCGGCAGCCGGTACTGCCGCTGTCCCGAAGAATCTTCAGTCGCTCAGCTACTACGACCACTTCCTGTCTGTCATTCCGGATAACGTTCTGCCCCCTTCCTTGAAGGCAATGTGCTCTCCGTTCTGGTGATCGCGGTTGCGGTCGGTCTGGCTCTCGCCTTCATGCCCCGCACGGAAGGCCGTGATTCCCTGCTCCGGGTGATCTTCGGACTCCAGGAACTCCTTTTCACGCTGATCCGCGCGCTCCTCTTCATTCTCCCGATCGGTATTCTCGCCTTCGCGGGCCAGCTGTCCTCTCAGATTGAAGCCGGTGTGATCGTTGGTTCCCTTGGCAAGTATGTCGCCGTTGTTGTGACGGGTAACCTGCTGCAGTTCTTCGTTGTGCTGCCGCTCTTCCTTCTCGCCCGCCGGATCAATCCGCTGCGCGTCCTGAAGGGCATGTTCCCGGCGCTTGCCGTTGCCCTTTTCTCGAAGAGCTCCGCCGGCACGCTTCCTGTGACGCTTGCCTCTGCCGAACAGAACCTGCGCCTTGACCGCCGCGTTACCCGCTTCGTGCTCCCGATTTGCACCACGATCAACATGAATGGCTGCGCTGCCTTCATTCTGGTCACGTCCCTCTACCTGATGCAGAATGCCGGCATCGCGATTACGGGCGGCATGATGGCAGTCTGGGTGGTCGTTGCGGTGATCGCCGCGGTCGGCAACGCTGGTGTTCCGATGGGCTGCTACTTCCTTACCCTCTCCCTCATGTCTTCCCTCAACGTCCCGGTTGACCTGATGGGTGTGATCCTCCCGGTCTACGCCATCATCGACATGATTGAAACCGCGGTGAACGTTGCGAGCGACTCCTGCGTCGCCACCATGACGGACCACGATCTGAAGGGCAAGCTGCCGCCTGCCGAGTCCGACGAGCCGGGTACTCCGGTTCCTCAGGCCGCCTGATTAATAACTGGCTAGCCCTATGAAAAAAGCTTCCCGAACAAAATCGGGAAGCTTTTTTATGTCCTGAAGATCCGCAGAACTATCACCTTTTACATCCGGACTCGCCGGCTCCGTCCATAACGGACACCTTTTTTCCCAGGCTTTCTCCAGAGGGCTCCGCTCTGAGGCCCCAGCGTGAGAAGCAGTATCAGAATCTTTTTCAGCGCCTCGGTGAGGCGCCTTCGCCTTCGGGTCATAGATTTGCCATAGAGATCAAGAAGAAAGTGGTCCGGAGCTGCCTTTCCACTCTTTGATTTTAGCCGTGAGGGCGCAGAAATCCACGAATCTGTGCCTCCCAAAATCACGGAAAAGCTCATCCCACCGGCCTCGTCGTGCTTATACTTCATCCATCGGGACATGCGTTTCCCTTGTCCCTCTTGAATTGGAGTAAGCCTGATGAAGATCCTGCTTCCGATCGACTTCAGCCGCAGCAGCCAGGATGCTGTCCGTTTTGTCGCTTCCCGCGAGACACTGCTTGGCAGCAACCCGCAAATCGAAATTCTGAATGTCCACGCTCCGCTTAAGAGAAAGTCCTCTTTTCTCTTCGGCGAGGGGGCTCTGGACGACTACTACCAGGAACACGCTGAGAAACTTTTCTCACGCGCCCGCCGGACTCTGGAAAGCGCAGGCTTCAAGGTTTCGGAAACAATGCTGGTCGGAGTTCCCGATCAGACCATTGCGGCAGAGGCTGAGCGCTACAAGGCGGATCTAATTGTGATGGGGACACGCGGTCTTGGGGCCCTGAAGGGACTCTTCAAGAATTCCGTCTCAACCGGTGTTATTTCGCTCGCTCACTGCCCCGTCCTGATTGTCCGCGGCAAGCACGACGAATTCCCGGATTCGCTCCGAGTCGGTGTGGCAGTTGATGGATCAGCATACGGCGAAGCCGCTGTCCGCTATACGCTGAAGCACCGAAAGCTTTTCGGAGACCACGCCTCCTTCACCATCATCAACGCGGTGAACGATTATCGCGGAGCCGCGATGACCAATGTCACCGGCATCGCGCTTCCGACGCTCTCCGACAAAGATATTGATCAGCTGGAGAAGAACGAGTTCGAAGATACGGTTTCCAAGGTGCGCCCGATTTTCGCGGCCGAAGGTATTACGCCTGACGAAGTGAAACTTGTCGGCACCCCGGCCGATGAAATCGCGGCCTATGCCCGCGCGAACGGCATCGGTATTCTCGTTATGGGTTCTCACGGCTATAACCGCCTGAAAACCGCTGTAATGGGATCGACCGCGGCTGCTCTGGCCGCTCATGGCATCGTGCCGCTTCTGATCGTCAAATCCCCAAAAATTGAGAAGGCTGCCGTAAAGACCGCGGAACCGGCGAAAGCCTGATTCTTATTAACAGGAACACGATAAAAAACGGCATCGGGTTTGACTCCCGATGCCGTTTTTTTCGTTCCCTTCATCCGAACCTAAATATTTTTCGTCAGCGTCACGCTGTCAATCTCATTTCCATTCGGGAGAAACGTCTTCAGTGACAGAGACTGACGGGAAGCGTCCAGCAGCAGATAGTTATCCGTTTCAGGCTGAGGCGCTATCTTCACATCAAGCGGGTGATCAATCCAGAAATCCGGATACCGTATATTGCCGGCCACACCAGTCACAATATAGAGAGGACCGTCTTCCGATCGGGCAAACGCTTTGATGTGGTCTCGCCGCCGATAGGTATGAAGATGAGCCGTGAGAACAAGATCCACTCCGGCCTCGTCAAAGAGCGGCATCAGTTCCTTACCAACCTCATCAAACGTTTCGTCGGCGCGCTTTCGCCCTTTGATCTTGTAGTACAGCACATCCCTGTGCATCAGAACAACGCTCCAGGGCTTATCAGTTTTGGAGGCCACATTCCGGAACCAGGCTTTCATCTCAGAAAGAAGCCCCGGTCTCAGAAGATTCGCCTCCTGCCACTCCGTATTCAGAACAATGAAATGCACGGGACCCGAATCGAATGTGTAGTACCAGCGCCTGAAATTCTCGCTTCCGTTATCCGGCACCGGGAAAGAATGCAGAAACATCGCGGGATCCGCGACGCGTGTCTTGGAATCCAGATCGTAGGTATCGTGATTCCCCATCACAACAGCGACCGGAATCCGGCTGATTCCGCTCTTCACAGCGCTGAACCAGTAATCCCAGTGATCGAGCCAGGCACCGCAGTCAACGAGATCACCCATGTTGCAGGTAAAGTCAATATCGGGTGTCCTGCCAAGTGCGCCGTTATAAACTCCTTCCCAGGTCTTATACCGATCGTTGGACTGAGAGTCCGGGAATATCAGCGCGCGGCAGTTTTCGGGATCTGATGTTCTGAAAGCTGTCCATCCGGATCTTTCGTCATTCGGACCGGTGATCTGGTACTCATACGTCGTTGACGGATGCAGTCCCGCTATCCGTACTGTCTGCAGGTGATAGGTTCTACCCTTCACCGTGTAGCTGCACGGCGATGGAATTATCCGTATCAGAGCCGACGATCAGGCGGGCATTGAATTCAGACGGCTTCCGATCCTTAAAGAAGGCGGACGCTCCAAAAGCTGCCGCACCGACCGCCACTGCGGCACCCGCTCCAATCAGAACGCGGCGCGTCGCTTTCAGCTGCTTCATATATTCTCTCTCCAGCGGATACGGCAGATCAGCCAGCCGTCCGCGTAATCAGATCGAAAAGGTCATTCGGCGTGAAGTCGCGGTAGATCGATTCACACGGCCCCGGCTCTGCGATGTACTTGCGAAGCGCGGCCGGATCCGCCTTCTGCGGCTTCAATTCATTCAGCGTCAGGGCAAGACCGAATTTCCGATAGGTTTCTTCGATCGTCTGTAACCCAAGTTCCAGAACCTGATCATCCGTCTTTCCATCCACTTCGACACCCCAGGCATCCCTGAAGTAGCGGCGGAACACGGGCTGCGCGGAATAAACTGACTTCAGCCAGTGCGGGAAGAGTGTCACGATCGAGGGGGCATACGGCAGATCCCAGTAGTACTCAATGATTCCTTCAATGAAAAATACGCTGAAATCCGCACCCTCCTTCCCAAGCGTTCCCGCGCCGAACTCATTCATGCAGGCACTCACCATCAGCTCACCGAGCGCAGCCTCATCCCCCGGTTTCTGGATAGCGCGCTCGAGATTCGCGAGCTCATTCCTAATGAGTCCGGAGGTGAACATTTCGCCATACCCTGACTGCTTCGGATTAAGGAAAGAATTCGATGCCTGAATGATGGAAGTCATCACGCCGTAAGCGAGGAACTCGGGCGGAATGGACTTGGCGTAAGCCGGATTCAGCCAGCAGAAATCCGGTATGAGCGGAGCGCCATAGAGACCGCCCGCATGATCCGTTGACTTTTCCACCATTTCAGAGGCGCTGTCGAGATCAGAACCAGAGGACGGGAAGGTCGGCACGGTGACAAGACCAAGGCGCTTTCCGGTCGTAATGCTTGAACGCTTTGCGATCAGCGGCCAGATGTCCTCCTCCTGGCAGGCGCCGTAGGCCGTGAGTTTCGCGAAGTCCATCGCGGTAGCGCCGCCGACACCAACCACAGCGCCGATTTCATTGTCCCGGCAGAGTTTCCAGGCGACCCGCGCGTGTTCAATTGTCGACTGATGAAGGTCCGCGATAGCCCAGGTACGGATCCCGATCTCCTCAAAGGCGGTCAGCATTTCGCCGAGTTCTCCGCTGCGGGCAAAATGCGGACCGCATACGACGAGAACCTTGTCCGAAAGCGCCTTTACCCCCTGCAGAAAAGCGTCACGCTTACCTTCACCAAATAGAATCCGGCCCTTGTTCTGAAACTCAAAATCTTCCATTCCTAAAACTCCCAACCGTATTGTCAGATCGTGCGCCTCTCAGCGTATCACTTAGTCTTCTTCAGGCTTAGGCACAAGCTGCAGCGCCGTTTCCATAAATGCCTTCACGGCTTTCCGCTGATAGGCCTGCTTCGGAAAACCGAATCGGATTTCGTACGTCGCTTCGCGCGGCAGCCTGAATATATCGAGCTGATTCACGTTTTTGGGTGTCAGGGTCATCCGGATAAAATTCGCCTGGCAGAAACAGGCTCCGACCCCGCGGAGACAGAGCGCGAGCAGTGTCCCGATATTGTCTGACCGTGCCTTCACCTGAGGCTGCAGGTTATTGCGGTGGAGGAAGTCCCGGGCAATGCCGCCCGAAATATCCTCAGGCTTCCCCATCACAAATGGGAAAGTGCCCAGCATCGAGAGATCACCCTGGCGGATTGCCGCCGCGAGTTCAGCCCGCTTCCCCGGAAAACGCTCTTCGACCAGACTCTTCGCGATCGCGAGAACCATTTCCTCCCGATAGAAAGGCTTCACCTCAATATCCGCCGCCATATCCGGGAAGGTCGCGATTGCGAGATCCAGATCCCCCTCCGCCAACAGCTTCGTGAGTTCCTCGTTTGTTACCTCAACGAGCTGAATCTCATAATTCGGCCACTTCTTCTGAAACTCTTCAATCAGGTTAGGCATGATTGCGAGACCGCGCGTAAAGCCGACACCAACTTTGATGAGACCGCTGTGATTCTCACTGATGTCGTTCAGCTCCATCACCATCTGCTCGTAATTCTTCTGGAAGCCGGCGGCATAGCGCAGGAATACTTCCCCGGCATAAGTGAGTTCGAGCGGCACATGGCGAACCAGGAGCGTGCAGCCGAGCTCCTTCTCGACGCCGGCAATATGAGCGGACAGCGTCTGCTGTGTGATCTTCAGTTCGGCTGCTGCGCGGGTAAAGCTTCGGATCCGTGCAACCGTCGTAAAGTACTTCATCGAGAGGAAGTTCATAGTTCTTCGTAAAAAGACTGTATACAGAAATTAGTCTGTATTGTAGAAGCCGTATTACAGACAAACAAGCGTATCCGTATCTTTTTTACAGATGGAAATGAGATCCGGAAACTTGCACTTGAAAATCAATCTTTTCCACTAAAACCGCATCCGCTAAAATGATTTTCAGGGAGCCCGCGGCATGATGGCTCCCCCAATTATTCTTAGCCGGGGTAAAAACAATGCGATGGCGTAACCGAGAATCAAGCGACAACATTGAGGACCGACGCGGGCAGTCTGGCGGCGGTGGCGGTCTCCCTCCGATCGGTGGGAAAGGCGGCATTCTGCTTCTTGTTGTCGTACTCGTGGCTGGTTACTATGGCATCGACCTTACGCCGCTTCTGAACGGCGCTGTACCGACTCAGACCACGTCTTCCGCACCGGCCGCCAATTACCAGCCGACCGCTGAGGAAAAGGAGCTTGCGGATTTCACCGGGGTCGCTCTGAAAACAACGGAAGATACCTGGGGAGAAATTTTCCAAAAAGCCGGCAGCCGCTACACACCTCCCAAACTGGTTCTTTACACGGGATCCACACCGACCGCCTGCGGTTATGGCCAAAGCGCGATGGGCCCCTTCTACTGCCCTGCTGACCAGAAGGTCTATATCGATCTCTCTTTCTACGAGGATATGAAGAAGAAACTCGGCGGCGGCGGTGACTTCGCGCTGGGTTACGTGCTCGCGCACGAAGTCGGGCACCATGTACAGAATCTTCTCGGCATCAGTGAAAAGGCTCAGAAACTGGAGAGCCAGGGATCCAAGGCGGACGCCAACCGGATTTCCGTCAAGGTTGAGCTTCAGGCTGACTGCTTTGCCGGCGTCTGGGGCAATTACATGAAGCGGGACGGTGTCCTCGAGTCAGGCGACCTGGAGAAGGCCCTGAATACTGCCACCGCTATCGGTGACGACCGTCTGCAGAAAGAAGCGACCGGGCGGGTTGTGCCTGACAGCTTCACGCACGGGACTTCAGCCCAGCGCCTTTACTGGTTCAAGCGAGGCTATAACTCCGGTAACCCGAATACCTGCAATACATTCGAGTCTGACACCTCAAACGGCGCGGTGCCCGCTACCGCCTGGGGTCGGACCGCACAGTAATCCGGGATTGCTTCAGACAAAAACGGCATAGTCCAGAGGACTATGCCGTTTTTGTTGGTCTGATCCTATCAGGCGCGCTTCGGAAGCGTCGGCTCCGTCAGCCCGTCCACACCGGCAAGAAGGAGCGCTGTCAGCGCCACCAGCTGCGGAGACTTCCAGGCTTCTTCCTGCGTCCACCACTCGTCAAGGGCGTGGTTATTGCCTTCCACGCCTCCTGCTCCAAGCGTGGTTGACGGAATGCCAAGCGACAGCGGAACATTGTGATCGGTTGACGCGCTGGCATAGCGGGTCAGAGGAATGCCCAGAGTTTCCTGTGCTGCGCGCGCCGCGAGAATCACCGGGCTCAGATCATCAGCAACACCTGCGGGACGGCTGCCGATCTGCTTCTTCGTCAGCTTAAGCTTCATATCTCCCTCGGCATTCGCGCGGCGGTTTTCTTCCTCGAGCGCCTCATCAAAACACGCGAGAACCGTCTTTTCAAGCTTCAGCAGCTCATCATTTCCGCCGGAACGGAGGTCGAGCTGTGCCTCGCAGTGCGCGGCCACCGCGTTCACAATCGTGCCGCCCTTGATCGTGCCAAGGTTATAGGTGGTACGGGGATCCTCAGGGACCTGAAGATCCGCGAATTTGGCAATGGCCCGGCCCATCGCGTGAATCGCAGACGGAGCGATGCGGAACTTATGAAAAGAATGGCCGCCGGGGCCATCGTACGAAATCAGCCAGCGGTGAGAACCGGTGGCGCCAGCGAGAATCCGCCTCACATCCGCCGCGTCAATCCCGATGAAACCATCCACCGGAACCTTCTTTTCAAAGTGAATATGTTTTTCCCCGCGAAGATCGCCGTTTCCTTCCTCACCGACACTCGCTGTAAAGAGAATGCTGCCGACGGTCTGAATATTCAGCTGATCGAGCTGACGCAGAACGCAGAGCATAGAAGCAAGGCCGCGGGTATCGTCTGAAATCCCCGGGGCGCGGTAAGTGTTCCCATCCTTCTTCACGGTGACATCCGTCCCCTCAGGGAAAACCGTGTCCAAGTGAGCCGCAATCTGCACCACGGGACCGTTTCCGGTACCGCGGCGAAGCCCGAGAACATTCCCAACTTCGTCTACATAGGCGTCTTTCAGCCCATAGTGGCGGAAAAGTGACAGCAGGAGCTCTCCCCGCTTGTTTTCCTTGAAGGGCGGCGCCGGAACCTCGCAGATCTCAATCTGCTGATCGCGCGTCGCGTCATCATCCTGACGGATCGCTTCCAGAAGCGACTTCACGGACTCAGACGCAGAGAGCTTCCGCATCGCTTCTTCAACACGCTCGGGAACCGGCGGAAGTTCAGATACTGGGGTGATCGACATGCCATTTCTCCTAATAAGGGGAACGGACGAGGCGCACAGCCGGCTTCCGCTCCGCGTGTGACTTCAAGGTAAAAATTTCTATTCCAATCCTAACTATACGGAAAACCCAGGCGTCGGATGAGCTCAAATACGCGATCGGAACCTCACCCCTTCAGAATCAGGTCCGCGACTTTCCTCATATCCGGCTCAAGCGCCGAGGCTCCGGCCTGAAGAAGTTCCTGATCGATTGCCGCACCCACGTGATTATGTCCCGTATATCCAATGCAGCGGATACCTGCCGCGACGGCCGCCGCAACTCCCAGCGGGGAATCCTCAACCGCGACTGCTTCTTCCGGGCCGATCCCAAGGGACCGAAGGGCAAAAAGATAGATATCCGGAGCCGGCTTTCTGCGGCTCCCCTGATCAAGATGGAAGAGCCTGTCGCCAAACCAGGCTTCCAGACCGGATTTCGCGAGCACCCGTTTCAGCCGCGGCTCGTAGCTGTTTGAGGCCACGCCGAGTTTTACGCCCGAATTCTGAAGACGCCGCAGCGTTTCTTCTATTCCCGGCGTGACGATCATGCGGTCCTCAAGCTTTGATCTTTCCTCGACATAGCGGGGATGCCAGTCAGGTGGCACCTGCACGCCATAGCGCGCGAGAATCGCCCCCTCAATTTCCGTTCTGGGAAGACCGATAAAGTCCTTCATCACTTCGTTCGGAGTCTTCCGGATTCCAACCTCAAGCAGCATCCGGGAGATCAGCGCGCAGTCCGGTCCCTCCGTATCCACAAGGGTTCCGTCAAAATCAAATAGCGCAGCGGCTGGCTTCATGAATTCACTCGTCAGGAGAGAAAGTCCCCTCCTCCCCCGGATAAAAAGAAATAATCAGAAAATCCGCAGATCTTCAGGCGGTTCACCCCAGCGGTTCGCCTTCCGTTCTCCAGGAAGCGCGCAGAAAATCAGCACGATCACAAAGAGCACGCCCGTAATGAAACAGACCGGCCCAAGAGCCACAAAAGTAAAGAAACTGAAGAAAAGCGAAATCGGGAAGAGGATAAAAAGCGCACACATCACGATAAGCGGCGCAGTGATCCACCATCCTGAGCGTCCGGCGTCATGAAGCCGCCGGAAAGCAACAGTCCAGGTCGGAACGAGCGTCACGATCCACCAGGCGGCAGAGGCTAGTGCCGCGAAGAACCCGATAAAAGGCTGGGATGCCAGAACATTCAGGATCGAGCTCACAAAAAGACCGCCAAGGAAAAACGTCCAGAATTCAGTGCGGTTCGCGCGGCCGGAAAACTTCCAGTAGCGGTTCTGGAACGTATCCCAGAAGAGATCCCAGAGCTGAGCGAGCGTCCCCTTGGGTTCAGGAGTCTGCTGAGAAGGCTTAGGGAGTTCAGCCGGAAGATTTGATCTTTCAGGCTTTGGCTCCGGTTTGGGCACCGCCGTAAGAGAACCCGCGGTACCCCCAGGCGGGATTCCGCTTCCGCCTCCCGCTTCGGTTTTCAGCGCATCAGACGCATCTTCTTCAAGGTGGATACTGGACGCAGCTTTCCCGTCTCCGGCCTCAACCTTCAGGGAGGGCGCTGCCGCCGCATCGGCAGCCGGTGCAGCCGGTTTTTCCCGGGAAAAGGATTCCGCGGCTGATACCGGCTCTCTCTCTTCCTGCGTCTTTTCAACGTTTTCCATATAAGCCACCTTTACTCACAAATGCGGAGAGTCCGGTAACTGACGCCGGAACTCCGTTTACAAAATACTATAGCGGCTTTTCTTTGGATAACCTGAAACCGGTTCAGTCTTCTGTAACGGGCGGTATCGATCCGACCCCCTGGAGCACTACGTCCGGTCTGAAGGCATATTTATGGAGGTCATGCTTGGAAGTCATCCCTGAAAGAACAAGAACCGTAGCCATACCGGTCTCCAGTGCTCCGAGAATATCCGTTCCCATCGAGTCCCCAACCATGACGGATTCCGACGCGTGAACTCCAAGACTGTCCATCACACGGCGAAGCATCAGCGGATTCGGTTTCCCGACAAAATAAGCTTTCCGGCCGGCCGCTTTCTCAATCGGCGCAATCATGGCCCCGGTTGCCGGAACCAGACCGTAGGAGCCGGGGCCTGCCAGGTCAGCATTGGTGCCGATGAGCCTTGCCCCGTTCACAACAAGATTCACCGCTTTTTCAATCGCCTGCCACGTGTACTCTTTCTCAGATTCCCCGACGATGACAAATTCAGGATTCTCATCCGTGATTCTGACCCCTGCTGCTTCCAATGCCGAATAAAGTCCGTTGGCTCCAATCACCCAGGCGGTAGGGTCGTCTGCCTGATGAGAGCAGAATGAGGCCGCAGCCATAGCGCTCGTATAGAAGTGCTTGGGTCTTTCATCGATCCCCATCGCGCAAAGCCGCTCAGAAAGCTCTTCCGCCGTAAAGTACGAATTATTCGTCACAAAACGATAGAGTTTTCCTTCCTCGCGAAGCCAGCTGATAAATTCCGGAACCCCCGGCAGGAGAAATTTTCCGTGGTAGATCACTCCATCCATATCAATCAGAAAGGCTTTCTTCTCACGGATCCAATCAAGCGTCATCATGGCGTAGCGATTTCCTTCTTTGGCGGTTAACGACACCACACTATAAGCGACCTGATACGCTTCGAAAGAAGAGCGGTGCTTCAGGTCTTCCGCTTTCCGGTAATATGCAGGCATGTTTCCCATTCATAAGAACTGAAAAAAATGCCGGCACAAACTCCCAAGCCCCCCTACTACGCCCTCAATTTCACGACCATTGTGTCGCCTGGCACTGAGGACATTTTCACGAAACTGAATGCCTACATCAAGGAAACCGTGGCAGACGCCCCTGGGTTTCTTGGCATCGAGGACGCCAAGGGTGAATCCGAATGGATCACGGTGACCTATTGGGAAACTCGCGAAGCGATTGATGAATGGGCAAAGTGCCTGAAAGTCTTCACGGCGAAGCACCCCACTGTCATGATGGCGCTGATCTCCGCCAAAGCACGCATTGCGAAGGTCGAAAAACAGCTGCCCTGATGTAACCTGCTGTTTTTTAAAGATCCGGATGCGGCTGACAGCCTCTCCGGATCTTTTGCTAGTTCTTTTTATCTAATTCATTCGGCAGGAATTTTCTACCTCTTTTCATTCCCCCTCCTTGAAGCGCATATTTTTATACCTAAAAAGGTATACAAAAGACCCCGTTTTCATTGCCACACTCCCCGCCGGCTCCTGGATCCATCACTGAGCGCTGCAGATGCTCTGCATAACTTAAAATTGCTTATTTTTTAGGCAGTTTGTTATTAATTAATTAATATCAATTGCTTAACAATATGTCCCGCTTTAATGCCGGGAAATTTTATCTGAGTAAATCTACCTAATTTCTTTGGTCTGCCGCAATTTTTACTAATTATTAACCCTATACTCCTTCCGTATTGCCAATATTCACCTAAAATACCCATTCAGTTTACGTCTATACCTAGTTGCGGCCGATCCGGCTGCAAACTCGGTTTTTTTACAGAGAGAGGAGATTTCTTCATGGACGATTTTCGTATTGAGCATGACTCCATCGGCGAAGTAAAGGTTGATAACTCGAAGTACTGGGCTGCCCAGACCCAGCGCTCCTATCAGAATTTCAAGATCGGCACGGAAAAGATGCCGGCTGAAATCACCCGCGCCTTCATGTATCTGAAGCGTTCCGCCGCCGTTGTGAACAATGAGCTCGGCAATCTCGATGACCGCCGCAAGAACGCGATCGTCCAGGCCTGCGACGAGATCCTCTCCGGAAAGCTCGCTGATAACTTCCCGCTCGCTATCTGGCAGACCGGCTCCGGCACGCAGTCCAACATGAACATGAACGAAGTCATCGCGAACCGCGCCACCGAAATCCTCGGCGGCAACTTCCGCGACAAGGCTCACGAGAAGAAGGAAAACCTCGTTCACCCGAACGACCACGTGAACCGCGGCCAGTCCTCGAACGATACGTTCCCGACCGCTCTGCACATCATGGCTGTGTGTGAAGTTGAGAAGCTGCTGATCCCCGCTATCGATCGTCTGCGCGGCTCTCTGCAGTCCCGCGTTGAAGCCTTCAAGGACATCATCAAGACTGGCCGTACGCATCTCCAGGACGCCACGCCGCTGACGCTTGGCCAGGAATTCTCCGGCTACGTTTCGATGCTCGACCACAGCAAGGCCCAGATCCTCAAGGCTCTCGACTCCTGCCGTGAACTCGCCATCGGCGGCACCGCCGTCGGTACTGGCCTGAACGCTCCGGAAGGCTACGACGTGCTCGTTGCTGCTGAAATTTCCCGCGCCACCGGCCTCAAGTTCGTTTCCGATCCCAACAAGTTCCACGGCCTCACGAGCCACGACGCCGTCGTGTTCCTCGAAGGCGCCCTGAAGGGCCTCGCCGCTGACCTGATGAAGATCGCGAACGACATCCGCTGGCTCGCTTCCGGCCCCCGCTGCGGCCTCGGTGAACTGAACATTCCGGCGAACGAACCGGGCTCCTCCATCATGCCGGGCAAGGTCAATCCGACCCAGTGTGAGGCTGTCACGATGGTTGCCGTTCAGGTGATGGGCAACGACGCCGCGATCGGCTTCGCTGCTTCCCAGGGCAACTTCGAACTGAACGTCTTCAAGCCCGTGATCGCTTACAACCTGCTGCAGAGCATCCGTCTGCTCGCCGACGTTGAAGTATCCTTCGCTGAACACTGCGTTGACGGCATTACCGCGAACAAGGAAAAGATTGATTACTTCCTCAATCGCTCCCTGATGAACGTCACGGCTCTCTCTCCGCTGATCGGTTACGAGAATGCCGCCAAGGTTGCTCACTACGCTCACGAGAACGACCTGTCGCTCCGCGATGCCGCCCTCGCTCTCAAGGTCTGCACGCCTGAAGAGTTCGACGCGACGGTTGTCCCGGCGAACATGGTTCACCCGCTGAAGAAGGCGAAGTAATCTCCTTCCCTCTGCCGGAAAACTCTCCGGCATAATGAAACTTGCTTGATCCCCGGTTTAGATAATGAACCGGGGATTTTTTATCCTGTGGGACCTGACTCCCAACAAACAGACGCTCAGACAATGTCGCCACACCGCTTACCGAGGCTCGGGGATTACCGCGCATTCCCCTTCCCCTTTCGGGTCCATCCGTCAGAAATCAGAATCTCTCACGCATATCAGCCGATCCGGAATACTCGTCCCCGAAAATAGGTGCCTTAAACCTCGAGGTTTACTTACTATCTCAAAGCCCGTTATTTCACAGACAACTTCCGGACAGCAAAAAGAAAACAGAATTTTCAAAAGGATAGAAGGATCAATTTCACAGGGAGCTTCGGGAACAATAAAAAAGCTGAATCCCGCAGTTTTCTCTGCGGAAATTCAGCTTTTTAAAGCATTCCTGCCGCCTGGTCGTAAAAGGCCAGACCGCGGAGACCCACTCACACTCTAAGCAAATCCGAGCGCGTGCAGAATCCGATAGCCGACATAACCGACCAGGAAGCAGGTTACGACAGAAACTGTTCGGTATAGCAGGTCATGCCACACAGTTTTCTCCCTTAAAGAATTGGATACCGGGAAGAAACAATGAGCAGTCTGTCACTGCTCTCTTATTCCGTCTTGATCAGGAAGTCTTCGAGCTTGCGGCCGGCATCGAGCTCAGCCTTCAGCCACTTCGGCTTCAGACCGCGGCCGGTCCAGGTCTGCAGACCATCCTCGCTCTGATACTTCGGGCTCACCTTGACGCGCTTGACAGCCTTCTTCGGCTGCTGATCGGCAGCCGGAGCCGCCGACTTCGTCTTCGAAGCGCCGGTCGCACCAAGCTCTTCGAGCGTGATGTTGTAGCGGGACATGCACTGGTGGATTTCCTTGATGGCCGTACGCTTAATGTCCTTCATCAGGGCTTCAGTCTGGCGCTGGAGTTCCCGGGCTTTCTGAATCTTTGCATCGAGCTGCTTATTTTCGTTCAGCATCTTTTTCCTTATCCTTTTAGTCGTGCCGCATCAGATAGATACCGTTTCTTTCATAAATATAAATATCCGCAGATTCCGGATATTTAATTTGGACTAGTCTTTTAAATAACCAACCAGTCAAAATGCTTAGAAGATAAAAGTGACGGGGGAAAATGTTCACTCTATCTTCCGACCGGTGATCTGAAAACCGGCTCTTATTTCAAAACCATAATCTGAAAAACGGGGGATTAACTTAAAAGTTTTGTTTTAGTGAATTATCCTTTAATTATTCTACCCAATATTTTCTGAAAGGTCTAAAACGGTGTCTGATTTAAATGTTTATAGTTATTTCACGAACGGACGCAATTAAAAACCCCAGGCAGATGGGCTGATTACCACTATCCGCCTGGGGTTTGAAATCAGATGTCAGGCGGCCGAAAACCGGCTTCCCGTATATCCAGCCTGCCAGACTTTTTATTCTCCGGGAAATCCGGGAAACGGACGCTTATATTCAGCGGCATGGGCCGCGAGATTCGGGTGATATTTCCCAGGGCCATATTCGCGTCGCGTAAAAGTAACCGCCGGCAATGCGTCCCTCTCTGCTTCTCCGCTGATTCCGGACGCGGCTTCTGTTTTGGCTTTCTGCCACCGATCATTTTCCTCAGCGGCCACCGCGAGCCAGGTATAGGCTTCAAGCGAATCAGACGGCACCCCGATTCCTTTCAGATAGCAGAGTCCAATCGCCGCGAGCGCGTCAGGCTCTGCCCCCTTCGCCGCCTTTTCAATTAACCGCGCTCCTTCCGCTTCATTTTTATCAATTCCCGCATCCTGATCGCCTCTCAGCATGAGAAGACCAAGGAGATACTGAGCTCGCGGAAGACCTTTATCTGCTGCAGCCCTGATCTGCGCGGCTCCTTCGCGCCGTGTAGGAGCGTTTCCAGACATCATTTTCCCGAATCCCACCGCATACAGCGCTCCGGCATTGCCTCCTGCGGCCAGAGCGGATATCTGATCCACTGCGGCCTGTCCCTCTTCCATGGCGCCCAGCCCCCGCACCTCCATTTCGGCTTTCGCGGCAAGGGCATCTTCATTTCCTTCCTTCGCGGCCTGAGAGGCCCAGACATAAGCCTCTTTCCAGTCCTCCTTCACCCCCCGGATGCCAAAGCCATATCTCACCGCCGCTTCCAGAGCAGCCTCGGGGTTCCCCTTCTCCGCGGCATCCGCAAGCGCTTCAAGTTTCATCGCTGAAACCCCTTTCGGGCGATTCGCACGACCGGCCGTGAAATACACCGCGGCTGCCAGCACCACGACAGCAATAAGGAAGATCTGAAAGGATTTCATAGGGGCTCCGGCAATAATTGGACTACGGAAAATATCTCTTTCGGGATAGATTCAACTGCATGGAAATTATTTTAAAAATATTAACTTCCCTAGCATTAGAAGGTATTTGTCTTGATCCAAGGCTAAGCCTACTGAAACATCTTCCGTAGCGTATATGTGGTAGGGTTACCGAAATTGTAAAGACTTTGTTTTTGTTTTGATGAATGTCAAAGATTTACATTCGGTTTCTGAGACATGATGAATCTAACCTTTCGGCAAACCCGCGAAAACAGGGAACGGAAAGGCTACTGATTCTGAAACCATTAAGGGGTTCTCATCATGTCTGAAACAATCGCCCAGCGACGGCATATGCTGATGCGCTACGGGTCGATGATTGCGGGGCCGCTGCTCTGCGCACTGATTTATTTTTCAATGCCATCGACCTATAGCCTTGCAGATGGTTCGATCGCGCAATTCTCTTCCGCGGGCCGTGCCTGTCTTGGCGTCCTTGTCTGGATGGCCATCTGGTGGTGCTTTGAAACAGTGCCTATCGCAGTGACTTCCATGCTGCCGATGGTGCTCTTCCCGCTTTTCCAGGTTACCAAGGTCAGCGCCGCTATGGCGCCGTACGCCTCGGATACTGTGTTCCTCTTCCTCGGGGCGTTCATGCTCGCTGGCGGCGTGATGCGCTGGGGTCTTGACCGCCGCATCGCGCTCGTCGTGATGAGTTTCGTCGGCACGACCCCGAAGCGGATGGTTTTCGGCCTGATGCTGACCACCACGTTCCTCTCTGCCTTCATGAGCAACACGGCAACGGCTGCCATGATGGTTCCGGTCGCGATGGCTCTGATCACCCTCGTCCACTCGACGAAGAAGTCCGGGGATCCTGACGCGGCTACGCACGAGCACAATTTCTCGCTCTGCATTCTGCTTGCTCTTGCCTACGGCGCCTCAATCGGCGGTATGGCTACCCTGATCGGTTCGCCCCCTAACGGCATTTACATGCGCTTTATGGAGCAGACCTACGGCCAGGTTGTGAGCATCGCGAGCTGGATGAAGGTTGGTGTTCCGGTTACCCTGCTGCTCTTCATCGTCTCCTTCTTTGTTCTTACCGGACTGATGTTCCGCAATATGGGCGGGTCGGTTCCTGGCGGCAAGGAATGGGTGCGAAACGAACTGCGCAGCATGGGCAAACTCTCCACCGGTGAAAAGGCTGTGGGTCTCTGCTTCCTGATCGCCGCTGTCCTCTGGTTCTCCGGCGCTCAGCTCCGCGGTATCAACATCGACGGCTGGCAGCCCTTCAAGTACCTCACGGATGCTGTGATCGCCATGGGCATGGGCATTGTTCCCTTCCTGATCCCGGTTGACCGCAAGGGTACGATGGCTATGGACTGGAAGACCGCAAACGAAGCGATTTCCTGGGACGTGCTGCTCCTCTTCGGCGGCGGTCTGTCTCTCGCCTCTGCCATTCAGCACACGGGCGTTGCCCAGCTGATCGGCGCTCAGGTCGCGGTCCTCGCAGGCTCTCCGTTCCCGGTCGTGCTCTTCGGCGTGGTGTTCATCGTCACCTTCGCTACCGGCGTTACCTCGAATACTGCCCTGGCCGCTATGATGATGCCGCTGCTCGCTGCTGTCGCCAATGCCCTTGGCCTCCCGCCGCAGCCGATCCTGATGGGTACTGCCCTTGCAGCCTCCGCAGCCTTCATCCTGCCGATTTCGACGCCGCCTAACGCGATCGTCTTCGGAACCGGCAAGATTAAAATCGCGGATATGTTCAGAGCAGGTATTCTGATCAACTTTGTGGCAATCTTCGTGATCACCGGCGTCATGCTCCTGCTTGACTGATCGGTAGAAAACTGAAGCATTAAAGGCAAAGCTCCGGTTCCCTTCAAAAGGGACCGGAGCTTTTCTTTGTTCATCGACGAACTTGCGGTACGATACCTCACCGCAACTTATTTCCAATTACCAGAAAAAAAGAAATGAACGCAACGACCGACAACAAGCCTCAGCATTCCGCCGCCACACTGACGACGGTCCTCCTTTCACGCCCTGAATTTTCCGCAAAGCAGTATGTGCAGAATCTGAAAGCTGACTGGGGTTTTGAAATCCCGTCGACCGATATCGGAGAGGAGAACGGCTCTGTCGTTACGATGATCGGCGGCATGATGGTTTCTGTCTTCATGACCCCGGTTCCGGTTGAAGACGGGAAGGCTGAACGTGAGGCGCTCACAAATTACCTCTGGGACGGCGCTGTCACGGCCGCGAAAGAACATAAGGCCTACGTTACGGTCACCGTGCAGCATAACAACACGGATCCGGTGGTTGCCGCAACGCTCGCAGTGAAACTCACCGCTTCCATTCTCCGGCAGGCCGCTGCCACCGCTGTTCTCACCTGTGGAACTGTGATGTCTCCGCGCTTTTACTCGGAATCCGCCGTCTCCGGCTGTGAAGGGCACCGAGTTCCGGTGATGAATCTCGTTTACTTCGGCGTCTACACCGAAAACGAGGGACAGACCATGAATGGATATACCTTCGGTCTCTCAAAACTCGGGTGCGAAGAGGTCGAAATCCTCAATTCGCTCCGGGAGCCGCAGGAAATCTTCGAAATGCTGACTACGGCCGCCACTTACATGCTTGACTATCACGTCAAGCTGAAGAACGGCGACACGATCGGCCTGAAGGAAGGAGAAAACTTCTCCATTTCCGAAGGGAAGGGTCAGGCGGTCGACGGCCAGTCCCTTAAGATCGCCTTTTAAGAGACTTCCCGCATCATGACAGAGTCCGCGAAAGAAAAGTCTGAGGGCTGGCTTTCTCAGGCGCGGACTCTTCGTTCACAGAATCTCTGGCACGCGCTTCTTCAGCTCCCGGTACCCCATTCTGCCGGATCAGATCCTGAGGTCAGTCTGCTTCTGGCCGAAGCCCTTCTGAAAGAGCACCGGCTCTCAGACAGGGATGCCGCGCTGCGGGCCTTGTCACTTCTTGCCTCCCCTCTCAGGACTCCCACGCTCCGTCCGCGCGCCCTGCTTCTCTCTGGACTCGCCAGACTGGCTCTGGATCAGTGGGAAGCTGCCGGGGATGTTCTTTCCAAAGCCAAGTCACTGCTTCCCTCCGGCAGTCCGGACGGGGAGGCGGCAGCAAAGGCGCTCGAAGAAACCGCGAAGCGCTCGGTTCTTCCGCTATTCCGACATCCTTTTGCCGCCCGCGCGGCAGAATTCTGGGAAGCAGCCGCGGCGGGAGGAGACCCGGCAATCCTTCTGCCCCGGATTTTTGGCAGCCAGGGGGTTCCCCGCCTGGGCAGAGTCCGACGCCCGAAGCATAGCCTTCTCCCCCTTCGGGGTCCGGGAGACTGCCATTCTGCTCGACGCTCTGATCAGACTCGCTCCGGATGATGCGGACCAAGACCTGACACTGACTCTCGGAATACCGGCATCCGCGTCTCCTGTCCATCTCCCATCCGGGCGGCTTCTACCGGTAAGAGACGCTCTCTTTCGGATAAATGGATTTTCAGATGACGAAGTCACCTCAGTATCCATCCTTTCAGACTCACTCTCAGCGATTCAGGATCCGGCTGATCGCGCCGCCGCGGCCTTTATGACAGCGGCCCGGGCGATCGGAGAAATCCGCGCTATGCAATGCCTCACCGCCTTTCCCGCCACCGCCTCGGATGAGGAAGAGGGTCGTTTTCTGAGCTCTGAGGCGTTCGCGGCCGCGCTGAGAACCCGATTCGCTGAAAAGGACTGGGAAAAACTGTCTGACCCCGAGCTGCTTCTCGAAAGCGAAACCTGGTTCCGGGTCCCGGATGAAGTCAGAAACGCTCCGCTTTTCTCAGGTCTTGAGGAGGGGACAACCCGCTTGCCCGGTTTCTCCCGGGCTTTCATTCAGGGATCCGCAGGCGACAGGCCGTTTCTTGCGGCTGGAGCAGTCTGCGGCGCGTTCCTCATCTCCGGTGAGGTGCCGGGGAATGAAAAGACCTGCCGGAAACTCCTTCGTGACCTGGGAAACGAAACCGCTTTTTTCGTTCCGCTGGGGTTCCTCTATGGAAGCGCGGGCATACGGCTCGACTTTCTCGCGCTTGCCCCTGATGTCTTCGATACCGCTGAAGCCTATTTCTCGAAACACTTTCGGACCGGATGTGTCCGGTTTTCAAGATTCAGGCACCGGGCCTCTGCCTCAGCCCAGACTGAACCCTCACAGCTTCCCGTTGAGATTTACCGGCAGCTTTAGCCTGCTGCCTTTTTCGCTTCCTTTTCTACCCTCGCGCCATCAAGAATCAGGATCAGAATCGCGCCAATGATGAGCGCGATACCGGCTATTGTCGGAAGACTGCTGTCTTCACCCAGAAGGAAAATACCAAGGCAGGCTGCCCCCATCGGCTCAGCAAGCGAAAGCGTCGCTGACACAACCGGAGCCGTCGTTTTCATGCCAAGGAAGAAAAGCCCAAAGCCAAGGCCCCCCGCTATACCAAACGCGGCCGAGACAAGAAGCCCTCGGGGGGAGCTCCAGATCCAGTCAATCGGAAAGAGCACCAGAACCGGCGCGAGCATCACGCTGATCATGCAGAGTCCGATCATGATGCCCGCCTCAGGCTGCATATGAGAGGACACCTCTGGACTTGCGTTCATATAGATACCGTAGACCATGGCACCCAGAAGCGGGACGATGACCCAGCCAAAATTTCCGGCTTCAAAGCTTTTGATATTGAGAAGCCCGATTCCGATCACAGCGATCAGCGTGGCGACGTACCAGATCGGCCGCGGTGAATGACCGAGTACGAATTTCGCCACAATGGCTGACATGATCGGAGTCGCGCCAACACAGACCACAGTGCCCACCGCCACACCCAGCTTCAGCGCTCCGAAAAAGAAGAAGAGCTGATACAGACACGTGCAGCAGGCGCAGATAATGATGGCGCGCCAGGGAAGGTCCGCTGTGAGTTTCGGAAGTTTCCCGGTCGCAGCGCACCACAGAAAAAGGAAGAAGGCCGATGTCACCATCCGGACCTCAGCAATCACCCACGGGGTCGCTCCGGCCGGAGCTAGCGCCTGAAGCGTTCCCGTAACCGAGAAACAGAGCGCACTTAAGAGAATAAGAATCGGACCGGCAAGACGGGACTGCATGGAAACCTCATTTCGTTTTTAAATTCCGCCAGGCTTTGCGCCTTCCGGGGATGCGGAATTTTCGTGTTATCCGATGATTCTAAACTCCGATCACTGCCAAATGGGACGAGAGGCCGGTTCGCTTCCGGCAGGCACCTTCCAAGGTGATGCAAAATAGACTTATCTCTTCAGGAGGGGCCTCATTTCCATGCGCATGGTATCCGAAAACCGCCGTATCTTCGATACAGAACGGGAACAGCTGATCGAAGCGTTCAAACGCGATCATGACAGCGCAAAGCTTCTTTCATCCACAAGCGCCGCCACAGACCGCGCCGTGCTCAGGGAGTTTGCCGCGCACACCCTTCCGGACGGTATCGCGCTTGTTGCTGTCGGCGGTTACGGCCGCGCGGAAATGTTCCCCTACTCTGACCTTGATCTTCTCGTTCTCGTGCCGCCGGGACTGACGGAAGAGGAACGCTCCCCGATTCAAAGCTTCATCACTTCGCTCTGGGATCTCGGCCTCACCGTAGGTGCTACGGAACGAACCGTGACCGAGTGCCTCGCTGCCGCAAGCGACATTACGGTCTGCACCTCACTTCTGGAATCTCGGTTTATCGGCGGGTGCCGTCCGCTCTTCAATGAGTTCCAGTGTGAATTCACGATGCAGCTGGTACCGCGAGACTTTTTCCGCGACAAGATGCTCGAAATGCATCAGCGACATGCCCGGGCCGGTGACTCTCCCTACGCGCTCGAACCCAACGTCAAAGAGAATCCCGGCGGTCTCCGGGACCTGCAGGTCTTTATGTGGGTTGCGCGGGCATCTGGTTTCGGAAAATCCCTTCAGGATTTTGCCTCTCATGGACTGATTACCACGAAGGAAGCGGCAGAGCTCCGCCGCGCGATGGTGTTTCTGCAGAAACTGCGCGTTTATCTCCATATCGAAGCCCATCGGCATGAGGACCGGCTGCTCTTTGATCTGCAGGCCGCAGTTGCTGCCGATCTGGGTTTCAAGGACAGCGAGGCGTTCCGGGCTTCCGAAGCTCTGATGAAGAGCTACTACCGAAACGCAAAGTCCGTGATCCAGCTTTCACTCATCCTTCTGCAGGTACTGTCTGAAAAGTACACGGGGAAAAACTCCGCTCCGATACGCCCGATTGATTCTGAATTCGGCCTCCGGGGAGAAGAACTTGATCTGCTGCGCCGCGGTGTGTTTGATCGTCATCCTGAGGCGATGCTGCGGGCGTTTTATCTCCGGGCCACCTGGCCCGGGATTTCGCGCGAAAGCACGGCGCTCCTTCGGGCGCTCTGGCATACACTTCGGAACCCTGATGTCAATCTTGCGCCGACAGACGAAGGCCGCAAAATCTTTCTCGATATTCTGAAGCTTGATAAGGGTGTCTACCGGACTCTTCGGAACATGAACACCTGGGGAATCCTTGATCATATTCTTCCCCCCTGGGCCCGGATTGACGGGCAGATGCAGCATGACCTATTCCACGTGTACACGGTTGATCAGCATACGATTCAGGTGATCCGCGGGCTCAGACACCTGGTGTATGCCGAACACGCTCACGAGTTTCCGCTTCTTTCCCAGCTGATGGCCGAACTCCCCGACACCTGGCGGCTGATTGTCGCAGCGCTCTTCCACGACATCGGCAAAGGACGCGGCGGGGATCATTCGAAAATCGGTGAGGAGGAAGTGCGGGAATTCTGCCGCAGTTACGGCATTACCCCGGACGACACCGAGTTTATTGCCTTCCTTGTCCGCGATCATCTCACCATGAGTCATGTCGCTCAGAAAGAAGATATTTCGGACCCCGCGGTGCTGCAGCGGTTTGCTGACCGCGTAGGGACATCCGACCGACTGAAGGCGCTCTATCTGCTGACCGTCTCGGATATCCGTGCAACCGGTCCAAAGGTCTGGAATAACTGGAAGGGACAGCTTCTCGAGCGTCTCTATTTCCACACGGCCGCCCTTCTCGGCGGAGCCGCTCCGACCCGCAGTTCCATTCTGGAAATGAGGAAAAGCACCGCGCTTGATATCGCGATGACGTCAGGTCTCACGGAAGAAGACTGCACGAAGCTCTGGGAAAAGCTGGATGTCGCCTATTTTCTGCGGCATACCCCGGAAGATATTGCCTGGCACGCGACAGAGCTCTGCCGGTCAAACGGAGAATTCCCGCTTGTCCGCGTCCGGATGACACCGCATCGGATGTATGAAGTGCTGGTCTGCGCGGATGATGAAAAGGGACTCTTCCTGAAACTCGTGTCTGCCCTTCAGAAATCCAGCCTTTCGGTTCTTGATGCCCGGATTCACACCACGCGTGACGGCAAGGCTCTGGATACCTTCCTCGCGATGGACGCCGGAAAACGGCCGGAGCCGCAGGAAGTTTTTGAAATCGCATCTTCAAATATCCTAGACTCCCTTTCAGGGCGGCGGGCACTGCCGCCGGTACGCCTTGGACCGCTTTCCCGCCGCTCCAGGCACTTCCCGATCCGTCCTCAGGTCCTGATCGAACCGGATGCGAGCGGCACCACGTATCTGCTGACTCTCTCCTGCAACGACAGGCTCGGTCTCCTCTACGCTATCTCAAGCGTTCTCTCCCGTTTCGGAGTGAACCTTCAGACCGCCAAGATTTCGACTCTCGGCGAGCGGGTAGAGGATATCTTCCAGATTTCAGGCGATATTCTCGCGGACTCGAATGTGTGCCTTAAGATAGCAGCTGAACTGATTGAAACGATTGCGCCCGCGGAAAAGTCTGCCGGTGCGTCCCGCATTACAAAAAGGTGACTCAACCCATGGCAAGCGCCAACCCTCTCAACCTCTTCGCAGCCCAGAGTCTCGAACGGGCAGCTCCTGAACTGGCTTCGCTCTTTCAGGAAGAAACCGGCACGGAAGTCATTGTCAAACTCGGCCACTCGGGCATTCTCCGGGCAGAAATCGAAGGAAACCTTCCCTGCGATATCTTCTGCTCCGCCGATACCGGTCACCCGAAAGCACTGCTCACCGCGCTGAAGGCCACAAAGGGCTTTGTCTATGCCCGGAACCGTCTGGTTGTCGTCTCCAGAGAAGAGCGTCGGTTCATGAGGAGCACCTGGCTCTCGCTTCTGACGGATCCCTCGATCACAATCGGTATCAGCACGCCGAATGTCTCTCCTGGAGGCGACTGGGCCAAGGTCCTCTTTAAAAACGTCGCCAAGATCTACAGGAGTGAACCCGGCTCCTCGATCATCAGCCAGCACGCGATTCCGCTGGTCGGCGGCAACCATACGGCAGAAGATCTGCGGGGGGAAACCGCCGCGGGCTTCATGCTGCGGCATGGCGTGGACACTGCCGTGGTCTACGCAAGCGACACTGACCGGATGAAAAAGGAAGGTCTCGTGATCTATGAAATCCCGGATGAAGTGATGCCTGAGATTCTCTACGGGGCGTGCCACCCGAGATCAGGGAAATGTCCCACGAAGAATTGCGACGCCTTCGCTGAGTTTTTGCTTTCAGACAAAGCTCAGGCAGTTTTCCGTAAATTCGGGTTCCTTCCCCCTCCCGAAAAATCCGTGAAACTCTAGAATACCGCCCTCAAGGAATTCTTTTTTATATCAGGCACAAACATGAACCGCACGACGCTTCTCAACTGGGTTCTTCCGATTGCTATTCTTCTCGGAGCCGCGGCTCCGCACAGTCATGCCGCGACGCTCTCCGGACAGGTTGTGAAGGTGGCAGACGGCGACACTGTGACCGTTCTCGCGCAGAATGGCACCCGTTACCGCGTGCGGTTCCTGGGAATCGACGCGCCGGAAAAGAACCAGACGTTCGGTCAGGACTCACGACAGAACCTTGACCGCCTGGTGTACCGCAAGCAGGTTACAGTCGACTATAACGGCAATGATCGCTATGGCCGGATCGTGGGCAAAGTGCTGCTCGATGGGAAGAACATCAATCTTGAGCAGATAAAGAGCGGCTGCGCCTGGTACTACCGCCACTATGCAAAGGACGTGGCCCCTGCGGACCGCAAGGCGTATGAAGCGGCTGAGGATGCCGCCAAGTCCGCGAAACTTGGTCTCTGGAAGGACGCGTCTCCCACACCGCCCTGGGATTTCCGGGCATCTGAGCGAAAAGCCGCTGACACCTCAGGCCGTCACGGCAGGCACTGATTCTCCTATTTCCAGATACACAGAAGCCCCGCGTGAGAAACTCACCACGGGGCTCTTTTCATCCGCCCGGAATCAATCCTTATTTATTCCGCTTCTTCCACTCTTTCTTTGAGAGCAGGAGAATCGTATCCTCTTCGGCGAGTCCCTGGAGACCATGCCCCGCGGGGACGCCCCCGACATCGCCCGAAAGATAAGCCTTTTCACGCTTCGGGCCTTCCAGTTTCGACGCCTTTTTCGAAACCCCGGAGAACCGGCTGATGCCGGAGCCGCCATCAAGCTCTTTATTCACAAGCCACACCGCGTCAGACGGAAGGCTTTTATCCCGAAGAGTGACCGCGTCGTGGCTCGAGCAAAGCAGCTGCGCGCCATGAGGATTGGTTTCAGGTGCCTCAAAAAGCGAAATCACATCCTGTACAAGGCTAGGGTGAAGACTCGCGCTGAGACCATCGATCACGGCAACGCCGCCTTCTTTCAGCACCGGGAAGAGTTTCGAATAGAGAGCGAGCATCTTCTGGCTGCCCGCGGATTCCGCCTCCAGCGGAAGCGTGAATGTGAGACCGCCGGGGACTGAATGGCTGACGGAGAGCCGGGAGTTCGCCGCGCCGCTGCCGCGCTTCAGGGTGAGTCCCGTGATGCTGGGATCAAGCGACGCCAGATACTTCGTCATCCTGTCCCGGATCTCTTTCTGATGGAAGAACCCCTGCGGAAGCTCAATCGCCGCGGTGCCCGGAATTTCGGAATCCTCAAAGCGGAATCCGGTGAAGAACTGCTTCAGGGGTTCAAGCGCCGGATCGTCGCTCTTCAGAAGATCGCTGACAGCGAGCCTCGACGCGCTCAGATTCCGCATAACCTGTCTCGCGTCTTTATCAGAGAGCTCTGTAACTTCAGTCTTTTTCCCATTCCGGCTGAAAACCACGGATTCATCTCCTGACTCCGTCCGGGTCAGCAGTTCCTCGCGGACCTCACGGCCAAGGATCGCCGCGCTGTAGGTAAAAAAGGATTCCGGGGAGTTCCCAAACCGGAGCCTGAAGACGGTAGGACGCCGGCGGCTTTCCACATCGAGAAGGAACGGGACGGCTTCAGAAACCTTCCCCTCATTCACGGATTCAATCAAAAAACGGAGAGCCGCAAAAAAGTTGGATTTCCCGCTTCCATTCGCTCCCAGGAAAAGCGCGACCGGCAGGGTCTTCGCCCCCTTGCCTTTCTTTCCCTTTTTGGACTTTGCGCTGCTCACCAGGGACACCGCTGCCGGAGCACGGAAAGATTTGAAATTCTGAATTTCAGCTTCAAGGAGCGTCATCGTCAGGATCTTCCTATGAGAATGAAAAATGTCACGCCGCGAAGGGCGTGATACATATTAGCGCAGTAAGAAGGCGCTCATCCTGGGAGGGACTTTTTCTTCGAGCCACGCGGTGAAATCCGCCGCGAGCTGCCGGGAGAGCGTGAGTCTCGCTTTCCGGCCGGCGCGGTGCGCGAGCATTTCACTTAAACCCCGCGCATAGCGGCAGAACGCGATCCGGTCTGCCTGATCCGCGTTCAGCGCCGCGAAAAGCCAGAGTTCGACTGCCGGCTGCACCGCGAGTTCCCCCTGAATCAGACGGGCTGACAGCGCCTGGGGCGGTTCAGCAAACGAAGACGCATACTCAGCCGCGTCAGCGAGAAGCCTGACAACATCCGGAGTTCCGGCGGCCTCAAACGCTGTCGCGAGCGGCAGTGCGGTCAGCAGCGCGTCAGCCACTCGCGAGGCTGACTCCGGATGCATGGTGTCAGAAAAAAGACCTCTCGCGCGGTCCCCATAAGCGCTGAGAAGCTCGGCCTTCAGGAAGGCTGCTTTCAGGCCTTTGACAGGCAGACCTTCCGTATTGAGGAAATGCTTCTGTTCGGACGCGGGCCGCCGCCTCACAAACTCAAGCAGTGAGGCCAGTGTCGGGCGGCCTTCCGCGTCAAGCCACAGCACCGGGATCGGCTGAGGGGTAGCGAGTTCAGGCAAAAGCTCCGGCTGCTTCCCGGGATTCTCAGCCTCCTGGCGCAGTTTCTCGATAACCTCCGAGAGATCGTACCCCGCCATGTTGGACGATGCGGCAAGCGCCGGAGAAACCCGCTCTGCAGGAATCAGACGCACGAGAACAGGCTGCCTGAGAGACTCAATCACCTTTCTCTCCAGCCGGTAAAGACCTGCGTCACGGAGGAGCTCCTCCCGATACTCCGAGGCATGGCCCTCCCGATACGCCTTTTCAAGACCGACCGCTCTCAGGTAACCGGCGACCACGAGGAGCGGTTCCTCCTCCGCGTCAGACCCGCTTCCCGGGGAAAAGAGATCTCCAGGATCCTTTACCGAAAGCAGCCTCTCCGCCTCAACCACCGCGTACTGACAGGGAATACGTTCACTGCCGGGCGTCACAAGAAAATCGATCCGGCCGCGGCACGCATCCGCGACACGTCCGCAGGACGCCACCGGCGCCCCGATCGCGATAATCCTTGAAAAGCCCAGCGCCGCGTAGCCAGGGTTCTCTGACACGGAAAGAATCACCGCGGCATGCTCAGGCGTCGTCGGGTCCGGCGGCGGCAGCTGCATGCTTTCCGGGAGACTGAGCAGCGTCTCTATCCCGGATCGGGTAGGTTTCGGTTCAGATTTCGGCACCGGTTCCATGGAGAGTAGCGGATAGGTTAGGAAGGAAAAGGCGACTTTCGCGTCAGGGCTAAAAGATACACCATGCGACGGCGGATTGCCGCCTGATGCCGGGAAATGCAGGGATTACTCACGCAGAAGGGCCGGAGAGGATCCCCTCTCCGGCCCTTCTTCTCAGGAATACGTCAGGAAGACGCTATCAGAACTTGAACGACACGCCGGTGTAAACGGAAGTCGTCTGGGTCTTCGTATCGTCGATCGCGACGGCATTCTTGACCTTGGACTGCCCATAGGAAGCGCCGGCGTAGACGGACGTACGCTTGGAAAGCGGGTAGACGTAACGGACAGCGACGCCGTAGTACTGAACGTCAGCGCTCGCCTTATCGCCGCTTTCGACAGCGGCGGAGTCACCCGTTTCGCCGTCAACGTAGTAGAGACCAGCCGTCAGGTCGCCGCCGGCAACCGGAACGATCGTGCCGAGGTGAGCGCCCCAGCCCTTGAGGCCCTTGCCCGTCAGACCGAGGTCTTCGTAGTTCTGGCCGGCGACTTCATCCCAGCCGCGGAAGTACTGACCCATCGCGAAGACCTGAGCAACGCCTTCGAAGTTGTAGTTGCCGCCGAGGGTAACCAGCTGGCCGTCCTTCGTAATGGGCGCAGAGTCGAGCGAGCTGCGGTCAATGAATTCATAGCCGAGCACAGCCTGGAAGTTGCCGTTTTCGTAGTTCACGGCAGCACCGGCATAGCGGTCAGCAGAGCTGCGGCCTTCAGTACCGTCAGCCTTGGAGTTCGACTTGAAGGAGTACTGGCCGGTCACCTGGAAACCAGCGAACTTCGGGGACTGATACGTGAGGGAGTTATCGATAATCGGAGTAGCAGCCAGACCGAACACATCCCAGTCACCGCCGTCGAACGCGTCGCCGACAGCGAAGATCTGGTCATAGGTGCCGATGGAGGAGCCCAGGGCGCCGATGCGGCCGGCGGTCAGGGTGCCGTAACGGCCAGAGAGACTCACCTGAGCTTCACGGCCGAAGAGACGGCCGTCTTCATCAGCCTGAGTGCCGTCGTCAGAGTTGAACTGATCAGCGAGGTTGAAGGAAACGGTGGTGTTGCCGATCTTCTCTTCGCCCGTCAGGCCCCAGCGGGAGGTCTCATTCACGCTGGAAGTCATGCTGAGTTCGTCGGTCGAGGACTGGCCGGTCACTTTCTGGTGCTGATAGCCGAGGCCGGTATCAACAACGCCGTAGAGCGTAACGGACGGAGCCGCAAAGGCGGCGCCGGCAAACGTAGCAAGTGTAGCTGCCGCGATGAGGTGCTTTTTCATTTGGAACCCTAAATTGAGTTAAAAAATTAAGGCGTCTCGCCTTGAACGAAGAGGATATTACTACAAGAGAATGATTATCATCAACGGGATGACCGTATTATTTTGATTCCCTTTCAGTGATTCTGCGTCAATTCAAGGAATTAAGAAAAAATTAAGTGTTGCTTTTTCGCAACACTCCAGGGCAAAACGGCAATACTTTGACTCAAATAGGTAATACCTAGGCGAGTACACTGACCTCTTCAGATTGTTTCAGTGATCGGAAAGGATGCATTTCGAATGGAAGAGTTGAACGAACTGTTCTATAAGGACCCCTACCTGAAGTCATTCGAAGCCACTGTGACTTCGTGCAGCGAAGGGAAGAACGGATTTGAAGTGGTGCTGGATGACACCGCGTTTTATCCGGAGGGCGGCGGACAGCCTGCAGACCATGGGACGCTCGGTGCCGCTCAGGTGAACGATGTGCGCCGTGTGAAGGGCGTCATTATTCATTACACCGATAAACCCCTCGAGGCAGGCACCAAAGTCGAAGGAAAGATCGACTGGGAACGCCGGTTCGATAACATGCAGAACCACACCGGAGAGCATGTGCTTTCCGGCCTCATACACGCGAAATTCAAGTACGAAAACGTGGGTTTCCACATGGATGACGATATCGTCACGGTTGACTTCAATGGTCCGATGACTGAGGACGAGCTGAAGGCGATTGAAAAGGCGGCGAACGACGCTGTGGCGGCAGATGTGCCTGTCGAAGAGCTCTTCCCCTCCGCCTCTGAACTCGAGACACTCGACTACCGGAGCAAGAAAGAACTCACGGGACGCATCCGAATCATCGACATTCCGGATCTTGACCGCTGCGCCTGCTGCGGCACTCACGTGAAGAAGACGGGGGAGATTGGCATGATCAAGTACCTTACCCTCTCGAAGCACCGGGGCGGTGTCCGAATCGAATTTGTCTGCGGCGGCAGAGCTCTCCGGAGTTTCGCGAAAAAGGTTGAGGAAGCTCAGGCCGTGTCTCAGCTCCTCTCCGCTAAACCGGACGATATTTCAGCCGCGGTGAGAAAGGTGCTCGCGGAAGTCCAAGCCCGGGACGCGAAGATCGCTGAACTTAATCTCCGCTACTTCAGAATGCGCGCAGATGCCCTCCCCTCAGGCGGAAAATTCCTGCTCGCTGAAGAGGAAGGGCTGACTCCGGGAGATCTGAAGACCTTCTGCAATCTGCTCACGGAAGAAAAGAAGGCCGATGTCTGCGCGGTGATCGCAGCGGTTCCCGGCTCCGACCCTGACACCGCCTGGAACTACATGATCGCGTCCGAAACCGCTGATCTCAAGACCGCCGGTAAGCCGCTCAACCAGGCTCTGAACGGGCGCGGAGGCGGAAACGGGAAATTCCTCCAGGGCACCTACAAAGCTCCGAAGGCTGAAATTGAAAAGGCACTGAACGCTGCTTTCAACGCCTGACCATCAGAGAAAAAGAAATCCGGGCGGTTTCCCGTCCGGATCTGTATCTGAGAGGCAATGCCGGACGCAGTCCGGCATTTTTTGTCTCTGATGCTTCTTAGTTGTGCTTCCGGCTCGTACCGGCAGAGATACCAAGAAGGACAGCCGCGCCAAGCACGGACTTCGTGAAGGCACCGGCAATGAACGCGGTGACGCCAAGCGCCATGCCCTTCGCAAAGCCCATCATGACCGCGAGCCAGGCGCCGCCGATGATCAGGCAGAGGATGTTGCCGGCAAGCATCGCAAGGAAACCCTTCACAAAGCTGCGGCCGCTGAAACCGTGCTCAACCATCCAGCCGGTGAGCATGGCGCAGATCGGGAAGGAGAAGAGGTAGCCGCCGGTCGGGCCGAAGAAGCGGGCAATACCGCCGACCGCGCCCGGAGCGAAAACCGGAAGACCGAGAGCGCCCTGCATGAGCCAGAACAGCACGGTGAGACCGCCAAGTCTCCAGCCATACACTGCGCCGACAACCGTAATCGCGAACGTCTGCATCGTGATCGGAACCGGAACCATCGGAACCGTGATATAGGAACCGGCCGTCAGAATAAGAGAGCCGAAAAGAACAGCCACAGCCTTGAAGAGGAGCGACTGCGCTTCGAGCCATTTAGCGGTCGAAAAAACAGATGCGGATGAAACCATGCTCTGAAACTCCATTCATTAAATATGAAAACAGGGGTAGTCTAGCAACAAGAAATTTCCGTGTAAGAAAAAGCGCTGAAAAGGTTGTCCCCTCTCAGCGCTAATCCTCTGAACTCTTGTTCAGCCCTGGAAAATGGGCAGATCGGAGATCATATCCCGGAATTCAGGAGCATCTAGCATCTGATACTCCAGAACTCCGATGCCGACCACGTCAACGGCTGCGCTCACGCCCCGAAGCAGCGCTCCCACCTTCTTAAGAGAGTTGAGATCATGTTCCGACAGATCCACCAGCCCCTCTTCACGATAGATACCGGAGCGGATATCCGCCGAGCCGACGGAGTCCATATCAATATGAATAGCTAGGTGCTTGATGCCGGACGCTTTGATCCAGTCAAGAACCGCGGTATTGCCAGCGTCAAGCGCTTCCTCCTTGGCGAGGCCGATTTCCAGATGATGGAACTGGATATCTTCCGCAGGAGGCACCTCGTCCGCTCGCGTGCTGACGAAGAAGAACCGGGAAGGCGGAACTGAGGTCTTCATCAGCCCCGGAATCTGTGCCGCGTCACCGATAAACGTGCTGAACAGCGCGGCACGCTTACGCCAGAAGCGCTCCGGCGTTACCGGCTCACGATGGACATCGAGCCACAGAATGCCCAATCCCTCGTACTTTTCATTCAGGTAATCAATCGGAGCAACGCAGGCCGCGCCGTCCGTCGAAAACGCGATCACGCGGTCCGGTGTCTTGGCGTCCAGAACCTCCCGCGCGGCGTTGTAACACACCTTGAAGTCTTCCGGAGAAAGAATAGTCAGGGCCCGCGCCGCCACAACTTCATTCTGAGTCCGCTCCGGGCTCACATCCCCAGGAGTGATTTCGACGGTCTCTGAATGCTCACCCTGAGGCGCAATGCTTGCCAGGAACCGGGGCACGAACCCCGATCCCGGATTCGCGCCGTGCTGCCAATCCGGAAAAATCAGACGAAGCGTCTTTTCTGCACTTGCCATGGATAGCTCCTTTATGGGCACGATTTCTGTTATGTTTTTCCCGAGGGGGATGTCGTTCCCAAATCTGTTAGCTAGAACATTTTTTTACTTCCTGCACAATACGATAATAATTAATTTGGTGGGAATTTCTAGACGCCCATAGCCCTACGCTTTTCGGGGTACCAAATTTACGGGTTCGGACTTTTCCCGGGTACGGTCCCGAAGGAGCCTTGCGGAATTAAGAATCACAAAAACCGATCCGCCGTTATGGACCAGAGCTCCCACTACCGGCCCCATCAGCCCGAGCATTCCGAGCCCCGTCGCGACCAGATTGATTCCCATCGCGAAAGTGATATTCCACTTGATCATCCGAAGCGTTCTGCGGGAAAGGCGGAAAAGATGCGGGACCTCATCAATCGAATCCTTTACGAGAACAATGTCAGCGGCCTCAATCGCGATATCAGAACCCACACCGCCCATGGCAATACCGACACGGGACGCTTTGAGAGCCGGAGCGTCGTTCACACCGTCACCGATCATGGCAGCGGGTTTCCCGCTCCTCTCCTCCTCTCTCAGGAATTCAAGCTTGGTTTCCGGAAGGCAGTTCGCCTCAAAGCGGGGGATACCCGTTTCTTCCGCAATACGCTTTGCCGCCACGGCGTTGTCGCCCGTCAGGAGCACCGGAGAAACACCAAGCGCCTTAAGCTCCGCGACTGAACGGGAAACTGAGCCCCGCACCGGATCGTTCAGCGCGATAAATCCGGACGGCACTCCATTCACCGCTATATAGATCACTGTGTCACCGAGATCCAGGTAGCGCTTCGCAGCGGACTCCAGTTCTGAAGCACGGGGGTCTGCCGCATCCGCGATGAACCCGATCTTCCCTGTCCGGACGGATTTCCCGCCAACCAAAGCTTCAACCCCCTTCGCGGGGATCATGCGGAAGTCAGATACTGTCGGGAACGCCTCCCGATGATCATTTTTCCAGCCATTCACGATCGCTTTCCCGAGCGGGTGTTCGGACAGCGATTCGGAGGCTGCCGCCAGCTGATAGAGCTCCGTATCCCGAATTTCCTCATTTACAGAGCGGACGGTTTCCACGCGGGGACTCCCCGCGGTCAGTGTGCCGGTCTTATCAAACGCTACCTGTTTCACATCAGCAAGCCGCTCGAGCGCGTCTCCCTCCTTCACCAGCACACCGTGCCGCGCGGCGTTCCCGATTGCTGCCATCACGGCGGTCGGAGTCGCAAGCACAAGAGCGCACGGGCAGAAAACGACCAGCACCGTTACCGCGCGGATGATTTCACCCGACGCAAGGTAAGCAATCACAGCGCAGGTGAGCGCCATCACGACAATCCAGGTAGCCCAGCGGTCCGCGACTCGCACGATCTTCGCTTTTCCGGCATCGGCGCTCTTGATGAGGGCCGCCATTCTGGCGATCGTACGGTCATCCCCCACCTTGGTGGCCTTCATGAGGAAGGTGCCGAAACGGTTGACGGTCCCGGAAATCACCGTGTCGCCCGGCCCCCGGTCAACCGGCACCGGTTCTCCTGTCAGCACGGACTGATCGATCGATGTGATGCCATCCAGAATCTCACCATCCACCGGTACCTTTTCTCCTGGGATCACCCCGACAGTGTCACCTGCTTTGACTTCCTCTGCCGGAATGACGGTTTCCGTGCCGTCCGGGCCCACAATCCGCGCCGTTTCCGGCGTCATGGCAACCGGACGCTCAAGCCCTGCCTGCGCCCGTTTCACGGTGAGTTCCTCAAGGAGTCCCCCGATCTGCATGATGAGCGCCACTTCGCCGGCCGCGAAATACTCACCGATCGCCACCGCGGCGATGAGCGCAAGTGATACCAGCACATCCGCCCGGATATCAAACTCAGTGATAAGTCCGATCGCGGCTTCCTTCAGAATCGGAAGTCCGCAGAAAACAATGGCAACCCAGGCGGGATCAAACCCCGCTATCCGGACGCCTGCAAAAGAGGCGAGAAGGAATGCGCCGCTTACAATCAGGATGGCGATCTGAATCATCGCCTCACGGTCAAGGATCTTTGTGTGCTGCATATGCCAGTACCCGTATAGGTATATTCAAGAGAATAAAAATTATTCCCATTCAGGGAATACGGGTGTGACTATACCCCATGGGGTATCAATTATCAAGACCTGCGGGTGAAGTGCTCCACGGCGTCCGCAAATTTTTTGATCGTCTCTTCGGCGTCACCATTTTCAATGCCTTCCTTGACACAATGCTGCAGATGCCCTTCCAGAACAATCTGTCCCACACGATGTATCGCGCCCTTTACTGCGTTGATCTGAATAAGGATTTCTTCGCAGGGCACATCCTCATCCACCATTTTGTCGATCGCCTTCACCTGACCGAGAATCTTATTGAGACGTCGGTGAAGATTCGGTGCATCCATGCATTCGCGCATAAAAGTAACTCCTTCGGAAAATCCGGTTAAGTATAGCCGGTGAGTCACCGGAAATTGATTCCTGACGGACACAGTATTCTCTAACAGAAAACGCGGAGGGAACCCCTTCCCTCCGCGTTTTCTATCCAATCAGGAGCGTCCGGTGTCAGGATACACCGACGATACCTTTGTCATCCGAATCCGGTCCGATGAACCCGGGTGTTCCGGAGGGCGCGGGCTTTGCCGCTTCAGGTGTCGGAGTCTTCGCCGCGGCTGGTGATTTCTTTTCCCCGCTCTTCATTTCCGCGAGAACCCCCTCGGCGACCGCCACGGCCTCCTTTTTTTCCTCTGTGCTCATACCGGCAGTTGCCTTCGCAAAAGCCATGACCGTCTGGTCAGCCTTTACGGACTTACGGATGATCTCAATCGGCTTCAGTGTCTTCTGATCCTCATAGGAACGGAAGGGCTTATCAGCCTTCGGCAGAATCAGCGGCCGCAGGAAGAGTCCCATCTGCACTCTTTCATGCTGCAGCTCCTTGTGGAGTGACACGAGGAGCAGCGCAATCACGAGAGAGAACGGAAGCGCCGAAATAATCAGCACATTCTGCAGGGCTCCAAGACCGCCTGAAAGAAGCAATACGCAGGTGAGCTCGGAAAGCAGCACGCCCCAGATTGCTTTCGTACGGAGACGCGGTTCCAGATTTCCATTTTCACTCAGCATGCCGAGCACGAACGAAGCCGAATCGGCCGAAGTAATAAAGAACGAGAACACCAGCACTACGGCAACCATCGAGAGAACGCGCCCGAAATCGTAATGAGCGAGAGCACCGTACAGCACGGTTTCAGTCGGCAGATTCGCGAGATTCACACCGCCGATCTGCACCGCGGTCGTGAGCGAACCAAAGACCGCGAACCAGATGCAGCTGAAGATCGTCGGAATCAGGATCACGCAGAGCAGGAACTCACGGATCGAGCGGCCGCGCGAGATACGGGCGATAAAGATGCCGACGAAGGGAGACCAGGAAATCCACCAGGCCCAGTAGAAAATGGTCCAGGACTTGATCCAGTCGTGGTGACTCTGATCAAACGGTGCCACGTTGAAGCTCATGCTGATGAAGTTCTGCAGGTAATCGCCCGTTGAGGTCACCAGCACATTCATGGTCTGAGCGGTCGGACCGATCGCGAGAGCCGCGAGCACAAAAGCCACTGCGATGATGACGTTCGCGTTCGAAAGCCACCGGACGCCGCGGGAAATACCGGAGAGCGACGAGGCAATAAAGCAGATCGTCGTGATGCCAATGATGATCAGCTGAACCGTTGAGTTATTCGGAATGCCAAAGAGGTAATTCAGACCGCCATTAATCTGCATGGCACCGAACCCAAGGCTCGTCGCAACGCCGATCACTGTGGCAAGCACCGTCAGCACATCAACAGCTGTTCCGAGCGGGCCAGTAGCGTGCTTACCGAAAAGCGGCTTCAGCGTGACAGAAAAAAGCGCCTTTTCCTTTTTACGGAAACGGAAATACGCAAGCGCGAGAGCCACAATGCCGTACACCGCCCAGGCGGAGAATCCCCAGTGGAAGAAGGAATACTGGAAAGCGTCGCGGAGCGCTTCAACAGAACCCACTTCAGGTCCCGGAGTCGATGTCGCGAAGTGGGCGAGCGGTTCTGCCGCGCCCCAGAACACCAGGCCGATACCCATACCGGCAGAGAACAGCATCGCAATCCAGGAAGCCCGTGAAAACGTCGGCTTATCGCCCGGATTTCCGAGGTGGATGTTTCCGATCGGACTTATCATGAAAACCATGCAGACAATCACGATAAGTGCGACAAGAAGCAGATAGAACCATCCGAAATCGGTTGAAATGGTGTCGCAGAGCTGAGAGGTGGCCGCAAGGAACTGAGAGGGCCAGGCAAGACACGCCGCGGTGAGGCCCGCAACAATCAGAAGCGAGAACAGGAAGACAGGGGTGAGCTTTTTCTTTTCAGTTTTGGCTTTGACAGGATCCGCTTTTTCCTCTTCAGTAGCGACTGAGCCAAAGCCGGTTTCCCGGTCTTCCTCGTTGCTCGGCGTATGAAGCGGATAAAGGTCGTGAAAATCCCGATGCAGCTCATGCATCTCTGTCTTCAACTCCTCAGATATTTTTTTGTTTTTCTGCATTAAGCAAAATCTCCTTTAGAGTTGAACAGGGGACTGCTTTCTTGTCCTTCAGGCTCCGGGCAACACCCACTGCGGGGTCCAGCGGTTCAATGACCCGGAAAGCGCCGGGCTGATAAGCGGAATATTCCGCCCGAAATGAATGCGTCGCCGTGATGCGGTCAGGCAAATCACCTGAAGGTGAACTCTGTGCTTTTCGAAAACCCGGGAAGAGACTCTTTCCCGTCAGGATCCTCAGCTGACAGAATTCAATTAAGAGGCAGCTAATAATGACGGAAGCAAAATAACTGCTTCCAGAATTCAGAAACCGGAATGTTTCCCGGTTCAAACGGCATTCACGGTCCGGAGAATCAGAGGCTCCTTATTCCGTGAATAAACTTGCAGGTTTTCCTGGCACCCGCTGACGCTGTTTCCGTGCGGATGCAGTACGCAATATGCTTGAGAGCAATTGGCGCCGGGAGGCGCTTAAGCCGATGGGGTAATCTTTTTTCCCAGCCGGCAATTCCTGCAGACAGACTTAATTGTAACACAGATTAATTATCAATGCGAGGGTTTTTCCTGAAAGATATTTTATTCAGGCACTATCCTGCGTCATTTGTCATTATTTGTGCCATATCTTCTGCCAATCAAATAAAAACGGGATCACTGTATCTTCTGCCGCTGATTTCAGGACGTTCATCCCGCGTATTTCCCGGTATTGCTTAACCTCACCAGCCGGATTCCACGTCTTTGTGAAGAGTAAGTAAACCAAATAATAATGACCCGTTCTCAGAATTTATGGTCTACAAATTTTTAAGAATATCGGAAATGGCCAGGATTCCATCCTCCGACAGGGTCACTCGCTATCCTCTCGTTTAATCGTCATTTGCTGCATACGAATTTTATTTTCGTATGAAATAAGGTATACTGCTCCCCGTCCGGCGTCAAAACGGCGCCAAAATCATTTCGCAGCCTTCCGGGAACAATTCATGAAAAAACTGCCCGTTCTTCTTGCTTTATCCGTTATCTCCTCCGCGCTTCTTACCGGCTGCGGAAACAGTGTGAAGAAGGACAGCACTGAGCTCCGCTACTCTTCAATGAAGGACATCCGGAACATCAATCCCCATCTTTATCTCGGTGAAATGGCGGCACAGGCCATGGTGTTTGAGCCTCTCGTTGTCAGCACAAAGGATGGTATCAAGCCCTGGCTTGCCGAAAGCTGGACGATTTCTCCGGACGGCCGTACTTATACCTTCAGGCTTCGTCAGGGCGTCAAATACTCAGACGGGACTCCGTTTGACGCTGAGTCTGTCAAACTGAATATCGAGGCGGTGCTCCAGAATAAGATCCGGCACGCCTGGCTTGATTTCACCAACGAGATCGCCTCTGTCGAAGCCCCCTCCCCTGATACGGTGGTTCTTAAGCTCCATCATGCTTACTACCCGACGCTCACTGAACTAAGCGTCACGCGTCCGTTCCGGTTCATTTCCCCGAAATGCATGAAGAACGGTTCCACAAAGGACGGCGTTACCTGTCTCAGCGGCACGGGCCCCTGGGTACTGTCCGAACATAAGCAGAACCAGTATGCCGTTTTCAAGGCAAACACCTCCTATTGGGGCACGAAGCCGAAGCTTCAGAGCATTCGCTGGACCGTTATGCCAGACGCCCAGACGATGCTGATGGCGCTGCAGAAAGGCGAAATCGATCTTATCTTCGGTTCTGACGGCGACCAGATCACGAGTGACGCCTTCGCGAAACTTCAGAAGGAAGGCCAGTACGCGGTTCTTGCGAGTGATCCTATCGCGAGCCGCGCCGTGCTCCTCAATTCAAACCCGAAAAACGCCCCTGTCACCGCCGATCCGGCTGTACGTGAAGCGATTCAGCGCGCGGTCAACCGCAAGGCGATCACTGAAGGCGTTCTGAACGGGCTTGAGGCTCCGGCAGAAACGCTTTTCGCGAAAAATGTTCCGGGCTGCGATGTCCCACTGAAACCCCGCCCCTATGATCCTGCCGCGGCTGAGAAGATCCTTCAGTCTGACGGCTGGAAAAAGAGTTCTGACGGCATCTATATAAAGAATGGGAAACCCTGCGAGGTCACCTTCTGGTTCAACTCCAATAACACTCAGGAAAAGGCAATTGCTGAGGCTATTCAGTCTGATCTCGCGAAAGTTGGCATCCGCATGAATATCCGGGGTGAAGAAAAACAGGCTTATCTCGACCGTCAGAGAACCGGAAAGTTTGACATGCAGTACTCGCTCTCCTGGGGCGCTCCGTACGATCCGCAGAGTTACTTCTCAAGCTGGCGTATTCCGGCTCACGGCGATTTCCAGGCGCAGACCGGTCTGCCCGACAAGGCTCTGATTGATCGGGAGATTACATCTCTCATGACGGAACAGTCTGAAACGAAACGCGCCGCCATGATCCGCGACATTCTCACCCGGATTCATGACTCCGCGGTCTACGTTCCGATTTCCTACTCCCGAACCAAAGCGGTTTACCGCACTTCACTCTCGGGAGTGGGATTCAGGGTGTCGCAGTACGAAATTCCGTTTGAAGATATGTTCTTCAAAGACGCCAAATAAGGAGAGAGACGCCCAATGCTGCGGCTGATTCTGAAACGGATCATCTTTCTTATCCCGATTCTTATCGGGATATCGATGATTTCGTTTTTAATCACCTCTCTCTCGCCTTCCGATCCGGCTGAGGTCGCGATCCGCGTAAATGCCATGGTGCCGACACCTGAGCTCGTAGCGGAAACACGATCCGAAATGGGACTCGACCGCCCGATAATCGTCAGATGGGCGGATTGGATCACCTCTGCTCTTCATGGAGACCTTGGCCGCAGCTGGGTTTCCGGACGTCCTGTCGCGGAGGAATTTTCCAAGGCGCTCCCTGCCACACTGAAACTCGCGGCCGCAGCATTGGCCATCATCATTCCGTTCTCTGTCCTATGCGGCGCGGTCTGCGCGGCGCGCGAGGGCGGTAAAACAGATCACCTGATCCGATCTGCGGTCTTCGCCCTTTCCGCCCTCCCTGACTTCTGGGCCGGACTCCTCCTGATGTGGCTCTTCTCCGTTTTCCTTGGATGGCTGCCGACAAGCGGCATGACACGGCCGGATTCCATTATTCTCCCGGCCGTGACACTGTCACTCGCCTATATCGGCACCTATGTGCGCCTCATCCGGGCGGAAATGGTGGAAACAAATCATGCCGGCTGGGTGCTTTTCGCTGAGAGCCGCGGTCTATCACGGAACCGGATTCTGCTTCATAAACTGCTGAACTCTCTCCGAGGCAGCGCAACCGCACTCGCGATGTCTATCCCGAAGCTGATCGCCGGGGCTTTCGTTGTCGAATGTATTTTTGCCTGGCCCGGAATCGGCAGGCTTTGCGTCACGGCAATTTTCAACCGTGACTTCCCGGTGATTGAAGCCTATGTGCTGCTGATGGCGGTGTGTTTCATCCTTTTCAACCTGGCGGGAGACATCTTTACCGCCTGGCTTGACCCCCGTCCGAGACGGCAGGGCTCGACACTCTGAGGAGGGATGAAATGAATATTCTCTTCAGACGATTCAGAGAAAACCGCGGGGCGACCGCGGCTGCCGGGCTTATCCTCGCGATCGCGGTGATTGGGATTCTCGCCCCGGTTCTCCCGCTTTCCAGTCCGACTGAAATCAGTCTGACTGAAAAGCTCCTTTCACCGTCCCTCTCACACCTTCTCGGAACGGATTCTCTCGGCCGGGATCTGCTTTCACGTCTTATCTGGGGAATCCGCTCAACACTCTTCACGGGCGCGGCTGCCATGCTGATCACGTGCCTTGCCGGCGCTGTGTTTGGTGCGGTTTCTGTCATTCTGGGCGGCAGAGCCGAATCCCTGATGATGAGAGCCGCGGATATCTTTATGAGTTTTCCGTCAGCCGTCCTTGTACTCGCGATCGTCGGAATCGCGGGACCCGGGCTCGGCAATATCCTTTTTGCCTGCGCCGCGGCAAAGTGGCCCTGGTACGCCCGGATGATGCGGACCATTCTCCGCTCGATCATGCAGTCCGGATATGTTCAGTATGCCCGCGCGGCCGGTGCCTCAAGGTCTCATATTCTTTTCTCTCACCTGCTTCCGGGGGCGGCCGGAGAATTTTTCGTCCTGATGACGATTGATACCGGAGCCGTGATTCTGATGATTTCATCCCTCTCCTTCCTGGGACTCGGTACACAGCCTCCGACACCGGAGTGGGGAATGATGCTGTCAGAAGCAAAAAATGTTCTCTCACTCTACCCCTGGCAGATGCTTCCCCCGGGACTCGCGATTCTGATCACGGTCGCCGCCTTTAATTTCCTCGGAGACTCACTTCGGGATGTTTTCGATATGCGGCATGTCACTCTGGAAGGAGATCAGGCATGAATGAGCTGATTCTGAAAACTGACCGTCTGCAGATAAAGGCCCCAAACGGCCGGACTCTTGTAAGAGATGCATCCTTCGAAGTGCGTTCTGGAGAATGCATCGCGATCGTTGGTCCGTCCGGCGCCGGAAAAACCACGTCTGTCCTCGCTTCGCTGGGGCTTCTGCCCGCGCGGTTCAGCCTCTCGGGGAGCATTTCCTGGCTGGGCGGTCCCGCCATTCCGGCCTCATCCTCCCGTCCCTTCCGTCTCGGCCGGGACGCCGTGCTGCTCACTCAGCAGCCGATGGAAGCCTTTGATCCCCTGATCCGGATCGGGCTCCAGATTGAAGAAACACTGACAAGCGCTTTCCCAGACATGGGAAAGCCTGAGGCGCGATCCTCCATCCTTGCCACGCTTCGCCGTTTGGGTTTTGATCGGCCCGAAGACGTAATCCGCCGTTTCCCATGTGAGCTCTCAGGTGGCATGCTGCAGCGATGCATGACAGCTATCGTCCGGCTTCTCAAACCGCGCCTGATTGTTGCTGACGAACCGACCTCGGCCCTCGATATTCTTTCCTCCTCATCTGTCCTCACGGAACTTCTCGATGCGCAGAAGGAAACCGGGGCCGCCCTGATTGTGATCACGCATGACGTGGCGTCTGTAATGTCAATCGCATCGCGGCTTTATGTCGTCGATCAGGGGAATACGGTCGAAACCCTCATTCCAGGGAGACTCGCGGATGCAGAGCACCCCGCTTCCAGACGGCTTCTTTCCGCGCTCAGAACTCTGCCTGAAGACCGCCCGGCAATGCCCTCCTCATCCACTCCATTTATTGAAGTTAGGGATGTGTGCAAAACCTATGCCGGCCCCGGATTTCTTTTCCGCGGCAAAGGCACCAAAGTTCTTGATCGCGTTTCCTTTACTCTGAAAAGAGGCGCCTGCACAGGGCTTATCGGACTCTCAGGCGCTGGGAAAAGCACACTTTCACGGATTCTTCTGGGACTGGAAAAAGCGGATTCCGGACAGGTGCTTTTCGAAGGAATGATGGTCCAAGCCTGGAAAAAAGCGCACCCAGGGTCGCTCAGCGTTGTGCTGCAGAACTACACGGACTCGGTGAATCCCCATAAAACCGTTGGGGACATCATCGCGGAGCCTCTGCGGATCGCAGGCCTGAATGCCGGAATCCCGCAGAAGACCGCGGTAATGCTTTCAAAGGTCGGACTCCCCGAGGACTTCGCGAAGCGATTCCCGCATGAACTCTCCGGCGGTGAACTCCAGCGGGTCTGCATCGCGCGGGCTCTGGCTCCCGCCCCCCGATTCATCATTTTTGATGAAGCGCTTTCCGGGCTCGATGTCGCACTGCAGCAGGACATCCTGCGGCTCCTTTGCAGCCTTAAAACCCCTGAGTCAACCTGGCTCTTTATCACTCACGATCTGGCAGCCCTTCGGTCAATCTGCACCGATGCCGTCCTGCTCGAGGATGGCCGCGCTGCGCTTCAGATCGATACCCGGGCAATCGACACGTCTGAGAATCCGCTCCTCAGACGGCTTGCCTCACTTTTTAAAGAAAAAACCCGGCTTGCGGCCGGACTCACACTGAAAGGCAGACCATGATTTCTGAACAGCTGACCGAAAAAACTTCCATAACCCCGTCCCTTATCCAGACGTTTGATCGCGATATTGAAGAGGAAATTACTGAATACTGGAATCGCCGCGCTGAGGGGTTCGGAAAAACACGTCTCGCTGAACTTTCGGGGCCGGTGAAATCCCGCTGGATGCATGAGATTGCCTCTGCGGTGCTAGGCACCCTCCATCCTCTCCGTATCCTTGACGTGGGTACCGGAACCGGTTTCTTCCCGATCATCACGGCGCCGCTCGGCCATCAGGTAACAGGGATTGATCTGTCACCTGAAATGATTGCTGAAGCAAAAGCGGCGGCGGCTCACTTCGACGTCAACGCCGAATTCCGGGTCATGAACGCTCAGGCACTGGACTTTGAGGATGAAACGTTTGATCTCATCCTCACCCGCAATCTCACCTGGACACTGCCAGACGCGAGAACCGCCTACAGCGAATGGTTCCGCGTTCTGAAGAAGGGCGGCCGTCTGATCAATTTCGATGCTGACTACGGTTCTGTGTCCTTCGAGTCTCTGACTCATGACCTCAAGGATCAGGGGGTCGAGAACGCCCATAAGGGGCTGTCAGACAATTCCCTAGCTGAATGCGATCGGATCAAGGACAGCCTTGGAATCAGCGCCGAACGCCGTCCGGATTGGGACTTTCAGGTGCTGACCGAAATCGGTTTTGAGCGCGTCTCCCTTGACAATTCTCTTTCTGACCGGATCTATCTTGAATGCGATGAAACATTTAACCCGGTCCGGATGTTCCGTATTGATGCTGTAAAAGCCTGAATTCGTTCTCTGACTCAAGGAACCTCACCATGAATTTTCGACTCACAGCTGCACTGGGAGCTGCTTTTCTGATACCGGGGACTGCCTTTGCTTTTGATCTGACACTTTACGGTGTCATTGATACCGGACTTCGCTACTCCCATACCACCACTGAAGGCACTACAACAGACAGCCTCCAGATGATGAGCGGGCAGAACGCCGGTTCCCGTTTCGGCTTCAAAGGCGGGGAATCGCTCGGCAGCGGCTGGAGAGTTGGGTTCAAACTCGAAAATCAGTTTGAATCAGACACCGGGAACGAAAAAGGCGGGCGGCTCTTCCACCGCCAGTCGACAGTGGATGTCAGCTCTCCCTACGGCACAGTCACTTTTGGCCGGATCGGCACCTTTTCCTCCGCAGCCGGAACGTATGACCTGTTTTTCGGCACCGGAGACGCTTTTGACGGGGGGGATGGCCTCATTACCGGCCCCTATTCCTTTGACACGCGCCGCAACAACACGGTGACTTATGAGTCTCCCTCTGCCGCCGGGTTCACGGGGTACCTCCAGTATTCCTTCGCGCAAGGCAATGAAGCACCGCATGAGAGCGGGAATGAACGATATCTCGGTGCTGCCGCATCCTACCGACGGGGAGCCCTGAACGCTGTCATCACAGCGGAACGCGTCCGATACGCCGCCGTTACCGGTTTCGGAAAGCGGGATGATAAACAGGTCTATGGGCTTGCGGGGAGTTACGACTTTGGGACTTTCAGGCTTCTCGGCGGTCTGCAGTATGTCACCGGAGCAGATAATCTCGCTGGACTTTGGCTTGGGAAACTCGCTGATGGATCGACAGATTACGGCCGCCTCAGCAGTACAGCGGTTGGTCTCGGCGCGGTCATTCCACTCGGGAAAAACAAAGTTGAAGTGATGACAGGGTACGCCACCGGCCGCTACGGCAAAGAATTCGCGCAGGCAGGCGAAACGTACGATCTGACAGGCTTCAGCGCGGCGATCCGCTATCACTATGCCTTCAGCAAGCGGACTGAGATTTATACCGGCATCGGGTACCAGCAGTACAAAAAGGACTTTGACACGGCGCCGGGGCAGAAAACCCGGATTACGCAGGTTGCTGCCGGAATAACACACCGTTTCTGATTATGTTTTTATACATTTTATGAATAGGAATCCGCATGACGGATACCCCACAAAACCCCTTCTGATTTACGCGCAAAAAACCGCGGCAAGGGCGCGGCGTATAGTCGCACCTTAACCCCTGGCAGCGGTTTTAATCCAATGCGCCTCAGTTTATCGAGCTTTAAGCGCTTTGATCCTCTGAACGGCTTCCGGCGGCAGCTCAATCATCAACTCACCGGGCTGCGGCGCTGAAGGTGCCGGAAATTCTTTTCCGTCTTCTTCATAAAAGTCGATCGAAGTGACCAGCGCGTCTAGCGCCATCTCTTTCAGTTCTTCAATGCTTTCGGCCTCAGTCAAAGCCTCCGGCACATCCCGGAATGAGCCGATAAAGCCTCCTTCCCCATTTGGGGTGGCTTTTGCTGGATATTGATAAATTTCAGTCATCGTTTTATTTCTCAGTTTCTGTTTTATTTTCCGAAGAGGATTCAACAGATTTCTTTTTTCAGTGAACTTCTTGCAGCGCCGAAACGTCCGAGCACTCAGTTCCGTCATTTCAGTAAATAAAAAGCCTGGGGAAATCTGTCATTCCTCAGGCTTTCGCTTCTCAATTCAGATCAGCGTTTTGAGCGGGATTATTCCCACTCAATCGTCGCCGGCGGTTTTCCGGAGACGTCATAGCAGACACGGTTGATGCCCTTCACTTCATTGATAATGCGGTTGGAGACCTTGCCGAGAAGCTCATACGGCAGGTGAGACCACTTGGCCGTCATGAAGTCCGTCGTTTCGACGCAGCGCAGCGACACCACCCAGTCGTAAGTACGGCCGTCGCCCATGACGCCCACAGAGCGCACCGGGAGGAAAACCGTGAAGGCCTGGGAAACCTTGTCGTACCAGCCGGCGTTATGCAGTTCTTCAATGAAGATCGCGTCAGCCGCGCGTAGCAGATCCGCGTATTCCTTCTTCACTTCGCCAAGGATTCGGACACCAAGGCCCGGGCCGGGGAACGGATGACGGAACACCATCTCGCGGGGCAGGCCCAGCTTGATACCGAGTTCACGCACTTCATCCTTGAAGAGTCCGCGGAGCGGCTCAAGCAGCTTCAGGTGCATATCGGGAGGCAGGCCTCCGACGTTGTGGTGAGACTTGATCACCTTCGCTTTCTTCGTCTTCGCGGCGGCGGATTCAATCACGTCAGGATAAATCGTGCCCTGGGCAAGCCACTTCGCGCCGGTAAGCTTCTTCGCCTCTTCCTGGAAGCAGGCAACGAATTCACGGCCGATGATCTTGCGCTTCTGTTCAGGATCCGCAACCCCCTTCAGGGCGTTCAGGAAGCGCTCTTCCGCGTTCACCACGACAAGCTTCATGCCGAGGTTCTTCTCAAACATTTCCTGAACCTGCTGGCGCTCATTCAGTCGGAGAAGACCGTTGTCAACAAACACGCAGGTGAGCTGCTTACCGATAGCCTTGTGAATCAGAACCGCAGTAACGGAAGAATCCACACCGCCCGAAAGGCCGAGAATCACTTCATCGGAACCCACCTGGGCACGGATGCTTTCAATCGCTTCGTTCGCGAAGTTACCCATTTCCCAGTCCGGATTGCAGTTGCAGATACCGAGCACAAAGCGCTGCAGAATCTCGCGGCCCTTTTCCGTGTGGGTCACTTCCGGGTGGAACTGAACGCCGTAGAAGTGACGGTTTTCGTCCGCCATTGCCGCGATCGGGCAGGAGGGAGTGGACGCCATCACGACAAAGCCCGGGGGAAGCTCGGAAACACGGTCACCGTGGCTCATCCAGACCTTCAGGAAACCTTCACCATTCGGGCCCTTGAAGTCTTCGATGCCTTCCAGCAGCTTCGTGTGGTTATGGGCACGGACCTCAGCGTAGCCGAATTCACGCTTCGTGCCCGGCTCAACCTTGCCGCCGAGCTGAGTCGCCATCGTCTGCATGCCGTAGCAGATGCCGAGAACCGGAACACCGGCGCTGAACACCGCGGGGCTCGCCTGATCATTCGACTCCTCATAGGCGCTCATATAGGAGCCGGAGAGAATAATGCCCTTCGGCGCAAATTCACGGATGAAGTCTTCAGAGACATCATTCGGATGGACTTCGCAATACACATGCGCTTCTCGGACACGGCGGGCGATCAGCTGGGTGACCTGGCTGCCGAAGTCGAGAATCAGAATGCGATCATGATTCATGGGGGAACACTCTTTCAAGTTAGAAGAAAAGCAAAGCGGATACATTGGCCAGCAGGAGCACTGCCGCTTTCCAACGTATCCGCTGATTTTAATTCATCAATTCAGATCGAATTATCACTGCTGGTGATAGTTCGGAGCTTCCTTCGTGATCTGAACGTCATGGACGTGAGATTCGCGCATACCGGCAGCCGTGATCTCAACGAACGCGGCCTTGTGGCGCATATCGTCGATCGTCGGGCAGCCGCAGTAGCCCATGGAGGAATGCAGACCGCCCATCAGCTGATAAATGATGGCACCGACCGGTCCCTTGTAGGGAACCATGCCTTCAATGCCTTCCGGAACGAACTTGGAGATGTTGCCCTGGTTGTTGTCCTGGAAGTAGCGGTCAGCGGAGCCGTGGCTCATAGCGCCGAGGGAACCCATGCCGCGGTAGGACTTGAAGGTGCGGCCCTGGGAGAGGATCACTTCGCCCGGAGCTTCATCAGTACCGGCGAACATGGAGCCCATCATCACGGAGTAAGCGCCGGCAGCGAGAGCCTTGGCGATATCACCGGAGAAGCGGATGCCGCCGTCAGCGATCAGCGGAACGCCGGTGCCTTCGAGAGCTTCAGCCACATTGGAAACAGCGGTAACCTGCGGAACGCCAACACCGGCAACGATACGCGTCGTGCAGATGGAGCCCGGGCCGATACCGACCTTGACAGCGTCAGCGCCGTTGTCGACGAGAGCCTTGGCAGCGTCACCGGTAGCAATGTTGCCGCCGATCACCTGAACATTCGGGTAGTTCTTCTTAACCCAGTTGACGCGGTCAAGCACACCCTGAGAGTGGCCGTGAGCGGTATCAACGCAGAGGACGTCAACGCCGGCTTCAACCAGCGCTTCGATACGCTCTTCAGTGCCGGCACCGACGGAAACAGCAGCGCCGCAGAGGAGCTTGTCGGAGGCGTCGTGAGCGGCGTTCGGGAATTCAGCAGCCTTGACGATATCGCGGACCGTCATCAGGCCGGCGAGCTTGAACTGATCGTCAACGACCAGAACGCGCTCGAGGCGATGCTGGTGCATCAGAGCCTTGGCTTCTTCGAGGGAGGCGCCCTTCTTCACAACGACGAGGCGTTCGCGGGGAGTCATGACGGCAGAAACCGGCACATCCTTGCGGTCTTCGAAGCGGACGTCGCGGTTCGTCACCATGCCGAGAACCGTGCGGTCTTCAGCGACAACCGGGAAACCGGAGATGCGGCGCATACGGGAGAGACGAAGCACGTCAGCAACCGTCATATCGGGGCGGACGGTGATCGGATCATTCACGATACCGGCTTCGAAACGCTTCACCTTGCGAACTTCAGCTGCCTGGGCCTGAGCGGACATATTCTTGTGAATAATGCCGATGCCACCCTGTTCAGCGAGAGCAATAGCGAGACGGGATTCAGTAACCGTATCCATGGCTGCCGAAACGAGCGGAATGTTGAGCGTGATTTCGCGCGTCAGCTTGGTTTTCAGGGAAGTCTGTCTGGGAAGCACATTGGAGTACGCCGGAACGAGAAGAACGTCATCGAACGTGAGTGCTCTCTGAAGGAGTCGCATGGTTAACCTCTGAGCAAAAAAAAAAGTCCCTCCGGCAAGGCATCTGCCGTGGTCCGAGTGCTGAACGGGGGAACTGTTCAACGAGAATCTCGGATACAGGTTAACGGCGCATTATAGCTACCATTCTGATAAAAAGTCAAGCCCCGGCGAAACAAAATCTCCGGGACCGATTTCCCGCCGCCGCAAAGACGTAGGAAAAGCCCACTGACAGTAATGATTCCACTGGAAACGCCTGATTTACGGGGGGGCCAACAGAAAAAAGTGGGGCGGCTTCATCGGCAGCCGCCCCAAAATGCACTCTGGATTCTGACTTCTCTCTGTGCCCTACTTCATCATCCTGCGGCAGACTGCCGCGAAAACAAGTCCCAAAAGACAGAACGCCGCGCCAACCATACAGCAGTCTGAGAAGGCAAAGCCCGTGTTCTGCATCCAGCGCATCAGCGCGGGGCCGCCGAATCCTGCGGCAGCGAAGCCGCAGAACATGATCCCGTAGTTGACGCTTGAATGCGCAGTACCAAACCTTTCAGCTGTAAAGCCCGGGTAAATAGCCATAAAGGCGCCAAAGGAGAGTCCCACGAGGACACAGCCCAGGTAGTACTGCGCGAAATCCCCCATCCCCGCGGTCATCAGCGTAAAGAGCCCGGCGAGCGACAGGCAGAGCGCTCCGGCAAGCACCGCGATCCGCCCGAGATGGTCAGAAAGAATTCCCGCCACAAGGCGGCCCGCCATATTGAAAAGCGCAATGACAGAAACCGATACCGCCGCGGCCGCAGCCGTCATCCCGATTTCATGGCGCGCGATGGATGCCGCCTGGGAAATAATCATCATCCCCGCGAAGGCCCCGCTGAGAAGCAGCGCGATCATGGGGTAAAAGACCGGGCTCCTCAGCATTTCGCGCCAGGTGAGCCCTTTCGCCTCTGCTTTCGCTTTTTTCACCATGCCGTGCGGCACGAAATCAGGAGGACACTGCCTGCAGACAAACCCACCGGCCATGATGGCAACCCCACAGACCGTTCCGAGAATAATGAACGTCGCGGTAATGCCGACAGTGCCAATCAGAGCCTGAGCAATCGGCGGCACAAGCACCGAACTCATGCCATAGGCCGCCGTCACGATACCCCCTGCCATCCCGCGTCGGTCCGGGAAATAACGGACAGCGGTAGTGATGCAGGCCCCATAGGTCAGCCCCAGACCCAGACCGAAAAGACCGCCGTACGCCGCAATCAGAGTCCCCACGGATTCCGCGAGACCGCAGCAGATCAGCCCTAAGCCCATCAGGAAACCGCCTGCCACAATGACGGTCCGGGGACCGAATCGGTCATTGATCGCTCCCCCCAGAATCATCGGAATCGGTCCCACCGCATTCGCGACCCCGAACGCAATAGCGAGGTCACCCGACGTTACCGCTGTGCCGAGGACTGATGAGAGCTTCGCGGCGCTCGCGGCCGCCAGCACACTCCAGGCGTAGATCGATCCCGCGCAGAGGTTAATCAATCCTATGACCGCGAGAATCCACCAGCGGCGTTTTTCGAGCTGCAGCGTCATTTCGGCGTTCATGCTCTTTCTCTCCTTAAGGCAGACCGCTTATCAAAGGACCTGCAATTCCGATTCGAGCGTTTTTTCCGCTTCTTTTCGGCTCTGAATGAAAAAGTCTACTCGGCTCTTCATCGCTCTGACCATCTGGGACGCGGATTTCATCTGGTCCTCAAGCATCAGAGGAGAAGCGCTTCCCGGGGTTTTTCGGTTTTCAAGAATGTGACGGGGCTTCACCGCCTGTTTCAGCTGCCCGGTGCTCAGCGGGAAAGACTGAGGAAGGTCCTTGCCTGCCGCAAATTCAGACCAGACACCGCAGAAATCCTCGTACTTCACATTGGCTGGCGTCAGTCCCTTCTCCCGGGCATATGTCACAAACCGGGAGGCAAACCCATGCCCTGTCCGAAAATCAATCCCGGCCTCCCGCATCAGCGTATCGGCGATCTCCTGCGTGCAGGTCCATTCGGCGTTCAGCTCGGCGAGTGCTCTTTCCCGATCTACCCGAAGCGACTTCACAATACCGGCAAAGGTTTTCACAACCACAGCCGCGTCTGTCATCAGACTCTCCATAGACCAGGAGTCGCGGACATCCGCCATGCCAAGCGTCAGGTTCTGCATACGCATCAGAACTCCCTGCGCTTCTCCGATCACGAGACCCGCATCCCGCCGGCAGTCGTTGATAAGACCGGGATTCCGTTTCTGAGGCATCGCGCTCGAGTGATAGACGCCATTCGGATCCACGCTGTGAATCCAGGGCTTTGTCTGGGAATACTGCGTCATGAAATCCGCAAGAAACGCATCAATATGAAGCATGACAGAGGCCGCGATCTGGCTTGCCTCAAGCGGGAGGTCATTTCCGCGGCACTGCCCCGCGTCAAACGCGTTATCCGCTGTCCGTTCAAACCCAAGCAGTTCAGCCATACGGGCGGAATTGAGCGGCCAGCCGGTACCGTTGCAGACGCAGCTTCCCATCGGGCAGACATCGTGACGCCGAACGCATTCCACCATGCGCTCAATATCGCGGCTGAATACGTAGACCTGAGCGAGGAGATAGTGGCTGTAAAGCGTCGGCTGCGCCTGAACGCCATTTGTATAAGCCGGAACAAGCGCGTCTGACTCCCGCTTCGCGGTTTCAAGAAGCGCGTCGCAGAGCCGGGCTGTTTCACCCGCGAGCATCATCAGTCGTTCCTGATTCAGCGCGGCGTTCGACGTCGCGAGAATATCCTGACTTGAGCGCCCCGCATGAAGCCGGCTCGCTTCCATGCCGCAGAGCTTCAGAAGTTTCGGCTCAAACTGAATATAAAGATCGCAGTGCTGGGCGCCTGGCTCCGCCGCTTCCCGTCGGAGTTCATCCAATGCGGAGCGGATTTTTCTCGCGAGTTCCCGGTCAAGCAGCCCGCTCTCAACATTCGCCACAACCGACGCGCGGTTGATCTGCTGCAGCCAATACTCCGTGTCATGCACTATCGATTGATCCGGTGCCTGAACCTTACCCACATGGAAACCCAACATGTTTACCCTGCTCCACAATAACTTTTTATTCATCCGCGGCCAATCGGCGTCCTGCCAGAAATAGCCGCCGACCGCGTAGATCGATGTACGGCGGGAAAGCGGATAGATATAGCCGAGGCCGAGATTCACGCGGTCGTACTTGTTCTGGTTCGACGTGTTGTTGTTTTCGCCGAAACCCCAGGCGGCGGAAACCTTGACCGTTCCGCCAGCCGCGGGAACATCAACGCCGGTCGAGAAAGCCCAGCCGTCAAGCCCTTTTGTCAGATCACCCGCGTGCTGAAGCGGCGCGTATTCCTTCGTGGAATAGCCGCCGATCCACTTCGTGTTTTTCAGATACTGGGCTGTGCCATACAGCGTGAAACGGTCAAACTTATAGTGCCCGCCCACGGTGGCTTTCCACGTATCCTTATCCGTCAGACGGCTCGCGGAATTGCCGGCAGCGATCCAGTCAACGACCGCCGCAACGTACGAGCGGTTTCCGGTCCAGTTGATACCGACTGCGGTCCAGCGATCTGTGTCAGAGGTCCCCTCTGTCGCGTCGTTCTTACCGCCGAACGAATGCTGGAAGTGGAGCTGAGCCCCATGCATTACAGGGGTCTTGTAGTTGATCATGTTGTTCCAGCGAGCCGACGCAAGCGTACCGGTAAACTTCCAGCCGCCCGTCATATTGCCCCAGCCGGCACCGAACGGATTCACGCGGCTGTTCAGCAGCCCGGTCGTACCGGAACCGGTTGACATGGCTGGCATACGGCCGCCCTTCAGTTCGCCCCAGATCTTGGAACGGAAGCCGACAGAAGACTCACGTTCAAACAGCACGTTATTCATATAAAGCGTGCCGTCATCCGCGAGGAACCCGTCTTCAAGGTGGAAGATCACTTCAAGATTGTCGGAAAGTTTTTCAGAGCCCTTGATACCCCAGGTGCTCACATTTCCCGTTCCTTCTTCAACACTGTGGCTCGTACCCTGACGCGTCACATAGCCGGCGCTATCAAGGACGTTCGCCTTGGACTGGCCAACCGGCCCCTTCATCCCGGTGTTGCCGTCTTCATGCCGGTAGGTAACCCCCTGGTCCAGGAATCCAAAAACCTCAACGTTGGCTGCGGATGCCTGCTGGACCGCGCCGATCAGCGCAAGCGCCACGGAAGCGGCGAGAAGTGAATGCTTTTTCATGAACGATCTCCTATTGATTGTTTTTTGACAGGGAGCCGAAAGTCCTGTCTATTGTTGGTATTCCGCCAGGAAGGACTTCAGTCCGAAGCCCCATCCGGCGAACGGCTTCCAAACCTGCCTCAGTGACGAGAACGGTGCCGCCGCGACCAATCACCCGGCCATCCCGAAGAACGGTTTCGCCTCTTACAAAGGTGTGAACCGCGGTCATCCGCTCAGGGTCATAGAGCGTGAGATCCGCGTCAGCCCCGGCTGACAGCCTCCCCTTCTTATCAAGCTTCAGCATTCGGGCAGGAATGAGGGAGGTTTTCGCGGCAAACTCGAGCGCCGAGAGTCCGCCAAGCTTCATCAGGCCGCAGCCCCCGCGCACAATGACGTTCCGCGGCAGGACGCCGCCATCCGTGCTGATCCCATCCACGAGGAACGTGCCGTCAGCGCGCTTCGCGGTCGCGAAGAAAGTCCTCGCGATGATCGGATTCACAGCTCCGAACGAACCGTCTTTCGCTTCTCCGGAGAGGAAGGCTTCAACCCCCTCTTTGGGAGGAAGAAGCACTAGCGTTCCGTTTCTCGGGGCAATAGCGCGAAGCACATCCGCTTTCATCGCAGCGACAGCTCCATCCCGAGTGGGTTCAAAACCGAAGAACCTGAGCTGCGCAGACAGAATCTCCGAGGCGGGTTTCCCGTCCGCGGTGAAATTCAGCGGGCATCCATTCCTGTCCGAGAGATAGCTCTCAGTCACGATTTCCGGATGGGAAGCCAGGAGTGACTCCGCTTCTTTGCATTCATCGAGAATGCCGTTCACGCGTCCCCGGCAATAGGCATTGATATGAGCGAGGTGGAAGGGGTGGCCAGACGCCAGCTCGACCGCCTCTTTCATACCCGTAATGTTGGAACCCGCTTTCGTTGTTCCCGCGTGCCAGGCAGCGTAAATTCCCCGCTCCGCGGCAATACGGATGATTTCAGCTGAGGCTTCAGGAGTAAGCGGAAAGTGCCCGCCAAGGATCTTCACGCCGAACGCGCCGTCCTCAACCGCTTTTGTCATCGCGCGGTCAATTTCTTCAGTCTTCGGATCGTTTCCTGAAAGGTTGTCACCGGGGATCATGGCGGTCAGCACCGCGACGTTGATCCCAACACCCGCTTCCGGCATATAGCTCAAGACTTTCGGCGCGGGACCCGCCATTTCGAGGCAGGTCGTCACACCGCTTTCTGCGGTCATCCGCATGCCAAAGGGGTGAGAGGCAAGGTGAAGATGTGTATCGATGACGCCTGGCTGCACCGTGAGGCCGGAGGCGTCGAGCTCTTCCGTACCTTTGCTGCTGATCGACTCGGATACTTCCGCGATCATTCCGTTTTCGACAGCGACGTCCGCCTTCCCGGCGAATCTGGATTCCGGATCCACCACAAAACCATTTCTGATGATGAGGTCGTACATTTTTCTTTCCTCACACCAGTATCAGGGCAGCAACCAGAACGCCGACCGTCATACCAGGAACAAGGCGCTTCACGACCGCGACCGGGTTTGCGGCAGCCATACCGGCCACGATGATGATGGAACCAGCGAGCGGACTCGCGGTACGGCCGAACTGACCCGCCATAATGGCGAGAAGACCGAGGGAATTAGGCGACATTCCAAAGCTCACAGCGTGAGGCGTCACAGCCTGGTTGAAAGCCCAGATTGCCGCTTCACCTGAACCCGTGCCAATCGCCATCAGATACGGGCCAAGAGCAGCGCCCCAGCGGGCGAGCTCGTTCGAGCTCTTCAGGAATTCAATGAAGGCCGCGACCGCACCGGTCACCTGAAGACCAGCTGTAAAGACACCGGCCGCGACAATCTGGCCGATCACCTGCGCGTAACCGGAACCCATGCCTTTGAAGAAAGCCTTGGAAAGCTCACCCGGATTCGCGAGCGTAACAAGCGCGATCACCAGCGTACCGATCAGCATGGCGGCCACAACGTCGAGCCCGGCTTTCGGGAACCAGATAGCGGCGACCATGAGGACCGCGAGCGGAACGAGCGGGCAGATGGCACGGAGGTAGCTCACCTTGAATTCTTTCTTTTCGCCCAGGTTCAGCCCCTGCATTTCTTCCGCGCTCGGTTTGTGATCACGGAAACCGAAAATTCCAACGACGGCGTTAACGAGCGTCGCGATGACAACCAGTCCCACCACATACGGAGCCGCCCAGGCAATGAAAGCCATCAGATCCATGTTGGCCATCTTCGCGACGTAAATGTCATGCGCGCAGCCAGGGTTCAGAAGAAGTCCCGCCATCGTGCCGCCGCCAACGGCCGCGGCAGCGGCTGCCGGACGGATGCCAGCGCGGATAAGGAGAGGGATGAAAGTCGCACCGGCGGTTGCGGCCGTACCGGCAGCCGACATGATGGCGATATTGATGGCGAAGGTGAGAAGCGTCGTAACCGGAATCAGGAGACCGCCGAGCTTCTTAAGCGGGGCGGCGACTGCGGCAACCAGATGTTCGTCACACTTGGAAGCGGTCACAACGGCAGCAAAACCCATAGCCGAGCAGATTGCCGGAACCAGGGTGATATTCGTCATCCCCTTGACGAACGCCTGAAAGGCCTTCATCGGATCCCCGCCGACAATACACATGGCAAAACCCGCCAAGAGCAGAACCATTCGGGTTTCATACCGTTTAACAAGTCCTACCACCGCAAGAACAATGGCCGCACATGCGAACCAAATCTGCCAGGTCATTCTGATTCTCCTATCTCTCTCATGGATCCCCCCGGGGTCTCTTCTGGCAGGGATTTTTTTCTTGAACAGTCTGATTATCCGGAGAAGATAGATTTCAGAAAAGACAATTTCATCAATATAGAATTGGCATAAATGCAATAATTAACGTAGACTTAGATCCTAATCTGGACTCAAACTATTGTTAAACAGCCAATCTGAGAAGATGCCTGTTGCAAAAATGGGACATCAGATTGCAGTTTCTTCCAGAATTCCGGGAAAATACCCATACGATTTACCTAACTCCTTAAGGTTTGTATGAGTACCTATCCCGGGGAAAATGGAATACGTCTTAAGAAATACGAATAAAAAGATCCGGAGAGAAATGTGAATCGTTTGGACGACATGAATTCATGGCGGATGTTCTGTGAAATCGTTCGGGCTGAAGGACTTAATGCCGCCTGCGAGCGGCTGGACTGTGAACCCAGCACCGCGAGCCGGGCAATTCATGCGCTTGAAAAAGAACTGGGAGCTCCGCTTTTCTCTCGCTCTTCACGTCCTGTCAAACTGACCCAGCTGGGGCATGAGGCCTATCAGGCAGCGCTGAAACTGACCGCGACTCACGAGGACATGATCCGCTCACTGAAAGGCGATAAAAGCAAGCTCTCTGGACTCATCCGGGTCACCTCCCACGCGGGCATCGGTCCTGCGAAAATCACACCGGCGCTGGTCGAATTTCAGAAAATTTATCCGGATATCCAGTTCGAGCTGAGCGAACTCTCGGCTCCCCTTCCGGATGGTTTTATGACCTCTGACGGCAATCTGGTCGATGTAGCTGTCGGCTATGGGGAAGACAACCTGATTCCAGGAGTGATTCAGCGTTATTCCGGGGAAATGCCTTTTATTCCCTGCGCTTCACCTGCCTATATCAGAAAGCACGGGTTCCCCCATCAGGCAGATGACTGCCAGAAACATACCGGCGTCCTGATCAATACACCAACCCGATCCGCAACAACGGTGCTTCTGAAAGGGGCAAAAACCGCGACCATCAAGTGGAAATCCACGCTCGTGGTTCATAACCTGATATCGGCCAAGACCGCAGTAATGCTGGGGGCTGGTGTCGTTCCGGATCTTTCCCTCTATCACTGCGCGGATGATATTGAGGCGGGAAATCTTGTCGCCGTGCTGGACGGCTGGAGGAGAAAGCCTCTTCCCTGCTTTGTCTTCGCAAGGGAGGAGTCGTATGAAAAGCGGAGAGTTCAGGTTTTTGTTGACTGGCTCGCGGATCACGAGGAACGGTCAATGAATCGTCTGAAAGCCCGATTCCCCGATTTCTATCATTGACCTCTGCTGTTATGGCAACGAAAAACTCTCAGATTCCTATGAGGAATCCGAGAGTTTTTTAGTTCGGCTCAGAAAGTCCGAACTTTTACTTCTTCAGATGAGCCTTGATGTAATCAGCGACGTGATAACCGTAGACCGCTGCGTTTGTCAGCTGCGCGCCGCCGACGTAATTGTCATAGAAGAGGCCGCCGGCCGCGTTGCCGATCGCGTAAAGCCCCGGAATCGGCTGATTCTCAGTATCTAGAACCTGTGCGTCCGTATTCACCAGAGGGCCGCCGAAAGTGGCGGTCATTCCGCCCTGGAACGGCACAGCGTAGAACGGAGCCTTTTTCACGGGGCGGGCAACCTTCAGCGTATTCGGGGGCACGAGTTTCGCGCGGGTGTTATTCGCGCAGGCCTCGTTATATTCATCCACAATCTTCGTCAGCTTCTTCGGATCAAGACCCGCTTCCTTGGCGAGAGCCTCGATCGTATCGGCCTTATAAACCGGCGCGTGGTTCTTTGCGTAGGAATTCCAGTCGTTTGCGAGGACCTTCAGGTTATGAACATCCTCGTCAACGATCATGAAGGCCCAGTTATCCGAAGTCTTCGCCGCAGTGTCACGCGCCATCTGAACATAGGTCTGTCCTTCGTCCGTGAATCGCTCGGTTCCATCCTTTGAGACGCAGATCCCGTTATTCACGATATTCAGAGGATTAGCGCCGGTAGGCCCATGAATCGGGCCGCAGTGATACTGATCGACATTCACAAACTTCGCGAAGAGCGGATCCGTAAGTTTGATGTTTTCACCGGCAATAATGCGGGAACCGCGAATCGGCATGCGTGCGGCCGCAGCCCCCGCGTATTGGGTCACCATGGCCTGGTTCGCGGAGAAACCGCCGGTGGCAAGAACCACACCGCCGCGGGAACGGATATCGCTGTAACCATCCTTGGTCTTGACGCGGACACCGTCAACAACCCCCTTCGAATTCTGAAGCAACTGCACAACCTTGGTGTTGAACATCATTTTTACACCGAGGCTCTTTGCTTTCTTCTGAAGATCGAGCGCCAGCTGGGAACCGCCAGGCTGGGTCGGCCCCTGAACAAGATGGGACCGGGTAAGCATTGGGAAAATGAAATGCATGCCGGTCTTGAATTTGATGCCGCAGTAGTCAGCCATCCATTCAAGCGTCTGATCAGCATGATCGACAAAGTAGCGGGTGAGCGCAGGGTCGCCATGTCCCTTGGACACTTTGATCATGTCGTCATAGAACTTATCTGTCGTATCGCCGGAGATTCCCGCGGCCCGCTGCATCTTCGTATTCGTGCCGAGCATAAAGCCCGCGGCGTAAATCGTATTGCCAGAGGAATCCATCATCTTTTCGAGCAGCAGAGTCTTAAGACCGATCTGAGCCGCGCGAACCGCGCAGACAAGACCGCCGCAGCCGGCACCGACAATGATGAGATCGTAGGCAGCTGTTCCTTTGGAACCTTTTTTGGCCGCAGCTTCTGCGGTGCCGGAGGAAAGAACGGCGGCACCGGCTATTGTGGCGGCAGCGCCTTCAAGAAAATGGCGGCGAGACGGATTATTCATGACGAACCTCCTTCAATCAGATATGAGGATTGAACTACGACAATGCCAATATTGTCGAATTCTATTCCCGTTTCTGTGATTTTTAAATCAAGGAAATACCGTTCTGACCGTCAGGGTCAGATTACCGTCATGAAACTATTTGAAAAGACAGGAATTTGTGTGGGGCGTCAGCCCCACACGGAATCTAAGCTTTTAAGAAGCTTTCAAAGGTCGCGCATAAAACAAAACCCTCGAAAGAAAAACTTTCGAGGGTTTTGAAGGGGGGAGCCTGACAGTGACCTACTTTCACCGGAAATACAACCGACTATCATTGGCGCGAGAGCGTTTCACCGTCCTGTTCGGAATGGGAAGGGGTGGGGCCACTCTGCTATGGCCGTCAGGCAAAGGCTTTGCTTTCAAAGTTTTTTAGGACTTCTGAAGCGAATTCTTTGGGAAGGAATGAAATCACATGGCTTGCTTTTCCACATTCACACACTTCTTTCTTTTTGCAAGCTTCCTTTCAAAACCTTTGCTGTCATTTAACTAAGCAGCACGGTTATAGGATCAAGCCGCACGGGCAATTAGTACCAGTTAGCTTCACGCCTCACAGCGCTTCCACACCTGGCCTATCAACGTCCTGGTCTCGGACGACCCTTCAGGGAGGTCAAGCCTCCGGGAAGACTAATCTTCAGGCAAGTTTCCCGCTTAGATGCTTTCAGCGGTTATCTCTTCCGCACATAGCTACTCGGCAATGCGACTGGCGTCACAACCGATACACCAGAGGTGCGTCCACTCCGGTCCTCTCGTACTAGGAGCAGCCCCTGTCAATCTTCCAGCGCCCGCGGTAGATAGGGACCAAACTGTCTCACGACGTTTTAAACCCAGCTCACGTACCTCTTTAAATGGCGAACAGCCATACCCTTGGGACCGGCTACAGCCCCAGGATGAGATGAGCCGACATCGAGGTGCCAAACACCGCCGTCGATATGAACTCTTGGGCGGTATCAGCCTGTTATCCCCAGAGTACCTTTTATCCGTTGAGCGATGGCCCTTCCATGCAGAAGCCACCGGATCACTATGACCTGCTTTCGCATCTGCTCGACTTGTCTGTCTCGCAGTCAGGCACGCTTTTCCCATTGCAGTATCCTCACGATTTCCGACCGTGATTAGCGTACCTTCGCACTCCTCCGTTACCCTTTAGGAGGAGACCGCCCCAGTCAAACTGCCCACCATGCACGGTCCCCAGCCAGGATTACTGGCCCAGGTTAGAACCTCAAACAAATCAGGGCGGTATTTCAACGACGGCTCCGAATGAACTGGCGTCCATTCTTCAAAGCCTCCCGCCTATCCTACACAGATCGGTTCAAAGTCCAATGCAAAGCTACAGTTAAGGTTCATGGGGTCTTTCCGTCTAGCCGCGGGGAGATTGCATCATCACAAACATTTCAATTTCACTGAGTCTCGGGAGGAGACAGTGTGGCCATTATTATGCCATTCGTGCAGGTCGGAACTTGCCCGACAAGGAATTTCGCTACCTTAGGACCGTTATAGTTACGGCCGCCGTTTACTGGGACTTCGATCAGGAGCTTGCACCCCATCAATTAATCTTCCAGCACCGGGCAGGCATCACGCCCTATACGTCGACTTTCATCTTTGCAGAGCGCTGTGTTTTTAGTAAACAGTTACAGCCACCGATTCTCTGAGACCTCTTCGCCCTTTGGGTTTCTCTCCCATCAAGCTACAAAGGCACACCTTCTTCCGAAGTTACGGTGTCAATTTGCCGAGTTCCTTCTCCCGAGTTCTCTCAAGCGCCTGAGCATATTCAGCTCACCCACCTGTGTCGGTTTACGGTACGGTCGCCGTTGAACTGAAGCTTAGAGGTTTTTCCTGGAAGCGCTTCCAGTGGCTTCGTCTTCAAAAGAAGACCCGATCCTTCGTCCTGGGTATACGCCTGCGGATTTGCCTGCAGGCACCCATCGCTCGGAAGCCGGGACATCCAACACCCGGTCCACTCTGGCTGCTCCGTCACCCCATCGCATTCAACGCCGGTTCAGGAATATTAACCTGATTTCCATCAGCTACGCTTCTCAGCCTGGCCTTAGGAACCGACTCACCCTGCTCCGATTAACGTAGAGCAGGAAACCTTGGGTTTGCGGCGAGCGGGCTTTTCACCCGCTTTATCGTTACTCATGTCAGCATTCGCACTTCTGATACCTCCAGCAGACCTTACGATCCACCTTCGCAGGCTTACAGAACGCTCCCCTACCACTCACACTAAAAGTATGAATCCGCAGCTTCGGTTATCAACTTAGCCCCGTTACATCTTCCGCGCGGAAGGACTCGATCAGTGAGCTATTACGCTTTCTTTGAAGGATGGCTGCTTCTAAGCCAACTTCCTGACTGTTTTAGCCTTTCCACTTCGTTTTCCACTTAGCTGATATTAGGGACCTTAGCTGGCGGTCTGGGTTGATTCCCTTTTGAGTCCGGACGTTAGCACCCGGTGCTCTGTCTCCTGTACGAAGCTTTCTGGTATTCGGAGTTTGCCATAGTTTGGTAAGACGCCATGTCCCCCTAGCTATAACAGTGCTCTACCCCCAGAAGCTCATATACAAGGCACTACCTCAATAGTTTTCGGGGAGAACCAGCTATCTCCAGATTTGTTAAGCCTTTCACCCCTAACCACAGCTCATCCTCTGGTTTTGCAACACCAGTAGGTTCGGCCCTCCAGTGTGTGTTACCACACCTTCAGCCTGGCCATGGTTAGCTCATCTGGTTTCGGGTCTATGCCATGCGACTGAATCGCCCTGTTCGGACTCGCTTTCGCTGCGCCTCCCCTAGTCGGTTAGGCTTGCCACATAACATAAGTCGCTGACCCATTATGCAAAAGGTACGCAGTCACCCCGAAGGGCTCCTACTGTTTGTATGCATGCGGTTTCAGAATCTATTTCACTCCCCTCCCGGGGTTCTTTTAACCTTTCCTTCACAGTACTAGTACGCTATCGGTCGATCACGAGTATTTAGCCTTGGAGGATGGTCCCCCCATGTTCAGCCAGGGTTTCACGTGCCCCGACCTACTTTTCGAATCCTCAGTACCTTGAGATAAACGTCCCGTACGGGGCTATCACCCACTATGGCGAGCCTTTCCAGACTCTTCCAGTGTTTTTCTCAATATCGAATTCAGGCTGTTCCGGTTTCGCTCGCCGCTACTTCCGGAATCTCGGTTGATTTCTTTTCCTGCAGCTACTGAGATGTTTCAGTTCGCCGCGTTCGCCTCCATACGCTATGTATTCACGCATGGATCAAGCTAAAGCTTGGAGTTCCCTCATTCGGAGACCCCCGGATCAAAGCTCGTTGTCAGCTCCCCGGGGCTTTTCGCAGACTGCCGCGTCCTTCATCGCCTGTGATCGCCAAGGCATCCACCACATGCACTTAGTCGCTTGATCCTATAACCCTGCCGCCTTTTACCCGGCACG
>NZ_CVTY01000006.1 GCF_001182045.1 Dakarella massiliensis | reverse complement strand
CCTGGGGCTCGGAACGCAGCCGATCGTGGATACGCACAGGCGCTTTGTCCTCCCGCCGCACCGACGCGGCGTCTCCATGGTGTTCCAGGATCACCGGCTTTTCCCGCACCTCACGGTCCGCGGGAACCTGACGCTCGCCGAAAAGTGGGGCGGCCGGAAGGCGCGCGTGGCGCTGGACGATGTCGCCCGATTTTTTGAAATCACGCCGTTCCTCGACCGGAAGCCGGGAACGCTTTCAGGCGGCGAATCCCAGCGTGTGTCGCTTGCTCGGGGCGTGATGGCGGCGGATTCCTTACTGATTCTCGATGAGGCGCTTGCGTCGCTGCATCCCCCCAGGAAGGCAAGGCTCCTCGAACAAATCGCGGCGCTTCCGACGCTGATCGACGTTCCGGTCCTTATGATCACGCATTCCCCGGCTGAGGCGCTTCGGGTGTCTCAAAAAGCGATTGGGCTATCTAAGGGAAAGATCGCCGCGACCGGGGACACCCGGTCGGTGTTGGAGTCCTGCGGATTCCTGAAGGAGGAGGGGAACCATGCCTGAGTGGCTTTCGATCTTCCTCTCCCCCGACCTCTGGGAGTCCCTCACCGGCCCCTTGTGGCTCACCGGTAACGCGCTTTTCTGGAGTCTCGCGCTGCATGCCCTGGTTTCCATTCCCATCGCCTTCTGGCTCGCTCGGCAGCAGAACGTTCTCACGAAACTCGTGGGGTTTGTGACGACACTCCCGCTCATCTTCCCCCCGATCGCGCTCGGGTACCTTCTCATGGTGCTCCTCGGGCAGAACGGGTGGATTGGCAGCTGGCTTAAAACGGAGTGGGGGATCCGGGTGCTCTTTACTCCGGAAGCCGTGATTCTCGCGGCCTTTGTAGCCGGCATTCCGCTTGTTGTCCGGCCGCTTAAAGCCGCGTTTTCGGACGCGAAACTCCGGGACCTGGAGGCGGCCGCCGCTCTCTGCGGTCTTTCGCCCCTCAAGCGCTTCTTATTGATCACCGTGCCGCTCGTCCGTAAGCCGCTCGCCGCCGCGTTTATCCTCGCAGCCGGCAGGGCGATCGGAGAAGTCGGGATCACAATGATGCTCGGCGGCAACATTGAAGATCGCACCGCAACGGTGTCACTTGAGATCTTTAACGCCGTGGGCCGGGGCGACTTTGATGAAGCCACCGCGCTCTGCGGAGTGCTCGCCGCGATTTCGCTTTGCTTCTATGTGCTTCTCGACCGTCTGGGGGCGAGCGATAAGGCCTGAGGTTCTTCAATCCTCAGGCGTATCCGCCGAGTCTCTCGATCTCGGAACCGTCTATATCGGGGCGCTGCGGGACGAGGAAACGGCGCTTTGCGACCTGCTTCACCTCCCGGAACAAAGCTTTGTGGTGGCCGGGCTTCTCGTCGGGTGGCCGGCGGATGGCGTGCAGACGCTCGTCCGTCCCCGTCTCCCGCAGAACGCCGTGGCGTTTAAGAATGGCTACGGCCCGATCGATCTGAAGGGAGCGGTTGAAACCTAAGAGCGGAACTTCCGCGCGTACCGTGAGGCGAACGGGATGAAATTGAAGTCCTGGACCTTTGAAGTCGTGAACGGCGCGACGAGCCTTGACTATATGGATGGCCGTGAAAACATGACCGCGATGCTGAAGGGGCGCGGCTTCCCGCTGAAGTAAAGCCCTGCGGAAAGCGGGCCAGCTCATACTGATTGGCTGACACGCTCTCTATATAGTGAAACGAAAAGACCGCGGGCCGCTTGGCGGCTCACGGTCTCTTCGGTCAAACCCAGGGGAATGGTTAGGCTCGTTTTGCCGGCGTCACGGTCGCATAGCCGTCCCAGGCGAAGAGCGCTTCTTTCGAGTCGTCCCCAAAAATCCTCTCAATATCGCAGAGATAGAGGAAGTGGTCGCCGGATTCAATCGTCTCGCGGAGGGTCACGAGGAGCGCGACGCGGGTGTCTTCCGGAATCTCGATATCCGACCCTTCCACACGCTGGAGCGCGATCGGCATTTTCTCAAGCTTATCGACCTTCGCGCCGGTTGAAGTGCCGAACGCTTTCACCGCGTCCCGGAGGGTTACGCCCGGGGCCGCGATAATCGCTTTCTTCGTTCGGCGGAAGTTTTCGCCCGAGTTTGCCGTCCGCAGCATGGCGAACGCGAGCATCGGGGGGTTGAAGGACGAATACATGAAGAACGACACCGGGGCCATATTGAGGGCTCCGTTCTCTTTCTTCGTGCAGACGAGCATCAGGGGTTCCGGGGACGTGAGAACCGTGGCTTTCCCAATATTGATTTCTTTCATGGCTGCGAGCCTCTTCCTTTCCTCTTACTCAAACATCTGATCAGCGTCTTCATCCATCGCTTCGATGAGGAAACTCACCGGGCGGAAGCCGTCGTTACAGGACGCGACAAAGGCGTTCCGGTTTTTGAGTTCTCCGTCGTAGAAGTTCTCCGCGCCGTGCGAGAGCGCGAAGACATACTCCATCATCGACTTCCAGGCGTTGTCGCAGAGCCCGGCGGGCTTCTGCCAGCCGTTTGAGATGAAGGTCATGCCTTCGGTGTTGTAGTCACAGGGTTTCAGCCCCGGCGTCGCGTATTTGTCGACGAGTTCCTGATTCCAGCCGCACTTGACGACCGTGATTTTCACTTTTTTCATCGTGTTTTCCTTTTAATAAACAAATCTGCAGTGATGCGCGAGGGTCTGATAGCACCCGTCGCAGTGAATGCAGTGCCCCGGAGCCGCGTCACCCGCGGCTCAGCGGTTCGGGAGATCGGGTTCCCGGATCAGTCCACGGCTGATTCCGAAAAACGGAATGCCGTGATCGTTGAGAAGCGCGTTCATCACACCTGGGTCGGAATTGCATCCCGTGAGAATGAGGGGGATGTCGCTCTGCTGCCGCACCGCGATCGCGAGATCCTGGTAGCAGGACGGGTGATGGTTCCCATGCTCAAGCCCCGAGTGGTCACCGAGCACCTCGATGAAGTCGAGCCCATTCTGATAGAGAAAATCACAGATCGCGACGCAATTCTCGGTGTCGTAATCCGTGAGGGATCGGTTCACGTAGAAACTGAATTTCGCGGAGACCGGGTACCCCGGGAGCCGCTCCTTGATCCCATGAATGATTTCGGTCACGATCCGGGCGCGGTTTTCGACACTGCCGCCATAGGCGTCCCGCCTCCGGTTGAACCAGGGGCTGAGAAAGCGGTAGAGGAGCCAGCCGTAGGCGAGGTGGAGCTGCACCCCATCAAACCCGCAGCGGTAAGACCGGACCGCGGCGTCCACGAAGAGCCGCCGGATATCCGCGATGTCGTCAATCGAGAGGCTATTCACCTCAATCACCCGGTGAGGCGCGGCGCTCGACACGTAGAGATACATGTTGAGTTCCGGGAGTATCACGGCTCCGTACCGGTGAGCGATCGAGACAAGCTTCTGATAGTCCGGAATCAGCCGGTCGCTGTAGAGCCGCATGTTGTCCCCGATCGCGTTATTCCATTCCGACACATCGGTGAGCTCCGTGATGATCATTCCGACACCGCCCGCGGCAAGTGTTTCGTACCGCTCATACATCTCCGGGAGCAGCGTTCCATCGGGCCTGCAGAGACCAAACCACGTCGCTGACCGGACCAGATGATTCTTTAACCGCATCCCGCAAAGCTCCGCGGGGTCTGTCACCTTTTCCATCCTCAAAACCTCTTTTATTTTTGGTGCCGTGAAGTTTATGATCACGGATACATTTGTACAAGTACGTACATTTTTGTTCCTTAGAAAAAATCTCAGAATGCCCCAGTACAAAGACCAAATTTTTGAGAAATGCCCGATTGTCTACGCGATGGATCTGATCGGTTCGAAGTGGAAGATCCCGATCCTCTGGAATCTCACGCAGGAGGATGAGCTGCACTACAACGAAATGCGGCGTCGGATCCATGGGGTGACAAACACCATGCTCACGCGCTCCCTGAAGGAGCTGGAGGCGGACGGTCTCGTGATCCGGGAGTCCGCGGGCACGGTGCCGCCCTCCGTCACCTATCGGCTGACGGACCTCGGGAAACAGCTGATCCCGTCGCTCGACGGCCTCTATAAATGGGGCGAAAACCACCAGAAGGCGTTTCTCGCGTCCGTCAAAGCGGCGTAATGCCTGACAGAGGGGAATTCCATCTTCTGTCACCGGGCGGGGGGATTCGGGTTGAGACTAAAGCGCGGGGCAAAAGACTCCGCTCAAGCTTCCGTCTCCGTGAAAGCGTGAACCCCGTTTTCCCCCGGCGCGCTTACACTTCGGGGCAGTCTGAAGGGGCTTTTGGTGCCTCTTCTTTGCTTCTAAAAACAGCCCGCCAAAGCGGAGAACTCATCAACACTAGAGCTCGCCTTTTTCCCGGACGAAAGGAAAAAATGATCAGCCGCCGAATGCTGTTTGCCTGCTCAGCCGGATTACTGGCGGGTACCGACGCCCGCGCTGAAACAACGCCCGGAAGTGAAAAATACGCGGTTAATGTTCCCGCCACCGATGGTTCCCGGGATGTCACGGCCGCGTTTCTCGATGCGCTGAAAACCCACGATCGGGTCTATGTGCCGGAGGGGATGTACCGGATTGATAGCCGCGTGGATCTCTCCCGTCTCTATGGACCGGGAATTCTCACCTTTGACACCGGGCACGAGGTGGCACTCACGACGCCGGCGGATTCAGAAATCCTCGATCAGATGTTCTTCGGCGACCTGAAATACGCGGTGGAGAAGGTCGGGGTCCAGGACATGTCGGTTTGCGGAGGCTCTGTCTTCCTCTCCCAAAACGTCCGGAACCCCGGCTGGAGCGATAAGTCCGTTGTCCGGGTGTCGGAATACGCGTTCCCTCAATTCCCTGATAAACGGCCGGCGTTCCGGATTGAGACGGACACGGATCAGCTGTCTCCGGTGGCGAGCGCCGCTTTCCTCGGTCTCGGGCACGGGCAGGGCTGCCAGGCCGTGCGGGAAGAGGGGCGGACGGTGATCTACACGACGAAAGGCCCCTCAGCCGATTCCCCCGCGGGGAACGGCGTCACGCGGATCCTGTGGCGCGGAAGCGATACCAGGGAGTCGGACTTCCGGGTAACCCGGACCCCGAAGAGCGACTTTCACCAGGTGGGGCTGTCGCCGGATGGGGAATACCTGCTGGGGTTCGTCCAGGGACGTATTAGCGTCTTTAAGCGCCTTGAACTCCTCACTCACCCCGACAGCGCCAAACCCGTCCTCACGATTCTTTTCCGCGATGAACGCCCGAGACGCTTTGTGTCGGGGCTCACAACCGACGGCCGCTTTATCTATGTGCTGCAGAGCTCCACGGCTGACCCCTGGATGAAACAGCGGATCGACGTGTTTACGAGGGAAGGGCGGCATCGGAAGACGATTGAGACGGATTCTTTCCTCGCGTTTCTCCCTGAAGCCGCGAAAGAGGGGACAGAGCACGTCTTCTTCCCGATCAATAAGGAAGTAGAAGGGCTTTCCGTCTGGCGGAACGCGCTTCTTATGGTCTGCAAGCTCAATTTCGCCATTCCCCGCGACACGGTGACGCATGAGGGGCGGTTCTGGATCGCCGCTCATGACTCAAAAGGCGTCCCTCCGCCCAAACTCCAGTACTGGCGCGAGGCAAAAAAGGCCTTTCCGGCCGCGAACCCCTGGAATCCGGACCAAAACTACCGCGGATTCCGGGGTCAGGTCACGCATCGGTTCATAATTGGGATCGTTCCGCGCGGTTTTCTCCGATCAGACGCTCCCTTAAACATAAAATAGAATCCTATAATACAAATCGCGTCCGCCCGGAATCGAAAAAAATCGATTTCCGGGCTTATTTTTTGAGATTTTTCGAATCCTCTTTTTCTTTAAAGTGATACATAAATTTATCTCTGTGATGTAGTTTTCTATCTATTTTTACTGGCTATTTATCAGGGATAAATTAGTGTCGCTTAAATTTTTTGAAGTTATCTTTAAAGATCAATTTATCTTGGTAATTTAAAGATTGATATCAATGCTGGAAATACCGTTATTCCATACGGTAAATGGTCTGAATTCTCTGGAGAGCTTCAGAGAGTGGAACCGAACCTTCTGGATGCCGATGAGCGAGGAGGAAGGATGGCTTTGAGGATCGCCGATGTCGTTATGGTTTTAGAGGGAAAGCCAGCCAGAAAACGGTCCCTGAAATAGTGATTTTTAAGTTTAAAAAATAGAAAACAGCAAGTGATGGAAAGAGAGAAAAAGCACTCTAGAGAAATAAAAAATGTATAAAAATGGATAATTAAATGATTATCTGCGGCAGATATGAGCCAGCCGTGACCATTGTGTTTTGTGCTTAGGATGAGTGCAAAAATCAACAGCTGTTTCGCAGGACCACCCCGTGTTTTGGTCTGGCAGGGGATAGTCAGTGGTTATAAAATAAAAAAAGTAAGGCTGATTTTTAGAGCCGTGATTCGGGTGGGGTCGGTTGCGATCGATCCAAATGGGGGGTTGAACTGACACAAGGGCTCGAGGAATCAGCTGAAAGCCCGCGACCAGGATTACGAGCCCCCATAGTGCCTGGTTCAGCGGGCTTTCCTATTTCTGTGGGATGCCTATCCCAGAGCGTCCGTCAGCTCAGAGCTTCACCTTCTTTGCCGCCTCCCGCTGGGCTTTGCGGCCTCGGCGGTCATAGAGCGCGGTGGTGGTGATGCTTGCGTGGCCCATCATATCTTTCATGGTCGAGATATCAACTTTCCTGTCGAGAAGCCGGGTCGCGAACGTACGGCGGAGGTCATGCGTCGTGATATCCTCAAGCCCCGCCCGGATCCGGTACTCCTGGACGACATGCCCCACGGCGTGCGGGGTAAGCGGCGCGCTCGGGTCAAATTTCCAGCCCTTGAAGAACTTCCCAAAGACAAATTCCCCTTCTTTTCCGCGGACATCGAGCCATCGGGCAAGAGCGTCCTTCACTTCCGGGATCAGAAACACTTCTCGCTCCTTATCGCCTTTGCCGATAAAGCGGATGGAGCTATCCGCGAGGTTCACGCCCTTCAGTTTGATCGCGGAGACCTCCGCTCGGCGCATCCCGCAGCCAAGAAGCAGGCAGAGAATAGCGTGATCACGGATCGTGATCGGGTTCATCTCAATCTGGGTAGCGTCGAGGAGCGCCTCAGACTCATCCTCCGTGATCGCGCGGCCGGCCGCGAGGCGCAGAAACCGTATGGATTTCACGAGCTTAATTCGGGCGAGCGTCTCCGCGTCCATCTGTTTCAGAAGGAACGCCTGGTTCGCGACGCCCTTGAACGCGGAGAGGTAGCAGTTGATCGAGCGGGGGCTCATCCGGGGCTTCCCGTTTTCGTCTGGCTGCTGCATCGCGGTGATAAAGGCGAGCACGTGTTCGTACCGCATCGCGGACCAGTTGAGAAAACGGAGGTCTTTTGCTCCGGCCCAGTGCGCGATTACGTTCAGTTTGCTTGTCATCGTGTAGCGGGAAGTACCACCATGCAGAGTGGCGATAAACGCCATAGCAGGGTTCACTTCAGGAGCGTCAGAATTATGGCGAATGATGAGCTCATTCTGTACCGGATCGAGGACTTCACTTTCCATAATTTTGTATACCTTAATTCAGAAAAACGGGATGACAGGCATCGAAAAAAGGATTCTATTTTTGAATTATAGGAAAAATAGGATCCGTTTTTGGGGTACTGGAAGCACCGGAAGGCGTTAGAAGAGCCTGAAAACGGACTTTTTATAAACCGCCCTCACGGATTGAATAATATAATCGACATTATATTATCCTATTCTTGGAGAAAAAAGGGCGGAAAAATGACCCCGAGAGCCATCAAATTGAATCCGATTTGGTGGTCAAGGGCTCGTACCTCAAAATTTGAGCCGTTTTAAATCGATCTCTGTTTTCTATGCAAAGTTAAATTTACAGATTTATATCTGCATAAATTCTGAAAGATCTGAAAAATCCTGAAAGCTGGATCCTGGAACGGAACGCTAAAAGTCAGGTTTGGGGATCCGGGCAGTCTGGGAAGCGTCCATGGATTTTCCTCAGGACTGACGTTTGAGAATGCGGGTGAAGGGGCTGAGTGACGATCAGAAACGATCCAAAAAGAACTTTGGGCAGGAAGTGTCAGACATTAAGGAATTGGATCTGTCAGGCGCAGCATCCTTGTTTGTGGTTCTCCGCTTTATTGCATCTCGGCCCTTCTACTCACAGCGTAAAAGCGGTTCCAGGTGCCGTTAGTGACAGTGGCAATGCAGATTTAGCTACTGTCGTCACGAGAAAAGAGTCCACCCAGCTTCTTCCTTTGCGACGAGACGGTTCTTATTTGACATTACAAATTGCGCCTCAGAACGTAATGAAATCTATATATACGAAAACTTAAAGTAATGAAATGAATCCACTTATTTCACAACTCTTTTTTAAACACGTTTGAAGGCTATACTTTGAAAAGTAACAGAAATGATTTCCTGCTATAGCTAGATATGGGGCTTTCAAATGGATAAATTTGTGATGGTTTTAGCTGCGGCACTCTGTTTCAGCACAAGTGCTATCGCGGAAGTTACCTGTCATACTGATGCGTTTGGCGACGTGAACTGTACCGGATATGACAAGGATGGAAATTATGTCAACACCACCTCTCACAAAGATGCCTTTGGAGATGTCACCACAACTGGGCATATTGGGAATAGTAAAGTAAACACCACAGCTCACACAGATGCCTTCGGCGATGTCAACACAACCGGGCATATCGGGAATAGCCAAGTAAATACCACCGCCCACACAGATGCTTTCGGTGATGTCAGCACAACTGGCCATATTGGGAATAGTCAGGTAAATACCACCGCCCATAAAGATGCCTTTGGAGATGTCAGCACAACCGGGCACATTGGGAAGAAAAAATTAAACAGTACCGCTCACACAGATGCCTTTGGAGACACGTCCAACAGGTAGTTATAACTGATTGTTCCTGAACCCCGATTTAAAGCCGATCCATTTAGGACCGGCTTTTTGTATGCAGTATCTTTTGCTCCGTCAGGCTTAAAAATTTTTTTCCGTTACGAACTCCGGCCGCCCTGCTCCCACTTCCGGTGTGCGGCTCACCAGGAGGGAATTCAGAGACGCTATGAAGGGTGAATGAAGACCGGATTTAGAGTTCCGTGTACTTCTTTGAGTTGCCCTTTGCCTTTTCGACCGGGTATTTCGCCGCGTTCTTATCAATCTTGTTCCGGATCGCTTCCGGAATGTCGATATTGAGGGCGTCCGCCATATAGATGCAGTAGATCATCACATCCGCTAGCTCTTCCGTCATTTCAGGCTTCTTCCGGGCGGCCTCGAGATCAGCGCCGGACCACTGGAAGAGCTCAAGGAGTTCCGAGGCTTCCAGAAAAACCGAGATCGCGAGATCCTTGGGATTATGGAACTGCTTCCAGTCCCGGTCGTTCCGGAATTCGATTGCCTTCGCTGCCGCTTCTTCAAATGTGATTTTGCTCATAATCGTCTTCTTATTTCGATCTATCGAGGTTATCAGATAAGGTGAGGAAAGTATCAAGACTAGTGGCGTTTGTGCTGCTTATCCCATCGGCTTCGTAGAAAAACGCAATGGAATCTGTACCTCACGAGGTGCAATGAAATCTGTACCCCCTTGAACCGACCGAATTTTTCAGCCAACCTTTTCTGGGAAAAGGGGGAAAGCGTTTAGATTTGCAAACACTTGGGAACAGCGGAAACTTAATGAAATCGCTGATGTTTATGATGGTGTTCATCAAACCCCAAAGTACACTTCAAGTGGGGTAAGGTTCCTTTCAGTTGAGAACATAGCAACGCTTGAGTCTGAAAAATATATCTCAGAAGCTGATTTTATTCGTGATTTCAAAATATTCCCACAAAAGGGAGATATTTTGATGACTCGCATAGGTGATATTGGAACTGCAAAGGTTATTAAATCTGATGAAAAATATGCATTTTATGTGAGTTTGGCGTTATTAAAGCCAAAGCACATAAATTCAGATTTTCTTTGCAACTCTATTGCTTCAAAGAACTTCCAAAAGGGGCTCAAAGCAAGATCGCTTCTGACTGCAATACCTCTGAAAATCAATAAAGAAGAAATCGGTAAAGTAGCGACTTCTTTTCCCTTAAATCTTTCAGAACAAGAAAAAATAGGTTCATTTTTTAATCATATTGAATCTCTTCTTACCCTTCATCAGCGTCAGTCAGTAAGTTCATCCCTCCCAAGTCGATGTTCTCCTTTGATCTATTCACGCACCCTACAGGGATTACCAAGGCGGAATCTTGCGAATCAGTACCCGTTTAATCAATCAAAGAGATACGGAAACGCTTGGAATAAAACGGATAAATTCATTTTTATATGTCAATTTTTTATAACTCCTACAGCGGGATCCCTTGACGGTTTCCTTCTCTATTGCCAGAATGGCTGTGCGGTTTTACAGCGATATTGAAATCCTTACGTTCCCTTGATGAGGGATTGGGAGAACAGGTATGGCCACAAGAAAAGCGACCCCTGAAGAACTTGAAGAGCTGCAGAAAAGCATGATGGCCTGGGGCGGCAGCGCCTGGGCTATTGGCGCGCATCGCCCTCGCCCCGCCTCCGACGACTCTGCCGATAAGAGCGCCAAGACGGAGGAGAAGGCGAAGCCAGAAAAGACTGACGATTAAATCAGCCTTACCCATCACTGGAACACAGACGAGCCGCTGAAAAGCGGCTCTTTTCTTTGTCATACCTCCGCAGGAATTTCCGCAGCAAACCGCATCTCCGATTTCAGGCAGATGCCCCAGCGGGCCCCTTCCCCAAACAAAAAAATCTCCGCTTCGGTGTCCGGAGCGGAGATTATGTCAGGGTAATCCGAAATTACTTGCTGGCGTTCTTGACGGCATTGTCACCAGCCACGTAACCTGAGACGATTGCCCAGGTGTTCATCATGGCAGGGAGCGGATGCGCGCCGTTCGCGCCGCCGACCACACAGCCGGCGCCGTACAGATTCTTGAAGGGCTTGCCGCTCTTATCCACGATCTGCAACTGGGCGTTGGCGCGGAGACCGCCAAGCGTCGTCTGATAGCGGGCCTTCTGTTCGATGATGTGGTACGGACCCTCACCGATCGCGTGCAGATTCGTGCGGCCGAACTGCGTGTCCTTGCCGGCCTTCACTTCGCTGTTCCACTGAGCGACCTGAGCGAGCAGCCCCTTCGGATTGATGCCCATCGTCTTCGCGCAGGCTTCGAGTGTCCCCTCGCAGTGAGCCGGACGGCCGTTATTGATCAGCGTCTTCCAGGACTCAAAGACCGCGGGGCTCGTGAACGTATGATCATCAATCGCTTTCTTGACATACGTGTCATAGCCCTGCTTATCCATCACGAGATAAAGGAGGTGACCCGGAGCCCTCAGAGTCGCCTGAGCAAGTGCGGCAAGCGACGCGTTTTCGTTAATCACGCGCTTACCGGTAGCGTCCACGAAGATTGCGTTCTTCTTCACGGCGAAGCTTGACGAACCCGTCGTATCAATCGAGCGGCCGGGCTGGACTTCCACGCCGTTCGGGTACGTCGTCGCGAGTTCGAGATTCAGCGTATCGGCGCCGATTTCGCGGCCCATACGGAGACCGTCACCCGTTTCGGTCGGCAGACCATAGAAGAGGACGTGGGCCTTCTTATCCTTGAAATTATTGCGGTTCGCGCCGAAGCCGCCGGAGGCGAGGACGAAAGACTTCGCCTTGAAGGTATAAGGCTGGCCATACAGACCGTTTGCCTTGACACCCACTACGCCGTGACCCTTCGTCATGAACTTATTCGCGCGCATATCGGTCATGATGACGCCGCCGTGCTTCTTATAGATATCGAGCATCAGCTGCTGGTACTTGACCGAGTTGCCTTTGATGGAAATCTGACGATCCGCGCTGTGGTCCGGGAACTTCACCCAGGCGGCGCCGTACGGGAACTTGAGATCATCAATCAGCCAGTCACCGACTTTGCCGGTCATCTGCGTCACCATGTGGGCGACAACCGGGTCGTTGAGGTTACGGCCGCTTCGCAGCATATCTTTATAGAGGAGTTCCGGTGAATCCTTCGTTTCCTTCATCACTTCACGCTGATAGCGTGTACCGAGCGCGACAAAGCCGCCGTGGTTCAGGGCGGACACCCCGCCGACCGCGGCACGCTTCTCAATGAGGATCACTTTCTTTCCCTGCAGCACACCGCGAACCGCAGCCGTGATGCCGGCGTTGCCGCCGCCGATCACGAGAATATCCGTATCCACTTCTTTCGCGGGACTGCCGGCGAGTGACTTATGCGGCACTTTCTTCGCGAAGTCTTTCTGCGTGGCGCCAGCCTTAGCGAGAGACGCCGCGGTCGCGCCGATAATGGCTTTGGAGGTGAGAGAGGCGCCGCTCACCACGTCGACCTTCGTGCTCTGGCTCTCAACGATTTCCTTCGGGATGTTCTTCAGGGCGGCGTCGGAAATGCCCTTTGTTTCCTTCTGGTCGATCACTTTGACGTCCGCGATCTTGCCGTCCTTAACCGTAACGGAAACCTTGACCGGGGCGTTGCGTCCGTGAGCTTCGCCTTCGTACACACCGTCAGTGACAGCCGCCGTGGCTGCCATCGAATACGCTGCGGCAACAGACATCACAAGAGTTGCGGCGGCGGAGAAATGAAATTTCATATTGCTCTCCTCTGTTTGCCGGTCTTAAGGCAGACCGGCTTAACAATCCGCCAACAATTCTATCAAATAAGCCCTATATCCAATACAAAAGTATTAGATATTAGTGATTATGAACAGAGATAAAGGTCAGGGAATAAGTTCGCGAACTTCTTTAGGCACATGAGAGGGGGATTCAGTGGCGGTAAGAACGGGGGAGATTTTCAGAGCTCCGTGTATTTCTTTGAATTTCCCTTCGCCTTATCGACCGGGTACTTCGCCGCGTTCTTTTCAATCTTTTTCAGGATCGCGTCCGGTATGTCGATATGGAGGGCGTCCGCCATATAGATGCAGTAAATCATGACGTCCGCGAGTTCTTCCGCCATCTGAGGCTTCTTCCCGGCGGCTTCAAGGTCCGCTCCGGACCACTGGAAAAGCTCGAGGAGCTCCGAGGCTTCAAGCGACACCGAGATCGCGAGATCCTTCGGGTTATGGAACGGCTTCCACTCCCGGTCGTCCCGGAACTGAATCGCTTTGGCTGCCGCGTCCTCAAATGTGTTCCTGCTCATCAGAGTTTCCTTTTTTGACTGAATGCCGCCCCGCGAAGCCTTTGATTAGCCGCATCGGGGGTGGGGTTAGAAAATCGTTATACTGCAGTAATGGTTTTTATTCATAAAACACACACGGAGTCCATCCCATGAAAAAAGTTATTCTGGTTTTAGCTTCAGCTTTCTGCTTTAGCGGCAGTGCCCTCGCAGGCGTTAACTGCTACAGCGATGGATTCGGCAACACCAACTGCAGCGGTTATAACCAGAACGGCGACTATGTGAGTACGCATTCCTACAGCGACGGCTTCGGGAACACCACGACTACAGGCCGTATCGGGGATAGTTCCGTGAACACGAATTCTTATAGTGACGGGTTTGGCAACACCACAACGACCGGCCGTGTCGGAGGTAGCTCCGTGAACACGAATTCCTACAGTGACGGGTTTGGCAACACCACGACGACCGGCCGTATCGGGGACAGCTCCGTGAACACGAATTCCTATAGTGACGTATTTGGCAACACCACGACATCAGGCCGCGTGGGGAACCGTTCCATCCATTCCAATTCCTTTTCTGACGGTTTCGGGAACACGACGCATACGGGTTGGTAATCCTGGGGATCAGACTTCCCTAAAGTCACTCTCCCCCTCCCGCTGTCTCTCCGGAGATAGAGTCCCCGCCGAAACGTTTCAGGGCCGCAGACATGTCCGCGTGGCCCTGAAACAGCTGTTCGCCCGATCAAAGAATCAGCGCTAAGAGGAAACCAACCGCTACGCCGGCGAGATCGGTCGCGATATAGCGGGCAAGGCGCCTCTTCAGCAGTATTCGCGCCATCTACTCTTTCCTTCCGAATATGAGACTCAGGACGAAAACCACGGCGATGATGGGGACCGCGATGAGGCTCGCGGCGGAGGCGACCCAAAAGAGACCGAGTCTGATACAAGTCCAAAGCCAAGAACCGCGACGATAAAAATTACCATGCCGATGGTTTTCAGTGTTTCCATACGAATGAACGATTGTCAGGCATTCGGTCTCATTTACTGCCTTGCTCTCCGCCCAGAAAAAAGCCGTCCGGTCAGTTTCACCGAACGGATACGGGATTCTCGCGATCAGAACCAATAGACGGTATCGCCCTTCACGAGAGGCGCGTCCCGGATTTCTTCAGCGACTGCGCCGTAACTGATGCCCCAGTGACCCAGCAGGTTGTCTGAGCCTTCGCAGTAACTGATCGTGGGGCTCCCGTCCGCGGAGATCACGTAGCAGTCTCCAAAACACATGCAGCTTTCCCACGCGTGTCCATTCAGGCGGTCAATCGCGAGACAGAGCAGCTCTTCGGTGGGGCCGCACTCCCCGCTATACCCGAGAGGAACGCGGTGAAGACGCTCCTCGCAGAACGGAATGAACGCTTTCTTTTCCTCGTCGTTCACGAAGAGGAGAGGCTTTTCCGGATCGGGATCCAGGACGGACTTATATTTTCCGGATTCATTCCAGTCGCTGACGATGAATTCGCGAAGGGAGGGAATTTCATCCGTCACAAATTTCTCGATTTTATGCGCGGTTTCTTCCTTTTCTTCTTCACTGATCCCCTCTTCCTCGTCATCCTCTACGAAGCCGTCATCCTCGTCTTCGTCGTCCCCTTCTTCATCCAGCACTTCCGGCGTTTCGGGCGCCTTGGGTTCAGTCACTTCGGCCACGGGGGCTGTGACACTTTCTTCTGTCTCTGCCATCAGATCATCTCCTTTCCGGGTATCCGGTAACCATCCTGATTTATCAGCGGTTTCCGGAACTTCGGAATCTTTGTCTCCTGAAATAAAAGTAGCATTTTTGATGACGGATGAATCAGAGTTCCTCGTCAATACTGTCCCTGGATCGCAATACCGTTTCTTTTGAAGGGGGAAGACAGGGGGATGCTTCAGAACAGCTCGCTTTTTCTCCTGAACCGCGGGTGACAGAGACGCAAAAAATCCGCCCTGACGATCAATCAGGACGGATCTGACATGTAAAACTGAAAGTGTTTACTTCAGGATCGTCAGCCGATAGCTGCGGCGGCCGACGCCGTTCTTCTCCGCTTTCCAGATACCCGCGGGGTCCGTGAACATGAGATCCGCGGTGCCGCCTGAAAGCGTTGAGGAACCGGTCCAGGTGCCGGCGAGCGTCACAGTCGCCAACGCGCCGTCCGACGCCGAGAGGTCGCCTGTCCACGCGGTGCCGGTCCCGAAGTCAGCCTGCAGCTGGGTCCCCGAGCCTGACTCGGTCACGTTCCCGGTGAGGGTCGACGTGCCGGAGAGCATCACTATGGCTCCTGCTCCCGAGGTCAGGCTGATACCCGCGAGACTCGACGCCGTATCCTGCTCCTGAAGGAGGAAACGGCCTCCTGTTCCGTCCACCGAGACTTCTGACGTGCCGCCGGTCTGCGACGTGTACGCAGCGTCTCCCGTCAGCACCAGGTATACCCAGCTATCGGATGCCGTGATCTTATTCGCTTTCAGGTAGGAACCCGCTCCGCTTTCGTGAATGGCGACGCGGGAATCATTGCTGGCTGTCACGTTCCCAACCACCTGGACGCTTGATGCTTGGAGATCCCCGTTAATCGTGACGCCGGTCGAAGGATCGGCATTATCAGAGAGAATCACTTGGCCGCCGGATTGGTTGATCACCTGAATTGGGGCGCCGTCCGCCCGAATAACGACGCTGCCTTCGTCTGACGCGTAAATCGTCGGAGAGTCGGAATTATTGAGCACCTGAACTCCGGTGCCCGAAGCATCGTTCGCTTTCAGGCTAACCAGCCCGTGACCGGTGACTTTAATCGCGGCGGACGAAGCGGCGGTGTCTTTCACGGTCACGCTGCCAGCGTCAATCGTGACAGTGCCATCCGAATCCGACATGATTGCCGCGGCAGCGGATTGAAGACTCTCAGCCGTCACCGTGCCGCCGTCGTGGTCTTCCCCCGTACCATAAAGATTCACGATGCCGCTGTCCGCGCGAATAGCGAAAGTGCTGCTTGACGTGACTGTCGTGGTCCCGGCCCCGGCGATCTGAACAATCGCTGAAGCGGCATTCGTTTCAATGCCGTAGCCCTTATCCGCCGTGATCGACACGGTGCCGCCTGAGAGCGTGAGGTCGACGCCCCGGTACACGTACCGATCCGTCGTTCCGGCGCTCCCGAGGATCGCGGCGCCCCCTTCAGTCGAACGCACCGTCAGATTCCCGCCGATCGTGCCGTCAATATTGTTGTTTGACCCCGTGACGAGCGAATCCCCGACTGTCGTCACATTCACATCTCCCGCCACCGCGAGGTGAACGCCTCCCGTTGTCGAGCCAGTCGACGTCCCGGTGAGACTGTTCGCGGACGAAATGCCGTAAGGACTGATTCCAGAGCTCGCGGCGGACACGGTATTCGTGACCGTGAGGGAGTTAAGGGTCAGCGTGATGCCTGTCGCGGCGTCCGTGTCTGATCCTGCCTCAACCGGCGCGAGGGATCCGACCGCAGCGGTATCCGTCTGATCGGTATAAGACACGACCGCGTCAGTCCCGGCGGCGTTGATCGATGTGCCTATCTGGGTATACGTGACTTCCGACGCGTGCGCCGCGCCGATCGCGAAAAGCGCCGCGGCGACCGCTGCCGCCGCCTTCGTCCCCTTCAGGGCATAGGTTTTTCTCTGCTTCATGGTGAATACTCGTCCAATGGTGTGTTGAGCCGGATTAAAGACTCACCTCGGGTCAGAAACTGCCCTTCAAGGGGAATTGCTGAGAGGGATGGATTCTGACTTTTTCGCCTCACCTGTTTATTTTTGGTTGTTCTTCAAGTTGACAGATGGACCGAAGTAAGGATTACGGTAATTATGGAATCTTTACTCATTATTTCGTGTCGCTTCCGATTTCGCAAATAAATACAGAATTCTGTTGCCTTCCGGCAACAGGGAAATCGGAGAGCTAGTAACTTTTCCGTAATTTCAAAAATAGATGAGTTAATTTCAGTTAACTATTTCAGGTTGACAAATAAGGGCAGGAAACCCGGGGAAGCTGTCAGAATTTGAAGGCCAGCGGGATCAGATTTCAGTCACTCGGGCGATCTGAGAAACGCTTTTCGTTATTCTCTTTTTGAATATCCAACATAACTTGCAAAGGACTCAAGCTATATCTACCTAGTACTACCCAAAAGGTTTATTAATCACGTCAAACCATTTAAACGACTGAAAAAAGCCCTGTATCTTTTTTTATCGTTCTCATAAAAATAAGCCGTCTCAAAATAGTCTCGCAAATTTAAGAAACCTGTGGCAGACTGCCCCCGATGCTTTGAACAAGCTTTTGATGTCATAAAAATGAAAACAAAAAATAACCTCCGGCTTGAGATGGAGTTTTATCGGCTGGCTGCGGGCGACTACCGCCCGCTCCCGGAGCTGCCGAACAGAACTTCCCCTTCCCGCGGACCCCGCGGCCTGAAGAAGTACTGTGAACACTCTGTCGAACAGGCGATCTACCGCTTTTTCGCGTCGGACCATGAGGTTCCGGACGAAATGGCGCTGGAACACGCCTAAGAACGTTCCTCCGATTCGGCTGTCCCCCTGAAACTCTTGCCGGCCGGACGGAAGGAACCACCGGCCTCTCGGAGACGGAGCCGGATGACAAAAATGGAACCGCCCCAGGGCTTCAGCGCTCTGGGGCGATTTCATTACCGCTCTGCCGGCTGAGGAGAGGGGTCGCCGGCAGTTTCTGCTACGAGAGGCATGAAACTGTGTCGCTTCCGGGCATATCTCCCCGAACGCTCATGCTCTCGCGAGGAACCTAGATCTAGGCCCGGTGCGCCGCGGCGCTCTTTCCGGCGACCCTGCCATACACGACGCAGTCCGCGATGGACACCGTTCCGAGTCTCACCATGCCGTGGACACCGCCGCAGATTTCACCCGCAGCGAAGAGACCCGGGATGATATTGAAGTCAGTGTCAATCACTTCGGCCTTCGGGGTCACGGTCAGACCTCCCATGCAGTAGTGCACCCGAGGCCAGAGGCGGCAGGCGTAAAACACGCCTTCGTTCGGCTCCGCGTCCTTAAAGATCATGGCGTGGAAATCCGGATCAGCCCGGTTCTGGATCGCCTGATTCCAACGTGCGACTGTAGCCTTCAGTGCCGCGGGATCGATCTTATAGGCGGCAGCCACCGCGTCTAGCCCCTCGAGCCGCTTGATCGAGCCATTCTTGACACCCGCGTCCACCGTGCTCTGCGGCACATGCTTCTTCATGTTCTTTTCCGAAATCATGATGATCGAGGGGTGACCGGTCGCGATGATGGCGTCCGCGCGGACCTTGCGGTTGCCGGTTTCCTGGACGAAACGCTTCCCGGTCTGCGGATCCACCATGAGACCGTAGCCAACAGACGCCTCGACAAATTTCGGGCATTCACCGAAACCTACTTCGTCCGGGCTCGTCCAGGGGCCGAGCTGAATCCAATCCATCAGCGTCGTACCGGCGCCGATCCGTTCGGCGGCCTGAAGGGCCGCGCCGTCAGCACCAGGCTGATTGGTGGAACCCAGTTCCGACGTGAGCCGCGGGTCCTGCATCATGCGCATCTTGATGTTCTGGGAGAATCCGCCGCCGCCGAGCACCACGCCGCGGAGCGCGCGGACCGCAGCGGGTTTGCCGGACTTCTGGTTCGGGAACCGGAAGTTTTTGAGAATCTCAACCCCAAGCACCGCGCCCTTATCGTCCGTCACGATATTGGTCATCTTGGTTCGGAGCCGGACCGGAATCCCCAGTTCTTTGCACTTATCGAGCATCGGCCCGATGATGTCAGCTCCGGTGCCATTCTTAAAACTGCAGGAACGGGCAACGGAGTGACCGCCCTGGAAACCGAGACGGTCCCACTTCACACCGATGAAATCCGTCGCCCACCGGTACGAGTCATAAGCGCCGTAAGCCACGACCTTCGCGCACTGCACCTGATTCAGGTTGCCGCCTGCTCTCAGCATGTCTTTGAGAAGGAGTTCCGGGCTGTCCTGAATGCCGGCTTTCTTCTGCATGTCGTTCTCCGGAGCCGCGAAGCCGCCCGCTGAAAGGATGGAGTTTCCGCCCGGAATCGGCATCTGATCAAACACCACGACATTCGCGCCCGCGGTCTTTGCTTCAATCGCGGCTGAGAGTCCGGCGAATCCTGAGCCTATAACGACCACATCAAAGGTTTCATCCCATTTGGCGGGCATCTTTGCTGCCGGGTGGGCAAAAGCGGCAGGGGCCGCGGCGGCGAGACCCGCGGTAATAGAGGCTCCAAGCAGATTCCGGCGGTTGATACTAACGGTCATGATTCTCTCCTTAGTGAATAGAGGAACTGTTTTTCGAGTTCCTTGCTCTATAGAGAAAATCTAGTTTCGCGGCGTCTGAAAATCCTTAAACAAAAGTTTTAGATGCGTGAAAATCAGGACTTTATCCCTGCCGCATCCAGCCCCGCGATCCGCCCGAAAACCAATCCATCCGGAATTCCGCAGCCTCCCAGACGGTTAACGCCATGAACCCCGCCCGTGACTTCGCCCGCGGCCCAGAGTCCCGGGATAGGCTTTCCCAACGCTGTAAGGACGCGGGCCTGAGGTGAAATCCTCACGCCCCCAAGCGTGTAAAGCGTTGACATGCCGGCGTAGCACCCCCAGAACGGAGGCTTCAGAATCGGGGATTTCAGCGCGGAAGCCGCTTTTCCGAGGGGATCCTGACGTGTTTTGACGGAGCGGTTGTACTGCTCCACGGTCCGTGCGAGATTTCCCTTCGGGAGTCCCATGAGCGAGGCGAGTTCCGGAACCGTGTCCGCGCACCAGGCGTCCCCCGTCTCAATCGCGAGCGTCGCCTCTTTCTGCATGAGGATGCTGAGATTCCGGAATGCCCGATCGTCGATCACGGTGTACGCGTACCGCTCAGGAAGCTTAAGCACGGCGTCTGTCAGCTGATTCCGATGCGCGTCCTCCCGGATAAAACGCCTCCCCTGATGATTCACCAGAATAAATTGATCCACGATCATGTGGAAACGGGCGTGGTGCGTCCTTCCCTCGGGGGCTCCGGGGTTGCAGAGAATCCGATCCATGTCGGTGAGGGAGGAACCGATTTTTTCCGCTTCGAGAATCATTTCTCCGGTAGATCCCGGCGCGGCATTCGTGGTGAGCCCATCGTATTTAGGCGCAAAGCGGTGAATCATTTCCCGGTTGGCGCCGAAGCCGCCGCTCGAGAGAATCACGCCCTTTTTCGCGTTCAGATTTCTGAGAGTGCCTCGGTCGTTCACCCTGACCCCGGTTACTCGGCCGTCAGACTGAAGAAGTGCCACCGCGGCGGTCCCCGTCCTGATTTCCGCGCCAAGAGCGGACGCCCGGTTACTGAGCGTCCGGATATAGCCTTCGCCGTTTGGCATCAGGGGTTTATGGGCCCTCGGCCACTCAGCGCCATAAGCCTCGGTGACAGAAGGCATGAATTTCATCCCCTGGGACTCAAGCCACCTGAGCATCGGGGTCGCGCCGAACACCAGAGTCCGGGCAAGCGCCGGGTCCGAGTGGCCTCCGCCGCTCTGAAGAACCTGACTGAGAAAAAAGGGCTCTGAATCCCGGATCCTCAGCGCGTTCTGACGGCCCGGGTCGACGCAGGAATAAAAGCCGCCTGAGATCCTTGTGCTCCCGCCGATATGCTCCTCTTTTTCGAGAACCAGAACGCGGAGACCGTTTTCGGCCGCCATGATGAATTTTCTCCGTGAAGAGGCGATTTCCATCATTCATCCTCACTCAGTCCGCCGGTGATCGGGAAAATTTCAGGTTTCCCGGCTTCATCCGCTTTTTTAAGGAGTTCAGCGATTTCCACCGCGCTCTTCACCTCAAGCTTATTGGTCGCGTTCCAGCGATGAATCTTCACGGTCTGTTCGGTGACACCGAGTTTCTCGGCGATCTCTTTGTTATGAAGCCCAGATGCGGCCTCGCGGCAGATTTCGAGTTCCTTCGGCGTGAGTGTCCGAAGCTTATCAGCCGCGGCTTTCGCTTCAATCCTCTTTCTGCAGACGGCTTCATGCCACGCGACAAGCCGCTTCACGGACTCGGTGAGTGTCTCCGAACGCATCGGTTTCTGCACAAAGTCAGCTGCCCCGCGTTTCAGCGCGGCAACTGCCATATCCAGATCACCGTGGCCTGTGAGAAAGAGGATCGGGATCGTGCGCCCTTGCCGGATCAGTTCCTTCTGAAGCTCTATTCCGCTCAGCCCCGGCATCCGGATATCGAGAACAAGGCACCCGCAGCGCTCCTTGTCATCCGACTCGAGAAACCGCTCGGCGCTCTCGTACTCCTTCACGTCCCAGCCGGAGAGCCTCAGCACAAACGCTTCAGACTGCCGGACCCTCTCATCATCGTCCACAATTCTGACGAGAGGATTCAGTTTCGGGTTCAGATTTTCCATTGTCATGCCTCGCTCCCTCTTGCGGCCGGGTGGATGGTGGGAAGGGTGACGGTCACCGTGAGTCCCCTCTTTTCTCTCCGGAATCCGATATGGCCGCCGTGGCGCTCGATAATCGACCGGGCAAGACTGAGGCCGAGACCCAGCCCATCCGGTTTGAGACTCGTCACCGGGCGGCTGAGTGACTGAAGTTTTTCCTCGGACACGCCAACCCCGTTATCCGTGACTTCAACACTGGCCGTGTCGTTCCCAAGATCGAGGACCCGGATCGTGATCCGTTTGTCCGTCTCATCCCGCATCGCGGCGGCTGAGTTTTTGAGGAGATTCACGAGGACGAGCTCGAGTTCCATCGGATCCCCGAGCACCGTGATGTCCGGATTTACGCTCGGCTCGATATGGATCCCCTCCGCAGCTGAGGTGCGGCTGAAAAGCCTGACAGCCTCATTCACCAGTTTCTCAATCGTCACCGGAACCGGCCGCGGGCGATCCTGTTTCGCGTAGCGGCGAACCTTTTCCACGATATCAGAGGCCCGGACCGCCTCTTCCTCTATCACCCGGGTGGTTTCCGTCACGGTCGGATCATCGCCTTTGATCCTCGAGAGGTAGAGCCGCAGACCGCCCGCGAAATTCATGAGAGAGGTCAGAGGCTGCCGGAGTTCGTGCGCGACGAGCAGCGACATCTGGCTCACGGTCCCGGCCCTTTCAAGCTGTGAGAGCGTCTGGCTCTTCATCTGATTCTCTTTTTCGAGTCTTTCTTTTTCCGCCATCGACTCCCGGAGTTCCCGCGTCCGGATATCCACCAGCCGGTTCACACGCACTGTGTGAGCTGCCCAGAGGAGAATCAGCGCGGCGAGAACATAAACCGCGTACCGGTACTTTTCCCAGAACGCTTCCCAGTTCATTTCCTTCAGGTAAGCGTATGGGCCGGATTTCAGCACTTTATAGAGATTCGTGACCGCGGCTGAGTCATTCGCGATCGCCCAGACAGTCCCGTCATAGGCCGGTTTTTCGGCGAGCAGCGTGAGCGCGGTCGCCTTCACAAGTGCGGGATCGGTATAGGGGAGCGCCGCGAATACGACCCCCGGGTACAGCGGAGCGGAACGGCGGCAGGCGGATTTTTTGTCTGTCTGCTCGCGGATCACCCGGAATGCGTCCGGCTTAAAGGCGTGAAGCGTGAGCTGTTTCTCGAGATCACAGGCCTTCAGGATGCCGACATAGGCGTCGCCTGAAAGCACCGCGTCAACCACATTCGGATAGTCATAGTGGGTAAAAAGCTCCCGCCCCCAGAATTTATCCGGATCAAACCCCGCTTTCGCGACTTCCCCCTGGAAAACCACCCAGGAAGAGAAATCGTTCGGATCCTGACTGACGACAGTTTTCCCCTTCAGGTCTCCGATCGACTGGAGACCAGACCGATCGGATCGGACAAAAACCACGGCGCTCGTGCTGCGACCGGGGTTCATCCCCGAAACGCTTCTCGCCGCGACATTCGTCGCCCCGGATTCGAGCGCCTGGTAGGAGAAGAACCCGCTGTCCGACATGAAAAAATCAATCTGATGATTTTTGATCGCGTCAGTCAGCCCTTCCATCGACAGGACTTCGGTCCGGAAAGTCCTGCCGGGATTTTTGTCTCTCAGTGTCCTCAGTGTCGGCCCCATCGTATTCACAAAGAAATCAGGGTCGAGCGACTCCTGTATTCCGATCGTGACGGGGCGCTCTGACGCGCTGGCGGGATAGGGACCGAAAGCGATCAGAGCTGCGAAAAGACTGATGACGGATAGAGAGGCTCTGAGCACGGTGAAAAAACACCTCGGGCGGGTGTCCGTTGAATGAATAAGTGATACGTACTCTGACATTCTCGTTTCAGAGCGCGGATAAATCAAATAAATTCAATCCCACACAATCTTCACAGCCGTCCATGGACGCCCGTACGCGGCAGTCGGATTCCCGCCACAATGTTTAATCTAAGTTCAACTACTTACGTACTCGGATCCGTATCCTTAACTCTGTTCCGGGAAGCAACAGCGGCTTGATAGGTGCGCCGCTCCCGGAGCTAGGTGTTTTTATATTTACCGCTGCCAGATCCGGACTCTCTCCACCGGATGAGCAGCGGGCTTTTCTCTCCTTTGGTTGCTCTCCGACGGACCCGCGAGCTCTCTCTCCTGCGCGGGTCCGTTTATTTTTGCCTGGAAACCGACCTCCACGCCTCTTCTCTCCCTTACTTGATTTACTTATACAGAAATCAAGATTTCGGAGAAAAACGGTATTTTCCGAGGAAAACGAAGACTTTTCCCTGTCTGTTTGGCATCCACAGGAAAATCGGTCGGGGGCCGGCGTGCCGCCTTGGCCCCCTGGCGGACAGTACGAATAAAAAATACCCCGCCGTGGTTTGGCAATTGATAGCAAATCAGTATAATTTGCTGGCCCACAGCGTTTGTGCGTTTTCGCGCTGTGGGCTCCTTGCACCGCCCACCCCCGAGTCCTGAACACCTTGCGGGGCTGGGCGGTGTTTCTCTATCTGGCAGTAAGAAACAAAGACTCTTTGGCTTCACCGCAGGGTGCTCATTCCGTAAGAAGATTTCCATAAGTTTCGGCGTTAAGATTCCGCGGTCTTTAACAGCCAGCCATCCGCTTTCCGACTCCAGCGACTCCGGAAAAAGAACGTCATTTCCCTGTCGTTTGATTTTCTTATACGGAAATCAAGTTTGAGACCGTAAAAGGTATTTTCCCGGGATTTTTGACACTTTTTGCTTATTTATTAGGCAATCGTGAGAAAATCAGGCAAGTTTTCTGAGGTCAAATCCGGGAATTCCGGCGCTTTTCTCCGTCTCCCCGGCCCTTTAGCTGCGAGATCCCTCTTGATTCTCACATACTGAAATCAAGAAGCGTCTTCAAACCGGTTTTTTCCGGCAAATTTTGAGACTGCCGGGACCGGTTTTTGAGCTGAAAGAGTCTGTTTCGGGCATTCATGTTCCTGTTTTCCCCCGTTTCGATGAATTTTTCATCTTGATTTCGATATACCCAAATCAAGTGGAATCTGAAGCCATAAAAAAAACATCTTGAAATTGATATATTGAAATCAAGTTTCCCTGCGGACAGCCCTTCCAAAGAGAAAGAATATGGCATTACGGCTGATCAAAAAGACCGTTATGGGAATCACCGGGAACTCGCCAGAATCCCGGGTTTCTGGCGATCTATAGCGCTGTTTACCATTGATAGCAATATGATGTTTTCATAACTCAAACTGAAGTGGGCCCGGAACTGTGGTTCCTGATCCCCGCTTATCTCGCTATGAAGAAAATCGCATTGGCTCTCTGCTGCGCTGCCACGGCCCTTATGAGCCAGGGTGTGTCGGCCCACGGAATGACTCAGAACGACCTGATGAATCTGACAGAAGCGTATGCCTATGTCTATCAGCGGCAGCAGGTGCTCGCGGCGGCGGAGAAGCAATTCAGGAACGACGTTGGGGTGCTGGGCGTGGTTGATACCTCGCGTCTCACATGGAATCTGCTCTATCCGGACGCGGAAAACGCGCTGATCACGCATCTCGGACACTTCGGTCTCAGCCGGGCTGATATCGCGAAGCTCACCGCGGAAACGCTCGGAGCCTCGGATAAGAATCTCCGATTCCGGGACGCGAATCAGGCCAAAGCCGTGGTGCTGCACTACAGCCTGGTGTCCAAGAGTCCAACCGAGAAGGAAAACCGGGGCCGCCGGACACTATCGGATGCCGCCTTCTCGGACTACCCGGAAGAAGAGTTCGCGTTCCATCGGACAGCGCACGAAATCAAATATCCGCTTCGGAATACCGCGGGGGAGAAAAAATTCCGAATCCTGATCCCGGATTCCTGGGAAGAAACGCCGATGAGTTTTCCGGGGCATCTTGGCTACTGGACGAAGAATGATGAGGACGTCGTCGTCTCGATCGGCGCGAGGCGGCCTGTCGACGATGACTACAACCCTGCCGATTTCATTTACCGGAACCTGAAGGCAATCGAATCGACGCCGGAAATCTGGAAGCGGTTCGGACCGCTTGAAAGCGAGCTCGTTAAGAAGGGCTCTTCGAAGGTCGTCATTTTCGACCGGACACCGGTGATCCTTCTCGAGTGGGACGGACAATTCTCGAGAGACAATACGCCTTTCTACACGCACATCACTTCAGCGATCTATCAGGATGGATCGCAGTACGTGGATGTGGAATTTTATGTGGCGTCATGCGATCCCGAGGCAGCGAAGCGGGCGGGTAACAAGTACCAGATGCTGAGAGACCAGATCCTCAGTTCTATCCGGTTAGTTTCCGCAGACAAATAATCTCCGAAGCCCGCTGATTCCGCGGGCTTTTCCTTTATCCGTGGGGCAGAAGCGGGCAACTTTTCTTATCCCCCTATCTGATCCTGATTTTCTAATATCGGAGTCCAGTCTCCCAATGGCCTTTATTGATTGAGGTGACATTACGGTTTTTGAAAATCTCGTTACAGAAGAGGATCAAGAGACTCCGAGGCTGAACGTCGGCCGCCTTTCAAGTGGATCAATCAAGGAGGCAGGGATGTTCATTTAGTAACTAATCCGGTACTATCTGCAGTAACTGATTTTTCTCTCTGCCTCCTTCACCATGAAGAAACTCATTATCACTATTGCCGGCGCTGCCACCTGCCTCTTCAGCCAAAGCTCTTTGGCGCACGGGTTTACACAGACTGATCTTCAGAACCTTGTTGAGGCTTACGCATTTGTGTACCAGCAGAAACAGCTGATCGAAAACGCCCGGAAACAGTTTCCGAATGACAAACATTTAATGATAGAAGTCAGTGCCAGCGAGGCGGTTTGGAATACTGACTATCCGAATTCGGAAGAGGCCTTGCTCAGTCACATTGACGAGTTTGGCCTGACCAGAGAAAAATTAACCGGAAAGCTGGAAGCCAAACTCCGAAAGTTCAACTCGAACCGCAGATTCCATAATAAAAATGAAGCACTAAAATTAGTACATCAGTTCACCGGGGTTACGGACCACCCGACTCAGGATGAAAAGCGGATTTTCGCAACGGTCAGTGATGTGACTTTCTCTGAATATCCGGCAGAAGAACTTTTCGTTCACAAAAAGACATACTCAGAGTCTTTGCCTCGAGAACCGAACAAATCGCCTCGGAAGTTTCAGATTTCTCTCCCGGAATCCTGGGAAAAGAAACCACTGGATCATCCTTTTTCCCTTGGTTATTGGACTAAGTCCGATGAACACGCGTTAATTACCGTTTTAGTCTTGCGGGAAAGACAGACCGATGATCTTCCGTTTTTTAGGGAATACCGCTATTTGATGAAACGCATCAAGGAAGATAGTGCGGCGATCTGGAAAGAGTACGGTCCTCTGGAGGATGAATCCATTGCTAAAGGCCGGATTGATGCTGACTTTGTGGGCGACAGCGCAACCGGAACAGCGCTTCTGCTCGACTGGAAAGGAAGCGACAAAATAGAAAAGAACCACCCATTTTTCTATCATTCATACGTCGCGGAATACTTTGATTTTGACGAAAACATCCGGGTTGAGTTCACGATTGCGTCACCGGATGCCGAAACAACTGAAAAGACAGCGGAAAAATATCGAAAGTTAAGAAATCACATCTTTAATTCCGTTAAAGTAATCTTCAACTGATCCTGTATTTCCATGCCCGCCTTGCGCGGGCATTTTCATATCCAGAAAACAGAAACGGACCTGTTTTTGGGATTTTTTGTGTCACCCAAGTGTCGTTTTTTTGACGTGTGACCGGGCTACCTAGGCAGAGGTCTAATCCAAACTTACTACGTCGAGAGACATAGAGAGCCGCAAAGAAAAACGCGGCGGTCTCTCAATACGCATACAACCAAAAAGGAGATTTTAGCCATGCCCGTTTCGGTTTCACGCCGCAGCCTCTTGAAAGCCTCAGGTCTTACCGCCGCCGCGGTGAGTATGAATGGCGCAGCGTCCGCGGTCGCTTCCGCAGCGACGAAGGACATCAACGTTCAGCATCCGATCAGGAATATCGAGCACGTCCGCGCGTTCTATAAGAATTTCCCGACGCGGCTCGCCGCTGTGCGGAAGGGATTTAACCGTCCGCTCACGCTTTCTGAAAAGATCCTCTACACGCATCTCTATCACATCGAGGATGCGAGGGACTTCAAGCGCGGCCACGAATTCGCGAATTTCCGCCCGGATCAGCTCGTGATGGAAGACCTCACCGCGCAGTCCGCGATGCAGCAGTTCCTCGTCGCGGAGTTCCCGAAGGTCCAGCTTCCCTCCTCCATCCACTGCGATCACCTGACGCTCGCGAGCGACGGCGCGATCAAGGATCTGAAGGTCTCAAACTACGATAACCGCGTGACCTACAAGTTCCTGAGCGACGTGAGCGATAAGCTCGGTATCGACTTCTGGGAACCGGGCGCGGGCATTATTCATCAGGAGACACTCGAAAACTACGCGTATCCGGGCTGCCTCATTGTGGGCTGCGACTCTCACACGCCGAATGGCTCGGGGCTTGGCGGCATCGCGATCGGTATCGGCGGCGCGGACGCCGTGGACTGCATGTCGGGGGTCGAATGGGAGCTTCCGGTGCCGAAGGTGATCGGCGTGAAGCTCACCGGGGAACTGAAGGGGTGGTCCACTCCGAAGGATGTGATCCTCAAGCTCCTCGGAATTCTCTCCGTCAAAGGCGGCACGAACGCCATTATTGAATACTTCGGTCCGGGCACGGATACCCTTTCCGCGACCGGCAAAGCGACGATCGCGAACATGGGCGCGGAACTCGGCGCGACAAGCTCAGTCTTCCCGTATGACTCCCACATGATGGATTACCTCCGGAAGACAGGCCGCGAAGAGATCGTCCTGATGGCAAATAAGATCGCGGGCGACCTCAGAGCCGATAAGGCGGTGTACGAGAACCCGTCCAAATTCTATGACCAGGTGATCACGATCGACCTCTCGACTCTTGAACCCCAGGTGTCCGGACCGTATTCGCCTGACGCTGACATGAACCTCTCCGAAATGAAGGAGAACGTGAAGAAGAAGGGGCTTTCGGACAAGATCGAAGCGGTGCTGATCGGTTCCTGCACGAATTCATCCTACGAAGACATTTCGCGCGCCGCCTCCATCGCGCAGCAGGCGCTCGATCACGGGATTTCTGTGAAGTGCCCGATGTTCCTGTCGCCAGGCTCCAACCTCGTGAAGGCCACGATGGACCGCGACGGTCTCACGCAGGTCTTCCAGAAACTCGGTGTCACGGTGCTCGCGAATGCCTGCGGGCCGTGCGTCGGCATGTGGAACCGGAAGAACAACCCGAAGCGTAAGAACACGATCGTTCACGGCTTCAACCGCAACTTCCGGAAGCGTAACGACGGGAACCCGCTCACTGAAGCGTTCCTCGTGTCCCCGGATATCGCGGTCGCTTACGCGCTCGGCGGCCGTCTCTCCTTTAACCCGATGACGGATACCGTGACGGGGAAGGACGGAAAGGCGGTGAAACTCGAAGTCCCGCACGGAAATGAACTCCCGCCGAAGGGCTTTGCCCGCGCCGGCACTGGCTGCCACACGGCGACCTTTAAGACGAAAGTGATCAAGATCGACCCGAGCTACGACCGCCTGCGGCTGCTTGACCCCTTCCCCGCCTGGAACGGGAAGGATATCCAGGGTCTTCCGCTCCTCATCAAGGTGAAGGGGAAGTGCACGACGGACCACATTTCGCCTGCCGGCAAGTGGATTCACTACGTTGGGAACATCTCCCGGATTTCGGATAACACGCTTTCTGTCGCTGATAACGCCTTCCAGCCTGGGAAACTCGACCACGTCTTCAATCAGAAGACGGGGACCTACGACAAGGTGAGCTCTGTCGCGAAGAGCTATAAGGCCGCGAACCAGTTCTCGTGCGTCGTGGCGGACGAAAACTACGGTGAAGGGTCGTCCCGCGAACAGGCCGCGATGCAGCCCCGCTACCTCAATGTCCAGGTGATCATCGCGAGGAGCTTCGCCCGAATTCACGAGACGAACCTGAAGAAGCAGGGCATCCTCGCGCTCACCTTCGCGAATCCGGATGACTGGAACAAGGTGCAGGAGAAGGACCGCATCTCGGTGGTTGGCATGAAGGACTTCAAGCCTGGTAAACCGCTCACCGTGATCCTCAGTCACGCCGATGGGTCTCAGGACCGTGTCCAGGTGAACCACACCTACACCGATCGTCAGATCGAGTGGTTCCGTTATGGGTCGTCGCTTAACATGCTCCGCGCCCAGAACCAGGCTAAGGCGAAGAACGCCTGAGCTCTTTAGCAGTACCCGCTCCTGGATTCTCCCGATCCGGGAGCGGCGATTCTCTCTTTGGTCTTCGTTTGAACGTACGACGTTTTCACGCTCTTCCTCTTTTTTCAGATGAAGAGCGTGTTTTTTTATTGTGAGGGGCCGAGTCCTCTTCCCTATACTTATAGGCGTTACCGTGAACCTTTATTCGTTTATTCCCATGCGCCGCGCGAGATACCGCCTGAAACCTGTGAGCCTCTGCCTGATCGCGGGCTTTCTTGCTCTCCCGCTTCTTGTTACGCCGGCGGGCGCGTCCGGGATCGATGAGCCGTACCCGATCGGGCGCGTACTCACTCCCGAAACCGCGGCGCGGAAGGACGCCCCGGACGTGGTCCGGATGCAGGTCTCGCACTTCTCGCAGCCGAACCAGAATGACGCGATCATCATGCCGACGGTGCGCGCGTTTCAAAAAGCGTTCGGGCGGGATCACTTTTACGCCGAGGTGTTTTCAGGGGAACGGATCAATCCGAAGAAAACGGACCTGGTGCTGAGCTCCGCGGGGACGTACCGCCGGGCGGCTGACATCGGAAGCCGCGATATCGGGTAGCTCGTGTCGGATCGCTTTCCGGATCCGAATCACGCGGAAGGCTCCGTTTTTGTCGTGCGGAAAGGAGACCGGACGTACCAGAGTCTGAAAGATCTGGAGGGACTGAGGCTCGTGACGAGCGGCCCCAAGGCCTTCACTGGCTTCCAGGTCGCGATGGGGGAACTCCTGCGGGAGGGCTTCAACCCCGACCGGTTCTTTTCGGATCAGATTGTGAAGCTGAACGATATGCCGTCTGTCGTTACGGCGCTCCGGAACGGGGAAGCGGATGTCGGCGTGCTGCGAACCTGTTTCCTTGAAGATATGGCATCCGAAGGGAAAGATATTTCAGACCTCGCTGTCGTCGGCGCGAAACCGGAAACGAAAGACTTCCGCTGCATTCGAAGCACGGCGCTTTACCCGAATTGGACCGTGACGATTACGCCTCACGCGACACCGGATGTCGCGAGGCTCGCCGCGTCCACCCTCCTCTCGATGAAACCGATCCCCGGGAACCTCCACTGGGGGATGGCGACAGATTTCACCCCGGTCGACACCCTCTTCAAGGAACTTAAGATCGGGCCGTATGAGTACCTGCGGCACTGGACCCTGAGGCGGTTCCTCTCCGAATACTGGCCGTTCCTCACGCTCTTTATCGCCGCGGTCATCGGGCTCCTTCTTCATTCGGTCCGGAGTGACCGGCTGGTGGAGCGAAGGACCCGTGAACTCACAAAAGCCTACGCAAAGCAAAAAGAACTCGAAGAACGCACGCGTCGGGCAAACGAGCATCTCGCGTCGCTTCAGAAAAACGGGATGATCGGGCAGATGAGCTCCATGGTCGTTCATGAACTCCGGCAGCCCCTCGCGACAATCGTGAATTACGTGCAGAGCCTTCTGAGACTCTCAGACATGCATCGGCCGAATTCCGAAGCCATGATGCAGAAAGGCCTCACCACAATTCGAAGCGAAGCCTTGAAGGCGGACGAAATCGTGACGAAGGTCCGGGACTACGCGAAGCGGTCGAGCGGCTCGGACACCCGGACCGTGATTGATCTTTCGGACCTTGTGACGCGCTCCGTCTCGAATCTCGAGGACTCGAGCCGCTACCGGACCGCGATTCAATCTGATACCCGCCCTGGGTGCCTGATCGAGGGGGACCGGCTTGAGATTGAAGTCGCGGTCGTGAATCTCATCAAAAACGCGCTTGAAGCCGCGGACCGGAAGGGAGGCGCAGACGCCCGGGTCTCGGTGGTGCTTAACCGGTTTGAAACGGCGGATGGGGAATCGATCCGGCTCACGATTCAGAACACCGGTGAGGTCCTCACAAAAGAGCGGCTGGAGAGTCTCGGGTACGCCACAAAGAGCGCGAAGCCTGAGGGGCTCGGGCTTGGGCTCGCCATTGTCCGCACCATCATCCAGAACCACTCGGGAACGATCGCCTTTAACCCGGGTGCCGCCGGGGGACTTGCCGTGACCGTCACGATCCCAGCTCCGGCTCATCCGATTTCCTGATTCTGTCGCTTTCTCCCCTCCACTCTTCGGCCCTTCTGCTTCTCTTCTCTATATAGATAAGAAAAAAACCGGAAATCCGTCTGCCCCCGGAGAGAGAAAGGGCGGGATTTCCGGGGAACCTCAAGAATGAGGAGAAGTCAAAGGAAGAACGGAGGACTCGCTTCCTGTCTTACGGCGTCTTCAGATTGAACTTGTGGCACTGGCTGCAGGAAAGCGTGCTCTGCTGGTGACCCTTGTGGCACGTCGTGCAGTCGCGTTCGCCGTAGTGGTTGAAGTGCGGGTTCGGGTGAACGTTCTCGGTCTTCTTCGCGAGCGCTTCGTAAGACTTGTGGCACACGAGGCACTGCGCTTTGCGGACCGGTTTCGTGGTGTCGCCATTCACGTGGCAGGACTCGCACTTCACGCCGCGCTCGACGTGACGGTCCGCGAGGAAGTGGTCAGTCGTTCCGGCAGCCGCGGCGGACCCCGCGATCAGCATGGCGAGCGTCATAACGATTAAGTTTTTCATGGTCGTTTTCTCCCCTTCGGTTAAGCGTTCTTATGCTTTGAAGCCATATCAGCCGCGGCAATGCGGCCGAACACAGTGGCACCGCCAAGCTGCGAGCCGCCGATATAGTTTCCGAAGAAGAGACCGCCCGCGGCGTTGCCGACCGCGTAGAGACCCTTGAACGGGACGCCTTCGTTACTCACGATCTGAGCCTTAGAGTTGATCTTCGGGCCGCCGAACGTGGCCGTGATACCGCCCTGGAACGGGAACGCGTAGTACGGAGGCTTATTGAGGGGCTTCGGATCCTTGAGGGAGCATGGCGGATTCATATCCTTCAGCTTTCCGTCCGCGAGCGCCTTGTTGTATTCGGCGAAAAGCTTCGTGAAGACTTCGGGCTTCAGCCCCATCTTCTGCGCGAGTTCTTCCGGGGTGTTCGCGATGATCACTTCGCTATTCATCCCGAGGAACTTCTTCGCCGCCATTTCGGAGCGCGGCCAGTTCGCGTCAATCAGGTGATAGGCCTTGTTTTCCTTCGTCTTCGTCGCGGTCGCCATCGACTTCTGCGTGTACGTGAACACTTCATCCATGAAGCGCTGGCCCTGGCAGTTCACATCAAGACCCGTGCCGGCATCAATCACGAAGTTCGGATTCGCGTGGGTGTTCTCCACGATCGGACCGCAGTGGAACTGGTCCATGTGAACGAGCATCGCGCCAAGCGGCTCCGTCATCGAGACGTTTTCACCCGTGACGTACTGAGATCCGCGGAGTACGAGGCGGGAGAGCGGACCTCCCATATAGCGGCAGAGCATCGCGCGGTTCGCGGAGAAGCCGCCGGTACCGATCACGACACCGTCACGCGCCATGTAGTTCTTGAGGCCGTCGTCCGTCAGGCACTCAACGCCCACGATCCGATACTGGTTATCGGTGATGAGTTTCAGACCTTTCGTGTTGAAGCGGACCGGGATCTTGCGGTGAAGGAGCGGCCACGGGAGGCTGCGGATCTTCGCGAACTTCACGCCGATCTTCTTCTGCAGCCACTCGATATCGGGGCCGATATTTTCAACATAGGTGTCGACGAGCGCGGGATCGGCGCGGTTCTGCGACACTTTCATCATGTCAGCGCGGAACGCCTTTTTCGTTTCGTTGAATCCCTGAGCCTTCTGAAGGTCGGTGCCCCAGGCGGCGATACCGCCGGACGCGAAAATGGAGTTACCGGCGGCCCAGGACATCTTTTCGAGCACCACAGGCTTCAGACCGCGGTCAAAGGCCTCAATCGCGGTGACGAGGCTTCCGGTGCCCGCGCCGAGAATGACGCAGTCAAAGGTTTCGGACGGAAGCGTCTTATTGATGTTCGACTTCTGGGACGGGGAAGCTTTTCCTGTCGCAGCCTGAGCGACACTCGCGGTACCCGCGGCCGCTGCCGCGACACCGGCTTTCAGCCAATTTCTCCGAGTCAGCATACATATCTCTCCATGAGTGAGTTCTTGGTCTTGTGAGGACATCCGGTCACCCGAATCCCCTCTTCTCAGGAGAAATTGTGTTTCGGGGGTCTACCTAGGTGACCCCCATCGAAATCAGAAAATAGTCAGAAAGACTATGCCGAAAGACGTATAAAACCCGCTTTACCGCTCCGGGTTCGCGGCGAGGAACGCGTCAACCCGCGCGAAAAACTGTGCGAGGTCGGCGGAGGAATGAAGCCCGAGTTTCTTAAGGGCGGATCCCCGGTAGTGCTCCACCGTTCGGTGCGAAATCTCGAGCCGCTCCCCGATCGCCCGGCTCACAAAGCCCTGGATCGTGAGGCGGCAGATTTTTTCTTCCCTCTCCGAAAGACTCTGGAAAAGCTTCACCTCTTCCCGGATATCGCGGCTGATGCCTTCACGCCGCAGACGGTCATTTTCTAGCGCCCGCGCGACCGCCGGGAGGAACTTCTCCACGTTGATCGATTTTTGTCTGAAAGTCGCACGCCCCATCCCGCATCGCGCCCACCGCCATATCGGTGTCGCCATGCGCCGTGAGGAAGATCACCGGGACTTCGTACCCCCGGTGATTCAGCCGGTCAAAGAGATCAAGTCCGCTCATTTCCGGCATCTGGATATCGAGGATCAGGCACCCGGGGCGGCTTGGGGTGTCAGACTTCAGAAAATCCATGGCGCTCGCGTAGGACACGACCTCATACCCCTCGCACTGCAGCATGAATTCAAGCAACTGCCGAAGCGTGTCGTTATCGTCCACGACGCGGATAAGCGGGGGAAGTGCCGGGGTGTCAGTCTGAAGTGCCATAGGAAAACGTTGCTGCCTTGAAGTGATCTGGATCGCGGTAATTCTACTCACGGAAGTCCGGAGGCCGTCAAGAATAAGAATTCCGCAAACGACGTTTCTACCCTGCCGGATTTGAAATTACGAGTTTCGCGATGAAGCCAGAACGGGTTTCGCCGGCTGCTTTGGCCTGGCGGTCAAGACGCGTCAGAACCCTCGCGGGGAGCGTGATATTCACGCGGATCGATTTATCGGAAAGCGCCTCCGGATCCACATCAATCACGGACCAGATCCAGCCTTCAAACCCTGGATTCTTTCTGAGTTTTTCGAATGAGGATGGGGCTGGAATGGCTCTGCCATTATCGAGCTCTGACTCCATCCAGAGTTCGGCAGCCGCCTTTCCGTTTCTGAGTGCCTCTTCCAAAGTGTTTCCGGCTGAAAAGCATCCCGGCAGATCAGGAATCACAACACCAAACGCGTTTTCATCGTCACCTGGTTCAATCGCGGTCAGATACTTCATGATTTCGGCTTCCGATTATTTTTCATACACATCATACACATAAAAACTCTTCAATCCGAATACTGACACGTTCCGTATTCGTATCCATTGCCTTGGTTACTGAAACCGTTCAGAATCGAAGAAGCACTTAATTCAAAAGATCGTTTTCCTATGAAAACCGCCGCTCTGATTCTCTCTGCCCTCTTCTTCACCTCAATCAGCGGCGCGGCGTCCGCTCACGGTCTTGGGGAATCCGATATCCGGAATCTCGCCGAGGCCTACGGCTACGTGGAGTATCAGAAGACCGCGCTCACGGAAATCATGCATTCGTACCCCGCTCTCACGCCGGATGTTCTCATGTTTCAGCGCCGCTTCCGGGATCGGTTTCCGGGAGCCGAAGCCGCGGTGCGGAAACACTTTGAATGCTTCGGGGATTTCGGGATCAAGGTGCTCGCGAAATCAAACGAACGGATCGGGAAGCTGATGCCGGACGTGAAGTTCAGGAACGAGGAACTCGCGGAGAAGCAGCTTGATCTCTTTATTGCCACGCTTGATCAGCCGACAGAACTGACGGACCGGATTTTCCGGACGCTGTCCGACGTCTCCTTCACCCATAACCCGGCAGAAGAGTTCTCGAGGAACAAAGAAACCTATTCGACAAAAGGGAACCCCAAGGCTCAGGGGCTCAATATCGAGATCTCGTTCCCGCTCTCCTGGGTGCAGAAAACGAAAACCGTCCGCCCGCATGTAGTGAGCGAATGGATGAAGGCGGATGAACAGACGGTGCTGATCTCCGTGATCGGAATCGACACCAATCCGGATCCGGAAGTTAAGGCGAACTGGGAGCTCCCCGTTCTCAAAGAAGTGGTGAAGTCTCCCGATTTCTGGACAGACATCTTTCCGCCGGTTGGTGAAATCGTGAAACGCGGGGACGCGAGAGCCACGATGCTCGATTCCTACCCCGCGATTCTCGCTGACGCGACCGTGAAGACCGAGCGGCTTGGAAATGTTCTCTATCTGCACACCTTTTACATGCTTTTCCTTGTGGAAAACAAGGCTGTGAACGTACAGTTCACGATAGGATCAAAGGATCTCAGGACCACGGATTTATCAACACAGAAATACCGTAAACTCGCCTACCAGGTATTCAATTCGATCTACGTGAGAAAATGAGCATTTTTATTTCATCACTTTAAGAAAAATTAAAGCTTTGGCAGTAAAATAACAACGCGCACAATAGTACAGACGAAATAACCAAAAAAATCGATTTCCTCTCCGGCGCAACACCTCACATTGGAGAAATCTATGTCTGCAAATGCTTCTGGTGAATTCAATATCTGCCTCAGTTCCGGGGAGCAGCATCTGCTGCAGGATGCCGCTGAAAAGAGCGGCGTATCGCTTGCCGGTTTTATCCGGGTCGCGGCGCTCCGGGAGGCGGAGAAACTCGCGAAGCTCTCCCAAGTGTCTCACGAGGAATCCGTAGTACAGACCCGGAAAGCGTCCGAGAAACTGATCGAGTCACTCGACCACAGCTTCACGCCGAACGAGAAGATGAATGAAGCGATGGATCTCGCGAACCGCATCATTCAGAATTCGGAAAGCTATCAGCAAAAAGCGAACGATTGATTCCGCATCCCTCCAGCACTTCACAGCCGGAGGGATTTTTCATTCCGGGGAAAAGAAAAACCGCCTGCCTTCTGGGTTTACCAGCCCAAAAGACAAGCGGTTCGTGGGGCAAGCTAGAAAGGTTACTTCAGCATGTCGAGGATCCCTTCGCCCCCCTTCTTCCCGAAGTGGACGTCCTTATCGTTCACGATGAGGCACGGAACGCTCATGATGTTCCACTTCTTCTGAAGCTCCGGATAGTGAGCGAGGTCATACACGTCGACCGTCACATTCGGGTTATCGGCCGCGATCCTTTCAGCCGCGGCGACGAGATCCGGACACATCGTGCAGGAGAGCGACACAGCGATCGTGAGCGCTTTCGACGTATCGATCGAGTCGATCCGCTTCTGCAGCGCCTCACCCACGTCCTGCCCCGGACCCGCGACGTTATACATCGCGAGTATGAACGAATTGAATTCGTGACCGCCAGGCACCCCGTGGAAGCGGAGCCCCGCCTCTTCCTTCTTATCGTTCAGAATCGCGATCGTGTGTTCCTTACCCGGAACCGCGTCGACCACTTCGTAGGAGACCTTGTCAGAGAGACTGGCAAGCTCCTTGATCATCTCCGCGTCTTCACGCGAGAGATCCGAGTGATCGTCATAGAGCCTCAGCGTAATCGGATTCGTGAAGCGTCCGAGCACCGGAGCGAGCGCCGCGCGGGTATCCGCGTCGAGGAACGAATTGTCGTCCGCCGCTGGAGCGGCTTCAGGCTTCGGCTCTTCCTTCGGTTCGAGTTTCTTCACGTACGTCCGCTTCAGCTGAAGCTTCCGGTACTGGCTGCCGAGATACTTCTCAAGCGACGTCGCCGCGACCGCGCCATCCGACACCGCGGTCACCACCTGGCGAAGTTCCTTCACGCAGATGTCGCCCGCCGCGTAGACGCCGTCGATATTCGTCTTCTGATTCCGGTCCGCGATCACGTACCCCTGCGGGTTCAGTTCCACCTGGCCTTTGATCAGATCGTTCCCAGGCGTGTAGCCCACGAACACGAAGACGCCGTAGAAGCCATCCGACCCGGATTCGTAAACGGTTTCTTCTCCCGTCTTCCGATCCTTCAGCACCACCCGTCGGACGGCGCTGTCGCCTTCGACCCGAGCGACTTCCGTATTGAAGTGCAGCTCGACCTTCGGATTCTCCTTCAGCTCCTCAACCGCAGCGGAGTTGATCGAGAAGTCGTCACGGCGCACCACCATGATGATTTTCTTTCCGTACTTCGTGAGGAAGAGCCCCTCCTCCACCGAAGCGTAACCTCCACCGAAGCGTAACCGCCGCCGATCACGAAAATCGTGCGGTCCGTAAAGAATTCACCGTCGCAGGTCGCGCAGTAGGCGACACCGTGGCCCCGGAATTCGGATTCGCCGGTAAACCCGGCGAGTCTCGGATGAGCCCCGGCCGCGTACACCACGCCGAGCGTCTTAAAGTCGCCGCGGTTCGTGTGTACGATCTTCCAGTCACCCTCAAGCTCAAGCCCCGTCACTTCAGCCGCGAGGAATTCCGCGCCGAAATTCTGAGCCTGGCGTGTCATGTCAGAGGTGAGCTTCTCCCCGTTCGTCTTCACGATACCGGGATAATTCACGACCTCTGCCGTGATGGTGATCTGACCGCCGATCTTTTCCTTTTCAAGGACAAGAACGCGGAAACGAGCACGTGCCAAATAAATAGCGGCGGAGAGTCCTGCAGGACCTCCGCCGACTACTATAGCATCGTAGGTTTTAATTTCTGCCAAGATGCCATATCCCCATTAAAGCTTGCCGACCAGGTCGAAAGAGGGCTTGAGGGTCTTTTCACCCGGCTGCCACTTGGCCGGGCAGACCTCGTCACCGTGCTCGTGCACGAACTGCGCGGCCTGGACCTTGCGGAAGAGTTCATCCGCGTTGCGGCCGATGTTGCCGGCGCTCACTTCGTAGAGCACCACTTCGCCTTCCGGATTGATCACGAAGGTACCGCGTTCAGCCTGACCCGCGTCCTCAATGAAGACATCGAGTTCCTTCGCGAGACGGCCGGTCGGGTCACCGATCATCGGGTACTGAACCTTGCCGATACGTTCGGAGGATTCGTGCCAGGCCTTGTGAACGAAGTGGGTGTCGCACGACACGGAGTAGATCTCAGCGCCGATCTTCTGGAATTCAGCGTACTTGTTCTGCAGATCCTCGAGTTCGGTCGGGCAGACAAAGGTGAAGTCAGCCGGATAGAAGAAGAGGACGCTCCACTTCCCCTGCAGGTCCTTATCGGTCACATCGATAAACTCACCGTTCTTGTAAGCCTTCAGAGCAAATTCGCCGACTTTCTTTCCATTAAGAGACATGGTTAATTCCTCATATGTTGTTTGACAAATAACCGTCATGAACAGATACGAATGAGAATGACTATTGTTTCGTTGTTGATGGTGAACACTATATCAAGTATTTTTTAACTTTGCAAGACCACGATATTGTCGGAATGTTTTCCGCTGTAATTGGCTTTTATGCAATTTGCGTGATTCTGAAAAAGAGAACTTTAAGGTTCGTTTAAGGGTTGACACAGATCTAAAAAAGTTCTCGTTTTCTGATTAAAAAATCATCATTACTATGACTTTTATCACGGTTACAGTTGGTTAATGGCGGAGGTACTTCTGATGGCTAAAAGGGAAAATCCTGAATCAGGCTGAAGGTGTTTGCGCCCATTCACGCTTCTAAAAGCCTTCAGATGGAGCCCCTATTCGTGAGGGTTATTTAGTTGCGGACACCACTCGAAGGACCGCCAGGACTATACGAATAAGTACACTTAATAGTGTACTTATTGCTTTTACTTGTATAGTTCAGTCTCTTAGTTCAGTACTCTTCCAATGCATTGAAACCTTCCGAGAGAGCCAACATGAACTTTCTCCCTCCCCCTATTCAGAACGCGATTGAAAGAATGCGAGTCCTTGGACCTGACGCGCAGCATTATGAAGTGATCAGTGCCGGCGACGGCCTTCCTGACTCTCTCTTGGAAACCATCTCCGCCTTTGCTAATCGGGATGGAGGAACGCTGATCCTCGGTCTCGACGTCAAAAGTATGGCTGCGGTTCCAGGCTTTGACGCGAAGAAAATTCATGACGCGCTCCTTAGGCTGGGACGCGATCTCACTCCGCCCTGCCGCCTCAATATCGAACGCTATCCGGTTGAAGGCGGCGATATCGTGGTTGCCTCCATTCAGCCTGTCCCATTAAATCAGCGCCCCTGCTACATAACCAAAAAAGGATTGCGGTTCGGTTCATTTATCCGTACCAAAGACGGTAACAAAAGGCTGACAGATTACGAGATCGAGCGTCTGCGGGAATTTTACAAACAACCCGCTTTCGATCGGGAGCCTGTAGAAGAAGCGACCCTGGATGATCTGAATCCAGAGATTCTGGATGCGATCGTTCAGCGGAACCGAGAGATCGCCCCTAGAGTGTTTGGAAAAATGCCAAGAGATGAGGCCCTCGTCAGGCTTGGCGCTTTGGCTCCTGCCGCTGGCGGCAAGTACGTACCAACGCTAGCCGGGCTGCTCGCTGCCGGGATCTTCCCACAGCAATTCTTCCCCCGCCTCAACATCACGTTCACGGTTTACCCCGGAGTAACCAAAGCTCAGGCTGAAGAGCTGCCGGGCCGTTATTCGGTAACTCAGCCCATTAATGGATCGATCCCGGAAATGCTGACAAGCGCCATTGAGCTGTTAAGACAACACATGGGGACGGGAGCACTCATTCAGGGGGCGCTCCGCAGGGAGGTCACAGACTACCCTATTCCTGCCTGCCGCGAAGCCATTGTTAATGCCTTGCAGCACCGGGATTACTCGCCTGACGGAAGAGGCTCTCAGGTACAAATTAATCTATATGCGGACCGGCTGGAGATTCTGAATCCTGGAGGCCTTTATGGTGCCGCTTCCTTCAGCAGTCTCCCACACGGTATCTCCGCAACTCGAAATACCCGCCTGTCACAGCTATTAGAGTTCACCCCCTACAAAGAAGATGACGGCCAGACCAGCTTTGTTATTGAAAACAGAGGCTCCGGTCTTCAGCAAATCAAACAGGAACTGCATGAGGATCTTTTGCCGGAAGCGGATCTGAAAGACTTTGTCTCTGCCTTTCAAATTACATTCTTCAAGCGTCAATTCCCGGAGACCGAGAAGACCGGAAATATATGGAAAAATTTCGACGCCGCTTTGCTGGCTGCTTTGGAAAAGCAGGGCTCCATGTCGGTCAATGAAATCATCGACAGTTCCGGGCTATCCAGAAATACGGTTTCTTCCCATATACGCAGCCTTAAAAACCGGGGATTAATCGAAGGCACTGAACGCCCAAAGAGCCCCCGGCAGCGTTATCGGCTGGTAAAGAAATAATCCCGTTACAGCCGCCATTCTCTCTGGCGGCTCATCTTTTTGCTTGAGGTTAGCCCCGGTTACTTGTATTCTGGGAAACAAGCTTAAGCTGCCGGTTTTCTATAGCACAGGCTCTATGGGTTACGAACCAGGAAGGGATTTCGTTTTCTCTCCACGGGTCATTACCCTTTAAATCTCCAATTAAAGAGAGGATGTCATGCGTACGCTTTTGATTCTCGGTTTAACCGCGGCGACACTGTCATTAACAGGCTGCGGGGGCACTTTTCCCATTCAGCAGCTTCCTCAGCATGAAGTCACTCAGAGTCAGTCCGCGATTCACGACGCGGTGATCAAAGCCGCGAACGAGCGCCGCTTCATGGTGGAGAAGGACACGCCGACCTCAGTCGCCCTCGTCTACCCGCCGACGAACCACGGTAAATACATCCAGTTCCACGCCCGCTATCGGGTAGATATCGGACCGCACTCGTACGAAGTCAAATATATCGACAGCATGGGGCTTGATGTCAGCAAGTGCACACAGCCCGCCTTTGAAGACAAGCTTTGCGGCCAATCAGTGGCAGCTGCTGCTTGACCAGAGCATCGAAAAATACCTGGCCTATAAAGAACCCGCGAAGAAGTAATCCTCTTCATTCCGGATTCAACGTGCCGCCCTATGAAACACGGTTTCGGGGCGGCATTTTTGATTCCGGAGTCCAATAAAAATCCAGATGCCCGTAGGACACCTGGATTTCATTTTCGGTTTATTGCTGGAAGCGTTTATTCCGTCGCGAGCGGGGGCTTAGGATCCGCGATCCACTCAGACCAGCTGCCGATGTAAACGCCAGCGGGCTGAATCCCGACATCTTCCATCGCGAGGTGGTTGCAGCAGGCGGTGACACCGGACCCGCAGTAATTGATGATGGGCTTCCCGGCAGCGGCCTTCAGAACGTCCTCAAACCCGTCCTTCAGTTCACCTTTCCGGAGGAAATATCCATCCGGTCCGATGTTCGCGGCTGACGGGTGATTGAACGCTCCGGGGATATGGCCGCCCTTCGGATCCATCGTTTCGTTCTTCCCGTGGAAGCGGTCGTTTGAGCGGGCGTCAACAAGGAGATACTCCCCGGTTTCGAGGTTCTTCTCGATCTCTTCCTTCGTGAAGACCCGTTCCAGCGGCTCACCGACCTCAAAGTCGCCCTTTTCAGGGGTCGGAATCTCAGCGGTCACAGGAAGCCCCGCGTCGACCCAGGCTTTAAAGCCGCCATTCAGCACACGGATATCCCCGTGGCCGGCCGCGCGGAACGTAAACCAAAGTCGGGACGCGAAATTCGCTTCTCCCCCGTCGTAAAGAATCACGAAGGTGTCCTTCCGGACGCCGAAGTTCCGCATCTTTTCAGCGAATGTCTCAAGATCCGGGAACGGGTGACGGCCGTTCGTCCCGGTCTTCACGCCCGCGACGTCCGTCTCCATATCCGCGAACACCGCGCCCGGGATGTGAGATTCGAGATACGCCTCGCGCCCCTTCTCGGGGTAAACGAGGTTCGATCGCACATCAATGATCACGACGTGGTTCTTGCCGTCCTCGAGCACACCCTTGAGGCACGGCGCGGTAATGAGCGGAAAAGCCGACTGTTTCATGACGCATCCTTTATTCAGAAAAGCTTGAAGTTATATTACCTTTTCCTTTGATTCTGCAGGAGAAAATAATTTCAAGACTGAACAAAAACTGAAGCGCATCAGAGGTTTAACCGTTACCGCCCAGACGCTTTAAACCGTATAGCGGATCCAGACCGACTGATCAGCGACCTTTTCCACGCTCTGCAGCGTGAGCTTATAGGGCACGGTGTGGGATTCTGAGATCCCTTCAAACGCGGTCGGCTGGCTGGAGCGGCCGTCAATTCCGGCCCCATAGACCATGCTCACTTCATCAATCAGACCGGCTTCAAGGAACGAGCCATTGATATGGCCGCCGCCCACCACACCGATCCGCTTGGACCCGAATTCGGTCTCAAGGATCCGCACCGCTTCCTTGAGGTCAATCGACTTCTTCCCGACCGCGATATAGGAGATGCCGTTCTTCTTCAGATAGTCGAGGTACTCGCGCGGGGCGAGTTCAGAAACGAGGCAGAGCCGGTTCTTATCATCCGTTTCCGGCCACACGAGCGTACCGCGGGTATCGGCGATCACTGCCCACTTGTCGGACTCATGCGACTTAAAGAACTCAGGCTTTCCGACAGAAGTCGGATCGATCGGCGTATAGGGGCCGCTCGCGTAGTGATGCAGCGCCGTGACCTTCCCTTCCACCGTCGTATCAATCTTCAGGGCTTCGAGCGCTTCGTAATAGCCTTTCGAACCCAGGTGGCTCGTCATATCGCAGTCAATACGTCCATCAAGCGACGCCATCATGTGGCAGATAACTGTTGCCATGCTGTCTCCTTAAATCCATGCGCCGGGAAACCGCTCCCAGATTGCTTTCCATAACTCTAACAGGAGGACCGCTGGTCTTTTGTCTGAAATTCTCAGAAGTCTGCGAGATTTTTTCGGATTGGGAGGGAAAGGCCTGTCCTCGTTAATGACGTTTCTGAAATTGGATAGTCTGAAAGCTGTTGATTTAATAAGGCAGTTCACAGCTACTCTACCAAGGTAGTCATGCGAGGCCGGCATTCTACCGAAAGAAATAAAAAATGCCAGAGGCTGGAAAACTTGGGATTTTCGGATCCCAAGACATCCTTCCCTTGTTAAAATTCCGAGTCAGAATGCCTCGCCCCCGATGAGGCACCCATTGATACCTGTCCTCTCATGAGCATATCCGCGTCGCAGTTTGCCATCGTCGTTCCGGTCTATAACGTGATCCAGTACCTGCCGGAATTTCTCGATTCACTCGATAAGCAGACTTCAAAAGCTTTCTTCGTGATCGCGGTGGATGACGGGTCAACTGACCGTGGCGGCCTGATTGTCGACCGGTTCTCGGCCGCTCACCCCTGGCTCACCGCGGTGCATCAGCCTAACGCCGGCGTTTCGGCTGCCCGGAACCGGGGGCTTGATATCGTGAGTCAGGTGAAAGGAGTGAAGTACGTGTCGTTTGTGGATCCGGACGATGTACTGAATCCCAACTACGTGGAGTCCTTCACGGAGTCGCTTGAACGCACCGGGGCCGATCTCGCGCTCTGCCCCTATACGGACTTCGACCGGAAGAAAGAAACCCCGAAAGTCCCGAATCTCAAAGAAATCCGCCTCGATCAGGATGCCATCGGGGCGGTGTTTTTTGGCTATGAAGCGACCAAGGACGAAGCGCCCTTCAGTTCCCGCGGACTCCCCACGAAGTGTTTCCGGTATGACCGGATCAAGGATTATCGCTTTGACGCGCGGCTCGGGATCGCGGAGGATCAGGAGTATTTCATCCGGATTCTCCCGTGGCTTAAAACCGCGATCACCGTGCCCCAGTACCTCTACCGCCGGCGGCTCAGAAAGTCCTCCATCACGCATAGCCTCAGGAACGACTCGGCTGGGCTTCCTTTCCTTCGCCGGTTCCTTGAGCGGCCGGATGGGCTCCCGCCCGCCGCGCTCCGGGGGATTGAGCGGACACTGGTCGGCATGTGGTGGGCCGCCGTGCGGTTTGGCTATGGCCGCGGGGACAGCAAGGCGCTCCTCGAAGCGGACGTCTATTACGGCTGGCTCAGGAACTACAAGTTCTCCTCGCCCCTACCCGCACAGGATAAGAAGCGGCTGCTTTTCTACGCGCTCGGGCGCTATATCCTCACGCCGTACCTTCGGTTCCGGGAGCGGGATAAACCGAGGAAAACGAAAGATCTTTTTGACTGAGTGAAGGACGGTTCCGTTCCTGGCTGGGAAATTCAGAATCCGGAACGAGTTCCGAAACCGATATCCAATAAAGACAGTTGCCTTCCGCGTCAGACAACAGAAAAGGGGCGGCTCCGTTTAAAGGAATCGCCCCTTAGCCGTTCAGACGGGACTCTGAAAATTTAGTCAGAGGACTTATTGCCCGGACGCTGCTTACCGAAGTAATGCATGTAGCCGCGGTCCTTGGCCTTGCCTGTGATGTTTTCAGGGGTCATCTCGAAGACATTCATATAAAGAGCGATCTTCTGGGTACGGGCAGCCATGGCCTTATCAATATCGATGCTCGGCGTAAAGCGGGCGAGCAGATAGCGCATGAACTTTTCCTTCTCCTTCGCGTCCGTCACGATGCGAATCGGGCCGCGGGCGATCACGGAAACGTAATCCACCGTGAGATGCGGCTCATTGATGTCCTGCTTCGCGATCCAGCAGAGCGACCCGCGGGGGTTCTGAGTAAGGTTCGCGTTGCGGCGGCCTTCGCCCATTCCGATACCGTGGAAATAAATCTTCCCGTTCAGCATAAACGGGGTCACCGGAACGCCATACGGTTCACCGGTGGCATCCGCGGTCGAGAGAACCGCGTGATCCGTGTGCTCGATGATATAGAGGCATTCTTCTTTGGAAAGCGCGAGTTCCGTATGCTTCATCGGCATATCTTTAGTGGACTTGGGGGCGTCGGCGGCGAAAGCGCCATCAGCAAAAGTGGCAAGTCCGGCAGCGGCACCGAGGGCGATAGCAGAACGGCGGGAAATTTCGGTCATAACAAACTCTCTCCTGTTTTCTCAGGCAACAGCGCCTGCGTGCCGTGAAATATAGAGAAGAAAAACCGCGATTTAACCCAAATCCGGGGTTACTACCATCATGGGTAGTAATACGGATAATTCCCATAAAAGAAAAATAAATTCAATCGATAAGTCTGCTGTTCTTCGAGGCGGGGAGAGAGGAAGAGGACCCGCATCTGCGCGGTTTACTGCCTTCTGAACGGAAAGACAGTCTTCAGCGAAACTTTGGCTCGCGGGAAGCGGACAATCAAAAAACAGAAGCCTGACACGGTTCCCAACGTGCCAGGCTTCTTCTCTTCTCAGAGACAGTCGTTTCACTCCTCTCAATAGGTCTCTGGAACAATCGGCGGGTCGGAGAGTGTGATGCGTAGTTTGCCAACTGCCCCAGAGGGGGAAACCTTTGAGAGGAGTGAAAGAACGGCCCATGAGGACAGTGCTTTCACTTCTATTGATACTTCAGGTGCTGCTTTTTTCCTCGAAACTAAAAAGTGAACAGCCAGAGCGGATCCCTCTTACCGCTCCTCTGCAGATCCATCACCGAAAAACCCGGCTCTGGCCATTCACCCAGGAGAAAGACGTTTACTTCAGAAAGAATCAGCGTTCAACAACGCGGGATTCAATCTCGAGAGCCCTCGGGAAGATGAGGTTGTTCTCAAGATGGATGTGCTCGTGCAGGTCATCCTTGAACTGCTTCAGGAGCGCGTAGGTGAGCTTGAGGCTCCCGCAGGCGTCCGCGGGCGGCGTGTAGTCGTTCGTCAGCTGACGGATCTTTTCCTGACGCTGACCTTCTTCCTCGTGTTCCGCTTCCATGACACCGATCGGAGACTCAACGGAGCCGCAGTGGAAAGCCTGCACGGAGTGGTGGTTCAGGTCACCGTCGCAGAGCTGATAGATGAAGGGGTAAAGCATCATCTCTTCCTTCATCAGGTGGTTCGTCAGATCCACCATGGTCTGCTGGAAGAGAGACTGGATTTCGTGGAGTTCGGGGTGATTCGGGCCGTGCACTTCAACGACCTTGGCAAGCAGATCCAGAATCTTCGGACCCACCTGGCGGATGCCGCGGTGATGCACCTTCAGCACGTAGTCAGAGAGAAGATCGGTCGGCCAGGTATTGAAGTCGTGCGACATCTGGGCCGGAACACCGACCACGGAGTCGAGCTCCTGGGCGACCTTTTCAGGATCAGCGCCAGCCTTGCGGCAGGCTTCGGAGAAGCCGTCAGAGCCGTGACAGCAGAAATCAACGCCGGCGTCGTTCAGCACCTTGGCAAAAGCCGTGCTCTTCGAGGCCACATTTCCGACAGACTGCGATGCATATTCAGGTAACGACATGATTCTCTCTTATTTAATTTAAGTTATATTTCAAATACAGCTTTAATATACCGAAGAACCTCACCCTAAGCAAGATTCCTAAGAATGAGACATTCGTGTCTACGGGTAATCCCGTATCAAATGTCCAAATTCTATAAACCGCCGGGCCGTCTCAAGACTATTCAGACTGAGCCTTCGACGACAGACGATCCCGCTCATTCTGCCGCTTCGCCCGCCGATACGCACTTGGGGACAATCCGGTTTTATTTTTGAAGGACTGCCCGAAGTAGCTCATCTGAGCGAAACCCACGGATTCCGCGATCGCGCCGATCGGGAGATCGGTTTTCGCGAGCAGCTCCCCGCCCCGCTGCAGCCGATATTCGAGAAGATACTGATACGGCGTTTTCTCAAGAGTCTGTCTGAAAACGCGGCCGCATTCGGACTTGCTGATACTCGCACTCCGCGCCAGGTCTTCGAGCGTGATCGGTTCGGAAAAATGAAGCGAAATGTACTGCAGCATCTTCTGCAGCCGCCGGTGCAGCGGACTCACTTTCTGTTTATCGGGGAGCCTGAGATTCCGGACCAGCACGAGCCAAAGCCTCGCGAGCTCTATCAGAACCTCATAGGCATACGTTTCGTCTTTCGCCTGGTCCTCAAGTTTGTAGAGGCTGGTAAGACGCTCGAGCACTTCGCGGTTCCAATCCGTATCAGCTGAAAACCGAATCAGCCGGATGTCCTGATTCTCGGTCACCCGGGTCACCAGATCTTCCGCGGGGCTCCCCGGAAAGAAGGACAGAAACGAGGCCGGGAAAATAAAGCTCCGATAGCGGCAGGTCCCGATCTTTGTGATGCGGTGGATGACCGTCGCGTTGATAAAAATGGCTTCCCCTGCCCCCACTTCCACCTTTTCATCCAGTGTCTGAACCGTGATCCGCCCGTCTGTCACCAGGATGAACTGCAGATCCTCGTGCCAGTGCATCAGGCGAAAACCCGGGTTCGGCGGAAACGGCTTGTCATCAATCGCGTCCACCACGAAATAAGGAAACCGCGTTCCGATATTCAGATTGACGGAATTGACAAAACGGTTCTTATCCATGCGAAAAATTCCAGTTTGGCGATTTATTGATCATTTTCGCTATTTTCCTGATATCAAAACGGGGATTTTGAGAATAAATTGCTACTCAGGAAGTGATACGAATGGAGATGAGGCCGTGCTCCGGCACTGCCCGGCGCTGAAAGCCGGCGGGGCTGGATTCGCAGGGACGCGGGTAACAGTTCAGCGCTGCCTCCGATGGTTCACAGAATAAGACAGCCAGACCCGGCTGTCAGATTCAGAGCGTTATTTTAGCCTCATGATCAGAAATGGTAACTGTAAAGTACTACGACTCCCCGCTTGGGCTAATTTTTCTCGCGGCCGATGACACGGGGCTCATTGGACTCTGGTTTGAAGGACAGAAATATTTCGCCCAGACACTCACCCGGAATTACCAGACTGGCAGCACACCGATTCTGGAATCCGCGGTCCGCTGGCTCAGGGCTTATTTTTCAGGCGAAAAACCGGCTTTCACGCCGCCTCTTCACCTGATCGGAACCGACTGCCAGATCGCGGTTTGGAAGCGCCTGAACTCGATCCCCTACGGAACCTCCGCGACGTACGGCGAGATTGGAAAACGGGTTGCCGCGGCGCGGACCGGCTTTCGCCCTTCTCCGCAGGCGGTGGGCGGCATAGTGAGCCAGAATCCGATTTCAATCATTATTCCGAGCCATCGGGTGGTGCCGGCAAACGGAAGTCTCACGGGGTACGCGGGCGGCGTTATCCACCGGGCCAGACTTCTGATGCTTGAAAAAACCGATATGGGGTCGCTCTTAATCCCGGCTTCGGTTTCCGATCTGCAGCCTCTGGGGGTTGTTTAGTCCATCGCGAATCAGCGGTGGTTTCCTTTCCGCTCGGGTTTCAGAATTACAGCCGCCGCTCTTTTATTAAAGAGAGATTTCTCAGGAAAGGCCGTGTTTACGCCTTGAGCGGCAGACACGGCGGGAATGCCATCAATCGGAGCTGCCTTCAGACATCCGGTAACCCGTCTATTCGTTTTTCTTCCGGTGCGCCCGTCGGTAGGCGCTGGGGGTGAGTCCGGTTCTCTTCCGGAAGCAGTGCCCGAAGTGACTCACCTGGCTGAAACCCACCGTTTCACCAATGGTCCCAATCGGAAGATCGGTTTCCGCGAGAAGCTCAGAAGCTCTCTGCATCCGATACTCCATCAGATACTGGTACGGCGTTCTCTGAAGGCTCACTCTGAAAACCCGTCCGCACTCTGACTTACTGATACTCGCGCTCCGCGCGAGATCCTCAAGCGTAATCGGTTCCGAAAAGTGAACCGCGATGTACTGAAGGATCTTCTGCATTCTCCGGTGAGACGCGCTCACCTTTTCCTTCGCAGGGAGCCTCAGATTCCGGATAAGAACAAGCCAGAGCTCGGAAAGGACGGACAGTACTTCATAGGGGTAGGTTTCGTCTTTGGCCTGATCTTCAAGGGATGAAAGACGAAAGAGGAGCGAAAGCACGCCGCGATTCCACTCCGTGTCCGGTGAAAAGCGGATCAGATGGATATCCGGATTTTCGGTCACCCGGGTCACGAGGCTTTCCGCGGGGCTTCCCGGGAAGAATGTGAGAAACGCGGCCGGAAAGATGAAACTCCGATAGCGGCAGGTCCCGATTTTCCGCACATAGTGGATGACATCCGCGTTGATAAAGACGCCCTCCCCTGCTCCAATCTCCACCGTTTCATCGAGTGTCTGAACCGCGCCCCGGCCATCTGTCACCGCGATGAACTGCAGGTCCTCATGCCAATGCATCACCTGAAAGCCAGGATTCCGGGGCGACGACTGATCGTCGACCACATTCAGCACCAGATACGGAAACCGGCTCCCGGCATTCAGATTGACGGAATTGATATAGCGGTCTTTTTCCATGCCGAAAATTTCATGATGACGATATTGTGATGATTTTCGCTCGCAATGTGATATCCGGACAAGGATTTCAATAATAAATTGATACTCAGAATGGGTACTGAGTGGGGACCGGATTGTGTTTTTTCGCTATGGCGCGAGAGAAACCGATTATCTGAAAGCGCGGGACGCGCGGCTGGGAAGTCTGATCGATCGGCTTGGGCACATCAACCGTGAGACAGACCCCGACCTTTTTTCATCCGTCATCCGCCACATCATCGGGCAGCAGATTTCGTCCAAAGCTCAGAAAACGATCTGGAATCGGATGCTCGACGCTTTCGGCAGCGTGACGCCTGACGTAATCGCGGCGGCTGGAATTCCCCGGCTGCAGTCTTTCGGCATGACTTTCCGGAAGGCGGACTATATCGCCGCTTTTGCTTCAGACGTTCTTAGCGGCAAAGTGGATCTCGGCGCGATCGAACGAATGACGGATGAAGACGCCATCCGGACGCTCACCGGAATCCGGGGAATCGGAACCTGGACCGCGGAGATGATTCTCCTATTTTCCCTCGGCCGGCCGGACATTCTGAGTTTCGGCGATCTCGCGATTCAGCGGGGGCTCCGCATGGTCTATCACCACAAAGCGATCACGCCGGCGCTCTTTCGGAAGTACCAGCGGCGTTTCAGCCCGTACGGCAGTGTCGCGAGTCTCTACCTCTGGGCCGCCGCGGCGGGCGCGGTGCCTGAGCTTCGGGATTACGCGCCTGTGCCGGTGAAAAAAGGAAAACCCGGAAGAAAAAAGAAAGCCCTCCCGAAATCCCAATCCGAATCCGGCCGCTCAGCCCATACCTGAAACCTATATCAAAACCACAAAGGAGAAAACCGCCATGCCGAACATCATTGTCCTTTTTGAACTGAAGCCGACCCCTGAAGGCCGGGCACGGTACCTCGAACTCGCCGCGATGCTGAAGCCTCTCCTCTCGGGGTTTGAGGGCTTTATCCGCGCAGAGCGTTTTGAGAGCCTCGCGGATCACTCAAAACTCCTCTCGATGAATGTCTGGACTGACGAAGCCGCGGTCAGCCGCTGGAGAAACACGCTGAAGCACCGGCTCGCGCAGAGAGAAGGACGCGACAAACTGATTGAAAGCTACCGGGTCACGGTCTGCGCCGAACTCCGCTCTTATACAGAAAAGGATCGGAGCGAAGCGCCGGATGACTCAAACCGATATTTCACCGATGGGAACTGAAATGGTCACCGTGAAGCACTATGAGTCGCCGCTCGGGGAGATTCTGCTCGCTGCAGATGAGACCGGGCTCACCGGTCTCTGGTTTGAGGGGCAGAAGTATTTCGCGCGGACGCTCCCCAAAACTTACAGGACCGGGGGTTCACCGATTCTGGACTCTGCCTCGAAGTGGCTCAGCATTTACTTTTCAGGGGGCTTTCCCTCCTTCACGCCCCCGCTTCACCTGATCGGGACCGAGTTTCAGACCACGGTCTGGAACCATCTGCTCTCGATTCCTTACGGCACCACCGTGACATACAGCGCGATCGGGAAGCGGATCGCCGCGTCCCGCGGCGGCACCCGGTTTTCAGCTCAGGCGGTCGGGGGCGCGGTGGGTCATAACCCGATATCAATCATCATTCCCTGCCACCGCGTGGTCGCCGCGAACGGCAGTCTCACCGGGTATGCCGGCGGAATCCTCCGGAAGGTGAAACTTCTCACGCTTGAAAAAGCCGATATGCATTCTCTCTTTATTCCAAAAACGGGCACAGCCCTATGACACCTGAAAATCTCAGTCTTATCAATGAATCGTTCTCGATCCAGGCGAAGAACTTCGATAGTCCGACGCTGCAGTTCTCCAAAGCGGACTATCTGAACCACGTGCTCGACACCGTGAGGCCGGAGAAAAGTGATCTCGTGCTCGAAGTCGCGGCCGGCACCGCGGCCTGCGGCCGGACTTTTTCCCCGGCGGTCCAGACCGTGGTCTGTCTCGACGCCACACTCCCGATGCTTGAAGCCGGAAAAGCCGCGGCGGAGCAATCAGGACTCACGAATCTGATATTTGAGAAGGGGGTCGCTGAAGACCTCCCTTTCCTTTCCGGGAGTTTCGACCTCGTGATGTCCCGGCTCGCCTTTCATCACTTCTCGGCTCCGGTGAAGACGTTTGAGGAAATGGTCCGGGTTCTGAAACCTAACGGGCGGCTCGTCATGATCGATATGGAGGCGACTCCGGAACCGGATCGCGCGACCCGGGACGCGATCGAAAAGATGCGTGATCCGTCGCACGTCAGCAATCTGACAAAGGACGACATGGAGATGCTTTTTGAGTCTGAGGGACTCTCGATTGAACACTCAGACACCGTACCGATTGAGCAGCATCTCGAGTCCTGGATGGGCCTCACGAGGACGCCGCCCGAAACCGCAAAGGTGATCCGGGATCGGATGGTGTCGGAGCTCTCGGGCGGCCCGAAGACCGGTTTCGCCCCTTACCGGAAAGAAGGTGAAATCTGTTTCGAGCAGCGCTGGGTGCTCACGATCGGGCGGAAACCCGCATAATCCGGATAAAATAAGGGATCCGGCTACGCTAAACCCGGATCCCAAACTGACTTATAACCTGAACTGCTTTTTCACCAGAACCGCGGGGGACCGGAGGAGAGATCGTCCGGTTCCCCGACTTTTACTTATCTCAGACGTCCTTCCGTCCCATGGCGATCTGGCCCGCCATGTAACCCGACGTATGAGCGAAACCGCAGGCGTTGCCGCCGCAGTAGAACGCGCCGTGGACACCAGCCACCGTTTCGCCGGCAGCATACAGCCCCTTCACGGGCTTCAGATCCCAGCCGAGCACCTGGAGGTGATCCGTCACGCGGAAGCCGCCGCAGGAGAGGTTGTTCCACGGATACATCTTGATGCCGTAGAACGGACCCGCGAGGTCAATCTTCACCTTCTGGTCATGACGCCCGTACTGGGTGTCGTTCTTCGTGTCAACGGCCTTATTCCACATCTCGATCTGATCCTGCAGGCCCTTGAGGTCCACGCCCGAGATCTTGCAGAACTCTTCAAGCGTGTTCGCGCGGAAGAGGTTCTTCCCAAGCTTGAACTCTTCCTCGGTGCGCTCGTCGTTCCAGGACGGAAGGCCGATCAGAGCGCCGATCTTATACTTCGCGCGGGTCGCGTCATAGATCTTCTTATCCATGAAGACGATGTGGTAGCCGCCCGGGTTGCTCGCGAGGTACGGCGTGATGTGGCAGATGCCTTCGTTTTCAGAGACGAAGCGCTTGCCGTTCTTATTAATCAGAATGCCGCCCGCCTGCGTGAAGTACCAGAAGCGGCAGTACGGTCCGCGGCGGCCGCCTGTCACAATGCCGCAGGGGTAGGACGCGATGTACTGCATGTGGGAGATCGGCGTTCCGACATCACGCACGGCGATACGCATCGCGGTGCCGTCGTTCGCGGGGCAGCCAATCGAGACGCCTTTGCCAGCCACTGACGGAACCCAGAAGTCGAGAGACTCAGGGGTGCCGGTGATGCCGCCGGTCGCCATGATGACGCCCTTAAGCGCGCGGACGTTGTACTTCTTACCCGTATCGAGATTCGTCGCCTCAATACCGAGGACTTCATTCTTCTTCGGGTCGAAATAGATCTTCGTAAGCGGCGTGCCTTCGTAGATCTTGATCTTGCGGTCCGCGATCTGCTTCGTCAGCACGTCGATGTAGTCTTTGCCCTGATAGCTGTCCTGACGAACGGCGCGGAGATTGCTGTGGCCCGGATACTTTTCAAGGTGATGCTTTGCGAGACCGTGGTTCTCGAGCCAGTCAAAGGCTTCGCCGGAATGCTTCGCGAAGAGTTCCACCGGTTCTTTCAGCGACATATAGCCGCCGTAATCCATGATGTCGTGCGCGAATTCCTGCCAGGAGTCCTTCGCGTGCTCACGCTTCTGGATCGCGGAGCCGTAGGCGGTGAAAAGGCCGCCGCACATGCGGGTCGCGGAGTGGTAGGGGCTGTAGGACTTATCGAAAACGACGACCTTCCCCTTCTTGTCATAGACCTGGCAGGCAGCCATGAGGCCAGCGCCGCCGGCACCAAGGACGACCACGTCAACGGTCTGATCCCAATGCTTCGGAGCGGCAGTGGATTGCGAAGACGCGGCAAGCGCGGGGGCGGCTGCGGAGGCAGCGCCGGCAGCGGCAGCGGTCTTCAGGAAATTACGGCGGGTCAGAATAGAAGACATGGTTTACTCTCCCTTGAACTTACGATCGGGAATCGCGTGGCAATCGCGGCAGATGTAGTGGCTCGTGGCGTGCATCGAATGGCACTGCGTGCACTCAATGCGGCCCATATGAGAGTCATGCGGGTTGAACTTTTCGCCCGGCTTCGCGGTCTTCTTCGCGAGAGCTTCGTAAGAACCGTGGCACTTGAGGCAGGTCTTCTGCGACGGGGCGGCCTTCTGGGTCTGCCCGGCGTGGCAGGTTTCGCACTTCATGCCGGCGTGGGATCCGTGGATCGTCACGCCCTGAGCGAAAGCGGACGGGGCCGCGAGGAGCATGGCTCCGATCGCCGCGGCAAGCGCTGCTTTGAACCTTATCTGCATATCCGTTGTCCTTTAAATCGGCTTTCGGATTCTGGGGAGTACTGCTGAGACTTTCTCTCTCCGTCTGAAAGCGGGTATCTTTGAAAACTGCTGACTCTGTTGTTTTTCACAGAGTTCTTGTTTTTGAAGAGGTACTTAGAAGGTTTCTGCGACACCCTTCACACCTCTTAAGCTTCACTTAAGCTTAGGTACAAGGTTATAGATGGTGACAAAAATTGACTACCTAAAAAAGTAGGTGGGTAGCCGGCACGGTCCTTCTATAGAATGACCTCATACAAAAAACCACAATTCCCCCCTCTCATCCCGGCACGCCATGCTTCAGAAGTCCGCTCTCATTGCCGCGCTTGTCTCCGCCCTATGTCTCACAGGGCCCGCAGAGGCACTCGGCCCGCAGTTTGACTCAGCGGCGACCCGGACCGTGCCCGCGAGTTACTCGGCTAAAAACCCGTCGCTCGACGCGGATCCGAATGAGGGGCGAAAGAAGTCACGATCGGCGTGATCAACGTAAATGAACCGGGGTACCGGCCGGAATTTATTTCGCCGACCCTGATCCAGCTCTCGCGCGCCCTTCCCGGATACCACTTCCGGGTACTTGAGATCCCGGCCTACCAATCGGCCTCCGTCATTGCCGGGCACCGCCCGGACTTTGTGATTGGCCCGTCCGACATCTTCTATACGCTCACGAATTCCCTCGGAGCTCAGGCGCTCGCGACCCGGAAAACCATCTGGGCGAAGGATGGCGGGTATTCGGTGGGATCCGCGGTTGTCGTGCGGTCTGACCGCAAGGATCTCGACTCAATCCAGGACCTGAAGGGGAAGTCGGTTGCCGCGTCTCTCCCGGATTCGCTTGGCGGGTGGCTCGCGCTCGCGGGGTATTTAAAGCAGGCAGGCTATGATCCAAAGAGTTTCTTCAGCCGCGTGAGTTACCGGACGTTTGAGTATCCGGATGTGATGGAAAACGTGTTGGATGGGAAAACCGACGCCGGGGTCCTTACCGCGTGTGAACTCGAAGCCGCCGAAAAGGCGGGACTGATCGAAACGGGAGTGCTCCGCGTCGTCTCCCCTCACGCGGATAGTCTCCTTCAGTGCCGGCACACGACGGCGCTTTACCCGGATAACGTCTTCGGAGCGCTGAATTTCACGCGTCCGGATCTCGTTAAAGCGGTGTCCGTTGCTCTCCTTACGATGCCGGATCAGCGGTCATTCTCCTGGCAGGTCGCGGGGCAGCTGAACACCGTGGGCGATCTCTATAAGACGCTCGGGATGGGGCCGTTCGCGCCGAAACCCTTGACGTTCAAGGACGTTCTCATCAAGTACCGCTGGATCTTCGCCGGTGTCGCGCTGCTTATCTTCATCCTCGTGATGAACGAGATGCGGCTCCGCACCCTGGTGCGGAAGCGGACGAGTGACCTCTCGGCCGCGTTAACCGAAAACGAGCGGCTTTCTGAAAACGAGCGTGAGGCGCGGACAAAGCTCTCGGTGCTCGAGCGGAACTCTCTCGTTTCTCACCTCTCCAGCATGATCGCGCATGAGCTGAAGCAGCCGCTCGCGACGATCACGAATTACTGCGAGGTGATGAGTCTGACGCTAGAAGACCTCTCGCCCTCGAACCCGACGCTTGAAAAAGCGACAGACGCCGTGAACCGCGAGGCGCACCGGATGACGGATATCGTGGACCGGGTGCGCGGGTACGCGCGGGAAAAGAAGTCCGCGCATAAGCCCGTGGATCTCGCGTCCGTCATCACTGCGGCGGTCGAAAATTTCCGTCACTATGAGGAATACCGGAAGTATTCGCCGGAGCTCCTCATATCCGCGGTCCCGGGCGCGGTGATTTCGGGGGACCCTCTGGAACTCGAGATCCTTCTCATTAACCTCCTCAAAAACGCGGCGCGGGCGATGAAATCGGAAACCCGCCGGCCGCTTCAGGCCTCGGTCCGGACGGTCGATCAGTACGTGTTTCTCACGGTTGAAGACGCGGGCCCGAAATTGGATGACAAAAACTTCAGGCGGCTTACCGAAGCGAGTGACTCGACCGACCCCGCGGGTCTTGGTCTCGGACTCGGCATTGTCCGCGGAATCGCGGACGCCCACGGCGCTCTGATGACCGTGAAGCACGCGGAGCCGCATGGCGTTATCTTTGAATTCCGTTTTGACCGGGTGAACGAATCACCGAAACCGGATCCGGCGCTCGACCCCGAGTCGAACCCCAACCCCTCTTCAGAACCCTCTACAGGTGCAGCCGATGAGTGAAACTCCTCTTATCCGAATCGTGGACGATGATCCTGAACTTCTCGCGTCGCAGAAGATGCTGCTCGAGACGCTCGGGTGGGAAGTGATTACGTATGCGAGCGGCGTTGAGTTTCTGAAGCATGATGAACTGAAACGCCCGGGCTGCGTCGTGCTTGATATGCGGATGCCGGGAATGACCGAGCTCGAAGTCCAGGAGGAGCTCGAGAACCGGGGTGTCACCCACCTCTCGATCATCTTCCTTACCGCTCACGGCGAAGTGGACGCCGCGGTGCACGCGATGCGGCACGGCGCGGCGGACTTTATCCAGAAGCCGGCGGAGCCCCACAAAATGCTGGAACGTGTCGCGGCGGCGGTGACGGCCTCTGTCGAACTCGACGTCCGGGAGCATGAGGTGAACCGATTGAAAAGCCTGGTCGGGAAACTCTCACCGCGCGAAAACGATGTCGCCCGCTGCATTGCCAGAGGTCTGAGAAACAAGGAAATCGCGCGGGAACTCGGGATCGAAGAGACGACCGTCAAAATGCACCGGCAGAACGCTTTGATCAAACTTGACGCCCGATCGAGCGCCGAACTCGTCCGGATTTTCACGATTCTGGATTATGAAACCGGCGATGACCCGGGGAGCGAGGCCGCCCTATGAAACGCCGGAATCTTCTCGGGCTCCTCTCCGTGATCCCGTTCGCGGGACCGGCGCTTTCGTCGACCGCGGAACCAGCTGACGAGTGGGAGTCGGATGTCTGCGTGATCGGAGCGGGACTCGCGGGGCTTACCGCCGCGATCGCGGCGAAAACCGCGGGGGCAGCCAACGTTTGCGTGCTCGAGAAAGAATCGCTCCTTGAAGGCCACTCGACGATTTCGACCGGATACTTCAGCGCGGTGCGCCATATGCCGGGGCACGACGCGGAGTACCGCGCGGCAGTCGACTCCATGATCGCCGATATGGAAAAAACCGGAAAAGGGCTCGGGAACCCGGAGTTGATCCGGATTCTCGCCGAGAATTCCGGCGCGGCCTACGACTGGATGACAAGCCTCGGCGTCACCTGGCTCCCGGATCCGTATGAAGCGCTCGGCGGCCTCGTCCCCCGAAGCTACCTCACGAGTATCGTGAACGGGGGCTACGACTACATCTTCGCCGTGAACCGGAAGCTCCGCGAAATGCGGATACCGCTTTATTTCGGAGCCGAAGTCACCCGGGTAACGCCGACGGACGCCGGGTACGTGGTTTCAGGATCGCGGCTCAAAAAGAAATTTATCGTTCACGCGAAAACCGTGATTCTCGCGACAGGCGGCTATACGGCAAACGTGGAACTACGGTCCAAGTACGACCCGAGATTGACCCGCGAAATCACCTCGACCGCGAATCCCTATGGGGATGGGCTCGACACCGCGACAGGGGACGGAATTCTCTTTGGCGAAGCGCTCGGGGCGGAGCTCCTCGACATGGATAAGATCCTCACGATTCCGTTTTCCGGCGGCCGCCTCACGAACTACGTCGGGGCGGATGTGTATCTCGATGAACAGGGGCACCGGTTCGTGAACGAGCAGGCTCCGATGGAAACCATTTCTCAGGCGGTGTGGAAACTCCCGAATCACCGCTTCTGGGTGGTGACCGACGCCGCCTCCGCGAAAGGCGCGAGCCGGAGCGTGAAACTCTTACGCGGGATCGTAAAAACCGCGGACACGCTGGAAGACGTCGCTGTGGGTATGCGGGTGAATCCGAAAGAATTCCCGCAGACGATGGACCGCTATAACAGCTACGCCCGGGCGCACCGGACCCGGAGTTTGGGCGAACGCTCTTCACGCAGGAAATCAAGAAGCCGCCGTTTTATTACGGGCTTGAGCGGCCGTTTGTTCATTTCTGCAACGGCGGTCTCAAGATCGACACCCGATCCCGTGTGATCAAAACAGACGGCAGCCCGATCCCCGGGCTCTACGCAGCGGGCGAGGTAACCGGCGGGATCCACGGCGCGGGGCGTCTTGGCGGCTGCTCGCTCCCCGACTGCGTGGTGTTTGGGCGGATCGCGGGAGAAAGCGCGGCAAAAGCCTTGTAACCTGGGGCGGGTTCTCCCCTTTTCCCTTACATCAGGCAAAACAAAAGGCTGACACGGCAAAAAGCCGGTCAGCCTTTTTGGCTGTCTCGAGCGAAGCAAGACAGATTACTTATTGCGCGCCCAGTCGTTATAGGCGTCAAACGGCGGGACACCTGCGATATAGCTCACTTCAGGAATATCAGGACGCAGCGCCTTCAGTTTCTGGTACCAGTCCACCACCATGTGACCGCGGCGGCAGTGCATGATGACGGGGCGGCCCGCCGGAAGCTCTTTGATCTTCTCAATCGACGCGTCATCCCCAATATCTTCCGTCGGAATGTTCACCGCGCCGTCAAAGTGGTTCCGATCCCAGAAACCGCGTCCCGCGACATTCACGATCACGAGATCCGGGGTCTTCTCCATATAGTCCAGAGCCTGTTCGGGCGGCAGTCCGCCGAGATCCTTCTGCATGTGGGTATTTCCTTTGTGTTGCTGGGTGTTATGGGTTACTTTCCGGCGGCTTTGGAAGCCGGAGCGGAGGAGTACGAGTCAGAGAACGTATTCTTCACTGCGGTCGCGCCGTTCTTGATCGCGTGACCGGTGGTCTTCGCGCCCTTCGCGATTCCGTGACCGACGGTAGAGGCCGCGCCTCCGACCTTCTCAGCGCCCTTCTTCACGGCGTGACCAGTGCCCTTCGCGGCGTCGCGGAAGAAGTGTCCGGTGTCCTTCGCCGCGTCACGGAAGAAGTGACCGGTTTCCGTCGCGGCGTCTTTTGCCATATGGCCGACGTCCGTCGCCCCTTCCTTGATGTCCTGACCGATCGACGTGGACTTCGCCGGTGCGGAAGCCGTTTCGTTCGCGATCGAGGTGGAATTGCCTTCAGTTGAGTCCGCCGCGAAGGCGGCAGTGGTCATTCCAAGTGAAAGAGCCAGAACCGCGGCCGCAGTCAAAACGCGTTTCGTCATCTCAAAGCCTCCAAGAAACCTGAATGAGTGTGATTCTTATGAGTCTAGCTGAACGAAACCGAATTGATGAGATGGACTTTCCCGTATACGAAAAGCCCATAAAAAGACCGCGGATGCAGGGAGCAGCCGCGGTGTAAAGGAAATTACCATCTAGCCACAGATTAAGTCTGTGGCATAACCACTAAAGCCGATCAATAGGAATTGAGCTATCGGTTTACTGGAATGTACTGAGAGTTAACTGATCTAAAGCTAACTATCGATGATTTATGTGTTTTTAAAAAACATCCAAACCGGGGTCAGTTTCATTTCGGTTAACTTCTGGTTAACTGCCCGAGAGCCCATGCCTGGGCGTCATTCAGGTCCGCTTCGTCCGGATGAGTCGCGGCGGCCGCGATCCGCGCGCGCCTCTCAGGCGTCATCGGGAAACGCGCTTTTGACTTTTCGACGAGCGCGGGATCGATTTTCCCCTGCCAAAGCCTGAAATCCCGGAAGGGAACATTCGCGGCCGTGAGCTCTTCCCTCACCCGATTCTCATACGTGACCGAGTACCCGACCCCGGGCACACCGCCAAGGGTCCCGAAAAGGATGAAGGGGTAACCGGGGTGAGATTTCAGATACGTGTCCGCACCGTCACTCGCGTGCCCCTTGTCGCACCAGAAGCCTACAAACACCCGGTCGAACCCCTCAGGGGCCGGAGCGTCTGTGATCGGGAGCAGAACGGAACCCGGTATCACCGCCGCGATCGCTTCCGCGACCCGCTTGGTGTTTCCCGTGACGGACTCATAGGTGACGAGCACCCGGCGCGGTTTAACGTCCATAGCGCTCATCACGCTCAGAGCTGCTCCACGTGGATACCAGCCTTCTTCAGGAACTGAATGCCGGCGTCATCCCGATAGAGCTCGTGGTAATAGACCGCGATAATGCCGCACTTCTGAATGAGGAGCGAGCAGTGGATGCAGGGGGAATGCGTGATATAGATGCTCGCGCCGTGAGACGAGTAGCCGTTGTAGGCGAGCTTCGCGATGGCGTTCAGTTCCGCGTGCTGGACTTCCTTACGGGTCACGAGCTTCCCGTCGATCTCTTCCTCGCAGCAGTTGTCATAGCCGGTGGGCATGCCGTTCCAGCCAAACGAAATAATGGAGTTGTTCTTCACGATGACGCAGCCCACCTGGAGGCGCTTCGCGTAGCTGCGGCCGGCCGCGATCTGCGCGATCTGCATATACATCGCGTTGTCTTTCTTGATATCCATTTAAATCTCTCTTCTGTTCCTCACGGGGATGGTGAGGAGACGCGCGTCACTGCGCGCTTAAATCAATCATTTAAGGGGTGAATTCTAAGAGATTTTTTCAGAAACCTGAGATCAGACTGCCGTTACGCTATTGCTTTTTTCTTTCTGACGGGAAAAAGGACGGCGACGTTCTGATGCGAACCGATGGAACGGGGTCACGGCTGAGGCGAAGGACCCCGCGAATTATGACGGTAAGAAAAGGCGATCCGTGTATCCACAAAAAAGGAAAGGCTGTGCCCTGAAGACCGGAATAACCGCCGCATCTTGTGCATGAACTCTGGTTATGAGACAGTCATTGCAAAATGCGGCTATAGATTGATTTTCCGACATAACCAAACTATTTTTAAAAAGTTATAGTAACTTTTTTAGTTAGCATTTTTCCAATTCTTCAGATAGAATTTCTCCAGGTTGATTTCCCGAAGTTTCCTTCGAGAAAATCCCTTATGTCCTTATATCTCTGCCATCGCAGAGGTGTTTCAATGGGAAGCTTGCAACGGACGGACTTCGGCGGCTAAGCGCTCATCCCTTTCCCCACACACCGTGGGGGTGTTTCAATGGGATCATTACAGAGGACGGACTTCGGCGGGTAAGCGTGCATCCCTTTCCCCACACGCCGTGGGGGTGTTTCGATGGGATCGTTACAGCGGACCGACTAGGGCGGCTGATTTAAAAATAGCTTTTCTCAAGGATGGAAATCAACCTCCTTTTCCTTTGACCCAAAACCTTTTAAGCCAACTAGTAAAAGCATCGCCGCCAAAGAGTGACTCTCTGGCGGCTGTCTTGTTTCTGTTGGATTGGCTTAAACGGCTTTAAACATTCCGGAACTCCGCGTAGAGGTTCGGAAGGATCTGCGAAAGCCGCGTGAACTCAATCATGTCGTGAACCGACATGTCGTACCCGCCGCGGAGCAGCATCTCGTCCGGCACCGGTTTCGCGAGGCTGAGCGCCTTCTCCACCGCATCCTTCATCCCGGTGAGTTCCGCCATTCCGCGATGCGTCCCAAGCCAATAGTGGGAAATGAGTTCAAGGCCGCCTGACACCTCACGCCCCAGGTGGAACATCATGCCGGCGGGGAGCCCCGGTGCCGCGAGATTCTCGGACCACCCGCTCGCGCTGAACGTGTAACCGCCCTTCTCGATCGTCTCTTCCGTGAGACCGAGCTTCTTCGGATCCGTGAAGTGGATCAGCGCGTCGAGCACCATGTCACCCACCAGTTCCGTCACCCGGTTCGGGTTCTCGGGGTCATACATTTTTTCCTCATACGTCCGGTTCGGATCATCGATCCGATCGAGGTGAGGAACCGTGTTTCCAATATGGGCGTACGGAGACCAGAGCGAATAGCGATCCGTGTGCCCCATGTGCCACGTGAACCACCAGCGGAGCATGTCGGAGGTCGATCCCAGGAAGAAGTGCCGGCTCCAGCTGCAGATGATCCGGCCGGTCTCTTTATTCCCAATGAGACCGAAACCGGCGACGGGGAGATCGTACGGGGATTGGAACAGCGCGTTGAGGCCTGCCTTTGTCGGAGGGAAAAGCGATGCTTCCGGGAGCGGCGCGAGTTTCAGCGCCTGGACCATATCGCGCGGAACCTCCAGGTCATCCGTGAAATACTTCGCGTAAGGCGTGTGTTCAAGCGCCGCCTCATTCTTACGGTGCTGCGTCACGTACTGGGGCGTGAAAAAAGTGAAGAGCGTATTGCGATCAGAATTCATCAGTCATCCTCTTTCTGCGGTCGTCCGGTCCGCCCTCCTCAGAAATTCAAGATTGCGGACGCAACTTCCTTTCACGGCTTTTCAATATAGTCCGATAGGAGGAAGATGCCGGGAAACACGGCAAATAAAAGAAATCTCCAGCCCCCGAGACCGGGGACTGGAGATCAGAAGTTGGATCGCTGAAGAAACGGGGGAATGCTATTTCGGCCGGCGAGTCGTCAGGTTATCGAGCAGGTGCGCGGCTTTCGCTCTCAGCTCGCGGCTGTCACCGCCGTAATTCGACACCGCCTGGGAGACTCCGGCAATCAGCATGAAGAGCGCGAGTGACGGATCCCCTTCCGGGAAGCACCCGGAGCGCATCGCGCGCTGCACCACCGGCACCGCGGATTCCACGAACGGGAGCACGATCGTGCGGCGGATGATATCGGCTCTCGGGGTCGTGGATTCGTTAAAAATCATCATGGAGATCATCGGCTTTTCCACGCCGACCCGAAGAATGACCTGCATCAGAGCCTTGATACTCCGCTCAGGATCGGGATCCGAGATCAATTCCCGGGCTTCACGGATATACGGAATGCTTTGGGTTTTGATATTTTCGAGCACCGCGAGCCACAGATCCTCCTTTGACCCGAACCGGTAATGCACCATGGCGGGGTCAACGTTCGCGGCCTTGGCGATCTGGCGCGTCGTCGCGCGGTCAAAACCGTGATACGTGAATTCCTTAAACGCTGCTTCGAGCAGCGCCTCCCTTGTTGCGCCATCCGGACCGCTTCGCGGTCCTCTCTTACCCGGTACTCTCATTTGGTCTCTCCCCACCTACACATTCACCAAACGATGAAGCAGGCTGATTCGGTAATTGCAAAATATTCAATTAAAAGAACTGATTCAGAACTTAGTCTGAAGCGAATGGAGAGACTATAGCACGCTTAAATTTGTGTCATTTCCGCATTAGCGGTAGATAAAACGAATATCCGACGATTGGAGGATCGTAATACTTCTCCTCACTCATGTATACCAAAGTGACAAAAAAGTGGTCACAGATACGAAAAGTGTGACCGCGAATTCTGTATCTCAGATAGGAAAAATCAAAGCTTCCCGCTCACTTTGGAAAAAAGCCGGGTGCCCAAAATATTTTTTCTGGTCTTTCCGTAGACCGGAAATTCCGAAAATCGCCTCTTCACTTCAAAGCGCGGGAGAAGAAACGGAACACACTCCCTCCACCGATGCTCACAGGAATGAGTTCTGGCTGCCAGATTTTTCATCTCACCTTTTACGTGGATTGGAAAAATCAAGGCGAATCGCCTGACGCGACCGCCGACGCAATTCTTGAAGAATCAGTCACTCACCTCACCCCAAAAGCGAAAAGAAGTCGCCGCAGGGGCTGGCATAGACTATGCGGCTGATGCTGATGCCTTCTTCACGCTTTTTCAGATCTTCTAGCTGTTCTTTCCAGAATCCTGGCTCATCCCTTATCTAACAGCAGGAAACCCAGACAGAGAGCCAGCCGGTTCTCCAGCGGCATCACACCGAAAAAACTTCCGTTTAATGGATCAGATTGAACGTAGACTGACTTTAAAGTGACCCTATTATCGGATTGAAAATCGCACCCTGTATAATCCGACTTTTACGCACGTTCAATGCCATGGTCTTGCCCCCATGAGATATCGGGGAATGACTTATTCCCCACAGCGCCGGGATCTACAGGCCATGAAATGTCAGAGGGTACACGTGAACAAAAAAGTCTTAATCTTATCTGGATCGGTATCTATAGCATTACTTACCGGCTGTGCCTCAAATGGGTCGTTTGGCTCTGCCAACCCCCTTTCCTCTTATGTGGGTTTAACGCCCGCGGTTATCAATGGTCAGACGAAATACCTCACGAAGGCGGAATATGCTGAGTATCAGAAGCAACAGGCAGCGGAGCAGGTGAGACAGCAGAAGCTGATCGCGCTGAATTATCAGAAGATTCAGGATGAACTCGCGGCTGAAAAAGCCGAAAAACTCCGTCAGGAGAAACTGAGACAGGAAAAGATTGAGGCTGAAAGACGCGCTCAGGCCGCTAAAGCTGAAGCGGAACGCCAGGCAAAGCTGAAGCAGATTCAGGAGGAGGAGAGGAAGAAAAAAGCGGAAGAAGCAAAACGGATTGCGCATGAGAAAAAGGAAGCTGCTGAGATTCAGCGGCGTGAATCACACGTTCCGACACAAGCTGAGATTGAATCCTGCAGAAGAGGCTCCCCCTACCTGCAGACCATCCGGGGCGTTTCCTACAAAGGCGTTTACTGGGTGATGAATTCTCCCAGGGACACTCCAAAGAAGGACTTTGTATACAACACGCAGGCTCCCTTCACAGTTATCCAGAGCGTGCGGAACGGCGTCCTCGCTAACGGTCCTTCGGGCGGGAATATCGGTTATTTCCTGACGAAAAAAGAATACGCTGATGGGCAGTACATCCCTAAGAGCTGGTGGAAATACATTGGTCTACATAAATATCAGACTGTCACCGGATACACAAAAACGGTCATGATGTTTGAAGAGGTGCCGGCAAGTATTGAGAATCAAATGCTCAATATGCGTAGCTGCTTTGAAAGCATCAACTATTACCCGGAAAGGCAGTAAAGATGGAGGCGCGGGAGTCTCCTCAATGCGAGAAACCGCGGGAGCGCCTCCAAACCACAATAAACGGTGATGCTTTACCAGAAACCGGAACATGTCCGGTTCAATTCCGATAGTTACTTCTCCAATGGAGAAATCAGCTCCAGCCCTCTTTGTTCGGGGCCTGAACCTTACAACAAGGGAAGCGATGCGGAGGCGTTGATCCGCGGAGTGGATCCGGCATTTAACCAGTGAGGAAAGGATCCGAAAGCAGAAATCCTCTTTTCAACTCGGCTTGTCGGATCCGATTTCAATGGGTTATTTGTTGAGGCTAGCACTTCCGATTCCGGCGTGAATCGATTCCGAATCGCAATTGCTTAGACTTCTCCGCTCACCTCGACAAACGTACTGCCGTCAGCTGTCTTCCACTCCATGGTGCCGCAGACAGAAGATGTCCCCCGGGGCAATAAGCGCTATCAGAGATCTGAAAACCGCCTAACTCCCTTCTAATATGCAGGTTTTGATTTGTTCCGATAGATATGTATGATGTTACTTCGACATCAGGGATAGCCGTTCTATCTTCTTTTACAGCACACAGGGGGAATTGTGAGCCCCGCCCTTCCCGCCTCTTCTTATGGATGAGCTATGACAGACCCACAATACATGACAAAAATCTTCATCAACACGACGAAGAGAAAGAAGACCATCTTTATCAAGGTGGCAGAGCAACATGGGAAGAAATTGGCAACCTGGATGATGGATGTCCTCAATGAACACCTTAAAGCACAGTTTATCGATGCTGCTATGAAATCCGGCATCAGCTTCAGCGCGCTGGAATTAAAGCATCGAGAGGACGGCTGGGTGGACGTGAACCCGGATACGATGCATGAACTCTGCCGGCTCGCCAAAATCCCGCCTCACTATTACGACCTCAGTTCGGAGGAGGATCTCGCGGATATCGTCTTCAGCCTGTACGCGGAATGGAAGAAACAGGGCGGAACCCCTGACGCGGTCGCGGAAGCGATTCTTGAGGAGTCAGGCGTTCACCTCGCGCCTGAAAACAAAGAGGAGTCGCGGCAGGCCTTGGGATGAAGACTGCGACTGAAACTGGAGCTGAGCCTGTGCAGAAGCGCACCTGAAGACTGAGGCTGTGAGTCTATGGAGCGCCTAAGAGAATCCGGGAACCCCCAGGCGGGGAGCTCCCAGGATTCTTGGAGCACTGGCGAGCAGCCAGTACACGAGTAAGTCCTGTACCTGCCGCGTAAGGCGCGGGAGTTTCCTCAATATGGGAAACCGCAGGCGCGCCTCTAAACTGCAAAAAACGGTGATGCTGTACCGGAAGCCGGAACACGTCCGGTTCCATTCCGATAGTTTCTCCCCAAAGGGGAATTCGGTTCGAGCCCCCTCAAATCAGGAGCCTTACCCATCCAACAAAAAAAGATGGAGTCACGACCGGCCTTGGGATGAAGCCTGAGACTTAAGCTGTGACGGAGCCTTAGGAATGAGCGCGTTAGTGAATACTGAGACTGTGGTTCACTTGGCGCCCGTCCGGAACGCGGGGCGATCCAACGGGTGTTGGCCCACTGCTTTCCGATTCGGCTGGTGCGCAGCCATCAAGAATAAGTCCTGTACCTGCCGCGTAAGGCGCGGGAGTGTCCTTAATATGGGAAACCGCAGACGCGCCTCCAAACTGCAAAAACGGTGATGCTGTACCGGAAGCCGGACTACGTCCGGTCCCGTTTCAATATTTTCCTCCCCGATGGGGAATCAGGTATCTGCCCCCCATTCAAATCGGGAGCCAGACCCTTCCAACAAAAAAAGATGGAGTCACGACAGGCCTCGGGATGAAGCCTGAGACTTGTGCTGTGGCGGAGCCTTAGGAATGAGCGCCTTACCGTGAATACTGAGACTGTGTTCACTTAGCGCTCCCCGGAATAGGGGACGATCCTACACGTGTAGGCCCTCTGCGTTCCGTCCTGGCTGGTGCGCAGCCATCAAGAGTGAGTCCTGTACCTGCCGTATAAGGCGCGGGGGTTTTCTCAATGCGGAAAACCGCAGGCGCGCCTCCAAACACTGAAAACCTTTACGCCTTACCGAGAGAAGCGAGGTAATCGTAGGTCGGCTGGAGCTCGTGCGGGATCACGATCTTGAGATTCCGCACGGCTTCTGTCTGATTCAGAATCCAGTCGGAATACTCGGTCTCGATCTCCTTCGTGCGGCTGTTTTTCCGATCCCACTCCACCTGGTACGCGGAAAGCTGCTTCTGGTACTCAAGCTGCTCCTCCCGATACTTCCGGTTCCGGTCGAGATTCTCGTTCTTCGCCATGATCTCGATCTTCGCCTTCAGTTGGTTCAATTCCGCTTCCCACGTCCGGTGGCTCTGCTGCCAGCGGTTATACGAGTCGTACACCGCGTCAGGCTCGACACTCGGGCTATAGGTCCGGATCGCGGTGTCCTGGCCGCGCCCCTCCGTCCCCACGGGCCTCACGGATTTCTTCGCGAGGTCATCCTTAGCGTTCGCGAGAACGCCATCCGGGTGGATATAGATCCCGAGCGTGCTCGCCTTCGCTTCGAGGAGCAGGTAATGCGCGAGGTCCCGGATCGAGAGCCGCGTCTTCGCCCACTCCGTATCCACGGGGTCCGGCTTTTCAGGCGCGGACGGCCGCTCCACCTTCGGCTTCGCGTCGATCTCGTCCTTCCGGGGCTTATTCTCCGGGAGCTTCAGCCAGTCTTCAAACGACAAGTGTTCGAGATACTCCGTCCTCTTGTCCCGCTCATTTACGGCTTCATGCACGTAGGCAATAAAGCCCCGCAGTTCCCCGATCCGGGCCGCGGTGGGGAGGAGCGACTCGAGAAACGCCTGGTCCTTCCCCTTCTGGACTAGACAGGGTTCCGCCACACCCGAGAGGAGCTCCATATAGACATCGTAAAAGGTGCTGCTCTTCACGATCTCTTCGAGCCGGTTCACTTCCTGGGACGCGAGCGCCGCGAGGAACGAGGCGCTCGTCGCCGTGAGACCAGGTTCCGGTCTCTCAGGGTTCACAAAAAACTGGTCATGCTTTTTAAATTCTTCAGTCATTTTTTCTTATCCTTTGCATTCATCATTGCAATCGTTCACAACATGAAAGTGGATGCCAACCACTTCGTACACGACCTCGGGCTCAGTGTCAGACGCCGTCTCAGCCGCGGGGTCAGGGGCTTTCTCAGCCACCTTTTCTGCCGTGACGTCCGCAGTTTTCTTATCCGCCTTTCCGGCTTCCAAAGCGGCTTTCGCTGCTTTCTCCGCAGCCTTCGCTTCCTTCTTCTTCACCCAGCGGGGGCGGGAGCCTTCTTCAGGCGCCATCTTCACGATCTTGGGGGCAAACTCCGCGAGCGTGTCGATCAGATCGCCCTGAGAGGCGATGACGTTTCCGATATCCTTATAGACTTCGGGAGACTCGTCAATCGACCCGGAGAGAAGGCGGATCCCGCGGGACTTAAGGATCGCTTCCATGTCCTCGTGCTTCAGCGTTTTGAAAGCCGCTTTGCGTGACATCGCTCGCCCCGCGCCGTGAGAGCAGGAGCGGAACGACGCCTCATTCCCCTTCCCTCGGACGATGTAGCCTGGGGTCCCCATGGAGCCCGGGATGATCCCGAGGACGCCCTCACCCGCTGGCGTCGCCCCCTTGCGGTGAACAATCAGCTCTTCCCCGTTATAGGTTTCTTTCCAGGCGAAGTTGTGATGGTTCTCGACAAAGCCGAGCGACCCAACCCCGAGATGCTTCAGCACATGCTCATGGATCAGCTCGTGGTTCGCGGACGCGTAGTCCCCCATCAGCTGCATCGCGTTCCAGTATTCCTTCCCTTCCTTCGTATCGAGATCGAGCCACGCGAGGTGGCGGAGCTCGTCCGGGAGCTCAGGGTGGAGGGAACGGGCGACCTCCGAGTAGTAATCCGCGACCGCGCTTCCCGCGCCGCGGGACCCCGAGTGCGAGAGGAGAGCGATGTACACGCCAGCTTTGAGCTTCAGCGTGGGTTCATCGATATCCTGCGCGACGGAGAGCTTCCCGAATTCCACAAAGTGGTTTCCGGCGCCTGAAGTCCCGAGCTGCGCCGCTGCTCGCCCGTACTGCTGCTTCGTGGGGGGCGTGATCGACCAGTCGCGGTGCATCACGGGGTGGTCACGGCGCTCGCCTTTCGAAAACTCCGCCCCGACCCCGAAACGGGTTTCGGCTTCGAGCGCCTCGGCGAAACGGTCGGACTCGGTCTCAAGCTTTTCGTAAGGAAGATCGAGAATCGTGATTCGCATGCGGCACGCGATATCGACCCCCACGGCGTAAGGAATCACGGCGTTACGCACGGCGAGGACGCCCCCGATGGGAAGCCCGTACCCCGTGTGGGCGTCAGGCATCAGAGCGCCCCCGACCGCGATGGGGAGGCGGCACGCGTTTGCCATCTGCTGAAAAGCCGCATCCTCCACATCCCCCTTCGCCCAGGATTTCCAGGGCGCGGGGGTTTCACGCTCCGTATAAAACGTGCGTCCGGCTCGGGCTTTGGCGAGCAGCTTCGCGAGGGGCATAAAGAGCTGTTTCAACTCCCCCATGGGTTCCTCGGTGGGGGACTCGGAATGGGCGAGAGTCGAAACGAGCGCCTTCACGGCGGCAGGTTTCGCGCCGTTTGAGACCGCTTTATTCGCGGCCTTCATCGCGGGTCCCGTGAGTTCTGGGAGACGGGGGATCCCGAGTTCGTAGAGCGTTTTAAGGTCAATCATTTTTTCTTCCTAATTTCTAAAAAATTCTTTTTCAGACCGCCGGCACCGTAATGAGCCACCCGTGTTTCTGCTGATCCATGTGCACCGGTTTCCCCGTGAACGCCTGGATCACCTGAGCGCAGGTCCGCGTGTGGGAGGACGGCGCTGTCGTCACAAAGTGACCGCCGCCTGATAACGCCATCGGGACGAGCAGCTGATCCTGCAGATGCCGGCACACGGGGACATCGGCTTCGAGAAACACAGCTGCTTCGTCCGCCGCGATTTTCGCGACGGATTCCGCCGAGAGCCTCGGGCGTCCGATCTCGGAAAACACCGAGGTGCCCGATTCAAAGGCCGTCCGGATCAGCACCGCGTTCCCCGCTTCCGGAATCGCGTGGTTCGAGTCCACCGTGACCGAGTCTTCCGTGAGCCCCAGACGGGTGCCAAAGTCGTTCAGCAGCACCTTCTTTTCCCGCTCGGCCACTTCGGGCGGCAGGTGGCAGTTGAGGATCACGGCATTCACGCGCTTCACGCTCCCCCGCTCCCGGAATTCCAAGGGGGCGGGCTCGAACGGTCCCGCGGCTTCCATCCGGGCGATGCCGCCCGCCGCCTGAAAGAACGCGGGGCGCGGCATCGAGAACGTCACCGGGTACCCCAACCGTCTGAGGCACGGCTCCAGCGTCTCCTTCAGGAATTCAAAGGTCGGGGCGAACGGGCAATAGGTGCCGCCCGTGACCGTGACAGAGGCTTTTTCACCTGTCTTCAGACTCCGGACCAGCGCCGGCACAATCGCCTGGAGGACGAGCGCGGTGCTGCCGCCGGTCCCAATATCAAAGCGGTAGCTCCCGGATTTCACGTCATGCGGGACAAAGGTGAGTTCGGTCGAATTCATTTCCGCCCCCGTCACCTCCGCTCCGCAGATCGCGGCGGCAGCGCGGACCGCTGAAAGATGCTGACGCCCGAGCCCCGCCTTCTCCCGCTTCCCCCGGATATTCCGGATGTGGAACGGGATCCCAAGGGCCGCGGACATCGCGAGCGCCGCGCGGAGGATCTGACCTCCGCCTTCCGCCCCGTTGATCTCAATCGTCTTCACTGTCGTCATGATGGTTATCGCTTTTCGATTTGCTGTTTTTATCTTTCCTGCCCTCTCTATCGCACAAAGCGTGCCAGTTTTTACGAACCCTGTGAAATCAAGACTCTGGCGTCGATACCCCTTTTTTCAGTAGAATTCCGATAAGGAATTTTTTGATCATTAAATATCAGATTTGATCAAATTGGATCGCGGAGATGACGAAGAAAACGGTTGTGATTGGGCTCGCGGGGCCGACGCTCGACGCCCGGGGCGGGAAGGACCGATGGCAGAGGTGGCGCCCCACGGTGTCGATCGGGCAGCATGATGACCTGCTCGTCGACCGCTTTGAGCTCCTCTGTCAGGAAAAGTATCAGTGGCTTGGGGAGCAGCTCGCTTCCGACTTCCATCAGGTGTCACCGGACACGGAAGTGAACATCCACCTCGCGAAGTTCCCGAAGCCCTGGGACTTCGGCGCGGTGTACGCGGAGCTCCTCGACTTCGCGAAGCATTACCCCTTTGATCCGGAGAACGAGGATTACCTCGTCCACATCACGACCGGCACCCACGTGATCCAGATCTGCCTCTTTCTCCTTGTGGAATCCCGGATCATCCCGGCGCGGCTCCTGCAGACAGGCTGCCCCGAGCGACGGGATATCGCGGGGAAATACGACATCATTGATCTTGATCTCTCGAAGTACGATCAGCTGGCCGAGCGTTTTACGTCCGAGCGGCAGGAGGCGCACCACTTTCTGAAGGCCGGGATCGATACCCGGAACGCCGCCTATAACCGGATGATCGAGGAGATCACGCGGGTCTGCGAACGGTCCAAGGAACCGATCCTTTTGACCGGGCCCTCTGGTGTCGGCAAAACGCGGCTCGCGCGGCTGATTTACGAGTGGAAAAAGAAGAACGCCCAGGTGTCGGGGGCGTTTGTCGAATTGAACTGCGCGACACTCCGGGGCGACGCCGCGATGTCGGCGCTCTTTGGCCATAAGAAAGGCGCGTACACCGGGGCGACCGAAAACCGGGCCGGTCTTCTCGCGGCCGCTGACGGAGGACTGCTGTTTCTCGATGAAGTGGGAGAGCTTGGGGCGGACGAGCAGGCGATGCTGCTGCGAGCCATTGAAGAAAAGCGCTTCTACCCCATGGGGTCGGATACGGAGTCGACGAGCGACTTTCAATTGATCTGCGGCACGAACCGGGATCTGAAGAAAATGATCCGCGAGGGGAAGTTCAGGCAGGATCTCCTCGCCCGTATCAACCTCTGGACCTTCCGCCTCATGGGGCTCAAAGACCGCCCGGAAGATATTGAGCCGAACCTCATGGTGGAGCTTGAGAACGCCTCGCGGAAACTCGGAAAACTCGTCCGCATGAATAAAGAGGCGAAGGAAGAGTTCCTGCGGTACGCGGTTGAACCCGAATCCGCCTGGACCAGCAACTTCCGCGATCTCTCGGGGGTCGCAACCCGGATGGCGGTGCTGTCGGATAGCGGCCGCATCACGACGGATCTCGTGGAAAGTGAATTCCGGCGTCTCCGCGACTCCTGGAAAGAGGACGCGGGGGACGGAAACGCGGACCGGGATCTCGTGGAAGAAGTGCTGGGGGACGAAGCCGTCTCGCGCCTTGATCTCTTCGATATCCCGCAGCTCGCTCTCGTGATCCGGGTCTGCCGGCGGTCGAAAACGATGTCAGAAGCGGGCCGGACGCTCTTCGCGGAATCCTTTAAGAAACGAAAGAGCACGAATGACTCGGACCGCCTGAGGAAATACCTCGCAGGGTTTGGACTCAGCTGGAAACAGGTGACGGAGACGGAAGCGGGGTAACCGCGGGCGGTAAGGAAATCCGTCTCCACCCCCTTGGGCACCCCCTGTCACCCGAGGCTCTCGGTTCTCGCGTACCGGGTGACTCGGCCGGCCCCGATCCGGAAGAGGTACCTCTCATCCACCAGCCGCTTAAGGGAAGCTTCGGCGGACGACCCTGCGATCCGCGGGCACGCCTCTAGCACGTCCTGTTTAGAAAATGCCCCGAGCCGGTCCGCCGCGAACCGCTTCACAAGGCTGTAGGCCGTCACGCGGCGGCCGGCTCCAGACTCGAAGCGCGACTCCCAGTCGCGGTACCCCGCGAGAATCACCGCGAGCAGATACCGGATAAAGGGACGGGGATCGTTCTCCCCCTCCTTCCACCCCTGATCCGACTTCCGGAGCGCTGCGTAATAAGACTCGGCCGTATCCGCGATTGTCTTCTCAAGACTCACATAGCGGCTGACCGCGTACCCCTGCCGCTCGAGCAGAAGCCGCGTTAAAAGCCGGCTCACTCTCCCGTTTCCATCCCTGAACGGATGAACGCAGAGGAAGTTGAGGATAAAGCACGGAATCAGGATGAGCTCATCCACCGCTCCCTTACGGATTGCCGCCTGGTAGGCTGCGCAGAGCGACGCCATCGCGTCCGGTGTGTCAGACGGCGCGAGCGGCTCAAAAACCGTCACCCTTTCACCCGACCTGAGAACCCCGGACACGACGTTCGGGACGGTTTTATAGCGCCCGGCGTCCGTTACCCCGGTTAGCTTCATCACTTCCTGATGCAGCTGAAGGATGAGACCGGGAGTGAAAGGGACATCGGGGTCCTGATCATTAAGAAGACGCGTCGCGTTCCGGTACCCGAGAAGGGCTTCCTCATCGCGGTTCCGGGGCAAGGTCTCCCCCGCGAGCAGCCGCTTCAGCTGGGTGCGGGTGGTTCCGATACGCTCAATCCGGTTTGAGGCCTCGACGCTTTGCAGCCCAGCGGTCTCTTCCATCCGACGGAGAACCGCTTCCGGCTCCTTCAGGAAAAGCGCCTGACGCCCTTTATATTCATGGATCTGGGCGACGAAAGAGACGATCCCGCTATCCCAGGTCTCAGACTCGAGCCTGTCACAGTCAAAAAGTCTCATTTCTCTTCTTTCTCCCAATCCGGTGATTTTTCTCCCAATTTTGCCTCTATTTTGGGAGAAAAACTACAGCGTTTGGGAGAAACGGCCGCGGTAAAAGAGATCCCAGGAACTCAATTCGATGCAAAAAATGTGAAATCAAGACCACTATTTGCTTCAAAAATTGTAAATTACTCCGTTATCAGCGGATAAAAACGTTTTCAGGGGGAGCCATGGATCGGGTGTTAATGCGGGATCTTGCCGCGTGGAAGAACTCTCCTCAGCGGAAACCTTTGCTGCTCGATGGACCGCGGCGGGTTGGGAAAACCTCGCTCGTGAAGGAATTCGGCCGCCGCTACTTCAGACACACGGCCTATGTGGATCTCGCGGAGAGCCCCGGCATGCGGCAAGTTTTTGAAGAGGACTATGACATCCGCCGCGTTCTTCTCTCGATCAACGCGGAGACCGGGGCTGAAATCACGCCTGACACGCTGATCATTCTGGATGAGATTCAGGAAGCTCCGAAAGTCATTTCCGCCCTGAAATCTTTTCAGGAATACACGCCGCGGTACCCGGTGATCGCTTCCGGCACCCTCTCAGGAACCGTGTTTCGGCAAAGCCTCTCGTACCCGGTGGGAAAGATCGATAGGCTCCGGCTTCACCCGCTTTCGTTCTACGAGTTCCTGAACGCCACGGGGGATGAGGGCTTGGCAAAGCTGCTCGACGCAGGTGACTGGCCCCTCATCAGCGCTTTCCGCGATCGATTTGAGTTCGCCCTCAAAAACTACTTCTTTGTGGGCAGGATGCCGGAGTGCGTCAAAGTTTTCACGGAAACGCGTGACTACGGAAAAGTCCGTTCGACGCAGCGTGGCGTGCTTTCTTTTTACGAAGAGGACTTCGGGAAGCGCTTCAAAGGAAAAGAGGCCGACACCGCCCGCCTGATCTGGCGCTCCATTCCCGGTCAGTTAGCAAAGAAAAATAAGAAATTCGTTTTCAGTGAGGCACGAAAGCATAGCCGCGCTGCGGACTTTGAGAGCGTCTGCCACACCCTCTCAGAATCGGGAGTCATGACCCGGGTGCCTCGCGTCTCGAAGCCCTCTCTTCCGCTCTCAGCCTTTGAGGAGCCGCACGCCTATAAGCTCTTTTTACCCGATGTCGGGCTTCTCAACGCGGCGAGTTCGATTGACGCCCGCGTTATTCTCGAAGAAAACCGGCTATTTAGGGAACTTCTGGGCGGTTTGACTCAGCAGTATGTGTGTCAGCAGCTGATCTCAGAAAGCTCCTATAAGCCCCGCTTCTATCTATCTGAGAACGGCCGCTATGCGATGGATTTCATGATTCATGCGGGGAACGAGGTGTTCCCGATTGAAGTAACGGCGGATGTGAATCCCAAATCCAAGCGCCTTCGCGCTTACTTTGACCAATATCACCCGGCCAAAGCGATTCGGTTTTCGCTCGCGGATTACCGGGACGACGGGTGGCGGATCAATATTCCGCTATTCGCGATGCATACCGCGCTTACTCACAAAGCCCCTGGCTTTTCTCCGCGGGCGCAAGCCCCTGACCCCGGAGCTAAGTTGTAATATTCATTCCTGACTGGAATCAGGATGCCCGAGGCAGAGAGACCCCGGACGCCCGTTGGATAGGAGAGCGCAGCCGCGCCCAGATCCGGCTTCATCGGGGTCAGAACGCGGTCGTTCCCTTTCTTAACTTTTGATTGAAGAAAGTTCGCTTTTCTATTTGATTTAAAAGCCTTTTCAGAAACATAAAAATCCCCTTCTGCTAAATCATGACCAAAACCATCATCGCGGCGCTCGCTCTTGGGCTTTTCGCTGCCGCCTCCGCTAACGCCGTGAGCTGGGACTGCACGAAGGCCCGCTCCTACTCTGAAAAACTGATCTGCGCGAGTCCGGATCTTTCAAAGATGGATGACCATCTCGCGGTGACTTACGAGAAGGCGAAGCGAGCGACGGGAAACTCCGCGGTCTTTAAGAAGTTCCAGAACGAGAACTGGAAGCGGCGCGAGGAATGCCGGTCGATCGGCTGTGTCGTGGATTGGTACCAGACATCCGAAGCCTATTATTCGGAAATCATCCGCCGGGCGACTGGCGGCGCGTCGGCCGCCCGGGGTCAGGCGGGACGGCCGTAACCCCCCTTTCAGGCGACCCCGGGGACAGTTTTCACGTTTTATGACTGTTTTTGGGTGACATTGTCGTCCCGAAAGAGACATTCCCCGGATTTCTGTCCCTGCGGCTCTTTTCCCGTGACTGAAACCCGGGGGTTTCAAAAATCCGGATTCGGTTTTTCAGATTGATTGAATATCTGACCCAGCCCGCCGTTTTGTCGCCTGACTGGGGAAGCAGGGGACAAAAGTTCTTTGTTTGACACTTTTTGGGAGACGCTGCTATGCGGCGGGAGACAGAATGCGGGATTCTGTCCCCCGGGTCGCTTTGAGGGGTGACTCCCGGTCAGAACTTCACCCGGAACCCCAGCTGCGCTTCAATGGCTCGGAAGGAAGACCGCCCCTCCCGGTACGCCGCGTGCCCCCAGAGGGTCACGGATTTCGAGACCTCACCCTCTATTCCTCCGCGGAGTTCCGCGAGGTTCCGATTTCCCGAGATCTCATCCCGAACCCCATCCATCACGGCACCGAACGGCTTCGTGTCATGGATCCAGGAGATCGACGCATAAGGCGTGAGGCTGAGCCCGGACTCTTCCTGATGCATCCGATGCGAGAGGACCGCGGTCACCCGCGTCCGGAGGTTCCCGGATCCCGTGCTTTCAATCCCGGTCCCCACGGAATCCCGGTGAGTTCCTGCTCTCACCCCCATCCGGATCGCCTGGAGTTCAAGTTTTCCAACCGTCTGATGGGAGACCCCGGTGTCAGAAGTCCACGCACCCAGACTCCAGCCGTACCCGATTTCGACGGATCCCGAGAGGCCCCGCGCGTGATACGTCTCTTTCGGGAGTTCAGAACCCGTGACAGAGGCCGAAAAGCGCTGATACTGAAGCCACGCGTCCGCGTAGGGACCGAGACCGCCGGCATTCCGGGGAAGGAGTGAGGCGTAAACCCCGGCCGCCGCTCCGGTCACGGTGCCTTTCGCGCGGTACCGGGTGGCATTTGACCCGGTACGGGAACTCTCCTTCGCCGCTCCCGCGATCAGCCCTACCCGGAAAATTGAATTCTCACCTATCGGGTGTGCCGCGACATCGCCCCCTAGTTGAACGACCCCCGCGTTCAATCGCGTGGTGAGCTCACCGTCCGCCATTCCAAACCGGGTGTGGCTCCCCGCGGTCCGGAGCCAGAATCCGGGTCCTGAACCTGAGACACCGCGGTCTCCTGCTCCCCTCACCCCAACTCGATCAGTCAGCCGGTGAAGGAAAAGGGTGTTCGCGGCGTAGAGGTTCGAGGCGTAATTGGCCATTTCAGGACGGACGGCGTGACGCGTGACCTGAGGGGCGGGTGATGGCGTTTCATCAGTCGGTGCCGGGTCACTTTCTGGGGCGGGATCCGGCGTGGGTGTCGTGTCTGGATCCAGTGTCTGCTCATCTCCGGATTTTTCACCGGACGCGTTCGCCGGAGCCGGAGTCGGAATAATGACGTTTTCCCCGGATGGGGTTCCCGGGGTCTTCTCAGGCTCCGCCGGGGTCGGATCGGTCTGAGGGACGGTTCCGTCCGCGGCGCTCACGAGGTACCAGTTCCCGTTTTTCGTCACCAGCGAATAGTCATACGCCCCGGCCGCGACCCGGTTCGCGAGCGTAAAGACGCCGTCAGACTTTCCTTTTACTGTGACAAGTTCGATCCCTTCAACCGTCAGACCGCCAGCGCCGCCGGCGTTCGTGACCGTGATCGAGGTGTCACCCACGGTGCTCCCGTTCACCACGAGACGGTCCGTCGGTGAGTCATCCCCTCCGAGAACGGTGGTCATCGCGAGCGAAGCGCTCGACGCGAGATAGTCGCCCTCCACCGTGAGCGTCGTGCCTTAGAAAGCCCCGGAGCCGGCCGCGGGGAACGCGATCCGGCTGTTATTGGAAACAAGAGTGGTGACCGCGGAATCTCCCGTCAATTGCCAAACGCCGCCTGAGAGACTCACTTTCGACGTGCCTGAGTCAAGGAGCGCCGCCCCGATCCAGGTTCCTGAAATCCGGACGCGGCTTCGGCCCCGTCACTCACCTTGAGGTCCCCGGTCGCAGCTGTGCCGGTGCCGATATCGAGGTCGAGCGTCGACCCCGTGCCCACTGATTGGAAGACGAGGCTCGAATCGGTGCCAGACCCCTCGATCACCCCGGTGTCCGTCAGCGTCACCTCGGCGGCTGCCCCGGATTCCGCGGTCACGGTGCCCGTGAAGGACGCCTTCCCCGTGATCCCGAGCCGGATCACGGAACCTGAGCCGGAAGCGGACAACGCGCCGGTCCCGGCTGCGGATTCATAGAGGTTTTCGGACGCTGAGGCCCCGAGTTCCGCCCGGAGGTTTCCGGTTATCTCCGCGCTCCTCCGGGCGTCCGACTCGAGCTCAGACCCGGCTCCTGTCGCGAGGCCGGACGTTACGGTGAAGGACGAGGTATCCCCCGCCGCGATATGCACCTTTCCGCCGTCCGAAGCGGTTAGGGCTCCCTCGAACGTTGTTCTCCCGGAGCCTGAGAGATCGAGGATGGAATCTGCTCCAATCGCGGATAAACCGCCTCTGACGGTACTCATCGAATCGGTGTCTGGGGTGGATATCAGGTAAACCGAACCGCCGCCCCTCGCTGCCGCGTTCCCCCGCAGGATCGGACTTCGGCCGGTGAGCGTGACGTACGCGATCGACTGACTCCCGGTCACGCTGATGTCCCCTGTGATGGAAACAGACGTCGCCGCGTTTTGGTCATTCACGAACACCGAAGCGCCAAGGGCGTTGACTGACAGTGCGGCGGAAGTTCCCGAGAGGGAGAGCGCCCCGGCCGAATTCACCATCAGGAGCGCGCCGTCCCCGGTGACCGAGATCCCAGGGGATCCTGAGACCGAAAGCGCGCCAGACGTAGAGAGCGCGTCGATCGTGTGTGAGCCGCTCTGTATCCAGACCCCGGGAGCCGCGCCGCCAGAAAGCGTCACCGAGTCCGACGCGAGCCCGATCGGGTCCGTATCGGTCCCCGTGAGCCCGGCACTCCACGCTGGAGTGAGGAGTGAAAGAGAGGAAACCGCGGCGAAAACACACCGCGGCTGGAAAGAAAGGCAGTGAAAGAGCCTTTTCATCATCGCAGTATCCTTTCTGATAACAATGAATGAAGTACAACCCCCTCATTATCTGTTTCAGAATGTAACGGCCGCAAAGCCCAAAAGGCGTAACCCGGGTCCTCTCTTATTCGTATCTCTTTTCATACCTATTGGACCTTGGACCCAAAGAATTCGCTTTTTCCTATGGATTCATAAGATTAATGTCCCTGCATGAAAAAAGTCACCCCGTTTTGACAGTTTTTAGAGCCCAAATGACCTCCTTTTACCGTTTTTCACCCCTTTCTCTGCGGCCTATGACAGGAATCCGAGGGGGAAACGGAGTTTCTTTCGTCCGGACTTAAAGAAGCCTGAAAACGGGGCTTAACCGGATCGGACTAGCACCGGGTGAATGGATGTTCGTATGAAAGTAACGTGCCATTTTGAAAAACGATCGGCTCATTTGTAGAGCGGAAATTCAGGGCAAAAACCCGACGATTTGGACAGAATCCCTTCCCTGTTCGATCCGTTTTTATACCCAAAATGGAATAACGGAATTCCTGATGTACGGAAATAGAGGGCAGCGGGTTTGGGAGTGACGGCATCGTTTCGTTTCCCCGGCGGAATAGATGCCCGGTGCCGGTGTCATACCCACCAACAGAAAGCCCCGCGGGGACAGGAATCCCGACGGGATCGGAATAATGAGGCGGGAGGGCTCCCATTCCGACGGTACCCTTCCCGCTCTCCGATCAGAAGAGCGCCTTCACGCCAACCAGCGCTTCCACGTTCCGGTAGCCGTGATCCCCGCCCTGGTACCCCGTGTAGACCCAGAGGTTGAGGTTCTTCGTGATCCGGCCTTCGACTCCGAGTTTCACCTCACCCACGTTCCGCGATCCCTGGATGTGGTTTTCCGTCGTATCAAACGCGGTGCCGAACGCCTTTGTGTCGTGGAGCCAATTAACAGACAGGTACGGTTTCACGGCGGTCCCCGTGCGGTCGTTTGTGAAGAGGTGGTAAAGCGTCGCCCCAAGCCTCGTTCTCACGTTCCCGTAGCCGAGACCTTCAACGAGCGTCCCCTGATTGTCAACGAAGGAATCCGCCCGGACCCCCATCCGGATCACCTGGCCCTGAAGCTGGAGACGCGCGGCGTTCTGAACACCGGACGCGGACACCCAGTCTTTCAGACCAAACGTGTAGCCAGCCTCCAGACTCCCCGTGAACCCCTTCGCGTGGTAGGAGTCCTCACCCGTGTAGTCGCCTGACGACACCGAGGTCTTAAACCGCTGATAGAGAAGCCACGTGTCGGCGTAGGGGCCGGTCGCCGCGGGACCGTCCGCGAGCCACGTTGCATAGACGCCGCCCGAGAACCCGGAGACTTTGCCCTTCGTCCAATAGTCCACCGTGGAACTCGTGGTCTTGGAGCTCTGATGCGCGAAGCCGGTCATGAGTCCGAGATGCAGGCGCTGCCCCGCGGCGGGCCACGAGACCACATCGCCCCCAAGCTGCACGAGACCGTAGTTTCCGCGGGTCACGGTCTGGGAGTCTGTCATCCCGTTCCGTGTGTGGCCACCGGCGGTCCGGATCCAGACGTTCCCCGAGTGGCCCTTCCCTTTCAGCGCGTCCGCGAACGCGGTTTCGCCAAGCCGGTCATGAAGGCTCGTCACGAACATCGTGTTCGCGGCGGCGAGGTTCGAGGCGTAGCTCGCCATCTTAGGACGGACGATGTGGGACGCGAGGTCCGCTGTCTCAGGAAGGACGGTCGGCGTGGTTTTCGCCTGTTCTTCCGCCGCGGACGCCACTTCCTGGGCGGTAGTGGGGGTCGTCGTCGGTGTGGTCGGTGTCGTCGCGGTCCCCGAATCCGTTGTCTTCGGAATGATCGCGGTTCCGGGTTTGAGGCTCAGGAGGTACCAGTTATTCCCCACCTTTTCGAGGTGGTACACGTAAGCGCCGGCTTTCAGGTAATTCTTCGCGGGCTTCGTGAAGACCGCGTCTGAAGTGCCATCCACCTCCACCACTTCAATACCGTCAACCGTCTGAGCGCCCGTGCCGCCGATATTCGTGAAGACGAGGTTCGTGGTGCCGGTTGAATTTCCCTTGATCACGAGACGGTCGGTGGCGGAAGAATCCCCTCCAAGCACGGTGTTCATCGTGATCGTGTTCCCGTTTCCGGAATAGTTGCCGTTCACCGTGATCGTGGTGCCGGTGAAGTCAGAAGCCGAGTCCGGTGCCGGATAGTGAACGTGCTCCCGGCCGCCGCGAGATTGGTCACCACGGCGTCCTGCGTGAGGTTCCAGACCGCGGTATCCGTGAGATTCACGTTCAGTGTCCCGCCGTAAGCGTTCGCGGTGCCGGTCCAGGTGCCGGCGGTGTTCGCGGTGACAAGCCCCGAATCCATCGAGATGAACCAGCCTAACTGCGTCGTCCCCGGTTCCGCGTCAAGCGTATAGGTCGACCCCGCGCCTTCCGCGGCCCCGATTGTCGGATCCGACTGTCCCCAGATATGAGAGGCCGAGTCTTTCAGCGTCTCGTGCGCCGTGCTGCCGGATTGAGCTAAGAGAATGCCTTCCACCGTGGCGTTCCCGGTCGCGTCGACATTGATGACGGAGCCGTTGGTCGCGTAATAGTTCCCTTCCGTTAAGGAGGACGCTCCCGAAGCCGGATGTGAATACACATCCACTTCTGCCCCCTGATCCGCGGTCACGCAGCCATTGAAAAGAGAATCCGCGCCCGTGAGCCAGACTTTCACGGATGACCCCGCGTTCGCCGCGGCGATCATGCCTTCAAGCGTCACCTTAGTCGCCGTCTGATCCGCGTTCACCGTGATAATGCCGGTGCCTTTCGTCGCGTCAATGATTTCAAACGTGTTCGTGAGCGGATTCTGCTGATTCTCAATCCGGATCTCACCCGTCGAATCGATCGCGATCCGGGTGTTCTTCGCGTCCTTCCCATCGCTCCAGGCGGTAACCGTCGGATAAACACCGTAATCAATGTCGGAATTGAGGATCGTGACGGAGTTCACGGCGGATATGCGGGTAACGGCATTTTCACCGCTGCTTTCAAGCGCCGAGCGGGGATCGCCGTAACTCCCGATCGTGATGCTGCCATACCCGTGTAGCCGTCTGTCACGCCGTCCGCGGTGTAAATCGCCTGCGGGACCGTGACTGAGTCCGCGGAGGTCCCGGTTTCAAGAGCCGCAGCCCCCGGGGCGAATGTCACCGCTCCGGCTGCCAGTAAACACGCGGCCGTGAGCCGCGAAAGAGTGTATTTCTGCGCCATGCTTTCTCCAAGGCGGAACAGAGTCAAAGGAACCCTTCCGTCCTGCCGGACGTCCGGATTCACCTCGTGTTCCGCGCTTTTATCATGAATGAAGCGGAATGGGATGTCGGAAGACTGCCGTTCATAAGCCTTATGGGGTTATTCGCCGGACCTTCCGCAGCCGTTTTTCTTTGTGGTTTCTGCTTCAGTTTTTCTCTGTGTTGATTCTGGAATAACGATACGGATTTCAGAAGTGGAACAAATCTTAATGCTTAAAACCCGTAAATTTGTAACCTACCGGAGAAAACAACTGAATTCGCACATTTGTGTCGACTTTTACACAAATTAACGCTGGATGCGGTGCAAATAATGCAATTGAAACACAGAAATAGAAAAACTTCAGGCTGAACCCCGGGGAGTTCAGCCTGAGTTGTAAACCGGTCAATTATCAGAAGAGGTATTTCATACCGACAAGGGCTTCAAGATTCCGGAAGCCTTCGCGTCCCTGCTGGTATCCAGCAAAGCCCCAGACGTTCCAGTTCTTCTTTACCTTCCCTTCGACCCCAAGCTTCACCTCGCCGAAGTTCCGGCTACCGTCAATATGATCCGCGACCCCCGCGATCCGGGCCCCAAAGGCCTTCGTGTCGTGGTACCAGTTGAGTCCTATGAAGGGCTTCCAGGCGCGGTCCTTCGCGTCGTTGGTGAACTGGTGATAGAGCTTGAGGCCAACCCGGGTTCTCACGTTCCCGGCACCGATTCCCTGGACTGTCGACCCAATCGCGTCCGTCCACGTGCCGTCCCGCACGCCCATCCGGATCATATGAGCCTGGAGCTGCAGCCGCACGGCGTTATCGGTCCCGTCATCATCCCGCCAGTCTTTCAGCGGGAAGGTGTACCCGCCTTCAATCGACCACGTGAAGCCTTTGGAGTGGTAAGTGTCGGTATCGGTGTAGTTGCCGGACGACACCGTATTCTTGAATCTCGACCACATGAGCCAGGTGTCGGCGTAAGGCCCCGAGCCTTCCGGCTTCTGATTCATCCAGGTGCCGTAAATCCTAACCGAGTAGCCGGACACCTTCCCCTTCGCGCTGTAACCCGCGACCGGGCTCGTGGTGCGGCTCGACTCATGCGCGAAACCCGCCATGAGACCGACGTGGAACCGGTGGGAATCGGATGTCGGCCAGTTCACAAGGTCGCCCCCCACCTGAACCACCCCCCAGTTCCCGCGGGTTGTAAGGTCACCATCCTCCATTTTGTTCCGCGTATGGCCGCCAAGCGCCCGGAGCCAGAAGTTTCCGGATTTCGTGTCGTCCTTCGTACGCAGAGCGTCGGAGTACATCGTTTCGCCAAGCCGCTCATAGAGACTCATCGTGAAGAGGGTGTTTGCGGCGTAGAGGTTATTCGCGTAAGACCCGATTTCAGGCCGCATGATGTGATTCGTGATGTCATCAGTCGCTGGAATCACGGCGGGCGTGTCGTCCGCCGGGTCGACCGCCGGATCGTCAGTCTTCGCGGGATCATCATCGTCCGCCTTCGGGACGACAACCTGAGTCGGCACCTTCTGACTCGTGAGGAACCAGTTCTGGCCATCCGCCTTGGTGAGCTGATAGACATAAGCGCCGGCCTTCAGGTAATTGCGTCCAGGCTTTGTGAAGACACCGTCAGATGTGCCGTCGACCTCAATCACTTCGATCCCGTCCACCGTTTGCGCGCCCGCGCCTCCGACGTTCGTGAATGTCACAAGCTTATTGCCGGAGGTGTTCCCTTTGATAACCAATTTATCGGTCGCCGACTTGTCTCCCGCGAGCACGGTGTTCATCGCGATCGTGCCCCCGGTGCCGGTTTCGCTTCCCATATAGTCACCGTAAACCGTTAACGTTGTGCCGGTAAAGGTTTCGCCTGTCTTCGCTGCCGGGAACCGGATGGAACCCGATTGAAGCGAGAGATCCGTCACCATCGAGTCTTTAGAAAGGTTCCAGGCGGCGTTCGCGCCGTCGACCGTCACATTAATCTCACCGTCACGAAGCGTGTACTCTTCGTCATCCGAACCGGTCACACTATGCTCTGTCACCTGCCCGAGGGACGTTGAGCCGGTCCAGGTGCCGTCTCCGGATACCGTAATATCCACCGCGCCGGCATCGATAGGATCGGTAAACCATTCATTGACGTTCGGGTCAGCGGCAACCTCACTGGCGTCACCAGTCCAATCCCCTGTAATGCTGATATTCAGATGGGTTCTTCGATCGCCCTGGAGAGTCCAATCGTTACTCAGATAAAAACCTTCGTCGGCAAACGCGTTCCCAACCCACGTTCCGCCAATATTCAGATCCATTTCTGCGGCTTGGTGACCTTCAAAGCTGCCCAGGATAGTTGTTCCGGGATCTGAATTAACAGTGAAAATTCCGATGCCCCCTGTTGAATAACCGACCGTTTCTGACCGAATACCAGAGATGTTTCCGGTTTCCGATTCCGGAACCGTATAGTCCCCGCGCTGCAGCACAGCATTCCCATGAAGATTGATGTTCACGTTGCCGTTCCGGACACTGCCGAAATCACCTCTAAGCTGGCACTCACTCGTAATAACGCCCGTTATCGTTGTCCCGGATTCCGCCGTGAGGTTGACGGTTGAGTATCGGACCGCGCGCAGCATTCCAATCATTGTCGCTGCTGAGCCTTCATCCGGCTCAAAGAAAAAGGACAGAACGCTCTCACCCTCACCCTGATAGGAATAAGCCTCTGCCACACCGGTGTACGACGAATTCTGACCCGTAAAATAGACGGTTTCCTGAGACCCTAGTGCCACAGACTGATCCCCCGCAAGCGTTACCTGTGTCGCCGTTTTGTCTTTATTAATATTGAGGAGAGTATTACTGATAAGGATAGAATCTCTGGTAACAGTTGATTCCGTTGGTGATGAAGGGATATTTGAAATCAGAATTGTTCCCTTGGATTCCAGGTCCGCGGGCAGAAGACCATCCGGAAAATCAATGTTGTAATAAGCCCTCAGATCCAGATTCTGCCTTCCGGCTGATTTAATCACCAGACTCCTATTCGCGGAGATCGATATCGACGCTGTTTCCAACCTGATATTTTCTTGATCATCGTCGGCATCTGTTTCAAAAATCACATCATCATCAGTGATAACGATCGGCACTTTGTCACTTTCCACCCGATCGTATCCTTCCCGGTCAATCGACTCATACACAGTCGCCTGAGCACCGGCTGACATCAAGGCAAGCATCACGCCAAGTGACACGGCGGTGAGTTTCCTAAACGTAACCTTTCTATTCCATTGCCTGGCTTTCATGGCTGTCTCCTTTGAGACCAGAGGCCGGGTTTATGACACCCGATCTATCTCGTTATCTTCTTCGGGCGGAAGCGGGGTTCGGCAGCAGGCGTTCTGAATTTCGGCTCTGCCGGATTTCTCATTCCGTTATGATTTATTTTACAACTTTACTTAACAAAACTTAACTTCTTGTTGCCTGAACGCAACGAGGGATTGACTGTTTTTAAGATCGATCACTCAATAGATTGGGCTTTAGGAGCCAGACCGTTTATCTGAGGAAAAATGTAAAGCTGTAAAAAATCCCGCCTGCTTTTGACAGGCGGGATTCCTTTTTTGACGTTCCTGCAGAGCGTTCAGAAGAGGTACTTGAGCCCGGCGAGCGCCTCAAGATTCCGGAAGCCTTCGCTTCCCTGCTGATAGCCCGCGAAGCCCCAGACGTTCCAGTTCTTCTTTACCTTGCCTTCGACCCCGATCTTTACTTCGCCGAAGTTCCGGCTTCCGTCAATATGATCGGCGACCCCTGCGATCCGGGCCCCGAAGGCCTTGGTGTCGTGGTACCAGTTAAGACCAATGAAAGGCTTCCAGGCGCGGTCTTTCGCGTCATTCGTGAACTGGTGATAGAGCTTCAGACCAACCCGGGTTCTCACATTCCCAGCACCGATTCCCTGGACCGAGGAGCCAATCGCGTCCGTCCACGCGCCATCCCGCACGCCCATCCGGATCATCTGAACCTGGAGCTGCAGCCGCACCGCGTTATCGGTCCCATTATCATCCCGCCAATCCTTCAGCGGGAACGTGTACCCGCCTTCAATCGACCACGTAAAGCCCTTTGAGTGATAGGTATCAGTATCCGTGTAGTTTCCGGATGACACCGTGTTCTTGAATCTCGACCACAGGAGCCAAGTGTCAGCGTAAGGGGCAGAACCTTCCGGCTTCTGATTCATCCAGGTGCCGTAAATCCCAACCGAGTAGCCGGTGAGCTTCCCCTTCGCGCTGTAACCCGCGGTCGGGCTTGTGGTGCGGGAGCGTTCCATCGCCGATCCCGCCATCAGCCCGAGATACACCCGGTGACTGCCGGACGTCGGCCAGCTGACGAGGTCACCCCCGACTTGCACCAGCCCCCAGTTCCCGCGGGTCGTCAGATGACCGTCCGTCATTCCATTTCTCGTGTGGCCGCCTGCCGCTCTCACCCAGAGATTCCCGGACTTCGTGTTGTCCTTCGTCCTCAAGGCGTTTGAATACATCGTCTCGCCTAGCCGCTCATAGAGACTCATCGTGAAAAGCGTATTCGCGGCGTAGAGATTCGTCGCGAAACTCCCCATCTCAGGGCGCACCACGTGACGCGTGATATCCGGCGTGTCCGGAGTCACCGGGGTATCCGGAGTATCAGGTATAGGCTCAGGGCTGAGTAGACTCGTGAGGTACCAGTTCTTCCCGTTCTGAGTGAGGCTAAGACATAGGCCCCGGCCCGGACCGTGTCCGCGGTTTCGAAAGTGCCCGCCGAATCCCCCGCGACCGTGATCATCTCAATCCCGTCTGTCGTCTGAGCGCCCGCGCCGCCGACATTCTGGATTTTCACTTTTGTGGTGCCGGACGTGCTTCCTTCGACCGCGAGCTTATCCGAGGCCGACCCGTCCCCGGCAAGCACCGTGTTCATGACGAGCGTCCCGCCGTCTGACACGTAGTCCCCGGTCACCGTGACCGTCGTTCCGGTAAAGGACGCCGTGTCCGCCGGAGTCGGGAAAGTGACCGTGCCGCCAGCGAGCGTCAGATTCCGGACCGAGGCGTCACCCGGCACGTTCCAGTTACCGGTGCTTCCAAGTGTCAGATCAACCCCCACCGCGGACGCCTGCGGCACTGCCGCCGCGAGCACCCGGAAGAGCGATACGGTGCTCGTGCTGCCTGACGCTTCCGCGGCCTTTACCGTACCGTTCCAGGTGCCGTTCACGGTAACCGAGGCAGAACCCGTGTCCGCCGTGACATTCCCGTTCCAGACACCGCCATTCGCTACCGTAAGAACCGCGGACGCCGAGTCGCTTGTCACGAGATTCCCGTTCCACGTTCCCGCGATCGTCCCGGTGCCCGCGGTGCCGGCACCGGTGAGCGACGCGTCGCCGGTCCAGGTGCCGCCGGACACGGTACTGAAGGCCGCTGCCGCGCCGTCTGCCGCCGTGAGGTTCCCGTTCCAGACACCGCTGACCGCGGTCGTGAGGGATGCGGAGGATCCGCTCGCCTCAGCGTTTCCGGTCCAGGTACCGAGGTCCGTGACCGAGAGCGTGCCGTCTGTCACGCTCGCGGTTTCCTGAGAGGAAAGGATCGTGTTCTGGAAACTCCCGCCGGCTCCAATCGTGATGTCAGCCGTTGCTCCGCCTGTCACGGTGATGCCGCCATCCCACGCGCCGGACCCGGAGACGGTGATCGAGCTCGGGGCGGTCCCCGCGCCGTCCGCCGTGAGGAAGCCGGTCATCACACCGTCATTCGTGACCGTGAGTGCCGCGCCGCCTGAGACCGCGGCGAGGCTGTTAAGGACGAGATCTGTCTCCGTGTCATCCTCTTTGACCTCGGGGTGAGACCAGGTACCGGTCTTCCCGATGACAATATTCCCTGCGGTGCCGTCATCCGTGAGTGTCACGCCTTCAATCCAGGTGCCGTCATCCTGCACCTTTAACTGAGCCGCGCCGCTCAGATCCGTTTTCGTAAAAGTCTTTGTGGTCGGGTCGCAGTTATCCTCGATACAGACTTCCATCGTGTCGGTTTCGTAAGTCCAGAGCGCCCCCTCACCGATGGTGACATCGAGGGTGCCGCCGTAGCGCACATCCGCGGATCCATACCACGCGCCGTCATCCTTCACGGTGAGGGGACTCGATTCTGTCGCGACGGATCTCGGGGCGTACCACCAGGTGTAGTACGGGTCATCCTCATCGGCTTCCACGGTTTGACCCGCGGTTTTCCAGACCCCGGTCTTTCCGATGGTCACTGTGACCGCGCCGGTTCCCGAGTAAGCCTCTTCTTCGGATTCCGAATCCTGAAAGAGGTATTTATCGCTTCCCGCGATGGCGTTTCCGGTCCAGGTGCCGTTCACAGTGACATTCACGGTGCCGCCGCTACTCTCATAGCCGCCCCAGGCATCACCGGTAAATTCTCCGTTATCGATTACCGTGATGACCGCGTTGTCCTCGGCGTCGAGGAGACCGTGAAAGTAGGCGGGTTTTGACGCGTCAGAAGCCTGTGCCGCGGCAATGGTTAAAAGAACGGTCGATCCGGCTGCATCGAAATCATCATTCCTCGCCATGATCCCATCGTCATACCCCGGATCCCAGACGCCATTGAGGTTCAGAGTGAGACTGTTATTCGATCCGAGCGAGTGGGCGTCCCCGGACCAGGTACCGTTCACGGTCACGGTCGCTTCCGTTTTAACCGAGTCCTCGTCATAGTGACCGATCGTTAATCTGCCGGTCCAGGTGCCATCTACCGTGACAGTCCCTGTCGCACCGTCAGAGATCGTCACATAGCTATCGAGTTCAGTCCCGGCCCCCGTATAGAGCGTAACGGACGACGCGGTGCCGTCAGAAGCCCGCCCATCCGCCTCAATCTGCCGCATTCCGCGGTTGACATCGTGAATAACAGAGCCTTCCCCTTTCAGGTTTACGACGGCGGACGCGCCCCCTAGCGCGTAAACGCCGCCTGTAAGGCTGGAGCCGGCTCCTGTGAGATTGATGAGTCCCGAGGTATTGGGACCGGCGAGATAGATGCCGCCATTCACCGTGACGGATGACGCGGCGTTTGTGCCGTTGATCGTGAGCGTCAGATCCTGATCTGCGTTTTCCGCGTTCGTAAGGAGGACCGCGGCCTGGTACTGGGAGACAGTGCCGCTGTCCCGCCTCAGAATCGAGATCGTTCCGCCAGTCCCCGTTTCAATATCGACCGAACCGCCATTCACGGCGCCCGTGTAATCCACTTCGGAGTCTTCCGACGAGACTGCCGCGTCATCACTCGTCGCGATCACGAAGCCATTCGAATACGCGGTTTGGCTCGTGCCCGACGCCGCGATACCGCTGTTCGCGATCGTGACGCTCTCCGTACCGGTGATTGAAATGGAGCCGCCTGAGGGGAGCAGCACCGCGGCGGGGGCGGTGTCCGTAGTTCTGGGCGCATTGAGGTGCGGTCCCGTGATCGTGACGTTATCGGGCGCGGTGTCGTCGTCGGAGGCCGGAATTGACTCCGTTACCTGCTCTGTCACTGTCACATCGTCCGCCCAGGCCGGTGCCGCCGCGATCGCGGCGAGCACCGCGGCCGCCGCGGCGTTCCGGATAAATGTTTTCTTCGTCATCACCGCTCCTCCTTCGGGACAGCGCCCGGGCGAGTCCGGGTGCCGCTCAGAAGTTTTCCGCGGTGGTATCCGTCGAGGCCTTCGTTCACTTCAGACTCAGGGTCCGAAGCGACGCCATCCCATTACTGCTTTTGACAATTTACGATAGCTATATTAATCGTTATTCGGTGGTTTTTGCGTTATAAGCAATCAGGAGATTATCCAATCCTGTCGGGGGATTCGTGGGGTCACAATGGGTGTCACAAATGTTTCTCCGAAGCCCTTTGGCATTCACTTATCAGCCTCACTTCGCATAACCAAATTGACAGGTTGTGTAAAGAAACATTTACTTCTTTATTGAACAAAGGTCCCGTCAGGGAACACCCCGCGGGACCTTTGTTGAAGTCAGCGTACTGAAGCGATCAGAAGAGGATCTTCGCGCCAAGCAGCGCTTCGACGTTCCGGAAACCGTCCGTGCCGCCCTGGTACCCAACTGAGCCCCAGAGGTTCACGTTCTTCAGCACCTTCCCTTCGACCCCGAGTTTCACTTCGCCGAAGTTCCGGCCGCCGTCGATCGTGTCATGCACGCCATCCATCGCGGTGCCGAAAGACTTCGTGTCGTGGATCCAGTTAACCGTAAGGTAAGACTTCACTGCGGTGCCCTTCGCGGTGTTCGTGAACTGATGGAAGAGCGTCGCGCCAAGCCTCGTTCTCACGTTCCCGGCACCGGTGCCCTGAACGAGCGTCCCCGTGCTGTCAATCACGTTGTCTGACCTGACACCCATGCGGATCACCTGCCCTTCAAGACGGAGACGCGTGGCGTTAGAAACCTGCCCGTTCTGCCAATCCTTCAGCGCGAAGGTGTACCCGGCTTCCAGACTCCCGGTAAAGCCCTTCGAGTGATACGACTCTTCTTCCGAGTAGTTCCCGACGGACGTCGTGTTCTTGAACCGCTGGTACTGCAGCCAGGCGTCGACATACGGCCCGTCCCCGGTGGCGTTCGAATTCATCCACGTCGCGTAGAGACCGGCTGAGAACCCGGAGACCTTTCCTTTCGCGGAATAGTCTGCCGTGTCGCTTCCGGTCTTATTGCTTTCGTGGGCGTAACCGGCCATCAAACCAAGGTGCATCCGGTGCGTCCCCGAGGTGGGCCACGAAATCAGGTCACCCCCGAGCTGCACGAGCCCCCAGTTCCCGCGGGTCGTGTTTTCGCCATCCGCCATCACGTTCCGGGTGTGGCCGCCCGCGGTCCGCACCCAGAAGCTCCCAGCCTTCTTTCCCGCCGCCTTGATCGCGTCGGAGTACGCGGTTTCTCCAAGGCGGTCCGAGAGCTTCATCGCGAACATCGTGTTCGCGGCGTAGAGGTTATTCGCATAGGAGGCGATCTCCGGGCGGATCACGTGGGCCGAGAGATCAGAGGTCCCCGGGATCACGGTGCCCGACACGGTTTCAGGCGTCTCGACCGTGTTCATGAGGTACCAGCCGGAACCCGCCTTTTTGAGGCTATAGATATAGGCGCCTGACTTCAGCGTCCCCGGCATCGTGAACGTGGCGTTCGAGGAATCTCCGGCGACCGACACCAGTTCCACCCCATCCGCCTTCGGTTCTCCGGTAGACATCACCGGGGTTACGTTGATCGTCGTGGCTCCGGTCGCGGCTCCGGTGACAGCAAGGAGGTCAGACGCGGAATTCGCGCCTGAAAGCGACGCCGTCATATTGAGTGTCGCGTTGTTCGCCGTATAGTCGCCGTTTACGGTAAGCGTGGTGCCCGTGAAGGATTCACCGGCTGCCGGGGTCGGGAACGAAATCGTGCCGTCCCCGATATTGAGTCCGGAGAGTTCTGAATCCCCCGTGATATTCCAGCTTACGTTGTCACCCTCAAAATTCACGCTGACACCGGGTGCCGGGGTGGATTCCTCTTCAGCATCCGCGGCATCGTCGGTCCCCGTGGCTTCTGTGGTGTCAGACGTATCCGTGAGGTCGTTCGACGCGGTATTCACGGCGAGAAGCCGCGCGAACCGGAGAACCCCATGCGTTGACTGCGTGGATTCTGTCGTATCCGCTGTGGTTTCTGTCTTGGTTTCCGTATTGGATGACGTGTTATCCGTGATATCGACCGTGGAGTCTTCTGACGCCTCGACCACCGCGCCGTTCCAGGTGCCCTTGATATTGAGGGCGACAGCGGAGCCCTTGGTTGCGGAGACGTTGCCATTCCAGGTGCCATTCATGTCAACGGTCATGATGCCGTTAGACGTGACCGAGGCGCTGCCGTTCCAGGTGCCGTTCAGTGCCACATCCATCCGGCCGGCGTTTGAGACCGAGGCGTCACCGGTCCAGGTGCCGTCGAGCGCGAGTGTCATCGCGCCGGCCGACACCGACGCGTTGCCGTTCCAGGTTCCCGGGAGCGACACCGTAAGTTTCGACCCCGAGTCCGTGACCGTCGCGTTTCCGTTCCAGGTCTGCAGAGCGCCGACTGTCATCACGGCGGAATCCGCGACCGTGGCGTTCCCGTTCCAGACGCCGGCGTCCGTCACTTCCATCGTGGAGCCAGACCCCGTCGCTTTCGCGTCACCGGTCCACTCTTTCAGGTTGCTGACCGTGAGAGCAGCGCCGTCTTCGGCTGCCGCGTTTCCGCTCCAGACTCCGGTATTCGTAATGCCCATCGTGGAGCCGGATCCGGTCGCCGTCGCGTCACCCGTCCACTGGTTCAGATCGCTCACCGTCACCGCGGTTCCGGACTCCGCTGTCGCGCTGCCATTCCAGACGCCTGAATCCGTAATTGTGAGCGTGGTGCCGGTGTCAGACGCTTTGGCGTCCCCGGTCCACGCGCCTGAGACATCGATGGTCATAACAGAACCTGAAGCCGCTGCAGCGTTTCCGTTCCAGGTGCCTGCGTCCGTAATCGTCATCGAGGAACCGGCGTCCTCAGTACTCGCGTCACCGGTCCAGGTACCCGTGTTATCCACCGTGAGGAGGCTCGCCCCGCTCGCTTTGGCGTCGCCATTCCAGACACCGGTGCTCGCAATATTGGCGTTCAGAACCGCGCCGTAGTTGGACTCCGCGTTTCCGTTCCAAGTGCCAAAGATATCGGCCGTGAGGAGACCATACCCATCAGACTCGTCGCCTTCTGAAACGGCGTCACCCGTCCACACCGCGCCTTCCTCGATCGCGGCGGTGAGCGTTCCGCCGAGATACGCGTCCGCGTCCCCCGTCCACGTTCCAGTGAGATCGATCGTATTCGTGCCGGTGTAGTACGCCGTGGAGTCGCCGATCCAGTCGCCGGTCACGGTGATATCCGCGGTGGACCCGTACCAGGCATCCGCGTAGCCGTTCAGCGCCCCGCCGATCGTGAGCGTCATCTCAGAGTTATCTTCCGCGACGAGATTCCCGTTCACCACCGTGCCGGCTTCCGTCGTCGCTGTGTAAGAGGCCCCCGAAATCGCGCCGCCCGCCATGTTTTTACCGGTGATGAACCCAATGACCCCTCGGATACTCACCCCAATCGTGACGGTGTAGGAGCAGGAGTTGCCGGTGCAGGTCCTGGTCACTGTGGCCGGCCGTGTCGGGAGAGATCCCAGGACAGCGGAGAAACCGGATGTCGTTTCAGGAGCCGTGAGCACGGTGTCCCCGGTGAGTGTCACGGTGGTCTTGCCGCCTGAGAGCGCGTAGTACCCGCCATTCAGCACGGCGTTATTCGCGTTCACGGTCATCACGGAATCCTCGCCATCCGCAAGCCCGGATCAGGTGACGGTCGCGGAGGAGCCATCTTTAGGATCGACATTCAGCGTAATCGCCGCGCCGTCCTTCGCGTACACCTGACCCGTGAGGCTCGAATCCGTTCCCGTGAGGTTGATTTCGGCGGCGGTATTCTCGTTCTGCGTGAGGACATTCCCCTTCATCACGACCTGAGCCGCGGTCTTTTCGCCATTCACGGTGAGTGTGAGAGGCGTATCGCTGTCACCGTTCTCAATATCAATGACCTGATTATTGCCGCCTGCGGTGTTTGAGAGCGTGATTGTTCCGGCTGACTCGATATCAATCGTGCCGCCCGCGGAGTAGGACGAAGGGGTTTCCGTCCAGGGATTTCCGGAGAAGTTTGAGATCGGCGCGTATTGAGAGTTCGCTGTGATCGATACTGACTCAGTCCCAATTACGAGAATGGTGTTTCCGGTTCCGGTGAGGGTCAGCGCGTGGGCGTTCCCTGAATTCGTGACTGACACCGCGTCCCCCGTGACACTCTGGGTGTCGCCGGTTCCCGTTCCCGCGGTGACATTGATATATGCGCCGTCCGCATTCGTTTCCAGTTCCGGGACGTCAGCCCAGACCGGCTGCATGGCAGCGAAAGCGCCTGCCACCGCAAGCGCGAGGGCGCTTCGCAGATACCGTTTTCCTTCTCTTGACTGAGGCATCGACAGTTCTCCTTTCCTCACGGTCCGACAGCGGACGCCGGAGACTGCGCTCAAAGAACACATACTGCCTCTGGTACGTTTGATTCACTGCCCGACCTATCAGGGGCAGGACAAATCCCGTGCTTCGTTCCAGGAGACGGAAGACGACCGACCTTCCGCCCGTTTTCCCCGGGAAACTCACTTTTTTTCGAAAAAAAGCTACACGGAAATCGCACCCCTAAAATAATTTACATAGATCGTAATGTACAGAATATCCACATTGACCAAATTTTACAACCTTGTTAACCCGGTTGTTATGTTCCCTTGTTTAATATTATCTGATTGATTTATATCGTATTTGAGTTTTATCCGGTAAAACAAAACGACAACCGCTGTTATATCTGTCAACGCTAATTAAATATTTATAGCGACACGGTATATAGGGAATTCCAGGACACAAAAATCAGTACCAAAGGGCATTTGCGGTCGCTTCAGACTACGGTATACCGCAAAAGAAAACCCTTCCGGGTTTCCCCGGAAGGGTTTGATCTTGGACAAGAAAAACAGCTTAGGCCTTTGGGATCATGAGCCGGCTAAGTTGTTTCCATTCTCAAAGCGGCTGTATCACAAAACAGGGCGCTTAGCCGGCTACGTCTTTGTACTTCAGAAGCAGGAAATCGTTAAGGCGCGAGGCGAGCCCGCCGCTTCGTTTCACCTCATGGAGCACCGCGCGCTTCACGGCTTTTTCGGTCGCGAAGAGCGTGAGTTCCCCTCTCTTCTCCCGACCGTTTGAGAGCCGGGTCACCGCGGTGTAGAGAAGTTCGTGGGACCCCGCGCCCTCGTTTCCATCGGGAAGCGTTACGGCAAGCCTCGGGTACGAAGACCCCTGGCTCTTATGAATCGTGATCGCGTAGGCGGTTTCGTGCTCGGGAAGGAGCGCCGCGGGAAGCGCCTTCCGGCGGTTTCCGAACCACGCGACGATGCCGCCCGCGTCTCCCGGGAGTTCCACCGCGACGTCACCGTTCGCGAGTCCGAGCGCGGTGTCGTTCCGCCGCACCATGATGAAGCGCCCCGGGTAGTGGACCGCGAGGGGATCCGCCTTCACCGATCGCTTCACCCGTGTCTCCATCCACTCGTTCACGGCGTCCGTGCCGTTCGTGCCGGCGTGGATCGCGGCGAGCACCCGGACGGCATCAGCCGCATTCCAGAACGTTCCGAGCGCCTCGTCTTCTCCCGGATCGGCCGAGGGGACCGCGGGGAAGTGATCCGCGGCACCGGGCTCCAGCAGAAAACTGAATTCCCGCTCGAGCCACCCGGCGAGTTCTTCGGTGACGAGCGCCCCGTAGCGCAGCTTCTGCTCCTCATGCCACACGATCGGGTTATCGGCGTCCGTCACCGCGCCCTGCCTCAGGATTGCCAGGATCCGGGTGACTTTCGCGCGGCTCCCGTCCTCCGGCGTAATCGCGCGGGAGAGACGGTAGATGTTGGAGGTCATCGAGAAGCGGTGACTCGACGTAAAGGCGCTGATCCAGGGGGAAAGCGCCCCTTCCCTGTCCGAGAGATCCGAGAACACGGCTCCCGGGCCCACGGCGGAGAGCTGATCCTTGTCCCCTAAGAGGATGAGCCGCGTGCGGCGGGGGTCGAGGATCAAGAAAAGCCGGTCCGCGAGGTCAATATCCATCATCGAGCACTCATCCACCACGAGGACGTCCGCGGGGAGCGGGTAGTCCCGCGAGAGGCGCTTCCCGTTCACCGGTTCCAGAATCAGTCGGTGCAGCGTTTTCGACTGGATTTTCGCGTCATACAGCATCTCCGCGTAATCCTCGAGCTCGGGGTCCGACTCCATCCAGCGGATCGCGCCGAGAATGGATTCATCGAGGTTCGAGGCCGCCTTTCCGGTCGGAGCCGCGCCCGCGATCACGAGTCTCTCGTTATCCGTGAGGAGCGCCGCGAGAATCCGGGCGACCACCGTGGTTTTTCCGGTGCCGGGGCCGCCGGTGATGACCGTCAGACGATGCCGGAGCGCGAGATCCACCGCGTCATCGTGGTCCGGATCCTTCCGCCCGGTTCTCTCATCCGCCTCGCGGAATTTCTCCAGAGCGTCTTCCGCTCCTTCACCCGGGTCGTCAGCCGCGCTTCCCGTGTAGTCGATCACGGCGCGCGCGAGCCGCATCTCTTCCGCGAACCGCCGCTGAACGTAAAGCCGCTCCCCCGGTTCATCAATCACGAAGGGGGCGAAGAAGAGGGACATCCCCGGAGCCGCGGCGAGGTTTCCGGACGCGGTTTCCATCAGAACCGCCGCGCCTGAGGCCGTGAGAATATCGGTCAGGGCGTCAGCGGACAATACGCCCGCCTTCTCCCAGTCATCGAAGCTCACACACACCGAGCCGCTCGTCTCCCGGTTCTCTTCCACCGCGGCGAACGCGGCCATCGTCTGAAGGAGCGCCGCCTCCGTGTTCTCAGGGAGGTCACCGTTTCGCTTCATCGCGGCGATGAGGAGTTTCGCCTCGCCCCGGAATCCCGCCTCAAGATCAGTTTCTTTATCAAGCGCCATGGTGTCAGATCACTCCGGTAAGCAGGGTATCCGCGAGCCGCACAAGCGACGCGTCGGGTTTGAGAAGGATGGAAGGCGGAACGTCTGGCGGCCTCTTCCCGCTGTAGCCGCGGATAAAGACGTACGCCATGCCGCCGATCCGGTTCAGCGCCGCATCCGGCGTCTCATCAAACGCCTGTCCGAGGTAACGCCTGAGGGCGACAAGGTAAATCAGCGCCTGCCACCCGTACTTCTCTTCCCGCATGAGGGTCATGAGGGCCGCCGGGTTGTAGTCCTCGGCCGCGCCTCGGCGTTCGTCCCCAGGCTGATCGGTCTTCCAGTCCGCGAGCCAGAAGAGCCCCGACTCCTTTTCCTCAAACATCAGATCGATACGGCCTTCGAGGTACCCAGCCAAACTCCGCTTCGCGTCGGCCGCGGCGACCGGAACAAGCGGGAGCTGGCGGTCGGGTGGGAGCTTCGCGTTCGCGGCGACGAGCGTCCTGAAGAACTGGTCCGCCGTGAGACGCCGGTTCCGGACGTGGATCGAGAACGGCACTTCAGGGAGCGCACAGCCGAGCGGCGCGTTTCTGAGTGACACCGAGCCGTCGCTCGAGAACCCCGATATAAAGATCCCCCGGATCCGGTCGAGGAGCCACGCTTCCGCGGCGTCCGCCCGTACCGACTCCCGGGTCTCAGGGTCATCCGCGCCGACCGAGTCCGGGACTTTGTCAGACAGCAGCGCGAGGTACCGCGAGTGGGTCACGAGGTCGTGGAACCGATCCTGCCCCGCCTTTTTCCCCTCGAGAAACGCGGGGTCGAGGTGGAGCCCGGCGTTCACCGCAGCTTCCAGGAGCCCATGCACCGCGTCACCCGTGTCTTTTCCGCCCCGGAGGAACGCCGGCGAATTCTTCCCCGGGTCTTTCTTCGCCCGGGTATCGCCCACGATGTCGTAGCCCTCGTCCGCGAGGTCATCGGTCTCGAGCTCGAGCCCCCGCGTAAGCCCCGTGTAGCTCGTGAGGTGCCACGAGGGGTAAAGCGGGTGCGGCGTGAGGACGGAGGTGACCGAGTCCGGCGACGCCTGGAGGTCAATCGGATCCGGAAGCTCGGGGTCCGCTGCGTAAAACTCCACGTTCACGACCTTCGCCGTGTCCTCTGGCGTCAGCGTTTCAAGGCTATCGGCCGCGGCGAGCATCAGCGCTTTTTTCTCCGGATCCTCGACTTCACTCGTCGCCTTCCGGATTTCCGCTGCCATCTCGTCCTTCAGCGTTCCGGAGGCGAATGGCGACTCGGTTTTCAGCCGCTCGTTAAACGTTTCGAGCGCTTCATTCATATTCGTTCCCTTGAACGACTTGCCCCCTGGCAGCCCGAGGAGCTCGGTCCAGACGGATATGTTGAAATTCCACTGGAGCTTCTTCTTCGCGCAGTTGGGGAGAATCGGAAGAACGAGGAGCGCGCTCGCCCGGGTCGCCGCCACATAGGCGAGGCGGTAGAGTTCGTTATCCTCTTCCGCGTTCGCTTCACTCTGCCGGACCTCATTCGGATTGAAGAGTGCCTCCCAGTCACTCTCCCCATTCCGGAAAAACGATATCGGCTTTTTCCTATGCAATCGGTTGCTCAGATTGCCCGAGTCCGGAAGGAACACAACCGGGTATTCAAGGCCTTTCGACGAGTGGATCGTCACGACCCGCACGAGCGATTCATCACTCTCCACCCGGATCTCGCGCCCGTCCGGAGCGGGCGGCTTCGGTTTCGAACCATTCACCCGCTGGACTTCAAGGTCATACCAGCGAAGCAGCCCCTCGAGATTCCGGATCCGTTCGTCCGCCGCGTGAAGCAGCTCCGCGATATGGAACCAGTTCGTGATGCTCCGTTCGCCCCCGGTCCGCCCGAGATTCTGCCTCACGGTCTCAAACACTGAAAAGAGCCGCGTGAAAGCGGCGGAGAGCCCGCGCTTCTGATAGTCATCCGCCATCGTCCGGAATTTCTCGAGATCGGCGTCCGCCCCGTCCCCCATGAGATCGGGAAGCGTCCGACCGCAGATCCGGGTCGCCCGGGCGGAATTCACCGCGGTGCGGCTCTCCGGATTCGCGGCGGCGCGGAGCACCGCGAGCATTTCGGACGCTTCATCCGTCCCGAAAACATCCACCGGTTTCTTATGCAGTGTCCGGATCCCGAGAGACGCGAGTTTCGACTCGACCGGGTACGCGTCTTTATGGTTCTTAACGAGCAGCGCGATGTCGCCCGCCCGAATCCGGGATTCAGCAAGCGTCCTCTTCGGATCCGCGAGACGGTTCCCGACATAGACTTCGCGCGCCGGATCGAGGAGCCAGGCGATGCGTCGGGCAATCAGCGACCCGTCCGTTTCCCGCATAGCAGCCGCGCTGCCGCAGCGGGGCCAGACTTCTGACGTCTCGGGCCCTTCCACCCAGCGGCCGCTCCAGAGTTCAAACGCGGGGAGCGGCTTCACCTTCCCTTTTTCCCGCACAAAGAGCGGGAAGTGGTTCGCGGTGCTTTTCACCGGGCTGTAGCCGATGCCGCCCGGGAACCGCGAGTTCCCGGCGGGATCCGTGAAAAGCGTGTTCACGGCCGCGACTTCTGCCGGTGTTGTCCGGTAGTTCGTTGACAGCGTATAAGGCGGGAGGACCGCGGACGCTTCATCCCGCGCCTTCAGATATGTCCCGATATCCGCGCCCCGGAAGCCATAGATCGACTGCTTCGGGTCACCCACGAAGACCGCATAGCAGGCCGGTCCCCCTTCTTTCTCAGACTCGATAAAAAGACGCTTGAAAATCCGGTACTGGATCGTATCCGTGTCCTGGAACTCATCCACCAGCACCGCCCGGTAGAGCGACCGCACACGGTTCCGGAAGTCGAGGCTCTCGTAGGCCGTTTTTTCCATCCGGATCAGGATGTCGTCAAACGACATGAGGGAGAGCCGGTTCTTCCGCTCAACGATCTGAGACTCCAGATGCTCGCTCATATCGCGGAGCATGGGTTCCAGCGCCGGATCCGCGTCCGGGAACGACACCGCGGCCTCCGGGTGGCTCCGCTTCCAGCTGAGGAACGCTCCGACATCGAGCGCGATGATCTGGCGCGCGAGCTCGGGGTCCGAATACGCCGGGTCATTCAGATACCGGCGCTTGAATTCGTCGATCGCGGCGTATTGAACTGAGGCGTCATCCCCGATATCCCCCTCAAAGGGGTTGCCGCCTGAGAATGCCCAGGATTCGAGCATCTTGCGGCAGAAACTGTGGATCGTGTAGATCGCGCAGCGGTCAAATTCCTCGAGCGACCGGCGGACGCGGTCCAGCGCCTCTTCAAGCGTGATCCCGTCATGCGTCCACTTATCGCGGAGCTTTCCGAATTCCTTCCGTTCGGGTTCCGTTAGCTTCGACTCACTCCCGGGCGAGAGCCCGAGCACCGCCCGCCCCAGAATCTCCCGCACGCGGCCTGAGAGCTCAGCGGTCGCCGCTTCCGTATAGGTCACGATCAGGAACGACTCAATCGGGATCGACTTCTCGACAATGAACCGCAGCACCAGCCGCTGCAGCGTGTACGTTTTCCCCGTTCCCGCGCTCGCCTCAATAAACATGAGGGGCGAGATCGGAGTCTCATCAAAGCGGAATTCAGGGTTCGTCATTCGATATAGTCCGTCGTGAAGGGAAGATAAGGGCTTTCATCCGGCGAGTCTTCACCCAAATCAGAAGCCGGTTTGCCTTCCCGACGCTCTGCCCGGGCCAAAAGCTCCAGTGCGAGCGCCTTCCCCGCGTCGTTGAAGGCAGCGCCGTCCTCCCGGCTTTCGCTTCCGGTTCTGAGATAGCTTTCCATTTCCTTGATCAGCTTGTTAAGGAGATCTGAAGACGTCTTTTTGTCTCTCGCTCCCTCCTCACCGCGGAAGAAGGGAGAAGACTCGAACTCTGACCCGCCCGGGATCATCGCGGTTGTCTTCATGATGTCAAAGAACATCACGCAGGTCCGGATCACGAGTTCCGCCTGTTCCGCGGTTCCCGGGTAAAGGAGCGTGACGCCTTCAGGAACGCCGCCAGGCTCCGATCCCTTTTCAAGAAGCCCCGCTCCCTTCAGGATGGCGACGGAAGACGGGAACTTGCTGTCACTCAGCCCTGAGAGCTTTTTGATATCGAGAAGCACCGTGAGCGTATCAGGCACGCGGACACCGCGCACCGCGGCTCTGAGGAGCGCTTTCACCTTTTCGCCTGCTGACAGAAAGCTTTCAATCGCGGTCCACCGGCCGGAAGGCGTCCGATAAAGCCTTTCCTCGGGAAACTCCACGGTCCAGTGAGGGCTTGGGGCTCTCGGGTCATCAATCCGCATCGCGTACGGGCGAAGCGTGACGGTTTCACCGGAAGCAAGATCCGACGCCAGCCGTGCCGCCCGGTAGTGCTGACCCGACACCTGCGGCAGCACGGTTTTCCGGACCGCTTTCGTCCCATACGCCGGATCGAGTTCCCGGACGGCAACGAAGTTTTCGAGCGTCTCGCCCCGCGCCACGGCGTCACTCACGTCTTTCCGCATGGCCCACTTACGGAGAGGATCATCCGGGAACCCGAGTGCCGCGGCCGTCGTCCCGGAATCATCATCCCGCCTGAGCCCCACGAGTTTCATCGCGAAATTTTCCGGGGCCGAGAGGAAGTCCCCGAGATCCGAGACGGGAAGCCTGAAATCCGTGTATCCGGGGAGCGCCGCGCCGATCCCGACAAAGGACACCGAGGCCGCGTTTCCTCCGCCCTCCCGGATCGCGTCGAAGGCGTCGACGCTCGACCCGAGGAGGTGTTTCGCCTCAGCGTCTTTCGTGAAGTTCCGGCGCGAGTACCGCGCGAGCGGCACCTCGGCGTCCCAGGTGTTCTTCGCCTCGGTGCCGGTCGCGATCGCGCGGCTTGCCTCCAAATCCGCGAGGAACCCCCGGAAGTCCGTCACGACTTCAGAGGGCGGAAGCGGCCGCTCCTTCTCCGGTCCCTCGGCGTAAAAGACCGAGAACCAGCTCCGGGCCGACATAATGAGGTCAAAGAAAATGTTCCGGTTATCGCGCCGGCTGTCACGGTCCCCGCGGCGCTTCAGCCCAGGGAGTCCCATGAGGTCAAATTCGTCGAGCTGCACCGTGCCCGGGAAGCCGCTCGCGGCATCGAGCCCCACCACGCAGATCGCTTTAAAAGGAATGCCCCGCAGCGCGTCCATCGACGAAATCGCGATCGCTCCGGTGGGTCGCGCTGGAACCGACCCGCTCTTGAAGCGCCGGGTGACCGAGCTCCACATCACGGGGAACGGAATCCGGATCGGCTGAGCGCGGCCGGAACGGAGTGCCGCGTCGCGCGCGGTTTCGGCTTCGCGCACGACAATCGTGCGGAGACTCTCGAGATCCGGCGCGGCCCACCAGCTCTTTCCCTTCGGGAAGAATTGGTCCAGCAGCATCTGAAGGATCGGCTTCCAGTCATCCGTCCCCTGGGCTTCGAGCTCAAAAATGAGGCGCTCCGCGGCATCGAGCCCATCCGCGAACCGGACGAGGGCCTGGAAAAGCTCGGGGCGGCTCGTCACCCGGGTCGAGAACCCGCCGCCCGACTTCGGGCGGACATCAAGCCACGCGTCCTGCTCGGACTCCTCATCCCCTGCCATCGCGGCGAGCGTCAGGCGCTCAAGCGCCCGCATCAAGGTCCCCTCGCACCCCGTCCCGTCATCGATATAGCGGTTCCCGGGCATCTTCGCGAGGTTCGCGATGTGGGTTTCCGAGATCCCAAGCCTGAACCCCGCGTCATCAAGCCACGAGCGGATCGTGCCGAGGTCTTCGACACCAAAGCCCCAGTTTTCCGCAATCGCGGGGAGGCTGATGAGGGACGAAAACGCGTTGATATCCGCGGTCCCGCAGAGGAAGTTCCCGAGCGCGATATAGGCCTGTGCGGCTCCTGACGAATCGAAGAGCGAGCGCCCGACAATCCCGTACGCGATCGGTTTCGGGAGCGAAGAGAACACCGCGTCAAACACCGGAGCCGCGGTCTGAAGGTCCGGCGTGGCGATCAGGAAGTCAGAGGACGTCAATTCCGGGTGCTCGGCTTTCAAGGCGTAAATCCAGTCCGCCGCGGCTTCCACTTCGCGCGCGAGCGTGGGGGCGGAGGCGATCCGGACCGATGGCATCCCGATCTCAGGCCGCGTCCAGGATTCGAGCTCCTCGGGATCGAGATCCTCGAGGAACGCCGTGTTGTTCCGGAGCACGGCTTCATGCACGCGATCCAGCATCGTTCCCCGCTGATCAATCGGCCGCCCTGAAATCCGGGCGAGGTCCGCCTTAATAAAGGGGGGCTCGGGGGAGCTCAGCAGCTCCGCGTCCTGGATCGGGGTCGCGGGGTTGAAGGGCATCGCGTGCGTTTGCGGTTCCGTTTCTTTGGGGGAGCCGACATCATCCTCGACGACCGGGGCGCTGGACGCCTGCGTGAATTTCCAGAGGCGGTCGACGATCGCGCGGCTTTGGCCGGCGTTCCGCCTCAGCCACGGGCACCCTGACTCCTCCGCCCCCGTCGCGTCAAACCAGTATTCGGGGGACGGATTCATGAGGTAGAGCGACACACTCCGGTGGTAACTCTGCTGATAGAGGAAGGGGAGCATGAGGGGCGGCAATGCGGAGAGCCCAAAGATATGTAAGGGGGCTGAGTCGTCCGCCACCAGCGTCGGAGCGGCGAGCCGGTGCGCGAGCCGCAGCAGCTCCCGTGCCAGCGGCGGTCATCCTTCCCCGCCTCATCCGCGAGCCACCGCCAGAGGCCTTCTTCCCACCCGGCGTTCTCGGGGTGCTCATGAAACACCACGCGTTCCCGCTCTTCTCTCAAGTTGGGGACCCGGTGATGCTCAATCCCCTCCCCTGTCATCCAGCGGTAAATCCAGTCAAAGCGGTACGTCGCGTATTTCGCGAACGCCGCTGACACCCGGACCGCGAGTTCCATGCGGGCGGTGTCGTCTACGGCCCTCGCCTTCCCCGTGACCGGGTCCGTGAGGTAGTGGCGGACGCTCTCAGACCGAGGATCATTTAAGAAGTCGTCCTCGAGCAGCCGGTTCCAGAGGAGCCACTCCAGTTCCGGCGTCTGCGCGAGGCTGCCGACCTGGGCCCCGAGGAAAGGCGTCAGCCACTCGCCGGGGAGCACAAAGTTAAACCCAGCCGAGATCCCCTCTCCGGCCCCGGAGGCGTAACCCCGGGAGAGCCGGTTTCCTACCGCGCGGCTCGGCACAATCACCGTGATCGGCGTGAAGAGCCCGGGAAACGCGGAGCCATTCCGGGCCTTCGCGAGGCTCTTCCGGTCCCGCTCCGCCATCTGGAAAAAGATCTTCTCCAGCACTTCAAAGCTGTTGCTGTAAAACGTGTGGAACCGGGGTCCCCGCTGGTTTTCGTTTTCCATCTCGCTCCTCTCGCGGCGAAAAGCTTTTCCCCGCTTTCCGCGCCAATCCTTTGCCGGTCTATCTTACACGAGGAGTGAGAGGTACGAGGCAGAACAAAACGTTACTTATTTTGTAATGTCAATCAGAAACACCCGCGGATTCATAGGGATCCGGGAGCGCTGGGTTTCTCAGAATCTCACACGGTGTTTCGATTTCCCGCCTGCCCCCTATCCGTAATCTTCTCGAAGGTCCCCATTTCCTTGACCGTTTTAAACTCTGGCAGGAAAACAGAGGGAACGTGGGTTTCCGCCCTCCCCCTGCTTTCTCTTTCGCTAGTTAGTTAATAAGGACCGACGCCGTGTTCAAGTTCCTCAAAATCCAGAAAGCCATGGTGAAGCAGCTCTCGAAGCTTGAAACCGAAAAAATGGCGCTCGATGACCGTGAAACCGCACTCACCCGGGGGTTTGAAACCCTCTCGTCTGAAAAACAGTCGCTCGCCGCCGTCGTCGATACCCTCCGGGTGAGGATCGAGACGCTCGAAACGGAAAAAGCGGCGCTTGAGGCTGCACAGTCCGACGCGATCGCGCGGCTCGAGTTTATGGAGAAAGAGAAAATCGGCTCGTCCCGCTACTGGGACTATATGTGGTACATCAAGACGTATCACCACGATTTCACCCGGGCCCAGGCGCTCGACTACTGGTACCGCACGGGGTGGAAACTGAACGAGAACCCGTGCCCCTTCATTGATGTCGGCGCGATCCGGTCAGTGTCTGGCAATATCAACCCCGTGATCTTCCTTCTGGGGTCAAACACCGACTGGGTGACGCACCTCACCGCGAACCCGTACGAAGACCGGATTGACGACCATGTCGCCCGCTACCGGGAGGCGAAAGAAAAGCGGACAAAGTGCGAAGGGGCGGTCTACACCTGCGTCACCGGGCAGTATGACAGCATGGCGCACCTGAAGTTCCACGAATACCTCGACCCGGCCTGGGACTACATTCTCTACACCGATAACGACGCCCTTCTCAAAAACGCGGCCTACGGGGCGTGGGACGTGCGGCCGCTTGAATTTTCAGCGCTCGACCCTGTCCGGAACCGCCGCTGGCATAAGACGCACCCGCATGTGCTGCTGCAAAACTACGATCAGAGCATCTGGGCGGACGGAAACGTCAATATCCTCACGGACTTCCTTTTCAAGAAAATCCGGACCGAGCACCGCAACCTCCTGATCCCCCGCCACTTCGCGAGAACCTGTATTTATCAGGAAGCGGCAGCCGTAAAGGCCGCGGGGATCGATGACCCCGCGCTCGTGGATGCCGAAGTCGCGCTTGAAAAGGCGGCCGGCTTCCCCGCGAGCTACGGGCTGAATGAAACGAACATCGTCTACCGCCGCCACAAGAACCCCGAAATCATCCGCGTGATGGACGAGTGGTGGGCGATGATCGAGAAGTATTCGAAGCGCGATCAATTGGCGCTCAGCTTCATCCTCTGGAAGCACGGGATCACGGTGGAATCGGTGTCGTTTGAGAACGCCCGCCTCCTGAAGGACGACTTCTTCACGCTCGATCACGCGTAAGTCCGTTTCAGAGTCCGATTTTCTTCCCCCGCCGCTTTTCAAACCGGCCGGGATCCGGCAAACTGAGGTCTGCCATTTCGCCCTGGTGATCGACGTCGCTTCCGCCGCCCCGAAATGTAAAGACCGGGCGTTCCCTGTCCCCTGATCAAAGGGAGCGCCGATAGGCCGCCGATCTGGGATAAAACCCGCGGAATCCGGGTGTTTTCCGCGGTTCACGGAAATTCAGAGCGCCTACAATACACGGTTTTACGGAAAAAACAGATCGTCAGATTTTGAAGGAGTGAAGTATCGGTTATGACGTGGCTTAGTGACTTGCTTTTCAATCCATCGGGTTTCAGCCACGGGATGGTGGTGTATTCGTTTGTGATCGCGCTCGGGCTCACGCTCGGCCGGATCAAGATTTTCGGTGTGTCGCTTGGGTCGACCTGGGTGCTGTTCCTCGGGCTCATCCTCAGCTGGCTGGGGCTTCAGGTGAACCCGGACCTCATCGCGTTCTTCAAGAATTTCGGCCTCATCCTCTTCGTATTCTTTATCGGCCTGCAGGTGGGGCCGTCGTTTTTCGCCACCTTCCGAAACGGCGGCTGGGGTCTCAACGGGCTCACGCTTTTCGGCGTCCTCCTCAGTCTCGCGATCACGATCGGGCTCTTCTTTATTTTTAAAAACGACATCAGTCTCGCGCAGATGATGGGCGTTCACTTCGGCGCGGTGACGAGCACACCTGGTTTAGGCGCGACGCAGGAAGCGCTGCACGCCATGGGGAACCACACGGATATCACAGTCGGCTACGCCTGCGCCTATCCGGTCGCGATCATTGCGATGATTCTCGCGATCCTGTTCCTTAAAAAAGCCTTCCACGTCGATATCGCGGCGGAGGACCAGGCCTGGGCCGAGCATCAGATGAAGTTCTCTCCGGCTCCGATCTACTACCACGTGACGGTGACGAATAAGGCGCTCGACGGCCGGACACTCAAAGAACTCCGCGACATCATCGACCGCCCGTTTATCTGCAGCCGCATTCTGCATGACGCCATCATCACCTCCCCCACCGCGAACTGCCAGGTGCATCTCGGGGATAAGCTCCGCATTGTGTCAAATAAAGACGCGAAACTCTCGGTGGTCTCGTTCTTCGGTGAGGAAGACAAAACGATCGACCTCGCGACGGAGCATTCGCCCCTCATGGCGCAGTCGATCCGCGTGACCCGGTCCGCGATGAACGGAATCCGGATTGAGCAGCTGCATCTCTCGCATTTGGACGGCGTCAACATCACGCGCGTCACGCGCTCCGGCGTCCAGTTCTTCCCGTATAACAGCCTCCAGCTTCAGATGGGGGACAGCCTCTACTGCGTGGGGCCGAAGAATTCGCTCGCGCGCCTCGCGGACCTCATGGGGAATCAGACGAAGTCGCTGGATCGTCCGAACGTGATCGCGCTCTTTATCGGGATTCTCTTCGGTGTCATCCTCGGGAACCTCCCGATCGCGATCCCCGGGATGCCGGCCCCGGTGAAGCTCGGGCTCGCGGGCGGGCCGCTCATCGCCGCGATTCTTCTCAGCTACTACGGTCCCCGGATCCACCTCGTCACCTATATGACGAATTCCGCGAACCTGATGCTGCGCCAGTGGGGGATTTCGTTCTATCTCGCGTCGATCGGGCTCTCAGCGGGTGTCCCGTTCTTCCACGCGTTCGCGGAAGGCACCGGCTTCATGTATATGGGGTTCGGGCTTCTCATCACGCTCATCCCGATGCTCACGATCGCCGTGATCGGGCGGAAATTCATGCATCTCAACTTCCACTCGGTCTGCGGCCTGATGGCCGGCACGTCGACCAACACCGCGGTGCTCGCGTTCGCGGGGACGCTCTCCGAAAAGAGCACTGCCGTGATCGCGTACTCGAACATCTACCCCTCGGCGATGTTTCTCCGTATCATTTCGGGTCAGATTGTTCTTGTGATGCTCTGGGCATATCTCTAGAAGAAAAGCTAGTATTAAAGAATTGCCCTCTGTAAAACAGATAGATAGATCCCAAAAAGGAACCAAAGGAACTGAAATGCCGCTTACGAAAGACATCACCTTCAAGTGCCCGGAATGCGGGGAAGAAATTCCGCTCACGCTCTGGCAGTCGGTGAACACCGCTGAAAACCCGAAAGAAGCGGAGGCGCTTGCCTACGGTGATCTCTTCTATATCCAGTGCCCGAAGTGCGGCTATCAGACGATGGCGAATTACTCCCTCCTCTACCACGACGTGGAGCACGGGATGATGATTCAGTACATCGCGACGCCGGACCGCGAGGAACGCGCGAAGGAGATGGCCGAGTACCGCAAGGCCCGCAAGGAATCCATTGAAGCGGCGAAAGCCCAGGATCCGGCGCTCGAGAAGCAGCTCTACGGTTCCGTGTTCCGCTTTGTGACGAGCCTGAACGACCTTCGGGAAAAGGCGCTCATTCTGCGCGCCGGGCTTGACGACCGCTATGTGGAACTCGTGAAGGCCTACATCATGCCGCAGGCCGCCAACATGAAGCCGGACCTCGGGATCGAGTCCGTGCGCTTCTTCCTCGATAAGGACGGGAAGCAGTACCTCTACTTCTTCGACAAAGACGGGAAGGAAGCCGGCTCCTGCGACTTCGATATGGAGTCCTACAACGCCTTCCAGAACGGACTCTCACTCGTTGAGGCGGACACCGATATCATTGACACCGGCTGGGCCCGCGAAGTGATTGCTGAGATCGAGTCTCAGGACACGTTCCAGGGTTAAGACGGCCGCCGATAACAATATTTCCCCATCCCCCGGAGAACCCCACGATGTCTGAAGCTGAACGCATTCCTTTCAAGTGCCAGAAGTGCGGCAAAGAGTCGGAGCCTGAGATCCAGCGCTCCGTGAACACGGTGACGGAGCCCGAGGCCGCGGAACGCGTCATCTCGGGTGACCTCTTCAGTTACCAGTGCCCGGGATGCGGCACCGACGTGGTGCTCACGTTCCCGCTCCTCTACCAGGATCTCGTGCGCCGCACGACGCTGCAGCTCGTCACGGCGAAATCTGGCCTCACGCTTGAGGACTCCGTGAAAGACGCGATCGCGGAGCGCGAGACCACGATGGCGGAACTCCGCGCGAAGCTCCCTGAAGCGGACGCGGATTTCGGGGAACACTTCCGCGTGGTCACGACGCCCGACGACCTCCGCGAGAAGGCGATGATCCTGAAGGCGGGGCTTGATGACCGCTATGTGGAAATCATCAAGTCGATGACGCTCTCGATCCAGAAGCAGGATGGGGAGACGACAGATGTCGCCTCAAACCGCTTCATGATCGATGACGAGAATAAGAACTTCATCGTTTATTTCGATGAGAACGGCGAGCCGATCGGTGAGGACACCTTCCCGAAAGAGTTCTACGACGCGATCGTGGACGATATGAAGCTTGTCGATGAGCCGCCGGTGGTGGACGCCGCCTGGGCCGAGTCCTATGCCGCGAAGCTCCTCGAGCGGCTGCCGACTGATTGATGAAGCCCGTCTGACGGACAAGGAATAATGAAGCCCCTGAGGGACTGTCCTTCAGGGGCTTTTCTTTGCCTATCGGATTCCCGAGGTTACCGCTTCCACTCCTTCATCGTGGAAGACTCGTTCTCCACATTCCCGCGATGGCCGTGGACTTCAACCGAGTCGAGCGCCGTTTCGAGATCCGCGAACTCGGCGTCCGTGAGCGTCACGTTCCACGCCCCGAGGTTCTCAAGAATCCGCTCCTTCCGTTTCGAGCCCGGGATCGGAACAACGTTCGGGTACTTGTGGAGCATCCAGGCAAGCGAAATCTGCGCCGGCGTAGCGGACTTTTCCGCCGCGAACCGGTTCAGGATATCGAGGATCGGCTGATTCGCGACGATGTTTTCTTTTGAGAGCTGCGGAACGAAGACCCGGACGTCGTCGACCTTCTCGAACGACGTGTCCGCGGTGATTTTCCCCGAAAGGAAGCCGCTCGCGATCGGGGAGAACGGCACGACGCCGATGTTGTATTCGAGGCAGTACGGGAAGATGTCCTTTTCGCAGTCCCGCTCCAGCATGTTGTAGAGATTCTGAACGGCGGAAACCGGGGTCACCCGGTGGAAGGCGTCGAGCTGCGCCGCGGACACCTGCGAGAGCCCCCATCCGCGGATCAGCCCTTCCTCAATCAGTTTCCCAAACGCGAGCGCCACCTCATCCACCAGCATCTCGAGATTCACGCGGTGCAGGTAATAGAGATCCACGTAATCCGTCCTCAGGTTCTTGAGCGACTGCGTGAGGTGCTCCTTCAGAATCGGGTAGATCGGGTCACCGGGTTTATAGGCGGTTCCCCGGAAGTGGATCTTCGTCGCGAGAACCACTTTATCCCGGACACCCTCGAGCGCCTTCCCGAGGATCTGCTCGTTGTGGCCCCGGTAGTAAAGCTGTTCGCCGTACGCTTCCGCCGTGTCAAAAAACGTGCATCCGAAATCAAATGCCGCCCGGATCGCGCTCACCGCGTACGACTCATCCGGAATCCTTCCGAAGCCGTGCGAAAACGCCATGCAGCCCATGCCAATCGGCGACACTTCAATTTTTCCGAGGAATCGGTTTTTCATTGGTTTTCCTTTGTCCGGGCGTTCCGCCCTCTTACTTCCGTCATTTTACGTGTTAAATCGGACCGGTTTCATCGCGCTCAGAAATCCTGCCGCCGGGGCACCCGCCGGAAGTAATCCGCCGCCCTCGCGCCGAGCCCAATCGGCTGATAACACCATCCGTCGTAGACCATATGAACGGTACCTCTACGCCCCTTAAAGGTTCTCCTTTCAGGGTTTTTTTCGTGTTGCGGTTAAGTCTTCAGCAGTCTTTAGTTTCACGGGGTTTGAAAGTAAGATTTTTCCTGTGACATTGTCACCTCGTTTTCCCCCCGCAGCCCCAGGAGCTTCATCATGGCAGAGAATCAGACAATCACCCTCCGGTGTCCGAAGTGCGGCGATCCGTACCGCTTCGAGGCCCCGACCGTGATGAACGCGGGGAAAGAAGAAGACCTCCCGGCGCTCGTGAAGTTGTTCGAAAGCGCTGAGTCGGGGTTCAAAAAAGAAAATCCGTTCACCTTCATGTGTCCCCGCTGCGGGCACGCGGAAAACTCGGTTTGGCCCGAGCTCCGCGTCTATTTCCCGTACCGCGGCTTTGACACCGAGCTCTTCCTTGCGCACCCGAAGCCGGATGAAACGCGGGAAGAAGCCGCGATCCGCGTGGCCGGGAAACCCACCGTGTGGAGCCGGATGTCGCGCGCGATGTTCATGGGCCGCACGCGGCGCGTCTGCTTCACGATCGAGGACTTCATCGAGCACGGTCGGATGCTTTCCGTCCATCTCTATGACCACTACGCCGCGATCACCGTCGCTCTCTGTCTCCTCCGGATGCAGGAAGAGACGGACGACAAGTTTACGTACGCGAACGCCCGCTTTTCCGTTTCCAACCCCGAGGTCTTCGGGGACTACGGTCACCTCAAAAACTTCTACGTCGTGTTCACAAGCGAAACCGGAAAGCGCACCCGGGTCGTCAATTTCCCGCTCGACCTTTACCTCCAGCTCGTGAATAAATCCGTGATCAGCGCGTGGGACGAGCCCCTCATCGCCGATATGAGCTGGGCGCTTCCGATCGCGGAAGAGCTCTACCCCCAGATCCGGATTCCCGAAGGATCCTGAGCAAGAAACTTAGGGCACTGAGTTCCCGCCCTTCCCCCAGACACGAAAAGCCCCGAGGCGATCGCCCCGGGGTTCTTTGTTGTTGGGATGGATCCGATTCCGATTACTTCGGATTCTTATCGAGAATGATCGTCGTGCCCTGAGGCGGATTCTGATCAATCGCGCCGACAATTGTGTGCGGCGTGTAGGGTTCCTCAAGGTACGCGACGTCATCTGCTGTCAGCTTGATCCCGAGCGCCTTCACGGCGGAATCAAAGTGGCTCGCCTTCGTCGCGCCGATAATCGGGGTCTCCACGCCCTTCGCCCAGAGCCACGCGAGCGCGATTTCGCTCATCGCAACGCCGTACTTTTCGGAGAGCTCGTGAACTCGGGCGATGATCTTCATATCGTCCTTTTCCGCGCGATCATACTTATTCTTCGCCGCGACATCCGTGCGGCTCCGGATCGAGTCACTGTCCCAGGTCGGGCGGCAGAGGTGGCCGGCCGCGAGCGGGCTATACGGCATGAGCGACACCCCGAACTGCCGGCAGACCGGGATCAGCTCCCGCTCATCCTCGCGGTAAAGCAGGTTGTAATGGTTCTGCATCACGGAGAACGGCGTCCAGCCGTGATCGCGCGCGACGATCTGCATGTTGTGGAACTGATAGCCATACATCGCGGAGGCCCCGAGCGCCCGGACCTTTCCGGCTTTCACGAGGTCGTTGAGAGCCTCCATCGTTTCCTCGATCGGATGCTCGTAGTCAAACCGATGAATGATGTAGAGGTCGAGGTAATCGGTGCCGAGGCGCTTCAGCGTCCCATCTATCTCGCGGTGGATCGCTTCGCGTGAAAGCCGTCCCTCGTTGAAATAAACCTTGGACGAAATCACCACGTCCTCACGCTTCGCGTAGCGCTTCAGCGCCTTCCCGAGATACTCTTCGCTCGTCCCCGCGGAGTAGCCGTTCGCGGTATCGAAGAAGTTGATCCCGAGGTCGAGCGCGTGCTTCACGATCGCGGCGCTCGCGTCTTCATCAAGCGTCCACTGGTGCATTGAGCCAGCTTTTCCGAAACTCATGCAGCCGACACACATCTTCGAGACGCGGATATCGGTTTGACCGAGATGCGTATATTCCATTTTTCTCAATCCTCATGCTGAAGGGACGGGGCGGAAATCCGGAAAACTATCGGACCTCCGGCACCGAAATCCCCTTTATCGATAGAGAATAAGTTAATCCGCCGGCCTCAAATCAGCTACCCGATTTTCTTAAATACTTGGCGCTGATTCTCAAGCGGGAGAAAAGGATCGGTTACTCTTCCGGATCCGATTTCGCGCGGGCGAGTGATCCGTACTCCGACTCCGGGAACTCTTTCCACGTCACCGTGTGGCTGTCACCGGGGTTGATCGCGATGTGCCCGAAGCTGCTCCAGGGAGCGGCCCCATGCCAGTGCGCGACGCCGGGCGGGCACCAGGCGACATCGCCTGGCAGCATCACTTCAATCTTTCCGCCCTCGATCTGATGAAGCCCGACACCGTCAGTCGCGATCAGGATCTGCCCGGTTTTATGCACGTGCCACCGGTTGAACGCCGCCCGCGGAAACACCACGTAGTACCAGTCAGGCGACTGCGCGGCGTTCGGTTTTCCGAGAAGCTTTGAGATGTAGACCGGCTTTGTGAAGTTCGGCGACTCGGTCGCCTTTGCCGGATACGCGAATAGGAATGTTCCCTTCGGCTCCCCGGCGCGGTTCGCGGCGTCCACCGGCTTCAGGGCGTCATATTCCGCGTCCGTGACTTTCCCGGTGTGAACTTTCAGCCCCTCGGGCGCTTTCCAGTTTTTGTCATAGACCACGAACTGCTGGAAGCGGGAATTCTTCGCCGCGCCGTGCCAGTGGCTGACACCCGCCGGAATCTCGATCACGTCACCCGGCCGGATCCACACCGCGGGCTTCCCCCACTCCTGATAGATCCCAAGTCCCGCAATTCCGATCACGGTCATCGCGCCGTGCGTGTGCCAGGCGCTCCGGCTCCCCGGTTCAAACGTGATCACGTTGGTCTGCGGGACACCGCCCATTTTTTCAGGCTCAATCAGATCCCGCCGGTGAACGGTGCCGGTAAAGTAAGCCGAGATATCGTGTCCTTCGGGGAACGGCAGCGGCTCCTTACCTTCGGCCCCCGCGTTTCCGATCATCGCCGCGAGCCCGAGAGCCGCGACCCATGGTTTCAAGTCTTTCATCTTCCGTCTGTCCTCTTTATTCACCGAGCGTGACCTCCTCACAGCTTACCCCACGCTTCTCCAGGATCCGGGCGAGCCTCTCAGCGGTCCAGCCCCTTCGAATGCATCCAGCGGACCATTTCCTCCGTGACCTCCTGGTTATTCAGATCCGCCATCATCTTCAGAATCATTCGTTCAGACATGCTTTTGCCTCAGACTGTCAAAAGATTCACCGCGGCTTCAGCCCACATACATGTATAACCCCCAATATACGCCGAAGGTCTGAGAGAAAAAGGCAGACGGGGTTCTTGCTTTTCTGCTTCAAAAGAACACAGAAAACCGATTCACGGGCTGATTCAATGAATAATTAACTATCTGTTTATATGTCAATTATTAAAAATACGCAGGAATACTTTCCGGCCATCCAGTGAATTCTGATCTACAAGGTTTTCCTTATTTTCGGGAGCCCTCCGGGCGTCATATTGAGAAATAAGCGCAATAAATAAACAAGATCTGTCAAGGCGAGGCGGGGCATATCCGGAGCGGACCGCCGCCATCTCAGGCTTCAAATGAGCTCCCATTGAGAGAGGAGCGGTTCCTCCGCATAATAGGGTCATTGCAGACTTTTCTTTTAAAGGACGCTAATCAAATGTACGGAGCCGCGGCTGGCGATATTGTGGGGTCGATCTACGAGATCGAGAACCTTCGCTCAAAAGATTTTCCGCTGTTCTCTGCCGGCTCCCACTTTACGGATGACACAGTTCTTACCGCGGCGATCGAAGAAGCGATTCTCCGCTGGGACGCGGGGGATGGAAAACTGGAAACCCTCGCGGTTGAAGAGCTCCTTCACTTCTTTAACGCGCATCCGGACGCCGCGTACGGCGGGCGATTTATCACGTGGGCGCGGGGTGCGGAACAGAAGCCCTACGGGAGCTTCGGAAACGGTTCCGCCATGCGGATTTCGGGGGCGGGGTTTTACGCGAAGACGCTTGAAGAGGCCTTGCAGCTCGCGGAACGCGTAACCGCTGTCACCCACAATCACCCGGACGGAATCCGGGGCGCTGCGGCCGTATCGAGCGCCATCTTCCTCGCGAAGACCGGGACGCCGAAGGATGAGATCCGGCGCTATATCGACCGCAACTTTTACCCCGTGATGTTTCCTCTCGCCTCGATCCCGAAGGATTACGAGTTTGAGGCGGCCTGCAGCCGGTCCGTCCCCCAGGCGCTTGTCGCGTTTTTTGAGTCAGACGGGTTTGAGGACGCCATCCGGAACGCCATCTCGATCGGAGGCGACAGCGACACGATCGCCGCGATCGCGGGGTCAGTCGCGGAAGCCGCATATGGAGTACCTGAATTTATTCGGGCTGAAGTCGACCGTCGTCTCACACCGGATATCCGGGCGGTGTTCACCGCGTTCCAGAAGAAACTCGAGTCGAGGAAATAAAGAACCTCAGTTCCGCTGGGCGTTCGTAGACAAAGCCTCGATAGGATTCTGATTTCTCAAAAAAAGCCCCTGCACGGGATCGGTGCAGGGGTTAAAGAGACCTATGGTCTGGAGTACAGAGAAAACACAAGCAGATTAGTTATCGAGAATCCGTTCCAGCTCATCCCGATTGCTGGCGAGCTCAGGCTTCTCCGAAAGCAGAATCATGAGCTTCAGACGGGTCTTCGCGCCGGACGCTTCACCGCCCTTTGCGGCTCCGTGAGCGCGCGAGTCACCGACAGACCCCGGATAGGCGTAAGACTGATAGGGACGGCCCGCGAAAGCGCGGGTCGCGATCACCACCGCGATTCCCTTCGCGACGGCGCGATCGATTCCTTCTTCCATCGCGGGAGGAATATTCCCGCGGCCGAAGCCTTCAATCACGATGCCATTGCAGCCGCGGCTGATCGCGAAATCGATATATTCGGACCCAAGACCCGTCTGAGCCGGGATGAGATCCACCTTGGCGGTCAGAGCCTTCGGAGCGAAGCACTGACGCCCCACCGGAGTCCGGCGGAACACGACACGGTCTTCATCACAGTAGCCAATCGGACCCCACCAGGGAGATTCGAAGGTCGCCGGATTCGCTGAGTGGGTCTTCCGAACCTGACCCGCCGCGTGAATCGTGTTATTCAGAACCACGAGGACACCTTTGCCGCGGGCTTCGTCAGACGCCGCGGTCTTCACCGCGCAGTAAATATTCATCGGACCGTCAGGCGACGTATCAGACGCCCCGCGCATGGCTCCCACAACGCAGATCGGCTTTTCAGACGGATGCAGCAGATCAAGGAAGTAAGAGGTTTCTTCAAGCGTGTCGGTACCGTGGGTCACAACAGCACCCGCGACATCATCCGCCTTCAGAGCTTCTTCAATGGCGTGCGACAGAGCGAACATCCGTTCAGGACTCATATTGCAGGATGCGACGTTCGAGAACTCGCGGACTTCAACATCTGCCACTTTATCGAGCCCTGGCACCGCTGCCGCAAGGTCAGCCCCGCTCACAGCAGGAACCAGACCGCCCTTCTCGGCGTCATACTTCATCGCGATCGTGCCGCCAGTCGTAAACACAATGACTTTTTTCAATTTCCAATCTCCAAATTAGGAATTCAGCGAACCGCAAAGTTCATCTGAATTCCTGTGAAATGAATGTCCTGATCAGATGATCGTGAGGCCGATCGTGATCAGCAGTGCCACAAACGAGCCAAAGAGAATCGAAGGACGCTGGAAAGCGTTCGCGGTTTTCAGGTCAGAGCCCGGAATCACAGGGATCACCGTGCTGAGAGCAGCCACCGGACCGCCAGTCAGGAAGTACTGAATCAGAGCAGCACCGGACGCCGCCGCGAAAGCGGAAGCGAAAGGATCCGCGCCAGTAGCAAGCACCACCTGAAGGAACGGGACGAGAACTGCGACTGAAGCCGCGTAAGACTGCGTGATGAAAGCCGTGCAGAAGGCGACGCCAAACATCACGAGAACCGGAGAAACCGAGTTAAGCAGCGGAGCCGCGAAACCCGAGATGGTGCCGACAAGACCGATCTGCTTAATAACAGCGCTCATGAAGAGGAAGCCAATCGTCGCGACGAGCGGAGTGGAGATCAGCCCGACACCTTCAATCATGTGCTTCTCAGCCTCTTTCGGCTTGGAGGAGGCCATGATGGCAGCCGTAATAGCGGCAACCACACCGACGAGGAAAATCGGAAGACCGATGATGAACCCGATGAAGAGGATCAGGAACGGAGTGAAAGCACGGAGAGAAGTCGTGGTGTATTTCTTCGCCTTGATTTCCTCAATGATCTTCGCGCGTTCTTCCGGAGTCACAGAGACACCGCGCTTCTTCATGTCATGAACCACACGGACGTAGGACATGGCAAAAATGGAGAGAGCGGCAATGAGACCAAGCACATTGAAGAGGCCATAACCGATGCCGGCAGTCGCGAGAATGGCGACCTGGGTCGGATGGGTGAAGCCTGCGAGGTTGCCGATATGGCCGGCGTGTGCCTGAATACCGGCGGCTTTATTCGGATCAACACCGAGACGCACGGCTGCAGGTCCGGTAATGACAGCGGTAATCACTGGCTGGGTGAAACCCGTCAGCGCTCCGATCAGACCAGCGGCAATACCGCCAGCGGTGCAGACACCAGGGCCTCCGCCGATTTTGTTACCGACAAGGACAATGTCACGCACGATGACATCGAGGAATCCGGTTGCCTGCATAATGCCGATAAAAAGCAGAATGCCGGTCATATCCGCGATCACGGGGTTCAACCCCATATTGATCATCTTCCCGACTGTCATAGGAGCGGATCCCGCGATCGGGTATCCGGCGACGATGGCAGAAACTGCCGCACCGACAATTGCCGTCAGATAGAGCGGAGTTTTGCCCGTAATCATGATGATGAGAGTCAACACCATGAGGCACTGCGCAATAATCATTTGCGTTGTCATTTGACCATCCCCTGGGAAACAGTTTCAAGACTGCCCCTGTCAATATATAAAACACCCGCAAACAAACCATTCCCTAAACCAATATAGGGAATATGCCTTTCAATACCACTGTTATTTCTCATATGCCTCTCCTTCAAGGGACAAAGCACTACGTGAAACCAGAAACGAAATTACTCTCAATGAATTGAATGCATAAAGCGTGCCAATTATTAAATTCCTATAGGCGGCTTAAAAAAGTATAGTAATGTTGCTATCAAAAGTAAATAATGTATCTCTTTATTGTTAGAAAAACCCTTTTAAAACCGGTTGTATAAAGAACAAACAGGATCACATAATTCAATAAAAATCGACATAAAAAATGCTTTACATTACTAAAATAGTTATCCCCAGAAAAAGACAAAACACTATTTATAAATAAAAATGTTTTAATAGCCGAAAAATCAAAGGTTGCGTTAATTAATTTTATTTTTAAAAATAGGCTACGTTCACGTTTTAAAATTTCTTTCGCTATTTAAAATATTCATTCATAACTCAGCTTTTTAGACATTTTTTAATACTTCGATAAACGAATCGATCCCCATCTTTGTGCAGATAAATCCCTGACCCTGTGCAAATGTTTAAACCTAAGTCGCAGACAGTCGCAGTCAGAAAAAGATGATCCAAAAATCCTGTCGGCTGAATACCCAGCGAGCTTTCTTTTCCTGGCCCCAAATAAAAACCGGGGCTCGCTATCACGCGAGTCCCGGAAAAACTCTCTTTAGCGGGTCAGTTTGTATCAGTCCGCTGACTGCCCGGTACCGCCGCCGGTTCATAACGGCAGTACCGGTATTTCGTTACCTGATTAGAAGTTGTGGTCGATACCGAAGAGCGCGCGGGCAAACTTCACCGTGCCGCCGTTGGTCGCGCGATCCATCTTCTGCTCACCGTAGCCGGCGGAGACATAGAAGGTCGTGCGCTTCGAGAACGGGTATTCGTACGTCACCGTGCCGGCGGCGCGCTCAAACTCGGGGTTCCCGCTGACCGCCGTGCCGTTCGCGGTCTCAACATCCTTCACCTTGTTGTAGGTCGCGTTGAAACCGATCTTCCCGTAGGAGAGCGGAACAGAGACGCCGGCAGACACGCCGTAGCCCTTCGCGTAGTAGTTCATCGCCTTATCGAGACCAAAGTCATCGAAGCCTGACGCGATATACCAGCTGGGGTTGCCGGCCGCGAGCGCGAGCTTCATATGGTCAAAGTAGTTGCCTGCGAGGAAGAGCCGCGCGGGGCCGAAGTCGTAATTCCCGCCCACCGTGAACTGCAGGCTGTTATCGGGGTTCCCGGCAGCGGACGACGCCCAAAGGTGAGAGTCAACGGCCGCGAGAAGGGTCAGCGCGCCGCGCTTAAATTCGCCGGTGAGAGAGGCGTAGCGTTCAGCGCTCGCCTTATTCTCAACCGACCCCGCCACCGTCTGGTCGACGTTCCCGGAATACTGAGCGGTGAGCGCGAAGCCCGCGAATCGGGGCGAACGCCAGGCGATCGTGTTATCCATCTGGGACTGACCGGACGTGAACCACACGGACGTGCCGGAATACGGGCCGTACCCCGGTCCGATCGCGCTGATCTGCGGACCCACGACGCACCAGGAGGAGATCTGGCTCATCGAGGTGCCCATACGGCCGAAACCAAAGCGCCCGTAGTCAGTGTTGAGGTTCAGCGTCGCTTCACGGTGGAAGAGATGCTTGTCATCCTGCTGCTGCACACCGCTGTCGAGCGCGAACTGGTCTTCCAGAATCACTTCAACCTGAGTGCGGTCCGTCAGCTTCTCCGTCGCGTGGATGCCGACGCGGGACCCGCGGTCCGTGCCGGAATCCATGGAAACGGTGTTCGTGGAACCGTGACCCGGGGTCTTGAGATACTGGTACGTGATCGAGGCGTCCGCTACGCCATAGATCGTCACTTCAGCCTGGGCCTGAAAAGCGAGCGCGCCGAGCAGTGCCGCGGCAATAAGACTCTTCTTCATTTCTTTCTCTATCCAATGGTTGTGTTGTTAGGTGCGGCAGCCGTTTTTTGACTGCCATTGGCCGTTTCTCTCTTCCGGCGGTGTCCCAGGAAATCTCCTCATTCCGTTCTTTCTCTCCCTGAGGAGTACTTCCGGAAACCGCTTCTAGTTCTTTTTCATTACGACCGGCGTCAATTATTTCTAGTTATTCCTGAGCGATAAACAGCAGAAATACAGAAACTTTGTCTCAGAAATCGATCGAATCCGAAAATAAGCCCCTTCACACCCCTGTCCTGGACCAGGAATCTGCCCCCCGATCGGACTCTTTTCCGACCAAAAAAGAGGCCGGTGAAAATCACCGGCCCATCTGAAACACCAGGAACCACATCATGAAACACACACTTCGAACTGTCTTTCCGCCTCATTCCTTCTTTTCTTTCTTCTCCTTTTCATCATCCCTGAAGTCATCGATCGTAAAAGTCCGGCCGATAAACCAGCCGCCGCTGTTCCCGGCGAACGCCCTGTGACGCTCAGCCGTGTCGCGGAGCCAGGCCGCGTCCGCCACTTTGCTTTCGCCCTTTTTCACTTCCTTCTCTTCAGTCATTTCGTTTCTCCTTTCTCGTCCCCCGTCCCTTCTTTCGGGTCTTCCGATGAGGGACGGCTCGCACGGGGCGGCCGCAGCGGCATGGATATAAACCAGCCGCCCGTGTCTTTCAGCAATTCCTCAATGACGTCCGAAGACGCGGGCTTACTCTTTTCCGAGCCCGGGTTTGAATTGGATCTGACCCCGTCACTTTTCTTTCTCGTCATAACGCACCTTCCTTAATTCGTTACTGTTCCCCGATCCGGTTTCTCTCCGGGTTCCTGGTTCAGTCCTTCTTTGGAATGGTTTTGACTGCCCGGAGTTCTGAGTCGGATTCCTTACCGCTCTCCTCCACCCCCTCGAGCGCATTCAGCAGCTCCATCGTGAGCGGACGTCCGAAAAAAATTCGGCCGTTCTCGGCACTCCGACTCACGCCGCGGGTTGTCCGGGCGGTCTTTCCGCTCGCGTCCTCCTTCCCTTCTCTCATTTCTCTTCCCCCCAAGGACCCCGGTTTTTTATGATTTAATAATCACAAAATTCCGAAATCTGTTTCCTCACGCCGCTTTCCCTGCCGTTCCGCAAACCCAGTTCAGCCTCACTCCTGGTTAACCGAAATTCCTCAGGCACCGGATTCTGTTTCCCGACACCGTAAAACCCTGAAACTATCTGCTTCCAAAGGGATTCTCTTTCTCTCCCCTCCCTTCCCTCCACTGTTATTTTAGTTAATACTTATTCGGCTGACACACGGGAATCATGGGTATTGCGATCTGGGGCACGGAAAAGTGTATTGTGATGTTTATCAAACACAAAAATACCGTGCGCCAGAGACTGACGCACGGTGTGTTACTCGCTATTGATTTTTTGTTTGATGGGGGCCTCAGTGCCGGAACCGGAGCCGCATTTCGCCTAGCAGCCGCTCCGCGTCTTTCGCTTTCTTTTCGGGGGACTCCCCGGTCTCATCCGGTGCCGGGATCGCCTTCATAAACACGCGGCAGCGGATCTCTGTGTCGCCTGGCCTAAGCGCCTCAGACACGGTTTTCGATCCCGCTTCCACATACCCATGGCGATCAAAAAACGCGGTATCCGTCGCCCCGTCCACCGCGGCGACAACGCGTTCCCCCTTATAGTCCGACTCAAAGGTCTGGAGGAGCTTCGTCCCGATTCCCCGGCCCATGAGTTCGGGGTCCGTCGCGAAGAGGAGAATTTCCGAGGTCGGGACCGGGGTGACAGAGGAGACCACCTCCGACTTCGCCGCCTCAAACCACACCGCTTCGCTTCCATGAAGCTCCCGATGGATCCGGGTGTAAAGCCAGTGGAAGAGCGTATAGCGGGAAATCTGATACGGCCGCCGCTCGCCCTTTCGCTCGGCGAGCAGGAACCCCGCGAGCCGCCCCTGGTAATACGCGCCGTAGAAATGCGTCGCGCGGACGAGCGCCTCGCACATCGCGTCGCGGCCCGCGGTCCAGGCCTGGAACGCGTTCTCGTTCCCCGGCTCCAGCCTCACCCCAACCGGAGCGAAGCGTTCCGCCTCATCGAGATCATCCGCGGGGTCAAAGTACCGGATCTCCACCCGGTCCGCGACGAGCCGCTCCACTTCCTCTTTCCGCCGCCGCACTTCCCGCGTATCCCACTGCACGATGAAGGCGGAGATCGAGGACGCAAACGCCACAGAGGCAAGCGCGAAGCGCACAAATTCCACCTTCCACCCGACGACACCGAGGAGCGCGTTTGAGTAGAGACTCACGAAGAAGAGCGCGAACGCGATGCAGCCAAGTGTCAGCGACACACAGGCTGAGATATAGCGGTTTTCTTTCCGGCGGAGAAACGGTTTCCAGGCGACCACGTACGCCCCGACCCAGGTCGCGGCCGCGGCGAGCTGCGCCGTCGCCTCATCCACCGGGTCCCCCTTCTCCCCGATGATGAGATCCGTGATGTCGGAGTCCGCGAAGAGAAGCGCCGCGAAACAGAGGACCAGAAGCCCGGCCCCCCCGCCCCGCTTCCACGATTCCGGCCACACCGCGCGCTCAATCGCGTGGCGGGCACCGAGAGCGAGCGACATGTTACAGACAAAGAGAAGGATCACGAGGCCGGCGTTTTTAACCGAGTGGCTCAGGATCCCAAGCCGGTTCCCGAGGATCAGAGCGACCGCGATCAAGGCGAGAAGAAGCACTCCCCGCACGAGTTTCTTATATAAAGTGCTCGGGTGCTTCATCGGGCGGACTCCAGGTTAAGAGAGCCGACGTCAGCCTCCGCCGGAGCCGGAGCCTTCCCAACCGCTGAAAACGCGGTTTTCGCTTCCCGCCCCACGCTTTCCAGTTCCGCGATGAAGGCATCCGTTAGCGCGGTCCGCGCGATCCGGGCTTCCGCGTCGAGAATCGGGCGGAGCAGCGATTCCGCGTACGCGCGGGCTTTCGTTGTCAACGTCACGAGCTTCTCTTTATGCCCGCAGGGGACGAGGGTCACATTCCCCGCTTTGATTTCCTCAAGCACCGCGGTGTTGAGTGTTGACCTCGGCATCCGCCACTCGTCACAGATCTCTTTTTGAGAGCGCGGCGCTTCATCGAGACAGGCGTAAAGGAGCACAAAGAGGCTCTCCTTCACGCGGAGCCCGTGCATCAGCGCGGCGTATTCGCCGTCAATCGTGTTCATCGCCCGCATAAAGCGGATAAATCGCTCCCGGTCGTTCGTCATCACTCTCTCATTCATATCTATCAATCCGAATCCGTAATTTTACAATACGGATCCGTATTGACCGGGCGGCCGCCATCACGCCTTTTTTCTGCGCCATCAATTGACGCACCGTGTGATAAGTGAAGACTTCCTCCGCCCCATAAAAAAACGGGACCCGGCTTTGGATGCCGGATCCCATTCAAATTCCCCGGGAAGGAAGAAGACTCAAACACCTCCCCGGGATCGTTCATAGAGACACAGGTAAAAATCAAAAACACGGCCGGAGACCGAAGCCGGAGAGTTAAGACTCCGGTCCCCGCCGTTTGACACCGCTCCTCGCGCCCCAGGGGATGGGGCGCGGGGCATGACACCTTCCCTTACGCCTTTCTCGCCTTCTCGATTGCGAGACGCTTCATGGCGTTTGCTTCCATGACGTCGAGTTCCTTCACGAACGCCTGAGGGGCGACGAGCGGATGCGGGGTCGACCGATCGGTGTGCGGGAGGAGGAAACGCTTTTCCATGAGGCCGTTGCTGAAAGGATGCGCCGAGAGATGGACCGAGATCGGGTTCACCGGATCCTCGACCATTCTCCGGATCCGCTTCACGGTGTCGATATAGGCCCCCACCTGATCGGGGCCGGTGATGGCGTTCAAGCCCAGGCCTCCCACCGTGATCGCGTGATACGCCTTATTGCCATCCCGCACCGGGTAGGCATAGGACGCCGTCCCCCAGGTGTGCCCCGGGGTCTCGAGCACGGTCATCACGAAAGAGCCGAAGGTAAACGTGTCGCCGTCCTTCGCCAACAAATCCTGCGGGATCATCGTGAACGAGTTCCGGCCGCCCTGGTGCGTCCGCTTCGCGTCGACGTTCGCCTCATCCCACCCGCGCTTTGTCATCACGAAGCGCGCCTTCGGGGCGATTTCCTTCAGACGCTTCATTCCGCCGCAGTGGTCAAAGTGGCCGTGCGTCACAAAGACCATTTTGAGATCCGCGGGGTTCACGCCGCAGGCTTTGATGTTCGCGAGCAGCTGATCCACAAACGGTTCATGCACGGTATCAATCAGCACCGGACCCGCGGGGGTCTTGATGAGCCAGGCGGACACCCAGTTCACGCCCACGTTATAGACGCCGTCAAACGCCTCATAAGGGTCGATTTTCTGAGCCTTCGGGTCCGAGAGCCACCGCCCGAGTTCGGGAGGCATCTTCCCGGTCGACCCGAATTGCGAAAAGAGCGCGTTCACGCGTTCCGAATTCCAGACGGGATCCGACGCGGGCTTCAGGGCGTCGGATGCGAAAGCGGGGAAAGCGACCGACGCGACGGGGGTAAGCGCGAGGGCTTTAAGAAGAGAACGGCGATCCATTATGTTTTGCTCCTTATCGTTTTTCGTTACGTTCATGGGTGTATTATTTACCCAAAATATCGAGCGATAAAGACTTAAAAACCGCCATCATTGTTTCAATTTTTGAGCGAATCCCTATGGAAGAACTGACCGGACACCGTGTATTTATCCGCACCGCGGAGCTTTCAAGCATCACGAAGGCCGCCGAGTCGCTTGGGCTCACGCGGGCCGCGGCGAGCCGCGCGCTGATGAGTCTGGAGTCTGAGCTCGGAGCCGCGCTTTTCACGCGTACCACGCGGCATGTCGCGCTCACGGCGTTTGGTTCCCAGGTGCTCGATACGTGCAAAGAACTCGTGGGGCTCGCCGACCAATTGAAAGCGGAAGCGCTTCATCAGTCCTCCGCCCCAACGGGCACGATCCGCGTCGCCTGCAGCGTGTCCTTTGGCCAGACGTATCTCGCGGGGGCGCTCAAGCGGTTCCTCGCCGAGTTCCCCTCAATCAATATGGAACTCACGCTTCTCGACCGCCCGGCGCATCTCCTCACTGACAACATCGACCTCGCGCTTGAAGTCACGAACACCCCGGAGCCAGGACTCATCGCGCGCCGGCTCACGTCCTGCGGGTCGCTCCTCTGCGCCGCCCCGGCGTTTCTCGCGGACCGGCCGCCCGTCACGGCTCACGTCCTGCGGGTCGCTCCTCTGCGCCGCCCCGGCGTTTCTCGCGGACCGGCCGCCCGTCACCGCCCCGGCGGAGCTCGAGCGCTTCCCGACGCTCGTCAGCACCCGGTTCGGGAGCCGGTGGAAGTTTGAGCGGGAGGGCGAAAGTTCTGAAGTGGAAGTGAAGGGCCGGATCCGAACAAACGACACGCAGGTGATTCTGCGGGCGGCGCTCGACGGTCTCGGGATCGCGCTGCTTCCGGATCTCACGATTTCGGACCCGGTGGAAAAAGGGGAATTGACGACTCTCCTCCCCGATTGGAAAACGGAATCCGTCGGCATTTATGCCCTCTACGCGTCCCGCCGCTACCAGCTTCCGGCGGTCCGCGCCTTTATCGACTTCCTCGTCGCGGATATCCGGAAATAAGCGCTGTTCCAAATAACTCTTTTATGTCGCGGCGTTATGGTTAAAAGAGCATCCCCTCATTTTTATACAGACTCTCAGGGGTCGCCCGAATGCGTGACAGACTTTACCCGAAGAATTAACAAATTAACGCAACTATCTGATTCTCGAAGTCTATTATTGAAGGATTGAAGGTTTTTGAAGAGAAGGAGGGAGTCACCCATGCTGACACCGGTTCTGCTCTCGTCGCATCCCGAATACGTCGGAGCGGCGCGTACGCTTTATGAAGAATCGTTCCCGGAGTCGGAGCGTGTACCGTTTGAGGCTCTCATCCGAAGCTGCACGATGGACGGGCGCTTCTATGTCTTTACGGAAGGGAAAGAAGTGAAGGCGATGGCGGCGCTCGCCGTTGGTAAGACCATCATGTCGCTTGTCTACTTCGCGGTGGTGCCGGAAGCCCGGAATCACGGGGCGGGGTCTGAACTCCTCCGCTGGTTGCTATCGAAACGCGAAGGCCGCCGTCTCTTTATCGACGCCGAAGATCCGGAGCCGGGCGCTCCCGCGGACGATATCCGCGTGCGGCGGCTCGGGTTCTATAAGAGAAACGGCTTCACCTCCTGCGGCTTTGTCTCCGAGTGGAACGGCGGTCGCTATCAGATCTGGTCCGCGGGCGGCCTGATCACAAAGGAAGAGCATGACGCCTTCTGGGAGAAGTGAAGCTCGCGTAGCCCAATTCCAAAACCAAAGGCTTAAAAGCCGATCTCCCCTTCTGTGAATCAAAAAGCGGGGGCAGACTAAAGCCGCCGGATCATGGGAATTTTTTCCGTGATCCGGTTTTTTTCGTCCCGGTATCCCGTCCGACCCCCAAAAATACCCGAACGGGTGACGCCAAAACGGCTCGCCTTGCGGTACTATTTCGAAGGTTCCGGACGCGGGTCTTATTGCGAACAAAAGACACCTCTCTCCGGAAGACCGCGGGGGAAAGCCCAAGCGCTGTGGTTTTTCTTAAGAAACACGCATTTCCCGTGAATCCCCCGGCAGATAATAATGTTTAGCAGGCGGTCCATTGGATAAGGCGGGACCTCACAATTCCCCGATCCCCCTCATATATCCGCCTCACCCGCAGAGGAAAAGAAGAAGAAAAGCGGCCAGTCTATGGCAGCCCCCTCTTTTGATACCTAGAGAATTTAAGCAGGCCGCTCATCAAACCGCGGCCCGCCTGAAAACCTTTTGCAGTTCACTTTTTGCTGGAGCTATTGAAATGGCACTTCCCTACGACTGGGATATTGCAACAGTGGAAGAAGTTATGGAGTACTACGCGGATGTCGACGGTGTCGACCTCCCGAATCTCACCGATCGGCTGGGGGATGAAAACGCCCCGGTGCCGGTGCGCGTGGATAAGTTCCTCGACTATAACGGCACGTGGGTCGAGAAGAAGTACTACCCGGTGGAGGCCCTCAAAGTCCTCCTCTGGAAGGAACCGCTCGTCGCCGCGAGCGATCTCGAGAACTGGCTCGACATGCCGCGTGAAGAGATCGAGAAACTCCATAAGTACGAATTCTGCCGCCCGGTCGGCATCAATAAGAAGGGCGAATGGATTTTCGACGCGGACTACATGCTGAAGTGCAGGAAGGCCTGGAAGTCTGAGCAGGAGGGCGGTGACACGCGCGAGGCGCAGCAGATGACTGCCCGCCCGCGGGAAGCGGAATCGAACTGGTTCTCGCTTGACTTCAGGGCCCGCCCCTACGACTCCGTTCCGGAAGAAGCCTGATTCCTCGAAAGGCCTGAGGGATCCTGAAGGGGCAGTCTTTCGCTCTCCCCCTACCCTCAATTCTCCCTTTCAGACCGCCTCTCACGTCTTTCCGTGAGAGGCGCGCCGTGTCCTCACTCACGCCGCTCCCCGCGGTTAAGATGAGGCGAAACGCTTTTCTTTTCTCCCCCCGATAAAAAGAAATCGATCATGATCATTCATCTTCTGATTACGGACTGGTTTAAGGGTCTGCTCCCCGCGGATACCCCGACCCACGCGGATCTCTATAAGAACCTCTTCGCCCCCGTGGTGCCGGACGCCGAGTACAAGGTGTACGCCGCGATGGAAGGGGAGCTTCCCGATCTCACGAACCCGGAACCCGGGCTCTATGTGATCACCGGAAGCCAGGCCGGAGCCTATGAGACAGACGCCTGGATCGGAACGCTGCTGCAGTGGATCCGTGACGCGAAGACGGCCGGCATCGCGCTTTCGGGCGTCTGCTTCGGCGCTCAGGCGATCGGTCAGGCGCTTGGCGGCCGCGTGATCAAGCACCCGAACGGCTGGGGCCTCGGGCTCCGCAAGAGCCGCGTGGTCTCTGACCGCCTCCGGAAATACCTCCCGTCCGACACCCTGCTCCTCGCCGTTAACCATGGCGATCAGGTGGTGGAACTGCCGCCTGACGCTGAGCTCCTCTCGACAAGCGACTTCTGCGCGAACGACGCCTTCGCGATCGGCGACAAAATCCTCGCGTTCCAGGGACACCCGGAATTCACGATCGCGTACCTCGAATTCTTCCTCACAGTGGGTGTGAAGGGACAATCCCCGGAATTCGTGGAAAAGGTCCGCGAGAGCTTGAAGCTCGGGAAACCGCGGGTGAAATGATCGCCCGCATGATGGTGGATTCGGTGAAAGCGTAACGTTTAAGACCGCTTTCGTTCTGTCCCCAGACACGCCTTCGATCCTTAAAATCGAAGGCGTTTCGTTTGATTAAGGAACGATTTTTATGGAATATCGGGTTGGATCTGAAGGCTGGACCGCGGCCGCGAAAGCGGGGCTCCCCCTCATCTGTGAGGTCTCCGCGCGCTGGGATCCGGAAGCCGGTGTCTTTGTCGCTGAGAGCGAGGATTTCCTTCCGGCGTTCGCCTGCGTCGCTGAGTCTCCCACCTGGGAGGGACTCGGGAAAGAGCTCGACGCCGTTTTTTCGGACGCCCTCGAATCCGTTTTGGGATTCCAGCAGCCGCTTCCCCGCGTCACACCCCGCATCCGGGCCGCATGAAAAAGAACGGGGGCTCTCCCTTATTCTTTCCCCATAAACAGTTCGCCCCGGGGCGAATCGTTATTCAGGAGTCAGGCGGCACCGACATTTACCGCCTGAAAGCCTCTCTCTTACGCGGCAGCCTTCTTCTCCGGCACCGCGGCCTTCCAGATGAGGCCGATCACGAAACCGACAGCGGCGAACGGGATCCAGCCCATACCGAAGGTGTGGAGCGGAACGTAGGTCTGAAGCATCGTCTCAAAGGAGCCGAGGTTCACACCGGCGGTCTCAAGCAGGTTGATCGTCGCCATCACGAAGGTGAAAGCGATGGTCCAGGCGTACACGCACTGACGGCCGCCGAAGAACTTATCGAGGAAGATAAGGCAGATCAGCGCGACGAGCAGCGGGTAGATGAACATCAGGACCGGAATCGTGGACACGATGATGGTCTTAAGACCGAAGAGGCCGACGAGGTACGAGATCACGCAGAAGATCACGGCGTAGGTCTTGTAGGAGAAGTGGCCGAGGAGCCGCATGAAGTACGCGGCGCAGCAGGTCACGAGGCCGACCGAGGTCGAAAGGCACGCGAGGAGCACGATCACAGCGAGAATCGCGGCACCGAGGTTACCGAAGAGGATCTTCGCGGAACCCGCGAGCACCGGAGCGCCGGTTTCGAGAATACCGAGCTGCGTGACGGAATCCGCGCCGATCTTCGCGATGAAGATGTAGATGAAGGCGAGGAGCGCGACCGCGATCGAGCCGGAAAGCAGCACCTGCTTCATGATGGCTTTCGGCTGCGTCACGCCGCCCTCCTTCACAAAGCTGATCACGAGCGTCGCGAAGATGAAGGACGCGATGGCGTCAAGGGTGTTGTAGCCATCGAGAATACCCTGCATCACAGCGGTAACAGGCGTCGCGTAGTTCTTCGTCGGGGCCTGGGGAACACCAAGCGGGCTGATAAAGGACTGCACGATGAGAAGCAGAATAACAGCGAGAAGCGCGGGGGTCAGGATCTTGCCCACACGGTCAACAAGCTTCGAGGGCGTCGCCGCGAGCCAGTACGTGAGGAGGAAGAAGACGAGGAGGAAGATCGGAAGCGCGATATCAGGCGAAATCGACCCGAGGAAAGGCTTCACGGCGATCTCGAACGACACCGTGCCGGTACGGGGAGCTGCAAAGCAAGGTCCGATCGCGAGGTAGGAGACGACGGAGTAAAAGACGCCGTACCAGGGGTGAACGCGGCCCGCGGCCTCTTCAAGGTCCAGACACCCGGAGTAACCGAGCGCGGCGATCGAGATGAGGGGCAGACCCACACCCGTCACGCAGAAACCGAGCACGGCGTACCAGACGTTGACGCCGGCGTTCTGACCCATAGCAGCCGGGAAGATGAGGTTACCGGCACCGAAGAGGAGCGCGAAAAGCATGAGGCCGATCGCGATATATCTGTTATTGCTGTTTTCCATGGTTCACAGTCCGAAACCGTTCATCCGTTCCCCTTTGGTCAGGAGAACGCAGAAACAGTTCCTTTCTTTATCGAAAGAAATAAAAAGTTGCCATGCGGTGAGAAGGTTTTTCTCGCCGCCCGGACGGGATGGATTGAGGCACAGGCCGATGAGGCACCAGAAAAGCCACTGGCTTCACGGGGTAGGCGAAGCCATTCATCAGAGAGGATTTATGTCTCTCACCTTCCTGGTTTTCGCTCTCATGCGTCCTGTTTGTCGGCATGAACCGGCAGCGCCGATCGGGCGGCTGCCGAACGCGCGGCGGGTGAGCCGCGGTTATTTGATAGAGCTGGAAACTGAAGGCGGGTAGCCCCCGGGTTCCAAACTGAAGTCGGGATCGAGTGCAATTTGCATCCTTGTAATCAATAGTAACACGCGGAAAACGCCACTGCGTCGGGCGTAATCCCCTAAGTAAAGGAGAGGATAGGCGCTCAGACTCCAAAAGCCTCTCAGAAAACGGCGTCCCGCTGTACCATAGCTGTATACATTTATTGCCCCCCTGGCGGCCGGCGGCAGTGCCCTCCGGTCTCCGGGCTTCTCTGGACAGATCCCGATGGACGACGACATTTCCTTTATGAAGATTCTCGCGCAGGCGGAGCAGCTGATCCGCTTCGTGAATGATCTGATCGAGGGCGAGCTCACACGGAAAGGCGTGACCGATATCGCGCCGTGCACCGGGGACATTTTTTTCTACCTCTATGAGCACGGGAGCTGCACGCTCACCGAAATCGCGGAGCAGACGTCGCGCGCGAAGCCGACCGCCTCTCTCACGATGAAGGCGCTCGTGGGCCGCGGCTATATTGAGAAGCGGAAGTCGGAAGAAGATTCCCGCTGCTGCATGTTCTATCTCACGGAAAAAGGGCTCGCGCTCCAGCCGACCTTTGAGAAGATTCGCCGGAAACTGAACTGCCGGACGCGCTGCGGGCTGTCGCCTGAGGAAATCAGGACGCTTGAGACCCTTCTCAACAAGTCCTACATCACGCTCAGCACCCCGAAGCCCAAATGCAACTGCGGCTGCGACTGCGGCTGCAACGATCCGGATTCGCTCTGAGACGCCTCTTATATATAGAGAGTGACGATCTGAATACCCGGGGCCAGACGGCTCCGGTTTTTTTATGCCTCCGGTCACTTCACTCGCCCGCGGAAGGATCCGCCGCGCTTCCCTCACCGCTCTTCTCGCCCCCCGGATTGACGGAAGCGGGGCGGATCCTGATAATCGGAAAAACTCCTCACTTTCTCCAAACGTCTATGACTTCAGCAAAATCCTCAGTCACTATGCCGACCCAGGCCGAGGCGGATGCCGCCCGGGTGAATGAAGCGGTCGCCCGCCGGATCAAAGCGTACCGGAAGGAGAAGAAGCTGTCGCTTGATGAGCTTTCGCGCCGGGCGGACGTGAGCAAGGGAATGCTCGTTGAAATTGAGCGCTGCCGCGCGAACCCGAGCATCGCGCTCCTCTGCAGACTCGCGGCGGCCATGGGAGTCGCGGTCGCGGATTTCGTGAATGTCGACACGGGACCCGAGGTCCGCGTGATCGAGGGAAAAGATATCCCGGTGCTCTGGACCGGAGAAAAGGGCGGCACCTCGAGGCTTCTCGCCGGGTCCGCGGGTCCCGAGATGACAGAACTCTGGGCCTGGGAAATGAAGCCCGGGGAAAAATTTCAGGCGGACGCGCATTCAGCCGGGACGCTGGAGCTGCTTTACGTGGAATCCGGGACGCTTACGCTTGGGGTCGGAAGCGGGGTCTTTGAGGTCAAAGCCGGCAATTCCGCCTCCGCCCGAACGGATGTCCCCCACTTTTATGAGAACCGCGGGGACTCCCCCGTCACCTTCAAAATGGCGGTGCATGAGAAAGCCGCCTGAGACCCCGCTCCGCTTCCTCCAATCCGACCTGACGCTTCTGTCAGGTCTTTTTTTGATCTGAACTCAGATTGACGGTCATCAAAACGACCGGATAAAGCCATTCAGAACACGGCAAGACCGGGGTTCTCTTCCGGTTTTCCCCCTCTTTCCTCTCCGTCTCTTTGCGGGTTTTAAGGCGGAGTCCGCTCTTTCTTCTGCCTGAAAAGGGCAGATTCCTTTGATGAAAGTTAATATTTTGTTCTGATTAGGTCAATATAATTGACCTTCGATAACACTCAAGGTTATCCGCGCTCAATTCATATTCCGCTCCGGGAGGCCGTTTTTTCAGCGAGGCTGAGCCGGCCCCGGGAACCGGAAGGAGAACAACATAATGACCGAAATTCTACAGCCGGATGCTTCCGGCGTAAAAGGAGAGTCCCGCTATGACGACTGACAATCAGGAAGATCTCATGACGATAGGAGGCCATCCCTGGCCTCAGGTGGTCCGGTGGCTTCTCGCGCTTCTCGTCCTTTACACGATCGGAAGCGTTTTTATTTCGAATCCCTTCTCGCTTTTCGTCGACCGGACAACGCCGATCGATTACTCCCGCGCCATGTATTTCCACGGCATGGCGGTGGGGCTTGCCGGCATCACGTCACTCATTCTCGCGGAAGTTTTCACGCTTACCAAAACCTGCCGCAAAGTGATTCTCTTCTGCACGGTCGCCGCGGTTCTCATCGGCGTCACAGGGGGCGCTGTCAACCGCTCGATGGAAGAGACAAAGCTTTTTATCTGGTATCAGATCTTTTCCTTTTTCGCGCTTGACGCCATTCTGATCACGCTGACTTACGGCCTTCTCACGACAAAGGACACCGCGCTTCGCGGCACCCGCGCGTGGTACCTTGTGCTCGCCGCTGTCATCACAGGACTCATCGGAGCCCTGATCGGCGACCTCGCGGGCTTCATTCTTGACTTTGGGAAGTGGCCCGGCATCCAGGTCTGGTACGCGAACCTCATCGGCTATTCGCTTCAGGACTGGCAGGATAACCTCCTTCGCTCCCACTCTGACCTCATCGTGGTCGCGGTGATCGGGCTTCTCCTCTCCGTGATCGACTGGAAATACGGGCGTCACCTTGAAGGGACGGCCGCGCGGGTTCAGGCTTTCGGCGAGTGGCTCGCGATCGCGGGTCTCGCGATCCTCACGGTAATCATGGTGGTGAACGCCTTCGGGGGCGTCAATTGCCAGATTCCGCATATCTTCACGGAAAAGGGCTTCTACGCGCCCCGCGGGACGAGCGTCGCCGGCATCGATCTCGGTGACTTCACGATCGGCTCGCTCTTCTTCCCGGGCGGCATCCTCGTGCTCGGGGCCATTCTTTTCGGCAAGAAGGCCGCGGGCTTCAGCCTCAGCGCCGCGTCGAAGCGGACCCTTGCCGGGCTCTTCATCACCTGGTGCAGCATTCTCGTGACAGTGGGCGGCATGGGATTCCTCGAGGAATACCGGGCTGATCTCTATAACTCCGCGAAAGACGTGGTGCTTGGGAACTTCGGCTTCGCCTTCAAGATGCTGCATGTTGACGTGAGCCTCATGATGCTCCCCGCCCTGATGCTCGTGATGATTCTGTCGCAGCACTTCCTGAAAGACGCCGTGAATAAAACGGTGCAGACGCTCCTTCTCGTCTCTGTGATCCTCTGCTCCATCGGCTGCTTCGTCTACATGGTGGTGAACCCCTCGCTGCTGGGCCCCGGCTACTGGGTGATCGCGGCAGGATTCGTCTTCGTGATCGCCGCCATGGTGATGTTCTTTAAGAAAAGCGGCGCTCAGCTCGAAGAGTCGTTCCGGAAGGAATCCGTGAAGTAACGCTTCAGTTTCCGCATTGACAGGGGGAAGGGGATCGGCGTCAGGCATGACGTCGGTCCCCTTTTTTCTCAGTTCGGTTGTTCTTCTATATAGAAGGACATCGTTCCTGGTGTTCTTCCGGGCTTCTGTGGATTCGCAGCTAAAAACGCTGCTATTCTTTCTCTCATCCGCCCTTACCCCCGCGGCGCGGCCCGCGCCGCCTGCTTTACGAGGGAGTAAGGGCCTGACGTCCTGAGAGGTCCGGCATGGAAGTTCCCTATCAAGCGCTTGAAGAGAGCGATCTTTTTGTTGACTGCGTCTATAAGGCCGGTCCTTACCCGAATCTCGCGGGAGAGGTGATCACGAAGCTAGTTCCGGGGTGCCCAAATCTTGGAGGCTTCCGTAAGGTCTATAACCAGCGGACGAAGCGGATCGCTTATATCGTCCTTTACACCTCGATGTGTGAGCTCGCCTGGCCCGACTATCTCGATACCGAAACCGGTGTCCTCCGCTACTACGGCGACAACCGAAAGGCCGGGAGATCGCTTCTCGATACCAGGGGGAAGGGGAACCTCCTCCTTCAGGAAGTGTTCGGGAAGCTCCACGCGGGTGACCGGTCTGAGATTCCGCCTTTTCTTATCTTCAAGCGCCATGGCACGGGGCGCGATATGCGTTTCCTCGGCCTCGCCGCTCCAGGGGCTGCCGGGCGGCCGCCGGACCGGGATCTCACCGCTCACTGGAGAACCGTGGACGGTGAGCGGTTCCAGAATTACGAGGCGTACTTCACGATTCTTGATACCGGGAGTCAGCCTGTTTCCAAGGCGTGGCTTCGGGCTCTCTGGCACGGGGATCCGGATAGCCTCAGGCTCGCCCCGCGCGCCTGGCGGGATTTCGTTCGGGAAGGCCGCCCGGGGCTTCACCCGCTGAAGGCCCCAAGGCTTTCCGAATTCCCCTCTCCCTTTGATCAGCTGCAGAGTGACATGGAGGGGCTGCAGTGTCTCAGCCTCATCCGGGAACGCTTCAAAGATGATCCTCTGGGGTTCGAGCAGTGCGCGGCGGACCTCGTCTCGAAACTCGATCCTCACTTTGAAGGCTTCACCTTCAGCCGCGAGTGGCAGGACGGCGGCCGGGACACCGCGGGCCGCTATCGGATCACGACGGGCGGCACGGTTCACCCGGATGTCAGACTGAGCGCCGCGCTTGAAGCCCGGTGCTATGGGGCGGAAAAAGGGGTTGAAGTGTCTGAGATGACACGCCTGATTTCCCGAACGCAGCGGCGTGACCTCGGGGTCATGGTGACGACAGGCTACATTTCAGAACCCGCCTATCGGGAAGCGATCGACGGGAAGCATAAAATTCTGATTCTCACCGCCACTGATATCGCGCGGATTCTCCGGGATAGGGGGATCACGGCAAGCGGGGTGCCCGCATGGCTCGATTCCCTGACCGCCAAATATCATCGGATGTCGCTCTGACCCTCCCTTCGCATGAAGGGGATCAATCAGCTGGGGATTGCTTGAATCTGTCCGCTACTTCAACTCAATCGTGAGATTGAAGGCGTAGCGCTCGCCCGGGTGATAGCTCACGGTGATGAGGGTCACCTTCCCCTTCGGATCAAAGTAGCGCCGGAGAATCCGAAGCGCGGGCTCTCCTTCTTTCGCGTGAAGGGCTTCCGCGGGTTCCGCGGGGAGCTTTGTCGCCTCAATTGTCTGGCGCACCTCAGCGCACGTGTCCCCGTAAACCGACTGAATGAGTTCAATCATCAGGATATCGGGGTGAGCCGGGGCCTCGGTGACGAGTTCCTGCCGATCGCGGCTCACATATTCGCTCGTCCACGCGACCGGCGGTTCCCCTGCCCTTTCCCCTACGCGCACCATCGTGAAGCGGATCATCTTTTCACCCGGCACCGCGTGAATCCAATCAGCGCGCTCTTTGCTGATCACCACTTCCTCGATCTTGAGGATCCGGCGCTTGTTATTCGACGCGAGGCGGCCGAGATCCGAGAGCGTTGAGAGCCGCTGCCCGAAGCCCTGGGTGGATCCGCGGCTGATCACACGTGTCCCGACATGCGGCGTCCGGCGGATGAGACCGTGGCGCTCAAGTTGCGCGAGCGCCGCCCGCACCGTGAACCTAGAGACCCCTTCCCGCTTCATCAGTTCCATTTCGCCTGGAAGGAGAGTACCCACCGGATAGAGACCGCTCGCGATCGCGCGGGTCAGTTTATGAGCCAGTCTGTCCTTCAGCTGTACGCGAGTCATCGTCCCATCCTCTTTTCTAGTGTGCATAGGAAACCGGCCTCTATTGTAGTCGCGGAGAAGTACGGGTTTGTGAAAAAAACCGGAAGGAGCCTTTGCGGACTCCCTCCGGGAACAGAGAGAAACAGTAGAGAGTTAGTTTGGATTTCTGTCAGGTCTTCTTAGTAGAGGCCGATCAGCTTCCACCAGGCCATGCCGGTGATGAAGACGAGGAGGACGTTAAGCGTCACCACGCAGAAGTTGATCTTGTAGAAGCGCGGGCGCTCGAAGTAACCCTGACCGAAGTAGATCGGGCCCGGGCCGCCTGCGTATTCCGTGATGCCCCACATAAAGTTCGAGAAGATACCGAAGCAGACCGCGACCATCAGAGCCGGAGCGCCGCAGCCAATAGCCACCGCGCAGAACGGGACATACATGGCAGCCACGTGGCCGGAAGCGGTAGCGAAGATGTAATGAAGGTAGATGTAAGCGAAGCCGAGAACGATGAAGGCGATGAGCCAGTCCGTGCCGACAAGCTGCGCCGCGACCGTCGCGGACATCCACTTGATGAAGCCAAGCTTCGTGAGACCGCCAGCGAGAGAGATGATGACGCCGAACCAGATCACGGTGTCCCAGGCAGCCTTTTCAGAAAGGACGTCCTTCCACTTCACAGCGCCCGAAATCAGGAGGTAAGCCACCACGCCAAGGCCGATCGCGTTAGCGTCGTAACCCGTGAGCATCGTGGTTGCCCAGCCGACGAGGGCGAGGATGAAACCGACACCGACAAGCTTCTCCTGGTGCGTCAGAGCGCCAAGCTCACCGAGCATCTTCTTGCCGAGAGCCTTCGCTTCCGGAGTCTTCGTCATCGTGGGCTTCACGAGGAACTTCGTCACGTGCGGGAGAATCACAAAGCAGATGGCGGCGGGGAGCAGAGCGGCCCAGAGCCAGGTGCCCCAGCTGATATCCACACCGAGGCCTTCCTTCGCGAGGTGCGCGCAGAGCGGGTTCGCGGCCATACCGGTGAGGAACAGAGCGCCCGTGATCGGCGTGAACTGGAAGCACGTCATGATGAGGTAATCACCGATCTTTTTACCGGACTCACCCGGGGTGGAACCCATCACATCGTTAATGGACTTCGCGATCGGGAGAATGATGCCGCCGGAACGAGCCGTCACGGAAGGCATAGCCGGAGCCATCACGAGGTCAGCGCAGCCCAGCGAATACGCGATACCGGTGGAAGAACCGCCGAACTTCGAGAGCATCAGGTACGCGATACGGCGGCCAAGACCGGACTGGACGAAGCCGAGCGACAGAACGTACGCCGAGAAAATCATCCACACCGTGCCGGACGCGAGGCCGGAGAGTGACTGGCTGAGAGTCAGCGTGCCTGAGAAATAAGAGACCGCGAGCGCCGTCATCATCACAGCGCCGGATGGCATCGGGTTAGTCAGAATCGCGGCGATGGTGCCGAGGAAGATTCCGAGCATATGGATCGCCTTCGGGTTAAGACCCGCAGGCACCGGGAGGAACCAGATGATGATACCGACCGCGATCGGTACGATCCAGCGCCAGAGCTGGACTCCAGAGGTTGCAGAAGCTTTTGGCATGATTGTGTCCCCGCTTTGAACGGTGATCTTTGTAATGCAGTGATAGGCTGCTGAGGTGCTGCTTCGCCCCAGGCGGAAGAGGATCCCGCCTGAGGCGCGGCCCCGGAAGAATCCGGGGCGGAGAAGGAGTTAGGAGTTCGCCTTCGCACCGAACTCGGCTTCGACGCGGTCCACGAATTCGGGGGCGAGGCCGATGTAGGTGAGCGGGTTCAGCATGTGGTCGAGCTCATCCTCGGTGAACGCGGCTTCCACTTCAGGCGTACGCATCAGGACGTCCTTCAGCGGGATTTCCTTCTGATAGGCTTCCATACAGGCCTTGTAGACGATGGAGTGAGAGGTCAGGCGGCCAAGCTTCGTCGCGAGGTGCATCATCACGCATTCGCTCATCATCAGACCCTTCTGCAGGAAGAGGTTCTTCTCCATGTGCTCCGGATAGACGATCAGGTTCTCAAGGATGTACTTCGATTTCGCGAGAGCGCAGCCAAGGAGGTGGCAGGCGCGCGGGATGCCTTCCCACTCGGAGAGGAAGCAGCCCCAGTCGCGCTCAGCTTCGCTCACCATCGACTCGACGATCGACGGGGCGATCGAACGGACGTTGCGGCAGAGGGCGAGAACGTTTTCGCAGACAGCGGGGTTGCGCTTATGCGGCATCGTGGAGGAACCGACCTTACCCATGAAGAACGGTTCTTCGAGTTCCAGGACTTCAGTACGCTGCTCAGTCAGCACTTCGTGAATGATGCGGCCGATGGTGCCTGCGCAGATTGCCAGCGTGCTGACAAATTCAGCCTGATTATCACGCTGGACGTGCCAGGCGATCGTGGGGCAGCGGAGACCGAGGATCTCAAACATGCGCTTCTGGGTTTCCAGTCCCTTCTCAGGCTGAGAGGCGAGCGTGCCGACAGCGCCGGCCATTTCACCGACAAAGACTCGCGGAGCCATCTCTTCAAGACGGGTGATGTCGCGGCCGAGTTCGTCAGCCCAGACAGCAGCCTTGTAGCCGAAGGTGATCGGCACGGCGTGGACAACGTGCGTACGGCCGGCCATCGGGGTGGTGCGATACTTCTTCGCGAGAGCGAGACAGGCCTTCAGGCAGGCCTTCATGTCGCGGAGGATGACCTGATAGGCGTCGCGTTCGAGAAGGACCATGCCGGTGTCGACAATGTCCTGGCTCGTGGCGCCCCAGTGAACGAATTCACCGGCATGATCGGGAAGGACCGCCTTGAAAGCGCAGAGCAGCGGCACGATCGTGATCGAGGACTTATAGAATTCGCCGATCGAAGGGATATCAAGGAGTTCAGCCTTTGCGTATTCATTGATCACGTCAGCCTTATCCTTCGGGATAACGCCGAGCTCACCCTGAGCCTTGGCAAGAGCGGCTTCCGTGTCGAGCCACTTCTGGGCCCAGGACTCATCGCTCCAAATCTTGCGCATTTCGTCCGTGCTGAACATCGAACCATGGATCTGGCTATCAATTGCGGTAGACGGCATTTTTTGTCCTCTGTCTTACAAAGTTTAGGGGAGAAAAGCTGATCCTTTCAGCTGATCCCTTACCCGGTTATTTGGATGAGGACATTGTTCCGCTTTGTCTGGTTTCAGACCATGAAATCAGATATTTGAATTGACTTTAATCAATTTTTAACGATTGGTAGAATTTTTTAATTACTTTTAATCAATCATTTATAATTTTGTTCTGTTTTTAAAATACAAAAATAAATACCGTACAAATATCGTATTAATAGTTTTTGCGTGTATCCACGCTTGAATGATGCGATCTTAGTTTCCATGACCTCTAAAAATTTCCGTATTCCTTTGCCACAGTTTCATTCCCGAGCCGTTGTATCTTTTTGCGGACAGTGTATGTTGCTCTCTAATTTATAAACGCTAGCTCAATCGATTTCCACACGGCGAATTCGATAACAGAAACCAACGACCTAAACCATCACTCCTTACAGCCGGTCGTTTGCATTTTAATTACTGATATGATAATTTTAAGAGCGTTGGGAAATTTAAATTGAACACTAGAAGGTATATCTTCATGACTTCTTTTATTCGAGTTGCACCACCTGCCGAACAATGTCCGGCTAAAACCTGGATAGATGAGTCAGGGATCAACCGACTTGGCAGATCGGTTGCAGATCATTGTCTGATAGTTGGTACGATCGCCAAAGAGCTGCAAAAACTATTCCCGGAAACGATATCTTCAATCTTTCCATCCGGTTCTGCCCTTATCGCCGCATGCCACGACGTGGGAAAAATCTCCCCGACCTTTTTCCTTCGCCTTGAACTGATGGCGGGAATATCAGACGGCACTGTAAAGGAATTGCTGCAGGAAACCTCTTTCACCGATAATCCTGAAGCTATAAGACAGTATGAATCCGAGCGCTGGGGAGGACACCCGGGGGTCAGCTTTGTGACGATGATGGAACTGACTCACGATCATAACATTGCGACTGTGGTCGGACAGCATCACGGGTCTCTACCCAAGAAAGATCTGCAATGGCAGCGTGCCGATGATGAAGATTTTGGGGGCCCTCTTTGGGAAAAATCCCGCGAAAAATTTATCAATGAATGCGTGAACGAACTTAAAGAATCCTTTCCCGCCTCCATGACTACTGTGCAAAGGCAACTTGTGTCTGGCCTCACTACCGCGGCAGATTGGATTGGTTCGGGCTCAATTTTCGATAATCCAGAATCTCCATGGCAGCCTCTGATATCACAAGCTACCGCAGACGCAGGAATGAGTCCGGTAAGCATAAAGGGATCACTAACCTTTGGAGAAATTTTCAAAGATAACGACGGCACTCCTTATTCTCCTAATAAATTTCAGGAGGCTTTAGGCAAAGTCGCCAGTGAACCAGGTGTTTATATCCTTGAAGCGCCAATGGGATTAGGAAAGACTGAAGCCGCACTCTTCGCGGCTTACCTAGCTCTCTCTTCTGGTCATGCCCGTGGCATTTACTTTGCGCTGCCAACGCAACTCACCGCGAACAAGATCTACGAACGCTTCGCCAATTTTCTAAGCGCCGCTGCTCCGGACTCGGATCTCCCCGGACTTCTTCACGCTAATGCTGAGGATTTTTTTGAGCACCTTGATATGGGGGGTGGGGAGTTTACTCCGGGAAACAGCTGGTTCTCTGCAAAAAAGCGGGGACTTCTCGCACCTTTTGCGGTCGGTACTGTTGATCAGGCACTCCTTTCTGTGATGGCTGTGCGTCACAGTTTTGTACGGCTGTTCGGTCTTGCAGGCAAAGTCGTCGTAATCGATGAGGTTCATAGTTATGACGCCTACACTGGATTCCTTCTGAAGGAACTTATAAATGAACTAGCTGCCTTGAAGTGTACGGTTATCCTTCTCTCCGCAACTCTGACACGATCAAGCCGCCATCAGCTTCTTTTCCCTGAAAAAGCAAAATCATCAAGGGGGAGAAGAGAACTGTCAGAGGATGAACGGCAAGACTTCGGGTATCCGGTCATTTCTTATCGAAAAAATGGCACTGTGGGGCACATCTCGTTTCCTCCTCAGCCCGATTCAACTGTTTTTGTTTCATTGCATCACGAAGAACAAGGTGAACGGGACGCTATTGAGGAAGCACTAAAAAGGGCTGAAAACCATCAGCAGGTACTCTGGATAGAAAACGATGTCGCGACCAGTCAAAGAATTTACCGGTTGCTGGCAGCACGAGCGAAGGAAATTGGTGTGGACTGCGGGTTGCTTCACTCCCGATTTACACGGGGCGATCGACAAAACATTGAATCCGCATGGGTTCCCCGCTTAGGGAAATCAGGATGGGCTCACCGTCTTGATTGCGGCCGTATCCTGGTTGGCACCCAGATTCTTGAACAAAGCCTGGATATCGATGCTGATTTCATGGTATCCCGGATTGCGCCTATCGATCTGATTTTTCAGCGATCAGGCAGACTCTGGCGTCATCAAAAGACTCCTCGTTCTGATGCCGCTGTGCGTGAAATGTGGATACTTTCTCCCACACTTCAGGAAGCCCTGGAGAATCCTCGGCAGAACCTAGGATCTTCCGCGGCTGTCTATAGTCCTTATACGCTTTGCCGGACACTGGAAACTCTGGAACCTGTTTCTGAATTAGCAGTCCCCTCCGACATTCCCCGGCTGATGGAAGCCGCTTTGGGTGACAGACCCGAAACAGGCCTGTTTGGGAATCTGAAGAATGACCTTCTGTATGGGACTCCCAAATGCCCGGGTATTTATCGCCTGATTGAGGACGCTAGGAAAAATCTCAATAATCCTTGCACCTCAACGGAGGATGACTCAACTGCGCAGACCCGGCACTCAGAAATTCCCACTGTGGATATGCTTCTTATCCAAAACATAGCTACCGAGAATGGCAGAACGGTACTGACTCTCCTGAATGGAGAAAAAGTAACATTCCCCCATGAGCAGAAGGACTTTTCCAAATCCCAGTGGAAAAAAATCGCCTCTTCTTTGAGAAGCAGTTTTATTCACCTCTCAGTTACCCGTGCGAAAGGTTTTTCTATCAGTTTTGAAAAAGCCAAAGCATTCGGTTTCGGAAACTTCATCTACTTAGGCTCACCGAATTCCGAGAATCTTTTTATAGCTTTAATTGATCAATCCGGCACCGCTTTCAACCTGTCACGCGACTGCACGCAGTACTACGACTCGACGATTGGATGGTGCCTGGAAAAGGAGTAGCGCCAATGAGTTACAACTTGCTTGACGAGCCTTGGATTCCAGTTGCCGGTCATGAACCAGTCTCTCTGCAGGCGATTTTTTCTGACGAATCGCTCCGCCATTTAGGAGGAAATCCCGTTGAGAAAATTTCCGTAATGAATCTCCTGCTGGCGATTTCCCAGGCCGCGTGCACTCCGGATAATGAGGAGGAGTGGAGACAACTGGGAGCCGATCTGAAAAAATTTGGAGAACGATGTCTCTCTTACCTCAGATCACGCCGGGATCTTTTCGAATTATATGGGGATAAACCTTTTCTTCAGTTTCCCGCAATTAAACTGAAAATTTCGGAGCCGCAGAAAATCGGCGGTTTATACCCTCATATAGCGACAGGTAATACGACTGTTCTTACCCAAAGACAGTTGGATCATTCGTTTACCGATGCTGAAAAAGCTGTGGCACTGCTAGTGCAGATGAACTTCTCCTTAGGAGGAAAGCGGACTGATAACTCTTTTTCTCTGTCAGCCGGCTACAGCCTGAAAAAAACTTCTGCAAAACCAGGGTCGGGGGTCGGTTATAACGGTTTTCTTCACACCTATTGCTTCGGAAAATCCATTCTTGAAACAATTTGGATGAATACCTTTACCGAAGAGGAAATCGAAGATTCGAATCTTTTTCCTTCAGGCGTCGGTACGCCTCCCTGGGATGCCATGCCAAAGGGAGAGGATGATGAAATCGCTCAGGATTTAAAGGAATCTCTTGAGGGGCAGCTCCTCTCAATGAACCGATTCTGCCTGCTCGATAAAAACGGCATCTATATCACCGAAGGTATTGTCCTTAATGATGGCAGCGTTGATCCGTCAACCCTCCTGAAAAAGAACAAGAAAAATGTCTTCCGCTGTGAAGAGGTTCATCCAGAGAAGAGACCGTGGCGGGATCTGGTTGCTCTGACTTCATGCCTGGATTCTCAAAGTGACAACAACAGTATCTGCTGGCGTCTGAATCTCGCGCTTTCTAAGCTGGCGTACGCCCGTGAGAGCGTTGGCATCTGGTCCGGGGGGCTGCAGGTCACTTTCAGTATGGGAACTCAGAAAGTTTCTTCTACCAACGATTACGTGGAATCCGCTGTAGAGATTTATCCGCATGAGCGCTGGTTCAGAACCTATAAAACTGAATTCGCATATCTGGAAGAAATGGATAGGACACTTCAGAGAAGCGTCCGCGAGTACGTCATGCCTTATGGAAGCAGCTCAGGAGCCGGAAATTTAGCTGACGCGTCAAAACTCGCCGGGCGGGCCTCGCTTCTTTTCTGGGAACGTTGTGATCCTCTGAAGCAAAGAATCATCAACCTCTGCAGAAACAATGAATCTCCAAAACTGCGCTCCAGAATAGATGACATTGTTCTGGATATTTTCAATATCGTCTGCCCCAAAACGTCCAGCCGTCAACTACTGGATTGGGCAAGAGCGTATCCATCTGTCGGCCGTGCCCGCTGGGCGCGGTCCAGGAGTCCGAAAATGGAAGTTTTTATTTCCCGTATTCTTCAGATCATCAAGCAAAGCAAGGGAGACGCCGCCGCTTTGAGACGCGCGTTCAACCCCGCGACGCAGTATGAAGCCTGGCCGATTCTTATTCCTATCCTCACTCAGGAGAAAGTGGATCTAAAGAGCGACGAAAAAGACGCTTATTTCCTGGTCGCCGCCGCGCTTGCTCAAAGTAAGGTGGAAACCGATGGAAATCAGGATCTGGGCAAAGCGCTTGCTGTCTGTTTCGCTAATTCAGGAAACGGCGGGGAATCATCTCATTCTCCTGGAGCGCAGCGCCTTCAGAGGCTTCTCTCCTGTGACTCCCTGAGTGAGGCCTGCCGGGTGCTTCGGCCGATGCTTCATCTGATCCAGAGTCAAGGAAACGCACACCTTTCCTACTCTCAGCTCCTTGAGGATCTGCGGGATTTCCGTTTTGATACTGGAAGAGAACGGGTCAAGATGCAATGGGCGATTTCTTTCTATGGGAGATCGGCCGATTCCTCCAACGAAGAGGCTGTATAAGAAATGACGACAAAGTTTTATCTCAGCCTTCTTACGCTGAGTCCTATCGATCTCGCATGGAATCGAGTAACAGACCCTTACAGCCTGCACCGTATTATCTGTGGGCTTTTTGGATTGGGCGGTATCGAGAAAAAAGGATCTGCTCCCTCAGGCATTCAATGGCGACTCGCAGAAGGACATCGAGATCAGACACGTGTTCTGATTCTCTCTAAGGTGCCCCCATCGACCCCCATGTTTGGGAGTCTCGAAACCAAAGAACTGCCTGATGGATTTCTTGACAGTCGGTATTACCGATTCTATGTGAGAGTCAATCCGAGCATCTTCCACCACGTTTCCAGAAATGTGGAGCCTGTACGCGGAGATGAAAACATCATTCAGTGGTTCGCGGACCGTGCACCTCGCTGGGGTTTCTCAGTCGATCCGGGCGCTGTGGAAGTTACTTCAAAAAAGGTCGTGACTTTCAGAAAAGATAACAGCAAGGTCACGCTCTCACAAGCCGATCTTCGCGGCACGCTTGAGGTCACCGACAAAGACATTTTTTCTGAATCTTTTGCAAATGGAATTGGCCGCGGGAGAGCTTTCGGCTGCGGCCTATTACAGATTATTCCCGTTTCTCTCTCTTCTGAGGCTTAAGAGGCAAACTATGAAAAAGAATCCCTACACTGGCAAGATCGTTGAATACCATATTCTTCAGAGCTTTCCTGTTACGTGTCTGAACCGTGATGACGTTGGTTCCCCGAAAACAGCCCTGATTGGGGGTGTCCCCCGTTCCCGAGTCAGCTCTCAGTGCTGGAAGCGCCGCGTGAGAATGGATCTTCACTCTCTTCTTGACAATAACAACAACGATGCCGAACCCCAATTCCAGCTCGGTATTCGTACGAAACATATTTCGGATCTTGTCTCTGAAGCCTGCAAGAAACTGGGTGCGACTGATGAACAGGCTGCCGTCAGCGGCGACACCATTTCTCAGGCTCTGGCCAAAGACACGCTTGTGTTCATCAGCCCTGCAGAGTGCAACTCATTTGCCGAATATGCCAAAGAGAAAGGGTTTGACCTCCAGATTCCGGCAGGGAAAGAAGGGGCTAAAAAACTGAAGAGTATTACCCAGGAGCTTGTCAAGCTGTCGAAAAAGATTCTCGACAAAAACTTCAATGTGCTTGATATTGCGCTCTTTGGCCGCATGGTAGCCCAGGCACCTGAGATGGAGGTACAGGCAGCAGCCTCTTTCTCCCACGCTATTTCCACGCATAAATCTGTTCCCGAAATTGATTACTTCACGGCTCTTGATGACATGAGAAAACCTGAGGAACAGGGCAGCGCTCATCTTGGACCGATTGAATACAACTCAGCCACGTACTACCGCTATATCAGCCTGGACCTGGGACAGCTCGCGGACACATTCGGCATTGAAGAGGAATCTGACGAAGAAATGAAGAAAGCCGTTGAAATTTTCACGAAAGCTCTCTTCGTTGCCGTTCCCACAGCACGTCAGCACTCCTGTTCCGGTGCCAGTCCCTGGGACTATGCCAGAGTCTATGTCCGCAAAGGGCAGCGCTTGCAGGTGCCCTTTGAGACCCCTGTACGCTGCGATAACGGCTATTTGAATCCGAGCATCAAGGCATTGGACTCCTATCTTGATAAGAAGGAAAAAATGTGCGGATCGCTGTTTGGCAAAATCGCTGGTTTCGAGTGGGGAAAAAACGAGGATTATTCCATTGACGATCTGATCCACGGAATTCAGGCGGCCATCTAGGAGAGCGGTTATGAAAACTCTCTTGCTCTGGCTGGAAGGCCCATTGCAAAGCTGGGGGCACGACTCCCAGTTTGATCGGAGAGACACGCTTCCGTTTCCGACCTTATCCGGCATCTGCGGAATGCTTTGCGCAGCCCTAGGGGCTGGCGGACCCCAAACGGAACTGCTCTCCCGTCTTTCCAAAGCAAAATGGGAATGCCAGTCGTTCATACTGGATAAGAAAACGCCTTCGCCTATGCTCGTCGATTTTCAGGGAGTCGGAAATGGATATGACGGTAAGGACCCGTGGGAGAATCTTTTCATCCCAAAGACGGACGAAGGGAAAAAGCCCGCGATGGTGACGGGTTCCAAACTGACTTATCGGTTTTACCTGCAGTCGGCCGCGTTTTCTGTTTATCTGTCGTTTGACGATGAAGAACTCGCGAATACTCTTTTCAATGCTTTAAAGTCTCCTGTATGGGCGCTTTCCCTGGGACGGAAAAACTGTGTTCCTTCCGAGATTATTCCTCAGGGTTTATTTGACACGGCGGAAGAAGCAAAGAAAGAAGCGGTATCGCTAGCTGAAAGGAAAAATAGAAAACCTCAATTCACCGTTACTGAGGAGGAAGCTCCGGAAAAAGGAACTGTCATGCTCCTCAACGATGTACCAGTCTCCTTCGGTGTTATGAAGAAGTATCGTGACAGAGTGGTTACTGTGATTCCTGCAGCTCCCGAAGGTTAGTGCTATGGGAACTGGCCCCAGACTCTATGTCAAGATAACGAGAGACACGCTTCCAAGGGTAAAGGATAAGTATCCATTCCTATACCTGGAACATGGAAGACTCGCTATTGACGACAGCAGCGTGAAGTGGATCGATTCCGATGGAAACGTCGTGAGGATACCTATTGCTACAATCTGTTCGCTGTTTCTGGGGCCAGGCACCACTGTAACTCATGAGGCTATTAAGGTTCTCTCGGCTGCCAACTGTTCAGTGAGCTGGATGGGAGAAGATAGTCTTCTTTTTTATGCATTCGGTGATTCGCCGACTGCAGATACAAAAAATTTCCGCTTTCAAATGAAAGCGGCTGCTAATCCAACAACTCGTTTGTGTGTGGCAAAGAGAATGTTTCAGGATCGCTTTCCAGGAGAGGATCTGACAAACAGAAACCTCAGTGATCTGAGGGGTATGGAAGGCAGACGAGTCAAAGCCTTATACCTTGAAAAAGCCATATACTACCGGGTGGGATGGAGCGGTCGGTCTTTTGTCCCAAATCACTTTCAACTATCCAGTACAACGAATCAGATTCTTACCGTATGCAATGCAGCTCTATATGGGGTTACAGCATCTGTCATACATGCATTGGGATACTCCCCTCACATTGGTTTTGTGCATACCGGTTCACCATTACCATTTGTCTACGACATATCCGACCTATATAAAGCTGAGGTATCGATTGATCTAGCTTTTGCTCTGACACGGCAACTAAACGGAATATATGAAAGAGAAAAAGTTTCTGATGCTTTCAGACAAAGGGTGATTGATCTGGATCTCCTTAAACGGATGACGCTCGATATACCGCGATTATTGGGGAAGAACGAATGATCGTAGTGATTGCAAATAGTCTTCCTGACCGAATACGTGGAAGAATGAAATTGTGGTTTATTGAGCCGAAACCCAATGTCTTTGTTTCAGGCGTCACTGACCATGTAGCCGACAAGGTTGTGTCTTATCTTCTCGATAATTGCCCGTTAGAGTCCGGACTGCTGGTTTTTAAAAGCGTGGGCAAAACACCCTATTACAAGATTTTCAATCTGGGTTCCACCTCCAAAGAACTTATTACAATATCTGGAATTCAGCTTGTTATTGAAAAGAAAATCTCTTGAGTACGTTCTTTAACAATCTGGAATCATATGGTCTTTTTTTGATATACAAAATATTGATTTAATCATCAAAAAATATACCAAATGTCGGACTTTTCTCTGCCTACGCAGAGGTGTTTCTCTGGATATCCTGCGTGACAAAATTATTCCGGACTTTTCTCTGCCTACGCAGAGGTGTTTCTCGTTGGACGCTCAGCAAGGAACACATCCAGCTCTTTTCTCTGCCTACGCAGAGGTGTTTCCCGGTACGCTGGCTTTCGACGAAGAACGGTGTGCTTTTCTCTGCCTACGCAGAGGTGTTTCTACGGGGAAAAACGCTCAAGGGACTATCGGGTACTTTTCTCTGCCTACGCAGAGGTGTTTCTATCGGGGCGTATTTCCCACGGGGCAATCCCCGCTTTTCTCTGCCTACGCAGAGGTGTTTCCGTGAGAGACAGGGTTCAGGGCCGTTTTACCTTCTTTTCTCTGCCTACGCAGAGGTGTTTCTAGTCGCGTTCAAGCTCAAATTATTTTTCTACTCTTTTCTCTGCCTACGCAGAGGTGTTTCCGAGTTACCCGAAGACAGTTGTTAATGTGGCCGCTTTTCTCTGCCTACGCAGAGGTGTTTCCTATTTCTCCCGGTATGCGAGAAAGCTCCCGGACTTTTCTCTGCCTACGCAGAGGTGTTTCCTCCGTCCGGGTTCATAGCCAGCCAGAGAGCCGCTTTTCTCTGCCTACGCAGAGGTGTTTCCCGGAAAGAATTTACAAGATCAAGAGAGAAAATCTTTTCTCTGCCTACGCAGAGGTGTTTCCCTCTTTCCATCCTGTATAAATTTTTCCACCAACTTTTCTCTGCCTACGCAGAGGTGTTTCCAAAAATATCGACTTTTTTGCTTATGGCTATCCCCTTTTCTCTGCCTACGCAGAGGTGTTTCTTGCGGACGACACGGATTCCTCAGATCTCCAGAACTTTTCTCTGCCTACGCAGAGGTGTTTCTCCGTGGACGGCGCTTCCGTGTCTTTTGATACGCTTTTCTCTGCCTACGCAGAGGTGTTTCCGCCTGAGCCACATGGATCGGGCAACCGCGAATCTTTTCTCTGCCTACGCAGAGGTGTTTCCGCGGGATGAAAAATCAGGGATCAGATCCACCACTTTTCTCTGCCTACGCAGAGGTGTTTCCCATTTCCCGAGAAGAAGCCCGGCGGATCCTCTCTTTTCTCTGCCTACGCAGAGGTGTTTCCTGGGGGGGGTCTGTCCGGCCTGAGGTCATACGCTTTTCTCTGCCTACGCAGAGGTGTTTCTAAAGGTCTCTTGAAGGCTCAGGGGCTTGCTGACTTTTCTCTGCCTACGCAGAGGTGTTTCCCTTAAGCGTGCAGGCGACGCCGACACCGCTTCCTTTTCTCTGCCTACGCAGAGGTGTTTCCTGAGTGCAACCGCTCAGTTACAACAGCACCCACTTTTCTCTGCCTACGCAGAGGTGTTTCTCGCGATTAAAAGCAGGCAAGCCGATGTCATACCTTTTCTCTGCCTACGCAGAGGTGTTTCCCATCTATAGAGCCTCAGCCGGGCGACGAAGTGCTTTTCTCTGCCTACGCAGAGGTGTTTCCACGATGTACCGGAAGAACGACTCCTTTGGTGACTTTTCTCTGCCTACGCAGAGGTGTTTCTCCTCTACCCGCAGTGCAAGAGGTGCAAAGACTCTTTTCTCTGCCTACGCAGAGGTGTTTCCGTATACAGATCTTAAAGCTAAGGTCAAAGAAGCTTTTCTCTGCCTACGCAGAGGTGTTTCCCCCTCGCGACCTCACGGTTGTGGAGCTCGTCGCTTTTCTCTGCCTACGCAGAGGTGTTTCTCAGGCATTCGATCAGCCGATCACCCCACCAGGCTTTTCTCTGCCTACGCAGAGGTGTTTCTATGTCTAAAGGCTCTTTGATTCTTACTTTGGTTCTTTTCTCTGCCTACGCAGAGGTGTTTCTGATCCCAGAGCGAGATAGATAAACCTTTCGCCCTTTTCTCTGCCTACGCAGAGGTGTTTCTTGGAAAGGTCTGCCTACTCGGGAAAGATGTCCGCTTTTCTCTGCCTACGCAGAGGTGTTTCCAAAAATGCTAGCGTTTAGTGAATTCAAACCATCTTTTCTCTGCCTACGCAGAGGTGTTTCCATCCCTGGAGCTATCTGGTTAGCCATCCGGAGCTTTTCTCTGCCTACGCAGAGGTGTTTCCTTTGGCTGTGGACGCCCCGGCGGCTGTATTTTCTTTTCTCTGCCTACGCAGAGGTGTTTCCCAGACCGGGGAGTTTCTTGCCGCCGGCATAGACTTTTCTCTGCCTACGCAGAGGTGTTTCTATCGGCAGAGTTGATGGCTTTGTTCTGTTCAGCTTTTCTCTGCCTACGCAGAGGTGTTTCTCACCGCCTCCAGCTTCGGGATCATCGTTCCGATCTTTTCTCTGCCTACGCAGAGGTGTTTCTAGGCTCGAACGCCGTGGACTTCTACAAGATTCCTTTTCTCTGCCTACGCAGAGGTGTTTCTCATTGGAGACATCTTTTCTGAAACCCACCATGACTTTTCTCTGCCTACGCAGAGGTGTTTCTTCCTGACTCTTTATAAAGCCTATAAAGTTGGGCTTTTCTCTGCCTACGCAGAGGTGTTTCCCAGTACTACGGTCTGGATAAGAACGGTGTCATCTTTTCTCTGCCTACGCAGAGGTGTTTCTTATGCCCCGGCAACTTCATTTTGTGAAGAGTGCTTTTCTCTGCCTACGCAGAGGTGTTTCCTTGTTAGCCTGAGTAATATCCTGAGCTGCCCGCTTTTCTCTGCCTACGCAGAGGTGTTTCTTCTTGGGAAAGACGGTTTTGTCCGTTCAGTGCCTTTTCTCTGCCTACGCAGAGGTGTTTCTCGATCCCTGCCACTTCTTTGCGGCACTGATGTCTTTTCTCTGCCTACGCAGAGGTGTTTCTGCATATGACGCCAACCAAGGGGCGTCCAGGGGCTTTTCTCTGCCTACGCAGAGGTGTTTCCATGGCATTCTTAAAGGCGTAGCTCATTGCTTTCTTTTCTCTGCCTACGCAGAGGTGTTTCCCCTCACTTTCTCTGGGACGGTCACGGCGGCGGCTTTTCTCTGCCTACGCAGAGGTGTTTCTTCACTATGCCGCGTTGTGACTAGGCTCGCGCGCTTTTCTCTGCCTACGCAGAGGTGTTTCTAATCAGGTTCCCCGCCATATAGCCTCTGTCAGCTTTTCTCTGCCTACGCAGAGGTGTTTCCCTGATATGACGAGTCGCGGATTGAGGTCTGGCCTTTTCTCTGCCTACGCAGAGGTGTTTCTAGGTCTGTAAAAAAGCGCTCTCCATTCTGAAACTTTTCTCTGCCTACGCAGAGGTGTTTCCTTCCCAAGGCCGAGCGGGAGCGTGCGTGGAAGCTTTTCTCTGCCTACGCAGAGGTGTTTCCGTGCGTTCAGCAGGAACTTCACGCCATTCCATCTTTTCTCTGCCTACGCAGAGGTGTTTCTGCCAGGAGATGGGGGAGGAGTCTGTCGTAATGCTTTTCTCTGCCTACGCAGAGGTGTTTCTTGCCCTCCCGCAGTCCAGCTCGGCTTCCATCCACTTTTCTCTGCCTACGCAGAGGTGTTTCTCCACCATTGGCGCCCCGGCCTCGCTCAGCTCACTTTTCTCTGCCTACGCAGAGGTGTTTCCTGAGTGCAACCGCTCAGTTACAACAGCACCCACTTTTCTCTGCCTACGCAGAGGTGTTTCTCCACCATTGGCGCCCCGGCCTCGCTCAGCTCACTTTTCTCTGCCTACGCAGAGGTGTTTCTCGCTCTGGGGGACCATGCGTCCTCACGCGATGCTTTTCTCTGCCTACGCAGAGGTGTTTCCTGCCGGGCTACGTGGTACCGACGCGAGTTTTTCTTTTCTCTGCCTACGCAGAGGTGTTTCGTGGTCTCCGGATGTCAACGGACGGGAAGTGTTATCAAGAGCGATAAAATTTGACCAAGTAAATGAACCGACCCCTAAGCCAAGATCCTTCACAATCCTGAGGATCGCCGTGTCGGAACAGACCTTGGCGGCATAAAAGATTTCAGTATGGGGATGGCTGCTGAAAGCTTCCTGGATTTCTTGAATGTACCTTCCTATCTCTTGTTTCGAATGAACGTAGATAGGAGTTGGATTCCGATTTGCAAACCCATCGAAGTTCGCATCGTCAAAACAAAACTTTCCACTCCTCTCAGAAAACCGGCAGTCTTTTAAAAACAGGTCTTTCTTCAGTTCATTAAAGTTATGGATCACCGGGGCTGACATCCTGTTCTATCGGAACTGGTAAAAAATGGTCGGACGGGTTTCTAGAGCTTTATGTTGGGAACCGTTGACACGCGAAATTTCTACGGTGCCGGCTCAAGCGTCTCAATAATGAGGTTCTCAAGCTCCGATAGCCGCAGCTCCGGATCCGGCGTCTGCTCCGATGCCTGGAGGGCGTTCCGCACTGAATGCGTCGAACTCTTGATCACGAGAAGCCCCCAGCCGGGCAGCGACTCCCGCACAAAGTTCCTATAGGCGTCCTCAAACCCGGTCGGCACCGCGAGCCACCGGTAGTCGTACGGCGTCGCTTTCTCCGGTTCCTTCGCGAGGTAAAGCCCATCCGGGCGCTTCGGCTCAACGGAGATTCCGTGGAGCCTCAGGGCTCCGGTCTTTGTGCTCCGGTTCTCGATAATCACGCAGTCCACCGATCCGGCGGTCTCGGTCGACACTGGCTCGGTGCTCGAAATCACGCGGAACCGCGACCGCTTCGGGCGGCTCGCTCCGACAAGAAAGCCGCCTGAGTCCGCGGAGAGCGTGAGCACCGCCTCAAGCTTGAAACTGTTCTTCCGGTAGAACGCGGGCGGAATCCCCTTCTTCTTTTCCTCGGGGCGTTTTTTCTCGCGCGCCGCCTCGCTCTTCGCCTCTTTCACGGCTTTCCAGGCGTCGTTGAGATCGGCGCGCCGGATTTTCCCGTCGAGGATATCCGTCATCAGGCTGTCCGCGAACACCCAGTTCCCGTCACCCGCCAGGCGGTAGGCGAGCGCGATCGTGTTCGGGCTCGCCTCCACGGTCTCAATACTCGGGTGGCTGCGGCCGACCTGCGCCTCGCGCTTCAGATATTCCTCATAGTGACGCCCGGCCCCGAACCGCTTCCAGAGCTCGCTCGCGTGCATGCCGCTTTTTTTCGCCGCTTCCGCGAGCCAAAGCGTGTAGTTCTGAAACCCGCCGTTCCGCCAGAATTCTCCCTCGCGGATCCGTTTCAGGATCTGATAGGTGACACCCCAGTGATCGCGCGAACGTTTCAGCTCTTCTTCGAGCTTCAGGAGATTCGCGGCGTTTTCGGGTGACACCGCGTCCGGGGTCTCTTTTTCAGTCATTTCCAACTTTCTCCTTTGGCGGCAGAGCAAGGCTAATTGATCATTTTATAGGAGAAAACGCCCGGCAAACCGCCGCTTCCGACGAACCGCAGGCATAAAAAAACCGCCCGGGGAAGCGTGATTCCTTCAGGCGGCTGAGTACCGTTTATAAAAACGGAACCGGATTAATAGACTTCGCTTGTGAGATTCTCGGGGGCTCCCTTCCACGCTGCCTTGAAGGCCTTCGTGAGACCCGGGCGGCCGCAGACCGCGAGGGTCGCGGGGTGCTCAGCAAGAACCGTTTCGGGTTCCAGGTGATCGTGATTCTCGCCCGTCTCGTGAACCCGGAGATCAATACCGAGCTCGCGGCAAAGCGTCTCAACGCGTTCAAACCCGCCCTCAGACCGGTTCTTCACGGACCACCAGAGCGTGATCGAGGGAACGGGTTTCCCAGCCTCTTTATCCCGCTTCAGCTCTTCCATCCAGCCAAGGAACGGAGCGATACCAGCGCCGCCTGCGACCCACGCGGCGGTCTTCCCCGGAATGAACTTCGGGAAGAACGCGCCCCACGGGCCTTCGACATAAATCGTGTCACCAGCCTTCATCAACGCGAGGTTCTTCGTCCACTCACCCGCTTCCTTGATCCAGAAAGTGAGGAGGCCGGTCTTCTTATCCGCTCCCGCGACCGCGAACGGGTGAGAGTCTTCCTTGTCACCCGGGCGGGAGAGGTAAACAAAACGACCCGGTCCGATCGTGTCCGCGAGCTCCGTCTTCACGTCAAGCTGCAGAACGCCGCCGTCCGCCTTAATGGAGTCGAGCGCGCCATCGTAACGCATCGCGGAGCCCTTGCGGCCGCGGATGATGTTGACCGAGGCCCAGACGCCGAGGATCGCGGCGATCGTCGTGACCCAGCCAAGCGGCATCATGAGTTCGGTTTCCTTAAGCGTCCGCAGCGCGTGGAACGCAAGGAAGATATACATCCAGGCCCACATCAGATGCACCTTTTCCCACTTCGGCCACGAAATCTTCTTCTTCGCGTGCTTGATATCGCGCCAGATGACGGAAAGCATATAGAGCGAGACGAGAATGCCCGTGAGACCCGCGATCGGGTGCGAATACACCCAGACCCCGCTCCAGAACCCGTGAATCGCGTGCTCTTCCATCATCGGCACTTCAACGACCGGATAGAACGCGGTAATGATGTCGCGGACAAACGGAGCGAAGAAGTGAATGAACGCGAATCCGACCATCCACCAGCCAAGCGTCTTATGCGCCTGCATCAGTTTCCCAAGGGGCTCCCCTGCCACGCGCTCGATCCAGGACGGGCGCGCCGCGATCACGATCGCTTCCGTCATCAGGATCCATGTCACGACGCCTGAAATCACCCAGACCTGGTGCAGGACGTCGCGGCTCGTCAGCATGAAGGGGAAGAAATAAATCCCGATCAGGTAGGCGATTGCCGTGAGAATAAAAACAAAGAGATTGATGCGCAGCATGTTGTTATTCGTCTCCGGGGAAAAGAGACCTGAAATCATCGCTTCAGGTCTTTTTGAGAGCCCTAAGGCATTTTAAGTAGCTTTAAAATGCATTCAAAATACATCTTTTACCTGAACGCTATCTTAAATCAATCTTAATAGGTTGGTTTTGTATCGCGCTTAACAAAAAGCCCCGCCGGGAGCGTATCCGAGGCGAGGCTGTCACTATACCGACCGAACCCTAAGTGAAGCTTAACTGTAGGTCTCGATCAGCCACTTGATGAATTTCGGATCATCAAATGGAACGGTGCCGGCATCCGTTCGGTTGAGCCCCGCGATCGCTTTCATGTCGTCTTCTGAAAGCGTGAAGTCGAAAAGCTGGAAATTCTCTTCCATCCGGGCGCGGTGCGTTGACTTCGGGATCACGGCAATCCCGCGCTGCAGGAGCCACCGGAGCGCGACCTGCGCGACCGTTTTCCCGTGGGCTTCAGCGATCGAGGCGAGTGTCGGGTTCGTGAAGAAACCGTCCGCGGACTGCGCGAGCGGGCTCCACGCGGTGATCGGGATCGAGACCGAGTCGCAGAACGTCTGGAGTGCGTTCTGCTGCGTGAAGACGTTTGCCTGGACCTGCAGCATCGCGGGTTTCACGGTGTTCGAGAGCATGAGGTCGGTGATCCGCGCCGGATCAAAGTTCGAGAGCCCGATCGCACGGACCTTCCCGGCCGTCAAGGCGGTCTCCATCGCGCGCCACGTGCCGTAGTAGTCGCCGTAGTGCTGGTGAATGAGAAGGAGGTCAATGTAGTCGGTGCCGAGTTTCCGGAGGCTCTCATCAATCGACGCCGCGGCATTTTTTGTCGCCGGCGTTCGAGATCCAGACTTTCGTCGTGAGGAAGATCTCATCCCTCGGAATCCCGGACTTCGCGACCGCGGCCCCTACGTCCTCTTCGTTGTAGTAGGCCTGCGCCGTGTCGATCGCGCGGTAGCCAACGGCAAGGGCGTCAGACACGCACCGCTCCGTTTCTTCCGCTCCGATCTGGAAAACGCCGTACCCCACCATCGGCATCTTCACGCCGCCCTCAAGTGTCAGATAGTCCATATCCGTAACTCCTCCAAACCGTTAATCGTGAATCTTCATCGTGCCGATGTAGCGGACGTTCTCGAGCGCCCGGTCGTCGTAGAAGCTGCTGCGCCCGGTATCAAGCTCCGCGATCGCCTTCATGTCAGACGCGTCAAGCTCGAAATCAAAGATCGAGATGTTCTCAATCATCCGGCTCTTATGAACGGACTTCGGAATGACGATGACGTTTCTCTGGTGCAGCCACCGGAGCACGACCTGGCCCACCGTACGGTCATGCTTCTCCGCGATTTTCACGAGAACAGGGTTCGTGAAGAGCCCGTCATGCCCCTCCGCGAACGGAGCCCACGCCTCGTGCGCGATGCCTTCTTTCGCGAGGAACGCCCCGGTTTCCTTCATCTGGCACCAGGGATTCGTCTCTACCTGATTAACGGCGGGTTTCACTTCGTTATGAAGGAAGAGGTCAAGAAGCCGGTCATCCGGGAAACTCGTAACGCCGATCGCGCGGATGCGGCCTTCTTTATAAAGACGCTCCATCGCGCGCCATGCGCCGTACACATCGCCGTAGGGCTTATGAATCAGCCAGAGATCCAATTGATCAAGCCCCAGCTTCTTCATCGAGGTGTCAAACGCCCGCAGCGTATTGTCGTAGCCGTGGTCCTGCGTCCAAAGTTTCGTCGTCACGAAGAATTCGCTTCTCGGGATCCCGGACGCGCGGATCGCGGCCCCGACCGCTTCTTCGTTCTTATAGGCCGCCGCCGTATCAATCAGCCGGTAGCCGACTGAAATGGCGTCCTCCACCGCTTTCTGGCACACCGCGAGGTCCGGCACCTGGAATACGCCAAACCCCACCATCGGCATCTCAACGCCGTTATTTAACTTGATCGTCTTCATCTCTTGCTCCTCGGTTCAAGAACATTCAGTCACCGCCCCTCGCCTCCGATCTCTCCCGCGGTCTCCCCGCCGCACCACGAATAAAAGCGTCGGGGAGACCGGAGACGGAATAGGAAAGGGAACCGGGTGTCGGTCTCGTTTAAGAGTGACTTCATCCTAGGGCAATGGGTGCCGCTTTGAGATAACATGAGATTAATGGAGTGTGAACTCTTAGTTCATATTAAAATTCTCAGAAAGTATTCAGTTTCAATCATGTTCCCGATCCTCAGCCCTGAAGTCGAAACGTTTCTCGCCGCGGCCCGCGCCGGAAGCTTCACGAAGGCCGCGGACGCGCTTTTTATCACGCCGACCGCGGTGATGAAGCGAATCGATAAGCTGGAGAAAGGAATCGGGGCGGAGCTCTTCCGCCGCTTCAAAACCGGGGTGGAGCTCACGGACGCCGGGGAGCTCTTTTTCAAGTCGTGCGAAGCGATGGAAGCGGACTCCCTCAAGGCTCTGGAAAAAGTCCGGAACGCCGCGGATGCCGAAACACAAACCATCCGGCTCGGAAACTCAATCCTCAATTCCTGCGAACCCTTCCTTCCCCTCTGGGACGCGGTGTCGGACCGCTTCCCCGGGTGGAAACTCCGGATCGTGCCGTTTGAGGATGACCGAAACGGGATCCTCCGAAAGATCCGGGAACTCGGGGAAAAGTTTGACTTTATCTATGGGCCGTGCGATTCGCTGATCTGGCTTAACCGTGTGAACCTGATCCCGGTGACGTCTGTCAGGCTTGAAGTCGCGGTGGCGCGCACCCACCGCCTCGCGAAGAAAACGCGCGTGACGTTTGAGGATCTCGCGGGGGAAACGATCCTCATGCCGCTTCACGGGGACTCGCCTCGGAATGACCGCCTGAGAAATGAATTTATAAAGCGCGGGATCCGGGTGATCGGAAACTCCCCCTTTTACGATCTCGAAACCTTTAACCGCGTGACCGATGGAAAAACCGTCCTCATCACGCTCTCCTGCTGGAAGTCGATCCACCCGTTTCTCGTGACGATCCCGGGGGAATGGAGTGACGCGGTGCCGTACGGCCTCATCACGGAAATCCACCCCAGACCCGCCCTTCTCCCCGTGATCGACGCGATCCGGACGGAAGCCGTGAGGCAGCGGATCCGGTTTTGATCGCCTCACGCCTTTGGGCAGCGTAAAGGGTACAGCCGGGATGCGGTGAGCACCGCCGTCCCCAGTCGCTTACACACCCCGTATTGAAAACCTTCACTTAAACCTTTCTTTCATAATCTCTATTTGAAATATAGGTAAATTTACCTAGGGTTATTACCGTATCGATTTTGCAGATCCGGGCAGAGAATGGTCTCCGATATGGCTAGTCCGAAAGAACGAGAGGCGAAGGATACTGACCCGCGATACCGAACCAGCCATGGATGAAGTCAGAACTTAAAAAACACACGTTTAAGGATCTTCTCATCATGATGCATGGATTCAGGCTCGCGGCGGCAGCGGCCGCGGTTTCTCTCCTTCTCTCAGGCACCGCGTACGCGTGCACGACGCTCCTCGTGGGGTCGGGGGCCTCGGCGGATGGCTCACTCATCATCGGCCGGAACGCGGACTCCAACGCTCTCAAGGCGCAGCACATGGTGGTGCATCCCGCGAAGACAAACCAGAAGGGGATGTACCGGACCGCGGACCATCACGGCGCGAATAACTTCGAGTATCCGCTCCCCAAGAACTCTCTTCGCTACACCACGGTCCCGAACTGGAAGACCGGGGTGCACGGGGCGACGGGGTTCAATTCCGCCGGGGTCGGTGTATCAGGGACGGAATCGATCTTCGCGCGGGATGACGCGCTGAAGCTTGATCCCTATGTCGAAAAGACCGGGATCACGGAAGACGACATCATGGAGGTGATCCTCCCGCGGGCACGGTCCGCGCGCGAAGGCGCAGCGATCCTCGGCCATGTCGTTGAGACAAAGGGCGCGGGTGAAGGCTTTGGTGTCGCGTTCGTCGACGCGAAGGAACTCTGGTATCTCGAAACCGGGACGGGCCATCAGTGGATCGCGGTCCGGATTCCGAAGGACGAGTATTTCGCGTCGGGAAATCAGGGGCGGCTGCAGCAGTACAAGGCGGGCGACCCGAACTTCATGGGAAGCCCGACCGTAGTCTCCTGGGCCGAGCAGCATGGGTTCTACAACCCGAAGGACGGCGCGTTTAATTTCGCGAAGGCCTACACCCGGGACGATGGCCGGGATCGGCTTTATAACGACCCCCGCGTCTTCTCAATCATGAAGACCCTGACTCCGACGCTTTCGATCGAACCCGAAGCCGGCCGCGCGTTCCCGGTGTTCGCGAAGCCCGCGGAAAAGGTTTCAGTGGATGAAGTGAAGAAGCTCCTCAGAAGCCACTTCGAGATCGCGGGGCTTGAGTCGCATGACCCGTATACGAAGGGCCTCCGCGGGGACGAACCTTACCGCCCGATTTCGGTCTTCCGCACGTACGAGTCTCACGTGATGCAAGTGCGCCCGAATCTCCCGCGCGCGATCGGCGAGGTGACGTACCTCGCGATGGGCATGGGGGACCTCGGGGTCTATGTGCCGTTCTATCAGGGCCTCAAAGCGTTCCCGAAAGAGTATTCAATCGGCACCGATAAGGCGGATAGCAACTCGGCCTATTGGAAGTTCCGCAAAGTGCAGACGCTCGCGATGACGGACTACCCGAAACTCGCGCCCGTGGTGCATGAACGCTACGCCGCCTGGGAAGCGGACACCGCGAAGAAGATGAAGGCCTTTGAGGCGCAGTACCTGAAGACCGTGAAGACGAACCCGAAGAAAGCGGATCAGATGCTGCAGGACTTTAACCTCAAGGTGATCCGGAGCGCGGAAGCGGCAACTGAATCGCTCGAGAACGAGCTCTACACGATCCGGACCACGGATATCCAGAAGAGCATCTTCTTCTCGAATAACAAGAAGAAGGACTGAGAGTAGTTCAGAATTCCGGCTTTCTCCCATAAAACCCATCCGATCCATCGGCACACAGAGTATCTCCGGGGGAGGAGGCTGGATACGCAGGACCCGTCACGGGGGCCTTCCGGAGGCAGATCGGTGTCTCAAAAGAAGGCGGAAGCGTCTTCCGTGGCGGCTATCAGCAGGACCTGAGTCACAGGTGAAGAAACAGGTGAAGGGAATATAGGCAATATAAAGGCGGGGCACCCGGGTAAGGTGCTCCGCCCTTTTTTGGTCTTAGTTCAGTCCGCCCGGCATGTTACCGGACGCCTGAAGAAGACACCGTCACTCGCCCGGCACTCAGAGGCTCGCGCGGAGAACGGCGAGCACCGCTTCCTTATCCATCGGGACGAAAGCGTACTTGTAGTCCCCGACCCAGGCCGTGGTGACGTGTTCCGCCATCGCTTCAAAGTGCGAATCGTCGATCCCGAAGTCCGAGAGCGTCTGCGTGATTCCGATCGAGCGGAAGAATTCCGCGGTCTTTTCGATCGCCTTCGCGGCGTTCACATCAACGCCATCCGCCGGATTGAGGCCGAAGACATTCACGCCGTACTGCGCGAACTTCGGAGCGACGAGCGCAGGGTCCGTATCCAGGCACCACTGCATCCAGTGCGGGGTGATGATCGCGAGGCCGACGCCGTGCGTAATGTCGTACCAGGCGGAGACTTCGTGCTCAATCCCATGGCAGGGCCAGGGGGACGGGGAGCGGCCGAGACTCAGCAGCCCGCAGCAGCCAAACGAGGACGCCGCGAAGATCTCGCCGCGCGCCTCAAAGTTCGTCGGTTCCTTGATCGCGATCGGACCGAAATGCATCACGGTCTTCAGCATGGATTCGCAGAAGCCATCCGAAAGCATCGAGGCCTCACGCACGAAATACTGCTCAAACGTGTGCGACACGATATCCGCGACACCGGCCGCGGTCTGGTTCGCGGGAACGGTGAACGTGTACTCCGGATCCATGATGGACGCGACCGGGAAGCAGCCGTTCACGGGGAGCTTCTCCTTCGTTTCCTCATTCGTGATCACGCCGCCGAAGTCGTACTCGGAGCCCGTCGCCGCGAGCGTGATGACGTCAAACACCGGAAGGGGCTTCCCGACACGCTCCGGGTGCTTCACGAGATCCCAGGGGTCGCCGTCATAATTCGCGCCGAGCGCGATCGCCTTCGCGCAGTCGAGCACCGAGCCGCCGCCGATCGAGAGGATGAATTCAACGCCCTCTTTCTTACAGAGCGCCACACCTTCCCGCACCGACTCAATCTTCGGGTTCGGGGCGATGCCACCGAGTTCCACGATCTCGCAGCCAGCGTCCGCGAGGATCTTCTTCGCTTCGTCGTAAAGACCGATCCGCTTCACAGAGCCGCCGCCGTAGGCGAGCAGCACCTTCTTCCCGTAACCCTTAATGAGGTTCCCGAGTTCCGCGATCCGGCCCTTGCCGAACACGAGGTGAGTCGGATGGTAAAGGTCATAAGACTGAATCATGTTCTTTTCCTCTCTCTTATTCCGACACCGGTTACTTTTCAGACCCCGGCGTCACACATCAAAAAATGTCACCGGCCGATCCAAAACGGATAGATCACGCGGCGGACAGCGGTCACTCTATAGGCAATAGCAGAACGGTGTGAGGCTCTGAAGTGGGATTTTGGTCTTACTTGCCTGATTTTCTCATCTATTCGCCCGAAACCTCAAAAAAAGAGAAAAACGGGCAATCGATAAAGATTGCCCGTTTCTCTTCAGAAGAGGGTTTTTCTCCGCGCCGGTTCCTCAGCTCTCCCCTCTCCCCAACTCTCAATAAGGCAGAAGGGAAAAGACAAAAAACCGCGCGGAGTGGAGCCCGAAATCAGAGGCTCGCCTTCAGGATCTCAACGACCGCTTTGTGATCAAGCGGCGCGATCGCGGTGCTGAAGTCACCGAACCAGGCCTTCGCGACGTGATCCGCCATTTCGTCGAAGTGGGTGTCATCGATCCCGAAGTCCTTAAGGGTCTGCGTGATCCCGATCGAGCGGAAGAATTCCGCGGTCTTTTCGATCGCTTTCTTCGCGTTCACTTCCACCCCGTCCGCCGGGTTGAGACCGAGGACATTCACGCCGTACTGCGCGAGGCGAGGCGCGACAACCGCGGGGTTCGCTTTGAGCGAATACGCCATCCAGTGCGGGGTGATGATCGCGAGACCGACGCCGTGCGTGATGTCGTACCAGGCGGACACCTCATGCTCAATCCCGTGGCAGGGCCAGGGGGACGGGGTGCGGCCGAGCCCAAGGAGCCCGCAGCAGCCAAAGGACGAGGCGGCGAGCACTTCACCGCGGGCCTCAAAGTTCGTGGGATCCTTGAGCGCAATCGGACCGAAATGCATCACGGTCTTCAGCATCGACTCACAGAAGCCATCCGAAATCATCGAGCCTTCCGCCACGATGTACTGCTCAAAGGTGTGCGAAAGGATGTCCGAAATTCCGGCCGCGGTCTGGTTCGCGGGGACCGTGAACGTGTATTCGGGGTCGAGGATCGAGGCCACCGGGTAGCAGCCGCCGACAGAGAGCTTCTCCTTCGTTTCCTCATTCGTGATCACACCGCCGCCGTCGTACTCAGACCCCGTCGCCGCAAGCGTAATCACGTCAAAGATCGGGAGGTGACGGCCGATACGGTCGTTATGGATCACGAGATCCCAGGGGTCGCCGTCGTACAACGCGCCGCAGGAGATCGCTTTCGAGCAGTCGAGGGTGGAACCGCCGCCGATCGAAACGATGAACTCAATCCCTTCCTTCTTGCAGATCTCAACACCCGCGCGAACCGACTCGATCTTCGGGTTCGGGGCAATGCCGGAAAGCTCAAAGATGTCGCAGCCGGCATCCGTCAGAATCTGCTTCACGGTGTCGTAGAGCCCGATACGCTTGACGAATCCGCCGCCGTAGGTGAGGAGCACCTTCTTCCCGTAGCCCTTGATGAGGTTACCGAGTTCCGAAACACGGCCCTTCCCGAAAACGAGATGAGTCGGAAGATACAAATCGTAAGACTGAATCATGACTATTCCTCTCAAATGCCGGCCGTGTTCCGTCAGACCACAAACGGAAGAGAGCCGGCGGTAAAACAAAAAATGATTGGGTTCCATCCCCTCTCTGAACCCAGCGTCACTGTAGAACGATTAAAAAAATAACGCGAGACGGAGCTTCTATTCATCTCCCGGAGGGGCGGACATGCTGATTCGGAACCATCCCCTCCCGGAAATCGATCCCTCAGAGCGAGGCCTTCAGAATCTCAAGGATTCCCTCGCGGCCGAGCGGCGCGAAGGTGTAAGGGGGACGCCCCGCGAACCAGGTGGTCATCGCGTGATCCGCCATTTCATCGAAATGCGTCTCATCGATCCCGAAGTCCTTAAGCGTCTGCGTGATCCCGATCGAACGGAAGAATTCCGCGGTCTTCTCGATCGATTTCTTGGCATTGGTTTCCACGCCGTCCGCGGGGTTGAGCCCGAGGACATTCACGCCGTACTGGGCGAACTTCGGAGCGACGACCGCCGGGTTGTTCTTCAGGCAATACCGCATCCAGGCCGGCGTAATGATCGCGAGACCGACGCCGTGCGTGATGTCGTACCAGGCGGAGAGCTCGTGCTCGATTCCGTGGCAGGGCCAGGCACCGGCTTCGCGCCCCACGGCAAGGAGCCTGCAGCACCCGAAGGAACTCGCCGCGAGCAGCTCACCGCGGGCCTCAAAGTTCGTGGGATCCTTGATCGCCACGGGGGCGTACTTCATCACGGTGCGCAGCATCGATTCGCAAAAGCCGTCTGAGAGCATCGAGCCCTCGGATACAAAGTACTGCTCAAAGGTGTGCGAGATGATGTCCGCGGACCCGGCTGCGGTCTGGCTCGCGGGAACCGTGAACGTGTACTCGGGGTCGAGGATCGAGGCCACCGGGAAGCAGACCCCGACCGCGCGCTTTTCGTTTGTGGCGTCGTTCGTGATCACGCCGCCGCCATCGTAGTCCGAGCCCGTTGCCGCAAGCGTCAGCACGTCAAACACCGGGAGGTGACCCTTCACGCGGTCCCGGTGGATCACGAGATCCCAGGGATCACCGTCATACTTCGCGCCGAGCGCGATCGCCTTGGAGCAGTCAAGGGTCGAGCCGCCGCCGATCGCGAGGATGAAGTCGATCCCCTCTTTCTTGCAGATCTCGACCCCGGCCCGCACAGACTCAATCTTCGGATTCGGCTCGATCCCGGAGAGCTCAAACACCGTGCAGCCCTCAGCCGCGAGGAGCGCCTTCACCTTGTCATAGAGACCGATTCGCTTAACCGAGCCGCCGCCGTAGGTAAGAAGCACTTTCTTTCCGTACCCTTTGATCAGTTTCGGAAGCTCGGCAACGCGGCCCTTCTCAAACACGAGGTGTACCGGCATGTAGAGGTCATACGACTGAATCATGAGACTGTCTCCAATAGAAGTCTGAAGCGGTGAAGGAAAAGAAGGTTTCACGCCCGAGGCGCTGAAACCTGATTTCTCCTCTCCGTCAGACAGAGAATTCGCCCGAAGGAACACGGGAACCCCAGGAAGCCATCGAATCTTCAGAGGCAAAGCGTGGAACTCCGTGTTCCCGCACGACTGAAATTTTACGAAGGATAGGAAGAGAAAGTTTCTTATTTCTCTATTCTTCTTGCCTCTTTGGATCACGGGGGAGGAGATCCGGGCGAGAAAAACCGATGTCGGAGGCCGAGAACCGGAGAGTAAAAAAACGCCCTGGGCGGGCTGAAAGCGCGCACCAGGGCTGAGAATGCGGCGTCTGAATCAAGTTCAGAATGATGAGCCGCAATGAACGCAAAGGAGAGAATTAAGAAAGTGTTTTTGTTATTCAGAGGCTCGCTGTCAGAATCTCGATAATCCCGGCGCGGTCAATCGGGGCGAAGGACTTCGAGTAGTCCCCAAACCACGCGGTGAGGACGTGATCCGCCATTTCGCCGAAATGCGTGTCATCGATCCCGAAATCACGAAGCGTCTGCGTGATGCCGAGTGACCGGAAGAAGTCCGCGGTCCGCTCAATCGCTTTACGGGCGTTCACGTCCACGCCATCCGCCGGGTTGAACCCGAGGACATTCACGCCATACTGTGCGAACTTCGGGGCGACGACCGCGGGGTTGTGCTCGAGGCAGTAGCGCATCCAGTGCGGCGTGATGATCGCGAGACCGACGCCGTGGGTGATGTCGTACCAGGCGGAAAGCTCATGCTCGATCCCGTGGCAGGGCCAGGCGGACTTCGTGCGGCCAAGCGCGAGAAGCCCGCAGCAGCCGAACGACGACGCCGCGAAGATTTCTCCCCGCGCCTCAAAGTTATCCGGCTCCCGAAGCGCGATGGGACCGTAGTGCATCACGGTCTTCAGCATCGACTCACAGATGCCATCCGACAGCATTGAGCCTTCCGCCACGAAATACTGTTCAAACGTGTGGGAGATGATGTCCGACACCCCGGCCGCGGTCTGCTTCGCGGGAACGGTCATCGTGTACGTGGGATCCAGAATGGAGGCCACGGGGAAGCAGCCGCCGACTGAGAGTTTCTCCTTCGTTTCGTCGTTCGTGATCACGCCCGCGCCGTCGTACTCAGACCCCGTCGCCGACATCGTCATCACGTCAAACACCGGGAGCTTCTTCCCGATCCGGTCGCGGTGAATCACGAGATCCCAGGGGTCGCCGTCGTACCCCGCGCCGCAGGCGATCGCTTTGGAGCAGTCAAGGACCGAGCCGCCTCCTATCGCGACGATAAAGTCGATCGCGTTTTCCTTTACGATCCGGACGCCTTCCCGCACCGACTCGATCTTCGGGTTCGGGGCGATTCCGGAGAGCTCAAAGACCGTGCAGCCTTCCTGATGCAGGATCTCCCGCACGGTGTCATAGAGTCCGATCCGTTTCACGGAGCCGCCTCCGTACGTGAGCAGCACTTTGCTCCCGTACCCCTTGATGAGACGCCCGAGTTCCTTGACGCGGCCCTTCCCGAAAATGAGATGCGTGGGGAGATAAAGATCATAAGACTGAATCATTTTTCATTTCCTCTCAAAGAAGAGAGTGAGGAGAAGGGAAACTCGTCCTTCAAATCACTCCATTCCGTCTGGTTTTCATTCTGCGCGGAAGAGCGGGTTCGCATGGAAATCCGATAACTCACCGCCCTCCGTTCTGATGTAAGAAATTCTAGGAAGCGGATGGGAAAACTCCGTCGTGAACTGATCGGATTTCTGCGAAATCCAATCAAACGGGTGACGAATCCATAAAAGAGAGATGAAAACGATTCAGGCCTGAGAGGCGAAGAAACCCCCCGCGGACCTGGTGAGGTGCCGCGGGGGTTTGTGTGAAGGGAGGAAGGCGGGATCCGGCTGGACCGGATCCCTGACATCAGAGTTTCAGAGTCTCAGAGGCTCATCCGGAGCACCGTGAGGATGGCGTCCCGGTCCATCGGAACGAAGGCCTTGCCGAGATCGCCCCAGCAGGCTTTGATGTGGTCCGCCATTTCGCCGAAGTGCGTGTCATCGATCCCAAGCGCTCCAAGGGTATTCGGGATCCCGATCGAGTCGAAGAACTTCCGGGTATTCGCGATCGCGTCTTTCGCGTTTTCCATCGGGTCGTGCCGAGGGTTCAGCTTCCAGACATTCACCCCGTACTGCGCGAAACGATTGACGGTCGTGGGATCGGTCTCAAGGCACCAGCGCATCCAGTTAGGCGTCAGGATCGCGAGCCCGACGCCATGCGTGATGTCGTACCAGGCGGAGAGCTCATGCTCCATTCCGTGGCAGGGCCAGGGGGACGGGTTGCGGCCGAGCGCGAGGAGCCCGCAGCAGCCAAACGAGCTCGCGGCGAGAATCTCGGCCCGCGCCTCGTAGTTCGTGGGGTCTTTCACCGCGATCGGCCCAAAGTGCGTCACCGTGCGGAGCATCGATTCGCAGAAGCCGTCAGAGAGCATATTGCCGTCCCGCACGATGTACTGCTCGAAGGTGTGCGACATGATGTCCGCGATTCCGGCCGCCGTCTGGTTCGCGGGCACCGTCATCGTGTACTCGGGGTCGAGGATTGAGGTCACCGGGAAGTTTCCCCAGATCGTGAGCTTCTCTTTCGTCTCTTCGTTTGAGATCACGCCCGCGCGGTCGTACTCAGACCCGGTCGCGGCAAGCGTAATGACGTCAAAAAGCGGGAGGTACGCTTTGATCTTCTTCGCGTCAAGCACCAGATCCCACGGATCTCCCGGGTACATCGCGCCGCAGCAGATCGCTTTCGAGGCATCCAGAACCGAACCGCCTCCGACCGCCACGACGAAATCGATCCCTTCGTCCTTGCAGAGGCTTACACCCTCACGCACCGACGTGATCTTCGGGTTTGGCTCAATCCCTCCGAACTCCGAAACCGTGCAGCCCGCGCTTTCAAGCAGCTCCTTCACCCGGGGGAAGAGCCCTGAGCGCTTCACGGAGCCGCCGCCGTACGTAATCAGCGCCTTCTTTCCGGCTCCCGCCACCGCGTCCTTCAGTTCCGAAATCCGGCCCTTTCCGAAGATCAGGTGGGTCGGCATGTAGAGATCGTAAGACTGGATCATGTTTCGCCTCTTCCGCTGTAGTTGCTGAATTTTGAATCACGGGAATTACTCTAACACATTGATATACCGTAAACCCGTGAGTCAGGATAAAAACCTCCGTATGTTGCTCCTTCGTCATGTTAAACGGTTTATCAGAAGAGCGGGGCTATAGGGGCGGAGGCGGACGGGAACCGTCTGATCGAGGCATAAAAAAACCGGGGCTCTTTCCCCGGCAACGAAGTTAAAAGTATGCCACAGTTCATTTGTTTTAAAAAGAGAATTTTCACTGAGGCAGAAAATTTTTGGGACAGGCAAAATAGATCCCGTAACAGGAAGACTGCAAGGCAAAGTTCACAGCAACATGCCAGCCTTCCATCCCAAAAGCCCCGGTGAAGAAACGGCCATGTCGGTACGTTGTAAGAACACCGGGGCTTTTTCATGGCTCCTGTTTTTCAGAAAAGTATCCGCTTTTGATAATTTATTGTATTACATAAATAAAATCTGGCTCGTTTTTCCCTAAAAATATCCTGGACGTTATTGTTTTCCTCAAAATCTGGTAGCAGAATGAAAATTCTGTATCACACAGATGCCGGAAAAAGTCACCCTTTTCAAGATTAAAAATCTGATGCGGGATCACATTAGAAAGCTGATTTCCTAATGAAATGACATCGGCGTTCTTCCAGGACCGCTATTAACGGTCTTCGTAATTTGTTAACGGAGCTGAGTAACTTAAGGATGGCCGCGTCAAGTTCAATTCAGGAATCTGGCTCCTTCGATTACCGATCGTTCTGGATGCTTGCCGTTGCGGTTATCACCCCGATTAATTCGATCGCTGCCCGAAGTCTCCTGATTACCCTGACACCAATTCAGCTGATTGTTATCCGATCATCTTCAATCGCTGCCTGCATTCTGCTCTGGGCGATTTTCAGGCGCCGGCCCCTTGCGACACCCTGCGCAGGTCATCAGATTCTGAGGGCCTTTTTCGGGGTCCTAGCTATGTGCTGCTGGTTTTGGTCACTCAATCGGCAGCCTTTGGCCAACGCTACCGCGCTTTTCTATACTTCACCGATTTTTCTGGCCCTTGGAGCCTTATGGGGATCCTTAAAAAGAAAACAGGACTTACCGTGGGGATCGCTGGGCAGCATTCTTCTGGGGTTCATCGGGATCGTTTTGATCCTCAGTCCCTGCATCCACAACTTTAACCAACAGAATCTCCTTCCAATGCTGGTTTCACTCTTTGGAGGTTTCTGTGCTTCGCAAGCAATTCTCAAAATCCGTCATATGAGAAAGTGGAAGGAGCCCGCCTGGCGTACGGCCATGTATTTTTCGGCAATCAGCGCGTTCGGCGCCGCGTTCCTGATTGACTTTGATGATCTCTTTTCTGTTCTTCGGGCAAATGACGCCAGTTTGCCTTATGCGATGCTGATTCTGGTCCTGGTGTGTCTTGCCCTGATGAAGCAGCTGTTTTTCACAATGGCTTTTATGGCGAAGCATATGCTTCTGTCTGCCGTCTTCGAGTACTTCACCATCGCGATTTCTGCATTATTCGGGCTGTTGTTTTACGAAGAGCATCTGTCCCCTTCCGAAATTACCGGCATCTTCGCCATCATGCTCGCCGGCATCGGCGCCTCTTATCGAACCAAAACAGTCAGCACAAATTAAAGCAAAGGTTTGCTCAAATCCATAGATGAGGCGTGAGAGATGATCTTTGATCTGACCCATTGATGCAGAGGATCATTCTCCAGCCTTTCGTGCCAAAAGAGCTTCGGGACAAACTCCCCCTTCTTTTCACCAGGGAGAGAAATCACGCCCAGTCGTCCGCCTGAATTTGCCTCCAGATAACGCCCTGACGGCTCAGGGATCCAACCCACCGCGTTTGAACCTTCGATATAAAAAGAATTCGTGTGAAAGAAGGGACTTTCTATCGTTCTCATACCCTGCTCAGCAAGCTGAAGCCAGGGACGGTAATAGCCGATTTTGCTTGAGGACGGAATAAATTGCGTATAAGGAAGAAGCCAATTCAGCTGGAAACGATGTGACTCTTTCCATCGCCTGTAAATCGGGTGTGTGCTGCTCAAAAGAAGCACATATTTCAATGTTGTCAGAGGGTGGATATGGATTCCCTGAACTGTTGGCGGAATCGGATTCAATCCAAAATCGGCAAATCCATTTTTAAAAAATTCAACCGCCTTTCCATCCTTTGGATAGAAGTTAATACTGAGATGAAGCCCCGGAGCTTCAGCGAATAATTCGGAAAGAATCGGAAGAATAAAAGTGAAGTACCCGACCCCATAACAGAGGATTCTCATCTGTCGTTTGACCTTTCCTGGGTCAAACGACTCGTCCTCGTTCAAAGCATCCAGTCCATCAAGCACCTGGATGATTCGAGGCAGCAGATCACCCATTCTGCTGTTAGGAATCAATCCTCTGCCTGACCTCTGAAACAGTTCGTCCTTGAAGAAGTCCTTCATCACAGCGAGCTGATGGCTGGCTGCCGATATCGACAGTTTCTGCTCTTCAGCGGCAGCAGAAAGAGTACCAAGTCTGCATATAGACCTAAGAAGACGTAGACCGCTGATATTTTCCAGCCTTCTGATATCAATTGATTCCATTTGAATTTTTTACAAAAATAGTTCTACAGAACTAATACTTTAGAATCACAAGAACTCTGATTTGCAAAAAACAAGAATACACCCATTGAAATTCTCTATTTTTTTCAAATCATGAACGACTACATTTTTCTTATCAGGGACAAATAGTCCTTTTATCAATGAATGGAGAGAATATGCAGCGTCGTTCACTTTTCAAAGTTTCTTTAACCGCCGCTCTCGCTGCGGCTGTTCCTGCTGTCGCGTTTGCTGCCGATTTCAAAGAAGGCACCGATTACGTCAAACTCGCCAAGCCGCTCGCTAACGCTAACGGCACCGTCATCAAGGTTTTTTCCTATGACTGCCCGTTCTGCTTCCGCTACGACATTGGCGTTGACCCGACCGCTATCCCGAAAATCGAAAAGCTCGGTCTGAAATTCGAGCCTCGTCATCTGGAAACCAAAGGCAAGTACGGACGCTGCGCGTCTGAATTCTTTGCCATGTGCATCCTGATGGATAAGAAAGCCGGCCGGTCTCTTGAAGCCAAGGACTCGCTCTTCAAGAAAGCCAAGGATGCTGTCTATCAGGCCTATCACCGTCACTCCGAACGTTGGACCAAGGGAGAAGGCGCCTTCATCGAAACCATGACGAAAGCCACTGGCATTTCTGCCGATGAATTCGCGAAGGAACGCAAGACGGCAGCCGTTCAGGCTCTCGCCAATTCCTGGAAGCCCGTCTATGACGTCGCGAAGATCCAGGGCATTCCGGCCTACGTCGTCAACGGCAAGTGGCTGATCATGACGAAGAACATTCAGAGCATTGATGGCTTCGTGAATCTGATCGCAGTCCTCGCGAAAAAGTAATTCAGTTTTCTCCGCAGTTCGCTTTTCTCCCTGAGGGAATCATCCCCTCAGGGTAGGGGAAGCTTTGTCTCGAAACAATTCAAAGGGGAACAATATGAGTATCACCCGTCGTCAGCTGTACAAAATGACCATCGCCGCAGCAGCCGGCATTTCTCTTCCGACGGCCGCCTTCGCTTTTGGCGGTCCGTCCGGCGCTAAGACCATCTATAAGGTTCAGGGTCATATCGGCGAGATTCAAATGAATCCGTATAAGATCGCGCCGCTCACCGCCATCATTCATGACGGCGGCTATGTGCTGAAGAATGTCCGCGTCCGCATCGTCCCGAAGACCGGCGGTCAGGAAATCGCCTATCACGTGTCCGACAGCCAGGTGATGACTCACGGCGGCATCCCGGTTTTCGGTCTGTACCCGGACCACGTCAACCATGTTCAGGTGAGTTACGACCGTATCTGGAACAATAAGACGGAACACTTCGACGAAACCTATCAGATGTACGCGCCTCCGGCCTGGCGTGATCTGGCTGGCTCCAAGAGCGAAAATGCCATTTTCCCGAAGACGACTGTCATTAAGCCCGCAACCGGGAAGTTTGCGAATCGTCTGTACTACGTGAATAACATTGGCGGTGTTGCCGGCGGTACTCGAAAGGCCGTTTGGAACAGCCCTGAAGGCGGCGCGCTGCAGTGGTCCTCTGACCCGATTAACTGGATTACCGATACCAAGGGTGAAATCCGCTGGTACCTCAAGGCTGATCCGATTTTTGATGTGAACTCCCTCTGGAACGGCGGCATCATGATGGGCGTTCAGCAGAATGATGACGGCGCTCTCACCTGGGGTTACGGTCAGCATTATGTGAAGTACGACATCATGGGCCGTAAAGTCTGGAACCGTCGTCTCCCCTTCGCCTACAGTGATTTCAGCCACTCAATGGACGCTGCCCAGAACGGTCACTACTTCCTTCGTGTGGCATCTGCCAACCTGAAACGTACCGATGGCCGCAACGTGCACACGGTCCGCGACCTGATTATTGAAGTGAACCAGGATGGTCAGGTGGTTGATCAGTGGCGTCTCTGGGAAATTCTTGATCCGTATCGCGATGTCGCCATCAAGGCACTCGATCAGGGCGCTGTCTGCCTGAATATTGACGCAAGCCTCGCCGGCAAGACGGTAACTACCGAGGAACTGCAGAAGCTCGATAAAGCAGGAAACTTCGGCGACATCGTCGGCACTGGCCCTGGCCGCAACTGGGCTCACGTGAACTCTGTCGACTATGACCCGACGGACGACTCCATCATCATTTCGTCCCGTCACCAGTGCGCGGTCATCAAGATCGGCCGCGATCACAAGGTGAAGTGGATTCTGGGCGGTGGCGCCGGCTGGAAGAAGCCCTACCATGATCTGCTTCTCACCCCGGTTGATAAGAACGGCAAGAAACTCGACTGCGATGAATATGTCTGCCACGACACGAACTTCGACTGGACCTTCACGCAGCACACGGCCTTCCGTATCGACGAGATGTCCGATAAGAACACCTTCTGGCTCTCCGTGTTCGATAACGGCGATGCCCGCCACTTTGAGCAGCCCGCCCTTCCCTCTCAGAAGTACAGCCGCGCGGTGATCTATAAGATCGATCAGAACAAGCGCACGGTTGAACAGGTTTGGGAGTACGGCAAGGAACGCGGCCATGGCTGGTTCAGCCCCGTTACCTCTCTCGTGAAGTACATGAAGGACAAGAATTCTGTCCTCGTCTACTCCGCTACGGCCGGTGCTAACTATGACCTGAAGACCGGCGGTCTCGTATCTGCCCCGAACCCCTATCTCGAGGAATTTGAGTGGGGTGCCAAGGAGCCGTCCGTGGAACTCCAGTTCCATTCGACGACAGGCTATCAGGCAATCGTTTTTGATCCTGAAAAGGCCTTTAACAGCAAGGTTCATTAACTGATTGAGGAAGCCTGAGAGAATCTTCTCACAGGCTCCCCGGCTGCCCTGCCGGTATCGCCTATTGGCAGGGCAGATTTTTAGGCAGACTAAAAATGTCCTGGTTTGATCATTTGAAAAAGGATCCTGTCGGCGCAATTGCAGACTGGCAGGATATGCGCTGGCCCTGGGTTCTGATGGCCGCAGTCTGCGTCCTTCTGGTTTTGGTTGCGCATTACATGTTCCAGGTGTGGCTTTACATGGCACCCTGTGAACAGTGTGTTTACATCCGATTCGGCTTTCTGGTGATGGCGATCGGCGGATTGATCTGCGTTATCAATCCAAAAAACCTGATCCTGAAGGTGCTGGGCTATGCCTTTGCTTTTGCCGGCGCGATATACGGTCTTAAGTGTTCTGTGAAGCTTGAGGCTATCCATCATGCTATTCACAGTGACGATCCGACCGCGATGTTCGGTATGCAGGGCTGCTCGACGGATCCTCACTATCCGTTTGATCTCCCGCTCGCCCAGTGGGCTCCTGACTGGTTCAAGCCGACTGGAGACTGCGGGTACGACCTCGCGGTGGTTCCTGACGGTACACAGCTTTCGAGCCTCCAGCAGTGGTTCATCGATATGTACAACAGCTCGGACTCCTGGTATCTGATTCCGAAGTGGAAGTTTATGAGCATGGCTCAGTGCTGCGAGCTCGCCTTTGGCTTCATGCTGGTGATTCTCGTAATCATGGCTCTGTGCTTTGTTTATTGCCTCTTTATCCGCAAGAACAAATAAGTTTCGGTTTCACCATTATCTCCTACTGTCGGTTGCACCGATCTCTCATCCCGGACTCTCTCTCCTCCCGGGTGGAAGATCGGTGCTTTTTTGCCCTTCTTCCCCTCCTCCAAAACCTGCAGTATCAACGGCTCGCTTTTTTCTTTTTTCAGAATAAAATAGTTAGACATCTAACTAATTCAGTCCGAAAATGGACCGTCAGAAAGGACACACAGAGTCATGATGAGAAATCTGCTGTTTTCCGCGATGATCGCGGGACTGGCGTTTGGATCCGGCGCGGCATACGCCGCGGTGTCGGCTTTCCCCGGGTCGCCATCCCAAGGGCCTGTCTCCGCGGCTCACACCGGCACCCAGGGACCACTTCGCTGGTTCACGGAGCAGCCAGGCGCTGCCGCGAGCCAAACCCCGTACGGCAATAATCCGTCGGTTGGTCACACGGTGCAGGCCGGTGACGCGAAGATCTATTACGAGATCTACGGGACGCCTCAGACCGGAACGCCGGTGTTTGTTTTCCACGGGGGCGGTGTCGGCGCTCCCTACGAGTTGGGGACACTGATCGACCATCTGCGTCCGAACCACGAGGTGATTGTGGTGTCGACGCGCGGCCACGGGCGGTCTGAAATCGGACACTCCCCGATCACGTACGAGCAGAAGGGGCGCGACATGCTAGCCGTGATGCACGCGGTCACCCGGAAACCCGCGATGATTATTGGGTTCAGCGACGGGGCGTACACCGCGTACGAAGTGGCGAAATTGGAGCCGAAAGCTGTGGACCGGATCGTCGCGATCGGCGCGGGAACGCTTAAACCCGGGTACTTCAAGCCGGGTCTCAAGGTCTCGGACCTCCGGAAGATCGATAACGCCTTTGTCGAGCAGCAGCTGAAACTGATGCCGGAACCGGGTCGCTGGCAGGAGTTCCTCACGAACTACATGAATTTCTGGAGCCGGATGTCGGTCGGAGCCGAAACCTTCAAAGCGGTGAAAGCTCCGGTGCTCCTGATTGTGGGGGATGAAGATGACCACGCGCCGGTGATCACGGTGCTCGAAGCGCATCAGATGCTTCCGAATTCGCGACTCTGCGTGGTTCCGAAGGCGTGGCACACCGCGTTTATCGATAATTTCCCCGAGACCTGGGCCGCGATCCACCCGTTTATTATTGAGGCGGACCATAAGGCGCTCGTCTCAAGCAAGAAGCTCCCATATAACAACAGGTAAGCTCTTAAGCGCCCGGGAGCCAAAATGCCGGTCTCAATAAAGAGATCGGCATTTTTTATCGGGCGATGAAAAGCCAGAGACTGGAGGTTATCTCAAGGGGGAGTCTCCAGACCGGTTCGCTTAAAACTCTCGCGGAACGCCTTCGCCGAAAGCCCAGACTCATAGTAAGCGCCTCGGATATCTGCGAAGACAAGGTCGAGCTTTGACTGATCTTTCCAATCAACAGGCTTTGGAAGGACAACGACGTCAGCAAGCCCCGGCTTCTCCCTTGACCGCCAGCCATGAATGGAGGCTTTAAGCCGCAGTCCTTTATCCATCGTGGGGCCGAGGAACCGGGAAACAAAGGGCGGCAGGTACCCAATCGTCTTTCCCCGCCAGACGCAGGCGATGGCAAAGGGATCCGTCGGGTGATTAGGGTCACGGATGAGTTCCGCGTCCCTCACCACCTCGCGGTCACTCATGAGAAACGCTTCCCGGTCCCCCTCTTTCCAGCCTTCCGCCTTGAATTGCCCGGATTCGAGTTCCTTGAGAAGGAGGATCTTCGAAGCCACTTTATTCGCCTCTTCCAAAGCCGCCTTGGGGTTCCGGCGGAAGTCAGGACTGCCGGCCGCGTCCCGAACGAACCTGAGATACCCCGGAATCACGTAGAAAATCAGCGCGCCGAGGATGAGGGTGATCCCCATATCACTGTAAGGTGGTTGCTTACAGATAATGAGGATGAGAGAAACGACGAGAAACGGTTTCCAGGCCGCCTTCCCGAACGCCGGAAGAGCGACCCCAAGCGTGATCTTGTTATAGAGTTCGATCGATCGCCAGCCTGTCGGTTCACTCGGTTTCGTCATGGGAATCCTCCCGAATCGCTTATTTATCCGAGTCAGGCTCGCGGCCGCTCTTATCCGCCGCGGCGTTTCCCGGCACAATCCCCCGCTTCCGGTTCAGTTCCTTCAGACGATTGATCGTCTCCCGGTCTTCTGGCGTTTCTTCGGTTCCGAGCCCCCAGGTTTTAAGAAGGTGAACGCCTGCCGGGCTGTTCCAGATCTTCCGTCCTTCATCACTCATCGTCATCAGAGGAACTCCTTGTCTTTAGGGGTCAGGGTTTATCAGTCGGGGAGACCTTCTCTTTCTCATCCGTGTCTGAAGTCTTTTCTTTTGAATCGTCGAGCAGAGCTTCTTTCGCGGACTCCCACTCCTTTTCTATCTTTGTCTTCTGTCCCTTCTTCAACCGGGCCGGATTCCAAAGGAAACCGATCACAAAGAACGCCGCGACACCGATATAGCCGCCTGGGTACTGCGGCTGCCCGAGAAAGAAAGCGGCAAACGCGTACACCCCGCCCCAGAGGCAGTTAGCGGCAAAGGGGTTTGGATTATCTGCCGGTTTCGGGGTTTCAGTCGGTTTTTTATCAGTGTCAGCCATGCGTACGCCTGGAAAAAGGATGCATCGGGAATAGAGAGCTTCTATAGCTTACCTGCCTATTCCCAGATCGAGTCACTCTGAGTAGTCGATGAAGGGATGCAGAAAATTTATCATTGCGCCTGACACTCGCTCAGTGAAATGCAATATAGGCTGACGTCTGTATTCTCCGCCACCGGATGAATGCGGCACATCCATCCGTTCGGTGGCGCAATCATCTTTCTGATCGCGTTACCAGAGTTTCAGAGAAGGTAAGCAATGACATACATTCTTCAGTTTTTCAAGAAGAGGAACCATGGTTCCAAACTCAAATGTATTGCCAGGGTACAGCTCATAATGAACCGACCCTCTTGTCCGTTGGCAAACTAATTCTACGACTGGTCGTAGGACGAGTTTTTAAAGTTCCCTCTTTTTTCATGATTGTTATAGTCTTTCCCCTAAAGAAATTTTAGGTTAGAGAAAGTGTCCTGTGATCAATGGGGCCGGTACATAAAAAATAACGATTAATAGTGAAATGCATCGAAGAATAAACAGCAACAATAAAAAGAATAATAATAAAAATTGGATTTCTTTTGTACGGATATTATTTGAAAAATTTATATTATTTGATATCGCATATCCAAACAAAATAGCTGGTATCAAAAAATATCTTCCTTGAACTCCAAGAATCTGATGTGCAGGATGAGGAGTCCATGTAACTAGCATAGCAAAAAATACAAGCAATAAAGTTGCTACTGAGGTAATAAACAACAGAAATCTTGGCTTCCAAGTATTATTAATATTTTTTAGAGAAACAGATAAAAGCACTATTATAGAAAACAAAATTGAGATGATTTTATAATATTTATCGCTTAGTGGGATATCAAGCCAACCCAAAATTCCAATAAATGATTTGAAATAAAAAGATCTATTTTGTTCGTTAGATAAGGTATTCCCAACAACATTAATGAAGTCAAATGGATGTGTTATGTAATAATAAATTATGCTAGATGATGAATGTCCTAAAGTTACTCTTAAATCGACTGTGGTTTTTAATGACAGCAATGTCCATATCCCAATGAATAATGTTGTCAGTATAAAAAGAAATATTGATTTCTTATTCTTGATATAAAAAATTGAAGCACCAAGCAACAAAAGCATCGGCAATGTGTTTGGACGGCTTGTAACAAGGATAGCAATTGATAATGCCAGTACATATTGAATACTGTCAGAAGTGGCGTTTTTATCTTTTGATATTCGCATAAAGGCTGATATCGCTAGAACTGTAATAGCAATACAAATACCATCTAAACTTGCAGATGCCATTTGAAAAATAGTCATGGGCAGAGCCAGGATTGCTAGCACTATGCCATTTGGCGAAAAGAGCCTAAAGGAAAGATAAAGAATCAAGATTATCGCCATCAGAGCAAATAAGCGAGCAAGACGATACGAATGATCAATATTTAGTCCAATACTTTCCCCAAGCATGAGACCTAGAGCCTGGGGAGTATAAGCAGCAGGAAAATAATATCCAGTACCGGGCAATTCTGCGTACACCCGATTTCCACTCCAATTAATTTTTTCCGCCTTATGAATCATTTCTGGCTGCAGTTTCTTCTGAAACGGATTGTAGTAGCCAAGGTAATCCAATAGACCTGTGTCAATATATCCGCCGCTTGAATTCCCTTCCTTTCTGTCCAATACAACTACACCTTTTTCTAGGAGATAGGCTCTTTCAATATGATTTGGTTCATCAGGCGACATGAGAGGAGGGATGACTGAAGATAGGAAAAAATATCCTATTGATAGAATGGCGAGAATAAGCCAATTTTTCTTTTCGGAAGTCAATTTGAACATTTTTGCTGTTGCTTTTACGGCATCTAATAATTAATACAAAAAAATAAATATAAAAATTAAATATATTTACTTACAGTAAACCCAATAATTTAATAAGACGAACCCATTTACAGCAACAACCGGTAAAGATATTATCTTCCCCATCATCGGCAGATTAAAAAATTGTTCAAATATATAGGTAAATATCAGAGTTAATAGATAGTTAATTGCTACAACTATTGAATATTTAAATAAATGTTCGTTGGAAAGTGTTGATCTAAAAGTTATCTTAGTATGTAAAAAATAATTAACAATAAATCCAGCAAAAAACCAATAGTAGCCGCTAGAAAATAATTTATGTGTTGATGGATTAATAGTCCCATCAGCCCTATATCGATTACGGCACAGATAATACCGACTAAAATATAAATAAAGAATCGATTATTGGCCATTATTTTATAGTGATTATGGACGTGAACAGGTCTATTAGGAATGTTGGCTATATCATAAGACAGAAATGCCAGCACCAGTTGAACTCCCATCAGAATAGTTAAGGCAGCGATCATTACTGTTCCAACTGGAGTCGTAATTCCCAGTGTCGTGGAGTGTACCCAATGATATATACCGTATATAGTTCCAAATAGCAGGAGTGATAGACCGACCGGCAACTCAATCGATGCCAAGGACATATCTCTCAGATAATAGTTATAAAAAATTCTTTTTATAAAATTTTTTGAATGCTTAACTAAAAATTCACCGACTATTCTAGAAATTTTTAAATTACTTATCTCATCTCCATATTTAGCTTCCATTGGGATGTCAATCACAACGGCCCTCAGTGTATTTAAACGGAATAATATATCGCTTTCGAAGAAATACCTTTTACTTATACTATTAAAAGGCAACCGACGTGCTACATCAGCATGTATGGCGGTAAATTCATTCGTAGGATCAAATAGGTTCCAATATCCAGATGATAGCTTACACATAAAAGAGAGAATGGCATTCCCAATCAGTCGGATTCTTGGCATGGATTTTACCTTCTCTAATTCGAAGAATCTGTTTCCCTTAGTGTAATCTGCTTCTCCGTCTACTATAGGACCAACAAAATCAATTATTAATGCGGGGGCCATCTGCCCATCACTATCTATCTTAACAATGATATCGATTCCGTCTTTGAGAGCCGCTCTATACCCTGTCATCACAGCTCCACCAACACCTTGATTTACACTATTTCTAATAACAGAAACTCGCTGATCAGAGCAATTTTTTTCGACAAATGCTCCTGAATTTTCTGGGCAACAATCATCTACAACATAAATTCTGTCAACTTCAGGGCCGATCCTATCAATTACACCTAATATATGCTTCTTTGCTTTATACGTCGGTATTACTACGCAATTTTATGGTCTGCATCAGGACTCTGCTCTCTTGCAATCACGTTGAAACCCCGAATTTTATTTAAAATAGGAATAAAAAATCACAAGTATCACTATTAGCAACGCTGTTTATAGCCTAAATTCCCGATATGTTATCTGTACTTTTAACCCAGATCTATTAATTTTATAAATAAAAATAAGCTATCTGAGCGGGAATTTAGGTAGTCAGACCTGGCATGCGATTGATGCGTATGGTGTAATTATAGGAAAACTTTTATTAAATCTCATCAAAATCGACAGCCTCCAGGAAATCTTGATTGAAAAGAAGTCCCCTTTTATGATTCTGGGCTCCTTGCACTTAGTGGATCTGACCAAAAACACATACTTAATATCCTCTGATCGAATCGATCAAACAGCGCGTCACTCCCCGGCAGGACAACATAAAGAATGTGAGCAAAATGAAAAAACATTCTTCCAGCTCCAAAATTCCTTGAGATGATGAGCTCCAAATGTAAGACCAAGGGCATACGGCATCATAAGAGCGGTGCCAATCAGTTCAGCTACGCCGAGAATGTCAGTGAATCTGACTTATTTTAAAGCAGTCAAAAACGACTGAACCTATGATTTCATCAGCACCGATCCTCTGTCAGGCAAATTTTGCAAGATATTTGGTGAGCTTCTTCTCATAATGTTTTCTTCTATTTCCGTGAAAAATTTTTGCCATCAGACGGTACTTGACGATTTTCTTAATCGAAATATTTTTGGCGGGCTCTTTTATAGCCGTAATCTTAACAGGCTCTATAGGCGTTCTGATCAAATCAATTAAACGTCTATGCAAGTTGATTCCATATTTTTCGAATAAAGCCGCATTAAGATCTCTCAGCTGCAGAAGAGCATCCCCGTAATAAATTTCTCCTAACGAAATAGGCATTGCAATTACTGGATAAAATCTATCATTCTGAGCGGCATACGCCCATATTCTTTCTAAACCATGCAGAAGCGTTCCATCCGGTCCAATTGGTTCAGGCGGCATCTCCTCATATGTCCAATTATGGGGAAGCAGTGTCCTTGCGGTGGCGCTTTTAATCCAAAAAATAGAACCAAAAGGAGCAACCAACTCGCTTTCCTCCTTTGGAATGCGGAGTTTCAACTCTTTCCATAGATACGAAATATGCTCCTCATTATGGCTCATCTCATTTCCAACCGAGGTGTAAGGACCAAAGTTAGGCGGAGGAGAAAAAATCATGCCTGCGGAGAGGTTGTCATAAAGCAGCCGGAGGCAGTTATTAACATAATCTCTGGAAAAGAGCACACTATCCCAACACTGTTTATCAAAAGACTCCGCTATCAGAGACGAAATCTGAGGGGATTTCTTATCTTTTACACAGCAAATGTAATCATATTTATCAAAAATATCTCTTGCTGTAATACAATACGCCGCAAAATCGCGTCCCTTATTAGGTTTAATCCGACACTCAAAATCGAGATCATATTTCCTGAACAGTTCAGAATATGAATCCAAAGTGTCCTGTCTAGTAGAAATTAAGCAAATATGCGCTGTTTTTGGCAGATTCAGAATGTAAGGCAGATACCTGCTTGCAATGTCAGGATAATACGCAAAAAACACAACCGCTATTTTCTTATCCTTCAGCACATCATCAATATCTTCACTGGAATTGTCAGGAATAAACTTATTAAAATGTATATCCCTATTCAATACGCTTAGACAGCTGGTTCCAAGAAGATCCTCAAATATTTCGTCGACTGGATAATCAAGTTTTTCAAGCTTTTCAAGTACCTTACTGGGTGTATCTCCTCTGGTATGATCGGTCCAAACAAAAGAAGGAGAATTAAAAAGTTTCCTTTTCACCAAAGGATATCCTGCATCTATATATTCTGTTGCCTGATAAAAACTGGGATTAAATTCTCCCTTCGGCTTAAATACAGTATCCCAGCTGAATCCTGCAGATTCCAGATATTCTGTGAACTTTGTTTCGTGTTCACAGATCTCTTGTTTCAGGTTCTCTGCCTCAACACGGTCAGCCCAGTAAGAGGAAAACTTTTCAGACAGGATGACTTTCTGTCTGATTACTATGAAGAAAGACTGAATGTGCCGTCTGATATAAGAGTCTTTGTCTCCCGCAATGATTAGGGCGTTTTTCACCTCCTGGTGCTGTGTCAGACCCCAAAAATCGCAGAGGTTATTTTCCATTCTCCTAAAAACTCCAGAGAAAGGGTACACAGGACTATAATTGCTACAATTTGTGAGTACCAGTTCATCAAACTTCAGTACTTCGTCCCAGCCAAGGAACTCAAAAGCGGCTTTCCAGGCCCCAAAATCAAATCCCTTGTTTTCTCGCTGCAAGACGGTAACGCCTAGCTTTTCAAGCTTCTCTTTACCCTCGGAAGAAAGTTTCCCATTGGCAATAACTATAATTTTGTCCGCAACTTCCTGAAGGCCTTTCAGGTACGTGAAGACATATTTTCTGACAATGCCATCTTTTTCCCAAAAAGTATAAAAAGCGAGTCTTTTCATTTAGCGGCTATCTTTTAATTCAACTAGGGAAATAATCCCTACTGGTTGCATATTGGAGATCAACTTTGGAAGATACCAAGTGCGGGTTGAAATGCCTTGCCACTAATCAAAGCTGACAATTCTTATCATTTCAGAGTCTTCGAAAGTTTTCCCGATATTTCCTCTTTCTCTCTTTATACCTGCCGCCCGGCCCACCAAAAGTCAGGAAAGCGAGCATCTGAAGATACCAATCTTCAAACGTGGTGATTTCCTCATCAAAGCCTGTCCGACCGTCTGATGTCTTCGGAATATCCCAGACTTCGCAGCCATACGGATCCCCGGAGTCAAGCCTTTTGCCGGCAGCGTCGTAATTCATTGTCAGAAATATGACTTTTTCCTTTGTGGCAGCAGCAAGATTCGGAATGATGCAGCTTCTGACATTCTCGATGTCGTCATCCCCGTAGACGCATTGAACATTAATCGTCATTTTTTTCTGAGAGCTTTTGACAAAATCTTGACGGCCAATTATACAAGAATGGGGGGTTCTATTTTCCGTACTACTAAAATAACTATTTTTTATTTTTTCATTATGTTTTGCGTATTTATCAGCGTCAAAATTATTAAACACCCTTTAATAATTTTGGATAGCGCCGTTAAATCATTAAGTTACAACAAACGACAAAGCAACTCTAAGTCGTGAAATTATGTAATAGCAAAAACAAAAGATGAGAATAACGCTACTTTTCAGAAAGCCTCTTACTCGCGGGCTCCGCACGAATCCTGTCATTACGCAAACGAAAACCCGGACGGCTCTCTTGAAGAACCCTCCGGGTTTCTGTTTGAATCAGGACTGATTACGGTCAGGCGTTGGCCGCTTCCGGATTCTTAATGAAGTCGAGAACCGCCTGGGCGTGGCCAGCCGCCTTCACCTTCCGCCATTCCTTCACGAGGTTTCCGTCTTTATCGATCAGGAACGTGCTGCGGACAACGCCCATCACCTTCTTTCCGTACATGTTCTTCTCTTTGATCACGTCGTACGCCTTGCAGGCTTTTTCTTCCGGGTCCGAGAGGAGCGTGATCGCGAGGGTGTAGCGGCAGATGAAGTTCTGGTGGCTCTTTTCGGAGTCACGCGAGACACCGACAACGTCGTACCCGAGCTTCTGGAACTCCGGGATCAGAGCGGTGAATTCCTTCGCTTCTGTAGTACAGCCGGAGGTGCTGTCCTTCGGGTAGAAGTAGAGCACCATCGGGAAGTGATCTTCCATCTTGAAGGGCTTGCCGTCTGAATCATTGATCTCGAAAATCGGGGCTTTCGTCATGTCTGACTCCTGTAATTTGTGAGTTTTGTGCCCCGAAAGAGAGGAGCCTCCCGGGGCGCTCTGTGTCTCAACCATTATGGCGCAGCGGCGGGTAGTCTGAGAGCTTCAGTGCGGATCTTTATTTTTATTTATTTTCAACAGCATTTCTTTTTATTATCGCATTCTTATCCGAGTCTTAAAAGCGGATTTTCCTTGATGCGTTTTTCTTCGAAAAGAGCGATACTTTTCTTGCGATCGGAAGAATCTCCAGTCGGGCCGGTAAAGCCCGAAACCGCGAGCATCTCTTCCAGCAACAGCCCCAGGAAAAGTCCGCCTATATGGTCCGTGACATCTAACCCCTGGGGCTTTTTCATTACCTGCGTTTTTCAGCGTTCCCACATTTCTGTAGTCTGAAATTCATCCGGCACTTTCTGCCTTCAACCGCAATTCCCCCTCGGTTCTACCCCTTGAGGAGGGTGAGAAACGGTGTCAGTTGTGAAGAGAATGTCTTTTGAGATGTCGCTCTGAAGAAGTCACGTCTCAAACCGCATCCCGCTGTTTTTCCGTCCCTTATCGGGTCACGCAGCCGGGCTCAGTTCCGTAGTGAAAGACATCTCTTCCGTCCCTTTTCAGTTGGTGCCTGATCCGCTCCCATAAGCACTAGATCTAGGTTTTATTAAGCGCGGATTAACATTCCCTAGTAAAATGCTCACTCACACACAGCTGAAAAGCCAATTCTCATCCTAACCACTCTGACAGTAGGTTACTCAATGCTGATAACTAAAAGAAGCGGTCAAACCGAAGAGTACGATCGCAAAAAAATTGCCCTTGCTATTACGAAAGCGTTTAAGAGCACAGGCATTGAACAACCCGACGATCTCGACGAGCTGCTTGATCTCGTGGAAAAGCAGATTCTCGTGACACCGGGCTGCTCCGTAGAAACCATTCAGGACCGTGTCGAAGAAGCTCTGATGCAGCGCGGCCACTACCAGGTCGCGAAGAACTTCATTCTGTACCGCGAAAAGCGGACGGAACTCCGTACCTGCCGCCTCGCGCTTTCTGTTGCGACGGGTGACAGCGACCTCGATGGCTGCCTCTTCGAGATCCAGAATGACTTCAAGGCGCCTGAGTATTCGCTTGAAGTCCTCACCGCGAAGTTCAATTCCCAGGTGTCGCCCACCGCGAGTGTCGACGAGAAGCTCGACACCCTGATCCGTTCCGCCGTGGAGCTCACGACGCAGAACGCGCCCCGCTACGAGCAGATCGCCGGGCGGCTCCTCTGCCACAGCTTCAAGCGGAAGCTCGCGCAGCGTAAGCAGAACCTCGGTCTCACGGACTTCTACACGAAGCTCATGTTCCTCACGGAGCACGGCCTCTACGGGAAGTACATTCTCGAGAACTACACGAAGGAAGAGATTGATGAGGCCGCCGGCCTGATCGATGAGAACCGGAATAAGCTCTTCAACTACTCCGGCCTTCAGCTCGTGCTCGAGCGCTACGTGATCAAGAGCCACAATAACGAGATCCTCGAGAGCCCGCAGGAACTGTTCCTCGGCGTGGCGCTTCACCTCGCGATGCCGGAAAAGAAAGACGTCCGGATGCAGTACGTGAAGCGGTTCTACGACATGCTGTCGAAACTCGAAGTGACGATGGCGACGCCGACTCTCGCGAACGCCCGTAAGCCTTATCACCAGCTGTCGTCCTGCTTCATTGACACCGTGCCTGACAGCCTCGCCGGCATCTACCGGAGCCTTGATAACTTCGCTCAGGTGAGCAAGTTCGGCGGCGGCATGGGGCTTTATTTCGGCAAGGTCCGTGCCCGCGGAAGCGACATCCGGGGTTTCAAGGGCGCCGCAGGCGGCGTCTCCCGCTGGATCAAGCTCGTGAATGACACGGCGGTCGCCGTGGACCAGCTCGGTGTCCGTCAGGGCTCCGTGGCGGTTTACCTCGATATCTGGCACCGCGATATCCCCGAGTTCCTCCAGATGCGGACGAATAACGGCGATGACCGTCTGAAGGCGCATGACACCTTCCCCGCGCTCTGCGTCCCGGATTACTTCTGGCAGCAGGTCCGCGATAACTTTAACGGTGTCTGGTACCTGATGTGCCCGCATGAGATCAGCCAGGTCCGCGGCTACAACCTTGAGGACAGCTTTGGCGAAGAGTGGACGAAGCGTTACCTCGAGTGCGTGCACGATAATCGCATCACGAAGCGTGAGATCAGCCTGAAGGATCTGGTGCGTCTGTTCCTGAAGTCCGTGGTGGAAACGGGCACCCCGTTCATCTTCAACCGCGACCTCGTGAACGCGATGAACCCGAACGCCCACTGCGGCCACATCTATTCCTCGAACCTCTGCACGGAAATCGCGCAGAACACGGCTCCGATTCAGAGCGTGAGCCGCGAGATCAAGACGTCTGAAGGCACGGTTGAAGTCGTCACCACGACGAAACCGGGTGACTTCGTGGTCTGCAACCTCGCGAGCCTCAACCTCGGCCGCATTCCGGTGGATGAGCCGGGGTATCTAGAGCACCTGACGTCAAGCGTCGTCCGCGCGCTCGATAACGTGATAGACCTCAATTTCTACCCGACCCCGTACGCCGAGATCACGTCGAAACGTTACCGCGCGATCGGGCTTGGCGTAAGCGGCTATCACCACATGCTCGCGAAGCACGGCATCCGCTGGGAGAGCGAGGAGCACCTTGCCTTTGTCGATAAGGTGTTTGAGCGTATCGCGCACTCCGCGATTGAGACGAGCGCTCTGAACGCCAAGGACAAGGGCACGTACGGCATGTATAAGGGGAGCGACTGGGACACCGGCGCGTTCTTCGAGAAGCGCGGCTACAACACCCCGTACTGGGATGATGTGAAGGCCGATGTCGCGAAGTACGGCATGCGAAACGGCTACCTGATGGCGATCGCGCCGACCGGAAGCACGAGCATTATCGCCGGCACCACCCCTGGCATTGACCCGATCATGAACCGCTACTTCCTCGAAGAGAAGAAGAACGGGCTGCTCCCGCGCGTGGCGCCGGATCTCTCGTCCGACACCTGGTGGCTCTACAAGAACGCGCACCTCATCGATCAGAACTGGTCGATCCGGGCCTGCGGCGTCCGTCAGCGTCACATTGACCAGGCGCAGAGTATCAATCTCTACATCACGAACGACTTTACGATGAGAAAGGTGCTTAACCTCTACCTCGAAGCGTGGAAGTGCGGCGTGAAGACGATCTATTACATCCGCAGCAAGTCGCTTGAAGTTGAAGAGTGCGAGTCCTGCTCGTCCTGATGGAGTGAGTTAAAGAAATGTTCAAGAAAAAACCGTTGTTCAACCCCCAGGGGGATACTGATATCGGCGCAATTCAGATCGTGGGCGGAAACCCGACGAACCTGAACGACTTCAATAACCACAAGTACCCGTGGGTCTCTGACTGGTACCGCCAGGCGATGAATAACTTCTGGGTGCCGGAGGAAATCAATCTCGCGCAGGACGTGAAGGACTACCCGAATCTCGAGGAGCCGGAGCGAAACGCCTATAACAAGATTCTGAGCTTCCTCGTGTTCCTTGATTCGCTGCAGTCCGCGAACCTCCCGAACATCTCGAGCTACATCACGTCGAGCGAAGTGAACCTCTGCCTCAACATTCAGACGTTCCAGGAGTGCATCCACTCGCAGAGCTACAGCTATATGCTGGACACGATCTGTTCGCCTGAAGAGCGGAACTCGATTCTCTACCAGTGGAAGGAAGATAAGCATCTCCTGAAGCGGAACACCTTCATCGGCGAGCAATATAACGAGTTCCTGAATCACCCGGATGAGCACAACTTCATCCGTGTCGTGATGGCGAACTACATCCTTGAAGGCATCTACTTCTACTCCGGCTTCTCGTTCTTCTATAACCTGAGCCGGAACGAGAAGATGCCGGGTTCCGCGCAGGAAATCCGCTACATCAACCGCGACGAGAACACGCACCTCTGGCTCTTCCGGAATATCTTCCGTGAGCTCCAGAAGGAGCACCCGGAGTGGTTTACGGACGACTTGAAGGCCGAGCTTCTCGATATGCTGAAGGAAGGCGTCCGCCAGGAAATCGAATGGGGTCATTATGTGATCGGCGACAAGGTCCGCGGCCTCACGCCCGGCATGATCACCGACTACATCAATTACCTCGGCAATCTCCGCTGGATGACGCTGGGTTATGAGCCCTACGATCCGAGCCACGCTCAGGAACCGGCTTCCATGCAGTGGGTCAGCCAGTACGCGAACGCGAACATGGTGAAGACCGACTTCTTCGAAGCCCGTGTCACCGCTTACGCGAAGAGCTCAGCTCTGGTGGATGACCTGTAAGGCATCCGCTTAGAGCGAGACGGCGCTGTCTTCCTCCCTGGAGACAGCGCCTTTTTATTACCCCGAAGGGGAGCGTCAGCTCTTTGACTCAGAACCGTGAAGAGCGATTTCTTCAAACGTTCGTGCTCATATGGCGCGCGAAATGAGCACGAAAAGCAAATCCCGATTTGAGAAGTACGAGAGTCTGTTCTCCCCTCCCTCATTGAACCGCGGGATAGCGTCCGCCGTCACTCTTTCCCGTATCTATTAAAATCGGGGAACTCTGCGGACAGAGAAGAAACAAAAGATCTCTCCTGCCCCGCCGTCCCTCTTTCTTATCAATCCGGACCGCACCGCTGTGGAACTCGAACGCATACTGATTACGGAACTCCGCTACTTCGGAGACGTCCTCCTCACCACGCCGCTCATCGGCTTTCTGCGGAAGAAGTACCCGAACGCGAGGATCGACGCTCTGGTGTATCACAGCACGCGTGAGATGCTGACCGGGAATCCGGATCTCGATAACGTTTACACGATCGATCAGAAGTGGAAGAAGATGGGCGTGAAGAAGCAGCTCGCGGCTGAAATCAATCTTCTGAAGACGCTGAAAGCGAATCACTACGACACGCTCCTTCACCTCACGACGCATAACCGCGGCATGTGGCTCGCCCGCATCCTGAAGCCGAAGCGGAGCATCTCCTGCCCGAAGCATTTCGGGGGGCTGAATTTCTATAACAAGAGCTTCACTCACATGGCGAGCCTTGTGCTCCCGCGTGAGCGCCACATCGCGCAGTTCAACATGGATCACCTCCGGGCGCTTGGCGTTGTGGTGCCTGAGGAAGAAGTACCGGGGCTGAAGCTCACGATCCCGGATGAAGCGCGCGTGGAAGCCGCAAAACTCGTCGGGGGGCTCAAGGACTATGTGCTCGTCCACCCCGCGGCGCGGTTCTTCTTCAAGTGCTGGACCGAGGAACGGACGGCTGAAATGCTCGATCGCCTCGCGAGCCAGGATGAAAAGATCGTGATCACGTCGGGGCCCTCTGACGAAGAACGGACGATGATTGAAAAGATCGTCTCGCTTCTTAAAGTCGCGAAGCCGATTGTTCTGATCGGCAAGACCCCTTCCATGAAGACCTTTACCGCGTTGATTGATGACGCGAAGCTCCTTATCGGGGTTGACTCCGCGCCGGCTCATATGGCGGCCGCCCTTCAGACCCCTGAAGTGATTCTCTTCGGTGCGACGATTCCGGGCCGCTGGAGACCGTGGGAAAACGACGCGAGCCGCGTCGTGATCAGCCCCGGGCGATGCCACTTCTGCGAACAGCGCGGATGCGGCCGCTGCGGTATCAGCGAATGCATGCGGGAAATCCGGGTTGAGGACGTGATGGAAGCGGCGAACGAACTCCTTGAGCACCGAGATATTCCGGACGCCTACCGGAAAACAGTCTACGGGCCGGATGATCGCTTCCCGACGTATTCCTGAGTCGAGTAGATGCTTAACGGCAAACCCCGAAGGTGTGAAAGCCTCCGGGGTTTTTAATGCCTGCTTTAAAGATCCAAATTAGTCGTACCCAAAACGAGTCATTCCGCCAGACTCTGTTATTACTGATTTGCTACCGCTTCAAAGCCAATTTCTCTTAAGAAAGCCGGGATCCACTGATTCCGAATCAGCCAAAGCGAAAATTATCCGACCCCCAGTCATATTGATCATTTACATCTTTTTTATAACGATTTATGATCTAACGCTTTGTTCTTCAGTTCACTTCCTGATCTCTGATCATCTGCTTCACTCATGTCTCTTCGATCCGAAATCTGCGCCAGGCTGCTGCTTCCTTTAATCGTCACGTTTCTCACAGTTCTGACGGTTTTCAAGCTTTCAGGAACTGACCTCCACTTCGCCAAATACTGCGCGGAGGCGACCCTGGTGTACGCGGCGGTTCTGCTCTTCCCGTTCATCATCCGCGCCGCGCTCTGGGGCATCTTTCAGTTCATCGTCGCCCTTCAGATGTGCTCTATCGTGTCAACCGGCATCTATATCGTGCCGCTCACCGTGATGAATCTGTCGTCCCACAATGCGATCGGGGTGAAAGCACAGATCTGGCTCGCTTTTATTTTCGCCATCGTGTTTTTCCCCTCGTTCTTCGCCATTTTCTCCACGAAAAACGTGAAAGTGAGGAAGAAAATCTACGTGGCCGCCGGATCCGTGGTCGGTGTGCTGATGATCGTTCTGGCCTTCACTCAGAACAGCGTTCTGAAGAGCACCAAGCACCTCGCGAAAGCCGTGATTCACGACGTTTACTTCGTCCCCAAACAAAATGCCGCCATCCGTGAGCAATATCGGAAACCTGCGGTCGTCAGCCAAAGCCTGCTCGAGACCGCCGGGGCGGATTATTTCTCACCAGACACACCGATCAAAAATGTCATCGTGATTTTTGTTGAGGGGTTTTCTGCTGAGGTCATGGATTACAAAAATCATTCATCCCGCAATCTGACCCCCACGTATGACCAGCTCTATAAAGACAGCCTGGCATTTGATCATTACTACAACCACACCTACGCTACCTATCGGGGGCTGCGGGGGCAGCTGTATTCGTTATGGCAATATAAAGCGGGTTTTTCCCCGGATGTCGGTAACCAGGGGTTCGGTCAGATGGATCACGATAAGATCAAAAAATTATCGAAATCCGGTTTGGTGTCAGTGCCTGCGATTCTGAATCAGCATCATTTCAATACGTACTTCCTGTCGAACGAACTCAGTACGGGCAACATGACCTCGTACTTAAAAACTTTCGCCTTCACCCGTGTGTACGGCGCTGATGACCTGGGCTGGACGGGAGAACCCCCGCGGAGCGATAAATTCGCTTTCCAGAGTCTGAAACAGGTGCTCTCCGACTACAAGGACAATAAGCCCTTCTTTATCGGCATGTACACCGCCGGCACTCATCATGGCGTTGACAGCCCAGACCTGAAATACGGCGATGGGTCAAACAGCTACTACAACAAATTCCATAACCTCGATCACTGGCTCGGGGACTTTATCTCCTGGTTCAAAACGAGTCCGTATTACGACAACACGCTCCTCGTCATCACGTCAGACCATGGAGTCGTGATTCCGACCCCCGAATACCGCAAGTCCTTCCATCAGAAGACTGAACGGTCGAACTTTGAGATTCCGCTCATTCTGTATGGAAAGATGGTGAAGCCGCAGATTTTGGACGCCAAAGGCACAACCAGTATCAGTCTTGCCCCGACGCTCCTTGACGTGCTGGGAATCCGAAAGACGGAACAGTATTTCCTCGGGTGCTCGCTCTTCGAAACCCAGTGCGATGAGAGAAGCAGCCGTCTGATGCATCATTTCGCGGCAGGCACTGATTCCTTCCGCATCTCCGCAAACGAGGGCGGAAAATACATCATCCGTCCGGAAAAAGAAGATGCGGAGTTCCAAAAGATTTACCGCTTCACTAACTGAGATTCGCCGTAAACCGTGCAGGTATCCAAGCCCCGGAAGCAATCACGCTTTCGGGGTTTTTGTTTCCACTTTCCTGCTCGGAAAATCAGCCACCCTGTCAGAAACACCGGCACTACTCACCGATGTCTTTCCCCTCCTCTGACAGTTCAGCAATAAATTCAGCGATCCTGTTATCCCACCTGAACCCCTTGCAGACACTGCCGTTATCAAGCTTGCAGGTCAGAGAATTGCAGGGAGCCAGTTCACAGCTGGAATCAATCACCAGGTACTTGGACCATCCCGCCTCAAAGTGCTCCCTTGAGGAACAGTGCCGCGCGGAGGTGGAGCCATAAAAAGTGATTGAGGGGAAATCGATAAAGGCCGCGAAATGGCTGAACCAGCTGTCGCAGCACACAATGCAGGCGGAGTCCTTCAAGAGCGAGAACCAATAAACAACGTCTTCATTCCTGAGGCAATAGTCATCAAATCCTGCGATTTTCTTATCCGAAGCGCCTCCCACCTGAGTCACCGAATACCCCTGCTGATGAGCGATCTCAATGATTTTTTCTATCGTCTCCAAAGGCAGAGTTTTCAGTTTCCATGAGCCATAAGGATGGATGAGGATCCTTTTTTTATGTTCTCTCTTCCGGGGAACCCTGAAAGCAGACAGCCTTTTCAGCCGTGTATCAGCAGGAAGTCCAAGCCCAAGCAGCATGCTCGTGACAATGTCAGTCCCTGTCTGCTCAAAGGGAAGAACATTATGAGAGGTCGCTAATTTCCCCGAAAAATCAGGTCTTGTGACAACCCTTTCCATCGCTTCATTAAATTTTCCAAACGTTTCCGCGGCAGCAGGCAACCCTGTTTCATTTCTGATAATTCTGAACAGACCCGAATACAGGAAAGGCGCAATCCAGTCATATAAATCCCTGGATATATGGAAAGACAGCTTCTTATCGGATAGCGCGCTGTAGGTTACCGCCACTGCTAATCCGACAATCACGTCACCGCGGTGAAACGGGCAGAGAAAATCGATACTGTCTTTTCTCCAAGGCTTCTGCTTCCTCGGGAAATGGGTAAATTCATAGCCTTCAGAATCGAGGGATAAGTTCGAGTTATAAAACTCGTCAAAAAAGAGACTGTCCCCGTACCGCTCGAGCATGGCCTTCCGTTCATTGAAGTTCACCAGCTTTTTCTTCGGCGTCTCGTCCTTTCCTCTCGTCTGGCTTTCATAGTGGTTCAGAATGACATCCGGCGTCCACAGGATGTGGTACCCACGTTGCTTTACCTTCAGGCATAGATCCACGTCGTTAAAGGAAATCCGCAATTTCTCTTCGTCCAGCCCGCCTACCTGATCAAATAAGCTTTTCCTGATGATCAGACAGGCCCCGGTCACCGCACTGACATACCGGTCCAGACTGCAGTAGCCAAAGGAAGGATCGTTTTTCTGGAATCTGAACGGATGAGAAGCCACCTTGTAGATTCCCGTCACAACACCCGCATGCTGGATCGAACCATCGGGGTAGAGCAGTTTCGCGCCAATCACACCGACGGTCGGATCGGCGGCGAATCTCTTAATAAACGAGTCAAGCCAATCGCCGCTGATCACCTCGGTGTCATTATTCAGCAGCAAGAGATAATCCCCTTGAGCGGAACGGGCGGCAAAATTATTTATCTTTGAGTAATTGAACGGCTCATCAAAATGCAGGAGCCTGACTTTTTCTTTTCCGCTCAGCTCTTTGTAATACTCAATGGTTGATTCTTCTTCACTCTTATTATCCACAATCAGAATTTCATAATTCTTATAAGTGATTTTGGAGAGAATACTGTCAACACATCGTTTTATTAGTTCCACATGATTTTTGGTGGGATTAATAATGCTGATCAGGGGTTCGTCCGCAGGCTCCGGCAGCACCCAGTGCCAACAGCCAACCATCGTTTTGGATGGCTCAATTTTCCATCCCCGAGGGGCGAACAGCTCTTCCAGGCTCCGCTTCGCGGCCGCGTCAGATTTATCCTGAAAATCAGTGCTGAACGAATGATGCTGCGGAACCTTGCGCCAATGGTACAGAATCCGGTCGATGTGGCTGATTCCTGACTCTGAAATGCGAGCGATAAACCGAAGCGCGAAATCGTAATCCTGAGATCCTTCAAAACCGGCTCTGAATCCGCCGATCTCTTTCGCGATAGCGGTTCTGTAGCATCCGAGATGCGCAATAAAATTCTGCTGGAGAAAGAGCGCCCGGTTCCAATCCGGTTTGAAGTAGGAATTAAACCGGTTTCCGTCTTCATCTATCTTGTCTTCATCGGTATACAGCAGGTCAACCTTACCGCCGAGGGCGTTTATCCTCTCAGCCAGGCAAAACAAGGCTGATATATCCAAAATATCATCATGATCAAACAGGACGATAAATTCCCCGGTCGCCAGATTAATCGCGTCATTCGATGAAACCGAGATATTCCCATTTTTCTTACGGAAAACGTACCTGATCCGGTTATCAATTGCCGCATAGCTCGCGATACAGTCTCGGACTGTTTGATCAGGAGACGCGTCGTCCGCAATGCATAATTCCCAATAAGGGTAGGTCTAATCCAGAACGCTATGGATAGCTTTCTCTAAAAATCCTATGTCGGTGTTATATACCGGCATGACAACACTGAATTTAGGAAGCAATTTAAATTTGGAAATTGCCTCCTTCATCATCACCACGTCCTGATCGTAAATAGTATCAAGACGCCTGACCCATTTCTTGTATGGGTCTTCCGGGATGGGCTTAGCCGCCTGCGGTATGGGTTCGACCGCTTGTTTAACGGATTTTCCTTCAATTAATTCCGATTTTTTCTGCTTGAAAATACCCCATTTTTTCCCGAAGAAAGCATATTTCTTAATGGCGTCATTCTTTTCTTTCCTGAGAACGGTTTTACCCAATATCTGATAACACTTGACGCTGTTCTGACCTTTCCTGATGCTTTTCTTCTTATAAATCTTCATGATCTAGGATGAATTGAGAGATATTTCGATGGGTTTTAAGCAATGCTTTACGCGATTTATTCTAATCACCTGTGCCGCCTTCATTGATTTCAGGGCTTCTGCGGGAGGAGGTCCACTCTGATGGTGAGGTCAGAACCGTGTTTTTTAACTGATTCGCATCTCGCCGCGCCCGGAATACAGCAAAGTGGTTCCCCGACAGCATAACAAGGACCGAAGAAAAGACGTACCCATTACCCTCAATTCCTCATAGCGGTGAAAAAAACAGGAGCCCTGAAGATAATCCTCAGGGCTCCCGTTTCCTGACACTGACCAGTCAGGTCATTGCCTTCTTTTACTGCTGACCGCTTTCACGCTGCTAAATCGTGCTCAGTGCAGTGACCATAGCATCAGCCACCTTAGGATTGGTGCTCGGATCTGAAATCAGACGATTCCAAAGCTGCTTCGTTTTCTGCTTGCGGTTGTCGTTGCAGAACCTGTAGCCCAGCATCATGGCTTCAGGCGCGCCCACAAGCCCCTGTTTCGCCAGGGCATCTCCGAGGTTAAACCACCCTTCCGCCCGAGTTGGATTAAGCGTCAAAGCGGAATAGAGAACAGATTCAGCCTCTCCGTCACGCTCATCTTTAAGAAGCGCAAACCCCAGATTATTGACTGCTTCAATATCCGTCGGATCAGCCTTGACAGCCTCTGCGAATTTATCGATCGCCGCATTTGTCTGACCACTATGAAGAAGCTCCAGTGCTTCACGATTGAAGGCCCGTGAAGCTTTCCGATCGCCCTTAGGCGGAACCGGCAATCCCCGGATTTGGTTTATGTAGGTCTGAACACGGGCAGGATTTGTCTTCATGCTATCTAGAATCTTGTCGAAAATCCCGGAAGCTTGATCCATTGGGTAGGGATGAATTGCCTCAGCAATATTCAAGGCAATTTCATCAGCCCCATGACCATGATGAATGAGAACGTCATCCTCCTCTTTCTTCTCTTCACTGGAAGCAGCCGATGAACTGGCGGTTTCAGCAAGCGCCGCGGTTTTCGGCGCTCTCGCCGGAGCGGACGTCGTCACAGCGGTGCCGCTCCCCGTCGTTTCCACCGCGCCAGGTCCCACGATACAGGCCAGACCCGCGATTGAAAGAATCGGGAGGATAAACTTGTCGTTCGCCGTATTCGCGATGAACGGCTTCTCGGGGAGCTTATAGCTCTTAGAGATTTCCGCAAGCTGCTCCTGAGTGGCGTGCGATGTATCAATATCCGCCGCCTGAACCTGCGTGAGAAACGCCTTCCGGAGTTTCTTCGAGTAGGAGCTCATCACGAACTTCCGGATCAGGGCATAAAGCGCGGTAAGAAGGAGCGCGGCTCCCATCCAGCCCGAGGCGTGCGCGGCGTCTTTCCCGAAGAGATACGCGATTGAGAAAACCAAGGTGAGACCAAACGAGATCCAGCCATAGTAAGAAGACTTCTGCTTCTTATCGTCTACCGGAAGAGGATCCCCCGTGAACCGAGTGGGATCCACGCCGTCCACCCAGACCTTGTATTCCTTCCCTTCGTACTCAAAGACACTGAGACCAACCGGGAGGTAAAGCGTTTTCGTCTCGTAAGACTGAGAGCCGCTCCAGTGCCAGTCTTTCTGCTCATCGCCCTGCGCGTTGGCCTTCACTTCAGAGGCCACCAGGGCGGCAACCCGATCTTCGACATACGTCTGATAGGCTTCACGCTCCGAAAGCGCGAATTTGTCGTTCGGGAACCCCGTCATGAATTTGGCGTCATACGGCACGAGTTTCGACCGGTCCTGATCCGCGAGAAGATCAGCGCAGTTCCTGTCGACCTCGTTCCCCGCGTAGCCGAGGAGACTGAAGGGGCCGCTCACGGTGCCGCTCGCCGGACGCCAGTCTGTCACAGTGCGGCTGTTGCTCCCGGATCCTTCGCGGCGGTTATAGCCAAAGGACGCGGTCCAGTTCGCGTGGAATTCGCCGTGATAGAGATAGAACGGCACGTACTTCAGCCACTGCTTCGTGATCGTCGCCTTCTGCACGAGATCATCCGGCGTGAACTGGCCCTGTGTCATATACACCCGGGTAGCGTTCGTGAGGGCATCCCCCTGAATCTGAAGCGGGATGATGAGGTCGGTATCCGTAATATCTTCCGGATTCACGACCTGGGTCGGGATTCTCACCGTATTCCCGCAGTACGCGCAGACCAGCGTCTCGGTGCCGGGCTTATACGTGAGTTCGGATCCGCATTTGTCGCAGCGGATTTTCAAGTCAGCCATGTCACTCAGCCTTTATTGAATTCGTTTTTGACGAGAATGTTCCGCTGATTGAAGAGCCGGAAGAGGGCCTGCGCCTTATCGTTCAGGGCCTTCGCGTCACCGAGGCTCGATTCGAGCTCGCCCACCGCGGCGACGATCTGCTTCTCAAGCGATTCGGAGGCCGGATACTGCTTCGGGTTCGAGAACGCGGCGGCGTCAATCAGACGCTCGAGGATCTTCTTATCCTCGTCATCCTTCGCTTTCGCCTGAATCGTGCGGAGATCGGACGCGACCTGCTTATTCCACGGGAACGCGTTCGTTTCCTCGGCGAGCTTGGACACCTGCTTCATCGTGACATTGCTGAACACGAAGTGGCAGCCGAGCCCAAGCACCCAGAGGGCGTCGGTCGCGAGCGACAGCTTCAGGAACCCGCAGAGCGAAAAGACAAGCGAGAGCAGCGCGACCCCGGCGAGCAGCCCGCCAAAGAAAATCCCGATCCCGAGCCCCGCGAGCGCCGAATCCATCCCCTTCTTCCCCGGGCAGGTCGGAATGATGAAGAGGTACGCGACACTCAGCGCCGTGAGGAACGCCGCGGCGTAGAAGTACCCGTTCCGAAGGTCAGACGGCACGAGCACCGCAAGAATAAAGATCACCGCGACGAACGCGAGGATCGACAGAAATACGAACTTCAGCTTGATGTCGTTCATCCCAGAATCCTTTTCTTTTCAGTCGCAAACTCTTCTTCGGTCAGCACGCCCTGGGCGCGGAGTTCCCCGAGCTGCTTCAGCATCTCAATCTTTTCCTTGAAGCTGATCGTTTCAGCCTTAGGCGCGGCGGGAGCCGCCTCTGGAGCCGGGGGCGGATTCGTGTTGATCACCGCGCCGGCACCGGAACCCTGTGCCATCGGGTTCATCGCGCCGCCGAGCCCTGTTCCGAGCCCCATTCCGACAAAGGCTCCGGTGGTCCCTTAGTTCTTCGCCGCGGCTTCCAGCACGTCAAAGCTCCGGGCCTGCTGATAGTTGTTCCCGAGGATCCCGAGCTCGGCCCTGCGGGCGAGCGCGGCCTTAAGCGATATCACAGAGGGGTCATCCTCCGGCACGCTGATCGACATCACGTCGAACCGGACAATCTCAATCCCGTACTGATCAAGCTCTTCCGCGAAGAGATTCCGGAGGCTATCCGAGATCTCATCGAGATACATCGAGATATCGAGGACCGAGATCTTTTTCTGAATGATCGTTTCAGAGATCAGGGTCTTCGTTTTCCGAATGAAGATGCCCTTGAAGTAGTTGTTGAGTGACTCGGCGTCAAAACTCGGGAGCGTCCCCACGAGTTTCAGGAGGAACTTCTTCCCGTCCCGGATCCGGATACCGTACTGTCCGAACGCCCGCACCGGCACCATCACGCCGTAAAGCGGATCCTTCAGCTGGATCGGGTCCGGTGTTCCCCACTTGAGGTCGAGGATCGCGGCTTTGTTGATGTACCAGACCTCAGCCGTGAAGGGCGACTGCCCTCCGAACGGGATCCCGAGGAGATTCCGGAGAATCGGGATATTCTGCGTCGAGAGGGTGTGGCGGCTTCCCTCATACGGCCCCTCGTAGACGCCGCCGCTTACGAGATACGCTTCCTGCGTCTCGTTAACGATCAGCTGCGTCCAGGTGGAGAGTTCCTGTGACGGGAATTTCCACGCGAGAAGCTTCGGGTTTCGTGTGTCCCACTTGACTAAGTCGATAATCATTTTCGGTTTCAGCTTCAATGAAAAGGGGTTGATCGGGTCCGGGATCGATAATTCCGGAACCGTATTCCAATGCTACTCCGGTTAGTACTGATTTTCACATCTTCAAGGAACCGGAACGGGAGACATTCCACCCCCATCTCTGTCGGTTCCTGCGTGCGTCGGAAAGCTTGGGACTCGGTATAACTTACCCTGCGATTTTAACCCGATTGACGAAGTTAAAAATTTGTTACATTTCACGGAAACCAGCGTTATTCCGGAATCTTCCGCGGTCACTCAAAACGGGAGAAAACACCTCTCCGCTCCTCGCGGCTCTTCCTCTGATATCGAGACATAACTAAGAGAATTGATTTCGTAATCTGACCCTGATATTCAGTTCAATAACGGACTCTGGAATAACGTTTTCGCGCTCTTTCGTATTACGGTCTACGGGCTAACGAAAATCGATTTCGGGTTCGTGTTGAATTTCAGACGGTTATTTAAACCGCAAACTTCAGTTATCAAATATTATTTGATAACTGAAGTTGTTGATGTAATACAGAAACCGGTTTCCCCCGTTTCATCCCCTCTTCCCGGGAGTCAGCGGGAAGGTCCGGCCCTTTTCCGTTTCAAAAAGTTTCTGAAGGGGGATTTCTTCCGTATTACGCAAAACGGATTGAGAACGATCTTCATTCGTCTGAAACCCCCAATACTCGGGGATCAACGCTATACAAAGTCACATTTTCCGTTCTCATATCATTCTTTCGGGCTGGATTTTCTAATCCTTTCGAGCTATATTGAGCGTGCGCCAACTGGTATACCGGTATCCCATAAAGGGAAAAAACAGGCATACCGGCGACGGGAAGTCTGTGTATTCTGTGCTTTAAGCCTGTCCGGGCGTACGAACCGGACAGCGGTCTCAGAGCCTGCGGCCCTGATTCACACGCTGGCCTTCTGAGGCAGGAGAAACACGCTGTCTGGAGTCACACACCTCCTCTCAGCTCCGCTGACAAGCCTCATAACCAACTAGAAGAGACACTATGGCTAAATTAGAACTGCCGTACGAGCAGGTCTTCGACCTGACTCACAAGATGTGCACCCGTATTTCGCCGGACGTCCTTTACCTGCTCAAAGAAGCAGCGAAGAAGGAAACGAACCCCGCGGCGAAGACATTCCTCGAAACGATGGTGGAGAACGAGCGTCTCGCCGGGATCGAGGATAAGCCGGTGTGCCAGTCGCCTGGATACCCGTCTGTCTGGATCCGCTGGGGCGAAGCCTATGAGCCGAACCTCTCGAACCTCATCGATAACATCACGCGGTCTGTCGTCGACGCGACGAAGCAGGGCTACATCCGCCCCTCGATCGTGCATCCGCTCACCCGTTTCAACCCGGGCGATTCCACGGGCCGCGGCGTTCCGAATTATGAGCTCCGCTACGAGAAGGACCTCCCCTACTGCGAAATCATCGTGAGTGCGAAGGGCTGCGGCGCGGAGCTTCCGAATGTCGCGAAGATCCTGACGCCCGCGACGCTTGGGAAAGACTACAAGGGCCTGAAGCAGCTCGTCCTCGACACCGTCACCGGCGCCCGGGGCCAGGTCGGCGCGCACGGCTACCCCTGCCCGCCGTTCTCCCTCGGTATCGGTCTCGGCGGCCAGATGGACGTCGCGGCGAAGCTTTCGCGTGAAGCGATCTCGACCCGCAACTGGCTCGACCACAACCCGGATCCGCTTTTTGATGAACTCGAGCAGGAACTGCTCGCCGACATCAATAAGCTCGGGAACGGCCCCGCGGGCATCGGCGGCGACACGTCGGCGCTTGCCGTGAAGATCGGCTGGGCTTCCACCCACACCGCCATTCTCCCTGTCGTCATCAACTTCCACTGCTGGGTCGCGCGGCGCTTCGGCATCCGCTTCTACCCGGACGGTCACACGGAAGAACTCTTTCAGGTTGGAGAATAAAAATGGCAGTGTATGAACTGACGCTCCCCGTTGATAACGAGACGATTGAGAAGCTGCATGTCGGCGACATCATTTATCTGAATGGCCAGGTCTGTACGGCGCGCGATCAGGCGCACCTGCGGCTTAAGGCGCTGGATGAAGCCGGAAAGCCTTTCCCCGAAGACCTGAAGGGCGCCGCGATCTTCCACGCCGGCCCCGTGATGAAGAAGGATGAGGCGGGTCACTGGTATCTCTCCGTGATCGGCCCCACGACCTCCATCCGTATGGAACCGTACGCGGACTTCATCGGCCGTATCGGCGTCAAGATCCTGATCGGCAAAGGCGGCATGGCGGAAGGCACCCGGAAAGCGATGCAGAAATATAAGCAGGTCTACGCGCAGGCCGTTCCTGGCTGCGCCGTGGTGCTCGCGAAGGGCGTGACCGGAACAAAGGACCCGTACTGGTACGAGTGCGGGATGCCGGAAGCCATGTGGCCGCTTCAGACGAAGCACTTCGGCCCGTTCCTCATCACGATGGACTCTTATGGGAAGAGCCGCTATGACGACGTGCAGGCGCACGCTCAGGCGGTTGAGGAAGAAATCCTCAAAACGCTCTGACCGCCGTTCTCCCCTTAGAATGACTTTCTGAGGAAGGACAAAGAAAAGCCCGGCAAACGCTTTGGACCACCCCAAAGAAGCCGGGCTTTTTTCATCGATAAAAAATAAGAGAGAGTAACAACCATGAGTGAAACCACCACACCGGCTCTGCACCGCGAGAGCGACACGCTGTACCGTCAGATCGCGGAGATCTGGCGCGAGAAAATCGTGTCAGGCGAATATAAACCGGGGGACGCGCTCCCGAGCGAACGCGATATCTCGGAGTCTCTCGGCGTCAGCCGCATCCCGGTCCGCGAAGCGATGAAGTCGCTTGAGTACCTCGGAATCGTGAAGCAGGTGCGGGGAAAAGGCGTTTTCGTGCAGAAGACGGATCCGGGTGAGGTGCTCGCTAAGATCGGGCCGTTCCTCGCGCCGCCGGATTCCGCGACGCTCTCTGAACTCTTCGACCTCCGGATTTTATTTGAGGGGTACGCGGCGGAGCTCGCGGCGAAAAACCGGACCGAGTCGGACCTGAAGACCCTCCAGGCGTCGCTCGACCTGCTGAATGACTCCATTACGGATGAGAAGTCCGCCGAGGAAGCCTCTCACCGGTTTCATCAGGAAATCGCGGTGATGGCGGGGAACCGCCTCCTCATCATTCTCTGGCACTTCTTCGCGGAGCTCCTCGAAGCGTCCCGGCGCCTCACGCTCTGGAGCCCGGAGCGACGAGAGGAATCGCTCACCTTCCATCAGGCGATCTTTGACGCGATCCGGGATCAGAGGGCGGACGACGCCCGAAGCCTGATGCAGCGTCACCTCGCGAACGCGAAGCTGCGGCTCACGGAGCGCGAAAAGACGCTGGGCGCGGCGGAATAGCGGAATTTCCCCCGGCATCCCCGGGAATCTGTTCACTCTTCGCCCCGCTCGCTACAATGCCGAGACAATACGGAAGTGATTGAAAAGAAGGGCGCTGCATGAGCATGAATAGAGAAGCCGTTATTGTCCGCACCGGGATTGTCGGGATCGTCGTGAATGTCCTTCTCGCGGCCTTCAAGGCCGCCGTGGGACTCACCGCGAATTCGATTGCCGTGATTCTCGACGCCGTGAATAATCTCACGGACGCGATCTCGTCGATTGTCACGATCGGCGGCACAAAGCTCTCCGCCCGGAAGCCCGATAAAGCGCATCCGCTCGGGTTCGGGCGGGTTGAATACCTGACCGCGCTTATCGTCGCGGGGCTTGTGCTCTACGCCGGCATCACGTCAGCGGTCGAATCCGTTAAGAAAATCATCAATCCCGCGACGCCGGACTACAGCGCGGTGTCGCTCCTCATCATCGCGGTAGCGATCGCGGTGAAAATTTTCCTCGGGCGCTACGTGAAGGCGAAGGGGGAATCCGTGAACTCGGGGGCGCTGAAGGCATCCGGGGCGGACGCCATGTTTGACGCCGTGCTCTCGGCCTCGGTCCTCGCCTCCGCCCTTTTCTTCATCGCGACCGGGATTTCGCTTGAAGCCTATGTGGGCGCGGTGATTTCGCTTGTCATTATCAAGGCCGGTATCGGGATGATCGTGGACACGCTGAACGACATCCTCGGGAAGCGTGAAAACTCTGAACTCACGGACGAAATCACGAAGATCCTCTGCGAGGAACCGAAGGTGCATGGGGCGTACGACCTCGTGGTCTACAACTTCGGCCCGAGCAAAAACCTCGCCTCCGTCCACCTCGAGCTCCCGGACACGATGACCGTGAAGGAAGTGGACGCATTGACGCGCCGCGTCGAATCCCGGGTGATGAAGGAAACGGGGGTGCTGCTCGCCGGAGTCGGCGTCTATTCCTATAACACCCATGACGACAAGGCAAAGCGTATTCGGGACGATATCCGCAAGCGCCTTGCCGCTCACCCCTGGGTCGTGCAGAGCCACGGGTTCTACCTCGATGAAGCGAAGAAAGCGATCCGGTTTGATGTGGTGCTGAGTTTCGATATCAAGCCGGAGGATGGGCTGCGTGAGATTTATGACGAAATGCGCTCCGCCTACCCTGAGTACAGCTTCCAGATCACGCCGGATGTGGATGTCTCGGTTTCAAAGTAGTCCGTCACTGCGAAATCGCGCATCTTTCGTTACGGGACACGTTTCGTACAGAAGCGGAACCGATTCCCTCCGTTCTTATTTTTATAATGAAGAGAAAGGATGGGATGCAAGGGCGCTCTGCCCTCATCCCGCCTGCACGTTTTTCTTCATGGAGGCTCCGCGTCATGAAACCCTGGATTCTCTTAAGCGCCGCGCTGATCGGCGTAAGCCTCGCGCCGGCTCAGGTCTCGCTCGCGAAGGGCTACGACGCGTTTTCGCCGCTTGAATCTGCCCGGGCCGTGATGGGCGGCTACAAAGCGCCGGCACCGGAGAAACGGACATACCTGAATGTCGCTTATCCGAGGTAGGACACCGCGAGCATCAAGAACTTCCGGATTCAGTATCGGGAGCCCTCTTCAAGCTGCTGCCTCGACGACAAATACGAAACCATCACGACGTACGATAAATTCGGCGGCATTCACGATAAGAATGTCCGCCTCACCGCCGCGCGACGCCGCTACTGGAACGAAAGCTACATCCAAGGCACCGCCTATACCCGGACTCCGGAGTATCAGCTGGAGCAGCTGAAAAAGCAGGCGGAAGAGAATCAGCAGAAGCTTGAAGAGATGATCAAGAACAGCAAGTTCCGCGCGAATGGTGAAGTGAACGGGAAACCCGCCTACTACAACCCGGTGACGAAGCAGAGCCTCACCGCGGATTCGAACGGCAAATACGAGCTGCACGACTGGTAAGAAGAAAATCCGGATGAAATCGGATTGAGAAAACGCTATAAAAGCGGCATCAGGAAAATCTTTGGGCGGGGCTATACCCTCGCCTATTAACTCTCTTACGAATTACCTTTCGGGCTTCTGGCCCGAAACAGGGCAGGCAACGCTCGCCCTGGAAGGCCGCCTGTCAGATTGGGTTTTGATTCCCTGACAGGCTTTTTAATCTGAGTAAGGAGAAGTTAAATGAAAAACACTGGATTTTCCGCTTCTTCCAAGGATTCCCAGCCCTCTGCGTGGAATGCCCTTGACTATGTCACTACAGATTTCTATGAAAAACTGAGAGAAGAACATCCCGGTCTGATGCGGATAAGAGAAGTGGTCCGGCTCACCGGCAGGAGCAGAACCTCAATTTACATGGATTCCATAAGAGGCAGATTCCCACGCAGTTTAAAAATCGGCATTCAGTCCGTCGCTTGGCGCGCGGCTGATATCTACGCCTGGATCGAATCCCGCCCTTACGCCTGACAGGCTTGCCTGTATTCTTTTCAGCTTTTCCGTATAACCTAAATCTGTCTGGATACCTCAATTTTTTAGCAATTCCGGTACAGCAAAGGTAGACTACGGATATGGCTGTCTCAATAGATAAATTTCTGAGAGGCAGTTCTTCCGGGTGCCTAGAAAGGCGTTAAAACCGCACGCTGACACGCCTTTCTGCACGTGAAGACCTCCATCCCCTGATTACTCACGGAATGGAGGTTTTCTTTTTTACTGACACAGATAATTGTCTGAGGAGACGGGGTCAGTCTTTGACGCCGTCTTTATTTTTTGAGATCCGAGCGGTAGCTCGCTTCAAGTCCAAGCCAGAAGTGCGCAGGGAGATCGAGAAGCGTCTCCAGCTTCTTCGCGATCGCGTCCGTGAGCGGCAGGCTGCCCGCGAGGAGCGATTCGGCATCGGTTTCAGTCATCTCAAGCGCTGAGGCGAAGCGGGAGAGCGAGATCTGCTGCATCGCGAGCATCTCTCCGATCATCGATCCGGGCGGCAGCGCGGTTTTCTCGGGAATCGGTTTTACCTTCATTCTCTTTCTGCAGGGTTTCAAGTGCTGGAGCCCGTCATCATAATCCGTGGGATTCAGGAGAGGGCTTTCCTCTTCATTCGGGCGTTTTCCTCTTCCACTTCTTTGAGGTCCTCGCGGTAACAGCTCTCAAGCCTGAGCCAGAACCCCTTATCAATAGATAGCGCGGATTCCAGCCGTGAGGCGACGTCCGGCGTCAGCGCCATGTCGCCTTCGAGAAGCGCCTCGCCCTCATCTTCTGTCATACCCATCCGGGAAAGAAATTCAGCCTTTGTGACCTCCCAAATCTCCAGCTGTTCCTTGATGGTTTCTCCTGGCGGAACTGCGATGTGATGTTTGCTGATTTGATACATACGGGACTCCGTCATTAACGAGGTAACTATTTTAATTTCTTTGAATGAAAATAGATGATGTATTTCAATCGCTTTCTGCCTACACACCGCAGATAAAAACGTTATGCCAATTGGAGACCTCCGATGGCAGCGGCGGGTGATACCGGCTTTTCTGTTTCCGGTTCCGAGGGAAGAAGACACTGTCTGAAGACGCTCTTCCCGAATCGGTCAAATCGGTAAAAGTCCTTTTACCGATTTATCCGATTCACATTCTCTTTTTTACCGATTCGGGACTGAAACGGCATCGCGCGAGCCGCAATCCTCCTAAAGACAAAACCGCTAAAAACGCTGAAGAACCCTGATTTCCACGGCTGATAAGAAGGTGCCGGCGTTTTTCGTCTTCAATTCTGAGAAATGGTGACGCTCTCTCAAAAGCCGCTCGCCGAATCGAGCAAATCGGCTAAAGCCCTTTTACCGATTTATCCGATTCACATTCTCTTTTTTACCGATTCCGCGGACAAAATCCGATCCTTCTCTGTGGCGGAAAGGCAAAGATGACGGTCACTCCCTGACTTCCCGCAGAGACTTCCAAAGTCTTTTCTTTCCTGCATGGACTTTACGAAATACGTCGTTATGATTAAGTCCTACGTCCATAAAACTCTTCCTGGTTCCCGGAGCCAATCCCCGTGCAGTCTTTCTGGTTGCTGCTATCCACGTTTCTCACGACGCTCACCTACGCGCTCGTGAAGCTTGCGCCGGAAGGGACCGCGTTTTATGACATCTTTCTCGTCCGCTCCGCCTTCATGGCGCTCGTGATCCTCGTGATCGCGGCGGTATCAAAAACGAGCCTTAAAACCCGTCACCCCAGGCTTCAGTGTTTCCGGATTCTCTGCGGCGTCACCGCGCTCTGCGTGAATATCATCGCGGTGCAGCATATGTCAGTCGTCCTCTTTCAGACGCTCGTCTTCACAGCTCCGCTCTTCGTCGCGGCGTACGGGATGGTGCGCGGCGTCCTTCTGAAGCGTTTCCCGGATCCGGGGCTGCTGCTCTCGATCGCGGCGGGCTTCATCGGGGTGCTCCTTGTGATGCGGCCGGGGGGCGAAGACGGATCGCTCCCCTTTATCGCGCTTGGGCTCTTTTCCGGACTCTGCTCCGCCGCGACGGGCCTCACACTTTGGAAACTTGGGTCTCTCGGTGAACCCATTATCCGGACCGTTACCTGGTTCGCGATCGGATGCCTTGCGGCCGGGATCGTGATGTTCAGTCTCTTCTCCACGGAATCCGCCCTTTCGCTCTTCACCGAACCCGTGATGCTCGCGATCGGGCTTACGACCGTCGGAAGCCAGCTCGCGCAGACTCAGGGCTGGGGCCACGGGAAACCGCTTCTCTCAGCGTCCCTTCAATTCTCCGCGGTGCCATTTGCCGCGCTCCTCGGGTGGGTGATCACGTCCGACACCCCGCAGGCGCTCACCTGGGGCGGGATCGCGCTCATCACCGCGGCGGAGCTCGCCTCCGGCCTCATCCAGTACCGGCTCATGAGCCGCAAACCCACCTTCATTCACCACACACCGCTCTGATTCCCCGGCAACTATACAGACAAACCGTCAGCAGAAAACGCGGACAAAAAAGGGGCTCCTTCCTGGGATGGGACTGGAAGGAGCCCTTCAAATTTGCTGCTCTTTACTGCTAAGGAGAGATGACTCTTAGTGGTCTAATTTCAGAACTTGTGGACGAGACCCGCGGTCACGCCGTAGTTATAGGCGGAGCCGACGGTGGTCGCGGCGAAGTCGTCATACTTGTCGTGCATGTAGCCAGCGCCGGCGTAAACGAGGGTCCGCTTGGAGAGCGAATAGTCGTAGCCGAGGGACACCGTGTAGCGCTTCAGTTTACCGGCGGTGTCGTCTGAATGATCGGCATCCATGTAGCCGACAGCGGCGTAGAACTTGCCGCCGAAAGCCGGAGCCGTCGCGCCGAGGTTGATGCCCCAGCCGTCTTTGGCGGTGGAGTTCCCGAAGACCGAAGCGCCGGAAACCGTGTCGTTAATCGCGGCCTTGCCGAGGTAACGCATGTCCTTGAAGTACTGGCCGGCGAGGAACACCTTCGCGACATTGAAGTCGTAGGCGACACTCAGGTTCGCGGTGTAGCCCGCGTCATCCTGCGTATTCGCGTAGTGATACGTATCGACCACGCCGATCGTGCTGAAAGCGCCCTTCATGTAGCGGGCACCGATCGCGCCGTTGCGGGTGGTGGATCCGGTGTTTTCACGCCCCGTCGGGGTTTCGGACTTCATATCAATGCCGCCCGAATACTGCAGATGCAGATCAAAGCCGTTCCAGGTCGGGGTGGAATAGTTGATGACGTTATCAAAGCGCCCGAACTTGCCCGCGAACACGGCGTTGTGGCCATAGACAATGCCCCAGCCAGTGCTGAGCGCGGAGAACTTCCCGCCCATGATGCTGGAAGAACCGGTAGAACCGGAGAGCTGCGTGAGACGCCCGAACCGGAGGGTACCGAAATTCGTGTTCTTCGCGTAGAGGGACGCCTCACGGCCGAAGATCCGGTTATCGTCCGACCCCGTACCGGTGTCGCTCGAGAAGCCGTTTTCCAGGATGAAGCCGACAGACGTCGTATCCGTAATCTTCTCCTCACCCTTCAAACCGAAGCGGCTCCCGAGGTAGTTGCCGCTATCCATCTGAACCGTGTCGGTTGACTTACCCGGGGCGGTCTTCTGATGCGTATAGGTGAGACCGGTATTCACGATGCCGTACAGCGTGACGGTCGGGCTCGCCGCGAAGGCGGAGCCGCAGAAAAACGCGGAAGCAATGGCCGCAGCGGCCGCAGTTTGCATGAAGCGCATGATGACTCTCTTCTCTTGAATGTTTTGGTGGTGGTTGCTGCTACACCCCGGCGGGTCCCTGGTCCTCTCCTAAGGTATCCCGCCGAAGTATCTCTATTATGCACCCGAATTAGGACTATGGGCTTAGGGCTTAGGGCTAACCTGCATGCCGGCGATGTGACCGAACACGAGGAGGTCCGTCAGGGCATTGCGGCCCAGGCGATTGCCGCCGTGGATGCCGCCCGTGATTTCACCCGCGGCGTAGAGGCCGGGGATCACGTGACCCTTGGTATCGAGCACCTGAGTCTTCTCATTGATCCGGAGACCGCCCATCGTGTGATGGATCGTCGTCGTGATCGGGACGCAGTAGAACGAGGCCTTATCGACCGGCATGCCGATCAGGATCTTCGGCACCGGAAGCGACTTCGTGTTCTGGGTGCGGGAGGCCTCGTTATAGGCCGCCATGGTTTTCGCGAACTCCGCCTGGTTGATGCCAGCCGCCTTCGCGAGGTCGTTTAAGTTATCGGCCTTATAGGCATAGCCGTGGCCGAGCGCGATCTGCATCAGGTCGTCACGCACTTTCTTCTGATCAATGGTCTTCTGATCGAAGATCGCGTAGACCACCTGACCGGGCTGCGCGAGGATCCCGTGCGAGATGTCGTCACGACGCCCCGTCTCATCGACAAAACGGTCGCCGTTCACGTTGACGTAGGGGGTGTCAGACGGCCGCCCCGCGATCGCGGATTCCAGTTCACCGTTCTTCGGGTTCCCGTGCGGATGGATCTGAATCCACTTCATGCCAGTGAGGCCGGCACCGACCTTCACCGCTTCCTCAAGCACCTCACCCGTGGTGCCAGGCTGGTTAGAGGTCGCGATCACGTTGATGTTGTTGTACTTCTTCACCATCTTGAGATTCGCGCCGTAGCCGCCGGCCGCGAGAATCACGTTTTTCCCGTTAAAGGCCTGATTCTTGCCGTTCTTATCAACAGCGATCACGCCCGTCACGCGGCCGTCCTTCCCTCGCACAATCTGCATCACCTTCATTTGGGTATAAATATGGCCGCCCGCCTTCGTCACCTTATCCGCGAGCGGCGAAATGTAGGCGTCGTAGGTCGAGATCGGGGTCTTGCCGTCCGCATGACGGGGCCACTGGCCGCGGGGATAAATGCCGCCGATACCGACGTCCACCCAGTAGCGCGGCACGTGGTACCACTTCATATCGGACTGCTTCTCAAGCCACTCCATCGCGGCCGTCGCGTTCCGGGTCATCGTGAGAACGAGTTTCGGGTCGTTATGGCAGTCGCCGCCTTCAAGCGTCTGAAGGGCGAAGAGTTCAGGAGAGTCGAAGATGTACTTCTTACCCGCGGCGTTATGCGCCTTCAGCTGATCTTTCACGGTCTGCTGAAGCTGGGCTACTTCCTTCGTGCAGGGCTTCTGATCGGTGTACTTCTTCACGATGTCGCGGACCGCCGGGGTCATCGGAAGGAGCTTCTCGGGCTCCGGATCCATCGCGGACATGTTGCCCTCCGAGCGCGCCGTGTTCCCGCCGATCATCGCCATCTTTTCAAGGACGATCACCTTCGCGCCGCCATCCACCGCGGTCGCGGCTGCCACCATGCCGGCTCCGCCGCCGCCAACGACGATCACGTCAGCTGAATGCACGAGCGTCTGCGCCGCGGCGGACTGCTTCTTGATCGCTTTGCGATCCAGCATCGAGCGATCCGCGCCCGCCTTCACGAGCGCTTCGCGGATTCCTTTGCGGAGCGCCTGAGACGTGATCGACGCGCCCGAGACGTTATCCACCTGCGCGGTCTGACCCGCGACCACGGCTTCCGGAATGCTCTTCACGGCAAGCGACCCGATCCCGGGGGTTTCTTTCTGATCGGTCACGCGGACGCTTTCGATCTTCGTCGCGCTCACCTTCACTTCGACCGTGATATTGCCGTTACGGCCCTGGACCGTCGACGTGTAGGTGCCGGCGGTCATCGCGGAGGCGCTCCCCGCGGTAAGGACTCCGGCCGCGACGACGAGCGCCGCGATCCGTTTCAGCGTTTTCGGTTCGCTGAAATTCTGAATGGCTGTCATTTCTTCCTTTCTCCTTTGGTTGCCTGAGGCAGCGGGGCGTTTCCTCTCATCCGCCCCGGCCTTTTCTATGGTTCGGAAAAAATTCTAGGGATCGGCTCCCTCTCTGAAAATCCGTTAATCTTCTCTTCTCAATGTCAGAAATCGAAGTGACTCCATGTCAGAAAAAACGGTACTGAAGAAAAAGGACGCGGAAAAAACGGATCTGAACCCTGCTGCCGGAGCCCTCCCCGCCTATGTCCGGGGGATCGACGCGGAGTCGCTCTACTTCTTTCTCACGCTCTACCGCGCGGGGTCGCTCCCGCGGGCCGCGGAGCAGATGGGGGTGAGCCTCTCGTCCGCGAACCGGATGCTCGCGAAACTGAGGACCTACTGGAACGACCCCCTTTTCACCCGAAGCGGGTTCCTGATGCAGCCGACTGAAAGCGCGAAGAAGCGCTATGCCCGTGTCCTCGGGCTCATGAATACGCTGGAAGACCTCCAGCATGAGGACCGGATCGATCCGCTGCATCTGAAGCGCACCGTGCGGCTCGCGACGTACGACAACGCTTTTACGCTTGGGATCGCGTCCGTTTTCGCGGAGTTTGAGAAGCGCCTGCCGCTCGTCCGCTTCCATGTGACACAGGCGGACGAACACCTGTTTGACGATCTCCGGGCGAACCGGCTGGACCTTGTTTTCTTCGCGCGTCAGGGGCTGCACCCGCAGCTCCGTTCCATACCGCTCGTCACGGAGCCCTATGTATGCGTTGTGCGGAAGGGGCATCCGTTAAAGAAAAAAGCTGAGAAATTCGGGAGCCTCGATAAGGCGGATCTCGACCCCTGGCGTCAGGTGCTGATCAACGCCCAGCCAGACCGCTACCGCGCGCCGAATAGCCCCGCGAACGGGTGGTTTAACCCCACGGATCCGGAAAAAATCGCGCTCGTCGTGCCTTTCTTCCTCTCGGTCCCGCTCTGCCTCTATGAAACGGACTGCTACGCGATCGTGCCGAAAGCGACCGCGGAAATGGCGTTTGACGGGAGGAAGCTTGATTTCCTCCCGATCACGGACAAAGCCCCGAAGCTCACGGTTTACATGGGGTGGCACGTCAGGACACACACCGACCCCGGGATGCAGATCATCCGATCGACACTGAAGGAACTCGTCTCCGGGAAGCTGGGGCGGGAGAAGTAACCCCAGAAAAGAACGCATGGATGGGGCGGGTATCCGACCTCCCGCCCCTCGGTCTTCCGGATCAGGATTTATTTCGCGCGGTCGATCCGATTCACGAAATCGCGGATTTCCTTCATCGAGTCGATCGACTCCTGGAGCTCCGGGAGGCAGAGCGCGAAGTCGTGCGACATCCCGGGGTAGACGGTGAGCGTGGTCAGCACGCCCGATTCCCCGGCCTTCCTCGCGAAATCCTCGATTTCAGAGAGAAACACTTCATAGCCCCCTGCCTGAATCAGCATCGGAGGGAGTCCCCGGAGATCGGCGTTCACGGGGGAGAGCCGCGGATCATCCACCGGCAGTTTCCCCGCGTACGCCGCCTCGACCACAGGACCGCTGAAAGGCGTCCCCTCTCCGAGAATCAGATCCTTTTTGAAGTTCGTGACGCGGGACGCCCGGCTCGTTCCCATGTCGGTCCAGGGGGACTGAAGAATCAGCGCCGCGGGCTGCGGGAGTCCCTTTTCTTTGAGAGCGAGAGAGAGTTCCAGCGCGAGGTTCCCGCCCGCCGAGTCGCCGACCACGATGATGTCAGCCGGTTTGGCACCGGTGTCCAGAATCCCGCGGTACGCGGCGAGCGCTTCCTCGAGCGCCGCCGGGTAAACCGCCTTGGGGGCGACGCGGTAGTCAAGCGAATAGACCGTCCGGGCAGAGATCAGTTTCCCTTGTGTCAGCGCCGTGATGCGGTAGAGGTCATCAAGCTTCTGCACATACGCGCCGCCATGGAGCTGCAGGAGCACGCGATTCGTTTTCGCGGCCGGATAGTCATAGCGCTCGAGGTCCGCGCTTCCCGCCTTCAGCATCTGCTTTTCCCAGCCGTCCGTGACCGAAAACGTGATCTTCACTTTCCCGGATCGAAGGTCATGCATCCGTTGATTGATATAAGTCTGCTGCGCTGTCCCGGTGAGGATTTTCCCTTCTGACGGGAGGTCAAAAGCTCCCGCCCAGGCCATGGACGACACGAGTGACGCGCAGACAGTAAAAACCGCGGCTTTCGCGAAACGATTCATAAAACGCATGGATATTCCTTCAAACGAGGCTCTCTCCGGACGGAGAGACGAGAGCGGAATGGGAAAGGTCTTTCCTGACATAGTAGGAAAACTAATACGGTTCCGGAGAAAAAGAAACTGTTCTGAGGACTCTTCGGTCGGTCCGCCGGTTTTTTCTACTCGGCCGGAAGGACAGCGATCTTCTCCCTTCCGATCACGGAAATGGTTCCAGAGGTAGGCGCTGAATGAGGCAATGTCTCACCTCCCGCCCCTCCCCCCAGCACAGGGATCATTCTCTCAGCCCTTGTGAAACCGGTGTCCCGGAGACCGGGGCCCCTTGAGCGTGTAAAGAGGAAATGGGTCTTTTGACGCAGGGCAAATGGAATTTCTGATCTACGGGGGGAGCGCCGGGTTAAGCCTTCCGCATCAGGCTGATTTTTGTATAATTCACCTCGCTTGCTTCCCGCCACCATTCTCGCGGGGAGCGGGTTTGTAACACTGGAAGACAGAATGGGGCTGCGTTTTTGCTCTCCTGCATGCATCTAGTTTCGAACAACCTCTCTTCAAGGCTGTCCCGCGACAAGACGCATTCTGGATTGCGGACAGACTTAAAGAGTTTTCGCTTGAACCAAGGTGAAGGCATGACTCACGACACAACCCGTATTTACGCCGCGGCGATTCCGCCCGGTCACGGATCCACTTCCGTCCGGTCACTGAAGTTTCCGCCGTTTCAACCCGACTGAATGCCTCTCGCGTCCGCGCGTGTTTCTCGCGTATGGGCTTCGTGCTCGCCTGAGTCTCGGTTCAAAAAGTTTTTTCTCTTCACAAAACACTTTTTCGGTTGAAACAGAAATGCTGGAAAGCTTTGGTGTCATGAATGCCGGGCTCTACGCCCTTGGGGCTCTCGCGCTGATCCTCGCGCCGGGTCCGAATTCCATTTTCGTTTTCAAGACCTCGACTCAGTACGGGTCGAAGCCCGCGTTCCATGCGGCGCTCGCGGTGTTCCTCGGGGACGCCGCCCTCATCTTCCTCGCGTACCTCGGGGTCGCGGCGGCGCTTACCTCCCACCCGCTTCTCTTCACGGCGGTCCGGATCGCGGGCGCGGCGTACCTCGCTTACCTCGGGCTCTCGGTGCTGATTTCCACGTACCGCGGAAAGAAAGCAGGCCAGGCAAAACCGGAAACACTTCCGAGTTCCGTGAAGCCCTTCCGCACGGCTCTGGTTCTTTCGCTTACGAACCCGAAAGCGATCCTCTTCTACGTGGCGTTCTTCTCCCAGTTCATCAACCCCGAGTTTGAACACCCCTGGATCTCGTACCTCGTGATGGCGTCGATCCTTGAAGCGTTCAGCATCTGCTGGATGTCGACGCTCGCACTCTCCGGGGCCGCGATCCAGCGCTTTGTGAGCGGCAGCCCCCTGATGTCAAAAGTCGGGAACACGCTCCTCGGGAGTCTGTTCCTCGGGTTCGCGGGGAAGCTCGCGGCGCTCTGATTGGTTTTGTTGTTTGTCTTTTCTTTTTTTGTGTTTGTTGTATTTAAGTCTATTGGGTGGACTTCTCCCGGCGGCTCATCAGAGCCTCCGGGATTTTTTTGTCTGCTGTTCCGGGGATACGCGGCGCGAAAGGCTCGGAAACGATAAAAAGCGCCGGCCGGGAACCATTCCGGCGCATAATCGCCTGAAAACCGATTGAAAAAACTTGAGATGGAAGACCTGAAAGACTATCCGCGCCTCATTCCGATGAAGCTTGATGAAGAGGCGTATGAACTGATCAAGCTCCACTGCCCGTTCTGCGGGGCAGAGGCGAAGGACGGCTGCCGGCATCGGCTCCTCGTCCTCGGGGACACGTATTTTGAAGCGCTGTCCCCTGAATTCATCGCCTTTACCCGGCGGCTCTTTGGGTTCAAAGATGATGAGGAACTGACGCTCGGCACCCTCATCCCGATCCGACTTTGGGGCACGGTGAAGCATAATGAGGACATGGCGCTTGCCTCTGCCTACGCGATCAACCGGGTGCTTCCGAATGGGGACGCCGTGGCGTTCTTCCGGATCCGGAGCCGGGCGCGGCACGAAACCCGGTCCGCCGCCTTTATTTCGGACCGCGGTCTCGCGGAACTTCGAAAAGCGCTCCGATGAAACCCCGACACACGGTCAAAGGGTCAAAGAAAAAGAGAGTCCGTTCACACAAACCGGACTCTCTCTGTTTTTTCGGCAGATGGAAATAGGCTTCAGGATGCCCTGGCGAAGAGGACGTTGAGCCCGAGGAGACAGTAAATCGCGGCCGATGCGTTTTTGGTGCGGCGCGCAGCTGTGGCGCTCCGCTCCAAGAGTTTCTTTAAGGCAGCTCCCGCGGCGACGAGCACGAGGCACCAGAGCGTCCCCGTCACGAAGAACGTGAGCCCGAGGAGCAGGAACGGGAGCGGCCCGTAGGTGTTCGTGGGGGACACAAAGGCCGGCATGAAGGCGAGGAAGAAAAGCGCCACTTTCGGGTTCAGGGCGTTTGTGAGGAACCCCTGCAGGTACGCGCCCCAGAGCCCGGTCTTTTTCGGCTCCGCGCTTTCTGTCGGGATGATGCTTCCCTTCTCCCGGAACGTTTTGATCCCGAGCCAGAGAAGGTACGCGGCTCCGGCGAGCTTCACGGCGAAAAACGCCTTCGGGCTCGCGGCGAGAACCGCTGAAAGCCCAAGCGCCACGAGCGTCGTGTGGAAGAGGACGCCTGACGAGATCCCAAACACCGACGCGACCCCGACCCGCTTCCCTTCCGCAGCGCTTCGCGTCAATACATAGACCGAATCCACGCCCGGGAGCATATTGAGGAGCACCCCGGCCGCGAGGAACCCGGCGTAATTTTCAATGCCAAACATAAAGTGGGAATCTCAAAAGAATAAAAAAGACAGTCCGGACCCTGACGATCCTTTCGATAATTGAGATTCTATGCGCCAGACGGATCAAAAATAGCGTTTCATTCGCAGAAAATATTAATTTATTGCGCAAAAATATTTTCCGACACCGAAACTACCTCTTTTATGGCAACCCTCCCGCGGTTTTTTAAACAGATACGGTAAAGCGGCGCGGATCGAAGTGAATACTTTTCTGGAAATCGTATGAAAACGGTGCTATAACGACGGTGTTCCGGCAGCAGGACCCATCGCCCTTTGCTCTTCTTCATGGTGATCTCCATGGATTCCCGTCTGCCGGATCTCCATTTTTTCCTTATTCATTTCCGTCACGAAGGAGACCTCCCGTCATGCGACTCCGCGCTCTTGCCACAGCTGCCGCCATTGCCCTTACCGCTCTTCCCGCCTACGCGCATTTCGGTGTGCTGATGCCGGGGTCGGAACTCGTGAACCGTCCGAAGACGCCGCTCGAACTCACGCTCGCGTTCTGCCACCCGGTGGAACAGAACGGCATGAATCTCGCTAAGCCGGAAGCGTTTGACGTGTGGCAGAACGGGGAGAAGACGTCGCTCCTCAATACCCTCAAGGAAACCCAGGTCCTGAAGCACGAGGCCTGGAAGTCCACCTTCACAGTGACGCGCCCGGGGACGTATACGTTCGCCTTCACGCCGAAGCCCTACTGGGAACCGGCTGAAGATAAGTTCATCGTTCACTACACGAAGGTCGTAGTGGGCGCGATGGGGGATGAGGAAGGCTGGGAGAAGCCCCTTGGGCTCCCCGCCGAAATCGTGCCGCTCACCCGTCCTTTCGCGAACTGGGCCGGAGCCGAATTCCGGGGCCGCGTGCTTTTTGATGGGAAGCCCGCGCCTGAAGGGACGCCAATCGAGATCGAGTTCTGGAACGGCTCAAAAGCGAAGCTCCCGAACGATTATCTGATTACACTTCAGGCCGTGACCGGCGCGAACGGTGAATTCGCTTTCACCGCCCCGTTTGCCGGCTGGTGGGGATTCGCCGCGCTCGGCGACGCCCCGAAGATGGCGAAGGACGGAAAGATGAAGGACGTGGAGCGCGGCGCTGTGCTCTGGACTCACTTCACGAAGGTTCCGTCTCAGCTCGCGAAGTAACGCGCGTAAAACCTTTTCCGATTAGGGAAGCTCGAAGAAATGCATATCGCTGAAGGCGTACTTTCCGCCCCTGTCCTCATTACGGGTGCCGTCGTGGCAGCCGGTGCCGTGGCGTACGGTCTTAAGAAACTCGATCCCCGGCAGGTGATGATGGCGGCGATTCTCGGCGCGGCGTTCTTTGTCGCTTCCCTGATTCACATCCCGGTGGGGCCGAGTTCGGTGCATTTGCTCTTAAACGGGCTCCTCGGGGTGCTGCTCGGCTGGAGCGCGGTCCCGGTGATTTTTGTGGGGCTGCTCCTTCAGGCCATTCTCTACGGTTTCGGCGGTCTCACGGTGCTCGGTGTCAACACCGCGACGATGGGGCTCGGAGCCGTGCTCAGCTGGTATATCTTCGGCGGCCTCCTCTCCGTCCTTAAGCCGCTTGGCGCGAAGAAAGCGGCGGCGGTCTCGGGGTTCGTGTCCGGTGCCTGCGGTGTCGCGATCGCCGCGATTCTCACCGCGCTCGCGCTCGCGTTTACGGATGAAGGCTTCAAAGCGTCCGCGCTGATGCTCCTCGCCGCTCACCTTCCCGTGATGCTGATTGAGGGGATCGTGACCGCGGTCGCGGTGTCCTTCATCGCCCGCGTCCGCCCGGCGCTGCTCCCGGAGGCGACGCGGCTCAAGCTCGCCGATATGATTCCGCCCGCTGAGTAACGCGAGAACGGAATAACGAATTTATTTAGATTTAGTTATTTTCTACAAAGGTCTTTGCCGTGAAACCGATTCTGAAGCACACCGTCGCCCTCGCCGCCCTCCTTACCCTGTCGTTCTCGGCCGCGGCGCACCGCGTGAATCTTTTCGCGTGGAGTGAAGGGAACGCCGTCCAGGTGGAGTCGAAATTCAGTGACTCGACTCCGGTAAAGGGCGGAAAGCTCACCGTCACCGATACGGCGACCGGGAAGGTGCTCGCGACCGGGAAAACCGCGGATAACGGTACCTGGCGCTTCACGCTCCCCGCGGGCTACCACTCGGAAAAAGGCGTGACGGTCGCAATCGCTGCGGGTGAAGGCCACGCCGCCACCTGGGAAATGACCCCGTCGGATCTCCCGAAGACCGTGACGGCCGCGCCGACTCCGAAGCCCGCGCCCGCCGCCAAACCCGCGGTGAAACAAGAATTGAAGACTGAACCGAAGGCCGCTCCCGCGAAGGTCCCCGCGAAAACGGAAGCGAAGGCTCCGGTAAAGGCTGCCGCCCCGGCCGCCAAACCGACCCCTCAGCAGGTCGAAAACGCGACGGTCCCGGTGGAACCCGGACTCACAAAGGACGAAATCACGCTGATCGCCCAGTCCGCGGTGGAAGAGAAGGTCGCGCCGCTGCGTCAGAAGATCGCTGAGCTCTCAAACCCGAACCCGTCCGCGAAAGACGTGATCGGGGGCCTTGGCTGGATCTTCGGTATCGCCGGTGCCGCGGCGCTCGGCTACAAGAAGGGTAAGGAAAAGGGCGAAGCGGAAGGTAAGAAGGACAGGAACGCATGACCACCGACGGCCCCGCCTCCTCTGTCCGCCACACGGATCCGAAAACCCGGTTCCTCGCGGCTGCGCTGATTTCTTTCTCCGTCGCCTTCGCGACCGGTATTCCGGCCGCGGTCGCGGCGGTTTTGCTGTCTCTTGTTCTCATCGCGCTCTTCCGCCCGAACGGGAAAGAGCTGAAGAAGCGGCTTCTCGCCGCGAATGCCTTCATTCTCTTCCTCTGGGTCTTTACGCCGTTCACGACGCCGGGAACGCCGGTGTGGTCGATCGGTCCGCTTGAGGCGACGGACGCGGGGGTGCGGCTCTCGCTTCTCGTGACCCTCAAATGCAACGCGATCATCGCGTCGCTCTTTTCGCTCACCGCCGGGCTCACGCTTTCTGAATCCGCGATGGCGCTGCAGAAACTCGGTCTCCCCCCGAAACTCGTGATGCTCCTCCTCTTCACGGGGCGCTACATCGAGTCGTTCTCGCAGGAATATAAGCGGCTCCGGGACGCCGCGCGGCTCCGCGGCTTTGCCCCGAAAACAACGCTCTTCACGTATCGCGTCTACGCGACCCTTATGGGTCAGCTCTTCGTCCGCGCGTTTGACCGGGCGGAGCGGACGGGAGAGGCGATGCGGCTCCGGGGGTTCGACGGTGTGAACCTCCGGTGCCTTGAATGGGCTGGGACGTCAGACGCGCGTCAGAACCTTGCATTAATATCCTTCGCGGTGCTTGAAATCGCGATTCTCGCGTCTCTTATGATCCTGCGGCCGTTCTGATAAAAGAAAAATTGGCTGTCAGGAACCCTGGACACATATTCAAATGACTCCCTCTGCCCCTATTTTTGAACTTCGGAATCTCGCGTTCTCGTGGCCGGACGCCATGGGAAACGCCGGCCGGGGGAAGCCGGTTTTCCGGGATCTCAACTTCTCACTCACGGACTCCGAAAAAATCGGTCTCTATGGACCGAACGGCTGCGGGAAGACGACGCTCCTGAAGCTCATCACGGGGCTCCTCACGCCGCAATCCGGGGACGTCTGTTTTGAGGGGAAGCCGGTGAAGACCGAAGCGGAATTCCGGGGCCTCCGCTGCGCCGTGGGGTACGTGCTTCAGAACGCCGAGGATCAGCTTTTCTTCCCTGAGGTGATTGAGGATGTGTCGTTCGGCCCCCTGAACCTCGGGCGATCCCAGGCGGAAGCGCTGAAAGACGCCGAGGAGACGCTGGAGACCCTCGGTCTCTCCGCCTTCGCGCACCGGTCGAGTGACCGCCTCTCGGGCGGCGAAAAGAAGCTCGTCTCAATCGCGACGGTGCTCGCGATGAAGCCTCGGGCGCTGCTCCTTGATGAACCCACCACCGGGTTGGACGAAAAAGCGCGCGAACAGCTGATCCATGTTCTCAAAATCATCAACCTCCCCCGTATCGTCGTGTCGCACGACTGGGATTTCCTGATGGAGGTCTCGGACACCTTCGCGACGATTGAGTCGAAACCCGAAGGGGGTCAGGTCGTCGCCTGCGGGAAACCGGAAACCCATACCCACCGCCACACGCACCCGGGCGGCTTTGAGCACCACAATCACGAAGAGTGAGACTGGGACTCGTGAGGTAAACAAAAGGCGCTTCATCTGAAGCGCCTTTGCTGTTTCTGGAGCGACCCGATCAGTCCTCGATCGGCGTGATCGTCCTTCTCACACAGTCAATGAAGGCCTGCGCGGCTTTCGAGAGATACCGGTCCTCGCGCCAGAAGACCGAGAAATCGAGCTCCGGGGATTTCCCGGCGATCGTGAAGAACACGACACCCGTCGGTTTCTGATTCCGGACCACGGCGTCCGGAATGAAGGAGAGCCCCACCCCCTCACGCACAAAGGAACTCACGGCGGCGACGGTCTCCGTTTCGACTACGGGGTTCGGGTGGACGCCGGTCTCCTGCACCAGCTGATCGAAGTAGAGGCGCATCACCTGCTCTTTATTGAGAATGATGAAGGGTTCGCCCTCCAATTCGTTGAAACTCACTTCCGGGAACGGCGGCTCAAAGGGATCACCCTTTTTCGCGCGTTTCGCGAGGCGATGCCCCTCAGGGACCGCGAGCAGAATCTTTTCCCGTTCGACCTTGAACCCGGTGAGACCAGGGCTCTTCAGCGTACTCGCGAGAAACGCGCAGTCCACTTCGCCGTTTGTCACCGCTTCCGCGAGCTGCCCCGACGTGAATTCCCGGATCTGGATCCGGACTCCCGGGGCTTCGCGCCGGAACGCGGGGAGAATATGAGTCAGCACCGCGACCGTCCGGTTCTGTGTCGACCCGATCACGACTTCCCCCGACTTCACATCCCGGCGGTCCTCGTAATAGTGCTTCCGCTCCTCTTCGATCGCGTCGATCCGGCGCTCCGTCTCAACGAAATACTTCCCTTCCTCCGTCAGTACCCAGGGCGACTTCGAGCGGTCAAAGATCGGGCAGCCGAGCGTGTCCTCGAGCCGCTTCACGTACTGCGAGAGCGACGGCTGCGACACAAACAGCCGCCTCGACGCGCTTCGGATCGAACCGCTTTCCAGAATCGCTTCAATATGCATCAGGGCTCGGCGCACGGGGCTTTCTCCATAGAATTAACTTTTATGTTTATTTTATCAGTCAGAAATAATATTAGATTATATAGGGTGATTTATGTAGTATTTATCTCTGTTCTACCAGAATAGAACGGAATCATTTTTCTCCGGCAGGGTCAGTTTTCTGCCGGATTTTTCTTGCCTGGAGCTTTCCCGCCCGGAGTCCGGGGTTTCCTCCCTGGCCTGTCGCACTTTTTCACGTTTTTTTAACGTTTAAAGATCAGCGGAAAACGCCGCCTGCAGTAGCATAAGCGGAAATCCATCATTGAATCATTTCTGAGCCGCTATGCATGAACCGTTTAAACAGAGTCCCGTCGCGAAATGCACGCGCCGGGCGCTCTTCGGCGGCGCGATCGCGGGAGCCGTCGTGATGACGCCCGGCTGCTCCTTCGTGAACCGCTTTGGCGAGATCCCTGAGGGAAAGCTCGCGGAGAGTATCCATACATCCCCCAACTGGATCGACGGGGAATTCCGTAACCAGCAGCCGACGTCTGTCATGGTCGGGAAGGACGGGTTTATTGAGGCCTGGTGGAAGTTTCTCACAAACTCCATCCCGGATCTGAAACCCGCAGCGCCGCTGCCCTGCACGCACACCGATCTCTCAAAACTCGACCCGAACCGCGATATCGCGGTGTGGCTCGGGCACTCGGGGCTCTATTTCCAGCTCGCCGGTCTCCGGTTCCTCGTGGATCAGGTGTATTCGGCGTACGCCTCTCCGGTCTCATTCGTGAATAAAAGCTTTGAGTTCCGGGGCGGCTATCCCTTTACCGCGAAGACCACGCCTCCGATCGACCTCCTGATCCTCACGCACGACCACTGGGATCACCTCGACTGCGAGACGATCAAGGCGCTGGACCACAAGGTGAAGCGCTACGCGGTGCCGCTTGGCGTGAATTCGCATCTTCTCGCCTGGGGCATTAACCCCGATAAGATCCTCGTTTTCGACTGGTACGACGCCGCGCGGTTCACGGATCCGAAGCCTGAGGTGCTGCATCCGTTCCATAAACCGGAAAAGCGTCTGCAGCCGGCTGAATGGAAGTCCGGCGCTCTTCAGGCCCCCGCGATCTACTTCTTCCCATCCCGCCACTTCTCAGGGCGGACGCTGAAGCGCGATCAGACGCTCTGGGGGTCTTACGTGATTGAGGCGGGCGGAAAGCGCCTTTACCTCTCAGGGGACGGCGGAAACGGTTCGCACTTCAAGGAAATCGGCGACCTCTTCCGCGATTCCGGGGGCTTCGACCTCGCATTTATCGAGGACGGCCAGTACAACGCGGACTGGGCGGAAATTCATATGGCACCGGAAGGATCCGTCAAAGCCGCGACCGAGGTCGGCGCGAAATCCGTGATCCCGATCCACAACTGCCGCTACGCGCTCGCGCGGCACGCCTGGTTTGATCCGCTGGAGCGGTTCCGGATGGCCTCTCACCTCGCGGACTGGAAGCTCCTCACGCCGAAAGTCGGGGACGTGGTGCCGATCGGCGATCTAACGATCGAGTTCCCCGCCTGGTGGCGTGACGTCCCGAAGGGCGCTTCCGCGTAAAGTTCCGAAAAGACCCGGATTTTAAGGGTCTAAAGAGCACACCGCGCTGCGATTCCCCGTGCCGGCGCTTCTTTCCCGTGATACGATTCGACGGAAAAGGAGTCCGGCTTATGGATTGGTACGAAAAAGGAATGGGGGAACGGTTTTCGACGTTCCACGCGGTGCTGCTCGCCATCTGGCTCGCCGTGCTCGTCTGGTCCGGCATCAATCCGCATGACCGACTCACCTGGTGGCTCGAATGCACGCCGGGGCTGATTGGCTTCGCGCTCCTTGCCCTCACCTGGGGGAAATTCCGCTTCTCTCGCTTCTGCTACGCGCTCATCGCGATCCACTGCGTGATCCTCTTTATTGGCGCGAAGTACACGTACGCGGAAGTCCCGCTCTTCACGTGGCTTGAGGGACCGCTTCACTTCGCGCGGAACAATTACGACAAGGTTGGTCACTTCGCTCAAGGGGCGTTCCCCGCGATCATCGCGCGCGAAATCATCCTCCGGACGCGCGCCGCCCGCTCTAAAGCCTGGGCCGCGTTTTTCTCGATTACGGTGTGTCTCTCGATCGCCGCGCTCTACGAAATCTTCGAGTGGGCAACCGCCGAAATCATTCACGAGGAAGCGGACGCGTTCCTCGGCACGCAGGGCGACCCCTGGGACACGCAGAAAGACATGGCGTGGTGCCTCGTGGGCGCGGTTTTCTCGATGCTCTTCCTCACCGGGATTCACGACCGCTCGATCAGGCGGCTCGTCTCGCGGCGAAACGAGTAAAACTTCGTTTCCTCCCCTCCTCTCGGATCTCAACCCCGTTTAGAATGGTGCGCACGTTCGGGGTATCAGGGCACGCGGCCTGTCACTAAAACGCGTTCCTGATTGAGAAACACCCGTGGAACCTGATGCGGCTGATACCGTCGGAGGGAAACGAATATGCAGCGGTGCGGGAGCCGGGACGCTTTCCGGAATTAAGAGAACTCCCGGAAGGCGTTCTTTTTGAGAGACGTCTCAAGACCCCACCCTGCATACCGGCTGTTATTCCCTCCGTCTTTCTCGCCGCCTATAAAGAGGACTAGGAGCTATGGATAGCCGGAAGATTGAAATTGCAGAAGACACCCGCGACACGCGTCCGGATGAGAGCCTGATGGCGGGGCTTGATCCCCTGCCCGCGAGCCGCCGCATCTATGTTGAGGGGTCGCGCCCCGATATCCAGGTCCCGATGCGGGAAATCACGCTCGAGGACTCAAGCCTCCCTGAGGGGAAAACCGAAAAGAATCCCCCGATCTTTGTCTACGACACGGCAGGCGACTTCGGTGATCCCGCGAAAAAGGTCGATATCACGAAGGGCCTCCCCGCGCTCCGTGAGAAGTGGATCGAGGAACGAGCGGACACCGAGGTGCTCCCTGGTTTAACCAGCCAGTATGGCCTCGAGCGTGAGGAAGACCACTCAACGCTCTCCTACCGCTTCCACCGCACCCGTCCGGTGCTCGCCGCGAAACCCGGCAAAAAGATCACGCAGCTCGACTACGCCCGAGCCGGGATCGTCACGCCTGAAATGGAATTCGCCGCGATCCGCGAGAATCAGAACCGCGCGGCTTACGTGAAGAGCCTTGACGCGGTTTCGCCCCGCTCCCGCCGCATTCTCCTCGCGCAGCACGCGGGGACCCCGTTTGAGATGCAGATGCCGGAAACGGTGACGGGGGAATTTGTCCGTAAGGAAATCGCGGAAGGCCGCGCCGTGCTCCCCGCGAACATCAATCACCCGGAATCGGAACCCATGGTGATCGGCCGCAACTTCCTCACGAAGATCAACGCGAATATCGGTAACTCCGCCGTGAGCTCCGGCATTTCGGAAGAGGTGGAAAAGCTCCTCTGGTCGATCAAGTGGGGCGCGGACACCGTGATGGATCTTTCGACCGGCAAAAACATCCATGAAACGCGCGAGTGGATTATCCGCAATTCCCCGGTGCCGATCGGCACGGTACCGCTCTATCAGACGCTTGAGAAGGTGAAGGGGGACGCGTCGAAACTCTCCTGGGAGGTTTACCGCGACACGCTGATCGAGCAGGCCGAGCAGGGTGTTGACTACTTCACGATCCACGCGGGTCTCCGCTTCAGCCATATTCCGCTGACGGTGGACCGCCTCACCGGCATCGTTTCCCGCGGCGGCTCGATCATGGCCGGCTGGTGCATCACGCATCATGCGGAAAACTTCCTCTACTCGCATTTCGACGAGATCTGCGACATCCTCGCGAAGTATGACGTCGCGGTGAGCCTTGGGGATGGACTCCGCCCGGGCTCGATCTACGACGCCTGCGACGAGGCGGAGATCGCGGAACTCCGGACGCTGGGTGAGCTCGCGAAGAAAGCCCGCGCGAAGGGCGTGCAGGTGATCATCGAAGGTCCCGGCCACGTCCCGATGCAGCGTGTGATGGAGAACGTGGAAGAAGAGATCGAGGCCTGCGACAGCGCCCCGTTCTACACCCTTGGACCGCTCGTCACGGACTGCGCTCCGGGCTACGACCACATCACGAGCGCGATCGGCGCCGCGATGATCGGCTGGCGGGGAACGGCGATGCTTTGCTACGTGACGCCGAAGGAGCACCTCGGTCTCCCGGACCGTGACGACGTGAAGGCCGGCATCATCGCCTATAAGATCGCGGCTCACGCCTCTGACCTCGCCAAAGGCCTCCCCGGCGCTCAGATCCGCGACAACGCGATGAGCAAGGCGCGCTTCGAGTTCCGCTGGGAAGACCAGTTCAATATCGGCTTCGACCCCGAGACCGCGCACGCGATGCATGACGAAACGCTTCCGAAGGACAGCATGAAGAAGGCGCACTTCTGCTCGATGTGCGGCCCGAAATTCTGCTCCATGCGGATCAGCGAAGAAGTCCGTGAATGGGCGAAGAAGGAAGGCATGACCGGCAAAGCCGCCGAATAATGGGCGCTTTTCCTTAGAGTCTCTACGACAAAAACCTTATCCGAAATCAAAATTTTGACTTTTCAAAATTGCTCGGGTAAGGTTACTTATACGTTTTTACTTGTTACAGGAACTTTTCCAAATGTCTAACCAGCTGTTCATCGTTGACAGCATGTGCATGCGACTGACGCGGCTCTCCAGAGCTAAGGCGTCTCGTTCTGCACACCCGTTAGAAAGATAAGTTCCGCAGAACAGAGATTCAACTTAGACAGAGCCGCAAACAAAATTGCGGCTCTGTCTTTTTTTATACGTGTAAATCGAAAGGGAAGAAATAAAATGGCAAATCGTCTTACTATCAAGGGTCAGGTCACTATTCCGAAGGAAATCCGCGATTTCCTGAATCTCGCGAGCGGCAACCAGCTTGAGTTCCGCATCGCGGCCGACGGCTCCGTCACCCTCACCAAGGCGGAAACCCAGACGAAGAGCACCTTCGCCTCCCAGACCCACGAACAGGCCGCCGCTCCCCGCAAGACCCGCCAGGGTATCGACGTTCTGAGCCTCCTCTCCGGTGTCTGCATCTAAGACCGGATCGACAAGAGACTTTCGTAAATAGGAGCAGCCAAAATGAAGTGTCACAGTAAAACGATCGATTTCCGAATGTGCCTCAGCCTTGAAGCGATCTTCATGGCGTAGAGGGAACGGCACAAAACTTAAGAGTTCCCTCGTTACTTCCTTCTAAGATTTACGCTTCACACGTTTTCCGCTTTACCGCTTCATCAGGCACCGAACCTGATAAGCGCGTTTCAAAAAAGACCCGCGGCACCCCTGAATCCATGCGCGCGATTCCGGATGTCCCCCGTCTGAATCAAAAAGAGACAGAGCTTCGATTGCGAGCTGTTGTCTTCGACTCCCTTGAGCCAATGCCATTCTCCGCATGACTATGCGTCATGAGGCGGTTTTCTGCTGTCCGGATCCTTCGTACCCGGCACCTCTCTTCCCATGCCGTTTCTGCCGCGGCCATAAATTGACCCGTTCTTTGAACCGATTTACCTTGATTCATAAATGACGGGCGAGTAGACTCTTTACGTACTCTTTTTACATACTTGATTTTCACTCGTGAACGCTCTGGAAGCCCTGAAATCGGTTCACGAGGACTATCAACATCACGAGGAGCTGCGATGCTGCAGGCGATTCTGCATGGCAAGGCTGGCCGTATCGAGCAGGACGAGGAATCTATCAGCTGGCGTGACGCGTTCAAACGAAGCGAGGATCTGCTGACTGCCGTCTTTTTTGGACGTGTGCCCTACCTCTCTGACAGCGCTCTGGGTGCCCTGCTGCGCTTCCTGCTTGGTGCCGACAATCCGATTGATCCTTCCACCTTTGACAAGCTGGAGCTGTGGCCATACCTGGAATTGAAGCCTGAACATGCTGACCCCGAAAAGGAGCCTAAACATGTTGAGCCCGATGTGATACTTCGGTTTAAAAACTCATTGGTGGTTATCGAGGTCAAGCCCCCGTTCGGGGGCGACCAGCATCAGGACCAGTGGAAGGACCAGGTCGATGCTGTGGTTAGCAATACCGACGTTAAGACCTATGGAGACCGGCTCTACTATGTGGCGCTCGGCCATACTCCTGCCGCCCCGCTGACTCATCCGGAGCTGCCCGAACGTTTTCGCCAAATGACACTGCGTGAATGGGGATCGCTCCGCCACTTCCTGCAAACCGCCCCCGAGTTTGACTCCTGCCGACAGGATCGCGCCATTCGCGAAGAGTGGATGCGGGCATTTGAGCTCTTTGGTATGGCACCAGTAATACCCGAGTGGAAGCTCTTGTTTGACTACCCCGCAGAAAAAAAGGTGCACTTGGATTGCGGGGTGATATCAGGATGGGAAATGACCTCACCGGCTGAACACACTGCTGGCTGGACCGCGCTGCTTAAGTATGCCGGGACATTGCGCCTCTCCTCCCACGATTTCTCCTTTTTGAATCACTGACTTTGGATAAGGATGCCGCTATGACATACGATCTTCAGCAAACCACCAAGCTGGTTACCCAGCTGCAGCAGGCCCACAGACTCGCGGCCGCTTTCTACATGCGTATCCTCCCGCTATTCGATACGATCGCCTATCAGACGCTGTACACCGAGTTCTGGTACTGGAAGCCCACCGAAACTTACACCCCTCCCCGCGATACATACCCCCCATCCGACACTTCGGCATGGGACTATCTGCCGCTATTTGCTTCGACTCATGCTTACCGGGACAAGACACACAACAAGGCTATCAAAGGCGATAAAGCGCTGATTTTACGCAACTATATCGACTACGATTTCCGCAGTGACTCAGACTTGTGTGCAGGTAAGAATACCAAGCCCGATCCTTTGGAAATGTCTGGCAAGGAGGCAGTGGTTGAAGTCAATCTGTACCGTTGCCTGCAGGAAAGCGACTGGAAAATGGTTAAAGAAGCTGACAGGCCCCCTCTTCAACCTGATTGGCAGCAAAGTGGCAAATGTCCTCAATTTGAGTTCTGCTCCAAGCATTGGCCGCTCGCCGAGTTCCTTGCTGACCCGGATATCGTGACCAATTGGATCAAAGAGAAGAGTGCTATCGCTAAGCCGGTGACTGGTCCCGAACAAGCCTCGTAACCTGGCAGAGCCTGGTGACGTTATCTACGGTTCCCCGCCGAAAGGGTCATCAGGCTCTGACAACCTACGTAAGTGAGCCTCCGAATAAACCCATAAATCAGGCTTAGAGACTATCTTCGCGCCAGAACTACCGGGCAGAGAATTCCACTGACTTCCTCAGTCATTGATGCTGGCACATCTGCCTAGTGAATTGGCATCCCCAATCATCTTGCGGACAGGATCTGACCCACCTGTAATTAGATTTCCGTCAGTTTATGGATGGTTTATGCCTCGGGTCCGCTCTAAATTTCCCGGTATGAATTGTTCCAGTCGGAGAAGCCTTGATTTTTTGCCTGAAGCAGCAGCGGAATAATGGCGTTCTTTAACTGCAGGCTGAACACGTCTTTGTTTTCGAGAATCGCCACAAACTTTTCCGCGTCGGGTATCACATCCCGATAGGCCTCGATCAGATGAGAGAATTGGTTAGTGCGGCGAATCGTTGAAAGACCGAGGAACTGCACCGAGCAAAAGTCATCCAGGTAGGCGAAGTCCGGGAGGTTGTCGCTTTTGCTGCTGTTTGGGCTCCTGAACGTAGGAACCAAATTCCAGATCTGGTCATGCAGCACGAACTTCCAGGGGACAAAGTGGTCAACAGACATCGGCCCCAGGCTATCAAGTGCGTCCTTTGTGAAGTGACGCATGGTGTAAATGTCATACACGTCCGGATTCTTATCAATCACCAGGCTCCAGTAATCCCGCGCCTTATCAAATTCCGGACTGCTGCGCTTTGTCGGCTGAATCAACTTTTCAGAGATGGCGGGAACACTGGGATTCCGACGCTGAATGTACTGAGTGAGCTTGAAGTACGTGCTTTCCGCAATAATCTGGTTGAAATCGTGGAAGAACTGCGTCCATTCCGGGGTCAGCGTGATGCCCTCGTCTCCAATCACGTAGGGTGTCCGAAGTCTGTTCCACTCTTTCTGACTGAGTTCCTTAACGGTCCTGTTCTTTCCCGCATCAAACTTACTATTGCTCCCGCAGGTTTTTCTAAATTCCTCGAGCTCATCACTGAAAACAGGCACGATGAAACGCGGGCAAACATATTCTGTCAGCTCTTCTATCTGGGCAGCCAGCTTTTCATTTTTTATTGCCATAACAGCCCGCACAATTTCATCATACTTCGCGCCATCGGGGAGGCCGCACTCGGCTTTCACATCGTGAATAGCATCGGCCAGGCTGTCCGCATATCCGAGGTTAAGCCGAAAGTAAATAACCGGATACCAGGCTGTGGCTATCATTCGCGCTGACATTTCTTTGAAAGAAATGTATTCGCGCTTTTTCCCGGAGACGATTTTGAGAATAGAAAGAAGCCAGACGAACTTATAGCAATTAAGGACTTTCGCCAGCATCCGTTCCAGCATGCGCCCCTTCGGGGACGCCGTCACGATCGCGAATGAAAAAGCGTTATCTGCTGCCATAGATGGATTGCCCTGATGAATACCGGATGCTGAAAGTGCCTATTTTAGGGCGTTTGGCGGTCTTTTCCTCTCGCTCTAGAAATCCGCCTCGTACGCGCCGCTCACCTCGAGCCTCGCGAGAAACGCGTCTCTCATCGCGGCTTTCGGAATCACGGACCGGATCGGAGCCCCGGCGATCAATGGATCCGCGAGAACCAGGTCTCTCAGTTTCCACCCGGAAAACTGCCCATAGACGAAATACACCTGATCAAGCACATCCTTCTCCTCCTCCGTGAGTCCCGGGTCTCCGGTCTCCGAGGGGTTCAGAATCCCGAACGCCGGCTCTTTCCCATATTTCTCATAAAGCGCCGGAATCACTGGTCCCATCTGCCACACCTCGAAATCCTCTTCGAAAAGCGGCTTTCCGGTAATCGCCAAAGAAAATCCCTGACTGTAATAGAGGAGTTTCTGAAGCACCGGAAGCGTCATGACATCCCCCGCCTCCTCATCCATTTTGGCGAGCAGGTACCGGATCGCTTTCTCACAGGCTGTCATCACGGGATCCTCCCTTTCATTCATCCGCGTCACAGTAATGGTTTCTGAGCCGGGGCACCCGGATCCACTCCGCAGAAACCGCTGATTTCCCGTGGATTCCAGAGAGCTCTCTATCCCCCATTCTGTCAGGAAAAAGCACAGTTCATTCTCCCAAACACGTTTTGTTTCGATTTACCTCTATCACTAAAGAGATAAGGATATTGACTTAGGCGGTTAACTGTCTTTTAATGACGTTGCAATCAAAAATTGACAAGTCAATTTGACAGGTTTGAGGGGAGAAGCAGCGTGATGAATACCAAATCCATTCGTTTTGCCGCCGTGATGGCGGCCGTGATCGGAGCCTTTTCTTTCCAGGCGTCCGCCGCGGCCGTAACCACGACCGGCACCGGTGTTGGGAAGGACGGCGATATCAAGGTTCAGGTGACCTTTGACGCAAATAAGATCCAGTCAATCAAGGTTCTCTCTCAGAACGAGAACCCGGTTCTCGCGGAGAAGGTCTTTACAGATCTTAAAGACAACGTTGTCAAAACGAATTCCACGGATCTCGACGCCATTTCAGGCGCTACGTTCTCGTCGAAAGGCTTTCTCGCGGCTGTGAAGGACGCGGCGAAGAAGGCGGGCGTCACGCTCACGAAGGACGGACAGAAGTCGCTTAAGAAAGCGGCCTCGATGATCCCCGCGAAGAGCACCTATGACGTGGTCGTCGTGGGTGCCGGCGGCGCTGGGTTCGCGGCCGCGATTGAGGCGAAGAACACCGGGGCGAGCGTCGTGATGCTGGAAAAGATGCCGACAGTGGGCGGCAACTCCCTGATCTCCGGCGCTGAAATGAATGCCGCCCGGAACTGGGTCCAGCCGAAGCTCGGGATTCTCGATGACTCCGCGGAACGCCACGCTCAGGACACCTATATCGGGGGCGACAAGAAGGGTGACCTTGAAGTGATCCGCACGATGACGGGGAACGCGCTTTCCGCCGCCAAGTGGGCCCGCGATTATATCGGCGTCCGGTTTGAGCCCGATAACCTCTTCATGTTCGGCGGTCACACCCGTAAGCGCGCCCTGATCCCGTACAGTCAGACCGGCACCGAGTTCATCACGAAGCTCTACGCGAAGGCGAACGAACTCAAGATCCCGGTGATCACCAATATGAAGGCCGTGGAACTCATCAAAGACGCCTCGGGCCGCGTGGTCGGCGTGAAGGCAACGATGAATGGGCTGAACTACGAGTTCGACGCGAAGGGCGGCGTGGTGCTCGCGACGGGCGGCTTCGGCCACAACGCCGCGATGGTGAAGAAGTACGACCCCTCGCTTGATGAACGCTTTAAGTCGACGGATTCGCCTTCCGCGACGGGCGAAGCGCTCTACATGGCGGAACGCGCTGGGGCTGAACTCGTCAACATGCAGTACATCCAGACGTACCCGATCTGCGACCCGGTCTCGGGCTCGATTGAACTGATCGCCGACGCCCGGTTTGACGGTGCCATTCTGATCAACCAGAAGGGACTGCGTTTTGTTGAGGAACTCGGGCGCCGCGACATGATCTCGCACGCGATCCTCGCGCAGCCGGGCTCTTACTGCTGGGTGCTCTGGAACGACAAGATCGGAAATATCTCAAAGACCGTCGAAGCCCATCCGGACGAATACTCCGTCTTCACGAAGACCGGCACGATGAAGACCTGCGGTGACCTGAAGTGCATCGCGGAATTCACGAAAATCCCCTACTCCAACCTCAAGGCGACGATTAACCGCGTGGATTCGATGACGGGGCCGGGGAACGACAAGGACTTCCATAACCGCGGCGGCCTCGTCGATATGTCGCAGGGCAAGTACTACGTCGTGAAGGCCGTTCCGTCGATTCACCACACGATGGGCGGCATCCGCATCAATCCGAAGTCCCAGGCGCTCGATAAGAACGGCAAGGTGATTCCGGGGCTCTACGCCGCGGGCGAAGTGACCGGTGTCACGCACGGCACGAACCGCCTCGGCGGCAACGCCTACGCCGATATCCTCGTCTTCGGCCGCATCGCTGGTGAAGGCGCGGCCTGGGACGCCCTGAGTCTCGGGAAGACCGCGAAGTAACCGGTAAGACAAAGACCGCCCGAAGGTCACTCCGGGCGGCAGGGGATAGCGGCTCACTCTAGCTACACACCACCGTTTCAGCCGCTCTCCCCGGCACCGTCCTTAAAAAAAGTTGCTGAGAACAACCTGACATAACAACAATCGCCACAGAGGAGTACATCAATGCCTTCTGAACAGCAGCTGACCAAAGCCATTATCAACATGGCGGTGGAAGCCTGGCATTTCAAGGAAGCTTTTGAGCAGATGATCGCGAAGGCAAAGCCCGAGGATCAGGTGCGCTATCGGAACCAGCTGAAATGGTCCCTTCAGAGAACAAAGGAAGCGCTCGCCACCGCGGGGCTTCATGTCGCTGACATTCCGGAAGGAATGCCCTTTAACCCAAGTCTCAGGATCACGGCTGTCAATATGGATGAGTTTGGGCCGGGGGATGGCATCGTGATCGAGCAGGTACTCGAACCCACGATCCTCACCTCGGATAACCGGATCGCCTATATCGGATCGGCGACGCTCGCGACAGCAGCCGAATTCAATGCCGCGTCAGAACCCGCCTGACCGCTTTTAAAAGAACACTGACACCCGCCGCGATTCCCCTAAGGAACCGCGGCGTTTCTTTATTCGCTCTTCCCTCTTCATAGATCCTGATAGTTTCTGATAGATCGTCTATAGGAACTCATATTTGCTATTAAAAGCGATCCCGGAAATCGGGCTCTCACTTTTCACTTCGCCGCACTTGGTTTCCGCCCTCCCGTATTTCCCTTTCTTTTCAGCGGCATCACCCGGTTTTCCCCTGTTTCCGGGGATCCCCGTAAATCGTTCTCATTTGATCAATTTTTATTTACTTGCTAAATCAGCAAGTTTTTGTTGTCAGCCTGTCATTCAAAAATCGGATCGCTCTCCATAGAATCCGCCCCCAGGAGATGAATCTCATCTCGTCCAGAACAGCAATTCATAAATAAAACAACAGGAAAACAAAATGACCTTCCAACTGACTCGCCGCGCCCTGCTGCAGGGCGCCGGCATCACGCTTGCCGGAAGCGTCTGTCCGCTTACCGCCGTGGCGTCAGGTGTCAAAAAAGCGATTGACGCGATGCCTGACATGTATTGGGGCGCCTGCGTGGTGAACTGCGGCAACCGCTGCGCCCTCCGTGTCTTTACGAAGAACGGCCAGGTGATCCGGATCGAGACCGATAACACGTCGAACCCGTGCTGCCCCCAGCCCTATCAGCTGCGGGCGTGCCTCAGAGGCCGCTCCATGCGGCAGAGGCTCTATAACCCGGATCGCCTGAAGTTCCCGATGAAGCGGGTCGGAGAGCGGGGAGAAGCGAAGTTCGAGCGGATCTCGTGGGATGAGGCCTATCAGCTGATCGCCGATAACTGGCAGCGGATCCTGAAGAACTACGGCCCGGACTCCGTGTACATCAATTACGCGACGGCGCAGCAGACGTCGGTCAGCGGTTCGAACTGCTGGAAGCGTCTCGCGAACCTCACGGGCGGCTACCTGAATTGGAAGGGCTCCTACTCCTCCGCCCAGATCACCGCGGCCTTCCCGATGACCTACGGCCGCAAGGTCGCGTCTTCCCCCACCGAAATCGCCCACGCGAAGCTCTACGTGTCGTTCGGCGACAACCTCTCTGTCACCCGGATTTCAGACGGCTCGATGTCCTGGCAGTTCCTGCAGGCGATTGAGAAGAACCACGTGAAGACGATCGTGATTGATCCGATCTGCACGGATACGGTGGCGGGGAAAGTGAATCAGTGGATTCCGATCCTCCCGGGGACAGACGCCGCGCTCTGCGAAGCGCTCGCGTACGAATTCATCACCCACAACTGGGTCGATCAGGAGTTCCTCGATAAGTACTGCGTCGGCTACGACGAGAAGACGCTCCCGAAGAGCGCCCCGAAGAACGGCGACTACAAGTCCTACATCCTCGGGAAGGCGGACGGCGTCGCGAAGACCCCGGCGTACGCCTCGGCCATTACCGGTATTCCTGAAGAAACGATCATCGCCCTTGCCCGCGAGATGGGAACGACAAAGCCTGTCTTTGTCGCCCAGGGACTCGGGCCGCAGCGCCGCGCGAACGGCGAGGAAACGGCACGGGCAATCGCGATGCTCCCGATTCTTCTCGGTCAGGTGGGGCTCCCCGGAACGTCAAGCGGCATGGAAGAGTGCGGCACCGACTGGTGGCCGATCGGGATCCCCCGCGGCAATAACCCCGTGAAAGCCTCGATCCCGAGCTTCATGTGGACGGAGGCGATTCTCCGCGGCCACGAGATGACGGCAACGCACGACGGTGTGAAGGGTGTCGACCGGCTGAAGAACGACATCAAGATGGTGATCAACTCGGGCGGCAACATCCTCATCAACCAGCATAGTGACTGCGGCCGCACGGATAAAATCCTCCGCGACACGTCGAAATGCGAATTCATCGTGGTCTGCGACAACATGATGACCGCGTCCTGCCGGTACGCGGATGTGCTCCTCCCGGATACGCTCGGAAACGAAACCGAAGACCTCGTCGGGAACGGCGACTCGATGGGCGAAACCGCGTTTATCACGCCGATCCATAAAGCGGTGAACCCGCAGTGGGAACAGCGTTCGACCTGAGAAATCTGCCGCAGGATCGCGGAGAAGATGGGCCTTGAAGCCGCCTACACCGAAGGCCGCACGCAGCGCGGGTGGATTGAGTGGGCCTACGAGCAGAACCGGAAGCAGAACCCTGAGCTCCCGGACTTCAAGACCTTCTGGGCCACGGGTCCGCACCAGCTCCTTCACCTCAAGTGGGACCGGATCGCGTTCTCGGACTTCCGGGCTGACCCCGCGAAGCATCCTCTGAAGACCCCGTCCGGAAAGATTGAGATCTATTCCGAGCAGCTCGCGAAGATCGCGGAGACGTGGACGCTTCCGAAGGGCGACGTGATCACGGCGCTCCCGAAATTTGTCCGCACGTGGGAAATGGCGGGAGACCCGAAGGCGAAGACCTATCCGCTCCAGTGCTACGGCTACCACGGTCACGGCCGCGTTCACTCCTCCTTCCATAACCTCCCCTGGGTGCGCGAGGCCCACCCGGACCGCGTGCTCGTGAATCCGGTGAACGCCGAGGAACGGGGGCTCTTTGAGGGGCAGAAGGTGCGTGTGTTCAATGACCGCGGCGCGATTGAGATCGCGGTTCACATCACGCCCCGCATCATTCCGGGTGTCTGCGCGCTCCCGCAGGGCGCGTGGTACCGCCCGGTGAAGAAGAACGGGAAGACGGTGGACGTCGGAGGCTGCATCAATACGCTCACGAGCCCCCGCCCGAGCCCGCTCGCGAAGGGCAATCCCTCGCACACGAACCTCGTGCAGATTGAACCGATCAGCGCCTGAACTGGAGAAACAACATGAAGCAGCTTGGATTTTTCTTTGACGCAAGGCGCTGCAACGGATGCAAGACGTGCGTAGTCGCCTGCAAGGACGCCCATAACCTGCCGGTCGGGCGGAATTTCCGCCACGTGCTGGAAGTGACGGATGGCAAGTGGTCGAAAGACCCGAAGTCCGGCGCCTGGAAGCAGAACGTCTACGCGTACTACCTCTCGATCGCCTGCAATCACTGCTCAGACCCCGCCTGCGTGAAGGCGTGCCCGACGGGCGCGCACCACAAGCGGACGGAGGACGGGCTGGTCGTCATCAACACCGATAAGTGCATCGGGTGCGGGAACTGCGCGAAGGCGTGCCCCTACGGCGCGCCGGAGCTTGACGAAAAGGCCCACAAGATGACGAAGTGCGACGCGTGCCTCAATCGCCTTGAGCAGGGCCTTCAGCCGATCTGCGTTGAGGCATGCCCGCAGCGCGCGCTCGAATTCGGGGATATTGAGGAACTCCGGAAGAAGCACGGGAACGTCGACACGATTTACCCGCTTCCGCAGCCGGCCTCGACTCGCCCGAATCTCGTGATCCACGCGCCGCTGAAGCACCCCTGATTAATTAACTAACCAAAGCATTACCCTTCTCTCCTTCGCCGCGGCTCTGAGTCCACCAGGGCCGCGGCGTTTTTTTGTCTTCATTCTAGGGAAACCCGACTCCGGATTAGAATACTTTTTAATAACGATAAACGCCATTCCGCTTATCTCCGGACCACCCATGAAAAGCCGCTCTATATCCACTAAACCCAGCCCTGGATCCCCTTCGCTTTATCCGATGGCAGAAATCCCTGAGGATGTGATCCTGCGGGACGGGAATCTCTGGATGACGCTCAGAACACTCGCCCGAATTTTCGGCGAAGAGCCTGAGACACTGAAGTCACTGGTTCTGGATGGGATCGCGGCTGGAGAAATTGACCCTGACGCGGTTATCAAAGAGTCTGCCGGCACCGCTCTCTTCGGGCTTGAAGCCGCCATTAGCCTCGGATTCCGACTGAAAACCGAAAAAGCCAGAGCGTTCCGCTGCTGGGCATCGCGTTTCTTCAGCAGCTTCGTCTCTAGAGGGTACGCAATCGACGCGGAGAGACTGAAACACCCCGAGTGGCAACTGACGGAAAAAAATTTCGAAGAGCTGATCCGCCGGATCCGGGAAATCCGAGCAAGTGACGCGCGTTTTCGGAGAACCATTGAGGATCTCGTCTCTCACCACCTGGCGGGACCGGTGGAAAAGAAGGTATTCGCGGAGCGGTTCTTCACCCGGGCGAGGACCCTTCTTTATCTCGCGTCGGTTCATGAAACGCCAGCCGGCATTCTTTTAACCCGTCCTGACCATCGGAAAGCCGGCATGCGACTTCGCGAGTCGAAAGACGGGAGAGAACGGCGAATCCATGAGCGCGACGCTCTCGATCCGGCTCGTTATCTGAATTCAGAGGAGTACACGACCCTCTGCCGCTGGATTGTGATGTTCATCGACTATCTGACGCTCCAGGCCGAGAGACGAGGGAGACTGACCACGGATGATTTTGATCATTGCCTGACCGCCTTCATGACGTTCCATGAATGCCAAGGACTGACAGCCAACGAAACAGATCTTGATGGCAGAAACGCCAAAGCCTTCGCGCTGAAGGAATTAAGGCTGTACCAGAAACGCGAACTGGCGATCACGGAGGTCAGCGCGAGACCCGACCTGGATCAGAACAATGCCTAGTAGGAGCCTTTGGACGGAATAACGTGCCGGACGCCGCCCCGAGGATTCTCAACATCGCCCTTCCGGCGTGGAATCAGGTGCACATGGCAGTGGAAGACCGTCTGATCGCTCACAAACCCATTATTGATCCCGATATTCCAGCCTTCGATCGTCGGGTCGTCGGTTTCAAGAATCTTTTTCTGCGAGTGAATCAGCAGATTGATCGCGTCACGCTCTTCCTGCGTAAGGCCGAAATAGTCCGGGACGTGGCGTTTCGGGATAAAAAGCGTGTGCCCCGGCGTCACCGGGAATCCGTCACGGATAGCGTACGCGTAGTCATTCTCTTCCACGATCCGCTTCCGGTCGTCCGTCTGAATCGCGCAGAAGAGGCAGCTTTCAGCCGCTCCCGTATTGCCGCTTTCTTTTTCTGACATCACTTCACCTCACCAAGCCTTCCCATCTTTCACTCCGGACAGTGTACCGGAGCCTCCGCGAAGCATAAAAAAACGGCACCCAAAGATCTCATTCCGGTGACCGGAATCTGAGCTTCTTATCTCAGAAAACTCCACCGCAAAGCGCGTGGCGATAGAACTAAGCTCGGATTGAATCCTTCAGGATCGAGATTAATAGTTCAACTGATTCCGCGATTGTCGGAGTCGGGAATGCTCCAAATCCCAGCATCAGCCCATTGATCCGATAGTCTCCGTCGAAACTCGAACAGGCGATGAACTCATGCTTCCGCTCAAAGGCCTTCGCCGCGATAGCCTTGTCGGAGATACTGTTCTCCAACAACGAGAACGTAATGTGTGAGCCGATGGCGTTTGATGAAACATGCCCCCATCGGTCCGCCTTCTTCTTCAGCAGATTTATCAGGAACTCCCGCCTCTGATTAAAGACAGTGGCGACCTTTCTGACATGCGTCTCGTACTCGCCTGAGCGAATAAACTCAGCGAGCGCCGCCTGCCGGCTTTCTGAAGAAAAGCGGTCGTTTAAGAAACGGCTTCCGGCTAACGCGTCTGCCAGTGTTTCCGGTACAACCGCGTAGCCGATTCGGATACCCGGGAAAATAATCGATGAAAACGTTCCGGAATAAATCGTGCAGTCTTCCGCCCCAGGAAGCGAACGAATAGCGGGCAGCGAGTCATTCAGCAGACCAAACTCGGTGTCGAAGTCATTCTCAATCAGCCAGACACCTTTATTCCTGCAGACTGAGAGAACTTCCTCCCGCCTTGCAAGAGACATCCTGATCCCTGCGGGAACCTGAATTGAAGGGGTCACCAGCAGCGCCGAAATATTTCCGGCTTCTGGGATCACGCCCTCAGAATCGCTCTTCAGCCACTGAATTTTCTTCCCATGATATCGGATGAGAGACGAAATCAGGTTATTCGCGGGAGACTCAAGCGCGATTCTCTGACCTGCCTCCAGTATCAGATCGATAACGAGGCCGATCGTATTGATCGTGCCGTTCGTGATGACGACGTTCTCAGGCTTCGCCGAAATAGAACGGTACTTGAAGAGGTTCCGGCAAATCATTTCCCGAAGCGGGAAGTAGCCTTTGGGATCCGAATAGTTGGTATAGAGCCAGGGAGATCTCGCTATCTGGGCATTGATCGCCCCCCAGCGCTTTTCCGGGAATATATCCATCACGGAACAGCGGCAGGAAAGAGGCCAACTGGTGTGACGCCTGAAAAAGGGAAGAGCGTCAGCCGCTTCCTTTGCGGCCGAAGTAATCGGCATTTTGACATGGGAGTCTTCCGCCGCGATAGCCCCGATCTCTGGCGGACAGATGACCGGAGGTCTCTCCGCCACCCAAAACCCGGAACCGGGTCTGACAGCAATAACGCCTTCGTCCTTCAGCTCAGCGTACACCCGCTCAACGGTGTTTTTGGATACGCCGCTCGACGCCGCCATCTGTCTCACTGATGGCAGCCGGGTTCCTTCAGGAAGCATTCCTTTCCCGATGAAACTAAAGAATTTCTTTTTAAGACCTTCAGCTTTAGGCTCATCCTCACCGATTTGCCAGTCGAGCGGCGGCAGAATTTTTCGCGGCATATTTCCCTCCAAGAATAATTCTGCCCAAATGGAAGACAGATCTCCGACTGTCCCCATCAAATTTTCAAAAACCGTCTAGATCTTTTGAATTAATCCGATGGTTCAATAAAGACAGAGTTTCGAGGATTTATAAAAGGAGAAAAGATGTCTACTCGAAGAGAAGTCCTTATTGCCGGCGGTCTTTCCGCGCTCAGCGCCGTCGCTTCCGCGGCTGAACCTGCTCCGGATGAGAAAAAATGCACCGCTCATCGTCCTCTCCGCCGCAAGGCCCGTGAACTGACCCTGGATCAGGCAAAAGAAGTGATCGATTTCACAGAGCACGCGGTTCTGAGCACCTGCGATCTGGACGGACATCCTTACGGAGTGCCGATTACCCCCGTGAGAGTCGGGAACAAAATTTATTTCCATGGAACCGGGATGCCGGGCGGTCGTAAGACCGACAACATGCTGATGAATCCCAACGTGTCGATTTCCTACGTTGGAAAGGCGACGACGCTGCCGGAGTGGTATTCCGTTGATTACGCCTCAGCGATTGTTACCGGGAAAGCCTATCCGGTCACGGATCCCAAGGAATTCGCGGATGCCTTCGCCGCCATCCTCAAGCGCCACGCGCCGAAAAACAGCGCGGTCCGCAATGAGGTTCAGATGAAAGTGCGCGGTCCCATGGCTCAGGTCTGGCGTGTCGATATTGAGGAAATCACCGGCAAGGCCCGCGGCGCTTCCAAGTGGGTAACCGGGAAAAGCATTCACGAAGTGCAGGATATGGGGCCTTCCAAGTGGCTGAAGGATGTCCCGCTCTGAGAATACAAAGCCTGGAAGCCTTTGATCCGCGGTTTCTTCTGAAATAGGTATCGCTCTCTCACTTAAAGGAGCGGCTTCAAAAAAGCCGCTCCCTTTTTGTTCAACGAAAGACCATCGCGCTTCCGCTTCCCATAAAAAAACGGCACCCGAAGATGCCGTTTATCACACACACTGGATCCTCTGTTTCTTACCTCAGAAGATTCCGCTCATAAACCATGCGGCGGTTATCGAGGTAAGCGCGGGCAAAGCTCGGAATACGGAAGATATCAATCAGAAGCAGCAGGCTTCCGATAACGAGGAACAGCGCGCCCACCGCGTTGATGACGCCGGGGCCGTCAGATCCAATCGCGAAGACGAGGATGATTCCAAGCCAGATCGACGCGATACGGAAGAGTCCGCTCATCGGCTTCCCGAGATAGAAGCAGTGGACACCGAAAGAACCAAAGAAGAACCAGAGCACGTAGGCGAGGAACCCGGACTTCTTCTCGTTTGAAAGACGCGTCTCGATCAGCGTCATCTTGGCGAGATTCTCCATCTTATTGCTTTCCTGGGGGATGGAGGTCGGAGCAGAAGACCCCTGAATCGGGGAAGAGTGGACGGTCGAAGATTCAGACATACGCTTATCCTGCATATTCAGTTAACATGGATAGCGTTATTTTATACATTCCTGTTTATTTTTATATCGATTAGATCAAAAAACAGTACTCATAAAAACATAACCACGGATTCAAAAATAAGCTATTTAAATAACGTTTTTAAAAGATAGCGTAGGCAAACTGTCGATAAGATTGCCTATTTAAAGGAAAGTAAGACAATTACACTACCAACAAAACGCTGACTGATCAGCAGGATAAAGCACGGTGTTCAAGCCGACACAGCTGATCCTATGACGTTATGTATCGACATAACGACAGTCCCAATTGCTGTGTCATTTTGTTTTGTTTAACTCCTCAGGCGAGCGTTTTTGTGCGGCTTTCCGCAGCTCAGTCGCCGCTCTTCCGGCACGCGGAGCGGAAACTTTCCCGCGTTTCTCCGAAATCCTTGCTATGGTGACTGTTTCCCGAGAGGTTTCTGAGCCCCCGGAGGTTATTTTTTTGTCGCTCAGGTAAATCCTCGTAAAGATCGCTAATCAGCCTCTCTGCCCCCGGAATTCCGAACAGAAATTAATACATAAAATCAGAGATATCCCCGCACGCCGGCTTTCTCGTACCTCCAAGGTAAGACACCGAAGCGCCCTAAGCCTCAGGCGGTTTCTTCTATTCTGGTATTCTTTCGACTGCCGCTATGGCTTTTAGGCTAAACGGTTATTATTTTCTTTCGCATTCGGAACTTTACCGCGACGCATGCAGATACCTAACTTTCCGATCGGTCCTGACCAGGAGGACAAAACTCCTCACGGATCCGATGAGTTTCCTTTCGCGCTCTATGAGTCCAAACTCTCCCGGAACGCGAGTCATCGGGCGGACTGGCACTGGCACTCTGAGATGCAGCTCTGTCTTGTGAAGAGCGGCGCGGTGTATGTCTGTCTCTCCGATAAGAAGCTCGAACTGAAAGCAGGCGAAGGCTGTTTCATCAATAGCGGCATGCTTCACATGATCGCCCCGGTGGAAGACCCGGACAGCACTTACTACTGCATCGACTTCCTTCCGGCGCTTCTCTCACTCTTCCCCGGCTCCATTTTCGAAAAGCGCTATATCGACCCCTATGTCGGGAATCCGGCGTTTGCCGAGATGGCGTTCAGGCCTTCCGTCCCCTGGCAGGATGAGATTCTCACGCGGCTTCAGACGATCGCGGATCTCGCGGAGTCGAAGCTCTTTGGCTACGAGTACCAGGTCGCCGAGTGTCTGATGCAGATCTGGCTCTCGCTCCTTCAGAATTTCCGGCCCGACGCCGCGAAGAAGACGGTCGTCAGCCGGGCGAGGAATGACGCTGTCGCCCGCGCGATCATGACGTACGTTCAGGCGCACTATAAGGAAGAGATCACGATCGACTCGATCGCGGAGGCGGTTCACTACAGCCCGGGCGAATGCTGCCGGCTTTTTAAGCGCGTCACCCACGACACGATCTTCTCCTATATCCGGCTCTACCGCATCACGCAGGCGTCGAAACTCCTCCGCGAAACCGGACTGTCGGTTGAGGACATCGCGACGGAATGCGGGTTCGCGAGCGCGAGCTACTTCATTTCCGCCTTCAAGAAGTGCTTAAAAACAACGCCGCTCCGATATCGGAACGGCGCTTAGAGGGCCAGGACTCTCACCCTTCAGGCTTCAGACCTGAAGCTCCCAGTACTGCACGTCAAGCCACTTCCCGAATTTCTTTCCGGACTCGTGGATCGTCCCGACGTACTTGAACCCGTATTTCTTATGAAGCGCGATGCTCGGCTCGTTGACACCCGTGATCAGGGACACGACGAGATGCGTCTCGGGATCCTCTTTCGCGAGATTCAGGATCGCTTCCATGAGAAGCGTCCCGATGTGGTGACCGCGGCAGTCGGGGGCCACATAGATCGAAAGTTCCACCGTGCTGTGGTACGCGGCTTTTGAGGAGAAGGAGGAGAGTGACGCGTAGCCGACAGGCTTCCCGTCGAGTTCCGCCGTGATCAGCGGATGATTCTCCTTGTTATGCTCGTAAAACCACACCGCCCGCTCTTCAAGCGTCAGCGGCTTCAGGTCAAACGTCGCGACGCCGTGCTCCACCTCGTGGTTATAGATGTCGAGGAGAGCGGGAAGATCGCTCTCAACAGACTTACGAATTGTGACTGCCATTCTCTTTCTCGCTTTTTTAGTGTTCTGCAGGAAGGGTCTGCATAGGAAGCAATCATAACCGCGGCGACATGCGCCGAATCCCGGAGTAACCCGGGAAACTGAGGTTTCCTCGGTAATACGTCTATCATCAGTAAACTAACCGGTTATCAGGGCGGCTTCCGCCTGCCCTTTCTCCTCATTTCTTCTGAATTCAGGATCGCTATGCCAGACACCACGACTCTCATCATCACGCGCTGCGAAGAAAAATCGGGCGAAGTCCTGGTGTACGGGCGGGAGGGGTCGGATCCTGATGCGTCGGACCGCCTCCTCTTCACGAAGAAGGGGCGGCTTCGCGCCTTCAGCAAGACACAGGTCGCGGTGGAGTTTTATGACGGGGCGACGGAGTACTACGACGCGCGGGGCGCGATGGTGATGCCGGACTTCACGGCAAACGGCGCGGCGGACACCCGATGGATCAAGTACGCGATGATCGCGGTCGTCATCCTCATCATCGTCGCGACCGCGATGGGAGTGCCGATCGGCTGAAGACCGATTTTCTTCTCCCAAAATAGAAAGCGGAGTTCCTGCTGAAGGAACTCCGCTTTCGTCAATCAATCAATGAAACTTTAAGCCGCTTACTTCGTCGTCTGGAAGAGGAAGTACGTGGTGCCGGCCGCCTTCACGGACTCGACGACAATTCCAAGTTTCTCCTCAAACGTGAAGTCAGAGCCCGCGGCCGGGACATCACCCTCAGTCTTCGCGAAGACCATCGTCTTCCCGAACTTCGCCATGTTGTTATGGACGCGCGAGATCACTTCCTGTCCCGGGTAGCAGCCCTTGTTGTAGGTCACGCCGCCGAGCGTGTCGTAATTGATCGCCTGCGGGACAAATTTCGACATGGAGCTCGTGAACACCGTTGGGACACCAGCGGAGATCTCAGCGAGCCACCAGAAGGCTTCGGGAACGCGGGTGCCGGCGAGCGCCGCGATCTGATCGGCGGACCCGAGAACGAGGAGACGTTCAGCCGGGGTTTCAAACCCAGGGACCGGCTCTTCTGTCGGAATCACGCGGCCCGCGATCGCGCCGTTCGCGCGGGCGGTGGTCCAGAGGCAGGGCGGGACATCAAGCCCGGCGGGGGCGAGAGCGGCTTTGAGATCGTCGTTTGCCCCCATCACGCCCGCGACCTTCACCGTGTCCGACACGTCCTCAAACTTCACCTTGGAGCGGAAGATATAGATGCTGATCCGTTTCACAAACTCCGGCAGCGTTTCGCGCGGCACCACGAGAAGCACGGACTCCTCGTTCTCCATCACGATACGCGGGGTCGCGAGCAGCCGCCCCTTCACTTCGGCCCAGCCCGCGAGTTTCATCGCGTCGCCGAGACCCGTCACACGGACGCAGAAAAGCTTATCGAGAAGATCCACGGCGTCCTTGCCGCTCGCGCGGACAACACCCAGACCGGCAAGCTCCGTGATAAGAGGCCGGTTCGCCGCGAGAGAGAGTTCATCTGCAGAAAGTTCCCAGCTTCCGTTATCGCTCATGTTCTTTGGTTCCTTTCGGGTTGTGGTGTGAAACGTGAGAAAACGCGTAATTCCGAGCGTTTCTCTCTGAATTGACCGAAAGGATACACGCGTTAAAAGAAAATAACGCGGCTTTTTACGATTTTGCTTGGGGTACGAAACCTTCGGGCATCGGAATCCAGAGCTTCCCGTACCAGAACTGCCACTGGTTCGCGAAGGTCGCGAAGACCCCTCGCTCCACGTACGCCATGAGTTCGCGGAGCACCTTATCGTCCTGAGATCCCGCCCGGCAGTAGACGTGATAGTGGCAGGGCTCACGGTGCCACCCTTTCAGCACCGGAAAGACAAAGCCGCTCGCGAGGTAATCCGACACGAACCCGGGCGTAAGGTCAATCGCGAGGCCTTCGCCCGCGAGCAGCATCTCGCGGCACGCCGCGGCGTCCCCGTGCTGCACCCGGTGCCCCCGGTCGATGTAGTAGGTCTCGGTCCCGTTCTCGAGCTTATTCGAGTACCCGAGGTTCTGCGTGTAGCGAAGGAGGATCGTGTGTCGCTTCAGATCCTCAATCGTTTCCGGAAGCCCGTACTTCCGCTCGTACTTTTTGGTCGCCATGATGAAGGAGTAGCAGATGCCGGCGGGGAGCGCGAAGAGTCTCGGATCCGGCCGGTAGTAGCTCCCGAGCGACACATCGGTCTTCCCCGCGATCAGCGCGGGGAGCCCGGAGTCCGCCGAAATCTCAACCCGGACGTCCGGGTGCCGGTCTTCGTACGTCATGATCTGGCTGATGAGGGTCACGCGGTTCAGATTCATCGGGAGACTGAGCCGCAGCGTCCGCTTTTCGCCTTCCCGGGCTTCCAGCGAGTGGACTTCACTTGCGAGTTCCAGCGCGTCACGCCTTGCCTTCACCATCTTCTGCGCGAAGACGGCGAGCCGCGTCCCGGTTTCGGTGAGCACCGCGGGCCGCACGCGGCGGTCCAGAATCCCGACCCCGAGCTCGGTCTCAAGCCCCGCGATGAGGCGGCTCGCGACCGAAAGATCGAGTGACTCCGCGGCCGCGGCTTTCGCGAGCCCTCCGGTCTTCCGGCAGGCGGCGAGCAGCGACCAGGCTTCAAAATTATCGGTTTTCCTCATCTCTCGGACCTTCCCGGCGTTACGTCTGACGCTCTCATTCTAGCTTGTTAAAACAGCAAGTAAAGTTTGCCGCTCTGTCATTCACTAATTCTTTCGGACTACATATATTGTCCAGTAACGGAGAAAAGCGCCGGGGCCTGGATTCATCGGGCTTCCGGCCCGATTCCCCAACTCTCAATCTTGAAGGACGGGAAATAAAGATGACGGAAACTCTGAAAGGCAATGCCCTGCTTCAGAACGGGGCACTCAGCAAAGGAACGGCTTATACGGCGGAAGAGCGGAAGGCGCTCGGACTCACGGGACTCCTCCCCCCCGATGCCGGCCTCGATCGGCATGCAGGAAGAAGCGATGATGGAGATCTATCACAGCTTCTCCACGCCGCTTCAGAAGAGCATCTTCCTTGACGCGCTCCGCGCGGCGAATGAGACTCTCTTCTTCCGCATGCTGATGGATAACGTGGATGAATTGCTCCCCGTGGTCTACACGCCGACCGTCGGTGACTTCTGCAAGCAGTACAGCCATCTCCTCCGCTTCCCCCGCGGCATGTTCCTCTCGATCGAGGATAAGGGGCATCTCGCGGAGATTCTCGATAACGCACCGCAGAAAGAAGTGGACATGATCGTCGTGACAGACGGTGAACGCATCCTCGGTCTCGGTGGCCTCGGCATCAACGGTCACGGGATTCCGGTCGGGAAGCTCGTGTTCTACACGGTCTGCGCGGGTGTGGACCCCGCGAAGTGCCTCGGGATCACGCTTGATGTCGGCACGAACCGCGAGCGTTATCTGAAGGACCCGCTCTACCTCGGCCACCGTCATGAGCGTGTCCGCGGAAAGGAATACGACGAATTTATTGAAGAGTTCTTCCAGGCCGTGAAGGCGAAGTGGCCGAACTGCGCGATTCAGTTCGAGGACTTCGCGAACCAGAACGCGTTCCGGCTCCTTGACCGCTACCGTAACCGCTACGCCTGCTTCTCGGACGACATCCAGGGGCCCGCGGGCGCGGTTATCGCCGGCTTCTTCTCCGCCTGCCGCGCGAAGGGGACGAAGGTGTCAGACGAACGGATCATGTTCCTCGGGGCCGGTGAATCCGGCACGGGTTCCTCGCGGCTCCTCGTTGAGGCGATGAACGAAGAGGGGCTCACGGAAGAGGAAGCCCGTTCGAAGATCTGGCTTTTCGACATCAACGGTCCGATTTCAACGCGCCGCGGCGATATCGCGGACTACATGAAGCCGTTTGCGAAGGACGTGGATCCGAGCCTCACGTTCGAAGCCTATGTTGACCTCGTGAAGCCCACCGCGATTGTCGGTCTCTCCACCTGCGGCGGCGCGTTCACCGAGTCGATTGTCCGGAAGATGGCCGCGATGAACGATCGCCCGATCATCTTCGCGCTCTCGAACCCGAACTCCCACTCCGAATGCTCCGCGGAACAGGCCTACGAGTGGACTGACGGCCGGGCGCTCTTCTGCTCAGGGTCTCCGTTTGAGCCCGTCACCTATAACGGGAAGACCTTTGTCCCGCGGCAGGGGAACAACTACTTCATCTTCCCGGGGATCGGGCTTGGCGCGATTCTCTCCGGCTGCACCGGGATTCCGCCTGAAGTCCTGCTCCTCGCGAGCCACACGGTCGCGGACTGCGTGACAGACGCGGACCTCGCTCAGGGGTCGCTCTTCCCGCCCTCTTCCTTCATGAGGAAGATCAGCCACGACATCGCGGTGAACGTGATCCGGAACGCCCAGAAGACCGGACGCTGCGCGAGAACCGATATCCCGGCTGACCTCGATCAGTACGTGACGGACTACATGTATTCGCCTGAGTACCGGTAATCCATGAAAGGCCGCGAGTCGGGTTCCGGCGGTTTCGGGCCCGGCTGGCGGCACCCCCCCGCGCCTCCCCTGGCTTCCCTCTCCGCCCGGGTCCGTTTCCTTGATATCGGACCAGGCCAGGGGCAGGCGTCCCTAAATTCGCGGTTTGGGCGGATTTTCTGATCGGATGCCTACCATGTCTGATACAAAAAGTAATGAAGCACCCCGGCCTCAGCCCTCTAAAACAGAGTGGTGGCGAGCGGCGATTCCGCTCGCGGTGCTCCTCATTCTCTGGTTCTGTCCGCTGCCTGATGGCCTGAGCGCCAAAGGGATGCACATGTTCGCGATTTTCGCGGCGACGATTGTGAGTATCCTCACCGCGCCGCTCCCAACCGGCGCGATCATGTTTATCGCGCTCACGGTCGCCTACTTCACCGGGACGCTGACCCTCAAAGAAGACCTCGCGGGGTTCTCTTCCGGCACCGTGTGGCTCATTTTCTCGGCCCACATTCTGTCGCTTGGCTTCGTGAAGTCCGGTCTCGGAAAGCGGATCGCGTACTTCATGCTCTCGAAGTTCGGCGGCAGCTCTACCGGCATCGCCTATTCGCTTGGGCTCGCTGACCTCATCATGGCGTCCGCGATGCCGTCTGTCACCGCCCGAGGCGGCGGCATCATCATGCCGGTCGCGCGTTCCATCTGCCGTGTGATGGGGTCGGAGCCGGGGGAATCCGGCAAGAAGATCGGTGACTACCTCATGATGACCTGCTTCCAGGTCACGCCGATCACGGGCGGTCTCTTCATGACCGGTATGGCAGCGAACCTCCTTGCCGTGCAGCTCGCGAAGGATCAGCTCGGGATCAGCTCACCTGGGGCGGGTGGACGCTTGCCGCCTTCGCGCCCTGCGTCGCCGCGTTCCTCATCCTCCCCTGGTTCACGAAGCTCCTCATCCGCCCGACGATGAATCACACGCCGGAAGTGAAGGTGCATGGGAAAGAGATGCTCGCGGAGCTAGGGCCGCTCTCCACGCAGGAAAAGAAGGTCGCGGTGGGCTTCATCCTCGCGCTCCTTGGCTGGGGCACCGCGATCATCACGGGCTTCAACGCGAACGCGATCGGTATCGCCCTGGTCGCGTACCTGATGGTGACTATGGCCCTTGAATGGAAGGACGCTCTCGCTGAAAAAGCCGCCTGGGACACGGTGGTGTGGTTCGGTGTCTTCATTTCACTCGCGACCGGTCTCTCGAAACTCGGCTTCATCAAGTGGTTCACGGGTGTGGTCTCGGCGCAGCTCGCGGGTTCCGCCTGGATCGCGGCGTTCCTGCTCCTCCTCGTGATCTATGTCTACACGCATTACCTCTTCGCGACGGTCGCCGCTCACGTGATCGCCATGTATGTGCCGTTCGCCGCGGTCGCCATTGCCTGCGGCGCGCCGGTGGGGCTCGTCGCGATCGCGTTCTGCATCTTCTCAAACCCGATGTGGGGTCTCACGGAATACGGTTCCGGCCCTGGCCCGCTTTACTTCGGTCAGGGGTACTTCGAGCGCCCCAGGTTCTATGCCCTCAATTTCGCCGTGATCACGATGGATGTGGTCGTGATGCTCGCGGTCGGCATCGCCTGGTGGAAGGTAATCGGTCTCTATTGATAGGAATGGAAAAATGACGCTGAAGACGTATGAGCTCCCGTATGGCGACACCGTGAAAACCGTGACGCTGCCAGAGGACGAAGTGATCGCGGAAGTCCGGACGAAGTCATTCACCCCGATCCCGAAGGAAGAAGTGAAAGCGAAGATCCTTGAGGCGATCCGGAACCCGATCGGGATCGGACCGCTCGACGAACGCGTGAAGCCGGGCGACACCGTCTGCTTTATCTGTAACGACCTCACCCGCGTCGCGAATTCGTTTGACTTCATGCCGGTGTTCCTGGATGAGCTTAACCGCCTCGGGGTCCCGGATGACCACATGAAGATCGTCTTTTCGCTCGGAGCCCACCGGAAGATGACCCGCGAAGAAATGGCTGAAGCCGTGGGGGAAGAGGTCGCGTCCCGTGTCCCGATGTTTAATTCCGACTGCTACGCGGACCAGAATTTCGAGTACTTCGGGCAGACATCGCGCGGTACACCGGTGCTCATTAATAAGCTCCTCTGCAACGTCGACCACGTGATTCTCACGGGAACGATCGTCTTCCACTACTTCGCGGGGTTCGGGGGCGGCCGGAAAGCGATTCTCCCGGGCTGCGCCGCGATGGAAACGATCCGCATGAATCACCAGTGGATGATGGATGACCGTGTGGGGCTCGGGATCACCACAGGCAACCCCTGCTACGAGGACCAGGTGGAGGGCGTGGAGCGCTTCGCGAAGGACCGCGACCTCTTCCTCTTCAACGCGGTGCTTAACGCGAAGCACGAATTCCTCCGGATGTACGCCGGACACTGGGTGAAAGCGCATCTCGAGGCGTGCAAATTCGTGCGCGAAGTCTACGGCGTCCCGATCCCGCGGGAAGCTGATCTCGTGATCGTGAGCTGCGGCGGGTATCCGAAGGACATCAACGCGTATCAGATGCAGAAAACGATGGATAACGCGAGGATCGCGGTGAAGAAGGGCGGAGCCGTGATTCTCGTCGCCGAGTGCCGCGAGGGGAGCGGGAATCAGAAGTTTGAGGACACGTGCCGCCGGCTTGGGAGCTACGAGGCGATCGTGAAGGAGCTGAAGGAACACTTCGTGATGGGCGCGAATAAGGCGTCCGCGGTCACGCGGAATATGCAGAAAGCGCCCTACTTCCTCGTTTCCGCCCTCGACCCGAAGCTAGCCAAAGAACTTATGTTCGCGGGCTGCGTGACGTCGATCGAGGAAGCGCTTGCTCTCGTCCGCCCGATTGTGGGGGAGCATCCGTCCGTCATCCTGATGCCAGAAGGGTCGCTTACCGTCCCCCTTTTGCCTGAAGACTGAGAAGGAATAAGACACCGGTACTCACATACCACTCTCTGCTCAGAAGTGTTTTTTTCAGGCGGCAGATGGAGCCAAAACCGCAGAATCGGCTCCATCTGCTCTTTTTTTTCAAACACACATATAGTTTTCGCTCTATAAGGAGCGTAATTATTGTAGTAATCGGGCTTTCCGGGTAGAGGAGAAACATATATGGATTTCGATCTGGTTCTGCGTTCACGTCACTCCGTCCGCGTTTTTTCCGAGAAGCCTGTGACCCGCGACATTCTGCGGAAGATTGTTGAGGACGCCGGCCGCGCGCCGTCCTGGGTGAATGCTCAGGAGTGGCACGTTTACATGGCGACCGAGAAGACGCTGAAGAACATCCGCGCTGAATACATGGCGCTCGCCGAGAAGGGCGACCAGGGGATGGCAGACTACGGCATGCCGCACCGCGAAGAGTGGTCGAAGCTCGCTCAGGAGCATATGGCCGGGTTCCACAACCTGATCGCCGCTGAAGGCGTCGGCCAGACGATGGCGGGCGTCGAAGACATGCTCTTCAACGCGCCGGCTGTGGCTTTCATCACGATGCCGAAGGGCGCTTCCCGCTGGGCGGTGCTCGACCTCGGCGGTTTCACCCAGACGATGCAGCTCACCGCCTTCAATAAGGGCCTAGGCTCCATCGCCGCGTATAACCTCGTGAAGCACCCCGAAGTGCTCCGCCGTTATCTCGACATTCCGGAGACGGACGACATTGTGGTCGGTGTCGCTCTCGGCTACGAGTCGGACGATAAGCTGAATCAGCTGCACACGGTGCGCGAACTTGTTGACCGCGTCGTGACGTTCAAGGACTAAAAGAGGCGGCCGGCCGGAGCGTGACTTCTCCGGCATCGGGTTCAGGGCGAACACATGGATCTCCTTCAGAAATGAGGGAGATCTTTTTTATGCCTGCTGTTTTTTTAAGGATCAGAGGAAGGCGGGATGAATCCGGTTCCGCGGAACGCGGACAAAAAAAGGGGCTGACGAAACCACCTGTTAGACGTCAGCCCTCAGACTCAATTCATTTCAGAGAGTTAATGCCACGAAGTTCCAACATTTTTTTCCTTGCGGAATCAAACATCTGAACCCTGACAGGGAAAATATTACCCGTGGCGGGTTATTTTCCATATGGAGAATTTCTCTTTCTCTGTTGCGGTTTTCTTCAACTGCCTCTTCGCTATAATCTCAACACTGATTTTCCCTATGAATCACAGGCATGGCTAAAAATTCCGCAGAAAAAGCGTTGGAAAGCATCCCATCGATGCGGCTTCTGGTAGCGGTTTGCCGTAAGAAATCACTCACAGAAGCGGCGAAGGGGCTCGGACTTTCGCTTTCCGCTGCTAGTCACCAGCTTTCGGTGCTGAAGGACGCCGCGGGCGACCCCCTCTTCCTCCGGACCGATAAAGGGCTCGCGCCGACCTCCGCCATGAAGGAGCTCCTCCCGAAGCTTGAATCGATCATCGACGCCGTGGACGCGCTCCGGAAACCCGCGGTGTTTGACCCCGCGACCGCGAAACGCGATATCCGGATCCTCACGTACGACATGGGGTACCTCGCGTTCGTGCTTCCCGTGGTTCCGAGGCTGCAGACCGAGTCCCCGGGGCTCCGGATCAATGTGGATTTTCTTGAGAGCCGCGAGTTCGCCCTGAATGAGCTGCGGCTCGGGAAAGCCGATCTCTGCATCAACCCGGGGCTTCTGAATCAGAGTGACGTGGTGTCGCAGCCGCTCGGGAAAGTGGAGTACCGCCTCATGGTGCGGCAGGGGCATCCGCTCGAGGCGATCTATCAGGCGGAAGGGCGCGTGACGCTGGAAGAAATCGCCCGCTTCCCGCAGTTCATTCCATCGACCCGTCAGGGCGGCTACAACCGCCCGTGGCTCGATGTGATGGCGATGGGGGCTCCGGTGATCGCCTGCAACTACTTCAATGTTCCCCCCTTTGTCGTGAAGCGGACGGACGCCGTGGAGTGGATCCCGTCGCCGCTCGCGGCCGAATGGGAAGGCACCGGTCTCTTCACCGTGATTCCGCTCACGGGCGAAAACCGCTCAGTCTTTACGTCGCGGCTCTTCTGGGCCGCGCGTGATGAGCGGGATCCGCTGAATCAATGGCTTCGGTCACTCCTCCTCAGCTATGCGCATGATCACTACCCGGCGGAATAAAAATGAAACGGAATCCGGCACACCGAAACACGCCGCTTTTGAGGAACGGCGGGCATTTTGGCACTACAATCGATTGATTCGGTTTTTTGGCACTTCAAAGTCAGTTCCTCTGCGCTGGCACTGTCCCCGGTACCGCTTTTCAAAGCAATTTCGGCCGGACTTTTTCATTTCAGACAGAGGAAACGCCCAGGCTGCAGAATCAAGGCAGATGTCGGCTAATAGGTAAAGGCAGGAAAAGATGAAAATCGCAGTAGTCGGTATTGGTTATGTCGGTTTATCGAACGCGGTGCTTCTCGCGCAGCATCATGATGTGGTCGCGCTTGACATCGTGCCGCATAAGGTCGACCTGATCAACGCCCATAAGAGCCCTATTGTGGACCGCGAGATCGAGGAATTCCTGGCTTCCAAACCGCTTCATCTCCGAGCGACTACAGATAAGAAAGAAGCGTATGAAGGCGCTGATTTTGTCGTTGTGGCTACGCCGACCGATTACGATCCGAAAACGAACTTCTTCAATACAAAGTCAGTTGAATCCGTGATTGATGACATCCTCGCGATCAATCCGGGTACCACGATCATCATCAAGTCAACGATTCCGGTGGGCTACACTGCGGCGCTGAAAAAGCGCCTTGGAATTGAAAACGTGATCTTCATTCCGGAGTTCCTCCGTGAAGGCCACGCCCTCTACGACAACCTTCACCCCTCTCGCATCGTGATCGGTGACCACGGCGAAAAGGCTCACGTCTTCGCGAAACTCCTCGTTGAAGGGGCTGAGGATAAGGACGTGCCGGTGCTCTTCACGAATTCCACCGAAGCCGAGGCGATCAAGCTTTTCTCGAACACCTACCTCGCGATGCGAGTCGCGTTCTTTAATGAGCTCGACACCTACGCGATGAGCAAGGGCCTGGACTCCAAAGAGATTATCGAAGGTGTCGGTCTCGACCCCCGCATCGGTACGCATTACCGGAATCCCTCTTTTGGTTATGGCGGCTACTGCCTCCCGAAAGACACGAAGCAGCTGCTCGCGAACTATTCTGATGTTCCCCAGACGCTGATCAAGGCGATTGTGGACTCGAACCGTATCCGCAAGGACTTCATCGCGGAAGAGATCGCGAAGAAGAATCCGAAGCGCGTTGGCGTATACCGTCTCATCATGAAGTCCTGTTCCGACAACTTCCGCGCGTCTTCGATCCAGGGCATCATGCGGCGTCTTACCGAGAAGGGCATCGCGCTTGAGATCTACGAACCGACGCTTGAGGCGGACACTTTCCTCGACACCCCGGTGGAACATGACCTCGCGGCATTTAAAGAACACTGCGATCTCATCATCACGAATCGCAACAGCCCGGATCTTGCTGACGTCGAAAGCAAAGTCTTCACCCGTGACCTCTTCGGAAACAACTGATGTCGTCGAGCGAAACCCAGAAACCCACTTCCACTCTCATTTCCGTCATCATCCCGGCTTATAACGTCGCGGAGAAACTCCCTGAGACGCTGGATTCCCTGGCGTCTCAGAGCGCAAAGGACGATCCCCGGTTTGAGTTCATCATCGTGGATGACGGAAGCCGGGATAACACACTTGAAGTGGCGAAATCCTACGCGGCTTCAGACCCCCGTTTCCGCGTCATTCATCAGGAAAACCGCGGCTGCGGTCCTGCCCGCAATAATGGCATTGAGGCAGCGCGCGGCACCTGGATCGGGTTCCTCGATGGCGACGACATCCTGATGCCGGGAACGCTTGAGAAGGTTCTGAAGCTTGGTGAGAATCCGAAAGTCGACTGGATCTTTGGGAACTATGTAGAGTTCACCGATCACCGAGATGGCGCACCGGCTCCGAAGACGCCTGACGGCATGACTCCGAGGATTCCTGAGCTTCCTGAAACCGGAACGACGATGCCGGCCTTTGAGTGGATGAAAGATTCCATCCGCCGCCATCACTGGGTGCACTACTGCTGGATTCAGTTTGCGCGTCGCTCCTGGGTAAATGAACGGAAACTGCGTTTCCCGCCCCGGAACATCTTCCATCAGGATGTGTTCTGGACCGCCGATCTCGCGGTCGAAAATCCCCTCATGGTGTTTTCGCGCGATATCTTTGTCGCCTATCGCGTGTGGTCCGCTTCAGTCAGTAACTCTAAGAAACCCCGTGTCGGCAAGCGCCACGGATATTCCTACATGCATATCATCCGGTCTCTTGTTCGGATGGCAGCGAAGCTCCGCCCGGAACACCCCGATGTGGCAGACGCTCTGATTGACCACTGTGCCTTTGAAACGCGTCACTTTTACGGAATCCTTAAGCACCGCGTCGCTCCGGCGGACCGGAAACTGATGGCGAAAGTCTGGTGCCCGGAATACACCCCCGCGCTTTTCTGGCAGGGGCTGCCGAAGACCGGCTCCGGGATTTGGTTCGCCATTAAGTTCGGTCTCACACTCTTCAAGTACCGGCACTGCTGATCGAACCGAAAATAACGATTAAACCCCGCTTTGGTTATTCCAAAACGGGGTTCTCGTTTACCTCGAAGTCTGAAAGGCTAATAGAAATTATTAAGTTTCTATCAGCTGCTATCAGGATCTATCAGTGCCAGATCGTCAGCGCTTCAGAGATTAAGACCGCGGTCGCGATGAGCGCGAGCGGCAGGAGCTTGATCGCGTAGTAGCGGCGGCCGTGCGCCTCCTCGCCCTTCTGCCTCAGCCAGTTCGGATTCACCATGCAGCGGATAAAGCCGTACCACGAGATCACGGTAAGAATCGCGAGAACAACAACGAAGAACATCTGCATTTCAAGCGCCTGCGTCTATAAGAAAGAAACGAACGTGAATAGTAGCAAACAATAAGAGAACAGAAAAAAGAAAGTCTGAGACCGCGTGGCAAAAATCCCTCGTAAAGCAAGGCTCTCAGAAATTAATTTCCTCTATAAGACCCGTGGAATTATTGACGATTTCTATGGATTTCCGCTTACAACTATTAAGTTACGTTAATAATTCCATCAATGAGTGACTTTGAGCCCTGAAAAAGATAGATATTTTCTAGAATAACTTTATCCAATCAATGAGAAGGAGCTCATCATGAAAGTCCTCACTCTCGCGGCAGCCGCCATGCTGCTCTTCGGAACCGCCTCTCCCTCCTTTGCCTGGGTGCCGGGCCCCAGCAACTTCGAAGAAACCGTTTTTGATAATTATCCGTCCGCCGAAAAGGCTCTCGATATTGAGCAGCCCCGTGAACCATGGAACGCGGAGAGCGCGAGCGACAACGCGGAATACCGGAAGAAGGTCATCCAATACGTGAGCAAATCGAAAAAATTCATCACGGCGGCCGAAAACGATAAAAAACGTATCGATGAGCAGATCGATCAGTCCGAAGAAAACATGGACGAGGTCGTCAGGCAATACAACTGGTGGCGCTACAAGGAGCACGTGAAGGGCGAGGATCTCCGCGTGGACGAAATCGAATAAGGAACGCCCCGACCCCTTCCAGACCGGTCTCACTCCTGATGGACGAGACCGGTTTTTCATGCATAGGATCTGATAGAAGCTATGCGTATCTATCAGAAACTATCAGGATCTATATAAAAACTGATAGCGTTTTCCGGTTCCGAGCCGCAGTCGATCCTGCTTCCGGTATAACGTTTACCGTACCCTGAAACCGAAATCGGTTCAGTATACTTTTCCGGTTCAGAGCGGATTTCCAGGGAATCATTCATGCAGACGAAGGACTACCTCGAAGCGTGGCGCGTGTTCGTTTCCGTTGCCCGCACGGGAAGCATCAAGGAAACTGCGATCGAGCAGAACCTCGATATGTCGGCGGCGTCCCGTCTCCTCTCGTCACTCGAAACCGATCTCGGATTCCCGTTCTTCGACCGGCACTCACGCCCGATGGCGCTCACCGAGCGCGGCCAGTCACTCGTCCACCACGCGGAGCAGCTCCTCGCGTACTTCAGCCAGGTGAACGAAATCGCTCGGTCACTCTCCGGAAACGCGGTCCGCTACAAGCTCTGTTATCCGCTGAACGTCGGACGCTCAAACCTCATTGAGCAGCTGAATGACTATAAGAAGATCGATCCGCTCCTCGAATTCGATCTGATGAGTGAGTGTGATCACGAGGATGTGCTTTCGGGGCGCGTCGATATCGCGCTCCTTCCCTACCGGCCGCCGTCCAAGGGGCTCGTCATGTGGTCCGTCGGTAAAGGACTCAACTTCCCGCTCGCGACGCCGGCGTACCTGAAGCGCCACGGAACACCGGAGAAGCCTGAGGACCTCACGAACCACAATCTCATTCTCCGGACCGGGCGCAACTATCCGGCCTCCTACTTCCTTTCCCGCGGAAACGAGAAAGCGCCTCTCATCACGAAGCACGTGGTGTTTACGGGGGACGCCCTCTCCTGCAAGGCCGCTCTGATGGCGGACGCCGGGATCGCGATGGATCTGTCGTTCGACCTCTGCCGGCAGGAAATCCTCCGGGGCGACCTCGTTCCCGTGCTGAACGGCTGGCACCGGCTCCCCTGGGAGATGACGTTCGTGATGACCGCGCGCCTTCAGGATAATGAGCGACTGATGCAGTTCTGCCGCTGGATTGTGGAACGTGAAACGATCGACAATGTCGCAAGGTGGAAGCCGATGTTCCTCAAATTCGGCGGAGAAACCGAGATTCTCTAGGTCTTGGGGCATTCGCTCGTCTCACTCAATTCCCTCTCTCCTCCTTTTTTCTAATCCTTTCTTACGAGGTTTTGGCTTCAGAGATTGTGAAAATCACAATCTCTTCAAGCAGAATCGCTGTACCTCCGCCGTTGCCCGCTTCGTACACTTTTTTCTAACGGCGCGCGATTTGGAGAGAAGTCCGCGCGCCCCAGATACTGAAGTATTGAGAGGAGATGGATATGGCGGATCTTTCGAGAAGAGCGTTCCTGGGAACCGGGACGGCGATGGGGCTTGGCGCGATGCTGGCACCGGCTGCGGAGGCGAAGCCCTACGACCCGATGCCCGCAAAGTGGGATGAAGAGATGGATGTGCTGATCGTCGGCTCGGGTTTTGCCGGGCTCGCGGCGGCGCTTGAAGCGAAAAAGAAAGGCGCGAACGTCGTCGTTCTCGAAAAGATGCGGACGCTTGGCGACAACTCCATCATCAACGGCGGCATTATGGCGGTTCCCGGATCCCCGATGCAGAAGAAGAATGGGATCAAGGACACGCCGGAACTCCTCGCTGAAGACATGCTGCGTGAGGGCCAGGGGCTGAACGATCCCAACAAAGTCCGCACGCTCGTGAACCAGGCGCTCCCCACCTGGCAGTGGACGCGGGATGAGCTCGGCGTCGAATGGAACATGGATCACCTCGTGCAGGAAGGCGGTCACTCGGTTCCCCGCTGCGCGATTACCGGAAACGGCTCCGGCTCCGCGATCGTGACGAAGCAGATCGCGAAGTGCAAAGAGCTCGGGATCCCGCTCCGCACCCGGGTCTTCATGGAAACAATCATCCGCGATACCGATGGCCGCGTGAAGGGTCTGAAAGTCCGCGAGGGCTACAAGTTCCGCGACAACACCTCGGGCCGCGTGAAGTACATCCGCGCGAAGAAAGGCGTGATCCTCTGCTACGGCGGTTTCGGTGCTGACGTCGCCTACCGCATGCACCAGGATCCGAAACTCACCGATAAGTTCCAGACCACAAATCAGCCGGGCGCGACAAGCGAAGGCTGGCGCGAGGCAAACCGTATTGGCTGCCAGATCATTCAGGCCGATTGGATTCAGTGCGGTCCCTGGAACAGCCCGGATGTAAAAGGCATGGGAATCGCGCTCTATTTCGCGCAGAGCGCCGCCGCGATGTTCGGGATTTGGGTCAATTGCGCGACCGGGAAGCGCTTCGTTGATGAGCTCGCGAACCGCAAGGTCCGGGCGGACGCCGTGATCAACGCAGCGAACAAGGGTCAGCTCTGCATCGCGGTCGCGAATAAGGAAGGGATCGAGATGATACAGCAGATCCACCACAACATCCTCGCGAAGCAGCTGGAGCGCGGCGTGGTGTACGAATTCCCGACCTTGAAAGCGATGGCCGAGAAATTCCATATTCCGGAAGCCGCGCTTCAGAAGACGGTTGATGAATACAACGCCGGTCTCAAAGCCGGTAAGGATCCGCTGAACCGCTATATCAACAAAGACTGCAAGCCGATGGTGAACGGTCCCTGGTACTGCTCGAAGCTCTCGCCGAAGGTCCACCACTGCATGGGCGGCATCCTCACCGATATGAAGGGCCGGGCGCTCGACTGCACGAACGATAAGCCGATCCCGGGGCTTTACGCAGCGGGCGAATCGACCGGCGGCGTCCATGGCGCGGTGCGCCTTGGCTCCTGCGCGGTGCTTGACTGCCTCGTGAACGGCCGCATCTGCGGTCAGGCGGTGATGGACGAGGCGTAACCGCTTTCTCTTTTGCCCGCGGCGCGGATCAGCCCTAATGGAATTGAGCTCCCGAGTACGGCTCTTCCGCGCCGCCTTTCCCGAATGATCTCCCCTGCCGGGGATTTCTTGATCAGGGTCCGGTTCTCACGAGGAACCGGACCTCTTTTTTTCCCAAGGGTCCCCGGAATACGCCTTTCTCCGGTTCCCTCAGCTATACCTTGGGGAAACGGGCCGCCGCTTTACCGTGATCCAAAGAAAAGCAAGGAAACGGTAAACCTGACGCTCTCAGGCACCTCTCGAAACGCAACACTTTCAGGCAGTTTCTCTTCGCTTTTTTCTTTGTAAATGGTAATAGTTCCTGTTTTTTACAGAACTACCATCGCCGCTAGTTATCTTCATGCTACCGACGTTATCAACCTCCAAAACCCCTTAAAACCGGTATTCCGTGTTAAAAATAAGCCTTCAGTGCCGTACAGAACTGTGGGGACGGTTCTGTTTCAAAGAACAGGAAACGAACCCTGCATCACCCGAATCGGGGAGTAGGAAACTACCCATAACGAGAGAATTTACCCTCCCGTAACAAAAAACATAAAAAATTGTTCTATCATAGTGTTAAGAACATTACCTCCATAGGAGGCGAGATGCTGAAAAAAATAAAGTAGCCCGGATCCACGAACTCTACGAGAAAGAGCACGCGTCAATCAAAACGATCTGCAAGATCCTCAATATCTCCAGGAATACTGTCAGACGGTATCTCCGTGAGACAGAATTCAAGGGATATGAAACACCGCAGCTCGCTTATCTGCGCAATAACCGCGCGGAAGTGAGAGCGATCTTCAATTCCTGCAATAAACGCTGCACCGCGATGCTCCCGATTCTTGAGGAAAGAACCGGACTGAAGTTCCCGCTGCGGACTCTACAGCGCTTCACGCACCCCTGGCGTCATCGCCGCACGAGAACCGCGGTCTCCTCGGTCCGCGATACTCAGTCAGCGTCTCTCTGATTCATAAAACGGGTCTCCTCTGTCCCTGGGACCCGTTTCTCTTATCCTCTTCAGCTCACCTCGCTGAAGAAGCTTTTTTGCTTTCCAAAATCACGCCGGTCTTTCCTTCCGGCGAAAAAAGATCCCGCGGATTCTGTCCAATCCGCGGGATCTTTTTTGGCTTTTAAAGAAACGCCTGATCAGTATTTCTTCGGGAGGAACGCGGTCACAGAGCAGATCACGCCGACGATCGTGACGAGGATCGTGAGGATCCCGAGCGGCATCAGGAGATCCGACGTCTCAATGAGGCGGATCGAGTGGATCGTGAGAGCGATGAAGACAATGCCAAGCAGCCGGTGAACCTGCATCCAGAGGTATTTGCCCTTCAGGAGCGGAATCACGGCGAGGATCACGAGAACGCAGGCCGCGATCGTGAGCACGAGACCGCTCGTCTCAGCGAACGGTCGCAGCGCGCCCCAGAACGCGGAGAAGCCGCCTTCCGCCGCGTGACGCACAATACGCGGCACGGGTTCCGTCGCGAACGGCTCGACGAGCGGCGAAAAGATCATGCGGGTGCCCCAGTGGATGAGGGAGAGGAGGATCGCGGAGACGCCGAGCGCCTTATGCCAGAAACCGATCTCGGGGAAGCTCGCCCCGGTGAGCCCGGCCACGAGCCGCGGCTGTGTCATCAGAAGGATCGCGCCCGCGAACGCCTCCCAGGCGAGGAGCCCGTCCAGGTAATAGACCTCGTGCATCAGGCCCCGCATATTCGGGGCCGGGGGATCGAGCCAAAGGGTCGCGCCCCACGCGAGGACGGTGATCAGGATCATCAGGAAAACGCTTTTCTTCATGTCTGCGCCTTTTTTTTGAGTTAAGCCGTTGGGCCGGTTTAATCGATTCTGTGGGAATCGGGGGTTTCTGCCTACTACCTATGTGCCATATGGTATTGGAGAAATTTCCGGAAGGCGAGACTTTTTGCAATTCTGTTATTTCTTTCAAATGGAAACCGGTTTTTTTCAATATTTAACGCTGTTATCAGTTGACAGAAATTTTCTTTTCATAACCAGAAATTAGCCGAGAAACATTATCGTTATTCGTTATGTCATCATTCTGACCCTATGGGTGAGCCCCAAAAAAAGAGGGCCCCGGGCGGCGCGCCCCTGGGCCCTTCAAGTCAAGCAAAAGATAAGTCAATCAATCAATCAATGAATCTTTAAAAAAGTCCTCTGGCGGCCCTGTCCCCTAAAAGCCGCCGGAGGCGCGCAGAACTCAGACGAGCGGATCAAAGTATCCGGCGAAGAGCACCGACGCCCGGATGCAGAGAGCACCGGCGAGCGCGAGAACCGCGCAGAGCGGAGCCGCGAACTTCGCTTTTTCCCCGAACACCCGGATCGCGAGCGGGAGGAGGATCCCGGCCGCCACCGCGCCGATCCAGAACATCGCGGCCCAGTCACCGGAAATCAGGCTCATGGCACCCGCTTTCGCGCCCGGAGTCGAGAAACTCGCCCTGACCTGCAGGAGCGCGAAGAGCGCGAGAAGCTCCGACACCTCAATCACGATGCCGGCCGTCCGGGCCGTGCCCGGAAGCGCCTTCTTATCCCGGAACCCGAGGAACTCCCAGACCGCGAGCGCGCAGCCAAGGCCCGAAAGCACCCAGAGGATCGGGATCAGCGCCGTGTGCCAGAAGGTGACGCCGGACGCCTGCGTGAGGAGGAACCCGGAGTACACCGTGACCGCGACACCGACCACGGCGAGCAGCACCGGAACCGCCTTCCGTTCCGTGAAGATCGGGGCCCAGCCGGGCTTAAATTTCCCGTAGAGCACGGCGGTCGCGACAAGCGTCAGCACCGCCTGCACGCCTAAGAGGCAGATACCAATCAGCATCCAGGAGCCGAAGTTGAGGCTCCCGCTGATCAACGCGTTAAACGCCGCGAACGGGAGATTCGTGAGCCGCGCGAGGTGCGAGAGCACAAAGACGCAGCCGAGGATCGACGCGACGAAAGAGACGAGCGCGATCCGTTTATCCCGCACGAAGTAGAAAAGCGCCATCAGCATCCCGGAGAGGCCGATGAACCAGAGGAAGAACGCGATCGTCCATCCCCAGTGAGCCGCCGCGAGCTGCGGCGTAAGCGAGAGAAATCCTGCGTCTGTCATTTCGCCACCTCGACAAAGAAGTTAGGAAGCGTGCCTTTTTCTTCAAGGAGCTTCACGGTACGGCTGGAAGCGATCTCGCGCGAAATCGCGCTTTCCGGATCCAGGATGTCGCCGAACACACGGGCGTTCGTGGGGCAGGCGGCGACGCACGCCGGGTCTTTCCCCTCCGCCACGAGTTTCTGGCAGCCTTCCCCCATGCACTTCTCGGGGAGGCCTGTCAGCGGATTGCTCCACCGCGCGTCATACGGGCACGCCGTAATGCAGTAGTTGCAGCCCATGCAGCGCTTCGGGTCGATCTTCACCTGGCCCGTTTCCGGATCCCGGTAATTCGCGCCGAATGGGCACGCCTTGATGCAGGGCGCGTCCGTGCACTGCTGGCACTGGCTCATGATCTGGAACGGACGGCGGTTCCCGTCCATCACGATCTTCTGAATGTTTCCCGGCATTACGCGGCCGTGGATCGGCTTTCCGGATGCCATCACATCGCCGTAATTCGTCTGCGCACAGGCATTCATGCAGGCCGTGCATCCAATGCAGCGCGTCGCGTTAAAGAGATGCGCGAGCTGCTTCTTCGGTTTCATTTCAGTCATTTTTTCGCGCTCCTCTAGTCAGAAAGGACCTTCACCGAGACGGACCCGTTATTCGCGAGCGGTCCGAAGACGGGACTCGCGTAACCGGTCGCGAACCAGTTGGGATTCACACCCTCTTCCATCCAGTCCGCGGTCTCGGGGCTCATGGCGCGTAAGAGTTTCGAGCGGGTGCCGCCTGAGAACCCCGGCATGTGAAGGCACCCCTGCTTGATGCGATAGGAGAGATGCACGCGAGACTTCTCGGTGAACCCCGTGTCGATCGCGCGGATTTCAAGGAGCGCGTTCTCACGGACCCCGATCCGGGCGGCGTCATCCGGATTCATCACGGCGCGGCGCTCCGAATTCGCGTGCGACCCCGGTCCGAACATCCCGAGACCCGAGTTCCCCTGGAGGTTCTTGCCGGACACCATGTAGAACTCGTTTGGTTTCGAGGGGAGCGTGTAGGCCTTCACGGGTTCCCAGGCAGGGAGCCCGGGGACGCCCTTCCGGTTCGCTTTGAGGTACGGCCAGAACGCGTAAATCTCCATCTTTCCGGTCGGCGTGTCGAAGGGCTTCTTATACGGGTACGTCCCGTAGGCCTTCGGTTTCACGACGGCCCACCCGTTCGCGTCGAGCGACTCCTTCACGGCCTTCGCTTTCTCGGGATCCTTCGCTTCGAGATCCGCCATCAGTTTCGGGAGCCCGTAGCCTTCAGAGAGCGTCTTATTCCACTTCCGGAATTCGGCGTTTGTCTTGCATTCTTTCGTGTACCCGAGCCGGGCGGCACGGTCCGGCCAGGCGCGGCGGATGACTTCGAGCAGCGGGAAGAGGTCGTCCCGCGACTCATTCCCATCCGGAATCGGAAGCCCCGGGGCGTTACGCTGAATCGCGCCGCCCATTTCGCGCGCGAATTCAATTCCCGTCACACCGCCCTTCTCGAGGAACATCGTGGCGGGGAGAACGTAGTCCGCGTAGTCACACGTTTCCTGCGGCATCACGTCCTGCACCACGACGAGGTCGAACTTCATCAGCATCTTTCTCATGCGATCGGTATTCGCCTCACGCTGGAGGAGATTTGACGCCGTCACGAAGAGCGCCTTCACGGGGTAAGGCTTTTCTTCTTCCAATTCTTTCTGAAGCGCGAAGAACGATCCCGGAGCCGCGGGGAAGTAAGCCTGGTCCGCGCGGAGCGTATTCGTGATTTCCCACGTGTTCCCATTCGGCGCGGTGCAGGTCTTCGTCTTCGCGTCAAACTTGATTGAAGAAGACGTCAGCCCGGAACTCTCTTCCACGCAGAGACCGCCCTGCTGATCGACGTTTCCGATAAAGGCGTTCGCGGCGCAGAGGAGGTGGCAGAGCTCGACGTCGTTCCCGTTCCGGCTTGAGTACCAGTTGTCTTCAAAGACGCCCTTCTTCGTCGCCATGAGGCGGGCGAGACGGACAATGCGGTCAGCCGCGATACCGGTGATCTTCGCCGCGGCGGCGGGCTCATACTTCGCAGCCTCTTCCGCGTACGCCATGAAGACGGTCTTCACGGGGATCACGGCTCCAGCCTTCGTCTTCAGTTCGCCATTCCACTCAAGCTCCGGCACATCCCCGGCGTTCTCAATGAAGGACTGAACTTCCTTTTCCTTCCCCGTCGCCGGGTCCGTCACCTTCTCGGTCTTCACGCCGCGGAAAACCACGGTGCCTGCCTTGGTCCGCATCGCGTAGAGCGCCTTATCGGCGTCCGAGTCCGTGCCGGTCAGCTCCGCCTTCGTGATCGGGTGACCGTCGTCGGAACTCACGAGATAGGCGGCGTTTGTCTGCCGAGCGAGGAACTCGGCGTCGTAAAGCTTCTTCCGGATCATCACCTGGAGCATCGAGAAAATGAGAGCGCCGTCGGTTCCCGGCACCACCGGGATCCAGTCCGCGGTCCCGAGCGCGGGATCCGGCTGCCAGGGGTTCACGAAGATCACCTTCGCCCCGCGGTCCTTCGCTTCCACGAGCCGGTGCGCGACCCCCATCGGGCAGTTGATCGAGCGGCCGACGAGCATGATCACGGACGCGTGATCGTAATCCGGGTCAATCTTGTTCTTTCCCTGATACTTCTTACCGAACGCGAGAATCCGGCCGGCGTTCCCCGCGGTGTTGCAGGTCGCCTGATGCCCGATCTGATTGATCGTCCCGAGCGTAAAGGACGCCCACTTCTGGATGCCGGAAAGCGTGTGGCTCGTGTAGACGACGGACGACTCGCCATACTTCTCCACGATCGGCTTCAGCTGCTTCGCTATGCCGTCCAACGCCTCGTCCCACGAGACTTCCTTAAACTTCCCTTCGCCCCGGGCGCCGACCCGCTTCAGCGGCTTCTTCAGCCGATAGGGGCTTGCCCAGAGCATCGCGGCCTGAGACGCGCGCCCGCACATGCCGCGCTGCGGATGCATCGGATTCGGGAACACGCGCACCGTCGCGAGACTCGGCTTCACGCCCGTTTTCTTCATGATGATGAGACCGCATCCGCCGCCGCACACCTTGCAGGCGACGGGGTTCGCTTCCCATCCTTCTTTCTTCAGAGTCTCGATCTGCTCCGCGATCACCTTCCACGAAATTGCGGACGCGCCGGCAGCGGCTGCCGTACCCGCGAGCAGCGTTCGCCGGGACAGTCCGACCCCGGTTCTCCTTTCAGTTCTGGTTTCCATCTCCAATATCTCCCGAAATAGGTCTTTCGAAGGAGCCTTCAAGTGCCGGCAAGCTTTTTTGTATCGGGGCCGTGCCTCTCCGGTCTCACTTCTGACCTCACAACCTGATCTTATTTTTCTTTTAAAAACAGATAAATCCGATATTCTCCCCGACACGGTATTGGAGGAATGCCGTGGGTGGGTACGGGAGGTTTCTCGTAATACAAAAAGATAACCCCCTGAAAGTCATCGCTTTTCAGGGGGCGGGGTTTTGGAGGGAAAGAATAGGAACAGGGGCTAACGCTCTCCGATTGAAATGAGGAAGGAGGCGAGTTCAGCGCTCCCCCGGAGCCCGAGCTTCCGGAGGAGCGAGCTCCGGTGCGCCTGGACGGTCTTCTCCGTGATCCCGAGCTGATCCGCGACCTGCTTATTGAGGTCGCCCGCGGCAACGCCTTTCGCCACTTCTTTTTCGCGGGGCGTCAGTGTGTCCCAGAGCGTCCGGGCGGCGGCGATCCCGTCCTCCGCCTTCCGGCGATCGAGATCCGCTTTGACGGCTTTCTCAATCGCCGCGATCAGGCGGTCGGCTTTGACGGGCTTCGGAAGGAAGTCGGATGCCCCGTCTTTCAGCGCCTGCACCGCCATATCGATGTCGCCGTGCGCGGTCGCGAAGATCACACGCCTGCACCGCCATATCGATGTCGCCGTGCGCGGTCGCGAAGATCACAGGGAGGCGGTTGCGGCGGGACGCGAGTTCCCGCATCAATTCAATCCCGCTCATTCCCGGCATCTGCACGTCGAGCACGACGCACCCCGGGACATGCGGGTCGTCAAGCTTCAGAAACGCCTCCGCGCTCGCGTAGGACCGCACGGTCCACTCGGCGCTTTCCAGAATAAATTCCCAGGAGTGGCGGACGGATGCCTCGTCATCCACGACGCGGATCGCCGCCTCCTCTCGCATATCAGCCATGCCTTGCTTCTCCTTTGATTCCAACGCGGGCGCGTCCGGCGGTTTCCTTTTGTGTTTTTTGGCTTCTCGTGCCTCTTCGGGGGAGGCCGGAGCCGGGTGGGAAACTGTCGGGGGGGGTCCCCGGTGTCTTAATTCTTACGCGTTCTTCTCTTTCTGCTCACTCCAATATGTTTTCACCTTGTCTTCGGGACAGAGCGGTACGGTAACCGTTACCGTAAGACCGCGCTCCGAGCGGCGCTCGAATTTGATCGAGCCCCCGAGCCCCTCCGCGAGTTCCTTCGTGATCCCGAGCCCGAGCCCGAGACCTTCCTTCCGGGTCGATTTCCCGAGTTCCGAGAGCCGCGAAAACGCTTCATCCGTGAGCCTCGGCCCGTTGTCCGATACTTCCGCGACCGCCCTCTCCCCCTCCCGCCGCATCGTGATCGTGATCCGGGGCGGGAGCTCCGGGTCGTTTTTCGATGTCGCGGTCTCCGCGTTCCGAAGGAGATTCATGAAGATGATCCCGAGTTCCACGGGGTCCCCGCAGACAATCAGACTCGGGCTCCAGGGTACGGTAACCGTTATAGGAGAATCCGTGTGCCGCCTGAAGGTTTCGACCGTCCTGTTCACTTCGGCTGTGAGGTCAAGCGGCACATGCGCGCTCTCCTTCCCCTTCACGAAGTTCCGCACCCGATCCACGATCGCGTCCGCTTCTTCGCCCGCCTTCTCGATTTCAGAGAGTGAATGCCGGAGCGCCTCCTCTTTCATCGTCCCGCGGGAAAGCCGCATCTCGAGCCCCTGCGCGTAATTCATGATGACCGCGAGCGGCTGCTTCAATTCGTGTGCGAGCATGCTGGAAATCAGCCCCACGGCCCGAACCTTTTCGAGCGACCCGATCTTTTCAGATTGCTTCTTGAGTTCGAGTTCCGCCCGCAGCCGGTCTTCTTCCGATTTCATGAGGGCAACCGTGCGTTTCCGCGTCATTCCGGTAATGACGGACGAATAGAGGATCAGGATCACGAGCAGAATCGCGGCCCCGAACACGTACTGCCAGTATTCGCGGAGCGCCCACCGGATCCCGCGTGGCTCAGGCTCAAGATTCATGAGCGTAAAGAGATTCCGCATCGTTTTCCGGTCACTCGCGACAGTCCAGTAGAGCCCGGAGCGGCCGGAAGGCGGCAGGTCGAGGAGCGCCTTCAGCACACGTCTGGAATCCGCTGACCCGAGACTCGGTTTCACGGAGAGGAACCAGCCGGGGTAGAGCATCGTGGAGTGCCGACAGCGGAATCCGCTATCCCCCTTCCGTTCCCCGATCACCCGGAAGTCGCCTGGCTGGATCTTCCCTTCGGACTCCAATTCCTCGAGGAGACACGTGATCACGAAGCCCCCGTCCGCGCGGCCGGACTTTACGGCATCCAATACATTCGTCATCGGCATCCCGACTTCCGTCACCGACCCGAAGTAATGGTCGGGGTCGAGCCCCTGACGGATCATGTCGCCCGCCGGCACCTGCCACCCGGCAAACGCCTGACGGCCGACGATCGCGAGATCTTTCCCCGCGAGGTCGCCCTTCGTCTGGAGATCCGTCCGGTCTCCCCGCACCACGACCGCCGCGCCATTCGCGTGGTTCGGGTCTTTGGCGCGGAATGAGGTGAGGGTGAGAAGCGCGGAGCCATTCGTTCCTTCGAGCATCAAGGAGCTCAGGCCGCTCGACGCGATCGAGATATCGAAGGCGTTCGCTTTCGCGGCCGCGAGAAACGATGGCGGATCGTACTCATGAATGAGAAGCTGCCTCGGCTCCACCGCCCGCGCGATCGCGTCGACGGTTGCCGAGAAGTACCGGACCGAGAGCGCCTCCCCATAGCTATTCACCACGGCAAGACGCACAGGCGGTGCCTTCGGGAGCACGGGGTCAGCCCCCGAGGTCCCGATCACGGCGACACAGAGAACCGCGGCACAGAGTTTCCGGATCATGGTGAAAGGAAAGGAAAGAGAAACGTCACTCTCCTCGACTCTACACGAGAAACCGTGAAAGAGAAATCAAGGGAGAACTGAGCCTCGCTCCCGGGTACGGTTCCCGTTACCGCTTTTCTCATAGTTCCTGATAGATGCTGATAGAAACTGATACATCCTATTAGAAACTATGAGATTTCAGAGCCTCAGCGGGGGCGTTTCAGAGCCGCGCTCCTCCGAACCTTTTCTCCCCGCCGGAACACGGAAAACCGCCTCCCGCTCTCCCGATGAGCCCCCTCTTCCGCTCTCACCGGGTACGGTATCCGTTACAGCTGTTTTCTCATAGCTTCAGATAGAAGCGCATAGGGTGTATCAGTAACTATTAGCTGCTATGAGTTTTTCGGTCTTTTCTATCAGGATCTATTAATCAAAAAGAAATCAATTCCAGACAGGTACGGCAGACGCTGCACCATTGGAAGACGCCCGGGCGGCTGGGTTCCGCCCGAGCCCCCTCTTTCTTCCGCCCAACAAAAAAAACCGGGGCGGTGAGCCTCGGGTTTCGAGTAAGACGCGGAACTGGGTTATCGATTAAACGTCACCGGTTCCTCGATCACCTGGAGCGACGCAGGGTCGTCCGCCTTCGTCCGCCACTCAAGATGCAGGATCGGGTACCCGCCCGCCTTCGGGAACTTCACCGCCATATAGGCGACAGTCTGGGTGCCGTCCGGCTGGCTTCCCGTGCGCCAGATGCTGTGATCGGGACCCGCGTTCCGGTCGTGACCGAGCGCCTTGAAGGCATCGAACGTCATCGTCTTCCCGTCCGATGTGGAGTCCGCGAGCAGCGCCTTTATCCGCGCGAGCCTCACTTCGGAGCTCTTCCCGATCTTCTGGTTAAAGGCTTCAGACTCGGGCTCGATATAGTGATTCGTGTGGGCGATCGTCCCCGTCTTGATCCGCTTCACGGTGCGCTTGCCGCCTGGCATCACCTCAATCACGGCGGCCTCCGTTTTATCCGCGAGGATGAAGTTCACGGGTTCCACGTAGGCTTCCGTCGCTCGGATCGCCTCTTCCACCGTCGCGCAGTGGCGAAGCAGGTACGCGGGGGAGGTGAAGCCGTCCTTCGACCTGAAGTGAGGCATCGCGAGGCGCTCTTTCTTCGGGATCGAGCCCGCGGTGGAGAGCCCGAGCGCGAGCCCCTTCTCATTCACGCCCATGTTGAAGTTCTGGTACTTGCCGGTCGCGAGTCCCACGTACGCGTAGCCTTCGCCCGGTTTCGGGGTCACGCGGACCAGCGTTTCCTCGCTTGGACGCCAGTCCCGGACTTTTGACATCATGACGCCGCCGTCATCGACCGCCGTTCCCGCCGCGGCGTAGAGCGTGCAGGCGTGAGCGCGCGACGGCGCGAGAAGCACGGAGGCAACAATAAGCGCCGCGGTGATCGCCACGGCAGACGGATGGATCTTCATTGAAGACCTCCAAAAATAAATACAGACCTTCACTTCGGTCCGCGACTGACGATTTATACCGGAACGGCAAAAAAGAAACACCAGGTCAAGGTAACCCAGTGTTTCAGGAGTTCAGAGCGGCAAAAACCGGAACCGGTTTTTACCGGAAGAGGAAGAAGTAGATCGGGCACATGACGAGCGCGAAAACCGTGGTGCTTGTCATAAAGGACGAGACCGCGATGTTGGTTTTGAGCCCATAGAGCGCGCACGTGAGCACCGAATTGATGGCCGTCGGGCAGGAGGAGACGATGATCAAGGTCGCCGCCATCACGGGATTCGTGATGAGCAAGGCGCAGAGTGCCCAGACGACGAGCGGCATCAGGATAAATTTGAGGGGCATCAGCCACAGCGTCTTCGACATCTCGCGGCGCGCCGCGTCGAAGTCGAGAAGCAGGCCCACCGGGAGGAACGCGATCCAGGCCCCAAGGTGCACGAGCGGCTTAAACACCATCTGAAGCCACTCAGGCTGCGGCACGTGGGCGAGCGAGAGCCCCGCCCCGACGATCATCCCGATCAGCGCGACCTGATTCCAGGTGAAGAAGAGTTCCGAGAACGAGCGCTTCTTCATCGGCGCTTTGCCCTCACCCGCCACCGCCATGTCGTGGAACTTCTGCGCGACCGGGAAGTTGAACGTAATGAGAAGCACGTTCTGGATCACGGCGACGATCTGCACGTACGCGAACGCGGCGGGCCCAAGAAGCAGGTAACAGACAAGGCCCCCAAGCGTCCCGGTGTTCCCGAGCATCCCGGCCGTCACCAGCGCACCCCGCTCCCGGGGATCGGGGTTCTTTTTCGTCGCCGCCATCATGATGAAGTACGGGAGGAACGTGATCACGAGCGCGATCACCGGCACCCAGAAGATCGCGGGGCCGATATGAAGGCTCCAGAAGGAGATCACCGCGAGGACCGTAAAGACCACGCGGACATTAAACGTGAAGACCTTTTTCGTCCCTTCCTGGGTGACGATGCCTTTTTTATGAAGAATGTAGCCAAGCGAAATCGGGACGATCGTATCGATGAGGAGGAGCGCGATACGGAGAAGCGTGTCATTCATGAGCGGGTGCTGCCTGATAACAATTAGATTAATTTTCGGACGTAATATTAACCTTTTTGTTTAATCCCGTCTTTCGCGTCCCCTCCTCCATTCGTTCCCGGATTACTTATCGGGCCCGTAAAACGACTCGCGCGCGACCCCGAAGAGCCGCGAGAGCTCCGACTCGGTGATGTCCGGATCGAGCAGCTCGAGTTCCCCCGCGTTCTCCATAAAGCCAAACGGGTAGGAGAGCGGATCGATCGCCCGAGTGAACGCCTCGGTGTTCGCCTGGATCACGCCGCTCACCTCACCCACCGACAGCTGCCCCTTATCGTTATCGGTGTCGTCCGCCTCGCGGATTCCGCGCCGCTTCGGGTCATCGAAGAGACTCAGATGGCGGTCGAGCATCCGCCACTGCGGGTGCGCGAAAAGGATCGTGTCCGCCTGGGCGCGGGACACCGCGTTCACGGCCGCGATCGGGCAGAAAACGATATCGACGATCCCGACAAACGGTCTCACGCGCCGGACGAGCCTGATGCTCTTTGGATCCTGGGGGTCAAAGAAGAGGTACGCGACTGCCCGCCCCGCGCCGCCGGGGTACTCAAAGCCCCCGGAGCCCGTCGCGACTCCCGCTTCCCGCGCGAGACGGTCCGGCACCTTCACGAGGTCCTGCCACGTGTTCTTTTCGGTCGACGCGGCCGCGTTTCGTCCGATCGAAAGCGAGAAAAACGCCCCCAGGAGAACCGCGTCCCGCCGTGAATAGCGTTTCGTCATAACCTCCCCCGATCCTTATTTCAGCGGCGCGTAGTAGGGGCTCTCGCCCTTCCGGAGCACCGTCCGGAGGTCTTCCTCCGTGAGCGACCCATCAAACGGCACATAGCGGTTCGGGCCGCTCTTAAAGACGCCAAAGGGGACGTCGCGCCCTCCGACCTCGCGGTAACCTTCCCGTTCGCCCAGACCGCGGATTCCATCGCGGGCCTGTCCCCCGTCCGGCTCACGCGAAGCCCCCGGGTCCCCGGATCACTGAAGCGGACGATGTGGTGATCAAGCGCCCGCCACGGTTCCGCCGCCCCGAGTATCTGCGCCCCCTGAGGGCCGGATCGCCAGTTGAGGTACGCGACCGGGTAGAAGTGGATATCGATGTCATTCAGAAGCGGCTTCAGCCGCTCGATCATCCGGATAGAGTTCTCACCCTGGGTATCGAAGACGAAGTACGCCACGGGCCGCCCCTCGGGCCCCGGGTACGAGAACCCCCGCGACCCCTGCTGGAGCATCGGGACCTGGCCCGAGAACGCGTCGATCATCTTTTTCCCGTTCCAACCAAACGGGATCATCACCTTCTTAAGGATCGCGTAGTGGGGATCCGCCCGGGTATGCGCCTATGCCCAGGAGGCGGATTCGAGCGCCCCGTCAATCAGTTCGGCGTAAGGCACCACAGACGACCCGGTCGCGAGCTGGCTCGCCGCCGCCTCTTTCGCGATCGCCATACCGGCCGCCGCGGCGAGGACCGTCCCGGCCGCCATCCGGCGGGAAACACCTGACCCGTTCTTTTTCTCTTCCTCTTTCATCTTCCGTCCCCTCCTACTTCGCCTTCACGAGATCGAAGAGCGCGAGATAGTGATCCCAGTCCGGCTGGTTATTGAAGGGGCGGTATCCCCCATCCATCCCGAGATAAACGCCAAAGGGCACATCAACGCCCCGCGTCGCCCGGAAGAGGTTCGTGTTCGCCCAGATTTTCCGTTCGGAATCTTCCGAGATCCGGCTGACGTCGTACTCAATCCCGTTCGAGCCTTTCTGGCTGAAGAGCGTGATCTGGTCGTCGAGCGCAAGCGCCCGGTTCGGGGCTCCGAGGATCGTCGCCCCCTGAAACTCGGACTCGGGTCCGAGGAACGCGAGCGGGAAAATGTGAAAGTCGATGAGGTGCGAGAGCTTTTTGAAGGTTCTCAGCATGGTGATCGAGTTCGGGTCCTGCGTATCGATCGCGACGAACGCGGGTCGCCTCCCCGGGTCTCCCGGGTACGTCACGCAGGCCGCGCCGTGGGTCGGGATCCCATCCGGTCCGATAAACGCCTCGAACATCTCCTTCGCGTTCCAGTCGGGCGCGACCCACACCATCCGGTAGGTTTCGCGGATCATATCCGCACGCCACCGGGCCCTCGCGTTCGCGGTGGCCCGTTCCGCCTGATAGCGGACCCAGGGCCGGGTCGGCAGCGCTTCCGCTGTGCCCGCCGCCGCGGCACCCGCGGCCCCAGCCGCCAATAGTTTTCTGCGCGATATCTCGATCATCACTCAGTCCTTCAGAGACCGCGGCGAACCAAAAAAACGCCGCCGCAGTTCTTATTTCAGATCCCCGATATTAACGCCCGGATTAATGCCGGTCTACAGAAATAACCGTGTTATCTATCAGGTACAGCGAAAGTAACTAATGGGCTTATGAATCGTTCTTTTCCGCTTTGATTTTTCTCAGAAACCCTGAACCCATGGGGCTTTGAGGCAGTTTCAGAATAGAGCAGTCGGCCCGCTTCCGATCTCCCCGCTCCCGGCCTAAAGGAAACCTGTCACGCCGTTTCTTACCCCTTCGCCAATAAAAACACCTGTTCGGGTTTTCCTTGATAAACCGGTCCGTGACCCCATGTTTTCAGGCAGTTCCCGGTTCGGTTTTGTCCGTTATGTCCCGTATTACGAAAAATTACCGTGACTTTTATCACAGAAATACCCTATTTTTTCCGGAATAATCCGTTTTGCATAGACGGACGAACTAATCCATACGAACTTTTTAACCGTCTATGAACTTAAATCTCTGGGAGAGAAAATGAAAAAGACCATTCTGGCAAGCATGCTTGCCGTCATGATGGCGACCCCCGCGTTCGCCGCTGAATCCACTGACATCGTCATCATCGGTTCGGGCGGCGCTGGCCTGTCCTCCGCCATCACCGCGACCGAAAAGGGCGCCAAGGTTATCGTGCTTGAGAAGATGGCCTACTTCGGCGGCAACTCCAACCGCTCCGAAGGCGAAATGAACGCCGCCGGCACGAAGCAGCAGAAGGCTCACGGGATTCTCGACGACACGCCGGAACGCTTCGCCGCTGATACGATCCGCGGCGGCCACGGTCTGAATGACCCGGCGCTCGTCAAGGCTCTGACGGAAAACGCTGCCTCCGCTGAAGAATGGCTCCTCGACCTCGGCGCTCACTTCTGCCATCGTATGGGTCGCGGCGGCGGCCAGACCCGTGCCCGCGGTCATGGTCCTTGCGACGGTTCGCCGGTCGGTATCGAAATCATGCGTGTGCTCGGCGAACGCGCGGATAAGGATCATATCGACATGCGCCTCAATAACCGCGTGACGAAGATCCTGATGAAGAACGGAAAGGTCGCCGGCGTCCAGGTGAAGACTCCGAAGGGAATGGAGACGATCAACGCCAAGGCTGTGATTCTCGCGACCGGCGGTTTCGGCGCGAACCACAAGATGGTTGAGAAGTATCGTCCTGAACTGAAGGGCTTCTCCACGACGAACCACCCGGGCGCTACCGGTGACGGCATCGTCCTCGCCCAGCAGGTTGGCGCTGGCCTTACCGACATCGAGCAGATCCAGATTCACCCGACCGTCATCAAGAAGAACGGCGCTCTGATCTCTGAATCGATGCGTGCCCGCGGCGGCTTCCTGCTGAACAAGAACGGCAAGCGCTTCACGAACGAGCTCCTGACGCGCGACGTCGTTTCCGCGAATGAGCTCAAGCAGCCGGGCGGAATCGCTTACCTCGTGATCGACAACTCCATCTACTCGAAGAACAAGATGGCTCAGAACTACACGGCTGAGAAGCTGATGACGAAGTGCGACACGATCGCTGACGTCGCGAAGCTGATCGGTGTGGATCCGAAGGTTGTCCAGGCGAGCTTCGATCAGTACCACAAGGCGTTCGATAACAAGAAGGATGATCTCTTTGGGCGCCCTGAGATGCTGATCCGTATGGACCAGGCTCCGTACTTCGTCGCTGAAGTCACCCCCGGCATCCATCACACGATGGGCGGCGTGAAGATCGACCCGCAGGCTGAAGTCCTGACCCCCGAGAAGAAGCCGATCCCTGGCCTCTTCGCCGCGGGTGAAGTGACGGGCGGTGTGCACGGCGGCAACCGTATCGGCGGCAACGCTGTGGCTGACATCATCACCTTCGGCCGCATCTCCGCTAACTCCGCTCTGAAGTACATCGGTAAGTAATAGCGAAGTAAAAGCTTCAAACAATCCGGGAGGACCGTCTCTCTCTCCAAAGGTCCATCCCGGAGGTCTCCGAAGTGAGCACCGCGTGAACCGCTTCATGCGGTGCTCAATTTTCTCCAGTAGTGCTTTGTAGTGTTTTGCTAGGACCGCACGCGATCTTTCTCTCTCCTCAGATCGCTGCGGCTTTTTTTTGCCCGATTTTTCCCCCGCCCCTCAGGCGCTATTATTTAAAGAACTTTCACTTCGTCCTGAGGAATCGGCTCATGAAAGAGACTGTTCTCGCGGCCTCCCTCGCGCTTTCGCTTCTCTCCTCCCCCGCCTTTGCCGCTGAAACCGCGGATGTGGTCGTGGTGGGCGCAGGCGCGGCCGGCCTCTCCGCTTCGATCGGCGCGGCTATGCGCGGCGCGAAAGTGATTCTGCTTGAAAAAACGGGAGACGCGGGTGGGAACACCGCGTTCGCGAAACTCGGGCTGAACGCCGCCGCGACTCCCGATCAGGCAGCAGCCCGGATCACGGGGGACTCCGCGACGCTTTTTGCCGCGGACACGATCCGATACGGGCACCAGATTAATGACGCGGCCCTCGTGCGCGCGATGACCGTGACCTCCGCTCCGGCGCTCGCGTGGCTTGAAACGCTCGGCGCGAAACTCTGTCTTCGGATCACTCCCGTGGGGAGCGAAGAGCGGCCGCGCCTCATGGCTCCCTGTGACGGAACCGCGGTCGGTCCCCGCCTCATCCAGGTTCTGAAAGCGAAGACGCTTGAGAGCGAGGTTGACCTCCGCACCCAGGCCCGCGCGACCAAACTCATCCTCGCGGACCAGAAGGTTGCAGGAATCGAGGTCCAGACGCCGAAAGGCCGCTACCAGATCAAAGCGAAAGCCGTGGTCCTCGCGACCGGAGGCTTTGCCGCGTACTCGTCCCTCGTGGACCAATCACACCCGACACTCAAAGGCATCGCGCCTGTCGGTTTCCGGGACGCGACGAGGGACGGGCTCGTGATCGCGCGGACGGCGGGCGCTTCGCTCCTCGACCTCGATCAGCTCGAGATCCGTCCGACCGTAAGCGTGAAGGGTAATGTTCCGATCGAGGAAGCCCTGCGGGCGCGGGGCGGCATACTCCTTAATAAATCGGGGAAGCGCTTTACGGACGAAACCGGGATCCGGGATATCGTGTCGCAGGACATCCTGAAGCAGTCCGGGCACGCGGCGTACCTCGTGATTGACAGCGAAATATTTGACGCCGATAAAGCCCTTCAAACCTATGTGGACCAGGGGCTCATGAAGCGCTGCGGGACGGTCGCCGCGGTCGCCAAAGCGATCGGCGCGAACTCAGCCGCTGTGAAGTCAACCCTCAATCGCTACTACCGGACTTACGACCGGAAGTTCGATCAGGATTTCGCGCGCTACGAAATGCGGGTTCGGCTTGATCAGGGCCCCTGGTACGTCGCCGCCGTGAAGCCCGGCGTTCTCGCGACACTCGGTGGAATCAGAATCAATGACCGCGCTGAGGTTCTCGGGTCCGGTGACACCCCGATCCCAGGGCTCTACGCCGCGGGGGAAGTGACAGCCGGAGTTCAGGGCGGGAACATGATGCCGGGGAACGGATTGACAGACGCCGTCACCTTCGGCCTCATCGCCGGCGCGAAGTCCGCGGCATACGCGGGAAAGACCGGCCTCTGAGACGATTGGACCCAAACAAAACGGGAGAGCTCAATCAAGAGTTCTCCCGTCATTTATTTCGGCTTCTGATTTTTAATCAGAGCTTCACTTCAAAGAGCGCCGCGAGTTCCTCGGTCGAGAGGTTCTCATCAAACGGCTTATATTCGCCCTTCGAATTCTTGAAGACGCCGTAGGGCACCGCGCGGCAGCCGGCACGGCGGTGCAGCTTCGTGTTCGTCCAGACCTTGTTCCGGAGGTCCTCGGGGAGCTTCGCGAGGTCATAGCGGATACCGCGGAACTCGGGGTCGCGGAAATGCTCATGCTGCTCCTCATACTTCTTCCACGGTTCCTTCGACGCGAGGATCGTGCTCCCCTGGGGTTCGGAGTTGATATTGAGGAACGCGATCGGGAAGAAGATCACGTTCACTTTCGAAAGCAGCGGCTTCACGTTTTCCGTGAACTTCATGCAGTCCGGGCACTGGGGGTCAATCGCCACATAGGCTACCGGACGGTCCGCGGGACCGGGGTAAGAGAAACCGGTGCCCTGAGCCTTGAACGTCTCATACATTTTCTTTCCGTCCCAGATCACGGGGACAACAGCCGGACGGGCAGCCGCGGGGCGGGCCGCGATAGCGGCGGCAGCTGCGGCGGAGAGGGCGATCGCGCTCCGGCGCGAGAGAGTCTTCTGCATTCTTTTTCCTTTTTTTCGTCGGGGTATCTGAGGGGGAAAGCCGGAACTCCATACGTCTTTCGCCGTTTCACAGAATTTCAATCTTATGTCCGCGGGTTACGGATAAACCCGATGTTTTACAGGCTGAAACAAAGGGAGCCCCGAAACCTCATTGACGCGCCCCGTGAACCGCGCCGGATTCCCCTCTTATGTACGGGTTTAAAGAACGGCTGACACGGCTCTTACTGACGTAACAGTTACCGGTACATTTATGAATATTTAACAGGGAATAACCGTGTACACCGAAAATCCTCGATAAAGCGGAGCATAGAAACGGCTTTGATTCGATGAAATCAGCCTTCTTCATCGATGAAATCTCTTCTCTCCCAATCGAATTTCTGTTCCCGGAAACGCAAATTCCGTTTGATTGTTGCTTTTACGTCAATGACTGTTAAAAAATATTTCAAAAATCGATATAGCTAACGTAAGATAGTTATTGCTGTATTCCTATAAATCTAGAGGAGAGAAGATGAAAAAAACTCTGATTGCGGCTGCTCTTTCCATGCTGGTCGCGAGTCCGGCTTTTGCGGCTGAATCCACTGACATCGTGGTCGTGGGTTCGGGCGGCGCGGGGCTCTCGTCCGCCATCACCGCGACTGAGCGCGGCGCGAAGGTGATCGTCCTTGAGAAGATGGCCTACTTCGGCGGCAACTCCAACCGCTCTGAAGGCGGCATGAACGCGGCCGGCACGAAGCAGCAGATCGCGGACGGCGTGACGGACGATTCGCCTGCCATTTTCTACGCCGACACGATGAAAGGCGGCCACAACCTCAATAACCCGGCGCTTCTGAAGACGCTGACCGAAAACGCCGCGGGCGCTGAAGAGTGGCTCCTGTCGCTTGGCGCGAAATTCTGCCACCGCATGGGTCGCGGCGGCGGCCAGACGAAGGCCCGCGGTCATGGACCGTGCGATGGGTCTCCGGTCGGTATTGAACTGATGCGGGTCCTTGGTGAACGCGCGGATAAAGACCATATCGATATGCGTCTCAATAACCGCGTGACGAAGATCATCATGAAGAACGGCAAGGTCGCCGGCGTCGAGGTGAAGACTCCGAAGGGAATGGAGACGATCAACGCGAAAGCCGTGGTGCTTGCCACCGGCGGTTTCGGCGCGAACCACAAGATGGTGGAAAAGTATCGTCCTGAACTGAAGGGCTTCTCGACGACCAACCACCCGGGCGCGACCGGTGACGGTATCGTCCTCGCGCAGCAGGTCGGCGCGTCGCTCACCGATATCGAGCAGATTCAGATTCACCCGACCGTCATCAAGAGGAACGGCGCTCTGATTTCGGAGTCGATGCGTGCCCGCGGCGGGTTCCTGCTGAATAAGAACGGCAAGCGGTTCACGAACGAGCTGCTGACCCGTGACGTCGTCTCCGCGAATGAGCTCAAGCAGCCGGGCGGCATCGCGTACCTCGTGGTCGATGACTCGATCTATAAGAAGAACAAGATGCTCCGCAGCTACGTCTCCGAAGGTCTCATGAAGAAATGCGACACGGTGGCTGACGTCGCGAAGATGATCGGCGCCGATCCGAAGGTCGTCCAGGCGAGCTTTGATCAGTACTGGAAGGCCTATGACAACAAGAAGGACGATCTCTTTGGCCGTCCCGAAATGGTGATCCGCCTCGATCAGGCTCCGTTCTATGTCGCTGAAGTCACCCCCGGTATCCATCACACGATGGGCGGCGTGACGATTGACCCGAAGGCTGAAGTGCTGAATAAGGCAAAGAAGCCGATCCCGGGTCTCTTCGCGGCGGGTGAAGTGACGGGCGGCGTGCACGGCGGCAACCGCATCGGCGGCAACGCTGTGGCTGACATCGTCACCTTCGGCCGTATTTCCGGTAACAGCGCCGCGGCTTACGTCGGCAAGTAATCGGAAGCAATAAAACTGAAAGCCCTGCTCCCGACAGGGCTTACGGAAAAATGAAGCGCGTCGGTTTATCCCGGCGCGCTTTTTTTGCCCCTGTCGTTTCTTCGTTACCTTTTTCTCTTTTACCGTGATTCAGAAAAGAAATTTTCCGTGTCTTATAAAAAAATTTTCTGACCCCTTGAAAAAATAAAAACCGCCCCCATAATATTTATTGCAGGGGGATGAAAATAAGTACAAACATCCGATCATTCCCCTTTACCAATCAGGGTTAAGTACCTGTTAATCAAGTGTTGACCGCTCAGACGACGGCCATAATGGAGTGATAATTATGGCAAATGTTCCTACTATTTTTGATGAATCCCCTCTGAACATCTTTGATCCGTTTGATGTGTTCTCTGGTTTCAAATTCCCGGATCCTTCCACTACGGTTTTTGGCAAGAACGCTGACCGCCTGATGAAGACTGATATCCGCGAGACCGACAAGGGCTATGAGCTCGCGATCGACCTCCCGGGCTTCAAGAAGGAAGAAATCTCCGCTGAGCTGAAGGACGGCTACCTCACGGTTTCCGCCTCCAAGAGCCACAAGGAAGAAAAGAAGAAGGAAGGTCACCTGATCCGTCAGGAACGCTCTTCTGGCTCCTGCGCCCGTACGTTCTATGTGGGTGAAGGCGTGAAGCAGGCCGATTGCAAGGCCTCTTACGAAAACGGCATCCTGACTGTCTGCATCCCGAAGGTCACGAAGGAAGAAAAGGCCGCGAAGCAGATGATTTCGATCGCCTGATCGGAGCTTAATCTGAGAGGCGGTCCTCCACCGTAAAAACTGGAAGACAAAAAAGAACCCGCGATACGCCTCACCCAGGCGCGCCGCGGGTTTTTCTTTAAGCCCCTCAAAGGATATGTTTTTATGACGCCTCTTCATTGAGGCGCTCTTTTTGTTATTCAGACTCGGCGCGGCGCAATCTTCAGGCGTCCGCTGTCTTTTATTCGTTCTCAGTGGTCGCTCTTGATCCCGGCGCTGCACATCGAAAGCAGCGCGTCATGCGTCGGGCCGTACTGACGGCAGTACGTGTAGTAGGCGGCGAGCGACGCGGCGGTCGTGTGCTCCGCGTAGATCCCGCGGTGCGCGAGTTCCGCGCGAGCGGGGAGGATATCCTCTTCCGCGGCGCAGACGATGCGGATCTTATGCTTCCGGATCATCGCGAGGATTTCGTCCGCCCTCGCGGGCTTCCCGATCGCGATCCCTTCCGCCATCGTGGGCTTCGGGGTAATGGAGACGATATGTTCGGCGCCCTCCGCGATCGTTTCGGCGAACGGCGCGCAGTTCGCGCCCTGGACCGCGATCACCTGCGGGAAGTGATCGATCGCGCCCGAGGCATAGAGGTGCTCAAGCGCCTTCACGGCACCGATAAAGAGCGTCCCGTTCCCAAGCTCGATAAAGATGTTTTCGGGCATCCGGTGCAGCCGCTCAAAGACCTCGTAAATGTAGGTCTTCGTTCCTTCATAGAAGAAGGGGTTGAAAACGTGGTTCGCGTAGTACGCGCCTTCATCCCGCACCTTCGCGCGGCAGACATCGGCGCAGTGATCACGGTCCCCCGGCACCACCACCGCCTTCGCCCCGAACGCCTCGATCATCGCGATCTTTTTCGGGCTCGTGCCTTCAGGCACGTAGATCTCGCACTCAATCCCGGCGCGCGCCCCGTAGGCCGCGACCGCGATTCCGGCGTTGCCGGACGAGTCCTGCACGCACTTCTTAACCCCGATCGACTTCATGTGGGCGACGAGCGCTGCCGCCCCGCGGTCCTTGAAGGACAAGGTCGGCATGCAGTAGTCCATCTTCACGAGGACGTCGTCTGAGAACGGGATCACGGGCGTCATTCCTTCTCCCATCGTGACCTCTTTCCACGCGTCCCCTTCGAGCGCCATGAACGCCCGGTACCGGAAGAGGCTCCAGGTATCGCGGTCAATCTTCGAGTCGTCCCAGGCCGGAGGCACGAAGTCCAATTCAAAAAGTCCGCCGCAGTCACACGCCGGCGCCTTTGTATCGGTCGACACTTTCTTTCCGCAGCAGGTGCAAACGAAATTCATGATGGAATCCTCATAGGGTGGGATGAGTCCGGGAACGACTCTGATGACAGACATTCTACCTAGGGACTTTGCGTGTGACTGATACAGTTTGGTACTATCTCACTGATACAGATCGAAAGGAAGGAAGTTCCCGTGGAAGCGAAGAAAAAACCGGTGGTGTCAGTCCCCATTCATATCCGGAAAAACGGGAAACTCCCGGTTGGGAAGCTGATCACGCGGGAACTGATCCGGCTTCGGAGCCGCGGGGCGCTGAAACCCGGAGACCGGCTCCCCGGGATCAGGAGTCTCGCGTCTGACCTCGGCGTCGCCCCGAACACCGTTGCCGGCGCCTACGCGGAACTCGCCGCGACGGGGTTCGCGGTCTCAAAACCCGCCTCCGGCTACTTCGTCGCGGAAACAAAACCGATCCCGGAACCCCCACGCCCCGCGCGCCCGCCGGTTCACGGCCGTCCATTGACGCGGAAAGCGGAAGCGGCCCGGAGCGCCGCGGCGGCCGCCGGCTCCGGAAATTTTGAGAACCGTCCGTTCAAGATCTATGGGTCGGCGATGGAGAAAACGGTCGAGCGGGACTGGGTGAAGATCGCCGCGTCCACTGTCCGAAGCCCCTGGCGGCACACCTTTTACAGCCCGCCCGCCGGCTACGCCCCCTTACGGAAAGTGATCGCCGCAAAACTTCGTGAAACGCGCGGGATTGTGTGCGGTGAGGAGAACATCGTCATTACGACGGGGAGCGTGCAGAGCCTTTCCCTTATCGCCGGCACGCTTTTCACGCCGGGCGATGCCATTCTCACCGAAGCCCCGATGCTCCCGCTTGACGCGAAGGTGCTCGACTTCGCGGGGCTCCGCCGGATTCCGGTGCCGGTGGATCGGGAGGGCATGGTGTTTACGGCGCCTGAAGGCGTCCTGAAACCGAAGGGAATCCTCGTCACCCCGGCGAGCCAGATGCCGATGTCGGTTCCGATGGCGGACGCGCGGCGAGCCGCGATCCTTCGCTGGGCGCTTGATACGGGAGCCTGGATTCTCGAAGAGGATACGGATGGGGTTGTGACGCTCGGTGACAAACCCCGTTTTCCCATCCGGTCGCTCCCGGGGGCCGATGAAGCCGTGATCTATATGGAGAGCTGTACGCTGCAGGTGTTCCCGGGGCTGAGGCTTGCCTACGCCGTGCTCCCGGAACCGCAGGCAGAGGCGCTCGCCGGCGCGAAGCTCCTCACGGACCGCTTTACGTCGGAATCGCTTCAGGCCGCGCTTGCCGAGTATCTCGAAAGCCCCGGCTCCGCACACCACATCCGGAAAATGGCACGTGACTCCCGGAAGCGCTTCGCGCTCCTCCGGGATGCCCTTCGCTCGTCACTCGGGTCTCTAGGCCGGGTGTCAGAAACCGAAGCCGGCCCTCACCTCGCGCTTCTTCTTGATCCCGCTATTCCCGATACCGCACTGCAGGCTGCGCTAGAGAATGACGGAATCACCGCAAGAGCGATCAGCAGCTTCACGGACGCCCCGGCCGGAACGAACGGCCTCCTTCTCGGGTTCGGCACGTTTACAGAGAAAGAAATTCTCTCAGGCGCCGCCCGTATCGCGGAACGCGCGAAGGCGCTTTTCGCCGCGGCCAACCCCCGCTGACGCCGTGCCGCTTTCTCAAAATCAAAAAAAACCGGCTGATCATAAACACGATTAGCCGGATAACACTAGAGTCAAAGGAAAGAAGTCACACACTACACGCTGCCCCCACTGCACTGCTTTGCACGTTGGGGCTGCTCGGAGATTTTCCTTACAGATCATCCCCTTGCAGAATTAACAATAGACGCTTCCTGTGATTGCGCGCGGATCAATTGCAACGAGATGATGCAGTGAAGGGAGGTTTTCGGATTTCGGATACAAATAACGGCAGATGACGTATTTTTCCTGACCGCGGATAAAAAAATTCCGGCATTTCTCGTGAAAATGCCGGAAAAATAAATTTTATAGTTCAAAACCACAAAGGAGAGAGATACTTCATCACACTCTGCGCCTCGGGTACTCACCGAGACTGGCTGTCGCTGCGGGGTCTGCAAACCCGCACCTCTTGCGTAGTGAATAATTTAGCCGAATGACCTGAAACATTCTTCCCGAAATTGAAACAAAATCCTTTAACAACAATCGGGAACAGCACAGACGGGACTTCCGGCGCGATATCGGGGTTTTCAATTAATCGCTGAGATTACCCCTATGTGAGCAAAAAAAAGCTCGGCGATTCCGGAAATAAGCACCGAGCCAAATCTCGTTTAAAACAAAAGCATGCCTGCGCGCGACACACAGAGACCGCGTCCGGAGGCTACCCGGACAGCTGAGGCTGCCAAGCGCAGAAAAGAATGGACCTCAGCGCGCTTCGCTACTTTATGCCCGCTGACTGCAAAGATGGCTCAGGAAAATGAAACAGAAGTGTTACTGAAAGCGGGACAGCTCACTCCTCTACCCGCGACAAATACTTTTGACAAGTGTGTAGTATTTACTCTACACTTACCGCAGGTAATAACGATTACTGATGGTTTTGGTTCGTTTTTGGTTTAGCTAAAATGTGGAGTAACTGCTACACAGGCTAAAACCATGGACTTTGGAACATACATTCGCGAAGCACGGTTCAGACTCCAAGAGGAAGACCGACGCACCTATTCGCTGCGCCAGGTCGCTGAACGAGTCGGGATCGAGCCCTCCTATCTTTCCAAGATTGAGCGAGGCATATTTCCTCCTCCATCTGAAGAAACGATTGTGTTAATCGCCCAGGAGCTTCACGAAGACAAAGACGTTCTTCTCGCCATGGCAGGCAAGCTATCCAGCGACCTCAAGGCCATTATTACCGCCCGGCCAAAGCTTTTCGCCCAGGTTCTCAGGCAGATGAAGCAGATGCCGGACGACGCGATTCTGGAGATCAGCCGTGAAGTGAAAGACGGCGATTGGTGATAACTGAAGGAGATCCTCCATGTCTGAGAAGGACCACACTGTCCAAGTACAACTCCATACCCATAAGCCCCGCAGTCGCGTTCGTTTAATTAACAATGACGAACTGGAATTCGCCTTTCCCGCGATCGGCAAAGACTGCATACTGCGCATTAATTTCCAGCGCACGCTTCGAGTTCCTGATGGTGAAGTCAATAATCTTCCGCCCGGACTAGAGCAGTTTGAACTCGAACACGTCGAAGACTATGAAGGCAGGATTCCTCAGAAATGGCTGGAGCAAGGCGGACTTATGATGCCAATGTACCAGGCTGAAGCCATGTGGATCTCCTTCTGGAGCCCCGCGTTTTATCCGTTCGCCGTCCGAATCGCGGCAGGCAAAATCTGCGCGGTGACCGGAGAAGAATGGAAGCCCGGTCTCGTTAAGGGCACACGGGTTGATGGCGGCAAAGAACAGAATCTTCAGAATTACCTCCCGGTTCCCGACCAACCCTGGATCGACGGCTTCTGCGTAGAAAAGGGAGTCATCCGCCAGTTCGTCGCCGCCCCGCTCGGCGAAGGTCAAACCGCGGAGGAACAGCTGACTGGCAAGTCTGAGTTTGGCGGCATTCAGATTCAGGTTTATCCGCTTAAAAAGGAAAAAAAGCAGGCGGAAGATCACAAAGCAGATTTAGATTTATACAGCAAGGTGGTAACTGACAGCACGGTAACTGACAGTCTGTCAGAAATGGGACTCGGCACCGGCGGCCGCATTCATCAGGAAATCTACAAAGACCGCCGTGAAGTCTCGGACTACGACACCACCCAGTCGGCACGGGCCTATGTCCACCTCGTTAACTCAGCCGATTGGTCAAGGATTACAGCGCTTCCTATGCCCCACGAACCCGTATCCGAGGATGACTACATCTGGCTAGGACTTCCCTGGTTCGACTACTACTCCGAAGAGAGCGTGGTTTCGGGGAGCAATAGGCTCGCCGGTCTCAAACCCGTTGAAGTGACTGACGGCGACTGGTAATCCTTAATCATCCGACGATCAACTCTAAAAACTCGGGGATATCAGGCCGATCAGCATCGCCTCTGCGGTCCGCCAGTTCAACAATAGCAATTCATTTACCTGAGGTAAGAGAAGCCGCGAAGTGAACAGCAATCAGGATGCCGCGGGCTTGAAGCCAAAATCAGTTTCGTCAGCAGCAAGCTTTCAAGTCTTATTTGCGGCTGACAAGCCGGGCATCCCGTGATTCTTGACGAACTGGCCAAGAAATTCAACGAGCCTTCACGCGACGTGCTGCGGAGTGTGGGACAGAACCGAATTCTGTGAAACAGTAAATCTTTGCCAAGATCCTGGGCCGTGATCTAAAAAAATCCGGCGAACCCGTAAGGGAAACGCCGGAATCAAAGTTTCGTTATCACATTAAAGGCAAAACACCGTTTGACCAGAGCAGCTCCGAAGCGGCCCGGAGCTGATTGAGAACACCACAATGTATCTCAACGTCTGACCTCACTTTACTCCAGATCACGGGAATTCGCATCACCTAAAAAGCAACTCAAGCGTAAATTTTTATCCAGATTTACCCTATATAGTTATGTTTTTATTTAGTTTTGCTATAAATTTAATATATTGATTTAATTAAAAAAATTCCGGCAATCCATAAAGAAAGCCGGAATTAAAACTCACATCCAAAGGAGAGATTTCACTTATGCTCTTCACAGCTCTGCCGTGGCGCAAAACTGAATGGGAAACACCGCTGCGTGTTCCTCATCGCATGAGAATAATGTAGTACCGAAACCTGCAAAGTTCTGCCGCTAATTGCAACAGAATTGTGTCTGATGCAACGTGCCTGAGACACTTTGCCGCCCCCATCCCTGAAATCCGATTAGTTGCTGTTTTTTAAGGATAAAAAATGCCGGTACTCAGGAGAGACCGGCACTGGAAAATTCACAATCCATCGGAGAGATGTCGCCTTCGCTTTCAGGGACCGCGGCGCGCGGCACCCGTTAAAGAAGATTTTTTGTGTCTTCCTCAATGCGTAAGAAAAGCTTATTCCTCTTCTCCGCAAAGAGAGACATCCGAATTGCAACAAAATTATGTCTGTTGCAACACAGGCCTCAAAGAAACTTTCTTCCTTCCGAGTGGTTTCTGTATTGAATTCAGCGGGGTATCGATTTACTTCATCTTTATCGATCTGTGTCTGTGTGTCAGCTGGCAGGAGGAAAGCTTTCGGCGAGACTTCCCCTCCCCCCGCCGCGACAACATTGCCGCTGCTGATTTCATCCGTACGGTCCAATAGAATGTATTTATCAGGTTAGACAACAGAAGCGCGAAAAAGACGCGCGGAGAAACAGATGGGACTTTTCGACGATATTCTCGACACCACGGTAAAATTCGCGGGAGTCACCCTTTCGGTAGCAGGGGGCGTAGCCGTGAACACGGTCCGTGGAGCAGCTGCCGCGGTGGGGGACGCGCAGGAAATCGTCTCCGGTCTCACCCGGCTCGATTTAACGCCCATCGGAAACGTCGCCGAACGCCGGATTTCCAGAGCCGTTTCCGGCATTGAGTCCCAGGTCAAAACCGCCGCGACGCTTCTCGACGAACTCGGCGCCTGCGCCCTGGATTCCGACCGCCCCTTCCTCACGGACGAGAATACCGAGCGTCTGACGAGTCTCGCGACAGCGGGTCTCGTGGTCGCGGCGGGCGGCTCACTCGTCTCTTCAGTCCTCCCGGATGACCTGGGGTTTGACGGTGGGAATGACACTTCCGGCGGCCTCCTCGCGTCTGACCTCTCTTCGATCCCGACCGAAGACGGCATGTTTGATGGCGACAGCGGAGACCTATCGGATTTAGCGAAGGCGGGCGAGCTCGACGGTACCGATCACATTGAGAGTGAGGACATCACGCGAAGCCTCGCCTCGCGCGACGCGTTCCTCGAAGAGAACGGTTACGACGGCGTTCCGGAGGGGTACGAGGTTCACCACATCGTGCCGCTATCTGAGGGCGGCGCCGATACCCCTGACAATATGATTCTTCTCACCGAGGACGACCACGCCGAAATCACGGCTGAGCACGGCCGCTTTTACGGCTGGCATCGCGCGTAACGGGCTCTTCTGAACCCCGGATTCGTTACTGCGGGGAACGCTCAGAAAAGTCCCGGGGGGGAAGCGGAAATTTTTCAGCGCTGCGGCACTGATTTCACCCCCTTGCGCAGGCAAAAAAAAATCGGCAGATTTCAAAAAATCTGCCGAAAAATCAAAAGCTTATTCAAAGGAGTGATCGTCTTAATCCAACTGCAAACCTGTGCCCAGAGACGGAGGGGGCTCAGAATGAAGGGGGTTCCAATTCCTTCATTCCTTTCGGTTAAGGAGAACTATACCGACCGACCCTGAAAAAAAGTTATGCGGATTTGAAACAAACGAACGGCCCGTGTAACAAAAGATATCCCGGCTTCATCCGCGCTTAAGATATCCCATTGAAAAACAGGGTAAACCTCTGTTTTGTCTGGATTTTCAAGGACAAAAGCCGCCTCAGGGGTTCAATCTCTGACACCGTAAAAAAGACTGTTTTTTCAAGAGAATAGAATGATTCTCATCTGACCGCAGTAACAAAAAACCGTCAGAGCCTTGATTCATAAAGAAAAACCGGAGAATTACGACAATCCTCCGGTCATCCGTGAAACATTTTTTTATGGCTATCCACAGTTGTGGTGGAAAAGGTTTGAGTGAGGCAATAACTTTTCCTTATAAAACAGCCACTTTGGCACACTGCCTAATTTTTAGGCATAGCCGTGAAACACCGATAAACAGGGACGCGGGTCCCCCGTTACTTCGAGCATTTCAGGTCGATCAGCACAGAGGCGACAGAACCCGGATCCGCGCCAACCCAGGATTCGGGATAGGTTTTCGTCGCGAGCGCCGCGCCTTTCCCGTAGCGGTCCGCGTAGAACGTGACACCGGTATAGGCGATCTTTCTCGCCCCGCACTGAATCCGGAACGTGTTCACGGCGGATTTGGCGTCCGGGTTCGCCGGGAGCTTCCCGCCCGTAAACACCGTTTCCATCACGTACGCGGTGTCCCCCGCTCCCGCCTTGATCATCCGGTAGAACCCGTTCTGGCGATCCACCCAGCGGGGATCCCAGCCATTCGCGTCTGCGAACTTCCCGGATTCAAGTTCGTCCGTCTGCAGCGGCACCACGGGGGCAGCGAGGACCGCGTTCCCCGTGCCTAAGAGTGTCAGAGTGAGGGCAGCCGCGATTGCGAAGCGCTTCATGCTTTCTGTTCCTAATCTTTATCTATATAGAAGGTATCTGAGAGATTACTCCCGCGGGATCGTTTTCTTCACGACCGCGGGGTTCCCGGCGGCGAGTGAGTCATCCGGTATGTCCCGCGTGACGACAGAACCCGCCGCGATGATGCAGCGTTTCCCGATCGTGACCCCGGGGCACACGATCACGCCGCCCCCGAGCCACGTGTCTTCGCCGATCGTGATCGGGCGCGCCTTCTCAATCGTCTTCCGGCGTTCGAGATAGTTCACCGGGTGATTCACCGTGTAAAGCTGACAGTTCGGGCCAATCTTCACCCAGTCGCCCAGCGTGATCGGCGCCTGATCGAGGAACACGCAGCCGTAATTCACGAAGACGTTCTCCCCCATCCGGATCCCGTTCCCGTGGTCACAGAGGAAAGGCGGGCTCACCATCGAGCTCTCGGGGCACCCGGGGATCAGGTCGAGAAGCGCCGCGCGGTACTCCGCGCTGTGCAGCGTGTCGAGCTTCCGGAACGCGGCGCACGCTTTCCGCGCGTGCGTGAGACTCGCGTGGATCTCAGGATCCATGAAGTCATAAACCTCGCCCTGCCGCATCCGCTCAAATTCAGTCGTCATTTGGCACTCCTCCCTCTCCCGCGCCTCGGTTTTCCATCAAAGCTTACTGAAAGTTTACGTAAAGAGGCGCTACAAAGCGTGGCTCAAGGGCGGACCCTATCCCTTTATGCTTAGAATAGTTAGCCGTCTATTCATCAACTAACCACAAAACATTACCGAAGTATGAAGGAAATCATTCTGCCGATCGCCATCGCGCTCGCGATGACGGTACAGACCGCGTGGGCTGACGCGGCCTCTGAAGTCGTTAAAACCCAGGGCGCCGAAATCATTACGGTTCCCGTGAAAGACGGCATCATCGATACGATGTCGGGCGTGATTTACAGCCAGGTGAAGACCCCCCGTAACGTTCAGGGTCTCCGCATGACGCTGATGATCCCGCATAACAACGCGAAGAAGCCCGCGATCGTCTACTTCCCGGGCGGCGGCTTCACTTCGGCAGCGTATGAGAAGTTCACTGAGGTGCGTTACGCTCTTGCCCGCGCCGGGTTTGTGGTCGCGGCCGCGGAATACCGTCCGATCCCGACGAAGTTCCCGGGACTCGTGAATGACGGCAAGGCAGCGGTCCGGTTCCTTCGCGCCCACGCGAAGGAGTTTGGCATCGACCCGAACCACATCGGCGTGATCGGTGACTCGGCGGGCGGCTATCTCGTCGATATGCTCGGCACGACGAACGGCGAAAAGGCCTTTGATCAGGGTGACTGGCTCGATCAGTCCTCTGACGTCCAGGCCGTGGTCTCGATGTACGGCATCTCGGACCTCAAGGATATCGGTGAAGGCTTTTCGCCCAAGGTGGTTGAGAGCATAAGTCGCCGTCCGCGACCGAAGCGATTCTCGTGAACGGCTTCTCCTTCGGACCGTCCGCCGGCGGCTCGATCCTTTCAAACGAAAAAGCCGCGGACTACGCGAGCGCGATTCACCACGTGAAGGGCAAGGAACCTCCGTTCCTCCTGATGCACGGCGTGATTGATCCTCTCGTCTCCCCGCTTCAGAGTTCCAAGCTCTACACCGCGCTGAAGGCGAAGAACGACGACGTGAAGTTCGTCCTCGTGAAGTACGCGAAGCACGGCGACCTTCCCTGGTTCCTGCAGCCGGTGATCGACCGTATCGTGCAGTTCTTCAAGGATAAGCTCGGCACTCCCGCGAAGGGCGAACAGTCGAACGGCATCTCGCTTTAATAAAAAACGCCCATCTTTATAAGGGCGTCTGAATAGCGAAAGAGGCAGATTCCATTTACCGGAATCTGCCTCTTCTTTTGTTTCTCTGCCTCGCGGCAACGCTGGATTACTTCATCCAGGGCGCCTTGTCGTCCACAAGCTTCGCGTCCGTCATCGTGAAGCCGCCGAGGCTGTGAGCCTTCGTCTGCACGCAGATGTACTTGAGAGAGGAATCCGCCGCGGCGCGGATCGCGCGCTTACCGGCCGGATCAATACGGAAGCTGTCACCTGCCTGGATCGGGAGCGTTTCGCCGTCGATCCAGAGTTCGCCCTTGCCTTCCAGCACGATGTAGAGCTCTTCGTTATTCGTGTGAACATGAGCGAAAGGCACGCCGCCGTTCGGGGGAACGGTGTTAATCGACACCTCAGCGCCCGTGAGGCCCAGCGCCTCATGCAGTTCAACGCGGGGAGCGGGTTCAGAGTGGACAAGCTTATAATTAGCCATTGCAGTATCTCCAGTGTATTGATTTGACGTCTTATTATTAGACGCCTAACTATTAATCAGGCTGAAAAATTCAGTCTTTCCGAATTCCTACGCGCCGGCCGCCTTCTTCAAGAGCAGCTCAAGCGTCTGGGTTTCTTCTGGCGTCAGGTTCCGCGCCATTTCTTCCGAGAGCGCTTCTGACACCTCGTAGAACATGGGTTCGAGCGCGCGGCCCTTTTCGGTAAGCCACACCTCGGTTTCCCGCCGGTCCTTCGTGCTCCGGCGGCGTTCGACGTAGCCCGCCGCGATCAGCTTATCGACGAGCACCGTGACCGTCGGCTTCGTTCTGTGAGACCCAACCGCGATATCGGTGCTCGTAGCCCCGTCGTGACGCAGCAGGTAATTCAGAATGTCGCCGTGGCTCGGTACAATATCCGTCACTCCGCGCCGGCGGAGCTCGGAAACGAGAAAGCGGTTCGCATGAGCAACAATGCGTCCCGCTGACTGAGCGATAAAGTTGATTGCCATGACCGATATATTAGTTAGATATCTAACTAAATGTATGCGTAATAACCCTAACTAAAGGGCAGGATCTGTATGAGAGCGAGGGCGTTAGGCCGCGGGGTTCAGCCCCAGAGCTCGCGGTAATTCGCCGCGAAAAGGTCGAGACCCTTCTGGACACGCTCCTGATACGCCTTTTCCGCTTCAAGCACCGCATCCGGAATGGGATCCAGGCCCCCCGCTTCCGACTTCTCATACCACTTCACGAGCGGCGAATGACGCTCATCCTTTTTGATTTCCTTGAAGCTCCAGATCATGGCATCCAGCACCTCGTTCCACGCCTTCTGACTCTCAAAGGCATCGGGGAACGTGCGGCGGGAAGACTTCCGGAACTTCTTCAGCCCCTTCAGAATCACGGGAGCGAGCGTGTAGTAGAGGCTCCAGGTATCCACCTTTTTGAATTTGATTTTCTTCATTCCGAATTCGGACTTTTTTATATTGAATATCTTTTTATCCTAGCGGATTTAGGGAGGCGCTGCCCGGTATACCGGAGTTCCCGAACTCTCTTTACAATCGCTCCTATCGATTTCGCGCTGAATAAAAAGAAGAGGTTTCCCGCGATGGAAAAGAAGTCGCTTGCGATACTCGCTACGTCGCACTTTGTGACCGACCTGAATCTCGGATCGCTGCCGGCGGTGCTTCCGTTTTTCGTGACGGTCTATGGATTTGACTACAAGTCGGTCGCCGGGCTCATGTTCGCGTCGAGCTGCCTCAGCACCATTGTGCAGCCGTTTTTCGGGTGGCTCGCGGATAAAGGTCCTCGCCACTGGTTCATGGGGCTCGGGCTTCTGATCTGCGGGATCTCGTTCGCGATGGCCGGCTTTTTCACGAACTACTGGGCGATTTTCGCCGCGATTCTGCTCTCCGGTGTGGGAAGCGCGATCTTCCACCCCGAGGCCGCGAAACTCGTGAACGCGATCTCAGGCGCCAAACGCGGCATGGGGATGAGCGTCTTTTCAGTGGGCGGGAGCGGCGGCTTCGGCGCGGGGCCGCTTCTCGCGGTCGCGCTTATTACGGCGTTCGGACTTCACGGCATGGCTTTTTACGCGATCATGGCGCTCGCGGTCGGCGTGCCGCTCCTTCTCTTCAGCTCCAGAATCAAGGTGCCGAACGAAGGCGTGAAGCCTGTGAAAACGGCAGCGGCGGCGGTCGCGGAAGAGCCTCAGGCGAACGACTGGAAGTCGTTCTCGAAATTGACGGTCTTTATCGTCCTGCGGTCTGCCTGCTACACCGGGATCAATAGTTTCCTCCCGCTTTACTGCATTTATTCGCTCGGGGCCTCGCACTCCGCCGCGAGCGCGACTGTCTCGGTCCTCGCCTTTGCCGGCATCTTCTGCACGTTCCTTGGGGGGCCGCTCGCCGACCGCTTCGGCTACGCGAAGATGATCCGGATCGGGAGCCTGCTCCTTGTGCCCGCGATCGCGCTGGCCGTGCTTCCGCATAATATTTTCTGGGTCTACGCGATGCTGATCCCGATCAGCCTCGCGTTTAACATCACGTACTCCCCGTTTGTCGTTCTCGGGCAGAACTTCCTCGCGAAGAGTGTCGGGTTCGCGTCCGGCATCACGCTTGGGATCTCGTTCAGCGCGGGCGGCATTCTCGCGCCGGGCCTGGGGTGGTTTGGCGATAAATTCGGGATCGCGTTCACGATGGGGCTCCTCGTGGTGCTCGCCCTTGCCGCTCATCTGATCTCGTACTTCATCCCAAAGAAGCCCGCGGGGACACCGGCGGCCGAAGTGAAACCGGACGCCGCGAAACCCGCTGCCTGATCAGACCGGGTTTCATCGAAACACAAAGCCTCTTTCTAAGAATAGAAAGAGTCTTTTTTGATGGCCCTTGAGCGCCTGAGGGTATGGAGGCGCCGGTCCTGACTCTCAGTCTTCCTTCAGCCGGCCCTTCGCGGCGTTGGGTTTAATAAAGTGCTCGAGCTGCCAGGCCCAGAGGGCTTCGGATCCCTCATGCGTCCGGGCGTTCCGTTTCATCACCTGCGACACCTTCACGCCGTGCTCGTTCCAGGCGCGGCCATCCGTCGCCGCGTTCAGCATCATCGGCTGGAACCGATCGAGCGACCGCGCGAATTTCGCTTCAGGCGTTTTCCACGCCTCAAACTCTTCCCAGAGAGCGCGCATCTTTTTCGCCTGATCCTCAGGGAGCTTCGAGAAAAGGCGATCCGCGCCGCTCGTTTCCCGCGTCTTCTGCGTCGCCGCGCCCGCCGCGTCGTACGCGAACGTGTCCCCGGCGTAGATCTCCACGAGGTCGTGGATCAGGAGCATCTGGATCACGCGGCCGGTGTCAACCGCTTCATTCGCGTATTCGGAAAGCACCATCGCCATCACGGCCATGTGCCACGCATGCTCGGCGTCCGTCTCTTTCCGCAACTCATCCGCGAGATACGTCTCCCGGACAATCGTCTTCTCTTTATCAATCTCAAGGCAGAAGTCGAGCTGCCGCTCGAGCCGCTTATTTTTCTCCGCAATGTCGTTCGCCACTCTCGTCTCCGATCAATAACCGACTCCGGGCTGAGTTCTTTTTTCTCTACCCCGGCGCCGAAGCCAACATTTTAGAAATCAAATCGATAGAATGGAGCCATTTGCTCAAAATTTTGAGCGGCTTTAAAAACCTTAGGTGAGTAATGTCAGCAAAACTGAAGCTCCGGGCGGATACGCTCAGCTGCTTTTTCTATTTTCTGATGGTGGGCGTCTACTACGCCCTCTTTACGTCCCGGCTTCCGGCGATCAAGGCGGAAACCGGAATCGGAGACGCCGAGGTGGGGATTTCGCTTCTCACGCTCGGGATCGCGTCCGTCACTGGTCTCATTTTCTGCGGCCGACTGATTGAGCGTTTCACGTCGCGCCGCCTTCTTCAGGTGTCGTCGCTCGCCCTCTGCCTGATCGTCCCGTTCGCCGGTCTCGCCCCGAATGCTGTGACGCTTTACCTCGTGACGGCGTGCCTTGGGCTCGCGGTCGCGATCTGGGATGTCTGCATGAACGCGCAGGCGCTGCTGCTTGAAATCGAGACGCATGGCCGCTATATGGGGAAAATGCAGGCGGGGTACAGTTTCGGCTGCATCCTCGGGGCCTTGGTCGGCGCCCTGTTCGCGTACTTCGCGCTCTCCCCCTTTGTCACGTTCCTCGTCTTTTCTCTCACGACGCTCTTCTTCTGGTGCTTCGCGTTCCGGCATCTGAAGGATGACCTTCCGCGTCAGAAAACGGAGAAGCGGGGCCGGATGCCGCTCTTTATCTATTTCTGCGGGCTTCTTGAGATCCTCGCCTTTACGGGCGAAGGTTCGATCGGCGACTGGGGCTCGATCTTCCTTCACTCCGCGAAGGGGGCGACGGAGGCGACCGCGGCGCTGAGTTTCGGTGTCTGCGCGCTCGCGATGACGCTGGTCCGCACGCAGAGCGACACGCTTCGGGAAAAAATCGGGGATCAGAAGCTGATCGGGGGAGGCGCGCTGCTCGCCGCCGCCGGGTTCCTCCTCTCTATCTTTGTCTCGAACCCCTGGGTGTGCCTCGTCGGTTTCGCGATGATCGGGGCCGGCATCGCCCCCGCGGTCCCGGTCATCATGAGCCGCGCGGGAACGTACCCCGGAGTGGATCCTGGCGCCGCCTGCGCGACGGTCTCAACGCTTGGCTACGGAACGCTTCTCTTTATCCCGCCGCTTCTCGGTTCCGTCGCGGAGCATGTGGGTCTCGATACCGCGTTCTTCATCCCCTTCACGATGGCGCTCCTCCTCTTCGCGGGAAGCTTCGCGCTGAAACCCCGGAACTGATCCATTAACGGTCAGACCCCGGAAATCCAGGGAGCCTTCGGGCTCCCTTTTTTATCAGCAGGATCTATCCCTGCCTGAGAGTCTTCAGACAAACAAAAACTCCGGCGCTTTACCTGGTAAAGCCCGGAGCTCGGTCGGAAACCCGTTCGACGCTTACTTCACATAGTGAACGCGGGAGGGATCGTAGCGCTTCTCCTGCGGGTGGTCGTCAAGCGGGTAACCGATCGCGACGAGCGCGAAGGGAACCACGGTGGAAGGGAGCGAGAGGATTTCTGTCACTTTATCCCTCCGGTCCTCAAGCGGCATGAGGCTCATCCAGGTGCCGCCGAGATCGAGCTGCTCCGCTTCAAGAAGGATCGAAAGCGTCGCGGCCGACAGGTCCATCTGGCAGTTTTCGGGGTAGATCAGTTTCGGCTTCACAAGGCACGGGACGATCACGACCGGGGCCTTCGCCGCGGCTCCCGCGTAGGGGGAGGCAAGCGACAGCGCCTCTTTCGTCTTCGGGTCTGTCACTACCCAAAATTCCCACGGGCTCTGATCGCCCGCGGACGGCGCCTGCATCGCGGCTTTGAGGAGACGGGTGATGAGGGCGTCATCGACCGGGAGATCGCGGAACTCACGGACGCTTACTCGGGTAAAAATCGGATCGGTTATTTCGGTTCTTTTCCTTTCCAGGTGTTCCAGTGGATACGTGCGGGGTTGTGGCGGAAGGCGCTGGCGCCTGAAACGGCGTCAGCCGGGACTTTCCCGACCGCCACCATGATTTCGGGGATAACGTTCGAGGGGAGCCCAAGCGCCTTCTGAGACGCGGTGACGCGAGACTTCACCGGCGCGAGACTCATCGGGACCGAGTGGGGTCCCAGGTGCCCAGCCTCCGCGAGCACCGCTTCGGCCGCGGCCCCCGCGTCAAACTGCACGAGGTCCTCGATCCGCGTGTCTTTCAGATTCGCGCAGATCACGAGCACCGCGGGAGCGGTGGCAAGCGCGGTGGAAAAAGGCGACGCTGCTTTGAGGTTCTTCATGACCGTCTTATCCGTCACCCAGATATATTCAAGCGACCGCTGATTGACGGCGGTCGGAGCCGAAAAGGCGGCCGCGGTCAGCGTATCAAGCGTGGCTTTGGGAAGAGGATCCGAGAGATAAGTTCTCGCGGTGGAGCGGGCGAAGACGTCACCGTCCGCCGAAGTCACCGCCATTGCTGAGGTTGAAATCAGGAGTGCGCTCAGTACACACAGAGCAGCTGTTTTTTTCATTTCTGTCCTTTTTGCGACCGGGAGCACCGGCTCCCGGGATTTCACGAGGCTATCGTAATCAGAAATCCATAGCTTTGAGAGACTGAGAATAAGAATCAGTGAAAAAAGTATGTAAAGCGTATCTCCAGACACAGCAGAAAGCCCGCGGAGGCGGCTCGCGCGGGCTTTCCGGGAGGAGCGATCGCAGCCGGAGAAGCTGTCTTACATCGCCGATTCCCCCGAATGTGAGCCCCGGGGGTTAGATGCCAGCTATGGGCTTTTTCCGGGGCTGATGCGGGAGCAGATCTTCGCGGAACCTCTAACTGTTCCAGATCTCTCCGTTCGCATAACTATTATCGCTCCTCAGTCCTGCTTTTGCCCTATCGAAAATCCTGTTGTTTCAGTGAGTTATTTGTTCTACAACTTGAAAAGTTGGAGGTGATTCGGGGGGACCCGTTCACCTCCTCTTTCGTGCGCGCGATTAAAAGCGGTTCAGCTCCCGCTTCTCCACACTTCCCCACGCTTCCGCATGAGAAGGCGCCTTAAACGCTTCCCGCGTTCCGCCGCTCCCAGGGCAGTTCTCCAGCAGCTTCCCCTCTCTCGCCATGCGTATCTATTAGGTTCTGATAGATCATCCATAAATCCTATTAGCAGCTATCAGGATTCTTTTAAAACCTCATACGCCTGAACCTCGGGGAGCTTCCCGGGTTCCGGCTCCCTCGTCTCTTTGAAAAAATCTCAACTGTCCGTCTTCATCCCGTTTAGTCCGACCGGATGCGTCAGGATCGATCGGATTCTTTTTGGAACGTCTTCTATGATTTTCTATGAGTATCTGATAGAAATTCATGAAAATCTATTAGCTGCTATCAGGACCTATCAGGTATCAGATCACTTCCCAGCACTGTCAGAAAAAAGACCCATCAGGCAGAAGACACCCTGATGGGACCGATCATTCCCTTCGGTTTGACGTTTACTCAGGCTTTCTTATGAACCGATTCCAGAGGAAGCACACCGCCATAATGACGAGGATAAGAAGCATGAAGCCGAAGGCGAGCTCGCAGCACTGCGCCATGCTCATGAACTTCCACTTCGGAATCAGATACCAGGAGTCTGAGCTGTTATACATATCAATGAACCACTGCTGCAGGCTCGAAAGCTGAGTGCCGTCCGGCACCACCGCGAGATCGTAGCCGCAGTCACCCGTCGGTTTGAACCAGTCAGGTGCCCACTGCGCGAGCGGGAGATCAAGCGGATAGTGCGGATCCGTCGAGCAGCCCTGCATGCCGAACATTGCGGTCGGATCATCGCTATGAACCGCATGATGAATAGCCTCGAGTTTCACCGAGCACATGAGCCCATACACCGCCCCGTAAATCGCGAGAGCGTATCCCACGATCTTCAGCGCAATGTTTTTCGGATTCACGAGACAGATGATGCCGCCGAGCGCCATCACCAGAAATCCATACCGGATGTAGACGCACTGTTCGCAGGGAGCCATGTAGAGCCACACCTGGAACATGTAGTGCGCGACGAGGACGAGGAGAACACAAACCGCGGCCATCAGGGCCCAGGGCCATCTCATGTCCTGCCACGCGGCGATCGTTCCGATCGGATCGTGCCGCAGCTGAGAGAACCATTTCATGGATACGGCCTCCCGATTACATCTTTGAAAGCTTCTGGATCAGGGCGACGAAGCCGTCAATACTCCGGATGTTCTTTGTCATGATGAGCCACTTGCCGTTCACGACATAAGCCGGGATCCCCTGAATCTTCGCGACGTCATAGACCGACTTCCAGGAGTTCGCGAGATTCTGCACCGCGGCGGTTTTCCGCTCCTTATCGAATTCAGCGGCGCTGATCCCTGTCGCCCCGCAAAGCGTATCAATGAAGGCGCCTTCGCCCTTCGTCCAGCGCTCCCCCTTCCGGTGATAAGCGAAATACACCGCGTCCTTCGCCTTCTTGAAGAGAGAATCCTTCGCTTCGATGCTTCGGCCGGCCTTTTCGTCTTTCAAAATGCACATGGCGAAGAACTCGGACGCCGTGCGGCCGTACTTCCCCTTCGTCTCAAGATGGCGGGGTTCAAACGTCAGCCCCGCCTTTTCGATCATCGGGACTGCCTTCGGGTCGACACCGATGTCGTAGCGGAAACAGAACGGGCAGTCATAGGAAAAGATCTTGATCACATTGTTCTTGCGGCTCGGGAGCGGCTTCGAGAGACGAACGTAATCCGTGCCTTCTTTGAAGTCATCGGCCAGAGCCGGGAAAGAAAAGGCTGCGGAGGCGGCCAGGGCGGCTGAGAAAAGCGTACGACGTTGCATGATGAATCACTCCAATGAATGACGGGCTGAATGCCCGAGACTTTTTTCTGTAATGACGGCATGCCGCCGGAAGCGTCCTTCAAGGAAGGTTTAATACTTTCGGTGGATGCCTTTCCTGCAGAAAATTCTCTTCCACGGGTCTCTTTTCCGTCAGTGCGATATACCCCTCAAGAATTGAAAAATTGATAATTGATTTTTGCGAATATTGGAAACAGGCGGCCTGAGGCATATGATGAGGGTGTCTACACTTTTTCGGACAGCCGTCATGACGGATTCTTCCCGCGCACCCGCAACACTTTCTCTTTCCAGACTGCTTCTTCTCGACGCTGTCTGGCGGCTGCGATCACTTTCTGACGCCGCAAAGGAGTGCGGTCTCTCGGTTTCCACCGCATCCCGGCAGCTCTCTCAGGCAAGAAAGGATTTTGGGGATGAGCTTTTTATCCGCTCGGGCTACGAGCTTTATCCGACGGACCGGATGAACGCGCTCTCGAATGAGCTTGAGCCGCTGCTCGCGCGTCTCTCCGGTCTGATGCGACCGGAGGAGTTTGACCCCGCGACCCTCAGGAAAACCTTCCGCGTCATGACCGCGGATAATGGCTTTATGGCATTTATTGCCCCTTCTCTCAGGCTGCTTCAGGAGCAGGCGCCGAGGGTGAGTCTCGATATCGTCCTTCCCCAACCGGAATCTATCGAGCGAATGCTGAAAGACGGCAGCATTGACCTCGCGATCACGCCGATTCCTCAGAACGCCGCAGATCTTGAAAGCCTGCCGCTCGCCCGGATCCGTAAATGCCTTCTCATGAGAAAAGGTCACCCGCTCGCGAAGGAACTTCTCGAACACGGTCTCGAATCGCTGACACCTGAAAAAATCGCAAAGTGGCCTCAGGCATTTACGAATCTCGTCAAAGTGCCAGAAGAAAAAAACATTGTGAACCCGCCCTCCGTTCTCCGGGTTCCGTATTTCAACTCCATCGCTTTCGCACTGCTCGACACGGACTATATCGACTGGATTCCCGAGTCAGCCGCGAATTACTGGGAGAACTTCCCGGGGCTCATCAGTTTCCCGCTCCCTGAAGACATCTCCCCTGCTTTCACGCCTCGGCTTATCTGGTCCGCCCGCAGTACGCATAACCCGGAGCACGTCTGGCTCCGAAGCCTCATCATCAGCCGCGCGCGTGAGCTTTACGAGGCGCCGGACACGCCGGCAAAAAACCCCTGACTCATCGAGCCAGGGGCAAACCGCAAACGGAAGATTCGGGCATCTTCCAATCAAAAACCGTCCCAGCCAGGGAGAGAGGCTGGCCGGGACGGAACCGCTCTGCTACTTCACGCCGTTCTTGTGGTTAAAGGCCTGCTCCACCCGGAAAGGCATCGCCTGATAGCCCATTGAGCCTTCAATTCGGATCTCAAGCGCCGGCTCCTTCGAGCCGTAGTTGAACTCCATCAGGTAGGGATTCGGGGCGCCGACCGCCTTGCCGTGCTCAAGCTTCATTTCAGGCGTTGCCGAGTAGACCATGACGGAATCCTTATCCGGCTCATACTGGACAAGCGACGTTACCGGGCTGTACCACTTATGCCCAAGCTCCTTGCCGTACTCCCAAAGCTGCTGCACCGTCCGCTTTTCCTGGTCGATCTTATAAATCACCGCGCGGCTGTACTTCATATCCGCGAGCGCCGGCTGCTCAAAGTGACGGCCGTCACCGTTATCGAAGACCGAGAGGTAGATGTAGCGCTTATCCGACTTCGAATCGATACGGAATGCGGTGTGCTGGGTCCAGGTCCAGTCAAAATCCGTGTTTTCGCAGGCGCCGCCCTCACACTTCAGGGGATTCCCCTTCGCGTCGACCGGGGTCAGCGTGAGCTTCGCGAATTCAGGCTTCCAGCCATCCGGTGCGCCGAGAATCCACTTCACCTTCTTGTCACGGCCAATCTTCACAATGGCGCTCTGGTGACGGGAAGAAATAATGATGGAGTCGTCCGTCGGGTCATAGTCTACGGAGTTCACGTGAGCCCAGTTGCGGCCAATGCCGACACCGGTGATATCGCCCCAGCGGTCTTCCTTGTCCTGGGCGGCGAGATCCTTCGCGGAGATGGTGTGACCCGCGGCATTCGCGTCGAGGTTAAGGCACACCGCGCCCTGATCGAGACTCTTCAGCACGATACTGCGGTACGGATCGAGAATGTCGAAAAGCCGCCATTCATCCACCACACGGCCGTCCGGCGACAGCTCAATGATCACGTCACGGACGCTGCGGACTTCCTTTCCATCGGGGCGCTTCACATCGCTGCTCGCCACACGGAGCAGATAGTCGCCGTTCTGCGCCTGATCCATGGAGTGTGAGAAGTCGTTGTAGTTAATCGGGAGGCGGCGGTTGAAGATCCGGCGTCCCATGATGTCGTACTTCACATAGCGCTGACCGTAGCCCCAGGTGAGAGCGCCGTCCTTGCCCTGCTGGAAGCCCATCATGACGCCCGCGCGGTAGACGGAACTCATGTCGTAGATCTTGTCCGGATTCAGATACCAGCGGACCTCACCCGAGGCGTCAATGATGGCGTTCTGCGGATAGAACGACCACTCAAGCGCGCCGCCGGCAGGGTTATTCCAGATCACGCGGGAACCCTTCGGAGGAGACACGAGGAGGTTATTCACGAGATAGAGACGATCCTTGAATTTCGGGTCGCTCTTCACGACACGGGTCTTGAACATCGTCGTCTTCTGACTCACCGTGCCATTGCCTTCGGTATAAACCGGCGGCGCGTAGATGCGGTACGTCTCAGAGATCGCCTTCTTCTCACCGGTTTCTGAAATGCGGGTGTAGGAAACCTTCACCGTGTTCACAAAGTCAGGATAGAGACCGAAAACCGGAATGCCGCCATGCGTGCGGAGCTCTGTGTCGTCCACGTCGTACTTGATGAGAGAGCCGTTTGGCTTGGGGACAATCTCCACAGAAGCACCCGTCAGCTGATAGCCGCCATTGCGAATGATCGCGGTGAGCGGAGCAATATCGTACGGGTTATTGATGATTTCGCCGATCTGACCCTGCTTCGCGTATTTCACAGCCGCGCCGGAAGTACCGCCCTGCGCGATCGCTACATTGCCAGCAGTCAAAGCAAAAATGGCAAGGAGTGCTGCCGCTGCTGCGGGTTTAAAAGAGTGAGTCATGCTTTCCTCTCCTTCGAGAAAAAGTTTGAAGTGTGAAAACAGTCCAGACCTTCACGTCGGCTCTTCGGCCATGCCTGGATCCGTTCCCTGCTGAAAAAATTCTCATCCGAAAGAACTAGGAAAAATAGACAGGGATTCACCGTCAGATTTGCAAATAAAAAAATTCATCTTTGTTAAAAATGAAAACAGGAACACCGAGCAGCTGGCGTTGGTTATAGAAGTCCGGGGAAAGAGAGAAACCAAGGAGGCGAAAGACGGGAGGAGGCAGCGCGTCGGTCTCTGAAATTTCAGTGAGGCGCGTTCATCAGACAAAAGCAAAGCCCGCGGAGGCGGCTCGCGCGGGCTTTGCGGAAGGGGCGACCGCAGCGGAGTTAGCTGTCTTACATCGCCGGTCCTTCGAATTGAGAGCCCTAGAGGTTAGATGCCAGCTACGGGCTTTTTCCAGGGCTGATGCGGGAGCAGATCTTTGCGGAACCTCTAACTGTTCCAGATCTCTCCGTTCGCATAACTATTATGCTTCCATGCCCCATTTTTCGCCTCATCGAAAATCCTGTTGTTTCAGAGGTTTATTTCTTTTAAACTGGAAAAGTTGGAGGTGATTCGGGGGAGCCCGATCACCTCCTTTTCTTTTGCCCTGGTGACGGCTTGTCCAGTGAAGCTGTTGCTTCGGTTTTACTCTCCTGTCTATCAGCATCTATTAGCTATTAATAGTTCTTCGATAAAAACTATCAATATCTATCAGTTTCTCAATTATTCCTCAAACCGATGGGAACCGGTCCTTGGCGATCAGCGCATTGAGGAACAGCGCTGGCCTAGGAAGAAAAGACTCTTCTGTTACTGAGCCTGAGACGACTGGGGTGTCGCGGAAGGGCCGACACCGACGCTGGGCCCGATTACGGCTGTGGTGATGTGGGCACTTAAGAACGATCGAGAGGCGGAGCCTTATGAGTGTCGGACATGGGGAACCTTCCTATGCTGTCCGACGATTGTGAGGAAATTCGGCCGGGGCTTTCGCTGTCTGCTAGCGGCATGCTTCCAGGAGAAAAGGAATCGCTTCTTTCGAAAAATTTATGCACGCGTGTATAAAAATTTCCCTTTGTGGGTATATCGGATCCTCCTGCGCTTTTCTTTTAAACGCTTGATTTTCCTTTGTTAACCCGCTTCTCGTCACCCCTCACACCGCTATTGCCGGCGAACGCCAGTGCCTCCGGCCGCCGCTCTTTTAATGGTTCTGCCTTGGCAACTCAATAAAAGTATCGCGTTTCTGAGATTCGGCTCATGCGCGCCAGAAAGTGACCCACCTTTCGGCCAGAACACCAGACTGAAGAACCGCTTCCCGAGGTGGGTACAGATTTCATTGCGCCCGGCATGAAGAGCTGACGTTCGATGCCCTCAGTGGACGTTTCCGCGGCTGATTCGTTGCGGCTATTTCAGGAAACCCGTTTAGGGAACCGCGGCCAAGATTCGCGTTCTTTTCCATCTATCAGGAACTAATAGCTACTCTGGCTTTTCTATCAGCAGCTATTAGTTTTTGAGTAAAAACTCATAGAAGGCTTCAGTATGAGAACTGAGGGAACGCGGGGAGGTTTTGAGTATTCAGACATGAGCAAAGCCCGCGGAGGCGGCTCGCGCGGGCTTTGCGGAAGGGGCGACCGCAGCGGAGTTAGCTGTCTTACATCGCCGGTCCTTCGAATTGAGAGCCCCGGTGGTTAGATGCCAGCTATGGGCTTTTCCCGGGGCTGATGCGGGAGCAGATCTTTGCGGAACCTCTAACTGTTCCAGATCTCTCCGTTCGCATAACTATTATGCTTCCGGAGCCCAAATTTCGCCTCATCGAAAATCCTGTTGTCCCAAGAGATTCAATGATCTACACTTAAAAAGTTGAGGTGATCCGGAGTCTTCCCGGGTCACCTTTTTTCGTTTCCGATTCTTCTGGGAATGGATGAACTCGTCATGGCTGCCGCTCTTCCTTCCCGCTATGCGTATCTATCAGCAACTTATAGATCCTCCATAAAAACTATTAGAAAATCTTAGGAACTATCAGAAAGCGCTTTCTTCTTTCCCACCGCGATTCGGCGTCCCCGATCCGCCTCGAACCGTCCAGAATCAATTCTAGGATGCTGTGCCGATCACCTGCCATCGCGGTCAGATGATCAAAAAGTATCTGACTTGATCACTAATGACACTTGTGTCTGCTTCTAACGGATGAGTTCACTCTTTTTCCTAATCCCGGAACATCAGTGAATTGCTAAACCCTATCCGGCCTAGATTCGAGAGTTCTTTGAGTTGTCTGATTCGTTCATAGATAAAAGTAATATCTGAATATGGTCATAACTTAAACTTGTAAACTGCTTTTGTAGTTTGTATGCCTACAACACGAAACTGACCCCCTCTGTGCCTCAGACCGCTTTATTGTGCCTATCAGTCGTTCTATAAAATCTAATAGCAGCTATGAGTTTTTATGAAATCTCTATCAGAACCTGATAAAACAATTTGTTTTTTGATGCTGGATACTCAAATAAAACGCCGGCGGTCTTTCAGTGAAGACTGCCGGCGTTTCCTGATCTCAGGTGAGTCAGCTGTCACTTGAAAGGATCAGGCAGCCTTCAGATGCGGAACATGCTCATCCTCCGCGTCTCTTACCTCACTTGGGAACAAGGCTATTGCGTTATCCAGGATCGACGGTAAGGTTTCAACAAACCGGATCGTAAGCTCCAGAAGATCTAAGACAGCTTCAGTTGAAGACTCCCTTTGATTCTCGGGGAACAGGACCGGCGTAATTTCACGGAGCTGGCTTATCCAGGCAAGATGCTCCGCGCAGAAGTCTCGTGCCTGAATAAGGTTTGTCGGATCTCCATCCAGCAGAAACCTTTCTATCAGGACAGCCAAAAACTCCACCTGAATTCCAATATGGTCCTCAGGTTCTCCTGTTCTGACCGGCTCAGCTCCGCACCTCAGCATAAAGGCCCGCGCCGCGTCCCGAGCCTTTCCCATTGATAGTCCTTCTTCAAGGACACTCTGCTGGGGAGTTATTGAAGTGTGACCGCTGCCGAAAACCACGGTCCAGCCGGTTTGAAGAGAGGAAAGAGTTCCCATGTCTTCAGTCAGTTGGCGTTCCGCGAGTGCGGCCGTTTCCGGATCATGACTTTCCTTCAGGCTCCTGCAGAGTCCCCGCACTATCTCAGCCGTTTCAGTGTCAAATCCTTTCAGCAGCCAAAGGGAGTGCGTCCGGGCCGTAAGTGAGGCTACAGCCAGTTCCCCCTTCGTTTTTTCATAAGCACTGATCGTCATAGCTCAGACCTTCACTCTCTTGGGATTGAACACGATGTTGGGATTCGTCATCTCCGCCTTCCCCCGATCAAATCCCGGGGCCGTGCGGGTCGCGTTCGGATGACGGCGCTTGACTTCTTCCGCGGAGAGGCACTCCAGAGCTCGGGCGGGGCAGCTCGCCACGCACGCCGGTTTCAGCCCGGCGTCCAGCCGATCCACGCACATATCGCATTTCGTCATATGCGGATGGTTTTTTGCTCCCATCGGCGTTTTGCTGAGGTCCTCAAAGTACTGAGGGACATGCCAGGGGCAGGCCTTCTGACACAAACCGCAGCCGATGCATTTAGCGGGATCATTGATCACGGCGCCGTACTTCGGCTCTTTATGAATCGCCTTCGTGGGGCAGACTTTGACGCAGGCCGGGTCTGAGCAGTGATTGCAGTCCATTGAAAGCGGAATGATCTGAATATCCGGCGCTTTGTGCCCATACACACTGTAGGTAACCCGGCGCCAGTTCTCCTTCATCGTGTTGCGGCGATTAAAGTCGGAGTCATAAGCCTTGGGACCCTTCCCCGCGTGCCAGTCCGCAGGAAGCGCGAGCTTTTCAAGATCTTCATCCGTGAAACCGGAGAGCTTCGCGTCACCTCTTCTGCCCTCATTCCACTCTTTGCAGGCGAGAGTGCAGGTCTTGCAGCCAATGCAGCGTTCCTGATCAAAGTAGAACATCCATTGAGTCATGTTGATTCTCCTCTACTCACTGAGCCGCATCAGCTGAATGCGGGAAGCGTTTTGCTCACTTCACACGCGCGTCCATTCACAACCATGCCGCCCGAACCGCCCGTGCTGGATTTCAGCTGCATCACGGGATCCGGGGCACCCGAAGCCTGATCCTTAAAGAGCGTATTCGCGCATCCGTCGGTATCCACGGGAACCCGATGCAGTTCAGGCTTCCCGTCATAGTCACCGTCATAGACGGCGTCATACATTTCGGTTTTGCTTGGCTGATACCAGGCGCACTGCGGAATAGCGACAACCCCCTCAATCTGCCGTACGGTCACCTCCGCCGGGAGTTTCAGACACCCGTAGTCATTGAAGACGTAAACCAGATCACCGTCCGAAATGCCCCGTTTGGCTGCGTCGCCTGGATTCATGATCACGGTCTGAGCGAACTGATCCTGAAGCATCGGAATGTTGTCGAACTGAGAGTGACTGCGGTTCAGGACATGCGGAGTCGTAAACTGCATGGTGTAGCGGCGCCCGCCGGGACTCAGCTTCCCTGAGTGAATATCCTCAAAACCTTCCTCCGCCGGAACATAGCGGCAGGCGGCTCCGTTAAACGCCCGGCCTCTTTCCGCCATAAAGGGGGAGTAGAAATCGATCCGGCCGGTTTCTGTGGGGAATTCACCCGGAGCGTATTTAGTAATCCGGATCAGGCTGTCCTTCGGCTCAACAAGCAGCTGCAGATTCGCGGTCTTCCGCATTTCTTCAAATGTCGGCAGTTTTGCTGCCGGGTTGTTTTTCCGGTACGCCTCAGGGATTGAGCTGGTCTTCCACTGAGTCTTCATAACCTCCAGATCGGTTTCCCCATGGCGGCCCCAGTCAAGCCCCAGTCGCTTGGCAATCATTTCATTGATTTCCCGGTCAGGGCGGCACTCATACATGGGTTCCACCACCTTATTGACGACATTGAGATCGGTTCCGGTCTTGCCGAACGTAAAGTAGGACTGCTCAAAGGGAGAGCAGGCCGGAAGAACCAGATTCGAGAATCTCGCGGTTGAGCTCATAAAGCGCTCATAAGTGAGCACGTAGCGGAGTTTCTTCCAGGCGTCGATTTTCGGATTGATAGACGACTGCTGGTTAAAAGTGTCGCCGGTGCCGCCGCCTCTCCAGATCATTTCCACCTGAAGCCGGGGATCCGGTCCAAGATCCACTTTATTGATTGACAGCACATCAGCCCGCAGCTGCTCCGGGGTCCGGAAGTCACGGCCGGTCTGAATCACCTGACTCTGGTTAAAGAGCATGAAGCGGATCGGGGGGTAAGCCTTGGCGGAAGTCATCTTCGGAGCGGGTCCGAGTTTCACGTTGTAGCCATCCACGCGGCTGACGTAGCCGATGCCGCCGCCTCTCACCGTCGCGTTCCCGGTCATGGTCGCGAGCGCCACTTCCATCCAGCAGAAATACATGCCGTTCGATGCCCGCTGCGCGCCGCCTGACGCCGTGCCGGAGAAAAGACAGGCTAGCTTAGTCTTCGCGTAAGTGAGCGCGAGCGTTTCAATCGTCTTAGCCGGCACGCCGGTTATTTCGGATGCCCAGCGGAGAACTCCTTCTTCACCGCCGTGTTCACGCTGAAGCTGATCCAGATACTCAACGAAAGACTCACCTTTCGGAACCGTAAAGGTTCGTCCGGCAAAATCCTCTCCCGTCACAGGATTCTTGATCGAGGAGCGGCTGACAACGCTGTCACCCGGATAGAAACCAAAGGCATATTTCCTCAGATAAGCCTCATCATGAAGCCTGCGGCGATAAATCGTGTTGCACATCGCGGCCATCATGGCCCCATCCGTGCCGGGCCTCGGGCAGATCCAGGGTTTCAGCCCTGGGGCGCCCGTCCCGAGCACCGCAGCCGATTTCGTATAGGTGCTGTCGATCACGACAATCGGGATCCCCATCTCACGCGCCTTCGTGAGGATCATCGTCCATTGATAGTTGGTATTCAGCGGATTGGAAGACCAGATGATGAATTTCGAATTCAGCACATCGATCGCGGGGTGCCCCGGAATATCAAGCCCGTAGCAGTTATTGAGGCAATCGACCTGATTCCCGATCGAGGTGCTGCCAAACGTTCCGAGATAAGGGCCGAAATACCCAAGCAGCGTATCCCCCACACCCCAGGCCGGGATATAGCCAAGTTCCTTTTTCCGGGCGATGGTTTTTTCAATTTCAGCGCAAGCCCGATCCAGCGCCTCATCCCAGGAAATACGCTTGAAGCCGGACAGATTGCCGCGCTCGATCGTCTGCAGCAGCGGATACTTCAGCCGGTCTGGCGCGTAAAGACGCTTCCTTTCTGAATAACCTCTTGCGCAGCCTCTTCTCTGTATCGGAATAATGGAGTTATCCGCCCTGTCACTTCCGGCGAGCGGGATATCGCCGGCTGAAGTGATAGCAAGCAGTTTGCCGTCTCTGACATAGGCCTTCAGCATGCAGCTGCTGTGGCAGTGCACATCGTGATAGGTGTTGATGACCTTAACGTTCGAATCAAGGAGTTCTTTGGGTGAGACCGCGGTCAGCACACCCGATGTTTTTTCCGCAAGCGCGTCAGCCCATGGAATCGCGGACGCGGCACCCGCCGCGCTGAGTGTTTTCAGCAATGCACGCCGGGTCAGGTTAAAGCAAAAAGTCATTTTGTCCCCCTGGATTTACGCGAAACATCAGAGGAGTCCGAGGACCGTTCCGGCGGGACTGCGCAGTCATCGATTGCGCAGGACGTCGGGACAGAATCGGCGGCTCTTTCCTGATAGTTCCTCCAATAACTACTCATAAAGTCTAGGAAGGAATTTTGTATTCAAAACGACTTTATTAAGCTCTGAAACGACATTCATACAAAAAGCCATTTATTGATATATCTATTCGAATAAATGTATTTATTTAATTATGTCGCTATTAATTAAATGAATAGCGGTGTGCGAAAAATTTTGAGTCCCATCTCTTAAAAAACGATTGATTTTTGATTCTTTTCAAGAAATTTATAGTTCATAAGAGCTAGGAGTCCTTCGGAACCGATGACCTCTCCGCGGCTTTTCTGCCTCTCGGCTCCTGATCGGTTAGGATGAGCTGTCGGGGGACTGTTTCCTGTTCCTCTGCGACTCCGATTCAACCCGTGCCGGAACACCATGACATCTGAGATCCGAAAAGCTTTTCTCTCTGACAATCTTTCTGAACAGAAAGACTGGGTGGTCTTTGCCCGGAATTCGGAAGCGGGACACTCCCGGCCTGAACACGTGCATGACGTGGCACAGCTTCTCTATGCGGAATCAGGTGTCATGCTCCTCGTTTCCGACGGCATCCCGCGTCTCGTTCCGCCGCATCAGGCGCTTTGGATCCCGGCCGGCATCCCGCATTCCCTCACCTTTATTACGGAAACGCGCCTCCGGACGCTCTACTTCCCCGCGGACGCTTCTAAAAAGGTGTCCAATTCGATCCGCGCGATGGAGGTATCTGATCTCCTCCGTGATCTGATCGCGGAGCTCTTCAGGAACTCTTATCCGCCGTCTGTTCAGAAACAAATGAGCCGCCTGGTGCTGAGTCTCCTCCATGGAACAGCACCCACCGCGGATCCGCTCCCGCTTCCCACGGATCCCGTGCTCCGATCCGCCGCGGAAGGGATACTGCGGGAAAGCCGCTGGGCAGTGCCGCTTGAGACACTCTGTGATGAGGTCCACCTGACCCCCAAAACCTTCGAGCGAAAGTTCCTGAAGGACACAGGAATGACCTTTAAGGCCTGGAAATCCGCTGCCCGACTCTGCTCCGCGCTCGACTGTTTCGCGAAAGGGATGTCGATCAAACAGACCGCGCTTCACCTGGGATTCTCTGGCCCCGGTCCCTTCAGTGCCGCCTTCACGAAATTCTTCGGTCTGACGCCTGGTTCACTCGTTCAGTCTCTCGGGAAACAAAAAGACCGTTGACCAAACATCGGCCAGCGGCTGAGGGAGGTGGGTTTAAATTCGATTTCTTACGGCTCAGAGCTTCTTCGGAAGTGCGAGAGCGAAAATCCCGGCGAGCGGCATGAAGGATGCCGCGAGAAACACATTCTCAATTCCGATGATGTCGGCGAGCCACCCGAAGAACGCCGCGGCCGCTCCGCCAAGACCAAACGTCTGCCCGAAGAAGACACCGGACACCATGCCGGTATGACGCGGCGCGACATCAAGCGCGCAGACGAGAATCGCGGAGAACGCTGACGAAATCACAAAGGACACGAGGATCACAAGGGCGATGACACCCCAGAAGCCGACATAGGGCACGAGGAGCGCGAACGGCGCCGCGCCGAAGATCGATCCGAAAATCACTTTCCGGCGGCCAAAGCGATCGGTAATCGGGCCGCCGAGCAGCGTACCCGCGGCTCCCGCGCCGAGGAACGCGAAGAGCGCGTACTGAGCGGTCACCGGATCCACATGGAATTTCTCCATCACGTAGAAAGTGAGAAAGTTCGTGAGGGACGAGATGTAGACCTGCTTCGAGAACATCAGGATGAAGAGAATCGCGAAGATGAACTTCACGTTCCAAGCGGTACCTGAACCCGAGGCAGCTACGGCGCTCTTCACGGCTTCAGGCGGGGTCCGGTGATAGGTCTTCGCGACGCCGACGGGCAGCAGGAACGCGAGCGCGGCAGAGAGACTGAACCACCCGATGCTTGACTGCCCATACGGAATCACGACAAGCGCCGCCGCGATCGGTCCCATCGCGGAGCCGGCATTCCCGCCCACCTGGAACACGGCCTGAGCGAACCCCCGCCTGCCGCCCGAGACATCCTGAGCGGTGCGGGAGGATTCCGGGTGAAACACGGCAGACCCGCATCCGATCAGAGCGACCGAAATCAGGATGGCGGGGAGCGTTGTCGCGTGAGCGAGAAGAATGAGACCAAGACCTGAGAGCAGCATTCCGCAGGGAAGCGCGGCCGGCATTGGGTGCCGGTCACTCACCGCGCCGACGAAAGGCTGAAGAAGGGAAGAGGTGATCTGCACGGTAAGCGTGATGAGACCCACCTCAGCGAACGTGAGCGCGTTCGCTTCCTTCAGAACCGGAAGCGATGCCGGGATCACGGACTGAAGCAGATCATTCAGGAAATGCGCCGCGCTGATGGTGAGCAGAATCCCCATCGCGGCCGTTTGATTTTTTGAGTCCATCTTTTTGGTCCCTCCAACGCGGACCTCAATATTTCCGATGGAGTCAGTTTATGTACGGGGCTTATCGCTTAAGCGACATTAATAGAACTTTAAACGACATTCTGCGAGATCAGGATTCTGATTCGGAATCATCGCAGCTATTTATCAGAAATCCAATAGTTTCTATCAGTTCTTATGAGATTCTGATATTTCCTAATATTTGCTATTAGTTTTTATAGATCGAAACTTGAAAGATCCACGGTCTGTTTGGGGTGGCAGGGAAGATCTCCATCGGGAACTCAGACCCCGGTATAGATCATCTAACTCCCTCATTCGAAATGCGCCTTGTCTCCTCACTTTCATTAAGTTCTATGAGCTTCTCCATAAATCCTGATAGTTGCTATTAGCTCCTGATAGTTTTTATATCAGACAGAAATTCTGTAACCGCCAGAGACAAAAAATCCGACACTCGAAAAGAGTGCCGGTTCTTTGCTCAGGTCAACCAATGAATGGTTTATCAGTGGTGCTCGTGCGGCGAGAAAACACGATCCGCGGAGGCCACCGTAATCCGATAATCTGAGAACACGCCTTCCATCGATTCGCGCTGCGCTTTGCGGTGCTCTTCAGAGGTGAGGAAGGCCTTAACGGATTCGTTATCCTTCCAGACCGAGAGGCTCAGGACCTTGTTCGGTTCGGACACGGACTGGAAACGTTCAGCGCGAACGAAGCCCGGAACATGAGCGAGGTGAAACTGAATCTGCTCGGCCTTAGCGAGGAAACCGTCTTTCTGTCCATCAAGCAGAGTGACTTCGAGCAGGACTACAACATCAGCCATGAGTTTCTCCATAACTTTGAAAAGGTTCAATTAAGGACAGTACATCACAGCTATCTGAAGCCGATCTGAAGAGAAATCTTTCTTTACGTTTCGACCGTGCCTCAGATCCCGGCGATCACTTCTTCCGGTCCCTGCGTGTCAATATTGATTTCGGTCCACGTCTGATGGGCATATTCCTCATGCTTCTTCAGCGCGCTGAGGTCAGACGGAGGCGGAATCGGGCGTCCGGCTTCGCGTTCGCCTTTAACCCAAATCACAGAGGCTTCCTTGAGATTACGCATCGCTTCTTCCAGCGTCTTGCCGACAGCGTAGCAGCCCGGCAGATCAGGAACAGTGAGACTGAAAGCATAGGCGCCGCTGCCCGGTTCGATTGCAACTTCGTATTTCATACGAGAGCTCCGTTTACTGTTGAGATCAGGAGAAAAGAGCAATGTTCACACTCCGTTCTCCAATGCGAAAAATTCAAACGGCTTAGTGTCTCACAATCGTATCGGAAAAGGTAGTCCTTCAGGCGAACCTATTTGTTTGTACAGTGTGTTTCTCTATCAGTCCGTATCCGCATGAGCGCAACTGGGAATCCCAAAAGTTATTCAATAACTATCAGTTTTTATGATTTCCTATTCGCAGCTATTAGTAAATCATAGATTCCATATACGGATAGGCTCGTCTAGTGCCACAGGGCTCAGTACCTGAGGCGTGATCAATAACCTTATTTGATGCTGCGCGGAGACAATAACTGTCAGACATACACGTTGGAGCGTCACTTTATGTCGCATAGAAAAGACTTTATGGACCGGAATCGACAAAAGAACCGTTGACAGATTTCTTATCAGTTTCTATTAGTACCTATTAATTCCTATTAGTTTTTATGATTTCCTGATAGAAAATCAATCATGATTGGCGTCGAACCAACACTCCCAACGGCAAGAGTTCGTGTTTAGACATAAAGCTCGATTGAAATTCTGATAGCTGCTATCAGACTTTCTATAAAAACTCATAGTTCCTAATAGAAAAGGCTTCAGCCTCACGGCCAAAGCCTTTTCTCAAACAACCGGTCAGCCTCTCGGTCTGATTCAGAGTGTCAGGCGCATCTTGATATGCGGAATTCCATCCTCGAGGAACTCGTCTGACACCTGAACAAAGCCGGCGTTGTCGTAGAGCTTCCTTGCGTAAACCTGAGCCTCAATCGTGAGACTCTCGGCGTGAAGCTTTTCTTTCGCCACCTGGATACCCGCATCCAGTATCTTAGTGCCGAGACCGCAGCGGCGTTTCACCGCGATCACCCGGCCAATTGAACATTCATCAAACGTCGCTCCTTTCGGAAGCACGCGAAGATACGCCTGAATCCCGTCTTCATCTTTCAGCCAGACGTGATATGCGACTTTATCAGCGTCATCCACTTCCTGGTACGGGCACTTCTGCTCCACGACGAACACTGAGACCCGGAGCTTATAAATCTCAAAGAGCTCCTCCGGCGTCAGCTCGTGAAGCGTCTTCACAAAGAGTTCCATCTTTCTTCCATTGCTTTGAATCACTTTTGAGCCGTCATTTTCTCATAATGCCGTGACCGACCTCCCTTCTCATAGTTCTTTATGATTTACTGATACATACTGATATTTACTATCAGTATCTATTAATTGAAATCAGATCACTGGATTCCAAGTGTGAGTCTGAATCTTGGCAAAACAAATGCGCATCGGCCTTCTTAAGAAGGTACGGTAAACGTTATAAGTGGAATTTATGCGGTGATACGCACGTGACGACAAAGTGTCGGAATCTGAGCGAAATCGCCTGTTCCCGGGCAACGATTCTCTTTGATAGAAACTGATAGCTTCTATTAAGCGGGTCGAAAACAGGCGCAGCGCCTGATTCGCGATCCAGTCGATTGCAGGCATCGGGAATGTACGCCAACTGGATCCGCTTTCAGGTACGGTATCCGATATAACGGCTTCATGCCCTCGAATCGCTGGTCCGGTTGCCTCAATCCAGGCATCCCTCGTTCGACACGATTCCGGGCCCAGTCCGTTTACGCAATGACCTCCTAATATTTTCTATTAGTTTCTATGAGTTTTTATTATTTGCTGATAGAGCTTATATGACTGCGTCCTGCTAAAGCTCCAAAGCGCCCCACACGACGTGTTTGGAACTCCCAATGACCAGCTCCCCCTTATGAGTTTCTATTAGAAGCTGATAGTAGCTCATAAGGCTTTGGCCACAACGAACCTCCGCAATGTCAGCGTTGATGGGTACGGTTTCCGTTATATCGGGTTCCATTCGTCCGATAACGTTTACCGTACCAGATTGGGGGCTCGAAGTCCTGAAACGCGATCGTTCCAAAGCGCGTGGATCATTTCTGACCCACCCCCACCTCTTATCGTTCCATTCCGGAGTCTTTTCTCGAGTGACAGCTTCTATGCGTTTCTATGATTTGCTAATAGAAGCTAATAGAGCGATCGCGGGTGAACAAGATTCCAGGAAAACCTGAACCGATTCCGCTTCGGGTACGGTAAACGTTATAACGAAGAATTGAGCGTCCGATCGCTTTCTGATTCGGTACGGTCTCAGCTGCAACTGGTTTCTCTCCGTTCTCTCTCAGATTCCGATTCAGGGTACGGTTTCCGTTATTTCTGACGAGGTCATCCTGAACTGCCGCCCCATTAATAGTTTCTATTAGCTTCTATCAGAGGCTGATAAAAGGCCGATTCCCGTCCTGTTCCAAACGGAATTGGGGTCTCTAGCCTTCTGACTCTGACACAGATCCTCTGCAGCCCTTTTTCCCAATACCTCTCTTAAGGAAGATGACATCCCGAGTCAGGGTGTTGTGAACATTAGCAGCTCCTCGCCCTCCTCCAAACCTGGATCCAGAACCTTTCGAAGACCGTCTCTTTGATAGGTACGGTTTCCGTTATATCGAAAGTGAAGCCTGACGATCAGACTAAAACCGTCGAGGCATCCCCAAGCTCCTTATTGGGTACGGTAAACGTTATCGATCACGGGGCTCGCCATATCCGCGACTCAGCCGTCCCGAAGAGTTTCACGTCGATCCGGTTCACATTGTTCACTCAGGATGAAGGTAACGAAGTCAAAGTCTGCTGCCAGAAGATCTTCAGCTATGGGTACGGTTTCCGTTCTATCTGAATGATCCCGGCCGCAGTGCCGATTTCAGATGTCCTGATCCCCTCAGTTACTCCGCCGCCGCTCGCTCCTGACTGAGGGATAACGGATTCCGTACCTGTTTAATAGAAACTATTCGTTTCTATCAGTATGTATTAGATGCTGATAAATGATGCGGGATCGACCATCAATCGCCTCCACACCCGGCGTCGGCAGTCCTGACACTCTGACCGCTAGCCATTTCGCTTTTCTTTTTGGGACGTTTGCGTTTTGGCTTCCGTTCACAGCGTCGACACAGGTGGTCGAAGACCTTCCCGTGTCGGAATGGGTACGGTTTCCGTTATATCTGGAGCTCAACAAAATCCGAGAGCGTCACCCGACACTGTTTTTTTAACTTTTTAAATCAATAAACTTGTTTGTAATCAAATGGTTATGTATTATCAATGTTTCACGTGAAATGAAGACATTTTTCACAGAACTTTTGAAGCATTATTTAACTATATGATTTAATTGTATTTAATATTTTCTATTAGTTTCTATTAAATAGCCGTCGTTCTGAACGGTTTCTGCCTGACCCGAAAAAACCTGAAAAATGGGTGGAAATAGTGTTTTACTATTTGGTATATTACTTATGAGTATTTTTTAAAAATAAAAACATGTCTGATCGCCTGATAATCGGCAGAAGCCGCGAAACCGAAAGACTGAAGGAATTACTTTCAGCGCCAGGACCTCACCTCATTACGGTGCGAGGCGAGACCGGTGTCGGTAAAACCGCGCTCCTTGAAGAGGCTGCGAAAGAGAGGCGTCTCTTCCGTTTTGAGGCCGCGGACATGAATGGCCGGCTGCTCCTCAGAAGGTTAACTTCGAACTTCAATCAGTTTTTCGGGAAGAATGAAGCGGAATTTCCCTCCTGGGAAGACGCCCTGAAATCGGCGCTTGAGGCGGCTCTTCAAACCGGATCCGCGATCGCCTTTGACCGGTTTGAAGCGCTCTGCGGCGCGGTGCCGGAATTCCCCGCCGTGCTTCGGAGCGTCTTTCAGTCCATTCGGACGCCCTCCCCCTGCCCTCTTATCCTCTCAGGCGGCGGAGTCGCCTGGATGCGGGAAACGGTGTCCGGCTTCAAGAGCCCGCTTTACGGCCTTCCGAATACGACGATCGAGCTTTCGGGGCTCTCGCTTCGCGATATGCCGGCGTTCTTCCCCGGGTGGACGACAGCCGATCAGTTCACTGTCTGGGCGCTTTTTGGCGGCGTTCCCGGTGTTCTCGCGCTCTTCGATCGGGAGGAGACGCTGGACGCCAATCTCTCGCGTCTCCTCACCCGAGGCAGTGTCTTTGACTTCGCGGTGCGCCTCGCGACCGAAACCCCGTTCCGGGAACCCCGGATCTACCACTCCATCATGTCGGCTGTCGCTCGTGGATGCGATACCCCGGGAAAGATTGCCGCCTGGATCGGTGAAACCGAGGCGAAATGCGGCAAATACCTCGCGGGTCTCGTCCGGTCAGGTCTCGTCACGAAGATCTTCCCCTGCGGTGTCCCGAAGGACGGCAGAAAGGGCCTTTACCGGCTTTCAAGCCCCGCTCTGAAGCTTTGGTACCGGTGCCTCTTCATGGGTTCAGGAAACGGTGCCAACGGGCTTAAAACGCGTTTAAATGCGATTCTCGGTGAACCCCTCGCTCTGGCATCCTCTGACGCGCTGACGCGTCTGGGACGCCGTTCCAGGCTCCGTTTTATGCCGGAGGAAAGCGGGCTGCTGGAAGGGGTTCAGAGCGATTCCGGTACCCTTTTCGCCCTGACAGACGCCTCGAAATCGGATTGGCTGATCGGGCTCGCGTCATCTGATCCGGTCCCCGTGGGAGAGGCGACGCTGCGGGGCTTCGCGTTAATCGCGCTGAAAGGCCGGGATGACCGCCGCACAGACCTTGCGGCGTCGAGCCTCGCTGGGTACACGGATGAGGCCCGGAATTTCGCGGAAACCGCTGGAATCCGGCTTCTCGAACTTCATGACCTCCTCCGATAAAAAAAGACCGTCAGGTGATTTCTGACGGTCTTCGCTTCAGAGCTTTTTACTCTTCAGTCTTCTTTTTCGCGATCCGCGTGGTTTTCGCTTTGACGGTCTTCACGGCCTTCGCGGTCTTCGTGGTTTTCGTCTCCGCTTTCACCGTGGTTTTGGCTGTAGCCGCTTTCTTCGTGGTTTTCGCTGCCGTGGTTTTAGTGGACTTAGCTGTTTTCGCAGTCTTCGCCGCGGCAGTGGTTTTCGCCTTGGTGGTCCGGGTTTTCTTCACCGCGGTCTTCTTCACTTTCGGCGTCTCTTCCACGATTTCGGGCTCGAGAATCGGTTCCATTGCGGCGGCCTCAGCTGCCATCTGTTCCGCGAGTTCAGCCGCCGCTTTCTGGGCCGCCCGCTTCGCAGCCGCGTCGACCTTCGGCTTACGGGGCTTGAACCCCAGCTGTTTCAGCCACGGCACATAGACTTTCTGCACAAAAGCGGGTTCCGCGAGATGCAGTTTCAGCCATTCGACAAATTCCTCGATCGAATGCCCCTTCGGGGCGAACTTATTCGCGCGGAGCCAGTTAAAGAATTCGTGAGACTTGTAGCCTTTCTTCTCCGCGTACGTCTCATTCGCGCCGCCAAGCAGATCCGCGTAGTACGAAACCTGGCGCGCGGTCAGCACAGCCTGATGATCATCGAGTTCCAGCGAATCCATGACGGAGGTCTTCCGGCGGCGGGACTTCTTCGAATCATCGTCATCCCGCGCGAGCTGCACATGATTCTTCGGCGACAGATGGAATTTCAGCTGTGTCACCTTGTTGTGAGCCCCCCGGATCAGCTCAAGTTCCACGCTGAAACGCGTGAATTCCGAGCTGTTGATCTGGCGGATAGCGACGTCGAGCACGCGCTGCTTGAAATTCCCGAAACGCGTATAAGCGTCTTTTAAATCAAGGAGATTGCGCAGTTCCTCGAACGTCGTGAAGAACGTCCGGTCCGGATGATTCTGGTACTGAAGGCACATCGTGTAGATGCGGATCGCGAACACACTCCGCAGACCCGTGAGTTCCATGAGGTTGAACTCAGTGAACTGCTCCTTCAGTCTCTGAACAAAGGGGATAAAGGCGGGGGTGAAACGGAAACCGATCTGACCATGCCCTTCCGCGTACGTGACAGACGTGAGGAAGTGGAAACGCTCGAAAACCGGCTTTGTCGGATCCTTCCGGAAGAGGTCATACGAACTCTTGAAAGCCGCCTGAAGTTCCGGGAAATTCTGAATCGACCGCATCTGAATCGTGGCGAATCCGTTGAAGAGCGAATCCGACACCTTGCGAAGCGCCGCGTACACCTCCTGCTTTCGGGTACCGAGAGCCATGATGTCGGTGGCGTTCACGAAGTAAGTTTTGTTCGGATCAATGGCGTCAACGTTGGACACATTTGCGATCGCGCTCATCACCACGCGCAGCTGGAATAGGTCCAGGTGATACGACGTGAGATTGAGCGGATTCGAATAGCGAACAACCTTCGATTCAACGTATTTTGTCTTCGGTTTTTCAGCCATAGCCCAGATCCACAAGGAAAATTGACAGGTACGGTAAACGTTATAACTCGAATCCCCATAAACAAAACGAGCCGAAAGGTGATGGCCTTTCCGCTCATTTTTTTGGTGGGAACCTGTGCATAACGGTGACACTTCCGATTACATAGTACTAGCTGAGAGAAGAAAATTCCAGCCGAAATTCAGAAATCTGCCCCCTCGCCTCGAACCCGAAAAAAAGCGTCGGGTACGGCAGAAGTTACAGCCGCGGTACGGCTTCCGTTATCAAACGGTACGGCAGACGCTGCACCAGGGGTACGGTAAACGTTGCTTCTAGCCCCTCTCTATATAGAAAAAGAATTTAAAAAGATAAAAACTAAGAAAAGAAGAGAGCCTGTGGATAACCCAAAGACACCGGCTTTTTCTTAAAAAATCGCCTTTAAGGTACGGTAAACGTTATAGAAAAAAAGAAACCGAGAAAGAAAAAAGGTACAGTTTCCGTTATACCTGTCAACAGACATCCACTCCAAAAATCACCTCAGAACCGCAAAAAACGTCAGAAAGCCTGTGGATAAGTCGAAAAAACACCCAGTACGGTCTCTGTTATCCGTGAAGTACGGGAAAAGTTATCGATCGGTACGGCAGAAGTTACCTCAAGGGTACGGTAGACGTTGCTTCTAAGGCCCCTCTATATAGAAAAGGTTTTAAAAAGATAAAATTAAGAAAAGAAAGGATTCCGGCAAATTTCTGTGGACAACCCGAATGAAGTGTGGTAACGGGTACGGTTTCCGTTATATCTGACTGAAAAAACAGCAGAAAAAGAGATTGGTACGGTAAACGTTATTCAATATTTTTACCGTGTATTCAATGAGATAGAAAAACAAAAACCGTAAAGTAAAGAGAAAAAAGAAAAGAAACACCGCTCTTTCTTTCATCTCTTTATAGGTACGGTATCCGTTATAAGTGATAAAAAAACAAGAAAAATCAGGTTACTAAGAAGTCAGCAGAAGAATGACACAGTGAAATCCGGACTTTGGTGAATCAAAAACCGGTTTTTTGAACGTCTTTCAGTCCTCAACACGGCACTGCAGAGCAAACGTTGATCGTCAAAGTTAAACCGTATAGCAAAGATCACCGCAAAGTCCTGAAGCGATTCTTACTTTATGCAAAAGAACTCACTCTGAGAAAAAACGCCGTCCGTTTTTAAGACCTTCTTTTCGGGTACGGTAAACGTTATAACCGACTCCAGAAGGTCCAGGGTACGGTTTCCGTTATATCTGGAGCTTTCAGACTGGCAAAATGCGTTCATTTAAGAGGCTTTAAATTTTTCTATATGTCCTCTCGGATCGATCTATCGAATTTAAATGCACCGTTTTTTGATCGGAAAAAAGTGAAAAACGGGTACGGCAAACGTTATACCGACAGAGTCATCAGGGTACGGTAAACGTTATCGCAAAGATTGTCCATTACCTGAAGATGTGTCTCTTAACATCCTGTTTATTTTAAACAAAAATTGATTAAGAAATTTCAATTGTCTGATGTACGGAAAGTGTTACCGATAAAAGCAGGAAACAAGGCGAGTCGACCGGAATTTAAGCTTCCCGTTGGTACGGTAAACGGTATAACTGAAGGGCTTTGACATCATTTTTTTCGGGTTTGACCGGTATATGTCTCTTTTGCGGTAACAAGGTACGGTGAATGTTATATCTGACTTAAAACCCACCTGGAATGGAGTTCGGAATCTGTTATCGATCACTCCCTCTTCCGGAACATAGTGAGGTACGGTTTCCGTTATATCAGACCTTGGTCCAGCGGCTGTGGAGACGCTCAACCGTTACATCAGGATTCTTCCTCAAAACGGGTACGGCAGACGTTATAACAGAGGTCTTTTTCCCGGTTTGAAAAGATCCGGATTGAATGCAATTTTGGGTACGGTAAACGGTATATCTAATCTTCCGAGACGGGAACCCAACCGTTTTTTTCTTCAGATGAAGGGATGATTGAAGAAAAGTGTCCAACTCTCTGAGTCCACAGAGGAAACAAACAGTACTGACCGGTTTTTCCGGATCACCCTGTTTTTCCCTCCGATAACGTTTACCGTACCGGAATTTGATAGTTTTTGATAAATGACTGACACCTCTGATTCTTTTGAACGGCTGTCAGGAAATGTCCGTTTAAGTAGGTTTTTTTGCCTCTGTTTGCGCTGCTTTTGGATTTTGCATACAATTTGATTTATTCAATAAATATTAATATTTATGAATAACATCTATAAATTCTAATAGATGCTATTAGCATCTATTAGAAAATGACATCTACAGCACAGATCGTAAAAAACATTTTTCTGGGGGCTCGAATGATCATTGCGGTTGCATCCACTAAGGGCGGAACGGGTAAAACCACGGCCGCTCTGCAGGTAGCGCTTTACCTGCTGGTGCAGAAAAAAGCGAAAGTCTGCCTGGTTGACGCGGACGTGCAGGGTTCCTCCAATCTCGCGATTCAGTCGCGCGAAAAGAACCTCGTTTCTCCGAAACTGAGAACCGAGGTCATCACGGATGGTCGTGAGATCCTGAACCGCGTTCCAAAACTGAATGAGAAGTACGAATATGTGGTGATTGACGTTGGCGGCCGTGAGACGGATGCTCTCCGCGCCTCCATGGCAATCTGCGACACGCTCCTCATTCCGTGCCGTCCGACCGGACTCGACCTTCTCGCTTTCACGCTTAACATCCGCGACGTCATTCAGAAGGCTCGTGAAGAGGCTGGCGCGAAGTTCAAGGCCTACGTCTTCATCTCCCAGGCGCATACCCGCATGACGAAGAATGATCATGAGGTGGTGCAGTTCCTGCGGAGCCTTGATGACATCAAATACGTGGACGCGAAGCTCACCACGCGTGTCGTGTTTGAGGAGGCTGGAAATCACGGCCTCTCTGTCTACGAGATGAAGCCGAGAAACGAGAAGGCGTGCGCTGAAGTCCGCCATCTTGTGAATCAGACGGTCTTAGCCAAGTAAAATACGAGCCAAAGGAGACGGCAATGTCTATCGATCTTAGCGTTACGAATAAACCGGCTGTACAGAAGAAGGCTGAAGAAGAGCCTGATAACCGCGAACAGATCCGCGATTTCGTTCAGAAGGCTGCCCCTCAGAAGGCGGAACGGGCCCGTAAGAAGCACGCTCCTGTTCAGAGAAAGATGTGCTCCTTCATGATCCCGGTTCCCCTGCTTGAAGAACTGGATCGCTTCTGTGAAAAGAAAGCGCAGACCCGCTCCGGCATCATCAACCTCGCGATCGTGAAGATTCTGGAAGACGGACTCTGATTCCGTTCTTCGATCCTTCGACCCATGAATCCTGATAGAAGCTATGAGTTTCTATCAGGATTTAATATGTTTTATTAGATGCTATTAGCTTCTATGAGATTCTGATAGCAGGCTAATCAATCTCCTTGCGGTTCTTGCCGCCCTCGTATCACTTTGCCGTCGGGCCTCTCCCCGCTCTTTTCTCTCAGCGATGTTTCCCCATTCTGGGTTTCTTCTCCAGGTGCAAAGTCATCTGCCATTTCTCATAGAACATCAATACTTTCTATTGGATACTGATAGTTTCTAATAGTATCTATTAAAAACTAACAGAAAATCATAGAGAGGGAAAATCTCAGGCTTCTGAGATACGAGGTTCGCTCCAGCGAGTGAACAACGGGTATGAGGTTTTCCCGCTTTGATCGGTAAGAAAAATAGCTCCTGATAGGTTTTATGAAGAAACTATCAGGAGCTATTAGTTCCTATTAGAAATTAATAGACGGAATCAAAAGAGCTGGGTACGGTAAACGTTATCGATCGAGTCGCGCGTCAGATGACTGATGAGCGCTGAGGTCCAGGGACCGCGGAGCGCTGGATCCTCGTTGACGGCGATTCGGAGTTCTCTCTGAGCCCAGGGGTTCGAGAGACGTACCGGAACCGCCTTCGCATACGCTGAGAGCGATGTAAAAGCTTTGCGGCTGAGAACACCGATACCGAGCCCCTCGCTCACGAGGCGGAGCAGAATCAGCGGATCCTCAACCTCGAGACGTGACTTCAGGACGCGACCGATTTCGTCCGCTTTCTCATAGAGGAACTTCTGCATCGCGAAGTTCCGATCGAGCGTCACGAATTCGTATTCAAGCGCCTCTGAGAAGTCGACAATCTCCCGATCCTTCAGCGGGTGGTCCGCTGGAACCGCGAGATGTGCCTTTCTGGCTCCGCGCGTAAGACAGGACTCTTCAGCGACAGCGGAGAAAAGCAGCAGGTCCACCAAAGAATGGTGGTACATAGGTTTTGGCCTTAATGAGGAAGTCAGGAGTCAGCCAGTTATAACGTTTACCGTACCTGCGGACGGTCCCTGTGCTGTTTACGTCTGTATGGGTCTACAAGAAATTACCTAAAGATAATATTGAAAAAACTGTGCCTTGGAAAGAGTTTGTGAGAGGCAAAAGCAGAGGCTTCAGAGAGTGGGAAAGGCTCATAGTCAAGTGGCGTATGTTAAGTTCTTTTAACTGCTTAAATTAATCACCAGAAAGTTAATTAATTATTCATAAAAGGTATTATTAAAACCACATAATTACCCGATAAACAAGCGATTCTTCTGCATCATAAATTTACTTCCAAAAATCGGGAATTCTCATCTACGTCTCGTCGATTGACGTGGCTGAAGCCGTCGAGGGTATACATCCGATCTTTTAAAGTCAGATATAACGGAAACCGTACCTGTCTCACGCGGTCCGTGGAGTGTCTTGATGAAAAGGCGGATGTGAATTTTTGTGCCAAGCCAGAGTCCCCGATCAGAAACAAGGCGTACCGCTATTTTCATATAACCTGATAGAAACTATGCGTATCTATCAGAAACTATTAGGAACTATCAGGAACTCATAGAAATTCCGGAAGCCTCAGTTCTAACATCGTCTCTTCCTATAATCGGGGGCTGTTGATTGGTTACAGGAAATCGGAGAGAAATTTCGATGGCAATGACTGAACTTGAGAAGCTCGACGCGGGGCTCCCTTATGACTTTATGGATCCGGAAGTGGATGGGAGAAAGCTGCACGCGTTTTCCTGCGCCCAGAAGCTGAATGCCATTCCGATGCAGAATGCGGCGGAACGCGAAGCAGCCGTCCGAGAGCTTTTTGGTTCCTGCGGCAAGCATCCCACTGTGCTGCCGGTCTTCAATTGCGACAACGGGCTCAATATTCATGTGGGTGATGAGTTCCTCGCGAACTACAACGTCACGATCCTCGATATCGCGCCTGTCACGATGGGGAACAACGTGATGATCGGACCCCACACGCTGATCACGTCGGTGGGGCATCCTCTCTCTCCCGCTGCCCGCCGTAAGCACATGGGCATCGCGAAGCCCGTCAAAATCGGAAATGACGTCTGGATCGGCGGCAACGTGACGATTCTTCCTGGCATTACGATCGGGAACAACGTCGTTGTGGCGGCGGGTGCTATCGTCACGAAAGATGTCCCGGATAACTGCGTTGTCGACGGTGTGCCGGCCCGCGTTCTGAAGAACATTGAGAACGATGTTGAGGACGCCGAATAAAACGGCAAATAGTTTTTATTGAGATCCTATGCGTTTCTGATAGTTCCTAATAAATGCTATTAGGAACTAATAGAATCTGATAAGACTTCAGAAAGGCGATCAGATGCCTTTTTTCATGGGACTGATCGTTTTTCTTTGTTTATTTGGTTGAGGGTGCGGATTTCTTTTTTTTCTGTTGAATTGCACCCCTGGATTCCGGAAGTCCCCGAATAAGAACTAGTCGTACGACGAGTCGCAGGATTAATTCTTAAAGTTCCTTCTCTTTTCTTGATCCTCCTAGCTTTCTTCCCGAAGAAAATCTCGATCCTTGTGCACTTTTCTTGGCGAAGGTGAGGAAATCTTATTGACAGAACACAGCAGCTACGCTCCTTTCTAAGAGCGGCTGATAGTTTCTTCTTAGAAACTATGCGTTTCTATCAGTTCCTATTAGCTGCTAATAGGCTTTTCGTCAGTTCTGCAAACCGCCCGGCGTCGTGGTCCTGGTGAAGATCGATTTAGGCAGCCTTGCCGGTATTGGGCTGGTGAATGACGTTTTTTTCACGATCGTTTTTTATTCTGTTTTTTCTGATAGCTTCTGATAGAACCTGATATTTTCTATCAAAATCTATTAGTTTTTAATAGCAAATAATAGAAACTGATAATTCACCTGAAAGCGATCAGAGTACGGAGAGGATTCTTTTTTCCGTCAGAGTTTCACGGCATCTACTCTCCGGTCTAATATCACCGTATTAGAGACTCTGAAGTGAGCGTGTTATGAGCCAGCCTCCCTTTTCACGCCGTGTGCTGCTCTCAGCCGCCGCGGCTGCCGGTGCGGCTATCAGTCTGCCGTTCGGAGCGGAATCGAAGGAAAGTACGACTATGGATAAAAAGGACATGGAAGGCATCCGGCATTACGAGTTCGGTAATGTGACTGTTACCTCAATTTCTGACGGCACCCGTGCTCAGGATCCGGGACTTTCTCTCGCGTCTAAAGAACGTATTGAGGAATTGGTTCGTCAGAGCTGCCAGACCCCGGATACGCTCGAGCATTACGTCAACGTCTTCCATATCAAGAGCGGCCGCCGTTCGGTTGTGATTGATACGGGCTACGGGATTGGAAAGGGGCTCGCTCTTACGCGGCTTTTCTCCGAAGTGAAACCGACTTCGATCACGGACGTCCTGATTACGCATTGCCATCCGGATCACATTTCAGGTCTTACGCATAACGGTGAAGCCGCGTTCCCGAAAGCGAAGGTCTGGGTTCCGAAGACGGATTACGAGTTCTTCACGGGTGAGGGCGTTCCTGAGGAAACCCGGAAGACTACGGCTGAGTTCTTCGCCCCGTACGAGGAAGCCGGTCACCTGAAACTGATCGATAAGGCGGAAACGCTTTTCGGTGACTTCTCCGCGGAATTCCATCCGGGTCATACGCCGGGTCACGCGTTCTTTGTGCTCGACACGGAGCAGGGTGAGATCGTGTTCGCCGGTGACGTCGCTCACGTGGCAGCGGTCCAGTTCGCGGATCCCACGTTTTCCGCCCGCTACGACATGGACCCGAAGCGCGCCGCGGCGGAACGTATCGATCTCTTCACGGAACTCGCGGATTCAACGCATCTCCTCGCGGGCGGTCATCTGCTGTTCCCGGGAATCGGCCGCGTGAGAAAGTTTGGTACTGGCTTTGAATTCCTGACGCTCCCGTACCGTGACCGCCTCTGACGGTTCGCTGACCGAGACTGTCCGATAGCCCTGGATTCCGGCATTGCCGGTTCGGGGCTTTTTTATGATAGAAATTAATAAGAAAATATGAGTTCCTAATAGGAAATAATAAAAGCTATTAGGAAATAATAAAAAATCCACAGGCCTGTTTAATGACCTGTGGACTTTATAAATCCAAATATCGGATCTCGCGATTCAGCTACTTTGACGCGGCAATTGAGGTCGCTGCCAGACGGCCAAAGGACAGCGCCTTGGCGTAACCCGATCCACTCATGTAGTTGGACCCATGGATGCCGCCGGTTGTTTCCCCAGCAGCGTAAAGACCCGGGATGACCTTATCAAAGACATCGACCACCTGAGCTTTCTGATTGATGCGGATGCCGCAGTAAGTTCCAAAGAGGACGCTGGAGGAGGGGAAGATATAGAAGGGGCCCTTCTCAACCTTTACGAGTTTTCCGATTCCGGAAGCCAGGGATTTCCGGCCGAATTCACTGTCAGCTCCTTTATCGACATCGCGGTTGTATTTAATCACCGTTGCCGTCAGCGCTTTAGGATCGATGCCCGCTTTGGTGGCCGCCTCTTCAAGCGTGTTGCCCGCGAAGACATAGGAGGGATTTTGCCTTTGGGAATCATCTCAAAGAGTTCCCGTCCCTGAGGTTCTTTCATTGCGGCATTCAGAATGTTGGAATCAAAGACAATGTAGGAAGCTCCCTTGGGCTGCTTAAGAGCGGCATCGGAGAGCGTCATATAAGTCTGGGATTCATCAACGAATCGCTGACCGGCCTTATTCACGATGATGGCGCCGCTGTAATAGATCGTCGTTGATTCCGTGACCGAGGTCAGTCCGGGTTTAGATCCATACGTCGCCTTGATAAAGGCGGTGTCCCGGAAGTCAGCACCGAGCTCCAGCGCCATCAGGAGTCCGTCCCCGGTAGATCCGCTGGCGGAGAGTACGTCACAGTTAGTGAGGTAGGGATTGAACTTCTTTAGAACTTTGGGAGAACGGGCAAAACCGCCGGTCGCGATAATCACGCCTCGTTTAGCCTGATAGGCATGTTCTTTGCCATCCTTCCCGGCGGCAATCACGCCAACGACACGGTGAGTGTCGGCATCCCACACCAGATGCTTGGCCGGCATATTGAACCTGAACGCGGCACCGTGCTTCCCAGCATAGCCGTACATCGTCTCAATAACCTTCTGGGCCGTAAATACATGTCCACGAGGCTGGCTCATTCCGGCGCCGACCGCCAATTCCCTTGGCTTCAGTCCCACTTTCTGCATCCAGTCGTACTGCACTTTCGATGCGTGGACAAACGCGTGGACGACAGCAGGATCATTGAAGTTTTCGCCGAGCTTCATCATGTCCGATTCGAAAAGAGCTTCAGAATCTTTGGTGACGTTGTGTTCCTTCTGGAAATCTGTACCCGCGACCGCGTACATAGACGTGCAGATCAGAGACGATCCGCCGGGGAATCCATTTTTTTCAAGAACGATGGTTTTCAGATTCTGTTCACAGGCGGCGCAGGCTGCGGAAAGTCCGGCTCCGCCTGCTCCCAGGATGACAACGTCATAGGTTGCATCCCAATGACGGGGTTTATTCGCGGGAACCGCTACAGCCGGCAGGGCAAGACCTGCCAGACCAGCACCGATACTGCCTTCAAGAAGCTTGCGGCGGGATACATTCGACATTTTGATTTCCTCTCCAAAAAAAGACTTCAAAAGCGTTTTCTTATATTTCTGACTCTAAAAATCGGCTCCCCTAGGGGAGTTGACGAACGGCAATTCGGCGCGGTCTAAACAGATAAAGGAGATCAAAGAAAAGAGCCCTCAGAAACGACTGAAGGCTCAAGTTTTGAGGAGAGATGAACTGTTTTTATTGTTTTAAGAAACTATTTTTCTTTGGCAATCATTGTTGCGGCCAACCTTCCGAAAGAAAGTGCTTTGGCATAACCCGATCCGCTCATGTAGTTGGACCCGTGCACGCCACCCGTTGCTTCCCCCGCGGCGTAGAGCCCCGGAATGATGTTGTCGAAGACATCGACAACCTGAGCCTTCGGATTGATCCGGATACCGCAGTACGTTCCATAAAGCACGCTTGAAGCAGGGAAAACATAGAACGGTCCCTTTTCTATCTTGACGAGTTTTCCTAAACCGGAAGCCAGAGACTTCCGGCCAAATTCGCTGTCGGTTCCGGTTTCTGCGTCGCGGTTGTATTTCCTGACCGTTTCAGCCAGTCCGGAAGAATCGATGCCTGCTTTCTTGGCGACCTCTTCCACGGTTGAGCCAGAGAACACATAGGGCGGGATCTTTCCCTTTGGAATCATCTCAAAGAGTTCGCGCCCCTGAGGTTCCTTAAGACCGGCAGTCAGGATGTTGGAATCAAAAACAATGTACGAGGCTCCCTTTGGCTGCTTCAGTGCGGCGTCGGACAGAGTTTTATAGGTCTGAGATTCATCAACGAAGCGTTTGCCGTCCTTATTCACGATGATGGCGCCGCTGTAAAAGATGGTCGTGGACTCTTTCGATGAAGTAATGCCGGGTTTTGAGCCATAGGTGGCTTTAATAAAAGCGGTATCCCGGAAATCGGCGCCCAGCTCAAGCGCCATAAGCAGTCCGTCACCGGTTGAACCGCTGGCGGAGAGCACGTCGCAGTTTGTCAGGTAGGGATTGAATTTCTGAAGAACTTTCTTTGACCTGGCAAAGCCGCCTGTAGCGATAATGACGCCCCGTGTTGCTTTGATCGCGCGAACTTTTCCTGACTGATCTTTAGTCAGAACTCCCGTTACGCGACGGAGATTTTCGTCCCATACAAGATGCTGAGCAGGAGTATTGCAGCGGATCACGGCTCCATGCTGAGTGGCGTAGCGATGAAGAGTGTCGATCACCTGCGGGGGATTGAAAACATGGCCGCGAGGACGAGTCATCCCGCCGCCGAGCGCCAGCGATCTCGGTTTCAGGCCAATTTTCCGCATCCAGTCATACTGAACTTTCGCGGCGTGAACAAAGGCATGAACCACTGCCGGATCATTGAAATTGCCTCCCAGCTTCAGCATATCGGCTTCATACCGGGATTCAGAGTCATTCGTAACGTGATTTTCTTTTTGGAAATCCGTTCCCGCGACCGAAAACATGGCTGTACAAATTAACGAGGATCCTCCGGGGAATCCGTTCTTTTCCAACACGATGGTTTTCAGATTCTGCTCACGGGCAGCACAGGCAGCTGAAAGCCCGGCTCCGCCAGCCCCCAGGATGACAACATCATAAGTTTCATCCCAATGACGGGGCTTCTTTGCGGGGACCGCGACAGCCGGCAGAGCAAGACCTGCCAGACCAGCACCGATACTGCCTTCAAGAAGCTTACGGCGTGATACGTTTGCCATGATATTTTCCTCTCCAAATCAATGTCTAAAACGTTTTTCCTTATGTTTTCGACTCTAAAAAACGGCTCCCCTAGGGGAGTTGACCGGTGGCAAGTAGAGAGAAATTCAGGGATTTTTATCAGAACGTTATTTCTATAATTTCACTTCAGCACTAACTGACAGGAAATCCAAAAGACCATGAAACTTTCCCGGCGAAATCTGCTGCTTGGCGCGGCGCTGTTATCCGCAGAGACGTCGGGTTCTATGCCTCAGCGCGTTTTTTCCTCTGGCTTAGACAGGCTTCGGACCGAGCCCTGGGATCTCATCATCGTTGGTGCCGGCATAGCGGGACTGATGACCGCGATCCGCAGCTCCATGAATGGTCTCCGGCGCGTTCTGATTCTTGAAAAGACCCCATTCACCGGCGGGGCAGCGCTTCTGAGTGAAGGCGTGTTTGCTTTTTCTGAGACACCCTATCAGGCGGCGCGCGGGATTCGGGATAAAGACGAATTTTTCTATGAAGACATGCGCCGGACGGGAAATTACCGGAATGATCCCGAGCTCCTGAAGGCCTATCTGAAGTTTTCCCATCCGGTTTACGAATGGCTCTCCGCAAACGGAATCAACCCAGTGGCTGTTGATACCGGAAGCGGTATCAGTATGCCGAGAGCTCATACCTATCGGATTGTTCCCATGATGGAGAAGCTGCGGTCTGAAGCGGTGAAATCAGGCGCGGTTATCGCCTCAAACACTCAGGCGGTAACTTTCGAAACGGAGGGCGGAAGAGTCTCAGGGGTCGTTGTCCGAAGAGGCGGGAGCATGGCAACCCTCAGGGCGAAATATGGGGTGGTGCTGGCTTCCGGCGGTTTTCTCCGACGCCCCGATTGGGTACGACGCTGCAGACCGACGATGTCGAACGCTGTCCGGGTCTGCGCGGCCGGTGCCGATGGTGACGGCATTTCCATGGCGCTCCCGCTTCACGCGGGGCTCCGGGATATGCGGTTTCTGCACGCGTCTTACGGTTTCTCACTCTTTCCCGCGACGATAGGTGACTTTACACATGTCGGCTATCGGGGCGCGATGATCGTGAATCAGCAGGGACTTCGTTTCGTGAACGAGTCTCTCCCTTATACCGATATCGGCCGCATTGCTCTCGAGAAAGAGCATAACCAGAGCTATTTCGTTTTCGATGAGGAAATCCGGCAGCGTCAGATGAAGGCCCGGGAGGTGGACGCGAAGCTCCTCGCGCACCCCGTCAGAGCGGATGGTCAGGTGATCTTCTATTCAGGAGACTCTATTAATGAGGTAGCGGCCAAAGCCGGTCTCAATCCATCCAATCTTTCATGGACCGTGACGCGCTACAACCGGTTTGTGGAAACCGGACACGACGCGGATTTCGGGCGTGATTCACTCACCTTCGGGTACGGGAGACCTTCGAGGATCATTAAGCCTCCGTTCTATGTTTTTCCGACGCTCGCCGGAATGATGGGTTCCTACTGCGGTCTCGCGATTAATCAGGAGGGAGCTGTCTTAACCGCTGGCGGAAGAGTGATCCTCGGGCTCTACGCCGCGGGAGAAGTGACAGGCGGCTTCCATGGAGAAGCCTTTATCGGCGGCACCGCGCTTGGGAAAGCCATCATCTTTGGTTGGATTGTGGGGAACACGGTGGGGAGGCAGCATGCGTAGAGGCGTTGCTATCCTCGCGGCAATCCTCCTTGGGGTTTCGGAGCTTGCCTCAGCCGCGGCGGAGGAAAAGACGGTCCTCACGCTCTATATCAATCAGGAGGATGTTCCGTCCTTTATGCGGGACTGGGTGATCCGATCCTCTGACGCCATTGCCGCCGGACTTCCCGAATACGCGGTGAAGACTGTCTGGACTACATCCGAGGAGCTGAAATCCAGTCTCGATAAAGGCGAGGTGTCGCTCTTTATCGCTTCAAGCGGATTCTTCAGACGCCTCGGTTTTTCCGGAGTCCGGGACCTCGCGGGCAGCATGCAGGATAAGGACGGCGACCCCAACCGGTCTCTCGGCACGGTTTTTATTGTGAGATCGTCGCGGACCGACCTGACGGATATTCCCTCACTCAAAGGAAAAAAGGTTCTCCTGCAGAATGGGTCCGGCTTTTTCGGCACCGAAGCTGTTCTAGGGGAATTCGGGAGCGAGGTGAGCGAAAAAAGTTTCCGGTCGCCGGAGCAGCAGCTAGCCCGGTATGTCCATATTGAAAAATCGGGGGAGCCGGTTCCCAGCCTCCTCGATCACCTCGCGAAGGGGGACGCGGACGCGGTGGCGCTTCCCGCCTGTCAGATTGAGAGGACCGCGGCGGCTGAAGACCTGGATACCAGCTGGCTCCGGACACTCAGCCCGAAAGGGAGCGTTGAGCTGAATTGCGCGCTGACTAGCGGGCTCTACCCAGGGATCGTGATCAGCGGGACCCCGAACCTCTCAGCGAATGACGCACAGGCTGTCACCCGGGCGCTGCTCTCCGCCCCGGCAAGCGATCACCTGAAATGGGGCCTCGTCACCAATTACAGCGCTGTCGACGCCGTGATCCGAAAGTTCGAGCTGTCCTTTGATCACAGGGGTGAGGGGATCCGCTCGATCCTTCTTCAATATAAGAACTGGATCATTGGCATTGCCGTGCTGATTGTCCTTCTGATTCTTCACAGCGTTACGGTGAGCTGGCTCGTACGGAAAAGGACCCGCCATCTTCAGGCCGCGCTCGCGGACCAGAAGCGGCTTCAGGCGGAGTCGCTTAAAGCGTCGCGTCAGATTGAGTATTGGGAAAAGATCGGCACGATGGGGCAGATGAGCAGCCTCTTCGCGCATGAAATGGGGCAGCCTCTGAACGCCATTTCCTTTTACGTTTTCGGGCTGAAGCGTCTCGTGAGCAAACCGGGAGCCGAAATCGCGCCCGCGATGAAAAAGCAGATTCTGGAGCTCCTCGGCTCGATCAATGAGGAATTCAGCCGCGCGTATGGGATCGTCGAAAAGGTGTGCGAGTACGTCAAGTCAAAGCGGAAAGAGGGGACAAGGCAGGATCTCGTGTCGATCGTCCGTCAGGCGGTGTCCTCTTTTGAGAAAACCTCCGTCTCCGGCCGGCGCCACGAAATCCGGATCGAGGCGCCTCAATCTCCGATCTGGGTGACCGCGAAAGCGATGGAGCTTGAGCTTGTGGTGGTGAACCTTCTGCGGAATTCGCTCCAGGCTCAGACAGACCCGGAGAAAAAGGTTGAGGTGACCATCACCGTCCGGGAAAACGGGAACCGGGCAGAGCTCTGCGTGGAAGATAACGGACCGGTGCTGTCTGACGAATCGATGCGCCGTCTGTCGGAAACCGTGCTGCAGTCTGAAAAGCCTGAGGGGCTGGGACTCGGTCTCTCGATTGTCCGGATGCTGGTGGAAGAGCATAACGGGACAGTCCGGTTTGAGCGCGCGGACCCTACGGGGCTGCGAGTCGTGATTTCGCTTCCTGAGGAGAACGCATGATGAAGCCTGATCTGAGAAACGCGGTGGTGAGACTCGTGGATGACGATCTCTCTATTATCAAATCCGCTTCCTTCATTCTCAGGCAGGACGGCTGGCAGGTGAGGAGCTGGACCTCTGCCCGGGATTTTCTGATTGAGGATATGCCGAGTGACGTCGGCTGCCTTGTCCTCGATATCCGGATGCCCGGGATGACCGGCGTCGAGCTGCAGGAAGAAATGGCGAGGCGCGGCATCCGCCTTCCGATTATTTTTCTGTCGGCGCACGGCTCGATCGATATAGCCGTTCACACGATGAAGGTCGGCGCCTTTGATTTCCTTCAGAAGCCGATCGATCCGGAGGTGTTTCTCAGCACTGTGCGCCGCGCGGTGACGGAGGACTATTACGCGCGGAAGCTGGGATTCTCGCCGAAAGACTGTGAGCCGGCTTACGCGAGTCTCACCGATCGGGAGCGGGGAATCGCCGTGTTTATCGCCTCAGGGCTTGAGAACCACGTGATTGCTGAGCGCCTGGGGCTCAGCGTGAAAACGATTGAGAATCACAAGGCGAGCATTTATAAGAAGCTCCGGATCAGCACGCCGGGGAAGCTCGCTCTCATGCTCCAGTATCTGAATAAAGCGAATGGGCTGGAATCAGCCCCTGAGGAAAGGAACTGACTCTCTAATAGAGCCTCAATAATTTCTATTAGCAGCTATGAGCTTCTGATAGATCTTTCTGAAAGCCTATCAGGAACTCATAAAATTTTTTTGAAAAGCCTCTCAAAGCGAATCTAATTAAGAATCACTTCATATACTTATGCGAGAAATATAAGTGCAAGAAGCACGAGTCCCAGCACGACCGCGCTCCCCGCGAGGAGCAATGTCGAGCTGCAGCCTTTGACAGCGTGGATTCCGCTGGTGTCAGCCGGAGTCTTAGTTTTCTTACTGCTCGCCTTATTCGCGATGTAAGTTCCCGCAATCAGTCCGATGCCGATCAGGATGATGAAGTAGGAAGCCAAGGGAAGGATCCTCCGTGTTTCCGGGTTTTGAGGAAATCAAATAGTAAATCTTAAGCTTTGCCATACGAAATGGCAGGCTGAGGCAGAAATTTCCGACACACAGATACGCAGAAAAACAACGTCCGTCAGCCCATGGCTGTAGCTGATAAAGGTGACACCGGAATGGCTAAGGGATCAGCCGCCCGAATGATCTGAAGACGGGCGATGAAACCAGATACCTTCCGGAACCCTGCAGAATCGGGGCTTCGCGAGGGATAGATAAAGATGGTGCTCTTTACCACTATTTTTTGTCCCGTGAAGCGGCACCCCCATGTCCATGGGATGCTAAAAACGGGCTAGGTAGTTATGGCTTTCCCTAAGCTACTCCGAAGTGGACTCTGTCAGATAGTCACTTCGGTGGATTGGGCATCTTTGATATGAGTCTTTCAGGCTCAGGTTTAAGGCTGAATAAAAAGATGCATTTGTTCTACAACTTTAAAAAGTAGGTAGTAACGGCGTTATCCGGGACCGAGGGGCAGTTTTATTAAATAATTGTATTTAAAGAAATAATAGGCGTATACCTGTATGAAATGGGTACACCCTTTCGTGTAGGGGACTAGTCATCCGGCTGTGAGAGGGTGGGGACGGATTAGCCCGTTCTCCATATTTCGTAGCCAATAGCCGTTACTTAGAATGCAGGCGTTCCATGAAGTGCCCTAATTCCCAAATAAATCAGGGGATTTAGGGGTTTTTTACTCTTTGCGCGAAACCCTTGAAAACAGGGGCTTTGAGTAAAGAAGGGCGATTTCCCCAAAAACACACATGAAGCGTCTGATCTCGGCTGAATCTGGAACTCCTCGCGGTTCCGCTCCGGACGCTTCGCTATAAAAACCAATCAGATATGAGCAAAGAAAACTTTCAGCTGATCGGGTCCCCCAACCGGGCCCTTCTTGCAGCAACCCTTGGCTTCTTCTTTGGCGCGATGTCGATTTCCCTTTTCGGACCGACCGCTAAGGCCCTGACGGATGTTATGGGTCTTACCCCGGCGGAAGTGGGTCTTCTCGTTGCCGTCCCGTCGCTTTCGGGCTCTCTTCTTCGTATTCCGTTCGGCGCGTCTGTTGACGTGAACGGCGGCCGGAAGTCTTTCAACTTCCTCATGCTTTGCTCCGCGATTGGCCTGATCGGTCTTTCGATCCTCTTCTCCACGCGCTTCCCTGAGAACATGGCCGGTCTCTACCCGGTGATCCTGCTCCTCGGCTGCCTCGCGGGCTGCGGTATCGCGACCTTCTCGGTCGGCGTGAGCTAGATCTCTTACTGGTTCCGCAAGAAGGACCAGGGCTTCGCCCTCGGTGTCTTCGGCGGTCTCGGCACGGCCTCTGCCGGTGTCCTCGCTTTCTGTCTGCCGCTGCTCCTTAAGGGTATCGGCTTCGTGAACGCCTACCACGTCCTCACGGCGGTTCTCATCATCGGCGGCATTCTCTACGCGGTGATCTCCTGCAATGCCCCGTACTTCCAGCTCCGTAACCACGGCGTTTCCCACGAGGAAGCGAAGAAGGCCGCGGTTGAGCACGACGAGGAACTTTTCCCGACCGGGAACATTGTTGAGTCTCTCAAGATTTCTGCCGGCATTCCGCAGACCTGGCTCCTCGTTCTCACCTACTTCACAACATTCGGTGGATTCATGGCTCTTACCGCCTGGTTCCCCACCTACTGGACCCGTGCCCAGGGTCTGGAGCCGATCACGGCTGGCGCTCTTACCGCTATCTTCTCGATTCTCGCGGCTCTGATGCGCGTCCCGGGCGGCAAGTTCGCTGACAAGGTCGGCGGTCAGAAGGTCTGCATCGGCGCTCTCGTCGTCGCTATCTCCTGCGCCCTGATGAACCTCAACCTCCCGTGGTTCGGCACCTTCCTCATCACGATCGTGATCGCTGTCGCCTTCGGCTTCAATAACGCCGCTGTGATGAAGCTCGTACCGGTCTACGTGGCCAAGTCGGTCGGCGGTGCCTCCGGCTGGGTCGGCGGTCTCGGTGCTTTCGGCGGCTTCGTTTTCCCGATCATCCTCGCCGCTGTCGTTACCGCTTACGGCAACGCCGGCTACGGTCTCGGTTTCCTTGTCTTCACTCTCTTTGCAATTGCAAACATCGTGCTTAACTGGCTCGGCATGATGCGTAAGGCCAACTAATAGCCTGAAAACCACCCCCATCGGTTCCGGCACGCGTCAAACGGGACGTCGCAGCCCGCAGTGCCGGAACCTTCAGGAGAACAAAAAAATGACTGATGCCTTTTCCAATCTTCGCTACTTCAGCGCCCAGGATCACGCCGCGCGTGCCTGGGAAAAGTTTTATCGCAATCGCTGGCAGCACGATAAAGTGGTCCGTTCCACGCATGGCGTGAACTGTACCGGTTCGTGTTCCTGGAAAATCTTCGTTAAGAAGGGAATCGTGACCTGGGAAATCCAGGCGACCGATTACCCGGATAACGGCCCCGATATGCCGAATCATGAGCCGCGCGGCTGCCCGCGTGGCGCTTCTTATTCCTGGTATCTCTATAACTCGGGCCGCGTGAAGCACCCGATGATCCGCCGCGAGCTGCTCGAGCTCTGGGAAAAGGCGAAGGAAAAGGACCCGGTGAAGGCCTGGGGTTCAATCGTCTCCGATAAGGAAAAGGCTAAGTCCTATAAGAAGGTCCGCGGTCTGGGCGGCTTTGTCCGCATGGACTGGAATACGGCCTACGAAATCATGGCTGCCGCGAACATCTGGACCACGAAGAAGTACGGTCCGGACCGCAACGCCGGTTTCACCCCGATTCCCGCGTTCTCGCAGGTGTCTTACGCCGCCGGTATCCGCTACCTGTCGCTGCTCGGCGGCACGTCGCTCTCCTTCTACGATTTCTACTGCGACCTTCCGCCTGCCTCTCCCCAGACCTGGGGCGAGCAGACTGACGTGCCCGAAAGCCAGGACTGGTTTAACAGCGCGTTCCTGATGCTCTGGGGTTCTAACGTCCCGGTGACGCGTACCCCTGACTCTCCCTTCATGACCCAGGTGCGCTATAAGGGCACCCCGGTTGTCGTCATTTCGCCTGACTACTCCGACGCGTCGAAGTTCGCTGACGTGTGGCTTGCTCCGAAGCAGGGCACGGACTCCGCGCTCGGCATGGCGATGGGTCACGTGATCCTGAAGGAATTCTTCGTGGATCGGACGACCCCGTACTTTGACGAGTACGTCCGCAAGTACACCGACCTCCCGTTCCTCGTGAAGCTCGAGGAGCAGCCGAACGGTCAGTATTCCGCGGGCCGTCTGCTCCGTGCCGGCGACTTCGCTGATAACCTCGGGCTTGACGACAAGGAACGCCCGAACTTCGCGCCGGTTCTCCGTGACACCGAAGACCAGCTCGTGATCCCGAACGGCACGATGACCACCCGTTACGCGGGCAAGGGTCAGTGGAACCTGAAGAACGAAGACTGCCGCACCGGCCGCAAGTTCACGCCTGAGCTCTCGCAGAAGGATCATCACGACGACGTCGTGGAAGTCCTCTTCCCGTACTTCGGCGGCGCTGAGTACAAGAACCCGAACTTCGCTGCCACGCCTCACGACTCCCTGATCTCGCACAAGATCCCGGTCCGCCGCATCGACCTCGGGAACGGCAAGACGGTCCTCGTCGCGACGACGTTTGACCTGCTCCTCGCGAACTACGGCGTTGAGAACGGCTACGACGATCCGAACTGCGCCCGCAGCTACGCGGATGATCTCCCCTGCACCCCGAAGTGGCAGGAAATCATCACGGGTGTGCCTTCCGAACGCGTCGTGCATGTGGCCCGCGAATTCGCGAAGACCGCTGAGAAGACCCGCGGCAAGTCGATGATCATCATCGGCGCCGGCGTGAACCAGTGGTTCAACACCGACATGACGTACCGCGCGGCGATCAACCTCCTCATGCTCTGCGGCACGATCGGCGTGAATGGCGGCGGCTGGTCTCACTACGTGGGTCAGGAAAAGGTCCGCCCGCAGGTTGGCTGGGCTCAGCTCACCTTCGGTCTCGACTGGATCCGTCCGTCCCGTCAGATGAACACCACGAGCTTCATCTATATGCACGCCGACCAGTGGCGTTACGAACGCGTGAAGACGGGTGACCTCGTCTCGCCGCTCGCGAAGCATAAGGAAGACAGGAACAAGATGTCGCTCGTCGACTGCAACATCCGCGCTCAGCGTATGGGATGGCTGCCGACGGAGCCGGAATTCGAGCGCAACCCGCTTGACCTCGTCCGCGAAGCGAACGCGGCCGGCGTCGCCCCGCGTGACTATGTCGCGAACCAGCTCGGTTCCGGCAACCTCCACCTCGCGAGCGAAGACATCGACGGCGAAGGCAATTCCCCGAAGTGCCTCTTCATCTGGCGCGCCAACCTGATCGGCTGCTCCGCGAAGGGCATGGAATACTTCATGAAGCATCTGCTCGGCAGCGAGAACGGCGTTCTCGGTGACAACATTGAGCAGATGGGTGAGGAGCTGCCGCTCTTCACGAAGTGGAAGAGCGAAGACACGGTCGGGAAGCTCGATCTCGTGACGACGATCGACTTCCGCATGACGACCTCCGGTCTCTACTCGGATATCGTGCTCCCGGCCGCCACCTGGTACGAAAAGGCGGACATGAGCTCGACCGACATGCACTGCTTCCTCCACCCGTTCTCGAAGGCCGTGGATCCGGCGTGGGAAGCCCGCACCGACTGGCGCATCTTCAAGGATCTCGCCCGTACGTTCTCGAAGCTCTGCGTGGGTCACCTCGGCGTTGAGGAAGACATCATGATGTCCCCGCTCGCCCACGACTCGCCCGCCGCTCCGATGGAGCCGGTTGACTGGAGAACCGAAGGCAAGACCCCGATCCCGGGCGTCACCATGGGTAACCTCACGGTAGTGAAGCGCGACTATCCGCACCTTTACGACATGTTCACGGCTGTCGGCCCGCTGCTCCGCGATAAGGGCGTCGCGCCGCACCAGATCGCCTGGAAGACGGGCGAAGACTACGAAACCCTCGGCGACCTGAATGGCCGCGTGGAAGAGGGCTTCGCGAAGGGCGCTCCGAAGCTTGATACCGACATCAACGCGGTCAACATGATTCTCGCGTTTGACCCGGCCGGTAACGGCGCCGCTGGACGCCGTGCCTGGAAGGGCCTTGAGAAGCTCACCGGCATGCCGTTCGAAGAAGAAATGATGAAGGGCACGGGCTCCACCCGCTACACGTATGACGACCTCGTGCAGCAGCCCCGCCGTTCGCTCAATACCCCGATCTGGACGGGTATTTCGGACCGCGGTGTCGCTTACACGGCGAACTACGTGAATGTCCACAACCTGATGCCGTGGCGCACCATTACGGGCCGCCAGAGCTTCTACCTCGACCACACCTGGATGCTTGACTTCGGTGAAGGCTTTGTGGGGTACAAGCCGCCGCTCGCGAAGCACGAGATCGACGGCATGAAGGAAAAGCTCGGCATCAAGGATAAGACGCTCGCGCTGAACCTCCTCACCCCGCATAACAAGTGGACGACGCACTCCACCTGGTCCGATAACCTCGTGATGCTGACGCTCGGCCGAGGCGGCCCGGTGATCTGGATCAGCGAAACGGACGCGGCGAAGCTCGACCTGAAGGACAACGACTGGATTGAAGCCGTGAACATGAATGGCTCGACGATCGCCCGTGCCTGCATTTCGCAGCGTATCCCGGAAGGCGCGGTCTACATGTATCACAACCAGGGCCGTACCGTGAACGTCCCGCTCTCCCCGACGACGGGCAAGCGCGGCGGTCTCCACAACTCGATCTCGCGCATCTGCCCGAAGCCGACCCATATGGCCGGCGGCTATGCCCAGTTCTCCTTCGCGCTGAACTACATGGGCACGATCGGCGCGAACCGCGATGAGTTTGTGCTGCTGCGCCGTCTCGACCATGTCGAGTGGTAAGCCGATACCTGAGAACCATTTAGAGAATAAGGACAAACCATGAAAGTACAAGCACAGATCTGCATGGTGATCAACCTTGACAAGTGCATCGGCTGCCTCACCTGCTCGGTCACTTGCAAGAACGTCTGGACCAGCCGCAAGGGTATGGAATACGCCTGGTTCAATAACGTCGAAACGAAGCCCGGCATTGGTTACCCGAAGAAGTGGGAAGACCAGGAGAAGTGGCAGGGCGGCTGGGAAGTGAAGGACGGGAAGGCGGTGCTGCGTCACGGCAGCCGTCCGACGATCCTTGGCAAGCTCTTCAGCTCCCCGCGTCAGCCGGAAGTGAAGGATTACTACGAACCCTTCACGTTCGACTTCGACACCCTGAAGCAGAGCCTCCGCCGCAAGACCGCCCCGACCGCGCGTCCGTACTCGATCGCGACCGGGAAGCGGATGGACAAGGTCGAAGACGGCCCGAACTGGGAAGATAACCTCGCCGGCCCCTTCGCCGCCCGTTCCGCTGACCCGAACCTCAAGGGCACGGACACCGTGGGCTACGAAGAGTTCGAAGCCTCCTTCATGTTCTATCTGCCGCGTCTCTGCGAGCACTGCCTGCATCCGTCCTGCGCGGCCTCCTGCCCGAGCGGCGCGATCTATAAGCGCAGCGAAGATGGCGTGGTGCTGATCGATCAGGATAAGTGCCGCGGCTGGCGTCAGTGCATCTCCGCCTGCCCGTACAAGAAGATCAACTTCAACCCGGCCCGCAACAAGTCCGAGAAGTGCATCTTCTGCTACCCGCGTATCGAGTCCGGCGAACCGACGATCTGCAGCGAATCCTGCGTCGGCCGTGTCCGCTACCTCGGTGTCGTGCTGTTCGACGCTGAGAAGATCGAGGCTTACTCCGCCGCTCCCGAGAACGAACTCTATGAGCGTCAGCTCGACCTGATTCTCGACCCGTTCGATCCTGAAGTGCAGCGTGCCGCGCTCCGCGACGGTGTGTCGCAGAACTTCATCGACGCGGCCCAGAACTCTCCGACCTATAAGCTCATGAAGGAGTGGAAGATCGCCTTCCCGCTGCATCCGGAATACCGGACGCTCCCGATGGTGTGGTACGTTCCGCCGCTCTCTCCGCTCGGCCACCAGGACGTGCCGGAGCAGTTCTTCGCCGGCATCGACGACATGCGTATTCCGCTTGAGTACCTCGCCCGCCTCCTCACCGCCGGTGACCAGAAGGTGATCCGTGAAGCCCTCGGGAAGCTCGTCGCGCTCCGTATCTACATGCGCGGGAAGACGCTCGGCGACGAGATCTCTCCGGACATCCTCGAAAAGGCCGGTGTCACGCCTGAGGAACTCACCGCGATGTATAAGCTCCTCGCGATCGCCGACTACAAGGATCGCTTCGTGATCCCGACGGCTCCCGCGGTCCGTGAGGAAGCGGAACTCTTCGCTCTCCGCACCGGTCTCGGTTTTGAAGGTGAAGAAAAGGAAAACGGTCTCTTCGGAGGCCTCTAAAGAGGCGATCGTATGATCAAAACCTACCGAATTCTCTCATCTCTTCTCGATTATCCCGAGCAGGAGCTGTGGGAAAACCTGGGAGAAGTGGAGCCGCTCGTTAAGGCGGAAGGGATCACGGAAACGGGTCCCGAGTCGCCGCTCGGCACCTTCCTCTCCTGGGCCAGGGGTTTTAAGTCGCTTCGCGAATGGCAGGCGGAGTATTCGAGTCTCTTTGACTCAAACTCCGCCGAGAGCCTCTATCTCTTTGACTTCGTCTACGGCACGAACCGTGACCGGGGTCAGGCGATGGAGGACCTTCGCGAGAGCTACGCTGCAAGCGGCATGGACTGCAGCGCCTCTGAGCTTCCGGACTACGTCCCGCTCTTCCTCGAATTCGTGTCGGCGCAGCCGACTGAAGAGGACGCCAAGCGGGTTCTCGCCGAGGTGGGCGGTGTCCTTCGCATGATGGAACGCCGCTTCATCGACCGGAAGCACCCTTACGCACCGCTCATCACTATTCTCCGGACGCTTTCCGGTGCGGCACCCCGACTGGTGACCACGGAAAAGATTGCCATCCGAGCAGAGGACAATTGAAATGGAACAGCAAATTTCAGCCACCACCGCGTGGATCTACAGCGTCTTGTTCGCTTACCTGCCGTACGTCGCGTTCGGCATCTTCATCGCGGGTCTCATCTGGCGTATCCGCCACGCGAACCCGACGATCCAGGCGCTTTCTACTCAGTTTCTGTCGAACGACAAGATGATCAAGTGGGGCAGCCCGCTCTTTCACTTTGCCGTGATCGGCGTGTTCTTCGGCCACATCTTCGGTCTGCTCGCTCCTGAGCCCCTGTACATCTGGCTCATGAGCAACGAGACGAAGCGGCTTCTCGCCATCATCATGGGCGGCGCAGCCGGCATCGTCGCTTTGGCCGGCATCACTCTCATGATGGTCCGCCGCTTCACGAACGAGCGCGTCTCTGTCCGCAGCAGCTTCGCGGATAAGGCGATCGTTGTGCTGATCTTCGTGCAGATTCTCACCGGTCTTCTCGGCACCTACGTGACGAGCCAGAGCCCGCTTGAATCCTACATGACGATTGACCACTGGGCTCAGGGTCTCTTCATCTTCAAGCCGGATAGCTGGATCCACCTGCTCGATACCTCGCTGATCCACAAGATCCATATTCTGCTTGGCTTCCTGATCGTGATCGTCTTCCCGTTCACGAAGCTCATGCATATGGTGGCGACCCCGCTTCAGTACCTCTTCCGCCCGAATAAGGTGATCAATAACGGCAGCCTCTAAGACCTGCCTGATCCCGGCCTGAAGGGGAGGCCGGGGAAGAACTGAGAAAAGTGATCCGTGTAAAAAGCGGGTCGCTTTTTTAATGCCTAGAGAAAAGCGGAGAGGAGGGAGAGAGGGAAGGCGGGGAGACTCGCGTGCCCTGGGGGTGTTTCCACTCCTGCGGATCCCGCTTTCAGACGCATGACCAACGTTTACCTGACCGCTTTAAGACGCCCGGCCGCCGGGGATCTCCTCAAGGGTTGATGCGTCTCAGGTACGGTATCCGTTATATCTGGAAAGCGGAAATCCGAGGGGCGGAGCCTCTGGAACCCCGCCGATCCCGCGATCATTGCTCTTCAAATCTTTGAAATTCTCTTTTTTCTATGAGTTTCTGATAGTTCCTATGAGTTCCTATGAGGAACTATCAGCTGCTATCAGAAAAAGAGGAAGAAAACAGCGGTTTTCCCTCGTTGGGTACGGTAAACGTTATAACAGCGAAAAAAGGCAGAAAACTCCTGAAGACGCCCGGGAACCGGGGATCTTCATGAAACTGAGGGGGGCTTTCTCTCTCAGCTGCTGCAGGAGAGAACAATCGGAATCCGAGAAATCACGGAAATCCACCGGAAACCGCAAGATATGGGGGTCTTTGTGAGGTCAATCCCGATATAACGGAAAGCGTACCGATAAAAATCAAGCGGAAACCATCGCTTGAGGTACGGTTTCCGCTGCACCAGAAGCGCGTCCGTTTCAGGACTCCCCATCCTTTCGATCTTTTGAGAAGCTGGTATCGACGGTTTCGGCATTCCGCCATTCGCTTGGTGTCGCGCCGTACGTTTTTTTGAATACCCGTCCGAAGTGCGTGAGGCTCGCGAAGCCATTGTTTTTCGCGATCTCTTCGATTGTGAAAGCTTTGGAGGCCGCGTCTCGGAGCTGCGTTGAGGCGCGTTCGAGCCGCAGCGCGAGAAGCCGGTTCATGACGGAATTCCCGGTCTTCCGGAAGAGATCCGAGAGATAGCGGGAGGAGACCCCGACTTCGCGCGCGATGTCGTCCGCGCGGACTTCGGGATCCGCGATGTGCTTATACATCGCGTCGACCGCGCAGGCTCGAAGGAAATCCTGGTGTGTCGCGAAAGATTTGTCGTTCCCCGAGAAGCTTTCAGAAAGCACAGGGCGAAGGGCAGCGGAGAGCGTATCGCAGTAGTCTTCCGCTTCTTCCGGCGTCATTTCGCCCAGGTAATCGTGCACAGCCCGGAGCACCGTGAGGAAACAGCGCTCGCGCGCCGTTTTCCCGAGGATCGGGAGCACCTTGAAAAGCGCCGCCTGAAAGCGGGTGCGCGCGTGGAAGTAGTTGCTCGCGACGAGAAGCGAGATCCCCTTCGTATCCTTCACCGCGGCGTATGTGATGTCTTCCGTGGGGTCAAAGAGCAGGGCTTCGCCCGGCGCAAGCTTCACGGTCCGGACGCCGTTCACCGTGATCGTGAACGTGCCGGATGTCGGCATCATGAGTTTAATGAAGCTGTGGTAGCGGTTCTTCCGGATGCTGTAGCGAAGCGTCATCGCGTCGGTTTCGAACGAGGCAAGGCGCGCCACCCCGCACCGCACGAGGTGAAGCGAGTAGGTGTACGAGCGGACGCCCTTTTTCACACGGCAGGCGTGACGGTCGACGTCATAAAACCGCTCATCGAGAAACCCCATGAAGGACGCGAAATTCTCGTCGTTTGTGCGTCTCGGGTCACTCTTCCGGGTTTCCGTGCTGAATTTCGGCGGGCGTCTGCGGTCCTCTGCCATGGCACTCTTCTCCTATCGATAAAAGAGGAACTGATATCGATCTTTTCAGCACTCTATCATAAGCCTCAGGTTTGAGGAACGGAAGTGTTTTTCCTACATTGGACTCAGGCGGAAGGAGAACACTCCTCCGCTAAATACCTGAAACCATTTGGAGAGAATAAAAATGACCAATCTTTCCCGCCGCAGCCTGATGAGCATTGCCGCTCTTGCCGTTCTCGCTCCTGCCGCCAATTCCGCTTTCGCCCTGGATCCCGCGAAGAACACGAAAGACATGCCGATGCGGAACCAGAAGTTCGCTCTGACGCGTGAAGAGACGCTCGACGTCATCCGCCGCACGGATCACGCTGTGCTGTCGCTCGCAGACGGCACCGGTGAACCCTACGGTGTGCCGATCACTCCGATTCTGCTGGACGGGAAGATCTACTTCCACGGCGCTGGCATGGGCGACGGCCGCCGGAACGCCGACATTCAGCAGAACCCCCGCGGCTCGATCTGCTGGATCGCTCAGGACCGTACGAATCAGCCGAAGCTTTCCGTTGACTTCGTCTCCGCTATCGCTTCAGGCCCCATCCGCATCATCAAGGACAAGGGTGAGAAGACCGCGATCATGCGTAAGATCCTCGAGCGCCTCACCGGCAAGGCGAAGGATCTGGGTTATCTCCGCTTCTTCGGCCACAACCGTCCGGCTCAGAAGTAAGCCGGTCTTCAGCCAGGATCTGATCGCTGACAGCTGAGAACACAATTCCAGAACAGCAGCTGCTCAGATCTCTCTCCCGGTTCCTCCCGCGGCACCCTCTTGAGTCTGGTCATTCCAGGCCGCGTGAGGAACCGGATCAGTTTCCGGCTGATGTTCCTCCTCTGAAGGACAGCGCTTTTCTCTCCCTTTGACCTTCCTTCAGTAACAGAAAAAGAAGCGCGCCTGCGAGGCGCGCTTCTTTTTTTCGCGGTATTGGATCGGCTCTTAATAGATTCTGATAGCAGCTATCAGAAAAACCATATTTCCTATGAGGAGCTATGAACATAGGAGGTCCGGAAAGAAGTTCCGCGTTTAAGGCCCCCGCAGAGGTCAGAGCCGGTTTCCCCTGGCAATTGTGAAACCAGGGTCCTGGATTACTCGACGATGTCCGTAGAAGCCGCCAGTTCCGTCTCCGTTTCGTATTCGGCAAGGCGCTTTTGGAGCGTAGCGATCGTAGCCTTCAGAGCCTGAGACCCGAGCACCATGTGCAAAAGGGGTTTCTCGGTTTCCGCGGATTCAATGATGCGTGCGGCCATCTTGGCGGGGTCTCCCGGAGCCAGTCCGTTTTTCGGATCCAGCATCTTCAGGAACGCATGCGTCGCGGAGCCGTCATACTCCGGCATCAGTTTGGCAACGCGGGCCGAACCGTAACGGAATTCCGTGCGCGCTCCGCCCGGTTCGACGATGGTAACGTCAATCCCGAAGGGGGCGACCTCCTGGGCAACGGATTCACAGAAACCTTCAATGCCGAACTTGGTGGCGTGGTAGAGAGAATTTCCGGGGTAGGCGACCTGTCCGCCGTAGGACGATATCTGGATGATTCGTCCGCCGCCCTGTTTGCGCAGATGCGGGATCGCGGCGCGGATGAAGGCGATCGAACCACGCAGATTCGTGTTGAGGATGCGGTCGATTTCATCAAGGGACAGTTCTTCAGCTGCCCCAAAGAGGCCGTAGCCGGCGTTGCTCACATAAACATCGATGCGGCCGTGCTTCGCGGCGGCTTCGTTCACTTTTTCAGTCACCTTGACGGCGTCCGTGACATCCAGAATCACGCAGTCAAATGTGTCCGGGTACTTTTGAATCAGGTCGGCAACCTTCTCCGTGGAGCGGACGGTGCCGATGACACGGTCACCTGCCGAAAGAAGCTGTTCAGTCATTTCACGGCCAAAGCCGCTTGAAACACCGGTAATCATCCAGGTTTTAGCCATTTCCTCTTCCTAATAGCGGCGCGCTGAGCGCCTGTATTCGATAGGAAGAATTCTAAAAAGGCGGGACGGCAGGAACAATTTTATTTATTATTATTTCGAATAAGTAATTCTTATCGAGCCTGGAGGAACATTTATGCTGCTGAAGCAGCTCAATTATTTCGCGACGGTGGCCGAACTCGGAAGTTTTACCGAAGCGGCTTATACGCTCGGCATATCGCAGTCGGCTGTATCGCAGCAGATCAAGGCGCTGGAAGAAGACCTCTCGGTTCAGCTCATCATCCGCAATAACCGTACCTTTACCTTAACCCGCGCGGGAGAGTATCTGGCCGTGCGGGCGAGGCAGCTCATCACGGAAACCGAGGCCCTGCGGCGTGAAACCGTTCGTATATCCCACAGCAAAAAACGCGTGATCCGTTTGGGGTTTCTGCTTTCCTACCGCGGGAGTGAGCTTTATGAAGCGATAACCCGATACGCGAAAATGAACCCGGGGGTTGAGTTTGATATCGCGAGCGGGAGCCATGAGGAAATCTACGAGATGCTGAAGTCGGGCAAGATCGACTTTGCATTGAGCGATCAGCGCAGAGCCTTTTCTGACGAGTATGAGAATCTCGTGCTTTCTTCTCCCGCGGTGTATATCGAGTGCGCGCCGCAATACAGTCCCGGGGAAGCGTCGAGCTTCCGCGCGGCGACTCTGCCTGATAAGCCCTGCATCCTGGTTGCCGGTGTCGGCCAGCGCGACTCGGAAAAGAGCTTTTACCGGGAGCTGCTCGGTTTCTCAGGGAGTTTCCTCTTCGCGGATAACGCGGAGGAAGCCCGCCTGATGGCGGCCGCCGGGCAGGGATTTTTCCCCGCGGAAGGAGAACCGGAACCCGTAGCGGCGTCGTTTTTGAAACGGATCCCGTTTTTTAAGGACGACAAGCCGGTGAAGCGCAATTTCTGCGCGTTTTGGCTGAAGAACAATACGAGCCAGGTCATCACGGACTTTTCCGCCATTTTGGCTGACCTGTTTTCTGAAGACGTAAAGAGCGATTAATAAGATTCGCTTATTCGAATTGCTAATTTTTGAGATTGGTGCATAAACGGCCCCTTCGTAAGATTCCCCCTGCATTAATTCACAGGGGGAATTTTCCATGCAGCGCCGTCAACTGATCCTTTCGCTTTCTTCGCTTGCAGCCATCTCCGCGGTCAAGGCGAAGGAGGCGCCCAAGGGAAAAATTCTGATCGTTTATTACTCCCGCAAGGGAGAAAACTGGTGGGACGGCACGACCCGTGTGCTTCAGACGGGCAACACGGCGCGTATGGCCCGCGTGATCCAAAGGACCATCGGCGGCGATCTCTACGAAATAGAAACCGTGAAGCCGTACCCGGCTGACTACCGCGAAACTACGAAAGTGGCTCGGGCTGAGCTCGCGAAGGAGGCTCGTTCCGCGATCAAAAATCCGCTGCCGGACTTCTCGGCTTACTGCGCGGTTCTGATCGGTCACCCGATCTGGTGGGGAAAGATGCCGCGGTCGTGATGGATTTCATCGAGCAGGCTGACCTTGCCGGCAAAAAGGTCGTGATGTTCGCGACGCACGGCGGAAGCGGCCTGGGGAGCAGCGCGCAGGACTGCGCGCGTGCCCAGCCCAGGGCTTCAGTTACCGCGGGGCTTGCTGTGCGCGGCACGGCTGTTGATGAGTCAACGGATGAAATTTTCCGCTGGGCCAGGTCTCTCAGGCTCTGAGGTCGGAGGCGTCATGAGTGCCCTTATCGGTCATATAGCGGCCTTTCTTTCCAATCTCTTTTTCGGACTGAGTATCCCGGTGACGAAGGAACTCCTGAGCTCCTGGCTGGATCCCATTGGATACACGCTGCTCAGAGCTTTGTCGGTTGCGGTGATTTTCTGGACAGCCAGTTTCTTTCTGCCGCGTGAAAAAGTGGCTGGCCGCGATCTTGCCATTATCGCGGCGGGTGCCTTTCTCGGTTTTATCGCGAGCCAGTTCCTCTTTGCCCTGAGCATGGAGGAGACTTCGCCCGTTAACTACGCGATGGTGGTCGCGCTGAGTCCGGTGATCGTGCTTTTGATGTCTGCCGCGCTTCACCGTGAAAAAATCACGGCAAAAAAGGGGCTCGGCGTGACGCTGGGTGTGGCCGGGGCTCTCGTGGTGGTGCTTGGCGCCGGTTTCGGCACGGGCGGGCGAAATAATCTGCTCGGTCTTCTCTATGCCTTTTTAAGCGTGGCGGGATATGCCGTTTATCTCATGATTTCGGGCGCTGTCGCGCAGAAGTATCGTGCGGCAACCATCATGAAGTGGCTCTTTCTCTTTACGTCACTCATGCTTCTGCCATTCGGCTTTAAGGCCATCCCGGAAGAACCGCTGCTGAACGGTGGCTTCTTTACGCAGGGCGCGCTTCTTTTTGCCTATATCGTCATTTTCTCTACCGCGATCGGCTATTTCCTATTGCCCGTGGCGCTCAGAAAGCTTCAGGCGACGACGGTGAGCGTGTACTACAACCTGCAGCCCATTGTGGCATCCGTCGCGGCCATCGCGGCGGGGCAGGACTCGTTCAGCTGGGACAAGCCTCTCGCGGCCGCTCTGGTCATCAGCGGGGCCTGGATTGTGACCCGGGCCAGAAGGTCATAAGTAAGAGAGCCGTTACTGACTCTCTGAATAAATCTGCGCCTTAACAATGGATTGCTCAGAGGCCGAGTAACGATGACACCGCAGCAGACGACCACTATTGCCGCGCCGCGCCCGTCATGGAAGAGTCTGGCCGCGGCATCGTGTCTGACAACTATATCCGGTACCGCGATACGCTGGTCCGTCAGGGCGGAGAGCGGCGGATCGCGGAGCGGATTCAGCATTTCGTTATCACGAAGAAGCAGGCGTTGGCATAAGCCGTTTCAGTCTCCGCGATACCGTTTCTCCTTCAGCGCATTTCTTTTTTCGGGAGCCTCGGCTTTTCAGCATCGCTCCCTGACCAAGTGCCGACAGAAAAACCTTTTTCGCCGGTATGCCGGAATTGGACGAGAATAGAGCTGTTATGTATTCAGCAGAGTTCACTTAGGAGAAAGCGATGGCGGATTCCCGGATTGAGCGTGACTGTCTTGGTGAAATGGAAATTCCAAATGACCGTTATTACGGCATACAGACCACGCGGATGCTAGGTGTGTCGGGAGCCGAGGGGCTTCCCATCGTTTTCTATCCGGATATCTTCCGCGCGATGGCGCGGATCAAGAAAGCCGCGGCCCGCCCGAACGCTGAGGTCGGAGCGCTCGACCCCGAGATCGCGGACGCGATCGTGAAGGCAGCAGACCGGACGCTCGACGGCTCGTTCGATAAAGAGTTTCCGCTTGATATGTGGCAGGGCGGCGGCTACACCTGCCTCAATATGAACGTGAACGAGGTGATCGGGAATCTCGCGAACGAAATCCTCACCGGTCACAAGGGGCAGGACCGCGTGCACCCGAATACGCATGTGAACATGGGTCAGTCGACGAACGACACGATTCCGTCCGCGACGCACCTCGCGATGATTCCGAGGATTGACGCTCTGAGAAGCGAGCTCTGCGACCTCGAGGCCGCGTTCGAGAAGAAAGCGGAACAGTTTAAGGAAGTCGTGAAAGTGGGGCGCACCTGCTGGCAGGACGCGCTCCCGCTTACCCTCGGGCAGGAATTCTCAGGCTACGCCTCCGCGCTCCGGCGTCTTATCCGGAAGCTGGAACACGTCCGCCCCGAGTGCCTTCAGATCGTGATGGGCGGCACCGCGGTCGGAACCGGACTCTCCACCGCGCCGGGGTACCAGGAAGCGTTCTACCGGTTTATTTCGGAGGATTACGGCGAAGAGATCCAGCCGATGGAGAACCTCTTTGACGGGTTCCAGAACAGTGACACCGCGGTGACGGTCTCGGGTGTCGTGAAAGAAATCGCCTGCACGCTCGCGAAATTCGCGAAGGATCTCCGGATGATGAGTTCGGGTCCCCGCGCGGGCTTTATGGAGATCGAGCTTCCGGCGCTTTCCCCCGGATCCTCCATCATGCCGGGGAAGATCAACCCGACGGTTCCCGAGATGGTGGTGCAGATCGCGCATCAGGTGATCGGGAACGATGTCGCGATGTCGGTCGCCCTCTACGACGGGGAACTCGATCTCAATGTCTGGGACGCGACGTTCTATAAGTGCCTCGTTGAGTCCTTCTCGCTTGTGGAGCGGGAGGTGACGATCTTCCGCCGTGACTGCGTGGAAAGCATCACCGCGAACCGCTCCCGCTGCATGGATGAGGCGGCGGAGTCGATCGCGCTCTCCACGATTGTCGCGACCTGCTACGGGTACCCGACCGGCGTCAAAGTCGCCCAGTACGCGACGGACCATGGCTGCAAGGTACAGGACGCGGTGGTGGAGCTTGGGCTTATGACAAAGGAAGAAGCGGATACCCTCGTGAACCCCATCCTGATGACGGATCCGGAGCGAATCGACGCCGCGGCCGCCGAATTCAAGCGCCGTCACGCGAAGAAAGCCTGACTGGTTAGTCCATCTCCGCCTTCATGCGCCGCCGTCTGAGAAAGCTTCAGGCGGCGGTTTTGTTTTGGGAAGAAGAGGGCGCGAGCTATCAATATTTAATAGATTCTGATAGAAACTGATAGATACGTATAGGAACTATTAATTTCTATTAGGTGGAAACCGGCGGCGCCGAAAGAGAACAGCCATGATGAAACCGGTCACACCGTTACCTTAAACAGACTATCGATCAACGCTATCCTCGAAAGCCCTAGTAACGTTTATCACTCAGAAAAAGTCACTCAGCGTAAGATGGCGCGTCCAGCCGGAAAAGACGGCTGAAAAAGAGACTCAGGCTGCCGCCCTGGCAGCGTTTGACGAGAAAGGTTGAAAGATGCAAGGCGTGTGTCGAGTGCTGCCGTCCGCAGAACGGTGTGAGACCAAACCGAAGAGTGTGAATCGTTTTTTCCGAGGCCTGAAGGCTCTTGGGATGATCGCGGCGATTGCCGGAATTCTGCAGGCGACAGGCTGCGCCTATATGGCGAACGTGAGCCCCGCGCCGAAAGCGGATCAGAAGTCGGGTTACGTGGATGGCAGCCCCCGGATGATTTCTTCCAAAACGAACCTTGCGGCTGTCGTTTTTCCCAGCCGTATCCGTACGAGGAAACGGGTCCGGTTTACGGTCGCCGCGGTAAATCGCGGTAAAGAACCGTTTGATTTTTCTCCCGCTGATATTCAGATCAAGGCCTTCTACCCGCTCCGGGGCCGGGAAATAAAATGCCGCGTCTTCACCTATGACGAGCTGGTCGCTTCCGCGAATAAAGCCCGGATGTGGCAGCAGATCGCGCTTGGGTTATCAGCCGGCGTGAATATGGGTAACGCGGCAAACGCCGGCACCAGTTACACAAACGGCGTGATGTCAGGAAGTTTTTCAGGCAGTACTCTGAGTCCAGTGAGGTCTTTCGACGGAACTTATTCCGGGACGTACTCCGAAACCACCTATAACCCGTACATCGCGCAGAAAGCCCAGCAGGAAGCGCGTGACGAGAGTGAGAGACAGTTCGCGGCGTCTGACGCGCAGTATGACGCGGTGATCTCTGAACTGCAGACTCATCTCCTGAAGCGGAACACCGTGGAGCCGGGGAAGATGTGCGCGGGGCAGATTGACTTCGCGATGCCAAAGGTGGATAAGGATGAGCCTGTGAAACTCAATATCTCAATCAAAGCGGGCGAGGAGACTCACGAGATGGAATTCACCGTGCTTGGCACCAAGTAACCGCGGGTCGGTTTCAGGGATCCCATCAAGGCCTCCGGCATTTTCCTGCCGGAGGCTTGATTTTTATAAAATGGCGGTCAGATCCCCGGGACCGGATGAGACGCCGGCCGCGGATCGGTAGGCACGGGTGAAGCGGCGATTGCTTCGCCCACATTTTTGTCCGCCGGGACGATACGAAAAGTCTCAGAGGTCAGAAATGATCAGCGGAATCGTGGTCGCCTGCATGGCGATCTTCATGGTGATCGGGGCGGCCGACAAAGCGCTCTTCAATAATCGCTTCGGGTACGGGGAAGAGTTTGAGCGGGGACTCGCCGCGATGGGGCCGCTCGCGATGTGTCTCGTCGGCATCATGTGCGCCGCGCCTGCGGTCGGCCGGGCGGTCGCGCCGGCGTTAAGTCCTCTGTTCACGGCGATCGGGTCAGACCCTTCGGTCGCGGCCGGCATGATTTTTGGAATTGATTCAGGCGGTCTCACGCTTTCCATCGCGCTCGCAGCGACGCAGGAAGCCGCGATGCTCTCGGGGCTCGGGCTTGCCGCCTCCATGGGCTGCATCATCACTTACGCGCTCCCCGTATCACTTTCTATGTGCTCGCCCGAAAGCCGCCCGGCGGTGGCGAAGGGCCTCGCCGCCGGCATTGCCGCGGCTCCCGTGAGCCTCTTCGGGGTCGCCGCGGTATCGGGTTACAGCCTCGCGGACGCCTTTGTCACCGGGATCCCCGCTTTTCTCATCGGCGGTCTCATGGCTTTTCTTCTGATCGCGCGCCAGGACGCGGCGGTCCGGGGCTGCGTGCTCTTCGGAAAACTGATGATGGCGGCCTTTGTGCTCCTTCTCGCGGCCGCGGCGATCGAGCACTGGTTCCCGGTGACCCTGATCCCCGGAATGGATCCGATCGGGAGGCAATTGGAGATTGTGGGCGAGATGGCGGTGATGCTGTCAGGCGCTTTCCCGCTGGTGAAGTTCGCGGAGCGGCATTTCGGCGGGGCGCACAGGCGGCTCGCCCGACTTTTCGCGATCGATGATCACGCGGCGCTCGGGATGGTCGTGTCGATCGCGAACCCGATTCCGATGTACATGATGCTCGACCGTATGTCGGATCGCGGAAAAGTGATCTGCTCCGCGTTTTCAGCGCCGATCCTTTGCCTTCTCGGGGATTATCTGGGGTTCATTACCGCGGCGTATCCGGAAGGGACCGTTCCCATGATGGCGGGGAAAATCGCGGCGGCGATCGCGGCGCTCCTCCTCGCGGTTCTGCTCTGCCGCGCGGAGAAGCGGGAAGTCTGACGCATTTCGCCCGAAAAGACGCGAACAGCCGGGATTTACGAAAAGACAGCCCCCGTTTTTTAAGTTCCGCCGGGCCTCAGGTATTAGTTTCACTGAATGTAGGGGGCGGGAGACGGCGCGATCCGTAGACTGGATCGTGCAGGATCAATAGAACTCTGTGTGTGGTGTTCCGATCTCTGCTTCTCTCTGTTTTTTAATGAAAGCAGGACCTCTACTCTGCTCCGCCCGGAAGACTCAATACGCTTCCGGGTTCTTTTTTGGGTGCTACGCGACCCACTGATACTCGCGGTTTGTGTGTTCCAGCATCTTCCGGAACCGCACCTCGAGCCAGTCAAGGAAATACCGGACCCGCTTTTTCCGATAGGCGTTTTCAGTCGCGAAGAGGCAGCTGATCCGAGGCGGCCGGGTCCAGCCCGGCATCACCGGGACGATCTGCCCCTCTTTGATACCCTGGATCGCGAAGTAAAACGCGAGATCCGGAATGATCCCCGCTCCCATCAGCATCGCGTCGCGGCCGTTGATCTGGCTGTTAAAGGTCATCGTGCGGCGCCACGTGATCCGCTCCTGCACGCCATCCTTCGTAAGGTAGGTGACCGACTTCCGGTTCGGGAGATTGAGAAGAACGCCGCGGTGGTTCTTGCACTCCGCGGGGCGCGTCGGTTCCCCGAAACGCTTGATATAAAGCGGTGAAGCGCAGGCGATAAAGGGCATCACGCCGCACTCCCGCACTTCCATTCCGGGCGGCAGCGCGTCCTGCGGCTTATACATGAGGACGACGTCGTTTCCGCTTTCCGTCGCGTTATTGAGGACATCGGACACCCCGGAATTCATTTCCCGAAGATCAATCACGATATTCGGGTGATCCATCTGGAATTTAACGAGGGACGGCGTGAAGAACTGCTGCCGGAATCCCGCGGTGGAGCAGACCGTGATGCGGCCCGCCATCGCCTCCGTATCGTCCTTCAGCTCCTCAAGCATCTGATGATGGAGCTTCAGGATTTTGGAGGAGTAGCGATAGAACTGCGTCCCGTAGGCCGTGAGCTGCATCGGGCGCTTCTCGCGGTCAAAGAGGGCGACCCCGAGCTCGTCCTCGAGCTGCCGGACGGTCCGGAAAGCGTTGCTTGTCTCCGTATTCAGCGCGTCGCTCGCCGCCTTAACGCTTCCGGTGCGGACGATTTCACAGAATACGTGAAGGTTTTCAAGATTCTGCGTTTTCTTCATAAGGGTGTCTTGTGATTATATTTGATTCATTAATGAACATAATAAACCTTTACGGAATCGAATTTGATATACATAATTTTGCCTAGGATGAATCAGGTGGACCAGCACTAAGTGCTTAGACAATCTGAATTATCTTGTTACATTTTCCTCAAATCCGCGCTTCCACACATAAACAGACGCGGAACTTTTTAGGAGTGTTAGATCAATGTCCCGTATTGAGCATGATTTCCTTGGCGACCTCGAGATTCCTGATGACGTGTACTACGGCGTTCAGTCCCTGCGCGGCAAGGAGAACTTCCACATCACTGAGCACTCGATGAACGAAGACGAGTACTTCATCAAGGCTTTCGCTCAGGTGAAGAAGGCTGCTGCCCGGACGAACAAGGAACTCGGCACGATTCCGGCGAACGTCGCTGATGCCCTGATCTACGCCTGCGATCAGCTGCTCGAAGGCAAGTACCGCGACCAGTTCGTTACCGACTGGCTCCAGGGCGGTGCCGGCACTTCGACCAACATGAACACGAACGAAGTGATCTGCAGCATTGCCTGCGAGAAGCTGGGTCTCCCGAAGGGCTCCCAGAAGCAGGTGTCGCCGAACGACCACGCGAACTTCGGCCAGTCCACGAACGATACGTACCCGACCGCTCTGCACCTCGCGATGTATTACCGCTCTGAAGACCTCCTGAAGGCTCTGCAGCAGCTCGTTCAGGCCTACTACAAGAAGGCTGACGAATTCAAGAACGTTCTGAAGATGGGCCGTACCCATCTGCAGGACGCTGTCCCGATGACCATGGGCCAGGAATTCCACGGCTGGGGCCGCACGATTGAAGACGAAATCGAAGTGATCAAGGACGCGCAGAAGCACCTCCGCGTGATCAACCTCGGCGGCACCGCTATCGGCACGACCGTGACCTGCCACCCGGATTATCCGGCGAAGGCTGTGAAGTACCTCGCTGAACAGACCGGCATCGACTTCCATAACAGCGACGATCTGATCGCCGCGACGAGCGACTGCGGCGCCTATGTCGCGATCTCGTCCGCCGCCAAGAGCCTCGCCGTTAAGCTCACAAAGGTCTGCAACGATATGCGTCTGCTCGCCTCCGGTCCCCGCACGGGTCTTTCCGAAATCAACCTGCCGATGCGCCAGCCGGGCTCTTCCATTATGCCGGGCAAGGTGAATCCGGTGATCCCGGAAGTGACGAACCAGGCCTCCTTCCTCGCGATCGGTCTCGACACCACGGTGATGCTCGCTGCCTCCGCTGGCCAGCTTGAACTGAACGTGATGGAACCGGTGATCTCGTTCGCTGTCTTCACCCAGATGAAGGTTCTGACGAACGCCATGATCGCCCTCCGTGAGAAGTGCGTTGACGGCATCACCGCGAACGCCGAACACACGAAGGACCTCGTGATGAACTCCCTCGGCATCGTGACGCTCCTGAAGCCCCACTTCGGCTACATGCTCTGCGCTGAAATGGCCAAGGAAGGCTACACCGAAGGCAAGTCCCTCCATCAGATCGTCGTTGAAGAACGCAAGCTGATGACGGAAGACAAGTGGAACGAAGTGTACTCCTTCCAGAACCTGATCGCTCCGAAGTTCGAGATGTAATTCAGAAGGAAAGAATCCGCGGCGTGAGTGCACCGCGGATTCTCTGAAGAGTCGGCCGTGCCGCTGGGTCAAACCATCGGCGCGGTTTTTTATTGCCTGAACGGCAACCGGTGCTATAAGAAGATTTCCGATAGGTTTTCTATATTCCTTCCAGTCATGAATCAGAATGAGCAGCAGATCCTCGCCCGGGCGCTTTTCTGCCACGCCGCGCATTCGGGGAGTCTCTCCGAGGCGGCGCGCGTGCTGGGCGTTGACCGGGGGTCCGTCCGGAATCTGATCCGGAGCCTGGAGAGTGAAGTGGGAGAATCGCTCCTCACCCGGTCTACGGCAGGCGTGAAGCCCACAGCCGCGGGAAAGCGTCTCTACAGCCTCTGGAGCCCCGCGGTCGCGGCGCTTGAAAACGCCGCCGAAGCGGCGGGAACCTCGGAACGCGCTCGGATCAAAGTGTCTCTCCCGACCACAACCGGCACCACGCTTCTGATGCCGGTGATCGGCCGCTATGCCGAGGCGCATCCCGAGCTGCAGATTGATGTGCGGTTTACGCACGGCTCCTTCCATCCGCTCTGGGACGGCGTGGATCTTCGGGTAGGGCACGGCGAATACTGGCTTGAAGACGTGAAAACCTATCGGCTCGGGGCCGTCCGCCGTATCGCGGTCGCCTCTCCCGATTATCTGAAGACACACGGCTGCATCCGTTTCCCGAAGGATCTCCTGAATCATCCGGTGTTCGGCGCGCGGGACGCGGTGGAAAAGAAAGAAGTGATTCTCACCCGGGAAGGAAAGCGGGAGGCGCTGCAGTTCGATCCCCAGGTGATCGTCCGGAACCACATGGCGAGTCTTGCCGCCGCGCTCGCGGGGCTTGGTGTTGGACTCCTGATCCCGGCGTACCTCGCGAGACCGTATCTCGAGTCAGGGAGACTCGAGCGGCTGCTCCCCGAGTGGAAGATGCCCTCTCTCCAGCTCCTCGCCTTTACAGGGAAAGAGGCCGTGTCACCGCATCTCGAAGGGTTGATCGATAAGATGCAGGAACTTTTCCGTGAGAATCCTGATCTGGAGCCGTCCGTATGAAACCGTCGCTGCTTTACGCCGCCTGGGCGTTGCTCCTTGATGTCCAGGAGCTCGGGAGTTTTACAGCTGCTGCGAAAAAACGGAATCTCGCGCCGTCCACCGTGATGCGGAGGCTCCGAGCCCTTGAGGAACACGTCGGAACATCGCTTTTCCTTGAGTCACCCTCCGGTGTCAGGCTCACCGAAGCCGGTCTCCGGGCCGCGGCGGCTGTCAGCCAGGAGTTTGCCGTACTCCAGAGCACCGGGGAACGGATCGAGGCGCTGCCGCTCACGCTTTTCGTGGATCCGAGAATCAGTCTCCGCTCACTCATTCCGATTGTGTCCGACACACAGAGGCGTCATCCGGTGAGACTCCGGGTGACGCAGCAGACCGTCGCCGCGCCTGACGCCGCGCTGACCGCCTACGAGTCACTTCATACTGAGGAGAAAAGGACGGAGCCGATTGGCTATGTGCCGCAGACGATTGTCGCGAGTCCTCGGTATCTGACAGACAGCTTTGTGCCGGCGGGGCCCGCGGATCTCGCGCGCCACGCGCAGATCAGGCTTCATGGAAGCCGGTTCCCAGGGCGGGAAGTGCCGGACGGAGTGTCAGCTCTGACTGTGGATGATATGGATGCCGGAATGGATCTCGCCGTGCAGGGCTGCGGGATCTTTCCGGGAGCGGACAAGAGAAGCGCGAAGCCGTACCTCATGGCGGGACAGATGAGCCTCGTCCCGGTTGAAGAAGGGGCGCGGATGCCGGTCTTCTTTTCGGGTTCCGGAGACTCTCCTGCGGTGACGTACCTCAGGCTGAGACTCGCGGAGTTTTTTGCGGTCAGGCCCCGCGGCGAGCGGTAGGACGGTCTGGACTGCCATCCAGCGCTTAAGGCGCTTCTCCGCTTCAGGACCTGCCGGCGGAGAGTGACCGGGCAGCTGAAGCGTGTCCGCTCCCGGGAAGACAGGGAGGGAGAGAGTAAAGCGCCGCCCGGACTCTCGGCCGGGCGGCAGAGCGCGGTTACTTCGCGCGCTCGAACTTGAACTTGTGGCACTCGTCACACGGGATCGACTTCTTATCCTCGTGCACCGAATGGCACTCATTGCAGTCCGTGATACCGAGATGGTTATCGTGCGGATTGGTGGGCTTCATCTTCGCGGTCTGAGCGACGAGCTTATCCCGCGGATGACACCCCTCGCAGACCGCGGTATCCGGCACATCCTTCGGCGGATTCGTCTTGTGGCACTGCGTGCACTTGACGCCCGCCTTCAGATGCAGGTCCGCGAGTGTCGCGCCCGCGGTCTGCGAGATGAGGAAGAGCCCTGCCATCAGCGCGATGCTGAGAGCGGTTTTCTTCATGCGGCGGCTCCCTTAGCGCGCTTCGCGGTCTGCTGCGCCGCGATGCGGCCCCAGATCACGGCCGCGGTGAGCTGCGAACCGTCGAGGTAGTTGTCGTAGAAGATGCCGCCGACCGCGTTCCCCGCGCCGTAAAGACCGTCAATCGGCTTATTTTCGGTGTTGATGATCTGAGCGAACTCATTGATCTTCGGGCCGCCGAAAGTCGCCGTCATGCCGCCCATGAAGGGGAAGGCGTAGAACGGGGGCTTCGGTTTCATCGTGGCAGGCACCTTGAGCGAAGCGCCGTTTCCGGCGAGCACCGCCTTGTTGTAGGTGTTCACAGTCTCAGCGAGCGCCGCGGGCGGAAGTCCCGCGAGCTTCGCGAGTTCCTCAATCGTGTTCGCCTGGAAGTACTTCGCGTTCGCCTTCTGGTAGCGCTGGAAGCGGAGTTTCACGATCGGAACGTCCACCACCTGGCTGTCGAGAATGATGTAAGCCTGGTTCTCAGGAACGCGCTTCGGCGTGTTCTGGGCGACAGCGACATAGGTGCTCGCCTCATCGATGTAGCGGTGAGCGCGCGGATCCACGCAGATACCGAAATTCACCATGTTCGACGGGTTCGCGCGGGTCGGTCCGTGAATCGGGCCCGCGTGGAACTGGTCCATATTGAGGAGCTGCGGGAAGAAGGGCGCGGTGAGCGTCACATTCTCACCCGTGCAGCAGTTGAAGCCGCGGAGCGGCATCCAGGCGGCTGAGCCGCTGATGTACTGCGTCACCATGCCTTTGTTCGCGTGGAAACCGCCCGTGCAGAGAATGACACCGCCCTTCGCGTAGATGTTGCGGCTGCCGTTCTTATCGAGAACACGGACACCGGTGCACTTCAGTTTGTCGTCATGGAGCAGCTCAATCACCTTGGTGTTGAAGAGGACCGGAACGCCGAGCTTCTTCACTTCTTCCATCATGTTGCGCGTGAGCTGGGATCCGCCCGGCTGGAGCTTGCCGGCCACTTCGTGGCAGCGGGCGAGCATCGGGGCGATCTGAATATCGAGGGGCTTCCACGTCATGTGGCAGCGATCGGTCACCCACTGCACAACCCCCGCGGACTGCTCGCAGAACATGCGGGTGAGCTTCGGGTCACCGCGGCCGCGGGACACCATCATCATGTCCTTATAGAAAGCGTCAACCGTATCCGTGACGCCAGCCTTCTTCTGGACCCAGGTGCAGGTGGCGTTGAAGTTTCCGCCCGCGTAGATGGTGTTCCCCATCGGGCGCGGCATCTTCTCAATGACAACCGCTTTGGCACCGAGGTCCCCCGCCTCAATGGCGGCGGAAAGCCCCGCGCAGCCGGAACCGACGATCACGATGTCGTAGGTTTCATCCCGGGGACCGGCTTTGCCGGACATGCCGGTTTCAGCGGCAGACGCGGTGGTGGCAGCGGCCGAAACGGCAACCGTTGCGCCAATGACACTGGCCGCGGAAAGCAGCGAGCGACGCGAAAGACTAGGCATAGCATTCTCTCCTATACAGATAAAACAGAAGTTATTGATTTAACAGCTGTTCAAACTTTAGGATTAGTTCTTTTGACTAGCTATGTCGCAATACCAGAATCTTTTAAAAATGCCTAAAAACAAGCAATAAAGATAAAACAAGGATAAGAAATACCGTCAACTTTTGAATTTTATTATTCTGTATTGCGTTTTTCTGCCAATTGAAAAGAAGAAGGCGCTGAAATGAGACTCGATTGTGGAGTTTTAGGGGGAGGCAAAGACCGAATCGACCGGCCGTCAGTTTGAGGCTGCGAGCAGCGGCGTCTTTGAGGAAACCAGACAAAAATCGCTCATCTTTTGCGCTGACCCCGCTTCAAGTCTGTCTTTTTACCTAGGGGTATCAGGTTGTTAGGAAGATCTCCGGCGGTATATTGGAAAAAATATAACCGTGCCGCGCCCCCGAGGCCGAGACCCCAAGATGACAACCACTTTCGTTCCGTACCGGAACCCCGAAACCGGTCTGCCGCATCACGTACAGCCTGAGATCACGAAGATCCCGGCGCCTGAGTCACTGCTGTTTGTCGGGAATTCGCTTTTCTTTTTCAATAACGGCGTTCACCGCTTTGTGCGGAAGCTCCTTGCCGGAGCGGACCCGAAGGTTGCCTGCCGCACGAACCTCATCGCGATCGGCGGGGCGAGCCTCTACTGGCACGATCTCGAAAGCTATTTCCGGACTGACGCGGTCGCGTCCTACGCGATCAAGAACGACGGCACGAACCGCCTTGTCTGGCGTGAGCCGCAGAAAAAGCTCTGGGACGCCGTGATTTTCTGCGACAGCACCCAGGGACCGATTCATCCGGATCTGCGGGACCGTTTTATCGAAACCGCGGCGCGGGACGCCGCGATCGCGCGCTCTCACGGGACTGAGCCGATCTTCATGATCACTTGGGCGTACGCCGACCGCCCTGAGATGACGGAGCAGATCGCGGACGCGGTGCTGACCGTCGCGAACGCGAATCACGCGATGGCGGTCCCCGCCGGTCTCGCGTTCGCCGAGGCGGAGAAATTCGCGCCGACGATTCCGCTGACGATCGAGGATAAGCGTCACCCGACGCGGGAAGGGAGCTATCTCCTCGCCGCCGTGATCCTCGAATCCGTTTTCGGGGTCAACGTGCGGCGCGTGAGTGAGGACTGCGATCTCACCCCCGAGACCGCGATGATTCTCCGCGAGATCGCGCATAAAACGGCGGTCCGGTTCTTTGACCGCCCGCTTCAGTCCCCGAGCCGCAAAGGGTCAACAGGCACCAAAGCCTGATCTCCGCCTGAAAAAATAAGAGAAGGAGTTGCTGGACTATGAAAATCGTGATCGCGATGGATTCGTTTAAAGGGTCGCTTACTTCTCTGGAGGCGGGAGAGGCCGCGGCGAAAGGGGCGACGGACGCCCTCCCTGACGCTGACCTCATCCTGATGCCGCTCGCGGACGGCGGCGAAGGTACGGTATCCGCTATCGTGAACGCGCTGGGCGGCGAAATGGTGCCTGTGGTGGTCCGGGGGCCGCTTGGGACCCCCGTTGAAAGCTCGTACGGGATGGTCTGTGTCGCGGATGAATCGGGTACGCCCCGCGTTACCGCGCTGATTGAAGCCGCGGACGCCGCGGGTCTCACGCAGGTGCCGGCGTATTTCCGGAACCCCCGGAAGACCACGACGGCCGGGCTCGGTGACCTGATCCGGCACGCGATCACGCGGGGGATCAAGGACTTTGTGATCGGGATCGGCGGGAGCGCGACAAACGACTGCGGGCTTGGGATGATGGAGTCACTCGGAGCGCGCTTTTTTGATGAAAACGGGGAACTTGTCGGCGGAACCGGGGACGATGTGAAGCGGGTTACGGAGGCGGATCTCGGTGAGCTATTAAAGCTCACCCGCGGGTGCCACTTTCGCGTCGCGTGCGATGTCACGAATCCGCTCTGCGGCGAAAACGGCTGCTCTTTTGTCTTCGGTCCTCAGAAAGGCGGGACGCCTGATATGCTTGCCGAAATGGATGAGGCGATCGGCCGTTTTTCGCGATTGATTGAGACTCAGATGGGGACAGAAAATGCCGCGGAAGCGCCAGGGGCCGGCGCGGCAGGCGGCCTCGGGTTCGCGTTCCGAACGGCGCTTGGCGCGGAACTCGTGTCCGGCACGGATCTTGTGCTCCAAACGATCGGAGCCTCCAAAAACCTCACGGACGCCGATCTCTTCATTACGGGCGAAGGACGGCTCGACTCCCAGACCGCGCGGGGGAAAGCGCCCGCGGGCGCTGCCCGGTTCCTGAAGCGGCTGAATCCAAAGTGCGTCGCGGTGGAACTCTGCGGCTCGATCGGAGAGCGCCCTGAAACGATCCACGCGCTTGGGATTGACGCCTTCTTCCCGATTATCGGGACTCCCGCGACTGAGGCCTCCGCGATGGACCCCGAAACCGCGAAAGATAACCTCCGCCGTACCGCGGCGGAAGCGGTGAGGTTCTTTGCCGCGGCCCGCGCGGCTGCGTCCTGAACGCCGGATCTCCGGGCGTCTCAGTTAGGCCCAGGGAAGGCGCTTTCCTTTTCTGATTCAAAACGGACTTAGAGTCAAAATTCAGAATGGCAGAAATCCATCGTTAGCTGTCATTTACCTTGTCATGCCTCTTTTGGCGCGTCCTTAGTATGGCTTTCACGGTGCCGACGGGGAGAAGTGTTTCCCTCGTGAGCCGTTAAAAACAGAGACTGAGGAGAATAAAAATGACGATGAAAGCCATCAACGAATGCAGCACGGTTCAGCTGATCCGCAGCGCCACGATCAAGGTGTCGCTTGGCGGGACGACGTTCCTGATTGACCCGATGCTGTCCGACAAGGGCGAGTTTCCGGGGTTCCCGGAATCGATGAACATGATGCAGCGCAATCCGACCGTTGAGCTGCCGCTTCCGGTTGAAGAGATTCTGAAGTGCGACGCGATCATTCTGACCCACACGCATGAAGACCATTGGGACGCGCATGCCCGCCGCGTGGTGCCGAAGGATAAGCTGATCTTCGTGAATAACGACGCTGAACTTGGTCAGGTCCAGGACGCGGGCTTCACGAATGTCCGCGTGATGCAGGATGGTGAAGTCTTTAAGGGCGTAACCCTCATCCGCGCGAATGGCAATCATGGGTCTGACGAGATCCTGAGTGACGGTGTCTGGGGCGATCTGCTCGGTCACCCGATGGGCGTGATTTTTGAGCGTGAAGGCTGCAAGACGGTTTACGTGGTGGGAGACACGGTCTGGATTCCGGAAGTTTCCGAACGCATTCAGAAGTACAAGCCGGGTGTCATCGTGCTTAACACCGGTAACGCCATGATGTCTGACTGGGCGACGTCAATCATCATGGGCGGCCCCGACTTTATCCGCGCTTACCGTGAGGCGCCGGACGCCGCGATCGTTGCGGTTCACATGGATGCCGTGAATCACTGCGTGCTCCACCGTCCGGAGCTCCGCATGCTTACGCAGCGCCTTGGGATGGATCCGCGCCGCGCGCTGATTCCGGCGGACGGCGAAGTGCTGGTCTTCTGATCTCCTGAAGAGAAAAGAACGTTCCCGGACATCCTCCCGCGATGCCCGGGAATTTTTATGCTTCGCTCTCAGCCCCTGTTTCCTCTGCCTGGAAGGTCTTCCGGTAGCTTTGCGGCGACACTGCCTTCGCGGCCTGAAAGGCCTGCCGGAAGGTGACCGGGGACTGGAACCCGGTGTCCTCCGCGATCACGGCGATCGGAAGATCGGTGGTTTCCAGGAGCTCCTCCGCTTTCCGGAGTCTCAGGATGCGGAGCCAGGCGGCGGGGGTCTCGCCCGCGAACTTCCTGAAGCTCCGCGCGAAGTTCCGCGGGGACATCGAGGCGACACGCGCGAGAGTCTCCACGGATATTTCTTCTCTTAGATGCTCCTCGGCGTATCGCATCGCGAGGTTGAGGCGCGCGGACGGTGTGGTACGGGCGAGCGGCTCATCGATATACTGCGCCTGGCCTCCGTCCCGCACCGGCGGAATCAGCATATTGCGGGAGACGTCGTTCGCCGCGGCCGCGCCCTCATGCTTTCGGAAGAGGTAAAGACAGCAGTCGTTGCCGGCCGCGATGCCGCCAGACGTAATTCGGATCCGGTCATCGATATAAAGCGCCTTGGGATCGAGCTTCACGCGGGGGAACCGTGCCCGGAAGTCCCGCGCGAAACGCCAGTGGGTGACAGCCCGGTGGCCGTCAAGAATGCCGGCGTAGGCGAGCGGGTATGCGCCGAGACACAGTCCCGCCACTTCCTTTCCGTCATCCGCCGCTTTCTGAAGCGCCCCGATCAGCGCGGGGGAGGGTACCTTCCCGGGATCCGTCCAGTGCGGCATCAGGACGGTATCCGCGTCATCCAGCGCTTCAAGCCCGGCTGACACCGGCACATCAAAGCCGCCGAGCGCCCGGATGTTCCCGGGCTCCTCAGCGCAGAGCGTGACAAGCCGCCGGTGCTTCTCAGGCGGCAGCGTCTGCATGACAAGCCACGGGATCGACAGGAGATACGTGATGGTTCCGGGGGTCACAATGACCGCGGCGCGGCGCGCGGGGTGAGCCGGCGGCAGCGGATCCACATCCGGAAGCGGAAGGTCATAAGGCGTCATGAGTCAGAAATCCAAAATGGCAGAAATCCATCGTTAGCTGTCAATTTACCTTATCACGGTCACAGCCGCGCGTCCGTAGGATGGTTTTCATGGAAAGCGGAGGCGGAGAAAACCGCTCCGCGGGAATTAAAAAACTATCAAGGAGATTAACGACAATGAAAGCCATTCATGAATGCAGCACGGTGCAGCTGATCCGCAGCGCCACGATCAAGGTGTCGCTTGGCGGCACAACGTTTCTGATCGACCCGATGCTGGCTGAGAAGGGGGCCTTTTCCGGTTTTCCGGAATCGATGAACATGTCTCAGCGGAACCCGATGGTGGAGCTGCCGTTCCCGGTTGAGGAAGTGCTGAAGTGCGACGCGATCATTCTCACCCACACGCACGTTGATCACTGGGATGATGAAGCCCGCCGGGTGGTGCCGAAGGATCACCTGATCTTCGTGAATAACGAAGAAGAGCGCGGCCAGGTTGAGGCGGATGGCTTTACGAATGTCCGCGTGATGCAGGATGGTGAGGTGTTTAAGGGCGTCACGCTTTTCCGCGCGAACGGCAACCACGGGTCGGAAGAGATCCTGAATAGCTACATGGGAGATTTCCTCGGTCATCCGATGGGCGTGATTTTTGAGCGCGAAGGCTGCAAGACGGTTTACGTGGTGGGGGACACGGTCTGGATTCCTGAGGTGTCCGAGCGCATTAAGAAATTTAAGCCCGGTGTCATCGTTCTCAACACCGGAAACGCGATGATGGCTGAGTGGAGCAGCTCGATCATCATGGGCGGTCCCGACTTTATCCGCGCCTACCGTGAGGCGCCGGACGCCGCGATCGTCGCGGTTCACATGGATGGCTTCAACCACTGCGTGCTCCATCGTCCGGAGCTCCGGCTCCTCACGCAGCGCCTCGGGATGGATCCGCGCCGCGCGCTGATCCCGGCGGACGGCGAAGTTCTCGTCTTTTGATCGATCTGAAGGAAAAGGCGCGGCTTGCGATGAACCGTGCCTTTTTCTCCGGGCTTTCTATCTTCTGAATGGGTAAAACTGCTGGCAGTCGTACCACACCACCGTATAGTAAATTTCATACAACGCCGGACTTTCGTACCAGCCCTGCCGGAGGGTCATGACGTAGCCGCCGGTGAGTGAACAGACAATCGGAAGAACGGAATCATTGAAGTCGAATTCCGGGCTCCCGAGCGATGTCTGATGTTTGGGGCCGCGGACACCGAACCGAAGCATGATGCCGGGCACGATACTCTGATACCGGGAGAAATCGTCCGGCACGGGGAGCGGCAGAAGATCTGTCCTTGCGGCATCGGTGAATAGATCGTTAATCAGATCGCGCGCGTATCCGACCCGTTCCGGATCATTGCCGCCGGAAGCTGAACCCGGCGTTGCACCCGGTTCCGGGGCTGTAAACCCATAGGTCCCCATGGGGAGCGTCGGATCCGCGCAGACCCCGAAAATCGTCTCAATTCCGTATTTCTCAAAAATTCCCGAATTGATTACCGCGTCCGCCCCGCCGCCGGTTTCAGAACCGGGTTCGAAAATCAGAACGAGGGTCGAATTTCCAAGCTTTGTGTCGTGCGCGAAATTCCGGGCGACCCCGAGAAGCCAGGCTATTTCGCCGTCGTGCCCCTGGGTGTGAGCGGCTCCCGGATTCCGGCTGCGGTAAAAGATGTCGTTTCGTTCCGTCACCGGAGACGCGTCAATCCGGGCTCGAAGCGCGATAACGGGCTGCATGCTTTCCCACTTGTCGTCGGGGAACATGACAGGTCGGCGGCGATTGATAACCGCGATGACACCCCCTGGGACGGATTTCAGATCAATGTGACGGACACCGAACCGGAGCAGGGTGTCCGCGATCCGTTTCGCTGTCCGGTGTGTCCGGAAACCGAGTTCGGGATGCGCGTGGAAATCACGCCGGATCTTCAGAAGCTGACTCTGCCAGAGGACAAACTCCGGAAATACCCAGTCCTTTCCCACCATTTTCATTGTTCTCATTGAGGATCCGTCCTTTGATTCGGGTACCGCGTTCGGCGGGAGTCTGATCCTCACGGCCAGGCTCTCCTGTAGATATGCGTTTGATTACTTCGGTGCCAGATTCGCTGTTCGCTCTTAATTGTAAGTCAGGGGAAAAAGGGAAAGAAAGCGGCCGGGCTTCCGCGCGGTTTTGACAGCAACAGGGGGAAGGATCCCAAAGTGCGGGGAGAACACCTTTTTCAGTGCGCCGGATCGGAGTCCCAAGATGGGAACGTTTCTGTCGCCTCAGGTACGCAGAAATGCTTCTTTTTTCTAAGCAATTCCTTTTAATCACAATGCCTTATTGGCAAAAAGATTCCGGCAGTTAGAATCGAAATTAGCGCTGAAGAAAGCACTTAGGGGCTTTCTCCGCGCGGCGAAAAAGCTGAATTCTGGAGGAGAACTGAAATGGCATTTGGACAGAAAGTGCTATCGCGCGTGAAATCCGTGCTGACGTTCGACCCCCGGTCGGACGCCCCCGTGACGCGCCGGGTGGCTTTTGTGATTGAACCGAATACTGAGACTCAGGGGAAAGCGCCCGAGGCGGGTGCCGCGATCAGCGGCGCGGCGGAGCTCATTCTCCGGGTCGAAACCGCCGCCCAGGCGATCTGGGGCGCTGAGGCGCACGTGGTGTCGCTTGGTGACACCGGGGTGCCGCTCAGCTGCGGCCCGACCCGCGTCGAAGTGAAGATTGAGGCTCGCGCCCGGAGCGAAGGCGAAATGAAGCACCTCATTTCGCTTCTCCGTGAAGAAGCCCGCGTGATCTGCGACCGCCGCCGTCTCATTATTACGGAAGAGCAGATCAGTGAGCGTGTGGTGAAGCCGGGGACTCCGGAACCCGTCATCGAAACGGTGACGGAAGAAACCCGCGTGTACGGCGTGTAAAGCATTCCGATCCGGGGTTCCGGATCCAGAGTTTGGGAACGACCGGCGACCTGGAGGACCTCTCCTACAGCCTTCCAGGCACCGTCCGAAGGAGTCTTATCAGAGCAATTTCGATAAGCTCCTTTTTTTTGCCCGCGCGGCCCGAATCCCGGGAGACGTGGATCGTCAGCTCGGATTGATTTTGGATGGGCGATTCGGTATGTTTAAGGAACGGACGGGGGCTTACCCATCCGTGAAGGCAAGGGACGGTGGTATGACACCCATCCGGCAAAAAGAAGGCTCGCGATTCATACCGCAGGCCTTTTGCTTTATTCGGGATTCCGGAATGTGAAGACAAAAAAATGGATGGAACCGGGGCAGGAGAGAACTCCTCGGATCCATCCAACAAGCCGTTATGGGAGATTTACGAGACCGCCTCTCAGAGGGAGAGAAGGAGGGGCGGTCTCAAGGCTTTCGGCAGGTGGCTTAGGCCTTGCCGAGAGCGTTCATCGCGGAACCGGCGCGGAACCAGGTGAGCTGCTTCGCGTTATACGAATGCTGAGCCTGGAAGCGGTCTTCGGTGCCGTCCTCATGCTTGCAGACGATCGTCACCGTCTTCCCCGGAGCGATCTGGGAGAGGCCGAGGACCGAGATGCGGTCCTTCTCACGGATCTTGTCGTAATCCTTCGGGTCCACGAAGGTGAGCGCGAGGACGCCCTGCTTCTTCAGGTTGGACTCGTGGATTCGGGCGAGGCTCTTCGCGAGCACCACCACGACGCCGAGGTAACGCGGTTCCATGGCGGCGTGTTCACGGGAAGAACCTTCACCGTAGTTATCGTCGCCGACGATGATCGACTGGATGCCCTTGTTCTTATAGAGGCGGGCGGTCTTCGCGGGGGACTCGTAGTCCTTGTTCACCACGTTCCAGACGCTCTGGCTCTTGCCGTTAAAGGCGTTCGTCGCGCGTTCGAGGAGGTTATCGGAAATCCGGTCGATGTTGCCGCGGTACGGAAGCCACTTGCCCCCGGGGGAGATGTGGTCCGTCGTGCACTTACCCTTCGCCTTAATCAGCAGCGGGAGATCGACGTAATCCTTGCCGTTCCAGGCCGGGAACGGGGTGAGGAGGCGGATACGCTCGGCGTTCGGAGCCACCACAACCGGGACCTGCTTGAAGTCCGGGATGATGCAGCCGCCGACGTTCGTGGCAAAGCCCTTAGCCGGGAGTTCCTCACCGACCGGAGTCGCGAGCTTGAAGGAAATGCCGTTCGCGCCGGTCACCGTGCTCTTCAGCGGGTTGAAGCGCATATCGCCGTTGATTGCCATCGCGACCACGATTTCAGGAGACGCGAGGAAAGCCTGGGTCTTCTTGCTGCCGTCGTTACGGCCGGCGAAGTTGCGGTTGAAGGACTCGATGATCGTGTTCACCTTCGTCTTATCGCCGATGTGACGATCCCACTGGCCGATGCAGGGGCCGCAGGCGGTGGTCATCACGGTGGCGTTCAGCTTCTCAAACTGCTGCAGAATGCCGTCACGCTTCAGGGTCTCACGAATGCGGACAGAGCCCGGAACGACGATCAGCGGCGTCTTGATCTTCACGCCCTTATCGAGGCACTGCTTCACGATCGAAGCGGCGCGGGTGAAGTCTTCGTAGGAAGAGTTCGTGCAGGAGCCGACGAGAGCGACTTCGATATTTTCCGGAATGTTCTTCTTCGCGAGCGTGTCACCGACCTGGTCAAGTTCCATCGCGGCATCCGGAGAGAGCGGGCCGTTGATGAGGGGCTTAAGTTCCGAGAGGTTCAGTTCAATCACGCGGTCAAAGTACTTCTCCGGGTGAGCATAGACTTCGGGGTCCGCCTGCAGGTCCTTCGCGACACCGTCAGCGAGGTCCGCCACCGCTTCGCGGTTCGTGGCCTTCAGGTAAGCCTTCATGTGGGAGTCATACGGGAAGACGGAGGTCGTGGAGCCGACTTCAGCGCCCATGTTGCCGATCGTCGCCTTGCCGGTCGCGGAGATGGTGTTCGCGCCGTCACCGAAGTATTCAATAATGCAGTTCGTGCCGCCCTTCGTCGTCAGGATCTGAGCGACGCGGAGGATGACGTCCTTAGGAGAGGCCCAGCCCTGGAGCTTACCGGTGAGCTTCACACCGATCAGCTTCGGCATCTTGAGTTCCCACTCGGAACCCATCAGAGCGTCCACGAGGTCAGCGCCGCCGACACCGATCGCGAGCATGCCGAGACCGCAGGCGGTCGGGGTGTGGGAGTCGGTGACGAGCATCATGCCGCCCGGGAAATCGTAGTTCTCAAGGAACACCTGATGGCAGATGCCGGAACCCGCGGGCCAGAAGTCGAAGCCGTAGCGGCGGGACACGGTGCGCAGGAAGTCGTACGTTTCCTTGTTGTAGTGGTCAGCGAAGGCGATGTCCTTACGGGCGCCGGCGTTCGCGGTCACGAGGTGATCGCAGACCATAGCGGCCGGGAGGGCAATCTTCTTCTTGCCGGAGACCATGAACTGGAGAATCGCCATCGGGCCGCCGATGTCGTGCGTACCGGCGCGGTCCGGACGGAATTCGGCGTAAGACGCGCCGCGCTTATATTCCTTCACCGCTTCCGGATCGTAGAGGTGGGTGTAGAGGATCTTTTCAGAGAGGGTGAGCGGGCGGTTCAGCTTCGAACGGACCGCGGCGAGCTTCTTCGGATAGTTCGCGTAGAACGCTTCGATCATGTCGAAGTTGCGGATCTGGGCGGTCGGAGCCTTGTGAGCCTTCTTGGCAGACTGCTTCGTGGCAGCGGATGCGATATCCGCAATGCCCATCGTCGACACACCGGCGGCGCCGATCGCGGTATCCTTGAGCAGGGTACGGCGGGACACCTGGAATTTATTCTGAGATTCCATGTTGTTCTCTCCTCGGCCGGAATTCGAATGGCAGTTCGGAATCCGGACGTTGGTTTCAGGTTTGATTCTGGTTTTCTAGGCCCGAAGAAGTTTCTGAGACCTCTTCAGTACGGTGAACATTGTTCCGCCGACCTACCACTACGTAGTGTGTTTTCAGTCAAAAGACTATTCGGCGGTTGTCCTTTCTGGGTAAGCAATCTGACACTGATGCCATGAAACGTTCCCACAAACTCAGGACAGCCTTTGCTGCGATCCTTATTTCAGCGGCTTTTCAGGTCCTCGCGGCCGGAACGGCGGGCGCCGCTGTGGCCGGAGAAGCAATTCCGGACGTGACGCTCGGGATCGTCTATTACACAAGCCCGTCCCCTAACGAAGAGATCATTCCGGACACGATCCGGGCGCTTGAGAAGCGGATCGGGAAACAGCATCTGCGGATCAAGGAGTACACGCTGGAGCAGCTGCGGGACGCGATCAAGAACGGGGACGTGGATGTGTTCCTCGCGTCAAGCGGCTTCTACCGCCGCATGGTGCAGTACGGCGCGAGTTCGCTCGCGACCGTCGCCTCCAAAAACTACCCGGACCCGAATCACAGTGACGGCGCCGCGCTGATTGTGCGGAATGACTCCGGGATCCGGACGCTTTACGACGCGAAGGGCTCGGTCCTTGGGGCCTCCTCCCCCACCGCGTTCACGGGGTATCAGCTGGCGCTTGGCGAAGTGCTGCGGCAGGGGTTTGACCCGGAAGCGTTTTTCAAGAAAACAAACTTCTATGGCGGGGGCCCCGGCGCTGTCTCGATCCTTGACGCACTGAGGCGGAAGGATGTCGACATCATCACGCTCCGCATCTGTTGGCTTGAGGGGTGGCTGAAGAAGCATCCGGAGGATAAGGGGCTGTTCCGTGTGATCGATCAGCGGGACGCGAACGAGCCCTGCCAGCGTTCAACCGACCTCTATCCCACGTGGACCATCGGCACGAGCGCGAATACGCCGCCCGAGATCTCAAAGATTGTGACATCCGCGGTGCTCGAGATGCCGCCGACGAAAGACGGCTTCTACTGGAGCATCGCGACGGACTTCCGGTCCGTTGACGCGCTCTTCAAGGGTCTCAAGATCGGTCCCTACCGCTATTTAAGAGAGTGGTCGCTCAGTCGCTTCATCATGACCTACTGGAGCGCGATCCTGATCGGGATCCTCCTGATCCTCGGTCTCATCCTTCACAGTGTCCGAACCGAGGTGCTCGTGAAGCGCCGCACGGCGCAGCTCCAGGAGTCGCTCCGGATTCAGAAGGAGTACGAGGAGAAGTCCCGCGAAGACGCGGCGAAGATCAGCTTTATGGAGAAGATGGGGATCATCGGGCAGCTCTGCTCGGTGTTCGCGCATGAGATGCGGCAGCCGCTCGGCGCAATTTCGCTCTACGCCCAGGGGATGAAGTCGCTTATCAAGCGGGGGAAAGCCTCTGAATCCCAAATGGAGATGGCGCTTGGGAAACTCGAAACGCAGGCCGAGCGGGCGAGCGACATCGTGGAACGCGTGCGGGCCTACGCCCGGGCAAAGGATATCGACCGGAAACCGATATCACTCAACGACGTCGTCACCCGGTCGCTTGCCGGGTACCGCTCCGCGTCCGGATCCCGCGTGCGGTTTAAGCGCACTGACGCGAATGCGGTGACGCTTATCGCGGATCAGCTCGAAATGGAGCTCGTCGCCTATAATCTCATTAAAAACGCGGCGGAAGCCGTAAAAGATCAGCCGGACGGGGTGGTTGAGATTATCATCGCGTCGAACCCCGGTAAAGCATTGCTCGCGGTGTCGGATAACGGGCCGGCGCTGACCCCGGAGCAGCTTGCCGAAATCGAGAACCCGTCGGGAGCCCTGAAGAGCTCGAAGCACGAGGGGATCGGACTTGGGCTCCTCATCGTGAAGTCGATCGTGGAGCGGAACGGCGGGCGGCTTTCGATCGAGAACGGGAGCGTCCGGGGAGTGACGATCTACGTGCACCTCCCAGCCGCGGACTCAAATGACAAGAAGCCGCGGGACGATGCCGCCGAGCCAAATTAAAAAGAGCCGGCGGATCGGGCGGCAGGTTTTGTGAAAGCTGAAACCGCCGCGGATTCAAAGAAAGAATCGGGCGCTCAAGGGGAGAGCTCCCTGAACTGAAAAACGCCGGGGAGCGCCCCTTGGGGAAGCGGTCGCTGCCTGATGCCTAAATAAGGAGAGAGAAAAAATGGCGAATACGGAGATCCCGGAAATCACGGATGACATCAAGGCGAAGTGTCTCATCCGGACCGTGGACGATAACCCCGCGATGCGGGAAGCGCTGGAATTCATGCTGACCGCGGAAGGGTGGCATGTGAAGACCTACGAAAACGGCCGCGCGTTTCTGACAGACGACGCCCCGTCCACCCCTGGCTGCGCGATTCTCGACGTCCGGATGCCCGGGATGAGCGGGCTTGAGCTGCAGCAAGAAATGAATGTCCGAGGGTACGCGCTCCCTGTGATCTTCCTCACCGGGAACGGTGACATCGATATGGCGGTGGGCGCGATGCGGGACGGCGCGGTGGATTTCGTGCAGAAACCCGTGCGTCAGGAACGGCTTCTCAAAGCGATCGCGCGCGCCGTGACGCGGAGCGTGAGTGAGACAGGGGCGGTAGAAACCGAAGGCGCGATCCGGGCGAAGGTTCAGGAGCTCACGGACCGCGAGCGCGAAATCGCGGAACTGATCGGGAAGAAGCTCACGAACCGCCAGATCAGTGAGCGCACTGGGATCACGGTGCGGACCGTCGAAGTGCACCGCGCGGCGATTATCCGGAAGCTTGGCGTCCGGAATCCGGACGAAATCGAGCGCTATCTGAACGCGTAATTGAGTCGGGGTGAGTTTCCCGCCGCCGAACGCGCCGGGACCCTTGCTGAATGGTTGTTCACCCGAAATTTCACAGATAAAAAAATGGAAGGCAATTATGTAACTGCCTTCCACTAAATTTGATCTTGTCTACACTTCACCGACGCAGAATCAGGATGAGAGTGACCTAGACCGACACACAGAGTAAAAACCATGTTCAACGCCCGTGATTTCTCTCGGTAATTGAACGATTTACAATGTATCACTTGTGATTCCAGAAATCAACTTTGGCCACTATCACCAAATAGGTATTTGCTGATTCATGTCAATAATCTTTGGCATAGATCAAATACGGGATTACCTCTCCGCAATAGCCCGATATTACAGCGTTTTTAAGAACTTATGCGACTTTTATCTGATCTCACAAGTAGGTACGCCGTGTGACAGATTTTTGAGAGGCTGTGGGGGTTACAGGTATTTTATTGGGTGAAGTAAAACACTACTAATCCGATTCTTATGGCGGTTTTTGTCGTACGGGTTTCCGGATTTAAGAAACTGTTAAGGACAGATGCCGACTTTGGGTGCAGAAATAGGCAAAAATCCAATTATAAGGTGAATTTCTCATTTTGGTGAAAAAAGACGCGGTATTTTTTATTCAGTGTCGCTATTCCAATAACGAATAACGTGGAAAAATATTCGGGGGCGAAATCAGTGCCCCCAGTCTCCTGAACAGCCCGCTTGAGGGTTCAAAAAGGGCAAAGAAGAAAAGAGCGGGGTGCCATGAAAACGGCATCCCGCTCTTACGTACGGTTTAAGGGAAGCTCAAGGCTCAGAGGGACGAGAAGAGTCCGAGGATCTTCCAGTACGGCACACCGATGAGCGCGAAGATCACGTAGCTCACGAGTGTCATGAAGAGCCCTGTGGCCCACCACTTCTTAAGCGGGACGTAGCCAGCGCCGAAAAGCACCGGGCCCGCGGCGTTCGCGTAGTGGGTGACGTACGCACCCATCACGCCGCACATCACGAAGACAAGGAACATGTCCATCTTGGGGAGCCCCGCCGCGAGACCGATCGTGTACTGCACCGGAATGACGGATGCCATATACGCGCCGCAGGAGACGAAGAGGTAGCGGCAGGCGGTGCCGGCGAAGACAAGGGTAATCAGAAGCCCGATGTGGCTGAAGGACGAGAAGTCGATATAGGTCTCGAGCCACCCGGCGAGCCAGTTAAAGAACTGGAATTTATTGAGTGCGCCGGCCATACCGAGAATGCCGCCGTACCAGATGAGCGTTGACCAGATCTGACCGTTCACCGCGATGTCCTTCCACTTGAGGACGCCGGTGAGCAGCGTGAGCGCGATGAAGGCGAGCACCACCGCGGTGGAGTTGATCTTGGTGTAGGACGAAGTTGACCACAGAATGATCGCGAGGAGGAAGAGAACGAGAAGGATCTTTTCGTTTCTTGAGATCGGGCCGAGGTCCTTCAGACCCTCCGCCGCGATCCGCTTGTTATCGATCTTTCCGATTGTGGGTTTATAGATCTTATAAATGATGAGCGGCGCGAGGAGGAGCACGACACCGGCCGGCACGATAAAGGAGATCGTCCACTGGATCCAGGAGATCTGAAGCCCGAGGATCTGATCCGTCATCGCCCAGGCGACCCCGTTTGCGGCGTAACTCGTGAGGAACGTGATCCCGGTCGCCATCGTGATGATGTAGAGGAGCTGCGAGAGATAGGCGCCGATCTTTTCCGGGTTGTGATCCGGGGTGGAACCGAGCGTCTCCGCGACCGAGCGGAAGATCGGGAAAATGATGCCGCCGGTTCGAGCGGCGTTCGAAGGGGTCATCGGCGCGATGATGAAGTCAGAAAACGCCGCGGCGTAGCCGAGCCCGATCGCGGATCGCCCAAAGATCCGGATCAGGTGATAGGCGATCCGTTTCCCGAGCTGGGTGTCACGGAACGCCTGCGCGATCACGAAGGCGCCGACGACGAGCCAGGTCATCGCGAGCGCGTAGCCTGAGAGCGCCACGGCCTGGCCTTTCATCGTGACGGAATAGAACCCGAGGAAGATGAGAAGAATGGCGGCTTCAGAAAACGGATGCAGCATGATTCCGAGAATCGCGCCCGCGTAGAAGGGGAAGAGCTCCCATGCCTTGGGGTTCATTCCGGCGGGAGCCGGAAGCAGAAGGAGGAGAAGCGGCAGGAAGCACACAAGGATTTTGATGATCTGCGACTTTTTCATGGAAACACTCCATCAGCAGAAAGCACCGGAACAATCTACCGTGAGTTGCTGTATACCAGTATACCAATAAATCTAACACTTTGATAATCAAAGCGGTATACCTATCAGGAGGTAACCGTGGCCCTGAATTGATGTAAGACGGTTTTCCGGTACCTGGCGTGTCCCAGAGATCGGTTTTTCGGAACGTCAAAAAAAGCGGCAGGTCCCTCCCCGGGGACGCTGCCGCTCTGGCGCTTTACCGAGCGCTTTTCTTACGCTTCGCGCGTCCGGATCACGTAGAGCTTGTCGCCCGGGCGGACGCGCTCGGGGACCTTGAACGTGATGTCGTCCTTCTTCTCAAACGAGTCGGCGGGCTTTTCGTCCGCGAAGATTTCAGTGGGCTCCGCGTACGCCGCGCCCGTCGTGGGGCCGGTGATGAGGAGCTTTTCGCCCTTTTTGAACCCGCCCGCTTCAAGCACGAATTCGGCGATCGAAGGCTTCACGAAGAAATTCACGCACTTTCCGACGTAGAACTTCTTTTCCGTCGCCTTGGTCCCGTAGCCGTTCGTGATATCCGCGACCGGGGCTCCGAGGTAGTACCCCTCCCAGAACCCGCGGTTAAAGACGGCAGCGAGTTTCGCGTCCCACTTCGTGCGGCAGGACTCGTCCCATTCACCCGCGATATAGGTCCGGATCGCTTCGTCGTAGCACTCCACCACCGTGCGGACGTATTCAGGACCGCGGGCGCGGCCTTCGATTTTGAACACGCGCACACCGGCGTCAATCATCCGATCCAGGAACCCGATCGTCTTCAGGTCCTTCGGGCTCATGATGTATTCGTTATCGACCTCGAGCTCGATATCCCGCGTCTTATCTTTCACAAGGTAGGAGCGGCGGCAGGTCTGCAGGCACTGGCCGCGGTTCGCGCTTTCGCCCCGTGTCCCGAGACTCATGAAGCATTTTCCGGAAACGGCGAGGCAGAGCGCCCCGTGGCAGAACATCTCGATCCGCATCGGCTGCCCGGAGGGTCCGAGGATCGGTTCCGAGACGATCGCGTCGTGGATCCGCTTGACCTGTTTGAGATTCAGCTCCCGCGCGAGCACCGCGACATCGGCGTACGCCGAGTAGAACCGGAGCGCCTCCGTGTTCGAGATGTTCATTTGCGTCGAGAGATGCACTTCCACGCCCGCTTTCTTCGCGTAGCCGAGCACCGCGGCGTCAGACGCGATGATCGCGGAAATGCCGGCCGCTTTCGCGGCGTCCACGATTCGCCGCATTTCGTCGAGTTCCTCGTCGTACACGATCGTGTTCACGGTGAGGTAGCTTTTCACGCCCTTATCGCGGCAGAGTTCCGCGATCTCCCGAAGGTCATCAATCGTGAAGGCGTTCGCGGAGTGCGCCCGCATATTGAGCTTTCCGACCCCGAAGTACACGGCGTCAGCCCCGGCCTGGAACGCCGCGTAGAGCGACTCGCGGGAACCGACAGGAGCCATGATTTCAAAGTCAGAGCGGAGCATAAAGGGAGAACCACAAACGGAAAAAAGCGAAAAAAATAAGAAGCTCCCGCATTCTAGGCGAAAGAGCTTCTTCTGTTGAGCCGCTGAGCTTGTATCAGGCGAGCGACGCCATCACGTCACGCAGGAGCCTGAAACCGGAGTCGAGCACCGAGAGCACCGGGGTCTTGAAGCCCTTCATCTGCGGGGCGAGCGCTGCCATCGAGGGCTGCGCGAGGAGAATCGCGTCCACCGTGCCATCCACCTTCGCGGCTTCGGCGGCGAGAGCTTCCCGCGTCACATGATGCGTTTCCACCGTGACATCAAGCCCGCGGCGGTAGGCGAGGTTAAGAAGCAGCGTTTCGCTCGGGTGAAGCGCGGCCTTCGCGGTGCCGAAAATCGCGAAGCGCTTCCCGATCTTCAGCGCGTCGAGGATCATCCCTTCATCGATACGGACGATGCGGGGGTTGAAGAAGCTCGCGAGCGCGGTCGCGGTGTTGCCGTACACCACGCATTCATTCAGGATCGCGTCGCAGCCGACATTTTCAGCCGCTTCGTAGAGGTGAAAGAGCGCCCGGTTATCAGCAGGGGTAGGACCGGATTCGGAGAAGGTGGGGTTGAGGAGCCCTTCACCGATAAACTGACGCACTTCGATACCCGGAAGGTACTGTTCGCAGAGCGACCGGAGGAGAGCGGAGGAACCGCTTGACGTCTGGACAATGCCAAGAATCTGAGCCATGGCTTTCTATCCTTTTTGGAATTTTTTGAGTTACGGGAGTTGGTGACTCTTGAGTGACTTCAAGGATAGCCGGAATCAGAGCGCCCGGTGCGCTGCGGGGTTACACCGCGCCCCCTTCGCCCTTCTTCCAGTGATTCGGCGTGACGCCGAATCGGAGCCGGAACGCTCGGGAAAAATGCTGCTGCGTCGCGAACCCGTTCCGGTCAGAAATCGTGCGGAGGGGGAGGCGTGAGAGTTCGGGGTCCCGGAGGTCGGCGGCGGCCGCCTCCACCCGGATCCTTACGAGTTCATTCATCGCGGTGGTCCCAGCGTCCCGGAATGCCTCGGTGATGTAGCGGGTCGTGACCCCGGCGTCGGAGGCGATCTCCTCAAGCGACAGCCCCTTTTCCGCTCGGCGGCGCGTCATGATCCCGAGGACGGTGGTCCGGAGGGTGCCGAGCGCCGCGCTCGGGTGCTTTGCCCGGCGCATCGGGAGCGCCTCAATCACGGGCGGGAGAAAAGCGGGGAGAGCGGAAGCGGCCCGCGCGAAATCCTCATCCCCATAGAGGAACGCCGCGCGGAAGAAACTTTCGAGAATCCGGATAAAGGCGTCAGAGGCCCAGCCGCTCCCCTGGATCCCGGTTTTCGGGATCTGGCGTCGGGGGATTTCGTCTGACTTCGGCACCGCCGCAAGCGGGAGCGAAAGCAGAAAAATCTGGCTTCCCGCAGGGGTAGTGATCCTGAGGTCTTCGCCATCCAGAATCGGAACAAAGGATCCTGGGGTCACCTGGAGCCTTGTCTTTCCTTCAGCGATTTCAGATGTTCCCGCCGCGGCGAAGAGAAGGAGTAGCCGGGCGTCGTCTGACGCGGCGACGGGTTTCGCTTTCCGTTTGAAGACAAGCCCCGGACCTTCGGCTCGGGCGGCCGCGATTCCCCCGGCCTCCCGGACACTCACGCGGAAGCTGAGTCCCGATTCCGCCGCTTTCCCGCTCCCCGCCGTGAACCCAAAGGGGGCGAGCGCTTCCGTGAGATGCGCGAGGTTCTCGTCAGCGTTGAAATCAGGACGCGGTGTCAGGTCAGACGTGATCGGCATAAAGAAAAAGGGGAAGGCATTAAAAAGTCTTCCCCATTCTCCTACAGGCGTGAGCCCCGGGCAAACCGCGCCGGGGCGACGAGTCTACGGTCAGAAGCCGCTCTTCTTAAGCCACGCCTTCAGTTCCGCGTCGGATTTCCGAGCTTCATCTCCCGGCACCCAGAATTCAGGCTTGATTGTGGCCTCCGGGCAAAGCTTATGAATATCCGCGACGACACCCGCCGGGGACGAGCTCCCCGAGGTCGTTACCGGGAAGACGGTCTTTCCGGCGAGCGGATGATCCATGAGGAACGTCCGCATCGGGGTATCAAGGTGCCCCCACCAGAGCGGGGCGCAGATAAAGATCGTGTCGTAGCCCGAGAGATCCGGAATCTTCGTCTTGATTTCACGGCGGCTCCACTTCCGGATTTCTTCCCGGGCGCCGTCCGTCATATCGCTGTAGCGGGGGGCGTAGGGAACCTTCGGCTCAATCCTGAGAATCGGGGCGCCGGTTTCGGCGTGGATCCGCTCCGCGAGGTACGCGGTGTTCCCGGAGCGGGAGAAGAGGATGATGAGCGCCTTCGCTTTCGGCTTTGGGGCGGCGAAAAGCGCGGGAGAGGCGGCGGCGATCGCCGCGGCTGAGACACCGGTGAGGAACGTCCGGCGCGAGATAAATTTTGTTTGGTTCATTGCGTATAGCTCTTGCTTTATTGTTTTCTTCGCTGCTTGCGTCTGAGGACAGGCCGCACTCTGATTCATAGAAGAGGCTTCCATCGGGGCTTACAGCTTTGCCTCAGGCGTTTACAACTTTTTTCTGATGGGTTGAAGTAAAAATTACTTCAACCCCTTAAAATATAAAGGAATTCCTCAAAAATATCAGTTAAGTATTTGAGAATATCCGTCAAGAAAATGGGGCTTCGCGGTCTCATAATCCGCGCCTTTTTCGCGTTAATCTAAAAGGCGAAACCACAAAAAAATCCCGGCAGCAATAGAAAAAGATGGAGAGCTTTTTCCTATGAAGAATGCAGCATTGGAGTCCCCGGATCAGGTCCGACGGCGCCGCCAGATGTTTGAGCGGCTGGACGGGATCTGTCCCACCCCCGAAATTCTCTACTCCGACATCACAGGCGTTTCCGTTTATCGGCGGGAGAGCGACGACGTGATCGACTGCAATGGCGGAAAAGAGATGGCGTGCTTTGTTGTCTCCGGCACGAAAGAAAATCATATCGGCGGCCGGAAGTATGTCTACACGGAGGGGGAGTGTTTCGTGTCCTCGCTCTGCGTCCCGGCGTTCTTCCACTCGGTCGGCGCGTCGCACGAAAAGCCCTATATTTCGGTCGGCCTGCAGTTCGAGCCCGAGATCATCGCGGAACTCACGAAGCGTGACCCGATCCCCCACCCCGACTGGATCCCGGATGAGCTTGGGTTTGTGTTCCAGGCTCCGGAGCCGCTCGCGGACGCCTTTGACAGGCTCTCGCGGCTTCTTGAACACCCCGAGGACGCTCAGGTGCTGCAGCCCCTCGTGTCCCGCGAAATCCACTACTGGATCCTGAAGTCGCCCGCCGGGAAAACCATCCGGCAGCTCATGATGCCGGGGACCCGCTGCCACGCGATCACGGAGGCCGTGCAGTGGATCCGGTCTCACTACCGGGAACCGATCCGGGTGGATGAGCTTTCGGACCGCGTCCATATGTCGACATCCGCTTTCCACCGCGTTTTCAAAACCGTGACGGGATTTCCGCCGCTGAAGTTCGTGAAAATGCTGAGGCTTTACGAGGCCCAGCGGCTCATGGTCCGGCTGGGCTGGAACGTCACGGACACGGCGTCCGCGGTGGGGTACGAAAGCGCGCCGCAGTTTATCCGCGAGTACAAGCGCCTTTTCGGAGAGCCCCCGATGAAGGACGTGAAGCGGCTGGAGACGCAGGATGGTCCGGGCATTGTCCGTGTGATCTGACGCCGATTAGATTCAAAAAGAGAGGAGGGCAGTCCGCAAAAGACTGCCCTCCTGTTTTTTTGAGCTCAGGAGATTCGGCTTTAATCAGAAGCGGAACCCCGCTTCAAATCCGACATTGAACCCCGTGTCGTGCGCGTAACCGGAAGTGAGGTTCGCGAAGACCCGTCGTCCGGGGCTTTGGAGCGACGCGGTGCCCTGGATCACAAAGCCGTCCCGAGCGCCGCGCTCTGTCCGGGTTTCAAACGAGGTGCCGGGGTACCCAGCGAACGACGCCGTGGTCGTGTAGCTGCTTCCCGTGAATTCATGCTTCCAGCCCGCCGTAAGGTTCGCGGCGAGCCGCAGCCCGGTTTCGGTTCGGGAGAAGCCTGAGAGGTGACCTCCGACAGTTGTGGCGAAGGTGTCTTCGCTCCCGCCTTTGATACGGAGATTCACGCCGTCACCGCCCCGCTCCGTAAAGCCTTCGCGGTGTGTCACGCCGTACTCCGCGGTAACGATCGGGCCGAATGACACATTCCCGGCGTAGAAGTCTTTTCCAAGCGTGGCGAGGCCCGACGCTCCGACACTCGTATAGTGGCCTTTCGCCGTACGGCGATAGTCACTGATCGCGATACGGCGCTTTGAGTGGTTCTCATCAAACCCGACTCGGACGGCCCCGGCGATATAGAAGCCGTTCCACGCGTCCGGCGAATAGAAGGCGTGGGTTCCGACGGAGAACCCAGCGGAATTCACGCGGTCATTGTGATTCTGATGGAGTGACGTGTGACGCCCGATAAGCCCGGCATCGAGCCCGAAGGTCAGACCGTCGCTCGCGTTCCGTTCGACGCCTGCGAGAATGCCAGCGGCCGACCCCCGGTAGTCCGCGTGCCCCGAGAGCCCGTGCCGCAGCGTTCTCGAGGCGAACGGTATCGCATAGCCGGTCCACTGTGAAATGGGGAAGCCAGACGCGGCAGCGCCGTCCGGTGCCGCGGGATCCGCCTCCGCTTCGAGTTTCGACGCATGGACCCGGGAGAAGAGCGCAGTGTTCGCGGCGCTCATGCCTCGGAGCTCCGCGTCCGCGGCGGCGTTATAGGTTTCGGCGGAAATCTGCGAAAGCGCCGCGTCCACCGCCGCGCCGTTCGGAAGGTAGTCGATCGTGCGGATAAGAGTCTGGGCGTCACCTTCCGCGGCCGAGGCAAGCCCGAGCACCCCGGATCCCGCGCCGCGGGCAGCGGGCGATGTCCCGTACTGGCTATAAGCGTTGCTCGGCCGCTCCACCGTGATTGTGGGGGTCGCGCGGCTCCCGGACACCCGGAGTGTCAGCGTGGGGGAGCGGGTCGAGGCCTTGATCGTGCCCTCCCACTCGAGATTGCCGCCGTTCAGCGTGACCGCCGAGTGCCGCGCGGTGATGGCGGTGCCGGTGCGGTAGTAGGTTTCGGGCGGCGAGAGGAGCCACGTCCCCTGAAGGCTGCTCCCTGATTCCCCCGTGGCGATTTCGCCGAGCGTTCCGTCCGACAGGATCGGCGTCGCGAGCGTCGCGTTTTCGCGATTCGTGAAGGCGGCTGTGGCGGCGACTGACGCCTGGGTTCCAAGTGTGAGTGTCGCGTCGTTCCGGATCGAATAGACGTTAGACTCCCCTGTCAGCGTCAGGTTTCCGCCGATGACGTTCAGTCTGATCGTCTCAGGTCCAGAAATCGAGCCGCTGTAGGTGAGGCTGAAATCGGGGTCGGCGGATGACGTGTCAGCGCTTCCGTCCGCCGCGGTCCGGTATCCGAAATTGAGATCCGTGTAAAGCGGGACATCGGCTTCCGCGGCCGCCTCTTTATTCACGACGGAAAGGGTTTCACCTTCGTCTGTTTCGATCGCGAGGTCGGGGTCCCAGTCTGAGATGATGTCTCCGGTGATTGAAGCTCCCCGCAGGATATTGATCGCGGAAACGAGCGCGTTTTCGCCGATATAGATCGCGGCGTCCGACCCCGAGAGACTCCCCGAGAGGTCGTACGAACTGACGAGCGGCCCATCGAGGTTCAGCTGAAATCCTTCCCAGAGCTCCGTGACAGGCTGGTTTTCTCCGTAGGCGAAATGGATAAAGGAACCCCGATACCCATAGAAATCCGCGATCGCGTTGTGGCCGAAATCAAACCGGATCCCGATACCGCCCTCGCCAGGCGCGGAAACCGTCCCCGACTGGATCAGGCGGTTCTCCTTCCCGTAGGCGAAAAGAAGGCCGATGCCGTGAACGCCGGAGGACGACACAGTCGTTCCCGCGGGGACGATGATCGTGTTCCCCGAGCCGTCGTTCCGGATTCCGACCGCGGCATCGCCTGAAGCGGCGATCGGCGCTGCCTGCGTCACGGTGTTCCCGCTTCCGAACACGTGAAGACCGACCCCAAGCGTCGTCCCGTGGCTGTAGCCGTATTGATTCGTGACCGTGAGACCGTCGTTATAGATTGAGTGGCCGTAGAAGAGGCTCCGATCGATCTCATAACCGATGTCCTGCAGCACCGCGAGCTCCGCTTCGAGGAGCATCGTGTAGTTCCGGTACCTCTGATGGCTCATGAGACTGCGTTCGAGTTCGAGGTGAGAAAGCTCCGCGTAGAACAGCGTTATTCCGTAGTCTTCGTAGAAGTAGTCCTGGTAACCGTTCACCGGAATGGAGTTGCTGAAGGCGCCGTTCAGCACTTCGCTCACGTGGGGCCCCCGAAAGTACACCCCGGAAGTGTTGTAGGCGGAGACGAGAAATTTCCCGCTGTCCGCCGGGGTGGGAGTGACGGTCTCTCGCAGTTCATCCGTGCGGTACGGGGAGGGAGTCAGCGTGATGAGGGTGCTTGCCGTCGCCCTGACACCGGGCACGGTGGGATCGGGTCTGAAGAGCTGGGCCGCCTCGTCCTAGACCATGCAGGAGTATAGGTGGGACGCGAACGGCGTCAGATTGCTCTTATCGAACCAGATCAGATCTGTTGAGAGCGTCTCCGCTGTCGTGATTCCTTCATTTGGCGCAATGATGCCGAGCGAGTGTCCGAGCTCATGCACGATCACCAGCGCGAACACGGTGCCCGCTTCCTCGAGAATCGGGTAGAGGTAAGGAGTCGGGGTGGCAATGTCCGACGCATTGTCAGCTTCAAAGAGTATCTGCACGCCGCGCGTCAGCTGATCCTTCGAGACAAGATCGAAGATCGGCGTGTTATAGGTGCCATCGGCGTTTTCGGAGCCTTTGATATAGGAGGATGACGCGTTGTCATCGTGTTCCACATAAACCGCCATCCGGCCTTCTGAAGCGTACGTCTTTCCCTGCGTCACGTATCCGAGCGCGTAGTTAAGCGCCATCTCGACCGAGTTTTTCTGATCGCTCGAAAGCGTCCCTTTCGAGGTCACTGGCTCTGTCGCCTGGTCTCCTTTCACCGGATCCGGAGGCGTGAAAACATCCCCCTCGTCATAAAAGTCGATCGTGAGGAGCGGGTCGCCTGAAGCCGAGTGAGCCTGAGCGGTAGTCAGCGCAAAGGCTGAAGCCGGAGCGAGAAGCGTAAGGCTGAGCGCGAGACTGAGCGCCGAGCGACGGAATTTTTGGATCGGCATGCCGGGAACGAGGTTTTTGTGCGGAGCCTTGACTGGCTCTCTGATGTCATTATTATCGCTACCGGTTTTAATAGCTTGGCTATTTAATTTTTTCTTATCTGTCTCGTTCTGCTTTAAAAACCAGAGAAAAATCCCTGAACCGACGTAAAAAAGAGGGGAGGTGCGTCTGGCGTGAGCCAGACTTCCTCCCCCTAACTTGACGGCAAGTGATTCCAAAAAAAACTTTCTGTTATTCGATACGTTCTCCGTGGAGCGCGAGGTCGAGACCGATCTGTTCGTCGTCCGCGGATACGCGGAGCCCCATCACCTTATCAATCACGTAGAGGATCACGCCGCTCATGAGACCGCCGTAGACCAGCGTCGCGATGACGGAGAGCGCCTGGATGCCGACCTGCGTCATGACAGGCGGGAGATCGGTGCCGGTCACGCGGGCTGTCGCGAAGACACCGGTGAGGAGGGCGCCCACAATGCCGCCCACGCCGTGCACGCCCCAGCCGTCCAGCGCGTCGTCATACCCAAGCTTCCGCTTCAGGATCGTGACGGACCAGAAGCAGACGAGACCTGCCGCGATACCGATCGCGAGGGCGGGAAGCGGCTCCACAAAGCCAGACCCCGGAGTGATGCCGACAAGACCCGCGATCGCGCCAGAAATCATGCCGAGCAGCGAAGGCTTCCCGCGGTACGCCCATTCGGCTGCCATCCAGGCGACAAGACCGCCGGCCGCCGCGATCTGGGAGACCACGATCGCCATCGCGGCTCGCCCGTCCGCCGCGAGACCCGCCCCGCCGTTAAAGCCCATCCAGCCGACCCAGAGCACCGCGGCGCCGATCACCGCGATCGTGAGGTTCGCGGGCTGCATCGGGGTGACGCCGTAGCCCTTTCGTTTCCCGAGCATCAGAGCGCCCACAAGACCCGCGATACCAGCGTTGATATGAACGACCGTGCCGCCCGCGTAGTCGAGCGCGCCGAGCTTGAAGAAGAAACCGTCAGAGGCCCACACCCAGTGGCAGATCGGCGCGTAGACCGCGAGGCTCCATACCACCATGAAGGCGAGCATCGCGGAGAATTTGACGCGCCCCGCCCAGGAACCCGTGATGAGGCAGGCGGTGAGCACCGCGAACGTCATCTGGAACACCGCGAAGAGGAGCTGCGGGATCGAGCCCTGCAGCGTATTGACGCCGATCCCCTGCATCCCGAGGAAGGAGAGACCGCCGATAAAGGAGTTCCCTTCCGAAAACGCGAGTGAGTAACCGATCACGAACCAGAGAATCGTGACCACGCCGCAGATCGCGAAGTCCTGCGCGATCGTGCCGAGAATGTTCTTTTTCCGCGCCATGCCGGCGTAGAAGAGCGCGATCCCGGGGATCGTCATGAAGAGGACGAGGACCGTCGCGACCAGCATCCACGCGGTGTCGCCTTTATCAAGGGTGTCCGCCGCGAAAGCGGAGACGCTCGCCGTGAGGCCGGAAGCGGCGGCCGCGAGTTTCAGAAGTGTGGTGCGGAGCGTCATGACAGTGCCTCCTCGTTTTCCTTTCCGGTACGGATCCGGAGCGCGTATTCAATGGGAGAGACGAAAATCTTTCCGTCTTCGATCTTCCCCGTGCGGGCCGCGGCGCAGATCGTCTCGATCGTGGTGTCGAGAACGTCATCCGGCACCACGATCTCGATCTTCACCTTCGGGAGGTAATCGATTTCGTATTCGGCTCCGCGGTAAACCTCGGTGTGGCCCTTTTGCCGGCCGTGCCCCCGGACTTCAGTCACCGTGATGCCGGAGATTGAGATTTCTTCCAGCGCGTCCTTTACGGCGTCCAGCCGGTAAGGGTGGATGATGGCAGTGATGAGCTTCATAAGCGTCTCCCATGCGGTTTTCGAGTGCCGGCGCCCCGAGGAAGCGCCGGAAGTCTTTTCTTATCCTCGATCTCGCATAATCTGTGCCAGATTTTCAAAATCCCGAAAACGCCTGTTTTTATTGGCGGGTCACCTCAGGCGCTCCAAACCGGTGCACAGATTCGGGTCGCGCGGGTTCCCTATCTCGGTGAATCGGTACCAAAAACTCTCACAAAATCAGGTTTTAAGAATCACAGATAAATTATTGTGATAGCGGTGATCGACGGTCCCGGCGGCTTACCGCGGTAAAAAGTGCGATAGTTAGCGAACGACAGAATTGAACCGGTTCCGAGGAACCGCGGAAAAAATAGGAGTCCGCTGTGGGAAAAGAGATTGAACGGAAGTTTCTCGTGAAGGGGGACGCGTGGAAAGCGCTCGCTCCTGGGATCCGTTACCGCCAGGGGTACCTGAATAGCAGCATCGACCGCACGGTGCGAGTCCGCACGATCGGGGATCAGGGCTTCATCACGGTGAAGGGACCGAATAACGGGATCGCGAGGCTCGAGTTTGAGTACGTTATCCCGGCAGATGACGCGAACGAGATGCTGACAGAGCTCGCTGAGAAGCCTCTCATTGAAAAGAACCGCTATCGGATTCTTCGGGGGAAGCACGTCTGGGAAGTGGATGAGTTTCTCGGGGAGAACGCGGGGCTCGTCGTCGCGGAGATTGAGCTTGGAAGTGTCGATGAGCCGTTTGAGAAACCGGAGTGGATTGGAGATGAGGTCTCAGGCGACCCCCGCTACTACAACTCAAACCTCGTCGCCCACCCGTATTCCGAGTGGAAGTGAAGCGGCCTCTCTAAATAGAAGAACCCCGGAAGAACGCGGTTCCTCCGGGGGGCCTCAGAACGGCGATGGGTGAAGTCGCAGTTTCTTTGCTTTTTGCTGCTGATTCAGTACGCGTCTTTTGTGATACGGGAATCGCGGAATGCGACCGCGGTTTCCTCTTCACTCTTATTAGAGCATGAGGGGTTCCGGCTGAAAAGCGGAATGTGATCGGAAATAAAACCGATAAACCGCCTAATTCGTTCTTTTTATGGCTATTCACAGAGAATCCGCTCCACTCCTGCCAGCCCTGGGAAATCAGTCTTTTCCGGGTGATTTTTAAGCCGCGGAAAGCGGCGGCAGTTGAAAAAATGTCACGGGTTTTTGTGTTGCGGAAAAACAACAAAAAAACCAGCTCCCGGATTCTTCAGAGACAAAACAAAGCCCCCGGAGGCTTTCGCTTCCGGGGGCTTCACTGAATCAAATCAGTGCAGGCTTTAATCTGAATATCAGATTAGAACTTGTGGACGAGGCCAGCCATCACGCCGACGGCGGACGGGGTCTGATCCTTATCCTTCATTTCAGCCTTCTGCTGAGCGTAGGTCACGCCAGCGTAGGCGTTCGTGCGCTTCGAGAAAGCGTAGGTGTAGCCGAGAGCGGCTTCCCAGCGCTTGTACTCGTTGTCACCCTGGACTTCTTCAGCATCGCGGTAAGAGACACCGGCGATAACCGTGCCGCCGAAAGCCGGAGCCGTGGCGCCGAGGGAAATGCCCCAGCCTTCGTAGCCGAGGTTGCCCTTCTTGTCGATGGTGCTGGTAGTGGCCGTGAATTTATCAAGACCGCCTACGCTGTTCACGAGGGTAGACTGGTTGTCGAAATAGTTCACCTGACCGTAAACGCGGACAGCCTTGAAGTCGTAGTTGCCGCCGGCGATGACGCTGAAGCCGTTATCGACGTTCTCGGTAGCCTTGGCAACGTTCTTCCACATCGTGTAGTCACCGATCAGGCCGAACTGCGCGGGGCCGTTCTTGTAGCTCACACCGAGAGCGGCGTAACGATCGACGTCAGAGGAGTTCTCGTCACCGGTCTTCGTGCCGTCGTTCTTGAAGGAGTACTGGGCGCGGATTTCGAGGCCCGAGAAGGACGGGGAAACATAGGTGAGGGAGTTGTCAATACGGCCCCAGTCGGTACCGGTCTGAGCCTTGATGCCGGCGTCGCCCCAGAGGACGGAGAACGGCGAGAAGATGCCGCCCATAGCAGCCGCGCCAGCGGTGCTGATCAGCTTGCCTTCACGGCCGGCGTACAGGGTACCGTACTTGCCAGCGATATGCACGGAAGCTTCACGACCGAAGAGGCGGGACATCGTTTCGGTGCCGTCATCGGAATTGAAACCGTTCTCGAGGTTGAAGCCAACCGTCACGGAACCGATCTTTTCATTGCCGCGCAGACCCCAGCGGGAGCCAGCGGTCTGGCTGGACGCCATGGAGAACGTATCGGTCGAAGCGGTCTTGCCGTCATCAGCGCGATAGTGGGTGTAGTTGAGGCCGGTATCGATAACGCCGTACAGCGTCACGGACGGAGCGGCAAAAGCGGAAGCGGCAAAGGAGCCGAGCAGAGCAGCAGCGAGAAGAGTCTTTTTCATCTTTTCTAACCTTTGATTGTCATCCCTTAGGAGTACCAGAAACTAGTTCTCCCGGGATTGAATTTTTAACCACGGGGTAATTAAAGCATGAGAAAAAGCGGATGAAAAGAAAGATTTCTCCTCTGTAAAGCGGGTTATCGGCCTCCCTGAGAGGATTAGGGTAATCATCTTATAGTTATTAATGGAAAATAAACAGTCACTTATATAGAGCCTCGTATCCCGGGAAACAGTTTCAGGAACCCGAGCGTGCAGTGCTTGCATCTGTTGCAAAAACGCAACAATTGAGGAGAAAAACCACAATTGGTTCTGAAATGCCGGGCCGCACCGCGCCTCTGTTTCGGTCTTTCCGGAAAAAGCGACCGCATCCGTCCGCCTGCTTTTTTTCCGGTTTTTGAGTCCACCGGAAATCCGGTTTCCGCGCCTCAGCCGGGCGTTTTCCGCGCCCCGCAATTCCCCACCCAAGGGTGCCGGCTCCCTCTCCAACTTCAGCGCCTGTTAGGAAAAAGAGACCGCACGCACTCTTCGCTTCCGAGAACGTAAACAGGTACTCATGGAACGGTTATTCTTAATAGAGATGCATTACAGAAAAAGACCGGACTGAGAATGGAAACGGACACCGAACGAGCGAGACGCCGATTTAACCGCGTGAAGCGTGAGACCCTGAGACGGGGGAAACGCATCGCGAGCCGCGGGAAACGAGGCTTTTTTTCCATTCTTTTCAGCCGCTCGGGGCTGATCGGGGTGATGCTCCTCGCACAGCTCATCCTCTTTGTCGCGCTGTCGCTCTGGATCCAGCCCTACGCCTCGAAATACTTCATGATTTCGGGGACGATCGGCGGACTCGTGGTGCTTTACATCATCAACAGCCGCTCGGACTCCACCGCGAAGATCACCTGGCTCTTTCTCATTCTTCTGATGCCGCTCTTCGGTATCGCGCTCTATATCTATACGCAGACCGATATCGGCCACCGGAGGCTGAAGCGGCGAGCAGCGAAGATCATCGGGGAAACGAAACACTCGATCCCTCAGGATCCGCGGGATCTCGACGCGCTCTCGCGCGCCGGTTCCGATATCTCAGGGCTTGTGTCCTATATGAATGAGACCGGGTGCTACCCGGTGTACCGGAACGAGGGGGCGGATTATCTGCCGTCCGGCGAAGCGTTTTTCAGGTCTCTTCTTGATGACCTCTCAAAAGCCCGGCGCTTCATTTTTCTTGAATTCTTCATCATCGATGAGGGACTCATGTGGGGGCAGGTGCTGAAGATCCTCGCTGAGAAAGTGAAGGCTGGGGTTGAGGTGCGGGTGCTGTACGACGGGACGTGTGAGTTCGCGCGGCTCCCGAGCGGCTACCCCGATTACCTCCGGTCGCTTGGGATCCAGTGCAAGGTCTTTTCCCCGATCTACCCCTTTGTCTCCACAAAGTACAACTACCGCGATCACCGGAAGATCGTCGTGATCGACGGGGAAACCGGGTTCACGGGCGGCGCGAACCTGGCGGATGAATATATCAACCGGATCCACCCCTATGGGCGATGGAAAGACGCGGCGATCAGGCTGCGGGGGCGGTCCGTGAAGTCGCTTACGCTCCTCTTCCTTCAGATGTGGCACGCGGATGACGGAGACATCTTTATCGGAGACCTTCTGAAAGGCGAAGACGCCCGCGTGAATCTCATCGAAGGGGGCTTCGTCATTCCGTTCGGCGACAACCCGATGGATGAGGAGAAGGTAGCGGAGAACCTCTATATCGACATGATTTCGCGCGCTGACCGCTATGTCTGGGTGATGACGCCGTACCTGATTCTCGATGGGGAGCTTGAGGCGGCGCTTGAATTCGCGGCGGACCGGGGCGTGGATGTCAGGATCGTGTGCCCATCGCATTCGGACAAATATCTCATCCACGCGCTCGCCCGCAACACCTTCCGGCAGCTCATTCACGCCGGTGTCCGGGTGTTTGAGTGGCAGCCTGGGTTCGTGCACTCGAAAGTCATGGTGTCGGACTCTGAAAAAGCGATCGTGGGAAGCATCAATTTCGATTACCGCAGCCTCTATCACCACTTTGAATGCGGCGTTTACTGCTACCGCACGCCCTGCATTGAGGAGATCGAGCGGGACTTTGAGGCCACGTTCCAGGACTGCGTGGAATTTACGGAGGATCGGCTGCACCGCGTGAGTCTCTTCGAACGCGGGTGCGGCGCGGTGCTGAAGGTGCTGTCTCCGCTCCTCTGAGCCGGTCTTTTTGCGGTATTACGCCTAAGGTGCCAATTCGGAAGCCCGTTTCGGGGTCACCTCGATTTACTTCTTTTATACTGAACCGCACGGGCCGCCGGGTATAAAGAGGCGGCTTTGATCATCTTATGGGCCGCGGCGGGAAAAAGCGGCTCGAACGCTTAATACACACAGTCATGGCAGTGAATTCAATCCTCAGAGCCTTCGCGCCGGCCGCGAAAGTGACGCTGCCCGTCGGAACGGGGTACCTGTTCCTCGGCGCGGCGTACGGTATCTATATGCACGTGAACGGGTTCTCCGTCTGGTACCCGGCTCTGATGGCGTGGCTGATTTACGGGGGGTCGCTAGAGTTCGTCGCGGCTTCGATGCTGCTCTCCCCCTTCGCTCCGGTGACGACGTTCTTTGTCGCCTTCATGATCCAGGCGCGGCACCTCTTCTACGGTCTCGCGATGCTCGATCGCTTCAAGGGACTCGGCTGGAAGAAGCTCTATCTCATCTTCGGGATGAGCGATGAATCGTTTGCGCTCGAATTTGCGACCAAGGCTCCGGAAGGAGTCGACTCCAGCTGGTACATGATGTGGATCACGTTCCTCGACCGCATGTATTGGCTCGGCGGCGCGGTGCTTGGGGCGACGCTCGGCAGTTTCCTCACCTTTGACACGAAGGGGCTGTCTTTCGTGATGACCGCGATGTTTGTCGTGATTTTCCTCGAGCAGTTCCTCAAAGAAAAGCATCACTGGACCGCGTGGATCGGGTTCGGGGCGTCGCTCGGGTGCCTCGCGATCTTTGGGCGCGACTTCTTCATGATCCCCACCATGGTGGTGATTCTGTTGCTCCTCACCGTTTTCCGGAAGCCGATTGAAGAGAAAGGAGGGTATGAGGAATGACGATGCCGCTTTGGGAACAAGTGATCACGGTCGCGCTCTGCATCGCGGCGACGATGCTTTCCCGCTTTCTTCCCTTTATTCTCTTTTCATCCCGCCGGCCGACCCCTCGCTATATCCAGTACCTCGGGGCGACGCTGCCGGCCGCGCTTTTCGCGATGCTCGTGGTTTACTGCCTGAAGGGCGTTGATCTCTTCTCGGGTACGCACGGCCTCCCGGAATTCATCGCGATCGCGGCGACCGTCTTCCTTCACCTCTGGAAGCGGAACATGATGATCTCGATGGCGGGCGGCACCGCGGTCTACATGTTCCTCGTGCAGATGGTGTTTGTCTGAAGCAGAGCGGAACGGACATCCAGAAAAAACGAAACCCCGGAAGACGTGAATCTTTCGGGGTTTTCTGTCGCTGCGGGCGGGGTTTGATTCCCGGCTCCGCAGAGGCCTGTTTTTTGAGGCAGGACTTAGCCAGCGGAAGCCTAAGCTCCCGCGGTGACGCTTCTTATGTTACCAAAAAGCGAACCTGTGGGAAGCCTGCGGCGTTACGCCGCTTCGCCCGGCACCTGAGCGAGAGCCGCGACCTGCCGGTCACGGATCCTGAGAAGCCTGCGGCGCTCAAGGTAGAACCGGAGTGTCACGAGCATCATGAGCGCCGTGACGTAGAGGATGTATTCGCCGTAAGGCCCGATCATCTGCGAAAGCGTCATGCCGCGGAACGCGAAGTCGCGGTATATCGAGTACTGCCACGTGAGCGGGAAAAGGTGCGCGAAGTACCCGCCCCAGCCCGTGAGTTCCCCCATCGCCATCGTCATGCCGCCCATGATGAAGCCGGGCGGCACCACGAAGATCATGAAGGATGCGCCGTTTGCCGGTGTCTTGAAGCTCCAGGTGATCAGCATCGCGATGAGACCGATCGAAAACGGCAGCATGAAGAGACTCGGGAGGTACGCGAGGTAGTTCCCCTTAAACGGCATGCAGTTGAAGAGCACAAGACCCGCCGTCATGATCGTGACGGCCGCCGTGTACCCAAGGGCGTAGGGGATCAGCCGCGCGATCATTGCGGACGGCCCCCGGTTCAGAATCGCGTTTTCCCACTGCCCCATCACGTGGACGCGGCCCGTGAGCATCAGGGTCGTAATGCCGAAAAAGATCCCGGAGAAGAAGTAAAGGAACCCTGCGATCGTCACGGGGACGAGCGAATTCGTCGGGTTAAAGAGCCGGCGGATCGAGACCGTGAGCCCCGAGGAACCGGAACTCTGAGCGCTCGCGGGACCGAGCGCCTGGAGGTTCTCGGCGTTCACCGGGATCCCTTCCTGCGCCGCGATCTGGTTCAGTGACTCAAAGACCTCACCGTTCTGAGCCGGGTTCCCCATGTCGGCTTCGTAGCCGATGTTGTAGGGCGTTGTGCCGTTCAGCAGTCCCTTCTCAAACCCCTTCGGAATCACCATGACGCCGACCACGTTGTCGTGACGCGTCAGGTAAACCGGGTCCACGGGCGTATGGAACACCGAGGCGATACGGATATCGCGGGATGAGTCCACCGCCTGGATGAACTTCGCGCTGCGGGCCGAGTGGTCAAGATCGACCACGGCGACCGGCGCCTCAATCACGCCCATCTGGGTGAAGAGGATGCTGAATATGAGAGCCGTGAGAAACGCGGCCATGAAGCAGAGCTTGTGGTACGGGATGAAGTGACCGCTCATCATCGCGCTGATCTCTTCATAGATCGAGTCCGCGATGTCGCGCCGCCACTTCGCGAATCCCGAGAGTGACGCTTCCTTAGTCATTGATCTTCACTCCGATCGACATCCCGGGGATGACACCGGGCTGCGGGGTCACATAGATCCGGGCGACAAGCGATTTCAGATCCGCCTGGCCGCGTTCACGCGTGCCACGGAGGTCGGCGAAGGCGGGCGCTTCGTGCAGCACTCGCACCGTCCCGGTGACGGTCTTCCCGGTCGCCGTTTCACCCTTCACGGTCTTTCCTTCCGCGAACTTCGCGGCGTCCTTTTCGCTCACGTAGATTTCGTAATACTGACGGTTCGACTCGAGCAGCACGGCGGGGCTCCCCGCGGGAACGATTTCACCCACCTGGTACATGACTTTGAGGATCTTGCCGTCCTCAGGCGCCTTGATCGTGAGGCGGGACTTCTCGACCTCGAGCGCGGCGAGCGCCTGCTTCAGCTGTTCGCCCGCGGCTTCCAGCTGCTTCACCTTGAGTTTCTGCGTTTCGATGCTCGCGCGCGTATCCGCGATCGCGGCAAGCCTCATCCCCTGAGCGGAGCCGGTTTTGGCGAGACGCGCGAGATCTGACTTCGACGCTCCGACCGTCGACGCGTCGAGCTGCTTCCGGGCGGTGGTCACCGCGGACGCGGCGCTTTCCCAGGTGTTTCTCGCGGAGTCAAACGACGCCTGCGAAATCGCGTGCGACGTGATCAGGTTCTTCGCGCGGTCATAATCCGCCTTCGCGCGCTTCTCAGTCGCTATGGCGGAGTCGAGATTCGCTTTCGCGCCTTCAATCGTCCGCCAGGAGTTCTTTTCCGTGGTGCCGGACGCGGTGAGGCTCGTCTCAATCGTGCGCTTTGCCTCTTCAACGGCGGCCGCGTTTTCCGCGATCTGAGCCTTTGTCTTCGCAATCGAGATATCGGTATCGGTGGAATCGAGCTCCATCAGGACGTCACCCGCTTTCACCATGCGGCCTTCAACCGCGGGGCGGGAGACAAGCTTCCCGGACACCTTTTCAAAGGCGGTGTTGACGTCCTCCGCGGTGAGCGTCCCGTACTTCTGGCTCTGCGCGAGCGTATCCGCGTCGCGGCGGGGCCCGAGCACCATGAAGGTCGTGCCGACCGCGATCAGCACGGCAAAGACAATGAGGGGTTTCAGGAGCGCTTTCTTCCCGGGGCCCTTCCCGAGCGACTGCGGGGTGGGAGCAGCCGCCGCTCCGGATTCTGCCTCGGCCGCGGGGGCAGAGGCTGCGTTCTTCTTTTCTTCTTCACTCATGATGAATCACTTTTTTAATCAATAAACCAACAAATCAATTGTTTAGCTGACTAACTATTTTCACAGACCAAACCGGCCGGCAGCGGGGGGCAAAACGCGCCTCAGCGCTTCGGTCGGTTGAGAGAGTGGGAGGGGATTATTTAGCCTCGGGTTTCGGAAGGAGCTTATCGAGCAGCGCGAGAAGCTCTTTCTGTTCGTCTGGCGTCAGGCGTCCGGCGAAGTCCATCACGCGCTTGAAGTGCCCCGGGAGGAGCTGATCGAGCAGCGCGAGTCCGTCCTTCGTGATCGTGACCAGCTTTTCGCGAGCGTCTCCCTTCATGCGGCGGACAGCGATCAGCGGGTGCGTCTGAGCTCTCATGCGGGAAAGCATCACGGAGATCGTGGGTACCGAAACACCGACCCGCGCGGCGAGTTCCTTGATGCTGCAGCCCTTCGGAATCGTCTTCAGCGCCATGAGAAGCACGAACTTCCCCTCGCTGATCCCGAACTCATTCTCCATATAGGAGATGATTTCCTGATTGATCAGATAGCCCGCGTTGATCAGATTGAGGACGAGCGCGGGGGCTTCCGGTGAAAACGGAATCGGCGCGGCCTCAGCGGTCTTCATGAGAACATCACGTGTAGGGAGAACCCGGACTTTGTAATTCATGAAAATAGTTTTCGTGGCTAATAATTAGGTAGCTAATTATATCTGTAAAGCCGAGAGCGTCAACGCCTTGTATCCCATGTATGGGTGTGTTTTTTTGAGAGGCTCTGCGGATAGGCGGTCTGCGCGGAAGAGGATCTGCTGATTCCTGAAACCGGGATCCAGCCTCGGGGTGCCTGAAACCGCCCTTTGCCGTAAAGAAGCGATGAAACGATCCGTGTGAGACAGGAAAACCGTCAGTTGCGATTGAAATTCCCCGGTAGATCCAAAATAATAACGGCATAACGATTGATTTTTCACCCAGGCTGCGGCCTGATGGGTGACGGTGCCAGGCTGTGACTAAAAAGAAAACGGTTGTGATGGATGAATTCACGTCGGAGGAAGCGCTTGACGCGGCCTCCAAGATTGAGCATCTCCTCCATACGCCGTTTTTCGGGAAGCCCCCGTGCGATTCATTTGCTCAGGCCTGGGCGACTGACGAGATCCGGGCGAAAGCGCTTGAATTCGTCCGTGACCAGCATGCTGAGTTCCATGAACTCGCGGAATACGCCGATAAGGAATACGGCTGGGGCGTGGGGCTTTATGGAAGCCGCCGCGAGGGTCCCGCGATCTACGGTTCGCACGGCGCGCCGGGCGTTCCGCTGATGCCCCCGGCGCTCTGCCCCGTGATGCCAGGAGCCGAAATCCCATGTGACGTCCGGGCGACCCGCCGCTATATCAATGGGTATGACGGCGAGGTGTTCGTGCAGCCCGCGGGGAGCCTCATGAATCTCGCCGCCACGGTGCCCGGGCTCCGGGTTTTCGAAAAGACACTCGCGAGACCGGGCGTCCACCGCTTTTCCTTCAATGCCTGGGCGCTCTTCGCGTTCCCGGCATCGGCGCCCGAAACCGAAAGCGCGCAGGAAGTGCTCGCGGACGCCGCCTGGAACCATTTCCGGATGGGAGATAAAGACGCGTTTAAGCCGGAGGAGCCGAGCTGCGCCCTGATCCCGGTGATGCCGGTGTCGTTTTTCAAGGACGGGCGCGATAAGGCGCTTAAGGATTATGTGAACGGGAACGCCTGCACGTACGCGCTGCACTCCGTGATCCGGTCTGTCGAGGAAATGACGCTGCTTGGCGAAAAGTACTGGAAGATCGAAGCCGCGGTGGATGAGAAGGATCCTGCCGCGGTTGACACCGTGCTCCCGATTTTCTGCCCGGAATTGATCTGGCAGGGTGAGGTGCCGCCGGCTGTCGGTATGCGTTTTGCGGGCTTTATCTGGATTGCGGCGCGGTTCCTCCCTGAGGGACCGCTCGAGCCGCTCCTATCCCGGGCGGATCTCCTCGCTGACGCGATCACCCGGGCCGAATCCGGTGACGTGCAGGCGATGATTGAGCTCGCGGATATCTACACCGAAGGTTTCCGGGTCGGAAAGGATGATGCCGAGGCGTTCCGCTGGTATAAGGCAGCGGCTGAATCGGGAAGCATCGATGGTCTTATCGGGCTCGCGGACTGCTATAAGGAAGGTCGCGGCACGGAAAAAGATTCTGAGGCCGCGAAGGCGCTGCTTCTTCGGGCCGGGTCAGCCGGCAGCGGAGAGGCGTTTAAGGAACTCGGAGATCTGATTCACGAGGAGAGCCATTCGTCTGAAGATGAAAAGCAGGCGCATGAAGCCTACCAAAAGGCGGTGAAGCTCGGCGCGACAGAAGCCTACGCGTCTCTCGTCATCGAATGCTTCACGAAGGACTTCCGGAGAAAGCAAAAGGATCCGGTGCCTCTCGCCCTGAAGTACACGGCGGAAGCGATGAAAGCGGAAACCGATCCCACGACGCTCCTCATGATTTCGCATCTCTTCACCGTGGTTCAGGATCCGCGGCTCTTGAAGCCCGCGGCCGATCTCGCTGAAAAAGCGGCGGAAAGCGGTGAGGCAGCCGCGCTTTTCATACTCGCTACTTACTACGCCCATGGAGTCGGACGGGATCCGGATCCGCGGAAGGCAGCCCAGCATCTGAAGGCGTTTGGGGAGGCGGGCGACGCGCGTCAGAAGTTCGAGGCGGCGCAGATACTTCTGAATGGAGATGACGGCTACCGTAAGGATACGAGGGCCGCGTGCCAGCTTTTTGAAGCGTCGGCCAGGATGGGAAGCCCCGACGGCGCGGGGGCATACGGCTACTGCCTCGTGAATGGCTATGGAAGCAAACAGGATATTGAGCTTGGCCTCCGGTGGCTGAGGAAAGCCCGTTACGAAGGCTCCGCAAAGGCGTGTTTCGAGTATGGCCAGATGCGGATGGATGGGCGCTTCGTACGTAAGAACCGGAAGGACGGTGAGCAGTGGATCAGACGCGCCGCGGAACAGAACCTTCCGGTGGCGCTCCTCTATCTCTCAGACGGCTACTTTTATGGGGACGTCTTTAAGCAGAGCATTTCGCAGGCCATCTCCTGGCGTCTCCGCTACTACGCCGCGATACCGCCCGAGAACGCCGCGGAAGATGTTCTGAACTTCATGGGCGCCTGTTTCGATAAGGCGTCCGAGAAGCAGATGGCGGAACTCGCGAGAGTCGTTGAGAAAGCCGCGGACGCCGGTGTTCCGGAAGCGATGGTGGCGGTCGGCGACTACTACATGCTTGGTTTCCACGGATTCAAAGAGGATCACGACGAAGCCTTCCGGTACTACCGGGAAGCCGCCTCTCTCGGGAATAAGGAAGCCGAGGAACGGATTGAGAATCTGAAGAAGTTTCTGAAGTGACGGATTGATGATTGATATTAGGGACCGCCGCTGACAGGCGTCTCAAAAAAATCAAAAAAATGGTCTTGCAAGACGAGGGGAAGGCGCTTAATTTTTTTGATGTAACCACTCCGGTTACAAAAAATACATCGCAAATTTTGAAATCTGATAAAACTAATTACACATACCTTTTAACCCCCGATAGGAAAGAATAATGAGCAAGACTCTAGTTATCGTCACGCATCCGAATATCGAACAGTCTCACGTCAATAAGAGCTGGGTTGAAGCCCTGAAAGCGCATCCTGATCTCTACACCGTTCATGAAATCTACAAGCTCTATCCGGACGGAAAGATTGACGTTGCCGCCGAACAGAAACTGCTGGAGTCCTATGACAACATCGTCCTGCAGTTCCCGATGTACTGGTACAGTTCTCCGGCTCTCCTAAAGCAGTGGCAGGATGACGTGCTTGCTTACGGCTGGGCCTATGGTTCCAAGGGCAACGCGCTGAAGGGTAAGAAGCTAGGCGTCGCCGTGTCGGTGGGCTCCCCCGCTGAGGTCTACACGAAGACTGGTTCCGTTGGCGCTGAAGTTCCGGAAATTCTCCTTCCCTTCAAGCTCATGGCGAATTTCGTTCAGACTGAGTGGCAGCCGCCCTTCCTCCTTTTCGGCGCTCTCAGCCAGACGCCCGAAACCCTGAAGAAGAGCAGTGAGGACTACCTCGCCCATCTGCAGAAGTACTTCGCCTAAGCTGGCGACAGCTCGTCTGCCTCGGAAACCAGCTCTGAACGAGCGGATCAGAGAATCGGACAGGTTCCTGAACTGAGCGCTAAAGCTGATCTTTCCGCCTGAACTCCCGTGACATAGTTCTATATTGACTTAAACGTCATGGGAGGTTTAGGCAGGTTTAAAAGCTCAAGCATGTCTTGGGCTTTTTTCGTCAGAGGCTCCACAACCCATGTAGCTCTCGTTGGTGCCCTCACCGCTCTGATCCTCTTCAATGCGGCCAGTAACTTTTCCACCGAGTTATCGGGGAGTTTTAATTCCTGAGTTTCTCTTTTTTTAGCCTGCACTGTTATAGCCATCCTCAGAGACTGAGCGATTATGTGTACCATCAATTTGCCCATGTAAGAGGTTTGGGTTGCCTGCAGTCGGTCTCCTCCGTTAAGGACTTTAAACTGTCGGAAAGCCACCTCAACGATATTCCTGCGCCTGTAAATTCTTAGAGCCTCGATCGGATCTTCGAGCCAGTCGCTGCGGATAACAAAGCAGCCGGCAGTGCGTTCCCAGAGTCTGAGAGCCTCGAGGTTTTTCTCCCATATTTTCCTTTCCTTGCCGTCTTGCTCTTCTTTGCACTCAGTTATGAAGCGGGCAGCGAAGTTCCAGTCATCTCGATCTACGACTTTTCCATCGCGTTTTTTATCTAAGACCTTATCTATTTTCTTTAGTAGCTGCTTCTGCTGAGAGAGCGCAATTTCCGGGAACCGATACAGATGCACGAAGCAGTCACGATTTACTGAGCCGGCCTCTGTGTTTTGCTTCCAGTCTTCTTTTATGGTTCGGCAATAAACTTCATACTCACTGTTGTAAAAAGCGAGGTCGCAAAGTGCTTCACGGAACTTTGTAAATTTATCTTTTAAACCCTTTTCCACGATAGGAACGCCGGCGACGAAGCTGACATCGGTATTAAAAAGATTCTGAAGATTCATTAGGGAAGAGTAACCCCGGTCGGTCACCAGGACTGTCTCGTCAAGATCAAAGCCGTAGCTTTTCATCTGAGCCAGGATGGATTTGTAGACCGACTTATCGGTTATCGAGCCTTCGTCTTCTCTGGCATAGCAGACGTCTCCGTTCAAGAAATCCACGGCAAGCGTAAGGTTTATCTGTTTGAGTTCAGGATTCTGTTTGGCGTGCCCGTAAGCCGCATCCTCGATTGTCATAGAGAAGGTACTTATTGCCGTGGAGTCCAGCGCCATATACATCTTTTGCAGAGTTGAAGGCGGCATGGCCGAGCCCTGCTTCTGAGCCTTTTGTTTTATTTCCTCAAGCCATTTCTGATAATTCTGCTTGGATCGGTCAAATCGTAAACGGAAATAATTAACCATGTCCTCATGGTCGACTTGAGCAAGCAGTTCGCTGATGCGCTGAGAGCTTAAAGGAGCGCTTACAGGAAGCCAGTTGTCGGGAAGCCAGTCTTCATAGCCGTTCATGGCGCCCCCGTCTAAGAGCTGATAGACGGCCAAAGCCAGAAGGCCGGTTCCTAATTGTTTTCCGAACGCCGCCTGCAGGTTTTGCAGAATTCGGTTCTTGGAGGCGAACTGCCAAAGGGCCCAGGTGGCAGCGTAAGAAAGGTTGTTTGAAGCCCATGACTGCTCGCGCTGTTGAACTTCTTCTGCAGCATCCTGCTCGGATCTTTCAACGAGGGTACGATTTTCAAAGTAAAGCGTCTTGCCTTCATACTCAGGATGATTGGATAAGTACTTTTTGCCCAGTCTAAGTCTTCCGGTTGCTTCATTGAGCGTGCCGACATAAATCCTTTTGGCAATTCTTGACTGTTTCTTCACCGGATCCCACTCATTTCTATAGCCATAAACATAGGTGGAATCTCCTTTTCTGAAGGTGGAGAAACGGAAATGGTTGTCTGGTAGAGTTCTTGGTCGAGCCATAATAGTCTTTATCAATATTTATAGACTATAATATCAAGAATTACCCTTAATGTCAATCTCAACTATTTAAATTTACTAGGAATTTTTTCCAGAATGAAAAAATCCCGGAGCTATGTTCCGGGAGTTTGGGTTTCCGCATCAAACCCCGTGGATTAGGTTCCTCGGGGTTTTGTTTTATCGGATCATCCGTAAGCTGCATCGTCGATACGTGAAAAGTTACATCTGCTCTAATTGTAACAAAATATTTCATGGAATAAAGTCCTTATTTAGATAACGCAAAATACGAAGATCAATGACGAAACCGCAGGGGGAAGCTTTCGGGCTTTTCTCTGAAATCTCTTTTAAAAAGCGGCTCTGACGCACTTTTATTCAGAGGCTGGAGTAACGGAGAACGACATCATGAGATCACACTACACACGTACAAATCCCGCGGCTCAGGGGCAGGCGCTGCCGCCCGAAGCGAAAGCGCGTTTCAATACGCCGTTTTTCGGAAAGAAAGCCATTGGAAATTTCGCGCATGCCTGGGCAGACGAACTGACTCTTGACCGCGTGAAGGAAGCGTTTGATCCCTTTGAGTGCCATCACTACGAACTGCCTGAATATGCCGACAAAAAATACGGCTGGGGCGTGACCCTCCTTGGAGACAGCCGTGAAGGGCCGGCGTTTTACGCGTCGCACGGACCTGAAAATCAGGGAATGACGACGGAACAGACCGCACCCGTAATGCCGGGGATCAGCGGATTCTTCCGCGTAAGCAATTTCCGACGGTTCAGGAATTAGTATGACGGTGAAGTGTTTATGCGGCCGGAAGGCGGACATTTCTCGATTTCCGCCGCAATGCCCGGCCTCCGGGTCTTTGAAGATCGGTTTAAGGATCCGGTACCGCGGGCTTTTTCGCTTTCCGCCTGGGCTCACAGCATCACGGTGCTCACTGATGGACCGGCTCCGGAGGATCTGACGGATGAAGAAAATTACACCGTAATGCCTTTTCTTCCGCCGTGGGAAGATCGGAAGCAGGAAAAAGGCTTGATGATTTTCTTGAAAAAGACGCGAGCTGCTACTTTATCCGGTCGGTTATTCGTTCCGCGGAACTCGTGACGCTTTACGGGGAGGATGTCTGGAAGCTTGTGGTCACCATGAAGGAACCCCTTCTCGGCGAAACAGGCATCGATATTCCTGTCTACTGCTTTGAGAAAGACTGGGAGGGCGAGTCTCCGAAAGCAGGGATGCGGATTCTCGCCGCGATCTGGCTCCTCGCGCGTTTTATCCCTGCGGAGGAAGTTGAACCCCCGCGGAGACTCAATCCTGACGATCCGATAGATCTTGAAAAGGCTCAGTCGGGCGACGCTGAAGCCATGGTCAAGGTCGCGAAGGCCTATCTTTCGGATCCGTTCTATGAGGCCCCATTTGAAGCGTTTACCTGGTTTCAGAGAGCGGCTGAAACGGGAAACCCGGAAGGAATCCTGGGTCTTGCGGACTGCTACCTGAACGGGACAGGTGTCAAAAAGAATCGTAAAGAAGCGAAGAAACTTGTCCGGGCTCTCGCGGATAAGGACTGCCCGGACGCGGTGATGAAGCTTGCTGACATTCTGGATCTGGACGCGGTTACTCCGAAGGAAGCGCGCCGGGTGAGAAAGATTTATGAGCGCGTGGTGTCGCTTGGCGCAGTGAAGGCCTATATCCCATTGATCTCCAATGCCCTTATTGGCTGCGAATCCGATAATTACGCGTCGGACTATTCCCGCGCGGTTCAGTTCGCGATGGATCTGAGAGAAACCGGGGCGGATCCTGTGACACTGATCACCGTGAGCCAGTTGCTCTGTGATGAAGGTCTCAGGCAGTACGCGAAACTCATCGCGGATCTTGCGGAGCTGGCGGCGGAAAGTGGCGACTCGCTTCCAAAGGCTGCTCTGGCTCTTTACTACGCACAGGGTTGTGGACGAAAGAGAGATCCTAAGAAAGCGAATCAGCTGCTCATAGAGGCAGGAGAAAACGGAAGCATTAGGCAGAAACTTCAAGTCGCGGATACGCTGCTCGCAGGAAAGAAGGGCTTTATTCAGGACGTCAAAACGGCAGTGCGGCTCTATGAAGACGCAGCCATGATGGGAAGCCCGGATGGTGCGGCATCTTTCGGTTGGTGTCTCGCTATGGGATTTGGAACCGTGGAAAACCTGGAAGCCGGGCTCCGGTGGCTGCAGAAAGCGATTGATGAGGGGTCAGACCGTGGACGGTTTTACTACGGGGTGTTGCTTTCTGATGGACAAAAGCTGAAAAAGGACGAACGAAAAGGCGAAAAGCTTATCCGTGAAGCGGCGGAGAACGGTCTTCCGAATGCTGCCTATAGGCTTTCTCTTGATTGCTTTGATAAGGGCCTTAATAAAGAACCGTTCGACTGGAGAATCCGCTATTACGGATTGGCTGAGGCGGATGAGTCTGTGGATGACATTGTTAGCCTTCTCCCTGAACATGGCTATGACGCGGAAGAGCACCAACTGGAATTTATCCTTGGGGTTCTTTTGCTTGCAGGAGAAACGGGGGATCCCAAGGCACTCGTGACGCTCGGCGATATTTTCGTTACCGGCGCCTATGGAGTCAGGGTGAATGTAAAGGATGCGAAGAAACTTTATCGGGAAGCCGCGGAGATGGGCTATAAAATGGCAGAAACGCGTCTCGCTCAGTTGTCAGGCAAATAGAGCCTGTGGTTTTAGCCCGCAGAGGTTTTGAATGGATCACGTCTACGCTGAATGTCCCTGGGTCGTCCCGCCGGACGCCCCGGAACTCCTCGCACTCTTCCGTGAGAAGGGGAGGCCGGCCTTTGTCCGCTCCAGAACGGTGGTGAACTTCGGTGAGGAACCGACAGCCTATATGGTGGAAGAGGGACTGGTGGGGACATTCGCGGGCGGCGTCGGGAAGTATGAGCGCCTCATTGTGCTTTTCCCTCCGGGAACTTCAGTGGGAGCGGAGAAGTCGATCAAAGGGAAGCACGCGATCAAGCCTCTGATCGCCCGGGCGCTTCTCCCCACGAAGGTTCTCGTGATGGACGCGGCGCAGTTTAAGCGGGAGCTGGAGCTTGATCCCATTCTCTGCATCGCGGCGCTGAAGAGCTTCATTCGGCATGACGACGCGAAGATTGAGGGGCTTCTGATGAATGACCTCCTCACGGTGCCGCAGCGGGTCGCGCTCATGGTGAAGGTGCTCTTTCAGGCGCTTAATATGCCGCTCACGGCGCTCCCCAAGTGCCTTCCCAAAACGATCACTGTCACGGAGCTCGCGCGTCTCGTTCACAGTGACCGCGCGGTCGTGAGCCGGATTCTCGCGAAGTGGGTGGAAGAGGGGATCGTGGTGACACACGACGGAATGTATTTCTTCAGCAATAAGCTGAACCAGGTCCTCGGGGACGAGGGTATCTGATTCATTTCGATTAAATCTCAGGCAGCGTTTGCCGTATCCGGAACCTTGAAGGAACCGGCAGGCAGCGCTGCCTTTTCTTTTTCATCCGTCGCTTTGGCAGCGGCAGCGTCGCGGTAAATAATCCGAAAAGGAATGCTGTGACGTCCGAGAGTTACCCGGATGTAAGCTCCGCCTGAGAGGATCTGCCCCGGCTGAAGGCCGCCGCGGAGTAAAACCATCGACTACAGTCGATGATCGTGTCTGTTTTTCTTCAATCATCGATTACGATCGATGATTTTGTGCATCAACAGGAGCTCCTGAACTCAATTTCGCGCTTATACAGCGTGAAGAGGCGTTTCGGTCTGTCTGATTCAGCTCGATTGAATCTCAGGCAACGTTTGCCGTATCCGGAGCCTTGAAGGAACCGGCGGGAAGCGCTGCCTTTTCTTTTTCATCTGTCGCTTTGGCAGCGGCCGCGGCGGCAGTCGCGCGGAGACCGCCGAGCGCGAACACCGTGAGCTGGTCATCAAGATCCGACTGCGGCATTTTGGTGAGCGCTCCGAAGGGTCCTGGGAACCGGGAGCCGAACACAAAAAAGAGGAATGCCGGCGCGATCGCGGACGCGATGCAGTGGATGAGGCGGGGATCGCCGACGGGAAAGCCGGTGATTTCAGACACGATCTGCAGGATCACGTGAAGCTTCGGACGAGCCTCTTCCTTAAACAGCGTTTCAAGCGCTGCCCCTGGCGCGATGACGCTCCGCGAAATCACCTGAAGCGACGCCCGTTCACCGCGGCGCGCGGCGCCTGTGATGAGATTGAACACCCCGTGAAGCTTTTCTTCTGGCGTCATGTCAGAGCGCTGAATGGCTTCCAGCGCCTCGAGACTCACGAGGTTCTGATGAGCCCGGATCAGGACCGCTTCAAACAGTCCCTTGCGGCTTCCGAAGTGATAGTTGATCGACGCGATATCGACCTTCGCTTTTTTGGCGATTTCCTTATTTTCCGTCTCCGCAAAACCGTGTTTCGCGAAGAGTGCGAGAGCGGCCTTCAGAATCCGTTCCTTAGTTTTGTCACCATCCGATCGGGTCTTTCGAATCGAGTCCTTTGGCATCGCGTCTACCTTCGTAATTTCCGTGTCTTTTATTCTCTGTGGAATTGATTATACTTTAATTTGAATTTAAATTTAATTTGTATAGCTTTCCTGCATCTGCCGCGAAGGGGGGCAGTATGAAAAAACGTTTGATTGCGATAGGAGCTGTGATCCTGGTGGCCGCGGCGGCAGCGGGAGGCTATGCGTGGTACCGGGGGCACCAGGTAACCGCGCCGACAGAACTTACCCTCTACGGCAACGTCGATATCCGTCAGGTGTCACTCGCTTTTGACGCGAGCGGCCGCATCAGTGAAATGAATGTGGATGAGGGGCAGGTGGTGGAACCCGGACAGGTGCTCGCGAAGCTCGATACCCGGACGCTGGAACTGCAGGCGAAGCAGGCAGCCGCCCAGATTGGGGTTCAGGAACAGACGCTTCTCAAACTGAAGCGCGGAAACCGTCCGCAGGAAATCGCTGAGGCCCGGAGCCAGATGCTCGCTTACGAAGCGCAGCTCACGAAGGCGAAGCAGGATCTCGAGCGCGCCAATAACCTGTGGAACGCGCCGGGCGGTCACGCGATCAGCACTCAGAATTACGACGCCGCGAAGAGCGCGGAGCGGGTCGCGTCGCAGAACCTCGTGAACGCGCAGAAAGCGTACGAACTGATGAAGATCGGTCCCCGCGTTGAGGATATCCGGAGCGCCGAGTCGTCGCTCGCCGCCGCTAAGGCGAACCTCGAGCTTCTGAATCACGAAATTTCGCTTGGAACCCTGAAGTCGCCTGACGCCGCGATTGTTCGCTCCCGCCTCCTTCAGCCGGGCGACATGGCGTCCGCCGCGAAACCGGTTTATACGCTCGCGCTCACCTCTCCCAAGTGGGTCCGCGTCTATGTGAATGAAAAGGATCTCGGGAACGTGAAACCCGGGATGACGGCAAGCGTCGTGACGGATACTCACCCGAACACCCCGATTGAGGGAACGGTGGGCTATATCTCGTCCGTCTCCGAATTCACGCCGAAGACTGTTGAAACCCCGGATCTCCGCTCGAGCCTCGTCTACGAAGTTCGAGTGATCGTGAAGGATCCGAAGGGGGATCTGCGTCTCGGGCAGCCGGCGACCGTGAAAATCAATCTGAACAGCAAGGGCGCTGAGATCCCCGCTTCCACCGCGGCCGCGGTGTCTCAGGTGCCGGATACGCCTCCGTCCGCCGCTCCCGCGGCGAATTGAGAGAAGGGTGCCCTTTATGGCTGATTTCACCCCTGTCGTCACGGCGTGCGGCCTCACGAAGTCTTTCGTGGGGGCGGATGGGGAGCACATTGAAGCGCTCTCCGACCTGACGCTCTCCATGCCACCCAACGTCATCGTGTCGCTTGTCGGCGTTGACGGCGCGGGGAAGACGACCTTCATGCGCCACATCACGGGGCTCATGAAGGCGGATTCGGGGGGAGCTCTCTGTCCTCGGCATCAACCCGGCGACGGACTCCCAGGCGGTGCAGGATCGGATCAGCTACATGCCGCAGGCGTTCGGACTCTATGAGGATCTGTCAGTCAGCGAAAACCTCGACCTCTACGCCGATCTCCATGGGGTGCCTGAGGCGAAGCGGAAAGAGCGTTACCCGGAGCTTCTCGCGATGGCGGATCTCGCGCGGTACCTCGACCGTCCGGCCGGGAAACTCTCAGGCGGCATGAAGCAGAAGCTGGGGCTTATCTGTTCGCTTGTGCGGACTCCCGATCTCCTGCTTCTCGATGAGCCCTCTGTCGGTGTCGACCCCCTGTCACGCCGCGACCTCTGGGAAATTGTCTCGAAACTCGTTTTCCGGCAGCGGATATCGGTCCTCTGGGCCACGAGCTACATGGATGAGGCGGAGAATTCGGATTACGTCTTCCTCCTTCACGGCGAAAAGCTGATCCGCGAGGGGAAGCCGAAAGAAATGACGCTTGAGTCCGCGGGACTCACGTATTTCGCGACGCCGGAGCACGGTGAAGCGCCCCGGTTCCTGCAGACCGCGCTCTATGACAGGCTGGATCTCACGACGGACGCCGTGCCGCAGGGCGGTGACATCCGCATCATCGCGAAAGAGGGCGTAACGCAGGCGCAGCTCGACGCGGTCGCTCCCCGCACGAATCTCCGTCCGAGACCCCCGGAATTTGAAGACACCTTCATGCGGGAGATCGTGAAGGGCGAGGATCCCCGCCTCCCCAACCCGGCTCCGATTGAGAGCCATCGGGCGTCTGACGGCGACGTCGCGCCGGTCATTATCGTGAAGGATCTCGTCCGGAAGTTCGGAGACTTCACCGCTGTGAAAAGCACGTCGTTCTCGGTGAAACCGGGGGAAATTTTTGGCCTCCTCGGACCTAATGGGGCCGGGAAAACGGTGACCTTCCGGATTCTCTGCGGGCTTCTCCCCGCGACGAGCGGTCTCGTGCAGGTGGATGGGCTGAATCTCCGCACGGCGCGCGCCGAAGCCCGCGGCCACGTGGGGTACGTCGCGCAGAAGTTTTCGCTTTACCGGAATCTCTCCGTCCGGGAGAACCTGGAGTTTTTCGGCGGCGCCTATGGACTTCGCGGAAAGCATCTCGAGGAGCGGATTGAGCACGTGACCCGGGAATTTCATCTGAACGAAGATGACATCGCGGGGAAAGTGCCTGCCGGCATGCAGCGGCGTCTCGCGATCGCGGCCGCCATGATTCATGAGCCGGCGATTCTGTTTCTCGATGAACCGACCTCCGGCCTCGATCCCCTCGCGCGCCGAGCCTTCTGGCGCATCATCACGCAGCTCGCGAGCCAGGGGCGCACGATGATCGTGACCACGCACTTTATGGAGGAAGCGGAGTACTGCGACCGAATCGCGATTCAGGATAAGGGCGAGATGCTCGCGCTGGGCACCCCGGCCGAAGTCCGGAAGCTCGGGGGCGAAGACTGCGTCGATATGAACAGCGCCTTTATCGCGATCGTGGAAAATTCGCGTGAAAAGCGGGGGGATACGAGATGACGGACAAGGCTGAAACCGGTCTCTCCGGGTTCTTCACCCGGTACTTCGCGCTGCTCCAGAAGGAATTCCGGCAGATGATGCGCGATAAGAGCAATCTCGCGATCGGGATCCTGCTCCCGATCATCCTGATTCTCTTGTTCGGGTACGGCATCTCGTTTGACGTCGAGAACGCGAAGGTCGCGGTCGTGGTGGAGGATTCGTCTGGCCCCGCGCGGGACCTCGCGCAGAGTCTCGGCGGGAGCAAGTATCTCGTCCCGGTCCGCGTGAAAGACTATCCGGCGGCGGTCGAGATGATGGAGCAGTCGGAGGCGCTCGGTATTCTCAGGATTCCGGTGAATTTCGGGCAGCAGTACGCGGCTGGGGACTCCACCGTTCAGCTCATTCTGAATGGCGTTGACGCGCAGACCGCGAAGACGATTCAGGGCTACGTGATGAGCGCCGTCGCGAACTGGGGCGCGAAGGAAGCGGCCCGCCGCGGGGGGATCACCGTGGGCGGCGGGATATCGGTCGTGCAGCGGATCTGGTTCAACCCGAACGCGATCAGTACCTGGTACCTCGTCCCCGGGATCATCGTTCTGATCATGACCCTCATTGGCACGTTCCTCGCCTCGATGCTGATCGCGCGCGAGTGGGAGCGCGGCACCTTTGAGTCGCTCTTTGTCACCCCGGTGCGGCCCTTTGAGATCGCGCTCGCGAAGGTCGCGCCGTATCTCGTGATCGGGATCATCGATATCGCGATCTGCCTTCTCGCCGCGCGGTTCCTCTTCAAGGTGCCGATCCGCGGGTCGCTCGTGCTGATTGTGCTCGTATCGATCCTCTACCTGCTCGTCTCGCTCCTCATGGGGCTTCTCGTCTCGGGCGTCACCCGGAATCAGTTCCTCGCGAGCCAGATGGCGCTGCTTGTGAGCTTCATGCCGGCCGTGATGTTCTCGGGGTTCGTGTTTGACCTCCGGAATATGCCGGGGTGGATTCAGCCGATCTGCGAGATCTTCCCCGCGACCCACTTCATGAAGGTGGCGAAACTCCTCTTCCTTGCCGGAAACGACGCCTCGGTGGTGAGTGAGGGTGTTCTGATCCTCCTTGGCTACACGATCCTCTTCCTTATCCTCACCACCTGGACGCTTCGGAAGCGCGTGGAGTAAAGACTCATGAAAACCCAACGCTTCAATTCACTCATTATCTGGTTCTCGCAGGTCCGGGCCCTGATCCGGAAGGAGCTCCTCGTCCTCATGAAGGACCCGGTGAGCCGCTCGATCCTGATCGCTCCGGTGATCATCCAGGCGTTCCTTTTCGGTTACGCCGCGAGCTTTGACCTTCGCTACGTTCCGTACGCGGTGATGGATTCCTGTAACTGCAAAGCGTCGACCGAGCTTCTCACGCATCTCGACAGTACCGGGATGTTTATCCGCGCGATGACACTCACTTCGCAGTCCCAGATCGAGGACGCGGTGGTGACGGGGAAGGTGGTCGCGGCGATCAATATCCCGTCAGACTTCGCGACGAAACTCTCGTCCGGCCAGACCGCTCCGGTTGAACTGATTCTGGATGGCCGTAACTCGATGACCGCGAGCCTCGCGGGCGCGTATATCAGTTCGATCGCGACGAACTATGGGGCCTCGATCACGGGGCAGAAGAGCGCGGTGTCAGTCGACACCCGCTCCTGGTACAACCCGACGCTCGACAGCCGCTGGAACATCCTGATCGCCCTGATCGCGTCACTCTCGCTTCTTCAGACCATGATGATGGCGGCGTTCTCGGTTGCCCGTGAGCGCGAGCGGGGAACGTTTGATCAGCTCCTCGTGACGCCGCTTACGCCGCCTCAGATTCTCGTCGGGAAGGCCGTCCCCTCGATCATCATCGGCATCGCGCAGAGCACGCTCATTTTCCTTATCGTGCAGTTCTGGTTCGGGATTCATATCGTGGGGAGCGTCGGTCTTCTCTACCTCGGGCTCCTCTTCTTCAACATCGCCGCGGTCGGTATCGGGCTCTCGATCTCCGCGCTCTGCACGAATATGCAGCAGGCGATGCTCTGGTCCTTCCTCCTCATCGTGCCGTTTGTACTGCTTTCGGGCTTCGTTTCCCCGATCGCCAACATGGCGGTCGGTGTCCGATACCTCACGTATCTCAATCCTCTGCGGTTCGGGCTTGAGATCGTGAAGCGCGTGTACCTTGAAGGCGCGGTGCTCGGCGACATCTGGATGGAATTCATTCCGCTCACGCTCATGGCCGCTGTCTGCCTGCCTATAGCGGGCTGGCTATTCCGTCATAAGCTCTATTAAATCGATAACCGGCTCCACCAATGGTAGTAGTCCGATAGATCAGGATGGTCTATGTATGGGATGGGGGTCGGTTTTCACGTTTGCTTGCTTTTCCTACAATGACAGACCTGCGGCAACGAAGGGGGCTGCGCCCATCGCTTCGTGTCGCACGAAATGTGGAGAAAAGTTTTGAATTCTGATAAGTTCTTTGAATATTTGTGGAGATGGACCCTGCTGGTGGCAGGGATGTTTGTCGCGGCCTGCGGCATTGCAATCATTACTCAGACGAATCTCGGGACGACCCCGATCAGTTCGCTGCCTTACGCGGTCACCGGTCTCACCGGGTACTCCTTCGGTACGACGACCTTCTTTATCAACCTGATCTTCATCGCGCTGCAGTGGGTGATCCTCAGCCGCAAGGGCGTGTTCCACTACACGACGTTCTTTCAGATCCCGGTCGTGTTCGTGTTCAGCGCCTTCATCGATTTCACGATGAGCCTCTCGGGCGGCATCATGCCGGAGTCCTATCCGCTCCGCCTCCTGATCAGCTTCGCCGGGAACACGGTTCTCGCGCTCGGCATCGTGATGCAGCTTCACTCCCGCACGATCGTGCAGCCGGGTGAAGGTCTTGTGATCGCGGAGTCGATCCTCTTCCGGAAGCCGTTCGGCACCGTGAAGGTGTTTAACGACTGGACGCTCGTCCTGATGGCCTGCCTCGTCGCCTTTATCTTCTCGGGCGGCCTCATCGGTATCCGTGAAGGCACGTTTGTTTCCGCGCTCTTTGTCGGTATCTTCGCGAAGCTTTACCTGAAGCTCTGGCCGATGCCGAAGAAGGAAGAACTGAAGGAACGTGAAGCGATCGCCGCTGAAAAGAAAGCGGAACGCGAAGCCGCGAACGCCGCAAGCGAAGCCGCCGCTTCCTAAAAGCCTGAAAGCAAGCCTCGCCTCCTGATAGAGAGGTGAGCGCCAAATGAAAACCGCCTGAAGGAATAATCCCCAGGCGGTTTTTTTTCGGTCTTTCAGAAGGAACCGCTGGCGTAAGGCCAGCCGGTTCCTGTTGGTTCAGACGAGCGTGAACATCGCGATCGTGGTCACAATCACCGCGGCGACGCAGGGGAGCGCTGTGCGTTTCACGACCTGCATCGGGTTGACGCCCGCGATGCCGGCGAGAATGATGACGCCGCCCGCGACAGGCGACATCGTGCGGCCGATACCGGCCGCGATCTGAGCAACCGCGCCAAGCTGCACGATCGTCATTCCAAAGTCCGCGGCGTGCGGCGTGATCGCTTCGTTAAAGGCGAGCGCCGCGGCGTTCCCGGAACCGGAGACCACAGCCATGAGGAACGGGCCCACGGCGGCCGAAATCATGGCAACCGACTGCGACCCGCGCATCGCGTCAACGAGCGCGCCGGTGAGACCGATCGACTTCATGCCGGCCGCGAAGAGAGCGGCCGCAGCGATCAGGATCACGACGTTGTTGAATCCATCCCCGGCGCCCTTGCAGAAGCGCTTCGACGTTTCACCGACGTCCTGCTTATGAACGAGACCTACCACCATGCCAAGCGCGGTGCCGATCAGCATGCAGACCGGCACCGAGAACGTCTTCGTCGGAAGCCAGCCAACCTGCTTCGAGGCAATCACGAGAAGGAAGAGCGGAATCACTGGGATCAGCGCCATGATGGGATTGATTTTGAAATTCTCCATCTCGCGGTCCGTTTCTGTTTCTTCTTTCACGGAGCCGACCCCTTCCTTCAGCATCATGGAGATTGCGGCAAGAATGAGCGCCGCGATCAGAATCCCAAGCGCCGCGGGAAGCGCTTCCTGAAGGATCACGATCATCGCGTCGGCGGTCGGAATTTCTCCCGCCTTATAGGCGATCGACGCGATCTGCGGGTTAAACATCAGCCCCGGGCTGATGACTGAACCCCAGGTGCCGAGGAACACGGCGGCCGCCGCCATCACCGGGCGCACCTTAAGCGCGATGAGAGCCGGAATGAGGAGGACGCCGACCGCGGCCGCGACACCGGCGGCGGATGGCAGCACGATATTGAGAATCCAGGTAATGATCGCCGCGCCCGGCACCACAATCGCCGGAACGTGGGTCAGCGGGCGGACCAGCGCGTTCACGAGGTGGTCAGAGCACTTGGTGTACGTCATCACGGCGCCGAACCCCATCACGGTGACAATCGTCGGAACAAGGCCGCCGTTCACGAGCTGCTTCACGAAGGCGTCAACCGCGGCTCCGACCGTCGTCGGTGACCCGAGCGCCACCTGCCCGATCAGCGCCATCAGGACGCCTGAGAGCGTCAGAACGAGACGCGCCTCATAGTTTTTGTAAATCAGCCAGAAAGTAGCCAGGACGATCGCGAGTCCAATCCAGATCATGATTCGGTTTCCTCGAAGTGTTTATTGGTGCGGGAGACAATCCGCGGGGCGGATCACTCCGGCCCCGAGGCAGTCTCTCTCCTTTGTTGACGCGCTCCAGGAGGCTCTCTCCTCCCCCTAAAGGCATACTTAGTGTAGAGGAGGGGAGTATTTGTCCGGTCTGTGAATGCTTTTTGTCTTGTTCCAATCGGGGTGAACCGGGCATCTTTACACTGAAATCGGGCTTTTCCGCAGGATCGAGGCGGATAAAAAAGGATCCGGACCGGATTTCAGTTCCGTCACACTGTGAGAGAATCACTTTTACGTATAAAAAATAACGACGCACTGCGCTTATCCCCTCATGCAGACCAGAACTCTTATCGGTATCGGGCTCGCGGCCCTCTCCGGCATCGGATTCGGTGCCGGCGGCATCGCGGCCCAGTACCTCTTTACCTATTGCCGCTTCACGCCGCTTGATCTTGTCTCGATCCGACTTTTCGGCGCGGGGCTGATCCTCCTTCTCGCTTACGGGATCGCGACCCGCCGGAATTTCTTCCGCGATATCTTCCGGAACCTCCGGAATATCGGCGCGATTCTCGTTTTTGGCCTCGGGCTTCTCCTTCTGCAGCTCACGTTTTTCGTGTCGATCGAGAAATCCAACGCCGGCACGGCGAGCCTCATGGTGGGTTTTGTCCCGCTCATGATTCTTTTCTGGCTCGCGGTGCGGGAGAAGCGTCCCGTCACGGGGACGGAGTATGTCTGCCTCGCGCTCGCGGTGACGGGCGTCGTACTTCTTGTGACGCGCGGCGACTTCACGTCGCTTAACTTCACGGTGGCGGGTGTCGTATGGGGGCTGATCTCAGCCGGGTTCCAGGCGTTCTGTACGCTGCAGCCGAAGAAAGTCACGGGCCGGATCGGCGTGGTCCCGGTGCTCGGGTGCGGGCTGCTGCTCGGAGGGCTTCTCGGCTTCATCGTTCATCCGCCCTTCCATATGGATGTCGACTGGACGCCGGCCGCGATCGGGAATTACGTCTTTATTGTTCTCGTGGCATCGGTCCTTGCCTACTATTCGCTTCTGAAAAGTATGGAATACGTATCGGCCTCCGTCACGGGGCTCCTCTCGTCCTTTGAGCCCCTCACCGCGGTGGTGCTCACCGTGATCGTCTTTCACGTGCCTTTCAACGCCTGGGAGATCACGGGCGCTGCCTGCGTGATTCTCAACATGGTGCTTCTCGCGCTGCAGGACCGGAAGAAAGAATAGGGCCGGTTGGAAATAAGAGAACCTCTCCGGATGCCGTGAAATTCTGTTGCAATTTCACGGCATTTTGACTTTTCGATGCGTTATTCTTTTAAAATTCTGCATTTTGCAATTTCGCGTCATTCGGAGAACCGCATAGCCTTATGCCTCAGACTCAGAAGATTCAGCTTGCCCCGATTACCGCGTGGACCCTCGTGAAGTGGTTCCTCATTCCGGGCCTTATCCTCGCTTACATCACGCTTTACCCCCCGCACGCGCTTGATATCGCGCTTTCCGAGCCGTTCTATAACGGGACGAAGTTCGCGCTGAACCGTATTCCGGTGATGGTGTGGATTCACCGTCTGTTCCGCATCGTGCCGTTCTTTATCGGGTTCTCCGCGCTCTTCGTGATCATTCAGAATCTTCGGAACAAGGTGCCGCCCTATAAGCTCGGCGAAGTCGGTAACCGCCGCGCGCTTTACCTGATTCTCGGAATGCTCGCGTCCGTGTTCCTCGTGAAGTTCCTGAAGGACACGACGGGGGTCTACTGCCCGTACGCGGTGGAAGTGTTCAGCGGGAACGCGCCGCTGCTCAGCCCCGTACTCTCCTTCCACAAGAACCCGGGTCACTGCTGGCCCTCTGGTTTCACCGGCACCGCGTTCTGCTGCTTCGCGATGTACTTCGCGTTCCGGGATGTACGCCCGCGTCTCGCCCGCGGGAGCCTCATCTTCACCTGGGTGTTCGGTATCGTCTGCAGCGTGATTCAGGTGATGCGGGGTGAACACTTCATGTCGCATACGCTCGCCACCGCGCTCTTTGACTGGCTTACCTGCGCGCTGCTCTACTGCGTCTTCTTCTCGAAAGAGATCTGGCAGCAGTTCATCGTGAAGAGCCACGCCTCTGACAGCGGTTCGTCCGGCGGTCCGATGCTTCGGGAAGCCGTGGCTCCGGTCCGGATTGAGGACCGCGAGAACCGCTGATACGTAAACTCTCAGATCGCGTCAGATCAGGCCGGACAAATTCGGTAACACGGATTTTCCGGTCTTTTCTTTTACCTGAATTCCGCCGAAATCCTATGGAAATCAGGATTTGCCGTGAACAGGAAAGGCTGTTTTCCAATTTTTAGACGAAAAAAAACCACACAGATTCTCTGAACTTCGTATGATTTCATATGGCGTCGGAAAGGGGAAAAGCCTCTTCCTGCGCTTTTATAAGTCAGTGTTTGACGCACAGGAGAGAGACCGATGGCGGAAAAAAAGGATTCCAAGAAAAAGAAGAAGGTGCTTTTTGTCGGTGATACGCACGCCGAATTCGCCTTTATGAATTACGCGCTGAAGGAACTGAAGCCCGACGTGGCGATCGTGGTCGGGGATTTCGGCTACTGGAAGAAGAGCGACTTCAGCGAGACAGGGGACGAAACCGGGTACTTCTTTGATTCCCTCGTGAATGATCACACGAAGGTCTACTTCTGCGACGGCAATCATGAGAACCATAAGCTGCTTCGCGAGCTCGTCGCGGAGCACGGAAGCGATAAGCCGATCCGGATCCGTAAACGTCTCTACTTCATGCCGCGCGGGAGCTCTCTGAAGCTGAATGGCAAACGCTACCTCTTTGTGGGCGGCGCGCTCTCGATCGATAAGGAATTCCGTGAGCCCGGGAAGACCTGGTTCCCAGAGGAGCTCCTCTCCGAAACCGAAGTGAAAGCGATCATGAAGACGGTCGACCTCGACAAAATCGATGTCATGGTGACGCACACGGTGCCGTCCGTTGGGATAGACGCGGTCTGCAAGGCGTGCCAGCTGCAGCGGGACTGGCTCCTCGGGACGGTGTCCGAGGACAGCCTGCAGCTCCTCTTCGAGCGTCTGCCGCGGGTCCGCGACTGGTACTTCGGTCACTGGCATCAGACGGCGGAGTTCACGGTGCCCCGCAGCCGGATCAACTTCCATATGCTCAATATGACCCCGTATGAGGGATGCCTCCGCGGGAAGGGCTACAGCAAGAAGCGCCTCGCCCGGGTAGAGAAGGAATATATGGAGCGGCTCGAAGCCGAGGCGGCGGCCGCCGAAGCTGAGGCGGAAGCGGTGCCGGAAGCAGCCTTGGCAGCCGAAACGCCTGAAGCCCCGGAAACTCCGGCCGAGAAGCCCGAAGCCGCGGGCGGTCTCTGATAGCGGCTTGGTCGCGCTCCGGGTGTCCCGGAGCGGATCCAAACAAAACGCCTTCCGATGGATCATCACCGGAAGGCGTTCGTGTATCTGCAGGCTTTTCTGACCGGCAGCGTTCCGATCAGTCTCCGAGCTTCTTCTCGAAGAACTTCACGATGAGGTAGCAGATCGGTTCCTGATACCAGGCGGGGTCGGACGAGTGATCAATGCCCTCAAGGAGGTAGTAGCGGAAGGGCACATGCGCTTCCTTCAGGAGCTCCGCCATATGGGCGCTCTGGGCGGGGGACACCATGCGGTCCGCGGTGCCGTGGATGAGAAGGAACGGAGGCGCCTTGACGTCCGCGGGCTTATGGATGAGGAGACCCGCAGGGCTCGCGGCTTCCGCTTTCTCGGGGACCGAGACGATCGGGCCGTCACCGCGGCCGGTAAACGACACGCCGTTCACGAGAAGCGCCTCAGGGGAAGACTCAGAGTCGTGCGCCGCGACGGCGTCGGGGTCGAGCCCCTCGCCGATACCAATGAGGTTAGAGACCGGGTGCAGGGCGCAGCAGGCGCTGACGGCTTCAGATTCATCCCCCCATTCGTTGGACGTCCACTCGCGGGTATGGGTGGAAAGCGCCACCATTTCTGCGAGCCAGCCGCCCGCCGAATTTCCCATCACGCCAATGCGGTCGGTGTCGATTTCAAAATCGGCAGCGTGGGCTCGGAGGAACCGAAGCGCGGTCTTTCCATCCACCACCTGGGCCGGGAACCCGGCCGGGATCGTGCGGTACTCAGCCGTCGCGACGACGAAACCGGCTTCAGCAAGCGCCCAGCGGTTTTCGGCGAAGCGGTCCTTAGCGGCGCCAAGCCAGCCGCCGCCCGGGAAGAAGAGCACCGCTGGCTTCGCGGCACCGGTGTCCGGAATCAGAACCGTCATCCGGAGCTGACGCGCCTCGCGCTTCCCAATGATCTGCGAATACACCACTTCGGAGATCGTGCGGATCATCGGAGCCTTGCGGTGAATATCCAGGACCTCAGCGTCTTCCATCCAGCCCGGAAGCTTCTGCTCCCGATAGCTCTTCTTCTGTTGCTTCTCTTTCTGCTTCTTTTTCTTCGACATGATCTTGATCTCCTGAACGCGCCGGAATCGGGGTTCGGCGAGGAACCTCCAGTGTTCCGGGTGTCTAAACTGAGAGGGAATGAAAGGGAGGGGCCGCCTCATCGCTTTGCATCAGGCGGCGGCTATCCCTTTTCTTAGCCTGAATTCTTCATGAAACGATCCGCTGACAGGGGCGTTATTGAGCTAAGTATTGGCTTATAAAAAGAAAAAAGGGCTTTGCCTGATATAATTTGAAGTCGATAAAAACACAAAAAATATCAGAGAAGTCCTTTAATGCATTTTACCAATATTTCTAACTTCTTTGATGGATTTAATAGCACCGCTGAGAGCTGCGGCGCAGAGGATATCTCCGAGATGGGAGGATTGGTTGTCGCCGTGGGTACATCGGAGAGGTGCGTTTTTATAAACATGCTGGACAAATATCTGGCTGATTTTTGCCGGACAATCACTATCAAGGAAACAGAGCGGATTTTCTAACAAAATCCGCTCCGCTTCACATTTGCTGCCAATTCTTATCCGCCTAATCTCCCTTTCCCTTAATTACAAGCGCCTTCAAGAAAAATTCAGGCTATCCTGAAAAGGCCGCCAGAAAAACTTCTGGCGGCAAAGAGGAGAGTAATGCTAAATCTGTGACAGCCTGGCGCTAGAAGAAATGGTGCAGGCCGAGGTAGCCCTGCCAGGCATTGCGGACGTTAGCCACGTTGAGAACGGTATCATCCTTCCAAGCTTGACCCGACTTCGCATAGCCGATAAAAGGTTTGAGAACAGTGCGCTTGCTGAGCGGGTACTCATAGGCGACGCCCACCGACCAGCTGTTGACTTTCGTTTCGTCTGATTTCGATTCGTCGTGACCCCACAGATAGGTGGCCGCAACCTTGAAAGCACCATGACCAGCAGGAATCTTTGCGCTCAGACCGACCTTGTGCCCCGTGAGAGAGCCGTTCTGGGAAACATAGCGGTAAGAGAACATGGGCGTAAAGGATCCCAAGTCATATTCGATACCGTAGTTGACCACATACTTGGATTCGGAACCCTTAACGGTCTTGTCTTGGCTCTTTTCTTCCAGAATAAGACTCGTTTTAATCTTGTCATTGCGGAAGCGCAATGCGGCGCCGTAATAGTGTTGGTTGTCCGACCATTCGTTGCCTGAGTCATCTGTGAAACCGTTGCTGTACATTAGACCAGCATCAAAACCTGCCTTGACCGGAGTCTGATAGGCAATCACATTATTGGCACGCAGGAAATTATTCATGTTCTGATCCCAGCCGATCAGACCGTAGCCGTTCATGAATACATAGCCCGTCTGCATGTTAAAGCTCTGGAGACCGCATCCGAGCGTTCCTGTACGACCAAACCCCAGCCGCCCGAAGGTGTCGCTCTGAACGTAGAGTAGCGATTCACGCGTAAAGCCGGAGGTTCCGTTGGCATAGGCGCCAGTGTCAGGAGAAAAACCGGACTCAAGAATAAAACCAACTTTTACACCATTACCGAGATCTTCCGATCCCTTGAGGCCAACGCGGGAGCCAAGGTCAAACGCCGATTTCAGTTCAGTGGTTGCATTAGCTCCATCCGCCTTCTGAACCAGGATTCCTTCTTCGATGACACCATAGATATTGACGTTAGCGGCTGAAACAGCTGTAGCCTGAAGACTCAGTAATGCTGCAGTAGCAATTAGTGTCTTTTTCATAATGCGGGTTCCTTGAAATTAGGGGACTGTGAAATCAATCAAGAGGCACTGAGCACAGAAGTTTTCTCCTTTGCCGTTTTCCCCTGGCGGCTGTTGGTGCACCCGAACTTGTCGGCATAGTGCGGAGCCCCAGAGGCGAGGCTTGAAACAGTCGTCAGGGATACAGCTAGAAGTACAGAGAGTTGTCTGACGTTCATGGAGAAACCCGAGTGAGAAGAGAAATACGGTGCAGGCACGGCTCTGAGGAGAGTGAAGGCCGCAGCCCGCACCGTATGGGGAAATGGATTTGAATTAACCCATCACTTCCATGCCACAGATGCGACCGTTGACAAGGCAGTCAAGCACTGCGCAGGAGCCAAGACGCACGGCTCCGTGCACGCCGCCCGTGGCTTCACCGGCTGCGAAGAGTCCGGGAATCGGCTTATCGTTCGTGCAGTCAAGCGCGCGGCCCTTCATATCGGTGAGGATCCCGCCCATGCAGTGGTGGACCTTCGGCGATAGCTTCGAGCAGTACCAGGGACCGTTCACCATCGGCTTGCAGTCTTTGTTGATGTAGCGGTTCAGCGGATCCTTACCGGCTTTGAGACCGGCGTTGTATTCATCGACCGTCTTCTGCAGCGCGGCTTCCGGAATATTGAATTTCTCGGCCATGGCTTTGAGGGGCGGGAACTCGTACACCACGCCGCGCTCCAGCTGCTTCGCGAGGATGTTGTGGTGGATCTGCTGCATCATCTCGATCCCTTCCTTATTCGCGACCGCGATGCAGAGCTGTCCCTTATTCGCCGCGTTGATCACGGCATCCGCCCGGACCTTGCGGTTCGCGAGCTCATCAACGAACCGCTTGCCGGTCGCGCAGTTCACCCAAATCCCGAACATTGCGGCCGCGCTCTGCGCGAAGTAGAGCGCGATCCCCATGCCCTTCTCATCCGGACTGTTCCAGGGGCCGCACTGAATCCAATCGGCCTGAATGATCTGGCAGCCGATGCGGTTTGCCTCACGCCAGCCTTCGCTTGTAGCGCCCGGCTGATTCGTGGTCTGGAACTTGTCGGTGAGTTTCGGATCCTGATGCATACGGTAGGCGACGTCCGCGCCGAAACCGCCGTAGCAGAGAATGACACCTTTCTTCGCGCGGATGTACTTCACGCGGCCGGAATTGTTGTCGCGGAACTTGTATCCCTCGCGGACCTTAAGCCCCTTCACGCGGCCATCGGTGTCCCGGATGATCGTTTCCATGAAGACACGGGTGCGGAGCGGGATTCCGAGCTCCTTGCATTTCGCGATCTACTTCGTCACGATCGCGGAACCGGAGCCGTTCCCGGTAATCGCGCAGCGGGGCACGGAGTGACCGCCTTCCTGCACGAGGTGATCCATATTCCATTCAACGCCCAGCTCATCCCGCGTCCACTGCCAGGTAGGAAGAGCAAGATTGACGAGAGTGCGGACTTTGTCAGGGTTATTAAGTCCCTGACCTTCACGCAGCATGTCTTCAGCGAGGAGTTCCGGCGTGTCCTTGATCCCATTCTTCTTCTGCATCGGGGAACCGGGAATCGCCATGATGCCCCCGTTAATGATGGAGTTGCCGCCAAGCGTCCGCATCTTTTCGAGAACGACGACGTTCGCGCCCTTCTTCTTCGCTTCAAGGGCCGCCGCAAGCCCGGCGAAACCGGAACCGACGATCAGCACGTCCACCTCTTCGTCCCACTTCGCAGGCATCGGATCGTAGGGCTTAGCCTGTGCGCTGGAAAAGACGGCGCCAAGACCCAGTGCGGTGCCGGAACCAAGAAGTGCTCTTCTGGAAATATCTGACATGTGGATTCTCCTTTCGACTTAAATTGATGCCGCTTTTTAGTTAAGTATTTCGGCACCGATGCAGTCAGTCTAGAAAGGAGGGGTAGATGGCGAAACGGCAGATTTGCTAAAAAAGATTGCAGATTTCACAATCAGCTTTATCTGCAATCTAGTTCTTGTAATCTATTTGAATTATGTAATAATAATTATTTTGGAGTATTTTCTACGGATTATTAGGTTCGCCGCCCAACATCCGGAACATGGGTTTCCAACGAGCCTGGTTGTCAACGCTTTCACGTTCCACAAGCCAGCGGCAGAACTGCATGAGACGGGCATTGCTCTGCAGGCGTTCAGTCATGACAAGCGTCATTTCCCACGGCGTGCGGTGCAACCCGTTGAGCACCGGAACGAGTTCTCCCTTCAGAATTTCCTGTTTGCACAGGTCAAACGACAGATCTATGGCAATGCCGGCATCGGCCATCACAGCGGCTTTACAGGACAGCGCATCTCCCGAGAAACTCACGCGGTTCCAGACAAGAGGTTTTTTTTCTGTGCGTCGGCACAGAAAGTAAGAAGGCGGATAGTTTCTGCCGGTGCGCAGAATGACAGCATGGTTTTTCAGGTCTTCGGGAGATTCCGGTGTGCCGTTTTCCATCAGATAGTCGGGAGTCGCCAGTGGAAAATTGAAACCGGTTCCGGTAGACCACATCACCAAACCCCTGACAGGAGGTTTGTAGGGGAGGAGAGCGATATCGACACGACCGCTGAGGACGTCTTCGTGATCGCATTCGCTCATGAGATCAAATTCAAGCTGCGGATCGATTTTCCTGTAGTCGATCAGCTGATCAATCAGCGTGTCTCGGCCTACGTTGAGAGGAAAGCAAAGCCGGTAACGGACAGCAGATCCTGTTAGGGAGGCGGCAATTTCGCTTACCTGATTGAAGTGTTCAAACAATTTCTCAGCATGCGGCGAGAGCACCCTGCCGTTGCTCGTGAGCGTCATGGGACGGGTCTGACGGTTAAAGAGTTTGAAGCCAAAATCGCTTTCGAGGCCCGAGAGCAAACGGGAAACTGCCGACATATCCATATTGAGCTCAATGGCTGTCTGTTTGATGCTTCCGGTTTGAATGACGGACACAAAAACACGCCAGGCTTCCAAGTTTTCTTTGCTCTGCATTGTCTGATCATCTTTGTGGAAGCTATCAATGTTTTTGAGTATATCCGATGTGATTAGTCGCAGAATGCAAATATTGCAATCTCAGAAAATGGTCGGGAAAATCCTGAATCCGCATTGGAACAGGTGGTTTCAGCTAGAGTGCCGAAGTAAACAGGGCATTGATCATGGCAAAAAACCTCTTGACCGGCAGCGTGCATTTCGTTGTGGAGCGAATGGCGACAGCAACAAAGCGGTTAACGTTTTGCCATGGAATGGAAATGAGTACGGGGTTTTCTTTAGCCAGAGATTCCCCTGTCTTAACCTGAATAAAGGACTTCAGCCGGACATTTTCAATTGAAACGTTTTCTGGGTCTGATATTCGTTTCTGAACATCTGGCTGAGAAATTTTCGAAACTCTTTCCCTTAGGAAAAATTCAGGTTAGAAAAATCCTTTGTCTGAGCCTGAACGCTTCGCCTTTCGGAAGTCCCAGGGCGGTGTGGGGTTTGATTCGCTCCAGAGGCCGACCCGTTCGCTGCGCGCCTTTTCCTCAGCTGCCTCGTAAATCGGCCGGTCCTCAGGGAACATGGACTTCTGGTAACTGCGGTAGAACCAGGCGTTCCCGGTCTGAAGCTGGCTTAAATTGACATCCTTCCCGTCCACCAGCACCTTGCCGACCGTGCGGCCGTACTGATCGAGGTTCCGGTAACGCACTGTGACGTTCCGGCCGGAAACAAGCGACTCGAGGTGAGCCTTGCTCGCGGGGCCGCCCGCCTGGTCATGCTCCGGGGCGTCGATTCCGAGGAACCGGATGCGGATCGTCTGACCGTCCGTTTTTTTGAGCGTGATGGTGTCGCCGTCCGCCACCTTCACGACCTGCCCCTGAACTTCCTGGGCTCCGGCGTTCACGGTCGAGTCAGGGAGCCCTGACGTGGATCCGGTCGCGGTCGGATTCTGTCCCGGGAGCGCGGCAGGTGCCCCGGCTCCGCCCTTCACGGACTTCATCGTCTCCTGCGCGGCGTGCTTGAAGGCGTTTGTGATGCCGTTACCGGTGAAGCCGTTCACGGCGATCGCGCCGATAAAGGCAGCGACAAAGACGCCCGCTGCCTTTTTAAGCTTCGGGGAACTCAGGACGGAGTTGAGGAGTGAGGAAATTGCGGAGTGGTTATCGCGGGGGTCAGTCATCAGCGTCAGCTAACAAATAAAGAGCTCAAACCAGCGGAGCTCCATCGCATCGCTCTAGTGTAGAAAAAAGAAACACAGCGTGCAGTGCGAAACACCGTATTTTCGGGACTTTTCGTTCCGGACTCAGGATTTTCCGGAGAAGAATGAGGTGAGCCGCCCGAAAAAGCCGTCCGGCTGCTTCACTTCGCTCTTTTCCTCAAACGTTTTCAGTTCCGACGCGCCCGTTCCCTTTCGGAATTCCCAGGGAGAAATGGGTTTCGGATCCGCCCAGAGGCCGATCCGGTTTTTCTTCGCCGCGGCTTCGGCGGCCGGATACCGCTTCCTCGCCTGCGGCGTAAGCTGCGGAGCCTCCGATTTCACGTACCAGGCGTCGCCGTTTGCGAGCTGCGTGAGGCCGACGTCCGTTCCATCCGCGATCACGCGGCCGAGAATCCGGCCGTAGGCGTCCCGCCCCCGGAACCGGATCACGACATCTTTCCCGTTAAGGAGCGCGGCGAGCGCGAAGTAGCTCTTGTCGCCCCAGATCTGATCGGGATCCGGCGCGTCGACGGCGAGCAGCCGGACACGTTGTGTCGACCCATCCGTGATCAGCGCCGTAAAGGCGTCGCCGCTATCCACTTTGGTCACTTTTCCGTGGAGGAGCGAAATCGCGGTGGGAGTCGTCGCGGGGCTCGGTTTCGCGGCGGGCGGCACCCGGACTTCCAGGTCAGGCGACCCGATGCCGACCGCGTTTTTGACGTTGTTCCAGGCGTTTGGGATCAGTGTGAGAGACACGCCCGCGATGATCACGAGAGCCGCGGCCCCGACCGCGAGACGTTTTTTAAAGGGGGACAGAGTTTTTCTGGAACTCCGTTTCGCTTTGGTGACTCTCTTAGGCGTTGCTTTCTTGCGGCGTGGTGTCGTCATTCGGGGGGGATCCGTATGAAGTCAGAGTCCGGTTCTGCGGGGACTCTATCGCTAGTCGTAGTTTAAGAAAAAAATCCGCGCGGCGTGCTTTTGTCTGGCGCGCCGCGCGGTGGATTTACAGCCTTTGGAGTCTCACGATCAGAGCTTCTTCAGTATCTTCTTCAGCTTCTTCGCGGTTTCGCGGACATCCTTATCCCAGTCTTCGCAGCCGAGATCCGGATCGATCTTGATCGCCTTGATGCGGGTGAGGAGTTCCTTCTTCTTTTCGCTCATCTCGTCGATCTCGTCCGAGATCTTCGCGAGGATTTCTTCCCGCTTCTCATCCGCGGCCTTCGCGGCAAGAGCGGCCTTCGAAGCGCGCGTGCAGAACTTCTTCACGATCGTCTGAACGTCCGTCTTCTTCGAATCCGCGATCAGCTTCAGGCCTTCAAGCGTTTCTTGATCGAGTTCGAGCGTGAGCGGCGGAATCGCCGGCACAGGAGCCGGAGCGGGTTCAGCCTTGGCTGCCGCCGGGGCAGCCTCAGTCTTTACGGTTTCTTTCTTATCAGCCATGTTGAGACTCCTTTTCGTGTTGGTCTTTTCACCGGGTACCGGAAAAGCTCATAACGGGTCAGGGTTCCGATACCGGCTGGCAATGCTTTGTATCAGGGGTTGGGAGGATTCTTTTTATTCTGTTCACGGCGCTCCCGCATCTGCTTCAGGAACTCATCCTTCTTCGCGTTGAGGTCGGTGAGTTCTTCAGAAATCAGCTGCGCGATCGCCTTGCGCTTCTCGTTCGCGCTCTTCGCCGTGTGCGCGGTTTTCGCGGCGGCGGAGGCAAGGCGTCCTATCACTTCTTCGACTGTGATCCCCTTATGTTCCGCGATGAGGCGGAGACCTGCGAGCGTATCTTCCGTAAGCGTCACGGTGACCGTTTCTGTCTTCACTTCTTCTGCTTCAGCCATATGGCGATCTCCTGTCAGTGAGTTTTAACCCCGGGGTTTTCTTTTTCTGTAGTCTGAGAGGTATATCTTCAGAGAAAAAGAACAGGCTGGGTCAGTAACTTTCAACTAATAGTGTAGTAGTCAAAAGCGCACTTGAAAGCGGTTAACCTGAAAAAATTTGTGAATGTCTTGAGGCAGACGAAAGAAAATACCGGTTCTCATAGTAAATACAGGGGATTCAACAGGGTTTGTGTGGAGGCTCGGGAAGGTGTTTCGTGAATCAAAGCTCTTAACCTATCAGGATGTCAAAAATTCTGACGAAAGTGAAAAAACGCGGGCTCCCGTTTGATGGGAGCCCGCGTTTTTTAAGTGTCTCGGTAATGCGTCTCAGCCGATACCGACAATCTTTCGGATTTCTTCTGCCGTCGCGTCGCCGAAGATCGGAACGAACTGGTTATCCGGCGTCCGGAAGATACCGAGCGGGACCTGAGTGCCGCCCGCCTTGCGGAAGATCCGGGAATTGTTCCAGGCGACGTCACGCTGTTCCTGGGTGACCGGGTAGTCCTTCGGATTGATGCCGCGGAAGTCCGGATCGTCGAAAAGCTCTTCGCTCTCCTTCGTGAGCGCCCAGGGCGTGTCGGACGCGAGAATCGCCGCGGCCTGCGCGGTGCTCACGTCCTTCGTGACGCAGACCGGGAACCAGAGGAAATCGATTTCGTCCTTCAGGATCATCGCGGTGTCCCAAAGGCGGTGAGACCACGGGCACTGGGTGTCAAACACCACCATGACGCGGGGGAGCCCCGGGCAGGTGCCCGGTTCCTTCTTGATGCCGGGACGGCGGTATCCCTTGCCGGTCGCGAGCATCCGGCCCCAGATCGCGTCGAGCTGCGTGCCGGCGCGGAGTTTCGGGTATCCCGGAACTGAGGGCATCGTATAGAGATCTTCTGTCGTCCCGGGTAGCGGGCAGGTCTTGTGGTTAGTTGCCAGGCTGCAGGAGCAGGAGTCAGAAGCCATCAGAACCTCCAAAATTAAGTGGTGCCGGCCTGTTTGCCGGCTGATACTCAAATTTTATGTCCTGAAATTATGCAATCAGAGGCTTTTTGTATCTGGAAATATTGCGGAAAACCTTGATTCGGACCGGAAACGGCGTACATTTATTTTTATCAGAGTCGTGTCAGTCGGAAAGAATCCGAGGAGGCGAGCCATGGAGTGGAAGACCATACGGCGTGGCGGCATCCGGAGTGCCGCGTACGACCGCCGCAGCCGTACGCTTGAAGTGGAGTTCGACACGCGAAGGATCCTGCGATTCCGGGGCGTGGGGGAAGAAATCGCGGAGGGGTTCCTTGCGTCCTCCTCCCCAATGTCCTACTACCGGGATCGGATCGAAGAGGATTTCGAGGGCGAAGAGGTGTCGTCCCGCGCCGAAGCGCCGGCCGCGCCAGCGTCAGACGCGAAGAAACGCGCGGAAGAGGAGTGGAAGCGGCTTTTCGGCGGCTGAAATTTTCCTGTCCCAACAAGCAGAAGAGCCAGAAAACCTGAGGTTTCCTGGCTCTTTCCGTTTCTCGGTGACCCGTCGGGTATTCGATCGTGATCAGCTCGTATTGCGGGTTCCCCATCTTCTTCTCAGCCATGCCGGACAGCTGACGGAGACCGTGGCGGGAGGTCATGCGTTCCACGAGGTCCTTGTTGCTCTCATGATTGAACACGAGGTCAACGGACGCCTGATCGATCGCGAGGAGGTCGGTGGAGGCAAGGATGCCGATATCCGGGATCGTCGGCTCAGCGGCCGTGACGCCCGCGCAGTCGCAGTCAACCGACATGCGGCGAAGGACGTTGATGAAGGTGACGTGTTTCCCGAAGTAGTCGAGCGTCGCCTTCGCGGAATCCACCATCAGTTCCATGAAGGGTTCCTTCATGGGCCAGTCGGTCCAGCTTTCGGGGATCTTGTCGACGACGCCATGCACCTGGCGCTTGCCGACGCGGCCCGAGGCGAGGCCGATCGCGATATTCTTCATCGAGCCGCCGAAGCCGCCCATCGCGTGACCCTTGAAGTGGGTGAGAACGATGAGGGAGTCGTAATTCACGATGTGACCGCCCATCGTCACGTGGTCGAGATGGAAGCCGTTACGGACCGGGAGGTCAACGCCGCCTTCCTCGTCGAGAATATCAACCGGGCAGAAATCCCAGCCATTCACCTTCAGCGTTTCGCAGTGACCTTCTGTCGTATAGCGGTCACCTTCGTAGAGGGTGTTCGTCTCAACGATGTTGCTGTTCGGAATGCGGCTCTGGAAGTCACGCACGAGGTCGCGCGGAAGAATATTGGGGCCGTTCTTTTCGCCCGTGTGGAGCTTGATCGCGGTGCGGCCGTAGATGCCTTCATTCACGCGGCGATAAAGCTTAAAGAGATGCTCGGCGTCGATCACCGGGGTAAAGAACACTTTCGCGCGGGAGCCCGGGACATCAAGACCCGTGACATTCTTCGACCCGATCACCGGAGCCTGCGGATTGGTTGCTGTCATTTAAAAATCTCCAATGAGACCGAAGCGATTCCGGTCTTCTCTGCAATTCTTGTTTTTCGTGTTCAAAGACACTTTCTCATCATCAATTTTAGGCGGCGGACACCCGCGCGGCGTCTTTCTTTTTCTCAGAAACTTGCCGGAAATATAAAAATCCTGTTCACGAATGAACCGGTTCGAATCGAGGTGTCTCAGGATCTGAGACTGAGCTCTGAAGCGATTACTCCACAGCGACCATGACGTTCGAGGCCTTGATCACGGCGAAGGCGGTCTTGCCGACTTCGAGGCCGAGGTTGTCAGCGGACGTGGTGGTGATCGAGGAAACGATCTTTTCGCCAGCGGCGGTTTCGATCGTCACTTCGGTAGAAACCGGGCCCTTCTTAATGGCGATGATCTTGCCTTCGAGCGTATTGCGAGCAGAGAGTTTCATTTTCAATTACCTTTCGTTTTACCGTAAAAGACATAACGGGATCATTTCCGTTATGCGTGTTAAGAATAACGATATAAAATTTTTCTCTATTCGAATCAAGAACATCGAATGATATCCGTGATTGAATATGAGACACTCTACCAGAAATTTTTGAAAAATGTAAGACTTTTTCCTTATATGAATAGCGGTGTCATTTTTCTGTTCCTGAGGCAATGAAAAAGCCGGCTCGTTTCCGAACCGGCTTCGCCAGAAAACTCGTTAAAAAGCAGTCTCTAACGTCTTAGTCCACCGCGATCATCACGGAGGAGGCCTTGATCACAGCGTAGGCCGTGTCACCGACCTTCAGCCCCAGATTTTCAGCCGAGGTGGAGGTGATGGAGGAGACGAGCTTTTCGCCGGCAGCGGTTTCAATCGTCACTTCAGTGGAAACAGGACCATTCTTGATCGCGACGACTTTACCCTGGAGGCAATTGCGAGCTGACAGTTTCATACCAAACGTTTTCCTTAAAGTGATTGAGGGCGTTCTGCCCCGGATAACCGCAATACATAAAATGAATAACGCATCACGGTATGAATTATTCTACTCATAAAAACAAATATATCCAGACTTGTTCATTAAAAATAATGCTGGATTCGGGGAGCCTCGGGGGATAAAATAAAAAGTTACTCACGTTTCCCGCGGGAATGAGGAAAGGCCATAAAAAAGCCGGCTCAGCAAAGCTGAACCGGCCCCTATTCTGTCGCCTCTCGGGAGAAGGCGGCGGAATAGAACTTACTCCACAGCCACCATGACGTTAGAAGCCTTGATCACGGCGAAAGCCTTGACACCGACGTCGAGACCGAGGGACTCAGCGGAAGCGGTGGTGATGGAGGAGACGATCTTTTCGCCGGCGGCGGTCTCAAGGGTCACTTCGGTGGAAACGGGACCCTTCTTGATGGAAACGACTTTGCCTTCGAGGCAGTTGCGAGCGGAGATCTTCATAGTATTCTTGATCCTAATAGGTGTTTTCAAAGGTTAGGCTTTGACGCGCCGATATGCATTATTGGAATAACGAAGACTCTATTTTCGCTATTCAAATCAAGAACATCGAATGCATATCCACATCAAAAGCGTTGGAAACTTTACCAAAGATTTTTGAATAAAGTAAGGAAAAAAGGTCGCCCGGAAGGAGAAAAAAGTGGAGGAAAAGAGCGTAGTCACGATGACGTATCAGACTCCCTGCGGGGAGTTGCTCCTTGGTACTAATTCCGGGGCGCTGATCCAGGCGGATTGGGTGGATGGGTGGCATGAGGCCACAGTCCGCGCGAGGCTTAACCGCTATCTCGGGAATCCGGAATTCATATCCGGAACGGATCCGGTGCTTCAGGAAACCGCGTCGCAGCTCGATGACTATTTCGCGGGGAAACGGCGGACGTTTGACCTTCCGCTTCGGTTTCTCGGGACGGAATTCCAGACCGCGGTCTGGGATGCCCTGACAAAAATTCCGTTTGGCCGCGTGACGACCTATGGCGAAATCGCGGAAGCGATCGGGAAACCGAAAGCGATGCGGGCGGTTGGGATCGCGGTGGGCGAGAACCCGTTCTCCATCATCGTGCCGTGCCACCGCGTGGTGGGACGGGATGGCAGTCTCACGGGGTACGGCGGCGGGTTTGACGCGAAGCGCTATCTCCTTAATCTTGAAGGGATCCGGCTGCCGTCCGCTGTGCAGCAGGAGTTCAGGTTTTGACCCCCCTTAAAGCCTCTCGTCATTCGCGATAGTCGCGGATAATAGACACTCATTCCCATTGAGACTTTAGGGTTAGGGAGGCTCGAGGCTTATGGCGGCAGGTGTGGTAGTCACGGAAACTTTTGCTTCTCCCTGCGGCGACATCCTTCTCGGATCGAACGACGCGGGGCTGGTGATCGCGGACTGGACGCACGGCCATCATTACGGGGACGTGATGAAGCGGCTCAGCCGCTACCTGAAGAACCCGGAATTCGTCCCCGGCCACCACCCCGTGAACGAGCGGGCCGCGGAAGAGCTCGCGGAATACTTTGACGGGAAAAGAAAAGTCTTTGACCTGCCGGTGATCTACTACGGGACCGAGTTCCAGAAGAAAGTCTGGCGGGTGCTGGAAGCGGTCCCCTACGCGACGACCACCACGTATCGGGAACTCGCGATGCGGCTCGGGATACCGCAGTCAGCGCGGGCGGTCGGCGCCGCGGTCGGGCTGAATCCGTTCGCCGTGATTGTGCCGTGCCACCGGGTGCTGGGGACGGACGGGAGTCTTACCGGGTACGACGGCGGTTTCGCGGCGAAGAAATTCCTTCTCGCACACGAAATGCCGGAGCGCTTCCCGCTTGAAGAGGAATTGCCGCTCTAAAACGTAATCCGCATCTGATTCCAGGTGACGCCGCCGCGCGTTGACCCGAGGAACCCTTCATTCACGAACCCGAACTTCGCGTAGTAGTGGACGAGGGGATCCTTGCACGTGAGGACCAGGCCCTTGCGGCCTTCCTTCCTCGCTTCCGCGATCATCCGTTTCAGAAGCTCCCCCGCATAGCCCTGCTTCCGGTAGCGGGGACGCGTCACCACGCCGAAAATCATCTGCCACGCGCCTGATTCGTCATGCATCGACGCGTCTTCATACATCTCGTCCTTCAGATCCGGGTCGTTCGTCACGAGCCCATCCACGAAGGACGCGAGTTCCCCGTCGACAAAGAGAAGCCAGAAGTGATTCCCGTAAGCGGTAAGCCTCGATTCGAACGACTCGCGGGTAGCGGCTTCCGCCGCCGGAAAGCTTTCGGCTTCGGCCGCCGCGATCGCGTCAAGGTCAGAGGGGAGAGCGGAGCGGATTTCGATCGTCATGATGGAAAGAAGGACTGGTTTTGATCCAGTCCTTAGGAATGTAAAAAATTGATTTCTTTCCGATTCTAGAGGAAGACGGGCCAGAGGGCGGCGAAGATGAGGGTGGGGAGCATGTTCGCGACCGAGAATTTCTTTCCCCAGACCAGGTTCACGCCGACCGCGAAAATCATCATCGAGCCCGTGAGTCCGATCGCGTCAATCGACGCCTGGCTGAGGAGGGGCCCAATCAGGAACGCGAGAAGCGTCACAAGCCCCTGAAAAATACCGACCGGGATCGCGGAGAAAATGCAGCCGACTCCGAGCGCAGATGTCATGATGAGGATGATCACGCAGTCGAGCACCGCTTTCGCGGCGAGCACGGTGTAGTCGCCCGCGATCCCGTCCTGGATCGCGCCGATCACTGCCATCGCTCCGATACAGACCGTGAGAGAAGCCGTCACAAAGGCTCCGACAAAACCGTTGTCGCCTGTCCGCCCTGCCTTCCGCTGAAGCCAGAGACCGAAGCCCTCAAACCGATCCTCAAGCTTCAGGATCGTGCCGATCAGCGTTCCGATCGTGAACGAAATCACCATCATCATCGAGCCGGTCGAGGTCAGCGCGGGCCCAGTGCCTGAAACGCGGAGCATGAGAGACAGTGTTCCCGCAGTGCCGAGGAACATGCAGACAAGACCCATCACGCTCATCAGGTTTGTCTGCAGCGATTTGCTGAGATACCGCCTGAAAACGAGCCCTGCGGTGCCGCCCGCGGCAATCGCCGCCATATTGATCAAAGTGCCTAAGCCAACCATTCCGATGCCTCAGGAGAATTTTCTGAGTGATGTGACTGAAAAGATTATCTGAACGAGAGACGGCTGTATCGTCTGATACAAAATTTTGGGATCCTTAAGCCTCTAAACCGTCTAAGAACGTGGGTAGAATCCCTTCCTGACCGTGGATCAAGCGGGTATTGACAGAAAATTATCACCGTCGTTAAGCAATTGTATACACGCTATTCAATTGTTTTGCTTGAATATTTTCTGTGTACTGTAAATATTTCCAAAGTATTGATTTATTTTCATTAATGCCCGCTATAATGGTTTCAAGAGACTCCTGGATGGCTTTGATCCCGTGGGCCGGGCTTAGCCGGTTGTTCCTGGAATTTCTTCTTTTATGGGTGACATCAGCCGTCTTGAACTTCGGCTTTCGGGCCGAAAGATGGGTGAAGTAAGCGAACTAGGCTGATGTCACCCACCCTTTTTGCTTAGTTAAGCAAGGAGAGCGGGGTTCTCGGTCACCATAGAATCCGCTTAAATGGAGAGCGCTGTGAGAGAGTTTCACAGCGCTCTTCGCATTTTTAAGAGAGGTGTCCGAGCGGGTTGTCCCCGAAAAGTGTGCTCTCTTTCAAAGAAGCCGAAAATCCGAGAATGATATTAATTCATGTGTGTTCGGTGTAAATTTTTCCTTGAAAGAAGCATGTTATTCATATGGATATAGAGGAATGTCTGAAATGGATTTCGTCATCCGGTCATACCGACACGGAGAGGAACAGTTTGTAGCGAATCTCCATAAAAGGCTCTATCAGGAAGAATATTCGTGGGGACCTAGCTTCACGGATTATGCTGTCAAAATTGCCCTGGATTTTGCGGCTAAGCCCAAAAGCAGCAAAGAGGATTTATTCGTTGCCGATGAGAACGGAACGTTGATCGGCTGCATTATGCTCTGCCAGACCGAGGATCCTGAGGTTGGTCAGTTCCGTTTATTCGCTGTCGAAAAGGAATACCGCCGGTATGGAGTGGGGAAGGCATTAATGTCGGCCCTTATGGAAATGGCGTTATCAGCTGGATACCGTAGACTCATCCTCTGGACAGCGAGTCCTCTGACGGCAGCTATTCACTATTACGAGAAGGTGGGATTTCGAATTACAGAAGCCGTTGAAAACTCGACTTGGAGCACGAAAGGAGAAACGCTTCAGGAGATCAAGATGGAAATGGATCTCGGGACTAACTGAGGCAGGAAAAAATATCAGCGTTCCGGAACGGCCGCTCTTATGTTGGTCAATTTTACGTTGTAACCGGCATCTCGTTCGGGATGCCGGTTTTGTTTTAGGCGCTCCTGTCAGCCAACTGCGTCCGCTCGGATAACTTCCATCTGCCGCGTCAGCCTGAGTTATCAGATGGGACTAATTTTCTCTTTATTGAATGACCTTCGGCTGCGGGCGGAGCTTCTGCTGAAGTTTCGGAAAGCTGTGGCAGTCGCTGCACATGAGGTTCGAGCGCCCCTTCCAGCTGTGGCATGCGTCGCACTGCACCGGTCCCATGTGGGAGCCGTGCGGGTTCGGTTTTACGTTAGATGTCTGCTTCGCGAGCGCCTCATAACTCCCGCCGTGGCAGGCGATGCATTGTTCCTGCGTGGGGTTCCCCTTGACGCCCGCCTTCGCGTGCTTCTGGGCGAGCGTCTGTGTCGCGGCACCGGCGGTCGCGGCGAAGAGGGCGATCAGAGCGAATGTGATGAGTTTCTTCATTTTCTGTTCCCCCTCTCCTACAGTGCCGTCTTAGCCCAGGCCGCCGCCTGGCGTCCCGCGATCGACCCAAACACCGCGTTCGCGGTCTGGGGGTTCAGTCCTCGGAGTCCGGACGCCGCGCATTCGCCGACCGCGTAGAGCCCCGGGATCACGGAGCCATCCGGTCTCAGTGCCTCGGTCTGCGCGTTCGTCTTCACGCCGCCAAACGTCCCCTGGATCATCGGGGAGATCGGTGCGGCGTAGAGCTTGCCCCCGAAGGCGGGCTTCACGTTCCCGCGGCCGAAATCCGGATCCTTCCCGGTTTCAGCGAGTTTCGTGTAGGCGGCGATCGTGTCCGTGAGCGCCTTCCCGTTGATCCCGGTCTTCATTTCAAGCGCGTTCGCGTCAACGGCCGTCACGATGGATCCCGCCGCGATAAGGCCCGGAAGCCGCTTATCCGCGGCGAGCACCGGGTCTCCAAACACTACCCATGCCTGCTTCTGCGGGAGCGCCCAGATTTTCCTCGCTTCCCAGTAGCCGCCTGTCTCATTCATAAAGCGGACGCCGTCCTGATTCACGATGATCGCGCCCGCGTTCACCGCGGGGCGCATGTTGTACTTATTCCCCTCAAAGCGGTGGATCGTGGGGTTCGCCTTGAAGACGTCCATATCGGCGAGTTCGGCTCCGGCCGCCTCTCCCATCCGCTGACCATCACCGCGGTCCGCGGGGGTGCAGTAGAACCCGGCCATATCCCAGCCGTCCCCGATATACTTCTCGATCATGTGGGGGTTCCCCTCGAACCCGCCTGTCGCAAGGATCACCGCTTTCGCGGCGTAGCGCGTGACGCCCTTCGGGGTTTTGCAGATGACACCGGTGACGCGGCCGCCGGGCGTGATCAATTCAGTCGCCCGGGTGCGGGTACGCATCGCGACGCCGAGCGACTTCGCCTTCGCTTCAAGCGCGGGGATCAGCACCTGGCCGAGACGGAAGCCCTCTTCAATATTGAGGAAAAACTTCTGAGCCTTCTTCCGGGACCAGCGGACACCGAGTGACTCAAGCCAGTCAGCTGCCGGAATCGCGCCGTCCGCGAGAATCCGGGCGACGTCCGGTTCCCCCACGGTGTGCGTCGCCGCGGCCTCACCGATATAAAGCTGATAGAGGTCTTCAGGCGTCGTCTTGAACCCAAGCGCCTTCTGGATCGGGTGTCCGGCGCAGCCAAAGATCCCGGCCGCGGCCGCTCCCGCGAGCACTTTTCTTCTTGTGATTCCAGTCATAAAACTCTCCTCGGCGGAAGACCGGATGAGCGGGGGATTCACACCCGCTTTCTTCGCGTCAGACAAAGTCTGATGATTCAATTCCGTGTCTTCTTTTCCCTACTATACCCGTGCCGTATACAGAAAATCCATAGCGGTAAAAGACGCTTAAGATTATTACGCGTGAGAAATTCTGTATCTCAGGAAACGGTTATGGCGGTGGAGCGAAACCTATGAGGTTTCAAAGCCTCATCCGTTTTTTCCTATTGCCGTAATATTTTTGGTATTCGTGCTAACACAACAAAAGAAGGCAGCTCATATGTATAAGAAGTTAACGCCCCGCGCCGCGAACCGTCTCACAAGCGGCGGACAGATTGTTACGGTCGCTACCACGTCGAAGGAAGGCGTGGCGGATATCATGACGGCCGCGTGGAACACGCCTTACGACAGCGATCAGGTGCTCGTGGTGCTGGACCGCGGTCACACGACGACGAAGAACATTATCGAGACCGGGAAATTCGTGGTCGCGATTCCGCATGAAGGCCAGATCGCGGATATCAACCGCGTGGGTTCGATCCACGGGCGTGACTCCGGCGACAAGTTCCGCCTGGGCAAAGATCACCCCGGTGACCTCTGAGGTCCTCGGGATCAAGACCCTTCCGGATGCGCTCGCCTATATCGAGTGCGAGCTCGTCGATCTTGAGACCCTCAAGAAGACCGGCGTCTGCATCGGCAAGGCCGTTAACATCACCGTGAAGGAAGAGCTGTGGGATGAAGAGCATTCGAGCTTCGCCGCCGGCTTCGCGAAGACCCTGCACTACATCTCTGAAGACGCTTACTACACGAATGGCAAGGTCGTTCATGTGGCGGAGAACTTCACGAATATGACGAACGACTAAGCGCCGTTCACGCTGTATTCCAAACGAAAGGCCTGTGAGAACACTGCTCTCAGGCCTTTTTTCATGCGCCGGGATCCCGCCGGATTCAGCGGGACGGGATCCTGAGGGTTCGTCTTTTAGGCGAGACGCATGTCCTTCAGGAGGCGCACAAGTTCATCGGCATCCTCGTCCCGCGTCGCCCAGCTCGTCGCGAAGCGGACCACGGTGTGGGTCTCGTCCTTCTTCTCCCAGAAGCTGAAGGCAACCGACTTCGCGAGTTCCGCCATCTGGGTGTTCTCGAGCACGACGAAGATCTGGTTCGTGGGGGACTCAAAAAGAAGCTCGTAACCGGAGGCGCGGAGCGCGTCCTGGATCTTCCGGGCGTTCCGGATCGCGGGGATGCCGATCTTTTCGTAGAGGCCGTCCGTGAAGAGCGTCTCAAACTGGATGCCGGCGACGCGGCCCTTCGCGAGGAGCGCGCCATGCTGCTTGATCGTCGTGAAGAAGTGGGGGATGAAGTCCGGGTTCGGGATCACGACCGCTTCGCCAAGCAGCGCGCCGCACTTCGTGCCGCCGATATAGAAGACGTCGGCGAGCCGGGCGAGATCCTTTATCGAAACGTCGTTTTCGGGCGACGCGAGCGCGTAGCCAAGACGCGCGCCGTCGATGAAGAGCGGGAGCTTATGCTGGTCACACACCGCGCGGATCGCCTCAAGCTCCGATTTCGAATAAAGCGTGCCGTATTCGGTCGGCTGCGAGATGTAGACGAGACCCGGGTGCACCATGTGCTCGTAGCTCCCGTCGTTCTCGATATCGAGAAGCGACTGATTGAGCACCGTGGCGGACACCTTGCCGCGCTCCTGCGGAACCGTGAGCACCTTGTGACCGCCGAACTCGATCGCGCCCGCCTCATGCACGGCGACGTGGCCGGTCTGAGCCGCTACCACGCCTTGATACCCGCGCAGCACCGCGTCGATTACCGTGGCGTTTGTCTGCGTGCCGCCGATGAGGAAGTAGACCCCGGCGTTCGGAGCGCCGCAGGCCTCGCGGATCTTATCCTTCGCCGCGAGCGAAAATTCGTCGTAACTGTAGCCCGGTTCCTTCAGGAAATTAGTTTCCGCGAGACGCTTCAGAATCGCGGGGTGCGCGCCTTCCTCGTAGTCACAGGTGAAAGAAAGACGCGGAGTGTTCTCTGCCATGATGCTGGATCCTTTTTATCGGTTATATGCGTTGGACTGATGAGGCGCCCTGAGCGGGGGGCCAGGAGCCGTGCCTCTTTGAAAGTGAAAAGCCAGAGCATAGTTTTCAATATTACCTTCAGATGAGGAGACCGGAGAAGAAAGCGGAGGGAGGAGCCGCGGTTCCCGAAGAACGCGGCAGCAAAAAACCGGAGCCTGTGAAAGAGAAGCTCCGGTTCCTCAGGCAACAGGCAAAAAAAAGCGCCGGCACTTCGCGGGTATCGGCGCTGATAAATCCAGTTTCCTGGAATTTATTTTGACTTTCTCTGTGTGTCAGTCTTTTTGTTTTTCACGGCAGACCCGGAAGGATCTCCGCGTGACCCGTTTCCCGGGTCTTATTCATATCAATCAGGCGCTGGTTCGTGGAACCGCGGAAGGCGATCACGATGTTCTTCTTCGCTTCCACGAATTCACCGTCCACCAGCACATCGATATAGGAAAGGAGCTCGTCCGTCACTTCGCAGCGCGCGCGGCTGGGGGCGAGGAGATCCGTTTCATAGGTGTACCCCGTGTAGCACCAGATGTTCTTTTCCGGGTAGAGCTTCTTCACCCGGCGGCAGAGCTTCACGAGTTTCCGCTGGTTCTCCGGTTCCATCGGCTCGCCCCCAAGGAGGGAGAGTCCGTTGATGTAAGAGGGTTCCAGCATTTTGACGATCTGATCCTCAGTTTCCTGAGTGTAGACGTCACCGTACTTGAAGTTCCACGTCTGCGGCTGGAAGCACCCCTTGCAGTGGTGCGTGCAGCCGCTGACGAAAAGAGACACCCGGACGCCAAGACCGTTTGCGATGTCGCAGTCTTTGATATTCCCGTAGTGCATGGCGTCCTTATGGCTCAGAGGTGCAGAACACGGTCACGGATTTCTTCCGTGCGGCCCTGGTTCCAGAACTGCGTGCCGATGTAGCCGCAGGTACGGCGGGCGACGTTCATCTTCGACTGGTCGCGGTTGCCGCAGCTCGGGCATTCCCAGACGAGCTTGCCGTCATCCTCGACGATCTTGATTTCGCCGTTGTAGCCGCAGACCTGGCAGTAGTCGCTCTTCGTGTTGAGCTCCGCGTACATGATGTTGTCGTAAATGTACTTCATCACGTCAAGCACGGCCGGAATGTTGTTCTGCATGTTCGGCACTTCGATGTAGCTGATCGCGCCGCCCGGAGAGAGGCGCTGGAAATCAGACTCGAACTTCAGCTTCGTGAAGGCGTCGATCTTCTCAGACACATGCACGTGGTAGCTGTTCGTGATGTAGCCCTTGTCGGTGATCCCGGGGATCACGCCGAAGCGGCGCTGCAGGGCGCGGGCGAACTTGTACGTCGTGCTTTCAAGCGGCGTGCCGTAGAGCGAGAAGTCGATGTTCGTCTTTGCCTTCCACTCGGCGCACTTGTCATTCATGTGCTGCATGACGTGCAGCGCGAAGGGCTTCGCTTCCGGATCCGTGTGGCTCTTCCCGGTCATGTACTTCACGCATTCGTAGAGGCCGGCGTAGCCAAGCGAAATCGTGGAGTAGCCGCCGAAGAGCAGCTTATCGATCTTCTCACCCTTCTGCAGACGGGCGAGCGCGCCGTACTGCCAGAGGATCGGGGCGACGTCGGACGGCGTCCCGAGCAGACGCTCGTGGCGGCACATCAGAGCGCGGTAGCAGAGCTGCAGACGCTCATCAAAGATCTTCCAGAACTTCTCCATGTCACCGCCAGACGACAGCGCCACATCCGGCAGGTTGATCGTCACGACGCCCTGGTTAAAGCGGCCGTAGTACTGCGGCTTCCCCTGATCATTCACGTACGGGGTGAGGAAGGAGCGGCAGCCCATGCAGGTGTAGCAGTGGCCTTCGCCGTTCTTATCCTTCTTCAGCTTCAGCATGATCTTTTCGCTGATGTAGTCCGGCACCATGCGCTTCGCGGTGCATTCAGCGGCGAGCTTCGTGAGGTACCAGTAGGGCGAATCCTCGTGAATGTTCTGCTCTTCGAGCACGTAGATCAGCTTCGGGAAGGCGGGGGTCACCCACACACCCTTCTCGTTCTTCACGCCCTGGATACGCTGACGCAGCGTCTCCTCGATAATCATCGCGAGATCGTGGCGTTCCTGCTCGTTCTTCGCTTCGCTGAGGTACATGAAGACCGTCACAAACGGCGCCTGGCCGTTCGTCGTGAGGAGCGTCACCACCTGATACTGAATCGTCTGGACGCCGCGGCGGATTTCGTCACGCAGCCGGTCCTCAACGATCTTATCGAGCTGTTCCTGCGTCGGCTCAAAGCCGATCGACTCCATTTCGGTCTTTACGATCTTGCGGATCTTCACGCGAGACGTCTGCACAAACGGGGCGAGGTGCGCGAGGCTGATCGACTGGCCGCCGTACTGGTTCGACGCGACCTGGGCGACGATCTGCGTCGCGATGTTGCAGGCGGTCGCGAAGCTGTGCGGCTTCTCAATCAGGGTGCCCGTGATCACGGTGCCGTTCTGCAGCATATCCTCGAGGTTCACGAGGTCGCAGTTATGCATGTGCTGCGCGTAGTAGTCGGAGTCGTGGAAGTGAATCAGGCCTTCCTGATGCGCCTTCACGATGTCCTTCGGGAGCAGGATGCGCGCCGACAGGTCGCGGGACACTTCACCGGCCATATAGTCGCGCTGCGTGCTGTTGATCACCGGGTTTTTGTTCGAATTTTCCTGCTTCGCTTCTTCGTTGTTACGTTCGATCAGTGAGAGGATTTTGTTATCCGTCGTGTTCGACTCACGGACGAGATTCCGGGTAAAACGGTAACGGATATAGCGCTTTGCGGTCTCAGGAGCGCCCTGCAGAATGATGTGGGTTTCAACGAGCTCCTGAATCTCCTCAACGGAGAGAGCGTGACCCAGTTCTTTGCAGTGGTCTTCAATGACGAGCGAAATGTAATCGATCTGACGATCGGTCAGCTCGGCTTTGCCGTCATCGGAGATATTGGCTTTAGCGATTGCGTTTTTGATTTTCTGGCGGTCGAATTCTTCTTCCGACCCGTTTCGCTTAATGATCTTCACTCTGCGTCTCCTGGCATCTGTTCAAAGAGCCAACTAAATCTTGTTGATGGAACTCGTTAATGATACATAATCTGGTACTTTTTTCAACCAGAAAGCCCGGTGTGGAAATTTTCCTATTTTGATTCAGGCGCTTTCAAATCTTGTTCACAGCGGGGCGAAAAGCAGCGCTTTTTTTTCACATTTCGCTGATGAGTTTTTGATCAGCCGGGGTCAGTTTGCTGGCGCCGAAAACTAAATAGCCGGAGCTGGAAAGTCTCCGGACCAGATATGGCATATCGGAAATTCCGCTTATCCACAGCGAAGCGGAAAAAGAGCCCCGCATTCTCCTCCAAAATCCGGAGTCGGGGGAGACAGATTTCGGTATCACATATTGAATTGATTGCAAAAAATGAAATACGGATTCGGGGACAGGAACTGACAATCAATTGAGAAAAAATGGCAAATCGGGGAGCCCGCCCGACTGATAATTCATAAGTGCGGGAAGCGGCGCTCTGAGTGCAGATAAAAACGGATGCTTTCAGGACCCCTTAGCCGGTTCCCGTCCACTTTTTGGAGAAAAGCAGATGGCAGATCAGAAAGATATGAGTGTGTTCGATTCGGGCGACGTGAATCCCTATAACAAGTTCTTTACGGGGATCAGCTACCTCAAGATGCTTTCGACTGAACAGGTTCCGGTCGGAAACGTCACGTTTGAGCCCGGGTGCCGCAACCACTGGCATATCCACCACGCGACGCAGGGCGGCGGTCAGATTCTGCTCGTGACCGCGGGCCGCGGCTGGTATCAGGAGTGGGGTAAGCCCGCTCAGGCTCTGAAGCCGGGTGACGTCGTGAATATTCCGGCAAACGTGAAGCACTAGCACGGTGCCGCGAAAGACGCCTGGTTCCAGCATCTCGCGATTGAGGTGCCGGGTGAAGGCGCGAAGACCGAGTGGTGCGAACCGGTGTCGGACGCCGATTACGACGCCCTGAAGTAAAAAAGAACAGAGGAGGAGGGGGGCGGAAGCGATTCCGCCCTCTTTCGCGAGAAACGCCATTCAGCGCATTAAAGAAAACCTATATGAGGAGCGGTGAAAAATGGCAGGCGAAGTGAAAGAACTGAGTGTCTTCCCTATGGGGGAAGAAAACCCGTTTGGGCAGTACTTCACGGGAAAGAGCTATCGGAAGGCGCTCTCGAGTGAACAAGTGAAGGTGAGCAACATCACCTTTACCCCGGGGTGCCGCAACCACTGGCATATCCATCACGCGGAAACCGGGGGCGGACAGATGCTTCTCGTCACCGCGGGCCGCGGGTGGTATCAGGAGTGGGGGAAGCCGGCGCGGGAACTGCATCCCGGCGATGTCGTCAACATCCCCGCGAACGTGAAGCACTGGCACGGCGCGGCAAAGGATAGCTGGTTCCAGCATATCGGGATCGGCGTACCTGGCACCAAGACGAGCACCGAGTGGTGTGAGCCGGTGTCAGACGACGACTACGCGAAGCTTCCGTAGCCCGACTTCAAAACATCAAAACTTTCAGTCAGACTCCAGTGTCCGGTTGGCAGTCCGTCTTCTCTTTTAATATAAGGGGGCGGCTTCCAGCCGGTTTTTTTGTGTTTCACGAGGAGGAAGATAAGCATGACGCGGAAAACGTGGTTCAGTTGGGTGGCAGCCGGGATGCTCGGCCTCGCGTCCGGAATATCCGGCGCTGCTCCCTCAGTGACTTCAGCCTCTGCCGCTTCCCCCTCCGCACCGACCGCGGACACGGTCCAGGGAAAGGTGACCGGTATCACGCGGACACTCCCCGGAAGCGACCTTGCGGCGGATGCGTTTCTCGGAATCCCCTACGCGGAGCCCCCGGTCGGAGACCTCAGATGGAAACCCGCGGCACCCGCTAAAAACTGGACCGGTGTCCGGAACGCCGAGTGGCACGCGGCGCCGTGCCTGCAGCCAGAAGGGGGGTCGGAAGACTGCCTCTACGCCGATATCTACCGGCCGGCGGGGACAAAGCCCGGCGCAAAGCTCCCGGTTGCCGTGTATCTCCATGGCGGCGCGAATATCACGGGAAGCGCCTCAGCGCAGGATCCGTCGCGGCTAGCTGCCGAGTCCGGCGTACTTGTGGCCGCGGTTCAGTATCGGCTTGGGGCGCTCGGGTTCCTCTCACTTCCTGAATTTGGGGACGCCTCGGGGAACTCCGCGATGACGGATATCGAGGAAGCCCTTCGCTGGGTGAAAAAGACGATCGCGGGGTACGGCGGAGATCCGGACCGCGTGACCCTCATGGGGGAGTCGTCCGGCGGCACCGATGTCTGCCGGATGCTCGTGGATCCGAAAGCGAAGGGGCTCTTCCATCAGGCGGTGATTCAGTCGGACACCTGCGCCTTTGACTCTGAGCGCCCCGCGAAGGCGAAGCGCCGGAGCGAATTCTTTATCAAGCGGGCGGGCTGCGACTTTGAGAGCGGCGTCGGAAATTGCCTGAGGAAAGTGCCGGCTGAAAAAATCGCTGAGGCGAGCGCCTCATCCGGCCTCTGGGCGCCAGTTTCAGACGTTCCGGGGATTGAGCAAATCAAGAAGGGTGACTGGAACCGCGTGCCGCTCCTCTCGGGATCGAATAAAAACGAGGCGCGGGACGCCGCGTCGGTTTTCACCGGGTGGAGTGAGGACGCCTATAAGGTCTGGGTGAAGCGCCTCGTTGGGGACAACTGGTACAAGGCTCAGGTCGAGTACCCGGGTGATAAGTATGAGAAGGATGAGGCCTACGGCGTCCCTTACATCATGGGGGACTTCATGACGGATTCCGGCATGCGGGGCTTGGGCGGCTGCGGGAGCCTGACGCTTGCGCGCGCCGCGGCCGCGTCTGATGTTACGTCCTGGTTCTACGCCTTTGAGGACGAGAACGCGCCGACGCTCCTTCGACCCCGGTACCCGGGCTACAAAACGGGCGCGAGCCACGGCTCTGAACTCTCGTACCTCTTCCCCGACACCGGTCGGTTCCTCGCGCTCGCGGCAAAGATGACGCCGGATCAGAAGCAGCTCGCCGAAACGATCCGCACCTACTGGGGAAACTTCATCCGGACCGGAGACCCGAACGGGAAGGGCGTCCCGGCCTGGGGTCCCTATAAGGAAGACGGCGCCGTGATGGTGCTCGCTCCCGAGAAAACCGGTACGCGCCCTGCCGCGTACTTCGCCGACGAACATAAGTGCGCGTTCTGGGCGTCGATCCCGCCTGTCACGGGGCGCGGCAGCAGCTTCTGAGTTCTGCCCGGGATTTCGGACAGTTCAAAAAACAAAGGCATCCTTCTATTGATAGAAGGATGCCCTTTTCATTTCAGCCCCTAGCGGGGGAAGCCAGGCGGCGGTTCACCGGGACCATGAGGGCCGTTCGGTGCCGGCCGAGGCGCGGGACGCGAGGTGCGGGACCCGGACGAGGACCAGGCCCCGGGCGGGGACCCATTCCGGGACCGCCGGGGCGTCCGGGAGGATTCCGTAAACCCGGTCCCGGTCTTCCAGGTCCGATCGGGCGCGGACCGCCGGTCCGATGCATCATCCGCGGATCCGCGGGGCGGTGAGGCCCAGGGGGCGGAGGTGCCGGTCGGAACCCCGGTCTCGGACCGGGCCCAGCGAAATGCGGCGGCGGAGCCGGTCTCGGAGGCTGCGGTGCGGGTCTTGGCGGAGGTGGCGGTGCCGGACGGGGACGCGGGGGCGGCGGAGGCGGCACAGGATGAGGATGCGGGTTCGGTACCGGCGCGTAGCCGACGTCCCCCACGTAGTAGCCGTCGTCATACACCGCGCAGCCGGAAAGCAGCGCGACCGGAATCGCTGCCGCGGCCCGAAGAAATGTTCTGCGTCTCATAGTGCACAGCTCCTTTCTCTCAGAGAAGGAATGTTCTTAAGAACATTGTAGGCGCGGCTGAATGGCCGAGATCATGGATTTTGTATCAGTTTCAGACATCAAAAAGCCCCGGAGTCCGGGGCTTCACCGATTTTCCGTGAGAATCCGCGTTTCGCCATTCAAAGAAAGGCACAAACGCTTTACGTTTCTGGAAACTGCAAATTCCGCAAGGATCAGCGGCTCGGAACTCAGGATCCGTGCTTCCTGACGAGCAGAATCGTCTTCGCCTGCATGAGAAGGAGACCGGCGAGCACGAGGAGCGATCCGAAGATAAACGGCATCCCGACCGATTCCCCGAGAAGCAGCACCGAGAGGATGACGCCGAAGATCGGAGTCATGAAGACGAGTACTCCGAGGCGGGCGGCAAGGTATTGCTTCAGGAGGAAGTTCCAGACGAGGTAACTCGCGTAAGAGACGATCACCGCCTGGAATAGCAGGCTCGACCACCCGACAAGCGAATTGTGGAACGTCGTCTGACCCGTGATAAACGCGAGCGGCGTGAGGATCACAAACGCCATGAAGAGCTGCGCGAAAAGCATGAGGGAGGGCGGCGCGTCATTCATCGTGGTGGTGCGAAGCATGATTGTGGTGAGTCCCCAGGAGAGTCCGGAGCCAAGCCCAAGGATATCTCCGAGAATCCAGCCGCTCCCTTCAAGCGTTTCTTTCGAGAGAAGCGCGGGAACGAGGAACGCCACCGCGATTCCGAGGAAAGCGGTTAAGAGTCCCGCCCACTGAATCACCGAGAGCCGTTCTTCCGGGAGCTTGATCGAGAGTCCGATTGCGGCGAAGAAGGGTGACGTGTAGAGGAGCACCGACATGTGGGCGGCTGTCGTGAAGCGGAGGCCTTCGGACACAAAGAAGAATTCGCCGACAAACCCGAGACCCACAAGAATCGCGTCCCGGAGCTTCACCTCATGCCCCCATTTTTCGTGAAGCCAAAAGCGGTTCGTGAGGAGGAGAAGGAGGGCGGAAACGCCAGAGCGGATCCCCACCTGCAGCATCGGGCTGATATCCGGGGCGGCCGCCTTGATCGCGACCTGCTGCAGGCCCCAGGTGAAACTCAGCGCGACGCAGATCAGAAACGCGCGCAGATCAATCGGACGGCGGACGGCAGGTGTGGACGGCATGGCTCTAAAGAAACAGGTGAAAAACAGAAAGACGCTGAAGTGTAGTCCTCTGAATGCGGGGACGGGACAGAGGGCGGGATCCGAGAGGGGATGCCATCTGAAGCGCCTGAGCAATATCTGCGATAATGGCTGGCTTAACGAAAATTAATAACTGACATGCAATCAAAGACTTTACGCGGCGTCCTGATGGCGCTTACGACAATCACGGTCTGGGGCGCGACCTATGTCGTCACAAAAGGCGTGATGTCAGAACTCACGGCGATTGATGTTCTCGTCACCCGTTTTACGATCGGTTTTCTGATTCTCGCGGCGGTCGCGAAGGCAACCGGACAGTCGATGATGATTCAGGAGCGATCCGACCTGAAGCTTTTCATCGCGTCCGGCGCGACGGGTGTCGCCGCCTACTTCACGCTTGAAAACTGCGCGCTTTACTTCACGCAGGCCGCGAACGTCGGGGTCATTGTGTCCCTGATCCCGATCACGAATGTGCTCGTGATGTGGTTCTTCTTCCGGGACGTGCCGCTGAAGCGGCAGTTCTTTATTGGTTCCGCGATCGCGGTCGCGGGATCCGCCTGCCTCACGCTCGCGACCGATAAGATCGGAGCCGTGAGTCCGCTTGGCGACCTGCTCGCTTTTCTCGCGTGTTTCGCGTGGCCGCTCTACTGCGTGGTGAGCCGGAAGCTTTCGGAACGCGGCTACAAGATCATTCCGATGACCGCCTGGACGTTCTTCTTCGGCGTTCTCATCATGCTGCCCTTTGATATCGGGTTCGGGTCGAAGATTTCACTCTCAACCCTCACGGATCCGGGAGTCTTCATGGGACTCGCGTTCCTTGGCGTGTTCGCTTCCGCGCTCTGCTACGCGACGTGGACCGGTGCCGTGGAGTCGCTTGGCATCACGAAGACTTCTCTCTTCCTCTACGCGCAGCCGCTGATCACGGTGCTTCTCTCCGTGGTGTTCCTTCACGAGACGCTCCCGCCGCTCGCGATCGCCGGCATCGTGACGATTTTTGTGGGCCTCATCGTCGCTCAGAAGGGGCATTGATCTGATGGCGTAAAGAACCGTCTCACAGATCCTCCAGACAAACGCAGACGGCGGAACCGCTATTTAGGCAGTTCCGCCGTCTGTTTTTTCCATTCAGAAGTTACGTGAGGCTATCAGGGACGCTTCGGGCCGTTGGGGCCCGGACCCTGCGGGCCCTGAGGGCCGTTCGGTCCCTTCGGGGGCGGGGGTGCCGGACGATCCTTCCGGTGGTGCCGCTCATGGTGATGCTTCGGGGGAGGCGGCGGTTCCGGACGATGATGCTTCTTCGGGCGCGGCGGCGGGGGATTGCCGCCCGCGGGAGGAGGCGGAGGGACATCGCCAGGGCGATGGTCCTTAGCGAAAGCCGCGATCGGGCCGCGGCGAGAATGGCAAGAAGAGCACGGCGTTTCATGATGTTTATCTCCATCACTTCTTCTGAAGGATTCAGAAGTTCTGTTGAGAAATACTCTAATGATCGCGATGCAAACTGCTGTGAGAAAAGAGCAACAGTTCACCTCACTTGTGTCCGCCCGTTTCTCCTAGGCATTTCTACGTAAAATAGCCGCTGACGGCTGTAACAATACATATCCGCGGCCGCTCGATTTTCCCCGGCTTAGAAGGAGGACGGTGATGGCAGAAGAGAACGAAAAGGCGGCTTTGGACCGCAAGGCGCAGGAGCACGAAATGAATGAGCTGAAGCGCCGGATTCACGCGGCGGCGGAAGCGATCCGCTCGAAGCTCCTGAGTGACGCGGAGAACCGGTCGTTTGAATCTGAACTCGCTGACCTCAAGTCGAAAGCGGAGTCGGGAGATAAGGACGCGGCGACAGACTACGGCTGGAACCTGATTTCCGGCTTCGCGACCGGAACGCCGGACCCCGAGGGCTGGACGTTCCTCAAGACCGCGGCGGACGCGGGTCACCCGAAGGCGCTCTACCAGGTCGGTATCGCGTTCCTTCAGGGAATCGGGATTCCGAAAAACGAAGAGAAGGGCGTGGGGTTCATCAAGCGCTCGGCCGAAGCCGGCTACCCGAAGGGGATGGCGCTTTACGCCCGGATGCTGAAGGAAGGGAACGGGGTTGATAAGAACGAACCCGAATCCGTGATGTGGCTTAAGCGGGCAGCGGAAGCCGGTGACCCGGCCTCGATCCGCAACCTCGCGATCGCGCTCTCGACGGGTGACGGTGTGCCGCAGGATTTTGAGCGGGCGACAGATCTCTTCCAGAAGGCGGCGCGGGCCGGTGACCTCGACTCCCGCTACTGGTACGCCCGGGCGCTCGCTTACGGGATCGGAATCCCGAAGGACGCCGTAAAGGCGGCCGCCTGGTCAATCTTTTCTGAGGCCGCGGGCGACGTCCGTGCCGGCGCGATCCTCGCTGGGCTCCGGAAGACCCTCAAAGAATCCGAGGGTGTCCGCGCGAACCGGCTTTTCGTGGATCTCCTGAAAGAAATGGGCCCCGTGCAGTCGCAGACTGAGGCGGCGGATGCCGGGATTCCGGCGGATCTCCCCGAGGCGACCCGCCGTCAGCTCGTGTCGCTCTTCACGCCGGCCCTTCAGGGGATTCCTGAGTGTGCTGTGGTGCTCGGGCGCGCGTATGAAACCGGCTGGCAGGTGAAGCAGGATCCGGCGCGCGCCTTCCGCTGGTACTTCGCGGCCGCTCAGGCGAAGTACCCCGAAGGCGAATATCTCCTCGGGTTCTGCTACCTGAATGGAATCGGCGTGCCGCCGGATCCGGAACTCGGTGTCTTCTGGATTTCAGAGGGCGCGAAGGGCGGGTTCCCGGAAGCGATGGGATTCTTCGGGAGCCTGCTCGTCAACGGTAAGCTCGGGGACGAGATGAAGAAGGACGGCATTCCGTTCCTTGAGAAGGCAGCCGAGGCGAACGACCCCTACGGGACGCTGAACCTCGGACTCGCTTATCTCTCAGGCACCGTGATCGCGCTGGACCGCGAGAAGGGGAAGGCGCTCGTGAAGAAGGCCGCGGACCTCGGGTCGGATGATGCCGCGTCGATGCTGGAGAGCCTCGCCTAAGGGAGAGCTGGATCAGGAGGACGATGTTCCTCCATCCATCAAAGCAAAACGCCTGAGATCTTTGGAGACCTCAGGCGTTTATTTTGGAATCAATGAATTCCGATCAGGCTTCTTTCTTCAGGAGCCCCATGACATTCGGAAGCAGCTTCTTAAAGAACACCGCTGCCGCGATAAGCGACACGAGGAACCCGGCGAGCGTCGTGAACTGCACGCCGATTGAGCGCTCCACAATGCCGCCGATAAAAGCACCGGACCCGATCCCGAGGTTATAGATCCCGGAATAGGTCGCCATGGCGATTGTGACCGCCGCGGGCGGCGCCACTTCAATCACGAGCGACTGCAGCACGAGGTTGAAGGTCATAATCGCGATACCCCAGAAAGCGCAGACCGCGATCGTCGCCGGAATGAACCAGGAGGCGGGGTACAGCATAAAGAGCGCCGCGCCGATGCCGCAGACCGCGAAGTAGAGGAACGGCTTATGGTGCTTATCGTAGAGCTTCGTGTAAAGGATGCTCGAGAGAATACCGGCAACGCCATACAGCACAAGCACCCAGGTCACCATCGAGTCCGGCATCCCGGCCTTGATCTTGAGGAACGGCTCCACGTAGCTGTAGCCGCAGAACTGCGCCGTGACGGTGAGCGCGGTGACGGCGAACGTCGCGATCAGCACGGGCTGCTTCAGGACGCCCGGAATCTTCTGCGGCGCGATGTAGCTCGTGTTCGGGACGTTCGGCATGACCTTCAATTGGAAGGCGAAAATGAGGAACGCGAGAACCGCGACGATACCGAAGGTCCAGCGCCAGCCAAGCAAGAGCCCCACGGCGCGCCCAAGCGGCAGACCGCAGATCAGGGCGGTTGAGGTGCTCGCGGCGACGACCGAGAGCGCGAGAGCGCGCTTCCCTTCCGGCACGATCTTCACCGCCATCGGAGGCGCGATCGCCCAGAAGACCGAATGCGCGCAGGCGACACCGATTCGGCTTGCCATCAGCATCCAGTATTGGGTCGAGAACGCGCTTCCCACGTGGCTCACCGCGAAGAGGAGCAGCACGCCGAGAAGGAGCTTCCGATACGCCATCCGGGAGCAGAGCACCATAAGCGGAAGCGACATCAGCGCCACCACCCAGGCGTAGAACGTAATCAAAAGACCCGCCTTCGCGACCGGGATCTCAAAATCCTTCGCGATGTCGATCAGAAGGCCGATCGGCATCAGTTCAGACGAATTAAAAGCGAAAACCGCGCACGCCAGCGATAGCAGCGGCAGCCAGGGACGGATGCCGCCGGAATTTTTATTTTCTGTATCCATTATCTGAGGCCGGATGAGACTCACGGCCGTTGTGCTTTGTAGAAATCATTGAGTGGGCTTGCAGTATAGAAAGATTTGGAGAAGCTGGAAGGACTTTGGTCCTATTTTTTGGGGATGCTTTCGAAAGATTTTCCGTCCGACAGGAAATCCGCTTCAAAAGAAAAGGAAATTTTTTGTGAACGTATGGCGGAAAGGTACGCAGCGCCGCCCGGGCGGCGGTAACCTATAGGAATCAGGATATTTTTTTCCGCACCGCTATTGGAGTCAAAGCATGAAGCTAGATATCGAAAAATTCCGGGTGAAGCCAGGCGACAAAGTGGATCTCGCCGCGATCAGCACCAAGGCGGATCCGAAGGCGGATAAGAACGAAGTGGAAAATACGCTTTTCCCCGCTCTGAAGAATCATCTGGAGTCGCTGCAGGAAAAGCTCTGGGCCGAGAATAAGCAGTCAATCATCCTCGTGCTGCAGGGGATGGACGCGGCGGGGAAGGACAGCACCGTGCGTCACGTTTTTACGGAAGTCGACCCGGCCGGCATGTGGATCGCGTCCTTCAAGGCTCCGACCGTGATCGAGAAGGATCACGACTACCTCTGGCGTGTGAACCGCGCGCTCCCGCCCCGCGGCATGATCGGGGTCTTCAACCGGTCGCACTATGAGGACGTCGTCACCGTAAGGCTGCATAACTACATCAAGGACCGCCAGCTGCCCGACGAGATCAAAAACGACGAGCACCTCTGGGACGAACGCTTCGATCAGATCCGGAACTGGGAAAAGTATCTCCGTCAGAACGCCTTCCGCATGGTGAAGATCTTCCTTCACGTGTCGAAGGATGAGCAGCAGAAGCGGCTCACGGACCGGCTCTTCAATGAAGAGAAGCACTACAAGTTCTCGCTTTCTGACCTCGAGGAACGCCGCTACTGGCCTGAGTATCAGAAGCTCTACGCGGAAACGATCGAGGAAACCACGACGGAACATTCCCCCTGGTACATCGTGCCGGCGGATAACAAGTGGTATCTCCGCTACGTGGTCGGAACGATCGTCGAGCAGACGCTTGAAGCGATGAACCCGAAGTTCCCGCCGCTTTCTGACGAAACGAAGGCGAAGCTTGGCGAACTCCGCAACCTCCTCACGCTCGCGAAAGACCTGAATCTCGACAGCAAGACGGTCGAAAAGAAAGTGATCTCACAGGTGATCGCGAAGGATGCCGCGCCGGCTGAGGCGCACGCGCTCGTGGAGGCGGTGAAGGAGATCGAGGAAGTCAAGAAAGAAGAAAAGAAGGACGACAGCAAAAAGGGCGACAAAAAGGATAAGGACGGCAAGAAGGACGATAAGAAGCACTAAAGCCGATTCTCTCTTCAGTCTCCCGTGTTCTCTCTTCCGGAACTACCATAGAGGTAACAGCAGGTCGCTATAGGAGAAATTCCTATGAAGAAATTTCTGGATTACGGGGCGTCGATCGTCGCCGTCCTCATCATTGTCGCCGTATGGCGCTTTGTCCTTCATTACCTCTTCGCGCCGGATGGCCCGCTTCAGTATGTGCCAAAGGACTGGGTCGCCGGGACGCAGGGCGTGGTGCTCGCGTTCCTTGTCTGCGCGCTCGCGATTTTCGCGTCTTTCTGCCTCTATCTCGGCGTGACGCACTGGATCCGGAAGGTGGGCGGGAAGTACGGCCGGTGGATTCTTGATGAGCCGGAACGCGCCTGAGTTAACTTGAGGATCTCCCGCCGGGGACCCCCATAGAAAACACACATAACAAAACCGCCAGGAGGAAAATCTTCTGGCGGTTCTTTTTGGATCCTCGAAATCCGCCGGGCCGCGGTGACGCAGCCCCGGGGTTTCAGTCGATTAGGCGGGAACTGCTTGGTCCTTCAGGGACGGAACCGCGATTTCACCGTTCTCGCTCTTCATATAGTCATTGAAGATGTGCTCGGTGGAAGGTTCGACCCAGAGACCATCCGCGCCGCGGACCGAAGTCTCGTGGAGCCGGCTCGCCTTCGCGCCGCAGGTCCAGACCTTGAAGTTACGCATCTGGGTGCAGAGGCAGGTCTTGCTCTGAACGCACTTCGGGGTGGGACCGTCAAAGGTGCCACCCGCGGCGTCGAGCCACGCGGTGAGGTAAGAGCACTTGCCTTCTTCAAGGAGGTAGCCGTAGGTCTCGCAGTTCGGACGGACGGCGGAGCCGATCGCGGGCGAGTACTTCAGCATGCGCATCGGGTAGCCGGTGGTCGAAATGGTGTTCACTTCGATGTCCTCGGGCTTCGCGTTGAAGTAAGCCTGCTTCACGTCATGCGGGAGACCGGATTCCTGGGCCACGGTGAAGCGGGTCGCCACCTGAACGGCGGCAGCGCCGGCCTTCATGAATTCAACGGCGTCGCTTCCGGTGAAGATGCCGCCCGCCGCGATCACGGGGATATCCGGGTGACCTTCGTTTGCGAGGAATTCCTTCACTTCCTTGAAGATCGGCATGAGGGAATAGTTCGCCCAGTCCATGCCAAAGCCCAGGTGGCCGCCCGCGAGCGGCCCTTCCACGATCACGTAGTCCGGCATGCGGTTATGCTTCGTCGCGCGGCGAAGGAAGAGCTTCAGAGCGCGGACTGAAGACACCATGATGCCGATCTTCACGTCGCGGAAGCGGGGGTTGTCTTCCATCAGGGAGAGTGACGCCATATGAAGACCCGCGCCGAGCGTAATGCCGTCGATACCGGCATCCATCAGGGCGTTGAGACGAGCCTTCAGGGTGCGGAGGGGATCGTTCATCGTGAGCTTCTCCATGCAGTTCACGAAGACGAGGCCGTCACCCTTCTTCTGTTCCATGATCGGACGCGTGTAGAGGAGAGCCGCTTCGCCCAGCATCTCGCTTGAAATGACGTCCTGGCTCTTATCGATCGAATTCATATAGATCCGCTGAGCCTTCGCCTTCTTCGAGGTGAAGTTCGTCCCGAGGATCTTGTCGCAGACAGAGGGGAGCATAGCGTCGGAGATGTGTCCGATGCCGCCGAGTCTCGCCGCTTCAAGGGCCATTTCGCGGGTCGAAATGTTCACGCCCATGCCGCCGATGATGAGCGGCTTAAGTTCCTTATTGCCAAGGCGAAAGGAGAAGTCTTCGAGTTTCATGTTTTCCGTGAAGTTTCTATAAATGCAAGAGAAGCAGATACCTGAGTATCTTAAAAAGCGGGGAAGCGGAAAATGGCAGCGGAAAATAGGGATAAATCCACTTTTTTATGCTCGTTAATGAATGCCGTTTTGGTGTATAAGCGCGAATCTGTCTTTAGGGCTTCCAGCGCCGGGTATATGTCTGTTATGAAATACCCACGACTTTAGACAGCATAATCCGAATTGCGAAAAATGCCATAGGGGTTCTGCCTAAAAATTAGGCACTGTGCAAAAGTCAAATGTTTCCAATAGTTTGGAAAAATAAAAATTACACTTCTTCACAGGAAATGTGGATATTTCCCCCATTCGGATGAGGGAGAGTGGCGGAGAACGGAAAACCGCCCGAAAGTCCGGTAATTATTCTATTGAACAGTTAGTTAGTGCGCAAGTACCTTGAAAAATATAAGGAAAACCGGATTCTGTGCAATTACCGGGGGCAGCGCTTTATGTCAGTTACTGTAAACAGTCGAAGAAAAGGCCTGAAGAAACGGGTTCTTCAGGCCTCGGTAACCTGCTGAAAAGCGTGTTAAAAGAGAGATAACTCTTAGTCAGAAAGGATCCGGTCAACGAGGGCGTTCACGTGGATCTGGACCCCGTCGAGCTGCGGAATGTCGGGGTACTTGGAGAACACCATTGGAAGCTCGGTGCAGCCAAGAACGAGCGCGCCCGCGTCATGCTGACGCATAAGAGAGAGGGCAATCTCACGGAACGCGGCCGCGGTGTCCTCCTTCACAATCCCCTGCTCGAGCTCATTCATGATGTGGTCCGCCACCCAGTCGCGGGTCTCGGCTTCAGGCGTCACCACGTCAACCCCATCCCGAAGGAACGGTTTCTGGAAGAACCCATCCTCCATCGTCGCCTTGGTGCCAAGGAGAAGAACCCGCTTGTAGCCGCGCTTCTTCGCTTCATCAAGCGTCGCTTCGACGATGCTGACAAGAGGAATCGGGGACACTTTCTCAAGTTCCTCAAACACCATATGTCCCGTGTAGCAGGAGAGCGCCGCGAAATCGCACCCCGCGGCAGCGAGCGATTTGATCCCGTCAAGGAAATAGTCCACGAGTTCCTGCTTCTTCCCCGCGACACTCATCGGCACGACATCAAAGCATCTCATGCTTTCAATCGTGATCCGCGGGAAAAAATCGTGTCCGACGCGGTCCTTCACGCCGAAAACAATGCCTTTGTAATAGGGAACGGTGGATTCCGGTCCGACGCCGCCGATGAGGCCAAGCTTCTTCATTCGAGAGTCTCCTCCAGGAGTTAAGCGTTTGTGTGTTCCTGAAACCTTGTTTGGGAAGCCTCACGCGCTTCCCGCTGGCTTCAGGGGCGTATCTAGTGAAGTGTAGACCGGATCCGTGAATCTCCCGCGGCTTATCAGGGGGATATTGAGCCGTGGGAGATGCCGACTGAGAATCCGCATTTGCTGGATCGGGAAAGGCGTCTTTCAGCTTGTTTTTCAATGCCGAATTTTGAATTGCGGATATCAGCCGACGGTTGAATGAGATTTCCTTAAGGCAGGCCGATGGGCTTCGGTTCCGGCTTAAAGAAAAATGCCTCGTTTTCAGGAACGTTGGGCCCGAACTTGTTGTCCTTCGAGTCAGAAGGCCAGAGCACAATCGCGAGGCTAATTACTGCTAACACAATTTCACCGACGTCCCGGGAACCGACGGAAATCAAGCTGCAAACAAAAAGGATTAATAAAATCCACCACCCAGAGATACCAATATCGTGCAGCCTTTGAATGAGAGTGAAAAATGTAAATATAGAAAAGAGAATGGTTACTGTTATGCTGAAGCAGAGCATTAACTGGGCACTTCTCTCTGAACCAGCATCAAGGTTTAAGCTAACAACGATAGCGAGAGGAAGGATATAACCAATGGCGAACATCAGAGCGGTGAGGCAGATCCCCCATATAAAATAAGGGAGACGTCTCATCCGTCCTCGCCAGGTGAAGCAACGGAGATTTCTAATATTTTTCTTGTCAGGCATGGTTTTAGTCCCTCTGATGAACTGTGGGGAAAATGGGAAGATGCAAGGCACTTGATTTTTTTGCAGAACTTTATAGCGCCATTTACGTAAGTATATAAATAACTTATAAGAGAAACTAGGCGCAACTTACTGACGATGCTGAAACTGAATAAAAACAATAGCTAAACAAAAACGCCTTCTTTATCGAGAAGGCGTTCCGCGTTGAGTAACGAACGATTTTTGGAAAAATAGTAATGACGCCGAAATCGATCTCCGGTTAATGTGTGATCGCCATTTCATTCGCCGGTGTCGGGGCTTTCGGCTGATAGAGGAAGACACCGTTCGCCTCGGTGTTCGGTCCGTATTTATTTTCTTCAGGCTGAGAGGGCAGAACCCCAAGCGCGAGGAGGAAGATAAGGTTCACGATTGAGTCGAGCGCCGAGAAAATGCCGGTGTCGAAGACTGAATCCACAACCGCGCAGATAACGCCGAAAATCATCATGCCGATCGCCCACCAGCCGGAGAGGCCAATGTCATGCAGCCGCTGAAAGAAAATCGCGTAGCAGGCGATCACGGTTCCGACGAGTCCCGCGAAGAAGACGATCAGTAAAAAGATACTGAGCGCTGCGCTGGAATCCGCCGCGATGAATGTCAGCGCGAGCAGCGCCCCGAGGACGCAGCACGTAAGGAAATACGGAAGGAGCCAGAACCAGAAGGGCTTCCGCCTCATGCGGCCCTTGAACGTGAAACAGCGGAAATCTCTGATACGGCGGTCGGAAGCCATGGTTAACTCCTTAAGCCAAAAAGAAAAAATGCCTGAAAGACGGGGTCTCTCAGGCAGTGTAGCGGATCAGGCGGCGGCTTTGGAAGGATCGGGCTTTCTGTCTTCCGGCAGCCGGTAGATAAAGGCTCCATTCGCGTCAACGTTCGGCCCGAACTTGTTGTTTTTTGCCTGCGGCGGCCAGAAACCGATCGCGAGCGTTCCGATGGTGCTCGGAATCCAGAGCGGAATGAAGCAGCCGATCACCGCCACCGCGATCCAGATCGGAAGGAGCCACCAGCCGGAAATCCCGATATCGTGCACGCGCTGGATCAGAAGGAAGACCGAGCAGATGACGCCCGGGATCAGGGCGAGAAGCCACCAGACGAGCCCCGCGTCGAGATTCTCAGACCCCGCCGGCACTCCGTTATTCAGCCAATAGAGATACGCGAGCCAGATAAAGGTCATGAGACCATAGTACGCGCCGACACAGATGTTCCAGAGCCAGTAGGGAGCCCGTCTCATGCGGCCCCGAGGCGTGAAGCAGCGGATTTTCTGAGTGATGCTTGTTTTAGCCATGGCGCGTTTCCTTAAAAAAGCGTGATTCGCAGAACCAGGGCGGCAATCCGGATACTGAATTCCCGTTTAAGTTCTTATCTCCATTACATAAAGAATGATAACGCCAGAAGCCGGGTATATAGCATCCGGATAATGAGTTTTACAAAAATAATCGCTTTGGTTGGATAGGGAAGGACGGCAAAAGAGGAGAAGCCGGGCAACAAAAAAGCGCCTTCAGGAGAGAAGGCGCTTCGCTTGGGATCCAGATCCGCGATCAGCCGAGATACCGGCCGTTCGCGTCGGTGTCAGGACCGTAGTGGTTATCCTGATGCTCGGAGGGGAGGAGTCCGATGATCACCGTGAAAAGCATCATGAAGAGGAAGAAGAAAAGCATCCACCAGCCCGAGTGTCCCGCGTCATGAAGCCGCTGGATATGAATAAAGAAATTCGCGATATAGAGCAGCGCGTAACAGATGAGGAAACTGAAGCCTCCATCCACCTGATAGTACGCGAGACCGGACGAAATCTCCGTGATGGTGTCAGAAAACACCGCGGTGACAATGCCGCCGAGTACCCAGAAGGTAATAACCCAGAGCCAGAAGGGCTTCCGGCGGACACGGCCTGAGGGGTGTAAGCAACGGATAGACATGATGCTTTTTCTTTTATGAATTTCTGGCGCTCTCGGGGGTGATGCCAGAAGAAAATTGCTTTAAAAAGCGGCGGAAAAGTGACGTTCCGCCGCTTCAATTCCTTTGAAGCCTTACAGTCTAGATGATACGTTTCCATTTGTATCCGGATGAGGCAGGAATTTTTGTGTCTCTGGGGGTTTTACCCGAGTTTTTGGGGTCTCAGACGGAGCGCCCTGCGGTTCCGGACAATGGAAGAGGCGAGATAAATCGCGATCCCGGACCAGATAAAGAGGAGCGGTATGAGTTCAGCGCGTGTGAGTGACTCACCGAAGAAGAGGACCCCGAGCGACGTGACAAGAATCGGGTTCAGGTACTGGATGAAGCCGAGAATCAGCATCGGGAGGCGCGGGGCGGCGTAGGAGAAGGCGATCATCGGGATCGCGGTCACAAAGCCGACAAAGAGAAGCGCGAGATCAAGCTCCAGCCCGTGCCCATGAAGGAAGTACATGTCGCCGGCGCGTTCCAGATACACGAGGTAGAGCGCGGCCGGAACGAGCATCAGGGCGTGCTCGACCGCGAGGCTGATCCAGGCGGAAAGCGGCACTTTCTTCTTGATCGCAGAGTAGACGGCCCAGGTGCTCGAAACCAGAATCGCGATCCACGGAATTCTTCCGAGACCCCAGATCATAATGAGAACACCGATGAGAGGAAGCACCACGGAAATCCATTGGATCGGCGTCAGTTTCTCGCGGAAAAACACGACTCCGAGAGCAACCGACATGAGAGGCGTGAGGAACATCCCGATACCAAGCTCCACCACGTGCCCGGTATTCACCCCCACAATATTCACGAGCCAGTTCGCGCTTGAGAAAAACGCGGCCCCAACGAGCAGCAGGGCGAGCGGCCTATCCGAGCGAAGTCCGCGGACGACACCGGAAAGCTCACCGAGCCGGCCTTTTGCCGCAAGGTACCCGAAGATGAAGACGAGGCTCCCGATAATTCGGAGGCAGAGAATCTCAAGCGACGACGCCTCCCCAAGGAGCCGCCAGTAGATCGGCATCAGGCCCCAGATGATATAGGCGAGGACACCGGCCGCGATGCCGGCGCGTGCAGCTGAGGGACTATTCAGATCGGGAGCCTGAGTTGTCATTTTCCATCGTCCTTCTGTCGATTTTCGTCTACTGAATATTCTCCTCTATATATAGAGGTTTTTTATGATTTAGATTTCCGTGTGCCTGAGGGGCCGCGAGGGTCAGAGCTGCGGGTCAGTCGGCAGCGGAGCTGATATCGGATCACCATAGATATTGTGTGCCGGGTCGCTCGGCCGGGTGCCGAAGAAGACGAGGCCCGCGAAGGGGAGAATCATCAACGCTCCCGCGATTCCTCCAAACCGGATCCCGGCGATCCCGAGCGCGAGGAGCGCGTAGAACCCAAGCGCCCAGGGGCCGGGCATTCCGGCGTCATGCAGTCTCTGACTCATGAGGCAGGTGAGGGAATAGAGTCCGGCGGCTATGGAAAGGCCGCCAAGCCCCGCGAACACCGCGAAACTCGCGGTTTCAGAGCCCGTCGCGCTCCGCGCCACATCCGCGAGGAGCACGGACACAAACACCGCGCAGGAGAGGAGGATCAGGAGAAGCAGGACGCCGATCCAGAAAAAAACGCCGCGGGAGCCGCCCTGAGGTCCTGAAAAACTGAAGCTGATGCATGGGAAAATCCGAAATTCAGTGAATAGGTTATCTATCCCGCACTTTAACGCGTTTCGGGGCGGAAGATGGCGTGGAAAACGGGCTTTTCCGGGAGGAGGCGTTGTTTCAGGGATTCTTCACTTTCACGCCCCATTTTTTTCCTTTCTTAAGGTCCATTTCAGGCGCGAAAAGTACCCTTTTCAAAAAGTTTTATGCTAAACTAATTTACGTAACGAGAATCATTTCCATCTAACGGTATACCGGTATCTACGCCGGTACCGGCCAAAGAACTAGTCCTTCCGACGTAGCAAAAACACGCATCCCCAATATATGGCGTGTTTCAAATCTGAAGCGAAACTGAAAGAATTCCCCGAAAACATTAAAGATTTTATGTGTGCATTGTGGGGGTCTACCGTTATTACTAAAATGAATACCGCTTTGATTCCATAGCGTTTTCTTGTATCCCTCATGCACGGGATGTAGTGCTAAATCCTCCTTCGCTTAGTCCCGCCTCCCTATTGGATCTGAAAAAACTGATCCCTAGAATGCGTGACATGCCCGGCCCGAACGGGATTTACAAAAACAAAGCAAATAGGAGGCTTTTTATGGGGATCTCCCGTAGAAGTTTTTTCAAACGCAGCATGGCTCTTGGCACCAGCGGCTTTGTCGCTGCTGCCCCGTCCCTCGCGCACGCTGCCGCCGACACGGCTAAGAAGCCATACAAGCTCGTTTCAACCCAGGAATTCACGAACATCTGCTGCTACTGCGCTGGCGGCTGCGGTGTGATCTGCTCTGTTCGCAACGGCGAACTCGTGAACCTTGAAGGCGATCCGGATCATCCGGTGAATAAAGGCGGTCTCTGCCCGAAGGGCGCGACCATGTTCAACCTCCGCAACGTCGTTACGCCGGACCGCAAGGTGAAGCATAACGAGTCCCGCCTCCTGAAGCCGCAGGTTCGCCGCCCCGGCTCCGACAAGTGGGAAGACATCTCCTGGGAAGACGCCTTTAACGAAATCGCCCGTCACGTGAAGAAGGCCCGTGACGAAAACTTCGTTGAATACGAAGACGGCGTCCTCGTGAACCGCAACGACGGCATGGCCTCCATCGGCGCTGCCCAGCTGCAGACGGAAGAAGCCTGGCTCGTGCAGAAGTTCTGCCGTTCGCTTGGCTCCGTTCAGATCGATAACCAGACCCGCCCCTGCCACTCCTCCACCCCGGCTGGCTTTGCCCCGACCTTTGGCCGCGGCTCCATGACCTCCCACTGGTGCGACATCGAAAACGCCGACGTCATCATGTCGATCGGCTCGAACAGCGTTGAGTCCCACCCGCTTTCCTCCCGCTACATCGAACGCGCTCAGCGTAAGGGCGGCACCTGGATCGTGGTTGATCCCCGCTACACCCGTTCCGCCGCTCAGGCTGACCTCTTCGCCTGCATCCGCCCGGGTACCGACATCGCCTTCTTCGGCGGCATGATGAACTACATCCTCTCCAACAACCTCTGGCAGGATGAGTACGTCAAGAACTACACGAACGCCCCGTGCCTGATCAACCCGGACTTCAAGTTCGATCCGGAATCCGGCCACTTCACGGGCTACAACCCCGAGACCCACAAGTATGACGACGAGACCTGGTCCTACCAGACCGCCTCTGACCGCGAGTGGGATACGAAGGGCGCGATGAACTGGGTGACGAAGCCCGGTGTCCCGAAGTTCAAGTACCCGACCGTCCATGAGCCGAAGAAGGACATGACGCTGCAGGATCCGAACTGCGTGTTCCAGATCATGAAGCGCCACTATTCCCGCTACGCGCTCGACAAGGTTTCTTCCGTTACCGGTATCGATAAAGAAGTCCTCGAGAAGGTCTATCAGGTTTACACCTCCACCGGCAAGCGTGAACGCGTCGGCACGATCCTCTACGCGCTCGGCGAAACGCAGCACACCTTTGGTTCCCAGAACTGCCGCTCGATGGCTGTGATTCAGCTGCTGCTTGGCAACGTCGGCGTCCCCGGCGGCGGCGTGAACGCGCTCCGCGGCGAACCGAACGTTCAGGGTTCCACCGACATCGCTGCTACCTCTGACGGCCTCCCTGGCTACCTCAACTATCCGCGTCAGGACAAGCATCCGAAGCTCGCTGACTGGCTCGCGAAGGAAACCTACGCTGACGGCTACTACACGAATAAGCCGAAGTTCATGGTCTCCATCCTGAAAGAGTGGTACGGCGAAAACGCCACGGTCGAGAACGACTATGGCTACGACTGGATGCCGAAGCTCCCGCACGAATACCGTGATGCCTCCATGATTCCGACCTGGAACCGTATGCGCGACGGCAAGGTGAAGGGCTACTTCGTCTGGGGCATGAACCCCGCTCACTTCGCTCCGAACGCGTCGAATGCCCGCCGCGGTCTCGCGAAGCTCGACTGGATGGTTGTCTCCGATATCGTCCCGACGGAAACCTCCGACTTCTGGAAGGAACCCGGGTTCGACGTCAAGTCCTGCAAGACCGAAATCTATCGTCTGCCGGCTGCCCTGATCTACGAACGCCCCGGTTCCATCGTGAACTCCGGCCGTATGCTGCAGTGGCGTGAACAGGCTGTGCCGCCGCTCGGCCAGGCGAAGTGGGACCTCGAGATGATGTCCGAAATCTTCACCCGCGTTCAGGACCTCTACCGCAAGGAAGGCGGCAAGTGCCCCGAGGCCGTGACGAAGGTGAACTGGGACTACAAGGTTGACGGCAAGTGGAGCATGGAACGCGTTGCCCGCGCTCTGAATGGCTACAACACCGTGACCGGCAAGTTCCTGAAGACCTACGCTGACCTCCAGGCTGACGGCACCTCCGCCTGCGGCTGCTGGATCTATGTGGGTTACTGGACGAACGACGACGCTCCGCTCGATCACACGAAGCAGCCGGTGTACCGCCGCGGTTCCGAGGATCCCTCTGGTCTCGGCGTGTTCCCGAACTGGGCCTGGGTGTGGCCGGCCAACCGCCGCATTCTCTATAACCGCGGCGCTGCCGACATGAAGGGCCAGCCGTGGAACCCGAAGCGCGACCTCCTGCACTGGGACGAAAAGGCCCAGAAGTGGGTCTGCTACGACGTGCCGGATTTCGTGGCTGCCAAGGACGGCAAGGGTGTTCCGCCGAACAACAAGGCCTTCATGATGACCTGGGAACAGTACTCCCGTCTCTTCCCGAATCACGGCATGGCCGACGGTCCGCTCCCCGAGCACTATGAGCCGTGGGAATCCCCGGTGAAGAACCAGATCAACGGTTCTCAGAACAATCCGTGCGCGATTTACACGACTGACCCGTCCGTGAAGCGTGCTGATCCGGATAAGTTCCCGATCGTCGCCACGACTTACTCCGTGGTTGAACACTGGCAGGCTGGCGGTCAGACCCGTAACTGCCCGTGGCTCGTTGAAATCAGCCCGCGTCCGTTCGTCGAAATGTCTGAAGAACTCGCGAAGGAAAAGGGCATCAAGAACAAGGACCTGGTCCGTGTCTGGAACAATCGTGGCGAAGTCCGCGTCCAGGCCATGGTGACGAAGCGTCTGAAGCCGGTCATGGTTGACGGCAAGCCGCATCACATCCTGGGCTGCCCGCACCACTTCTCCTTCATCGGCCGCTACGCAAGCGACCGCTGGACGATGAACGACCTGACGCCGAACGTCGGAGACCCGAATTCCCAGATTCCGGAATACCGCGGCTTCCTCGTTAACGTCGAAAAGGCCTGATCAGAGAGACTAGGAGATAAATAATGGCAAAACCTAATGATGTCGCCATCTACTTTGACTCGAGCCTTTGCACTGGCTGCAAGGGCTGCCAGGTGGCGTGCAAGCAGTGGAACGAACTTCCCGCTCCGCTCGGTCACAACGTCACGGAATTCTCTGGCTCCCTCCAGAGCCCGATGGATCTGAATGGCGATACGCGTCTTATCCAGACCTTCCACGAGGAAGAGTCCGGCAACAAGTTCCAGCCGATCAACTGGGCTATCGGCCGCCGCTCCTGCATGCACTGCACGGACGCTGCCTGCGTCGAGGTGTGCTCGAGCCACGCGCTGTTCCACGACAAGAACGGCATCGTGAACTTCGACACCGAGAAGTGCAACGGCTGCCAGTACTGCCGTACGGCCTGCCCGTTCGACGTGCCGCGCTTCCGTCCTGGCGATCACAAGATCGACAAGTGCACGGCCTGCATGGACCGTCTCGAGAAGGGCGGTATCCCGGCCTGCGTGAAGACCTGCCAGCCTGAAGCCCTCCGCTTCGGCAACCGCGACGAAATGATCGCGAAGGCCAAGGCCCGCGTTGAAGTCCTGAAGGCTAAGGGCTTCAGCAAGGCTGAGGTCTACGGTGAAACCGAAATGGGCGGTCTGCACGTGATCTACGTCTGCAAGCACGGTCACGAGGCCTATGGTCTCCCGACCAATCCGCAGAAGAAGGCTGTGTACGACTCCCACAAGCTCTTCCGTCCGCTCGGCGGCATTGCCGCGGCCGCGACCGTTGCCGGTCTCGCACTCTCCTGGATCTCGGCTCGCAAGTATCACCGCGATGATCTGACGATCGACGAAGCGAAGAAGACCTGGTCTCCGGAACAGCAGGTGAAGGCCGACGCTGAACTGAAGGCTGCCCTCGAAGAAAAGGAGGAAAAATAAATGACTCGCTATATCCAGCGCCACTCCCGTCTCGCCCGTGTGACCCACGGTGTCGCTGCGGTGTCCTGCATTTTCCTCGCTCTCACCGGCGTCGCGGTTTTCACGCCGGCGATCTCCGAGGCTCTTGGCGGAACGTTCGTCTACTGGATGCGCATGCTGCACCGTATCGCCGCGGTGCCGTTCATCCTCTTCCCGCTGATCGCTCTCGTTCGTTTTCCGAAGGGTGCCGCGCACCTCTTCAAGAACAACATCTTCGGCAAGTGGGATAAGGACGACTGGGAATTCGCCCGCAAGTTCGTGCCTTACCTCTTCAACCCGCAGAAGGTCCATATGCCTCCGCAGCACGAAGTGAAGGGCGCGCAGCGTATGGCTGACGGCGGTCTCGTGATCATGGGCATCCTGATGGCTCTTTCGGGCCTCGTGATGTGGGCTGAAGCCGGCTGGCTTCCTGGCTCCACCGGTATCGCGATGTCGGCTTCCCTCATCTGGGCTGCCCACATCATCCACGACATCGGGTTCCTCGTGATCATCGTCTTCGGTCTTGGCCACATCTACCTTGGCGCCGGCATCTTCCAGCCGTACAAGGGCACTGCCAACCTCATGTGGGGTGACGGCAAGGTCTCTGAAGCTGACGCCGCCTACCACTGGGGCTACTGGGCTAACACCCGCCTCGGCACCGGTGAAGGCGTGACCACCGAAAAGAAGTAAGAAGCAACACGCAGTAAAGCTCTAGTTTCATCAGAGCGGCAGTACCAGGGATGCGGGGGGCCTCGCGCCCCTCCTCCCAGGGACCCCTAAAGCAGTACCCGGTTTAAAAACATCAAATCCAATAACTTAAAAAGAGTTTCAAACCATGGATAAGAATCTTGAACAGGCAGTTGAGCAGCTTTCGAAGGGCGTTGCCCCGGAGACCGTTCACGTGCTTTGGCTGATGGCTGAGACGCTTGAGAAGACCCGCGAGCTCTCGGATAGCTATTCGCTCGAAATCGTTGATCTCACCCCTGAATCCGTTGAACGCGTGAAGAAGGGTGAAAGCACGGTGCTCCAGGAGTCGCCGGTCGCGATCGACCGCGCGAGCCTCGCCGCTGTGTGCCGCGAGATTCTCTCCACGCTCCTCGGAAAGGTCGGCAAAGATATGGATCCCGAGGTCCTCAAGATGCTTGAGGGCATTGACTGGGACGCGCTCGTGGATGACCATGCGGCGACGCTGGCCGGCACCCGTCCGCAGGAGTTCCTGAATTACATCTATGACAACGCGAATGGGGCGGATCCGGATACGCTCTCGCGCTTCATCTTCCCGGTTCTCTCCTGGGCCCTCCGTGTCTTCATCGGCAACGCCGCGAAGCAGAAGGCCGCGTCTCTGGATCAGGATTCGCTTGAGGACCGCAAATACGGCTACAAGCCTCACTGCCCGATCTGCGGCGGTGATCCTGTGATGGCCCGTGTTTCTGAAACGAATTTCAATGGCTCGGTTCGCAGCCTCGTCTGCGGCACCTGCGGCGCTTCCTGGTACTGGAACCGCATCGGCTGCCCCTACTGCGAAACGAACGCGACGCGTGACCTCCGTTATGTCCACGATAAGGACGACCTGGATCACCGCCTCTACGTGTGCGACCACTGCGGTGAGATCCTCCCGACCGTGTTCGAGCACGAGGATGAATTTAACCGGACTCCGGACGAGCTTGAGCTCGTGAAGCTCGGTGATCTCCAGATGGCTTACGAAGCCGATCAGGAGAAGCCCCTCAACTAAGAGGCGGTGAAGCAGCTTAAAGGAACGGAAAGACTGACCGCAGTGGGTGTCAGGGTTTTTATAAAGGAAGCGCCATGGATCTCAATCAGTGTGCAAGACCGGTAACCGCGTACAAGCGCAACTTCGACACGTTCGGAGCGGTGCCGGATGTCGTGGCTGAGGAAGTCCCAGTGGCGCTCGTTTATAACGGGATCAGCCATGTCGTGATGATGGCGCTCCCCTCTGACCTTGAGGAGTTCGCGGTCGGTTTCTCACTCTCTGAAGGCATCATCCAGGATCGCTCCGAGATCTATGGGATGGACGTGGTGCCGGCCTGCCGCGGCGTTCGGGTGGAGCTCGAGGTGTCGAGCGAAAGCTTCATGAAGCTGAAGGAACGCCGCCGGTCACTCGCCGGCCGCACGGGCTGCGGTGTCTGCGGTCTTGAGCAGATCAATGACGTGATCCGCCCGGTGAAGCCGCTTCCCCGCACCGCGACCTTTGATCTCCAGCACCTCGATCGGGCGCTCTCCGCGATGAAGGCCTGCCAGCTTGTCGGCGACGTTACGGGCTGCACGCATGCGGCGTGCCTTCTCGATGACCATGGCGGCACGATCGGCTGCATGGAGGACGTCGGCCGCCATGTGGCGCTCGATAAGCTCCTTGGGGCCCGCGGCATGCGCGCTCCCACGGCTCCTGAGTGGAACAGCCGCGTGGTGCTGATCTCATCCCGCGCTTCCTACGAAATGGTTCAGAAAGCGGCGAGCTGCGGCGTTGAAGTGCTGCTCGCTGTGTCCGCCGCGACGGGGTTTGCCGTCGAAACGGCGGAAAAGGCGGGGCTCACGCTGGCGGCGTTCTGCCGCCCAGGCCGCGCGACGGTCCTCACGCATCCCGAGCGCCTCACGAACGCCGGACTTCCCGCGCAGCGCGGCGTTGTTATCGATTCGGTCGCCGAGCGTACCTTCCGGCGTCCCGCAGAAGAATCCGTCTCCTAGGGCTGCGAAGTAACTTGCAGTCTTTGATTTCCCGTCCGCCAAAGCACGGGAAATTTTCAGGGATGTCAGGGCAGCGATATCCGGGACATCCCTCTTTTTCTTCTTCTCTGTATTTAGCTAGAACAGAGACTTTCATGCCTGGGCTTCGAGCTCAGGTTTTTTTTATATGCATAGAGAGCGGAGCCGCAGTCCGCTCTCATCAAAAAGCCGTTTCCCCTTTTAAGGCCTGATAGATACAAATAGATCCTGATAGTTACTATCAGGATCTATCAGAAACTATTAATCGGTTTACGCCGCTATTCCACGGTCTCTCCGCACTCAGGACAAACGAGTTTTCCTTCCCGACGCCTGTAGTAGTCGGACTTCAGAGCGTTCCCGAAGAGCGAGGTCCGCCCGCAGCATTGGCACGTGAGTTTCCGCCGCACGACGTTCCCGCAGTCCTTGCAGTACAGGATGTTCCATTCGGTCGGGTTTCCATCCCGGTCAAAGTCAGACGCGCGGACGGAGAGACGCTCGCCGCTCGCGCCGCAGACCGGGCATAGGAGCTCATCGGGGTGAGAGAAATCCGCCTCGTAATCGTGTTCCAGCGCCTGAAGCCACTCGAGCACCGCTTTTGCGAGTCCGTTATTCCGGGGAAGGGTCCCAATGTCGGCGAACGCGTGCACCCAGCCCCGGCCGCGGTTCATGAGCCCGAAGTAGCTGGGACGCTCGGTTTCCGGTGTCGGGTACACAAGAAAAAGCATGTTGCGGCCGTCCGTCATCCGGAGGTCGCGCTCACGGTCGCTTTCAGCCCGGCTCAGGAACTCATCCCGGTTCTCCGCCTCGATAAAAGGCTCATCCGACGTCCTCAGTCTTTCCTCGAGATAGTCCTTCCGGTACGCGAGTTAATCAAGGAGCTGACGGCAGTCCGAGGCTTTAAAGACCGTGCGGAACTTCGCGTCGAGAATCAGTTTCGGGAAGCGTTTGTCGAGCCGCGACTCATCAATCAGCTCAAGGACAAAGTCCGGGCGGTAGGCGTAACGCTGCGCGCCCTGTTTCGGAAGCTCGTATTCGTACGTGAGCCGTATTCGGTAGCGCCAGGAGGGGTGAGAGAATTCAAGGCGGATGTTATGTTCATCGCGGATCACCTTGCGGACAAAACTGCTCACCCAATCCGGCGTTAGAGTCAGTCTGAATCGGGTCTGCAGCACCCGGACGAGCGTCACGAGCACCCAGCGTTCATAGAGCTCCGCGAGGCGCGTGATTCTGAAGTGACGTGAATGCTGGAACGCGTACCGGAGACTATCCACGGTCTCGAAACCCATGCGGTTCGAGAAAAACGCCTTCTGCGCTCGGTAGAGGTGCGAGTACTTCGTGTCCTGCTGGAACACCACCATGTTGTAATTCAGCGCTTCGGTTCCTATCCCGAGCTTGATCAGGCGGTCGCGGTTCCGGCGGAGCTTCTCCCGCATGAATTTCAGCGTCTCAGTGTCCTCATGATCAAAGAACCGGTCTTTCACGGACTGCGGCTGATCAAGCGTGAGTTCCACGAATTCAAGCGTCCGTTCGACGACAGAATGCACGAACTGATTCACGCCGCTGTTCCAGTCGTGATGAAGCTCGCGGGAGAGGAGCGTCCGGGCGTTGGGGTTAACAGCTAGTCATCAATAATTTATGCAAACCTGTCCATTATCCTGAAAACAGACCTTTCGTAAAGGAGATCTGCCATGAAGGAGAGAAAGAATCTGATGTCAGTTGGACAGGTTGCAGAGATCTTCGGGGTGACAGCGGGTACCGTCCGTCGATGGTGCAGAGAAGGCAAACTGAAGGAATATCTCCGAACAGTGGGTAATCACAGGCGGTTTCGCGAAGAAGATTATCGACACCTCCTCCCGGGTGAAGAGAGAGGCCGGAAAACTGTGGGTTACGCCCGTGTTCAAGTCATGATCAGAAAAGCGATCTTCAGACTCAGGCGGAAAGACTCCGGGGATATGGATGTGATGAAGTCATCATGGATCTTGGAAGCGGGCTTAATTGCAAAAAGCCAGGACTCAGAAAGCTGATGAGACTGCTTCTTGGCGGACAAATCCGAACTTTGGTGCTGACCCATGACGACAGGCTGCTTCGGTTTGGCACGGAACTGATCTATATCCTTTGCCGTTGGGTGAAAACCTCTGTTGTTGTTCTGGATGAGTTAGCGGAGGAACTTTTTGAGACTGAACTCGTCAAAGACGTGATAACACTGATGACTGTGTTTTCCGCCCGGCTCTATGGGAAACGCAGCTAATCGAAATAGCGTCGAGCTTCCGTTTATATGTAACAAAATATTATCCGCCTGAAACTCACTTAAAGACCGGCAGAGAATGTGACTGTGCAGCGGGGCTTGTTTTTTAGCCGCGTATAAGTATTATTTTAATAACCTATTTACAGTTACTTTTCCTATGTCAGACAACGAGCTTTGCTGGTATCTCGCATTCAGAACAAAACTGGATCCTACGAAGGAGCAGGCGGAATATTTCGCCCGTGCCAGCGGCACTGCTCGTCTTGTCTTCAACTGGGGACTGGGGCAATGGAAAAAACAGTATGAGGAGTACAAAAACGGGCTGCGTTCCAGCCCTCCGAAAATCAAAGATATAAAGAAACAGCTGACACAGCTGAAAAAGGAGGGAGAGAAGTTCTTCTGGATGAAGAAGGTGACCAAGTGCGCTCCGCAGTACGCGCTGACTGATCTTGGGATGGCTTTTGAGCACTTTTTTGACAATCCTGACGACTTCAAATATCCGAATTTCAAAAAGAAGGGCTCTTCGAAGGACAGCTTCCGTCTGGATAACTGGCAATTCAAAGTTGAGAACAATCGCATCCACGTTCCCCATGTTGGGTGGGTACGTATGCATGAGCGTCTGCGATTCAGGGGCGCCAAACTGCTTTGGGCGACTATCTCGCGACAGGCAGACGGTTGGTACGTGAGCATTACGCTTGAACTCCATGATCTCGATCATCTCAGTCCGGCTAAAAACCATGGCCGCATTGGGGTGGATCTGGGAGTTCTGAATTTTGCCACGCTCTCAAACGGTCTCGTCTTCGAAGGCCCGAAGCCGCTGAAAAAATACAGTAAGAAGCTTGCGAAGCTTCAGCGAAAATTTTCCCGTACTGAAAAAAAACAGCCGGAATCGTGCGAAGCTTCGAATTAAGATTGCCCGGCTGCATAAGAAAGTCAGCGATATCCGACTTGATGCCATCCATAAACTCACGGCATTTCTGACTGCCAACTATTCAGAGGTCTGCATTCAGGATCTGAGCGTTAAAGGCATGATGAGGAATCATCACCTTGCGTGCGCCATTTCCGATATGGGATTCCGTGAATTCAGACGTCAGATGGAATACAAAATGAAGCTGCGGGGCGGGAGGCTCGTCATCGCGAGCCGCTGGTTCCCGAGCTCAAAGATGTGCAGATTCTGCGGATTAAGGAACAAAGATCTGAAACTCAAGCAACGGCTTTGGGTCTGCCCGCATTGCGGCAGGATTATCGTTGACAGGGATGTGAATGCAGCTATTAATCTTTGTAATTACATAGATAGAGTTGATAAAAAGGACAGCTGCTCTGACAGCGGCAGCGTCGCGGTAAGCAATCAGAAAAGGAATGCTGTCACGTCCGAGAGTTACCCGGATGTAAGCCCCGCCGGTGAGGATCCGTCCCGGCTGAAGGCCACTGCGGAGAGGCGGGGATGCCAATCCACGATGCAGACATGTCGGAAGACATTGGCCGGAAATGATGCTACCGACCCTGGAGAAAACAGTAAGGCATTTTATTATGGTGTCGGAAGTGATGACTGGGGAAGCCAATGGAATTCTCTGCCCGGCAGTTTTGGCGCAGAGGTAGTCTCTAAGCAAACTGTTAATGTACAGGTTTGTTCAGAGGCTCAGTAACGGATGTCTGGCAGCGATATCCGACATCCCTCTTTTTCTTTTTCTCTGTATAGCTAGGACAGAGATCTTTCATGCCTGGGCTTCGAGCTCAGGTTTTTTATATGCCTATAGAGTAGAGCCGCTGTCCTCTCTTAATAGAAAGACACCTTCTCGGTTAAGACCTGATAGATACGAATAGATCCTGATAGGAACTATCAGGATCTATCAGAAACTATTAATCGGTTTACGCCGTTATTCCACGGTTTCGCCGCATTCGGGGCAGACGAGCTTCCCTTCCCGACGCCGGTAGTAGTCAGACTTCAGCGCGTTCCCGAAGAGCGAGGTCCGGCCGCAGCACTGGCATGTGAGCTTCCGACGCACGACGTTCCCGCAGTCCTTGCAGTAAAGAATGTTCCATTCGATCGGGTGCCCGTCATGATCGAAATCGGAAGCTCTGAGCACCAGATGATCGCCGCTCGCGCCGCAGACCGGACAGAGGAGCTCATCGGGGTGAGAGAAATCCGCCTCGTAGTCGTGCTCCAGCGCCTGAAGCCACTCGAGCACCGCTTTCGCGAGCCCGTTATTCCGGGGAAGGGTTCCGAAGTCCGCGAACGCGTGCACCCAGCCCCGGCCGTGATCCATGAGACCAAAGTAGCTTGGGCGCTCGCTTTCAGGTGTTGGGTTGACGAGGAAGAGCATGTTGCGGCCGTCGGTTATCTGACGGTCACGCGCTAAGCGGGCGGCTGCCTACTCCATAAATTCAGACCGGCCCCGCGGCGGAATATAGGGAGTGTCGGAGGTCTTCTGCGCTTCCTGCAGGTAGTCCTTGCGGTACGCGAGTTCCTCAAGCAGCTGCCGGCAGTCCGCGGCGTTAAAGACCGTGCGGAATTTGGCGTCGAGAATGAGTTTCGGGAAACGTTTTTCAAGCCGCGACTCATCGATCAGCTCAAGCACAAAGTCCGGGCGGAAGGCGTAACGCTGTGTCCCTTGTTTTGGGAGCTCGTACTCGTAGGTAAGACGGATCCGATAGTGCCAGGAAGGATGCGTGAATTCGAGACGGATGTTATGTTCGTCCCGGATCACCTTGCGGATAAAGTCGCTCACCCAGCCGGTCGGCAGCGTCAGCTTGAACCGGGTCTGCAGAACCCGGACGAGCGTCACGAGTACCCAGCGTTCGTAGAGTTCCGCGAGGCGCGTGATTCTGAAGTGGCGCGAATGCTGGGACGCGTAGTGGAGACTTTCCACGGATTCAAAGCCGACGCGGTTCGAGAAGAACGCTTTCTGGGCTCGGTAGAGGTGCGAATACTTCGTGTCCTGCTGGAACACCACCATATTGAAGTTCAGCGCTTCAGTCCCGATTCCGAGCTTGATCAGGCGGTCGCGGCTCCGGCGGAGCTTCTCCCGCATGAGTTTCAGCGTCTCGGTGTCATCGTGATCAAAGTACCGATCCTTCACGGACTGCGGCTGATCGAGCACGAGTTCCACGAATTCGAGCGTCCGTTCGACGACAGAATGCACGAACTGATTCACGCCGCTGTTCCAGTCGTGATGAAGCTCGCGGGAGAGAAGCGTCCGGGCGTTGGGGTTGAGGTATTTCCGGATCAGCGTGGCGGAGGACTGCCGGGAACGCCGCGCGGGAAGGAGATCTTCCCGGAGACCGATTTTCGACCGGAGCGACGCCATCACGGATTCGATGGAGTTCACCAGATCGACGAGAGATTCAAACTGATAGAGGCTGCCTTCTTTCGGTGAGCCGCTGGAGTCTGCGCTCACGGCAGCGGACGCGGTGAGGGGATTTTCTCCCGCGAGAATGATCTCATAGAGCCCGTCCGGGAAGTCACGGAGCATCCGGTCAAGCGACGCCTGATCAAAGGGCTCGCATTCCACGTGAAGGACAAATTCCGAGCCGTCAGTCCACGCGACCGGGAGGAACCCGACCGAGTTATAGATCGCGGAGCTGCGGAGCGTCTCGGTCTCTCCTGTCTGACGGTTCCTGTCCGTGTAGAAGCAGGAGAGGAACCACCAGCGGTTTCCATCCCAATCCGTAAACGAGTCCCAGGTCTCGCTCGTATTCTCGAGCGGAACCGGGGATGCGGCCGGATTATCGGAGCGGAAGGCCGGAAGAATGATAGACCCGTACTCGTTCCGATTAAACGCGGTCACGACGAGTTCTGTCTCAAACGAGCCGATTTTTTCCGTAAACCGGGGAGCGTTGTTTTCCCGTCTGACAAAACGGATGTAGCACGCGTGGAACATCAGAGCGCCCAGTAGTTGACCTGATTATCACCGTTCCGGCTTTGTTTCAGCAGGTCAGATGCCTCTTCGTTGCACTGCCGGTCATCGAGAACCGATTTCTCAAGGTACGCGTGGAACTTCTGAAGCGCTTCGCCCTTCGTGCCGGGGTAGCCGCGGGAAGATCCCGAATCCGCGTCAAACACCATGCGGGGGAGAATCTTCGAGCGGATCACGGCGCTGATCACGCCGTTCGGATCAAGTCCCACCTTCGTCATCGAGTTCTTCAGATGCAGCGCCTGCTTGATGAGACGCATGCTGAGGTCGATATTGAGAGGGTTCGTGTACTCCCGGAGCCCAATCAGCTTCTGGATGATCGGATCCCGCATCGCCGCGCTGTCGAGATCTTCATACGGTCCCCGGATGCCGAAGGACGCGGGATCAAGCCACTTTGCGTCCCCAGTGCCGGAGCATCGCTCATCATCCTTCATCGCGAACGGGTCGTCGTCCATCTTCAGGACATGAACTCGGTCAAGCACCTTCGGTGAGAACGAGTTCGTTGTCTCATCCACATTGATTGTGCCGATGAAGCGGACATTCTGTGGAATCTTAAGCATTTGGCCGGATTTCCCGTCATCCGCGGCACCTTTCGCGATTTCAACGAGCTTCGTGAGAAGCGGCGCTTCGCCGAATTCCTTCAGAGCGCTGGCGAGAAGCCCTCGGTAATCGGGGTCCCCGAGCATATCCTGGAGTGTGACATCAGAACCCTTGTCGCCTAGGAACGAGAGGATCACTTTGCAGACCGCGTACTGCGCTTTGCGGGGAGCCGGATCCTTGTTCTTCGGAATCCCGGGAAGCACGATTTCAGGTTCCGGAACCGTTCGGTCTTCAAGGCGGCTGAGGAAATCCGCGAAGTAGTGCTCAGGGATAGCGATGTTCATTTCGTCGAGCACAACGAGATGCATCTTTTCCGGATGTGCCGCGGCCTGGAGGAGAGCGTCACGGAAGAGGGTCGACACATAGGTGCCGTTCACCGGATTGAAGTACCCGAGAAGATCCTCCGTGCTCATCCAGTTCGGTTTCACAGGAACGATCGTGACGTCCGCCCCGATCGCCTCGGCGTAACGCTGGCAGAAACTCGTTTTGCCGGTACCGGAGCGGCCGCCAAGCACCACCATGTCGTGCGTCAGCATGAGGGCCGTGAAGGTCTCAATGAGTTTCTTCGGGTATAACCCGCCGCGTTCAGCGATAAAGCCTTCAATACGCCGGATTTCAGCGTCCCAGGCTTTTTCGCCTTCAATCAGTTCGCCGTGATCAGAGAGTTCTTCGTCAGTCTCTTCGTCCGGCGCGTCCGGGTCGGAATAGAACCCCATTGAAGCAAGAGCTTCGAGCATCTGCTCCTTGGTCAGAATGTCCCGTACTTCGCGATCAGACGCGTCCTCCTCAGATGAATCGGAATTCTCATCGTCAGCAGCCTCTTCGGCAGGCTCCGATTCGCTTTCAGGATTCTCCGCGAAATCTGAATCATCCTCTTCGATCTCAGGCTCTTCAGCGGATTCTGATGCTGTGGAGTCAGTGAGAGACTCGTCAGACGTCTCTTCTTCTGAATCAGTGTCAGAGACCTCAGGCGTTTCATCTTCAGTGTCAGGGTCTTCCGGCGGCAGTTCCTGGGGTTCAGGCAGTTCCTTATGAACGGCAGGGGAAACCTTGACCTCCTCAGGCTTCGGACCCGTAGGGAGAGGCTGTTCTTCCGGGCGCGTATGAACGGTCGGTGTGATGTGTTCAACGTGCTGGTTCCGTTCTTTCTTCCATCCCTTTTTAACGGTGATTGTGCCTTCATCTCTGGAAGGCTTTTCCTCAGGTTTTGTCGAGGTAACTGGCGCGGCGGATTTCGGCGCGGAAGAGAGCTTTGCCTGTTCCTTCTTTTCCTCAGCCTCCTTCCGGTTGAATTCTTTCAGCAGCTCCTGGCGGATACCGTAGTTGCCAAAGGGTTTGGCATAGGCGTTTTCGGAAGGCGAGTGGGAGCTGTGCGGCTGCTTACGCAGAATCGCGGACTGAACAGAGGAGATCGGAGAGGAATAAACCTTATGCGTAATCGTCTGCGTCTTCGGCTGAACGGCTTCGATTTTCATGTTGACCGTGATGTACTCAAGGTCAGTTGCTTTGAGATAGAGCAGCGTTGAGCCGGAAAGGTTTTTGAGCGTCACATGAAACCGCACTTTGGAACCAAACGAGAATCGCCAGCAAAGCTGCGGGTCGTCGATTCTGAGATACTGTATCGGTTCGAGCGGTTTATAGAAGAACCGATACTGTTCAGCGATATCTTTTGGGAGCAGGAGCTGATCCGCTGCGGGATTCGATGGGTCGTAGCTCTGATGCGGATCATGAAGGTAATCGATGACGGTTATCGACGGGGTTCTTCCCGGAAGATTCACCAGCGTTCCCCAGAAAAACTGATCCGGGGTAGCGTTCCACCGTTTAAGCAGATGAATCAGAATGTTGTCTCTTTCGCGCTGTGTCATCATGGCCGGAACTCTGCCTTTAATCTATTTCGGGAACGGTTTTCTTAATAATCAGAGAGTTGTTCCTGCATATCAGAAGTGAATCTCATCAACTGAATGGCGGAGAGTCGGACGGTCGGTCCAATGTGTCAGAGGTCAGACGATGAAACGCATGCAGGTAACGCGGCTGGCATCACCGATATCAAAGCTTTTGGTGCCAGTCAGAAGGGAAATAATGCCTGTGTTCGTACTGTTTTGCAACACGCTGACACATAATTTTGACCCTAGGCAGATGAAGAATTCTCTCCTTAACATTTACCCCCTCTCCCGAGTTAAGACGATACGATTGGAATTTTCTTGAAAATAAAAGGGGAAAACGGAATCTGATAAATATTCTCAGACAGAAATCGGAATAACTATTTAGTATATTTTCGTTATTTGCCTTATATCGTAAATTTTGAATAAAGTAATTCCGGTAGTCGATTTAAGTTATAAAATTTGTAAAGTCAAATCATGGTCTGTTGCCATCAGATCTCCGACTCAGCATTGGGAATCAGGTCATGGCTGGTAACACAGGTTCTTGCAGTCCCCAAAATTTAAGACATTTTATATTTGAGTATTGGTATGCATCCGATAAGAAATATTATTCTGGTGACGCTATTAGGAATTGTTTCCAGTAACGCCTATTGTGCCTGGGAAAAAATTGCCGGCAAGGGAAATGAAGGTCTTTATGTCAATCTCAGAAAATCTGAGATTCAGTCCTCAGAGTCAGACATACAGACTATGGGAACTCTCAAATGTACGGGATAAACAAAAAATATTTTCAAGAGTCGATCTGGTCGAGCTTGATTGCCGAAACAAAAGAAACAGATGGATCATAGCTCTGGTCTATCCTAAGTTTTTTGGACAGGGTGATCTGCTCATGGGCTCCACACAAAAGGCGGAATGGCAAAGTCTTCAATCGAATCCGACGGACTTTGAGGAAGCTTTGTGCCAGAAATTAAAATAATATCTTACTAATATTTATTTAAATATTATGAAAAAATTAATTTTTGCTGTTCTTTGTTTCCTGTCCACAAACGCTTATTGTGCCTGGTATAACGTTGATAAATCAGCAGTTGTGAAATCGTATATTAATATTGAATCAATACGGCCAGCGGGTAATTTTTATGAAGCCTGGATTCTTTACGACTTAAAACAGCCCTTGATTTCCCAAGATCATAAGAAAGTTAAGTCTGTTGTTCGATTGGAAGTTTTTGACTGTGTGAATCAGGCAAACGCGAAAGCGCAAAGTACCTATTATTCGGGCAGTATGGGGAAAGGTGAAGCGGTAGAGACTGACAATGCCCGTAACCTGCAATGGAATTCAGTTATTCCCGGCTCCCGCGGAGATACTGCGATGCAAGTGGTATGCGCTTACGCTGAATAAAATAGCCTTGAATATTAATTGAATTGATCAGGATTTTTAATTTTTAAAATTAATATTTCACGATCAGACTTACCGGGCTCCGTTCTGCGTCTCCCGGATTTGTCACAAGGTGATCAGAGGGACTGTTGACTTCTCCACGCGGCGTTTTTATCGAGCAGGCCGTATGCCCGTTAACTGAGTAACGCCTCGCGCGTCGATTAGAAACGCTGCCCACAATTTGTCTTCCGCTTCTCAGAACCCCGCTCCAGCCCTTGGCGAGCGGGGTTCTTTGTCTCTTTCTCCACGCTCATCCTGCCGGCCGCTTTCCCCCTTTTTGAGAGTCCAAACGTTAAGAGAGTGTTTTTTTCTTGCTAAAAATGTAAATGATAATTATTATCACGCTCATTCACTTTTTTTAAGCATTTGTCCTTAGATGAAGAAAACACTTCTCGCCGCGGCTCTGTCGAGCGCGCTCTTCTGCGTTTCCGGTCCCGCGTTTGCCGCTGACACGGCGTCTGAACCGGCTGAAAATTCCAGCGTCACGGCTTCCGGTTCCGTGCTTCCCGAAGCGGAACTCAAAGCCTCTGACACGGGCACCGTGGAACTCGCGGACACCGTGGTCTCTCCCGAATACATCGAGATTGAGCGTCTCCGGAACACGAAAGAAATCATCGTCGTGAATAAAGAGCAGATCCAAGAGCAGGGAAACCGCACGGTGAGTGACGTGCTCTCCAAGATCCCGTCGATCTCAGTCAACGCGACGGGTCAGGGTCAGATTGATATCCGTGGCCAGGGCTCGGATCAGGCGGCGCGGAATATCCAGGTGCTGCTTGACGGCGCTCCGATCACGACGCTCGTAAGCCACCCGATGCAGACGAATTACGACGTCATTCCGGTGGAGCAGCTTGAACGCATCGACATCATTCCGGGCGGCGGCTCCGTGATGTACGGCTCCGGAGCTTCGGGCGGCATCGTGAATCTCACGAGTTCGCTGAATTCCATGAATAACCCTGAAACCTCGATCTACGGCGAGTGGAATTCGAAGGGGTACCGCGCGGGCGCGACCGCCGGCACGACGTTCGCAGACGGGCGGGGTGCTGTGGAATTCACGGGGAGCAAACTGAACCGCGATCTGGAGTTCGTCGACACATTCCGGAACTCCAAGTACTACAGCGCCGGCCTTCGCTGGAACTTCACGCCGAATCAGCGCGTGATTCTCCGCGCGAGCCGCCTCGAAGAACGAAGCGAGTATCTGAATAACGTTTCCCGCTATAAGCTCAAGGCCTACGGTACGGACTACCGTCCGAGCCCCCGGAAAGTGGTGTCGGGTGTCGATTCCGAAGGAAACCGCCTCTACCGCATGGACTCCGGCTACATCTACGGCAACCGCGATCTCGACACGATCAGCCTCTCCTACAGCGCGAACCTGAGTGACAAGTGGCAGATGAGTCACGATGTCTTCTATAACACCGGGAACTATCAGGGAAACAACGATTCCGAGCGCACGATGGATCACGATGGCTACGGGATCCGTTCAAAGCTCAACTGGAAATACGCGAACTGGGGCGAGCTGCTCTTCGGTCTCGACGCGATCCGTCAGGAAGCGAACCTGGACTACAACGACTACGAGCGGATCAAAGGGACGAAGTACCGCGCGGTTCCGATGTCGTTCGATTACCAGAAGGACATCTACGGTCTTTACCTCCTCAACACGATCAAGTACGGGAAGTGGGAATTTAACCAGGGCATCCGCGAGGAACTCACCCGCTGGTGGTTCTCGAAGACCGGCAAGGCGACAAGCGAAAACGGCACCGATACATCCCGCCGCTGGAACACCGCGCTTGAGCTTTCAGGTGCCTATCACTACAGTGACACGGGCCGATTCTACGGGCGGTATGAACGCGGCTACACAACGCCGGACGGAATTGAGATCGCGGACACCATCCGCCAGGCGGACGGCACCCGGCTTATCAAAGAGTCGAGCGTGAATGACGAAGTTCACAACATGTACGAGATCGGCTGGCGCGACGCCTTCAAGTGGACCACGTCGAGCGTCACGCTGTGGTACTCGTCAACTGACGATCAGATCGCCCGTAATTACCAGCGGGGCGAATACGGTCTCAATTACCTGAGCGTCAATCTCCTTGATACCCGTCGCTGGGGCGCTGATATCTCCTTCAGCCAGAAGGTCGGTCCCTTCACGTTTGAGGAAACGTACGCCTATCTCAAGGGCCGCACCCGATGCGCGAGCGCGTCGGCCTGCGAGCGTCTGGGAGAGGACAACGACTACACGAGCAAGGGCCTTCAGAAGGTGCCGAAGCATAAGCTCATTCTCCGGGCGATGTGGGATGTGCGTGACGACCTGACGCTTGAATTGCAGCACATCAAGCAGGGCCGTTACACGAACTTCACGCGGACAAGCGACGAGCAGGATCAGGGCTTCTTCAAGGGCCACGACCTCACGAACTTCTCGGTCCGCTACCACCCGAACCGTCACCTCTCGGTGTACGCCGGTGTCACGAATCTCTTTAACACCAAGTACTACGACTACGGCTCCGGAAACGGCTACTACTCAACCGTGGTGCCGGGCGCTGAGCGGCAGTTCTTTGTCGGCATGAAGGCGACGTACTGAAAAGAAAAAGCGTCTCTCGCGAGAGACGGAATGGCCAAAGCCCCGGGCCGGGTTACAACGATCCCGCCGGGGCGGCGGTCTTTCAGGGAAGGAAATAACCATGAACGAATTTCTGCATCTCTTCCAGGCGGGCGGCTTCATGATGTATCCGCTGCTCGCGGCGTCCATCATCGCGGTCGCGATCACGGTGGAGCGCGCCCGTATGTACCGGAAGTCGAAAACCGATATGACGCTTCTCGCGTCCCACCTCTCGAAGCCCCTCCATGAAGGGAAACTCTTTGAGGCGGAGAAGATCGCGGCGAACGCCGGCGGGCTCACGGGCGACCTGATTCTGAAGGCGATCGCGCATGAGCGTCATATCGACGATATGGCGTCGTGGCTTGAAATGGAGGGGCAGCACCGCGCGGCTTCTCTCAAGGCAAATCTCGGGATTCTCTCCGTCATCGTGACGCTCGCGCCTCTTATGGGGCTTCTCGGAACGGTGCTCGGTATGATCCGGTCGTTTGACGTGCTGAATGTCGCGAACGGCGAACCTTTCGCCATCACGGGCGGCGTGGCGGAAGCGCTGACCGCGACGGCCTTCGGGCTCTTTGTCGCGATCCTCGCCCTGATCTGCTGGGCGTGCCTGAATCAGCGGGCTGAGCGTCTCGTCGGAGAGCTTGAGCGAGGCGCGGGGCTCTATCTCGTCTCCCGGAAGAAAGGGGAAGCCTCTGAAGTTCCGGCTGAGCCTGCTTCGCAGCCGGCGACGGCGGACATTCAGAGCCCGATCAGCCAGGCGTCCCGGATCACGGCCGCGCAGACCGCGTCCGGCGCGTTTTCTTCCTGAAGCATCAGTGAATAGAAGGTTCCGCGATGAAACTTCAGGATCACAAAACGAGCCAGACACCGACGCTCATGATCATCCCCATGATCGACATCATCTTTTTCCTCCTTGTCTTCTTCATGATGTCGATGCTGAACATGGTGACGCAGAAGACAATCCCGGTGAAGCTACCGACCGCCGCGACCGCGAGTGTCGACCGGACGAAGTCAGTCCCGGTCGCGATCAAGGCGGATGGATCGATCTTTATTGAGGATCAACCGACCTCGATCGAATCGCTGGGACCCGCGCTCGAAGCCCGGAAAACCGAGGATGGGAAAGCGCCGGTCGTCGTACTGATGCCGGATCGGACGCTTGACGTCGGCCGCATGGTGCAGGTGATGGATACGGTGCGCGCCGCGGGGGTTGACCGTCTCACGGTTGTCGCGAAAAACGGCCGGTAAGGGGGATAAACCGATGAAACGGTTTTTATCTGCTTCACCGACCCCAAGTCTGATTGAGGACGCGTCGCCGAAAGGGGCAGGAAAGAGCCTCGCCGCGAGCGCATTGATTCACGTCGGGATTCTCGCGGGGATCGCTGCCATTCTCACGGTTTCTCCGCTTCAGAAAACGGAGTCCGCCGGGAATCAGGCGCTCCAGATTGATCTCGGACCTGGCGGCTGGGCTTCGGACACCGAGAATCACATCGCGAAAGGCGTTGCGTCCGGGACGAATGACGGGAAGTCAGTGACTGAACCGAAGAAGGGGAGTGAAGCGGTGAAGAAAGCGCCTGCGCCGGAACACACCGTTCCGGTTCCGAAAGCGGTCACTCCGGCAAAGCCCACGCCGGCTCCAAAGCCTGAGCCCGCGCCGTCTCCGGTTCCCGCTCCGGAACCCATGAAGGCGGCACCGAAACCAGCGGACACCGCGGCCGTTGCGACGCCCGCGAAACCGTCAGTAGCGAAGTCTTCCTCGCAGACGCCAGGTTCCGCCTCCGGCACTGCGGCAGGAGAGGGAAAATCCTCCGCCCATCTCGGCGCGGCAATCGGCACGGGCAACGGAAAAACCACGCTCGCGGGATCCGGCAATCAATTGAAGAGCCTCGCGGGAGGAGGCGGGGACGCCGCGTTCGCGGATAACGGTGACGGCACCTATCGGATTACGGGGAAGGGGAAGCTCGACATCGTGATCCTGAATGACGCCCATCCGGTTTATCCGAGGCGGGCCCGTGTGGCGGGCTACAGCATATCGATCTGTGTCCGTGTGCGGTTTGTGGTGGATGAGAAGGGGGACGTCATCCGGTCAAAAGTGATGACCTCTGATATCCCGCCGCTCGACTTTGAGCAGGCCGCGCTGAAGGCGATCCGGGCGATGAAGTTCCGGCCGATCAAGCGGCTCGGAGTCCCCGTCAAGGTGACTTTTGAGAAGGCGATTATCTTCCGGCCATAAAAATAGATCCTGATAGTTACTATGCGTATCTATCAGTATCTATCAGTATCTAATAGAAAGTATTAAGAGTCAGAAAGACACCGATTCTGGCTCCCGCCCCGCTTCCGCTGGCGTCACGCCGTATCTTTTCCGGAAAGTGGTTGAGAAGTGCGAGCGGTTCCGGAAGCCGGCTTCGAGGTACACGTCAGAGACCTTCCGGTGGTCCTCCGCGAGGAGCCACTTCTCAGGAGTCAGCGGACTTATCTTCGCGAAGTCACGCTTAAAGGTCGCGAGACTCCGGCCGGTGTAGGACGCGAATTCTTCGAGCGTCAGATCCTCCCTGAAATTCGCTTCCATAAAGGCGAGGAGATCAATCTTCCAGGGACTGCTGAAATCGAATAGCGTCGGATAGAACCTCGGGCTCATCGTGAGGAGGCAGAGAAGCGCTTCCCGTTCTTTTAATTCAATCCATTCCGCGAGCGGTTTCACCCGGGCATCGGTGTAGGGAAGGAGCGACGCGAAGAGGCTCTCGAGCGCAGGTTCGCTCTGAAGCGGAATCACCGCTTCCTCAAACCGTTTCGCCGTGCGAGGGAGTGTTTTCGGGTTCAGGGTCCGGAAGGAATCCCGGAGAAAGTTTCTCTGAAGAAGGATGCTTACCGCGCTGTAGGGGCGGGCACCGTCGCTTTGCTTCCGGATGCGAACCGCGTGATCGCGCTTCAGAAACACAAAGCCGCCCGATGGCATGGTGATTGTCCGGCCGGCAGACTCCGCTTCCATGACGCCCGATCGCACAAAGACGAGCGCGTGAGACGCGATCCGGGATTCAGTGAGCATCTGCCCCGGAATAAAGCAGCTCAGGATGATGTCTGAGTAACGAATCAGTTCCATTGCGTTATTCATCAGGGGCGCTCCTAACCGTTTCAGTGAGACTCGGGTTCTCAGGACGCCGGGAACACGCGGGACCAATATTCAGAGGCCGTGCCTTTGAAACCGACGAGTTCGGGGTATTCGTACACCTTTTCGCATTCGGTCCGCTTCTCGTAAAGCTCATAAAACGCTTCTGCGATGCGGTCGGCGCTGAAGAAGTCATTCATGCCGATGGGACCGTTGATCGTGACGGTGCCGGCATAAATCCCCTTCGGGGCGACCGCCTCATTCAGCATGAGCGAAGCGCGGCCTTCGTGAGGCTCATGGCGCCAAAAGCGGGGAAGGGGTGAATTCCAAAGCCGCCGCCCGTGAAGAGAAGGGCACTCTTGTTCTGAAGAAACTCAGGATCCTCGATCAGATCGCGGCACACCGTCCAGGCGCCCGCGACATCGAGTCTGAAGTGCTGGACCAGCTCCTCGGTGTCAACTCCCCAACCAGCTTCAGGACTCGTATTCGCTGCGTTGTAGATCATGACGGTCGGCGCGCCGTGAGCGGCTTTGATGGACGCCATTGCTTTTTTGAGAGAGGCCGTATCAGACGCATCCGCGGTTTCCGTGAAGGCGTCGATCCCGAGTTCTTTCAGATCGGAAACAAGTTTCCCAAGCTTCTCTTCGCTCCGGCTCACAAGAACCGGCGTGAAGCCGTTCTTTCCAAACACCTTCCCGAGGCTGAGACCCAGTCCAGGACCCGCGCCAATGATGACAGCAATCTTTTCAGTCATGAGTATCTCCAAACCAATGTTTTGTGACGAGGAAGGAATGGGCGGCCGTTTTGTTGCTGAAAGGTTCAATTCAGACGATCACCGATATCAATCGGAATGATTTTAAAACCGATGATGCTACGTGATTAAGCCGACATTGCGCCGTATTACCGTTTTTTCTCTTCCTGTAGATCTGTTCTTCATGCTAGTGAGCAGTTTAGAACGTGATGTTGCTGAGAAGCTCAAACTGATGTTTGTGACAGGCTCAGAATCGGATTAGGAATGGGATAGGGGGCTTTCCAGGTGGAAAGATTGCTTATCAGTAACTAATAGATCCTGATAGTTCCTATCAGAATCTATCAGGATCTCAATAAAATCTATAAAGTAAAACGGCTGGTTTTCGGCGTATGAAAGGCTTTTACCACCAGCCAAAGAGGCTCTTCGCGTTGTCGAGCGATTCAATCCTCTTCATGTCGTCCGGATCGAGCGTAAACGTGAGCACGTCGAGGTTCTCCTGCATGTGTTTTGCTTTGGTGGTTCGCGGAATGATCACAAAGCCTGACTGCACGAGGAACCGGAGCGCGACCTGGGCGACCGACTTCTGATGCTTCTTCGCTGTTGATTCCAGAACGGGGTTACCGAAGATCTTGTGCTCTCCTGATCCGAGCGGCGACCAGGCTTCAGGGACAACACCGGCCTCCGCCATCATTTTCCGGAGCCCCTTCTGCTGACAGAAGACATGCGCCTCAACCTGATCCACCGCGGGCACCACGTCCACCTGCTTGATGAACGAGGGGAAGAGGTTTTCGACAAAGTTTGAGATCCCGATCGCCCGAACGTCGCCCGCTTGATAGGCCTCTTCAAGCGCCCTATAGACCCCGAGGTTATCTTCTCCCGGCCAATGAATCAGAAGCAGGTCGATCACGCCGATCCCGAGCGCCCGCTGGGAGCGGGCAATCGATCGCTTCGCGTCCTCATAATCCCGCGCGCCCCAGAGTTTCGTGGTGACAAAGATCTCATTTCTCGGGATACCGGACGCCCGGACCGCTTCGCCGACCTCAGCCTCATTCTTATAGAGCTGCGCCGTATCGATATGGCGGTAACCAAGCGAGAGGGCGGTGAGCACCGCGTCCTTTGTCTGATTTACCGGGATCGCGTAGACGCCGAGCCCTACGCGGGGCATCCGGACGCCGTTATTCAGCACCACAAAGTCTTCCATCTCACGCACCTCTTGATTGTTTCAACCGCTTTCGGCCGCGGCTTTTGCCTCTCTCATGATAAAAAAATAGATTCTGCCAGGAGTTAACAGAATCTATAAAAGTGAGTCTAGAGAGACCAACAATGAAACCACTGCAAAACTGAACACTCAGATCCGGAAACCCTCACTCTGTTCGGATTCCGAAAACTTATCCTCTTCCGGCACATAGTTCCCGTAGCGGTTCTTCCGGGGTTCAGACGGCACAAAGCCAATCAGGACAACAAAGGTGAACGGGACAAGAACCGTGAGGAAGGTGGGGAACGGGTGAAGCAGGTCGTACACCACCATGCCGATGAAAACGAGATAGACGAGCGCGTACCAGCCGCTCTTCCCAATGTCATGCAGCCGCTGCACCGTGATCGGCACCTGGATCGCGAGCACCATGAGCGCAGTCACCAGGTTGCAGCTGAGGATGAGGTTAAGCCGGAGCTCGGGAGTGCCAAAGCCAAGGAGACCAATCATGATGGCGATGACAGCCCCGATTCCGATCACGAGGAGCGAAAAGACGTACCAGTGCCAGTAACCCTTGCGGTTAAGCCGGTCACGAAAGTCGAAACAGCGTGGCAAGATCATTTCGCACCTCCTCTGTGTGAAGGTTTTATAACTTCATTGTAGGCTAATTTGTCACCAATTAATCACAAAAATGCGTTTATACCCACTATGTATAATATTTTCGTATTCAATAATTGCGAAAATGCCTTCAGAAGAAAAACTCTGAAGGCATTGTTGTCAAAACGTGTAAAGCGAGCTGAAGCGCCGTCCCACCTCGTGCCGCGGGAGATTACTTCGCGGCAGCCGAAGGCGGCGTGAACGCCCGGATATCAGGGATCGGTCCTACCCATTTGGTAACTTCCACATTGGCGGTAGACGCGACGTTTCCGCAGGCGAGCGACGATGTCGGGATATCCTGCGTGAGGCTGTTCGGGTTCCCATGGACGTCGATTTCTTTCCCGTCCAGCACCGCCGGATCAAACCACGCGCCGTGATGCAGCACGACAGCTCCCGGGATCACCGTGTTCTCGACGACCGCGCGGGCGAGCGCCGCGCCCCGGCGGCTCTTTACCAGAACCACATCACCGGTCTCAATGCCGCGCGGCTCCGCGTCTTTCCTCGTGATCGTAAGCGGCTCACGAAGCTGGGTGCCGTCCGGCTCCCGGTTCGCGTATTCATCAAGCTGCGAGTGAAGCCGCTTCACGCTCTTCGGGGCGACAAGGGCAAGCGGAAACTCTTTCGTCGCCCGGGCAAAGCCTTCAGACGGCTCAAAGTACGCCGGGTGCGGGAGGCAGTCCGTGTACCCGTAGGACTCAATCTTTTTCGACCAGATCTCAATTTTTCCGGACGGGGTCTGAAGCGGATGCCCGACGGGGTCGTTCCGGAAGTCTTCAAAATCCACAAACCGGCGGCCGGATTCGGTCGGCTCAAATCTTAGGATCCCGGATCGCCAGAATTCGTCAAACGTCGGCACCGTGTCAAGCGACAGCTCAGCCGTTTTCGCGGCCTTTTCGTACGTCGCGCGGATCCAGTCTTCGAGCGTCTTCCCTTCCGTAAAGGCGTCAAAAACGCCGATCCGGCGGGCGAGCTCTGACCCGATCCAGTAGTCATCCCGGCACTCACCCTGCGGGGGAACGAGCTGATGCATCGCGACCACCATATTGCGTGCCTGTTCTCCGGCACCTGAAATATCGTTCCGCTCGTAAACCGTGGTCGCCGGGAGCACGATATCGGCGTGCTTTGCGGTCGCGGTCCAGTGCGTCTCGATCACGATCGTTGCTTCGAGCTGCTCAGAGCGCCACGCGCGTTCGAGCCGCATCGTGTCCGGCTGGTGCGTAAACGGATTGCCGCCGCCCCAGAGGAGAAGCCGGATCGTGGGGTACGTGATCTTTTCGCCATTAAAGTCGATCACCTTCCCCGGATGCTCAATACAGTCAACGAAACGCGCGATCGGGATCACGCGGCTTCCCTGATCGGGGTGAGACGGGGGAATCGCCGGCACTTTCGGGACCGGGAGATTCGGGATATAAGGCCCCGCGGTCGCGAGGTCACCGGCTGAACCCGTGTGGTACTCCGTCTGAATGCCGCCGCCCGGGAGTCCGATCTGGCCTAAGAACGCCGCGAGCGTAAACGCCATCCAGTGGAACTGCTCACCAAACTCCGCGCGCTGCGCGCCCCAGCCGGTGATGAGTGTTGTGCGGTGGGTGCCCAGGTCTTCGGCGAGCGCGCGGATCGTGGCTTCCGGAACTCCGGAGATGTCAGCGGTCCAGGAAGGGGACTTGGGGCACCCGTCCTCGTGCCCCATGACGTAAGCGAGGAATCCTTCCCAGCCTTCGGTGTGGGTTTTCAGGAACTCGTGATCCGCGAGGTTCGCTTCTTCAAGCGCGTAGATGATCCCGAGCATCAGAGCGGTGTCCGTTCCCGGACGCACCGGCACCCAGGCGGAGCCAAGCTTTTCCGCGGTGAGCGGTTTCACGGGGTTAATGCACACCGTGCGGATCCGCGGGTGGTTGATGAGCGCGTTGTAGTAGGGGCTTGTGCCGTGCGTCGATGCGAACCAGTCGATGTCGTTCGTGATCGCGGGATCCGCGCTCCAGAAAACGATCCGCTCGGCGGACTCGAGCACCCGCTCAAAACTCTGCGGCTTCTGGTACGCGCTTCCAATCACGTAAGGCAGAATTTTCCGCATCGCGCCGTTCGAGTAGTTGTTCTCTCCCTTCACGTACCCGCCGCGGCACGCGAGCAGCCGGCGGACGAGCGTCACCGCGGACTGAATGGCGCCAGAAGACTTCCAGCCGTAGGATTGCCCGAAAACCGCGGACGGCCCATAGGTGTCGTAGACGTGGTTGATCGAGTCAGCTGCCAAATCAAGCGCCGTCTCCCAATCCACCTGCACCCACTCATCCCGGCCGCGGAGCGCCGCGTTCCCGGGTTTCTTCTCGAGGAACGACTTCCGCACCATCGGATGCAGCACCCGGCTCTTCATATAGGGCTGGGCCTCAATCGCGCGGACATTCGGACTCGGGAAGTAATCACCGGCAGCGGGCGTGAGCGTAATTCGGCCGTCATCGACGGCGGCGCGGAATACGCCCCAGTGGCTCGCGGTGGTGAGGTGATCAGGTGTTGGAAGTGTCATCTGAGTAAAGTGGGAGAAACGAAAAAACCAGTCAATAAATGAATCGCGGTAAGAAGAAATTTTACCCTTGAGCGAACGGAAACCTGACCCTCAAAAGGGGGAGCAAACGCCCTGAATACGGGACTCCTGAGGTATTACCCGCTATTCATTTATCCCATAGGGAAGAAGGAAAGCGCTCTTTATGGGGTCAAAAAAAGGGGTGTCTCTAATATGAGACACCCCTTTCACGGTGGAGGGGCTGAAATGCTCCTCCCGCGGTTTTACTTCATCGGAGCCGGAGCGGGCTGCGGGCCGGCATCGGCTTCGGAGCCTTCTTCGCGTGACGCAGAGCCGCGCGGTGCGGGGCCTTCTTCAAGTGCTTCGGCTGAGCCTTCGGAGCGGGCGGCGCTTTCTGATCCATCTGAGGACCCGGCGCGGGCGGCTGGCCTTCAGGACCAGGGGCCGCGAAAGCGGAAGCGGGAAAAGCGAGAGCGGCTGCGATCGCGGCTGCGGCAAACGTCTTCTTCATCATGATGAGAACCCTTTATGTGTTAACGCCCTCCCGGGACTTAGCCTCGGGAGGGCGGGTGAAATCAGCGAACTGAATTCAGATGAATTACTTCATCGGCGCGGGAGCCGGAGCGGCTTCCGGAGCAGGAGCAGCCTTCGGAGCCTTGGGGGCATGCTTCTTCGCGTGCTTCACGGCCTTCTTCACAGCCTTGTGGTGAGCCTTCTTCACGGCCTTAGCCTTAGCCTTCGGAGCAGCCTTGGCAGCAGGAGCGGGAGCCTTCTCGGTCGCCTGGGTGCCGGCGGGCTGGGAAGCAGCGGGGACCGGGGCGGCGAAAGAGGAAGCAGAGAACGCGAGAGCAGCGGCGAGAGCCACAGCAGCAAAAGTCTTCTTCATGATTTTTCGAGAAGCTCCAAAAAGGAATTTCCTATTCCCATCCCTGGTTTCAGCAGGGCTCGGGAGCCAGGCGTCTTGATGACTCACATCAGCGTTTCTGGATGGAGTGAAATATAAGCGCCGCCGTGAAAAAAAAGCTTGGGAGAAACACTCTCCCCCCACTGGGAGTTACACCCAAGGGTTTTCGCCTGACGCCTTTATTCATGGGGGTTTACACCAGATATGGCTGTACCCTGAAAGGCCGGGAAAACGGGTTTGTTATATCTGAATCCGGGATTTTTTGTATACGGGAAAAAATAGGGCGGGTGTGATACCGGGGTGAGTGGTATGTCGTAGTTCTCTAAAAGATTCTGCTTAAGACATACCGCCAGCTATAGATAATTCACCATAGCCTATATATGGGTAACTCGAGAAAAAGCCCCGTTTTCAATTGAAAAGACACCTTTTATAGACGCATTATTTTCAAACACGCACTTCAAAAGAACCCCGTGCACCGCACAGGTAAAAGAATGTGCCCCAAGCTTTCTCACATAAAAAAAGAAAATCTTTAGGGAGACTCCAGTCATGCCTCAAATGACTTTGGAAGAAGCGCGGAAAGATGCCGCCCAGCACGGACTGTACACACCGCAGGCAGAGCACGACGCCTGCGGCGTCGGTTTCGTCGCGAATATCAAGGGCCGTGTCTCTCATAAGGTGATTGAGGACGCGCTCCTCATCCTGCATAACCTGGATCACCGCGGCGCGGTCGGGGCTGACCCCCTCTGCGGCGACGGTGCCGGTATTCTGATTCAGATCCCCGATAGCTACTACCGAAAGGAACTCGCGAAGCAGGGCATCTCGCTCCCGCCTCCGGGGGACTACGGTGTCGGCATGATCTTCCTCCCGCAGGAGCCCGCGAGCCGCGCGGCGTGCGAGGCGGAGCTTGAGCGTGTCGTGAAGGCGGAGGGCCAGGTCGTTCTCGGCTGGCGCGATGTCCCGGTCGACCACCATATGAAGATGAGTGACACCGTGCGGGCAGCCGCCCCGGTGATCCGCCAGATCTTCATCGGCCGCGGCCCGGACGTGATGGTGCAGGATGCCCTGGAGCGGAAACTCTACGTCATCCGTAAGGAAGCCTCGCACCGAATCAAGGCGCTGAACCTGAAGCACGGGAACGAATACTTCGTCCCCTCGATGAGCACCCGCACCGTGGTCTATAAGGGTCTCCTCCTCGCGGATCAGGTCGGTAAGTATTACCTCGACCTCCAGGCCCCCGAGGCCACCTCCGCGATCGCGGTGGTGCATCAGCGATTCTCCACGAACACCTTCCCCGCCTGGGCGCTCGCCCACCCCTACCGCTATATCGCCCACAACGGCGAAATCAACACGGAGAAGGGGAATACAACTGGATCCGGGCGCGAGAGGCGACCTGGGAGTCTCCGGTGCTGGGGGACGACGTGAAGAAACTCGCCCCGCTGATCTACGAAGGTCAGAGCGACACGGCGAGCCTCGATAACGCCCTCGAAGTCCTCGTGATGAGCGGCTACTCGCTCGCGCAGTCCATGATGATGCTGGTCCCCGAAGCCTGGGAAAAGGCCCGTACGATGGACGCCGACCGACAGGCGTTCTACGCCTACAACGCCCCGATGATGGAAGCCTGGGACGGCCCCGCCGCGATCGTCTTCACGGACGGCGTGCAGATCGGCGCGACGCTTGACCGTAACGGTCTCCGCCCGGCGCGTTATGTCGAAACGGATGACGACACCGTCATTCTCGCGTCCGAAATGGGCGTGCTCCTGATCCCGGAAGGCCGCATCCGCCGCAAGTGGCGTGTGGAGCCGGGGAAGATGCTGCTGATCGACACCGTTCAGGGCCGCATCATTCCGGATACCGAAATCAAGAACCAGGTCTCTCTCGCAAAGCCCTACCGCGAGTGGGTGGAGCACCTGAATCTCCGTCTTTCTGACCTCCAGAGCCCGGACGTGAACCCCGTGCCGTTCGCGGTGTCCTCCGGCCGCCTCTTCGAACTCCAGAAGGCGTTCGGGATGACGCAGGAAGATATCGATGTCATCCTCGGTCCGATGATGGAGAAGGCGATGGAGCCGATCGGCTCCATGGGGAACGACGTCTCGCTTCCGGTTCTGTCAAAGAAAGATAGGCCTTTCTTCAATTACTTTAAGCAGCTCTTCGCTCAGGTGACGAATCCTCCGATCGACCCGATCCGTGAGGAGCTCGTGACGAGCCTCATTTCCTTTATCGGTCCGAAGCCGAATCTCCTTGACGTGAATAACGTCAATCCGCCCCGGCGTCTGGAAGTGATGCAGCCGATCCTCACTGAACGCGATATGGCGAAGCTGCACCACATCGCGGCGTTTACGGACGGCAAGTTCCGGAGCCGTGAACTCGATATCACGTACCCCGTGAACTGGGGGAGCGAGGGTGTTGAGGCCCAGATTGCGTCCTTGTGCGCTCAAGCCGTGGATGCCGTGAAGGGCGGCTACAACATCCTGATCATCACGGACCGCGCCGTGTCGCGCGACCGTGTGGCGATTCCGGTGCTCCTCGCGACCTCCGCCCTGCACCAGCACCTCATCTCTGAAGGCGTCCGTACTGACGTCGGCCTCGTTGTTGAGTCCGGTTCCGTGATCGAGACGCAGCACTTCGCGCTCCTCATGGGTTACGGCGCGGAAGCGGTGTGCCCGTATATCGCCCTCGCGACCCTCCGCTCGCTCGCCCCGAAGCGCGGCCTCACTGAAGAAACCGCTGTTGCGAACTACGTGAAGGCGATCGGCAAGGGCCTCACGAAGGTGATGGCGAAGATGGGTATTTCGACCCTGATGAGCTACCGCGGCGCGAGGATCTTTGAGGCGATTGGCCTCAAGACCGACTTCGTGAAGCGTTACTTCTGGGGCACGCCCACCCGTGTCGAAGGTATCGGGCTCTTCGAAGTCATGCAGGAAGCCGTGAACCGCCACCGTGCGGCCTACGGCATCAATCCCTCGATGCAGGGTGAGCTCCCGACCGGCGGCGAATACGCCTGGCGCGCCGACGGCGAAGAGCATATGTGGACCCCTGAAGCGATCGTGAAGCTGCAGCGATCCACGCGCGACAACAGCTTCAAGACGTATCAGGAATACGCGAAGATCATCAACGATCAGTCGAAGCGTCAGATGACGCTCCGCGGCCTCCTGAAGTTCAAGACCGCCGGGGCGACCCCGGTGCCGCTGGAAGAAGTGGAACCGGCGGCCCAGATCGTGCGCCGCTTCGCCGCGGGCGCGATGTCGATCGGCGCGATTTCGGTTGAAGCCCACGCGACGCTCGCTGTCGCCATGAACCGTATCGGCGGCAAGTCGAACACCGGTGAAGGCGGTGAGGATCCGCGGCGTTACGAAGAAGAAATGCGCCTCGGTCACTCCCCCGTGAAGGATGGCGACACGCTCGCGTCCGTGATCGGGTCGGACCGCGTGATGGCTGAGGTGAAGCTTAAGAAGGGCGACAGCCTCCGCTCGAAGATCAAGCAGGTCGCCTCCGGCCGTTTCGGCGTCACGGAAGGCTACCTCGCGTCCGCCGATCAGATCCAGATCAAGATGGCGCAGGGCGCGAAGCCGGGTGAAGGCGGTCAGCTCCCGGGGCACAAGGTGTCCCCGTACATCGCGGAACTCCGTTACTCGGTTCGGGGTGTCGGCCTTATTTCGCCGCCTCCGCACCACGATATTTACTCGATCGAGGATCTCGCGCAGCTGATCCACGATCTGAAGTGCGCGAATGACCACGCGGACATCTCGGTGAAGCTCGTCTCTGAAACCGGTGTCGGCACCGTGGCGGCTGGTGTCGCCAAGGCAAAGGCCGACCACATCGTGATCTCGGGTCACGATGGTGGTACCGGCGCGAGCCCGGTGTCGTCAGTGAAGCACACCGGCAGCGCCTGGGAGCTCGGTCTCTCTGAGACCCAGCAGACCCTCGTGCTTAACCACCTCCGTGACCGCGTGACGGTCCAGGTGGACGGCCAGATCAAGACGGGCCGCGACGTGGTGATCGGCGCGATGCTCGGTGCCGATGAGTTCGGTTTCGCGACGGCTCCGCTCGTCGTTGAAGGCTGCCTCATGATGCGTCAGTGCCACCTGAACACGTGCCCGGTCGGCATCGCGACTCAGGATCCGGAACTCCGTAAGCGTTTCCACGGGAACCCCGGTCATGTCGTGAACTACCTCTTCTTCGTCGCTGAGGAAGTCCGCCAGATTATGGCGAGCCTCGGGATCCGGAAGTTTGAGGACCTGATTGGCCTCTCGGACCTCCTCGAACAGGAAGCGGACGTCAACAACTGGAAGGCGGACGGGATTGATCTTTCCCGCGTCCTCTATCAGCCGAAGGCGGATTCGATGGAACGCAGCCACCACACGGCTCAGAACCATCACCTCGAGAAGTCGCTTGACACGAAGCTCCTCCCCGAACTGAAGCTCGCGCTCGAGAAGGGCGTCCGGACCGAAGTGAAGACTCAGATCCGAAATATTGACCGTACGGCAGGCACCATGATCGCGCACGCTGTGGTCGAGAAGTTTGGTTCGAAGGGCTTGCCGGACGACACCATCCATATCGAGCTCGCGGGTCACGCGGGACAGTCGTTTGGCGCGTTCGCCGTGAACGGCATGACGCTCGACCTCGCGGGTGACGCGAATGACTATGTCGGCAAGGGCTTGTCTGGCGGTGTGATCATCATCCGGGCTCCGGGCGAGTTCCACGGCGACCGGACCCACAACATCATTGCCGGGAACACGACGCTCTACGGCGCGACAAGCGGCGAAGCGTATTTCAACGGTGTCGTCGGTGAACGATTCGCCGTGCGTCTCTCGGGCGCTTCCGCGGTGGTTGAAGGTACCGGTGACCACGGCTGCGAATACATGACGGGCGGCACCGCGGTGGTGCTTGGGAAGACCGGGCGCAACTTTGCCTCCGGTATGTCTGGCGGTGTCGCTTATGTGCTTGACACGGACGGCGACTTTGAAAGCCACTGCAACACCTCGATGGTCGCGCTCGAACGGGTTGAAGGGTCGGATGATCAGCGCAGGACTTCTGACCCCGAGTCCTGGCACCTGGGACGGACGGATGAAGAGATCCTCAAGGGCCTCATCCAGAAGCACGCGGACTACACCGGTTCCGCGCTCGCGCAGCATCTCCTCACGCACTGGGAGAGCTCCCGCACGCGGTTCGTGAAGGTGTTCCCGCTCCAGTACCGGGCGGCTCTGCAGGCGAAGGCCGAAAAGGCGAAGGCTGCTCACGCGGCGGTGAAGTAAAGAGAAAACGTGATGACAACCGAAAAGAAACTTCACCGCATTGAGTTTCACCATGAATCCGTGGAAGAACGCGTGAAGCACTTCCATGAGTTCAAGACCCCGCTCACCGCGGAAGAGATCCATGAGCAGGCGCTTCGCTGTCTCCACTGCGGGACACCGTACTGTTCCTCTTCCTGCCCGCTCCACAACCGCCCCGTGGACTGGAACCGTCTGGTCCGCGAGGGGAAGTGGCGTGATGCCTGGGAGTGACTGTACGCGACGAATAACTTCCCTGAGGTCACGAGCCGCATCTGCCCGTGCCTCTGCGAGGCGGGCTGCACGCAGTACCTGATCGAGGACTCCGCGGTCGGCATTCAGACGATTGAGCGTTCCATCATCGACCGCGCCTGGAAGTCCGGCTGGGTGAAGCCGGAAGTCCCGCTCATCCGCACCGGTAAGAAGGTCGCGGTGATCGGCTCCGGCCCCTCAGGGCTCGCCTGCGCGCAGCAGCTCGCGCGTGAAGGTCACCTCGTCACGGTCTTTGAGAAGAATGACCGCGCGGGCGGTCTCATGGCGCTCGGCATTCCGGATTTCAAGCTCGAGAAGCCGCTGATTGACAGGCGTCTGGAGCAAATGAAGGCGGAAGGTGTCACCTTTGAGCTCGGCACCGCGGTCGGTACCGATAAGTTTGACGAAGGCGTTCACTCCTTCGCGAAGAAAGTAATCCCCGCGGAAGACGTGATCCGTGACTACGACGCCGTGGTTCTCGCGCTCGGCTCCGAGGCTCCCCGTGACCTCAAGGTCCCGGGCCGCGACGCGAAGGGCGTGAATTTCGCGCTTGACCCCCTGATCGGCCAGAACCGCGAGGATTCAGGCGCGGTGAAGAAGGCTCCGATCTCGGCAAAGGGCTGCGATGTCGCTATCATCGGCGGCGGCGACACGGGAAGCGACTGCGTCGGCACGGTCCGCCGTCAGGGGGCCGGCAAGGTCTACCTGATTGACGTCGGTTCCGAACCTCCGGAGCACGAAAACAAGGCGGAAACCTGGCCCAACTGGCCCCGCAAGATGCGTATTTCCACGTCGCATGAGGAAGGCTGCGAAAAGCTTTTCCAGGTGTCGACGAAGGAAATCGTGAAGGATAAGAAGGGCGAAGTGACCGCGATCCGCTGCGTGAAGGTGAAGGTTGACCGCGGTCCGGATGGCCGGCTCCGCTTCCAGGACATTCCGGGGACTGAGTTTGAGATCCCGGTCCAGCGTGTGTACCTCGCGTTGGGGTTCCTGCACCCGTCCTCCACCGTGCTCGACGCCTTTGGGGTTGAAAAGGACACCCGCGGAAACGCGAAGACCGATCGCCCGTACTTCACGAGCCGCGAAAAGGTCTTTGCCTGCGGTGACGCGCGCCGCGGTCAGTCTCTCATCGTGACCGCGACGAGCGACGGCCGTCAGTGCGCCGCGGCGGTGGACGCTTGGCTCATGGGCCGCACGGCGCTCACAGTGTTCGCGAAGTAACAGCAGCTCCGGTTTAGAGGAGAGAGAAGAGGGGCGGTGCCGGAAACGGTGCCGTCCCTTTTTTCAACTCAGAAACGCGACCCCCTTCACGTGCCTTAAAAAGGATCGCCGTGCTGACTTCATAGCCTGACATCCTCGATCGGGAACCCAAAGTGCCGGTACCAGTACTTCCAGGAATCGACGAGGTGGGTATAGAAGGACTTTCGGATCACGGACATCAGTTCCCGGAGCAGCCGGTCATCCGCGTTCCGTCTCAGCACACAGATGTGATTATCCCAGGGCTTTCGGTGCCAGCCGGGGAGCACCGGAACGAAGATGCCGGAGGCGAGCTCAGTGGGCACCAGCGCGCAGTCGATATCAAGCGCGATCCCGCGGCTCATCGCGAGCGCGGTGCGCCGCGTGGCGCCGTCCCCATAAATCACATGCTTCATGTCGCCGATATAAAAGGCGCTGTCGCCCTTATAGAGATATTCCGGGCGATCTGTATGAATGTCTGAGCGGCTCTGCATGATGAGTGTGTGGCGCTTCAGATCTTCCGGCGTCTCAGGGGTTCCGTGAAGCTCGAGATAGTGAGAGGTCGCGAGAATCAGCGGCACGTTTTTCTTAAGCGAGAGCGCGAGCAGATCACTCTCTTCCGGGCGGTAGGAGAGGATCGCGAGATCCACCTCTCCGACCCTCAGCCACTCCATTCCAGCGCCTGACACAAATTCCACCCGGAGCCCGTCATGCTTCTCCGCGAACCGCGCGACCGGATCAAGAAAGGAGCTGCGGCTCATATTGGACGGGACACTCACCCGGATCACGCGTCCTGAAACCGGCGTCCTTTTCCGATCCCGGGTGAGCGAGAGAATGCTGCGCTCTGCCTTCACGATCCGCCGGGCGTAAGGGAGGATCGCCGTGAGCGCCTTGGTCGGCACCGCGGGTTTCCGGCTTCGGTCAATCAGCGCGACACCGAGTTCTGTCTCCAGCTCCGAAATCAGGCGGGACGCGGCGGCCGGATCCAGCTCCATCGCGTCAGAGGCCGCTTTGAGGCTCCCCGCTTTCGCGTACGCGCAGACCAGTTTCCAGACGCCGATATTCTCAGACCGTTTCATATAAACGCGATTCAGTTCGTGATTAAGTTGATATTTTCATCAAGTTTAAATGGATCATTCCGCCTGTCAATTTTTTCGCCTTTTTCGCATCATGGTGACAGACCTCATAACGCAACCAAAGGAGAATAAAAATGAGGAAACTCTCAGCAGCCGTCTGCGTGCTCTCGGCCGCCGTGCTCTGTCAGACGGCGATCCAGGCGAAGGACATCGTTCCGCAGCCTTATAACAGTTCCAATTTCGAAAAGGTTTTTCCGCTTCAGTATCAGAGCTGGATCGCGTCGAAAAACGACTCGAAAACGGAGGATTACATCGCGAAGTATCCGTTCCTCGCGATTCTGCGCGCCGGAACGGGCGGCGATACCGGTCCCCGTCTTCTCGGTCTGAGAGGCCACTACTATGCCTGGGTTGATGTGGCGACGATTCCGGATTCCGGCATCCCCAACGGAAAAAAGAATGAGGCGACCACGGCCCGCTGCAATGTATGCCACAGCTCGATCGGACCTGAGGTGATCCGGAAAGAGGGTGAGCGTGAGCTGCAGTCGAATAACCTCTCTCACTTCGCCTACATGGGAGTCCATTCCGTCGGATGCATCAACTGCCATGACCCGGAAAGCATGAAGCTCAAGGTCTCGCATTCGTTCCTTGACAAGATGCTCACGAAGGCCGGAAAACCCACTTTTGAAAAGGCCGGCGCGGCGGAGCAGAAGAGCCTTGTCTGCGCGCAGTGCCACTACACGGGGTATACGGTGGAAGAGAAGTGGAAGGATAAGACCGGAAAGATCCGCACCGCGACCGTGGGTAAGACCGCCTGGAAGAATGGCTTCTCGCTTGCTGAGCAGGAAGCGTTCCTGAATGACGGAAAGAATTTCCCGGATGGGAAACCGTTTGCTGAACTGATCCACCCGATCTCGAAGACCCCGATCATCTGGAGCATTCATCCGGACTATGAGCTCTTCAAGACCGGTATCCACGGCAAGATGGGCCTTTCCTGCTCGAGCTGCCATATGCCGAAAGTGAAGGCGAAGGACGGCACGGTTTACACGAACCACAATATCGGGAATCCGATGAATACCTTCAAGGATTCCTGCGGCAGCTGCCACAGCGTGAAGGATGAAGCGAAGTATCAGGCGATCGTGAAGCAGATGAAGGACCGGGCGGAGGATCTCCGCTGGAAGTCCGGGACGCTGCTCGCGAAGGCGCACCTGGAAGCCGGCAAAGCCTGGGAGGTGGGGGCGACTGAGAAAGAAATGAAGCCCGTGCTTCAGAATATCCGCGCGTCCTACTGGCGCTTCAATTCGCTGAACCGCGGTGCCTACTTCCATAATCCTCAGGAAACGCTCGGGGAATTCGCGAACTCGATCCGCTACGCGGAAGAGGCCCGCGTCCAGCTGCGGAAGATCCTCGCGAAGCACGGTGCCGCGAACTACGTCGCGCCGAAATTCGACACCAAAGAGCAGGCAATGGCGCTCCTCAAGCTTCCGAACCGGGCTGCCGCGACCAAGGCCAAGTGCCGCTCGATCGAAGTGGACTCCGCCCGCTGGGTGGTCCCCTCGAAGAAGAACGGTACCTATGACAAGAATTACGTCGCGCCGGATGCCGTGGAAACCTGGTACACGCGTGAATGCCGTAAGCCGGTGAAGGGCTGACGGGAAAAGGTCAGAGAGACTCCAGGGGGTGATCTCTGAAGGGAGGGGCGGTGCCTGAAAACGGTGCCGCCCCTTTTTCTTACGATTAAGCCGAAGATAAAGACTTTCCCAGCCGCATTAAAAAACAAAGGATGCGTAAATCAATACACATCCTTTGTTTAATTGATCCGCATCTGGTTCAGAAAATCAGATGCCGCCTTTCGTAATGGAGACCCGTTTGTAGTCCGGCGTGCAGGTCTTCGAGACGCCGGTCACTTTCGACTGAATCGGGACCGAGATCCCTCGCGGAATCTCTATCGGGAAGGAAAGCGCACCGGGGTCTGAGACGCTGCCGCCGCAGGGGATCGAGACCTGGATCCGGGCCGGAGCGTCCGCGGCGTTGGATCCGAGCCCGGTGAGCGTGTAGTCATACGTTCCCTGCACCGCGCCGTCCGTTCTCGAGACTTTCAGGTCCTTCAGCTCAGTCCCAGGGCGGGAAAGCGTTCCGATATCCCCCTTAGCCTGGTTCCAGCCGAAGATATCACCGAGGTTGAAATTCACGCCGATTCCGCCGCCTCCGGAAGAGGATCCGCCGAAGCATCCGGCGTAGCCGCCCCCGAGCGTCACGCCGCCCATCTGGCAGGCGGTGAGCAGGGTGCCAAGTATCAGAGAAGCGAAGACCAGTCGGACGGGGCGTCTTTTCATGGCGGACCTCATTAAAAATAGGTGTTCTTCAGAAAAGCTTACGCCTGTTCTCCGAAATACAGTTCCTTGTGACGCGCTTTCCCGCGGATCACCTCAATCGTGACTTTCCAGGTGTCGATCGCGTTCTTCGCGTTCTCGTAATAGGCCTCGGTGTTTTCGGCTTCAGACGCGGTGATTTCCGTGAACTTCAGCATGATGCGCTTCTTCTCGTCCGGATCCGTCACCATCGAGAGGTGACCGTAAACGGAAGCTGACGCGTAATTCGTCGAAAACTCTTTCTGGGCGATTTCCTTCCGTCCGATAAAGAGGAGAGCGACTTTCGGATTCACCTTGAAGATCGCTTCTTTGCGGCCCGCGTTATGCGCGCAGTGGAAGTAGATCGCGCCTTCAATCAGAGCGGTGTTGACGGCGAAGACGTAAGGCGTTCCGTCGGTGTCCGCGACGCCGACCGACGCTTCATGCGTCCGGCGGACGATTTCATAGGCTTCTTCTTCCGAGAGCGCCCGGTCCACGCGGCGGATGGGGCAGTGGATGCTGGTCGCGCTATTCTGTTCTTCAGACATGGTGTTTTTTTCGCCTGTAAGTGAGAGAGATTGCGGATCATTTTACCCGGGTGAGGCTGTTCCTTACTCCCATTATTCGGGGAAATCATGTTTTTTATCATCGCCACTTTGAGGCGGTCAGAAGAGGAAAGCGAGATATGAATGAAGGACTGAAAGCGGCGGCGTTCGAGGCGATCCGGATTTTCGCGTCCGTCCTCGTTTTCTTTCTCTCCTGGCAGGGACTTGCGCTGCTCGCGGGTGACGCCAGTGCGGACGACGCGGTGACGTTCTTCATTGTCGGCGCGGTCTGCGGCGTTCTCACGTACCGGGAGTTCCCGGCGTATCTGAAAAACCTGATTGAGCGCATGAAAAAAGACGGCCGGTCGTAATCTCGATTCGCCGTCTCTGAAGAAGAACTGCTTTTCTCCGACAGAAAAAATCAGTTTCCGGTATTCGTTTTCTTCGCACCGGAATACTTTTTCGGGATCGGTTTCTTCATCCCGCGGCCCTGATTCTCGCGGGTCTGCACGCGGTACATGCCGGCAAGAAGCCCGAGTCCGAGTTTCCACTTCTCAAGCTGCTTCTTCTCAGACTCTTTCTCCGCGAGCTTCAGTTCAAAGTCCGCGAGCCCGCGCGCTTTATCGATCCGACGGAGATCCTCCGTAATCCGCTCGGGGCGGAGTGTCTTTAGCCGTTCGCCATTCAGAATCGCGGTGCCGCGCAGCAGCCGCATCTGTTCCGCCTGAAGGGATTCCGCGGTGCGCTCAGGAGCATGATGCTTTTCTTTCGGTTTCGCGGGAGCGGGGGCCGGAGGTGCTTTCTCTTCCGTCTTCCCGCCCTTCAAGAAATCAAAAAGTCCCATGCCGCGCCTCCCATTGAGTGATTAAACCGCGACCAAAAGCCAGCCGCCCCGCCATTCTAGCTAGAGAAGCGTGAGAACATTCCGGATCATCGAGATCCGTTCCTCAATCGTGTCGATCCGGAGGTATTCGTTCGGGGAATGAGCGCCGTCGCCAGCAGGGCCGCAGCCATCCACCGCCGGAATCCCGGCAGCCGCCATATAGGCGGCGTCTGACCCGCCGCCGGCGTCTACCCACTTGGCGTCAAACCCCGCCATTTTTGCGGCCTGGTTCACGAGACGGATCAGTTCTTCGGTTTTTTCCGTTTTCGGCATCGCCGGACGCCCGTGATCAATCGTGAGTTCAGCGGTGACCCCATCCACCCACGTGCGAGACACGAGTTCCCGGAGTTCACGGTCCAGCTTCTCAATCTGGGGATCCCTCAGGAACCGGGTGTCGAGATAGATCTCAGAGGCATCCGAAATCGCGTTCCGAATCGAGCCACCCTGCATGACGGTGGGGGAGACAGAGACTCCGTGCGCGAGGTCATTCAGTTTGTACGCTTCCAGCGTGAATTTCATGAGCGCGATATTCGCGTCTCGCCCTTCCTCCGGGTGGTTCCCGGCGTGAGAAGCTTTGCCGTGGAACTTCACGACGTACCCCCGGATTCCCTTCCGGGACTGGATGAGGGAGTCATCCGGGCGGCCTGGCTCACCGACAAGCGCCCGGTCGCACTGCGCGGCGAGACTGGAAAGCCACTCGTGCGAATAAACGGACCCTGACTCCTCATCCGGGTTGCAGGCGACCGCGATCGAGAGGCGGTTCGTCACGTCAGATGGCAGCGTCTTCAGGGCGTAGAAGAACGCGACAACCCCTCCCTTGCAGTCCATGCAGCCGGGAGCGTAAATCCGGTCTCCCTCAATCCGGAAGGGGCGCTTCGCCGCGGTCCCGTCCGGGAACACGGTGTCGAGGTGCGCGTTTAAGAGGATGTCGTAGTGATCCGCGTCCGGTTTATTCGTCGCGAAGAGTCCGGGACCGACAGCCGACCCGAGGTCGACAAATTTTGTCGCGAACCCGATCGAGTCGTAGTGCCGCTTCATGATCGAGGCCGCTCTCGCGACCCCTTCCGTATTCCGGCTTCCGGAGTCAAACGACGTGATTTCCTTGAGATCCCTGATGTAATCCTCGACGAGCGCCATACGCGGTTCCTTTCTGATGAATACAGCCGATAAGGAGTTATAGCCGGGAAAGAACAGTCTGTGGCATTCGGATGGGGAAAGTCAGAAGTTTGGTACCCCCGCCGGTTTGGACAGATCGTTTCTCACGGTATACTGATAGGACGGTTGGATTCCAACAACCGACACGCAGTACAACACGATAAAACTCAAGAATTTCAACTCTTCACCGAACCGGGAGAACCACTCGATGACTGACACGAAAGAAGACCTTGCCCGACGCGAAGCCCCGTGCTTCATTTATGAGAAAGAGGAAATTGTCCGCCGCTGCGGGCTTCTCAAAGCCGCGCTCCCGGATGTCCAGTTTCTTTACTCCGTAAAAGCGAATCCCTTTGACCCGGTGGTCCGGACGATCGCGGGGGAGGGATTCGGAAGCGACGCGGCGTCGTCTGACGAAGTGCAGAAATCGATCCGAGCCGGCGTGCCGCTCGATCGGATCTTCTACTCCGCTCCGGGGAAGACAGACTTCGATATCCGGTCGTCTCTCGGGTTCTGCGTCTTTATCGCGGACAGCATCGGGGAGGTCGGCCGGATCGCGGCGATCGCGGATAAGGCGGGTGTCCGCCAGAAAATCGGGATCCGCGTGAATCCGGCGTTTGGGATTGGGGGAGCGGCCCCGGCTCCCTCCAAATTCGGGATCGATGAGGAGCAGCTCCCGCGGCTCTTCCAGATCGTCCGGAATCTGAAGAGCGTGGAAATGACGGGGATTCACGTTCACCTGAAGTCTCAGATGCTCGACGCCGAACTGATCGCGGACTACCACCGGAAGTGCTTTGATCTCGCGGAACGGATCGCGAAGGACTACGGGATCACGGTCGAATTCGTGAACTTCGGAAGCGGCATCGGAACGGTCTATAACGACGACGCGGAGAAGCCGGTGGATCTCACGGTTCTCTCGAAATCCTTTGCCGGGATCGCCGCGAAAAACCGCGAGACACTTAAAGCCGCCCTCTATATCGAAACCGGGCGCTTTCCCACCTGCCGCGCGGGGACGTATTACGCGCGAGTCGTCGACAAGAAAACGTCCCGCGGTGTCACGTACCTCGTGGTCACAAGCGGCCTGAATGGCTTCATCCGCCCGGGATTCGCCGCGATGGCGGAGCGGATTGCGGCGAACGGCGCTGCCTCGGGGCTTGAGCCCTTCTACACCACAAAGAACGAATTCCGGATTGAGGTGCTCCCCGCTCACCCCGCGGGAACCACTGAAACCGTGACGGTCGCGGGAAACCTCTGCACGGCGGTTGACGTGATCGCGGAAGGGATTACGCTCCCGACGCTAGAGGTCGGTGACCTCGTCGCGGTCACAAACGCCGGCGCGTACGCGGCGACGCTTTCGCCTACGCGGTTCTCGAGCCACCCCGCGCCGCAGGAATTCCTCTGGGAAGGGAAGTAAAGATCAGGGGGATGCTTCCCCCGCCCGCGGAAACAAAAACCGCCGCCCGAGGTTCACCCTCCGGCGGCGATGGTTTTTTAAGAGAATGCTTTTTTCTCAGCGGTTCACGATCATCCGTTCAAACCACCCTTCGGGGTTGCGCTTAAACGTGGAGCAGGGCGGGGCGAACGCGATCGCCGCGACCCGCGGGTCCTTTTTGAAAACGAGGTCGAGGAGACACGCTTCAAACTCCTCTACGCCCCAGAAGTCGTCCGGCGCGGTCCCAGCTGAGGAGAACCGCCATCCGGAGTCCCAGGATCCGGCGGGAGCCTCGCGGAAGCAGAAAATAATCTTGGATTTCCCCGAGAGTACAGAGGCGGACGCGAGACACCCCTGCCCCCGGTGAAGGCTCGAAAACGGTCTTTCTGTGCTTTTTGCCATAAGTGTTGTTGCCGTTCCGTCAGTAAATTAGGGCTTCGCGCGGCAGGATCGGAGAGTTTCCGTGTCAGACGAACCCCATTCCGTAATCTCATCACATTCACTATTTTTCGTCAATCCTTTAAACAACTTAGACAAATTTCTTCAAAGTTGTTCATTTTCATTTAATTGACATATCGATAAACGTAGATATAATGTTCGCCATGGATACCGTCGATATTTTCAAAGCGCTCGCGAACGACACGAGGCTCGCGATTCTCATGTGGCTGAAGGAGCCGGAAAAGTATTTTCCGCCCCAGGGGATTCATATTCCTGAGGGTGACTCCTTTGATCACAGCGTCTGCGTCGGGGCGATCTGCGACAAAGCGGCGATTTCGCAGTCCACCGTGTCGCATTATCTCGACATGCTGCAGCGGGCGGGATTGCTTGAATCGCGCCGCTACGGGAAGTGGACGTACTACCGGCGGAATGAGGAAAACATCCGGAAACTCGCGGACTACATCGCGACCCGGATCTGATCCCCGGACAAAGAGAGGCTGGAGCGAAGCTTCCGGCCTTTTTTAAGCTACTTTTATATCGATATTTATCGATATATCTATTTAATAACAACAGAGGCAAATACCAAATGCATTTCAGCGGACCGATTGTGAGACCGCAGACTGACGCGGACAGTCTCTTTATTGAGGTGACGGTGGGCTGCACGCATAACAGCTGCCGGTTCTGTAATTTCTACGAGGGCGTCCCCTTCCGGATGGCGAAACTTGAGGATATCGAGTCGGACCTGCAAGAGGCGAAACAGTATCTCCCGACCGTCCGGAAGATCTGGGCAAACGGCGGGAACCCGTTTGTGATGTCAACGGAAAAGCAGATCCGGGTGTGGGAACTCATTAAGCGCTACTACCCGGAAGCCCGACTCTCCACCTACGCGATCATCACGGATTTCAGAAACAAAACCGTGGACGATATCCGGCGGATCAAGGCAAGCGGCCTTGATGACCTCGTGATCGGAATCGAGAGCGGGGATGATGAGGTGCTCGAAGCGGTCGATAAGGGATATAAGTCGGATGAAATCATCGAGGCCTGCCGGAAACTCGATGAAGCGGGGCTTGACTACCGCATGATTTACCTCGGCGGTCTCGCCGGCGCGGGGAAGCTTGAAGCGAGCGCGAAGAAGAGCGCTGCAATCATCAATCAGATCCACCCGTACTACATGTACCTCACCACGGTTTCCGTGCTTCCTGGGACGCCGCTCTACCGCGACATGATGGAGGGGAAGTTCAAGGAGGCGACCGAGAAAGAGCGCATTAAGGAAATGCGGGAGCTGATCGCGGACGTCAATATCCCGATCACCGTGAATTCAGAGAACGCCGCGAGCAGCGTGAACTTCACGGTGGATCTGCCGACTGAAAAACCGCTGATCCTAAACGAGCTCGATAAGTTCCTTGCGAATTTCTCGGACGACGCGGAAAAAGCGATGAGCCGCCGCCGTCACTACATGCGGTCAGTCTGACAGCCGGAACAACTAGGCAGTGAGGAAAGGGGACGCTTCTGGATAAAACGGGGCGTCCCTCTTTCGTTCTCTTACACCGTGTACCGGCGAAGCAGCGTGTCGAGATCAGACATTTCTTTCAGCTGCGACTCAGCGGCAGCGGCTTCCGCCTCGGTTCTGCCGTTTGAGAGAAAGAGACGCGTGACTGAAATAGGTTCCGGCTGACGAGCGGGCTTCCGCCATTCGGGCGGCAGCCTGGACTCCGGGGCTTTCAGGACGCGCTCCAGAATCTCGGTTTCCGCTTCAGAAAGCAGATCAAAAACGGATTCGGTGCCATCCCGGTCCGGCGCGGCTTTATTGCGAAGAGAAATCACAGCTCCGTCCCGCCTGAGGAGTGCATCCTCAAGGGATGAATCGCGGCCTTCGAGCCATCGGGACATCGTTTCAAGCCCTGGGCCTTCAGGGAACGCCATTAACCGGTCGCCGGTCAGCGGCATCCCGTTAGTCAGCAGCGAAGCCCGCTCCGCCTGATAGAGAAGGCGCGAGACACGGCCGGCGTCGAGTTCACCGCCCGCTTTCCATAGGAGGAATCCGGCGGCGTGGAAAGCCTTTTCTGGATTAATCATCGCGAGGAGGAGAGAAGAGAGAGTGAGAGTGGCTCTATTTTCTCTCAGAGCGCGGTGGCAATGCTTCTGTCAGGCCTTCTTCGGGGCAGCCGCTTTTGCTTCTGTCACCGCCGCTTCGGCGTCTTTTGCCGGTGCCACGGTCGGACGGAACGGAAAACTGCCGTCCCGGATCGACTGCCGCACAAACATGCTGACCGCGGTGTTGAGGGTCAGCCCCATTTCAGAAAAAAGCGCGTCCGCTTCAGCTTTGACCTTAGGGTCGAGCCAGAAAGTCACATTGACAGGCTGATTCGGCATGGTGAAAAACTCCGTGTATCGGAATTGCGCCGATATAACGCAAAACCCTTGTTATCGTTAATTTAAATGTGCGGCGAATTATAAGTGCGGTCTACGACTTTGGAAGGGCTTTTTGATCAGTAAAGATACCTAGCTCACGGAATTCCCCAATCAGGGTCACAATGGAATTCTGATCTACAGAAAGGATGGAGACGTCATCATGAAAATCGGCGTCATCGGAATCGGAAATATCGGCGGGACACTCGCGAGGAAGTTCGCGGCGTCCGGCCACACGGTGCGGGTCGCGAATTCCCGCGGAGCGGACGCGGTGAAGGACTTTGCCGCGTCGATCGGGGCGATCCCGACGGATGTCTTTGGCGCTGCGGCCGATGTCGACGCCGTGATTCTCGCGATCCCGCTGCCCGCGATCGCGAAGCTCCCTGTGGATCTCTTCACCAGTCTCCCCGCCGCGGTCCCGGTGATTGATACAGGCAATTACTACCCGGATCTTCGGGACCCCCATATTGAGGAAATTGATGAGGGGATGCCGGAGAGTGTCTGGGTAACGGAAACGCTCCATCACCCGGTGATCAAGGCCTTTAATAATGTGCTCGCCGATACGCTTGCGACGCGCGGCCGGCTCCCGGGCGACCCGAATCGTCTCGCCGCCGCGGTGGCGGGCGACAACGACACCGCGAAACGCACGGCGATGAAGCTTGTGTCAGAAGCCGGCTTTGATCCGGTGGATGACGGGCTCCTTGAAGACTCCTGGCGTCAGCAGCCGGGGACACCGGCCTACTGCTGCGACTGGAAGGCGGATGAAATGAAGGCGGCGCTTGCCCGCGCGGTTCCAGGACGGGCACCTCTCGTACGGGATTCGCTCTACAGCCGCTTCGCGGGGCTCGGGCCGAACCCGACGCACGAGGCCGTGATCCGGATGAACCGCGGCGTGCATGAGGAACCGTTTGCGCCATAAGGTGACCAGACTCCCCCGAACGGCGGGTGCGGAGAGACAAAAGCGCCTCCTATAATGGATCGCGTTCGGTCCTAACCTGAGTCCTATTTTCCACACTGATGCGCTGGCTCCAATATCTCGCGCTGCCCCTCATTCTCTTCGCCCTCTGGGCGGGACTGTCCTATACGGGACGGGTGCCGGCGATTCTGCTTCCGACACCGGGCGCGGTGTGGGATTCCTTTGTGAGTCTCACGGTTTCGGGGGACCTCCTGTATCACACGCTCGCGTCAGGCTTCCGGTCGCTCGCAGGGTTCGCGATCGCGGCAGCGCTCGGGCTCGCGCTCGGGCTCCTGAACGCCCGGTCCCGGGTGTCGACGCGGGTTTCCTACCTGCTTCTCGAGGCGGTCCGCGTGACCCCGCCGCTCTCCCTCATTCCGCTTCTGATCCTCTGGCTCGGGATCGATGAAGCGCCGAAGATCGCGATTGTGTTTCTCGCGAGCTTCTTCCCGATCTACATGAATGTCGTGACCGCCGTGAAGGCGGTAGATCCGAAGTTAGAGGAAGCGGCGAAGCTCCTTCGATTCACGAAGTCCGAGCGCCTTCACTACCTCACGCTTCCGTCGTCCCTCCCCGGGATTCTCACGGGGCTCCGGCTCGGGTTTGGCTACAGCTGGCGGGCGCTTGTCACCGCCGAACTCATCGCCGCGAGTTCGGGTCTCGGTTTCCTGATCAGCGATTCCGCCGAGTTCGCGAAGACGGATACCGTCTTTGTCGGCATCATCACGATCGCCGTGGTGGGCGTGATCGCGGACCGGGTGCTTTATGCCGCGTTTGAGGCGGTGGGACGCCGGGTCGGGAGGGCCGTCTGATGTGGACGATTGAAGTGGATCACGTGAACAAAGCCTTCGCGTCGGACCGGGGCCGCGTCGTAACGGCGGATGGTCTCACGTTTACCGCGGCGGCGGGGGAAATCACTGCTGTGATCGGTGAAAGCGGCTGCGGAAAGACCACGCTCCTTCGGATGATCGCGGGGCTCGAGACGCCGGACTCGGGTTCTATCCGGTTCACGAACCCCGGGAAACCCGATACCCCGCCCCGGATCTCGGTCGTCTTTCAGGAGCCGCGGCTCTTCCCCTGGATGACCGTGCGGGAAAACGTGTCGCTCGCGGTGCGGGAGCTGCCGGACGCGGAAAAATGGCGTCGGACGGATGAGGCGCTCAAGGCTGTGCGGCTCAGTGACGCCGCGGACGCCTTCCCGAAGGAACTTTCGGGCGGCATGGCGCAGCGGGCTGGGTTCGCCCGCGCGATCGCGCAGTCGCCCGACATCCTGCTGCTCGATGAAGCCTTTGGGGCACTCGACGCGCTCACCCGCACCGTGCTCTATCAGGAGTTCCAGGCGCTGCAGCGCGAGCGCCGGATGACGGTGCTTCTGATCACGCATGATGTGCTCGAAGCCGTGATGCTCTCCCGCACCATCATGAGGCTTCGGGGCGGCGTGATCGATGAATCTTTTGCGGTGCCGTTCCCTTCCCCGAGGTCACTCGCCACCCCGGGAGCTGGTGAGCTCTCTCACCGGATCTACGGAACGTTTTTTACGGGCGAAAAAGAAGATATTAAATAGCAGTTCGGATAAACCGGGCCCTTCAAAGATTAGAAGGTCCGTTGTTTCAAAGAGGAGCTAAGACACTATGAATTTCATCAAAGCGGCGGCGATCGCGATTTCAGCTGTCATTGCCTGCGGCGCGGCCGAAGCGAAGATGCCGAAAGAAGTGAATATCGTCTACGTGAAGGCGCCGTTCAATCTCCAGAACATGGTGATCAAGGATCAGAAGCTCCTTGAAAAGGCGTTCGCGAAGGATGGCGTGAAGGTGAACTGGAAGACGATCACATCCGGTGCCCAGCAGAGCCAGGCGATGGCGGCGGGGTCGGTCGACGTTTCAGCCGTGATGAACACCGCGTCGCTCCTTCTCGCGAACGGCGCGGGGAACCCGGTCCAGATCGCGACCGGTGTCGCGCACCCCTCGGAAAACTTCGCGATCGTCGTGAAGTCAGGCTCCATTAAATCGATTAAGGACCTGAAGGGGAGGCGGGTCGCGGGACCGCGCGGCACCGTCCTTCAGCAGCTGCTGCTCGCTGCGCTCGCGAAGAACGGGATGAAGGCGACAGACGCCCAGTTCATCTCCATGGGGATTCCGGAGTCGCTCGCCGCGGTGACGTCAGGGCGCGTTGACGCGGCGTTGCTTGCCGCGAGTGCCGTGGTGAAGGCGGAGGAATCCGGCTGCCGGGTGCTCACGACGGCGAAAGGCCTTGTTGATGTGAACCTCGTGATGACCGCCCGTAAGGGGTTCGCGGATGAATCTCCTGAAGCGCTCGCGACGATCGTGAAGGTGAACCGCGAGTCTCTCAAGTGGATCAAGAGCCACTGGAAAGAAGCGATCGCGATCGGCGCGAAAGAGCAGGGGATCAGCGTGAGCCAGGCGGAGACGCTCGCCCGCCGTTCTCACTATTACGACGTTCTCACGCAGACCGATATCAAGGGCCTTGAAGCCGATCAGAAGTTCCTCGTGGAATCCCGTCTGATGGCGCATCCCGTGAACGTAAAGTCTCTGATCCTTCCGGGCGCGATGAAGTAACACGCGTAACTAAGGGTTTTTGAGATCCAGATTTACGAGCCTTCCGGGGGTTTTCCCTCCGGAAGGTTTTTTATTGCCGGCGGATAATCCATTTCTCAAGGTTTCGAACGCATCCCGCTATCGGTTTTTGATCAGGATTTTCCCATTATGAAGCGACGCGCATTTCTTATTTCCGCCGCAGCGACACTGGCCGGTTTATCCGTGCCCGTGTTTTCGACTGTGCTCGGAAAGTGCTCGCTTCGCGGGGCGTTTCCGGATCGCGAGCTGACAGTCGATACGACAGAGGGCCCGGTGGTTGGGTCCCAGGCCGCTGGTCGGCGCGCCGAAGCCTATATCGGGATTCCGTACGCGAAGACGCCGGTCGGGGCAAAGCGCTGGAAAGCGCCTGAAGCGCCCGCGGCGCGCGACCGGGTGCTCTTCCTCGGGAACCGCGCCCCCAAGGGAACCTCGGGAACACCGCTCACGCTCTCCATCTGGCGGCCTGAGGGGAGCGCTTCAAACCTCCCCGTGGTGTTTACGCTTGAGGACGGGAAGTACGACGGTGACGCGGATCATGCGTCGATCGACGGCGCGTCGCTTTCCGCGGCATTAAACGCCGTGGTCGTCGTCGCCCGCACGCGCCCCGGGCTCTTTGGCTTTGTGTCGCTTCCCGCGCTGCGGCACGGGACAAAGCTCGAGAATTCCGGGAACTTCGCGCTCCTCGATGCCCGAAAGGCGCTCCTCTGGGTGAAAAAGAACATCGCGAAATTCGGCGGGAGCGCGTCTTCCGTGACCCTTGTCGGGACGTCCGGCGCGGGCCGCGACGTGATGGCGGTGATCGGGAGCCCGGTCTTTTCCGGCCTCTTCAGCCGCGCGATCGTGATTTCCGGGGGCGGCGCGTTAACGAAGCCCGATCCGGCGGCGAGAATCGACGCGGATAGCCTTGCCCGCCTCGCGTTTGAAGACCGCAAGGCCGGCACCGTGGGGCTCGCGGCCAAGTGGATTGGGGCAGACAGCGCTGAAGTCCGCCGCTGGCTATCCACTCTTGAAACCTCCCGGATTCTTAATCTCACGCGCGGCGCTCCGATCCGTGACACCGCGTACCCGAGACTCTTCGCGGATGGCGCGTTCCTTCCCGCGTCTGGCCTCGATCGAGCCGGTCCCCCGGACCCGAAAGCGTCGCGTGACTTCCCGGTGCTGCTGCTATCCGGGGCGTCCGAAGCGAACGCTCTGGTGTCCCGCGACCCGTACTTCGCGGCCGCGGTGAAGGATTCGAGCCTCCTCACGAACCCCGCCTCTCAAGCTGAATTCTCGTTCGCGTCCCGCTACGGAAACAGCCTGATGCTCTGGGCGAACACCGCTGAAGCCGCGGACCGCGCGTATCGCTTCGGGAACCATCAGGTGTTCGCCGGGATCTTCCGCTGGGGAGATGATGAGGCGGTGGTGGGGGCGACCGCGAAGACGCTCCACGGATCAGCGTCAGACGTCCCGTCCGCCTTTATCTTCGGTCCCTCGAAAAATTTTGGCGCCCGCTATGGCGGCGCGGTCCGGACCGCCGGAGGTCAGGAGCTCCTCTCGATCACCCGCTCCTACGTGAAGAACTTCATCCGCACAGGAAACCCGAACGGCGAAAACCTCGTTACCTGGGCTCCGTGGGGCGAAACCGGAAACGCGCTCGTGCTCGATGCCGACCGAACGAAAGCGTGGGCGGATACCGAGCCCTCGCGTGTCGATCTCGCGTCCACTTTCCGTCAGATGGATGACGATCAGACTGTGACGCCGGACGCGAAGGCGAAGCTCATCTGGGATGTGCTCTCCGGCTACGCCTGGAGTCAGCCGCTCGAAGCGAAATTCGGCGTCCCGAATGATCTTTTCGCGGGCACGGTGCCGAAAACCGATATCCCGGCGTCTGAAGACGACGCGGCATAAGAGTCCGAGCGTCAGAGAAGTTCAAATGAAAGGGGTATCCAGCGCGGACGCCCCTTTTTCCATTCTGGGTTTGAAGCGGGGGAGGATCGGACCCGGTCCCCAGAAAACAGGAACCGCCTGACTCTCAGGGCGGTTAAACCCAGAAAACCAGGCGGTTGGGACACAGCCGACTGCACACAAGAAAGCCGACTGCTCAGGATCTATTCTAGCGGGTGAGCCGAGCGTTTTGGGGCGGCTCACGCCTTTACGGACGGGGCTTCAGACAATTTTCGCTTCACGCCATCGTCTTTTCTTCCGCGACGCAGGGTTCCGGTGCCTTCGGCATCGGCCAGAGTTTCAGGAACTGCTTCGCGAAAAGCCCGACGCAGAGCGCCGAGACAAAGGTCCCCTCACGGACCCCGATAATGCCGCCCGTGAAGAGGAGAGCGACGATGCACGCGATGATCACAAGCGACCAGTCGTTCACCACTTTCATGGTCCCAAAGGGGTGACGGAAGAAAACAGACTCCGCGAGCACAATGCCTTCGCCCGGCTGCACGATCGTGCGCGAATGAATCTGCATCACGATCCCAAGCGCGAGCACGGCGTTCCCGAGGAAACTCACGATGAACCGCGGGATGTAGCCTGTGGGCATCACGGCCGCGGCCGGTGTCATCGTGAAATCGATAAACGCGCTGAACACAAAGACCACCGGCACCTGAAAGCACATGAAGGCGTGGAAGACGCCCCGTTTCTTCAGGAGCAGCCACTCAATCACAAAGAACATGACATTCACGATAAAGGTCGTGGTGCCGAAGGTGAGTCCCGTGAGCCCGGTGATGGTGTAGGGGAGGGAGCTGATGGGAGTGGTCCCGAGATGCGTCTGCGTAATCAAAGAAATGCCGGACGCGGCGACAAACATGCCGAGCGCGAGAAGCGCCCAGCGCTTCCCGTAATCAATTAACTTTTCTGAATTCAACCTCTTTCTCCGAATCGCCCGCGCGGGTTCCAGCAGGACGACCGCGCGGACCTGACCATTCTAAGAGGATGGGAGAAGGGTGGACGACTACCCTTCAAGCGATTTGAACGCCGAGTCGAGCTCCGCTTCGGCGTCCCGGAGGAGCTTCACTTTCGATTCCAGCCACGCGGTGTCACGGTCGAGCGACTGTTCCGCCGCTTTGAAGAGGCGATCAAGTTCCGGCTTCTGCGGACCGCCCTCGGACCGCCGGGCTTCCACGATTGACTTCGGGTCGAGAAGCGACCGGAACGCGGCTTCCGAGAACGGAAATTCGGACGGAATATGCGTGAGTCCTTCCTTCTTCACCATCGTTTCGTAGAACGACTTCGCGGCTTCATACGGCAGCGTGAGCGGGGTGTATTCGTGCGCTCTCGCGAAGGTCACGAGTTCAGAGGAATAGTGGTGTCCCTCCCGGAACGGGATCCCGAACGCCTGCATCATCACGTCCGCGATATTCTGGCTCGCGGTCCAGTCGAGATTCAGTTCCTCAAGCGCCCGGTCGGGGTTCACTTTGAGGAGCCCGATCACTTTCCCAAACGCGTCAAAGACCGACGCCGCGTCAGAGAGGAGCGTCGCGTTGCTTCGCTGATCCTTCGCGTCATACATCCCAGGGGCGAGATCGTGGGCCCGGAAAATGACGCCTGAGATTTCTCCAAGCACCTCATTCGCGTCGCGGCGCACATCGATCAGGGCTCCCGGGTTCCGCTTCTGCGGCATCGCGGTGGAGGCGTAAGTGGCGGAGACAAGGATCCAGGGACGCGACTGCGCGTACTGCGTCATCACGTCCTGAATGAACTGCGTGACGTGCAGCAGCGGCTCAACGAGCTTCAGCTCCGCCTCAATCGCGACGTCCGTCCCCGCGATCTGCCCCGCGTCGTACGCGTTATCAATGATCCCCTCAAACCCGAGAAGCTTTGCCATCCCATGACGGTCAAGGGGCCATGGAGTGCCGTTAAGCACGGTGGTTCCCATCGGGGAGAGGTTGAGACGGGCCCAGAATTCCTTCAGGTTCTCGATATCGCGCCGGAACCCCTCGAGGTGCCCGAGCCAGGTGTGACCGAGACTGTTCGGCTGCGCCGCGACGCCGTTTGTGTAGCAGGGGGCGATGGTGTCCCGGTTCTGATCGGCAAGTTTCAGAAGGGCCGAGCGCGCCGCGTTGAGGTTCCGGATAATCCGCACGATCTGATCGCGGATCATCGCGCGCTGGAACGTGGCATGCATGTCCTGGGACGAGCGCCCGGCGTGGATAAGCGTCACCTCGATCCCGGCCTCTTTGATGAGGAGGGGTTCGTACCTCACATACATCTTCGGGCGCGGATTCCCGGGGGTGTTCCCCGCCTTGATCACCCGCTCCTGCGCTTCGCACCAGGCGCCGACCGACTTCCGGTCAAGGAGCCCCGCCGCGGTATTCGTCACAAAGGTGGCTTTATTGATTTCGGAGAGCCAATAAAACTCGTCCCGCGGGGGTGTCCCGCTCCAGGGCTCCAGATCCGCTTTCTTTCCGGCTTCGCCGACTGACGGTACGCCAAGCGCCATGCTGTTCTCCTTATCCAAAAATTCACGATGTCTGACACCGGGTCTTTCCGCCCGGGTTTGAGGACAGTATGGAGAAGATTTGTTTTGTCTTCTATGACAAGTATTGCAAAAAGAATTTGCTTTTTTCTACAATCGAGGGCAACGGCCGGACACTCACCGGGACTTAAACGGGCGGCATTGGGCTGAAAAAGGACTCCCTCACATGAAACGCGATCTCAATCTTGAAAGCTGGAAAGTGTTTGCCGCGGTGGCGCGGACCGGAAGCATCACGGAAACGAGTGCGGAGCTTGAGATGGATGCCCCGAGCATCAGCCGCATCGTGTCGGGGCTCGAGAAGTCGCTCGGCGGCATTTCGCTCTTTGACCGGAGTTCGCTCCCGCTCACCCTGACGGACAACGGCCGCTTCGCGCTGGACTATGCGACAAAGATGATTACGCTTCATGATCAGCTGGTGACGGGCCTTGCTGCGAACACCAACGCGATGTCGGGGGTGCTCCGGGTCGGGGTGCCGCCCGCGCTCCTTCAGGGGTTCCTGATGCCGTTTTTCGTCTCGTTCGGACGCCGGTACCCGGAGATTCAGCTGGAGGTGAGCGAGTATCTCGGCGGGATCCCGATCGATTTCTCGTACCCCGCTGGGTCGCTCGACGTTGTGATGTCGTACGGCCCCGACCCCACGCACTCCAACTTCGTCCAGATCCGGTACGGAGACGCCGGGTTCATCTGCTGCGCGTCGCCCACTTACATCGCCCGCTACGGGATGCCGAAGACGCCTGAGGAACTCGCGGATCACGTGGGAATCCGGTTTAAGAGTCCGCTCAGGCTTGGCACCGTGGGGCAGCAGCTGACGCGGGGGAGCGAGCACCGCGCGGTGCGCTTTAAGCGGGATATCGTCTTCAGCTCGGCGCTCTCCGCGAAGTCCGCGACGCTGATCGGTGCCGGCATCGCTCCGGATCTCGGGGACCTTCACTGTTACCGGGAGCTCGCGAAAGGGGAACTCGTCCCCGTGCTCCGCGACTGGAGCTATCCCCGGCAGGACTGCTACATCTACACGCGCCCCGACCTCGTGAAACTGAAGCGCGTCCGTACGTTTATTGATGAGTACCGCGCGAATGTGGAGCCGCTCCTCGCTGAGTGCGCCGAAGTGATTCGGAATGTGATGGAGTAGAGCGGAAATCGGGCGTCCGTTCACCATCGCGCGCGGTTTTGTTCTTTTTTACAAAGAAACTTTAATCCGATTGCCATTGTTGCAAAGCGGGAAATACTCGATCCTTAAGAGCATCCGGACTAGGTCGTTCGGAAGAGAAAAACGATTCTTCAGCTACCCAGAATTAAGGAGAGAGTTTTATGAACCGCACTGCGCTCACCGCGGCGTTCGCTGCCGCCGCTTCAGCCGCTTTCGTGTCCGCCCCGGCGCTCGCCGCGCCGAGCGTCACGCTTTATGGCCTCGTCGATATGGGGCTTTCTGTTTCCCGGTCGTCCGGCGACGCGTCGAACGCGAATGACGGCAAGGCCCTTTTCCAGCTGAAGAGCGGGCAGAGAAACGGCTCCCGCTTTGGGCTGAAAGGCGTTGAGGATCTTGGGAGCGGGAACAAAGTCGGCTTCATTCTCGAGGATCAGTTCAAGGCGGATGACGGCACGCTCCAGGACTCTTCGTTCTGGGCCCGTGAGTCGTCCCTCTGGGTGTCCGGGCGGTATGGCCGCGTGACGGTTGGCAAGACGGGCCAGCTGAAGAGCCCGGTCGGATCCACCGCGCTCGCTGGCACCGTGATGTATCCGTTCGGAACGCTGATGAGTAACTTTATCGGGGGCCTCAAATACATCACTACGGAGAATTACCTGACGGTTGATAACTCCGTCACCTACGCGTCCCCGAACTACCGCGGCTTCACGTTCCACGCGCAGTATTCGTTCGCGATGTCGGGGCAGGAAGGGACCGGGATGAATGATAAGGACCGCATGATGGCGGCCGCTGTCCGCTATAAGCAGGGCGCGCTCACGGCGCTCGCGCTTGCCGACATGATTCACCTGAACACGGCGGATTCGAAGCTTTATGACGATCCCTGGACCGTGAACCTCGCCGCGAACTACGACTTCGGCTTCATCAAGCCCTATATCTACGCTCAGTACTTCAAGCACAGCGCCTTTAATTCGGTGGGTTCCGACTATCAGACGCGGATCAGCTCAGGGGCCGGGAAGAAATACAACGGTTTCGGAGTCCTTGCCGCGGTCCAGTGGCCGATGTTCGGCGGCAAGGCGAAGGTCGGCGCGGGCTACGCGAAGGGTGAGGGGGACGGCTCGAACACGACAGACGTTGTCCGCTACTCCGCCCACGTGGGCTACGACTACGCGCTTTCCAAGCGCACTGACCTCTACGCGGATCTCGGCTGGGTCCGCCAGGATCTGAAAAACACTCTTGACCGCTCGAACCTCACCGGCACGGAACTCTCAGCCGGCATCGTTCACCGTTTCTGATTTCTTATCGGAGATAACTCGTCATGCATGACATCATGCCGTATCTCGCGCTTCTCGTCGTGATTCTGACTGGCGTCGGAATCGTGAAGAAGCTGCAGGTGAATATTCTTCTGCTTTTCGCCGGCATCGCCTTGAACCTCATCGCGATTCTCGGAGGCGTCACCGATCTGATGCCAAAGGGCGCCCACGGCACCGGTTTTATCGGTTTTGACCTCGTCGGGCTCCTCTCCGCGCTTTCCCGCCACCAGGCGGCGACGACCGGTTTCATCATTCTCGTCGCGGGCGGCTTCGCGGCCTATATGGATCAGATCGGGGCGACGGATAAACTGGTTGCCGTCTGCCTGAAACCCCTTCAGCGGCTCCGGAACCCGTACCTCATCATGGGCGCGGTCTTTATTCTCGGGAATTTCCTCGGGCTCGTGGTGACGTCCGCCGCCGGCATGGCGATGCTGCTCGCGGTGTCGGTCTACCAGCTTCTTATCGGTATCGGGATTTCCGGGGTGGCGGCCGCCGCCGTGATCGGCAGTGTCCTCGTGATCAGCTACGCACCGAGTTCCGCGATCGCGGTGCTCTCCGCTCACACCGCGGGTGTCGACCCGATGACGTACCTGATCCAGTATCAGCTGCCGGTCGCGATTCCCGCGATTCTTGTCACTGCCGTGGTTCACGTGATTGTCCAGAATTACCTCGATAAGCGCGATAAGGCGACCGGGTCGCTCCTCTCGATCGACCCGAAGGTGGTTGAGGAAAAGACCCGCCGCGCGGCGAACCTCCCCGGGTACTACGCGCTCCTTCCGCTCGTGCCGCTTGTCCTTCTCTTCATCTTTAACAAGATGGTCTATAAGACCGTGGTGCTTGATGTCGCGATCGCGATGTTCATCGGCTGGGTGTTCGGGATTCTCGTTGACCTCCTGCACCGCCGGAACCTCCAGGCGTGCTTCCAGGACGGCTTCGCGATGTTCAAGGGCATGGGCCACATGATGCAGAGCGTGGTGGGCCTCATCTTTGTCGCGGCGCTTTTCGCGGATGGTCTGAAGAACGCGGGTCTTGTCGGTCTCATGATTGACGCTGCGAAGTCCGCGGGGTTCGGAATGATGGGCACGGGTCTCGTGCTTTCCGCCGTGATCGGCATTGTGACGGTGCTCACGGGGTCTGGTGTCGCGTCCTTCACGGGGCTCGTCCCGATCGCGCCGACGGTGGCGGCCGGGTTCGGCGGCGACCCCACGGTGCTCGCCATGATGCTGCAGCTCGCGAGTGAATTCCTCCGCCCGGTGTCGCCTGTCGCTGGCGTGATCATTATTGTCGCGGGCTTTGCCGGGGTGTCGCCGCTTGCCGTGGTCCGCCGCACCTGGATCCCGTGCTTCGCGGGGCTCATTGTGGCACTCGCCGCGACCGTGATTCTCTTCTGAGGATCAGAACACCATCCAGAACCTTTGGAGTCAGAAGGGGATTCCCTGGAAATGCAACTTTTCTGAAGTCGGAATCCGCTTCCTTTTCTCTTCCTGCCGGAGCCTAAGCTCCGGCTTTTTTTGTGCCGGGGGGAGGGAAGCGGGTTTCAGCTCCCGTTTCTTTCCTCTCGCTTTGCCGTTATTAAATCCGGACTTAAAAAACCGTTTTCTATTTTTTGTGCGGGATCGGGCAGCTCTGCAGGCGCATTTCTCTACGTTTCAGAGGGTCGGGTTGCGTGAAGTTGATTGGGAAACCGCATTTCCGTTCTTGCTGAATTCATTACGGGGATCCGAGTCCGTAATAGGAATGATTCGCCTTATCTATAAGGCGTAGTCTGCCGGCTTTCAATTTCATCAACCAGTTAAATCTAACCATGAACAAATCGCTTTCCATAACCTGATAAGTTGTTAAGTTGACTTTGGTTGACAGATGTTTTTATCTAACACAGAAAATAAAAATCAATAAAAAAGTAGTGTTGTTTATGCGCAAAAAATCTTCTTAAAACTTTGCAAAATCAGCATATGCGGAAAATAATTTCAGAAGGATAACGTTATTTACGTGATCTTTACCCTTCTTGATTTGTCAATCAACCGCAGACGAGGTTGACAGGAATTCAATATGTGAGGTGCGCGTGCTTCCAGAATCACACAGCTGGAAGGAACCGGGCAGGAAGGGCAGAAGTTTGAAGAGTCAAAACCATTTAATCCATAAGAACGAGGAAACCATGAGACACACAGAAACCGTCAGACTGTCAGGAAAGGCGGTCACTGCCGCTGTGGCTGCCGCGCTGCTCGCGATGGCATCCGCCGCGAACTCGGCACCCTTAACTCCCCCCCGAATTTCGTCAACGCTTGATAATTCAGCGGCTGATGTCACGGTCACCTATACGGACAATACGGCAAATACCGACATCATCTATGCGCCGGTAGAACCGGGGTCAGCGGACGCGCTGACGGTGAACGTGAACTCTCTCACCGTTGTTAATCTGACCACCGCGGGAACTGTCCAGATCCAGACCGGCACGAAAGATGTCACAGGATCCGACGGAACGGTAACCCAGGAACCGGTTTACACGACGTACGACAAAAACGGCGGCGGCATCGCGACGAATCCGGCTTTCCCCGGCACCAGCATCACGCTGACCACCGCGAAGGATCTGTCGGTAACCGCAAGAACCGCGGCAATTTCCGCGGGAAACCGCTCGGGAATCACCGGATCGATCGGCGGCGATCTCATTCTGAAGTCGACTGGAGGAGAGGCTATTTCGGTGACAGAAGCCACTGCCGGAGAGAACACCGCCCAGACCGTGAATCTCGCGCTGAATGGCGGGAAAGCGACAATTAAAGCCGAAGGGGCAGGGGACGCGGTTTACGCGTCAGGTATGAATAGCAGTGTCAGCCTCTCCGGGGCATCCGACTACGTGATTACATCGGAAACCGGCAGCGCGCTCCGCTCGGTGAACGGCGCGACGGATCTCGGTCCGGGGACCGAACGAGAACGGTGACTCGCTGGTGGCTGACGGCACCATTACGCTGAAAAGCGGCGGATCCGCCGCGACAGTGGATGTCGGCCCCGCGTTTGAAACCACGGCCCGCGTGAATCTCCGCACCGATATCTGGGCTGATTCCGTCACGATTGAGAATACCGGGTCGGGCTCCGCAGTGGTGAATCATCGGGGAAGCGATCACATGACGATCTCCGCCGATGGTAATGCGGGCGGCATCACGATCCGGAATAAGTCGGCGGATAACGCGACCCTTGTTGTGGGACTCACGGAAGATCAGAAGGACTCCGGCGCGAGAGTGGCGGTCATGGATCTAATTACTTACGGCGCTCCGGTCATTATTGAGAATCAGGATGCTGCAGGCACCGTGATGGATATCAAGAACCACGGCGCTATTATGATGCAGATGGGAAACGGGATCCCGGCGCAGATTACCGGCAATATCTTCGTGGATAACGGCTCTCAGATCTGCCTTACCATCGGCGGCGATGGTTTTGTCCATGCCGATACGCTGAAGCTTACGAACGGAAGTATCTCTGACATTGAGACCTTCGGAACGAGCACGTGGTCGAACCGCGATGGCACGGGGAACACCCAGGCGGCTGCGGATGGGGTCGGAAGCATCCTCTCAATGATCGCAATGGGCCACTCCACGATCAACGCGGATGGCGTTGTCTCGAACGGCGCTGTGGGCGGTTTCCATTCAGATGACTATGGTATCCGGAATGGCGATACCACCATCACGGGGGAAGGCTTTGCTTACGACACAAGAATCCCCTCGGAGTCGTACACGTATATCAACGGACATGGCCAGGTCAACGGCAATCAGTACACGAAAGAGGGCGCGAAGAACACGGTTTACGTCATGGACGACGGTACCCTTACGGGTAACGTGGTGTCGGACGGCGTGGGGAAACTCGACGGGACGCCCTCAGTAACGATGGTTGGCAGTGGGGCGAACGCAGTCATCAATGGTGACCTCACCGCGTCGAACAGCGGTACGATGACCGGCCTAATCATGCAAAAATCCGTGGAAAACGGTAACGTTTACGCGGTGTCGGGCGGCAAGGTGACTTATTACCTCTCTGGCCAGGACGCCCAGTTTCCTACTCTGAATGGTGACTTCGTGTCTGAAAGCGGCGGCTCGATCACGGCCTCGATGAATGGCAGATGGAACGGCGCGTCGACCGTTTCCGGCGGCACGACAGATGTCACATTCATAGACGCGAACGCGGTGTGGAATGTCACGCGCGACTCTGAACTCACGAATTTCACCCAGGGCGCGGGCACCGTGAATTTCCCGGCCGCGGCCTCAGGCTTCACCGGCACCACGGTGACCGTGGACGGGAATTATTCGTCTGATGGCGGCGCGATCAATATGAGCACCGTCCTGCAGGGGGATACCTCGGCGCATGATGAACTTGATATCAAGGGGGACGCGACCGGCACCGCGACGATCACCTTTACGAAGGTCTCGGGTTACGGAAGTGAAACGATTGAAGGCATCAAGGTGGTTCAGGTGGAGGGCGCATCAGACGCCGTGTTTACGAAACCGGACTCGAACCGCCTCACCGCAGGTGCTTATATCTATGACCTGAAGAAAGTCGGGAAAGACTGGTACCTCACGAGTCAGCGTGACCCGGACGCGCCGCTTCCTGTCGTTCCGGATACTCCGGACACGCCGGATAACCCGGATACGCCAGAGCAGCCGGATATCCTGCTGCCCACGGATCCCACCGATCCGACCGCTCACATTGTGAAGCCGGAGCTCGGGAGCTACGCCGCGAACCTCCTCGCGTCGAACACGCTTTTCACTATGACGCTCAACGACCGTCTGGGTGAAACGCGGTACTCGGACGCGCTGAAGAGCCAGAAGCATTCCGGGAACATCTGAATCCGGACAGCGGGCGGAAAGACGCACACGAAGATGATGGATGACCAGCTCACGAACCGCGGTGACTGGGGTCTCGTGCAGGTAGGCGGCGACGTTGTCTCCTGGGCTGGCTCCGGCGACCACCGGTTCCATGCGGGTCTCATGATGGGTTACGCCCATCAGAGTGAAAAGACCCGGTCCTCTGAAGTCGGGGTGACGTCGAAAGGCAAAGTCTCCGGCTACTCCGCCGGTCTCTACGCGACCTACATGAACGCCGCTCCGGCGGGCACCGGTCCGTACGTTGACACCTGGCTCATGTGGCAGAAGTTCAAGAACAAGGTCGATCCGAGCAATAGTGTTGAGGAGTCCTACGACTCGAAGGGCTTCACCGGATCCATTGAAGCGGGCTACACGTTTGGGCTGAAGGATTGGGTGAGCGCGGATGGCACGGTGAACGCGACGCGTCTGCAGCTCCAGGCTCAGGTGATCCGCATGGGTGTCAGGGCTGATCAGCACGTGGATGCCGAGAACTTCACGGTGGCCGGCACCGGAGCCGGGAACGTCCGCTCCCGCGTCGGCGCCACGGTCTATCACCTCTTCACGAACGAAAAGACCGGTCGGGCAATCAAACCCTTTATCGGCCTCAACTGGTACCACGACACGAAGAGTTTCGGTGTGGTGTACGACGGCGTGAAGGATCGGATCGAAGGAAACCGGAACTTCGGCGAAGTGAAGCTTGGGGTCGAGGGGAAGGTCACGAAGCACGTGAACCTCTGGGGCGCTGCCGCCTACCAGCAGGGAAGCCACAGCTTCCGGAACCTCGGAGCCTTTATCGGCGCGAAGGTGCTCTTCTGAGACTGAGGTCTGAAGTCGTTCCGAGGCTTCAGGGAAGCGTCACATGAACACCGCGGGGGTCTGATTTTCCCCGCGGTGTTTTTGTATCGGCGATGTCTCAGAGTTTTTGAGAGAGGAAGAAGAGATAAATCGGATTTTTATTCCCTTTTCCGATCTTTTGCCGACGGATAACGATAGATTCAGTCTGATTTCCGCTTTTTTAGAGAGCGCCGATTTCAGGTTTTCCGGGATTACGGAAAAGCGGGGCAGCTGTTAACTTCGCCTTCCTGAATTTCCGCCGCGGTGTGACTGGAACCGCCGTTCAGCGCGGCGTGCGGAGAACTCTCAATCTCCCCCGTAAGACTTAGGTTTTGAACGAATGATGAAACTCACGGGGAAATGATTTCAGGTATCCGCTGTTTTCACAAATTATTGTCAACTTGTCACGTTAACTTCTGTCAACTCTTATCGTTTGTGAAACACAAATAAAAGTTTTTCGAAATCTTCATGCAGTAAGGGCTAATACCATAAATAGGCGTCTGGTATTGAAAAATTGGAATATTTTGAAAATAATGCAATAAAAGAAGGTTTTATTTTCAGTGTTACTGACACCGCTCGCGGTTATGAAATATTGTCAAGAATAATGGCAGATTTCAAAATTTGTGAAGCAAAAATCACCCCTTCGGAACGCGGACCGGAGGGAGGCTGTCAGAAGGTGTCAGCGTTCATGAAAAACAAAGCCAGATAGATAAAAAGAACGAGAAGAACGAGAAAACCATGAGACACACAGATACCATCAGACTGTCTCAAACGACAGCCGCTGCCGCGCGTCACGCGGCGGCTTCAGGCTCCACCCGGCTCACCGGGTTCCATGAGATCCATGCTGACACAGTCGATGCTGCGTCGCTGATCTCAGGCGGCAGCCCCGCCTCCATCCTTTCCTCCCTTCGCCCTGGTGCCCGGACTTTCGGCACCTACATCGCGGCGAAATCCCGTTTCCGCCTCAGGTCTCCAAGGCTTTTCAGCCGAAGAAGCCTCAGAACCGGCGGTCTTTCCCAATCCTCATGGCAGAAAAATACCCGCAGTGGGTCTTTTCACTACGTATTTGTCACTAAGGGTTTTGGGAGCGTTTTTCTTCAGTTGTCTCAATCTGTAGCGTAAAAGCAACAAATTAATGGGGTTAACTACCCAAAAAGCCTTACATGATATTACAAATAGTGTGCTATTTGATAATATCGAATTGAAATTTGTAATTATTTACGCAATTTTTACGCGCCTTGGATCTTTAAGAATTCCGAACATTCCGCAGAACGCCATGTTTCGCGGATCGGGGTTCTGAGAGTCCCTCGCGCGGGGCGGATTGACTGACTTGCAGGCCTTTTAACCATTTCCCGGTGTCAGCGCGGTTAACCGGCACGGGAACAGAAATCGGATCAGGTTCCGACAGAACCGATCCTTACTTATAAGAGAGGCAAACCATGACAGAGCAGAAACCGTACGCAAGAAGACAGGCAGTCGCGCTTGCCGTTGCTGCGGCGCTCCTCGCGCTTCAGGCGCGGCGGCCGCGGATCAGGTGAATTACGATCGGATTACGACGAGCATCAATGAGCCCGATCAGGATGCGGTCGTCACGTACACGGACGACACGGATGAAACCATCGTCGGAAAGGTTCCTGTGGTGCCTGGAAATAATGTTGATCCGTCAGCCGGCATTACGCTGACACTCAAGTCACTCACGGTCTCCAATACGACAACAGAAGGCCATACCGGTTCGGCCGAACGGAACGGTGACGCGATCAGCACAGGCTCTACCCAGGGGACTTCCGAATGGAAGGATCCGACAACCGGCGGCGTTCATCTCGCGGTGTCAGGCGATGTGTCTATTACAGACAGAACCCATGCGCTCCAGGCGGCGTTTAACAACAATATCGACGGTACGATCGGCGGCAATCTGACCATAGATTCCAAAGGAATCGGTCTTCAGGCCCAGGCTGGCACACACGATGCGACCATTGACCGCGGCATTCTCCTCACGCTTAATGGCGGTGAAGCCTCGATTACCACGACGGGATACGGTATCGAAACGGATAATTCGTCCGCTACAGTGAAAATTGAGGGGGCTTCCAAGACCACGATTACTTCTGAAGACGTCGCCATCTATACCGCGGGCGGCGGTGAAGTGGATATTTTAGGCTCCGGGAAGGGCGGCGCGGGCGGCAGTGTTGTCGTTGAAAGCACGAATGAAGGCACCCCTTACGCTGTCATGGCTACGCAGGAGGGAATAGTTGCCCTTCAGGCCGGTAGCGTGAAGGTTCAGAACAGTGCTCCTGAAACTATAGCGGTGGCTGCTGTGAATGGCACTGTTGCTCTGACCTCTCTTGACGCGACTGGCACTGGAGTTCAAGTACTCAATAACTCCAGCCCCGCAGAAGACCCCGATTATCAGATCCCCACTATCTATGCTGCGCAGAAGGGTGGGGTCACGATCCAGGCTCAGAATAGCCCCATCGAGGTTCTCAATCAGGGGAATGGCGCGTCTATCAAGGCATTGAATGCGAGCAGCGTTGCCATTAATCCTTCTCAGATGGCGACCCGTGTTCGGGTAAACGGCGATGTCACCAATGATGATGGAAGCAGTGTCGGCATTTATGAAACCGGCGCGGGTTCTTACCTGAAAGCCGATAAGATCGCCACCAGCGGTGACAGCTCGACCTATGTCGTGCTGCATGACGACGCGGCGTACACGTCGCTCAGCGGCGGGACGTCAGAAGTGACGATTGACGGAAACTACAGCTACCTTGTGATTCAGGAGCAGGATACAGCCTCCGCTCTCGCGAATATCACGGCGACCGAGGGAGCCTCCGCCTCGATGTCACTTGCCGGGAATTCGACCTTTAAAGGCAATCTGTACGCAACGGGCGTGATAGACAAGGATGCCGGTGTCAGTGACGATATGGATAAGAGCGTCATTGCGCTGAGTATGACCGGTAACAGCGCTTTCACCGGGGACTCGAAGGCTGAGGCGGGCGGTCATGTTAACGCAACCTTTGGCGACGCCTCGACCATGACAGGGAATGCCACGGTGAGCGGCAAGGCGTCCGACGTTACGCCGTCCCTTTATAGCGTGATCGGAACCGGCACAGGGTCTTACACCGGAAACGTGGATATCTCAGGCGGGGCCTGGGGATCGCTTTCCTTCTCAGGCTCGGTGCAGGTGAAGGGGGACATCACCGCGAAAGATGATACGTCGCTCCTCTACTACGTCGCGGCCGGCGAAACCGTGACGACCGGGAATATTGATACTTCGGCCGGCGCTCAGTCCATGATTTATCTCGGGGACACCGCGACCCTGAATGGTGATGTGACGGCCACTGGCACCGGCACCAAAGTGACGGAAGTGTTTTATCCCGGCACCACGGTGAACGGGGGCCTCACATCGTCCGACAGCGCCGCGGTGACGACTCAGCTCGGCGGCACCTGGAACGGCACATCGACGATCTCAGGCGGCACGACGGATCTGGAATTCACGGACGCGTCCGCGGTGTGGAATATCGCCGCGAATTCCGAAGTCACGAGTCTCAAGCAGTCTTCCGGGACGATCAATTTCCCGGCAGCGCCCTCAACGGGCTTCACGGGTACAACGCTCACGATCGACGGCGATTATTCGGCTGACGGCGGCACCGTGAACATGAGCACGGTGCTTCAGGGCGACACCTCGCCGCACGACAAGATCGTCGTGAACGGGAACACGTCCGGCACCGCGAACCTCGTGTTCACGAAGGTGTCAGGCTACGGCAGCAAGACGATTGAAGGCATCAAGGTGGTCCAGGTGGCGGGAACGTCTGACGCGGTCTTCACGAAGCCGGACTCGAACCGCCTCACGGCCGGCGCTTATATCTATGACCTGAGGAAGGTCGGCAACGACTGGTACCTCACGAGCCAGCGAGACCCGAACGCGCCGGCGGTTGTTCTTCCGCATGCCAATGACGATCCCGCGGACAATCCGTCTGACGATCCGTCCAATAACTCGGCAAACGGGGATGATCCGCTGCCGGATATTCTGCCGGCTACCGACCCCACTGATCCGAACACGCACATCGTGAAGCCGGAGCTCGGAAGCTACGCCGCGAACCTCTATGGTTCAAACACGCTCTTCACAATGTCGCTTTACGACCGCCTGGGCGAAACGCGGTACTCAGACGCTCTGAAATCCCAGAAAAAGTCCGGGAACGTCTGGATCCGGATGCAGGGCGGGAAGAACCACACCAATATGTACGACGATCAGCTGACGAACCGCGGTACCTACGGCATCGTGCAGGTGGGCGGTGACCTCGTCACGTGGCCCGGTTCCGGTGACCACCGGTTCCACGTCGGTCTCATGGGCGGCTACGCGCATCAAAGCACGAAGACGCGTTCGAGTGAGATCGGGACTACATCGAAAGGCAAGCTCTCCGGTTATTCAGCCGGGTTCTACGCGACCTACATGAATGACAAACCGGAAGCGACGGGTCCGTACGCCGATCTCTGGGTGCTCTATCAGCACTTCACGGATAAGGTGAATCCGAGCAACGCCGCGGAAGAAAGCTACCACTCGAAAGGCTGGACCGGGTCTCTTGAAGCTGGGTACACGTTTGGGCTGAAGGACTGGGTGAGCGCGAGCGGCACGCAGAACGCCACACGCCTGCAGCTCCAGGCTCAGGTGATCCGCATGGGGGGCCGAGCCGATGAACATGTCGACGCCGAGAACTTCACGGTTCAGGGAACCGGGGCCGGAAACGTCCGCACCCGTATCGGCGCGACCGCGTATCACCTTTTCACGAACCCGAAGACGGGACGCGCAATCAAGCCTTATCTGACGCTCAACTGGTACCACGACACGAAGAACTTCGGCGTGGTTTACGACGGTGTGAAAGATCACATCGAGGGCGCCCGGAACTTCGGCGAAGTGAAGTTCGGGATTGAAGGGAAGGTCTCTAAGAACGTGAACCTCTGGGGTGCGGCGCTTTACCAGGCTGGCTCTCACAGCTACTGGAACGCCGGGGCCTTTATCGGGGCGAAGGTGCTCTTCTGACCTAGGCAAGGGGTGAGGGCGTCTGGATTCCCGGACGCCCATACCCCTTCAGAAAAGGAGGCACATTGGTTATTTCGTTTGATGCCTCCTTTTTACGTTTATCAGTCTTCCAGCCAAAGAGCGGCTCATTCCGGAATGTCTTCCGACCCACACCTGGCCGCGGTTTACAGATCGGCGTTCTTCAGCTGAAAGACCATGACTCATTCCGCCTGTTCAGCCGCAGCACTGAGCGGGGACAAAAAGCAAGGGACCGGTTCCGTTCGGTCCGATTCTGATAATGAGAGGGAAACCATGACAGAGCAGAAACTGTGCGCGAAACGACATGTGGTGGCGCTGGCGGTCGCCGCGGCGCTCCTCGCCGCTTCAGGCGCGGCGGCCGCGGATCCGGTGAATTACGATCGGATTACAACATCCATCGATCAGCCGGATCAGGACGCGGCTGTGACGTACACGGACGATACGGGCGAAACAATCGTCGGCTTGACTCCGGTGATACCGGGAGATGGGGTTGATCCGTCGTCCGGCATTACGCTGACTCTCAAGTCACTCACGGTTTCCAATACGACAACAGCCGGAGAAACGGGTGAGACCGGGCGGAACGGTGACGCGATCAGCACGGGTACTACAGCGGGGACTTCTGCCTGGCAAGACCCGACGACCGGCGGCGTGCACCTTGCGGTGTCTGGCGATGTGTCTATTACCGCGAGAACCCGCGCGTTCGTGGCGTCCGATAACAACAATATCGATGGCACAATCGGCGGCGATCTGACTGTGGTGTCCGACGGAATCGGTCTTCAGGCCTCGTCGGGGTCACACTACGCAACCATTGACCGCGGTATTCTCCTCACGCTTTCTGGCGGCGAAGCCTCGATAACCGCAGCAGACTACGGTATCGAAACGGAGAGTTCCAATGTTACGGTTCGTATCGGGGGGGCTTCAAAGACCACGATTTCTTCCGGAAACATCGCCATTTATACCAAGGCCGGCGGTGAAGTGGATCTTTTTGGTTCCGGTCAGACCGGTGCGGGCGGGAGTGTTGTTGTTGAAAGCACGGGAGCAAATACTCCGTACGCGGTAATGGCTACACAGGAGGGGTTTGTTGCCCTTCAGGCCGGCAGCGTGAAGGTTCAGAACAATCCGGGCGCAGCCGTAGCCGCTGATAATGGCACAGTTGCCCTGACCTCTCTTGACGCGAATGGCTCCGGGGTTCAGGTACTGAATAACTCAGCCGTAAACCCCACGATTGGGGCGCTCGGTAAAGGCGGTGTCACGATCCAGGCGCAAAACAGCCCGATTGAGGTTCTCAATCAGGCGAATGGTTACGCAATCTGGGCTGATAACGGCTCGGTTTCTATCAATAGCTCTGAGATAGCAACTGGCGTCAGAGTGAACGGGAATGTCATCGCGGATAATCAGTCCGGTGTCGGAATTTATGAAACCGGAGCGGGTTCTTACCTGAAGGCCGATACGATAAAGACCTCGGGCGCCAGCGCAACCTACATTGGGCTATACAGTGACGCGGCTTACACGTCGCTCAACGGCGGAACGTCAGAAGCGACGGTTGACGGGGATGACAGCAGCATGAGCATTCAGGAGGCCGGTACCGCGAAGGCTCTTATGAATCTGACGGTCACCAATGGTGCCTCAGCCGGTATGATGCTTTCAGGAAATTCGACAATAACCGGCGATCTCTCCGCTCAAGGGGTTGCGCCTGGGCATGAAGCGGACGCTGACGATTTTACCCGGAGCCTGAACACGCTGACCCTTTATGAGAACACGGCTTATAAAGGCACGTCGACCGTGACGGATGGCGGTCACATTTACGGAACCTTCTCAGGCGCTGCCTCGATGTCAGGGGATGTAAACGTCTCAGGTACGTCAAGCGGCGGCATTCCGTCGACCTGGAACTTTAATGGCAGCGGCACAGGATCCTTTACCGGCAACATGAATCTCTCGGGCGGCGCTTTCGGTGAGCTCTGGGTGACGGATACGGTGAAGGTTGACGGCGACTTTACCGCGAAAGACGATAAAACGGTGCTCTATCTGATGGGCTCGGGTGAAACCGTCCTCACGGGTAATGTTGACGCGTCTGCCGGCGCGACCGCGGCGGTCTACCTCGGGGACACCGCGACCCTGAATGGTGATGTGACGGCTACCGGCACCGGCACCAAGGTGACGGAAATGTTTTACCCCGGCACCACGGTGAATGGGAATCTTTCGTCCGCTGACAGCGCCGCGGTGACCACGTCGCTCGGCGGCACCTGGAACGGCACCTCAACGCTTTCAGGCGGCACGACGGATCTGGAATTCACGGACGCGTCCGCGGTGTGGAATATCGCCGCAACTTCCGAAGTCACGAGTCTCAAGCAGTCTTCCGGTACGATCAACTTCCCGGCCGCTCCGTCGACTGGCTTCGCAGGCACCACGCTTACGGTGGACGGGGATTACTCCGCTGACGGCGGCACCGTGAACATGAGCACCGTGCTCCAGGGTGATACGTCGCCGCACGACAAGATCGTCGTGAACGGGAATACGTCCGGCACCGCGAACCTCGTGTTCACGAAGGTGTCAGGCTACGGCAGCCAGACGATTGAAGGGATCAAGGTGGTCCAGGTGGGCGGAAATTCGGACGCGGTCTTCACGAAACCGGAATCGAACCGGCTTACCGCCGGCGCTTATATCTATGAGCTGAAGAAGATCGGAAGCGACTGGTACCTCACGAGTCAGAGGGATCCGGACGCGTCGAAGATCATTCTTCCGAAAACCGATGACGATCCCGATCCCGCGCAGCCGGATGTCATTCCAGCAGTAGATCCGACAGATCCCACTATTCACTATGTGAAGCCGGAGCTCGGAAGCTACGCCGCGAATATGCTCGCGTCGAACACGCTCTTTACGACGTCGCTTTATGACCGCCTGGGCGAGACGCGGTACTCGGACGCCTTGAAGAGTCAGAAGAAGTCCGGTAACGTCTGGATCCGGATGCAGGGCGGCAAGAACTACACGACGATGACGGATAGCCAGCTCACGAACCGCGGCACGTACGGTGTCGTGCAGGTGGGCGGTGACCTCGTCACGTGGCCCGGTTCCGGTGATCACCGGTTCCACGTCGGTCTCATGGCGGGCTACGCGCATCAGAGCACGAAGACACGGTCAAGCGACATCGGGCTCACATCGAAAGGAAAGCTCTCCGGCTATTCCGCCGGTTTCTACGCGATCTACATGAATGACAATCCGGAAGCGACCGGACCGTACGCGGATCTCTGGATGATTTACCAGCACTTCACGGATAAGGTCCACGCGAGCAGCGCAGCCGAAGAGGAGTATCACTCGAAAGGCTGGACCGGGTCTCTTGAAGCGGGCTACACGTTTGGGCTGAAGGATTGGGTGAGCGCGAGCGGAACCCAAAACGCGACGCGGCTCCAGCTCCAGGCTCAGGTGATCCGCATGGGAGTCCGCGCCGATGAACATGTCGACGCCGAGAACTTCACGGTTCAGGGGACCGGGGCCGGGAACGTCAGGCCCCGTATCGGCGCGACCGCGTACCACCTCTTCACGAACCCGAAGACGGGCAGAGCGATCAAGCCGTACCTGACGCTTAACTGGTACCACGACACGAAGAACTTCGGTGTGGTCTATGACGGCGTGAAGGATAGGATTGAGGGAACACGGAACTTCGGCGAAGTGAAGTTCGGGATCGAGGGGAAGGTCTCGAAGAACGTGAACCTCTGGGGCGCGGCGCTTTATCAGGCCGGATCCCACAGCTACTGGAACGCCGGGGCGTTTGTCGGCGCGAAGATCCTCTTCTGAGAGAGGAGAAAAGGGTTCCGGGCTGAGTCCCGGAGCCCAGTGTCTCAGACTTCAGGGCGCAAAAAAGGGGAGTCGGTTGATTAGTCCGGCTCCCCGTCCTTTCCCGGTTAAGAGAAAGGTCCCACCACAGAGATCTTTCTTACTTCAAGCCACGCTTCAGAGCAGCTTCTCAATTTCAGGCGCGATCGCGGAAGGCACCGTCGTCGGCTCAAACCGATCCACGACGTTCCCCTCGCGGTCGATCAGGAACTTCGTGAAGTTCCACTTGAGGCCGTCCCCTTCGAGATACTCGGGGAATTTTTCCTTCAGCACGCCTTCGAGAATCTTCGCGATCGGGTGACTTTCATCAAACCCCTTGAAGCCCTTCTGAGATGTCAGCCACTTAAAGAGTGGCTGGGCGTTTTCACCCCGGACGTCACCCTTTCCGAACACCTGGAACGTCACCCCGTAATTCAGCTGGCAGAATTCGTGAATTTCGGCGTCTGTCCCCGGATCCTGCTCCGCGAACTGGTTGCAGGGGAAGCCGAGCACCTCAAGCCCCCGGTCCTTGTACTTCAGGTAGAGGTCTTCGAGTTCCTTGAACTGCGGCGTGAAGCCGCACTTGCTCGCGGTGTTCACGATGAGAAGGACTTTGCCTTCGTAGTCGCGGAGCGACTTGTCGCCCTTCGGGGTCTTGCCGCTGAAGTCATAGACGTTCATGCTCAATTCCTTTTCATAGACGGAGCGCGGGGAAGGCGGGAAGAGAGGGGTTTCCCGTGCGGCTCCTCCGCGCTCTGCGAGGAGTATCTGTTCACTGTTAATATCGATTATAGGCGTCGGTTTAAATAATGCGAGGCTTTTTTATTGTTGCAATTTCAATTGTTTAAGCGTTATTTAAGAATCGGTTTTATTCGTTTTCTGAGTGACTTTTGATACACGGAAAAACGCACCGGGACGCCCGGAAAATGGGGAAAGAAGGGGGTTTAACCGGTCCCCGAAACGAGGAACCCGGAAGGACTCTCGTCCTTCCGGGCTCCAGGGCCGCACTCCTGCGGCAGGGCTCCTCTCAGCCGAAACCGGTTGACTAGCCGAAGCGGCCGCTCACGTAGTCATCCGTTTCCTTCTGGCGCGGATGATTGAAGACCTGATTCGTCTCGCCGTATTCAACAAGGCGGCCGAGGTACATGTAAGCGGTGTAGTCCGAGCAGCGCATGGCCTGCTGCATGTTGTGAGTCACGATCGCGACCGTGTAGTCACGCTTCAGTTCCGTCACGAGTTCCTCGATCTTCATCGTGGAGATCGGGTCAAGGGCGGAGCAGGGCTCATCCATCAGCAGCACTTCAGGCTTCACGGCGATCGCGCGGGCGATGCAGAGACGCTGCTGCTGGCCGCCGGAGAGACCGTAGCCGCTCTGATCGAGCTTATCCTTCACTTCGTTCCAGAGGGCCGCCTTCGTGAGCGCCCATTCAATACGCTCATCCATGTCTTTCTTCGAGAGCTTCTCAAAGAGGTTCACGCCGAACGCGATGTTGTCATAGATGCTCATCGGGAACGGGGTCGGCTTCTGGAACACCATACCGACTCGGGCGCGGATAAGCGCCGGGGGCGTCTTCGTGGTGAGGAGGTTTTCACCGTCGAGCATCACTTCGCCTTCCGCCCGCTGACCCGGGTACATGCGGTACATGAGGTTGAAGATACGAAGGAGCGTCGACTTGCCGCAGCCGGACGGTCCGATGAAGGCCGTCACTTTGTTTGCCATGATCGGCATCGATACGTCGTGGATCGCGTGGAAACCGCCGTACCAGAAGTTGACGTTATTCACGGCAATCTTCACTTCTTCCTCGTCCACTTCGCCCGGCATCGCGGGGGGAACCATAGTCTGAGTATTCGTCATGATGTCAATATCCAAATGTGTTTACTTGCGGTTCGTCTGGTTTCTGAAGAGAAGGCGGACCGAAATGTTGATTGCGAGAACAAGGAACGTGATGAGCGCGGCACCGGCCCAGGCGAGCTGCTTCCAGTCGTCAAACGGGGACGCGGCGTACTGGTAGATCACCACCGGGAGGTTTGCCATCGGGGCATTCATGTTCCAGCTCATGAACTGGTTCGAAAGCGCGGTGAAGAGGAGCGGAGCCGTTTCACCGGAAATACGGGCCACCGCGAGGAGGACGCCTGTCACGATGCCGGCTTTGGCCGCCCGGCAGATGACAGAAAGAATCATCTTCGACTTCGGGCACCCAAGAGCGATCGCGGCTTCGCGGAGGTTATTCGGAACCAGCTGCAGGAGGTTATCCGTCGTACGGGTCACCACCGGGATCACGATGAGAGAGAGAGCGATCGCGCCGGCCCATCCGGAATAGTGACCGGCCGGGGCCACCACCACGGCGTACACTACGAGGCCGAGGACGATGGAAGGGGCGGAAAGCAGCACGTCATTCAGGAAGCGGGTTGCCGGAGCGAGCCAGCCGCCTTTCCCGTATTCCGAGAGGTAGATGCCGGCGAGAATACCGATCGGGGTGCCGATCAGCGTACCGAAGGTCGCCATGAGGACAGAACCCACAATCGCGTTCTTCAGGCCGCCCGCGGCTCCCGGAGGAGGCGTTTCTTCCGTGAAGAGCGTGAGCGACATCGCGCCGACACCATTCTGGACGAGGGTCACGAGGATCCAGACGAGCCAGAAGAGACCGAACACCATGGCACCGAACGCGAGAATCTTCATCAGGCGGTCAGTGGCGGAGCGAATCGGGAATGTCGCTTCGCGCGCGAGGATCCGCTTACGGGCCTCCTCGTCACGGTTCACCGAGGCCTCGTAATTCGCGGCGCTCGTATAGTCAGTTGCGTGAGATTGCGTCATGATGCGCGGCCCTCCTTGCGGGAAAGGCGGAAGAGAAGCAGACGGGAAGCTGCGAGAACTGCCGTCGTAATGAGGAAGAGGATGAGACCAAGTTCAATCAGAGCGGACTTCTGCAGGCCAGCCGCTTCGTTGAAGCCGTTAGCGAGCGCGGAAGCGATCGAGTTCGAGGGGTCGAAGATCGAAGTGGGGAGCGCGAACGAGTTACCGATAACGAACGTTACGGCCATCGTTTCACCGAGCGCGCGGCCGAGACCCAGCATGATGCCGCCCATGACACCCGCGCGGGTGTAGGGGAGAACCACGTGCCAGATCGTTTCCCAGGTGGTGCAGCCGATACCGTAGGAGGATTCCTTGAGGAGCGGGGGCACCATGTCAAACACTTCCTTCATGATGGAGGCGATATACGGAATCACCATGATGGAGAGGACGAGGCCGGCCGTGAAAAGACCGATACCGAACGGAGCGCCGGAGAAGAACTTCCCGATCACGGGGAGAGAACCCAGGCCTTCGATCAGCCACGGTTCCACGTACGTCTGGAAGAGCGGCGCGAAGACGAAGAGACCCCACATACCGTAGATGATGGAAGGAACCGCGGCGAGAAGCTCGATCGCGATGCTGCAGGGCTTGCGGATCCAGACCGGAGCGAGTTCAGTGAGGTAAACCGCGATACCGAAAGAAACCGGAACCGCGATGAGAAGAGCGATGGCTGAGGTGATGAGAGTACCGAGAATCGGCGAAAGGGCTCCGTAAATATCCTGCACCGGGTCCCATTCAGACGAGGTGAGGAAGGAGAGTCTATATTGATTTATGGTGTCGCGGCTCTCGTACCCGAGGGACACGAGGATCGCCGCGAGGAGCAGAAACACAAAAATGGCCGCGAACCGGGAGAGGTTCTCAAAGCCAGTGTCTGCGAGCGTGGATTTGGTAATCATAGAGATGAGAGAAGAGCCAGATACGGAAAACCGCCCCTGAGGGTCCGACAGATACGGGTCGGTCTCAGGGGCGGATAGTGAATTACTTCACCAGCGGCTTTCCGTCAGCAGCCTTGAGGTCCGACTTCCAGATCGCGCGGATGCGGGTCGTGACAGCAGCGGGCAGCGGCACGTAGTCGAGCTTTTCAGCAGCCTTGCCGCCGTGCTTCCAGGACCAGTCGAAGAAGTTCAGGACGGCGCGGCCCTGATCAGGCTTCGTCTGGGTCTGCTGCAGGAGGACGAAGGTAGCGGAGGTGATCGGCCAGGACTTGGCACCGTCGGTGTTCGCGAGCGACACGCCCATGCCCTTCACGCTGTTCCACTTGGCGTTGGAGGCGGCGGCAGCGAAGGCGTCACCGGACGGCTGCAGGAACTTGCCCGCCTTATTCTGGAGCTGGGTCCAGGCGAGGTGGTTCTGCTTCGCGTAAGCGTATTCGACGTAACCGATCGAGTTATTCAGCTGACCGACGTAAGCGGCAACACCTTCGTTGCCCTTGCCACCCTGGCCCACCGGCCACTTCACAGCCTTGCCGGCACCGACCTTGGACTTCCAGTCAGCGGAGACCTGGGAGAGGTAGTCGGTCCAGAGGAACGTGGTGCCGGAACCGTCAGCGCGGTGGATCACGACGATCGGAGAGGCCGGGAGCTTGAGGCCCGGGTTCAGCTTCGTGATCTGGGCGTCATTCCACATCTTGATCTTGCCGAGGTAGATGTCGGCGAGAACGGGGCCGGTCAGGCGGAGCTGGCCAGCCTTGACACCGGCGATATGCACAACCGGAACCGCGCCGCCGATAACAGCCGGGAACTGAACGAGCTTATGCTTTTCCAGTTCAGCGGGGGACATCGGATCGTCAGAAGCGCCGAAGTCAACGGTACCCGCGATAATCTGGCGCTGACCGCCGCCGGAGCCGATGGACTGATAGTTCACCTGGTTACCGGTAGCAGCCTTGTAGTCAGAAGCCCACTTGGCGTAGACGGGGTAGGGGAACGAAGCGCCGGCACCGGTAATCGTGGAAGCGTGCGCGACGGCGAGCGTCGAGGCAGCGATAAGGGCGGCGAGAGTGACAGCTTTGAACGGCTTGAGAGTGATCATTTTCGAGTATGCAATCAATTGAAAAATGGAAGGCCGGGATGGGACAACTCTTCACTTCCATCCCGGTACCCTGCATACTACGAGGCGATTATTTCAACCCTGTTGCGAATTCATGACGTGTACATGAATTTTTCATGACAGAATGATGACAAACACGGTTTCTGCGTAAAAACGGCTGAAATAAGCCTGTTTTGATCGTCTGCTGTAGACCGGATTGCCGTTAATCCGTAGTGCGGAACTGAAAAGAGATCGGGCAAAAGGGGTCGGTCAGCGCCGGGAACCCTGCAGAAAAAAACCGGACGGGTAGTGACCGTCCGGTGTAATAAAAGAGAGAATCTTTAAAGGTGCGAGCCCTTTAGAGGATTACTCGTCGCAGAACAACCGAAACGGAATCGCTGAGGAGCGGGAGAACCCCTGAGCCGGACGGACCCGAAGCCAGATTCGCAGGCACCCCCAAGGAGAAGCGGGAGAGGCTGCCGGAGGCTTTTCGTCATTATTCCGTTTAGGAATAGCGATATTATGCGCTGAAAAAACAAAAAAAGACAGGGGTCCTGCGGAAAGCGGTAAAAATTTTGACTTTATTCAAGAAAATCCGTTTTAATGACCCGGTTTAACCCGTCGGGGGATTTCTTTTTCTGTGTTTCGGGTGACAGTTTTCGGAGCGATATGACTTTTTGGAATATCGACTCGCCCGGTGTCTTCCCGACAAGGAAAAAAAGGTCCGCGGGATCTGAAGATCCGGCGGACTTTGAAAGGGGCCAATCACTGCAGGGTACCAAGCAGTACAAGCCAGCAGTCTCACAAGGCATACAAGAACTACAGGTTACTAAATGTGCCGGCGGAGAAAAGAAGCTATGAACAACCGCATCAAAGGTTAAGGAGCAAAACACCACACAGCCCCTTCTCTCGCACCAGCATCCGGGCGGGCCCCTGTGCAGACACCACTCTGCGGAACGCCCTTGGTACTACATCTGTAATAGTAGTTTTATTCATACTGAGTGTCAATAGCGAACCGATTTTTGCGTTCATTTTTTTGATCTGAATCGGCTGAGACCTCCGTGTTTCCGAGGTTCAGAATCCGATTTTTACGGCGTGTCAGAAATCTGATCCGCAAAAAATAACCCCGCGGTCCGGCTATTTCATATTCACTATTCGCATATTTCATAACGGGGGCTGAAAACCCGGCCGGAAAGAAGTCAGATCGAGAGTCTCAGCGCGAGAACTGAGAGCGCCGCGAAGAGCACGGGGAGCGTCATCACGATCCCCATTTTGAAATAGAAGCCCCAGGTGGATCCGGATCCCCTTTTCAGAAAGCACGTGAAGCCAGAGGAGTGTCGCGAGGCTTCCGATCGGGGTGATCTTCGGGCCGAGGTCGCATCCGATCACGTTCGCGTAAATCATCGCTTCCCGGATGATCCCGGACGCTGTGCCGCCATCAATGGAAAGGGCTCCGACGAGGACGGTCGGCATGTTGTTCATCAGAGAGGAGAGAAAAGCGGAAAGAAACCCAGTCCCGAGCGCCGCGCCCCACACCCCGGAGTCTGAGAGGCGCGAGAGGGAGGAGGCGAGCAGCTCCGTAAGCCCCGCGTTCCGGAGCCCATAAATCACGAGATACATACCGAGTGAAAAGGTGACGATCTGCCAGGGGGCGTTCTTCAGCACCCGGACGGTGTCAATCACGCGGCCCCGGAGCGCCGCGGCGAAAAGAGTAAGCGCGCCCGCGGCCGCCACCGCGCTCACCGGGACCCCGAGCGGCTCAAGAATGAAGAACCCGGCAAGAAGCAGGAGAAGCACCGCCCAGCCCGTGTAAAAGGTGCCGCGGTCCCGGATCGCGGAAGCGGGTGACGCGAGTTTCTCTGGGGCATAAGCCGCAGGGATGTCTTTCCTGTAGAAAAAATGGAGCACGGCGAGCGACGCCGCGATCGACGCGAGGTCCACCGGCACCATGACCGAGGCGTATTCCGAAAAGCCGAGGCTGAAGAAATCCGCGGAGACAATGTTTACGAGGTTCGAGACGATGAGCGGGAGGCTCGCGGTATCCGCGATGAAGCCCGCCGCCATGACAAAAGCGATTGTGGATTTTTTCCCGAATCCGAGCGACGTGAGCATCGCGATCACGATCGGGGTCAGGATGAGCGCCGCGCCGTCGTTCGCAAAAAGCGCCGCCACCGCGGCCCCAAGGAGAATGATGAGCGTGAAGAGGCACGTGCCCCGGCCGCCTCCCCATCGCGCGACGTGAAGCGCAGCCCACTCAAAGAATCCGGAGGCGTCGAGAAGGAGACTGATGAGAATCACCGCCACAAAGGCTCCGGTCGCGTTCCAGACGATTTGCCAGACCGCCGGGATATCGGCCAGATGCACCGTTCCGGTCAGAAGGGCGAGGAGAGCGCCAAGCGACGCGCTCCAGCCGATGCCGAGACCGCGCGGCTGCCAGATAACGAGCGTGAGAGTGAGGATAAAGATCGCGAGAGCGGTAAGCATGATGAGCTCTGTCCACAGGCAGCCGGCGGCTGCCTGCAGGGGAAGGAGGAAAGCGGAAAAGCGGCGCGGCCGGGCCGGAGACTAAGGTCCGACCTTCGGCCGTCCGTCGGATTACCGGGTGAGAGCGAGGAGCTTCTCAACCCCAACTGGTTCGTCTGTCTGAAGCGGCACGATCGCGGTCCGGGGAGACTCCGACTCAATTTCCCGGATCAGAGGAAGCTCAGACGCAGCCCGTTTTCTCAGAAGCGGGGACTCCGGATCCGCGGCCGCGAGACTGTCATTCACGATATAGCCCCAGGGGGTGATCCCCGCCCGCCTGAGGTCCGCTTCGAGGCCCTTTGCCTCAAGCACCGGCGTGGTTTCAGGGAGCGTCACGATGATGACGCGGGTCATATCGGGGTTCTGAAGAAGCGAGAGCGGTGTGGTGTCGCTTCCCGTCTCCCCCATCTTCCGGACAACCTCCCGGTGGTAAGCCCCCGCGGCGTCGAGCAGCAGGAGCGTGTGCCCGGTCGGCGCGGTATCCATCACGACGAACCGTTTATCCGCCTCCCGGATCACGCGCGAGAACGCCTGGAAAACCGCGATCTCTTCCGTGCAGGGGGATCGGAGGTCTTCTTCAAGGAGCTTCTTCCCAGCGTCATCGAGCCCCGCGCCCTGAGTCTTCAGGACTAGGGCCCGGTAATTCTCCGTTTCCTTCACGGGATCAATCCGGGACACGGTGAGGCCGGGAACGGAGCCCGCTAGCGCCGCGTCCACGTGGGCCGCGGGGTCTGAGGTTGAGAGATGCACGTCGTACCCCATCTTCGCGAGACGTGCCGCGATCGCGGCTGCCATCGTGGTTTTGCCGACACCGCCCTTCCCCATTAGCATGATGAGACCGTGGCCCATGCCCGTGAGCCCGGCGATCAGATCGGAGAGCGGCTTCGGTTCCGGGGGTGTGAACGCGGTGTTTTCCGCTTTGCTCTCACTATTCTTTATAAAGAGCGTGCGAAGCGCCTCCACGCCAACCATATTCCGGGGTTTAAGGAAGAGGGTGTCGCGGGGGAGGCTTTTAAGCGGCTCCGGGATCTCGGATATCGCTTTCCGCTCCCGGAGGCACACACTCTGAGCGAGCTCTCCTGAAGCGGAGTCTGTCGCCGGCATCACGCCGTTCAGCACCAGATACTGATTTTTGATCCCGATTCCGGCGAGTTCCTCAGAAGTCCTCGCCGCCTCCCGGATCGACGCCCGATGGGCGCGGGCGACAAGGACGAGGCGCGTCTCCGCGGGGTCTGAGAGCGACCGGACCGCGGCCGCGTATTGGCTCCGCTGTTTATCAAGCCCTGACACGGGCCCGAGGCACGAGGTCCCATTCGGGTTCGCGTCGAGATACTGGCTCCAGGCCCCGGGGAGCTCAAGAAGCCGGATCGTGTGCCCGGTCGGCGCGGTGTCAAAGAGAATGTGGTCGTACTGAGAGGTCACCTCGGGGTCCGTAAGAAGCCCCGTAAATTCGTCAAACGCCGCGATTTCTGTCGTGCAGGCACCGGAAAGCTGCTCCGTGATCGAGGCGACCGTTTCATCCGGGAGCAGCCCCCGGATCGGTTGAATCAGTTTCTCGCGGTACGCGGCGGCCGCCTGCGGATCAATCTCAATCGCGGAGAGACCGGGGACCGACTGGATACCGGTCACCTGATTCCCGATCGGCTGCCCGAAGACCTGGGAGACGTTGGACGCGGGATCCGTGCTCACGAGAAGCACCCGTTTCCCGAGACCCGCGAGAGCGACCGCGGAAGCCGCCGCGACCGAGGTCTTCCCAACACCGCCTTTCCCCGTGAAGAAGAGGGTATGCGGCGCGTTTTCAAGGAACTTCAGCCCGTCAACGGTTTCTTTCAGAGTCGGCTCGGATGCCGGCTTCGCTTTCCCCCCGCAGCCGCAGTCCGGACCGCAGACCGCGGCGGACGAAATGCCGGTGGTTTTCTCAAGCTCCCGCGCCCGCTCGCAGGCGGTGAGGGGGATGCCAAACCATTCGGAGAGTTCGCTCCGCGTCGGATAGCGCCCCGAAAGCCGTTCTTCGTTATCGACCAGGATGAGGGGGAGGGCGTCAGACCCCTTCGCCTTCAGAAACGCGGATGCCTTGTGGTTCAGGACAAACGCCATCGGCTGATTCGCGAGATTCCAGCGCTCAGCCGGGACGCCATGCGCTTTCAGCCAGTCGAAATCCGACGCGAAATCAATCAGCGCCTGATCCGGATCCGGACCGCAGACCCCGGTGCTGCAGCACATCGCCGGGTCAAAAACCGTGAGCTTCTTCATGGCGTTCTCCGTATATATTCGTTAAAACAGATATGAATGAGTAAAATTTTTATAAGCAGAAGGACTTGCCGTCCGCGGTGCCGTTTCCCGAAGTGAGTTTGGCAGCGAGATTCCGCGCCGCGGTCCGATCCGCTTCCCAGGCTTCCTCAATCACCCGCGCGGCCCAGGCGGGCATCTGGGGCGAAAGCCGGTAATGCACCCACTTGCCTTCCTTCCGATCCCGAAGCAGCCCCGCGTCCCGCAGCATCCCAAGGTGACGCGAGATCTTTGGCTGCGGGGCGTCAAGCGCCGCGCCGATATCGCAGACACAGAGTTCTCCCATCTCGCGGAGAAGCAGCACGATGCTGAGACGCGTGTCGTCAGAAAGCGTCTTGAAAAGCTGAAGCGGGGTGAGAAGGAGAATCATGGTGTGCCGGAAAACAGTAAGAGTCGGAATCAACACTTCTGACACGCGCGGTGCCAGAAGTCATATGCATTTTAGTGAATATGTTTAAAACCGCAAGGCTTTTGATGACCGGATTGATCTCTGGCGTCGTTTGATCAGCTTTGCGGGGTTTCCGGTTCTTCCTCTTCTTCCGCTTCCGTGAGTTTGAGGAGCTGCTCGGCGGTGATCAGCTTTTCGCTTTCAAGCGGCACCACGGCATAGCGCCTCGTATTCGCGGCGACCCGGGTGAAGAGGGGCTCTTCCGCGGCCGCCCAGACTTTGAGAATCGGGGACATGGGACCCGCGGCCGCGAGGCTCCCGTTCACGATATAGGCCCAGGGAGCGATCCCAGCCCGCTTCAGGTCGTCCTTCAGAAACTTAGTTTCCCGGAGCGCGGAGGGTTCCGCGCGCGTGACGAAGATCGCTCGGGTCAGCGCCGGTTCCTGCAGGAACTCAAGCGGCGTACGGAATGTCCGCTCGGTCCCAAGGCGGTTCGCGGCGTTCCGGTGATAGGTGTCCGCGGCGTCGATGAGAAGAAGCGTATGGCCTTCCGGCGCGGTATCCATCACGAGGAACCGCTTTTCCGCTTCCTGGAAGAAGTGTGACACCGCGTAAAAAACCGCGGTTTCCTCAGCCCACGGGGCTTTAAGATCCTCTTCAAGGAGCCGTTTCTCTTCTTTTGTCATCGACTGCCCGGCGGTCCTGAGGACAAGAGCCCGGTAGCGTTCGGTTTCCTTCTTCGGATCCACGGGGGTGATTTCAAGCGTCGGGATGGGATCCCCGAGGTCAGAGGCCTTCAGCGCCGCGGGGTCTGTCGTTACAAAGTGAACATCTTCCCCTTCCGCCGCGAGCCGCAGCGCGATCGCGGCGGCAAGCGTTGTCTTCCCGACCGAGCGTTTGCCGATCAGCAGGATGAGACCAGGCCCCGCGTCATGGAGTTCACGTACGAGTGTAGCGAGCGTCTTCGTGCTCGGGTACCAGGCGGTGGGTTTCGGTTCCGGGGGCCGCGTGCCCCAGCGGAAAATCCCCTGAAGAGCGTCAGCGCCCGCGGCCCTCCGGGACTGCAGCGGAAGCACAGTCCGGGGGGAGGCTGGAAAGTGCCTTGGGAAGCGACCGAAGGACCTGCCGCTGACGCCTGAACACCGCGGCGTCAAGCGTTCCTTCCTCTCCTGAGGTCTTCTCCATCTCGGCGTTGAGGACAAGGGAGAGGTTCCGAAGTCCAGCGTCCGAATACTCCTCCGCGAGCCTCGCGGTCTCCCGGATCGGTCCGCGTGAGAGCGTCGCCGTGAGAATAAGGCGGGTTGATTGCGGGTCCTTCAGTGTCTGGAGTGTTTCGTCATAAAGCGTGCGGGACTGTCCGAGACCGGCGGTGAGGGCGATAGACGCCTGACCGTCCGGACGCCGCTCAAAAAACTGATTCCACGCGGCCGGGATCCCGAGGTACCGGATCGTGTGAGCGGAAGGAGCCGTGTCGAGAATCACGTGATCAAACGGCCCCTCGATCCGGGGGTCGGTTCTGAGCGCCGTAAAGCGGTCAAAGCACGCGATTTCCTCGGTGTCCGTCCCGAAAAGCTGCTCCGTGATCGCGGCAAACGTCGTTTCCGAAAGGAACCCCTTCATCGGCCGCAGCACCTTTTTCCGATAGAGGTCCGCGGTTTTCCTGGGGTTCAGTTCGAGGGCGGAGAGACCTGGAACGGATTGAATCGGGGTGACGGAGCTCCCGATCGGCTCATTGAAGAGCTCCGCGAGATTCATGTCCGGATCCATGCTGACGAGAAGCACGCGTTTCCCAAGCCGCGCGAGAAGCACCGCCGTGCCGCTCGCGATCGATGTCTTTCCAGCGCCGACAGGCCCCGTGAAGACGAGATGCTTCGGGGCGTCTTTCAGGTACGCGAGGGCTGCGGCCGCGTCCCGCAGACGCTCCGCTTCCGTTTTCGGGGCGCGCGGCATCCGTGCCGCGGTCACCCGTTTCTTCTTTGCAGCCGTTTTTTCTCCCGTCCGGCGAGTTCGGCGTGAAGGGGCTCCCGCTCCCTTTCCCGTTTTCATGGCTCTCTCCGTTTCTTTTCCCGTCAAAACGATGACCGTGCTTTTGTTTTTTTCAACCCGAAGGTCGTAGGACTATCGTCTGAAGGAATAGGTAGCAATGCTTTAAAGCTGAATATCATAACGCCGAACGTCAAATTTTCAAAGCATAAAAAACCGCGCCCCGGAATCCGGGACGCGGCTGACGGGTGGAGGAGCGAACTGCCTCAGCGTCTTTTATGGTTTCGGTTCCGTGAGTTTCAGGAGCTTCTCAAACCCTACGGGTTCCTCGCGGACGAGCGGCACAATCGCGACGCGCGGTGATTTCGCCTCGATTTCCTCAATCAGCGGGATTTCGGAGGCTGCCCGGCTGCGGAGGATCGGGGTCACCGGGGATGAAGCCGCGAGGCTGCAGTTCACGATATAGGCCCAGGAGTCGATCCCGACATCCCGGAGATTCGCTTCAAGCGACTCCGCTTCCCGCACCGGGGTGGGTTCCGCGACCGTCACGTGAATCATCTTGGTGAGTGTCGGATCCTGAAGGAAGAGGATCGGTGACCGGAAGGCTTCCGGATTTCCGGCCTTCTTTTCCTGCTCCCGCCGATAGCTTTCCGAGAGATCGAGGAAGATCCGTGAGTGGCCGTTCGGCGGGTTATCCATCACGACAAACTGATTCTCGGCTTCACTGAACACCCGGGAGATTGCGGAGAGCACTGCTATTTCCTCGGTGCAGGGGGACCGGAGGTCTTCCTCAAGGAGCGCGCGTCCCGCGGCGTCGAGCCTCGACCCCTGCGTTTCCATGACGTACGCCCGGTACTCTTCGGTTTCCTTCTCGGGGTCGATCCGGGAGACCGTGAGATTGGGGAGCGTGCTGTCAAGCGTTTCCTCAATGTGGGCCGCCGGGTCACAGGTCGAAAGGTGAACTTTGTGCCCGAGTGTCGCGAGGCGAGCCGCGATCGCGGCCGCTATCGTGGTTTTGCCGACACCGCCTTTCCCCAGCATCATGATGAGACCGTGGCCGGACGCGGCGATCTCGTTCACGAGATCCGCGAGCGGCTTTGGGGCGGGAGGATCAAACTCAACATCCTCCACCGGTTCCCCGTCATCCCGAAGGAGTGTGCGGAGATTCGCGGCCCCGACCAGAGTATCGGGTTTCAGCGGCAGGATATCGCGCGGCAGCGCGGGAAGCGGGGCGGGGAGATTCTTAATGACATCGGACTCCCACTCGAAGATCGAGGTGGCGAGCGGCCCCGTTCCGGATTCACTTTCCGGAAGCACTCCGTTCAGCACCAGCGTTTGGTTCACGACTCCCGAGTCCCGCAGCTCGTCCACGGTCCGGGCGGCCTCGCGGACCGATGCCGCGTGAGGCCGGCAGACGGTCACAAAGCGGGTCTTTGTCGGGTTGATGAGAGACTGCATCGCCGCCTGATACTGATGACGCTGCCGCTCAAGCTCCGAATCCGGCGCGAGGTCCGCGCGGTTCTGTACCCGGGCCTCAAGGTAATCGCACCAGGCTCCGAGATGCTTCATCACGAGAAGCGTGTGACCGGAAGGCGCGGTGTCAAAGAGCACGTGATCGTACTGCGACGCCACCGCGGGGCTCGTGATGAGTCCCGTGAATTCATTAAACACCGCGACTTCCGTCGCGTAGGGGCCAGAGAGCTCCTCAATAATCGACGCGATCGCGGATTCGGGGAGGAGATCCCGGATGGGCTTCACGATCTGCTCGCGGTGCGCGAACGCGGCGAGCCGCGGATCAATCTCAATCGCGGAGAGACCGGGAACGGCTTTGATCGGGCAGAGAGTGTTTCCGATCGGCTGCTCAAAGATATCGGAGAGGGAAGACGCGGGGTCGGCGCTGACCAGCAGCACCTGCTTTCCTTCCCGCGTCAGGGCAATCGCCGCGGCCGCGGCGACCGAGGTTTTGCCGGAACCGCCCTTTCCGGTGAAGAAAATCGTTTTCGGGGCGCGGTCAAGGAACCGCAGACCCGCGGTGGAGTCGCCTGACGCCGGTGCCTCGTGGATCACGGAAGGGCGAAGCGCCGCCGCGTGGTAAACCCAGACGGAGCGGGGCTTCTTGGGCGACGCGGCCGCGGCGCAGTCTTCAGGCGTTGGTTTCAGCGACACGCCGAACCACCCGGCGAGCTCTGCCCGCGTCGGATAGCGCCCGTAAAGCACCGGGGAGCCGTTCGCGAGAATATAGGGGAGGTCCTCAGGACCGTGACGCTTCAGGAACATCGATACCCGGTGGTTCAGCGCGAATTCCATCGCGTTCGAGACGAGATTCCAGCGCTCAACCGCGACACCTTTCCGCTTCAGCCATTCGGCGTCAGACGCGAATCGGATCAGGTCCGGGTTCGGGGTGGATTCACCCGCGCCTGTGCTGTCAGCGACCGCCGGGTCGAATACCGTAAGACTCTTCATGAAGTTCTCCGGAAATCCCTAAATAGTGGAGAAATAAAAGCTTTTCGCTGCTCCGGATTCAGCGCCTTTCGGGATCCGCGGTCGGGATGCCCAGGCGCTGGCTTCTTTCACGAGTCCCCTGAAGAGACGTCCCGGGGGTGAAAAAGCAGATCTGAATGAGAGTTTCTGTGTGACAGATGTCAGGCGGGCGGCCGTTCTTTTATTTACCGGCGCTTCCTGCCAGAAACACAGGCGGAAATGGACCGGAGTTACGGGGAAAACATCTTTCCCTCGGATAAAGAGCGACGCTTGCGATGAAGCCATCTGTTCGTGACAGAATCCCGGAAGATCGCTGAAGATAGCCTCCAGATCAGATCAATTCGTTCTTTCTATTTTATAGAAATGAAAGAAAAGAGATCAGGATTTTTTTGACACGAAATTCCCCAATATGGGTAGAAAATACCCGATAACTAAAATGGTTTACGCAAGGATAGGGACACAAAAAAGAGGAACCCCGGAAATTCCGGGATTCCTCCTTCGATTTGCGATTTAAATTTCACCCCGCGAAGGGGTGGGACTTATCTTCAGAGCTTCGCGAGCTCCTCCGCGACCACATAGCCCTCAGTGTAATTGTGTCCGAGGTTGAGTCCGAAGATATCAAGCGGATAGTCGACCGACCCGTAGAAGTTGCCGGCGAGGTTCCCGATCGCGTAGAGACCCGGGATCGGCTTATCGTCCTTATCGAGGCATTCGAGCCGCTCGTTGATTTCGACTCCGGAGCAACCGACCGTGAACCGAACGTGGCGATGGATGCCATAAAACGGACCCACTTCGACCGGGCAGAGGTGATCCGCCGGAACGCCGAATTCGGTATCGGCTCCGGCATGCGCCATCTCGTTATAGCGCTTCACGGTTTCAAGGAACGCCGGAACGTCCTGAATGCGGAGCTTCTTCGCGAGTTCTTCCATCGTATCCGATTTCCAGGTATCGATCAGGCCTTCCATCACGCCCTTATGCTCGATCTTCTCTTCCGGCATCCAGTTCTTCAGCGACTCGGTGTCTTCCACCGGGAGCCCGAGCTTCTTTGCCTGCTCGATATAGTTCGAGTCAAAGATTTGGCAGTAGTGACCGGCGTCTTCCTTCGAGAGAAGGAAGCAGTTCATGTATTCCATCGGCACCATTTCGCTTGAGAAGCGGCGGCCGGTCGAGGCCTTCACGCGGAGGTACGGGTGACTCATCATCGTCGCGGGACCCGCGTCCATATCGTGGACCATCTTCGTGTGGCCGACGTTTTCCATGCGGCCGCCTGCCCAGACGATCATCTTCTGGCCGTCACCGTCGCGCCCCCGGCGCTTCAGCTCAAGGTTCGTGACATCCGGCAGGTAGTAATCCATCATCCGCTTATCGTTCGCGTAGTCACCGGTGGCCATCACGACACCCTTCTTCGCGTTGAAGCGGATGTATTTTCCGGCGCGGTCCTTGCCGATGACGCCCGTGACGCGGCCTGTCTCATCCTGGATCAGCTGCACGGCGGGAGTCTTGTAGTACACCTTCACGGGGAGGTTCTTCTCCGCCCAGTCGGCGAGCTCCTGCACGGCAACTCCCGTGTTATAGGGCTTCGGCCCGAACACGCAGGTCGTGAAGTTGAGCTTATCCCAGCCTTCCTTCGCGAGGAACGCCTTATGCGGCGTGGTTCCCATATCGACCACCTGGCAGCCCGCTTTCTTCGCGCGGTCGACCATCCAGGAGACGGCGACTCCGGAATTCTTCGCCCAGGTTTCGAGGACGCCCCGCTTCGCGCGGTAATCCGACCCCGCGACGAGAAGCGACACGCAGGCTTCAACCTGCTCAGGATCACTTTTATCGAGGAGAATGCCGGCCCCGAAGTTGCCGCAGGCGGACGCGTAGGATTCCTTCTGCAGCACCGCGACCTTCATTCCGAGCTCACCCGCGCGGATCGCGCAGGGGACACCTGGCGACCCGGCACCCACAACCGCCACATCGCATTCCACGGTTTCGTCGCACTGGGTGATCGGCTCAGGACGCCTGAAAAATTCCAATTCTTCACTCATCTTTCTCTTCACTCCTCATGGACGGACGCTCATTTGATAGCATCCGTATATTGATTGGATCCCCAACACCCACCGTATAGTCTAGGCGCTTTATCGTGCTATAGCGAGGAAATTATTGTGTCAGTTGTAATCATAAAAAACGGTGAGATATCTTATTTTTTCGGATACAGTTAAGGAATTTCAGGAGACGGGTAAAATTGACGGGTCAGGGTGTTTACTTTAGGAGCCGGCGCTATGACGGGCGGCAATACTTTCTGGATTATCTGGGGCGGGGTGCTGGTCCTCTGGCTCGTCCTTCGGTACTTCGCGAAGCAGCGGATGCACCCGGTTCCCGGGATGGAGACGCAGACCTATAAGAAGGCGCAGCTCTATTCCGTTTTCGGGACCACCGCGACCTTCATGTTCGCGCTGGTGCTAGCCACGATCCTTCCGATACAGGGGTTCGCGGGCCGGATCGCGCTCGCGGTTCTCTTTATCTTCGCGGGGCTGCAGGTCACGAAAGCCGCGGTGCAGAAGGTCTGGTGCTGCCCCGTCTGCGGAAAACCGCTCCCCGTGCAGACCGGGCTTCTCGGGGTCGTCGTGATTCCGGTTCAGAAATGCCCGCACTGCGGCACAAGGATTCCGTAACCGGGATTCTTGCCTCAATTCATATATATATATCAAATTGAGGGCGGTGTTCCTCCTGAGTCGAGCTGTCAGCTGATAGCCGTTGAATTTAAACGGAAATCTTGACGTTCTTGGCCATGCCATACATTTTGACATAGGTAGAACGAAAAACCGCTACTTTTCGTAGCGGTTTGGTGTTGAGCCGATTTTAGTAAGAGGCTTGCCGAATTTGCTTCTTTGTCGATCGACGTTCCTCAACATACACCTTAACAGTCGATTCGCTCCAAAGTCGGCGATTGCAGATGGTTGTTCGCCCGCGCGGAAATGTTCCATCCTTTATCCTATTGAATAGAGTCGAACGACAACCGCACACCTCTTTAACAGGGCGAATTATCACTTCAAGTGCAAATAGAGGCTCTGATTAAATTGGTGAATGCTGAATTAGAACGATCTTCTGATTTGACTTCGTTTGTCATACGTTAAGACAACATAGCATCAGATGGTTCACAGGCATTGATGCTGATAGCTTTCCATCCTTTGTCGCCTTTTATGGCGATTCCTTCAACAGTCATTTCATCATCTAAGTCTGTCACTGTCACAAGGGGAGGTGGAACGAAAACACTCCTAGTATCAGCCTTTACGAAGGCAAAAGGCTTGCCTACAACTATTTCATATTTGCCCTTAAACTGAGTTTTCAATGTTGGGAGATCCTTTTCAGACTTTGCTATCTCCACAACATTCCATCGAACTCCATCTTAAGTTCTGCGTTGAATACGACGAATGTCCAGGATATCTCCGGGTTCTGCTTTAATGCCCTTTAGACGGTCAAAGGGAATCACTACACCGTTCATGTCAGGGAAGACACAGTAAACACAGTGTTTCGAAGAATTTACATTCTCCACTATGGCAGATTCGGGTTTTATCAGGTCCCACGAAGCACCGTTGAGACGAGCTGACGCTTGAAAAACTTTAAATCGGTCGCCGTCCCATTCTCCTTTGACCTTAATCGGGGAACCTTCTTCTGTTTCAGTCAAGTCGTTCAATGCACGAGCAGAGACTGAGCAGGACAGCACTTTGCCGATTGCATTTTTTATGTAGATATTGAAGAAAGGCTTTCCTATTTTTGTCTTCAGGAGATTTTTTCTTCGTGAATTTATTGCCGAGAATTGCTTCGAACCATGGCAGATTGCCCAGAAGCAATTCATTAGCGCTGGATAGGTATTTTCTATATAAAGCCTTAATGTCTTTAAGGGTAGGAGCAGCGGCGTATTCGGGAATGCCTTCAAGGGCAGCTATATCATCAGGGACATCATGGCCGTAGAATTCAATACCTTCTCTTCCACGATCCGCTTCAAACTTGGCTTCAGGGTACATTTTCCGCTCAACCAGACGGCGAGCTAAATCAAACCGAACTGAAAACCTAAACTTTTCCTCGCCGGGACAAGTGGCTGATTTTACAAGGCATGTAAAAGCATCATCATGTTTACCTTGGGCGATCAAAATTACTGCCAGCAGTGACCAGGCCCAGAATTCGGAACTCTTTTTACGCACTATCTCAAGTGCTTCCTTAAAAGCCAAGTCAGTATCGCCAAGCCACAAATGAATACGACATTCGTACAGAGGGAACCATTCGCCGTACTTACAGGCAGGCATTTCTCTGGCTACCAGTGGAAGAAGCTCATTGGTAAAAAATGCAATTGATTCAGGAGAGGGAGGATTTTCTGCCTTTTTGGCTTCGTCATACGCTTCTTTGCATGCTGCATAGATAGCCTGGACGGCTGTACTGTCATAATCCTCTTTTTTCTCCCAATCAGCTGGAGAGAAGTTTTTAGTCTTCCAAAGCCGTAGGAATATGCCAAATTTGAATTCCTTTTTTAACTCACGTTTCATTCGCAACGCTAAAGTTAAAAAATTCGAATTTAAATTAGACGGGAGATCTGTATTATTTAATTTAATGTATCGGTTAATTTCTGATTTAGATTTCAGCCAATCTTTGTTGTTAAAAGCTTCCTTTGCTGATTTATAAAATAACCATGCAAGTCCAGTTTTGGCTTTCAAGTTATTAGGCTGCTCTTTTATTGCACTTAAGTAATAATTTTTTGCTATATCAAAATTTTCTTTTTTTGAGTGAAGTTCGGCAGCATAGAGATTGAAGTTTGTTTGTATTTTGTTAACTCTTTTGTACAGTATATCTTCTTCATCACCGTTGTTGGTTTTAAGTGATAGAAGTTCATTAAAATACTGAAGAGCTGATTCTATTCTATTTTATAAAATCTCTCGGTCTATTAGATTGATAAGGGTCCAACCCACTGCACCTATTTCATAAATATTTGTCAAAGACTGAAAGTTAGGAAACTCTTTCAGACACATTTCATATGCTTCGTCTAAACGTCCTTCTTTTCTAATAGCTGTAATTTCCCGTGTGCTCATAATAATTATCGAATTTCGTTAAATATCGGCTTGATTTCGTTATACAGAGCATGAGATCCAGAATCGAAATCAAATTTTGTGACATTATGATTGCCGTCGTAGTTGAAATCGATTATGGTTCTGCGATCTTCTTTTATGAATAGAATCTCCATTCTGAATTGTGTATGTCGGATTAATGTAACCGATATATTTTGTTTGTCACAATATTGCTTAAGCAGATCTAGGAACTCGTTTAAATTATCATCTCCCAAATCCTGAACGGGTTCAGATGAGGGGAACATATCAAATCGAAGACCTGTCAAGCTTTGAAGGGCTTCAGTAATTTTATTACTTAATTCATTAAGACTTTTGTCTTCAATTCTCGTTATTTTTTTCTTGTTATAGTAAATAACAATTTTGGCGGGTTCTCCCTGATCGTTTGAAAAAAGGTAGTGTTCCTGATACGGATTTCTTTTCGCATTTATAAACTTAACTGAGTCTTTATCAATAAGAGGCCAAGCTTGATCGAAGATAATCCGGGAATTGCCGTCATTAGGAATAGCTAGACGTTGCCTCTCGGAGGCAAGCTCGGTTTGAGAAACATTAGAAGTTTGAGTATTTTCTGCTTTTAATAAGGTTGCAGAATCCTCAGCAGGGTCACTCAAAATAGGTTTCCAGTCTTGAGAGATCTCTTTGAGTTTATATGGCGTGATATGAGGTTCGTTGACCAAGTAAATGCGCTCGCTAGCACGGGTAATTGCTGTGTAGTACCAACGGAAGAAATCAGAGTGACCTTTTTCTTGGTTCTCAGAAACAATCACTACCCAAGGCCATTCGCTGCCTTGCGACTTGTGGCAGGTAATGGCATATCCATATTTCACAAGAAGACAATTCAGGTACGGGTCATCGCGTCTAGCTTGTTTTATCTGTTCACGGATCTTTTCACGGCTGAGTCCCTCGGGTAGATTTTTGTAGAGTTCCTTGTGTCGATTTTTGAAGTCTTCTCTCAGAGCACACGACAGTTCAAGGTCAAGCTGGGGATCTGACTGGTTAAGATAATTTTCCAGTATGTAGTAATTCCCTGAATGACTTTCATCATAAAAATCAACTTGTCGGTAGACAAGAGTAGTATCAAAATGATGAGTTTCCTTTGTCTTGGGATCTTTAACGTAAAAATTCACACGATGGATTTCAGGTTCATAGACTGTTTTAACCTGAAGAGATTCCCCGTTAAAAAAGTAATCTGTGTTTTGTCGAACTGTCCGATACACCATCAGTCGATCACGCGGGTGAATCGGGGCCTTCGGACTTGAAGTAACGCTTTCTAACCATTTGGTTGTATAGAAAAACGTCAGCGTTTGTTTGAGCAATGATTGCAACAGGCTTTTGAGGTTTATGTTTCCATCCCTCATCAAATATGCTGATAATGTCGTCTTTCTCGGCTTTTCGAACATCGTTGGAAAACTGAATAGCAAGTTTTGAAAAGGAGGAGGTTTCAATGTCTTTATGCAACTCATTGGCTAAAGATAAAACGCCGTTATCTCCTTTTTGGCGTACTACTTCGGTCAGCTTATAGCCTGTTGATTTGAGCTTGTATTCCTCTTCTAAATAAGAAAAATCGAATGCAGGAGAGACTTTTGCGCCGACGGGGGGAAGCTGCGCTTCATCACCGACAAAGATGATTTTGCCGGTAAAGTCAGAGTCAGTAGCGTGGGCGAAGGTCAAAAGATCTTTGAGAAGTTTTCCCGAACCGAATTTAATAGATGAGAGATCGTTGACTGCGTCATCATCGGCATTTTCTGAGTCGCCGATCATGGATGCTTCATCGACTATCAAAATAGGATTTTTCAACTCTTCGGGTAATACTTTCAGCCGTCCTTGTATGCGGGGAAGCTCTGGTTTCTCTAATTCAAACTTTTCAGAAATTTTGTCTTCAATGATTTCGTATATATGGCTGTGAATAGTCTTAGCCGGTAGGCCGGTTTTAGCCATTAATACGTTTGCAGCCTTGCCGGTAGGAGCCAATAACCAGGCATTGCTGTTGCCGGAGCTGAAGAGGTATTCGCATAGCCCTTTCATTAGGGTAGTCTTGCCTGTTCCAGCATAACCATACAGGGCAAAAACACGGGCAGTATTATCGTCAAGGAACCCTTGCAACGCATCGACAGCTTTCTTTTGGTCAGCATTGAGGGTGATATCACCATAGAAGTCAATAAGTCGAAGATCAGGTACATCATTCTGAACGATGCGAGAGATATTTTGTGCAAGTGCCTCGTTTAAAACAGGCTCTTTGTATGAGTCGATGCTGTCGGCGGAATACCCTAAAGTCGTTAACAGCCATTGCCCAAGTTTGTATGCTCGGAAATTATTTTGAATCAGTACGTTAGTTTTTGCGGGCGATTTCAGGTCATCGTCCGAGTGGTGAACGGTCGAATTGCCGGAAAGCCTAAGGCCTTTGCAATCTCTTGAAATATCGGAAGGAATTGTTTTCGGGAAATTTTTATAAACGAAGTCAAATTTCCCCGCCAGACTCAGTTTCTTGTACTTGCTTACATCATCATTGAGAACTTTAGATATAACTTCATCTATGAATACTTCTAGAAAACGTCGATAGCGGGTGCCTGATGAGAGGTTGTCTTTTCCGATTAACTGTTCCGCGCTTTCTGCCTCTGCGCCCATTTCAGGGAAAAATTGTTTGATCTTTGAAAAATTACCTGTACCACTCATTTTTTGTACCTATCGCGATAACTTCTTTTACTATAGCATTCAGATAAAACGAAATGGGATGGGATGAAACAAAAGCAAGGGAAAAGAATTGAAATGGCTTTTTCAATCTAGGTCTAACTGTGAGCTTCCAAAGGTATCCCATTCCCGCTCATGTTTAGTTAACTAACGATATTGATCTGACCGAAGGCCACCTCATGGGGACTTCGTACGCTGGGGCATTGCTCACATCACGACCGCCATCGTTGCCGCTATTAATGGTTTTGGTGCGTCCGTTCTCTATTTTCATTATTTCCCGCCCGTGCAGAAATTGCCTGCACCCATAACCCATAGCCGTTGCTGATATGGTGAAACTCGCGGCTTCAGTCACTGATCTTCTGCTAAGGGCGATGAGGCGTCTTTTATGAAGACGGGACAGGCGATAGCCATGCTTCGTAATTAGGGCTACATCGTGCTTGACTCACGAATGGTGATCGCAGCGCACGAAGAATACGTTCGAAAGCCATCGGATCTGATCGCAGGGGGTTCCGACAAGGAAGCTCTGCCAGGTGGCTATGTGCCTCCCAATATCCTAGGCGGACAAATTCCCCATGCGAATGCCAAGTAAGTTCCTCTCATTGGGAGAACGGTTCGCGCTCGTCCTCGCCTCGATCCTCCCGATGCAGGGGTTCGCGGGCCGCGTCGCGCTCGAGGTCCTCTTTATCTTCGCGGGGCTGCAGGTGACAAAAGCCGCGGCGCGGAAGGTCTGGTGCTGCCCGGTCTGCGGAAAACCGCTCCCCGTTCAGACCGGGATTTTCGGCGTGGTCGTGATCCCGGTTCAGAAGTGCCCGCACAGCGGAAGGAAAATTCCGTAATCCGGTTTCCTCTCCAATTCATATACATCAATTGAAGACGGCGTTCCTGCCGAAAGCCGCCTGATTTCACACCTGAAAACGCCTCCGGTTCATCCCCGGAGGCGTTGATTTATGGGCGTTTCAGACTTTTTGCTCCAGGTCTTTTGGCCGTTCTCCCCTGGAAAACCGATTTCCGTATTTTTCCCAAATCATATATATGAATTCGGAAACCCTCGTTTTTTGGGGTTACCCTTTGGGAAAATTTTCCGTGTCAGGAGATCTCCCGCAAGACAACGTTCCCTCTCTCTACGGCGGGAGATCTCCATTACGGAAAAGAAAAGAAAATGGCTGATAACTTTGATTCGTACGTTCCTGAGATGGTGGCGACCCGCCGGAAGTTTCATGCCCGTCCGGAGCTCGGCTGGACCGAGTTCGAGACGACGGCGACTGTGATCACGCGGCTTCGGGCTCTGGGGTATCAGGTGCTCTGCGGGACGCAGGTCGTGAAACCGGAGGCGGTGCTCGGGCGTGACGAGAAACTCGTCGCCGCGGCGATTGAGCGCGCGAAGTCAGCCGGGGTGTCGGACGACCTCCTCTCCGAAATGGGCGGCTACACGGGCGCGGTGGGGATTCTGGACACTGGCCGTCCCGGTCCGACGCTTGCTTTCCGCTTTGATATGGACGCGCTCCCGATTCAGGAGCTGCAGGATCCGGCGGTTCACCTGCCGGCGAAAGAAGGGTTCGCGTCGACGTTCAAAGGCGTGATGCACGCCTGCGGTCACGACGCTCACACCGCGGTAGGTCTCGGGGTCGCCCGGTGGCTGATGGACCATAAGGATGAGCTCGTTGGCAAAGTGAAGCTCATTTTCCAGCCGTCCGAAGAAGGGACGCGCGGTTCGAGCCCGATGACCGCGGCTGGTGTCGTGGATGACGTTGATTGGTTCTTCGGCGGTCATATCGGCACTGAATGCCATTCGCACGAAGTCGGTGTCTGTCACGACGTGTTCCTCGCGACCGTCAAGTTTGATGTGGACTTCACGGGGCTGGAGTCCCACGCGGGCGCGGCTCCGGAAAAGGGCCGCAGCGCGCTGCTTGCCGCCGCGAACGCCGCGGTGATGCTTTCCGCGATCAGCCGCACGTCTGAAGGCAACACCCGGATTTCGGTCGGGAAACTGGTTGCCGGTACGGGCCGCAACATCACCCCGGCGCACGCCCATATGGAGTGTGAGGTGCGAGGCACCACGTCGGAGGCCTGTGACTTCATGTGGGAAAAGGCTCAGACCGTTGTGAAAGGCGCGGCCGAGATGATGGGGGTCGAAGTGAAACTCACGAAGGTCGGCGAAGCGACGACCTTGAAAGCCACCCCCGCCGCGATGGAAGTGGTCCGCAAAGCCGCCGCTGCCGCGAAGGACGTGAAGGAAGTGAAGGAAATAACCGCCCCGCAGGCCTCTGAAGACTGCACGATCTTCACGCGCGCCGTGGTGGCGCATGGCGGGAACGCCGCGTTCTTCCTCTACGGCTGCGAGCACCACGGCCATCACCGCCCGGACTTTGATGTCCAGGACACCGTGAATCTCGAGCCGGGTCTTGAAGTCTTCGCCGGCATCGCGAAAGAAGTGCTCGGCCGGAAGTAATCCCGAAACAATTTTTCTCTCCCACTGACTTGCAGAGTCAGCGCTTGCCCCCGGTACGGATGACACCGGGGGCTTTTTTTCGGGCGGCTGGAAAGAGCGACGCGGGCGGGGAATAAAAGAACAGGACCGGTCCCTTGCGAGACCGATCCTGTTCTGGTTTTTCGCTACTTCCGAACTTCAGGTGTTTCTTGAAGTCCGGATCGCCGATCCCCTATTTTTCAGGGTGATCAGCCCGGAAGAGTTCCCACTCCTCAATCGAGCGGCCGTCCGGCAGATGGCAGATCGCGTATTCGCCGCCATCCTTATCCTTTTTGATTTCAAGCATTCCGTGATAGTGCTTCACGCACCAGACAGAAGCGGGGTTAGCCATTCCGGCCATCGGTTCAGAGGCGGGCTGATCAGAAGCGGATCCGGTCCCCGCCCATCCTGTGAGGAGAGCGGCGGACGCGGCTCCCACGGCTCCGAGCGCTTTAAGCGGCTTCATCGTTTGTGTTCCTCAAAGAAATTACCTATGTCCTTTTTATTCTATCTGCCGACGCGAAACCGTTCGAGGTGTCGTCCGCCGTTCCGGCTCCCGCTACACTTCTACATATATGCACCCTTGTCTCTCACGCGGCGGAAACGCGAGGGGCAGAGCGGCAGCGGGATTCAGTTTCAAGGAAAAAGGACTTACGCGCGATGGACCGATACGGAAAAATTGAAGGGATGGAGGATATCGTCGATCTGATCGATGAGCTGGGGTTCCTGCCTTTCTTCCGGAATCCGATTGAGGGGTGGTCGCTAGAAGAGAAAACGCCTCCCGAATTCTGGTTCAACGACGATAACGACGGGGACTGGGAGTGGAAAGGCCCGATCATTTCCCGGAGTGAAAGCGCGTATGGAAAGTTTTATCGCGGGAAAGCGGTCTGGATTTCGCGCGGCTGGTACCCGGATTTCGTGAATTACCGGAGGTTCCGCCGTCATCTGACGGCAGACGAAAAGTTCATCCTTGAGACACTGAAGGGGGAGGATTCGCTCCTCTCGAAGGAACTCAAGGCCTTCACGGGCTACAGCCGCCCGAGAACGAAAGCGATCGATCCTTTCGGCGAGCGGCTCACGCATCTCAACTCGATGTTAGGCGACGACGATGGGCGGCAACGCGAAGGCTTTGAAACCGCGCTCACGCACCTCCAGATGGCGGGCTACGTGATCATTTCGGATTTTGAGTATTCCCGCGACAGGAAGGGGAACACCTACGGTTGGGGAGTCGCCCGCTACACGACGCCGGAATCCTATTTCGGAGAGTCCACGCTTCACGTGGACCGGACGCCGCACGAGTCCCGCGACCGGATCCTCGCGCATCTCCGGAAGATCCTTCCCCGGGCGACGGAGGAGCAGCTCGCGTCCTTTATCGCCTAAATCAAGGCTTCGGCGTCCCCCCACGAAAAATCGGATTCTGTATTGATGCAGAATCCGATTCTCTATGCCTCCCGGAGGAGTGGAGGGAGGCAAACCTTCCCTACGCCTTCCCGTGCTTCAGCCATTTGCCTGAGCGGAAGCGCAGCAGGAAGATCATCCCCCGGAAAATGAGCTCACCGCACATCGCGATCCAGACCCCCTTGAGGCCAAAGGTGCGGGCGAGGAGCCAGGCGGCCGGAAGCCGCACAAACCACATCGAGCCGAGATTCATGAGGCAGGGGATCAGGGTGTCTCCCGCGCCCATAAAGACGCCGTAGGCGACGATCGAGGCCGCGAACATCGGTTCCGCGAATGCCTCGATCCGGAGGATCGTCGCGCCGAGATCGATGATTTCGGGGACGTTCGACATGAGGCCGATCATGATCGGGGCGAAGATAAACATCAGAACACCCATCACGGTCATGACGCCAAGCCCCGTCGCGATCGCGATCTTACCGAACCGCATCGCGAGGTTTTCGCGCCTCGCGCCGATGCATTGGCCGGTGAGGGAGGCCGCGGCATCTGAAACCCCGTACCCCGGCATATAGCAGAGGCTTTCCGCGGTGATCGCAAGTGAATTCGCCGCGATCGCTATCGTGCCTAAAGGAGCCACGATCATCGTTGACGCGACCTGCGCGCAGCACATCACGGTGTGCTGAAGCCCGACCGGAATCCCGATCTTGAATGCTTTTTTAAGCAGCGGGAACTCGGGGAGGAACCTTCCCTTTTCGCCCCGGATCGCGAGCTCGGGGCTCTTCGTGCAGACGTACCAGAGCATCGGGACCGCGGTGCAGAGTTCGGCGAGCACGGTCCCCAACGCCGCCCCCGCGACGCCCATCCCGGCCCCTGGCATCGTGAACGTGAACCCGAGGAACGTGACAAGCCGCGTCGGGAAGATGAGGAAGTAGTTAAAGACCACGTCCTCCACGCACATAAAGATATTGAGGAACGAGGGGACGCGGATATTGCCGCTCGCGCGGAGCATCGACCCCGCTTCGTAGCTAAGGAAGAGAAGCGGCATCGCGGCGGTGTAGATCGCGAAGTATTTCGTGCCTTCCCGCGCGACGTCTGCCCCGGCTCCAAGGAACCCCGGGAGCCAGGGGCTGATCATGAGCCCCACAGCGCCAAGAATCGCGCCGGTCGCGACCGCGACCGTGATCCCCTGCCGCAGAAGCTTCCGGGCTGTGGGGTATGACTTCGCCCCGATTTCCTGCGAGGCCAGTACCGAGTACCCGGTGATCCCCGCGGACCCGAGGCCCCAGAAGAGCCAGATCGTGCTCGACACAATACCGACAGCGGCAGCCTCGACCGCGCCGAGGTTACCCACCATGGCGGCATCGATGTACTGCATCAAAACATTCGCGAACTGCGCGAGGATCGCCGGGATCGAGAGCCGGATCACGAGGGCAAGTTCCTCGGCCCGCGTAAACGACTCGCCCGACCGGATCTTTCCGATCAGCCGCTGGGAAACGCTGTCTTTCATAGATAGATGAGGTGTGTTGCTGAATTGTTGTTTTTGTATAAGCGGTGAAGAGGGGAAGAGGGGATTGATCGTCCCCGGTGTCCGCCTTCCTTTGCCGCCGCGCCATTCTAAGCCAGACTGCTTAGAAGCCGGAGACAAAACGGATGTGTTAACCCGGAGACGGGCATGAGAGTCAAACACGTCAAAATGGAAAGAAACCGGCGAAACCCATCATGATAAAAAGCAAACAGTCGTTCTTTTGAGAGAATTCCGCTGATCGCCTCATGAATACGGATGATCCCGCCCATTACCGATTTCCCTTTAGAGGGTTATTCCTTAGGGGCTACCTATTTTTAATAATTATTTGAAAATAAACCGTAAATTTTAACAAAACGACAAAAAATGAAAAATTCGCTTTTTTTCGTCTGCCCCAAACATGTGCATACCCTGCTATTCTGGATGACAGTTTTTCGTCGGGTACTGGAAATTAACTTGCGGACTGGGTGAATAAGAATGACGCGGACGGATGAAGGAAATCAGAAGAAAGCGAAGGCTGGCCGATGGCAGAAAAGCGTTTTTGCGCTGGCTGCGCTTCTGATGATGTCGTCCGCTTCGTTCGCTGATCTCCAAGCCCCCGAGGTTCAGGATCCGATTTACGATACGCTCACCACGCTTCAGGAATCGACGGAAATCTCGGTTCCGAAGGCGTCGCTTGGCTCCGCCCCCGAGAAGGATGGCGAGGCGAGCCTGAACTCCTCTGACCGCCCGCATGGGTTCGGTCTCCGCGTGATCAAGACCGCGGAAACCCAGCTTGGAACCCCGTACCGCGCCGGCGCTGAAACGCCCGGGCGCGGTTTTGATTGTTCGGGGCTTGTGTGGTGGGTCTATCAGCAGCAGGGGATCACGCTCCCCCGCGACTCTGTCTCTCAGTCTCACGTTGGGACGCGGGTCGATCTCGCGGACGCGAAGGCAGGCGACATCGTTGTTTTCAAGACAAACCGCGGTCCCAACGGCTTCCACACCGGCATCATGACGGATTCCGAGCACTTTATTCACGCGCCGCGTTCCGGTGACCGTGTGCGGGAGTCGGAGCTTACGGGCTACTGGGCGCGGCACCTTTATTCGGTGCGTCACGTCGGAGGCCTGAAGCTCGCGAAGAATAAGCTTCCTTCAGACGTTGAAGTGGCGACGGATGACCTCGAAGAAAAGATCGCCGATACCGAGTCCCGCGACGCCGCGTTTAACCCCGGCCCCGCGCTTGAGTATCAGGAGAAGGCGGAGCCCGCCCGGGTCGTCGCCTCGGTCCGTCACGGCAAGAAATCCGCGAAGGCTGAGAAGCGCGTGAAGGGATCGAAGTCTGCTAAGGTCGCGAAGGCCTCGCGCGCCGGCAAGACCCGCGCCTCGTCCGGTAAGAAGGTGGTGGTCGCGAAGGCCTCCTCAGGTCACGCGAAGGGCCGCCGCCACGGCCACTCCTGACCGCTATAGAATAATCACGCACTATAAAGGCAAAACGGGCCCCGGTTTCAACAGCCGGGGCTTTTATTTTGCCTGTTAGATACCCGCCCAATAAAAAACCGCGGTTCCGGATGCGCCGGACGCCGCGGTTATGCCTGGTCAGAGGCTCTCGGTCAGAGCTTGATCGCGCCTGACACAATCTTCGCGAGGAACTCGGGGAAGGACCCCGCGACACGCTTCGCGCGTTCCTCAAAGTCGGGTTCCGTGCTCGTGATCACCGAGCCATCCTCGATATCGATCGCGTAGTAGTAATACTCGGGATCGGTGCAGAGGTAGATCGGGAAATGGGTGTCCCAGAAGTCTGTCACTTCCTTCGCCCACTTCTTATCCTTTCCGGCCGCGTCAAGCCCCATCAGCTCAAGCTCATTCCAGCTCCAGTCGTCCTCGGTCTTCGCAGGCTTGAAGTCCGGACCCACGAGGAACCACTTGTTCCCGGTCTGATCCTCGCACTTCGCGAGTTTCCCGGCGAAGTTAAGCCAGGACTGCGGGATTTCGTGCCCGTAGCGACTGAGAACGTCCTCCGGAATCGGCGTCGCGGTTTCGGCAGGAATGACTTTCCAGTTCTGAGCGGAGAGCCACTGAATGAATTCATCAACCATTGAGGTAGCCAGCTTTTAAAAAAAGAGGTCGGAAAAAGGGAGATCGATGGCCGCGGTCCGGTTTCACTTCCGGACGCCCGTCTCCCACGCGTGGATCCCATGGATTCCGATCGAATTCTAGTTGAAGATCCCCGGATTGCAAGAGCGGATACCATGATCCTGTAAAAATAAACCGGATCGCCGGAAATTCCGGTGATCCGGCCCGATCGGTCACACCCCTGTCACAAAACTGTGCTAGGGGTGACGTTTATGACGGTCAGGAGAGCGAGGCGCTCTTTTCAACTGCCTTATCGGAGGCGTCCGACGCGTGAGCGGGTTCGACGCTTGCCGCGGTCTTCTTTTTGGACGCGGTCTTCGCCTTCGCCTTGCGGCTCCGGGACTTCGTCTTATGGGCGTCCGCTGCCATCATGCTATGCAGCTGACGCTCGCGAAGCGAACGGAGGGCTTTGAGAGATTCCGCCGCTTCATTCATCGCGGTCGCGCGGCCGACGATCAGCGGATCAACCGGTCCCACCATCTTGTCGTCCCGCCCTTCATACGGAATCGTGTTCAGGACGTAACGCATGGCATTCAGACGGGCACGCTTCTTATTGTCGCTCTTCACAACGGTCCACGGGCACTCCACGGTATCCGTCTTCTCAAACATCGCTTCTTTTGCCCGGGTGTAGTCATCCCACTTGTCGAGCGACGCGAGATTAACCGGCGACAGCTTCCAGCGCTTCAGCGGGTGAACCTGACGCTCCTTGAAGCGCTTCCGCTGTTCTTCGCGCGACACCGAGAATCAGAACTTGATGAGGTAGATCCCGGAGTGAACGAGGAACCGTTCGAATTCCGGCACTTCCTTCATGAATTCCTCATACTGCTCATCGGTGCAGAACCCCATCACGCGCTCAACGCCCGCGCGGTTGTACCAGGAGCGGTCGAATAGCACGATTTCGCCCGCGGTCGGGAGGTGCTTCACGTAGCGCTGGAAGTACCACTGGCCGGACTCGGCGGCGGTCGGCTTATCGAGAGCGACGAGCCGCGCGCCGCGGGGGTTCGTGTGTTCCATGAAGCGGGTGATCGTGCCGCCTTTGCCTGCCGCGTCGCGGCCTTCAAAGAGAATCACGACCCGGCTTCCGGTCTTCTTCACCCAGGCCTGCAGCTTCAGGAGTTCCACCTGGAGCTTGAACTTCTCGGTTTCATAGACCTTGCGGCGAAGGTGGTTCTTATAGGGGTAGCCGCCCTTTTCCCAGTCTTCGGAAAGCTCAATATCGGGGTTGATCCCGCGGGTGGAGACAACGCGGCCCTTTTCATCCTTCACTTCCGCGGAGAGGAGTCCCTGCAGGATCTTCTCGCGGTCAGACGGTGACTGGTCTTCGAGCACCACCTCACGGATGAAGTTCGTCGTGCGGCCGACAGCGGAGCTTGAGCGGTCCGCTGTCTCAAACTTCATCGCGCCTTCAGGCGTCGTGTACCGAACGTCACGCTCCATGCTGAGGTTATTCTTCACGTCCCCGCCTCTCGTGCTGCCAGCGACGCCGAGTTCTTCCTCGGCTTCGGTCTGAAGGCGTTGCCGCTCTTCCTTCACGGCGCGGGCGGAGCTCACTGCTTTCGCGGCCTGGCTCGCGGCGACCTTGTTCACGCGGTCAGAGATCGCCTTGAAATCGTTTTTCTTATCTGCCATTCAGTTACTCTCCAAAAGTTGCAACCCGTTATGTATTACTTTAGTCCCTATCATCTCAGAGGAACATAGCGTTAATTGGCATCTTGCGGAATATGCATGTAAAGACGCCGAAAAACCGTGATCTGTGAGGGATCGGAGGGGATTTTTGAGCTCGTGCTGCATGATAAAAATGTCTGAAGCGTTTTTTTCTAACGCAGAGAGCGAAGTGAAATACTGTGTCTTCAAAAGGCGTTTCGGCCCGGTTTCCCGAAGATGGAAGGACCGCGGGGGCAGGGGGCGTCAGCCGACGGTCCAGACTCCCAGAGTGACGCGCGGTTCTTGAACTTCGTTTTCACGCTGGTATCCTGTCTTCGTAACGAGGGAACGGCGTGAAAGGGGATCCTCGGGCGCGCTTCTCTATATAGAGAGGAGAGGGCGGCCGGTTTTCCTTTCCCCGGGTCCCAGGAAAGAAAGAGAAGTTGAAAGGGGGAGTGGAGCAACAGATGACAGCAGCGAAAAAGGGTTTAAACACAGCGATGGCCGAGACTCCCCCGGATCATATTGAGGTGCGGGGAGCCCGCGTCCATAACCTCAAAAATATCGATGTCGATATTCCGCTCGGGAAAATAACCGGGATCGCCGGCGTCTCGGGGTCCGGGAAGTCGTCCCTCGCGCTTGGCGTGCTCTACGCCGAAGGCTCCCGCCGGTATCTGGAGGCCTTGTCCACCTATACGCGACGCCGTCTCACGCAGGCCGCGAAAGCCGATGTGGACGAGGTGCTCTATATTCCCGCCGCGCTCGCGCTCCATCAGCGCCCCGCGGTGCCGGGGATCCGCTCGACCTTCGGGACCGGGACTGAATTGCTGAACAGCCTCCGCCTCATGTTTTCGCGCCTCGCCTCCCACCGCTGCCCTCACGGTCACTATGTGCCCCCGAGTCTCGCGGTGGCGGCGGGGAAGCCGCTCGTCTGCCCCGAGTGCGGGGAGTCGTTCTACGCGCCGTCCGCGGAAGAGCTGTCCTTTAACAGCCAGGGTGCGTGCCCTAAGTGCGGCGGCACCGGGATCGTGCATACCGTCGATCTCGCGACGCTCGTGCCCGATGAGTCGCTCACGATTGATGAAGGCGCGGTCGCCCCCTGGAACAGTCTCATGTGGTCACTCATGACCGATGTCTGCCGCGCGATGGGCGTACGGACCGATGTCCCGTTCCGGGATCTGACGGATAAAGAGAAGGACATCGTCTATAACGGCCCGATGGTGAAGAAACACATCTTCTACCGGCCGAAAAACGGCTCCAACTCCGCCGGGGAACTCGACTTCACGTATTACAGCGCCGTGAAAACTGTGGAAAACGCGCTTGCCAAGGTGAAGGACGATAAGGGAATGAAGCGGGTTGAGAAGTTCCTGAAGTTCGACGCGTGCCCGGACTGCGGGGGGAGCCGTCTTTCCGAAGCCGCCCGGGCTCCGAAGCTGCGGGGAATTACGCTTGATGCCGCGTGCCGGATGACACTCACGGAACTCATCCCCTGGGTGAAGGGGGTGCCGGCGTCATTGCCGGAAGAAATGCGCCCCATGGCGGAAAGCATCTGCGCGTCGTTCCTCGCGGTCGCGGCGCGGCTCGTCGACCTTGGGCTCTCGTACCTGTCGCTTGACCGTGCCGGAAACACCCTCTCAACCGGTGAGCGGCAGCGGATGCAGATAGCCCGCGCGGTCCGCAACCGGACAACCGGCGTGCTTTATGTGCTCGACGAACCCTCGATCGGTCTTCACCCCTCGAATATCGTGGGGCTCACGGATGTCATCCATGACCTGATTCACGATGGGAACAGTGTGGTGCTCGTTGATCACGATGTGCAGATCCTGAAGGAATCCGACTGGGTGATTGAGATGGGACCGGTCGCCGGGGCGAAGGGCGGAAACGTGATCGCGAAGGGGACGGTGCACGAGATCGCCGGAAACAAAAATTCCCGGATCGGCCCGTTCCTTGCCGGGACCTACGAGCGGCGCGTCAGGCCCGTGATTCCGAAGCCTGAGATTTTCTCGGAAGGCGAGATCACGATGGACACGCTCCCGATCCACACCGTGAAGCCCCTTCATGTCACGATCCCAAAGGGCCGGATGACAGTGGTCACCGGAGTCTCGGGGTCGGGCAAAACGACGATGGTGCTGGAATCCCTGATCCCAGGGCTTGAGGCGATGCTGTCCGGAAATAAACTTCCGCAGCATGTGAAGGGAGTGGCGGCCCCCGGGATTGAGCACGTGAAACTCATCGACTCCACCCCGATCGGGATCAACGTCCGGTCGACCGTCGCGACGTACGCCGGGATTCATGATGAGCTGCGGAAGATCTACGGACGGTCGAAAGCCTCGAAATCCGCGGGCTTCAAAGCGGGCGACTTTTCGTACAACACCGGGAAGCTCCGCTGCCCCGTGTGTGACGGCACGGGGGAAATCAGTCTCGACGTGCAGTTCCTGCCGGACGTCGACATTCCGTGCCCGGGCTGCCGCGGGAGCCGGTACTCGAAGGCGGCGGAGTCGATCCGCGCCGCGAATAAAGAGGGAATAGAGAAGTCCCTCCCCGAACTCATGGCGATGGATGTCACAGAGGCGCTCAGCTTTTCCCGCGATATGAAGAACGTCCGCCCGAGGCTTGAGGTGCTTTCGCAGCTTGGACTCGGGTACCTGACGCTAGGGGAAGAAACCCCGGGACTTTCAGGAGGCGAAGCGCAGAGGCTGAAACTCGCGAGCGAAATGGGGCGCACGCAGGAGGACTCGGTGTTCGTTTTCGATGAGCCGACGATCGGGCTCCACCCGCTTGACGTCATGACGCTCCTCTCCGTTTTCTCGTCTCTCATCGACCACGGGGCGACGCTGATCGTCATTGAGCACGACCTCGATATCATCCGGAACGCGGACTGGATCGTCGATATGGGTCCGGGCGGCGGAGACGAGGGCGGCCGTATTGTGGCTGAAGGGACGCCGGACGACATCAAACACACGAAGGCAAGCGTCACCGGGCGGTTTATCTGATTCGCTTTAGGGGCTGCGGGGACTCTTCTTCCCGAATCGCGGAGGGGAGTCCGATTGCCCCGTCTCTTTTTCCCGCCAATATATACCAAGGTAGAGCGAATAGCGCGATTTCATAACCAAAGAATCGCGTGAAATCAGTCCCTAAGAAGGGAAGGGAGTTTGGATTTTCCGACGGTTTCCTCAGGATCGGGTCTGGAGAGGTTCCGGAGGATGGCGGGATTTAAAAGTCCTCGTTTCAGGAGAAGAGCGTTTGCGGGCCTTTAAGTGAGACCGAGGCAGGGATTCCGCGGTTTTCCTGTTGGGGGTTCATCAGGGGACGAATGGAGAACGCCTGCCTGCAGATGACTTTTGACAAGATGGCATTTTCACGCGACTTAAATCGGATTATGTCCGGATGAAAGGCGCAAGGCCGGCAGGGTTTAACCCGGCTGAAGGGGGGCGGCTGTCTCTTCGCGCGTATCTGTAATTGCCTTTAATGCATTGATTCTGACCCCGGTATCCAGTAGTGAAACTTTGTCACGAATAAACTTTTCGAAAATCACAGAATTGCGTACGCCTTTTTTGGCAGTATAAAGAGAAAAAATTGTGAAATCCCTATAAAAACAGTGGATAATATAGGTGATGTTAAGTTTACTTTTGTTAATTTTATTTGATCAATCGATATGTTTTCTGATCGGATAAAAATAAAGACAAAAGTAACTTATGTAATACATTAACGGCCCAGTGATGCTCAAAAAGATGTGTTTTAAACCACTGACATAAGAGCTGCAGAATGCGCTTCCCTTCTGAAAAGGAGTTGATTCTTCTTATTTGACAGGTTTCAGAACAAGTAAACACTTGAAGCCCGCCGTGTAGACCGGAAACCACCGCAGCCCTGACCTGGGCCCCGCACAGAGATAAGGGGGAGGAGCTGAAATGACAAAAGAGAATCGGCTCTTGGGGACAGTTAAAAGTGAGTTTTCGGCGGGACAGAGCCGTAAAAGACGGCTGACTCCGGTCCGTCCACCCCGTACCTCCCAATCCTGGAAACCTAAATCAGATCCCTTCCCTGGCAAGGTGAGTCTCATCCGGGCGCTTGTGATCGCGGCGCTCGCTGTGACAGTTCCGGCGGTGCCGGCTTATGCCTTCACGCTGCAGACATCGACTGAAACATCGACTGAGACGGGGACAGAAACTGAGACCAGTTCGATGCAGATCCAGGTGCTCGAAACCATCACCGTAGCGCGGGACTCCAATATCGTCATGTCGTTAAATGACGACACCAACACGATCAATCTCTATCTGAATGACGATGTCACCGGGACATCGTTTACGGCAGGGAATTCCGTTCTTTCGACATCCGGTCTCAAGATAACCGGGACGAAGCAGGAAAGTGATACCTATACTCCGCAGGCTTTGCTTAGCTCTGCAGGTCTCAGCATTACAGGCGGCACGGATTCGTCCTCTTCACTCACTCCGGATGGCATATCGACCACGGGTACAGTCTCCGCGGGAGACTCCATCTATGTGGGCGACGACGATTCCCAGTCGGTTCTGACCGGCACCGCTCTCACGCTCGGGAATGGCATGACTTACACGTCTTCGAGCGCCACAACGCCGGTGATTGGCAGCAATAACACGGTTGTCGCGAACACTGCCAATTCGGTTGTGATCGGCAGCGGCAACACGGTGGGGGCGGGTGACACCCCCGATTCCAACCTGATCCTGATCGGCAGCAATACCACAACGAATTCCACGGATTCCGTCATCATTTCACCGACAGGCGGCACATATAACGCCATGGACGGAATCGTCGTGATCGGCGCAGACGCAACGGTTACGTCCGGCGAATCGACTGCCGTAGGTCATGGAGCTTCGGCTGGGCAGGGCAGCGCGGCCTTTGGTTATGACGCGACGGCCACGATATCGAGCCTCGCCATGGGCTACGAGAGTGATGCCGGTTCGGCTGAAAATTCAACTAATTTCGCGGTCGCTATCGGTACCACCGCGCAGGCGACAGGTGACAGCGCGGTAGCGCTGGGCTATGGAGCCACGGCGACCAAAAACAATTCTGTGGCTATCGGCCGCGGTGCTGGTTCAGACGCGGTTGGCGGCACCACCCTCGGTCATGACGCCCATGCGTGGACTGAGAACTCTGTGGCACTCGGTATTAATTCAAACGCGACAACCGCGGCTGGTGTCGCAGGGTGGAAACCGACCGGGGCACAAAGTACGGTTTCAGCATGGGAATCCACTGATGGACCGGTTTCTATCGGTAATTCGACGCTCGGTTACACCCGTCAGATTACTAACGTCGCCGCTGGTACGGAGGACACCGATGCCGCGAATATCGCTCAGCTGAAGGCAAGCAATATCGCGGTCGCGGCGGACACCGGGACAGCCGCGCGGGTGCTCAATTCAAAGCAGCTGACGGTCACGGGCGGTGCGACGGATAAGACGCTCACGAGCAACAACATCTCGGTCGGCATTACGTCTGACAGCGACACGGGGAACAGCACCCTTTCTGTCGCGCTTGTCGAGGATGTGGATCTTGGGACAGCGGGCAGCGTGACTGCCGGCACTTTTACGGCTGAGGCCGCGGCTGAGGAGGGAACCACCGCTCCGAAAGCGGTTCTCAGTTCGTCAGGTCTGGTGATTTCGGATGGTGTCGCGTTCACGAGCGCAGCCACGACGGTCCCTGTGATCGGCTATCAGAATTCAGTTTCCGGTAGCACGCTTTCCGACACCATCGTGCTTGGCAGCACAAATACGGTTGGATCTGAGAATGCCACGGTTTCTGATCTCATCCTGCTTGGGAGCGGAGTCTCTACCAACGCGACAGATTCCGTCATCATCAACCCATCCGGCGGCACGTATACGGATCTCAGCAACATCACCGTGATCGGGTCCGGAGCCAATGTGACGTATAACGGCGCGACCGCGGTCGGGGCGGAAGCGGCTGCCGGGGAAAACAGCGCGGCTTTTGGCTACCAGGCGGCGGCGCAGGATAACAGCACCGCGGTTGGCTATGGAAGCAAAGCGGGACTGATTAATACTGCGACCAATGACCTCACCCAGAACGGCGGTTCGGTCGCGGTCGGCACTGACGCCAACGCGACCGGGGACAGCGCGACAGCTATCGGTTACGGCACCAGGGCCACTGCTGAGGATACGGTCGCGATTGGCCGCGGCGCTGCCGCTACTGCTGTTGGTGCGAGCGCGATTGGTCACGAATCCATCGCGAGCGCGGAAAACGGAGTGGCGCTTGGCATCAATTCGGTCGCATCGACCGCGTCCGGCGTTACGGGATGGAATCCGACGGGCGACACTGTGTCCGGATCCACCTGGATTTCGACTGACGGCGCGGTGTCGGTCGGCGCGAAGGCGAATGAAAACGCGTATCACACGGCCGCTATCACCTGCCAGATCACGAATGTCGCCGCAGGAACGGCGGATACGGATGCGGTGAACGTCGCTCAGCTCAAGAATTCGAACATTAAGGTCGCGGGCGACACCGGCAGCTATGCGATCAAGAATGGCGAAACCCTCACGATCGCGGGTGACGCAGCGACGGGCGCAGTCACAGCGGATGGCAATATCCTTACGACCCAGGATGGAAGAAAGCTGACGCTTTCGCTTGTCGAGGATGTTGACCTCGGGAGCACCGGGAGCCTCACAGTGGGTGCCACGGCGCTCGATAATGCGGGTGTATCCACAACCGGCGGCACCTTTACGGCAAACGCGGTCAAAGCGGAAACGGATACGACGGCTGCTGCCGCGTCGCTCAGCTCTTCCGGACTGACCGTCACTTCGGGCACCAATACGGATAACCCGGATGCGGTCACGACAACCGTCACGTCAAGCGGTATCCAGGCAGGATCCGCGGATAACCAGCTGACGACATCTGGCCTCACTGCTTCCGCGGCGACGATTGCCGGAGCGCTGTCAGCCGGTTCCGTGACTTCAGAAACCTTTGACACTGGGACCGTGACGCTGACCGACTCCGGCCTTACCTACGATAACGGCATGGTGTACACGAGCGCCAGGCAGTCCGTTCCGGTGATCGGGTACAACAACTCTGTTGTCGGCAATGCGACGAACTCCATTGTGATGGGGAACGGGAATACCGCGGGGGACTCGGCAACCGCGGCGACTGGCCTCATCATGCTGGGAAACGGGATCAGCTCCGACTCCTCGAACTCCGTCATCATCAATCCGACAGGCGGCACGTATAACGACCTCATCGGACTCGTCGCGATTGGAGACAACGCTCAGGTGAAAGCGAGTTACGGCACCGCGGTTGGTACCAATACCACGGCGTATGGAAGCGGCACAGCTTACGGCTACGGCTCGACCGCCGGCACCAACGCGGTCGCTATCGGCCGCAGCGCGTACGCGTACTCTGACGCGGCGGCCGCCGCAAAGACCTATTCAGACTCGGTGGCAGTCGGCGACAGCGCCAAGGCGACCGGCACGTCATCGGTCTCCATCGGTCAGGCAAGCCAGGCTACCATGACGGGGTCGACTGCCATTGGCTATCAGGCGAGCGCGGCCGGCAGCTCGCTTAACGGTTCCACCGCGATCGGCTATCAGGCGAAAGCCCTCTCGGGACAATCCACCGCGATCGGCTACGGGGCAACTGCCGGCAATGAAACTATGGCGTCGGCGACCGCGATCGGTTACAACGCGAAGGCGGGCGGAGCAGGGTCTACCGCAATCGGCATGGGAGCCATCGCGAATCAGGCGAACTCGATCGCGATCGGAAGTGAGTCCGTCGCGTTGATCCTCTCTGGGGTCCAGGGCTGGGACCCGAGCGGCGCGAATTCGAGCTCTTCCTCCTCCACCTGGAGATCCAGCCGCGCGGCGCTCTCTGTCGGTTCTTCCGCGAATTCGATCACGCGTCAGATTACGAATGTCGCCGCAGGTAAATTAGATACCGACGCGGTGAACGTCGCTCAGCTGATCAATTCCAATATTTCCTTCGCGGGTGACACGGGCACCTCGATGGTGAAGAACGCGAATACGGTGACAATCAAGGGCGGGGCGGACTCGGGTGAAACCGCGTCGACCGGCAATATCTCGGTTGCTTCCAGTAAAGGCACGCTCACCGTGTCGCTCGTGAAAGACGTGGATCTGGGAAGCACAGGCTCCCTCACCATTGGGAATACGTCGATATCAGACACCGGGATTTCTCTTGGCCTGACGAATGGGAATCCCAATATTTCCCTTACGGCATCTTCCGGCATTATCAAAGCGACCCGGCTGAACACCAACGCGGTGCAGGTCGGAAGTTCGATGCTTTGGAATTCGAGCGGCATCAATATGGCCGGCAGCCCGATCACAGGGCTCGGCGCAGGAACGAATGGCATCGCGCAGGATAGTACGGACGCGGTGTCGGGCGGCGCTATCTGGTCTTATTTCCAGAGCTACACGCCGACATCGAGCGCGGGGTGGAACGCCAAAGTTGGAGAAACGAGCTCTTACCACGTGGCTCCTGGCGGCGCGCTGACCTATGCGACGGATTCGAACCTGAGCCTCGCGCTTTCAGACGCCGGCACCCTCACAGTATCGACCTTCGCGACACCGTCCTATACGTCAGTCGCGGCGGAAACTTTCTCGACCGGAGACTCTTCTCTGACAGATTCGGGTCTTGCCACATCCGGTACTGTACTGGCTGGCACCGCCACGGCGGGTTCGACGCTTGCCTCCACGGGTCTCACGGTGAAGGACGCCACGAATACGGCGAGTGTGTCCTCGACCGGGTTCACGGCGGGAACGGGGAATTCGCTGACCACCTCAGGTCTCGAGGCGACATCGGCCGCGGTTTCCGGGACCGTGACTGTGGGATCGACGGGGAGCGAGACCACGATCTCTGGCAGTACAGTCACCACAGAAACGGTTCAGACCGGGGCGACCTCGCTGAGTGACGCAGGGGTCACGACCACTGGGACGCTGAACGCGACAGGCAGCGGTAGCGCCGGCGCGGCGCTCACGTCCTCCGGTCTCACGGTGACAACTGATGGGACGGATGCCAATACGGCAACGCTCAACGCCTCCGGTCTCACCGTGGGAACGAGCGGAAACAGTCTCACGAACACCGGACTCGCCGCCAGCGCTGCCGCTGTGACCGGGACTCTGACCTTTGGAACAATAGGCAGTCAGACCACGGTTTCCGGTAACACCATTACGACTGGCACCGTAAACGCTTCGACGCTGTCGCTTGATACCAGTAACACCTGGAATACAACGGACGGCATCACCGCATCTGCCGCGACAATCGGCGGCGTCGGCATCACGTCGACGGGGCTCGATCTGAACGGCAAGACCATCACGGATATCACGTCAGGCTCTATCTCGCAGAACAGCACGGATGCCGTCTCAGGCGGCGCGGTGTGGTCTGAGCTGCAGAATTACACAACGACCGCGAATTCCGGCTGGACCGCGAAGGTGGGTGACACCACTTATAAGGTGAATCCGAATGGGGCGCTGACTTACGCAACCGACTCGAACCTCAGTGTCGCGCTGAGTGATAAGGGTGTTCTGACCGTTTCCACGTCCGCGAACCCCTCTTACACGACAGTGGCAGCTGCGACTTCTGTGACCGTTGGGAATGAGACCTCGAACACCGAGATCACCGGAACCGGGGTAACGTCTGAATCCTTCTCGACCGGGGCGTCGGTGCTTACGGATTCCGGCCTTACAACGACCGGTTCGGTGACGGCGGGTACATCCGCCACGGGTTCAACGCTCACGTCCTCGGGTCTCACCGTGAAAGAGGGAACGAACTCCGCGACGGTGACGCCGACCGGATTCAGCGCCGGTTCCGGGAACACACTCACGAACACGGGACTCGCCGCATCGAAAGCGGATATAGCGGGGCAGCTGACGGTCGGTACGTCTGACAATCAGACCACCATTTCCGGAAATACGGTCACAACAGGGACTGTGAATGCCTCGACTCTGTCGCTTGGCGAAGGAAACTCCTGGGGATCCACTGGAATCACGGCGACCGCCGCGACAATCGGCGGCGTCGGCATCACGTCGATTGGTCTTGATTTGAACGGCAAGACCATCACGGATATCACGTCAGGCTCTATCTCGCAGAACAGCACGGATGCTGTCTCGGGCGGCGCGGTGTGGTCTGAGCTGCAGAATTACACGACCACCGCGAATTCCGGCTGGACCGCGAAGGTGGGCAGCACCACTTACAAGGTGAATCCGAATGGGGGGCTGACTTACGCGACGGACGATAACCTCAGCGCCGAGCTCTCGAGCACCGGAACGCTCACGATTTCGACCTCCGCGAACCCCTCGTACACAACCGTGGCAGCCGCGACCTCGGTAACGGTCGGGGATACCGCGTCTAACACGAAGATCACCGGAAGCGGGGTAACGTCTGAATCCTTCTCGACCGGAGCGTCGGGTCTTACGGATTCCGGTCTCACAACGACCGGAACGGTATTGGCTGGCACCTCTGCCACGGGGTCGACCCTCGCGTCCTCCGGTCTCACCGTGAAAGAGGGAACAGACTCCGCGACAGTGACCCCGACCGGGTTCAGCGCCGGTTCCGGAAACACACTCACGAACACCGGGCTCACCGCGTCGAAAGCGGACATTGCGGGGCAGCTGACAGTCGGGGCGGTCGGCAATCAGACCACGGTTTCCGGAAACACGATTACAACGGGGACCGTGAATGCCTCGGCTCTGTCGCTTGGCACCGGGAACACCTGGGGCTCCTCTGGGATTACGGCGACAGCCGCCACGATCAACGGCACGCTTTCCGCGACGCAGGTGAATGTCGGCGATATCACGATCGGCGGAACCGGGAACACTATCTCTAGCTTTACTTCCGGCACGATCGCGTCGAACGACACCAATGCTGTCACGGGTAAGGCCGTCGCGGATTACTTGGCTGCGAATTAAACGACGACTTCGGGTTCCGGATTCTCGGTGACCGACGGCTCGACCGCGGCGTCGACGATCGCCCCGGGCGGCACGCTCACCTTCGCGGCCGGTACCAACGCCACTGTGTCTCAAGAGAATGGCACGGTGACGTATGGGATTTCGTCGACCCCGACCTTTACTTCGGTCACTTCGGAAACCTTCACGACGGGTGCCTCGACACTCACGGACTCCGGTCTCACGACGTCTGGGACGGTTGTGGCCGGAACCTCAGCCACCGGGGCGACGCTCTCGTCCACGGGACTCTCGATTTCAAGCGGCGGGTCGGTCACGAACAGCCTGACCACGTCCGGTCTCACCGCGACCTCCGCCACGATCGGCGGTGTGTCGATCGGAACGGATGGCAAGATCTCGAATCTCACGTCCGGCACCATTGAGGCTGATAACGATGAAGCGGTGACAGGCGGCGAGGTGGCGAAGTACCTTGCGGATAACTATTCGACCACTACGGGGTCGGGCTTTAAGGTGACGGCTGGCACGACCACCCTTAACAGCACGGGCGTCACGGTTGGAACTTCAGGTAACGCGCTGACGTCCTCTGGACTCACCGCGTCCGCAGCGACGATTAACGGCACGCTGTCCGCAAATCAGGTGAATGTCGGCGATATCAAGATTGGAGGAACCGGAAACACCATCTCTGGTTTCACGTCCGGCTCGATCGCGTCGAACGATACCAACGCTGTCACAGGTAAAGCAGTCGCAGACTATTTGGCTGCGAATTACTCGACCACTTCGGCTTCCGGAATCACGGTTTCAGCGGGCGGCACGTCGTCCACTGTTGCTCCGGGTGGCACGCTCACTTTTGCTGCCGGTACGAACGCCACGGTGTCTCAGGCGAACGGTACGGTGACGGTAGGCGTCTCGGATACGCCGAGCTTCAGCACGGTGACCGATTCGAGTGTCAGCGCCGATACCTTTACGGTCGGCACGACCACGGTTAACACTTCCGGCATTACGGTCGGCACTTCTGGGAACGCTCTGACGACGTCCGGACTCACCGCGTCTTCGGCCACCATTGCCGGTGACCTCACGGCCGCGACCGCGACAATCGGCGGCGTATCGATCGGGTCGGACGGCAAGATTTCGAATCTCACGTCCGGCACTATCGCGGCGGATAACAATGAGGCGGTGACAGGCGGCGCGGTCGCTGCTTACCTGAGTCAGAACTACACAACGTCCGCGAATTCCGGCTGGACCGCGACCGTGGGTGACAACACCTATAAGGTGGATCCGAACGGCACTCTCACGTACGCAGCCGGCACCAACGCGACGGTGTCGCTTGAAAACGGCACGGTGACGTACGGCATCTCGTCGACCCCGAGCTTCACGACTGTCACGGCAACGGATTCCCTCACGGTGGGGTCGGATGGCACGACCACTCAGGTGACGGGAAGCGGGGTGACCTCTGAATCCTTCTCAACCGGCTCGTCGACCTTGACGGACTCCGGTCTCACCACGACCGGAACCGTGACCGCTTCGAGCGTCAGTGCCGATACCTTCACGGCCGGCACAACGACTGTTAACAGCACGGGCATCACGGTCGGCACGTCAGGAAACGCTCTGACGTCTTCCGGCCTTACCGCGTCTTCGGCCTCCATCGCCGGTAACCTGACCGCAGCCACCGCGACAATCGGCGGCGTATCGATTGGGACGGACGGGAAGATCTCGAATCTCACCTCCGGTACCATTGCCGCGAATAACAATGAAGCGGTGACGGGCGGGGCGGTCGCCGCGTACCTTGATCAGAATTACAAGACGTCCGCCGAAACCGGCGTCCGGGCGTCGGTGAATGGTGTCGCGAACCGTGATGCCGCGCTCACCGATACGCTGAACTTTGATTCGGCGGATAACATCACGCTCACGCTGCTGGACGACGGCTCAGTGGAAGTCGCGACGGCGGAGGATGTCACCTTCAAGACTGTCGCCGCGACAGACTCCGTGACGGTCGGCTCCGGCACCGCGAAGACCACGGTCACGGGGAACTCGGTCACATCCGAATCCTTCACGACCGGAGGGTCGACGTTGACCGACTCCGGCCTCACGACGACCGGGACGGTGACAGCTTCGAGTGTCAGTGCTGACACCTTTACGGCTGGCAGCACTACGGTGAACAGTTCCGGGATTACGGTCGGCACCACCGGGAACGCCCTGACATCCTCCGGACTAACGGCTACAACCGCCGCGATTTCCGGAAACCTGACCGCCGCGACCGCGACGATCGGCGGGGTGTCGATCGGGACAGACGGGAAGATCTCGAATCTCACGTCCGGCACCATCGCGGCGGATAACAATGAAGCCGTGACAGGCGGGGCGGTGGCCTCTTACCTGAGCCAGAACTACACCACGTCCGCTAATTCCGGCTGGACCGCGACCGTCGGTTCGGACACTTACAAGGTGGATCCGAACGGCGCTCTGACCTACGCCGCGGGCACCAACGCGACGGTGTCGCTCGAAAACAGCACCGTGACGTATGGCGTGTCGTCCACCCCGAGCTTCAGCACCGTGACGGCGACCGATTCCCTCACGGTGGGGTCGGGCAATACGACGACCCAGGTGACCGGAAGCGGGGTGACCTCCGAATCCTTCTCGACCGGGGCGTCGACCCTGACGGACTCCGGCCTTACGACGACCGGAACCGTGACCGCTTCGAGCGTCAGTGCTGACACCTTTACGGCTGGGCAGACGACGGTTAACAGCTCCGGTGTCACGGTCGGAACCTCGGGGAACGCCCTGACGGCTTCGGGCCTCACCGCGACCTCCGCCGCGATCTCTGGAAACCTCACCGCTGCCACCGCGACGATCGGAAAGGTGTCGATCGGGTCGGACGGCAAAATCTCCGGGCTCACCTCCGGCGCTATCGCGTCGGGGAATGATGAGGCGGTGACCGGAGCCGCGGTGGCCGCGTATCTTGATCAGAATTACAAGACCGCGGATCAGACGGGCGTCCGTTCGACCGTGAATCACAATTCGTCCGATAACCTCATCCCGCTCTCGAGCACGCTGAATTTCGATGAGGGGACGAATGTGAGCCTCACGCTTGAGAGCGACGGGTCGGTGAAGATCGCGACATCGGACGATGTCACCTTTAAGACCGTCGCCGCGTCGGACTCCGTGACAGTGGGCACTGACACCGCGAAGACCACGATCACCGGGGACTCGGTTACGTCTGAATCCTTCACGACCGGTGACACCACAGTGTCGGATTCCGGTCTCACAACGACCGGCACGGTGACCGCATCTAGCGTCACCGCCGGCACCGCGTCGAACGGCGCGACGTTTAGCTCCACTAGGCTCTCGGTCACGGATGGCACAAACACCACCGGCGTCACGGCGGACGGCATCACGGTCGGCAGCGCGATTTCGCTTCTCGCGTCGACCGGCGCGATCACGGCGGCGAGCGGCAACTTCGGCGGCGTCTCGGTGTCGTCAGCCGGTATCGATATGGCCGGGAAACCGATCACGAACCTGCAGTCAGGCGGCATCACGTCAACGGACTCCTCAGCGGTCTCGGGTTCCGCCGTGTATGACTATCTGCAAAGCAACTACGCGACAAGCGCGAACACGGGCTACACCGTGAACGTGAGGGACGGGAGCTCCACGTCCACCTTCCGGGTCGCGAATAACGGGGCGATCAGTTACGTCGCCGGGGATAACGTCGAGCTTTCGGGAGAGAACGGCAGTGTCACGATCGGGATGAGCCTCACCCCGGTCTTCACCTCCGCGACCTTCGGGACCGCGGGTTCCGGCACCACGATCGGGTCGACCGGCGTGACGCTCTCGAACGGCGCGTTCTTTACGACCGCCGGCATCAACGCGGGCGGCTCCACGATCACGAACGCCGGCACGGGTGCCCTTGCGGCCAACAGCACGGACGTGGTGACAGGGGTCAGGTCTACTCCGCGATCCAGACGCTCGCGGATAAGATTTCCGCGGACGCCGGGGCGGCCACTGAAACCAAGGTCGCGAACTTCACGGTGGCGGATGGATCGATCACGATCATGCAGACGACGACCGATGTCCTCGGAAACACGACGTCGACGAGTTCCAAATCGATCGGCTACTCGTTCGGCAAAAACATGGCGATCACGACTGAGAACAACACCCTCACGATCGGCACCGCGAGCGAGGTGTCGTTCGACAAGGTGACGGTCGGGAACACCACGGTGACGACAGACGGCGTCTCGGTCGGGAACGGGCCGAGCCTCACATCGAACGGCGTCGACGCCGGGAACCTCAAGATCACGAACGTGAAAGCTGGGGAGATCGCCGAAGGGTCGACCGAGGCCGTGACGGGCGGTCAGCTCTGGACCACGAACCAGGCGGTGATCCAGAATTCGGACGCGATCAATCAATTGGCGAGGAACGACGCGCGGCTTAATCGCCGGATCAACGATGTGGGGGCGCAGGCCGCAGCGATCGCCTCGCTCCACCCGCTCCCCTTTGATGAGGATCACCGCGTGTCGGTGTCGATTGGCGGCGGCGCGTACCGGGGATCCGGCGCGGCAGCTGTGGGTCTCTTCGTGCGGCCGACAGAGAACTCCCTCATTTCGCTCGGCGGTGCTGTGGGGAATGATGACGTGATGGGGAACCTGAGTTTCAGCTACCGGTTCGGCGGCGATACGCTTGCTCAGAAGCCGCAGCAGATGGCGGCGAGGCTTGTGAGTCTCGATAGCGAAAACCGCGACCTTTCGGCTCAGTTAGCGGTCGCCCGCACGCGGATCACGACGCAGGATGAGAAGCTCGCGGCGCAGAAGACCGCGCTCGCGACCCAGGACGCGAAGCTCTCGAAGACTCAGGCCGAGCTCGATGAAACGAAGGCGAGGCTTGAGAAACTCGAAGCCGCGGTCCGGGCGCTCACGGCGGGAGGAAAGAAGTAACGGCCTCGCAACTGAAGATCCCCTGAAACCGGGCTTTTAGCAACGCTTAAGCACGTCAAAAAGTGCTTATCAACTGGGTCGGGAATTTTCAAAGTTGTTCAGATTACCGGGGAGGGGCGGACGTCTCTCCCCGGTTTTTACTGCGGTTCGTTCTCAAGAAAAAACGGGTTTCCGGTCAAAAAAGTGTAAAGATTTCGGCCCGAAACCCGGTGTTCCTACCTAAAAAAGTAGGTAACTAGGGAAAGTCCTATCCCATGTTTATGTAAGGAAAATACCCTAGAATACGGAAAATCCGGTGTACCCCCATGGAATACCACCCCGTATTTATGTTTTTTGCCTATGGATCCATCACTTAGAAACAACCCCAGAAAATCTGTTCAATTTCAATACTGTATCTTTTTCAACGCCGGAAGAAGGGGTGAAATTTATGTCGAACGGACCCACCTAAGGGATTAATCCTTCGATACGCCCCGTCAAATCCCTGTGAATGCATTTTTATCAATTTCATTTTTGGCATTAAGAGTGACTCGCGTTTCGTTTTTCGTATACGGAACAGCGGTCGGGAAGTTGTAAAGCGACAGGAACCTGATAGCGATCGTGAAAAATCGACGAAGATAACGACAGAAAAGTGCGTATTACGCAATCAGGGATTCGAAGAGAGCCGATATTTTTAGTCTGAAAACTTTGGATTTTTGACAGCTATTCACAAAAATTCCCGTACACCCCTTAAAACAGCTGGTTTCCGGAACATTTAAAAGTTACAAAACTCATACCTAATTTAAATTTCACTACTTTGGGCTATCCCTTCACGGTAATAGAGAAAAATACAAAACACGAGCATATTTCTTTCCTCTTTACTAAAATTAGCGGTTTCGAACTTTTGCTGAACATTTAGTAAGTGAGCTGTCTGCTTGGAGAGTGCGGCCGGCTCACGTGACAGATTGAATTTGGAGAGAAGAGAGTCTCAGATGAAAAAAATTAAGCGACTCCTTGCCACAGATATGAACCCTGCCAAAACTTCTTCGCCCGCGGGCGTCAAGGTGTACGGCGCGGCTGCAGCCGCGCAGGATTGGTGCACCGAACGCCATACCACTCGCCGCGCGAAAAAGCGCCTTCCCGGTGTCCTTAACCTCGTCCACACGGTGATCTTCGCCGCGATTTCCGCGTCCGCTCCGGCGCTCGCCTATACGATCAAGGCGGCCGGGAACGGAAATAAGTCCGCCGTGGTGTCTGACGCGGACACGCTTTCCGTGAATACCGACGGGAACCTTCAGGCGGCCGTCACGGATACCGCGGACGGTGCCTCGATCACCTTCGGACTCGCGGATACCGTGAACCTCGGGGACGAGAGTGAGCTCACCGCGACGCAGCTGAACGCGGGCTCCTCCACGTCGTATTCCTCTCTGACTGATAAAGAACTCACGCTCGCGAGCGGCGTCTCCGTCTCGAGCCAGGGCGCGTCGACCCCGATTATCGGAAGCGGCAACTTCGCGGACGTCGGAACGACGAACACCGTGATTCTCGGCACGAATAACCAGGCCGGTATCTACGGCTATGGCCCGTCGGATCTCGTCCTGATCGGCAGCGACCTCAAGTCCACCTCTAACGAATCTGTCATCATCAATCCGTCCGGCGGCACCTATTACGGAAATAATGAGCTCGTCGTGATCGGCGCTGGCGCGTCGACCACCGGGTCGAACGCGGTCGTGATCGGCCACGGCGCGTCCGGCGCGGACTATTCCGCCGTCGTGGGTTACGGGGCGTCCGCCGGTATCTCGTCACTCGCCGTCGGCTCCTTCAGCACGGCCAGTGACTCGAACGGCGCTTACTGGGCGACCGCGATCGGTATTTCGTCCCACGCGTCCGGCGCGAACTCCACGGCGATCGGTTACGGGAGCGGCGCGAACAGCGAACTCTCGACCGCGATCGGCTACGGAGCCGCTTCTTACGGGAAGAATTCGTTCTCCATGGGCGCGAACGCTCTGACGGTCGGCGAAGGCGCGATCGCGCTTGGCGCGAACTCCTACGCGAATACGGAAGCCGGCAAGATCGGTTACGACCCGTCGGGTGAAACGCACACGGGTTCCGCCTGGGTGTCGACTGACGGCGCGATGTCGATCGGAAACGCGAACACCGGTTCGACCCGTCAGATTCAGAATGTGGCGGCCGGTACCTTGGATACCGACGCCGTGAACGTCGCTCAGCTCAAGAATTCAAGCCTCACGTTTAAGGGTGACACGGGGTCGTCCGTCGTGAAGAACGGCGAAGCCGTCACGGTCCAGGGCGGAGCGGCGGCGGACGCCGCGGTGACCTCTGGCAACATCCAGGTAGCTGCGGATGAAGGTGTCCTCACGGTTTCCCTCCTTCAGAATGTGAACCTCGGAACCGCGGGCAGCCTCACGATCGGAAACGTGAAGATTTCCGGTTCCGGCATCAACGCTGGGGGCAATCAGATCACGAATCTCGGCTCCGGCGTGATCGCCGAGGGGTCGAAGACCGCGGTGTCGGGCGGCGACGTCTATGACTATTTAACGAATACCTATAAGGGAACGACGACGGATTCCAGCACCGCGGTAGCGAAGATCGCGGCCGGAAAGAACGCCGCTGTGTCGACCGCTGAAGACGGCACGGTGACAGTCGGAACGACGGATGCCGCGACCTTCACGTCCGTGTCGGCCGATCCCGATCAGGTGACCGCGGGGACTGTGACCGCGGATCAGGTGACGGTGGGAAATACCACTGTGTCTTCCACGGGTCTCACGACGACTGGCACGGTATCCGCTGGCACGGTTTCCGCCGATTCCGCGACGTTTGGCACGGTGACCGCGGGGAACACCACGGTGTCGACGTCCGGTGTCACCACCACGGGTACGGTCTCGGCCGGTACGGTGCGCGCTCCGCTCGACTGCTTCGTGAAGGCCTTTGAGGCCGCCGCGGAGAAGCTTGGGATCGACGCCTGAGTCGCTCGGTAGTCTCGCTTGAACCCCATGCCGCGGGTCGGAAGACCCGCGGCATGTGTGTTTCTGGGGGAATGAAAACGCCCACAGGTGGCATCGGGCGGTTAGACACTGGACCGACAGCAAAAGATGGCCGCGGGCAGCGCTCGTTCCTGGGGTCGAAGTGACTCTCTATATATAGGAAGAGGAGAAAGACCGGGGTCTAAAAGTCGGGCAGCGAATAGGGGAGGGCTACTTCTGGAGTGCTCGCCCGATCATCCGGCAGGCAAGGGTGACGCCAGCGAGCGTGTCGAGTCCCGAGGTGTTCCCATGCTTTTTGACTCTGAGGACTGTCGCGTAGAGCGACCGATTCGAGGGAAGTGAGAGGCACTTGAGGAGCGCGATCAGGTGACTCCCGAACCGGCCCTGAAGCGCCGCTTTCAGGTATCCGGTACTCATCAGGGTGGTGAGAGCGGGGAACCGGGGCTCGCAGCAAGAGAGGGCCGAGAGCCACGAGGCCGCGATGTCGGAGACCGATCCTTCAGCATTTTTAAAAAGTGTACAGACCGCGGCAGCGCCGACCAGCATATCGTCGCCGGACGGGGTTGAGCCCGCGCCTTTCCCGAGAAGCCCGAGGATCGAGTCGGACGTTTTGCCGCTACTCGCGAACGCCCCCCGGTGCTCCCAGGTATCCGAAAACATCGCTGTGAAGGGATCGAGCCCGCCGGAAGATGCAATAAGGAGGAGCGTGCTCCGGAGGACTCGGGACCGGGACACCAAACGCTTTGGATCCGGGGTTCCGGTGAGGTTATCCGGCAGATACAGATCAAAGGTCCGGTAGGAGAGGGTAAGCGCGTCCGGAGCGGTCCGATCCTGAGAATCGGTACGGATCCAGAGATGACTCCCGACTGGTTTCTGAAGAAGAGCCTCAAGCACCGGCTGCCGCACCGCGAAGTGCGAGGGAAAGAGCCCCTTCGCTGCCGTACTGACAAAAACGCGTTCTGAGAGTGCCGGAATCTCAATATCGAGCCCATGGCGGTAGCGCGCCGCGATCGAGGCCTCGAGGGGATCTGACCCGGCAGACACGATTCTCTCCCGCAGGCTCTTCTCAGACGCTGATACCCACATGACTCACCTCAAGAAAAAGAGAAACCTGGCACCGAAGGGACGGGAACTTCTAAAAGATAGTGTTCTTAATAACCTATCAGCAGACGCAGGGTCCATTTCTCAGAATCTCGCTTCAGAATTCCTGTCACACAGAATCCTGCGAAGCAGTGACAGAGGGGTGACCCCATGCTTCCTTCCGGACTTAAAAACAGAACTTGCGTTTTCCTCAATCAGTGAAAATCAAAACATCGATAAAAACAGCGGTTTAAGCCAGAATTAAGAAAAACGCTTCCGTCCATCACTCGCTACTATAGCGGGTCTGAAGCGCCTTCCGGAGGCTGATTCGGACTTTTAAAAATTTTCGATTAACGGCCTGAAATTCCCACAAAAAAACTGCGCTATCCCAAAAACACGTCACCGTAGAATTGATTCTGTCAAAGGAGTTTTTCATCTTCCATTTTTGGAGACCTATTATGGCCGCGATTACTGCTCCGGCACAGGAGAAACAAACCAGTTGGAAAGTCGCTGTGTTGTTTTTCTTCCTGGGCTGGATTTTCATCTACGCAGACCGAATGATTCTGAATCCGGTGCAGGTGCTGATCCGCACGGACTTCAATCTCACAAACGCCGAGGTCGGTCTGATCAGCAGTCTGTTCTTTATGACGTACACGCTCCTCCAGGTGCCGTCCGGCATCCTCGGGGATAAGCTCGGAAAAGCGAAAGTGATCGCCTTCGGTTTCGCGATCTTCGGTCTCTTCACTGGGTTTACGGGTCTCGCCGGGTCGTTTGGCACTCTGCTTCTTGCCCGTGCGATGACCGGTATCGGCCAGGGTTTTTATTACGGGCCGCAGTACGGTCTTTCCTCCGAACTCATTCCGACGAAATTCCGGACGCTCGGCAGCGCGATCATCAATAGCGGACAGGCCTTCGGTATCACGCTCGGTCTCGTGGCGTCGAGCTACATCGCGTTTGACATGAATGGCGGCTGGCGGCTTCCGTTCTACATCTTCGCGGTTCCCACGATCCTTGTGGGCCTCGGGATCCTGATCTTCGTGAAGGAACCGAAGCGCGAAGCCCAGTCCGCCTCTGCTCCCAAGGCGAAGTTCACGGATCTGCTGAAAAACCGCAACCTCCTTCTCACGTACCTACTCGTTTTCTGCAGCCTCTATGGGTTCTTCGTGATGTGCACGTGGCTCCCGGTGTACCTCGAGGAAGTCCGCGGCATCGCGCGGTCTGACACCGGTTTCGTCTCGTCGCTGGTTGCCTGGACCTCGATCCCCGCGGCGCTGCTTTATGGCTACATCTCGGACAAGATCGGGAAGCGCCGTCCGGTGGTGCTCTGCCTTCTGCCGCTCGCGGCCTGCAGCATCCTTCTGATGCTTCTCACGAACAGCCACGCGTTCATGATCACGGCGCTCGTCTGATACGGGTTCTTCGGAAAGCTTGCGACGGACCCCTTGACGATCGCCCTCGTCGCCGATAACACGCCGCGGAACCAGCTTTCCACCGCGTTCGGGATCTTTAACTTCGTCGGGATGTCGTCCGCCATCATCGCGCCGTACGCGACGGGGCTGCTCCGCGATATCACGGGTTCCTGGAACAGCGGCTTCTATGTCGCGGTCGGGCTCCTGATTCTCGGTATCGTCGCCGTTCTCTGCATCAAAAAGAAGAAGCAGATCTGACGCTCATCCGCTCTTAATTTCAAATAACTTTGCTTAGCCCGGCGGGACTCCCCCGCCGGGTCTCAGACAGGCTTTGAAAAGAAGAATGTAGAAACCAAACACACCGCTTTTTCTTCCGATCTTTTTAGGAGGAAATCCAAATGTCGCAAGGCAAATCGGGAACCGGGAACTGGCTCACCACCTCGCTCCTCTTCTTCCTCGGTTGGGTCTTTATGTACGCGGACCGCACGATTCTCAGCCCCGTGCAGGGCGTAATCCGGGAAGAATTCCTGCTCTCCAACGCGGAAGTCGGCCTCATCACCTCCGTCTTCTTCATCATGTACACCGCGGTCCAGATCCCGTCCGGGCTCCTCGGGGACCGCTTCGGCCGCACGAAGATCATTCTCTTTGGCTTCATGGTGTTTGGAGCCGCGACCGCGCTCACGCACTTCGCGTCGTCCTTTCTCATGCTGATCCTGATCCGCATTCTCGCGGGGTTCGGTGAAGGCTTCTACTACGGTCCCGAGTACGCGATTTCAAGCGACTCCACGCCTCCGAAATACCGGGCGCTCGGCTATGCGATTATCAATAACGGCCAGGCGGTCGGGATTACGCTCGTGCTCATTGGTTCCAGCTACATCTCTTTTGGTCTTGATCTCGGCTGGCGCGTGACCTTCATGGCGTACGCGATCCCCACCTTTATCGTCGGCATTCTGATTTATATGTTCGTCAAGACCGGGACGCACGCGAAGAAGGTGGAGCACGCGAAGACAAAGGCCGGGTCTGTGGCGAGTATCGGGGAGATTCTCGGGAACCGGCAGCTTGCGACAATCTTTTTTATCGCGTTCTGTAATGTCTACGGATTCTTCGTCATGGTGACCTGGCTCCCGCTTTACCTTGCGGATGTGCGGCATATTCCGCTCTCCGAAACCGGAATGATCGCGTCACTCGTCGCGTGGACGAGTGTGCCGGCCGCGCTCCTCATCGGCAGGCTCTCAGACAAAATCGGAAAGCGGAAGCCCTTCCTCCTCATTCTCATCCCCGTCGCGATCGCGTCGATTGTGTCGCTCGTGCTCGTCCAGGAATGGGATCTCCTGATCGCGGCGCTTGTCGCCTACGGGCTCTTCGGGAAACTCGCCTGCGACCCGATTATTCTGACCCTCATTTCAGACGCCGCCCCGAAGGACAAATTGTCGTCGGTCTACGGGATCTATAATTGCATCGCGATGCTTGGGGCGATTCTCTCGCCCTACATCACCGGGTGGCTGCGAGACAGCACGAACACATGGAACAGCGGCTTCTACTTTGCGGCTGGCATGCTTGCCGTTGGATGGCTTGCCGCCTGGACCCTCAGAAAGGAAAACCCGGTTCCGGCGTAAAGCGTTTTACTAGAACCCGGAAACACCAAGGGCCGCGGGGGAATGTCTCCGGCGGCCCTTGGTATAGCAAAAGAGGAGGGGACTCAGCGGTCCGCCTCCTTTTTGAGCGGTCAGTTCTGCGCGTGTGAATTCAGATGTACCGGAGCCGCAACCGTCTGGGTGCGGGTGGTCGATGCGACCTGCGGGGTGTCGGCCTTCAGCGACGCGCGGATCGACGCCCGGGCGCTCTTCGAGACCGGGACGTAGCGGGTGGGTTTGAGTCCGAGCGCGGTTTCCATCATCGCGACTTCGTTCTGCGGCATCTGGAAGTTCGAGGCCTTGACGCGGGCGGCGGCGCGGCGCACAAACCAGGCGGCGGTCGACTGCGGCGCGGTTCTCATGAACGACTGATAGGACGCGAGGTACTGGCTTCTCAGCGTCGGATTCTGCTGCATCCGGGGATCGTGCAGATAGAAGTGCAGAAGCGAGAAATACACCGACTGCACCTGGAACGCGTACGGGAAGTCCGGGTACGCCTTTACGAATGAATCGCAGTTCGCGATCACGTGCGAGAGCTCCGCGGGCGACGGAATATTGCGGTTTTTGTTATCTGCGCTCACGCGCCCATTTCCAAGCGCCATGACGTCAAAGTACTGCTTCCACATCGGCGGGAGATTCGGGAGCTTCGCGAAGAACGAGTAGAGCGGCGTCACCTCAAACTTAGAGCCTGAGATCGAATACGTCCCCCAGTCGAGGAGATTCTCATGCAGCTCATGCTCGATATCGCCGAATTCCGGTTTTCCGACGAGGTCCGTGACTTTAAACTGCGACGCATCACGGCTATTAAACGCCACGAGGTTATTGAGGTACATCTTGTAGAACTCAGGGAAAGGCTTCTTCGCGGCGTAGAGCGAGGCGTTCGCCTTCGCGAGGCTGATCACGCTGTCATGAAACGCTTTCAGCTTCGCGTCCGTCGGGGTCGCGATCGGCTTTGCCGTAAAGGGGTTCCAGAAGGTATTCAGAGTGCCGCCTGCGGCGAGTGAGTTCGCCGCGGCAGACGCTACCGCGGATGACGCCGGGTCCGCGGGGTGCAGCGTATTCTGACCCCAGTTGATGATTTTCCCAAGGGCATCGCCGATGGGATTGGCTGAGGCAGAAAGCGACGCGAAGCACGTAAGCAGTACGGCGATTTTTATAGTTTTTGTATGCATGGGGAAATCAATGAAGAGTCGCTTTTTAGACCGATTTATTTTAAGTCGAAACCCCGATTTTTCCGGCAGATTCTGTCATCAATCTGTAATCATTTGATTTATCTCTAAATCTTGACCTGCGAATGATTATCAGATCACGGGAATTGAAGCGCTTTCGGTTATGTGTTTGTCTGCCGGAGGATGAGAAAACCGGCTTCAGAGCGACCGGGAACTGCCCCCAGAAGGAGGGAGAATCGAGAGAAAAATCCGATTTCGGAGCCGCGGATCCAGAGACTCGAACGACACTTGCGCCGAATGACGCGAAGCGGTCTTATTCGTTTTTCTGTTTTATAAAATCGTTTAAAAACAGGTAAATAATGATCTCTTTTTAAAGTATCGGATAAAAATCAGATGCGGGACCAGACCCATCCGGGAAGGATGCTGTCCTTCTGCCAGACCCGATCCTTTAAAGGCAGTGTCTTCAACGCCAGGACTCAGTTTCAAGACCCCTGTTTCTTCGGCGGTGAACCTTTGTCGCTAAGTAAAGGCGAGGGCCCGCTTTCTTCTCCATTCTTCTCTGCCGACTTTGTCCTATCCAAAGAGTGCCTCAATATCCTCCAAAACTCCCTCTTCAAGCCGATATTACTAAATAGAATATCGTATGTAGAATAGCGTTACGCCGAAGCGGAAACGGGATTCATAAGAACCGATTTTTTCCTTCCCTTCGGTACTGACCACAACGCTTCTGGAGAGAAAGAATATGAAGAAAACCGCCATCTTTGCCGTGCTCTGCGGCGCTGCTTTCGCGATGTCAGGCACGGCCTTCGCCGCTCCGTCGGTGCTAGGGGTAACGACGGGGGCGGGCTATATCCCGATGGTGAAGGCCGTGAATGAAGTCTGCAAAGCGCCGGATGTGAAGATCGAAGGGCATTTCGGCGGAAATATCGGTCAGGAACTCGCCCAGATCGAGGCGGGGAATGACGTGTCGGTCGTGGTGTCAGACGCGTCGACCCTGAAGAAGATCAAGTCGAACGTCACCTACACGAAGACTGTGACGCTTGGCGACACCCCGATGATGATGGTGTGGAAGAAGGGCCTGAATATCAAGAGCCCGGCCGATCTCACGAACGCCTCCGTCACCCGTATCGCCGCTCCGGATCCGAAGGCCGCGATTTACGGCCGCACCGCGACCCAGTGGCTCTCGGGTCAGAAGCCTGAAGTGAAGAAGGCGCTTGAAGCGAAGTGGCTCACGGTTGGAAACGTCCCGCAGGCGATTTCGTATGTCGTCCGGGGTGAGGCGGATGTCGCCTTTGTGAACGTGGTTGCCGCGAAGAAGAATCACGAGAAGCTTGGCGGCATGATGCCGGTGAAGACGGGGTACGAACCGATCACGATGACGGCCTCGATCGTGAAGGGCGCTCCGAACGAAAAGGCCGCGGAACAGTATCTCAGCTGCCTCACGACCCCGAAGGCAAAGCAGGTGCTTCAGAAGTTCGGCGTGGGCGACGCGAAGTAAGAGCGAGTCTCGTTATAGACAGGGGGGACTGGGCGGAACCTTGAACGGCTCCGCCCGGTTCTGATAGCTTTATCAACAGAAGAGGAAATTTCTGATGGTCTACTTTCCGGATTCTTATTTGGATGACCTGATCCGTGAGGACGCGCCTTACGGTGATGAAACCTCCGCGCTGCTAGGAATTGAGGATCAGCCGAGCATGGTGGTCGGGGCTCCGAAGGTGACAGGCGTGGTGTCCGGTGTCTCCGTTGCCGCGAAACTCTGCCGCCGGGTGGGACTCAAAGCGACGGAACACGTGAAGGATGGCGCTCGGGTCGAAGCCGGGACGCCCGTTCTGACGCTTGAAGGCACCGCGTCGCAGCTTCACCTGGTTTATAAGACCGCGCAGCGGCTCATGGAAACGTACTCCGGGATCGCCGGGCGGACGCGTCAGATGGTGGACGCGGCGCAATCCGTGAACCCGAACTGCCAGGTGGCCCTCACGCGGAAACACTTCCCTGGCGCGAAGCTCCTCTCGCTCTACGCGATTCTCTCGGGCGGCGGTGTCTTCCACCGCGCGGGGCTCTCGGAATCCATTCTCGTTTTTGATCAGCATCGGGTGTTTTTACCCGCCCCCTTTAAGGCGGTGCACGACGCGAAGCTCAAATCCCCCGAACGCCGCGTCACGGTTGAAGTGGCGACGGGAGAAGAGGGGCTCGCGTACTTTGAAGCCGGGGCGGATGTGATCCAGTGCGAGAAGTTTTCGACTGAGGCTTTGAAAGCCTTTGTGGACGCGGTGCGTGTTAAGTACCCGGCCGGGAAGATTCTCGCGGCCGGCGGCATCAATGGCTCGAACGCCGCAGATTTTGCCGCGACCGGCGTGGACGCGATTGTGACCACGTGGCCCTACTTCGCGCAGCCCTTTGATATCAAGATGCGCTTCAAGGCCCTTTGATTTTCAGATGATGAATCGGATCCTTGGTGGGGATGGAGCCCCCGCGGGTGGTGAGAAAAGCCCGCGGGGGCTCACTTGCGTGATGGACCTCCGCTGCGTGAGGGGAACGAGTGACTTTCACTTCGTCCTCAATATGCCGCTTTCAGGCGTCACCGCCGTGATGGGGGAGAGCGGCGCGGGAAAAACGACGTTCGCGCAGCTGATCGCGGGACTCATCCGGCCGACGGGAGGGTTCCTGCGGCTCGGAACGCAGCCGATCGTGGATACGCACAGGCGCTTTGTCCTCCCGCCGCACCGACGCGGCGTCTCCATGGTGTTCCAGGATCACCGGCTTTTCCCGCACCTCACGGTCCGCGGGCACCTGACGCTCGCCGCAAAGCGGGGCCGCCGGCAGGCGCGCGTGGCGCTGGACC
>NZ_CVTY01000005.1 GCF_001182045.1 Dakarella massiliensis | reverse complement strand
CTTGCATGTGTAAGGCATGCCGCCAGCGTTCAATCTGAGCCAGGATCAAACTCTTGAGTTCAATCACTGCTATTACTTCATTTGCTTCAGTTTCCTGAAGCGTCGCGCTCAAAATTATCGACTGGTATTTCTCAGAAGCTTTCGCTTCTGCATCATTCCATTCGTCTTTTCAAGCACCTGATTTTTTATGAGTTGAAACTCGATCAAAATCAGATGCCCACGCTTATCGGTTCGTTATTGTGTTTTTAAAGAACGTCGCTGTTGAACAGCGAGATTGGTATTTTACGAATTTTCATTCTCTTGTCAAGCCTCAGTTTTGAGGTTTTTTAGGAGAATAAAAAAACCGCTCTTAACCCTGAGCGGTTATCTGCTACTGGTTGCGGGGGCAGGATTTGAACCTACGACCTTCGGGTTATGAGCCCGACGAGCTACCGAGCTGCTCCACCCCGCGGTAACCAAATGCATCAAACAGGTATCATTATACATATGCTAATCGAATTGTCAAGAAAAAATCAGGTCGAATATTTTTATGACAGCTCAATCCCGTATTCCCCATTTCTGCGCGATGTGCGGAAATCCTCTTATAGAAGCCATTCCTGAGGGAGAAAACCGCCCCCGGGCAGTTTGCCCCAGGTGCGGCCATATTCATTATGTGAATCCTCTTCCGGTATGCGGAACCATTCCCGTCTGGGAGGATAAGGTGCTTCTGTGTCTGAGAGCCATCGAACCACGGAGAAATTACTGGACCCTCCCGGGAGGATACCTGGAAAGCAATGAATCCTCTTTTGACGGCGCCTTCCGCGAAAATGAAGAAGAAGCCTGCGCCCGGGTACTGCCCCGGATGCTATTTACCGTAATAGATGTTCCTTTCGCGGATCAGATTCATTTCTTCTATCTCTCTGATCTGAATTCCCCGGACTTTGCCCCGGGACCTGAATCTCTTGAATGCCGTCTCTTTAAAGAAGAAGATATCCCCTGGGATCAGATTGCCTTCCCGACGATCACCCGTACACTGCGATTCTTCTTCGATGACAGGCGTACGGGACTCTTCAGGACGCATCACATCATCCTCAGAAAACCTTAACTTCTCCAACACTGGTCGGGACACATGGCTGACGAACATATCAAGCGAATCATTTTCAAGGAGTACACGACCCCGCCGAACCCCTGCTCTTATTACGAAGACTCAAGAGACATGATGATGGCGATTGAGCACCCCGTATCCTGCACGTCCTCAGAGCTCTATAACCATCTAGCTCTCCATGGCTGCCGCCGTCAGGGAACGATCATTTATAAAACCTGCTGTCCTCAGTGCCGTGACTGCATTTCCAGCCGGGTTCCCGCCGATGAATTCCGGCCTAACCGTACCATGAGGAAACTGCTGAAGCGGAACAGTGATCTCACGCTGATCCCTATTCGGGACCCCAAACCGACCTCCGAGTACTACGACCTCTATCAGAGATATGAAGCATCCCGGCACGTCGGCTCCATGATGACGGACTACAGCTACGGTGAATTCATGGAAGCCCTCTTCGAAACCAATGTGAATACCATTCTTCTTGAAACCCGCCTAGGGCGTGAACTCGTTTCACTCGCCATTGTCGATCTGTTTACCCATGGCGTCTCCGCGGTCTACACATTCTTTTCCCCTGACTACCCTGCCCGCAGCCTCGGTACTTTTTCAATCCTGAAGCAGATCGGTCTTGCCCGTGCCCGCGGTGCTCATCAGTACCTGTATCTCGGCTACTGGCTCTACGAACTGCCTCAGATGGACTACAAACGCCTCTTCAAACCCTTCCAGGTGTTCTGGGACAGCAGGTGGCAACTGCTCGAGGACTGCGAGGGCGAAATCCGTGAATCACGCGATCGATCCCGTGAACTTGCCGCCTGTCCGAGAACAACCTTGTCCGTAAGTATCTAAAATAAAGCTGACTTTTTTGATCCGATAAAAATTACCCTATGCTCTACGACCTCGCTCGATCAGTTCTTTTCCGCCTGTCCCCTGAAACCGCCCACGCGGTGATCATGAATAACATTGACTGGGCCGTGCCTTTCGGACTGATCAAACTGGTGACTCACATTCCAAAGGATGATCCCGCCACCGTCATGGGACTGCGCTTCCCTAACGCCATCGGGCTTGCCGCCGGCATGGATAAAACCGGCTCCCATGTGAGCTCTCTCGGAGGCATGAGTTTCGGTCATATTGAGGTCGGAACAATCACGCCCCGTCCCCAGGCTGGAAATCCCAAGCCCCGCTGCTGGCGTGTCATCCCCGCCAAGGGCGTGATCAATCACATGGGATTCAATAACTGCGGCGCCGATCAGGCCATTAAAAACCTGAAGAGTGCTGATGCCTTCCGGCTTCGGGGCGGCATCCTGGGTATCAATATCGGCAAACAGAATTCCTCACCGCTTTCCGGCGCTCTCGCTGACTACCAGGAGTGCATGGATAAGCTCTATCCGCTTGCGGATTACCTGGCAATCGATATTTCCTGCCCGAATACGCCGGAACTCACGAAACTGCAGGGAGAGGATGAACTCGGACCTCTGCTGAAGGGGATCGCAGATAAGAGAAAGGAACTCGCGGACCGCACCGGCCGCCTCGTTCCGATTACCGTAAAGATCAGCCCGGATCTGGATGATGACGCTATCCGCCGCGCGGCTGATCAGTTCGTGGAGTACGGGATGGACGCTGTCACAGCCACCAACACCACACTCGCCCGGGACAACATCAAAGGTCTTCCGAATGCAGATCAGGTCGGCGGTCTCTCCGGACGTCCGCTCTTCGAGCGTTCAACCGCGGTGGTGCGCGTTCTCTCCGACCACCTGAAGGGAACACTGCCGATTATTGCCTCAGGCGGCGTTATGTCCTCTGAGGATGCTGTGGCAAAAATGGAGGCCGGGGCGAGCCTTGTTCAGCTTTACACGGGCTTTATTTACTCCGGTCCCGCTCTTATCGCTTCCGCCGCCGAAGCGATCGCTGAATGGCGCCATAGCCACAAAGCCTAAATTAGGGCAGTTACCCGATTAAAGGCTCTGCCCCTGCCAATTAAGGGGCAGAGCTTTTTATATATCCCCGTGCTTGCGGTAATGCGATCGGGTTCCGTCAAATTGGCAAACATGAACCCCTGTTTTATTATTTGATCCCGTTAAAACAATCTCGGCACGCAGACACTCTGAAGCCGACACCCGCAGCCCGGCCGGTCTTTTCCTCCTGTCCAACCCAAAAGGCCGCAGCCTGCTCAGGATTTAAATTCCATGACCCCAATACCTTCTCGTCCGACATTTTGGAACGTGCCTGTCTCCGGACAGGTTCTGATTTATGTTCTCGGCATACTGTCTGTTCTGCTCTGTGCCTGGGGAATCGTCAAAGCGGTGAAATTCATCCGCTCAGGTGCCGCCGCGCAGCTGAAAAAAGACGTTCCGGAACGGATGCGCAGACTATGGACCGAAGGCTTCGTGCAGAAACGGATCGTTCGCACACCTGTCGGAAAAGCGCATTTCGCGCTTTTCTGGGGATTCATCTTCCTTTTCTTCGGTACATCGCTCGCCACGATTGACTGGGACATCACCCGTCTGCTCTTCGGCTTCCGGATCCTTCAGGGAGACTTCTACCTCTTCTACAAACTGATCCTCGACTTTGCCGGACTTGCGACACTCGCGGGCCTCGGGGTCGCCGTCTGGTCCCGCTGGATCAAAAAGGGTGTGTCTCTTGAAGCCTCTCCCCGTTTCGCGATGCTGATCGGGTCTCTCGCCCTCATCATCATTACGGGCTTCTTCCTTGAAGCGCTCCGCCTTGCCGCACAGAAACCGGCCTGGGCCGGCTGGTCCTTTGTGGGCAACTTCATCGCTACAACGCTCTTCTCCGGTATCTCTGCCGAAAAGCTGGAAACCGCGCATCTGATCCTCTGGTGGATTCACGGCATTGGTTCCCTCGCTTTCATTGCGTCGATCCCACTTAACTTCTTCTCTCATATGTTCAAGACCCCCTGGAACATCTTTGAGCAGAAGCTCGAACCAATGGGTGCCGCTCCGAAGATCGACAACATTGAGGAACAGGAAACCTTTGGCATTTCCCAGATGAAGCAGTTCACCTGGAAAGACCGTCTGGACTTTGCTTCCTGCACGGAGTGCGCCCGCTGCTCCGCTGTCTGCCCGGCAGTCAAAATGGGAACCCCGCTTGATCCGAAGAACGTTGTGCTGAAGCTTCAGCACGCGTTTGCGAACGGCGGTGAAAATGAACCGACGGAAAAATTCATTTCTGAGGACGAACTCTGGGCCTGCACCACCTGCGGCGCCTGCACCAATGCCTGTCCTTCCCGCATCAATCTTCCGGATGCCATCGTGAAGATGCGCACCCACTATGCGCTTGAAGAAGGCAAGTTCCCCCCGGGAGTCGCGAAGACCCTGCAGAACATCGCATCGGTCGGCAACCCGTGGGGCATGGATCCGGATTCGCGGCTCGACTGGGCCGAGGGCCTGGATCTTCCGATCATGGATCCGGATCGTCCTGTCGACATTCTTTACTGGGTCGGCTGCTCAGCCTCCTTTGATAAGCGGTCCCAGAAAATCGCCCGCTCGATGGTGAAGATTCTGAAAGCCTCCGGTCTGAGCTTTGGCGTCATGGCTGAAGAGCGGTGCCACGCGGATTTCGCCCGCCGTCTCGGCGAGGAGTACCTCTTCCAGACCGCGGCTGCTGAAAATATCGCCAATCTTTCCCAGTACAAGTTTGGCAAGATCCTCTGCGCCTGCCCTCACTGCTTCAATACTCTGGAAAATGAATATCCTGAGTTTGAAGGCGGTAAGTTCGAAGTGATTTCTCACGTTGAGCTGATCCGGAATCTCATCCGTGACGGCAAACTTCCTAATCTGAGCGAAAACGATATTGCGACGACCTACCAGGACCCGTGCTATCTCAGCCGCTATAACGGTCTCTCGTCAGAGCCCCGCGAAATTCTCTCTGCGATGAAGACAGACATGCATGAGCCGCTGTTCTGCAAGGAGAACACCAATTGCTGCGGCGCCGGCGGCGGTCAGTTCTGGTCGGATGGCAGCAAGACTCAGCGCGTCAATGTGATCCGCTTCAATGAGCTGAAGGACACCGGCGCGAAGCAGCTCGCGACTGCCTGCCCCTTCTGCCTCTCGATGATGGAGTCTGCCAAGGCCAAAGAGAAGGATGAGACGATTCAGGTGAAGGACATTGCCGAAATCGTGGCGGAGCACCTCGCCTGATTGCTTCCTCTTCCGCCCATAAAAAAACCGCCTTCGGGCGGTTTTTTTATGACTTCTGAAAAAGCGTTACATGAGGTTATAGGAAAGCTTGGCCGCTCCGCCCTTAACGCCCAGCTGACGCTCATACCAGTCACGCATGCGCTTCATATCGGTAATGCGGTTATTGTTGCTGGTCGAATTCAGAACCACCATCAGGACGCGGTTGCCGCCGACCTCGGTCTGCAGCATCATGCAGTGACCCGCGGCACCGGTGTACCCGGTCTTCTGCATGCCGATATCCCAGGCCCCCTCACGGATCAGGCGGTTCGTCGAGCGGACCTGGATCAGACCGCCGCGCGTGGAGTACCTCAGCTGCTGAGAGGTGGAATACTCACGGATCTTCGGATAACGATAGGCTTCCGCCGCGATACGCGTAATCTCGCGGGCCGTCGTCCGGTTGTTGGCAGAAAGCCCTGTCGGCTCTTCAAAGTGCGTGTGCTTCAGCCCCAGCTCGCGGGCAGTTTCGTTCATTTTCTCAACAAATGCCGGAATACCGCCGGGGTAAGAGCGGGCCAGAAGATGAATGGCCCGGTTATCAGATCCGGTAAGACCGATGTGAAGCAGATCGTCGCGCGTAAAGGTCATCCCAATACGGAGGCGCGAGAAAGAGGAGGACGGAAGATGATAGTCCTCGCTCTGAACCGTAAAGGCTTCATTCATCGGCAGATTCGCGCGCATGATAACCAGAGCGGACATCAGTTTCGTGAGCGATGCGACAGGAAGCTGCGCGTCCGCGTTCTTCTCGAAAAGAACCCGGCCGTTATCCTGATTGAACATGAAAGCACTGGCCGCCGTCAGATTCAGATTGGCGGGGGAAGGTGCCTGGCGAAGCTGCTGAGCGAGTTTCTGATCTTCGGGAATGACGACCGGAGCGGCCTGACGCGGGATCGATGCCTTCACTACTCCGGATGGCGCAAGCTGCCGGTGAACACGGCGTCCCGTGGCTTTGGCCCTGGATACCACCTTCTTTTTGGCAGCCGGTTTCTGAACCTTTTTACCCTTCGCCTTTGCTATCGCATGCACCACAGGATCTTTGGCGGCTGTTTTTGCGGAAGCCACGCCTTGTCCGGCCAGGACAAAACAGGCCATCGTCACGCTAAAAACGATTATTTTCAGGGCAAAGGACATAGGAGCCTCTGTTTCAGGATACAAACCACTTGATCAGAATAACGATATGCCGCCAAAGGCTTATCCAGCCTAGCGTAGAACGCATACCTCGCCTTTTGATGGTACATGGGATTGGCACCCCTTGCAATTAGTGCGAACGCATGCGAACAAAATTGCATAAACGAAAATGTAACTAAATTAATTTTTAAAGTTATTCCGAATCAAGTGTTTGCGGCATAAACTCAATATTTAATTGAATTCCAAATTTTTTGTAACCGTTTAACAGAAACCGGGATCGGAGTCCTCAGCTGCTGTGCGAAAAGCGAAACGCGAAGCTCCTGCAGCTGCCAGAAGAAGTCTTCAAGCCGGGGTTCCTTCTGTCCCCGGAGCTCCGCTATACGGCGGAAGCATGGGACCTCAAGCTGATGAATTTCTGAGGTTTTCTCCGCATCCCGGGCGGGCGAATCCCTGAATTTTTCCAGCCTCATCACAATGGCCGCAATATAGCGCGGGTAGTTCGAAAACGCTTTTGCAGGCACGGTCACCAGGAAGTGTTTCGGGAAAAGCTGTCCGAGCTGCTCCTCGACATCTTCCCGCAGTTCCCTTTGCCCCTTATAGCCATTCAGAAGCTTCGGAATCCTCACCGCTTCCCGCATCAGATCCTCAAAAGTCCGTGCCAGATCCTGCGCGACGAGTGAGAGACGTCCCTTGGTATCCTCAAGCCGGCTGTAAAAATCCTGGCGGTTCTTCGGCAGAGGATCCGCAAGAGCGGTACGCTCGAGGGCGCCGTCAATCACCTGCGTCTTCAGATCCTCGAAGTTATCGAAGCTTCTTGAAATCTGCGGCACTGCGGCGCTCTGCATCAGAGCGCTCTGCAGACTGCGGAGATTCTTATCGATAAATCGGACCTGCTCGCGCAGCTGAATTCTGAACAGACGGCGAAGCCCGTCCCTGTGAACGGAAGCCGCTTTCTGAGGATCATCAAACACTTCAAGCGACACCGTGTCGCCATGATCCACCAAAGCGGGAATACCGATCAGGGTCTGCCCCTTCCGGTGAATTTCCATCAATTCAGGCAATTCATCAAAGGACCAGGTCGTAATGGAATCTTCAAGTTCATCCACCACTTTGGCGTCATGGTCGGCGAGGCCCTGGAAGGTTTCGCGCGCCTTGGCGCCGAGATTGGAGCGGAGCTTTGCGAGGCTGCGATCCATATCAAGCTGTCTGCCGTGCTCATCGATCACTTTGTAATTCATGAAGAGATGAGGCGCGAGCTGCTCCAGCTTGAAGTCGCGCTGCTCGCAGATCGTGCTCTTTTCCTCCCGGAGATCCCGGATCAGAACATCGAGCAGATGTTCCTCCGGCACCTCGCCGATCCCGTAACGCTCAAAAAATCCTTCGGCATACTCCGGAATCGGAATGCAGTTGCGGCGGAGTCTCGGCGGAAGGCTCTTCACGAGCGCCCGGATCTTCTCCTTCAGCATGCCGGGAACGAGCCACTCGCAGCGTCTCTCGTCCACCTGATTCAGCGCGAAAAGCGGCACGACGAGTGTGACGCCGTCTCTCGGGCTGCCCGGGTCGAAATAGTAATTCAGCGCCATTGATATGCCGGCCATCGTAATGGTCTTCGGGTACATATCAAGCGTGATGCCCTGTGCGCTGTGACGCATCAGGTCATCGCGGCTGAGCCAGAGAAGCTTCGGATTGGCAGCTTCCGCGTCCTTCCTCCACGCTTCAAGCGACGCCGCATCACACACTTCATCCCCAAGCTTCCCGTCATAGAAAGCGAAGATATCCTCATCATCCACCAGCACGTCGGGCCGACGGCTCTTCTGCTCGAGATCGCGGATCTCATGAATCAGCGTCTGGTTATGCTGGAAGAACGGCGCCTGGGAATCAAACTCTCCCTCAACCAGCGCTTCGCGGATAAAGATCTCGCGGGACAGTTTCGGGTCATGCTTCGCATAGGACACCGTGCGGCCTCCATAGACCGGGAGTCCATAGAGAGTGCCTTTTTCAAGCGCTACCACTTCACCGCGCTTCTTTTCCCAATGCGGTTCAGTCCAGCTTTTCTTGATAAGGTGAGCGCCGATCCGCTCAATCCACTCAGGCGTCACATCCGCGACACAGCGGGCAAACAGCCGGGACGTTTCCACGATTTCAGCCGCCACAATCCAGGGACCGCATTTCTTCGCCCGGGGAGACCCCGGCCAGATCCAGAACCGGATACCGCGGGCTCCCATATAAGGAGGCGCCCGGAAATCAGCGTCAACCCGCCTCATACCGACCGAGCCGAGAAGACCAGTGAGGAGTGAGCAGTGCACCTGCTCAAAAGTTGCCGGAGCAGTGTTAATCCGCCACCCCAGACCCTTCACCATATCGAGCAGCTGATTCACGACGTCATGCCACTCATGCAGGCGGCGGGGTGACAGGAACTGACGCTTCATCTGATCCTGGAATCTTCGGTTTGATTCCTTATCCCGATACGCCTTCTCGACATAGTTCCAGAGCTTCACGTAGGAGAGGAAGTCACTCTTCGTGTCAGAGAGTTTCCGGTGGGCTTCGTCAGCCGCGGCGGCCTGTTCCGGCGGACGCTCACGCGGATCCTGAACCGAAAGCCCTGCCGCGATAATGAGCACCTCAGCGAGGGCATCATTTTCACTGGCCGCGAGGAGCATCCGGGAGAGCTTCGGATCCACCGGAAGCTGGGACAGCGTCCGGCCAATCTTCGTGAGACCTCCCCTGTCATCCACGCAGTTCAGTTCGGAGAGAATCGCGTAGCCATCTGAAATCGCGCGGGCAGGCGGCGCCTGCACAAAGGGGAAATCCTTCACATCACCGAGACCGAGTGACTTCATGCGCAAAATCACCGCGGCTAGATTGCTACGCATGATTTCCGGATCGGTATAGGCCGGCCGGCGGGCAAAATCTGTTTCGCTGTACAGCCGGATGCAGATACCGTCAGCCACACGGCCGCATCGGCCGCTTCGCTGATTGGCTGCCGCTTGTGAGATCGGTTCAATCAGCAGCTGCTCCACCTTATTGCGGTAGGAATAACGCTTCACGCGGGCAAGACCAGTATCAACCACGTAGCGGATTCCGGGCACCGTGATCGAGGTTTCCGCCACATTGGTCGCGAGAACAATACGGCGTTTTCCGCCGCTCTTAAACACCCGCTCCTGCTGCTCAGCAGGGAGCCTCGCGTAAAGCGGAAGAATATCAACACGGCTCTGGGGATCATTTTTCCTCAGCGTCTCAGCAGCCTCGCGGATTTCCCGCTCACCCGGCAGGAAAACGAGAATGTCGCCGCGGCCTGCCATTTCGAGCTCATCCACGGCGTCCGAGATCGCTCCCATGAGCGTTTTATCGTCGTTTGAGTCATCATCCTCAATCGCTCGGTACCGGACCTCAACCGGATACGTGCGGCCAGACACCTGAATGATCGGAGCGGGGTGATCCTCATCGCGGCCGAAATGCTTCGCGAACCGCTCCGTATCAATCGTGGCTGAGGTAATGATCACCTTCAGATCGCGGCGCTTCGCGAGAAGCCGCTTCAGATAGCCGAGCAGGAAGTCAATATTGATTGAACGCTCGTGGGCTTCATCGATAATCAGCGTGTCATAAGCCCGCAGCAGCGGATCGGTCTGTGTCTCAGCGAGCAGAATACCGTCCGTCATCAGTTTCACCGTGATGCCGGATGTCGTATGGTCAGAGAACCGGACCTTGTAGCCCACGACCGTGCCGAGGTCCGTATGCAGTTCTTCCGCGATGCGCTTCGCAACAGAGCTTGCCGCGATACGGCGCGGCTGCGTGTGGCCAATAAGCCCTGCTGTGCCGCGGCCCGCCATCATGCAGAGTTTCGGGAGCTGCGTGGTTTTTCCTGAACCGGTTTCGCCGGCCACGATCACCACCTGATTCTCCCGGATCGCCTTGACGATTTCATCCGCGCGGGCGGAAACCGGAAGCCCCTCCATCAGCTCAAAAGGAGGGACCGGATTCCTGACCGGCATCTGAACGGGCCTGGCGGCATCCGTCCTCCGATCGGCATGGCGGTGATGCTGCTTCGGTTTTTTGGGATGTGCGTCCTGCTTCGGCTCCGGATGGGACGGCTTCCCGGCATCTTTCGTCTGGGATTTCGCCTGAGGCTTCTGCTGCTGCGGCTTCCGGGACGGTGTCTGAGACTTTTCCTGAGTGTTCTTTAATTTCGGGAACCGGATGCCCTCTCTGGGCTCTTCTTTCTGAGGAGGCACCGGAGACACCCCGGCACGGCCTGCCTGATCCGGTTTCGGACCAGACGCCTTCCATTCAGACCGGACCGCCTGATCCCGGCTTTCTTCCGCGCGCGCCCGTTTTGCTTCACGCGCGTCGGGCAATACCGGTTTTGCCGGCTCTGTATGGGCGGCTTTCACCGTGGGACGGGACACAGGAGTCTTATAGAGAGATGAGGCTTTTTTCTCAGACTTCTGAGGAACCGGGGTAACAGCGGTTTCGGACTCTGTTCTGAGTCTGGCCAGAGCCCCGAGGCCAGAGGCGCCTTCCTTCGGGAATAAAGGCTTCGCTCCCGCAGGCACCGAAGCTGAACGCTTTTTTCTGGCCTTGAAAGGATGCAGCGGATCGAAATCTGCCTTCGCTGCTTCATTCCCCTTTTCCTTGCCGCTGCTACTTCTTTCCGTAAGGAGAGAGGCGAGATCCGACAGACTTTTTCCCGTGTTTTCCAGTTTCATAAATAAGAGGCTCTGAAAGCCTTAAGCGTTAATTCGGAGTATGTCAAAATTATAGGAGTCACTTCTCTGCCTCTGCCGGCTCAGCCCTGGCACCCGGTCGGGAAGAACAGAACAAAAAGAGTAAAGTGTCTGCCGGCAGCGTTGAGGAAGGCCTCACGGTTCTGCCGCACCTAACGAAAAGGATCCCAACTCATGGCACGCATGGTGAAATGCATCAAACTCGGCAAGGAACTCGAAGGACTTGACTTCCCTCCGATTCCCGGCGAACTCGGAAAGAAGATCTGGCTGAATGTTTCCAAAGAAGCCTGGCAGAGCTGGCAGCAGCTCCAGACCATGATGGTAAATGAGTACCAGCTCAATCTGTCGGATCCCAACGTCCGCAAGCACCTGCTGAACCAGTGTGACAAGTACTTCTTCGGCGACGGCGTCGGCACCGAGGCTGTGCCGAACTATGTGCCTCCGACTGAGGAAAAGTAAACCTGATCGGTTTCACAGTGAAAAAGGCGGAAGCATTGCTTCCGCCTTTTCTGTTACCGGCTCATGGAACTCCGCGGCAATCAGAGCGCGGCGCTTTCCTTCACGCCGTCCGCCGTGGCGAGCAGCAGCACATCAGCCCCCCGCCGCGCGAAGAGACCAACCGTCACAACGCCGGGGATCTGATTGATCTTCTCCTCAAGCGCGACGGGATCCGTGATCTGAAGACCGGAAACATCCAGAATCTTGCAGCCATTATCCGTCGTGAAGTCACGAAGCTTCGGCTCGCCGCCCAGCGCTTTCAGCTGACGGCTCACAACACCCACCGCCATCGGAATCACTTCAACCGGCAGAGGGAACCTGCCGAGCACCGGCACAAGCTTGCTTTCATCGGCAATGCAGACGTAAGTACGCGCGAGCGAGGCAAGAAGCTTTTCCCGCGTCAGCGCTCCGCCGCCGCCCTTCACCATGTGGAAGCCGGAATCGATCTCGTCGGCACCGTCCACATAGACCTCGATCTCATCCACTTCATTCGGATCAAGCACCTTGAAGCCGAGGCGCTCCAGGTGTTCGGTCGAACGGACCGAGCTCGAGACACAGGCCGGAACCTTCTTGCCGGAGGCGGCCAGCGCGTCGATGAAGAAATCAACGGTAGAACCTGTACCAACGCCGAGAATCCGGCCTTCCTGAACAAAAGACACCGCGCGCTCCGCAGCAGCCTTCTTCAGCTCATTCTGATTCATAGGAAATATCGCTTTTTTTGTTGGGGGATGTATTGCTGGTTCTCATTTTAATAGTCAAGGCCTTAAACTTTTAGGCGAACCCGCATTAAAGCGATATCCGGCACGGAAGACGCGGCGGCTCTGGGTGCCGGCGCAGGTATAAGGAGACAGGGAAATCGGGCGGACCTGAAATCCCAGATGAACAGATGAAAGTCCTCGCAACGCGAAAAGATGAGAGCCTATTTCAGGGGCTTTCACGCACGGAAGAAATTTCACCGGGCAATTTCGGCTTCTACGCGACATGGATCGCGCTCGCCGTGATTCTTTCGGTTTTCGTTATTTCCGCTCTCTATATCTCGCATATCTACCGCACAAATGAGCGGAATGATATTGCCCAGTCCGCGGAGCTGCTCGCGGAAACCGTTGACGCCCGTCTGTCGACGACGAGCGAGGCGGTTTCCCGCTACTCCTTCAGCATCTTTCACCACCCGAACTGGCGTCTTTCCACCCGTGCCCAGGGGCTGGCCAGACGCCTGATGGAGTCCCGCCCCGAGATTGTTGAAATCAGTCTCGTGAAGGATGAGACTGTTCTCACCTCGTACGCTTCAGGATTTGCGTTCGAGGCCCTCAGCCTCCCCGCGGGCCAGAAGCTCGCGATGCAGGACACACTGGAAACCCTGAAGCGCGCCCACGACAGTGAGACCGCGCTCTTCTCGAATCCCTATTTCTATAAGGGGAACTCAACCCCCTATATCAATCTCATTGTTCCGTCGACCAATAATGAAGCCATCATCGCGCGCATTTCGCTCGCGGGCTTCATGCATCAGGTAACACCGAGCTCGCTCCTTGACCGGGCTTCTCTGTCACTCAAAGTGAACGGGAAGAAATTCATTTCCACTTCCTCCGTCGCTCAGACGACTGAGGAGTCGTTTGACATTCTCCTCCCGCCGCTTCCGCCCGCGGTGACACTCTCTGTTTCCCCCTTCAACCGCCCCTTCCTTTTCACCAAGGATCTGTCAACGCTCTCCATTCTCGGGCTTGGCACCGCGCTGCTTGTGGCGTTTCTGGGTCTCGCCGGGTTCCAGATCCGTCAGCGCCGGACATCCCGGCATCTTCTCGCGGAGTCCGTGATCCGCCGCGCGATGTCTGAAAGCATCGCTTCCGGCCTCCGGGTTACCGACATGCGGGGAATGATCGTTTATGTGAACCGCGCCTTCCGGGATCTCTTCCGCCTCGGAAATAAGCAGATCGCTGGAGAAATGCCCCCCTACAGCTACTGGTCAGAGCACGAACGGGACGAGTATCTGAAGCTCGCGCGTGATGTGACAGACGGCGAAAATCTCCGCCGGCAGTTTGAGACCACGGTCACCCGTCCTGACGGCACAACCTTCATTGCGTCGATCGAACTCAACCCGCTCACCGATGACAGCGGGAACCAGATTGGCTGGCTTGAAATGGTCTCCGATATCACGGAGGCGAAGAAGATCGCGGACGAGCTCGCGCGCGGCCGCGAACGCATCACCAAGGTGCTCGACTCGATTGACTCCGCTGTGAGCGTCCTTGGGAAACGGAACGGCGAAACGATTCTTCTCTACACGAATCCGACGTATCACAACCTCTGGGGAGACGATCCGTCGCCGCACCAGAAACTGGTGTCCGAAATTCCCAATAAGGATGCCTCATCCGGCACTCTCACCGGCATCATTCACTATCTTCCTGAAGACAAGTGGTTTGATGTCCGTGAGCGTGAACTCGTCTGGACAGACGGTCTCACGGCAGAGCTGCAGATTGCCACCGATATCACCGAACGACGGAAAAATGAGGAACTCGTCGCACAGCAGGAAAAGAAGGCTGAACTCTCGTCCCGCCTGATCACAATGGGCGAAATGGCGAGTTCGCTCGCACACGAACTGAATCAGCCGCTCGGCGCCATCACGAACTACGCGTCCGCCGCTCTCACGCTCATGCAGATGGGGAAACTTTCCGAAAGCGACTGCGCCCAGGCCTTTAACAAAGTGTCCAATCAGGCCGAGCGGGCAGCGGCGATTATCAAGCGGATCCGTTCATTCGCGAAGCGTACCGCGCCTGAAATGACACCCACGCCGGTTCAGAAACTGATTGATGAAACGATGGAGCTCGCGCTGATTCAGGCGAAAAAGCGTGACGCCACGGTGAAGCTTGATATTTCTCCTGAAGTGAGCAGCGTCGTGTGCGACGCCGTGATGATCGAGCAGCTGCTTCTCAATCTGCTGAAGAACGCCATGGAAGCCGCGGAACCCTGCGAGAATCATGAAATCACGCTCACCGTGAAGCCAATTGAGTCCGAGCATCAGGTAGCATTCGAGATTTCTGACCACGGCCCGGGCATTCCGGCTGACGTGAAGGCGAAGCTCTTCGAACCGTTCTTCTCCACGAAGGCAGAAGGAATGGGCATTGGCCTCAACATCTGCCGCTCCATCGCAGAAATGCATCAGGGGCGGCTCCGCGTCGAGGACAATCCGGGCGGCGGCACAATCTTCATCCTGACACTGCCGGCCTATACGGAAGGCGCCGCCTTCCAGGCGTAAGTCAGGAGCTTTTCCACAGAACTAGGGTTATAGTTATTTAATGGGCACGATTATTGATTATTCAGGCCCGGGACACCGCAAGGAGTGAGGACATCAGATGACGGTTTTTTCTAATACATCGACTCAGGATACCAAGGGTACCGTTTACGTCGTGGATGACGACGACGCCATCCGCGACTCTCTTCGCTGGCTGCTCGAAGCAAACGATTATAAGGTCGAGCTTTATGACAGCGGCGAATCCTTCATCGCGAAGTATGATCCGAACGCGATTGCAGTTCTGGTGCTTGACGTCCGCATGCCGGGCATGAGCGGCCTTGAGGTCCAGGAGCATCTCCTTGCGAGAAAAGCCGATCTGCCGATCATCTTCATTACCGGCCACGGCGACGTCCCGATGGCGGTCCGCGCTCTGAAGAAAGGCGCGGTCGACTTTATTGAGAAGCCCTTCCAGCAGGCAGCCCTGAAGGCTCAGGTGGAGCACATGCTGAATGAAGCGCGCGAACGCCGGATGAAGAATGAGCGTCAGAGCCTGAACGAGGCGCTGCTCGCGAAGCTCACGCCGCGCGAGCAGCAGGTGCTGGAACGCATCGTTGCCGGCCGTCTCAATAAGCAGATCGCCGATGACCTTGGCATTTCAATCAAGACGGTTGAAGCTCACCGCGCGAGCATCATGGATAAGACAAATTCTGGTACCGTTGCGGATCTTATGCGTGTCGTGATGGACACGTCGCAGCCGGCCAAATTCCTCGATGGATCCCAGGCCGCCAAGTAAACCGCACATTACCGAACAGACAGAGAACGAATGACAGCAAAACTGATTGACGGCAAGGCGCTCGCCGCAAAAATCCGCGCCGATATGAAGGTAAAGGTTGCCCAGCTCGAAGCTGAGCACGGCTACCGCCCGGGGCTCGCAGTCGTCCTCGTGGGCGAAAATCCGGCGAGCCAGGTCTATGTCCGCAATAAGATCAAGGCCTGTGAAGAAGCCGGCATCCGCTCGATTGAAAAGCGTCTTCCGGAAAGCACCTCCGAGGAAGAGCTTCTTAACCTCGTGCGCAGCCTGAATGAAGACCCGTCGGTCGACGGCATTCTCGTGCAGCTCCCGCTCCCGAAGCACATCTCGGATCTGAAGGTCATCGACACGATCAGCCCCGATAAGGATGTCGACGGTTTCCATGTGAACAGCGCCGGACGCCTTCTCGTCGGCCGTCCCGGTTTCCGTCCCTGCACGCCGGCCGGCATTGCCGAAATGCTCGACTCGATCGGTTTCGACTGCACAGGCAAGCGCGCCGTCGTGGTCGGCCGCAGCAATATCGTCGGCAAGCCCATGGCGCTGATGCTCCTTGAACGGAACGCCACCGTGACAATCGCTCACAGCCGCACGAAGGATCTCCCGGCGGTATGCCGTGAAGCTGACCTCCTCGTTGTCGCTGTCGGCCGCGCGAAACTGGTGACTGCTGACTACGTGAAGGAAGGCGCTGTCGTGATCGACGTCGGTATGGACCGCGACGAAAACGGCAAGCTCTGCGGCGATGTGAATACTGAATCCGTCCTCGAAAAGGCCTCCTACGTCACCCCCGTTCCGGGCGGTGTCGGCCCGATGACGATCGCGATGCTCCTGACGAACACCGTGAGCGCCGCCTTGGGTAAATTCGGGAAGTCGCTAAACTAATCATCAAGCATTCACGAGGAAAAAAGCTTCCCGCGTCTGTTGCCGGAAGCTTTTTTCTTTTTACAGCTATTCAATTTAGGAAAAAGTATTTGCCTATGTCGCAGAATCCCCTTCTTAATCTTGACGGTCTTATTGATTTCGCGGCGATCCGCCCTGAACACGTCGCGCCGGCTATCCGCGAGCTGATTGCTGAAGCGCAGAAGACGCTTGACGCCGTGACAAAGCCTGAGGTTCCCGCGGATTTTGACTCGGTCGCCGAGACCCTCACCACGGCGACGCTCCGTCTCTCCCGCGCCTGGGGTGCCGTGAGCCACCTGATGTCCGTGAACGACAGCGAGGCGCTCCGCAACGTCTTTAACGAGATGCTCCCCGAGGTTACGCAGTTCTGGATCGGACTCTCCCAGAATGAGAGCCTGTACGGAAAGTACAAGGCGATGCATGACGCCTCCGGGTTTGAGTCCCTGACACCTGTCCGCCAGAAGATCATCAATGATGAGCTGCGGGACTTCCGCCTTTCCGGCGCGGAGCTCCCCGAGTCTGATCGCCAGGAAGTGAAGGCGATCAGTGAACGGCTCTCCGCTCTCTCTCAGAAATTCTCTGAAAATCTTCTTGACGCGACGAACGCCTGGACGCTTGATCTCGCGGATGATTCCCGGCTGAAGGGCATTCCCGAAGACGCCCGTCTGCTCTTCCGGGAAACCGCAAAACAGGCCTGCAAGGAAGGCTATCGGATCACGCTGCAGTTCCCCTCCTACATCCCAGTTCTGCAGTATGCGGAAGACCGCTCGCTGCGCGAGGAAGCCTATCGGGCTTTCTCTACCCGCGCTTCCGAACTCGGCCCCGATAAGTTCGATAACACGCCGGTGATCCGTGAAACGCTTGAGCTCAGAAAGAAGCTCGCGTCTCTCCTCGGCTTCCGTAACTACGCGGAATATTCTCTCGCGACAAAGATGGCTGAGACCCCCGAACAGGTGGTCGGATTCCTGCGCGATCTGAATAAGAAGAGCCGCCCCTATGCGCTGAAGGATATGGAGGAGCTGCGGGAATTTGCCGCCAAGGAACTCGGTATCGAATCGCTTCAGCCCTGGGACATCAGCTTTGCCGCGGAGAAACTCCGTCAGGCGCGCTACGCGTTTTCGGATGAGGAAGTGAAGCACTACTTCACGCAGGACGCGGTCTTCAAGGGACTCTTCCATCTGGTCGAAACGCTCTACGGCATTCATATCCGTGAGGATCACGCGAGCGTCTGGGATCCGGATGTGAAGTTCTTCCGGATTGAAGATAAGGATGGCAAACTGATCGCCCAGCTCTACTTCGATCTCTATGCCCGTCCCACGAAACGGGGCGGTGCCTGGATGGACGGCGACAGAACCCGCCGCCTCTATAAGGGCAAGCTCGATACGCCGGTTTCCTATCAGGTCTGCAACTTCACGAAACCTGCTCCCGGGAAGACCGCCACGATGACGCATGACGAGGTGCAGACGCTCTTCCACGAGTTCGGCCACGGTCTCCATCATCTCCTCACCCGGGTCGATGAGGCTGAGGTCTCCGGCATCTCCGGTGTTGAATGGGATGCGGTGGAAATGCCCTCGCAGTTCATGGAAAACTTCTGCTGGGACTGGTCTGTCGTTGAATCCATTTCGAAGCATGACGTGACGGGTGAACCGCTCCCCCGCGCGCTCTTCGACAAGATGGTGGCCGCGAAGAACTTCGAATCCGGCATGGCGATGGTGCGCCAGCTTGAATTTGCGCTCTTCGACATGCTTCTCCACATGGACTTTTATCCGGAGCATGACAGCGTGCTGCATCTGCTCACCGAAGTCCGCAAGGAAGTCTGCGTGATCCCGGTGATCCCCGAGAATCGCTTCCCGATGAGCTTCTCGCACATCTTTGCAGGCGGCTACGCGGCTGGCTACTACAGCTACAAGTGGGCTGAAGTGCTTTCCGCGGACGCTTTCTCGCTCTTCGAGGAAAACGGTGTTGTCAGTCCTGAAATCGGCAAGAAGTGGCTTGACGAAGTGATTTCCCGCGGCGGTTCCCGTCCTGCGATGGAAAGCTTCGTTGCCTTCCGCGGACGTAAGCCCACGGTGGATGCCCTGCTTCGCCACTCCGGCATGAGTGAAGACAAATGAAAATCGCGACCTGGAACGTCAACTCCCTGCGCATCCGGCTGCCGCACGTCCTGCAGTTTCTGAAGGACGAGCAGTGCGACGTGATCGGGCTACAGGAAACCAAACTCGATGACGACAAGTTCCCCGAAGCTGAAATCCGGGAACTTGGCTACAGCTGCCTCTTCTCGGGGCATAAGGGCTATAACGGCGTCGCGATCCTGACCCGGGACGGATCAGCTGCGGTGTCCGACGTCTCATTTGGAGTTCCGGGGTATCCGGATCCTCAGAGGCGTCTCGCCGCGGCGACCATTACGGCACAGTCAGGAGCGTCGTTCCGGTTCGTCTGCGGTTATTTTCCGAACGGTCAGGCACCGGGCGCGGCGAAGTATCTCTATAAGCTTGAGTGGTTCTGCGCGCTCAGGTCCGCGCTTGAGGCGCGCCTCCACACGGACTCGAACCTTATCCTGGTGGGCGACATGAATGTGGCGCCGACTGACGCGGACATCTGGGATCCGGAAGGCTGGAAGGGGCACATCCTCGTCTCTGACGCGGAGCGTGACGCATTCAACTCCCTCATTGCCCTGGGACTCACGGACGCGTTCAGAAAAGCCCCGGTCACGGAAGGGGACTGGAGCTGGTGGGATTACCGCAATAACGCCCTGCTCCGTGATCAGGGAGCGCGGATTGACCATACGCTCGTCAGCGAAGCGCTTGCAGGTAAGATCAAATCCGTGAAAATCCGGCGCTTCTACCGGGAGCTGCCGCAGCCTTCCGACCACGCTCCGGTGGTGCTGGAACTCAGTCTCTGAGTCTTTCAGGGCTGAAAATTCTTCAGAGTGCGGGCTCGGAGCTGCCCGCACCCGCCCTCCACATCCTGAGCCGCGGAAACGCGGATTTTGGCAACACCCCCCCGGGACCGGAGGATTTCCGCAAGCTCCAGACACCTTTCCTTCTCGGGCCGGACAAAGTCCGATCCCTCCACCCGATTCACCGGGATGAAGTTCAGCATCGCGTTTTTCCCTTCAAGAAGAGAGGCGAGTTTCTCTATCTCATCCTTCCCGTCATTCACGCCGCGGATCAGCACCCACTCATACTGAACCGGGTACTTCACCGCGTCCGAATACGCCTGGGCGCGGCTGATGATTTCTGTGACGGAAAGCGCTCCGGGCTTCGCGATCAGATGCCTGCGCTTCTCATCAATCGCTGAGTGAAGCGATACCGCGAGCCCCGGCCGGACATCCGTTGGCTTCAGGCTGAGCAGCGCATCAAATATCCTCGGATCTCCAACTGTGGAAATGACAAGGCTCTTATGCCCGAAGTCCCCGTAAGTGCCGAGAAACTGGACCGCCTCCAGAACCGCCCGGAGATTGTGGGACGGCTCCCCCATCCCCATAAAATCCACTTTCCGGATGCCGGGATTGATCCGGCGGGCTGCGGCCACCTGAGCCGCGATCTCAGCGCTTCCAAGCTGCCGGATGAGTCCCGAGCGTCCCGTCATGCAGAACGCACAGCCCACCGCGCATCCGACCTGTGTCGACACGCAGACACCGTCCTTCGGGAGAACGACCGTTTCCACGGTCTCTCCGTCCCGAAGCTTCATCAGAAGTTTTTCTGATCTGCCGTCACCGCCCCCGCTTCGCCGCGCGGGCACTACAAGCGAGTCAAGATACCGCCTGAGGTCCGGCAGCGCTGCCCTCACGGGTTCCGGAAACCGGAGATCATCCTCCGCCGGCCACGCGGCCCGCCCAAGCCAGGCTCGCGCAATGCCTCTCAGATGCTGCTCCTTCGCTCTGAGCGACCGCAGCTTCTCTGTTACATCACTCAGGCGCGGGGCGCCGTCATTCGCTATGAACTCCATGGAGCAGTTTTCCTGATTGGGCAAAGGCGTCATTTTAAAGCCTCCCGGCTTTCCGTTTCTCATCCTCACGCATGGACAGGTATCGTCCGGCGATTAAAATGCATCTACTTATCCAACATTTGGCCCGGCCGTATCTCCATGAATAATCTTGCTGTACTGATCCTCACAAAGAATGAAGAAAAGAACATTGCGGAAACCATACAGAGCGCCAGGCAATGTACGGACGAAGTGATTCTGATCGACAGCGGCAGTACAGACCGGACAGTGGAAATCGCGGAAAAAGCCGGTGCCCGGGTGGTCTACCGGGCCTGGACAAATGACTTTTCCGCTCAGCGGAACTTCGGCCTCTCGGCAACCGACGCGACGTGGGTGCTTTACCTCGACGCGGATGAGCATCTGACACCGGAACTCGCCTCCGCGATCCGCCGCGCCACGGAGCCTGGCGCTCAGCCCGCCGCGTATCGCATGCTCAGACTCTGCTGCGCCTTCGGAAAAACATTCCGCCACGGCGTGATCGGCCCCAACTGGGTAACGAGACTCTTTCCGAGAACGGATGTGACCTGGGTGAACCAGGTTCATGAGCATCCCGAGTGCAGCCTTCAGGAAAAAACCCTTCCCGGCTACATGGAGCACTACACATATGCCGACTGGAGCTCCTGGGAGCGGAAGATGAGTCTCTACTCAACGCTCTGGGCGGAGAACGCTTACCGTCAGGGCCGCAGAACATCGCTTGGCGGTATCTTCGGGCACAGCGCGGGCAGCTTCTTCAAAATGCTGATCCTGAAGCTCGGGTTCCTTGACGGCGCTCTTGGAACCTACCTCTGTTTCCTCAACTTTTCCTACACGATGATGAAATACCTGAAGCTGCACGAGCTTCAGCGCACCGCGGCGGATAAAAAATAAGCCTGAGAAAATCTCTCAGGCTCTGCAGGATCTTTACTCTTCCATCCGCAGTTCTTTGATCTTCCGCGTGATGGTGTTCCGACCCATGCCAAGCCGGGCCGCCGCGTCGATTCTGCGGCCGGATGTCTTTTCAAGCGCGGCCTCAATCACCGTCCGCTCAAACTGATTCCGGAGCGACTCCATGATGTCAGGAGCGCCGCGGTCGAGCATATCGGACACGGTCTGCGAAAGCGCGTCCTTCCAGTCAGAAAGCGCCCCCATATGTCCTTCCGGAAGCGCCGCGTCTTTCCCGGCTTCCCAGTTTCTCACTTCCTCAGGAAGATCCTCCGCTCTCACATTCTGAGAGGGTGCCATGACCGTAATCCAGCGGCAGACGTTTTCGAGCTGACGCACGTTTCCCGGGAAGGGATAGCGGGTCAGCGCTTCCATTGCGTCTGGTTCAAGCCTCTTCACCTCAACCCCAAGCTCCTTCGCGGTCCGGATCAGAAAGTGGTGAGCGAGAAGCGGGATATCCTCAGATCGCTCTTTAAGCGACGGGAGCCGGATCCGGATCACATTAAGCCTGTGGAACAGATCCTCACGGAACTTCCCCTCCGCCACGCGGCGCTCGAGATTCTGATTCGTCGCTGCGATGATCCGCACATCGGCGTGAAGCGGCTGATGACCTCCCACCCGATAGAAATTTCCGTCAGAGAGCACCCGGAGAAGCCTCGTCTGAAGCTCCATCGGCATATCGCCGATTTCATCAAGGAACAGCGTGCCGCCGTCAGCCTGCTCAAACCGGCCGCTTCGGGTCGCTAGAGCTCCGGTGAAAGCGCCCCGCTCGTGGCCGAAGAGTTCAGACTCCATCAGCTCCCGGGGAATTGCCGCCATGTTGAGCGCAATAAAGGGAGCCTTGCTTCTCGGGCTGCTGCGGTGCAGAGCCCGGGCCACGACTTCCTTGCCGGCGCCGGATTCTCCTGTAATAAGGACCGTCATGCTGGAGTGAGACAGTCTGCCAATCGCGCGGAAGACATCCTGCATCACCGGAGCTTTCCCGATCAGCTCCAGCGTTCCGTGTCCCTCTTCCTCATTTTCCTCAGCCTCATCAGCGGCAGCCGATGGCTCCTGATCCGCCATCGCGCGCTGCACAAGCTGGACCGCTTTATTGATATCAAAGGGCTTCGGCAGGTATTCAAAGGCCCCCTTCTGGAAAGCGGACACCGCGCTTTCCAGATCGGAAAACGCCGTGGTGATGATCACGGGAAGCTTCGGATACTTTTCCTTGATGCGCGTGAGAAGGTCGATCCCATTGGGTCCCGGCATCCGGATATCGGAGATCAGCACACCAGGGCAGTCATTCTGAAGGGCGGTCCAGGCGGCGTTTCCATCAGAAAAAGACCGGCAGGTGAACCCGGCCTTTGTCAGCACCTTTTCCAGAACCCAGCGGATCGAGCGGTCATCATCCACAATCCAGACTTCATTCATGAACTTTTCTCCTTAATCACGCGGGGCTGATATCGCCGGTCTCAGGGGGAGAGAGCGGCAGAAGAATGCGGAAATCGGTTTTTCCGGGTTCGCTCTCCACATCAATCGATCCGTCATGCTGACGGATGAAATTCTGCGCGAGTGAGAGTCCGAGACCGCTCCCATTCGCCTTCCCGGTTACGAGCGGATAGAAGATCCGATCCCGGATTTCAGGCGGAACCCCCGGACCGTTATCCTGGATATGAATGGAAAGCGCGAGCCGGTAACGCCTGAGACCGATCTGCACCTGCTGGGCCACGCGCGTCGTCACCCGGATCTCAGCCGTGCCTTCGGCAATCTTTCCGTCAAGCACCTCGGCGGCATTCTTTTCGATATTGAGAAACACCTGCAGCAGCTGCTCACGGTCGCCCCGGAGTGTCGGAACCGAAACGTCATAGTCCCGGATGAAGGAGAGTCCCTTCGGAAACTCAGCCAGAATGATCTGCCGGACGCGCTCCAGCACTTCGTGGATATTGATGTCAGAAAGCGATCGGCCCGTACGGTAAGGGGCCAAAAGCCGGTCGACGAGATTCTGCAGCCGGTCCGCCTCGCTGATGATAACCCCGGTGTACTCGCGGAGCTCCGGATTCGTGAGCTCTCCTTCGAGAAGCTGCGCCGCGCCCCGGATTCCGCCCAGCGGGTTCTTGATTTCGTGAGCGAGGTTCCGGAGCACCTGACGGCTGGTTTCCGAGAGCCCTACCTTCTGCGCCTCATTCTCCGCAATCAGCACGGCTCCAAGATCCGACACCTCAATCAGAATGCCGCCGGTACCCGGGAAACGGCTGACCGTAACACGGACCTTCCGGCTTTCTGTCGGGTTGCTCGGGCAGAACATTTCAGTCCGCTCTGTGAGGGTAGGTTCCCCCCGGACGGTGTCCGACAGAAACCGTTCATTCCAGCGGCGGGCGGAGGGAAAAACAGCTTCGGATGAAATACCGATCAGGCGGTTTTTGGACGCTCCTGAAAGGACCTCGCTCGCCGCGTTGGCATAGACAATCTTTCCCTTCGGATCTGTCGCGAGGACGCCTGTCGCGAGGGAATCGAGAAAAGAGCCCTCAGGCCACGCTGCGTTCTTCGTCATTCAGCCCTCCGCCGTTTATTGAAAAAAAGAGGGGGAAAAATCCCCCTCCTCTGCTGCTTACTGCCTACGCAAGCACATTAGCTCGCGAAGTAGAGCGCGTACTCGAGCGGGTGCACCGCAGCGCGGTACATCGTCACTTCTTCCTGCTTCACCGCAATGTAGGCGTCGATCAGGTCATTCGTGAAGACGCCGCCGCGGGTCAGGAACTCGCGGTCCTGATCAAGGTGAGCCAGGGCTTCAGAGAGATCGCTGCAGACCGTCGGGATCTTAGCGTTCTCTTCCGGCGGCAGATCGTACAGATTCTTATCAGCCGGATCGCCCGGGTTGATCTTGTTCTGGATACCGTCGAGACCGGCCATCAGCAGAGCCGAGAAGGCGAGGTAGGAGTTAGCCGTGGGATCCGGGAAGCGGACTTCAACGCGGCGGCCCTTTTCGCTGAACACCTTCGGAATACGGATAGCGGCGGAACGGTTGCAGGCCGAGTAGGCGAGCTTCACCGGAGCTTCAAAGCCCGGGACCAGACGCTTGTAGGAGTTGGTCGACGGGTTCGTGAAGGCATTCAGGGCACGGGCGTGCTTGATGATGCCGCCGATGTAGTAGAGGGCGGTTTCAGACAGGCCGGCGTAGCCGTTGCCCGCGAAGACGTTCTTGCCGTCCTTCCAGATCGACTGGTTGCAGTGCATACCGGAGCCGTTGTCACCCGGATAGGGCTTCGGCATGAAGGTAGCGGTCTTGCCATAAGCGGCTGCCACGTTCCAGATCGTGTACTTCTGGATCTGGGACCAGTCGGCACGCTGGACGAGAGAGGAGAAACGGGTACCGATTTCGCACTGGCCGGCAGCGCCCACTTCGTGGTGGTGCACTTCAACCGGGATGCCCTGCTGAGCGAGCAGCGTGCACATTTCAGCACGGATGTCCATCAGCTTATCAACCGGCGGAACCGGGAAGTAGCCGCCCTTCGTCAGGGCACGGTGAGCGAGGTTGCCGCCTTCATACTTGAGACCGGTGGACCAGGGAGCTTCTTCGCTTTCGATCTTGTAGAAGCAGTCCTGGGAATCATTGCGATAGCGGACGCTGTCGAAAATGAAGAATTCAAGTTCCGGACCGAAGTAAGCGGTGTCACCGATACCGGTGGACTTCAGATAGGCTTCAGCGCGCTTCGCGAGGGAGCGGGGATCACGTTCGTAACCCTTGCCGGTGTCCGGTTCCACGACGTCGCAGGTGAGCAGCAGCGTGTTCTGTTCACGGAAGGGGTCCATGCGGGCCGTCTCCGGATCCGGAAGCAGCAGCATGTCGGAGGCCTCGATGCCTCTCCAGCCCTTGATCGAGGAACCGTCAAAGACATGGCCCACTTCGAACTGGTCTTCAGTCAGCTGATCTGCGGGGATCGTGACGCTCTGCTCTTTGCCGAGCGTATCAGTAAAGCGGAAGCCAACGAACTTCACGTCGTTGTCTGTGACCATCTGGAGGACGTCATTAGCCGTCGTCATCTTTTTCTCCTAAATCAATCTTGGGCCGGGAGAGCATTTCTCCCTGGCATTCGCCCATATATAAGCAACTACCGTGCCAGTTTTTACTTTTCAGCAAAACCTCAGCAAATAGCCCTTCTCCGACAGACGGTCAGAATTTCACCGTCTGAGCGGATCAAAATGAGGCAGAATCATGCACCATGATAGTGCATTCGCTCCCCAAAAATGAGATTTTTTCAATCCGCAACACTTTACCAGGCACCGGATCAGGGCAGGAAGAGTTCCTGAAGATCGGAAAGAAAGTCGAGTCCTCTGGCGGTTGGCACAAGACAGCCGTCTTCCGCGGTGAGAAGCCCCTCCCCCACCGCCTCGTTTACCGCGGGCTCAATAACGCTGTATCCGAGCCCAGTCCTTTCTTCAAACGATCGGACTGTGACCCCATCCGTGAGCCTCAGTCCGTCCAGCATGAATTCAAACGGCAGCTCATCCCGTCCCACCCAGCGGGATTCCTGGAACGGCGTTTCCAGCGTTCGGACGTTTTCCATATAGCGTCTCGGATCCCCCGCCTGAGCGTAGCGGAAGACACCCCGCTCATCGCTGATCTTTCCGTGAGCGCCGGCCCCGATCGCCAGGTAGTCGCCGTATCCCCAATAGTTCAGGTTATGGCGACAGCGGCGCCCTTCCTGTGCGTATCCCGACACTTCGTAACGCCTGAACCCCGCGCGGGCGAGTTCGCTCAGCACCAGATCCCCCATTTCAGCCAGCGTGTCCGGATCCGGAATTCCTTCCGGCACCCGCCGGGCGAAGGCCGTGCCCTCTTCGATCGTGAGCTGATAGAAAGAGAGATGCGTGCTTCCTGATCCGACCGCTTCCCGCAGCTCATCGGCAAGCGACTCCAGGGTCTCCCCCGGAAGGCCGAACATAATGTCGATATTGAAGTTATCAAAGGCTGCCGCGGCCTGACGGATGGCCGCTCGAGCGTCGTCAGCGGAATGAATGCGGCCGAGAATCCGGAGTTCCCGGTCATTGAAACTCTGAACTCCCAGCGACAGTCGGTTAACCCCGGCCTCTCGGTAGCGGATCAGGGAATCGGATTCGACCGTCCCGGGATTCGCCTCCATCGAGATCTCACACTCGGGGGATACCTCAATCAGATTCCTGACACCCTGCAGCAGCGTTCCGATCTCCTTCCCTGCCATGAGGGAGGGAGTGCCGCCGCCGATATAAATTGTCTCGATACGTCTGCCAGGCTTGAGATACGCGATCTGAGACTCCAGGTCGCGAAGCAGCAGCGACACATAGGTATCTGTCGGCAGAGCTCCCATCACCGGGCGGGAATTGAAGTCACAGTAAGGACACTTACGGACGCACCAGGGCCAATGAATATAGAGGGAGAGCGGTATACGACTGCTCTCCGGAACCGGCACTCCGCCTGTGCCCGGAAGCGTCTTCATGCGGCTTACCACCCCCAGTGGTTCCTGAGAAGCGAGAGAAGGCCCTGAACTGCCTGGCCGCGATGGCTCACGCTGTTCTTTTCTTCCTCGGAAAGCTCAGCCGCGGTCTTCCCTTCCTGCGGAAGGAAAAAGTACGGGTCATAGCCAAACCCATTCTCGCCCCGGGGCGTATCCACAATTTCACCATGCCAGTAGCCGGTCGCGACCAGCGGATCGGGATCATCCGCTGACTTAACGCCGATCAGCACACAGACATAGTGAGCCTTGCGGTTTGCTTCCCCCTGAAGCCGGCTGATGAGAAGCTCGTTATTGCGGGCATCGCTTTTCGGGAGACCGGCAAAGCGGGCGGAATGAACTCCGGGAGCTCCTCCCAGAGCGTCCACGCAGATTCCGGAATCATCGGCGATTGCCGGGAGTCCCGTCTGACGGGAAGCATTGCGGGCTTTTGCGAGGCAGTTTTCAAGGAATGTCTCAAAAGGCTCCTCAGCCGGTATGACGCCGAGCGATCCCTGAGCCACCACTTCAATCCCGAGAGGGGCGAAGAGCTTATTGAATTCACGAATTTTCCCCGGATTATCCGAGGCCAGAACCAGACGCTTCATCCGTCGATCTCCAAATGGTTTCAGTCTTTCAGGCCTTGAGCGCTTCGTTCTGCGCCGCGGCGAGTTCCTTATTGCCTTTTTCCGCAAGGTCAAGCAGGCGGTTCAGGTCGTCGCGCGTGAAGGGATCGCCTTCAGCCGTGCCCTGGATTTCCACAAAAGCGCCGCTTCCCGTCATGACGACATTCATATCGGTATCGCTCGAAGAATCTTCCACGTAGTCGAGGTCGAGCACCGGCTGACCTTCGCTCATGCCGACAGAAATCGCGGACACCGAGTCCTTGAGCGGGCTCTTTTCAATGAGTCCCTTGGAAATCATCCAGTTAACCGCGTCTGCGAGCGCCACATAGGCACCCGTGATCGAGGCGCAGCGGGAACCGCCGTCAGCCTGCAGCACATCACAGTCGATCTTGATCGTATTTTCGCCAAGCGCCTTGCGGTCGATCACCGCGCGGAGACTGCGGCCGATCAGGCGCTGAATCTCCTGAGTACGGCCGGTCTGTTTTCCCTTCGCGGCTTCACGGTCCGTCCGTGTACCGGTCGCGCGAGGCAGCAGTCCGTATTCCGCAGTCACCCAGCCTTCCCCCCGGCCTTTAAGCCAGGAGGGAACCCCCGTGATCACAGAGGCCGTGCAGAGGACCTGCGTTTCGCCGTCTTCAATCAGGACAGAGCCCTCGGCGTACTTCGTGAAGTGGCGCGTAATTTTTACGCTCCGTTTTTCATCTGCTTTCCGGCCGTTTGTACGTTCCACTTCGCTTTCTCCCTGCAGCCCATCGCTGCGCGTATCTGATGAAACAGAGCCGCGAGGCTGACATGAGCCCGCGCTTCCCTGTTGATGATCCCAAAACCGTTACAATCTGCATGCGCCTTCCGCCTGGACTTTTGCATCGCAGGCAGAGGCATTCAGCAAACTCGGACAAGGATATATCTTATGGCATCCGTTTTCAGCATGACAGGTTACGCGACGATCCAGTCTGCGATCGCCTCCGGCCAGCTCACTGTCGAACTGCGCTCCGTCAATTCCCGTTTTCTCGATCTCACGCTCAGAATTCCTGATGATCTCCACTCTCTGGAATCAGCCATCCGTGAAACGATCGGTTCCCGCGTGAAGCGCGGCAAGATGGAGTGCCGGCTCTCCCTTAAGTCTGAGACGCTCGGTGCCACGTCCCGCCTGAGCCCGTCTGCTCTCACGACGCTCGCGTCCCTGCAGGGGGAAGCGCTCAAGGCTTTCCCGGAAGCCCGCGCGCTCTCTGTGAGCGAAATTCTCTCTTATCCCGGCGTTCTTACGTCTGACACCGTCGACGCGGAGCAGGTATCAAAAGATGTTCTCGATGCGCTGAACCGCGCGCTGGATGCCTTCCTCGCCTCCCGCGAACGCGAAGGTGCCGCCCTTGCCAAGGTGCTTCTCGGTTACTGCGACAACATCGAGGGAATCGCCCGCGATATCGCGTCCCGGCTCCCTGACATCCTCGCCGCCATGAAGTCGAAGCTCGAGGAACGGCTCTCTGAGGCCCTCACCCAGGCGCTTTCCGATAAGTCTTCACTGACCCCTGAAGACGTGAACGAGCGGATCCGCGCAGAACTCACGCTTTACGCACTCCGCATGGATGTGGCTGAGGAAATCAACCGGCTCATCACCCACGTCAATGAAGTCCGCCGCGTGCTGACCGCTGGCGGCCCTGTCGGCCGCCGCCTCGACTTCCTCATGCAGGAACTGAACCGCGAAGCGAATACGCTGGGCTCCAAGGCAGTGGCAATCGAGATGACAAATGCCTCTCTCGATCTGAAACTCAATATCGAAAAGATGCGCGAGCAGATCCAGAATCTGGAGTAACAGAAGAAAGGGTGGCATACACCGCTCTCAACTCTTATAAAAGCCCCGTCTCCGCGGGGCTTTTTTTATTTCACATCATTTTCGGTCAGGGTTTCCCTGCAAACGTTAATCGTTATCAACGTTATTACTCTACAAAGTTTGAGTTTATAATTCTCTCAATTTTCTTCAGGAGTCTTTATATGTACCGCTGGCTTCTAGCAGGCCTTCTCGGTCTCACTTTCACGCTTTCCGCCTCAGCCGCCACGTACCGCTACGGCACCCCGGTTTCTGTCACGGGTACGCTCGGCAGCCGTCAGGGTGTCGACTGCTGCAACATGGGGAAAGAAGAGGTGGTCGAATTCCCCGCCATTATCCTGGATCACCCCATCAACACGATCCCGGCCGACAGACAGGATGAGGAAGGTCCGGTCAACGGCGTTCTCATCATGCAGCTCGTCATGGGCAATGACAGCCAGTGGAAGTTTTATAAAAGCAATCAGGGACACCGGGCCCGCCTCACCTGCTCCATGTTCGTCGCAGAAACCGGTCACCATCTGACGCAGGTCCTGTGCAATGTGGGCTCCATGAAAAAGACGTCGCCGAAGGATACCTTCCGATAAGAGACACGCGGAAATTTCACCGTTCTCCAGTCGCTTCCGGGCTTCTGAAATTTAAATTTTGCTTTTTAGCTTTCCTTATGTATAATTGACTTCTCTCGGGGTGTGGCGCAGTCTGGTAGCGCGCCTGCTTTGGGAGCAGGATGTCGGGAGTTCGAATCTCTTCACCCCGACCAGACAGAGTCTGCAAAGCAGAATCGATCCGCCCGTAGCTCAGTTGGATAGAGCATCTGCCTTCTAAGCAGAGGGTCGCTGGTTCGAATCCTGCCGGGTGGACCAGTAGTAAATCAGTTGTAATGGTGGGTGTAGCTCAGTTGGTAGAGTCCCGGATTGTGATTCCGGTTGTCGTCGGTTCGAGTCCGACCCCCCACCCCAGATTCAGAGTCCGTGAAGGTTGATGCCTTCACGGACTTTTTTCATATCTCTCCCAGAAAAGGAGCAAGGCATGAATACGGCTCAGGATGAAGATGACGACGAAGAAGGCGTAAAGCTGCCAGGACTGCCAGCCAACGCCCCGAACTACATGACGCCGGAATGCTATCGGAGAATGCTCGACGAACGGGAAAATCTCGTGAGGACAGAACGTCCGAAAGTCGTGAGTATCGTCTCCTGGGCGGCGTCGAACGGTGACCGGTCCGAGAACGGCGACTACCAGTACGGCAAACAGCGTCTGAGGGCTATCGACCGCCGGATCCGCTTCCTCAATAAGCGGATTGAGTCCGCCCAGGTAGTGGATGTCCGGGGACGAGACACGGATCAGATTTTCTTCGGCGCAACCGTAACCTATGCCAATAACCTCGGCGAAGAGCACACAGTCCGCATCGTCGGCATCGACGAGATGGATCCGGAGCATGGCGATGTTTCCTGGATCAGCCCGGTTGCCCGTGTCCTCATCAAGGCTCACGAGGGCGATGAAGTGAAGCTTCCGACACCGAAAGGCGTGCAGACGCTCGAGATCCTTGAGGTCCGCTATACCGGCGAACCGCCGATTCCTCACGAAACGCCGAAAGAGGATTAAAAACAAAGGAGCGGAAAGAAATTTCCGCTCCTTTGTTGATTCCTGCGTGAGAGATCAGGCTCCGCTGCCGGTCCGGCTCTCCGCGTAAAGATCCTCGGAATTCAGCTTCTTCATCCGGGGTTCATCAGGAGAGGCTTTCGGCACATCATCCTGTTCTGTAGTCCGGCGCCATACCTGCTGGACCCCCGGAATTCTCGCGAGATGACGCAGCACATGGGAGAGGTGGGTCTTATCACGCACCTGAACCACCATGTGGAGACGGGTTGTGCTGCTGTTTTCCGAATCCACGGAGAAGCCGACAATCGCCGACTGCTCTTCAGCGATAGCCGCAACGCTCGCCGCAATCACAGCTTTCTCCTGATCCTCATCCGCAGTGACCTCGATCGGAACGGGGTAACGGGCAGAGAGCGGCTGCGGGAGCCACTCAGCCGCCATCCAGCGGCCCGGGTCGGCGGAACGCCCCTTCACCGTATGCTCGCAGGAAGTACAGTGAATGGAGAGTCCCTTGCCTGGGCGCATGAAGCCCCAGATATCGTCCCCTGGAATCGGATGGCAGCAGGTTGCGAGACTGACTGCGACGCCTTCGTTCCCCGTTACCTTCACCGCCTTCATCATGGGGTTTTCGGTCCGGCCGGCCATCCCCGTGATCGGAGCCGTGAGCGCGGTAAAGCGGTTCACAATGGCGCCCGCGAGATACTTTCCAAGTCCCAGATCCGCGAAGAACGATTCCTTTGAGTCGACACCGGAATCCTTCAGAACAGCCTTCCAGACGGCTTCCGGCACGCTGTCGATATCGAGATTCACTTCCTCACCCGCGCGCTTAAGGAGCTTGTGACCCAGCTTCACCGAATCATCAAACTTCATCGTGCGGAGGAACTGACGGATTTCAGCACGGGCTTTGCCGCTGCCGACATACCGCACCCATTCAGGATTCGGCGTCGCGTCAGGCGATGTACGGATTTCAACCATGTCGCCGTTATTCAGTTCCTGGGTGAGAGAGCAGGGCTCACCATTCACACGGCAGGAAAGCGCGTGATTGCCGACGTCAGTATGAATCTGGTACGCGAAGTCAATCGGGGTGGAACGTTTCGGAAGAGAAATAATCTTTGACTTCGGGGTGAAGACGTAGATGCGATCCGGGAAGAGATCAATCTTGATGTTTTCAATAAACTCAGAAGAATCCGCGCTGTGCTGCTGGATTTCAAGCAGCGACTGCAGCCAAGCGGTCGTTCTCTGCTGAATTTCGGTAGCACTCGCACCGTCATCATTGAAGAGCCAGTGCGTGAGAATGCCGTACTCCGCGATCCGGTTCATTTCCTCAGTCCGGATCTGATACTCGATCGGCGTGCCGTTCGGACCGATCACAGTCGTATGAAGACTCTGATACCCGTTTGTCTTTGGCACTGCGATGAAGTCCTTGAAACGTTTCGGCACCGGCTTATAAAGGGCGTGCAGGGCACCCAGCGTGAGGTAGCACTCCTCAGGCGTCCGCACGATCACCCGGAAACCGTATACGTCCAGCGCCTCACGGAATCGGATGTGCTTATCACGCATCGTGTTATAGATGCCGTACATCGTCTTGTCGCGCCCGATCACGCGGGCCTTGATACCGGCCTTCGGGAGCATGCGGCGGGTTTCATGCAGAATCCGCTCGAGAATGTCCTTTCTCTTTTCACGCGTTCTCACAACAGCGTCATGCAGCACCCGATAGCGGATCGGATGCATGTTGAGAAAGGCGAGTTCCTGCAGTTCGCGGAATACGTGATTCATGCCGAGACGGTGAGCAATCGGCACATAAATATCGAGCGTCTCGCGGGAAATGCGGCAGCGCTTTTCATAGCGCATGATGCCGAGAGTGCGCATGTTATGCACACGGTCAGCAAGCTTCACGAGGATGACGCGGACATCCTTCGCCATGGCGAGCAGCAGCTTTCTGAAGGATTCTGCCGCGGCAACCTGAGTGCTCTTGAATTTGAGCTTATCGAGTTTGGAGACGCCGTCGACGACGTTTGCCACTTCGATGCCGAAGCGTTCCGCCATCTCAATCTTCGACACGCCGGTGTCTTCCAGCACGTCGTGCATGAGTCCTGCCTGAATGGTCACGCAGTCCATATGCCAGCTCGCGAGAATCGAAGCCACCGCGAGAGGATGCGTGATGTAAGGCTCACCCGATTTGCGGAACTGTCCCAGATGATGTTCGTCAGCGTACCGATAGGCCTTGAGAATGGTCTGGCAGTCGCTTTCCGACAGATAAAGCCTGCACCGGGTCAGCAGCTCGTTTGCAGAAACGATCTTGACGTCAGCCGGCTGCATGTAGAGTGGCAGATCATCTGACGAGTTATCGTCCGTCAGACTTTCCATGTGGGGTATGACCACTTGCGAGTCCGCATTGATTGCAGGCATAGGATGTTCCTCGCTTCCGGTTCGGCGGGTTAGAAATTAAAAAGGTCCTGTCCCTTTCTTGGAACAGGACCCGTAAACGGATTGAGAGGCGTCTTAGCGGGGAACTTTCTCCAGCATCTCTTTTCCGGTCTTGCCTTCAGCGATTTCGCGCAGGGCGACCACCGTCGGCTTATCCTTCGCGTCGACCTTCGGGGCATAGCCCTGGGAGATCTGACGGGCGCGGTAAGCGGCGCACAGCACGAGCTCGAAGCGATTCGGAATCTTCTTCAGGCAGTCTTCAACAGTAACACGAGCCATTTATATTTTCTCTTTCAGAAATTTTGAACTTTCAACGATCAGGCGGGAACACCCAAAGATGCAAACAAAGCCTGCTCACGCCTCGCCTGGCACTCATAGCGCAGACGCGCGGCGCGGATGATGGACTGAAGCTCGCAGGAAGCCTGATTGAAATCATTGTTAATTATAACGTAGTCGAATTGCGGGGCATGGACGATCTCCGCCCCGGCCCCCTTCAGACGACGCGCGATGACTTCCGGTGCATCCGTGCCGCGGCCGACGAGACGCTGTTTCAGTGCTTCGATCGAAGGCGGCAGGATAAAGGTGGAAATCACATCCGGAAAAATCTTTTTCACCTGGAACGCGCCCTGCCAGTCAATTTCCAGCATGACGTCGTAGCCGGCGGCGAGTTCCTGCTCAATCCAGAGACGGCTGGTGCCGTAGTAATTTCCATGGACGAAAGCCCATTCGAGGAACTCATGGTTCTTCTTTCTCTCCTCAAAATCCTCCTGCGAGATGAAGTGATAGTCCACACCATCCTGTTCGCCGGGACGGACCTCACGGGTCGTATAGGAAATTGAAAGATGCACGTTCGGATCCTTCGTGATCAGATCATGCACAAGAGAGGATTTTCCTGCGCCGGAAGGCGCGGAAACGAGGAAAAGAAGTCCTTTCGCGTTCGAATTATCCATCGGTTTAATCCTGTCAATGGGCGAAACCGCTGTCTGGAAATAACTTGATCAAGCTATGGAGAGAAGCGCGAGCCGCGAGAAAAAAATTTTCAAGATTCTAACAAAATAAAACGGGCAGTTTTTCCAACTGCCCGTCTTCATCTTTATGACTTATGACGCAATTCCGGATTCACTGTCCTGAATGACTTCAGGCATCGGCATTTCCAGTTCCGGCGGGAACTGCATCGTAAACGTCGACCCCTTGCCAGGCTCCGACTCGATCTTCAGGTGACCGCCATACCGGATCAGGACATGCTTCACAATGGCGAGTCCGAGTCCGGTGCCGCCCGAGTCTCTCGACCGGCTCTGATCCACGCGGTAGAAGCGTTCGGTGAGTCTCGGTAAAAATTCCGGTGCGATTCCGATACCGTCATCCTTCACCGCAAGCTCCAGCCACTCGGGAGATCGCTTCCAGGTGATACTGATATGGCCTCCGGGCGGCGTATAGCGGACAGCGTTCGCTACGAGATTCCCGATGGCACTCAGGATTTCATCCTTATACCCCTTCAGGCAGAAAGGCTCCGCGGTCTCCGTGATCTCGTGGCGGCCGCCCGAAATCGCCCGGCCCTCCTTCGCGGTCTCACGGACCAGCACCGGAACATTCACGGTTTCAGGCGCGCGGTCAGGGTTGCTTTCCTCAAGTTTCGAGAGCGTGAGAAGATCATTCACGAGGCGGCTCATCCGGTCAGCCTGTTCCTTCATCAGCGCCAGATGCTCGCGCCCAATCCTGACCGGCCCCGGATCCTTGGAGCTGATGGCAAGATCAATAAAACCGTTGATCACCGTGAGCGGCGTTCTCAGCTCGTGACTCACGTTCGCCACAAAGTCACGCCGGATCGAGTCGAGCTTCTCGCGGTCCGTGACGTCGTGAGTCACAATCACGGCGTTCTTGCGGCCCAGCACCACGACATGGAGCTCAATCGTCTGAGAGTTATCGCTGTTATGGATCACGAGCGGCTTATCAAAGTTGCCAACCGTGAGGTAATCAATGAAATCCTTGGAGTCGTAGACCTTGTAGACCGGCTGACCGCGGTCCTTCATGGAGTCAAGCCCCAGTTGCTCCTCAGCTGATTCGTTGCACCAGTCGATCCGCCAGTCACTATTCACCAGAGTGATGCCGTCAGGGAGTGACGACAGCGTCTTGCGGTAGCGGGTCTCACGCGTCTGCAGATGCTTCGCGTTCTTTTCAAACTGATGACGTTCATCCCGCAGCATCTCAAAAACGATTCGCCACGGGGTCTCACGCCCGGCTGAAGGTATTTCATCCGCGACCGGGTTTTCAAGCCAGCCGATCAGACGAAACAGAAAGAACAGATTCTGAATAAACAGCCAGATCACACCGGCAAGCGCTACACAGAGCGCCTCTACCGGGCCAAACGTAAAGCCTGTCACTATGGCTACGACAGCAATAATGACGAGCACAAAGACCAGCGGCACTGCCAGCCTGGAGCGCTTCATCTCAGCCAAATCGAATCTCCTCGGATCAGAGGCTCTTTTTCGGATCAACCACCCGATAACCCAGACCTCTGACCGTTTCAACCATGTCTTTCGCGTCAGTCGCGGAAAGCTGTTTCCTTAGTCTGAGAATATGCACATCTACGGTACGCTCGTCAATGGTTGCCGCGTCGTCATCCCATACGCGGCTGAGAAGCTGCTCGCGGCTGTAGACCCGGCCAGGAGTCTTTGCCATCTGCTGCAGGAGCTTGAACTCAATCACTCCCAGCTTCACAGGCTGCCCGCTTACCGTCGCTTCGAACTTCAGTTCATCCATGGTGAGAGGGCCGCACTGCAGCACACTCTCCTTCGTGTCAGACCCGACGCTTCCGGTCCGGCGGCGAAGCACGGCACGAAGCCGCGCCACGAGTTCCCGGGGCGAAAAGGGCTTTACGACATAGTCATCCGCCCCCGCTTCAAGACCGCTCACCCGGTCCTCTTCCGTTCCGCGGGCTGTCAGGAGAACCACCGGAATTTCGGCATAGTCCTCCGAGGCCCGGAGCTGCACCAGCCACTCTAGTCCCGAGCAGTCAGGCAGCATCCAGTCGAGCACAATAATGTCCGGCTTTTCGACCGAAAGCTTTTCCTTTGCCTCTGCGACGCTTCCGGCCTTCAGCGCGTGAAAACCGCTTGACTCACTGGCGAAAGCGACAAGTTCAAGAATGGCACGTTCATCCTCAACGATGAGCACTGTATTCATTTCGGTCGTCCAGCTCCTTCAGTATTGGTTATTTGATGGTCGAAGCAATCCGCTCGGCAAGCGTCTGGGCTTCCTCGCGGTCTTCTGACTCCACCATGATGCGGAGAAGAGGTTCAGTGCCCGACGGACGGATCAGAACCCGGCCGCGGCCTTCTAGAATCTTTTCCACTTCTTCCCGCGCTTCGATCAGAGGTTTCTGACGAGTCCAGTCAAAGCCCGGGGCAAGACGGCAGTTCACGAGGACCTGAGGCAGCATGTGAAGATCCTGCGTCAGCTCAGAGAGCGAACTCCCGGTTCTGCGCATCGCAGAAAGCACCTGCGTCGCGCTCACGATACCGTCACCGGTCGTCTGACGGTCGAGGCAGAGGATGTGCCCGGAACTCTCGCCGCCGTAGAGCCAGCCTTTTTCAAGCAGCCGCTCCAGCACATAGCGGTCACCCACCTTCGTGCGATCGAAGGGGATCTGCATTTCACCGAGACGTTTCTCAAGGCCGTAATTCGTCATCAGCGTCCCGGCGACACCGGCCACCGGATGCTTTCTCAGTCGGTCACAGACGATGATGTAAAGCAGCTCATCACCGTTATAAACACGGCCTTCTGCATCCGCCATGATCAGACGGTCCGCGTCACCGTCCAAGGCGAGACCGACATCGCAGCCCGCCTTTGCCACACGCTCAGAGAGTGTCTCCGTGTGCGTTGCGCCGCAGCCCTGGTTAATGTTGAGACCATCCGGATGATTGAATTCACACGTAACCTCGGCACCGAGTTCGTGGAACACCGCAGGAGCCACCTTGTAGGCAGCGCCGTTCGCGGTATCGATATAAATCTTCATCCCCTTGAAGTCGACCTTACCGGAAATCGTCGACTTGCAGAACTCGATATAGCGGCCAGCCGCGTCATCAAGACGCACCGCTTTGCCGAGACGGCTGCTGTCGACACACTTCGCGACTCCGCTTTCAAGCTCCTGCTCGATTTCAGACTCAATGTCGTCCGGCAGCTTCATGCCTTCGTTTGAGAAAAACTTAATGCCGTTATCACTGTAGGGGTTATGCGATGCGCTGATCACGACACCCGCGGTCAGACGCAGGGCCTGAGTGAGATAGGCAACAGCCGGCGTGGGAATCGGGCCGCAGAGCACGATATCAACGCCAGCGCTCGAAAAGCCGGCCTGCAGACAGGCTTCCAGCATGTAACCCGAAATCCGGGTGTCCTTTCCGATCAGCACCGTGGGGTGCTCATCCGAGGAGTGCTTCGCAAGCACCTTGCCGGCCGCATAGCCGAGGCGCACAACAAAATCAGGAACAATCGGGAAGGTGCCTACCGTACCGCGCACGCCATCCGTACCAAAGTATTTACGAGACATAAAACCTCTTAATGAGTCTGAGCGAGGACGGCTTTCAGCACCGAAAGCGCCTGAAACGTCTCCGGCACATCATGCACCCGGACAAGCTGCGCGCCGCGTTCAACTGCGAGCAGCGCTCCGGCTACCGATCCTGAGACACGCCGGGCCGCATCAGCTTCGCCCGACGCGGCGCCAATCGCCCTCTTCCGGGAGAGCGCCATCAGGAATGGCTGTCCCGCCTCAACAAACCGGCGCGTTTCCGCCACCAGCTCGAAATTCTGTTCCACGGTCTTTCCGAAACCAAACCCCGGATCCCAGCAGATTTTATCTGATTGAGCTCCGGCATCCACCAGCACATTCTGGCGTTCCCGCAGATAGCGGATGACAGCCGTCACTTCGTCCGCTTCGCCACGGTCCGCATCTTCCTTCGCAGCGTCCCACCCGTGCATCACAATAAGTCCGGCACCCGTTTCAACGGCAGCCTCAACAGCTCCCGGAAGCGTGAATGCCCGGACGTCATTCAGGATCTCGGCTCCTGCGGCAACCGCTTCCCGCATCACACGGGCGCGGCTCGTATCCACGGATACCGCGAGACCGCGGGACGCAAGCGCCTGAACGACAGGGATCACCCGGCGCTGCTCTTCCTCTTCAGACACAGCGGCCGCTCCGGGGCGGGTCGACTCACCGCCCACATCGATAATATCCGCTCCGTCCTGCGCCATCCTCAGAGCCCAGGCAATGGCCTGCTTCGGTTCATTATGCTGACCGCCGTCCGAAAACGAATCCGGTGTCACATTCAGAATCCCCATGATGAGAGGCTTGCAGAGATCGAAGCGCCGCGTTCTGCACGGCCAGTACTGTGCTTGAGTCATTGAGCTTTCCCCAAAAAAGAACCGGCGCCTGTTTTACCAGACGCCGGATTGAAATTCAATTATTTCTGATTGTCCGGACTGTCAGCCGGGTCCTTCCTTTCGGAAGGCTGAGCGGGCTGAGCAGCCTCAGGAGCTTTGGCTTCAGGAGCCGGGGCAGGAGGCTGAGAGACCTGCGTTTCAGAAACCGCGTTCTGCTGCGGCTCATCCTTCGCTTCCTTCACCTCATTCTGACGGGCGCGCTCCGGATCCACCTGCGGCTGATCGCCGGTAATCACCTGATGCGGGGGACGGGGAGGACGGCCGGCCATGATGTCATCAATCTGGTCGCTGTCGATCGTTTCCCACTCAAGCAGGGCATGAGCCATCGCTTCCATCTTGTCACGGTTATCCGTGATGATCTTCTGGGCGAGAGCGTACTGCTGATCAATGATCCGACGGATTTCCTGATCAACCTTCTGCATCGTGGCCTCAGAAATCTGCTGGCTCTTCGTGACGCTCTTGCCAAGGAAGACTTCGCCTTCCTTCTCGGCGTAGACCATCGGTCCGAGGTTCTCGCTCATGCCATACCGGGTCACCATGTCGCGGGCGAGGCTCGTGGCGCGTTCGAAGTCATTCGAGGCACCGGTCGTCGCGTGATGCATAAAGACTTCTTCAGCGATTCGGCCGCCGAACAGGATGGCGATCTGATTCAGGATGTACTTGTCGTCGTAAGAGTAGCGATCCTCGGTCGGCAGCTGCATCGTGAGACCCAGCGCGCGGCCGCGCGGAATGATCGTGACCTTATGCACCGGATCGGTTCCCGGAAGCATGCGGGCAACAACAGCGTGGCCGGACTCGTGGTAAGCGGTGTTTTTGCGCTCTTCCTCGGTCATCACCATGCCGCGGCGCTCGGCACCCATCATGATCTTGTCCTTCGCGTTCTCAAAGTCGATCATCTCGACGAGGCGCGCGTTGCGGCGTGCCGCGTAAAGAGCGGCCTCATTCACGAGGTTAGCCAGATCAGCACCGGAGAATCCAGGCGTACCGCGGGCAATCAGGTCCTCACGGACATCCTGTCCAATCGGCACCTTGCGCATATGGACACGAAGAATCTGTTCACGGCCGCGGATATCGGGCAGCGGCACCACAACCTGACGGTCGAAGCGGCCCGGACGGAGCAGAGCCGGGTCAAGCACGTCAGGACGGTTCGTCGCGGCGATAACGATGACGTTCGTACCGGTATCAAAGCCGTCCATCTCAACGAGCATCTGGTTCAGGGTCTGTTCACGCTCGTCATTTCCGCCGCCTAGACCGGCGCCGCGCTGACGGCCGACCGCGTCGATTTCGTCAATAAAGATGATGCAAGGGGCATTCTTCTTAGCGGTTTCGAACATGTCGCGGACACGGGCCGCGCCCACGCCGACAAACATTTCAACGAAGTCAGAACCGGAAATCGTGAAGAACGGAACACCGGCCTCACCGGCAATGGCCTTCGCGAGCAGCGTCTTACCGGTACCAGGAGAACCCACCAGCAGAATGCCGCGCGGAATATGACCGCCAAGCCTCTGATACTTGGAAGGATCGCGGAGGAAATCCACCACTTCCTGCACTTCCTGCTTCGCCTCATCGCAGCCAGCGACATCAGAGAAGCGGACCGGATTGCTCACACCGTCCAGCATACGGGCCTTGCTCTTTCCAAAGGAGAAAGCGCCGCCCTTGCCGCCGCCCTGCATCTGGCGCATGAAGAAAATCCACACGCCAATCAAGAGGAGCATCGGGAACCAGGAGACGAAGATGGTCGTCCAGACAGAAGGTTCTTCCTCAGCCTTGCCGTACACGGCAACGCCATCCTTCCGCAGGTCATCCACCATCCAGAGGTCACCCGGCGACGTAATCTGGTACTCGGAGCCGGAATTCGGCTTCACGAAAATCTTCCGGCCCTGAATATCGACACGCTTGATCTTGCCAGCCTTGGCATCATCCATAAACTGGGTGTAGCTGGTGGTATCAACGGCAACATCGGTGCGGTTGTCGAACTGCTTAAAGACCGTAAAGAGGACGACAGCCACCAGTACCCATATGGCCACGCGTCCAAGCATCTTATTGTCCAATGCTGAGCTCCAATGCTAGAGAAACTGTATCGCAGGCACGAAAACGGCGGTTCCGCTTTCGGTTTTGTGCCGGATAAACATAGTTTATAAGACTAATGGAAAAAAGAGACGGCGTGAGGAATATGCATGGGATGCTTATTCCTCTTTATGAATCAACGGCTCTTTTTAAGATCCCGCGCAACGATGTACTGTTCGGGAGAGGTGTCGCGGCTCGCCTCAGGCTTCAGGGCCTGGACCTTTACGAACGAGCGCTTGACGGTTTCGACAAACTGCGAGTAGCCGCTGCCCTGGAACGCCTTCGCGATGAAGACGCCCCTCGGCTTCAGATGATCGAGCGCGAATTCCAGCGCCAGCTCGCAGAGCAGCATGGAGCGCGAGGCATCGCTTGCCGCAATGCCGGAGAGGTTCGGTGCCATATCAGACATGACCAGATCCACCCGGTCATCGCCCACGATCTCCGCCAGCTGATCGCAGACGGACTGTTCGCGGAAGTCACCCTGCAGGAAATCGACCCCTTCAACAGGGTCCATCGGCAGAATATCCATGGCAACGATCCGCCCATCGAGCGTACCGTCTTTCCTCGAAAGAAGCTTCCTCGCCACCTGAGACCAGCTGCCCGGAGCCGATCCAAGATCGACCACGGACATGCCGGGGTGGAAGATATGCTCCTTCTCATTGATCTGAATGAGCTTATAGGCCGATCTCGCCCGATACCCTTCCTTCTGGGAGAGCTTCACCCAGCGGTCAGAGAGATGTCTCTCAAGCCAGGCCCGGTTGGATCTCAGTTTCTTCGTTGATACAGGCATTTCACCTTCTCAAGCATTCCGCGGTCAGGAAGCAGCGCCCTGGGCCTTCTTCACCGTACGCTTGCGCTTCGGATGAGCGCGGCGGATCGGCGTCTTGCGCTTCGCGATCCGCTTCTTGTCGGTACGGAGAATCTTGCCGCCGCGGCTTCTCGGACGGTCTTCCTCCGAATCCTTGGAGGACACCGCGCGGGAGTTTTCTTTCTCAGGCATCGGGCGCCAGATCGTGACGGTCTTGCCGATCGTCTGGATGCGGGCTGCCCCCATTTCGTTCAGGATCCGTTCAATATCGGCTTCCCGCTCTTCGCGGTCATCGCCCGGGATACGGATCTTCACGAGGCCATGGGAATCGAGCGCTTTGCCGATTTCCTTCAGCACCGCGTCCGTCAGGCCGTTCTGCCCCAGCAGAACCATCGGATTCAGCGCATGGCTCTCAGAGCGCAGCTTGAGCAGCTGCTGACGGTCAATTTTCAGTTCAGTCATATTTTCCTAAATTCAGCCGTGGCTTAGATGTATTCCACCGCGACGACCTCGTAGGTGAGATCGCCCTTCGGGGCGTGCACGGTCACTTCGTCCCCTTCGGATTTGCCGATCAGCGCACGCGCGATCGGGCTGGAAACGGAAACCTTGTTGTGTTCGATATCGGCTTCGTCAACGCCCACGATCTGATAGGTGACCTCCTTGTCGGAGTCCTCGTCAGCGAGCGTCACAGTGGCGCCGAAAACAATCTTGGAACCGGCGTTCAGCGTCTTCGGGTCGATCACCTGAAGCGCGGGAATGCGGCTTTCGAGCACGGCGATACGGCCTTCGATGAAGCTCTGCTTCTCGCGAGCAGCATCGTACTCGGCATTCTCTGAAAGGTCTCCCTTGGAACGGGCTTCCTCAATAGCCGCCACCACTTCCGGGCGGTCAACCTTGCGCAGATGATCCAGTTCCTGCTTCAGCTTCTGGGCGCCGGCGGCGGTAATAGGGATACGGTCCATGATATCAATCCTGAAAACATAAAAAGCCGCCCCTCCGCAGGATTTCCATCCTGCAGAGAAATAGCGGTTAAGTGAAAAGTTAAGCGCCGGAACTGTGCCCGGCGCATTCAGACCAGGAGTGCGGGGCCGGCTGTGCCGCTCCGCCTTTTTTCTGCTGGCCTTCCGGGATGATTCGAGCCGCAACGGCTGAAGCCTCTCCCGGAGAGAGTATGTGTATTAGTAATTCTGCACGGTTTGAACTGCAATTGCAAAAGCTTACAAGCTTTTTTACAAGAGAGTCCGGCGTTACTCCGGGTCCGGATAATTTTCCGGATTGAGCTGCCGCTCAGTGAGCTCAATCAGAATGTGAATCACTTTGATGTGAAGCTCCTGAACCCGATCCGCATAGCGCCCGGCAGGGGTCACAACCGCGACGTCCGCCAGTTCCTCAAGCGGAGAGTCATGACGCCCCGTGAGGCCGATCACTTTCACGCCCTGAGCCTTCGCCGCGCGGACCGCCGCCAGGATATTCCGGCTCGTGCCGCTCGTGCTGATCGCAAGAAGCACGTCTCCCTTCTTAGCCACGCCTTCCACATAGCGGGAGAAGACCGCCTCATACCCATAATCGTTTCCGACACAGGCCATGTGAGAAGGATCCGAAATCGCGATTGCCGCATACGGCTGACGATCGTTTCTGAACCGTCCCGTCATTTCTTCAGCAAAATGCATGGCATCGCAGAGGCTGCCGCCGTTTCCGCAGCTGAGCACCTTGCCGCCCGCCCTCTGGGCTTCCACGATCAGATCAGCCGCACGGCTGATGTTTTCCAGGACTTCCGGAGACCCGATCAGCCGGTTAAGACCTTCTGCTGCTTCCTGAAGGTCAAAACGAATCACGTCAAGCGCATTCATCGGCATCTAAAACTCCTTCCTATACAGTTCGCCCAATTATAGCGGGGCCCCGCCCGGCAACACCGGGAGGGGCCCTGAGAGAAGCGGCTGCAGAAGAGCCTTTATCAGATACCCTGCTCTGTCCTGACACTCGCGGTCTTCGGCTGCCAGCGCATGAGCCGCGCTTCCGCAAGGCTCACAAACCAGTCCAGAATCACTGCGAAAAGCGTCAGCACCAGAATGCCGGCCATCACCGTGTTGATATCGAAAACGCCTTCTGCCTGGAGAATCAGGTAGCCAACCCCCTTCGCGGATCCAAGGTATTCACCAATCACCGCGCCGACGAACGCCATGCCAACCGAAGAGTGAAGCGACGAGAACACCCAGCTCATGGCGGAGGGCAGGTACACTGCGGTGAGGAGCTGACGGCGGTTCGCCCCCAGCATCCGAACGGAATTCAGGACATTCGGATTGACTTCACGGATACCCTGGAAAACGTTGAAGAACACGATGAAGAACACAATCGTGACACCGAGCGCCACTTTGGAGGCCGGCCCAAGACCGAACCACACAGCAAAGATCGGGGCAAGAATCACGCGCGGGCAGGAGTTGAGTCCCTTGATAAACGGGTCAGCGATCGCCGCGGCTCGCGGACTGAGACCGAGCCAGAGCCCCACAATCAGACCGGACACCGTGCCGATCGCAAACGCGAGCACCGTTTCCCAGAGCGTCACGGCAAGGTGCTCATAAATTTCATGGTTCACAAAGAACCAGTCCCAGATACGGTGGAAAATTTCCACCGGCTCACCGAAGAAGAAGGCCGCCTGGGTGTCATTCTCAAAAATGAAGGGGGGAATGAGCCCAGGTTTCGTGAGTGCCCACCAGGCAACGAAAATGACGGCGAGAAGCACCGCCTGCCAGAAGTGAAGGATCCATTTGCTTTTAAACATGACTTACTTCCTCTGCATCTGATTTTCGTAGCCCTTCAACACTTCCTCGCGAAGCACGTTCCAGATCGACCGGTGGAGCGAGACAAATCTCGGGTCCCCCCTCACCTCCGTGACATCCCGGGGACGGGGCAGGTCAATCAGGAATTCGCCGATTGGGTGTGAAGCGGGACCGGCTGACATCACGATCACCCGGTCACTCATGGAGATAGCTTCATCAAGATCGTGCGTGATAAAGAGCACTGCTTTCTTTTCACCTGACCAGAGATCAAGCAGCAGGTTTTCCATCAGCTGCCGCGTCTGGATATCCAGCGAGGAAAAGCTTTCATCCATCAGAATGATGTCGGGATCCATGATGAGTGTCTGTGCCATCGAGACACGCTTTCTCATGCCGCCTGAAAGATGATGCGGATAGCTGTCCTCAAATCCGGCGAGCCCCACACGGCGCAGCCAGTGACGGCCCTTCTCAATTGCCTCGCTCTTCTTCACGCCTTTGAATTCAAGTCCGGCGATCACGTTCCCGAGCGCGCTTCGCCACGGCATCAGGTTCTCCGCCTGGAACATATACCCGGCCCGTCGGTTCAGCCCGGAAAGCGGCTCGCCGAAAATGCGGATCGTGCCGTGAGACGGCTTCAGGAGCCCCGCAGTCATATTGAGAATCGTGGATTTTCCGCATCCCGTGGGACCCACGATGCTCACAAATTCACCGGCTCGGATGGAGAGATTGACGTCCCGGACCGCGGTGTAATGCGACTCCTTCTTTCCGTCGCCGGAAATAAAGGTGCAGGCGAGATCCGAGATTTCGATCGCGGGCGTATTGGTTTCAGGTGTATTCATTTCTTATAGCCTGGGTTTCTGTGCGTGAATTCAGGGGGAAGGATTCCGGGGCTGCCGAGGGGGTCAGCCCGGAATCCTCCTGCGGGGCTCAGCGATAGCGCTTATTCGCTTCCGCCGCGAAACGGTTCGTATAGGTCGCCTCAAGATCAAGCCTCGCGCGCTCAATCTGAGGATTCACCGTGCTCAGGGCGTGCTTCGCGACTTCAGGAGCCTTCGCGGGGATCAGCCCGTCGCGGGAAAGCGCCGGACGGTTGCTGAGGAACGACTGGATATAGAGCTTTTTATCCCCCATGAAGTATCTGGAAGGCACGACCTTCACGACCTGTTCCGGCGTCGCCTTGGCGATCCACTTATCGGCGCGCACCATGGCGTTCGTGATTGCCTGGATCGTGTTCGGATTCTTGCGGATAAAGGATTCCGGAGCGTAGAGGCAGCCTGCCACCATAGGCCCGCCGTAAAGCCGGTCGCTCTCCGCCACCTTGCGGGTATCAGCAATAATCGCGATTTCCTTCTTTTCCATCAGCATCGAAATCACCGGATCCAGCTGCACGAAGGCATCGACCTGACCCGAACGGATCGCGGCAATGGCGCCGGAGGAAGAGCCGATGCCAATGATTGACACCTCGTTCGGCTTGATGCCGGCGGCCTTCAGACAGTAGTTCGCCATGATCTGGGAGGAGGATCCGGGCGCCGTCACGCCGATACGCTTTCCCTTCAGTTCCTTCGCGCTTCGGAAATTCTTCATCGTGTGGAGATTCGCCGCGAAAACGCATTGAGGCGCCCGGCCCTGAAGCACGAAGGCCTGCATGCGCTGACCGCGGGTCTGCATGATGACTGTGTGCTCGAACGCGCCGGAGCAGATGTCAGCCGATCCGCCCACAACCGCCTGAAGCGACTTGGAGCCGCCCTGGAAATCGATCACGCTGACATTCAGTCCCTCATCGCGGAAGTAACCGAGACGGTCCGCAATTGTGAGGGGAAGGTAGTACACAAGCTGCTGACCGCCGACCGCAATCTTGATGTTCTTCTTCTCAGGAGCGGCAGCAAAGGCCTCGCTGAACGGGAAGGCGGAAGCCGCAGCCATGCCGGCAGCAGCGGTGATGAATGCACGACGGGTGATAGTCATTTTCGGTACTCTCCAAACGATTCAGGCAATAAAAAAAGCGGATACACAACAGACTCAGATGAATCCGTGTATCCGCCTATGGCGACAAATATGTTTAAAAAACGGCTCTATTCAGCCCTAAACAATCCTCCCATGGCGGATAACGGGTAGCAGTAGTCCGCCTAGGGCAAGAAGGAATTCACGGGCAGCACGAACGGGGGCTTTCTTGGAAAGTCCCTGGCAGGCGTTCGGATTGTCAGCCGTGAAATGCACTTAAGGTGCCTCTGAATAAAAGTCGTAAGAATTACATTATTCCCGAATAGGGAAAAAAGCAAGAAAATCGCTCTTTTATCGCGATTCCGCGTCACGCCGTCCCAGGATTGCGTGAGCCACGGTTGCCACATCGGTGTACTCGAGCTCAATCCCGGTCGGGATGCCCCGGGCAAGTCTTGTCAGCCGGATATCCGGGCGATGGCGGGACACCGCAAGCGCAATGTAGTGGGCTGTGGCGTCGCCTTCGGCTGTGAAGGAAGTCGCCAGAATCACTTCCTTTACCTCCGGCTCCTTGATTCTCTCGATCAGACGGCTGAAGCCCAGCTGCTCAGGGCCCCGATTCTCCACCGGGGAAAGCCGTCCGCCGAGTACATAGTAGAGTCCCCGGTACGAGTGCGACCCCTCGATCACGAGCTGATCCGCCGGCGTTTCCACGATGCAGAGCTTGTCTTTCTCGCGGGTCTCGTCGGAACAGGTGTCGCAGATCTCGGACTCGCAGAGCGTATTGCATCGGGCGCAGTGCCTGACGGATGCCGCGGCATCCTCAAGCTCCTTCGCCAGACGGTGCGCTTCCGCGTGCTCGTCATCCGAAAGGAGATGAAACGCGATCCGCTGAGCCGAAAGCGGGCCGATGCCCGGCAGTTCTGCGAGCGCCTCCGCGAGTCTTCTCAGCTTGGGACTAAGAGCCATAGCCGATCTCCGGATTCCGGGGCGGGATCATCAGAAGCGCATCCCGGGAGGAAGCGGCATGCCGGCCGTGGCGACCTTCATGCGTTCCTGGGTCGTACGCTCGACTTCCTTCAGCGCGGCGTTCACAGCGGCCGTCACGAGATCCTCGATCATGTCGCGGTCTTCGTCGTAAAGCGACGGATCAATCTGAATCTGCTTGCAGACGTACTTGCAGGTCATCGTGACCTTCACCGCGCCGCTGCCCGCTTCTCCCGTCACTTCGACGTTGGCGAGTTCAGACTGAAGATGCTGAAGGTTCTGCTGCATCTTGGCGGCCTGGGCCATCAGCGAATTAATGTTTCCTCTCATGTTTTCCTCTTACTTAGTGCAGGGGCTTCGGTTTCGTATTCCAGTCCACGGAATCCTCGCGCACCTCGCCCTCAAACTGGTTAATGATATTGCTCACAACACCGGAGCTGCGGAAATCCTGAATCAGTTTCTGCCTCGCGGCAGCTTCCTCCCGGTTCACCTGAGCCCAGACGGTATCCCCTTTCACCTCACCGGTCTGGAAGGTTACTGAGAAGGGATGGCCAAGACGCTTCGAAAGCGCCCGTTCAAGGCTCTTTCTCACGTTATCGGACGTCAGCGTGGACGAACTGTTCTTCAGCACCACTCCGGTGCTCTTCAATTCAACCCATTCGGACCGGGAGGCAGACTGCCACTCCAGCCCTGAAAGTTCCGCGCTGCGGATCAGACTCTGCCAGTCGAGCTCCTCTGAATCGGCGGAACGCTCTTCAGGGGGGATAGATTCCTCGGCTGGCTCAAGCTGCACCCAGGGCGGAAGATCCTCCTCTTGTTCGGGTGAGGACTTTTCTTCCGGGGCCGGCGGCGCGGGCGGCGTCTTAGGCTTGGGCTTGGGTTTGGGTACCGGAGACGGACTCTCAGTCCTGGCGGGCACCGCAGCTGCCGCGGGTTCCGCTCTGGGAGCCGGAGCCGCTGGCGGGGGTTCAAGCGGTTTCCCTCCATGAGGCAGCTTCGCAATACGGGCCGCCACCGGGCTTCCGGCCGGCTTGAAGGCGAGCATCCGGAGGAGTGTCATCGTGAAACCCGCGTATTCATCGGGCGCCAGGTGAAGGTCATTCCGTCCGTTGATCGCGATCTGATAGTAAAGCTGCACTTCGTCTGGCGTAAAAGCCGCAGCCAGCTCCCGGATGGAATCCGCCTCAGCGTCTCCGGAAATACTATCCGGTACCCGCTGGGCAATCGCTGTCCTGTGAAGGAGGCTCGCGATATCGCGGAGCGCCTGACGGAAGGAGAAGCTGCGCATCGCCATCTCATCCGCGATGGCGAGCATGCCGGCCGCGTCGTTATCACGCAGACAGCCCAGCAGTTTCACGAGGATTGAGGAGTCGACAACGCCGAGCATTGACTGAACGCCGGCAAGCGTCACCGCACCATCCGAAAACGCGATCGCCTGGTCAAGAAGCGACAGACCGTCACGCATGGATCCCCGGGCACCGGCAGCGAGGAGCCGCAGCGCCGCGGGTTCGGCTTCGATCTTCTCCACCTGCAGGATATGCGCCATATGGTCCGCCACTTCCTGCGGTGTCATATTGCGGAGATTGAACTGCAGGCAGCGGGACAGCACCGTGATCGGCACCTTCTGCGGATCTGTCGTCGCAAGAATGAATTTGACGTACTCGGGCGGCTCTTCCAGCGTCTTCAGCATGGCATTGAAGGCCGTGCTGGACAGCTGATGCACTTCGTCGATCATATAAACCTTGAAGCGGGCGTTCGTCGGCGGGTACATAGCCTGCTCAAGCAGTGCCGTCATCTCATCCACGCCTCGGTTGCTCGCCGCGTCCATTTCGATGTAATCGACGAAATGCCCCTCATCTATCGCGCGGCATGCTTCACAGACGCCGCAGGGCTTATCGGTAATATCACCCTTGCCGTCAGGACCCGTGCAGTTGAGGCATTTCGCTAGGATGCGGGAGAGCGTGGTCTTGCCAACGCCCCGGGTTCCGGTGAAAAGGTAAGCGTGATGAATCCTCTTTTCACGCAGCGCATGTCTCAGGGCTTTGACGACGTGCTCCTGGCCCACCACGCTGTCAAAGTTGTGTGGTCGCCATTTTCGAGCAAGAACCTGATAGGACATTAGTCATTTCCTATTGGGAAGAGACGCGGATCCGGCAGCCGGATGTTCGCAGGAGTGCGGCCGGGAGCGCAGACTTTTCTGCCCCGGGATTTTCAGTCGGATCTCCGGACAGTCTTCCGGCGTCTCAGCCGAACCTTAGCTGAATGATCGTTGACTCTAGCAGAATTTGACCGCAGGGGCGATCGCTTGGGGAGACAGTCTGGGGAACAGTTCTGAAACGGATATCCGGCGGCGGAAGCGAATGTTCTGCCCGAAACGGATAGTACAGATACAAAAGTGGCGAGCCTTATCCTCGGCACTGAAGAAAATCCACTATGGCTGCTTCGTTCCCGACCTGACCAGATTCATGGCTTCCTCATGCGAGGGGACCCGCCGAGGACGCATTGTACACGAATTCCCCGGAGAATCCAGACCGGCTCTGAGCTTTCCTTTTTTTTCTCCAAAGTGATACGATGAGCCAGAAAATCGGAATAAGCATTTTTGATTTCCAACTATCGGCCGTTTCCAGGCCGATCCTCCAGCAGCACATTCCAAATTCACAGATCCTCCAGGAAACTGAGCACGCTCGGTTTATTTTCCTATGGGTGCGACTATGGCTTTTACCAACGTTACTGATCAAAACTTCGACGCCGAAGTCGTGCAGGCTTCCTCCACGCTTCCCGTTCTCGTTGATTTCTGGGCTCCCTGGTGCGGTCCCTGCCGTCTGCTTTCTCCGCTCATCGAAGCCGCCGCAGAGGAATTCAGCGGCAAGCTGAAGGTCTGCAAGTACAACTGTGATGAATCCACGTCCGTGGCCGCCGGCCTAGGGATCCGCTCGATCCCAACCGTTGTGGTCTATAAGGACGGAAAACCCGCCGCGACTCAGGTCGGCGCGATGAATAAGAATGAGCTGACCGACTGGATCCAGTCCCTTCTTTAACTTCTAACTTCGTTTCAGGGAAAGCGCGGCGAACCGGAACTGCTTTCCGCACGACCGGTGCCCGTTCGGGCCCTTCTCGTCTGTCCGCCATTTCCCTTTACTCCTATGCATCTTTCTGAACTGAAATCACTGCGTATCACTGAGCTTTTTGAAAAAGCACAGGAACTGGGCATCGAAAACGCCCAGAGAATGCGCAAGCAGGAACTCATGTTTGCGATTCTGAAGAGAAAAGCAAAGAGCGGTGAGCAAATTTTTGGCGACGGCACGCTTGAAGTGCTCCCCGATGGATTCGGATTCCTTCGTTCTCCCGAATCGTCCTATCTCGCCAGCACGGATGACATCTATATCTCTCCCTCCCAGATCCGCCGCTTCAATCTGCATACCGGCGACTCCATGGAAGGTGAAGTCCGCATTCCGAAGGACAGCGAACGCTATTTCGCGCTCGTCAAGGTGGAAACGGTGAACGGCCAGTCGCCGGAAAACCTGAAGCACCGGATGCTGTTTGAGAACCTGACGCCGCTCTTCCCGAACGAGCCCCTGAAGCTCGAGCGCGACATGAAGGGCAACGAGAACCTGACCGGCCGTCTGATCGACATCATTGCCCCGATCGGCAAGGGCCAGCGCGGTCTGATCGTCGCCCCGCCGAAGTCCGGAAAGACAGTGCTGATGCAGCACATCGCGCATGCCATCACGGCAAACCACCCCGAATGCATCCTGATCGTTCTTCTGATTGACGAACGTCCGGAAGAAGTGACGGAAATGCAGCGCTCCGTGAAGGGCGAAGTGGTCGCCTCCACGTTTGATGAACCCGCTGCCCGCCACGTCCAGGTGGCCGAGATGGTGATTGAAAAGGCCAAGCGCCTCGCCGAATCGAAGAAGGATGTGGTGATTCTGCTCGACTCCATCACCCGACTCGCCCGCGCCTACAACACCGTTGTGCCGACCTCCGGCAAGGTGCTCACGGGCGGCGTTGACGCGAACGCCCTGCAGCGCCCGAAGCGTTTCTTCGGCGCGGCCCGAAATATTGAAGAAGGCGGCTCTCTCACGATTCTCGCGACTACCCTCGTTGACACCGGCTCCCGCATGGATGACGTGATCTATGAAGAGTTCAAGGGCACCGGCAACATGGAAATCCACCTGGAACGCCGTCTCGCCGAGAAGCGTGTCTATCCGGCTATCAACGTCAACCGGTCCGGCACCCGCCGCGAGGAGCTTCTGCTCCCGCCCGATGTGCTGCAGCGCGTGTGGATTCTGCGCAAGGTTCTCTACAGCATGGACGAAGTTGAGGCGATGGAGTTCCTCCTCGACAAGATCCGCGCGACGAAGAACAATGCCGAATTCTTCGACATGATGAAGCGCGCCAACTGATCTATTCTCAGCGGTCCGCTCTGACGGTTGCTTTTTCTGGGGAATGCGTTCATAATGTTAGACTTTCCCGGTCTGGCACGTGGACTGCATGCCTGCCGTAAGACCCGTTTCGCACGGGCGGGTTTGCAAGGCAAGTCAGGGCGACCGACATTTAACTAGGAATTCATAAAAAATGAAGCAGGGCATTCACCCGGAGTACCGCGAGGTCGCGTTCCTCGACATTTCCGTCAATCAGACCTTTATCATTTCCTCGGCCGTTCAGACCAAGGAAACCATTGATATCGACGGCAAGACCTATCCCCTTTTCAAGGTCGATACCTCTTCTGCCAGCCACCCCTTCTACACCGGCGCTCAGACGCGCATCGTTGAAGCGGGCCGTGTCGAGAAGTTCCGTGCGAAGTTCGCCGCCAAGACCAAGGCTGTGAACGAAGCCGCCGCCAAGGCGAAGGCCGCCGCCAAGTAATTGGTGCCGCGCAGTTAGCCTGGTATTCCAAGGGGCAGTTTTCAACTGCCCCTTTTAATTTGTTTAGAAAATGCCAAATGATTAGCAACCGACAGTCGCCTCTTATTGTTTCTGCAGCCGCTGCGGCCAAGCTCCCCCGCTGGGCATTGCTGATAGTTCTTGCTACCTTCGCTCTGGCATGCTTTTCAGGGCACCCGTTCTGGAACAGCCGGGACGAACAGATTTTCGGCCTTATGTGGAATATGGCGACAGGAAGCGCAAGCGCCTGGTTCCTTCCCACCATCGCGGGAACTCCCTACACAGCGACCGGTCCCGGTATTGCCTGGCTCGGCGCGGCACTTATCAAATTCCTTGGGCTGTTCGCCAAACCAATGATCCTCGCGCGGGTCCCGAGCCTGCTCTGGTTTGCCCTTGCGACAGGCTCCGTCTGGTACGCCACATGGCATCTCGCCAGGCGTGAAGAAGCCCTTCCGATCTCGATGGTATTCGGTCAGGAAGCGAGCCCCCGGGATTACGGCCGTACAGTCGCAGACTCGGCGACGCTCCTCTTCATCGCTACCTTTGGCATCGTATCGCGGCTTCATGAGATCGGTCTCCCGATCGTGCTGCTTGCGCTGACCGGAGCGACGCTTCTCGGCGTCATCTGGTCACTCGTGCACCTTAAGGCCGGTTCTTTCGTGACCGGCCTTTCTCTCGGCGCTCTGGCCCTCTGTACCAATCTGTACTGGTTCCTTGTGGAATCCTGCACGATTCTCGCGATCCTCTGCTGTGTACACGCGTTTGCCCCGTTCAGAACCCGCCGCCTCCTGATTATCGCCGTCACCGCCGTCGCCACGTTCCTCGTGTGGCCTGTCGGAGCGATCCTCTCCGGAGCGTCGTTTGACGCGTGGTATCAGTCATTCGCCCGGATTCAGGCTGCCGGCTTTGCGCTCCCGCGCGCCGGATCCTGGCTCTGGATGGCCCGCAATATCGTCTGGTATCTCTGCCCGATCTGGCCCTTCGCGCTTTACGCGATCTACGCCTGGCACCGCGTGATTCACCGTACGCATATTCTCCTGACCATCATCGCCCTCATCTTCCCGCTGCTCTTCCTCTTTATTTCCGGAACCGCTCCGGAATACACGCTCACCGCCATGGTGGTGCCGACCGCGATTCTCGCCTCCTTCGGCATTGCAAGCCTCAAAACACATTCCCTGAAGAATATCCTCGACTGGTTCTCCGCCACGATCTTCTCGCTTGCGACAATCGGTCTCTGGAGCTACTTCATTGCCTGGACAACCGGATTCCCTCCGAAGATGGCCGCCAGCCTTCACAGGCTTGCTCCGAATACGGTGCCCTGGGTTGAGCCGTCGCTCCTTGTCTGCACGGCTCTCATCACCGCAATCTGGTTCGCCATTGTGATCTGGCGTCTCCGCCGCCGTCCGAAAGCTCTCTGGCGCGGCCCCTGGCTTGCCGCTCTCGGCATCACGCTGATCTGGACCGTCGGCACCGCGCTCTTCAGCCAGATGCTGGATGAAGACCGATCCCACACCACAGCCGCCCGCGAGGTTGCCGGAAAACTGCGTATCTTTGGTTACCTCCCCGGCGACTGCGTCCGGAGCGACGGACTGCCGCTCAGCCTCAAAGGGCTTGTCGCGTATTCCGGCATCCGCTTCTCTGACAGCACGGACTGCCGCTACACCGTCTCCCGCATTGGACCCGGTGAACCGATTCCGGCTGACAAGATCGGCATCCCGACGTCATACCACCGCGGCTCTGAGTTCTATGTGATCCGCCCGGGCGACGCCTCCCCTATCAACAGCGGCACTGAACTCAACAGCAATAACAACAGGAAATCTGAGAAGTAATATGGCAGGAAACATCAATGCGGCGCACCGCCTCACCCCCCCAGACATTTCGGTCGGAGGCCTTGCGAAGCTCGCCAGTCCTATATTCGTGGCGAACCTTGCCGTCATGGGCAACGCAACGATCGACACCATCATGGCCGGCCGTCTCGGCGCTGAGGACCTTGCTGCGGTAGCGCTTGCCAGCGCTTCAACGGGCTGCATTTTCATGCTGCTCGTCGGCATCGTGCAGGGGCTCTCTCCGATCTGCGGTCATCATTTCGGTGCCCGGAAGTTTGAACAGATCGGTTTTGAAATCAATCAGTCGCTTTACCTCGTGCTGCTGCTCTCGATCTTTGGTATCGGGATCCTCAGCTGGACGTCCTTCTGGACGGATCTCGGCGGCGTTACGGGGCGCATCGCGTCGCTTGCTTCGCTTTACCTGATCGCGTCCGCGGTAGCTGTTCCCGCCGCGCTTCTCAATCGGGTCTTCATCTCGGTCAACGCTGCCGTCAATCAGCCGCGGATTACGATGTGGATTTCGCTTCTGATGCTTGCGCTGAAGGCTCCTGTGAACGCTCTCTTCATGTATGGACTCTTCGGTCTGCCGGAGCTCGGAGGCGCTGGAGCCGGGGTCGGCAATGCGGTTCTCGCCTGGTTCGGTCTTATTTTCTATGCCGGATACTTCTTCAAAGGCGCTCACTATAAGCCGATGCACGCGAAGCGCTGGTTCGGACCGAGCTTCGCCGCGCTGAAGGAACAGCTTCGGATCGGTCTCCCGATCGGGCTCTCTGTGTTCTTTGAGGTGAGCTCCTTCACTCTGATGGCGATCTTTATTTCCCGCATGGGTGCTGTCGCGGTATCCGCTCATCAGATCGTGAGCAACATCACGTCGACCCTCTACATGGTGCCGCTCTCCATCGGTATCGCGGCGAGCGTTCTCGTTTCTCAGTGTCTCGGCGCCGGTTTTCCGGATGCGGCTGAACGGATCACGCGCCGGTCTCTTACGGTGACCGTTGCCATCGCGGCCACGGCCTGCTGCCTGCTCTTCATCTTCAGCCACTTCATCATCAGTATCTATACGACCGATATGGCTGTGATGAAGATCGCCGGTACGCTGATTCTCTGCGGCGTGATTTATCACACGTTTGACGCGGCGCAGTCCGTGAGCAGCTTCATTCTCCGGGGCTACAAGATCGCCTGGGTGCCGATGATCGTTTCCGGCATCGCGCTCTGGGGCGTGGGTCTTTTCGGAGGCTATAACCTTGCTTTCCGGGAATCCTTCCTCGGCGCTCCGCTCGGTCCGCTCGGGTTCTGGATTGCCTGCGCCTGCGGCCTGATCCTTTCAGGCATCACGCTGGTTTCCTTCGCTCTCTATCACGCACGGTCTGTGAAGCTCGCGGCTCAGAAGGCCTGATCCCGGAAAAAACTTCCGGCCAGCAAAAAACCTCGTCCTGTCAGGACGAGGTTTTTTATTCCTTCAGGGAAGCGTCTTTCTGGGAGGCGCCTCCTCATTTCAACCGCACTTCGGAGCTGATTACTTCTGCAGAGCCCGGAGCGCCGCGATGCGGTCTTCGATGGAAGGATGCGTGGCGAAGAGCGAGCCAATACCACCGCTTACACCGAAGCCCTTCACCGGGCCGGGAAGCTCTTCCGGAGTGATGGAACCCAGCCTCTGGAGCGCGGCGATCATGTTCTCGGGAGAACCGGTGAGCATCGCGGAACCTGCGTCAGCGTGGTACTCACGCCAGCGCGAGAAGGCTGCCACCACCATACCGGCAAGGAACCCAAGCACGATATCGAGAATCAGGCTCGTCACATAATAGGCCGCACCCGGAGCGTCGCTGTCGTTACGCATCACCTGGCGGTCAACGGCCCACCCGATCACACGGGAGAGGAACACGACGAAGGTATTCATCACGCCCTGCACCAGGGTCATCGTGACCATGTCGCCATTGGCAACGTGGGTCATTTCGTGCCCCAGAACCGCTTCCACTTCCTTCTTGTTCATCAGCTGAAGAAGACCGGTGGAAACAGCAACGAGCGAGCTGCTGCGGGACGGACCCGTGGCAAACGCGTTCGGATCACCCTCATAGATGGCCACTTCAGGCATCGGGAGCTTCGCGCGGTTAGCGAGTTCGCGGACCGTGCTGACGAGCCAGGCTTCGAGATTGGTCGACGGATTGTCGATATCAATCATCTGCAGACCCATCGTCGACTTTGCGATCATCTTCGACGTGAGCAGCGAGAAGATGGATCCCGTAAAGCCAATAATCAGAGCGTAGATGCTGAGGGATGTCAGGTTGATGGACTTGCCCGCCATACCGCCCCAGTTGATTCCAAAAACGACGCTAACAATGCTCAGGATCACGTTGAGCATGACCACGATTGCAATGTTGGTCAAAATCAGAAGACCGATACGCTTTAGCATTACTTACCTTTTTACTTTAAGACCTAAGAATGGGCTCAGACTGTCAGGTCTGGATGAATTAATTTTATGGGAACTGTCGGGACTGATCGTATCCCGGGTAAATAAAGTGTAAGAAATAGTACGACTCTACTTATCCCGCCTGAGTGACTGATCCTGCACCCGAAGCGTCGGATAGGTATCCCATCCGCCGCAGCCCGGGCACTGCCAGAGGTAGCTGTGCGAGAGGAATCCGCAGTGACGGCACTGATAGCGGCCCTGACGGTCAGATTCCTTCTTCAGCATTTCAGAGAGTCCCTGCAGCTGTTCATCATCCGGGGCGATCATTTTGCGGAATTCCATCGCGACGGAAAGCGTGCCGAGCGTCGGATGACCGGAAAGACCCTTGCTCACAATTTCAGCGGCAGCATGCTGACCCTTATCCTTGAACGCCCGTTTCATTGCCTGCTCCACGACTTCAGAGGTCGGGAAGCGGTTCAGGGCGTAATCAATCACAGCCTGAGCGCCGGCTGCGTCACCCAGAGCGTCGTACCCCTTCACAAGGCGCCCGAAAACCAGCGGAAAGTGATCCTCGGAATGCTGGCGCAGTTTCTCCCAGTCTTCCACGGCTTCCTTCACCTGATTCTTCTGGAAGGCGAAGTCCCCCGCCAGCATCAGAGCTCGCGGAGAATACGGTTTTTCTAGCAGCGCGAGCGACACCTCGCGTTCCGCGGCTTCCGGATTCTTCTGCTTCACAGCCAGCTCGGCAAGCTCGCAGTGAAAGTGAGCGATATCGGCGCTGTGGTCTTCAGAAGCTTCTTTCTCAAGGCGCCTTGCTGACTCAATGGCGGCCTCCCAGTCATGCTCGGTGCAGCGGATTCTGAGAAGCGAGCGCAGGGCGTCCAGCCGATACTCGTCATTCTTTGAAAGCCGCTCAAGGCAATCAATCGCCTTGTCATAGATGCCAGCCTTCAGGTAGTCATTCGCGAGCTCTGAGAGCGCCCTCAGCCGATCCTGATCCGGAAGATCCGCGCGGTTGATGAGATGCGTATGAATTCGGATTGCCCGGTCAAATTCACCTCTCTTGCAGAAGAGGTTGCCAAGCGCGTGATGCAACTCGATCGTTTCAGGATCGATCTTCACCACTTCAATAAAGGCGTCAATTGCCTTATCGGGTTCATTGGAGAGGAGGAGAGACAGGCCCCGGAAATAATTGTCCGGAAGATCCTTGTTTTCCTCATTCCGCTGTCTCGCGTCATAGCCTCGCAGATACCATCCGGCCGCAAACAGCAGCGGGACCGCGATCAGATACCAAAGTTCAAATTCCATGAAGTGCTCTCCGCGAGTATTGAGTGGTCAGAATTGTAGCGGTTCAGCGTTTCCGTACCACACAGAAAAGAAAAGGACCACGGGCAGAAATTCCGCCGGTGATCCTTAAGTCGGAAAGAGAAGGCAGCGAAACCTTCTCTCTCCATTTTTTGCTTCTCCGTGCCTCAGAGGAAACGAGGGCAGCGGGTGAAGCGTTTATCAGGGATAAAGCCCTGAATGGAATCCGCAGCGGAAACCGCGGATCCCTCCGCTATTGATTAGCGGCTCTCGAGCTTCGCCTTCAGCAGGGCGCCGAGATTGGTCGTACCGGCGGACGGAGCGTCATTGTTCATGCGATCCATAGCGCGGCGGGCCTCAGCGGCTTCCTTCTGCTTCACGGAAACCTGGATGTTGCGGGTCTTGCGATCCACGCTGGTGATGACGGCAGAAACCTTATCGCCAACCTTCAGCTGGGTCGTGGCATCTTCAACGCGGTCCGGAGAGATTTCGGAAGCGCGGAGATAAGCCTCGGTGTCGTTGCCGAGATCAAGGACGGCGCCGCGGGCGTCGACAGACTTGACCGTACCTTCAACGATGGAGCCCTTCTCGTGGGCACCGGCGAAGTCGGAGAACGGATCACCGGAAAGCTGCTTGATGCCGAGAGAGATACGTTCGCGTTCGGTATCGATCGCGAGAACGACAGCCTCGACTTCATCACCCTTCTTGTAGTTGTGAACAGCCTGTTCGCCGGGTTCCTTCCAGGAGAGGTCGGAGAGGTGAACGAGGCCATCGATGCCGCCGTCAAGACCGATGAACACGCCGAAGTCGGTGATCGACTTGATCTGACCCTTGACGTGATCACCCTTCTTGTGGGTCTGAGCGAACTCTTCCCACGGATTGGCCTTGCACTGCTTCATGCCGAGGCTGATGCGGCGACGGTCTTCGTCGATCTCGAGAACCATGACTTCGACTTCTTCGCCGAGCGTCACAACCTTGCGCGGATCAACGTTCTTGTTCGTCCAGTCCATTTCGGACACGTGAACGAGGCCTTCGATGCCGTCTTCGATTTCAACAAACGCACCGTAATCGGTGATGTTGGAAACCTTGCCGAAGAGGCGGGTGCCGGACGGATAGCGGCGGCTGATGCCGATCCACGGATCCTCACCGAGCTGCTTCAGGCCGAGAGAAACGCGGGCGCGTTCGCGGTCGAACTTGAGAACCTTGGTCTCGATTTCCTGACCAACCTGAACGACTTCGCTCGGGTGGTGCACACGGCGCCAGGCGAGGTCGGTGATGTGGAGCAGGCCGTCGATGCCGCCGAGGTCAACGAACGCACCGTAGTCGGTGATGTTCTTGACGACGCCCTTAACAATGGCGCCTTCCTTCAGCGTGGCGAGCAGCTTGTTGCGCTCTTCGCCCATGTTGGCTTCGAGCACAGCGCGGCGGGAAACCACCACGTTGTTACGCTTGCGGTCGAGCTTGATAACCTTGAATTCGAGGGTCTTGCCTTCGTACGGGGTCGTATCGCGAACCGGACGGGTATCCACGAGGGAGCCCGGGAGGAACGCGCGGATGCCGTTGGTCATAACGGTGAGACCGCCCTTGACCTTGCCCGTGATCGTACCGGTAACCAGTTCACCGGATTCCTGAGCCTTCTCAAGATTCATCCAGGCAGCGAGGCGCTTGGCCTTGTCGCGGGACAGAATCGTATCGCCATAGCCGTTTTCAACGGACTCGATGGCCACAGAGACGAAGTCGCCCGGCTTGACCGTGACTTCACCCTGATCATCCTTGAACTCTTCAAGCGGAATGTAAGCTTCAGACTTAAGGCCGGCGTTCACGACGACAAAGTTTCCGTCCATGCGAACGACTTCGGCGGAAATAACTTCGCCAGGACGCATTTCCTGAGCAGCGAGGCTCTGGTTAAACAGGTCGGCAAAAGATTCGGTGTTTTTGGTTTCTTCAGTGTTGGACATGAAAAAAAAATCAGCACACCCAGATGCAAAGTGCACAGGGTGGAGTTAAACAAATAAAAGCAGGGGACCGTCACCTGACGGCCTCTGCGACCGGTACTGCAAATGGAATCAAAGATCTGCGGATGGGATCAGTGAGAACGTGAAACCCACCAAAACAGTATCTTATCAACTGTTTCCTGAATCGTGAGGAATGAAGAATCCAGTATCTTCGCGCCTTCAGCGGGCGCAAGCGGAGCATGGGCCCGGCGCATATCGCGGAGATCCCGTTCCTTCATTTCTTTAACGAGGTCATCTAGTGTAACGTCAATCCCTTTTTCGATCAACTGTTTATAGCGGCGATGTGCGCGTGCTTCCGCGGAGGCCGTAAGGAAAATCTTCAGTTCGGCATCCGGGAAGATGATCGACCCCATGTCGCGGCCGTCTGCCACGAGTCCCGGCTCGCGGCGCGCTTCGCGCTGCAGCTCAAAAAGAGCGTTGCGAACCGAGGGGATAACAGCGATGCAGGAGGCCGCCTGACCGACATCCTCCGTGCGGATGGCGTTCGTGATGTCTTCGCTGCCGAGAGAAATCCTCCCTCCCGCAAACACGGGAGAGATACCCATCGCGTGGGCCGTGACGGCCGCGATGTCCTTCAGATCAACGTTGGCCCTCAGACAGACAAGTCCCACGATGCGATAAAGCGCGCCGGAATCGAGGTAGTGGAACCCAAGAGCCTCCGCCACTTTCGACGCGACCGTGCCCTTACCGCTAGCGGTCGGGCCGTCAATCGTAATTACAGGAACCTGTCCCTTCATTTCTGTCATCAGAAAACCTCGTCAATTAAAGAATGAATGCGCCTAGTCTTTATCCGTCAGAGGGGCTGTTTTCACCAGTCCTGCCAGCCGCTCAAAATAGTCCGGGAAAGTCTTGGAAACGCACCCGGGATCAAGAATGCGTACAGAAACCCCGCCGCAGGCTGCGAGCGAAAGGCTCATCGCCATGCGGTGGTCCTTATATGTGCAGACCTCTGCTGGAAGAAGCTTTTGAGGAGATGTTACGCTTAACCAATCATCGCCGGTTTTCACATCGGCGCCGAATTTGGAAAGTTCTGCCTGCATGGCCGCTATCCGGTCGGTTTCTTTGACACGCCAGGAACCGATGCCGGTGAGCACCGTTTCCCCCTCGGCCATCAGCCCGATCGCGGCAAGCGTCATCGCGGCATCCGGAATCTCCGTGCAGTCCGCGTGAATACCGTGGAGTTTCCCGGACACAGGAGGCTTCGCCTCGATCCAGTTATCTCCCCAGGCAATTCTCGCCCCCATGCGTTCGAGGAATGCCGCGAACTGCACATCCCCCTGAATGGAATCGCGTCCCACTCCGGTAACGCGGACTCCGGCCCCGTCAGCTGTGCCGGAGAGCGCTCCAAGCGCGAGAAAGTATGACGCTCCGGACGCGTCACCCTCAACCAGGTAGGGGGTGCCGCGGCGGTACTCTGCGTGCGGAACAAAGAACCGGTCTCCCTGATCTTCCGCATGAACCCCAAACTGCTCCATCAGCTTCAGCGTCATGAGCACGTAGGGGCGCGAAATCAGATGCCCGTCCACGATAATCTCGAGCCCCTCAGGACCGGAGTAAACCGGCGAGGACAGGAGAAGCGCGGTGATGAACTGGCTCGACACTTCGCCGCTGATGTGACAGGCGGCTTTCCCGGAAACGGAACGGCGTTCGCCAATCCGAAGCGGAAAGAATCCTTCCCGGCCAAGACACTCGATTTCAGCCCCGAGCGACCGGAGTGCCACGAGAAGGTCTCCGATCGGACGCTCCCGCATCCGCTCAACGCCATCCAGAAGGTAACTGCCGCCGGCAAGCGCCAGCGCCGCCGTGAGCGGCCGTGCCGCTGTTCCGGCGTTGCCGAGGAAAAGCTCCGCGCTGCGAACCGGAAAACTGCCGCCGCAGCCTTCTACCGTCACCGACTCGGGATTGGTTTCATCAATTTCCACTGAAACACCGAGTGCCCGGAGCGATTCCATCATGCGCTCTGTATCGTCAGCTCTGAGGACTCCCTTAAGTTCAGTTCGTCCGGAGGAAAGCGCCGCAAGCAGCAGCGCGCGGTTCGAAATCGATTTTGAGCCCGGCATCGGGACTTCACCCGCGGCGCTGAGAATCGGGCGCACGGTCAGCACTTCTGGAAAAGTCTTCATGGCTTCTTCACCTGAGTCTTAAGGCTGTCACCCTGGCCAAGCTTCCGCCTTGCCTGCGCGGCGCGGGCGAAACCAGCCACCAGCTGATCGGCGTTCCCGTCATCAATCGCTTTCTGGAAGAGTTCGAGCTCGGCACGATATCGGCGCAGCCCCTCGGAAATCGCTTTCCGGTTCGCGAGGCAGATATCCCGCCACATAACAGGACTCGACGCCGCGATACGGCTGAAGTCAAGGAATCCTGTGCCGCCCATGGAGAGCAGCGTATCAGGGTCCCGGCTCTCCGTGATCATCGCGACGAGCGCGTAGGCGAGTACATGCGGCAGATGGCTCATCAGAGCAAACACTTCGTCATGACGTTCAGGCGACATGCGGATAATCTGCCCGCCGCAGGACTTCCAGAGCGACTCGATGATATCGACCGAACGGGCGCTCATGCCCTCCTCCGCGGTGCTGATGATCTTTTTCCCGACAAACATATCGGCAAAAGCATAGCGGACACCGGGCTTCTCACCCCCGGCTATCGGATGACAGGGGGCATACTGGGAAAATTTTTCCCCAAGCGCCCGGCGGGCCCCTTCCTGGACCATACCCCGGACTGAACCGATATCCGTCACAACAGCATCCGGTTTCATCACCGGAGCGATCTGCCGGAAAATCGACTCCATCGTCATCACCGGTGTCGCGACCATGATGACATCAGCGGTGCGCGCGGCCTCGGCGGGATCCGATCCCCCCTCCTCCGCGATTCCCATGCTGATCGCATCCGAAATTGCCTCCGGGCTCATGTCGCAGGCGTACACCGAGTGGATCGTGCCGGCCCGCTTCATGGCGAGCGCGGCGGATCCGCCCATCAAACCCATTCCGATTACGGCAAGCTTCAACCCCGGCTCCTTATGCGGCGGAGAGCTTCGCGAGAAGCTCCTTCAGAGCGGCAAGGAACCGTTCATTCTGCTCGGCCGTACCGACGGAAACGCGGATCCACTCCGGAAGTCCGAAGCTCGCGCAGGGGCGGATGATAATGCCGCGGTCAAGGAGTGCCTGATTGAGTTCGGCAGCCTTCGGTCCAATGTGAACGAGAACAAAGTTGCTCTTCGTCGGCACAAATTCAAGGTTAAGAGACGAGAATCCGTCTTCCAGCTGCTTCACGCCGCTGCGGTTCATCTCATAAACACGATCAAGGAAAGCCTGATCGTCCACACAGCCGGCAGCTGCCGCCTGAGCGAGCGTGTTGCAGTTGAAGGGCGGACGGATACGGTTCACGAGTTCAGGCAGTTCGCCGGAATTCACACCGAACCCGACGCGGAGACCCGCAAGACCGTAGGCCTTGGAGAAAGTGCGCGTCACAAAGAGATTCGGGTACTTCTTCACGAGCGCGATGGAATCAATCCGGTCTTCCTCCGGTACAAACTCGCGATAGGCCTCATCGAGCACCACCGTCACGCTCGGGGGAATCTTTCCGAGGAACGCTTCGAAATCAGCCTGGGAAATTGTGAGGCCGGTAGGGTTATTCGGGGTTGTCAGAAACACCACGCGGACTTCAGGCGTTACAGCCTTCGCGATGGCGTCCAGATCAATCGCAAAACCCTTCGCCGGAACTTCAACCGGCGTGCCGCCGCAGGCGAGCGTATCAATGCGGTAAACCGAGAAATAGAACTGGGAGTAAACCGACTTCGAGCCCGGTTCGAGAAGCGCTTCGCAGGTGAGCCCCATCAGCTCATCACTGCCGTTGCCGACAATGATCCACTCAGCCGGAACCCCCAGCCGCTTGGCGATCGCGTGCTTCAGGTTGTAGGCGTTTCCATCGGGGTAAAGGGCCACGTTATGCGCGGTCGCGGCCTCCCGGACTGCCTGCAGGGCGGATTCCGGCGCCCCGAGAGGATTCTCATTGCTGGCGAGCTTGAGAATATTCTCAGGCTTCAGTCCCTTTTCACGGGCGAGCTCACTGATCGGCTTACCGGCCTTATACGGCTCAATTCCGCGGATATAGGACGGAGCTGAAAGATTATCTGACATGCTGTTACTCCCAATATTTTTATTCTGACTGAGAAGCTGATGCGGGGTTAATCCAGCGCCTTGGGGTAGGAGCCGAGGAATTTGAAGACTGCCGTTCCCGCCTTGATTTCGGTCAGGGCCTTCTTCACCGCCTCATCTTCGATATGACTTTCTACATCAACAAAAAAATTGTATTCCCAGGCGCCATTCCGGGCAGGCCGGCTCTCCAGGTGCGTCATGGACACACCGTGGCGTGCCAGAGGCTCAAGTCCTTCGAAAAGCGCGCCTGCTTTATTCACCATGGAGAATTCAAAGGTCGTTTTATCCTTTCCGGGTTCCGGACTGCGATGCGTCGGATGGTGTCCGAGAACAAGGAAACGCGTGCGGTTTCCCGCCCAATCCTGAATTCCTTCACCGGCGATTCCAAGCTGATAAAGTTCCGCAGCCCGATGTGACGCAATAGCTCCGACCGTGTCATCCTCGGAAGCCATTCTTGCTCCCTCCGCGTTGCTTGAGCAGCTCACCTGTCTCACCCCGGGAAGGTGTGTCGCTAGCCAGTCCCTACACTGCGCGAGGGCCTGTGGGTGAGCCATCACGGTCTTCACTTTCGACAGGTCTCCGCTACGGGTAAGAAGGTTATGGATGATCGGGATCGACACCTCGCCCACAATCGTGAGCGACGTATCCAGAAGCAGATCCAGCGTAACCGCCACGGTTCCCTGAGTGCTGTTCTCTACCGGCACCACTCCGAAATCCGTGCGGCTGTTTTCCGTCGTCCGGAAGACATCCGCGATGGTTGCGCAGGGCCTGGCATCCACACTCGAGCCGAACTGACGTAGCACCGCCATTTCGCTGAAAGTTCCCGCAGGGCCGAGATACGCCACCGTGGTGGTCCGTTCCAGAGCCCGGCAGGAAGAGATAATCTCCCGGAAAATCGCCTTGACCGCGGGGCCATCAAAATTCCGGCTTAGAGACGCCGCGCGATCGAGAATCAGGTTCTCACGCTCCGGGCGGAAAACCGCGGTGCCGCTCGCCCCCTTCAGCTCGCCGACCCGGCGCACGACATCCGCACGCTGATCGACGAGTTCAACGATCTTCGCATCGATTCCGTCGATTTCATGACGGAGTTCTGCAAGCTGGGTTTCTTTATCCATGGCGGCGCTCGAAATCCTGCATGAAGTCCGCAAGCTGCTTTGCGCCTTCTGTCGGCACAGCGTTGTAGACCGAGGCCCGCATGCCGCCGATACTGCGGTGGCCGCGGATATTCTTAAGCCCGAGCGCCGCGGCCTCCTCAACAAAGAGGTCATTCAGGGACTCGTCCTTCAGCCAGAATGTCACATTCATGCGGCTGCGGAAAGCGGGCTTCACCTTCCCCGTATAGAAGCCGTCTGATGCATCAATCACGCTGTAGAGCGCGCCGGATTCTTCGGCGGCTCTTCTTGCCATTTCAGGCACGCCGCCCTGCTTCTCAAGCCAGTGACAGACGAGGTTCGCGATATAGATCGCGAAAGTCGGAGGCGTATTCAGCATCGAGTTCTTGCTTGAGTAGTTTTTCCAGTCCAGCATTACCGGGCAGTTTTCGGGGGCGCGGCCAATCAGATCATGGCGGACAGCGGCAATAGTGAGTCCCGCAATGCCAAAGTTCTTCTGGGCGCCGAACCAGATGGCACCGAATTTCCGGATATCAAACGGCCGGGTCAGGATGTTGCTCGACATATCGGCAACGAGCGGCACGCTCCCGGTGTCGGGAACATAGTTGAACTCAATCCCGTGGACTGTCTCATTATCACAGTAGTAAACGTATGAGGCGTCATCCGGGATCCGGAGGTCCTGCTGCTGAGGCACGTTGGTTTCATCCCCCTCAGCCGCGATCGAAATGCCGCCAAGCCGCCCTGCCTCATGCGCCGCCTTGCGGGACCAGGTTCCATTCACGATGTAGCAGCCGCCTCTGCGGGAAGGATCAGACGCGGAAACCGGAGCTATCAGATTAAGCGGCACCATGGAGAACTGCATATGGCCGCCGCCCTGCATGAAGAGAATGTCGTACTCCTCAGGAATGTCGAGCAGAGAGCGAAGCATCTGCTGGGTCTCGTTATGCACCTCGGTAAAGGCCTTGCTGCGATGGCTGATCTCCATAATGGAGCAGCCAGTGCCTCTGAAATCCAGCAGTTCGTCCCGGACCTGTTCCAAAACTTCGAGGGGCAACTCCGAGGGACCTGCCGAAAAATTAAAGCAACGGCTCATTCTCTGACTCCTAAAACTGAATTTTTCCTGCTTAAAGTGCCGGAAGGGAATGCCGCAGGAGCATTCCCTTCCTTCTCTTTTATACCTGAACCGGATCAAAGATCGTCAAGTGACGGGGTCTCTTCCGGGGACGGATCCGCGGGACCGTCTTCCGATCCCTCGCCCTCACCGCCCTCAGGCGCAGGCTCGGCATCGTCTCCCCCCTGATCCTTCACCGGGGTCACGCTCACCAGATCATCATCCTTCAGATTGACGAGCTTCACACCCTGCGTCGCGCGGGAGCAGATGCGGATATCGCAGACCGGAATACGGACCAGCTTGCCCTTCTTCGTGAGAAGAATGACTTCATCATTCTCATCAACCAGACAGGCTGCCACAACCTTGCCATTGCGCTCCGTGGTTGCGATGGCGATCATGCCCATCGTATTGCGGCCATGCATCGTGTACTCCGCGATCGGAGTGCGCTTGCCGTAACCGTTTTCTGTCGCGGTGAGCACCATCTGACCTTCGTCGTTGGCAACGATCATCGCGATGATCCTGTCTTCAGGACGGATCTTCATACCGCCGACACCGCGGGCCGTGCGACCCATCGGGCGCACTTCGTTTTCATCGAAGCGAAGCGCCTTGCCAGCGTCAGAGAAGAGCATCACGCTGTGAGCGCCGTCTGTCAGATCCGCGCCGATCAGCACGTCACCTTCATCCAGAGTGATCGCCGAGGTACCGCCGTTCTGAACCTTAGAGAATTCGCTGAGCGGCACCTTCTTCACAACACCGCGGGCGGTAGCGAAGAAGACGAAGTGCTCGCGGGCAAAGTCACTGAGAAGCGTGAGACGGAAGGCTTCGCGGGCCGCGTTTCTGGCCTTAGCGGGGAGGTCGCCGAGCGTAACAGCATCCCATTCAGCGCCGTGTTTTGCAGCGAGATCGTTCAGCGTCTTGTCGCAGATCGTACGGGCCTGGCTCTGAATATCTTCCGGCAGATCCTGAATATTCATCATGCTCCAGGTCTTGCTGTTCTTCTTCGCGCGGCGCTCCTCTTCCTTCGCTGGCGTATCCCATCCGGTCAGATTCTTCAGCTCAGTCTGCACAGAGATCGGAAGATCCGTGAGTGAAAGCTGGCGCCACTTCTCATCCGGAAGTCCCGGCATTTCGTCCCGATCAGAGCACACATCCGCTCGGATTGATTCACGCACATCCTCGGGCAGTTCCTCAAGCTTCACTTCATCACGGTTCAGCCTCAGGAGCTGGTTTCGCACCGGCAGACGGGCTGTCGCGAAGAAGACACAGTGGTTGTCGTCCGGGGTCGGGATCGAAAGGATGTTCGTTACGCGTTCGAACACCATTTCCTTGCCGCCGTTGCCGTCATCCTGCTCATACTGCTGGAGCGAAATCAGATTCTGGATCGGGCGTCCCTTGGAGCCCGCGCTGCCGGCCGGCACCATATAGGCGTGGTTGATCAGGTAAAGCCTGCCGAGATTCGTGAAGCACATAATCTGGTCATGCGTGCTCGCGACAATCAGCTGATCGCCGGCATCCTCGTCACGGAGTTTGCCGGAGTTGCGTCCCATGCCGCCGCGGTGCTGGGCCTGGTAATCAGAAAGATCCTGGCTCTTGATGTAACCGTCGCGGCTGAGCGTGACCACAACATCCTTTCTCGGAATCAGATCAAGCTCATCAAAATCCGGATCGCCGGAAGGATCGATCTCCGAGCGGCGGGCATCGCCGTACTTTTCCTTGATGTAGAGAAGATCATCGGCGATGATCTTCACCACACGCTCATCCTTCGCGAGAATGTCGAGGTAGTCAGCAATCTGGGCGCAGAGTTCCTTATAGGCGGCAATGATGCTTTCCTGCTGCGTCGCGGTGAGAGTCTGGAGACGCATATCGAGAATGCGTTCCGTCTGCACGCGGGAGAGCCAGTAGAGGCCATCCGAGCGGAAACCGCTGTTCGGTTCCACATCCTGCGGCCGGTAGTCACGGTAGTTGCCTGCCACGGAGCCGATCATCTCGTTCACGATCTTCGCGTTCCAGCCCTTGCCCATCAGGCGGTCACAGGCCTCGGCGCGGTCGGAGGATGACTTGATGATCTCGATGAATTCATCAATGTTCGCCAGTGCGATGGCAAGGCCTTCCTGCAGATGGCCGTCAGCGCGGGCTTTCCGAAGCAGGAAGCGGGTACGGCGCACCACCACTTCGCGGCGAAGGCCAATAAAGGCATTCACGAGCTGCTTCAGGTTCAGCAGCTGCGGGCGGCCGTCAAGCAGCGCCACCATATTGATACCGAAGGTCGTCTGAAGCTCGGTCAGCTTGAAGAGATTATTGCGGACCGCTTCCGTGTGAGCGTCGCGCCGGAGCTCGATCACGATACGGATTTCCTTAGAGGACTCATCCCGGAGATCCACAATGCCGTCGATCTTCTTCTCGCTCCGGAGGGCCGCGATCTTCTTGATCAGTTCGGCCTTGTTCACCATGTAGGGGAGTTCGTCCACAACGATAGACGTATGTCCCTTGTCATCGGTTTCGTCGTGCATCTTGGCGCGGATCAGCATGGAGCCGCGGCCGGTGCGGTACGCCTGACGGACACCGCTGAGACCGAAAATGATGCCGCCAGTCGGGAAATCAGGAGCCGGGAGGAAACGGATCAGGTCATCCACGCTCGCCTCAGGGTGATGCAGCGCGTAGAGGCACGCATCAATTGTTTCTCCGAGGTTATGCGTCGGGATGTTCGTCGCCATGCCGACCGCGATACCCTGGCTGCCATTCACCAGCAGCTGCGGGAAGCGGGCGGGCAGCACCGTCGGTTCTTTTTCTGTACCGTCAAAGTTCGGTGTCATATCGACCGTATCACGGTCGATATCAGTCAGCATCTCTTCCGCAATGCGGCTCAGACGGACTTCCGTGTAACGCATGGCAGCCGCAGGGTCGCGGTCAATCGTGCCGAAGTTGCCGTGACCGTCAACGAGCGGATAGCGGAGCGAGAAAGGCTGCGCCATACGGACGATCGTGTCATAGACCGCGGTATCACCATGCGGGTGGTACTTACCGATCACGTCGCCGACCACACGGGCCGACTTCTTATAGGGAACATCGTGGCGGTTGCCGAGGCGCCACATGGCATAAAGCACGCGGCGGTGAACCGGCTTGAAACCGTCCCGGGCGTCCGGAAGCGCACGTCCGATCAGCACGCTCATCGAGTAATTGAGGTAGGCCTCCTCCATCTCATCGGAAATATTGACCTGATGAATATCTTCCTGGAGCTGAGAAACCATTTCGGAACCGGAATTGTCTCCGGAAGACGGATTCGCCTTGCCTTCGTTTTCGTCTGTCGCCATAAACCAGCCTGTGAAAATTGGCGGACCGGAAATGCATCCGCCAAGCAAAAAAAGTTGGCATTAATTTTAACAGATAGGGCTCGTCATTCCGGCCAGAACCGGCTGAAATCTCAAAGAAAACGGCCTTAGACTGGCCTGAAATGAGATTCTTGTATTTTTTAACCTGTCCCTATTTTTATTTTTCAGATTTACAGGAGACCTTCAGTTTGGAATCTGAGACGCTCCTGACCGGGAATTCCGTCCACGGATAAAAAAACACCCGGAAGCTGCAGCAAAGCAGCATCCGGGTATCAGGGCTGGAAAAAACGCTGATCAGCGCTTTCTCAGCCAATGAATGTAGTGAACGGCTCCGGCCGCTTCTTCCGTTTCCTGCGCGAGAAGCGCGTTCCCTGTCTGATCAGAAAACGCCTTCAGGTCATGGACAGAAACCGGGTCGAGGCAGATCACCTTCAGAATGTCTCCTGACTGCATTCCCCTCAGGGCCCGGGCGCTTTTCAGCACGGGCTCGGGGCACTTGCCGTCGACCGAAATCTCCTGGTCGGCGTGCAGACGGGCTTCCGTTTCACTCATCCCTTGAAACTCCGATCAGGCGCGCTCGCCGACCCAGCCGTAAACAGACTCGAGAGCCTTCGGCAGAGCCTCAGCATCGGAACCGCCGGCCATAGCGAAGTCAGGCTTTCCGCCTCCCTTGCCGCCGACCTGAGCCGCGACGAACTTCACGAGTTCACCGGCCTTCAGTCCCTTCTTCACGAGATCAGGCGTGACACCAGCGCAGAGCTGGAGCTTGGCGCCATCCTTCGTGGCGAGAACCACGACAGCACTGTGCAGCTTATCGCGGAGCTTATCAGCCATTTCGCGGAGCGCATTGGCATCGGCACCGTCCACAGAAACCGCCACCACCTTGACGCCATTCACTTCGCGGGCGTTTTCAGCGATGTCAGAGCTCGCGCTCGCGGCGATCTTCGCCTGGAGCGAGGCGACTTCCTTCTCGAGCGAGTGGATCTGCTCAATGCAGGCGCTCACCTTCTCAGGCAGCTCGGATTCCTTCACGCCGCGGAAGTTCTGCTGGAGATCGCTCACGAGAGCGGTCTTCTGCTGCAGGACATGGAGCACATTCATACCCGTCACGGCTTCGATACGGCGGACGCCAGCCGAAATACCCGCTTCGGAAATGATCTTGAAGGATCCAATGTCACCCGTACGGGCCACGTGCGTGCCGCCGCAGAGCTCCTTCGAGGAGCCGATCGACACAACGCGGACTTCCTTGCCGTACTTCTCGCCGAACAGCATCGTGGCGCCCGTCTTCTTCGCGTCTTCGACAGACATTTCCTCAGTCTTCGTCGGGACGTTGGCGAGGATTTCCTCGTTCACGAGCTGTTCCACTTCCGCAATCTGCTCAGCGGTAACCGGGTGATCGTGCGTAAAGTCGAAACGCGTGATCTCCGGCGTCACCAGGCTGCCCTTCTGGGCAACGTGTGCTCCGCAGACCGTGCGCAGCGCCTTATGCATCAGGTGCGTCACGGAGTGATTGCGGGCGATCGCGGCGCGGCGTTCAGCGTTAACGCTCACGGAGAAGATATCGCCGATATGCACGGAACCCTCGTGAATGTGGCAGCTGTGGCCGAACACGGAGGCCTTGATCGTCATCGTATCGAGAATCTGAGCGATCGTGGAGGCGTTTTCAGCCACACCCTGATCACCCACCTGACCACCCATTTCGGCGTAGCACGGAGTCTTATCAAACACGAGAACCGCATCATCGCCGGCTTCAGCGGACGTCACATCGGTGCCGTCCTTATAAATCGCGAGGACGCGGCAGCCTTCAGTGCGGAGCTCCTGATAACCGCGGAATTCGTTCGTCGGGCCGTTGTAGACCAGACCGGCGGCAATCTTGAACTTGCCAGCGGCACGGGCCTTCGCACGCTGCTCTTCCATCGAACGGTCGAAAGCGTCCGTATCCACCTTGATGCCCTTTTCGCGGCAGACGTCAGCAGTAAGGTCAGCCGGGAAGCCGAAGGTATCATGGAGCTTGAACACCACGTTGCCGTCGAGTACGCCATTCGTCGTCTTGGCGATAGCGTCTTCGAGAATCTCCATGCCGTTCGCGAGCGTGAGGAAGAAACGCTCTTCCTCGGCCTTGATCACCTGAGCGATGTTCGGCTTATTGAGCTCGGGGTACACATCACCCATTTCACGGGCGAGCGGTTCAACGAGCGTATAGAAGAACGGAGCGCGGGCACCGAGCTTGTAGCCGTGGCGGATGGCGCGGCGGCAGATACGGCGCAGCACATAAGCGCGGCCTTCATTGCCCGGCAGCACGCCGTCAGCAATAGCGAACGAGCATGCGCGGATGTGGTCAGCAATCACCTTGAGAGAAGGCGTACCGGGTTCCACGTCCGTGGCACCGGCCTTCTCGACAGCGGCCTTGGCGGCAGCCATCAGATTGCGGAACAGATCAATGTCGTAATTCGTCGGAACGTTCTGAATCACGGACGCGATACGCTCGAGACCCATGCCCGTATCGATGTTCGGATGCGGCAGGCGGTTCATCTTGCCGGAGGCATCGCGGTTGAACTGGGTGAACACAAGGTTCCAGATTTCCAGATAACGGTCGCCATCCTCATCCTTGCTCCCCGGAGGACCGCCCTGAACCGACGGACCGCGGTCAAAGAAGATCTCGGAGCAGGGACCGCAGGGGCCCGTGTCGCCCATCATCCAGAAGTTATCGGACATGTACTTGCCGCCCTTGTTATCGCCGATACGGACGATTCTTTCAGCGGGGATGCCGATTTCCTTGTTCCAGATGTCGTAGGCCTCGTCATCATCAACGTAAACCGTCACCCACAGACGGTCTTCCGGCAGCTCAAGAACCTTCGTCAGGAATTCCCAGGCCCACGGAATCGCGTCCTGCTTGAAATAGTCGCCGAAGCTGAAGTTGCCCAGCATTTCAAAGAACGTGTGATGACGCGCGGTGTAGCCGACGTTATCCAGGTCGTTATGCTTGCCGCCGGCGCGGATGCACTTCTGGCTGGTCGTCGCGCGGGTGTACTCGCGCTTCTCGATACCGAGGTAGCAGTTCTTGAACTGGTTCATGCCAGCATTCGTGAACAGCAGCGTCGGGTCATCCTCAGGTACTACGGGGCTGGAGGGAACAATCGTATGTCCCTTGCTCTGAAAGAACTGGAGATAAGCGTTTCTTATCTCCGAGGCAGTCATGTATTTCATTAAAACGGTCCGTATTGAAAAGGCGGAATCAGCTTCCGCCTTCGCAGAGTAATTTCTTTGCAGGTAAAACTGCGCAGCAATGAATTTGCTGATTCTAACCCGTATGCGCAGTTACCTGAAGTGGGGGCGGTGAGAGAAACTCCTAAGAGGAGCTTCCTCAGGCAATTGTCGAATAGCCGCCCGCACGGTCCGATTCGCGCAGATAGCGGTCAAACTGCATGGCCACGGCGCGCACAAAGATCTTCCCCTTCGGCGACACGACGATGCGGTCAGGATGAAGCTCCACGAGTTCATGCTTCTCGTAGTGAGCGAGATGCTTCAGCTCCCAGGCGAAGGTCTTATCGAAATCAATGCCGAACTTCTGCTCCACTTCGGACTTCACGAGCTCAAACTGGCACATGATCCGCATGATGACCCAGTAGCGGAGCTCATCCTCGTCGGAGAGACGGAAGCCGCGGACCGTCGCGAGGCGGCCCTTGTTGATCGCGTCATAGTACGGCTTGATATCGCGCGGGTTGCAGGCGTAGATTCTACCGACCTTCGAAATGGAGGAAGCGCCGAGCGCCACCATGTCGCAGTCAGCGCGGGTTGAATAGCCCTGGAAATTCCGCTGCAGCGTGCCGTTCTTCTGAGCGATGGAGAGAGGATCGTTTTCCTTAGCGAAATGATCCATGCCGATATAGCGGTATCCGTTTGCGGTGAGGCGGCGGATCGCGTCAAACATGATTTCGACCTTGGTGAGAGTCGACGGCAGATCGGCGTTAAGGATCATGCGCTGGGGCTTGAAGTGATTCGGGAGATGCGCGTAGTGGTAGAGCGCGATACGGTCAGGCGACATTTCGATCACCTTATCGATCGTCTCCGCGAAGCTCTCTCGGGTCTGTTTCGGAAGACCGTAAATGAGATCCATATTGACGGAATGGAAGCCTGCGGCCCGGGCATTGTTCACGGTGTCACGCACAAGCTCGTAGGGCTGGATACGGTTCACCGCCTTCTGCACATCGGGGTTCAGATCCTGGACGCCAAGGCTCATGCGGTTGAGGCCAAGCTCAGCCAGCTTCTCAACCTTATCCTTCGGGCAGCAGCGGGGATCCACTTCGATCGAGAATTCACCGCCCTTCTGCAGCGGGAAACGGGAGCGGATGATGGACATCACGCGCTCCAGTTCTTCATTCGTGAGGAAAGTCGGCGTGCCGCCGCCAAAATGCAGCTGCTCAATCTCGGTGTCGCCCGTAAGATGCTGCTTTACGAGATCGGCTTCCTTCGCGATAACGTCAAGATAGCCCGTGGCGCGGTCATGATCACGCGTCACGATCTTATTGCAGCCACAGTAGTAGCAGACATCATTACAGAAAGGAATATGAACGTAGACGGAGAGTGCCCGCTTATTCTTTTCGTTCTCGCGGTTCCGGAGTGCTTCTTCATAATCCTCGGCGGTAAGCGCCGAAGTAAAACGGTCAGCTGTCGGATATGAGGTATAGCGGGGAGCCGGGATGTCAAATTTTTTCAGTAAATCAAGGTCCGGCAGTTCCACGCCGCTCGCAGAAAGATCACTCATGCAGGTATCTCCAAAAAAACGCATGACCTAGGTTAGAAGATCCTGATATTATTGCCACTATGTTCCAGTTGCTTGACTAGCGTCAAAAACAAAAACGACACCGTCCAGGCTTTTTTGTAGGTATTTATCGCAGGTCTTCTTCAGGAATATGTGCATTGTACTGATCCGAGCTTATATGAGTATGACCAGGCTCTGAGCAGTGCTGAAGCCCCCTTGTTTTTAATCTGGTATTCATCTCTGATGACAACTCCAAACATTTCTTTGTCGACTCTTCGAGTTGCTTGTTCCAACTGCAATCTGCGGGAACTCTGCCTACCGCTCCGGCTGTCGCTCAAGGAAATTGAACGCATTGAGGACATGGTCACGACCCGCAAGAGAATCAAGCGGGGGGAAGCGCTTTACCGCGCCGCGGACCATTTCGACTGCCTTTACGCAATCCGCCTCGGCTTCCTGAAGAGCACCGTAATGTCGAGTGACGGACGGGAACAGGTCATCGCCTTCCATATGGCTGGCGAGATGATCGGTCTCGACGGCATTGCAAGTGACGTCCATTCCTGCGACGTCATCGCCCTGGAGGACACGGAGGTCTGCGTTCTGCCCTATGACCGGGTTCTGGACGTCACGACGTCGCTCCGCTCGATGGGGGCCCATTTCCATAAGATTCTGTCGCGTGAAATCGTCCGGCAGCACGGCATCATGCTCCTGCTCGGCTCCATGCACGCTGAGGAACGTCTGGCGGCTTTCCTTCTCAATCTCTCGCAGCGATTCGATGCCCGCGGCTACAGCCGCAGCGAATTCGTGCTCCGCATGACACGCGCCGAAATCGGTTCCTATCTCGGTCTGAAACTGGAAACCGTGAGCCGCGTGCTTTCCCGCTTCTCGCACGATGGCCTGATTCAGGTGAATCAGAAGCACGTCCAGATTCTGAATGCCTCAGGACTGCGTGCCATCGTTTCAGGACAGCCCGCAGCGGCTGATGCCGGGAATTACGACGACGATATCAGTCTCGAGCCCTGAGTCTCTGCGCCGCAGCCCCCTGTAAACAAAACGCCTGAAGGATTTTCCATCCCTCAGGCGTTTGTTTTCGCGCGATCCGTATAAATCAGACGCGGACCAGAACCGAGCGCTCAATCACGAAGGGCTCCGTGATCGTGCAGCGCTTCGCGATCCCCGGCGTCATATAGACCGCCTTGCAGTCAGCGCTCATCAGAATGGCTTCCAGATCCGGACGGCGGGAGAGGAGCTCAAGAGACTTCTTTTTGCCCATGGCAAAAAGCGCCGTGCACCAGGCATCCGCTTTCGCTCCATCCTTATCAACGATAGTGACGGAGGAGAGGTCAGTCGTCACGGGGTAACCTGTTACAGGAGACAGAATGTGTCCATAGGTCTTCCCGTGCGTCTGCAGCTTTCTCTCGTAGGCTCCCGACGTGATCACGGATTCATTCTCAGCGGAAACCACAGCGAAGAACCCGTTCCGCTCCTCGAGCGGATGCTGGAGACCGATCTTCCAGGGGCGGTTCCCGGGAACGGAACCGATCAGCACCACGTTACCGCCGAGATTCAGAAGCCCCCGCTTCATGCCGAGGCCTGACAGGTAATCTGCCATCCTGGTGCCGATATAGCCCTTCGCAATGCCGCCCATATCGATATCTTGGCCCGGCGCGATATAGATGTAGCACTTACCATCCCGGCGGGTCACGCGGATCTTTCGCCAGTCAACGTACTTCAGGGCTTCACGGATAGCCGCCTCACTCGGAACTGCCTTTCCGCCGAAACCGATCTTCCAGACATCAACCAGCTTTCCAATAGTGGGTTCAAACGCTCCATCAGACTCCCGGGCAACAACAATGGAATCCTCTACCACCTCAGCCACTTCCGGTGGAACCTCAACATCGGTTCCCGAGTGACGGATCACCTCCAGCAGCGGACTGTCAGCCTCATGCACGGTCATCAGCGAGGCGAGGCGATTCATCTCATCATCCGCCTTCCCTAACCACAGATCGGCCTTTTCCTGCGTAGGCGCGTAGACCTGAAGAAAAATCATGGTGCCCATCGAGAAAGTGGTTTTCTGAGCGGAAAACTCGCTCTCCTGGCTCACAGCGGCAAAGGCAGCCGGCGCGGCAGCCGAGGCAATCAGGGGCAGCGTCGCCTGAAGAAAATGACGGCGGAAAATCATAAATCGGACAACTCCAGCAGAATCTGCAAAAATAAGGGCGCCCAGAGGGCGCCCTACCGTCTCTAAGACAGAGAATCTATCTTCCTAAAGGAAGAAGAGATTACTTGGCCTTGGCGAGAGCAGCGTTCGTAGCGGCGATGATGCCCTTGGAGGACAGCGTGGCGCCGGAAACGGTAGCAACACCCTTCGTGCCATTGGCCTTGACGATCGCGGGGATAACGCCGGCTTCAGCGCCCTTGAAGATCATCGGGGTTTCTTTCTGTTCGAGAACCTTAACGGAGGCGATCTTGCCGGCCTTAACGGTCACCTGAACCTTAACGGGACCAGACTTGCCCTGGCCTTCACCCGTGTAGGAGCCGTCCTTGTAAGCAGCGTTGGCACCAGCGGCGAGGAGAGCGGCAGCGGCGAGAACGATCAGTTTCTTCATGGTGTTTTCTTCCTATTAATGGGGGATATGTCGAGGCGTTTTTTGCCTCTGAAAACTTCGGTCCGGAAACTCAGCCTTTAATCAGTTTCTGAATTCCTTTTCCGAGACTGCGTAATAATAATACGAAGTCAGTCTTTGTGGAGGGTCAGATTTACCCTCTAGCATTATCCCCTAATTCCAATTAATAACAAACGCTTCCCCCTTTCAGGGAGAAGCGTCTGTTTTCAACCCTTTTTCAGGGATACAGCCGTCTGATTACTTGTTGAGACGGGTGTAGATGTAGGCCTGCTGGCCAGCGATGTGGCCGAAGGTCACGATATCAGCCTGAGCGTTGCCGCCGAGACGGTTGCCGCCGTGCACGCCGCCGGTCACTTCACCAGCCGCAAAGAGGCCCGGGATAACCTGGCCGTTCTGGCCATAGACCTGGGTCTTTGTGTCGATCTTGATACCGCCCATGCAGTGATGCACGGCCGGGGTCACGATGATGGCGTAGAACGGAGCCTTGTTGAGCGGACGGGGCAGGTCAGCGCGGCCGAACTGCTTGTCGTTCTTGGCAGCCACGGCAGCGGCGTATTCCGTCATGGTCTGCTTGAGGGCAGCGGCCGGAACCTTCATCTTGGCAGCGATTTCATCAAGGGAGTTACCCGTGATGGCGTAGCTCTGCTTGATGTAGTTATTCGTAGCCTTCAGGGACTTCTGCATATCAGAGTCGAAGAAGAGGAACGCGTTCTTGTCGGTCTGCTTCAGGATGGCAGCAGAGACGTTGTCGCGGGTCTCGAGCTCGTTGTAGAAGCGCTTGCCTTCGTGATTCACGAGGATGGCGCCGTTGCCGCGGACAGCTTCAGTGATCATTTCGCCGTTGCCCGGAACCACCGTCGGGTGGGTCTGGATCTCGGTCATGTCGATCAGCTTGGCACCAGCCTTTTCAGCCATTATCATGCCGTCGCCGGTAGCGCCCGGCTGGTTCGTCGTGGAGAAACCCTTCAGACGCGGAACATAGTGAGCAACCATGTCGTTATTCGCGCCGAAACCGCCGGCAGCGATCACCACAGCCTTGGCGTTGATCACGTATTCACCTTCCGGACCCTTCACCTTGATGCCAGTAGCGGCACCCTTGGCATTCTTCAGGATCTCTTCGGCCTTCGTGTTCACGCGGATGTCGACCTTGCGGTTTTCAGCAGCCGTGTAAAGCGTGCGGACCACTTCCGGGCCAACGAGGTTGCCGCCGGTCGGGCGATGCGTACGGGGCTTGGTGGCACCAGCCATCAGGCCGACGTCATGGAAGTCACCGCCGAGGGCGAGCAGCCAGTCAACAGAATCCTTGGCGTGGTTAGCGAGCACGCGGACGAGTTCCGGATTGTTCTTCCAGTGGCCGCCCTTCATCGTATCGAAGAACATGATTTCGGGGGTGTCATAAATCCCCTTAGCCTGCTGCAGAGGCGTGGCAGCAGCGTTCAGGCCGCCAGCAGCGCGGGTGGTATTGCCGCCCGGGAAAGCCATCTTTTCGACGACGATCACCTTGGCGCCAAGATCATGGGCCTCAACCGCAGCAGCCAGACCAGCACCGCCGGCACCGACGATCACGACATCCGTGTTGACATTCTGAGCCGCGTTGGCGACACCAAAGGCGGCAGTCAGAGCCAGAGCTAACAAAGCTTTTTTCATATTCTCTCCAGTGAATTTGGGTTCCGGGCAGTCAGTAGTCCCCCTGCTGCCCAGAATAGGTAAGAAATCAGCGGCAGATTATATCCGAAAGTTTAAAAAAACTGAATAAATACCTATAAAGTAATAGAACCCGGATGGCTTTTCCCATCCGGGTTCTATCGGCAATACAGGATTCTCAGCAAAGAGTCTTAGTTATCAGAACTTCCCCTTGGAGTCGCGGAGCGTCACAGAGAGGTTGAAAACCGGATGCTCTCCGGTGAAATCCACCCGATCGGCAACGAAATAACCGTTGCGCTCAAACTGGAACTTGTCGTCCTTCTTCGCCTCAGCAAGTGACGGTTCGACATACCCCTTCAGGATCTCCTTTGAGTTCGGATTCAGAAGCGTCCGATAATCAGCCTCGGCTGACTCGGGGTGCTCCATCTCAAAGAGTCGTCCGTAAACGCGGATTTCAGCAGGAAGCGCCGTCTTCGCGTCGACCCAGTGGATCGTGGCCTTTGCTTTCACCGTATCAGCACCGGTCGAGCCGCTCTTCGTCTCCGGGAAATACTGGGCATGAACCACGGTCACGCGGCCGTTTTCATCAGTCTCGCAGGAAACCGGCTGAATAATATAAGCGGCGCGGAGACGAACCGGCTTCGCGGGGGAGCCATCCTTCGGCAGCGTCAGACGCTTGTACCCTTTCGGCGGGTCCAGGCTGAAGTCACTCTCTTCAATCCAGAGTTCCCGCGAGAAGGGAATGCTGCGCACGCCCATATCGGGGTTCTTCGGATGATTGCTCGCTTCCATGAGTTCCGTCTGATTCTCAGGATAGTTATCGATCACGAGCTTCAGCGGATGAAGAACCGCCATGCGGCGGGCGGCCTTCTGATCCAGGTCCTCACGGAGGCTGTTCTCGAGCACCGAGTAGTCGATCCAGCTGTTCGAGGTCTTCGAGACACCGCTCTTCTCAACGAAGTTACGGATCGATTCCGGGGTATAGCCGCGGTGGCGCAGACCAACGAGAGTCGGCATACGGGGATCATCCCAGCCGTCCACCAGACCTTCCTTCACGAGCGTGATCAGTTTTCTCTTCGAAAGCACCACGTTCGTGATATTGAGTCGGTTGAATTCGTGCTGATGGGACAGCATGAAGAAATTCGGGCGCACGACATCGAGCGCGGCCTGAAGCACCGGAGTGAAGTTCTCCGTATGTTCATTAAGGAGGGTGAAAGCGGCCTTCCGGTCAGCGGCATCAGCAGCTAGCGGCGACTCCGATCCATGACGGGCAAGGATCTCCGCCATCGCGATTTCAGGAGCGGATGTGATGCCAAGCTTCGCCTTCGACTCCTCAACGCGGGCAAGGAACGCATCCGCGCGGTCATCCCGGCCTTCCGACATATCCTTCAGAATCTGCTTCGCTTCCTCATACTGCGGTGTGCGCAATTCCGGTACGACGCGCTCAAGCGCCCAGTCGTAGAACGGGCGCTGATCCTCAAACTCCAGCGTGCAGAGGGAGTGTGTGATGTTCTCAAGCGAATCCTCAATCGGATGAGCAAAGGTGTACATCGGATAGATGCACCATTCGTTGCCCGTTTCCTGATGCTCAGCGAAACGGATACGGTAGATCGCCGGATCGCGGAGATTCACGTTGGGGCTTGCCATGTCGATCTTCGCGCGAAGCACCATGGAACCTTCCGGGTGCTTTCCGTCACGCATCTCGCGGAAGACACGGAGGTTTTCCTCCACGCTGCGGTTGCGGAACGGTGAATCCTTGCCCGGCTCAGTTAGCGTGCCGCGGTTCGCACGCATTTCTTCCTGAGTCTGCTCATCAACATAGGCATAGCCGGTGCGGATCAGGTACTCCGCAAACTGGTACATCCACTTGAAGTACGAGCTGGCGAAGAAAAGATCATTTTCACCGTTATGCTCCCAGCTGAAGCCCAGCCACTTCACGGTTTCCTTGATGGACTCCACGTACTCAGGGCTTTCCTTTCCCGGGTTCGTATCATCAAAACGCATATGCGCATAGCCGCCAAAGTCGCGGGCCATGCCGAAATTAATGCAGATGCTCTTTGCGTGGCCGATATGCAGATATCCGTTAGGCTCCGGAGGGAAGCGGGTACGGATTCTCGCCGGATCATCCACACCCTTCACCTGCTCGGAATAGGGAGCCGGATGACCGCACCACTTTCTGGGAACAGTTGCTCCCTTCTCGATATCTTCCTCGATCAGCGTGCGGATGAAGTTTGAGTTAACCGGCGCAGTGTTTTCGTTTTCAACGGCCATGGCAGATTTTCTTTATGAGTAAACAACAGAGTTGCAGCGTTTCTTAAACGCTAAAGTCCGTTATTTTAGCTTCTTAAGTTTCAGGATTCAGCACCCGGGCTTTTTTCTCGGAAGACGCGCGATCAGACTCGATGTATCCCAGCGGCGTCCTCCAAGATGCTGGACTTCGCCGTAAAACTGATCAACGAGCGCAGTGAGAGGAAGAGAGGAACCATTTCTGGAAGCCTCGCTGAGCGCGATCCCGAGATCCTTTCTCATCCAGTCGACAGCAAACCCGAAATCAAACTGATCGCGGACCATCGTCTTTCCGCGGTTCGCCATCTGCCAGGAACCCGCGGCGCCTTTTTCCAGAACGCTGAACACCTTATCCATATCAAGGCCGGCATTCATGCCAAAAGCAGCCGCTTCGGAAAGCCCCTGAACAATACCGGCAATGCAGATCTGATTCACCATCTTCGCGAGCTGTCCGGCTCCGGCTTCCCCGATCCGTGTCACCGCGCAGGAGAACGCGGCCGCGGCCGCCTTTCCTGCCTCAAAGGCACCCTCATCCCCGCCGCACATGACGGTCAGCACACCCTTTTCAGCCCCAGACTGACCACCTGACACCGGAGCGTCAATGAAGGACACCCCCTTCTCTTTTGCCGCCGTGTAGAGCTCGCGCGCGAGCTGCGCGGAATCGGTTGTGTCATCCCAGAGAATGGAGCCGGGCGTCATGCCAGCCAGCACTCCGTCCTCTCCATAGACTACTGAGCGGACATCGTTATCGTTCCCAACACAGAGAAAAACAATATCAGCGCCAGTGGCTGCCTCACGGGGAGTCGCGGCTGCCCTGCCCCCGAACTCTGACACCCAGCGGTCCGCCTTGCTCTTCGTGCGGTTATAAACCGTCACGCTGAGACCGCTCTTCGCCAGATGCCCCGCCATCGGGTAGCCCATGACACCGAGGCCGATAAAGGCCGCCTTTTCAATCTTTGTCTTTACCATCCGCGCACTCCTTTCATTCAGAATTCTCTGAGAAAAAGGCGGACTGCAGTGACACCGCAGCCCGCCTTCAGAAAGCACAAAATCTGATGCCTGCTGTTACCGGGTACCGCGCTTCTTATTCTCGCTCATAGCGAGCTTTGCCACCTTACGGGCAAGAACTGCTGTCGGATCGACAATCGCAACCCGTGTATCAGCAATCGGGAATTCGTCTGTCTCATCCAGAATCAGAGGCAGTTCCGTGCACCCCAGAATCAGCACATTGCAGGCATATTCACGGACCAGATATTCCGCGGCGCTCAGAAGTTCGTCCCGGCAGACACCTTCCGTGAATCCCGCCTTCGCGCCCTGGGAACCGTAAATCGCGGACATCACGAGTTTCTGATGCTCTTCATCCGGGGTGAAGAGCGGCAGTCCCATGGCCTCGGCCTTCTTCGAATAGATACCGGTCTTGATCGTGCCGGAAGTTGCCAGCAGACCAATACGGGGTTCCTTGAAGCGGGTAGCGATGTCCTCTAGAGCCGTCTGCTGCATATCAACAAAAGGCACCTTGAGGTAACGCTTCATATAAGGAAGGAACGCGTGGGCAGTATTGCAGGGAATGATGATCGCGTCGCAGCCATCCTCTTCGAGACGCTTGGCTGAGTGATAGAGGCAGATCGTCGGATCGGTCTTGCCTTCAAGAAGGCAGGCGGTACGGTCCGGGGTCTGAGGATTCTCTTCAATCACAAGCTTGAAATGCTCCTGATCCGTCTTCGCAGGGGTCGCCTTCACGATCTTATTAAAGAGATCCACTGTCGCCGCCGGTCCAAGTCCGCCGATCAGACCCAGTTTGAAGGGCTTCGGCAACGGCTTCGGTTCCGAAGCGGCTGCCGCTTTCGCGAGGATCCCGATCGTATCGAGAACCGGAATGCCTTTTTCGGCGAGTTTCGGAGCGGCGAGCGCCACAGCCTCATTCATCGGAAGCACCGCATCCACGGTTCCCAGCCGTCCGGCAGCCGCGGCAAGCAGCTCAACCGCTTTATCGGTTACACCGGATGCCTTGATTTCCGCGATCGCCTGCCCGGTCAGCTTCTGAGCTTCTTCGTCAGCCGGAACCGGTTCTGCGCCGCCGGCAAAGATTCTCGCGTGGGAGGAAGCCGAGCACTGTGCGTAGGCACACTTCAGAACGCCCACCTTTTTCACGCCCGAAACCTTCAGTTCCTCTCCGATCGCGGAAAGCCAGTCAAGCACCGGCGTAGTGATTTCAACCTGCAGTTCATCCAGGAATTTCTGGACCGCAACGCAGGGCAGAAGAATCAGATCAACCCCCTCTTTCTGGAGCCGGATCGACGCGTCAAGCGACAGCATCTTCTGATCGCGCAGATGAAACAGGGGATCCGGTGCGTCTTTTCTCGGCGGCTCCCAGTCCATAACCACTTCGACCGGACGTCCGAGCTTCTGAGCTTCCGCGATCAGCCGGGTCTTCAGTTCAACCGCGGCCTGCGGCAGAATGCCGGCAACAATACCAACTTTCAGCTTATTCAAAGACATATCCATACACCCCGTTCAAAAATAGTTTTCTGCAGAGTCCATTACTGATATTAGCCCATCTAATTAAGGCTAAATACCTAAATTTCTGAAAACACCCTGAGACCAATCATATAGAGCACTGAGGATGGGGCGCCCTTGTTCTCCGGTTCGGACAGCTAACTGATCAAGAGCTTCCACATAGCTGTCCTTCCTGCCTTCGATTCTTTGCTTCGCGTCGATCAGCCAGAGCGTACGTTCATCATCTGTCAGTGTTTCAGGGAAATTTCTCGCCCGATACCGGAGAAGCAGCCGGTCATAGACCGGATTGTCAAAGTGAATTCTGCCCTCGTGATAACTTTCCGCCAGCGCTTCCCCGGTCAGCCTCTCCACTTTCTCGACCATGCGGGAATCCGAGAAGGTCGGAAACCCGGAGGAGTAAAGTGCTTCGTCAGGATCCTGCTCGGGCTCCGGGATCTCTTTCTCGTGAGCCTCTTCGAGCCCAGCGATCAGCATTGCCGTCACTTCACTCATCCTCTCAGGCGTGAATTTTTCCGCATTTCGTTTCACAGCCCCCAGATCGATTCCGAACTTCTCCGCCTGCCCCCCGCTCAGAACACCGAGATGGCTGCAGACGAAGGGGCACTTATTCACGCGGAGCGTATAAACAGGCAGCCTGGGATCATTTTCATCACCTGAGGTGAAGATCCGCCGCTCCACATCCTCAGACTTCAGCGTGAAAAGTTCCTCCGGATCCCGTTCCAGATCCCAGAGGAGAACCCGGTTCGGGTCGTGCGGCATCGCTGCGATCTTCAGCACGCATTTCAGATATCCGTGCGTCTGACCGATATGACTGTCCACCCAGACGACCGGTCCCCGGTTCAGCTCCTCAATCACAGCCTGTTTGCCGCGATGCTCAAATGCCCACTGCCAGAGTTTCGGTTTAGTTTTCCGGATCAGACCGGCAAGAGCCACCGTACCGTACACATCGGAAAGCGCGTCATGCGCCTTTTCATGCGAAATGCCGTTTGCGGCAGTAAGGCACTCAAGCTTGAAGGTATGCCCGTCGAGATCGGGATTCTCATCCTTCAGAATGCGCTTCGCTTCAAGCTTCGGAATCCAGTCCTTTCTGAGAGGCCACTCAATCCCCTCAGGCCGCAGCGCCCAGACTGCCAGCGTGATCGGATACAGATCCCAGCGGCCGCAGCCCAAGGAATACTCTCTCTTGTACGGCGGGAGGAAATTCCGCCAGAAAAGGAAGCGGGAAACCTCGTCATCAAACGACAGATTGTTGTAGCCGATACCGATTGTGCCAGGCTCGGAAAGCCGAGCGAAAACTGCCCGTGCAAATTCGTTTTCCGGAAGCCCGTTTTCCTCACAGTACTGCGGCAGAATGCCGGTCAGAAGACAGCTCTCCGGAGAAGGGAGAAAATCATGATTTGGCCTGCAGTAAAGGACTTCTCCTTCGCCTATGAGGTTCAGATTTTCATCTGTTCTTACCCCCGCGAACTGAGAGGGACGTCTCTCGTCACCCCGGAGGCCGAAAGTTTCATAGTCATGCCAGTAAAACGTGTTGCTCATCCTTCCCTCCCGATGTCCCGTTTCAGGCCAAAATTACATCAAACTGCTCCTGGGTATACCCCGGTTCTACCAGCAGGGAAACCGGCTTGCCGATGAACTCGTGAAGCAGTTCTAGCGCCGGAGATTCACTCTCAAGGAACATATCGATGACAGTCTGAGAGGCGAGAATCTTGAATTCCTTTGCGTCGGTATACTGGCGCCACTCACGGACCACCTCGCGGAGAATTTCATAGCAGACCGTGCGGGCTGTTTTGATTTCGCCCCTTCCGCCGCACACCGGGCACGGTTCACAAACCATGTGAGCGAGCGACTCTCGGGTGCGTTTCCGGGTCATTTCGACGAGACCAAGCTCGGTAAAGTTGCTTACCGTCATCCGGGTGCGGTCCTGGGCAATGCCGCGCCGCAGCTCAGCAAGAACAGCCGCCCGGTGCTCGTCACTTGTCATATCGATAAAGTCGATGATGATGATTCCGCCCAGATTCCGAAGTCTCAGCTGCCGGGCGATCGTCTGTGCCGCCTCGAGATTGGTTTTAAAGACTGTATCTCCGAAATCCTTCTTTCCAACAAAGCCTCCGGTATTCACGTCAATCGTTGACATCGCTTCTGTCTGATCAAACACCAGATAACCGCCGGATTTCAGATCCACACGGCGGCGAAGCGCCTTCTCAATTTCATCCTCGACGAGATACTTTTCGAAGAGCGGGATTTCGCCGCGGTAAAGCTGGAGCTTCTCCTCCGCGATCGGAACAAAAGTTTTCGCAAATTCCTTCAGTTCCTTAAAAGTATCCTGTGAGTCCACCAGAATCGCCGCGGTTTCCGAATGCACCATATCGCGCAGCACCCGCTGCTCAAGTGACAGCTCCTGATAGAGAAGCGAGGGGGCGGGCAGGTGGGATGCCTTGTACTGAATCTGTTCCCAGAGCACCTTGAGGTAGCGCATATCGGAGCGGAACTCGTCCTCCGTCGCCCCCTCTTCCGCGGAAGTCCGGACGATGTATCCACCCTTCTCCTCTTCTGATTTCAGCCGGCTCACTTCATCACGGAGCTTTTCCCGGAGATCCGAATCCTCAATACGCTGGGAAACGCCGATATGAGGTTCACGGGGAAGATAAACAAGCTTTCGTCCGGCAAGCGATACTGTGGTCGTGAGACGTGCCCCCTTCGTGCCGATCGGATCCTTAGCCACCTGCACCATCACGGCCTGCCCCTCATGCAGCACGCGTTCGATCGGAAGAGTCTTATCGCCCTGATGCGCTTCCGTGATGTCGGCGACATGAAGGAACGCCGTCCGCTCGAGTCCGATGTTGATAAAAGCGGACTGCATACCCGGCAGCACCCGGGCCACGCGTCCTAGATACACATTTCCCACAAATCCGCGGGATACCTGCCGCTCCAGATGGATTTCCTGCAGGATGCCGTCCACCAGAATCGCCACGCGGGTTTCCCGAGGCGAATAGTTGATCAATACCTCTTCCACGATGATTTCCTTTATTGCTGCCGGACGGCTTCGGCGGTGCTCCCGTGAGCCCAGGGCCTGTACCTCACCCCCTCGAAGAAATCCGGCCCGCTTTAAAATTGGTTGATTCATTGTAAAGTCGAAACCCGCCCTGGCGGCTTCCGGTTCTGTCCAACTTCTTTTATTTAGGCCATCTCTTCCATGTACGATCAATACGAAACACTCTTAAAGCACGTTTACGAACACGGAGTGAAGAAGACTGACCGCACAGGCACCGGAACGATCTCGGTTTTCGGCTACCAGATGCGGTTCCCGCTTTCGGAAGGCTTTCCGCTTATCACCACGAAGAAACTGCATACGCGCTCGATCATTCATGAACTGCTCTGGTTCCTGAACGGTGACACGAATATCCAGTATCTCCACGACAACAAGGTGACGATCTGGGATGAATGGGCGGATAAGGATGGCAATCTGGGCCCGGTTTACGGTGCCCAGTGGCGTGCCTGGAGAACGGCAAACGGCGACAAAATCGATCAGATCAGCGAAGTGATTGATCAGATCCGCCATCATCCTGACAGCCGTCGGATGATCGTCTGCGCGTGGAATGTGGGCGATATTCCTCACATGGCGCTGCCTCCCTGCCACTGCCTTTTCCAGTTCTATGTGGCGGACGGCAAGCTTTCATGCCAGCTCTACCAGCGCTCCTGCGATTTGTTTCTCGGCGTGCCCTTTAATATCGCAAGCTACTCGCTCCTCACCCACATGATGGCCGCACAGTGCGATCTCGAGCCTGGAGACTTCATCTGGACGGGCGGTGACTGCCACATCTACCTTAACCACCTTAATCAGGTGCATGAGCAGCTCTCCCGCACGCCGCGCGCCTATCCGACGCTCACACTCGCAAGGAAGCCCTCCGACATCTTCTCCTACCGGTATGAGGACTTTGTGATCGAGGGCTATAACCCGTGGCCTGCTATCAAGGCGCCGATCGCGGTCTGATCAGACCGACACTCAACAAACAAAAATCTCCGGATGCTTTTCTGAAGGGCATCCGGAGATTTTTTTCAGGCGGGAGATTTCCCGTGATCAGCACTCAACAATGCAGACCGCGAGTCCTCCCGTACTGGTTTCCTTATATTTGTTGCACATATCACGGCCCGTTTCGAGCATCGTCTGAATCGCCTCATCGAGCGAAATATAGTGGCGTCCATTGCCCGCCATGGAAAGCCGGGCCGCGGCGATCGCCTGCGTTGCCGCCATCGCGTTGCGTTCAATGCACGGGATCTGGACCTGTCCCGCCACCGGGTCACACGTGAGACCGAGATGGTGTTCAATGCCGATTTCCGCCGCGTTTTCGATCTGGTAGGCGTTCCCCCCCATCACCGCCGCGAGGCCGCCTGCCGCCATGGAACAGGCGACACCCACTTCGCCCTGGCATCCGACCTCAGCGCCTGAAATTGAAGCATTGGTCTTAAAGAGAATGCCAATCGCACCGGCCGTGAGCAGGAAGTCATGGATACCCTTCTGATCTGCTCCGGAAACAAATTGACGGTAGAACTCGATCACCGCGGGGATCACACCTGCGGCACCATTCGTCGGGGCCGTCACAATGCGGCCGCCGGTCGCGTTTTCTTCCCCAACAGCAAAGGCAAAGGAACAGACCCAGTCAAGCACTGCGAGCGGATCATCTGTGAGCGAAATCTTTTCAAGACGCCGCTTCATGCCGGCGGCGCGGCGCGCGACCTTATAAGCGCCAGGGAGCATTCCTTCGGTTCTCAGACCGCGGTCCATCGCTTCCTTCATCACGCTCCAGATATGATCCAGCTCGCGGTCAATCTCCTCATCGGTGCGCCAGACGCGCTCATTCTCGCGGACGATTTCAGGAATCGTTTTCCCATCCCGGCCGCAGAATGCGATGAGTTCCACCATGTGCTTGTAGCGATACGGAAGCACCACCTTGTTAAAGGAGGCCGGAACCTCCGGAATATCCGGATTCTCTTCGCTGCCGGCAACGACAAAGCCGCCGCCCACCGAGTAGAAGCGCCGGGCGAGAAGCGTATGCCCCTCAGCGTCAAGCGCCGCCACGTCGATCGCGTTTGTGTGGAAACGGGCAATCTTCTCCGGACTGAAAGTGATGTCCCGGTCCCACTCGAAACCGATTTCAGACTCCCCTCCCAGCTTCAGACGGCGGTTATCACGGACATCCGCGAGAATCGCGGGTTCCGCGTCCACATCGAGCGTTTCAGGCTCCAGCCCCATGAGGCCAAGCACAAAGGCTGTATCGGTCGAGTGCCCCTTGCCGGTTGCCCCAAGACTTCCCATCAGATCCACAGTGATCCGTGCGACCCGCGGCAGCATATCCCGATGGGAAAGCATGCGGATGAAAAGCGCGGCGGCTCTCATCGGTCCCACCGTGTGCGATGAGGACGGCCCGATGCCGACGCGGAAAATGTCAAAAACGCTGATTGCCATGATTTATTTATTGATTCCTGAACCGGCCGACTTACCTGAGCCGGATGACTTTGCCTGCGCAGACCCGGTCCTCACCGCCCGCGCGGTAGGACACTTCGGCCTCATCCCCAATATGGCTTTCGGCCGGGAGAAGCGCGAGGGCAAGAATAGTACCCGAGTCTGAGAGAGTCCATGTGGTGATGATCCCGCCTTCAGAGGAGTTCCCTCGGATCACGACTTCGGGCGCGGAGTCGAGTTTCGAGGCATCGTCATCCGACTGAATTTCGAGAAGTCCAAGGCGGCAGCGGATACCGGCGCGGTACCGGGCCTCGGTGAGGGCGCGGCCAATGAACATACGGGCTGGATCAGAGAAGTCGACTGACGAGCCAAGACCCACTTCAAGCGGAGAGGAGGATTCATCGAAATCACAGCCAAACGCCGGGAAGCAGATCGCTGTACGGGCAGCTTCCCAGACCTCTTCGCCGATCGGCGCTGCGCCAGCCGCGGCCAGTTTCTTCCAGAAAGCATCCAGCTTCGAAGCCTCACCCTGAATCAGGAAAATATCCTCAAAAGCACAGACCTGAACCCCGTCCTCTGGTTCCGTGAAGCTGCCCGCCTTCGGAACACTGCAGGACACCTTCTTCAGCGTGTCGGATGCAAGCGGACCGCCAAGCCAGAATACATGACGGTCTTCCGGCTGCTCCACTTCAGCCTCAAAAGACACCGAGACCTGCCTCGACCAGGCAAGTCCCGTGTCCGCCGTTTCCGGAAACAGCACGACATCCCAGTACCCGGTGTGGGCAATCACGGCCACTTCCTGCATGACACCGCCCGACGCGTTCAGCATCGAGGCGAGAAGGCAGTCGCCCGTGGCATGCTTCGCCACATCGGCCGTAATCAGACGGCGAAGCAGCTTCTCACCGTTCTCTCCCTCCGTACGGATCACCCGGGCCGCCCGGACATCCTTCAGGAAGGCACCGGTCAGAGCAGAATGCTTTTCAGCCGCCGTGTCTCCGTAGCTCAGAATGAGCTTCGGGGTATCCTCCGTCCATTCGATACCATCAAGGCCGGACGCTGCCGGCAGAAAGTCTTCGCTTTTCACCATCTCACTACTCTCCTGATTCTGTTTTTCACGCCCTTATGCCCGGGGAAGTGTCACGCCGTGCTGCTTCTGATACTTGCCGCCGCGGTCCGCGTAACTCACCTCGCAGGGCTCGTCGCTCTCAAAGAAAAGCACCTGTGCGCAGCCCTCTCCCGCATAGATCTTCGCGGGCAGCGGCGTGGTATTGGAAAACTCCAGCGTCACATAGCCCTCCCACTCGGGCTCAAACGGCGTTACGTTCACGATGATGCCGCATCGCGCATAGGTCGACTTCCCGAGGCACACCGTGAGCACATTCCGGGGAATCCGGAAGTACTCCACCGTGCGCGCGAGAGCAAACGAATTGGGAGGAATGATACAGACATCGGACTTCACATCAACAAAGGAAGCCGGATCAAAATCCTTCGGATCCACAATCGTCGAATTGATGTTGGTGAAGACCTTGAATTCATCAGCGCACCGGATGTCATAGCCGTAGGAGGATGTCCCGTAGGAAATGACTTTTTTATTGTCAACGTACCTGACCTGTCCTGGCTCAAAGGGCTCAATCATGCCGTGCTCTTCAGCCATCCTGCGGATCCATCGGTCGCTCTTGATCGTCATGCTGTTTCCTCCTTTTCCGGCTCCGGATCAGAGGCCGGAGCGCTCTTTTCACTGAACTGAATATTGTAGAGGTGAGCGTAAAGCCCGCCCTTAGCAAGAAGTTCCGAATGCGTACCGGATTCCACGAGACGCCCGGACTCCATCGCCACAATCCGGTCCGCATTCTGAATCGTGGAGAGGCGGTGCGCCACAATAAAGACCGTCCGCCCCTTCATCAGATGAGCGAGTGACGCCTCAATGTACTTCTCGCTTTCTGTATCCAGAGCGCTCGTCGCTTCATCCAGAAGGAGAATCGGCGCGTTCTTCAGGATCGCGCGGGCAATCGAAATTCGCTGACGCTGCCCGCCGGAAAGCTTGGATCCGGATTCACCGACCTTTGTCTGAAGACCATCCGGAAGAGATTCTATGAGAGAGGTGAGGCTGGCTGCGTCCGCCGCGCGCCGGATCTCTTCCTCTGTCGCTCCCGGGGCTCCGTACGCGATATTCGCGGCGATCGTGTCGTTGAAAATCACGACCTCCTGGCTCACAAGCGCGATCTGATCGCGCAGCGACCGGAGTGAAATCTCGCTCTGCTCCAGCCCGTCATAAAGAATCTTTCCCTCAGTCGGATGCCAGAACGCCGGAATCAGGTGAATGACAGAAGACTTGCCGGCGCCCGAGGGCCCGACGAGTGCGATTCTTTCCCCGGGCTTCACGGAAAGCGAGAAATCCGTAAGCGCATTTTCCTTCGCTCCCTCATAGCGGAGCGAAACGTGTGAAAACTCAATCCGGCCTGTGCTTTTCAGCTCTTTCTTTCCGCCTTCATCCTCAAGCGGCTCGCCCAGCAGCGCGTAGATACTGTCAGCCGCGGCGCCCATCTTGGCGATCGAGCCATTAAGCCCCGAGAGATGGCGAATTGAAGGCATCAGGAGCAGAAGCGCCGAGAGGTAAGTCGTGAACTGTCCCATTGTGAGGAGCCCCTTCTGGGCCTGAACCAGAGCCACAACAAGCACCACAGACACTGCGCTCATCGTGACAAGCTGCGTCAGCGGAGTCCCCGCGCCAGCCACCTTCTGCTGCGCCATATTGAGACGTTTGAACTCTTCGCTGATCCTGGCAAAGTTATCGGCTTCCCGTTCCTGGGCACCGTAGATCTTCACCATGCGGTGGGCATCAATCATCTGGAAGAGACCGGAGGACATCGACCCCATCGTCTCCTGCATCATCTTCGTGAACTGCCGCATACGGCGGCTCACCCAGCGAAGGATGATCGCAATGAAAGGCGCAAGAAGCAGCGTTACGGCCGTGAGCCGCCAGTCCTGCCAGATAAGCACGGCGAGGAGCGCCACAATCTGCAGCACATCGCGAATGATCAGTGTGAGGAGACTGGACGCGCCGGAAAGCGCGTTTGACGCTTCATAAAGAAACTTCGATACGATCTCACCGGTTGAATACTTCTGATAGACGGACTCCGGCCAGTAAAGGACGTTCCTCATCATCTGGGTTCTGAGATCCACCATCACGGACTGCGAGACCTCCTGCAGCCAGTAGCTGCTGAGGAATGTTGAGCCGCCGTGAAGCACGGTGATACCCAGCAGCGCAACCGGCGCCCAGAGAAGCACGTAAGGATTATGTTCATAAAATCCCATATCCGTCAGTTTCCCGAGCAGCATCGCGATCAGAGAAGAAGATCCGGCGGTCACCGCAAGCGCGATAACGGCGTAGATGATCCACTTCTTATAAGGGCGGAGCATCTTCAGCAGACGGACGATATTGGGATCAGCAAGAGACCAGCGCTTCTTCGCGCGGCCGGGAGAGGCGGATTTCATCTCTGTCATCTTTTATCAGTAGGTTTCACACTGCCGCTATCATATCCGCTAAGGGCATCTCATCAGAAGATGCCTCATCTCTCAGTCCAACTCAACCGTAAATAATCATGTCCAAGACTGTTCTATGCCGGCTCCCCAATCATGTTGGCGACTGCATGATGACCCTTCCCGCTCTTCAGCTTCTCGCTGACAGCGGCTTTACTCCCTCGCTCATCGGGAAAAGGTTTGCTGAAGACCTCATGGCGGGTATGGGGTGGCGGTATGACCCGATCGAAGGACAGGTACTGAAGGATCTGGGGCGGGTGAAGGAAATTGCCCAGAACACCGGGGACTCTCCCCGCGGCGTGCTTTTTCCGAATTCCTTCGGCTCCGCACTGCTCTTCAAGCTGGGCGGCATCCGCTCTGCCGGCTACCCGACAGACGGACGCGGCTTTCTTCTTGACGCCAGGCTCGCGGAGCCCGGTATCACGCATGAAGTCAACCGGTTCTTCACGGTAGCGCGCGAGGCGATCATCGCCTGGGGCGGCACACCGGCCCGCGAAAAACCCACGCCGCAGCTTGGGCTTAAGCTGCTGGCCCGCCATCGCGCCGGAGCCCGCAATATTCTCCGCGACAATCACATCACCGAGGATCAGAAGTTCGTGCTGCTTGCTCCTGTTGCCCGTGGACTCCATAAGGGACAGAAGAAGAGCTGGGATCACTTCGACAGCCTTGCGAAATATATTGAGGAACTCGGCTACCTGCCGCTTGCGCTCCCCTCCCCTCACGAAGTGGAGGAAGTCCGGGTAAGCTGTCCTTCCGCAAGAATTCTTGAGCCGACCACTCTCGGGAACTATGCCGCACTCTGTGAACGGGCCTCGCTCGTCATCGCGAACGACTCCGGCATCAGCCATGTGGCCGCGGGCGTCGGTGCCCGTCAGATCACCCTGATCGGCGTTACGGATCCGGCCCGCACCGGTCCCTGGAATCCCGCCGCAGTCACACTCGGCTCGGAAGGCCACTGGCCGACCGAAGAGGAAGTGAGAAACACCGTTCACCGAATCCTCACCGCCGAGGCTTAGTTTCTTCATCGCTTTATCCCGATATCCCCATGCAGCCAAAATTCGTTCATCTCCGTTTTCATTCCGAATATTCGATTACGGACGGTATCGTCCGGCTTAACCCCGCCATCAAGCAGATGAAGGAGTGGGGAGTCGGCGCATTCGGGCAGACGGACCTGATGAACATGTTCGGAAGCGTCCGTTTCTATGAGTCCTGCCACAAGGAGGGCATCAAGCCGATCCTTGGCTGTGACCTCTGGATCACGAACGAAGAGGATCCGGCTCACCCCTTCCGTCTCACGGTCTACTGCATGGATCATGACGGCTACCATTCACTCTGTGTGCTGCTCACGAGGGCCTGGCTTGAAAATCAGTGTCATGTAAAGGGCCGGGGCGAAGTGAAGGAATCCTGGCTCGCCGGAGAAGGGACGAAGGGGCTTATCGGTATTTCCGGCGGTCCCGAGGGCGAGATCCAGACACTGTTTCGTCGGGGAAAGACCGCTGAGGCTGAGGCCGCCGCGGAAAAGCTTTCTCATTTCTTCCCTGACCGCTTCTATCTTGATCTGCAGCGGGCCGGACGTCCGGGAGACGAAGCCGCGGTCCGGTTCCTTTGCAATGCGGCAGCGAAGCTGGAGCTCCCGGTTGTCGCGACGCACCCGGTTCAGTTCCAGAAGAAAGAAGATTTCATCGCGCATGAAGTCCGGGTCTGCATTGCAGAAGGCTATACGCTCGCCGATCCGAAGCGCCCGAAACGCTACACCGAGGATCAGTACCTCAAGTCGCCTGAAGAAATGATGTCGCTCTTCGCGGACATTCCGAGCGCGATTGAGAACACGGTTGAGATTGCCAAGCGCTGCAACGTCGACGGTATTTTGAGTAAGCCGCAGCTTCCGCTTTTTGAAACGCCGAAGGGCATGTCGCTCGATGATTACATCGATCATCTCGCGCATGACGGCCTTGAGGAAAGGCTCGAATTCCTTTACCCGGATGAAGCGAAGCGGAATGAGGAACGCCCGCGCTACCTCGAGCGGCTTGAGTACGAGCTCGGCATCATCAAGAAGATGAAGTTCCCGGGCTACTTCCTCATCGTGCAGGAGTTTATTAACTGGTCCAAGACCCACGGCGTTCCTGTGGGACCGGGCCGCGGCTCCGGCGCCGGCTCACTCGTCGCCTATTCGCTGCGGATCACGGATATGGATCCACTCCACTACAACCTCCTTTTCGAACGCTTCCTTAACCCGGAACGCGTGTCGATGCCTGACTTCGACGTGGACTTCTGCCAGTGGAACCGCGACAAAACCATTCAGCACGTGAAGGACAAGTACGGCGCGAGCGCTGTGAGCCAGATCGCGACCTTCGGCGCCATGGGCGCGAAGGCCGTTGTGCGTGACGTCGGCCGCGTACTCGGCATGCCTTACGGCAAGGTGGATGAACTCGCAAAGCTCATCCCGGCGCCTCCGGGGCAGGACGTTACGCTCGAACTTGCGAAGGAGATGGAGCCTGACTTCAAGAAGAAGATCGACGAGGACGAGCAGTATCAGGAGCTCATGCGCTACGCCGAACCGCTTGAAGGCATCACGCGAAACCTTGGCATGCACGCCGGCGGCGTGCTGATCGCTCCGGGGCCTCTCACCAACTTCTGCCCGCTCTATAACCAGGACGGTCAGCCGGAAAACACGATCAGCCAGTTCGATAAGCATGACGTTGAGAACGTTGGCCTCGTGAAGTTCGACTTCCTCGGCCTCACAACGCTCACGATTCTGAATAAGTGCGTCGAGTACATCAATAAGCTTCACCCGGATCAGTCCTTTGAGCTGAGGCGCATTCCGACCGATGACCCGGCCACGCTGAAACTGTTCCAGGACGGCGACACGACGGCAGTCTTCCAGTTTGAATCCCCCGGCATGCGACAGCTGCTGCGCCAGGCGCATCCGGACCGGATCGAAGATCTCGTGGCTTTGAACGCTCTTTACCGTCCGGGCCCGATGGAGATGATTCCGACCTACCTTGCCCGAAAGTCCGGCAAGGAACCTGTCACCTACCTCGACGACCGCATGGGCTCGGTGCTCGCAGAAACATACGGCATCATGGTGTATCAGGAACAGGTGATGCAGGTCGCGCAGGTGATCGGCGGCTACACGCTCGGCGGCGCTGACCTTCTCCGCCGCGCTATGGGTAAAAAGCTGAAGCAGGAAATGGTGCGTCACCGCGCCATCTTCGTCGCCGGCGCCGCGAAAAACGGCGTTTCGGAAAAGGTGGCTAACGAGATCTTCGACTTGATGGCGAAGTTCGCGGGCTACGGCTTCAATAAATCCCACGCTGTGGCGTACAGCTATGTCGCTTATCAGACCGCTTACCTGAAGGCTCACTATCCGGCCGAATTCATGGCGGCCAATATGTGTCTGATCCTTACGGATTCAGACAAGATCCGCACGTTTATTGATGACTGCAAGCTTCGGGGCATCAGCATCCTGCCGCCGGATATCAATCAGAGCGACTGGTTCTTCACCGCCCCTGACAGCAAGACAATCCGATACGGTCTCGGCGGTATCAAAGGAGTCGGCGAAGGCGTGATCCTCTCCCTGATGGCAGAGCGGAAGAAAAACGGCCCCTTTAAGGATCTCTTTGATCTCTGTGCCCGGATGAAGAAGCGGGACAGCGCGGGGCTTTCCCGCCGGGTACTCGAAGGTCTCATCAAAGCGGGGACCCTCGACACCATCGATCCGGACCGCGCAAAACAGTTCGGGAACCTGGATCAGGCTATGAAGGCTGCCGCGGATGCCGCGCTTTTCGCGGATCAGGGAAGTCTCTTCGGCGACGCGAGTGAACCCGAGCGGATCGTGAACTGGATACCGGTTACCCCCTGGAGCGAGCACGAAAAGCTGCTGCTCGAAAAGGAAGTGATCGGCTTCTGCCTTACGGGACACCTCTTTGGCGAATGCCGGGACGAAATCCGGAAATTCATACCGGAGACCATTCATCAGGTACTCTCCTCCGGCCGCCGTCCGGCGCCTGGCGCAAAGGAAAGCTACCGCTCGAAGGACACTATCCGGTTCTCCGGTGTTGTTGTTGATCTCCGGCAGGTGATCGGAAAACGCGGGCGCATGGGTATCGTGACGCTGGATGACGGAACCGGTTCAATCGAAGCGGTCTGCTACTCTGACGCCTGGGATCAGTACCGGGACATTTTCGTGAAGGATGAAATCGTCATCGTGACAGGACGCAGCCGCTGGGATGAAAAGAAGGAAACTACCTCCTTCTCCATCGACTCCGCGGAAAGCCTTCCGGGATTCCGCACCAGAAGACACGCTGCGCTTCATATTGATGTCAGCGAAGAGCCGGATCTCAAGGCGATCGCCAAGACCGTAGCGCCTTTTGAGAACAAAAAATACGGCTGCCAGCTGATTTTCTGCATTGACACCCGTGGCATGCACGGGCAGGTGGTTTCCCGCCGTCCCGCTTTCATCGATCCGCAGCAGGAAGTGATTGATCAGCTGCTTCACGTGTCAGGCGTCCGTAACGCGCATTTCGTTTATTCTTAAGCCTACCTGTCACACCTTTGCGAAGAGAGTTCTCATGCCTGAAGAATCGACCAGCCGGGAGCTTTTCCCCCTCAGCATCGTCATCCTGACGAAAAATGAAGAGGATCATCTCCAGGACTGCCTGGAAAGCTGCCAGTGGGCAGAAGACATTCTTGTCGTGGACTCGGGAAGCCGCGACCGAACGGTCGAGATTGCAAGATCCTTCGGGGCTTATGTGATCCATCAGGGCTGGATGGGATTCGGACCGCAGAGGCGTTTCGCCGTGTCTCAGGCCGCTCACTACTGGGTGCTCTGCATTGACGCGGATGAGCGGCTTTCCCCTGAGCTCTCCGCCTCTATTCAGTCCGCGCTTTCGGGCCGCAGCTCAGACGCCGCTCCGCACGTGTATGAATTTGCCCGAAAGACCTGGTTCCTCGGACGCTTTCTGAAGCACGGGGACGGATACCCGGACTGGCAGATCCGGCTTTTTGACCGGCGCCACGCGGTCTGGAATAACGAACCGGTTGAGGAAAAAGTGGAGACCGATATCAGACCGGTCCGGCTGAAGGGGGATCTTCTTCACTATCCGTCCAACAACCTGAGTGAATTCCTCCAGAAGAAGATCCGCTTCGCGTATCTCCGGGCCGGCTATCTCCATAAGATCGGTGACGATCACCACGGATTCAAGACGTTCTCCAGCCCGCTCTGCCGTTTCGTGAAGTTTTACTTTCTGAAGCTCGGTTTTCTCGACGGACTCCCGGGCTTCATCCACACCGCGTGCGGCTGTATCTACACCTTCATGAAGTACGCCCGGCTGGTGGAAATCCGTCTAAGCGGCCCTGGGAAAAAGAACTGAGAAAATCACGCCGGCAGATCCTGCCGGCATTTTTTTGAGGCAATAAAAAAGCGACCCGACAGGATCGCTTTTTTGGAATCTTGGTGCGCAGTACAGGGATTGAACCTGTGACCCCCGCCGTGTGAAGGCGATGCTCTACCGCTGAGCTAACTGCGCAATACAGAGGTTAATAATTTTACTTTTTTATTTTGGTTTGTCAAATTCTCATATTCCAAAGCCTTTACGCAGGCTTTGCCGGTGTCTCTTCCGGCGCCGGAGCGTTCGGATCAAACCGCCAGAGGCAGGTTCCCTTGCAGGCCTTGTCGATCTTATCCAGCTGCTCCTCATGCGCCGCGAGTTCACGGCTGTCAGCCCGAATCATGCGAAGGCTTTCCGGAGGGGGAAGCGGCATCAGCTTTTCAGCCGATTCACGGCCGGAGGCTTCCATGAGGAGATTCCCCTGACCCCGGGTGAGTGCGAAGTAGACCTCCGCGAGCAGCCATGAGTCAAGCAGTGCGCCATGCAGCGTACGGGACGAATTATCAATTCCATAGCGGGCACAGAGCGCGTCGAGACTGTTTCTCTGCCCCGGATGCTTCTTTCTCGCAATCGCGAGCGTATCCGTGATTCTGCAGATGCTCTCAATCGGAGGGCGGCCAATCCTGGCGAGCTCCATATTGAGGAAGCCCACGTCGAACTCAGCGTTATGGATGATGAGCTCAGCCCCCCGGACAAAGTCGAGGAACTTATCCACGATTTCAGCGAACTTCGGCTCTCCGGCTAGACGCTCAGTCGTCAGGTTGTGGATCGCCACAACCTCTTCAGGAACCTCGCGCTCCGGATTGATGAGCGTGTGGTAGAGGAACCTGTCATCCAGCGTGAGACGCCGGCCGTCCAGCTCCACGCAGCCAATTTCTACCAGACGGTCACCGTTCTCCGGATCACGCCCTGTCGTTTCCGTATCCAGACAAATCTGTCTCACTTTCTGTTCCGCCTCTTCTCTTATTCGACCTCAGACGCCAGCCTCTCGAGCACACCCGGAGGTATCAATTTGCACTCGCTCCTCGCCCCCCTCACTACTTCAACGCCCCAGTTCGCGAGCTCGTCAGCCCGCTCATTGCCGGGCTCCCCCGCATGGCCTTTCACCCAGCGCCATTCGATCTCAAACTGATCCACCAGATCGCCAAGCTTCTTCCAGAGGCCGCTGTTCTTCACGGGCTTCCTTGCCGCGGTTTTCCACCCATGCCGTTTCCAGTTCGCCATCCACTGCTCAACGCCGTTCTTCACGTACTGGCTGTCAGTATGAATCACAATCGGGCACGGCTTCTTCAGGCAGGAAAGCGCCACAATGACCGCCGTAAGCTCCATGCGGTTATTCGTAGTCATAGCCTCACCGCCATAAAGATCCAATACATGGCGGCCATACACGAGATGCGCCCCCCAGCCTCCGGGGCCGGGATTCTGCTTGCAGGCTCCGTCCGTCCAGATTTCCAGGGTTTTGCTTACAGGGGATTGCATAGTCGTACGTTATCCATTAATTCAGTCATCAGAGCTTACGGGATTCGTCTCTCGAAGCGGATTCCGCCGCGAGCTGCGTCCCCGGCTTCCGAAGCGCACGGGCCGCGGCAAACGCCGTGCTCCCGATCAGACGGGGTCCGGCAATATGTTTGGTGGCGGAAAGCATCACAAGGCTGCCAAGAGCGGGCCACCAGCGGTCTCCCGCGAGATTCATCCACTCGAACCGATGAAGCCCTGCAGCGGTGCGGCTCGGCATCTGATAAGCGCCGAAATGCCCCCTGTCTACTTCGAAACCCAGCAGCGAAAGCCAGTCCTGCAGCCGTTTCAAAGCGATCGGACGGGCTGCGTCCGGCAGAAAGGGACCTCCAAGTCCGATCCACGACAGTCTCTGACGCAGACTCCAGAGCCCCGCGCGGTTAAAGGCTGTCAGGACAATGCGCCCTTCAGGGACAAGAATACGGGCTGCCTCTCGCAGCACCTTCTGAGCCGGGGCGTCAGTTTCCCAGAAATCGAGAGCATGCGGGAGGACCACTAAGTCCTGACTCTCAGAGGCCAGCGGAATTTCCGTAAAATCAGCCAGTATTCTGTTCAGAGGATCCTGGCTGGAAATGTTTTTCAGGTTCCGCGCTTCGGGAGGAATAATCTGAATATGTGTCGCGATCCGGTTTCCCCTGAGCAGATCAAGCTCCGGAAGACCGATCTGGACCGCACTGTAGCCGAACACGTCTCCCACGACACCGGCTGCCTGAGAAGACTCCCATTCACGCAGGAACCTTCCGGCCGGCGTTCCCATAAAATCAGGAATGCTCAGCTCTTTGCTCATTCTGGTTCTGTCCCTCAACGATTGACATTTTTACAAAAAGCCTTTCGGCCGCTGCGGCTTAACCTAAGAACATAGAGTACCATCGCATAGCTGCCCGCAGAGGCATCCAACACTCTTTTCACGCAACAAATGAAACTGCGACTGATCCCACTTTTTCTCATCGGCATTTACGCGACCGGCTCCTTGGCCGCCCCCGCAGCAGGCGTTCCTGCAGCAAGCGATAAGGCCCTGCCCGTCCTGGCATCGGTTCCCGGTACGCCTGCCGCAGCTGCCGCGCCCGCGCCTGCCGCTGACAGGATCACCGAAGTTATCACCGCGGAGCTGCCAGCGCCGAATATCGACGTCTGGACCCGCATCCGAAACGGCTTCAAGATTCCGACGCTGGAAAGCGCCCGGGTTGAAACCCAGGTTGCGGCGATCTCGCGGCACCCGGAAAGCTTTGCAAAGACCGCAACCCGCGCCGGTATGTATCTCTATCATATTGTGGGTCAGGTTGAAGCCCGAGGCATGCCGATGGAGCTCGCGCTTCTGCCATTCGTGGAAAGCTCCTTCCGCCCGAATGCCCTGTCATCGGCCAAAGCATCTGGTCTATGGCAGTTTATTCCGAGCACCGGCACGACCTATTCCCTGAACCAGAATCTCTGGAAGGATGAACGGCGTGACGTCGTGGAAAGCACCCGCGCGGCGCTGGACTATTTCCAGAAACTGTACGCGCAGTTCGGTGACTGGCAGCTTGCGCTGGCCGCCTATAACTGGGGCGAGGGCAACGTACAGAAGGCAATCGACCGGAATGCTCAGGCGGGACTGCCGACTGACTACTCGCATCTCCGCATGCCGCTTGAAACCGCGAACTACGTGCCCCGGCTCGAAGCGGTCAAGCGGATTATTCAGAACCCCTCGGCCTACGGCGTGACGCTTCCCGATATCGGCAGTGAACCCTACTTTGTGCAGGTCTTCCGCGACAAGGATATCGACGTGAAGACGGCTGCCCGTCTGGCCAATATGAAGCTGGACGACTTCAAGCTTCTCAACCCGAGCTTCAATAAGCCCGTCATTGTCGGTGCCCACAACACCGCCATGCTGATTCCCGCGGATAACCTCGACGAATTCATGGAGAATCTCGCCCTGTGGCGCTCGAACGGCAAGCGCGTGTCGGCCTGGAAGACGCACCGGTTTCAGAAGGGGGAAACCCTCGCGGATATCGCTCTCGGAACCGGCATGTCAGAGGAAGAGCTCCGAGAAGTCAACCGAATCCCGGGCAACCGTCAGGTGGCTGACAACTCACTCCTTCTCGTCCGGGCTGACGCCGAATCTCCACGCGAGGAAATCCAGGGCGGCAATGACTTCTTCCGTCTGGAGCCCGTACCTTCCGTTCCGAAGATCCGCTACCGCCAGATCCGGTACCGCGTGAGAAAGGGCGATACGCTTGAGGAAATCGCGGATCGTCTGAATGTCACCCCGCGCTCAATCATTGTCACAAACCGCCTGAGAAACTCCCGGCTGCGGCGCGGCATGACGCTTATCGTCACGGCACCGGTGATCCAGCGTGCCCCCGATATGGAACGGGTGAATTCGGAACGCATTATCTACCGCACCGCCCGCCGCTACCGCCTGAACGCCATGCCCCGCAAGGGCGCAAAGCAGTCCTCGCGCCGTACGGCCCGTTCCCGCAAGGCATCTTCCGCAAAATCCTCCTGCGCGAAGTCTTCCCCCCGAAAAACGGTCAGAAGAAAAAACGCTAGAAGTTTATCTAACTGATTTAGATTGCTAGAATAAGCAACTCTCTAAAATAAGCAATCGTGCTTCTGCTCCTGCCCAGCCGCGCCGCGGTGCGGCCCGGGGCGGATTTCCTATTTCATTAGAAACGAAGAAAAACACCATGGGATTTCTCAACGGCAAAAAAATTCTCATCACCGGAGTTCTGTCCAACCGTTCCATCGCGTACGGCATTGCGCAGGTCTGCCACCGCGAAGGTGCTGAACTCGCCTTCTCGTATGCTGGCGATCACGCTCGGGACCGCATCGGCAAGTTTGCTGAGGAATTCGGCAACGACTTCATTCTGCCGCTCGATGTCACGAAGAATGAACATATCGAAGGTGCTGTGAAGACCATCCAGGAAAAGTGGGGCGGTCTTGACGGCTTCGTTCATTCGATCGGCTACGCTCCCCGCGAAGCGATCACCGGTGATTTCCTGGAAGGCTTCTCCCGAGAAGCGTTCCTCACCGCCATGGATATCTCCGCTGGTTCCTATCCGCTCCTCGCCAAGGCCTTCCTTCCCCTGATGGAAGGCCGCCAGGCCTCCATCCTCGCGCTGACCTATCTCGGCAGCGAGCGCGTGATCCCGAACTACAACACGATGGGGCTCGCGAAGGCCGCTCTTGAAGCGTCCACCCGTTACCTGTCCGCCAGTCTTGGCCGCCGCGGCATCCGCGCGAACGCGATCTCCTCCGGTCCGGTGAAGACCCTGGCCGCATCCGGTATCAAGGATTTCGGCAAAATGCTTCATGAAGCCGAAGAGATGTCTCCTCTCGGCCGTACGAACACGACGGAAGAAGTGGGCAACGCAGCCGCGTTCCTTCTCTCGGATCTCGCAAGCGGTGTCTCCGGCAACGTGATGTACGTTGACTGCGGCATTCACAACATCATGGGCAATCCCAACGCGGCCTGATAGCCGCGCGGGGTCTCTGCCTTTTTTACCGTTCTTATCTGGCATGATGCGCTTGCAGTAATGCCAGATTTTTCTATCTCGAGCTGACATGTCCGTTTTCAAAACAGCAGCCATCTTTGCGAAAAGCTCTCCTGACCTCAAGGGGCCTCTGGAGGCGTTGGCAGCTCTGGTAACGCAGAGCGGCGTGTCACTGCTTGTGGACGAGACCGCATCTCAGATCCTTGATGATCCCGTCCGTTTCCCCCCGAACAGCGTTCAGACGATCGGCGAAAAAGCCGATGTCGCCATCGTGCTCGGCGGGGACGGGACAACTCTCGGGATCGGCCGGCGCCTCGCCCAGTACGACTGCCCGATTATCGGCATCAATGCCGGCCGGCTTGGCTTCATCACGGATGTTGTGCTTGAGGAAATGAGCCGCGTGATTCCCCTCATGCTGGAGGGGCATTACGTCCGTGATCCCCGGCCCATCATCGAGGGGTCCGTCCTCCATGAAGGCCGGGTCGTCTACCAGTCGAACGCGGTAAACGATATTGGCATCACGCACGGCAAAATCGGCGGCATGGTGGAGTACACGATCTACGTGAACGGCCTCCAGATGTCTTCCCAGCAAGCGGATGGCATCATCTACGCAACCACCACCGGGTCAACCGCCTATGCGCTTGCCGCGGGCGGTCCGATCCTCTACCCGTCGCTGAAGGGGGTGGTGCTCGTTCCTGTCGCACCGCACACGCTTTCCAACCGCCCGATCGTGCTGCCGTCTGACGCTCAGATTGATATCAAGCTTACTGAGGTCAAAGATGGCCAGGCCTATTTCGACATGCAGGAATTCATGCCGATGGAGGCCGGGGATGTGCTGCACATTCATGTCGGCCGCAACCATTTCACGCTGCTTCATCCGGCCGGGTATAACCACTTCGACCTTCTTCGCCGGAAGCTGAAGTGGAATCTGATGCCGACCAGCTCGCGCATCATCCGCTACCCTAGTGGTAACCTTTAGTACTCCACCGTCCTCCTACACCGGAGCCTGCTGTGCTACTCAGCCTTTCACTCACTGATTTCGTTATCGTTCCTGAGCTTACGATCAATCTTGAGGGCGGGTTTACAGCCCTTACAGGTGAGACCGGCGCAGGAAAATCCATCCTGATTGACGCCCTGCAGCTGCTGCTGGGCGCCCGGGCGGATACAGTCGTGATCCGTGAAGGCGCTAAGAAAACTGAGGTGAGTGGCATCTTTTCCCAGAACCGTTCAACCCGGCGATGGCTCACGGGTAACGGCTTTGAGCCAGATGATGATGAAATTCTGATGCGGCGCGTGCTTGATGCGAGCGGCCGCTCCAGAGCCTGGATCAATGGCTCTCCGGCCACGGTAAGCCAAATGAGAACGCTCGGGGAAAAACTCGTCGACATCCACGGTCAGCATGCCAACCAGTCTCTCCTGAAACCCGCTGAACAGCTGCGGCTTCTCGATGCCCACGGCGGACTCTTTGAGTCGCGGAAGAAAGTCCGCCGGCTCTACCAGGATTATCAGATCGCCGCTGACGCGCTTCAGAAGGCGAATGCCCGCGCCGCAAGCCTTCAGGACGAGCTTGAGAAGCTTGCCTGGATGAAAGAGGATCTGGACGCGCTCGCCCCTGAAAAGGGGGAGTGGGAACGAGTGTCTGAAGAGCACACAAAACTCTCCAACGCGTCGGAAATCATCAGCGGTATCAGCTCCGCCACCGCAGAGCTCGTTGATGACGATGTTTCGGCTCAGACACTTCTCGGCAACGCCTATCAGAAGATCATTTCCCTCAGCCGCTTCGACTCGAAGCTTGAGGATGCCGCGCAGCAGCTGAGCGATGCCTCCAGCATTGTGAATGACACGGCGAGCACGCTCCGGCAGTATCTGGACGGAAACGACCTCGACGAAGAAAGGCTTGCCGCTCTCGACAGCCGTCTCTCCGCCTACTATGACACCGCGCGGAAATTCCATGTCCGTCCGGAAGAACTGAAGAATCTCCACGACAAGGTGAATACCCAGATTTCGGAGATTCAGTCCGGGTTTGATACCGAAAGCCTGCGCCGCGCGGCGGCGGAGGCCAAAGCCGCCTTTATGTGCGAGGCGCAGGCGCTGAGCGCGAGCCGGAGAACCGCGGCCCAGAGTCTTTCGAAGCTTGTCACGGATGCCATGCAGAAGCTCTCCATGGAGGGAGGACGCCTCGAAGTCAGTCTCTCTCCTTCGGAACCCGGCCCGCATGGCCTTGAGCACTGTGATTTCCTGGTCGCCGGACACGAAGGTGTATCGCCCCGGGCTCTCACAAAAGTAGCCTCCGGCGGTGAGCTTTCCCGTATCAGTCTTGCCATTTCTGTCATCACCGCCCGGGCGACACCGGTCGAGACGATGATTTTCGACGAAATCGACGCCGGCATCGGCGGCGCTGTCGCGGAAGTGGTGGGACGTCTCCTGCAGCAGCTCGGTCACGACCGCCAGGTGCTCTGCGTGACTCATCAGCCGCAGGTTGCCAGCTGCGCCATCCATCACCTGCATGTTGAGAAAAAGACGGTCGACGGTAAGACTGTCAGCTCTCTCACGCAGCTTGACAGCAAAGGCCGTATCGAAGAAATTGCCCGCATGCTCGGCGGCATTCATATGACTCAGGCCACGCTCGATCACGCGAAGGAAATGCTTCGGCTTTCCTCGCCACAATCCCAGCAGTCCCGGGAAACGCATTAATTTAACTTATGCTTTCAACTTTCAGAAATTTCCTCCGGTCTCTCGACCGGTCGCCCCTCGCATGGCTGATTGCCATTGCAGGAGCGCTTATTTTTGCTCTGATGCTGCCCGCAGCGATGGGCCTCACCTACGGAGACCACACGCTTCGCGAGTTCTGGGACTGGAAGAACATCCTCTTCGTGATTCTCACGCTCTTCACACTGAGTCAGTGGAAAATCTCCCGCTGGTTCGTCGCGATCCCTCTGGTTCTCATCTTTGGCTGCTACCTCCCGGCCGGCATTCTGTACGGGAAGCCCAGCATTCTCGTCGCTATCGCTCTCATGCAGACAACACCGGCTGAAACCCGGGAATTCCTGATGAATACGCCGTGGCAGCTTTTTGCCGAGGCTATCGGTTTTATTTTTGCCGGACTTGCTGCTGTCCATTTCTTCGGTCAGGTGAAGATTCCAAGAAAGACTGGTTTCGTTACAGGGCTCGCCGCATGCGCGATTGCTTGGTTCATGTCTTACGGAAGCGGAAAGACCTACGAGCAGATCCAGACCGCGTCCTTCTTCCACAGCTTCGGAACCACTATGTGGTACTCAGCTGAGGAGCTCCGTGAAGAGGCAAACGCTCTGCCGCCATCCTGGCAAGTCACGTCAGCCGAGCCTCAGTACAAAACTTATGTCGTGATCATCGGAGAAAGCCAGCGCCGTGACTACGCGTCGGTCTATGGCTATCCGCTCGATACGACTCCCTATCTGAACCGCGCGGACGGCACTTTCTTTAGCAACTTCATTGCCCCGGGCGGCAATACCGGCATTTCGCTCCCGCGCCTGCTTTCCTACAACACGCCTGGCACCGACCGCTACAGCAAGGAAAACAACATCGTCACGCTCGCGAATACTGCGGGCTTCGACACTTGGTGGATATCGAATCAGGGGCGCGGCGGCGCCTTTGACAATCCGATTGCTCAGATCGGCGTCAGAAGTCATCACACGATCTGGCTTAAGGGGAACTACGCCGACGCCAACGTGGATGACGATATGCTGCTGCCTAAGATCCGAGCGGCGCTGAAGCAGGAATCGGGGAGCAATAAGCCCCGGGTTCTCTTCGTCCATCTGATGGGCTCTCATCCGACCTTCTGCACGCGGCTTTCCGGCCGTCCGGCCGCTTTTGATGTCGGAGACAGTGCGATGGACTGCTACCTCACGACGTACCGCATGATGGATTCCTTTGTCGAACGAACGGTGGATCTGCTGAAAACCAATGCCGGCGGATCCTGGTCTCTCGTATACTTCGCGGACCATGGCCTCTCCATGGAGAAGAAGCCCGGAACAGACTCAGGAAAAGAGCTTGAGCACGGTTACGACCATCGCCAGAACTACGAGGTGCCTTTCTTCAGGATCTCCTCTGACAGCCATGGACACCAGGTCAATCCGGCCTACCGGACCGGGTTCCGGATGCTTGAGGGGCTGGCTGACTGGATGGGAATCCGCGTCAGCAACGAAAACATCCGTCACTCACCTGAATTCTGGAGCGAAGGCAGCGATACGAAGATCCGTGTCTTCGGCGACAGGCAGTACAACGAACTCCCCGAAGACCCCGCAATCCGATTCAGAAGCAAGTAAAACAAGAGCCGGAGAGAAGAGATTCTCTCCGGCTCTTTGGCAATCCGCAGAATCGCTGGGGCTTAATCCGGCTTCCCCATACCCTCTTCGCGCTTCTTATTCCGTTCCGCTTCCTTCTTCTGGCACGCAGAACAAATACCGTAGAGCGACAGTGAATGACTCTCCAGTTTGAAGCCGAAGCGCTTGGCGATTTCGTTCTGACGCTCTTCAATCTCGCGATCGACGAATTCCTCAACGGCACCGCACTTCAGGCAGACCAGATGATCATGGTGGTAGCCATCATCCAGCTCAAAAGTGGCATAGTCTGTGTCAAAATGGTGACGAATCAGAATTCCCGCCGTTTCGAACTGCGTCAGCACGCGGTAAACAGTTGCAAGGCCGACATCCATGTCTTCAGCGAGCAGGGCCTTGTAAACGTCGTCCGCAGACATGTGCCGCTTTCCCTGAAGAGAAGCTTCCTGGAAAATTTCCAGAATCTTCATCCGGGGACCGGTTGCCTTCAGCCCCGCGTGCTTCAGCTCGGCAGACTGATTACGAGATGTGTCTTTCATATTCTCAAACCTAGGTACAAAGAAGCTTTTGCCTTTATGATACGAGTGTATCTGAAACAAGGCATTGCCATTTGATAAGTTGATTAAATAATGAGATTCCTGCAAAAACTAATGACGGGCTCAATGCTGGCAGCAGCCTGCCTGACTCTCAGCGGATGCCAGACGGTTTCGCGGGCATGGGACAGCGCAGCCAAATGGACGCCGACGTTCCTGCACCCTTACCGTCCTGATGTCTATCAGGGCAATCTTATAACCTCTGAAATGGTGGGTCAGCTGGAAAAGGGCATGTCGAAGGAGCAGGTTCAGTTCCTGCTCGGTCTGCCGCTTCTTCAGGATCGATTCCATACGGATCGCTGGAATTACGTCTACTACGTGAACCGCCGCAGCGGTGAAACCGAAACCCGTAAGCTCATTGTCTACTTCAATGCAGCGGGCCGCGTTGATCATTGGGAAGCGGACAAGATGCCGGATGAAACCGAAGCTGATCTGATGATCCTCGGTGATAAGAAGGCGCTGAAGAAGGCTGAAGAAGCCGAAGCGGCCAAGAAGGCTGCTCCGGCCGCAAGCACCGCGGCTTCCACGCCTGCCGCTTCAGCTCCTGCTGCTCAGACCAAAAAGGAATAGCCAATGATTAAAGTCGCTCTGTCTGGAATCAACGGTCGAATGGGTCAGATGCTTCTGAAGGCCGTACTCGCAGCTTCTGATATGGAACTTTCCGCAGCTCTCGGTCACAGCGGAAGCAGCGCGATCGGCAAGGATGCCGGCGTTCCCTCAGGGATTACGACCGGTGTTACGGTTACGGACGATATCGAATCACTTCGCGACTGCGATGTGCTGATTGATTTCTCGCGTCCTGAAGCCACTCTCTCCTATCTGCCGGTCTGCGCCGCGTCAGGCACCGCTGTTGTGATTGGTACCACGGGCTTCACCGCTGAAGAAAAGAAAATCCTTGAAGCAGCCTCGGAATCGGTTCCGGTGCTGCTCGCACCGAACACGTCTCTCGGCGTCAATGCGGTCTTCAAGCTGATTGAAGAGGCGGCTCGTCTCCTCTCAGACGTCGATGTCGAAATCTTCGAGATGCACCACCGCAACAAAGTGGATGCACCTTCCGGCACAGCGCTTGAAATGGGACGCCGTGTTGCCCAGGCCCGGGGCCAGAATTTCGACGAAGTTGCCGTTCTTTCCCGAGAAGGACACACGGGACCCCGAAAGAATGGGACAATTGGTTTTGCAGCATTGCGCGGCGGCGATGTCGTCGGCAAGCACACGGTGATCTTCGCCGGCACTGGTGAGCAGGTTGAAATCACCCATAACAGCACAACCCGCGAGGGCTACGCTCAGGGCGCTCTCACGGCTGCCCGGTTCCTGTCCACGAAGGACAAGGGGTACTACTCCATGTCCGATGTGCTCGGAGCCAGCCGCTGAGCCGATTAACGTTTCCGCTGCCGTATCTGCAACCGCAGACGACAGGATTACCTCTCTTTTCTTAGGCATCAGAAAATGCAAGAACAACTTGACGCACTTGACTCCATCATTTCCCAGCTGGTTCAGCGTGCTGACAACCTGCACAAGGAAAACGAGCAGCTGAAGCAGCAGCTTTCCGACACTCAGAACGAACTCAACGGAACGCGCGACGAGCTTAATCAGACCCGTCAGAAGCTGGAAGATACGGGCATCCGTATCGGCCTTCTGATTGAACAGCTGACGAAGGATACCAATATCGAACCGATCGAAGAGGAGCCGGTTTCTTCTGTTGCCTCTCCCGCGACTTTCGGCTGATATTTCCTGAAGACGGCAAACCGCTATGTCAGATCTTTCTCTGAATATCATGGATCGGGTCTTTCACTTCGGGGTCAAACCCGAAGATGAAGACCGGCTGCGCGCATGCGGCGAGGAGCTTGACCGCCAGATGCGTTCTATCAGAGAGTCTGGCCGCGTCCTCGGCTACGATCAGGTCGCAGTCATGGTTGCTCTGGATCTCATCTGGGGCCGCCTTGACTACGAGGATGCAGCAAAGCGCAGCAAAGCCATGGAAAATGAAGCAACCGCCCGCCTCTCGGAACTCCGGGAACAGTGTGAGGCCGCTGTGGCACGCATCGGAAACGACGAAATCCCTGCCGAAAAGCAGCCTCATCAACCCGAAGGTTGAGGCATAGAATAGAAGTCATCAAGCCTTTCCCCGCGGGTTCCGGAACCATGGGATCCAATGTTCCAGAACCAATGCACACTGTGCTAGGCCGCTGATCTCATTGGCCGATTGCGTTAACGAACACGCGTTTGTTCGAACCATTTCCGCCTTGGAGGCGACCGCCCTGAACCCTCGGTTCAGGATACGTATCCCACCGGGATCTGCGGGGATCCAATCAAAAGGGCCGAAGCATCGGATGCTTCGGCCCTTTCCTTTTTTCCAGAGTTTTCCAGTCCGTCAGCGGCGTACCCGGTATGCCCGGGCAATCAGGAAGATACCGAGAAGAATCAGCGGCAGAGACAGCCACTGCCCCTGAGACAGTCCAAGCGCCCGAAGACCAAGGAAGGAATCCGGTTCACGGACAAACTCCACGCAGAAACGGATGATGCCATAGCCAAGACAGAAGAGTCCTGTCACGGCGCCTTCCGGCTTCTGGCGACGGGAAAAGAGCCACATTACGCAGAAGAGCACGATGCCTTCAAGACCGGCTTCGTAAAGCTGGGATGGATGGCGGGGCTGCATCGTTCCGGACTCCGGGAAAATCATGGCGAACGGGAAGTCAGGCGTTGTCACCCGTCCCCAAAGCTCCCCATTAATGAAATTACCGATACGACCGAAGAAAAGTCCCACCGGCACCAGCGGCGTCACGAAGTCCGCGGTCTTCAGAAGGCCGACGCCATGCGAGTGCTTAAAGTACAGCATTGCGAGCAGGCAGCCGATCATACCGCCATGAACGCTCATGCCGCCCTGCCATATCGCGAAGATTTCGAGCGGGTGCTGGATAAAGTAGGACGGCTGATAAAGGAAGCAGTATCCAATTCGGCCGCCCAGCACGACACCCAGAATGCCGTAGAAGAGGAGATCCTCAAGCGCATCCTCTCCAGACATACCGCGCCACTTCTCTTTCTCCCGAATCCGGCCGAGAAGATAGAAAAACGCGAAACCGACCAGGTACATGAGCCCGTACCAATGAACGGACAGAGGTCCTACGGAAAAAGCGATCGGATTGAACTGAGGATGCACCCACATGAAAGTTATCCAGAAAAAAAGAGGAACTGCCCATTCTAAATAAAAAGACGCAGAGTCATTTCTGACTCTGCGTCCCGTGTTTTGTGACTTTTTGTGACGCGTCCCAGAGTTAGCTGAGAACCGCGCCCTTCATGCCGGAGCTCACAAGCTTCGCATAGCGGACCAGGCAGCCCGTTGTGATCTTCGGCTTCCGCGGCTTCCACTCAGCCTTGCGGCGGGCAAGTTCTTCATCAGAGACGAGCACATTCAGCGTGTTGCCATTGATGTCAATCGCGATCTGATCGCCTTCATGAACGAGGGCGATCGGACCGCCTTCGGCGGCCTCAGGAGACACGTGACCGATCGAAGCGCCGCGGCTCGCACCGGAGAAGCGGCCGTCAGTGATCAGAGCCACTGTGCTGCCGAGCCCCGCTCCGATAATAGCGGAGGTCGGATTCAGCATCTCACGCATGCCAGGACCGCCCTTCGGGCCTTCGTAGCGGATCACCACGACATCGCCCGGATTGATCTTGCCGCCGTAAATAGCCGCAATGGCATCATCCTCACAGTCGAAGACACGGGCAGGCCCCTGATGAACCATCATCGCCGGGTCAACCGCGGAGCGCTTCACAACGGAGCCATCCGGGGCGAGATTGCCCTTCAGAACAGCAATGCCGCCTTCCTTCATGAAGGGGTTCGTGACAGGACGGATCACCTCATTATTCAGGACTTCATGCCCCTTGATGTTTTCGCCGACCGTCTTTCCGGTCACCGTCATGCAGTCAAGGTTCAGATGGCCGAGCTTTGCGAGCTCATGCATGACAGCAGGAATGCCGCCCGCGCGCTCCAGATCCATCATGGTGTCTTCGCCAGCCGGGGACAGATGGCAGAGATTCGGGGTGCGCTTGGAAATTTCGTTGGCTTCCGCGAGATCAATATCGATTCCGCATTCGTGGGCAATAGCCGGAAGGTGGAGCATCGAGTTGGTGGAGCAGCCAAGCGCCATGTCCAGCATCAGGGCATTTTCGAATGCCTTGCGGGTCATGATGTCGCGGGGAAGGACATTGTCGCGGACAAGATCCATGATGCGCATACCGGTCTTCTTCGCGAGGCGGATACGCTCGGACATGACTGCCGGAATCGTACCGTTTCCCGGAAGCGCAATACCGAGCACTTCCGTCATACAGTTCATCGAATTCGCGGTGAACATACCGGCACACGAACCGCAGGTCGGACAGGCTTCATTCACAAGACCGCCGAGTTCTTCCGCGGACATCTTCCCCGCGTGGAACGTACCGACCGCCTCAAAGACGGAAGAGACCGTAACCTTATGCCCCTTGAAGTAGCCGCCGAGCATCGGGCCGCCGGAAACAATAATCGTCGGAATGTTGATGCGGGCCGCTGCCATCATGAGACCCGGAACATTCTTATCGCAGGCCGCCACCATCACGAGACCGTCAAACGGATGGGCGATGGCCATGGATTCCGTAGAGTCCGCAATCAGCTCGCGGGAAACGAGAGAGTACTTCATACCCTCGTGGCCCATCGCGAGACCGTCGCATACAGCGATGGCCGGGAAGACGAGAGGCACACCGCCCGCAAGGGCAACGCCCTGCTTCACGGCATCCACAACATTGTCCAGGTTCATGTGCCCCGGAACGATATCGTTCTTCGAGCTGACGATGCCGATCAGCGGACGATCGATTTCTTCATCAGTCAGGCCGAGGGCCTTCATGAGTGCAAGCCTCGGAGCGGCGGAGGGGCCCTTGGTCATCTTGTCACTGCGCATATGTTTCTCCACTTTTTCTTTTTTGGCAGGCTGCCGGCCCACGGAAGAGTCGGTTCGTTAACGGTCATAAACCTGTCGTCTGCCAATTGTCATTTCTCAATTGTATATATTTTCCGACATTGTGAATGGCATAAAAAGGGTAAACACAAAAAAATATCCCGAATGCTGTAGGCACACGGGATTTCACGTTTTTCAGAAGAATCTCAGTCCATCAGATGTTTTCTTTTCCGGGTACTTCCTTCCCGTTTCCAAAGAAAGAAGCTGATATAAAACGGCACAGGGATGAGATTTATGCGTCTGCTCAATGAACTGTCCAGGCAACAAAAAACCCGCACTGCAGTAATCAGTACGGGTCAATTTAATGGTGCCGGTGAAGAGAGTCGAACTCCCGACCTTCGCATTACGAATGCGCTGCTCTACCAACTGAGCTACACCGGCAACCAGGCCAAACCGACAACTCGGCTTCGCAAACAGAGTTCGTATTTTAGCGGAGAAAATTTAAAAACGCAAGAAAAATTGTTTCAATTCCGGATCCGCCTCATTTGATGCCCTAAAATAAAAGTTCGACTAGAAATACCCGGCACATGACTGCCGGAAAGAGCTGAACATGCCGGAATCCACTCAGAAAGAAATTCTTTCGCTTGTGCTGCCCGATGAGGCCTCCACGGAGTCGCTCGGTAAGCGCCTGGCGGAAGCTGTTCTGAAACACAGCAAGGAAATCACAGACCGGGGACTCAATATCCGGCTGCAGGGGACTCTGGGCGCTGGAAAAACCACGCTGACTCGGGCGCTGCTGCGCGCGCTCGGGTTCTCGGGCCGGGTCCGGAGCCCGACCTTCACGCTGGTGGAAACGTATTCTGTTCAGGGACTCGCTATCAATCACTTTGACTTCTATCGGTTTGAATCTCCGGAAGAATTTGAGGAGGCCGGCTTCAGGGATCTGTTCGGCGCCGGACGCCTGACGCTCTGCGAGTGGCCGGATAAGGCGGAACCTTTTCTGCCGCCAGCCGATCTCCTGATTCACATTGATCTGAAAGGTGATGGGCGCGAAGCAAAACTCTGCCCTGAGAATGAGTGGGGAGGCATTGTCGCAAAAGAGGTTGAGGAATCATGGCAATGAAGCGACGGAATCTTTTACTGGGCAGCGGCGGTACGCTGCTGCTTTCCCTTTTCCCCTGGGAGATCGCCTACGGGGCCGGCATCGTTGATGTCCGGATCTGGCCTGCGGATGAGTACACCCGAATCACGATTGAGCATGACGGAAAACTGAAATTCCGTTCCTTTGTCGTCCGGGAGAATCCGCCGATCCGCATGGTCGTTGATATTGAAGGACTCGCTCTTTCGGACCACCTGAAGAAGCTTGTGCAGGAAGTGTCCCCGAATGACCCCAACATCCGCAATATCCGTCTGGGTCAGTACCAGCCGAACGTTGTCCGCATGGTGGTGGAGCTGAAAGAAGACGTCAAGCCTCAGATTTTTGAGCTTCCGCCTGTCGCTTCTTATAAGGAGCGTCTGGTGGTTGACCTTTATCCTAAGAATCCGAACCGCAGCATCGCCTCGTCAGACGATCCGCTTGCCGTTGCCATCAATCAGCAGAATGCGGCGAGAAACGGCCGCAAAGATTCCTCCCCGCGCTCAAAGTCCGGCAAAGAAAAGCTTCTCGTCATGATTGATCCGGGGCATGGCGGAGAGGATCCGGGCGCGAGCGGCCAGATGGGCACGCATGAGAAGGACATCGTGCTTTCCATCGCGGGGAAACTGAATGACCTGATCGCCCAGGATGATGAGATTGATGCCCGCATGACCCGTCGAAGCGACTTCTTTGTGCCGCTGGGAGAGCGCGTGAACCTCGCTCAGAAGGCCGGCGCGAAGCTTTTCGTCAGTATTCACGCGGACGGCTGGATCTCGCCGAACGCCAAGGGATCGTCTGTCTTTGCGCTCTCAGAAAAAGGAGCTTCGTCCGCCGCTGCCCGCTGGCTTGCGAAACAGCAGAATGATGCCGACAAAATCGGCGGCATCAATCTTCAGGGGGTTGAACGCTCCGTGCAGAACGTTCTGGTTGATATGTCCAACACCTGGAAGATCAACTACAGCCTTGCTCTCGGCCACTCTGTGCTGCAGGAGATCGGCAAACTGAATGATCTGCATAAGTCCCAGGTGGAGCAGGCCGGATTTGCTGTGCTGAAGGGACAGGGGATTCCGTCGATTCTGGTTGAAACAGCCTTCATCTCCAACCCCGGCGAAGAACAGAGACTGCGAAACGACGACTACCAGCTCAGCATGGCCAAGGGAATTCTCGCCGGCATCAAGCGTCAGGTGCGGAAAGATAAGACTGTTATTCAGGGTTGATACTCCTAGGGTTGGGGATATGAAAGGCACCCTCCTTTGTCCTTTGTTAAAATATCCCCACCTTTTAGGCGATATCTTCCCCAAAAAACCATTTTTCGGAGTCTTAATAGATGGCTCTTGTTGCAATGCGCCAGCTTCTCGACCACGCGGCCGAGAACGGCTACGGTATTCCTGCGTTTAACGTCAATAACCTCGAGCAGGTTCAGGCCATCATGGAAGCTGCCAAGGAAACCGGTGCCCCGGTTATCCTTCAGGCCTCTGCTGGTGCCCGCAAGTACGCGGGGGAACTCTTCCTCGAACACCTCATCCGCGCCGCGGTTGAATCCTATCCGGACATTCCGGTCGCCATGCATCTTGATCACGGCCGCAGCAAGGCCTCCTGCATCAGCGCCATGCGTCACGGCTTCACTTCCGTGATGATGGACGGTTCCCTGATGCCTGATGGCAAGACGGTGTCCACTTACGAGTACAACGTTGAAACCACCCGCTGCATCGTGGAAACGGCCCACTGCATCGGTGTGTCTGTTGAAGGCGAACTCGGCTGCATCGGTTCTCTCGAAACTCTGACGAGCGAAAAAGAAGACGGTCAGGGCGCGGAAGGCACGCTGACCCGTGATCAGCTGCTCACCGACCCGGATCAGGCGGTCGACTTTGTCCGCGAGACCCAGCTTGATGCACTCGCAATCGCGATCGGCACGAGCCACGGCGCTTATAAGTTCACCCGTGAGCCCACGGGCGAAATTCTGTCGATTGACCGCGTGAAGGAAATTCACGCCCGTCTCCCGAATACGCACCTCGTCATGCACGGTTCCTCCTCCGTTCCTCAGGAGTTCCTCGCCGAGATCCGTAAGTTCGGCGGTGAAATGCGTGAAACCTATGGCGTTCCGGTCAAGGAAATCCAGACCGCCATCAAGCACGGTGTCCGCAAGGTGAACGTCGACACGGATATCCGTCTCGCCATGACGGCAGCCATCCGCCGATTCATCTTCGAAAACCCGAGTGAATTCGATCCCCGCGCCTTCATGAAGGCTGCCCGTAAGGCTGAGAAGGAAATGTGCAAGTCCCGTTACCTCGCCTTCGGCTGCGAAGGTCAGGGCGCGAAGATCCACCCGATTCCTCTGGATGCTTTCGCCCGCGGCTACTCAGACGGCACGATCACGCAAAAGACTCTCTAAAGTTTTTCTGCAGACAAGCGGCGCGGATGCAATCCGTGCCGCTTCCTTTTTCTCTGAGACCGTAACTCATGCCACAGCAAGACGCAGCCGACCTCAAAGGCCGCACCGGGTTCACCCGGCTTTTCAACGCATTTCACTATTCGTGCGACGGGTTCCGCGCCATCTGGGCGACCGAGCAGGCCTTCCGTCAGGAGGCCATTCTCGCCGTCATTCTGATTCCTGTTGCCATTCTTCTTCCCGTCAGCTGGACCCAGTCAGCGCTCCTCGTGCTTTCTGTTTTTCTCCTTCTGATTGTGGAGACGCTGAACTCCGCAGTTGAAGCCGCCATCGACCGGATTGGACCCGAACTTCACCCTCTCTCCAAGAAGGCGAAGGATCTGGGAAGCCTTGCCGTGCTGCTCACCATTTTTGCCGATGCCTGTATCTGGATCGGCGTACTGCTTGACTACTTTTTATCCTAGGCGCGAAACGCCGCAAAATAACCCTGCGGGCAACAATCACTGTTTTCTGCAGCAGTAAAATAAAGAATCGCAGGTTATTTTGTCACTTCCTCTGGAGATCACCCATGCAGGGTCTATTGAAAACCAGCCTGAAGTCACTGCCCCTCGTATACAGTGGCAAGGTTCGGGACAGCTATGCGGTTGGCGACGACAAGCTGCTCATTGTTGCGACCGACCGCATTTCCGCGTTCGATTTCATCCTGTCGGTTCCGATTCCTTACAAGGGACAGGTACTGACCCAACTCACGAACTTCTGGTTTGAACAGCTGAAGGGCGTGCTGCCGAATCATCTGACCGGCATCGATCCGCTGTCCGTTGTCGCTCCGGAAGAAGCTGACCAGGTCCGCGGCCGTTCTGTCGTGGCGATGAAACTGAAGCCGATCATGATCGAATGTGTGGCCCGCGGCTATCTGACTGGTGGCGGCTGGAAGGAATACCTGGCTGACGGTTCGGTTTCCGGTGTCAAGCTCCCGGCTGGTCTGCAAATGTCCCAGAAGCTCGACGAACCGATCTTCACCCCGTCCGCCAAGTCCCCGATCGGTACGCATGACGAACCGATCAGCTATGAAGAGTGCGTGAAGCGCTACGGCGGCGATGTCGCGAAGACGATCCGCGACGCTACCCTGACGCTCTACAAGAAGGCCGCTGAATACGCGGCCACGAAGGGCATCATCATTTCCGACACCAAGTTTGAGTTCGGCATTGATGAAGAGGGCAATATCCGCCTGATGGACGAAGTGCTGACGCCGGATTCCTCCCGGTTCTGGCCTGCTGATCAGTACAATGTGGGCATTTCGCCGCCCTCTTATGACAAGCAGTACATCCGCGACTGGCTCGAGTCGACCGGCTGGGATAAGAAGTCCGAGCCGCCGGTTCCGCCGGAAGAGGTTATTCAGCGGACGAGCGAGAAGTATCGCGAAGCTCTGTTCCGCCTCGCCGGCATCAAGCTCGGCTGAGATAGCAGTCTGTAGCTGACTCGCTCACAACGGAGGTCGGGACACTATCCCTTCCTCCGTCAAATTTTTTTACCGCATGTCTTCAGAATCACAAATGACCAGCAAAATCGATAAAAAGCCATTGATCGGCATCGTTATGGGTTCGTCCTCCGACTGGGATGTCATGAGCAACGCCTGCAAGATCCTCGAGCAGTTCGGCATTCCGTTTGAGGCTAAGGTCGTCTCCGCGCACCGCATGCCGGACGAAATGTTCGCCTACGCAGAAACAGCCCGCTCCAGAGGGCTGAAGGCTATCATCGCCGGTGCCGGCGGAGCTGCCCATCTGCCCGGAATGCTGGCTGCCAAGACCACGCTCCCGGTTCTGGGTGTGCCCTGCGTATCCAAGTATCTCCGGGGTCAGGACTCGCTCTACTCCATCGTTCAGATGCCGAAGGGTGTTCCTGTCGCTACTTTCGCTATCGGTGAAGCCGGTGCCGCGAACGCAGCCATTTACGCGGTCCGTATGCTCTCGATGACTGACGACACGCTCGCTGAGAAACTCGAGCAGTTCCGCGCCTCTCAGAATCAGGCTGCCCGCGACATGGTGCTTCCGACCGACGATTTCTCCGAGGCCTGCTGATGAAAAACACAAAAGCGCTTCCTCCCGGCTCCTGGCTAGGGATGATGGGCGGCGGTCAGCTCGGCCGCATGTTCAGTTCTGCCGCTTCGCGTCTCGGTTACCACGTTCTCGTTCTGGATCCGGGTGAAGTCAGCCCCGCGGGAGAGGTTTCTGCCCGCCGCATTCAGAGAAGCTATAAAGACCGCGAGGCTCTGGATGAAATTGCCTCTATCTGCCCCGCTGTCAGCACCGAATTTGAAAATGTTCCGTCGCCTTCTCTCGCGTATCTCGCTGAGAAGGGATGCCGTACGGCTCCGCTCGCTGAAGCAGTGGCAATCTCGCAGGACCGCAACGCGGAAAAGGCGTTTATCGCCTCGACCGGAGTGCCGGTGGCTCCTCACCTCGCCATTCTTTCTGATGAGGACTGCGTTGATGCCGATCCGGATCTTTTCCCCGGTATTCTGAAGACCGCGCGTCTCGGCTATGACGGCAAGGGCCAGGTTTCTGTCGACACGCCCGCGGACCTCCTTCAGGCTTATCACTCACTCGGTTCCGTCGACTGCATTCTCGAGAAGAAGCTTCAGCTGAAGACCGAATGCTCCGTGATCGTCTGCCGCGGATTTGATGGTGAAAGCGCCACCTTCCCGGTGTTTGAAAACCATCATAAGAACGGCATTCTCGCGGAAACCGTGCTTCCGGCCCGAATTTCTGAAGACGCTGAGGCTGAAGCCCGCCTTTACGCCATCCGCATTGCGAACGGCCTGAAGTATATCGGCGTGCTCTGCATCGAATTCTTCATTCTTGAAGACGGTTCTGTTGTCGCCAATGAGACCGCTCCGCGTCCGCATAACTCCGGTCACGCGACGATCGAAGCCTGCATGACGAGCCAGTTTGAGCAGCAGGTTCGCACGATGGCGGGACTCCCTCTCGGCAACACCACGCTGCTTTCCCCGGCCGTAATGCTGAATATTCTCGGAGATGCCTGGGAAACGGCTGATGGACTGAAGGAGCCGGACTGGGATGCGGTGCTCGCTATTCCGGGTGTGAAACTTCACCTTTACGGCAAGGCGGAAGCCCGTCACGGCCGCAAGATGGGGCACGTCACCTGCTTGGGGAAAACTCCCGAAGAGGCTCTTGAGCGCGCGAAAAAGGTGGCTGTCATCCTGAGGCTGCCGACCCCGGTGTAATTTTGGAAAAGTAGAAAAAATGGAGCTGACAAAAGAGCAGGAGCGCGAGATCGAACGCGCAGTCGCCATACTGGAGTCCGGCGGTATCGTCGCTTTCCCGACAGAAACCGTGTACGGGCTCGGAGCCGATGCCGATAATGAAGCAGCGGTCGGCAAGGTCTTTGCCGCAAAGCAGAGACCGACATGGCACCCGCTGATTGTTCATCTGCCGGATGCGGAAAGCATCGGCTGGTGGGCGGATCCAATGCCTCCTGCGGCTCAGCTCCTCGCGGAAAAATTCTGGCCGGGCCCTCTCACCATGGTGGTGCCCCGGGCAGAACGCTGCGGTTCATGGGTTACGGGAGGCCAGAGAAGCGTCGGCCTCCGGTGCCCTTCTCATCCGCTCGGACACGCGCTTTTTGAGGCATTTTCCGGCCCCCGCCATCGCGGGATCGTTGGTCCGTCCGCAAACAGCTTTGGAAGAATTTCTCCCACCACGGCTGAGCATGTGCTGCATGACCTCGGGGTCAAGCCGAACGGCAAAGTCGATATGATCCTGGACGGCGGCCCCTGCACGGTCGGTGTTGAATCGACCATCATCAATCTCGCAAGTGAGGAGCCGGAACTGCTCCGATACGGTGCCGTAACCCGTGAAATGCTGGAAGAAGCGCTGGGCCGTCCGGTCGTCAATCCCAAACCTTCGTCTCCCAAGGTTTCCGGTCAGCTGAAGAGTCATTACGCCCCGGTTACCCCTGTGACTCTGGCGGATGAAGATGCGATTCCTGAAATCGCCGCATCTCTCGCGCCCGAAACCTGTGCCGTGCTGGCACCCGAAAGCATTCTTGCCCGGTGCCCTGCGAACGCGGTTTTCCGTCTGCAGTCCGCGGAGTCCGAACCGGAATATGCGGCCCGTCTGTACGCCAATCTCCATGCGCTCGATGAAGCCGGTACCTCTCATATCCTCATTGCCCGCCCGCCGCGGGGCTCGCTCTGGAACGCTGTGAACGACCGTCTTTCAAGAGCCAGCGCGCCTAAGCCCGCAGCCACCGGACAACACTGAATATGGCTTCACTCAATTATGACTGGCGGGATCCGTCGCTTCCGATCGGAGCCCTGGATTCCGGTCTCGGCGGCCTGTCTGTCCTGCGGGAAATCCGCAAAGCCCTGCCGCTAGAAGATCTCCTTTTTGCCTGTGACTGCGGCAAAGCTCCCTGGGGTGACCGTCCTGGAAGCTGGATTGAAGTCCGCGTTATGAAGATCGCGGGATTCCTCACAGCTCACCGCGTAAAGGCAATTGTCGTGGCCTGCAACACCGCGACATCGGCAGCTATCGACCGTCTGAGATCAGAGTTCCCGTTCCCCGTGATCGGCATTGAGCCTGCCGTCAAACCCGCCGTGAGGATGACGAAAGACGGGGTTGTCGGAGTGCTTGCCACAACACGGACCATCACATCGAATCGTCTTGAGAGTCTGATCGAGCGCTTTGCCGGAAATGACCGTGTGATCCCGGTCGCCTGTCCTGGACTGATGGAGCAGGTCGAAGCAGGTGAATTTCACACGACGAAGACCCGCCGCATCATTGAAAAGTATGTGGGCCCCCTGATTGATCAGGGCGCCGATACGCTCGTTCTTGGCTGCACGCACTACCCCTTCCTTGCGGACGAAATACAGGCAGTTGCCGGAAAAGATGTTGTCATCATTGACCCGAGTCCCGCTGTTGCCCGATTCCTCGTTCAGAGACTGACTGAGGAAGGATCCCTCCGGAAAGCTGCCGGCCGCACCGCCGTTTCCAGGTTCTGGTGCACGGGGAATCCGGATGACCGCACAGAGACGCTTCAGAAGCTCTGGTCTCCTGAAGTCCGTATGGAAAGCCTTGAAGATGCCTGGCCGCCTCTCAGGGATGCTCTTTAGGAGGAACCGGCAGAAGCTTCTCCTGCTCGTCTCTGTCGCGCTCCTCTGTCAGCCGCTCTGAAAGCCTTTCGGCCAGCGCTACCATCCCGAGCGGCGCGCACCCTTCCGCCTTGTTATTCGCCACCACGTAGGCCGGCTGTCCGCCGCGGATAGCGGCAAGGATGAGAGTCGCAATGCCTTCTCTTGTGACGGGATCCGGCCTCTGAATCTTAGAGAAAGGCTCGTAACGCCTTTTCGCGTCATCAAAGCGGTCTCCCATGGCGAGTGTCCACCGCACCACCAGCGGCCCCGCAAGCCGGAAATCTTCCGGGGACTCCGCATCCGGGCAATCCATCATATGAAGAGCGTTAGTCTGCCGCGAGACGTCCGGCATTGTCGGGTGAAGGCCTGTGACAAGCCTCACGCCGGCTCCTCGGAGCATTGAAACAAACCTCGGCGTATAGATGATGGGGGTTCGGATTTCCACCGCATAAAAGGCATTCTCCGCCTCTTCGCCAATCTTCGGCAGCCGGTTCAGAAACTCCCCGATCCTTTCCACCAGACGGATTCTTTTCTCAGCACTCGAAATCAGCTCCCGGGGCACCTGGGCCATTTCAAAGACAAGAGGTCCTGCCTTCTTGCCAAGTCCCTCAATGACCGGATGAACGAACTCCTGCGCCGCCTTCTCGGTATTCAGAAAGAACGAGTTCTCGCGCAGCGGTCTGCCATTTGCTCCCCGCACCATGCAGTCCGTAACGGCCGCCGGCGCTTTCACCAGGAATCGGAAATCATCCGGCACCTGCTCGGCGAAGTGCCAGTACTGTCCAACGGTGAGCGGCCTGTAGTACGCGCGATCCACACCGACCGTCCGAAGCAGCGGATGACGGCTGTAAGCTCTCAGACCTTCATTTGCCAGATCCTGAACGCCGCTGTAGCGGCTCCAGACAATTCCTTTCCATCCGGGGAAAGCCCATGAGCACGAGCCGAGCCTCACCGAGCGGGGAATAATCCTCGCGAGGCGTCGGATTTCTTCAGTCTGGGGCTGAGGCATAACCGGACCATCATCCGGCCTGTCACCGAAAAGATAGTCACTCCAACCTCCCGGAAACCCCACTGATGCATCAAGCGGAGAACCTGCGGCAGCTGTCATCTGTGTCCTTTGCGGGAAATATAGGAATCTTCCTTCTCGCGGGAGCCCCGAAAACAGGCTCCCTTTCTCTTCATCTTATCGGTTTCAAAGCTTTCCGGTTATGCCTCGCCTATACACGGCACAGCCCTTCCGAGTTACTCACTTATCGACGCCAAAGTCATACGGTGACTGTTAAAATTGATCGGCTAACGACTTTTTCTTTCAATTCTGGATCATATCGAAATGGATCTTTCCTCTCTTACAGCCCTCAGCCCCCTCGACGGACGTTATGCCCGGCAGACTGACGCGCTGCGTGAAATCTTCTCTGAATACGCCTTCATGAAGGCCCGTGTTCAGGTTGAAACGGAATGGCTCATCGCCCTTTCTGAATTCGGTCTGCCTGAACTCAGCGAAATTTCCGAGCACGGCAAGGCTTTCCTGCGCGGCCTCGTGACGAACTTCACGGTTGAAAGCTGCCAGCAGATCAAGGACATCGAGAAGACCACCAATCACGATGTGAAGGCGGTCGAATACTGGATCAAGGCTCAGGTGGCTCACGACGCCGAGCTCGCCAAGGCTTCCGAATTTGTGCACTTCTCCTGCACGTCTGAGGACATCAACAACACGAGCCACGCGCTCATGCTGACTGAAGGACGCAAGGAACTCCTCGACTTCCTGAAGAAGCTTCATGACACGGTCGCCGGCTTTGCTCATGAGTGGGCCGAAGTCCCGATGCTCGCCCGCACCCATGGTCAGCACGCTTCCCCGACGACGGTCGGCAAGGAATTCGCTGTCTTCGCCGTGCGTCTTCAGCGCGTGATGGACGCTATCGCGAACGTGCAGATCCTCGCCAAGATGAACGGCGCTGTCGGCAACTTCAACGCTCACATCATTGCCTACCCTGAGAAAGACTGGGAAGCTTTCTCCCGGAACGTGATCGAAAACCGTCTGCACCTCAGCTTCGATACACACACGATCCAGATCCAGCCGCATGACTACATGGCTGAACTCTTTCAGGAAATCACCCGCGCGAACACGATCCTGATCGATATGGACCGTGACATCTGGGGCTACATCTCGCTCGGCTACTTCCACCAGAAGCTGAAGGCCGGCGAAGTGGGCTCCTCCACAATGCCGCACAAGGTGAACCCGATCGACTTCGAGAACTCCGAAGGCAATCTCGGCATGGCCAACGCCTTCCTGAATCACCTGGCTGGCAAGCTTCCGATCTCCCGCTGGCAGCGTGACCTCACAGACTCCACCGTGCTCCGCAACATGGGGGTGGCTTTCGGCTACTGCTTCGTCGGCTACAACGCCCTCGAGCGCGGCCTTGGCAAACTCCAGATCAACCTCCCCGCGATCGCTGCTGATATCGACAGCGCCTGGGAAGTGCTGGCGGAAGCCATTCAGACCGTGATGCGTCGCTACGGCGTTCCGAAGCCCTACGAGCAGCTGAAGGCTCTGACCCGCGGCAAGGACGGAATCACGGAAGCCGTGCTCGCTGACTTCATCCAGAAGCTCGAGATCCCGGCCGAGGCGAAGGACCGTCTCCTGAAACTCAAGCCGTCGACCTATATCGGCAAGGCGGTTGAGCTCGCGAAGCGCGCCTGAGAGTAGCGTTTCCTGATAAGAAAAGAGGCAGGCTTTTTAATAAGCCTGCCTTTTTTTGTCTGCTATTCCGAATTGATAAAACCGATCGCTCGGAATGTCAGGACTTGATTCCCACCGATTTGATCTGAGCCCAGAGCCGGCAGCCAGGCGTGATACCCAGATGATCGCAGGATCTGGCGGTGATGCTGGCAGCCAGCTGCTGACTGCCGACAGCGAGCAGTACACCGACCTGGGCGTCTCCCGGTTTCCGATCGACTGACTTCACAACAACCGGAATGACATTCTGAATACTGGTGTCCGTGTGAGGCGTCAGCGCGAGAGAAATATCCCGCTCGAAGAGCCCCATCCGGACGCGGCTCCCTAGACTCAGCCCTGCATCGGGAATCCAGAGCGACGCGTCGGAATCAGACACCGCGACACGGATGAGTCCGTACTTTTCATCCCGCTCAGCTGTCCGGCCTTCCAGGATGGATTCCCGCGCCTCACCCACTTCAGCCTGAGTTTTGAACCGGCTCAGAATGTCCTGAGCGCTGCCCTGAGCCTTGATGCGTCCCCGCTCCATCAGCACAACGTTATCCGCGAGACGCGCCATCTCATCCGCTGAATGCGTGACATACAGCATCGGAAGATGCTGCTCATCACGGATTCTCGAAATCCAGGGCATGATTTCCTGACGGCGCTCCCAGTCCAATGCTGAGAGCGGCTCATCGAGAAGCAGAATCTTTGGATTCAGAACGAGCGCTCGGGCAATAGCGACTCGCTGCTGCTCACCGCCGGAAAGCTGCGCGGGCTTATGCTCCAGCAGCTTCTCAAGCCCCAGAAGCTTCACCGCCTCACTGATACGCTCTTCCGTTGTATCCCTTCCGCGGGGATAGCGAAGGCCGAAACGGATATTCTGTCCGGCGGTCATGTGAGGGAAGAGGCTCGCTCCCTGAAACACATAGCCAAGCGGTCGCTTCCAGGTCGGAACGAAAATCTTCTTTTCATCGTCCTGCCAGACTTCGTCCCCAATGACGACTCTGCCCTTCGCATGCTCGAGCCCCGCAACCGATCGGAGAATCGTGGTCTTTCCGCAGCCTGAGGGCCCGAAAAGAACAGTAATGCCGGACTGATTCAGCTCAAATTCGACATCGAGAGAAAAATCCTTCCCCCTTTTCAGATGCAGCCGGATGCTGCCACCCGCTTTTTTCTCTTCGCTCATGCCTTGGACCTCCCGGTGCGGTGATTCAGAATCGAAAGCACGAAGAGCACGATGAAGGAGAAGATCAGCATGCCGCCTGCAAGGACATGCGCTTTGTCATACTCCATCGCTTCCACAAAGGTGTAAATCTCTGTCGACACAACCTGAGTCTTACCCGGCACATTGCCGCCAATCATCAGTACGACACCGAATTCGCCGATGGTGTGCGCGAAGGTAAGAACAATACCGGTAAGGAATCCGGGCTTGCAGAGCGGAACGATGACTCTGAAAAAAGCGCCGAGCGGCGTGGCGCCCAGCGTCGCGGCCACTTCCCCAGGAACAGGACCCAGCGCCTCAAAGGAATTCTGAAGCGGCTGAATCATGAAGGGAAGCGAATAAACCATAGAGCCGATCAGGAGCCCCGGGAAAGTAAAGGTAAGAAGCCCAATACCTAGCGACTCCGTAAGTTTCCCGAGCGGTCCGTTCGGCCCCATGAAGACCAGCATGTAGAAACCCAGAACGGTAGGCGGCAGAACCAAAGGCAGCGTAACGATCGAGCTGATCACGGAACGCGCCGTTGTTTTCTTCCTGGAAAGCCACCACGCCAGGGGCGTGACGAGAATCACGAGAAATATGGTCGTGAGAACTGCGAGCTGGATACTGACAAACACTGGCTGCAGTTCTTCCCACGTGAATTCAATGCCGTTGAACATTCTGGGAATCTACCTGACGTTTAATGCGGTTCGCCCGATCAGTGCCTGGCGTAGCCGTAGGACTGCTTCAGCTTATTCGCTTCGGCAGACTGCAGGAACTTGAGGAAGCTCTTGGCAGCGGCACTATTTTCGCCGTGCTTCAGGAGCACCGCGTCCTGACGGATCGGCTGATAGTACTTGGACGGGACGATCCAGCCGGAGCCGGACGTGATCTTGCCGTTCTTATAGACCTGGGACAGGGCGACAAAACCAACTTCAGCGTTGCCGGTCTTCACGAACTGGAAGGTCTTGCCAATGTTGTTGCCGGTCACGAATTTCGGCTGATACTTGTCGAGGAGCTTCAGGGACTTCAGCGTTTCGTAGGCAGCCACACCGTACGGGGCAAGTTTCGGATCAGCAACAGCGCACTTATTGAACTTCATCTCATGCACGGCCTTGCCATCCTTATCCACGAGCTTCGGATCAGCGGACCAGAACACAAGCTTGCCCTGGGCATAGGTGAAAGCGGAGCCCTTCACACCGTTGCCGTTGGCAAGAAGCTTGGCGGGCGTCGTATCATCAGCAGCGAGCAGGATGTCGAACGGAGCGCCGTTATTGATCTGAGCAAAGAAAGCACCGGTGCTGCCGAAAGACAGCTTCACCTTGTTGCCGGTCTGCTTCTCAAAGATCGGAGCAAGTTCCTGAGCAGGTGCCGTAAAGTTGGCAGCGACTGCAACCTGGATTTCTTCAGCCCCGGCCGGAAGAGCAACGGAAAAGACTGCGGCAACAGCGCCGGCGACAACAGCAGTAGAGAGTTTCATATTCTTACCTGTTTAGGAAGTTGAAAAAATGAAGAGTTATAAAATACAGCTAACTCAACAGCGTTATTCTAATTTAGAATAATCGTGTTTGAATAGCGAATCTTACCCTTATTTATTGCCATCTGTCATGCAAAACAATTCGGAAAAAACGACCACTACTTCTGACTCTGGCCATAAGGCTGACCCGATCGAATTCACCCGCTCTCTTGCGGCCTTATCCGATAAGCGGATCGATATCCTTCGCCGTATCAAGGAAACCGGCTCGATTTCTGAAGCCGCCCGTGCATCTGGCGTCTCTTACAAAGCGGCCTGGCAGGCGCTTGAAACGCTTGAGAATCTGGCTGGCGGAAAGCTGGTTGAGAAGCTGGTCGGCGGAAACCGAGGCGGTGGAACCACGCTCACCGCAACGGGCGAGCAGATTCTTAAGATCGCAGACCGCATCGCTCAGGCCCGAAGCGAGGTGCTCCGGAGCTTCACCGATGCCGAACAGCCGCTCGCGAACCACCTCACCACGTCAGGCATTCTTTCCAGCATAAGAAACAACCTTCCTTGTGTGGTGGAAAACGTGAAGCACGGTTCTGCCCTGGTCCGTGTTTTTCTCCGCCTCGATGAGGAGAACGTCATTAAGGCTTCTGTCACAGCGGAAAGCGCCCAGCTTCTGGGACTTAAGCCGGGTGTGCGGATGATTGCCGCGGCAAAGGCCACAGCGGTTGAAATCGCGAAGAGCTTTCCCGATGCCAATTTGGATAACCGTCTGACCGGGCGTGTTGTGCGCTGCACAAGGTCTGAAAAAGGCGGCGAAGTAGCACTTCGGCTTCCATCCGGACTCATCGTCATCGGGTTCGCGAAGCACAATCACCATCTCGCACCGGGCATGGAAGCCCAGGCAACGGTCGCGTCGAACGCTGTCGTTATCGCGCGGATGGACTAGTTCTTAAGTTGAGGTTTCTTCAGGTTTCTTAAGTGACTCTTAAGAAGTTTGACCACAGTCAAACCTCTACAGCCCCCTTTTCTAACTCTTCGGCATATTATGGCGCCTGAGCCGGATATGGAGAGGTCCGCCTCAGTTCTATTTTTCTAAAAAATACAAAAGTGACAGTCTTTAGAGTCCCGATACTTCTAAGGCTGTACGCACAGTAGGGTACTGAGTTATGAAAAACTGCAAACGTGGCGCCATCCTGATCGGTCTCGTCGGCGCTGTCATCGGCCTCGCCGCTTTCGGTGTCTTCAATTCCGTGATTCATTGGGCCGGTTCGACTGAATTCTGCGGCTCCTTCTGCCACTCCATGGATTATGTCTATGCTGCCTATCATCAGGGCCAGCATGCCAAGACCCCGTCCGGTGTTACCGCCGGCTGCTCTGACTGCCATCTGAAGTATGGTTCCACCCACGAGATCAACGGCTTCCAGTACATCGGCATGCTGATCCACAAGGGTACTTCCGGTTCCAAGTCCTTCTTCGGTGAAGTGGCTGGTCACATGAACACCTATGACAAGCAGAAGGCCATGGCTCCTGAACTCAGCAAGGACGTTCAGGAATACATGAAGTCCACCGGCTTCTCCAACTGCCGTGGCTGCCATAACCTCGCCAAGATGAAGAACGACAAGAACCCGGATGTGGCTGCTTTCCACACTGAGTTCGTGAAGGATACGTCCGTCAACTGCATCGAATGCCATAAGACGGCCGGCCACGATTACACGGGCCTCAACACCCAGGCTGACGCTGACGCCGTGAACGCCGGCAAGCCGCGTCCCAGCGTTGCCGCTGAAGCCGCTGCCGCTGCTGCCGCTTCCTCCGAGGCTGCCTCCGCTGAAGCTGCTGCTTCTGACGCTGCCGCCTCCAGCGCTGCTGCTGCCCAGTAATCAGTCCTAAGCACTGATCCAAAAAACCCGACAGTTTCTGACTGTCGGGTTTTTTCTTGCCCGGAGCCTCCTGTCCAGCCTTTCAAGCGCCTGCATCCCATTTACAATGAGGCTCATTGGCTTTTCTGATGGAGTTTGTTGATATGAGTTCTGCCGTCATTAACCGGCTTGATTACCAGGAACCCGCCTTCCGCGTGGAAAACATCAACTTGGTTTTCAATCTGGACCCCGTCACCACGACGGTTTACAACACGATGCGCATTGAGCCGCTCACGGATTCAGACCACGACCTGGTGCTGAATGGAAGCGAACTCGAGCTTGCCTCCGTTTTCGAGAACGGCAGCCCGCTCTCCACGGAACGCTATACGGTTACACCCGAGGCTCTCATCATCCGTGGTATCCGCCAGAAGACCACGATCACTATCTATAACAAGTTCCATCCGCAGGCGAACACGCTGCTCTCGGGCATCTATATGTCCAATGGGAACTTCATGTCCCAGTGCGAATCGGAAGGCTTCCGCCGGATCACCTATTTCCCGGATCATCCGGACATGCTGACCCGGTTCCATGTTGAAATCCGTGCTGACAAAGAACAGTATCCGATCCTTCTCTCGAACGGCAACCTTATTGAACAGGGCGATTTGGATAATGGCCGGCACTTCGCCATCTGGGAAGATCCCTCGCTCAAACCCTGCTATCTCTTCGCGCTTGTCGCCGGAAAGCTGGTGAAGCGTGAGGAAGTCTATAAGCTCGCTAACGGCAAGGACTGCCTGCTGCAGGTTTGGGTTGAGCCTCAGAATGCCGATAAGACCGAACACACGATGGAGTGCATCAAGCGGGCGATCCACTGGGATGAAACCCGCTGGGGGCTCGAGTACGATCTCGACCGCTTCATGCTGGTCGCGACCGACGACTTCAATTTCGGCGCCATGGAAAACAAGGGCCTGAACATCTTCAATACCCGCTACGTGCTTGCGACACCGAAGATGGCGACGGACCTCGATTACTTCAATATCGAATCCGTTGTCGGCCACGAATACTTCCACAACTGGACGGGCGACCGGGTCACGCTGCGGGACTGGTTCCAGCTCACGCTGAAGGAAGGCCTCACTGTCTTCCGCGACCAGGAGTTCTCGCGCGATATGCTTGGCAAATCCGCTGTCATCAAGCGCATTATGGATGTCCGCGCCCTTCGTTCGCGTCAGTTCCCTGAGGACGCGGGTCCGATGGCTCATCCGATCCGTCCTGAAAGCTACCGTCAGATCAACAATTTCTACACGATGACCGTGTATGAGAAGGGTGCGGAAATCTACCGCATGCTTCAGACCATGCTCGGGAAAGAGGGCTTTAAGAAAGGCCTGACTCTCTACATTGAGCGAAACGACGGCCGTGCCGCTACGTGCGAAGACTTCATCAATGCCATGGCTGAAGCGAATGGCCGTGACCTGAAACAGTTCTTCCTCTGGTACAGCCAGGCAGGGACTCCCCGGGTTCAGGTGAAGACCTACTGGGATCCGGAAGCGAGCACCTATACAGTTGTCGCGAGCCAGAGCACTCCCGCCACACCGGGACAGCCCGTGAAGCATCCTTTTGTCATTCCGATCGCGGTCGGTCTCGTGGACTCCGAAGGCCACGACATTCCCCTGCGGCTTGAGGGGGAAACCGCGCCTCTCGGCACAACTCGCGTCCTTGAACTGAAGGATGAAGAGAATGAGTGGACGTTCGTAAACGTCGGATCCCGCCCGGTTCCCTCGCTCCTCCGCGATTTCTCCGCGCCGGTGATCCTCGACTACGCCTATACACGCGATGAACTCGCCTTCCTCGCCCGCAACGACGCAGATCCGTTCAACCGCTGGGATGCCATGAATCGTCTGATGCTGGGTGTCCTTGAGGACATGACGGATGTGATCGAAATGGGTGGAAAGCCCGAAGTGGATCACAATCTGCTCTCCTCGTTTGAGCAGATCCTGACAGATGAAACGCTCACCCCGGCTTTCCGGGCCATCACGCTGCAGCTTCCGGCCGAGAACCTCATCGGTGAACCCCGCGCGGTTATTGATCCAGATGCGATCCGCAAGGCCCGTACGGAACTGAAGGCCGCAATCGGCCGCCGCTATTCCTCGCTCCTCTTCAAGCTGGCCGCCTCCTATGAGACCCCTGGAGATTACTCCCCGGACTCCGAATCCGCCGGACGCCGCTCGCTGAAGAATCTGGCCTACGACTATCTGATCACCGGCGGCAATCCGAAAGCTCTGATCGCGCTCCGCAGTCAGTTTGAGAAGGCCAACAACCTGACAGATAAGCTCGCTGCACTCACCAGCGTCGTGAACTCAGCAAGCCCCGCGAAGACCAGCATGCTGGTTGAGGCCGCCAAGGAGTGGCAGGGTAATCCGATTCTTATCAACAAGTGGCTTACGGTCCAGGCCTCTGCCGGCACACAGCCGGGCGAAGCCGACACTCTTACCCGTGTCCGCCAGCTGATGGACTGCGGCGCATTCTCTATCAAGAACCCGAATAACGTCTACGCGCTTATTCTTGCCTTCTGCAACAATGAGCCGGAATTCCACCGCAAGGACGGCAAAGGCTACGAGTTCTGGCTGCAGATTCTGAGGGAGCTCTGCTCTGTCAACGAATATGTCGCCGCGCGTGTAGCCCGGACGCTTGATCACTGGAAACGCTACACCCCGGACCGCGCTCAGATGATGTACAAGGTTCTTAACGAGGCGAAGCATATCCCCGGACTCCCGGTCGGCGTCCAGGAAATCCTCGACAAGTCTCTTGGTCTCACGGATTGATACCGTCTTTTTCAGAACTGATTACTTAAGGAGTAGTTCAAACATGGCTCTGATGACTCTTCATCAGTATCTCGCCCGCGAAGAGCGCGAGAACAGCGTTCCCCACGAGCTCACCACGCTGCTGCTCTCCGTCGCTGACGCGGCGAAGAATATCCGCGGGAAAGTTTCTCAGGGGGCGCTTGCCGGCGTTCTTGGTCTGGCCGGAACGGAAAACGTTCAGGGCGAGGATCAGAAGAAACTCGATGTGATCAGCAACGAGATCATGTGCACGGCGAATGAACCGTGCGGCATGCTCTCAGGCCTCGCGAGCGAGGAGATGACGGAAGTTCTCCGCGTTTCAGACGACTACGCTGTCGGCCCCTACCTGATCCTTTTCGATCCGCTCGATGGCTCGAGCAACATTGATATCGATGCCCCGATCGGCACTATTTTCTCGGTTCTTCCCTGCCCCGGCGGCAAGAAGCGCGACATTACTGAGGCTGACTTCATGCAGCCCGGCGTGAATCAGGCTGCAGCTGGATACGCGCTCTACGGCACGCAGTCTCAGCTCGTTTTCACTCTGGGTCACGGCGTCTCCGCCTTTACGCTTGATCCTTCGACCGGTGTTTTCTACCTCACGAAAGAAAACATCCGCATCGCTGCTGATACGGCAGAATTCGCCATCAACTGTTCCAATCAGCGTCACTGGCTGAAGCCCGTGCAGCAGTACGTCGGCGAACTCCTTGACGGCAAGAAAGGTCCCCGCGGCAAGAACTACAACATGCGCTGGATTGCCTGCTTTGTGGCCGAAGTCCACCGCATTCTGTGCCGCGGCGGTTTCTTCACCTACCCGAAGGACGATAAGAATCCGGACCGCCCTGGCAAACTCCGTCTGATGTATGAAGCGAACCCGATGTCGTTCCTGATTGAACAGGCTGGCGGCAAGGCAACCAACGGTTTCCGCCGCATCATGGAAATTCAGCCCGAGAAGATCCACCAGCGCGTTGCCGTGTTCCTTGGCGCCGCTGAGGAAGTGGATTACATCACCCGCCTGCATCAGGAATCCGGTCTCACGGAATAATTCCAGAAACCGCATTCGCTGACAAGCAAAAGCCCCGCGGAATCAAAAGATTTTGCGGGGCTTTCAGTTTTCCGAATCCAACCGTGTCAGATCAGTCTCTGATTGGTCTGTTCCTCGACTTCCTTCAGGGCCTTCACCGAAGCATCAAGACTCTGCTTCATCTGCTCGATCGTCTGCTGCAGATCCTTCTTCACGGCTTCGTCTGACTCGCGGCTCGCCCTCAGCTCACCTGCCACCTTTTCAAGCAGATCTTTTTCAAACCGGACAAAACGCTCATCGAGCCCCTCTTCAAACTTCACAATCCGGGAGCCTTCCGCCGTCTCAGCAGCCGCTCGGGCGGTCCTCGCTTCGCGGTTTGCTTTCTGCAGATCTACCAGCGTTGTCGCCTGTTTCCAGAGCATCCAGAGGAGACAAACCACAAAAACCAGTGCTCCGCCCACAATCAGGAAGAGCCCCAGCGGCGCATTGACGGTGAAGAGAATGAAGCTGATAGGCATCGGCGTCATGATCGGGCCCCAGTTGACCACGACGAACAGCAGCGACACCAGGAAAACGATCAATACACCCATGGATCGAAATGTCATTTTTTTCTCCTTTCACCGCGGATTTGCTCACGAATTCCGCGCTTTGAGACGGCTCATAATTCAATCCTATAGCAAAGCCACATCTGTTGCCGAAAACTTATGCAGAATCCGAAGTCATGCATGGTATTAAAATTACCCGGTTAATCATCGTTTTTATCTGGAGTCTCCCTTGAAAACCGATCCCCGCTATCCCCACCTCCACATTGTTGATCATCCGCTCGTGCAGCATAAGCTCACCCTTATGCGGGAAAAATCGTGTTCTACCAAGGATTTCCGTATTCTTCTGAAGGAAATCACGATGCTGATGGGCTATGAGCTCACCCGCGACACTCCCCTCACGACTCGCCGTATCGAGACCCCTGTCGCCCCGATGCGCGCTCCCGTGATCGCCGGCAAGAAGGATGTGATTGTTCCCGTGCTCCGCGCCGGCCTCGGCATGTCCGACGGTCTCCTCGCTCTGATGCCTTCTGCCCGCGTCGGTCATATCGGTCTCTACCGTGACGAAAACAAGCAGCCGGTCGAGTACCTGGTCCGTATGCCTCCGGAACTGAAGAACCGCCGTTGCATCATCGTGGATCCGATGCTGGCCACCGGCAACTCCTCCGTGCACGCCGTCAATGTACTTCTGAAACGCGGCGCCATGGAAGATAACATCAAGTTCCTCGCTCTCGTTGCGGCACCTGAAGGCGTTGAAGTTTTCTTCAAGGCTCACCCGAATATCGACCTCTATGTCGCGTCGGTGGATGAAAAACTGGATAAGAATGCCTATATCGTTCCGGGCCTCGGTGATGCCGGCGACAGAATTTTCGGCACGCTCTGATCTCTAAGTTTTTCACTAAATTTAAGGGTTATCCCTTTTAAAGCCTGATAAATCAGGTTTTATTTAAGGGTTATCCCTTATTTTTTGTCCTTTAATTATCCTTAACAGGGCTAATTTATTGATATAGGTTAAATTCACTTCCTGCGGCGGAGAGCACAATGTAGGCCATCAGACAAAAGTAGTATGGTCTGCTAGAAAAAATACTTACGCCGGCCAATAAACGGCGACACACTGCAATTTTGGAGACCTGTTCCATGCAACTCCCAGACAATATCCTCCGCGCCCATACGCCGACGCTGGATGAAAACATCAAGGGCGCCATCAACGATAAGGACATGCCCCGCCGCTCCAAGTGGACGGCCTGGTGCGATGTCGCCCAGTCTGTGACCGGCGGTCTGCTGGCCATTTTCCTTTTCTGCCACATGGCATTCACGAGCTCCATCCAGATCTCCAAGGATCTGTTCTGGAACCTGGTGGCGACCTCCGGCCTCACCTTCATCGGCGGTCATCCCCATGAATGGGCTCACGTGATCTTCGTCGGCCTGATCACGCTCCTCATCTGCATCCACGGTCTCTGCGCTCTGCGCCGCTTCCCGAGCAGCTATCATCAGTGCCGCGACATGAAGAACCATGTCCGCCTGATCCATCACACCGACACCACCCTCTGGGCTATCCAGATCGTGACCGCTGTCGTGCTGCTGATCTGCGTCTTCCCGCACGTGATCTCCATGCTGACCAACCCGTCCGGCATCGGCCCCAACCTTTCCGGTGTGCATGCCTATCATGACGGTCTGCTCTACACCTTCATTTTCCTCATTGCCGCTGAAACGCACGGCCTGATCGGTCTGTACCGCGTGCTCGTGAAGTGGGGCATCTGGAGCGGCGAACGCGAAGGTCTCCGCAAGGCCATGATCGTGATCACGGTTCTGATGATCCTCTGCGGTGCCGCCACTGCCCTTAAGTACTACAGCATCGGCGCTGACCAGGTGAAGCTTGGAACTCCGGCTGAACGCTATGTGCCTCAGAATCCCTGGTACGATGTGAACGAGTAATTCCGCTCACTCCGGTCTGACGGCCGGAACCAGTGAAAAGCCCCGCAGAAATGCGGGGCTTTTTTCTGCCGGAAATGAAAATGGGGCGGAGCAACAGCTTCAAAGCGCCTTCTGAAATGCGCTCAAAATATTTACTCTTTATAGGTACTCATCCAGAAAATCCCCTGATCATCTCCTCCATCAGGTGAATGCACCCTGGAAAATAACGTTTTCCACCGGATTCTATGCAATCACCGCCTCATGAACTCAAGATATCACCCTCCGACACGCCCGATTTCCGGGTTTCTTTATATATTCGGATATATAAAATTCATCTAAGCATTTTTCCTGAATTCATTAGTACCAAGTCAACCCATAAAAAATAGCTATCTTTACATATCGTCCTAAATCAAGAATTAGTCCTTTTTTCCTACCTAGTACTACCTCCTTATGAGAAAATAACACCGTCTTATTCTTCTCGGAGTAGAGAGAGAGAAAAATGATTCCAACAATATTCTGGATTGAACTTCTAGTCGTACTGATCTGCTTGTTCTACGGTGCAAGAAAGGGCGGTATGGCTCTCGGCCTGATCTCCGGTATCGGTCTGATCGTACTGGTGTTCTGCTTCCATGTGAAGCCTGGCAAGCCCCCGGTTGACGTGATTCTGACCATTCTGGCCGTGATCATGGGTTCCGCTACGCTTCAGGCTTCCGGCGGTCTTGACTGCCTGCTGCAGGTTGCTGAAAAGGCTCTTCGTTCCCATCCGCGTCTCGTGGTGTACATCGCCCCGTACTGCGCCTGGATCCTCACGATCCTGTGCGGCACGGGCCACACGGTTTACACCCTGCTGCCGATTATTTATGACGTGGCTATCAAGACCGGCATCCGTCCGGAACGCCCGATGGCTGCTTCGACGATCGCTGCTCAGATGGGCATCATCTGCTCTCCTGCTTCCGTCGCTCTGGTGTCTGCCGTCGCAATTCTTGACGGTCACACCCTGCCGAACGGCCAGGCTGTCAACCTTCTGACGATTCTGTCCGTCACGATCCCGGCTGGCTTCATCGGCGTGTTCGCTGAAGCTACCTACTCCGTTTTCCGCGGCAAGGATCTGGACAAGGATCCGGAATTCCAGAAGCTGATTTCCGACCCGGAACAGAAAGAGTACGTCTACGGCGACTCCACCACGCTGCTCGGCAAGAAGTTTGCCAAGTCCCAGTGGGGTGCCCTCTGGATCTTCCTCGGGTGCGTGGCAATCGTGGCTGTCTTCGGTGCCACCAAGAGCCTCCGTCCGGTGTTCGGCGGCAAGGCTATGTCCATGACGCTCATCATTCAGATGATGATGCTGACTGCCGGCGCTCTGATGGTGATCTTCTGCCGCACCCGCGCTGCTGACGTTGGCAAGAGCTCCGTGTTCCGCGCTGGCGCTATCGCAATTGCTGCTGTGTACGGCGTGGCTTGGATGTCTGACTCCCTCTTCCAGGCTCACCTGCCTGAACTGAAGCAGGCTCTGACGGGCGCTGTCACGTCCTACCCCTGGCTCTACGCCGTGGTGCTGCTGGTCGTGTCCAAGTTCGTGAACTCCCAGGCTGCTGCTGTGGCCATCATTCTGCCTGTCGCTGTTCAGGTCGGTGTTCCGACCGGCATCGCGGTCTCCATGATCTCCGCCTGCTACGGCTACTACATCCTGCCGACCTACCCGTCTGACCTTGCGGCTCTGCAGTTTGACCGCTCCGGTACGACTCACATCGGCAAGTTCGTGATCAATCACTCCTTCATCATCCCGGGTCTGATTGGCGTGATCACTGCTACCGTTGTCGGTACCTGCCTTGGTTACCTCTACGGCTGGCTCTAATTCACAGCGGCTCATCTTGCTGCATCAAAACATAAAAACTGAGAGAAATTAAGACACAGTAGGGCTCCTTCGGGAGCCCTATTTGTTTGCCTGGTGTCAGCTGCTTTTCTGATTCAGCTGATAATGATTCATCCATAAAACCGAATATCCTGCTGTCTATGAAAATCCTCTATCTGCAGTGCAACATGGGAGCGGCGGGCGATATGCTGACCGCAAGCCTCGCGTCACTCCTCCCGAATCCGAATGCTTATCTGGATACCGTCAACGGAATGGGGCTTGAAGGCGTAAAAACAACGCTCGTCAGATCAGCCTCAAAAGGGATGGCAGGGCTTCACGCCCATGTCGTGATTAACGGTGTAGAGGAGGAAACGCTCCTTGCCCACCCGCCGATCCATCACGCTGAAGAGGATCACCCCCATCATCACCATCACAGCCATTCGTCGCTTGCTGATGTGCTGTTGATTATTGATAAGCTGCGCGTTCCAGAGGGCGTGCGGAAGGACGCCGCCGCGGTCTATCAGAGGATTGCTGAGGCAGAAGCCTCGGCTCACGGTGCTGCGCCGGGAGAAATTCACTTTCATGAAGTCGGCATGAAGGACGCGATCAGTGACATCGTGTCCGTCTGTCACCTGATCCGGATGCTGGGGGCAGAAAAAATTGTCTGTTCCCCGGTCTGTGTGGGAAGCGGACTGACATACACCAGTCACGGTTTCCTCCCCATTCCGACCCCAGCCACCGCGAAGCTGCTCGAAGGGATCCCGTCTTACGGGAGCAAGTTCCCCGGAGAGCTCTGCACGCCTACCGGTGCCGCCCTGATCGCCTATTTCGCGGATGAGTTCGGCGCCATGCCCGCAATGACTCCGATTGCAACCGGATGCGGCATTGGAGCGAAGGAGTTTCCGGAACCCAACTGCCTCCGTTCCCTTCTTGGCGAATCTTCCGAAAAAGGAGACGCCGTCACGGACGATGTCGCTGAGCTGTCCGCCAATATCGATGACATGACGGCTGAGGATCTGAGCTTCGCGCGGGATATCCTGCTGGAAAACGGCGCGCTCGACGCCTGGCTCACTCCGATCATCATGAAGAAGGGGCGGGCAGCCACTATGCTCTCCTGCCTCTGCCACGCGGAGGATCTCGACCGGATTCAGACACTCTTCTTCCGTCACACATCCACGCTCGGAATCCGCTTTGAAGTCCGGCACCGTGTCATGCTGAAACGGAGTTTCTCCGAAGTGCCCACACCGGCCGGAACGATTCACCTGAAGCAGGCTTCCGGCATGGGAGTTTCCAGGGCAAAGCCTGAGTTTGACGATCTTGCGGCAGCAGCCCGGCGCCTGGGGATTTCGCTTCGGGAAGTCCGTGAACTCCTGAAAGCGGATAAAGAAAAGTAATCCGCCTCTTCAACGCAACGCAAAAATAAACCCCGCAGTTCAGAACTGCGGGGTTTTGTTCTGCTAGGCGCGGGAATTCAGAATCCGGACCGCCGCACAGGCGGCGCCATAGCCGTTATCGATATTCATCACGGTCACGCCTGGAGCGCAGGAGCAGAGCGTGGAGTGAAGCGCTGTTTCACCGCCTCTCGCGGCTCCGTATCCGACGGATGTGGGCACTGCGATCAAAGGCTTTCCTGTCAGGCCGCCAAGAACGCTCGCGATCGCGGCGTCCAGTCCCGCGCAGACAATCACGACACTATGGCGGTTGATCTCGGGAAGCCGCTTCTCCAGCCTCCAGAGTCCCGCTACGCCGCAATCCTCAAAGTATTCGTGCCTCACCCCGAGATACTCAAGCGTGCGGCCAGCTTCGTGCGAGACAAAGGCGTCAGAGGTTCCTGCCGTGACAATGGCAACCGAGCCATAATTTTCCCCCCGCTCCGGCATCTTTTCGCCATACGCCGTACGGGAAATCGGGTCGTAGCTGTAACCCTCGCGAACGTCTTCGGGAAGAGCTTCCAGGGCTTTGACGCTCAGCCTCGTAAAAAGAATCGGATGCCCGCATCCGCGTCTGAATCTCAGCAGCAGCTCTTTCAGGCTCTCGGGATCTTTTCCCTCACTGAACACTGCCTCCGGCAGACCTATCCGCGCGTCGCGCGCTTCATCAAACAGAATTCTTTCACTCATCACTTAAAAATAAGACCCTATGGCGGAGCACCGACATGGGGTCAGAGCAGGTGTTTTGCCTGATTAATTATGCTTTCTGAAGACGGGGCACCGTGAGGCTGCCTTCCGGCATCAGAATGATCTTCGGATGATCGCCCACGTAGGTCTTCACCATTTCAAGCGCCTCTTCAACCGTGTCGACCGCACCTGTGAAGAGCATTTCCTTCGCCATCTTGCGATCCAGGCTCGTCACCAGAATGAACTTCGCGTGCTTCATATTCCGCGTCACGGCATAGGCCTTGTTCGCGCCGATCACAAAGTTATTTTCCAGCTCCGCTTCAATCGCGTCCGGAGAACCCAGACGACGGCAGGTTTCTTCCAGCACCTGAGAGCCGCTGCCTTCCTCGCAGTCCGCGAGCAGAATCACGACACCGCCATCCCGAACTGCGAGTGAGGCGTTATCCATCGTTTTCTGCATCTGATAGACATTGATGTCCTTCGGCCAGCCGCCGCAGGAAGCGATCACGAGATCCGCCTTCTGATTGATCACTTCACCGTAAACCTTGTCAACGAACTCACAGGCCACCTGGTGAGCCTTCACATAGTCGCCGGCAAACATCTTCAGGAACTGATGCTTTGCGTTCAGCACGGCGTTGAAGAGGAAGAGCGAGCGGCCCTTCGCAAAGCGCGCCACGCCTTCCATCTGGTCCTCATAGACAGGGTTGCCCACCGTCTTGCCAAGACCCGCATGCGGATCCAGCATGAAGCTGTGATTCTTGCGCACGGTTTCCATCGCGGCGCAGCCCGGAAGAACAGCCTTGCGCCCTCCGCCGTAGCCAGAGAAATAGTGGTAAACAATCGTGCCGGTCAGAATGACGTGGTCCACGTCACAGATGTTCTTATTGATCAGCACAGGCGTACCGCGGGAAGTCTGCCCGAAATAAAGGAAGTCCTGATCCACATGGCAGTCCGAATTGATCATCTTCACTCGCGAGGCGACTTCCGCGCCCACGGCTTCGACCATTTCATCATGCGTCATATTGCGGTGGGTGCCGAGCGAAAACACGATCTTCATGTTCTCATCCGGAACGCCGAGCCGGTTCATTTCATCAAGGAACACCGGCATGAAGTCGTACGAATTCGCAACGCGCGTGAGGTCGTTGCAGATGAAGGCGACCGTCTGTCCCGGCTTCACGATTTCATCAAGCGGCGGGCAGCCGATCGGATGGCGGATGGCTTCAAGCACCCCGCCTTTGATGTCCGTCATCGGCGCGAAATCCTCTGTACGGATCTCCTTCAGGACGAGCGAGTCATCCAGGGAGAACTGCTTGCGGCCACGCCCATAGGCGAAGTCATAGCTACGAATTGCCATTTGAACCTCAACTTTCTTCAGAAGGAAAGAGAAAACTGCGAGTAAATGTACTTTTCAGAACTGCTGTTTTGCAGCGCCCTGTCAGGCAAAGTGAACCCGTGTCGGAAGGTCAGCCTGCTGAGAGGAGGACGCCCCAGAGTCCGCAGCGGGTTCGTCAGGGCTCTTAAAGCCCCGCTCGCTCGCCCACACAGCGGCTTCAACGCGTGAGCGGAAGCCGAGCTTCTTCAGCATATGTTTCACATGCTCCTTGACCGTGCCGTCAGTAATAGAGAGACGGGCGGCGATCGACTTGTTGCTCATGCCTGAGGCGATATAGCTCAGCACTTCCTGCTCGCGGGAGGTGAGGCAGTCAACATTCCGCTCTTCCTCTTCGTTCCCGTTTCTGAGCGTCAGCGCGAGCACGTTCGTCAGACGGTCACTGATCACCATCTCGCCCTGCAGTACTCGGCGGATCATGGTCACCATGTCATCAGGCATGTGGTTCTTTGTCAGGAATCCATCCGCCTCGAGGCGGATCGCCGCCATCAGTTCGTCGTTATGAGCTCCCTGCAGGAGAATCACGCCTTTGCAGGCTTTCTTCTGCTCTTTCACCTGGCGAAGAATCTCCAGCGCCTTATGGTCAGGAAGCGCGAGATCAATAATCACCATGGTGAAGTCCTGAGTGGAAATATCCGACTCTGCCTCGGATACAGAACCTGTCTCCACCACGTCAGTAAACACCCCTTTCTGCTTCAGAAGCTGAGCCAGGGCCTGACGAAAAATGGGGCTTTCATCCACGATCAACAGCGTCCTCTGCCCGTGTTCTTCGACCATTTTGTCCTCTTTATTGTTATTTACCTACACATGGATCCTCATCCGCCTCCACGGGTACCTGGAATCCATGGTCAGGAAGGGTACTCACAATACCACAAAAGGATTATGAACTTTTCTCAATAAGGAGTGTTAGATACAGCGTATTGCTGTACTCATTTTGATAGATATTCAGGGTAAATTCTGATATTTTTCTATCCCTTCACGGGTAGATGTCCGGCATCAGATGCCTCTGAAACCGGTTCCGGAGTGTTTTTAAACTATCTCCTCAGGAATAATCCTCAGTTTTTTCCATTCTGTTTCCTATCCCCCCGCCGGGATGATTAGAATACAGACACTTTTGACTTTCTGTTCATCTTCAGCACCATCAGGCGCCGTTGATGAGGTTTTATCTGAACATTCATTAAGGTACTAGCATGTCCGGTCATTCAAAATGGGCCAACATCCAACACCGCAAAGGTCGTCAGGATGCGAAGCGCTCCAATATGTGGACGAAGATCGTCCGTGAAATCATCATCGCGGCCCGCGCTGGCGGCGGCGGTGATCCCGACATGAACCCGAAGCTCCGTCTCGCCCTCGTCAAGGCCCGCGGCGCCAATGTCCCGAAGGACACGATCAAGAACGCCATTCTGAAGGGCACCGGCCAGCTGGAAGGCGTGAGCTACGAAGAAGTCCGCTATGAAGGCTACGGCGTTTCCGGCGCGGCTCTCATCATCGACTGCACGACGGATAACAAGGTCCGTACGGTTTCTGATGTCCGCCACATCCTGACCTCGAACGGCGGCTCGCTCGGCACTGAAGGCTCCGTGGCCTTCATGTTCAAGCACTGCGGTCTGATCGTGCTGCCCTCCGGCGCCGATGAAGACAAAGCGATGGAAGTCGGTCTGGAAGCGGGTGCTGAGGACGTCGTGGCGAATGAAGACGGCACGATTGAAATCGTGACGCCCCCCACAATCCAGGAATTCGAAGCCGTTCAGAAGGCTCTGGAAGATGCCGGCATGACCCCCATCTACGCCGAAATCACGATGAAGCCGGTCAACAAGACGGTTCTCTCCGGCGAAGATGCTGAAAAGATGCAGCGCATCATCGACGAACTGGAAGACAACGACGACGTGAGCCAGGTTTACTGCTCCGCCGAACTCGACCTTCCGGAAGACGAAGAGTAAGAGCAATCAGGGCGCTCCCGCGGTTCGGCCTGCCGGACCGCCCTTCTGCTCAGGATTCACATGGCCGTGTTCATCAACACGGCCGTTTTTTATATTTGGCGCTATTTCCCACGCTCATCTATAGCATGAGCGCACTATGGAGTTCTCTATGAAAGTTCTGGTTGTCGGCAGCGGCGGTCGCGAGCATGCTCTTGCCTGGCGTATCGCTCAAAGCGAACATGTTCAGACGGTTTACGTTGCCCCCGGCAACGCAGGAACCGATGCGGATCCTCTTCTCACGAACGTTCCCGTCAAGGCGACGGATCTGGAAGGGCTCCTGAAGTTCGTGCGCGAAAACGGCGTCGACTACACGGTGGTCGGTCCCGAGGCGCCGCTTGCCGCAGGTATCGTGGACGTCTTCCGCAAGGGCGGCGAAAAGATCTTCGGACCGACGCAGGCTGCCGCGCAGCTTGAGTCTTCCAAGGATTTCGCGAAGGCCTTCATGAAGCGCCACGGCATTCCGACTGCTGAGTATCAGACCTTTACCGATGACAAGGCCGCCCGCGAGTACATTCTTCAGCACGGTGCACCGATCGTCGTCAAGGCTGACGGTCTTGCGGCCGGCAAGGGTGTGATCGTGGCAATGACGGTTGAAGAAGCTCTGAAGGCTGTCGATGACATGCTTGAAGGCAACAGCTTCGGCTCCGCCGGCTCACGTGTGGTTATCGAAGATTTCCTTGATGGCGAGGAAGCTTCCTTCATTGTCGCCTGCGACGGTGAGCATGTGCTTCCGATGGCAACCTCCCAGGATCATAAGCGTCTGCTCGACCAGGACAAGGGCCCGAACACCGGCGGCATGGGAGCCTATTCCCCCGCGCCTGTGGTGACGCCCGATGTCTATCAGATCGTGATGGAAAAGGTGATCCGCCCGGTGATTGATGGAATGGCTTCTGAAGGTCACCCCTTCACGGGCTTCCTTTACGCCGGCCTCATGATCAGCCATGCCTCTGACGGCACGCCTGTCGTCAAGGTGCTTGAATTCAACTGCCGCATGGGCGACCCGGAAACGCAGCCGATTATGAGCCGCGTGAAGAGCGATCTTTCCGACGTGTTTGAAGCCGCTATCGACGGCCGTCTCGACCAGGCGAAGATCGAATGGGATTCCCGCGTGGCGCTCGGTGTGGTCTGCGCTGCCGAAGGCTATCCGGAAAGCCCGAAGAAGGGCGCCGTGATTACGTCTCTCCCTGAGAATGACGAAACGCATCACGTCTTCCATGCCGGTACGGCCTGGCACGCTGAACACCGCATGATCGTGAACGGCGGCCGCGTGCTCTGCGTGGTCGGACTGGGGGATGACATCCGCGAAGCCCAGAGCCGCGCGTACGAAGCCGTGCGCAAGGTGAGCTGGCAGGGTATGCAGTACCGCACGGATATCGGCTGGAGAGCGATCAAGTAAGTTTTTCCGCACAGCCGGATTCTGATGCAGCTCCCCAAAAAGCCTTCCTGCTTTTTGGGGATTTTCATCCGAGTCACTGCCTCTCTCCCCGGCTTTTGTGGTACTTTCTGTGACAAGAGGCGCGCCGTTTCCGCGCCTTTCCGCACATTATGAAAACACTTTCATCTATCAAGCTCCTTATTGGCGCAGTAGCCGCGGCGGGTCTGCAAACCGCCGCTTATGCGTCTTCCGTTGCCGAGCCTTTCGCTTATCCCGAAAGCCTGGTCGCTGGGCGTCCAGTTGAAGGCAAGCCGGTTACCCAGGGCATCAGGATCGGATCCGAGGATGTCACGCTCGAATCAACCCCCATTCGGGATCTGGCGAAGAAGCTTCACTTCTCCCTGATGCGTGAGGGAGACGGCGATTACACCCGCGACTGGACTTGTCTCACAACGGGAAGCGGGAGCGATGATTTTTCAGTCTGGCTGATCGCAACCTGTTCTCCCGCGGTCACTGAGGCTCAGATGGCGTCAAATGGTCTCAGCCCCCGCGGCAAAGGCACCTGCCATCTGCTTAAAGGTTCTGAAAAAAATGTCTCAATCGGCGGTGTCACCCCCGGTATGACCTGGGAACAGGTGCTCGCCAAGTTCGGCCAGCCTACCTATGCCGCGGATGATGGCTGGTACTTCTGGTCCACGAGCAAAACGATTGAGGAATTCAGCAACAGCCGCGAGCAGATGAACTGGACAGGCGTGCAGCTGGAGAAGGGCAAGGTTTCCCGGCTGTTCTCGAGCCAGGCCACCAACCCATGAGCCAGAACGCCTTTGAGGCACGAAAAGGCATCGGTCTTCTTGGCGGCACATTTGACCCGATCCATCAGGGGCATCTCGCGCTTGCCGCTTCGGCTCTGGATCAGCTGAAGCTGCAGCAGATTGACTTTCTCCTTGCGCCTCGCCCGTGGCAGAAGAGCGTGCTCACATCAGTCACGGACCGGGCACGGATGATCGAGCAGGCTATCCGGGGCAATCCCCGGCTGAAGCTGAATCTCACGGAAGTTTTCCGCCCCGGTCTGACCTATACGATTGACACCCTGAAGGCACTCCGGGAGAAACTGGGCGGCAATCCTGTTCCTCTCGTGCTGCTGATGGGACAGGATCAGTGGGCCAATCTGAAGACCTGGAAATCCTGGCAGGAGCTTACGGATTATGCGAATCTCGCGGTTTTCAACCGCGGGAAAAAGCGCCTCTCGGTTCCTCAGGAAATCGCCTCCTGGGCCGAAGAAAAAAACGTACCGGCTGATCTCATCACGGCTTCACCCTCAGGCTCCGTCTGTTTCTTTCAGATGGCGCCGCACGAAGCGAATTCCTCTGAGATCCGAAAGCTTCTGGCAGCGCCCGCCTCACTGCAAAATGCAATTAAACTTGAGAGTTGGCTCCCGCACGGGGTAGCTCTTTACATCAACCAACATGGGCTTTACCGCCCCAAGCATTAATTTTTATGGATATCAGAAAGCTTCAGCGCATCATCGTCGACGCCCTCGTTGAGATCAAAGGCAAGGACATCGTCGTTTTCAACACGGAAAAACTGACCGATCAGTTCTCGCGCGCTGTCTTCGCCTCCGGAACTTCGAACCGTCACACCGTGGCGCTTGCGGAAAACGTCAAGGAAAAGGTCAAGGCTGCCGGCGGCAGCGTAATAGGTTTTGAAGGCAAGGAATCCGGTGAATGGGTGCTCGTCGACTGCGGCGACGCGATTGTTCACGTGATGCAGCCTCAGATCCGCGAGTACTACAACCTGGAAGAAGTCTGGGGTGCCAAGCGGGTCAACATGAAGATTGATCCCGAATACGCACTCCCTGCCCGCAAGATTGAAAAGGCCTGACGGGGGACACCCGTGAAAATCACCATTGTGGCAGTTGATCTCCGGTCTCCGGCATGGGCCTCTACCGCGGTTGAGGACTACCTCACCCGCTTCCCCCGGGACTGGAAAGTTGAACTGAAGACCGTCAAGGAAGAACCCCGGCATGGACAGAGCAAAAGCGACCTGATGGCCGCTGAGGCTGACCGCATCCGCAAGGCCATCCCGAAGGGGTCGCTTCTCGTCACGCTGGACGAGCGGGGCAAGGATCTGACAACAGTCAATTTTGCGAAGAAGCTGAGCGCCTGGCAGGACAGCGGTGAATCCGTTGCCTTCGTGATCGGGGGCACTGATGGCATAGACCCTGAACTGAAAAAGGAGAGCCGCATGATGATCCGCCTCTCCTCCATGACGCTGCCGCATGCTCTCGCCCGGGTGATTCTCTCGGAGCAGATATACCGCGCCTGGTCGATTCTGAATAATCACCCCTACCACAGGGCCTAAAGCATGACATCAAGAATCTATCTGGCGAGCAAGAGCCCCCGCCGGCGTGAAATCCTTGCCGGACTCGGCTATGAGATCTGCCTTCTCACGCCAGAGATCTCTCCGGCAGCGGATCCCCAGACCGATGAAGAACGCCGTCCGGGAGAATCAGCCCGCAGCTACGTGCTGAGAACCGCCCGTGAAAAGGCTCTCGACGCTATCCGGGTGATTGAGGAAAAAAGACTGGAAGTGCTGCCTGTCGTTTCGGCTGACACGACAGTGGTTTTCGGTGAAACCATTCTGAGGAAGCCTCAGTCTGTGGAGGAGGAGCTGCGGTTCCTTGATCTGCTCTCAGGAAAAACGCATGTTGTCCGCACAGCGGTCGCTGTCGGTACGACAACAGAGAATCTGGAAACGGTGATTTCCGAGTCCCGCGTCACATTCTGCACGATGACGGACTCGATGATGAAGCTTTACGCCGGTACCGATGAGCCCTACGACAAGGCGGGCGGCTATGCTGTGCAGGGACTGGCAGGAGCCTTCATCACGCATATCGAAGGCTCCTACTCAGGCATTGTCGGGCTCCCCGTTTTCGAAACGGTTGAACTGCTCAGCCATTTCGGCCGGGGGCTCGAGTCTATTACGGCTCCGTAGCCGCCTTCTGAACCCGGATGAGGTTCACTTCAAAGACGAGCGTCGCGAACGGCGGAATCACGCCGCCGGCGCCGTTTGCGCCATAGGCAAGATGGGACGGAATCGTCAGGCGGCGGCGGCCGCCTTCCTTCATCCCGACGAGACCCTGGTCCCATCCCGGAATCACGTAGCCGACACCAAGCGGGAATTCGATCGGTTCACCGCGGTCGAGGCTCGAATCGAACTTCGTTCCGTCTTCAAGCCATCCGGTGTAGTGCACGGAAACCGTGTCCCCGGGCACAGCCTCGGCTCCAGTGCCGGCCTCGAGCTCTTCAATCTCCAGATCGCCCTCTTCGGGGTACTGGTTCGAGCGGGTGCCGACCACTTCTACGTCAAACACGAGAACCGCGTTCGGCGGGATCACATCACCCGCGCCGTCTTCACCGTAAGCGAGCTCGGGAGGAATCACGAGCTTTCTCTTTCCTCCGACGCGCATACCGCGGATACCCTGCTCCCAGCCGGGAATCACCATGCCGCCTCCCAGGGGAAACTCAATCGGTTCGCCGCGGTCGAGACTCGAATCAAACTTCGTCCCGTCCTCGAGGCAGCCGGTGTAATGAACGGAAACCCAGTCTCCGTCCTTCACCTCATCGCCTTCGCCAACGACGATCTCTTCAATCTTCAATTCACTCATAGTTTCTCCAAAACTTCACTCTCGTGAAGAACCCCTGATCAGAAGTAATCAGGTACAATGGCCACACATGCAGAAAAGCAAATTTTCGGCATTCTTGACAGTTATCCCGCGGCAATCCAGGTTTGCCGGGGTTTCGGCCTGATACAACTAAGCATCTGCCTACGCCTCACAGGTGTCCAGGGTTCACCCCGCACCGATAACAGCGCCATCCTGTCTTCCAATATATTAACCGGGGACTGCCCCAAACCTGGACCAGCTTTCTTTTTTACGACTGGCTCCGCGCAGTTCTCATAGGTTTCTCTCAAAGTGAACCAATCTTTTGCCTCTCTGGGTCTGATTGACCCTTTGCTTAAGGCTATTGACGAATTAAATTACCGTGAACCGACCCCGGTTCAGCAGAAATCCATTCCGTCCCTGCTTGAAGGCAAGGACATGCTGGCTGCCGCTCAGACCGGCACCGGCAAGACCGCGGCTTACAGCCTGCCGATCATTCAGAAGATCGCCGAGTCCGGCGTCCGCGCGAAGCCGAAGGAAGTGACGGCGCTGATTCTGGCTCCGACCCGCGAACTCGCGGCTCAGATCCACGAGAACATCACGGCGTACTCGAAATATCTGGATATCCGTTCCGCCCTCGTTTTCGGAGGCGTGAACCTGAAACCCCAGACCGCGGCCCTTGCCCGCGGCGTTGATATTCTTATCGCCACGCCGGGCCGCCTTCTTGATCACCTCGGTCAGAAGCATGTGTCTCTCTCCGCGGTGAAGTTCCTGGTGCTCGATGAAGCCGACCGCATGCTCGACATGGGATTTATCCATGACATCCGGAAGCTGATCAAGCTGATCCCGGAAAACCGCCAGAGCCTGCTCTTCTCGGCCACCTTCAGCCCGGATATCCGCAAGCTCGCGGACTCCCTTCTCAATTCTCCGGTCTCAGTCGAAATTTCCCCCAACAAGGAATCAGCTCTGATTGAGCAACAGGCCTATGCCGTGCCGAAGAACCGGAAGCGTGAGCTGCTCCGCGATCTGATCGTCGATGAAAAGTGGTCCCAGGTGCTGGTCTTCACCCGTATGAAGCACGCCGCGAACCGCCTCTGCCAGCAGCTGATCAAAGACGGCCTGACCGCTGCCGCCATTCACGGCAACAAGAGCCAGAACGCCCGCACCAAGGCCCTCGCTGACTTTAAGGATAAGAAGGTCCAGGTGCTCGTCGCGACGGATATCGCCGCGCGCGGCCTCGATATTGAGCAGCTGCCTCACGTCGTGAACTATGACCTTCCTGATGTGCCTGAGGACTACGTGCACCGTATCGGCCGCACGGGCCGTGCCGGTGTCCCCGGTCACGCTGTGAGCCTGGTGTCGCCTGAAGACCGCCCGCTGCTCACCGCGATTGAGAAGCTCCTGAAGGAAAAGATCAACCTGATCGTTCCCGCTCAGTACGCCGGTCCCCAGCCTGAGGATCTCGCTGAGGATGACCGCCGCGAAGAGCAGAATCATCATCAGCGTCTTTCCCAGCAGAGCCGCGCAAGAAGACGTCCCGCCTCGGCTCCCCGCCGGAACCGCGAAGAGGCTTCCGAGTCTTCTGAGGTTTCCGCTGAAGACTCCCGCTCTGACCGCGACAGCTCCGCGCCTGAACGCCGCGGCGCTGCCCGCCGTCATCAGGTGAAGCGCAGCAACTCCCGCCGCAGCCCTGAATCTGCCTCGCGCCGCGGCAGCTCCGACCGTTCGGATCGGGGTGACCGCGCCGAGCGTTCTGACCGTTTTGATCCCGATAACTTCGGCAATTCGATCAACTACACCCCCCGCCGCAAGGCGCCGGGCCGCTCCCGCAGCCGCGACACGATCGCGCGCTACGAACCGGTGGATCCGTTCGCGCCCGAACATCAGGCGCTCTTCCTTCCGCAGAGCATGCCGGGTGAACGTCCCTACCGCGCGGGCGGTGCAGAAAAGCGCCGCCGTCCTTCCCGCGGCCCCCGTTCGGACCGCAGCACGGACTACTTTGAACGTAACTCCCGCTATACCGACAGCACCACCCGCAGCAATCTTCCCCCGGGTCTTGCTCCCCGCCGCGGCGGTCGTTCAAGAAACCGCTAATACCATTCAATAATCCTTACATTTTCCTGATTCCCGCATAGGGAATCAGGGAATTTTTAATTTCTCCGGAAATTAAAATGTAGGGATTATTCTTTTTTCGGAGTTTGGGCATGAAGCGCTCATGTCTCGTTCCCCTGCTCGCTGTGTTGTCAGCCGCCGTGCTGAGCGGCTGCGCCGCGACTGCCCAGGGTGACCTGTCCGCCGCCGCATCGTCTTCTGCCGATCAGGCATCTGACAGCCCCGCACCGACCGCGCTTCCGCGCCACCGCGCACGGTCCGGTCCCCGGGCTCTCAGCGATCTCGCCGATCCCCTGCTTGATGCGCCCTACCAGACACTCGTGCACTGTGAGGCCGAGGATCCGCTTGTCTCGGGTGAAAAGCTCGGCAGCGTCCGCCTGATCTGTCACAGTCTCCGCGTTTCCGCTACGCTCACAGAGTTCCGGGATGCCGGGTGGCGTATCGAGGATATCCACATGACGGAATCCAAAACTCCGGAAGGCATCATCACCATTCCCTTCAGCGTCAGCCTGAGAAAGCTCTTCTGATCTGCGACCGGCGCGAGAATCTTTGATTGGATTAATGAAATGTCAGACGTTAAAAACAGAATTTCATCTCTAAGACAGCTTCTCGAAAAAGAAAACCTGTTTGCTTGGGTCTCCATCACATCGGACCCCCACGCATCGGAATATCTTCCGCCGCACTGGGCTGACCGTGAATGGCTCTCCGGTTTCACGGGAAGCGCTGGAACGCTGATTGTCACGCAGCATGACGCACTGCTCTGGACTGACAGCCGCTACTGGACGCAGGCCGCGGGACAGCTCGAAGGCTCCGGCATCACGCTGATGAAGGACGGCGCCCCGGGCGTCGATGGCTGGGATCAGTGGCTGTCGCTTCACGCACCCACCGGCTCCTCTGTCGGCATCAATGGCCGCTCTCTCAGCGTCAGAATCGCAGACCGGCTGACCTCACTCCTCAGCCCCAAGGGCATCTCGCTTCGCGAGGATCTGGATCTTCCCTCCCTGATCTGGAACGATCGCCCCGCCATGCCTTCCTCGACAGTTTTCGCGTATACGCTCGCGCCCGAATCCCGTCAGAACAAACTCTCCCGTCTTGAGGCACAGCTTGCCTCACTCGGCGCAGATTCCTTCATGACTTCCGCGCTCGATGAAATCGGCTGGCTCACAAACCTCCGGGCATCTGACGTTGACTTCAATCCGGTTTTTCTTTCCCATTTCCTGCTTTGCCGCGGAAAGCCCATGCTTTTCATCGATGAAACCCGGCTTCCGGCTGAGCTGAAGGATGCGCTGCTCTCTGACGGTTTTGAAGTCCGCCCCTATGCGGCATTCGCTGACGCCATAGCCTCGCTTCCGGAAAATGCGTCTCTGCTCTTTGATCCGGCGGTGACCACCGATTACTTCCGGAACCGCATCCCGAAGCAGGTCCGTGTCACCGAGGGACTCTCACCTCTCGCGCTCTTCAAGACCCGCAAAACAGCTGAAGAAATCCGCCTGATCGACGAAGCGATGATCGAGGACGGTGCTGCGCTCTGCCGCTTTTATGCCTGGCTCGAATCTGCGCTTGCTTCAGGAGCCACAGTGACCGAAATGGATGTGGTCCGCCGCCTGCATGATGAAAGAGCGAAAGGCCAGGGCTACGTGAGCGAATCCTTCGGCACGATTGCTGCAGTGGGCGCGAACGCCGCGCTGCCTCACTATGAGCCGTCTGACGAACATAACGCAGTGCTGGAAGGAGACACGGTGCTTCTTATTGACTCGGGAGCCCAGTACGAGTCCGGCACCACCGATATCACCCGTGTCACGCCGATTCATCGGCCGGATGACGCGATCCGGCGTGATTACACCGCGGTGCTCCGCTCACACCTGCACCTGCTGGACGCTTATTTTCCGGAAGGCGCCTATGCGTCTCAGCTCGATACCTTTGCCCGCGCGCCGCTCTGGGAAGTGGACGCTGATTTCGGCCACGGCACGGGTCACGGCGTCGGTTTCTTCATGAATGTGCATGAGCGCCCATACTCGATTTCTCCCCGCTCGCTTCCTTCTGAAGCTACAAAGACTGTAGAGGGAATCGTGGTCTCCGATGAGCCGGGACTTTACCGTGAAGGACGCTGGGGAATCCGGATTGAGAATCTGATCACGCCGATTCCGCAGGCCTCAAGCGAATTCGGCCGCTTCATGACGTTCCGTCCGCTCACTCTCTGCCCGATTGACACGCGGCTCATTTATCCCCGCATGATGAAGTCGGACGAAATAGCGAAGCTAAACGACTATCACCGGCTCGTTAGAGAAAAGCTGAAGGATCGGGTATCAGGAGAAGCACTCACCTGGTTACTCGAAAGAACTGAGGTTTTTTTAACCCGTTAGCAGTATACAATCTGGGCAATCTTCGCCTTAAAAAAGGCCCTCAAAGGTTCATCATGCCCAGAAAGTGGTACAAACTCATACTGGCTGCAGGGCTCTCCGCCATCTGCGTCCTTGGCTGCTCAAAAAAGACCGACACAAAGGCTCCGACAAAGCCTGTGCCGGTCACTACGCTTGCGGTAACTCCTGAAGACGTTCCCGAGTGGCATGAGGTGATGGGGCAGACCGAGGGTGCCGATCAGGTGGAGATCCGGTCTCAGGTGAGCGGCATCCTGAAGCGGCAGCTTTATAAGGAAGGCGAATTCGTCAGACGCGGCCAGACGCTTTTCGTCATTGATCAGGCACCTTTCCAGGCAGATCTCGAAGCGGCACGCGCCGCGGCGAACCAGGCGAAGGCTCAGCTTGAGCAGGCGGACCGCGAACTCGCCCGCACGCGCAGACTCTACGCGCAGCAGGCCGTACCCCAGAAAGATCTGGATGACGCCCAAAGCACGGCGAAGGTAGCACGCGCAGCCCTGAAGGCCGCTGAGGCAAAGGCCGCCTCGTCCGCCATCTCGCTCTCCCACACACAGATCACTGCTCCCGCGGACGGCATCGCCGGCATGGCACTCGTGAACCCGGGCGCACTGGTGACCGCCCAGTCGACTCAGCTCACCACGCTCACGCAGAAGAAGGATCTGAAGGTCGTCTTCGCTATCAGCGACCGCGATCTCGGGAACGCCTCGATGACTCTCGGGAACGCGGTTGAAGTCGTGAATTCGGATGGAAAACGGATTCCCGCAAAACTCGACTATGTGTCGCAGTCTGTGACACCGGACCTCGGAACGCGTCAGATGCGGGCAAAGATCACCTCCCCCGCCAATATCCTCTCCGGACAGTTTGTGCGGGTAAGAATCCAGACCGGGACCGAACACGCTGTCTATAAGGTGCCGCAGGCCTCTGTTCTCCAGCTTTCTGACGGCACTTACGCGGTCTATCTCCGGGAAGGCAACAAGGCGAAGCGTGTTCCGGTGGAAGTCGGTCCCTGGGATGACACGAGCTGGATTGTGCGGAAAGGACTGAAGACCGGGGATCAGGTGATTACTGACCAGATTCTCAGACTGCGTGACGGCCGCGAGGTCACCGATCCCGGGAAGGGCTCACCCGCCGCTTCCCGTGCCGCCTCCTGACCGCGGAGCCTGACACCATGCTCTCCCAGTTCTGCATCAAGCGGCCGATCTTCGCCACCGTGATGGCGATTCTGATCGTGCTCGCCGGCATCATCTCTGTTCGCGTGCTGCCGGTCTCCCAGTACCCGAACATTACCCCGCCGTCTGTGATGATCAGCGCCTCCTATGACGGCGCTGACATCCAGACGCTCTCCCGAACCGTAGCTCAGCCGATTGAGGCTCAGCTTTCCGGCATTCAGGGTCTGATCTACTACACGACGACGCTCCGCTCAAGCGGTGAAGTCCGGATCAACTGCACGTTCGAAATCGGCACGGATCCGAATAACGCGGTTCTTGAAATCAATAACCGCGTCCGTACGGCTGAGAGAAAACTGCCTCAGGCTGTGAGAAATGTCGGCGTGACGGTGAGAAAGCGCAGTTCCGATAACCTCCTCCGCATCATTCTCACGTCTCCGGATAAGAGCATGTCGCCGCTCGCCATGGCGGACTACGCGAACGTCAATATCGTTGACGAACTGAAACGCGTTCCCGATATCGGTGACGTCATGGTCTTCGGCAACGTGGAATCCGCTATGCGTATCTGGGTGGATCCGCTCCGGATGGCGAAGCTACGCGTCACAACCTCCGATATTGAAAAAGCCATCTCGGCCCAGAACCAGCAGTACGGTGTCGGCAGAACCGGCACAGCGCCGACTCCCGAGAACCAGCAGCTCTTCTACACGGTTACCGGCCGCAACCAGCTTGTGAATCCGGAGCAGTTCGGAAACATCGTGCTGAGGAGTGATCCGGCATTTGGCACCATCCATCTGCGTGACGTAGCCCGGATTGAAGTCGGCCGCCGGAATTACGAATTCCAGACAGAGCAGAGCGGGTACCCGGCCGCGAATATCGGCGTCTTCCTGCAGACCGGCGGCAACGCGCTGGCTGCCGCCAACGCGGTTGTGAAACGGATGGATGAGCTGAAGGAACATTTCCCGAAAGGCAAACTCACCTACAGCGTGACTGACGACACCACGGTTTTCGTGAAAGCGTCTCTGAAAGAAGTGATCACAACAATCGGTGAAGCGATTCTTCTCGTGCTGGCTGTGGTGTTCCTCTTCCTGCAGTCCTGGCGCGCCACGCTGATCCCGATGATCTCGGTTCCGGTGTCACTCATCGGCTGTACAGCGGGACTCTGGCTCTGCGGCTTCTCCATCAATACGCTCACGCTTTTCGCCATGACGCTCGCAATCGGCATTGTGGTGGACGACGCGATTGTCGTGCTGGAGAATGTGGACCGTCTGATGATTCACGAACGGCTCTCGCCCCGCGAGGCTGCGGTCAAGGCGATGCAGGAAGTGTCAGGCGCACTGGTCGCAATCGTTCTCGTGCTGTCCTCCGTCTTTGTCCCGGTCGCCTTCCTCGGCGGCATGGCGGGTGAACTCTATCGGCAGTTCGCCATCACGGTCGCCATGGCTGTTGTGATTTCAGGCTTCAACGCACTCACCCTCACGCCGGCTCTCTGCGCTCTCTTCCTCAAGGCGCCGGATAAAAAGCACCGCAAAGAGAAGCCTGCGTTCTTCGTGCTCTTCAACCGCTGCCTCGATAAGATCACGGCGAAGTTCGTCCGCACCGTGCAACTCGCGCTCTCCCACAGCCTTGCCTGCGCGGTCATTCTGGTCGCGATCACGGCCGTTGTATGGGAACTCGTGCAGATTACCCCGACATCCTTTGTTCCCTCTGAGGACCAGGGGCTTGTCCGCATGGTGCTGCGGCTCCCGGAAGGTTCCGCCTACCCGAGAACGCAGAAACTCGCGGCCGAAGTCGGAGCCAAGGTTCAGAAGCTTCCAGGAGTTGGCTCAGTACTGACTGAAGCAGGGCGCGACGCTACCTCTTCAGACTTCCGCCCTAACGTCGCCTCCATCACAGCGAAACTGAAGCTCTGGGAAGACCGCACCGTCAGCGCCACGGATGTCCGTCAGATGATGCAGAAGATCGCAAACGCCCGTACGGATGCGATCGGCACCGCAACGCTCCCCGCCGCCATTCCGGGACTCGGCAGCGCGAACGGTTTCACGGGCTTTATTGAGGCCCGCGGGAACGATGACCCCAAGGCTCTTCAGGCCGTCTCTGACGAATTCGTCGAAGCCCTCCGAAAGCGTCCGGAACTCACGTCGCTTCGCAGCTTCCTGCAGGCTGAATCCCCGCAGCTCTCGGTCTCTGTTGACGAAGACAAGGCCGTTGCCATGGGGGTCAGCATCGCGGATGTTTACGACACGCTCGGAACGCTGATGGGCAGCACCTATGTGAACGACTTCCCCCGCGACTCGAAGCTCCTCCGCGTCATCGTGCAGGCGGATACTGCCTACCGCATGACACCTGAGGATCTCGGCCGGTCCTGGGTCCGGTCTTCAAGCGGCGCGATGATCCCGCTCTCCACCCTGATCACGGTGAAACGCACATCGGGTCCGATCAGCATGATGCGTCTGAACGGCTATCTCGCTGCCCAGTTTATGGGCGCGGCGACACAGGGGATCAGTTCGGGTGACGCCATCCGGATTGTTGAGGAAACCGCGCAGCAGGTCCTTCCGGAAGGCTACACGGTGGAATGGGTTGACCAGGCGTGGCAGGAAAAGCGGATCGGAAGCTCATCGGTCACCGCATTCGGGTTCGGCATTCTTGTCGTCTTCCTCATTCTGGCCGCACTTTACGAACGGTGGTCGCTCCCGGTTGCCGTGGTGTTCGCGCTGCCCTTTGCGCTTCTCGGAGCCTTCGTGTCACTCACGCTCCGGGGGTTCAGCAACGACATTTACTTCCAGATCGGTCTTCTTGTGCTTATCGGCCTCTCGGCGAAGAACGCTATTCTGATCGTGGAATTCGCGCTCCAGAGACTGGCGCTCGGCGATACACCGGCCCAGGCCGCCGTGAACGCCGCCCGCATCCGTCTCCGCCCGATTCTCATGACATCACTCGCCCTCATGCTCGGCGTTTTGCCGCTTGTCACTGCGTCGGGCGCGGGATCTGCTGCCCGTCAGTCGATGGGTACCGGTGTGTTCGGCGGCATGCTGATCTCGACCTTCATCGCGACGATCTTCGTTCCGGTGTTCTTCACCTGGTTCACGAAGATGCGAAAGAAGACGAAGGACGCGCCGTCTGAAGGTGACTCAGCGTCTGACAAACCCGGGAAAGGAGAGCTGTAATGAAGAAAACCGCCATTACTCTTGCATCCAGCCTGGCCGCTTCGCTTCTTCTTGCCTCCTGCTCCACGCCGCCTGGGCTTCCGAAAACGCTGCCCGACACCCGGGCTTCGCTTCCGGACACCTGGAACGCGCCTGATGTAAAGGGAGGCGCTTTCAGCGCCAGGAGCGACTGGTGGAACGAATTCTCGGATCCGACGCTGAGCAGCCTGATTGAAGCCGGTCTCAGCCGCTCGCATAATGTTCGGGCCGCGCTCGCGAGACTTGAAGAGGCGCGGGCGTACGCCGAGGAAACCGGAGCCGCGCTCTACCCAAATATTTCACTAGGGGCTGACGCATCCAACAGCCGGACGGAAAGCGCCACGTCTGGCGCTTATCAGAAGTCCAAGATCCATCGCGTTCAGGGCGAAGCCGCCTGGGAGATCGACTTCTGGGGCAAAAACCGCAAAGCCCGTGAAGCGGCCCTTGCCAGCGCGGACTCTAGTCTTTGGGCGGTCCGTGCGGTGGAGCTGTCACTGGCCGGCAATATCGCCCGTCAGTATTTCGGGTGGGTCGCCGCCCGGCAGAGTCTCACAATTTCAGAGAACACTCTCGCGTCGCTGGAAAAAACGCTCTCCATTACAGAAGCGAGATACCGGCTCGGCACAGCAACCGAGGTCGATGTGAATACCGCGCGCTCTGACGTTGAGACACAGCGCACAGCGGTGAGCAGCTGGAAGCTTTCCGCGGACCAGCACCTTCATGCGCTTGCGCTTCTCACCGCGCAGCCTGAGCTGAAGCTCCCAGATTCTCCGTACGGACTCCCCGAAGTACCGGCGATCCGCCCCGGTATCCCCAGCACTCTGCTTCAGAACCGACCTGACGTCCGTGAAGCTGAGGCGATGCTCCGCAGCGCGCACGCCTCTGTCGCTGTCGCCTATGCGGCCTTCTTCCCCAGTATTTCGCTGACCGGAAGCGCCGGAACGCAGTCACGGGCTCTCTCTGATCTCTTCACGCATTCGATCTGGTCCATCGGGCTCTCGCTTGACCTCCCGATATTTGACTTCGGCCGCCGTTCCGCGCGGTTCTCCCAGGCAAAGGCCGCGGAAACCGCCGCGCTCGAAAGCTATCGGATGGCCGCTGAACAGGCGTACTCAGACGTAAGAGACAGTCTCTCGGCTGCCGCTTACTACAGCGAGGAAGCGAGAAGCCGGACCGTTGCCCGGAGCACGGCTGAGAAAGCAGCTGCCCAGGCCTCAACGCTTTACGAAGCGGGCAAAGGCAGTTTCCTATCGCTTCTCACCGCGCAGAGATCGGCGAACGCCGCGGCTCTTTCTGAAATCAGCACCCGGCTTAACGGTCTGAATAACGCCGTGGCACTCAATCTGGCACTCGGTGCGGGTCCCGGAAATAGGTAGGTTTTCCGTCCGGGGCTCATTCCGAAAAACACTAGAATCCAGAGCATGAAGATATCAAGAACCTACCTGCTCTGGACCCTTGGCCTTCTGACCGCCTTCGGCCCCTACATTACTGACCTCTACCTCTCTTCCCTTCCGGAACAGGTCGAATACTTCGGCACAACGCCCGCTCTTGTGCAGCTTGGCCTCACCACCAGCATGGCGGGGCTCGCTGCCGGCCAGCTTGTGATCGGACCGCTTTCTGATCACCTCGGGCGCAAGAAACCGCTTCTCGTCTGTCTCGTGCTCTTCATCGCCATCACGGTGATCTCGATCCTGTCGCCCAATATTCTCACCTTCATTACGCTCCGGTTTTTCCAGGGATTCGCGGGCGCGAGCGGCATCGTGCTTTCACGATCGATCGCGACCGACCTCTTTGAGGGGCGAGAGCTCATGAAAGCGATGGGCACCATGGGATCCGTCAATGGCATCGCGCCGGTCACCGCACCGATTATCGGCGCGCTTCTCATCACAGTCACTGACTGGCGCGGTATCTTCGTTTTCCTCACGCTGATCGGGGTCGCGCTTCTCGCGCTCGCCGTCAAGCTTCCGGAAACACTCGACGAGACCCGCCGCAATCCCCGGAAGCCGATAACCGTTTTCCTCTCGCTTGGCTCTGTTTTCAAAGACCGCTGCTTCAGGCTCACTGTGCTCCAGCAGTGCTTTGCCTTCTCGGTGCTGTTTGGCTATATCGCCTCTTCCCCCTTTATCTATCAGAAGATCTATGGGCTCTCCAGCATTGGCTACAGCGTAATGTTCGGGATCAATGCCTGCGGTATCGGTCTCGGAGCTGTGGTGTCCAGCAAGATGATGAATCCTGAGCGGGTTCTCGTCTTCGGGTCCGCGGGGCTTGTGCTTTTCTCTCTTCTCGTCGGAGGATCGCTGCTCACCGGTGCCTCGCTCTGGCTCCTTGAACCCTGCTTCTTCCTGCTGCTGGTGTCGCTCGGGACCACTTTCCCGACCGCGTCCTCGATCGCCATGTCGAGGCAGAGAAAGATGGCAGGCGCCGCATCCGCTGTCCTTGGCGCCTCAGGCTTTGTCGCGGGCGGCATCGTGTCGCCGCTTGTCGGCCTCTACTCCGTCACGGTCTCCACGTCGATCGTTCTGATCGCCGCGGCGCTTGGCGCTCTCGGTCTGTCACTGATTGTCAGAACAGCCGTGCAGCAGGCGACCGACTCGCCTCAGGGTGTTCCTCTCGACATCTGAGTCTGACTCGGCTCTCCATAGCAAAACAGCACCTCTTCTTTTGAAAAGAGGTGCTGCTCTGAATGGTTTTCCCGATTTTCAGTTCCTGATCCACTTCAGGAACGATTCGAGTCAATCCGAAAAGAACTTCTTCACGCGATCCAGGAATCCCTGATGCTTCGGAGAGTGCTTTGATTCGTTCTTCGCGATGCTCGTATCGAAGCTCTTCAGGATCTTCTTCTGCTCGGCGCTCAGATTCACCGGCGTCTCAACATACACGCGGCAGAAGAGATCTCCCTTCGCGCCGGAACGCAGGTTCTTGATACCCTTGCCGCGCAGGCGGAAGACCTGACCGGTCTGTGTGCCTTCCGGCAGCGTGATCCGGGATTCGCCATCGAGACTCGGCACAGTGATTTCACCGCCGAGCGCCGCAAGCACGAAGGAAATCGGCTGATCCACGTAAAGGTTGGATCCCTCACGGCGGAAGAGGTCATGCGGCTTCACATGAACCACCACGTAGAGGTCTCCCGGCTCGCCGCCGTTCGTGCCCGGACCGCCCATGCCGGAAAGGCGGATACGCTGACCGTCATCAATACCGGCCGGAATGTTCACCTGGAGGGTCTTCGTCTTTCTCTGGTGTCCGGTGCCGCCGCAGTCAGGGCACGGATCCTTGATCACCTGACCGGTACCGTGGCAGTGCGGGCAGGTCTGCTCAACCGAGAAGAAGCCCTGAGACATACGGACCGTACCGCGTCCGCCGCAGTGCGGGCAGGTCGTCTTGGAAGTACCGGGCTTGCAGCCGGAGCCGTGGCAGGTTTCGCAGGTATCCCAGACCGGAACCCGGATCTCAGGCTTCATGCCCTTCGCGGCATCCTCGAGCGTAATCGTGAGCTCATACTGAAGATCCTCGCCCGGATAAGCGTAGGAACGCGCATCCGCCCGTCCGCCGCCCGCCTGGTTGCGGAACATGTCGCCGAAGATATCCCCGAACACGCTTCCGAAAATATCAGCCCCGTTCATTCCGCCCATGCCGCCCATATCCGGGCCGCCGGCGGCGCCATTCAGGCCTTCCTTTCCGAATCGGTCATAGGCCGCGCGCTTCTGAGGATCGGACAGCGCCGCGTAGGCCGCTCCAACCTCTTCAAACTTTTCCTTTGCGGTCTCATCCCCAGGATTCCGATCCGGGTGGTACTTCATAGCGAGACGCCGATACGCCTTCTTGATTTCTTCAGCCGTAGCATCGCGCGAAACACCCAGGACCTCGTAATAATCTCTATCAGCCATTTAATTTTGCCGTCCGCTGTGGAAAGAAACACCGCAAATTCTGCAGCATCCTAATCAATCAATTTGCATTAAAACCGCAAAAGGGCCGGTTCCCTTAATCGGGGAATCGACCCTGTGTGCGGTTACATTACCTCATTGCCGCATCGGGCGCGGATCAATGCTTGACTTCTTTGAAGTCAGCGTCGACCACGTCGTCATCGGACTTGTCAGACTTGGCAGCACCTTCCGGCTTGGCACCGGAGGCCTGCTGCTGAGCAGCGCCCTGCTGCTGGGCAGCGGCGTTCAGCTTCTCACCGATCTTCTGAGCGGCAGCCATCAGCTTCTCAACCGCGCTGTTGATCGCGTCCTTGTTTTCGCCGCGCTGAGCGGTTTCGACAGCCTTGATCTCAGCCTCGCAGGCAGCACGGTCAGCCGGATCCACCTTGTCGCCGAGGTCCTTCAGGGTCTTCTGAACCTGGGCGATGGCGGCATCAGCCTGATTGCGGGCCTGAGCCAGATCGAAGCGGCGCTGATCCTCAGCCTTGTTCGCTTCGGCTTCCTTCATCATGCGGTCGATTTCCGCATCCGACAGACCGGAGCTCGCCTTGATCTCGATGTGGTTCGCCTTACCGGTAGCCTTGTCCTTCGCGCTCACGTGCAGGATGCCGTTCGCATCGATATCGAAGGTCACTTCAATCTGCGGCAGTCCGCGCGGAGACGGCGGAATGCCTTCGAGGTTGAACTCACCGAGGAGCTTATTGCCTTCGGCCATCTGACGTTCACCCTGATAGACCTTGATCGTCACGGCAGGCTGATTGTCCTCAGCCGTCGAGAAGACCTGCTGATGCTTCGTCGGGATCGTGGTGTTGCGCTTGATCATCGGGGTCATCACGCCGCCCAGGGTTTCAATACCGAGGGTAAGCGGAGTCACGTCGAGCAGGAGCACGTCGCGGGTATCGCCGGAAAGCACGGAGCCCTGAACCGCGGCACCGATAGCCACAGCCTCATCCGGGTTCACGTCCTTACGCGGTTCCTGACCGAAGAATTCCTTCACCACTTCCTGGACACGCGGCATACGGGACTGACCGCCGACCAGAATCACGTCGGAAATGTCAGACGGCTGCAGGCCGGCATCCTTCAGAGCCTTGCGGCAGGGTTCGATGGAACGCTGCACGAGGTCCTCAACGAGGCTCTCAAACTTGGAGCGGGTCAGCGTCACATTCAGATGCTTCGGGCCCGTGGCGTCAGCCGTGATGTACGGAACGTTGATTTCCGTTTCCTGACGGCTGGAGAGCTCAATCTTCGCGGATTCAGCGGCATCCTTCAGACGCTGCAGGGCGAGGGAATCCTTCGAGAGATCGATGCCCGTGTCCTTCTTGAATTCGCTGATCAGGTAGTCCATCACGCGGCGGTCAAAGTCCGCGCCGCCGAGGAACGTATCGCCGTTCGTGGACAGCACTTCAAACTGCTTGTCGCCGTCAACGTCCGCGAGTTCAACGATCGAAATATCAAACGTGCCGCCGCCGAGGTCATACACGGCGATCTTGCGGTCACCCTTGCCGCCCTTGTCGAGGCCGAAGGCCAGAGCAGAAGCGGTCGGTTCGTTGATGATGCGCTTCACTTCAAGGCCAGCGATGCGGCCGGCGTCCTTCGTTGCCTGACGCTGGCTGTCGTTGAAGTAGGCCGGAACCGTAATCACGGCTTCCGTCACCGGTTCGCCGAGATAATCCTCAGCGGTCTTCTTCATCTTGCGGAGCACTTCAGCGGAAACCTGCTGCGGAGCAAGCTTGCGGTCACCCTGCACCTGCACCCAGGCATCACCGTTATCGGCCTGAACAATCTTGTACGGCAGATGGGGCATGGCGGACTGAACAGCCGGATCGTCATAGCGGCGGCCAATCAGACGCTTCACCTCAAAAATCGTGTTCTTCGCGTTCGTCACGGCCTGGCGCTTCGCGGGCACGCCCACGACCACTTCGCCGCTGTCCATATACGCCACGACGGAAGGCGTCGTACGAGCGCCCTCGCTGTTCTCAATCACGCGGACCTTGTCGCCTTCCATCACAGCCACAGCTGAATTGGTTGTACCAAGGTCAATACCAATGATCTTGCCCATTTATTTGCCAGTCCTTTATCTGCGAGGCCGCTGTCTTGAACAGCCTCATTTCATTAGTCAAATCAGTTCTGAGGTGACCTGTTTGGATCACCCGTAATCCCTATATGGGGACGTTTTGTTTTTTTTCAACCCTGCGCAACGGCAACCATCGCAGGACGGAGCACCCGTTCCTGAATCATCCAGCCCTTCTGGAAAACCGTTGCGACCGTGCCGGACTCCTGCCCTTCAGCGGGAGGGACCACGGTGACTGCCTGGTGCCTGTTCGGATCAAACTTTTCACCGACGGGTTCAAAGCTCTTCATGCCGGAAACTTCCATGGCGTGAACCAGCTGCCGATAGATGGCAAGAAGACCGTCCTTCATCAGGCCCTCTTCCTTCTGAGCATGTTCCATCGCCTTCTCAAGGGAATCCATCACGGGAAGCAGGTTCGTCGCGAACTTGTCGATGCCGAACTTTTCGGCCTTCAGCACATCGGCTTCCGCGCGCTTGCGGGTGTTTTCGACTTCCGCCATCGCGCGGACATACATGTCGTAATTTTCAGCGATCTTCTTCTCGGCCTGCTGAAGCTTTTCAGTAAGCTCAGCCACTGCCGCGTCATTCTTTTCCTCAGAAGAAGCGGCTTCCTTCCCGCACCCGCAGGCGGTCTTTGCATCCGCCTGGGCAGCATCCGGCATCACGTCTTCCGTGTCCTGTGCCTTAGCCTTCTGTTTGTCGCATGCTGCTTCCGTCATTTATTCCTCCAAATCCGCATAGAAAGAGCTACCAAACTTATATGGGGCCGACGGAAGCAGATTTACATAAGGGTTAACCCTTTATAGCCACCCCTGAAGCTCGTCGCGGATGAGTCTTTCATAAAAATCAATGGCGCCCGGCGTGCTGTTGAGACAGGGAATGTAGTGAAAATGGCCTGTGGGATTGGCCTCTTCATAGACCTTGCGAATCCCGAGATCGACTTCCTCATTCGTTTCCAGACAGTCGCAGGTGAAGCTCGGGCAGACGATATCGAGGCGATTCAGACCTTCGGAACCCAGCGTCTTCGCGCGCTCAATCGTGTAAGGCTGCAGCCACTCGTGGGGACCGAATTTGGACTGGAAATCGGTTTCCCACTGCTCAGGGGTGAGATTCAAAGCCGCGGCGATTGCCTTCGAGGAATCGATGCATTCCTGCTGATATGTGTCGCCCTTTTCCTTCACGCACTCCTCCGGAACACCGTGGAAACTGAAAATCAGTTTCCCGGCTTCGCTCCAGGGGTCGCCGTGCTCAGCCCAGTAATTCCGAACGTGCTGCGCCATCGCCTGCACCCAGTCGCCGCGGTCGCAGAACCGCTTTACGGTTCTCGTTGCCGGAATGTTCCGCAACGTCCGGTAGGTTTTGCCTACGGTATCCATAACGGACCCGACAGTCTGAGGAGAGTACTGAGGGAAAAGCGGCAGGATAAAGAGCTTCTCTATCCCCTCCGCCACAATCTTCCGGATCTGGGCGTCAAGAGACGGATTCCCATAGCACATGGAATATTCGACACGGACAGGAAGATCTGATGCCTCCATCCGCTCATTCAGGCTTTCCGCGATCTTTCTCGCGTGAACAACAAGAGGAGATCCTTCCGGCGTCCAGATCTGACGGTACTTCGCCGCGGACTTCGCCGGCCGCTTCCTGAGGACCGAGCCGTACAGGATGGGCAGCCAGATGAAAGGCGGCATTTCGACAATACGCCGGTCCTTCAGATAATCACGCAGATAGCGGCGCACCGCTTCGGGAGAGGGATCATCCGGAGTTCCTGTGTTCGCTAGCAAAACCGCAATCTGAGGCTTCTTACCCATAGTTCTTCGTCCTAACTCACGCCGGACCGGAGGATTCCTCCGGTCACGGACCCGAGCCCGCCGTCCAGCGGGCCGCTTCAGTAAAGAAGAAGAAATTTTACGGGATATGTCTTATTTATTCCTGATTAATGCCGGGGAGCCCTCAACAAAGTCAAAGAAATGCAGAATATGACGCGGCAGCCAGTCTATGGTGCCAGGCCACTTTCCCATGGGAAACCCGATATGACCGCCCTCAGCGGGCTGCTCCAGAAACACAAAGTCAGATACATCACTTTCTGTCGGCAGGGCCCAGATCGGCTGGAAGGGATCGTTCAGAGGATTCAGAAGCAGAAGCGGCACTCTGACATCCGGCAGTACGTACTTCGCGCTGCAGCGGGTCCAGTAATCCATACCGTTCTTGAATCCGTGGATCGGCGCGGTGTAAACCTCGTCAAACTCATAAAGGTTTTTCACCCGGCGGAAAGCCCGGACATCGATGAAGTCACCGAAAATCTGGATCTTCCTCTCCACCTTTTCCTTCAGGGTGCTGAGGAACATCTTGGCATAGAGCCGGTTCGCTCCGTGACAGACAATCTCGGATCCGGCCACAAGGTCAAGCGGCGCGCCGATTGCCGCAATCGCCCTGACGTAGGACGGGATGGACTCACCCATATCGCCCGCGTACTTCGCGACGTAATTGCCTCCAAGCGACATCCCCGCGAGATAAATCGGGGCCTCCGGGAACCGGGCGTGCACACACTGCACCACCCAGGCGCACTCCGCGGTATCCCCGGCGAAATACGCTCTCGGAAGACGGTTCAGCTCGCCGCCGCAGCTCCGGTAACAGGCCACACAACCCCGCCAGCCCCGAAGCGACGCTTCATGCATCAGGGCGATTGCGTAATGGCTGTCTGACGCCCCCTCGAGTCCATGAAAGTGGATCAGGATCGGCGTTTTCGGATCTTTCGGCTCGGGAAGACACCAGTCGAAGAGAATGAAGTCTCCGTCCGGCGTGTCCCAATGCTCACGGCGGTACTTCACTTCAGGCCGCGGAGAAATCCGCGCAGGGATAATGGTCTGAAGATGTGCGCCCGGTGCCCAGGAGGGCGCTGCGTAGTCGCACTCAAGACGCGGCATGATGCGCCTCCTCTCCCGTCTGCGCGGCAGCGCCGATAACGTCATTCCAAAGCTGGCTCACAGAGGCAATTTCTCCCTCAACCCGGGCGGGATCCACTCTCACGGGGCCATCCCCCTGAGCGAGCCGGACCTCACGCTGAATAGCCCGGTACTTCCTGTAGGCCTCAGAGCAGTCACGGGCAAGGTCCTTCGAAATCAGCCCGGAATCCGCCGCGATGGCGAGCAGATGGATATTGCCGAGATTCCCGACGAGTTCCGGAAAATCTTTTGAATAGGCAAGCGCCAGATACTGAACCACAAACTCAATATCCACCATGCCGCCCCGGTCATGCTTGATATCGAAAAGCTCCGTCGGGTTCTTATGCCCGTCCAGCATCCGCTGCCGCATGCTGATCACCTCAGAGGCAAGCTCCGCGCGGTTCCTCGGACTCTGAAGAATCCGTTTTCTTTCCGCTTCAAACTTTTCACCGATCGAGGTGTCGCCCGCGCAGAACCGGGCCCGGGTCAGAGCCTGAAGCTCCCAGGTCCATGCTCCCTTGCCGTCCTCATTCCGCTCGTACTTCTGCCAGGAGTCGAAGGAGGACACCACAAGACCATCCGCGCCGTTCGGACGAAGCCTGAGATCCACTTCAAAAAGGCGCCCCGAAGACGTCTGCATCGTGAGCCAGTTCATCATCCGGCGTACGAGTCTCGTATAAACCATGTCGGAATCCATCCGATCGTCGTCATAGAGATAAATGAGATCGAGATCAGAGGCGTAGCCGAGCTCCTTGCCGCCGAGTTTCCCGTAGGCAATCACGGCAAACTTCGGATCCCCATCGAACTTTCGGGAAAGAGAATTCCATGCGAGCTCGAGCACAATCTCAATCACCGCATCCGCCAGTGCGGAAAGCTGATCGGCGAGCCGCACCGTGGAGAGCCTCCGGTCGAGGTCCGCCATCAGCAGCCGGAAGACAGCGCCGTGATGAGCGTCGCGGATCAGATTAAGCTGCCGCTCCTGATCGTCCGCGGCTGCCCGGAGTTCCGTGCGGAGACGGTCAGCCCAAGCGGACCAGTCCGCCGGCGTGTCGTCACTGAACTCTTCAACACGCTGATCCATCAGTTCATCCAGGATGATCGGATGCTCCTTCAGGTAATCCGCGGCCCAGCGGCTCGACGCGAGCACCCGGCCGACCCGCTTCAGCATGTCGGGATACTGATAGAGCAGCGCCACATAGGTCGGTCGCCCGGCAATCACTTCAAGCAGTCCGAGACAGCGGTCCAGCTCCTCATCGCTGCTCACCGTACTCGTATCAAACCTAGCCCACTCCGTACAGTGTTCAAACACCTGCTTCAGCACACTCGCCATGCGTTCAAGCGCCCCGTTGCTCCGCCCGATATTGCGGGACGACATCAGAGCGAGAACCCGAGCCGCAAGTGAATCCGAATCCTGGTACCCGAGAGAGGCGATTTTCGCGGCAAGCGGCTTCTCCGTGCCCGGAAGCCCGGCGGTCCACCCTTCAGGCCAGTCAGAGGCCGATTCCTCCGTCTGTTCCTGGGCATGGAAAATCGAGTCAAATGTCGTCCGGACAAATTCCCGCACTTCCTGCAGCTTCGCGTCCAGCGCTGATTCCTCTTCGCCGTACAGCATGGCAACCCGGTGACGCGCCGCCGGATCAGTCGGCCAGAGCTGCGTCTGCTGATCATCCACATACTGAATGGCGTGCTCCAGATTGCGAAGCATCACATAGCTTCGCTTCAGACGCTCAGCGACACTTGCGGTCAGAGCGCCCCGGTCCGCGAGATACCCCAGCGTCTGAAGCGTGCTGTGGGAGCGGAGAAGCGGATCACGGCCCCCACGGATCACCTGGAAGGTCTGCGCGATAAATTCAATATTGCGGATACCGCCGCTTCCGAGTTTGACATTGACCCCCTGCCCCTGATGCTTCAGCTCCCGGCGGATGGTTTCCGCGCGGATCATGTCGTGCAGCGCAGCAAGGGACGAGATGGCGCTGAAGTCAACATACTTCCGGTAAACAAACGGACGGACCAGGGATTCGATCGAGGCACACTGCGCCTTATAGGCGTCAGGCGACGCGAATACCGGTTCCGATACGATTCTTCCCTTCAGCCAGGCAAAGCGCTCCCAATCGCGGCCCTGCGTATAGAGGTATTCCTCGAGCATGCCGCTTGAACAGACCATCGGGCCGGACGTCCCATTCGGACGGAGCCGCATATCCACGCGGAACACAAAACCGCAGCCGCGGATATCGGACAGCATTGGGATCACGCGGCGCGCCACCCGCTCGAAAAACTCGCGGTTTGAGAGCGAACGCCGGGCCGGGAATTCTTCTGTCGGCCGGGTTTCGCCGTCACAGTCGTAAAGGAAGATCAGATCAATATCAGAGGACACATTGAGTTCCGCGCCGCCCAGCTTCCCCATACCGACGACAAGCAGATCCTGCGGCACACCTTCCTCTGACATCGGAACGCCGAACCGTTCCGCGAGCAGCCGGGTCTGACAGCGAACAGCCGCCTGGATCGTCTCCTCGGCAAGCTCTGTCATCACGCGGACCACTTCCGGATAACCGCCAAGTCCGGTCGCGTCCCGCGCGGCCAGTGTCACGAGGATCCGGCGCCGGACATCCCGCATGCGAAGCGCAAGCGCCTCTTCGTCCTCCGTCTCCCGGATCTCAGACCGGATCTCTTCGGCCGAGGGCGACCTCTGAGCGAGCGCTTCCAGCTTCGCAGGCAGCTCCGCTTCATCCGTTCCCGGATACATGCTCTTCAGAGAACGTTCGACAAAGGGGGAATTCTCGATAACTCCTCGGAAATCACATTTCGGCATGGGGAACCCTTTTTTCTGATTGACTTCTGACAGCTGATCTTTGGATTATGGCGCAGCAAGGCTCTCCACTGAAAAAGCCGCCCCCCAATCTATGGAAACTCATACCCGAAGAGCGGGATTCCCGGGTCCTCCGCGCGCACTTTCCCCGCGGGGCCCTTCAGCCAGGATTAGCACTTTTCCTCTTTTCAGCTTTTCCCGCTGTGTTACAGTGTTTTCCGTAGGATTTTTTTCGGTCTTTGTTGGGCGGCGGAGAGGATGAAAAAGGCGGAGGGCAATGCTTTTTGGAAGCATCCACGCGGATGGCTGAGAGTGATCGCGGCCACGCTGATCGGCCTCTATTTGCTTGCCGCGCTGTTCATCATTGCTCTTCGTTTTGTGGTTCTCCCGCATGTCAACGATTACCGGGATGAAATATCCGCCTATTTATCGAAGACGCTGAAGGCGAATGTCCGGATCGGCGAAATTTCTCCTGCCTGGGACACCTACTGGCCGAAACTCACGCTGAAAAATGTCGAAATCAGTTCTGACGCCTCTCCCAGGGCACTCCGCGTGCCGGAAGCGGAAGGTGATCTCGACTGGTCTTCCATTCCCCGGCTTACCCCGATCTTCGTCAATCTCTCGATCAAAAGCCCCGATCTGACGGTAACCCGTCTTTCCGGCGCCAAGTTTGACATCGGCGGCATCACGGTTGATTTCGGAACCGAATCCGACAGCGGCGGCTTCATCAGCTGGCTCCTCGCGCAGAAGCAGATCCACCTGAGCGGAAGCCGGATCCTGTACCGCGACGCGTCCAATACCGAATTTCCGACGATAGAGCTTCAGGATGGCCGTATCTCTTATATCAAGAGTCTGAAATCCTGGAACACCGGGCTGCAGGGTAACCTTGCGGTTGGCGGACAGACTGCTGAGCCGCTTGATATCCGCTTCTCTATCCGCCGCCATCCGTTCCGCCGCGCTGACGACTGGAAGAAGTGGGACGGCCGCATCTACGCCAGTTTTTCTCAGAAAGATCTGATGCCGGTAGTCCGGGCCCTTCCTGAAAAGCTCCCGGTGAGAGAAGCCGGTGCTCACGGAACACTCTGGGCTGACTATGCAAACGCCTCCATCAGCCGACTGCTCGGCACTCTGGACCTTGATAACCTGAAACCCGCGTCCGCCTCCGACCGGGCTTTCAGCGTGTCCGCTTCCGCGCTTTTTGATGGAAAACTCGATAAGAAGCAGAACCTCGCGTCGATTACCATTCCGCAGCTTTCGATTCAGTCCTCCGGGAATCCGGCCCGAACCCTGAAGGCTGACGCCAGAATTTCGCTTTCCGATGACCATACGCATGACACTGTCAATGCGGTGGGCGACTCGCTTGGTCTGAAAGAAACCGCCGCCGCTCTCGAAGGATTCGCGCCGAAGAGCGACGCAGCGTCACTCATGCGCCAGATGACCCCCACGGGGCAACTCGAAAACTTCCGCTTCGCTCTTCTCGGCTCTCCGAAAGGAACGCCTGTCTGGGATTTCACCTCCGACTTCCGCGATGTCAGTTTCCGCGATATCCCGGACCGTGATCCCGAGATCCCCGGCATGCCCGGTGTCAGGCATCTGAATGGCAGCATTGCCGCGAACCCCGAAACCGGCATGGTGAAAGCCTGGGGAGAAAACGGCGAAGCCTCTTTCCCCGGCATTTTCCCAGACCCGCGGGTTCCGTTCCGGAAGCTTTCCGGCACGGCATTCTGGTCTGTCTCTCCGAAGCTTGAACTGAACTTCCGCGATATTGAGCTTCATAATCAGGACATCAATATCAAAGGCGACGCGGACTGGATTGACACTGGCGGCAGCGGAACCATCCGCGTGACAGCCACGGCCGCGAACAGCCTTGTCAAGTCAGCTTATAAGTACGTACCGACACTGGCCGGTGCCGGGATCATTGACTGGCTGCATCAGGCACTCCTTGGAGGCGTCGCCCGGAACGCCGCGGTTGAGTGGTACGGTCCGATCGACCGCTTCCCCTATAACGGACGGGACGCAAAAAGCGGACTCTTCCTCGTCACGGGGAACTTCCGGAATTCAAGCCTCGACTTTCTGCCTTCTGACAAGCGGACTGAAACCGGGGCACGGGTGATCGGCGGCGACTGGCCGATTGTCAGCCGTGTAAATGGACAGTTCCTTTTCGAAGCGGACCGGATGGTGATCGCCGGAGACACGGGCATTTCAGACCAGGTGCCGCTCCATGGCGTCATCGCTGAAATTCCTCATATGGGCGGGCACGCTCCGGATTCAAACCTCTTTATCAGCGGACGAGCCGCGGGAAGCTCGCAGCAAATGCTGCACTACCTCACGCAGTCTCCGGTTTCCGGCTGGCTGGATCACTTCCTCGATCCGGCACGGGCCACCGGCACCGGCTCCCTCTCTCTCGCACTCAGCATCCCGCTTTCCGCCCCGGAGAGGACCCTTGTCGCCGGCACGGTCCGCCTCGACAACAATCGGGTGGATCTTGGGAACAGTATCCCGGAATTTGATAACGCCTCCGGCACCATCCGGTTCACGCAGGGAAACTTCTGGTCTGACGGTCTGAACGCTTCAGTCTGGGGCATCCCGGCGCAGGGCACCCTCCGGATGGCTGACGATGACTCCATCCTGGTGGATGCTAAAACCCGGGCAGGGATTGCTGATCTCAAGCGGCTCTTCGGCAGTGATGGATCGCTTGATCCGCTCCTTGCTCATTTCTCCGGCAGCTCGGACGCGCAGGTGCATGTCCGTGTCGCGGACGGAAGCAATCTCGCCTTTACTGTCAATTCCGACATGAAGGGCATCGCTGTCGATTTCCCGCATCCCTTTAAAAAGAGCGCGGACGAAACCCTCCCTGCAGTGTTCACCTGGGATACGAATAAGGACGGCACGGTTTCTCTCACCGCAAAGGCTGGCAGCGTTCTGAACGCTCTTGCGACCATGAAGCCCCTGAAGACAGAGGGCTATGAGCCGCTGAACGCGGCGGTCGGTGTGGGAGAGGCCGCAAAGCTCCCGAAGAAGGGACTCTCTGTCCGTGTCACGACAGACCGTATCAACGTCAATCACTGGCAGCAGGAACTGGAACCGATCACAAATTCGCCCGCTGTGGCCAAGTCCCAGCTCCCGCTCCCCATTACGGAGATCCGGGCGAAAACGAAAAACCTCGTGATCGGGCACCGCTCGTTCCCGGATGTCAGCCTTGCGATTGAACCCGAGGGTGACTGGTGGCTCGCGAGTCTCCATTCCGCCAGTGCTTCCGGAAACGTCCGCTACCGCGCAGCGTCCGGAAGACGTCCCGCGGAAATCCGCGGTGAGCTTTCTCACCTCTATATTCCGGAAGAAGGCGGCACCCGGTTCCGCCGCTATATCGCCACGACCCCTGCGGAGCAGCTCCCGTCGATGGATCTCCGTATCCGCGATCTCCAGCTTGAAGACATGAAGCTCGGCAGCATTGCGATTATGGCGAGTTCTGCTGCCACCTCGGACGGCGGCCATGTCTGGACACTGAAGAACCTCTCCGCGGATAACGGGGCAGCCAAACTGACAGCCTCGGGATCATGGACAAAGAACAGCAAAGAGAATCTCACCAAGGTCAGTGCCGAACTGATTTCCCGCGACACCGGGCGGCTTCTGAAGGAACTCTCAGCGCCGAGCGGCGTCATCAGCGGCGCTCCGGGTGAGGTGTATCTCAATCTCTCCTGGAAGGGGGCGCCTCAGGACTTCAATGCCGCCAATCTGAATGGCGATCTGGTCTCTCACATCAGGAGCGGCCGGTTCCTGCAGGTGGATCCGGGCCTTGCCGGACGGTTCCTCTCTCTGCTTTCCATGCAGTCTCTGCTCAAGCGGCTGACGCTCGACTTCAGGGACGTTTTCGGCAAGGGCTTCTCGTTTGACACGATTGATATGACCGGGCAGATTCATTCCGGTGTTCTCACGTCAAAGAACATGTCCATTTCGGGATCGGCGGCGTCCATTGTGGCCGAGGGATCCGTCAGTCTTCCCCGTCAGCGGGTGAACGCCAAGGTGCTCGTGCTGCCTGACATTCATATTGAGGGTCCGGCGCTCGCCCTGACACTCGCGAACCCGATTGCCGGCATCGGCGGCTTTATCGCCTCCTTCGGCCTCAAGGTGCCGCTCTCTCACATCCTCTCCTCCGAATATGTGGTTGAGGGGCCGTTTGATAATCTGTCCGTCACAAAAGCCAATTCGGGAACACAGAAAAAGTCCGGGGAAAAGTAGCGATCTCAGGCGCCAACCCGGTATTTTGCTGCTTAGTGAGATAATGGGCTATCTACGATTATTCAGTGACCGTTATGTTTGAGTCTTTTCAGGTTGTAACCCTGCTCACCCTGCTTACGAGACTGCTGGTAGGTGCGTACCCGCAGTGGCAGGGCTGCGCACCGTCACGTACACAGCGCATTTATTTCGCCAACCACTCGAGCCACATGGACGCGATTGTGATCTGGTCGTCCCTGCCGGCCGAGCTCCGCGCGAAAACCCGCCCGGTCGCCGCCAAGGACTACTGGGAAAAGGGCGCTCTGCGCCGCCGCATCGCCATCAAGGAACTGAAGGTTGTGCTGATCGACCGGCACCATACGGCACACGCCAATCCTCTCGATCCTCTGATTCAGGCACTTCGCGAAGGCTCGTCTCTCATCATCTTCCCGGAAGGAACCCGCCGCCCTCAGCCGCTGCCCTCTCCCTTCAAGAGCGGACTTTGGCGTCTGATGCGCGAGTTCCCGGACGTTGAGCTGATTCCTGTCTACATTGAGAACCTGCATCGCTCCATGCCGAAAGGCACCCTGATCCCGATCCCGACAATCTGCTCGGTCCGTTTCGGCGCCCCGCTTCCTCACTCACCGGATGACAGCAAAGAGGACTTCCTCAACCGCGCCCGCAATGCCGTTATCCAGCTGGCTGAGTCCTAGGAGGAATTCACGATGATGCGCTTAGGTTTTCATCTTGAAGAGGCTTATCTCCTCATCCTATCTGTCCTGATCCTGCTCGCCGCAGTTGCGACCGGATACGGTCAGTGGGCCTCATCCCGCGCGACCACAACCCAGCAGCAGCAGCGGATCCGCCTTGTTAACTCGCGGGTTAGGTCCGCCTGGTGGCTGATCGGTATTTTTGCTGTCGCGTTCTGGCTGGGGCAGGGGGCGCTTCTGGTTGTTTTTGCTTTTCTCTCATTCTTTGTCCTGAGAGAATTCATTGCACTCACGCCGACCCATTACACCGATCACTGGGCCCTCGTGATTGCTTTCTATGTAGCGATTCCGCTTCAGTACCTCCTGATCGCTTTCGAGCAGTACTGGTTCTTCACGCTGTTTATTCCGGTCTATCTTTTCCTGCTGCTCCCGGTCGTGATGGCGGCCACACATGACACTGACCGCTATCTGGAGCGTGTTGCCAAGGTACAGTGGGGCATCATGCTTTCCATCTTCTGCGTGAGCCATGCGCCAGCTATTTCGCTTCTCGACTTCAACCGGTTCGCTTCCAGCGGTCCGCTGATGCTCGTCTACTTCCTCATGATGATCTTCTTCGGTGACCTCTTCGCAGTGCTGATGAGTTCGATCCTCGGCGGCAAACCTCTCATGTCAAACCCGAACAAGACATCGAAGGGGGTTTTTGTCGGCAGCTTCATCACGCTGCTTTGTGGTCTTGCGCTTTACTGGCTTACGCCGTTCCGTCTCTGGCAGGCCGGGCTCATGACACTCGCCATCATCGTGTCAGGCATCATGGGCGACCTCGTTATCTCGTCCGTGAAAAAGAGTCTCGGCGCCCGCTACAACTCCGTCGACAATCTCTACATCACGCGAGGGATTCTGGAACGCATGGCCCCCCTCACCTTCGCGGCTCCGGTGTTTTATCACCTCACCGTGATCTTCTTCATGAACTGATATCCCGTCGGCTGAAAAAAGCGGAATTGCTTTTATCAGCCGGTTAGGAGTAGAGTTCTCTGAACACTGTCACACTTTTAATGCGACTCCAGATCAAATGCTGAATCACGTTTACGGCGCTTACTACTATTACGGCTTTTTTCGTCTCCCGGCGGAAAGAGTTCTTTGGTGCGCCTGACGTTTTCAAGCACTGATCAAGAACGCAAGAAAAAACCGCCGGAATCCGGCGGTTTTTTTGTACCTGAACACCAACCCCTCTTAATCAACCCATCACGATAAACGGATAACAGCATGCATCAGGAATTTGAGCGCTACATGACGGATGACCTTCGAATCAAGGCAATACGGGAACTGACTCCCCCTACACATCTGATTCACGAGTTCCCTTGTACGGATCTCGCCTCAGCCACGGTGCAGCGGGCCCGGACAGCAGCCCATCGGATTATTCACGGCGAAGATGACCGTCTTCTCGTTATTGTCGGGCCCTGCTCGATCCACGATCCGAAGGCTGCCCGAGAGTACGCAGAGCGGCTCGTCGCCGAACGCCGCCGTCTCGCGGGTGACCTTGAAATCATCATGCGTGTCTACTTCGAAAAACCCCGCACCACGGTCGGCTGGAAGGGTCTTATCAACGATCCGGATCTGGATGGCTCCTTCCGCATCAATCACGGCCTCCGCGTGGCCCGAGGGCTGATCTCTGACATCACAGAGATGGGACTTCCGATCGGCGTTGAGTTCCTCGATATGATTTCCCCGCAGTACATCGCGGACTTCGTGAGCTGGGGCGCCATCGGTGCCCGGACGACCGAGAGCCAGGTGCACCGCGAACTCGCCTCCGGTCTGTCCTGCCCGATCGGTTTCAAGAATGGGACGGATGGCAATATCAAGATCGCAACGGACGCGATCGGCGCCGCGAACCATCCGCACTGCTTCCTTGGCGTAACAAAGGCCGGTATCTCCGCCATCGTTTCCACCACCGGAAACGACGACTGCCACCTGATCCTCCGAGGCGGCAAGACCCCGAACTATGACGCAGCAAGTGTCAAAGCGGCCTCTGAAGGTCTCGTCAAGGCCGGTCACGATCCCTTCCTCATGATTGACGCAAGCCACTCGAACAGCCACAAGATCTGCCGCAACCAGATTAATGTCGTGGGCGACATTGCGGAGCAGATTTCTGAGGGTTCCCCGAACATCATGGGCGTGATGATCGAAAGCAATCTGGTCGAAGGCCGTCAGGATATCGTGCCGGGGCAGCCGCTCACCTACGGTCAGTCAGTGACGGATGCCTGCATCAGCTGGGAAGACACCGTACCGCTGCTCGATCAGCTCGCGCGGTCTGTCCGTGACCGCCGTGCCCGCAATATGTAAAAGTCCTTCTGCCGCCTTCAGATACGTTTTTTGCCATCATCCTGCCGCGGGTGTAGAGTATCTGAAGGTTGCTATTCAGAAGTGTGCAGCAATCCTCTTTTGTTTGGAATGTCAATGAACTACCGCGCCCGTTTCTACTTTACGTTCAACTTTTTCCCCTGTCTGGCGGAAAGAGTTGTTTCGTGCGCTTAGTTTCATCTGCACTCTCGAACGATCTCCAAACCGCCAGGACATTGGGTCCGGCGGTTTTTTTGTACGTCGGTCCCCATCCCCATTCAAACTGCTGAGGTGAAAAATGAATCAAGAATTCGAGCGCTACATGACCGACGATCTTCGGATCAAGGAAATACGGGAGCTTGCGCCGCCCGCGCATCTGATCCACGAGTTCCCCTGTACTGACAAGGCCTCAGCCACAGTGCAGCTCGCGCGCAATGCCGGTCACAGCATCATTCATGTAAAAGATGACCGGATGCTCGTGATCGTCGGTCCCTGCTCAATCCACGATCCGAAGGCGGCGCGTGAATACGCCTCACGCCTTGTCGAAGTCCGGAAGCGTCTTGCTCCTGACCTTGAGATCCTGATGCGCGTCTACTTCGAAAAGCCCCGCACCACGGTTGGCTGGAAGGGGCTCATCAATGACCCGGATCTTGACGGATCCTACCGCATCAACCACGGCCTCAGAATTGCCCGCAGCCTGATTCTCGATATCACGGAAATGGGGCTTCCGACCGCGGTTGAGTATCTCGATATGATCACCCCGCAGTACATCGCGGACCTCGTGAGCTGGGGCGCCATCGGGGCCCGGACAACAGAGAGCCAGGTGCACCGCGAACTTGCCTCCGGCCTTTCCTGCCCGATCGGGTTCAAGAACGGCACGGACGGCAATACCAAGATCGCGATCGACGCGATCGGCGCTGCGGCTCACCCTCACTGCTTCCTCTCTGTCACGAAGGGCGGCATCTCGGCTATCGTCTCAACCACCGGCAACGACGACTGCCATCTGATTCTCCGCGGCGGCAAAGAACCGAATTACGATGCCGACAGCGTCCGTGCGGCCTCTGAAGCCCTCGTCAAAGCCCATCATCTGCCGTATCTGATGATTGACGCGAGCCACTCGAACAGCCGCAAGATCTGCCGCAACCAGATCAGCGTCGTAGGGGATATCGCCCGCCAGGTGTCGGGCGGCAGCGCGAACATCATGGGGGTCATGATTGAGAGCAACCTGGTGGAGGGCCGCCAGGATATTGTCCCGGGGAAGGAGCTTGTGTACGGCCAGTCCGTCACGGATGCCTGTCTCAGCTGGGAGGACACCGTGCCGCTGCTTGATGAACTCGCCGCGGCCGTCAGAGCCCGGCGTGCGAAGAACGCGGCCTGATAGGAAAACGGGGCGGAATTATCCGCCCCGTTCTTTTTTCCTCTCAGCTCCACTCCTGCTTCATATGAAGCAGCATGAGGAGGAATGAAACGATGGCTGCCGCAATATGAAGAGTCATCCAGTCGAAAGACGGCAGGACTGAAGCTCCCATAAAGTAATTGAGGAAGATCACACAGCCAGAAAGAATGAGGAGTATCACGGCGGCCGCGATCGCGAGAATCACAGCGGCATCTTTTTTCCGCTTCCCTTCCAGCTTCCCCGCGGCAAGATCACGGTAAAAACCAAGGCTTCCGGCATTATGCAGAATGACGGCCGCGAGAAAACAGAGACCAAGCACTTCGTGCGTATAGCCTGGAAGGAAAAGCCCGATCAGGGCAGCAGCAAAGAAAAGCGCGGAAATAATGGCCATGTGAGGTCGCCTGGCGGAGAAGTCCTGTATTGATGCGAATTATAAGAGAGCCTCACGGACGACCAAAAATTTGTGCGGCAGAAAAGATGAACCTTTTTTAAAATAGAGGTTTTGAGTGCCGCTTTTTCTTACTGGCCGTTCTCTGAAACCCGCGCGTAAATCCGTATTAACCACGATTTCCGGCCTCGTTTCTCCCGGCCCGGCTCTTCTACCCTTTTATATAGTTGCTGCGCTGCCGCTGTTCGTATCCCGAACCGCGGGGCCTGGAGTTACGCATGAAAAATGTGCTGATTATCTACTGGAGCCATGACGGACGCACCGCCCGCATCTCGCGCCGGATCTGCGAAGTCATTGAAGCAGAGGGGCACAAGGCGACCATGATGCACGTGATGGAGGCCGAACGCGAAGGCGTCGACCTCGATAGCTACGACATCATTCTCCTCGGCTGCGCCATCCGATACGGCGAATTCAATAAGCAGTTCGTCAACTTCGTGAACAAGAACAAGGCGAAGCTTGACGCCAAGCCAAACAGCATGTTCAACATCACGGCTATCGCCCGTAATCCGGAAAAGGCGACAGTAGCAGGCAACGTTTACGCGCGCAAATTCATGGAAAACAATCCGTGGAAGCCGCACGAGATGAAATGCTTCGCCGGCAAGGTTGACTACCCGAACTGCGGCCCCGTGGACGGATTCCTGATCCGTCTCATCATGATGATGACGAAAGGCCCGACCGATAAGCATTCCGTCAATGATTTTACGAACTGGGATGATGTTGAGGCCTATGCCCGTCACTGCCTGACACTGGCCTGAAAACAGGCCTTAGCCCGCTCCGACTCTCCTCCTCCCCGTCTCTTACGAAAGAGAGCCTCCCAGTCATAACAGAAGGACTTAAAAATGCCAGAATTTCCGTGGATTTCTCATTATGCGAAGGGTGTTCCTGCAAAGATCGATCCGGACTTCTGCCCCAGCATCCCTGGCCTTCTTGAACGGGTGGCAAAGGACTATGCCGACTACCCGGCTTTCATCAGCATGGAGCAGCCGCTCACCTATCGTCAGGTGAATGACATTTCCTCTGACCTCGCGGGCTATCTTCAGTCGCTCGGCTCATTGAAACCCGGCGACCGCGTCGCCATCATGATGCCGAATATCCTGCAGTATCCCGTTTCTCTTTTCGGCGTACTGAAGGCTGGCTGCATCGCGGTCAATGTGAATCCGCTCTACACCGCCCGCGAGCTTCATAATCAGCTTGCGGACAGCGGCGCGAAGGTGGTGATCATCGCCGAAACTTTCGGCAAAACGCTCGAAGAAGCCATTTCCGGCACCGCCGTTGAAACGGTGATTTCCACCGGTATTGCGGATCTCTTCCCGTTCTTCAAGCGGACGCTTGTGAATTTCGCGGTGAAGTACGTGAAAAAACTGATCACGCCCTTCAGTGTGCCGCATCTCGTGCGTTTCCGCGACGCACTCTCCCAGGGACACTCCTCCGGTTTCCGTCCCCTGCCGCTTAAGAACACGGATGTCGCGCTTCTTCAGTACACCGGCGGGACGACCGGCGTCGCGAAGGGCGCCATGCTGACTCACCGGAATGTGCTCGCGAACGTCGAGCAGACCGGCACGTGGATTTCCCAGACCTTCGTGGTCGGGAAGGAAACCGCGCTGACCGTGCTCCCGCTCTATCACATCTTCTCCTTCACCGCGACGCTCTGCTTCCTGAAACGTGCTGCGCGCCAGGTCCTGATTGCGGATCCCCGCGACATCAATCACGTCATTGATGAGTTTGAGAAGTGGAAGCCCTCTGCTTTCCCGGCTGTCAATTCGCTCTTCAATGCCCTTACGAACAGCGAGCGTTTCTCGAAACTCGACTTCTCAGGGCTCAAGATGACGGTCGGCGGCGGCAGCCAGGTGCAGAAGCCAGTCGCCGAGAAATGGGAAAAGATCACGGGGCACACCATTCTCGAAGCGTATGGTCTCACGGAAGCATCTCCCGGCATCTGCGGCAATCTCCCTGACACCCCCTGGGATGGCTCCGTGGGGTATCCGCTGCCGTCGACAGAGATCTCTATCCGGAGCGATGACTTTGAGGATCTCGGGCGCTGCGCTGATCCTTCCCAGATTGAAGCCCACACAGGAGAAATCTGTGTGAGAGGTCCTCAGGTGATGGCCGGTTACTGGAACCGTCCGGATGAAACCGCCAAAGTCATGAACGGCGACTGGCTTCGCACGGGCGATATTGGCTGGATGGACGCGGAAGGCAAGGTCACGATCACAGACCGCAAAAAGGATCTGATCATTGTCTCGGGCTACAACGTCTACCCAAATGAGGTGGAAAGCGTGATTGCGTCGAACCCGAAGGTGCTCGAGGTCGGCGTGATCGGTGAAAGGTCCAAGTCGTCAGATGAAACGATCAAGGCCGTGATCGTAAAGAAGGATCCTTCTCTCACGGTGCAGGAAGTCCGCGACTGGTGCCGCGAACGGCTGACAGGCTATAAGCGTCCGAGAAAGATTGTCTTCACGGACGCGCTTCCCAAATCCCCGGTCGGAAAGATCCTCCGCCGGGAACTGCGGAATATCCGCTGAACGCCTGTGAATCAGGACGCCGCGGCTTCGACGAGAATCTCGCGGCCGCTTCCCTGAACAGATACCACCTCCCCGCCCCGGAGCTTTGCTCCCCGGCGGGTTTCTTTTTCTCCGTTCACGGTCACGTCACCCGCCTGAATCATCTCCTTCGCGATGCCGCCGCTCGGCGCGAGTCCCGTCGCCTTAAGGAGCGCGTCAAGCTTGATGAATTCGCCATTCAGCAGAAACTTTTCCTGAGCCATTCTTACTTTCCTTCTTTATCCATGAGTTCGATCACTTCGAGAAGCGCAGTCCGGATCTCGGAGAGGGTTTCTGCCGCGCTGCGGCAGGAGAATGCGTTGGCCGCCTGTCCGAGCGGCATACGGAGCAGATCCTGACGTCCGGCCCTGACGGCTGCTTCCATCATATCCTGCATGATGTAACGCTGGTACGGATAACCGGCAGAACGGACTCCTGCCCGGCTGAGAGCCTCGATAAGACCGTTCTTCATCACGCGTTCGAGACGGCCGGAGAAGAGGTCCGTGAGACAGGTGGCCGTGTCGCTCGCCGCGATCATCGCGTCGCGCATCAGTTTCGGAGCCCCGGCTTCGGGCGAGCAGGCCAGCGCGGAGCCCACCATCACGGCGGATGCTCCGGCCATCATGGCACCTTTGACAGAGAACGCGGAACCGATACCGCCTGAGGCAATAAGCGGCAGCTTCAGAGCCCGGGCTGCCTCAGAAAGCAGGACGGAAAGCCCCACGGAGGCCTCCTCGGGATCACTCTCAAAGTAGAGCCTCGGTCCACCCGCCTCAACACCCTGCAGAATCACTGCGTCGCTGTCTGCCGCGCGCTGCACCTTGGCTTCGCGAAGCGTCGTGGCGGCTCCCAGGATATAGACCCCGGCCTGATGAAGTTTTTCTCCGTAAACCTCGCGGAAACCACCGAAAGTACAGCTGACGACTGGCACTCCGGTTTCGAGAACCGCATCCAGCTGAGACTCAAACTCAGGTTCGCTGAAACGGCTGAAATCAACTTTTTCCTCGAGACCCAGTTCTTTTCTCAGATCAGAAAGGGCGTACGCCACCTTCTCCGCCTGTTCCAGCGAACCGCGGTCACGGGGAGGAATACGAAGGTTGATGCCAAATGGGCGGTCCGTGAGACGCTTCGTCTGCTCGGCAGCCGCAGCAATTTCCTCCGGGCTCATCAGATCCGCCGCCAGAATTCCAAGACCTCCGGCGTTACTCACGGCGGCCACCAGTTCCGGCGTCGTAACGCCAGTCATCGGCGCTGAAAGCAGCGGCACTTCAATTCCCAGCCGCCCGCAGAAATCACGGATTCTCTTTACTCTCAGCGTCATGGCCAAACCTCCCCTTTGTCACTCTGTCCGCATGATGCGCGGGCCTCTGCGGGCCGCAACCGTCATGCGGGAATTGAAAAAACTTTATTATGAGCTCTAATTGAAAATCACTGGATGCATGCATCCGTCAGATCGGGTTATGGAAAAAGTCGTTGTAGGAATGTCGGGCGGCGTGGACTCCGCGGTCAGCGCCTGGCTGCTGAAAGAGCAGGGGTACGACGTGGTCGGCCTCTTTATGAAGAACTGGGAGGATGACGATAACGGCGAGTACTGCACGAGCCGCCAGGATCTCATCGATGCCTCAAGCGTCGCCGATCTGATCGGAATCGATCTCCAGGCCGTGAATTTCGCGAAGGAATATAAGGAACGGGTTTTCTCCATTTTCCTTCGCGAATACGAAGCTGGCCGTACACCGAACCCGGATGTGCTCTGTAATTCGGAAATCAAATTCCGGGCGTTCCTTGATCACGCGGTCAATATGGGCGCGGACTGGATTGCGACCGGTCACTATGCGAGAACCCGCCGCCTTGATGACGGTACGGTGCAGCTGCTGAAGGGATCAGATCCCGGGAAGGATCAGAGTTACTTCCTGCACCGCCTCTCTCAGGAGCAGGTAAGCCGCGCGATTTTCCCGGTCGGCGGCATGATGAAGACTGAAGTCCGCGCCATCGCAAAAAAGATCGGGCTTCCGGTCGCCGAGAAGAAAGACTCTACTGGCATCTGCTTTATTGGTGAACGTCCCTTCCGGGAGTTTCTTGAACGCTATCTGCCGACGAAAGAAGGTGAAATCCGCACGCCTGACGGCACGCCAGAAGGCCGTGTGATCGGAAAGCACATCGGTCTCGCGTTCTATACGATCGGCCAGAGAAAGGGGATCGGTATCGGCGGATGCCGCAATTCCGAAGAAAAGCCCTGGTTTGTTGCCAAAAAGGACATCCGCACAAATACGCTCTGGGTCGTGCAGGGGCACGACCACCCGTGGCTCCTCGGAGACCATCTGTTCGCGGATTCCCCTTCCTGGATTTCCGGTCACGCACCTGAAGCAGGCTCAAAGCTCGGGGTCAAAACCCGTTACCGCCAGGCGGACTGCCCGGCCACACTGGCCTCGGTTGACGGGAAACAGTTCGCTGTGAAGTTTGATGATCCGCAGTGGGCCGTTACCCCCGGTCAGAGCGCTGTGCTCTATGACGGAGAAGTCTGCCTCGGAGGCGGGTTTATTGAAGGCCTCAGCAACGGTCAGGCCCGGTAACCTCCTCCTGTCAGTCACAAAAAAAGAGCCCCGAGGGGCTCTTTTGACGTCTTCAGTCTGTATCAGGAATCGGATGCGGCTTTTTTGGCCGCGATCTTCTTCCGGGTATAGAGACCGGCAAGAAGCACGATCAGGGCGCAGATTACCTCAGCGACCAGCTTCCAGCTTTCCACGCTGGGAACATGGTTCACCACGAACGAGTCAGACGTAAAGAGACCGCCCGCGATCCATCCGAGCATCGCGCCGCCGAACAGCACAATCACCGGGAACTTATCGAGGATCTTCATGATGATCTGGCTGCCGCCGACAATGAACGGAACTGAGACGAGCAGACCGAAGATCACGAGCATTGTCTGATGCGCTTCGTGTGCCTGCTGGGCCGCGCCGGCAATGGCGATCACGTTATCAATCGACATCACCATGTCAGCAACAATAATCGTCTTGATCGCGCTGAAGAGCTTCGTATTCCCCTTGATATGCTCTTCCTCGTTATCGTCATCCGGGAGAATCAGCTTGTAGCCGATCCAGAGCAGGAGGCAGCCGCCCACCACCTTAAGGAAGGGGAGATTCAGCAGAAGCACAGCGAAGGTGATCAGGATCACGCGCAGAATGATGGCGCCAGCCGTACCCCAGAAAACACCCTTGGATCGCTGATCCTTCGGCAGATTGCGGCACGCAAGAGCGATCACCACCGCGTTGTCGCCGCCGAGCAGGATGTCGATCATGATGATCTGACCGACCGCTCCCCAATGCATGTTTGTAAATACGTCAATTATCCAAGCTAGCACTTCATCCTCTTAAAGTTGATTTCTACCAATCAGTTATCTTATATGTTCTGACGGGCTCTTTGCAGTACCCGTGATACAACTGCATACGAAAAACCCCGGGACATCAGAAAACGAATCTGTTTCGCTTTTTCCTTCTGATCCTCCGGATACGAAGAAAACCGCTTCTCCCAGACACTCCAGGCGCGGTCTTCCTCACTGCCGCCGAGTCCCTCGATCGCCCGATCGATTTCCTCCCCGCTCAGCCCCCTCTGTCTGAGCTCCATGCGGAGCCGCGACTGACCGTAGCGGGAGGCTTTGGCGCGCAGGAACTGCTCAGCGAAACGTTCGTTTGAGAGATATCCCTTCTCTTCAAGGTAGTCGAGCACCTCGTCCACCTTGGATTCATCCTCAGAGCCCAGACGACGAAGCTTTTCCCCAAGCTCCCGTCTTGAATACTCACGGCGGGAGAGATAGGAAACCGCTCTTGCGAGAAGGGACGGCTTTTCTTTGCAGGAACCGGCCCGGCGGCCGGCTCCCATCTCTTCAGGATTCTGCTCCATCACTTTCAGAGCAGCTCATCCGGAGAGAAATCTTCTTCCTCATCCAGATCATCCACACGGGTCTCTTCCTCCGGCACTTCATCGGAAGAAGCTTTCGCCGCGGGCTTATCCGCAGCCGCCGCAGGAGCCTTGGCAGGGGACGCGGGTTTCACCGTGCCTTCCCCAACACGGTTCACCCCCTTGATCGCCCGGATCTTGTTTTCAATCTCGAGCGCCACTTCCGGATGTTCCTTCAGGTATTCACTCGCCTTATCCTTGCCCTGTCCGATCTTCTCGCCGTTGTAGCTGTACCAGGCACCGGCCTTATCAACGATATCAAGGTCAGAACCCAGCGTCAGAATCTCGCTCTCGCGGGAAATGCCTTCGCCGTAGTAAATATCGAAGATGGCCTGACGGAACGGAGGCGCGACCTTGTTCTTCACAACCTTCACGCGGGTTTCGGCACCGATGATGTCGTCCCCCTTCTTGATGGAGCCGGCACGGCGGATATCGAGACGCACTGAGCTGTAGAACTTCAGCGCGTTGCCGCCCGTCGTCACTTCCGGGTTGCCGTAGGAAACACCGATCTTCATACGGATCTGGTTAATGAAGATCACCATGCACTGCGTACGGTTGATTGAGGCCGTAAGCTTGCGGAGCGCCTGGCTCATCAGACGGGCCTGGAGACCGGGAAGCGCATCGCCCATTTCGCCTTCGATTTCAGCCTTAGGCGTCAGGGCAGCAACCGAGTCAACCACAATCAGGTCAACCGCTCCGGATCGGACCAGCGCATCGCAGATATCGAGTGCCTGCTCACCGTTATCCGGCTGGGAAATCAGAAGCTTCTTCAGATCAACGCCGATCTTTTCGGCGTACTGCGGATCAAGCGCGTGTTCCGCATCAATAAACGCGCAGGTTCCGCCGATCTTCTGCATCTCAGCCACAACCTGCAGCGTAAGGGTCGTCTTGCCGGATGATTCAGGGCCGTAGACTTCGATCACACGGCCACGCGGCAGACCGCCGACGCCCAGCGCGATATCCAGGCCAAGAGAGCCGGTCGACACGACGCTGATATCCTGCGCGACGCTCGTGTCGTCCATCTTCATGATGGAACCCTTGCCGAACTGCTTTTCAATCTGAGCAAGGGCTGCGTTCAAAGCCTTCTGACGCTCCTGTTCCTCTTCGATGCGAACCGCGCGGACAGGTGCCTTATCCTTTGACTTCTTATCTGCTGCCATAACTTGTTCCCTTTCCCTCTTTCCGGTGACGCCCTTAGGTAAGGCCGGGACACGGGGGAAGATTGATCCTATTATTGAAATTCAGACACCCGGTGCGCGTCAGGCAGGGGTACCAACTCATTTTTTTTCACACATCATCTTGACTGCTGTCGTAAATACTGTAGAGGCTTATTGATGTCAGATGTTTTAGTGTTTACCCTAAAATTTGAGACCAAATTGTAAGCTCAAATTTTTTTATTTTCCGATTCCCTTGACATCTATAGGAATCCGTAACATAATTCGTGGTCTGATTAGCTGTATCCCTGTCTTTCACAAGAGAGGCCTGGGTTGCGAGGGTCGTTAGCTCAGCCGGTAGAGCAGCGGACTTTTAATCCGTTGGTCGCGAGTTCGAATCTCACACGACCCACCATTACAGTTAACTAAAGAATTTCGGGCGCGTAGCTCAGTTGGTAGAGCAGCGGACTCTTAATCCGTCGGTCCAGGGTTCGACCCCCTGCGCACCCACCAAAATTCGTTTTACCAAAGCGAAAGCTTTGCAAGTATGGGCGCGTAGCTCAGTTGGTAGAGCAGCGGACTCTTAATCCGTCGGTCCAGGGTTCGACCCCCTGCGCACCCACCATACAATTAGTTCGACAGAGCCTTCGGGCTTTGCTTGGGCGCGTAGCTCAGTTGGTAGAGCAGCGGACTCTTAATCCGTCGGTCCAGGGTTCGACCCCCTGCGCACCCACCAATTCAGAAGGGCAGAACATAACAGTTCTGCCCTTTTTTCTTAGCCGCCGGACCCTGTTCCGCTTCTTCGGCCCGGCCTTGGTAATACGGCATAAGATCACGCATTAAATCCGAACTTTCCGCAATTTTCGGCGTTTCACCGATACACTGCATGAAAGTCAACTTCTTTGGCAGGCTTTCGAACTGTCAATGCTGAGATTTGGGAAATGATTGAACTTAAACATATCTGGCAGACCTATAAGTCCCCGGACGGAAAGACGACACTCGATGCCGTCAAAGATGTCTCCATCACGATCAATGACGGAGAAATTTTCGGCGTCCTCGGACGAAGCGGCGCGGGCAAATCCACGCTAGTTCGCTGTATCAACCTCCTCAACCGGCCCACCAAGGGAAATGTCATTGTGGATGGTCAGGATCTCACGAAGCTGAGCGCTTCTGAGCTTCGCCGCGTCCGTCACAAGATCGGCATGATCTTCCAGCACTTTAACCTGCTCTCCTCCCGCACGGTCTACGACAACGTGGCCCTGCCGCTCGAGCTTGCCGGTGTCAGCCGCGACAAGATCAAGGAAAAGGTCACACCGCTGCTTGAGCTCGTCGGCCTTACGGAACACGCGAAGAAGTACCCTTCGCAGCTTTCCGGCGGTCAGAAGCAGCGTGTCGGTATTGCCCGCGCTCTTGCCAACGACCCGACCGTCCTGCTCTCTGACGAAGCCACCTCAGCTCTCGACCCGGAGACCACGACGTCCACCCTCGCCCTGCTGCGCAAGATCAATAAGGAACTTGGCGTCACGATCGTGATGATCACCCACCAGATGGAAGTGGTGAAGCAGATCTGCGAGCGCATCGTTGTTATGGATCACGGCGAAGTAATTGAAGAAGGCAGCGTGCTCGATGTCTTCCGCAATCCCCGTCACCCGACAACTCGCAGCATGCTGAGCGGCATCCTGTGCACCGAGCTTCCGGCTCAGGTCGTGCAGCATATCCGCGACATTTTCAAAGCCCACCCGAATGACTGCAATAAGGCGCTGCGCATCACCTTCGTCGGCGAAGAGGCGACTGAACCTGTGATCGCCACCTGCGCGACCCGCTACGGTGTGAACTTCAACATTCTGGCCGGCCAGATTTCCGAAATCCAGGAAAGCACTTTCAGCAGCCTCACCGTCGTGTGTTCCTGCTCTCAGGAAGCTTACAACCGGGTCCGCGAATATCTGATTTCCAACAACATTCAGATTGAGGAGCTTAACGATGCTGTTAACGCCTGAAATGATTGATATGATGCTGGACTCCTTCATCGAGACCCTCATCATGGTGGGTATCGCTGGAGTCATCGGCGGGGCGATCGGCATTCCGCTTGGCATCCTTCTGCATGTCACTTCCCCGCAGGGCATTCTGCCGACGAAGGTCTTTAACCGCACGATCGGCGTGCTGGTCAACGCGGTCCGTTCGACCCCGTTCATCATCCTGCTTGTCGCCATTCAGCCGCTCACGCGGCTGATCGTCGGCACATCGATCGGCACCTCCGCCGCTCTCGTGCCGCTTACGATCGCAGCCGCACCGATGATCTCTCGTCTTGTGGAATCGAGCCTGCGTGAAGTGGACAAGGGACTGATTGAAGCCGCCCTCTCGATGGGTGCCACCAGCATGCAGATCATCCGTAAGGTCCTGCTCCCTGAAGCTCTGCCTGGCATTATTGCCGGTATCACGATTGCCCTTGTGTCCCTCGTCGGTGCCTCGGCCATGGCCGGCGCGATCGGCGGCGGCGGTCTCGGCGACCTTGCCATCCGCTATGGCTACCAGCGCTTCATGCCTGAAATCATGTACTCGGTCGTGGTGATTCTGATCGTGTTCGTCCAGGCCATGCAGTCTCTCGGTGACTGGACTGTCCGCAAGGTCTCTCACCGCTGATAACAACGGAGATCGGAGATTGGCAATTTTCTCCGATCCCTGTTATTATTCAATGCCTATGCGGGCGTAGCTCAATGGCAGAGCTGTAGCTTCCCAAGCTACTGACGAGGGTTCGATTCCCTTCGCCCGCTCCAGATTAGAAACCGACATACCTTAGAGTGTGTCGGTTTTTTCATAGGAATTTTCCGTTTCAAATGCCGAATGAACTTTCCCCCGAACAGCTCGAAGAACTGAAGTCGAGGCATATCCGGAGCTTCTCCATGCGCCGCGGCCATATCAGTCACGCCCAGGAGAAGGCTTTTGAAGAAGTCTTCCCGCTTTACGAAGTGCCTTACGCTGAAGCCCCGCTCAATTTTGAAGAGGTTTTCGGGCGCAAAGCCCCTGTTGTTTTCGAGATTGGCTGCGGCATGGGAGAAACCACGGCGGCTATCGCGCAGGCACACCCTGAGGTTGATTTTCTCGGCTGTGAAGTCTTCGTCGCCGGCGTCGGCGCACTGTCAAAGCGCATCAAGGAAATGGAGCTGAAGAATGTCCGCATCATCCGTCATGACGCGGTCGATGTGATTGAACACATGATTCCTCCTGAATCTCTTGACGGCGTCCATATCTACTTCCCGGATCCCTGGCGCAAGGCCCGCCATCATAAGCGCCGCCTCGTCGCCCAGCCTTTCATCGGAAAGCTCTGCACGAGAATCCGCCAGGGCGGCTACATTCACTGTGCCACTGACTGGCAGAACTATGCTGAGCAGATGCTGGACGTGCTGTCCCACGAGCCCGCGCTTCAGGACTGGAAGGGTGAGGGCTACTGTCCGATCCAGGGGAATCCGCTCTGTGAGCGTCCCCGCACCAAGTTCCAGGCCCGGGGCGAAAACCTCGGCCACGGAATCTGGGATCTCGTTTATATCAAGCGATAAAGCGACTGCCCACGAAAAAGCCGGCTTTTCAGCCGGCTTTTTTTATGTCTTACAGAATCACTCCTGTATACCAGAGCCCCATCACCAGAGCTCCGAAAAGGATCCGATACCAGCCGAATCCCCGGAAATTGTTGTGAGCCACAAACCGCAGGAGCCAGTTCACGACGATCAGCGCGGAGAAGAAGGACACAGCGCCGCCAAGCAGCAGTCCCCCGACATTAAGATCCCCAACGCTGTCGCGCATCTTCCAGAGGTCATAGACCGTCGCGCCGAAAATGGTCGGAATCGCGAGGAAGAAAGAGAATTCCGTCGCCGCCTTACGGGACAGGCCGCAGATCATGCCGCCGATAATAGTGGCACCGGAGCGGCTGACCCCCGGAATCATCGCGAAGCACTGCATGACACCGACCTTCAGCGCGTCGCGCCAGTTCATGTCATCCATCTCATGCACCCGGGGAGCAATCTTCCCTGACGCGATCATCCGCTCGACAGCAAGAATAATGAGACCGCCGATCACGAGCGTGGTCGACACCGTGACGACATTGAAGAGCCGGCTCTGGATGAAGTGCGCGAAAAGCACCCCGGCTACCGCGGCTGGCAGGAAGGCAACCACCGTATTCACAGCCAGATTCTGCTCACGGCCCGGACGGAGGAAGTTCATGACAACCTTCCAGATCCGGTCGCGGTAGAACCAGCAGACGGCAAAAATCGCGCCCGCCTGAATGCCGACAATAAACGTTTCTCGGTCCGGAGGGCTGAACCGCATGACATCGGCCGCCACAATCAGGTGGCCAGTGGAAGAGATAGGCAGAAATTCCGTCAGGCCTTCCACGATGCCCATCAGCATGACCTGTATGTAGTAAATCAAATCCATGTTGTTCCCGAAGAAGCCGGAGGAGGCAGAGCCGTCCTTTCAATCGGATACTGCCTCGCATAAGGAAAAAAGGGCTTAAAAAATAAGCCCTTTTGTTTTTTTGCCGAATGCCTCTCTTAGTGCTTCAGCGGCTTGAAACGCAGGCGGTGCGGAGCTGCGGCAGCTTCACCGAGACGCTTCTTCTTATCGGCTTCGTACTCCTGGTAGTTGCCGGGGAAGAACACCACCTTGGAGTCACCTTCAAAGGCGAGGATATGAGTAGCAATACGGTCAAGGAACCAACGGTCGTGAGACGTCACCATCGCGCACCCCGGGAACTCAAGGAGCGCATCTTCAAGCGCGCGGAGCGTTTCAACGTCGAGGTCATTCGACGGCTCGTCAAGGAGCAGTACATTGCCGCCCGCGAGCAGCGTCTTCGCAAGATGAAGGCGACCGCGCTCGCCGCCGGACAGATCACCGACTCGCTTCTGCTGATCCTGACCCTTGAAGTTGAAGCGGCCGATGTACGAGCGGGCCGGCATCTCAAACTTGCCCACCTGAATGATGTCGAGACCATCGCTGATCGCTTCAAACACCGTCTTGTCATTCGGAAGCGAGCTGCGCATCTGATCAACAGCCGCGAGCTTCACGGTCGAACCGATCGTGATCTTGCCGGAATCCGGCTGCTGCTTGCCGGTAATCATGCGGAAGAGCGTCGACTTACCGGCGCCGTTCGGACCGATCACGCCGACGATCGCGCCCTGAGGCACAACAAACGACAGATCATCGATCAGAAGCTTGTCGCCGAAGCCCTTGCTCACATGCTCAAACTCAATCACCGACTTGCCCAGGCGATCAGCGACCGGAATGAAGATTTCATTCGTTTCATTCCGTTCCTGATACTCGTAGGAGGAGAGTTCCTCGAAGTGAGCCAGACGGGCCTTGCTCTTCGCCTGACGGCCCTTCGGATTCTGTCTCACCCACTCCAGTTCGTGAGCGATTGCCTTGCTGCGGACCTCGTTCTGGCGCTTTTCCATTTCAAGGCGCTTTTCCTTCTGATCGAGCCAGGAGGAATAGTTACCCTTCCACGGAATGCCTTCGCCGCGGTCAAGCTCCAGAATCCATTCTGCCGCGTTGTCGAGGAAGTAACGATCATGCGTCACAGCCACAACAGTGCCCGGGAAGCGGTGCAGATACTGCTCAAGCCACTCCACGCTTTCCGCGTCCAGATGGTTCGTCGGTTCGTCGAGAAGCAGCATCTCGGGCTGCGACAGCAGCAGGCGGCAGAGTGCCACACGGCGCTTCTCACCGCCGGACAGGTTTTCAATCTTGGCGTCCCAGGGCGGAAGACGCAGGGCGTCAGCGGCGATTTCCATCTGCGTCTCGGCATTCGTGCCGGCAGCGGAAATGATGGCCTCAAGTTCAGCCTGTTCGGCAGCGAGCTTATCAAAGTCCGCATCCGGTTCAGCGTACTCGGCGTACACCTCTTCAAGGCGCTTCTGGGCATTGATCACATCACCCATGCCTTCTTCCACAGCCTGACGGACCGTGAATTCAGGATTGATCTGAGGTTCCTGGGGAAGGTAGCCGATCTTCAGCCCCTTCATCGGGACGGCTTCGCCCTCAATATCCTTATCGACGCCTGCCATGATCTTCAGCAGCGTCGACTTGCCGGCACCGTTCAGACCAAGAACACCGATCTTCGCACCCGGGAAGAATGAGAGGGAAATATCCTTAAGAATCTGCTTCTTAGGGGGAACGATCTTACCAACCCTGTTCAGGGAAAAGACATACTGAGGCATGTGTGGTGGCTGTGGATAAATCTAATAAAAACAATATTGTAACCGTAAACCCGGCAGAATCGCCGGGAACGGGCGCTTTTTTGAAGCGGAACTGTTACTTCTTTTTTCCAAAGTAACCGCGGATCCGCCAGAGCTTACGGAGCCTGGTGCCGCGCTCAAAACGGGCAATACGCTCCGGCCCCATGGCTTCGGGGTGAAACTCATTCCATTTTTTAAGGACACCGCTCATGTCGATATCCTCAAGGATCTTCCGCAGTCCGCTCGGAAGTCCTGCCGTGCAGACGCCTGCCTGAAAGTCGATGAGCCCGGGCTTCCCGTTTGTGAGAACAACCCAGTTGCCGGTTCCCCGTGCGTCGAGGTGCACAATTCCGGCCTGATGGATGCGGGTCATCAGCGCTTCCATTTCTTTCAGAAACTCAACCGTCATCGTCGACTTGGGGGACTTCGAAAGCGAAGTCCCCGGCAGAAACTGAATCGCGATCGCGGAATCATCCAGCCGGAACCCGCGGCTCGGCACGCCTTCAATACCTGCAAGCCGGTGCACGGCCCGCAGTTCGCGCCAGAAGAGTATGGGGGCAAGGATCTTCCTTACCCACCACGGACGGGAGGAAAAATCCTTCACCGTCCACTCTTCACCGCGGTAGCGGAACCGATAGACGCGCGCATTGGCGAGGCGGCCTTCGCGCAGCAGGGTTCGGCTTCCCGACTCAAAATCCTCGCGGGTAAAAACCCGTCCGGATGTAGCCAATCCTGGCATCAGACCGATCAGAGACCGACCAGTCCGCTGCCGTTGCCACCCTGCGCGGGCGGCACCTGGAAGCCTTCCGAACCCGGCGTGACAATGCGGTGAGCCGCCTGCTCGCGGAGGTCTTCGAGCTTCTTCAGAGTGTCTTCGACCCCCTTCTTCGCGGCGGCACCGTAGCCCTTGACAGCCTCGGCGAGCGTCTCAGCGGGGATCTCGAAGTTGATCGGAAGAGCACCCATATGGGTCATGATCTGGGCTTCACCGACAAAAATCATTTTGCGGGATTCGTCGCGGGTGCCGTCATCCTTCACCGGGGTCATCACGCGGATCGTGCCGATCTTTCTATCCGAGACAATCTTTTCCTCAAACAGATTGCCGGCATCCATTTCCGTATTGAGACCATTCAGATCTGCCATCTTTGCTTCCTTATCGAATTCGAATAAATTGCATAAAACATACGCCCCGGCTGACCGGGGCTGCAGCGGGCTTTATTATCCCACATACAGGGGCGGTTTCCGCCCCCTTTTGCTGTCTCACCGATAGACGAGAACAGGGACAGAGGCTTCCGTGAGAACCTTCCGGGCCACACTGCCGAGGAGCACCGCCGAGAGACCGCTTCTGCCGTGACTCGCGATCACAATAAGATCGCATTTCCGATCATTGCAGAACTGCACGATGCCGTCAGCGGGATTCGAGCCATTGACAGAAACCGCCTCTGCGCTGCCCCCCTCTTCGGCCACTGCCTTTCGGGCACTTTCCAGGCGTTCCTCGGTTTCCGCTTTGACCCGATCCTTGTACTGCTCAAAACTTTCAGGACGATAGGCCGTCACGTTGGAGTAGGAATAGGGTTCCTCTACTGTCACGATGATCAATTCAGCTTTCAGCTGTCCGGCAAGCTGAGCCGCACCCCGAACACCTTTCAGCGCGAGTTCCGAACCGTCCGTCGTCACCAGAATCTTATTGAACATAACCTTCCGTCCTTTTCTGCCACAGTCAGGCAGTTACTCTTCCGAAGTCTCTGCAGACGCATGGTTCGCGCGGGCCGCAAACTCATTCAGTACCAGAGAGGCAAGTCTCAGACCAAACGACGCCGTTACGGTCATCACGGTTCCCATGCCGGAGCCCGGCGGGAGACGGGCGATATCCTCCGCGGACAGCCGACGGACAGGTTCCGTCGAATACACGGCCGGAATATTGAACCGCTGCGACTTGCCCTTGGGGCTGCCCTGCGGGAAGCCGTACTTCGCACGAAGTTCCCGGCGCAGTGCCCCGATCAGCGGGTCCGCCTTGACAGCCGCTATGTCCGCCACATGAATTTTCCCCGGATCACAGCGCCCAGCGCCGCCGCCGCTTGTCAGAGTGAAAATTCCGTTCTTGTGCCCCCAGGCGATCAGAGCCGCCTTGGCCTTCAGCGTATCGATGGCATCAATCAGAGCGTCTGTGGTTCCAAGCTGCGCATCCATGGTTTCAGGCTCAAGCACCTCGGTGATGACCTTCACCTCACAGTCTGGGTTGATCAGCTTGACGCGCTCCCCCATCAGCTCAGCTTTCCAGCGGCCGTAGTTCCCCTGAATGGCGTGACACTGGCGGTTCGTATTGCTCTCTTCACTCACGTCTCCGTCCACAAGCGTGAGTTTCCCGACGCCGGCACGGGCAAGCGATTCCACAGCCCATGAGCCGACACCGCCCATGCCAACAATCGTCACATGGAGACGCGTGAAAGCCTGGGCGGCCGTAGGCCCATAAACGCGCTCGATCCCGCCGAAGCGGCGTTTATCTGTAGTTGTTCCCATAATTACCCTTTTCTTTGATGCGGATTCTATTTTTGTGTGATGGAAGTATGACTTTAGCGCAAATCGTGTTTTTTGCGCTAAAGTGATACTAAAGCTTGAGCCTATGGTTTCTCGGGTCTCAAGCGGTTTCGTCCTATTTGATGCCGAGATTCGATCAATCAGCTCATCTATGACAGTAATTTTAAGGGGGTTTCGCTATGAAGATCCTGCTACCTATCGACGGCAGTGAATACAGCAAAAATGCCATTGATTTTGTCGCATCCCGGACTACGGTTTTGGGCAATAATCCGACGATTGAGCTGCTGAACATTCAGGTTCCGCTGCCCGCCCGCGCCAGCCGCCTCGTAGGACGCGAAGCGCTTGACCGCTACTACGAAGAAGAGGCCGACAAGGTTTTCACTTCTGCCCGCAAGGTTCTGAAGCGCGACAACATTACGGTAACCGAGGCTTATCGGATCGGTGCCCCGGATGAAATGATCGCCCAGGAAGCCGATAAGCTCCCTGCCGATCTGATCGTCATGGGTTCCCGCGGTCTTACCGCGCTGAAGGGGCTCATCATGGGTTCCGTCACGACCGGTGTGCTCGCCCGCACGAAGTGCCCGGTGCTCCTGCTCCGCGGCAAGGAAGCTCCGCTCACGGACGCTCTCCGCGTCGGTATCGCTGTTGACGGATCCAAGTACGGTATGGCTGCCGTCAATCACGTGCTGAAGGGAATCGACTTCTTCGGCAAAGGCGCTCAGTTCTATCTGATCAACGTTGTGAATGACTACGCCGGTGCCGTGATGCCTGATATGGCTGGCATGGCGCTCCCCGCCCTCTCTGAGAGCGAAGTGCTTGAGCTGCAGAAGAAGGAATTCGCTGAAACGGTCGATCCGCTTCGTCCGCTTTTCGAGAAGGCCGGCCTTAAGCCGACTGAAGTCTGCCTCGTCGGCAATCCGAGCGATGAAATCGCCGCCTTCGCGAAGAAGAACAAGCTTGACCTGATCGTGATGGGCTCTCACGGCTACACCCGCTTCAAGTCGGCCGTTATGGGGTCCACCGCGACTCATATCGCAGCCGAAGGCAATGTGCCGCTTCTCATCATCCGCGCTGCGGATGACGAAGCCGCTCCGAAAGCCTGATTCAGACTGTGCGGATCCGCTTTTCTGCGGATCTGACCTCTGAGCAAAATGGCCGCCCATAATCGGGCGGTCATTTTTGTTATCTGGAACGCGTCACGCCCAGACTCAGAACGGAATGTCGTCCCCATCGAACGAGGAGTCAACATCCGGAGCAGACGGCTGCTGGGGCTTCGGCGCCGGGGCTGTCGGCGCGGCAGCGTGCGGCGTGCACTGCGGGGACTCAAACTCGTCAGAGGCATCCGACGAGGCGGAAGAACCGGTCGGACGGGCGCCAAGCTGCAGGGACTCACAGATGACTTCTGTTGAGTAGCGCTCATTACCGTCTTTCCCCGTGTACTTGCGGGTTCTCAGACGGCCTTCGATATAGGCCTCGGATCCCTTGCGGAGATACTGCTGTGCGATTTCAGCCTGGCGGCCGAAAACCGCCACGTTGTGCCACTCCGTATCTTCTTTGCGGTTGCCGTCACGATCCTTGTAGCGGCGGGACGTCGCGAGTGCGAGGTGGCAGATTGCAGTGCCGCCTTCAGACGCGTAGCGGATTTCGGGGTCCCGGCCCAGCCTGCCGAGAAGAATAACTTTATTTACAGAAGCCATAGCCTAATTCGTCTCTTTAATTGAAATTGCGGAACTGAAAAATTCCGCGCACCGATGAAAAGCTTTGAATCGCCCTTAAGACGATCCCTGAGGAAAGATTATAAGTGGTGATTTTTTTCTTCAGGACTTATTTTCCTGCAGGCTGCGTCAATCCCTGACGGACCGGGCTTTCCTCCCTTCTGTGTGCCGTCCCTCGGGTTAAGCGCCAGGGATTTAGTTCTACAATGCAGGTCACATCTGATTAACTTTTTGATTTAGCTCTCCCGGATAAGATCCGGCAGAGAAAAAGCCTCCTCTCCTTATGCTTCAGAGATTTCCCCGGCTGACGGGAAAAACGCGTCCTGCGAATCATCTTTCAGAAGAAACCCGGATCCAGATCCGTGAGTCTCAGAAACTCGGTGCCCTGGGGCAGGTCGCCTTTATTCTGCAGGCTCTGGTAATCGGTGCGATCTCTGGATTCGTGATCGGCATCTTCCGGATGGCATTCACCGTGCTGAATGGTCTCGGAACGAACTGGGTCGTGGAGGAATTTCAGAAGGGCGCTGAAGGATTCCTCTTCATCGCGGCCGCGCTTATCTTCTGCTGTCTGCTCTCAGGTTTTCTGCTGAAAATTGAACCAATGATCAGCGGAAGCGGCATCCCTCAGGTAGAGCTTGCCCAGATCGGGAAATTTCCGCCGATGAACTGGCTTCGCGTGCTCATCACCAAGTTTGTCGGCACTCTGACCGCTCTGGCTGCGGGGCTCTCGGTGGGACGCGAAGGCCCCTGCGTCCAGATGGGAGCTGCGGTCGGAGTCGGTGTAGGTACATTCTTCTACGGGAAACATGCTCAGACGATGCACCGCTATCTGACTGGCGGCGCCGTGTCCGGCATGACATCCGCTTTCTCATCCCCCATCGCCGGCATTCTTTTCGCGGTGGAAGACATGAAGGTGATTCTGGATCGGCGAATGCTCGCGTTCCTCGCGATCACCGCGATGAGTGCCTGGTTTATGGTGAAGCATATCCTGGGCCTTCCGCTTGTTTTCCCCTTTGTCGGGCTTGAGCCTCTCGGATTCCTGCAACTCTGGGTTCTCCTGCCAGTCTGTATTCTGAGCGGTGTCCTCGGAACGGTGTACTGCTGGATTCTGGTCTCGATCACCTGCTTTGAAGACCGCCTCCCGTGGCCTTCCCGCTGGGTGAGACTCGCTGTGCCGTTCGTGATGGTGGCGCTGCTGCTGCTCTTCTATCCGACTGTTCTGACGGGGTTCGGTCCCACGCCGACACAGATGGAACAGCTCAGGCTTTCTATCGACTTTCTGCTTCTGCTCTTCCTTGTGAAGGCGTTCTTCTCCTGCTTCAGCTTTGCCTCCGGTATCGCCGGCGGCATTCTGATGCCGATTCTCACTGCGGGCGCCATTCTCGGCTGCCTCCTCTCTTCGATCGGTCAGTCGGCCGGCATACTCCTCAGCTCACAGTCCGGCACCATTATGATTCTCTGCATGGCCTGCTTCTTTTCTGCTGTCGTCCGGTCACCTCTGACCTCTGCCGCGCTGCTGACCGAGATGACGGGAGACTGGACGCTGCTTCCCGTGACGCTTGTCGCCTCCATCGCCGGCAATCTGATTGCCCGCTATATGGGAGCTGACCCGGTGTACGAAAGCCTGAAGGCCCGAATTCTGAGACAGAGAGAACATGCGGCCCCGGCTGCGGCTGCCGAGGCGCACTGAATGATCAAAGGGGGACTGCCGTGGAGAAGATCTTCATCAGGGGAGCGAAGACTCACAACCTGAAGAATGTGAACGCTGAGCTTCCCCGGAACCGGCTGGTCGTCATCACTGGCCCCTCGGGCTCCGGAAAAAGCTCGCTCGCTTTCGATACGCTTTATGCCGAGGGCCAGAGGCGGTACCTCGAAGGTCTCTCTCCCTATGCCCGGCAGTTCCTCAATATCCGCAACAAGCCGGATGTCGACAGCATTGAGGGACTCTCTCCCGCGATCGCTATCGATCAGAAAAACCGCTCCGACAATCCCCGCTCCACGGTTGGCTCTTCCACAGAAATTCTCGATTACCTGCGGCTTCTCTACTCCCGGGTCGGAACACCTTACTGCCCCGACCACCACCTGCCGCTGGAAGCAACACCAGTGTCCGTCATTGCGGAACGGTTGCTTGCCTGGCCAGAGGAAACCCCGGTTATTCTTCTGTCCCCCATTCCGGCAGCCCGCCGCGCGAATCCTAAGCAGCTCCTCGCGGATCTCGCGCGTCAGGGTTTCCTTCGGGTCCGGATCGGAGGAGACATCGTTGAAACCGAAGAGGCGTCGCCTGACGCGCTCGCGGATCTCAGCCTCAGAGCTGATATTGTGGTTGACCGGCTGAAACTGAGGAAATCATCCCGCGGGCGTCTGACAGAAAGTCTTGATCTCGCGTCGCGGCTTTCCGGAGGCCGTGTTTCAGCGATGAATCACAGAACCCGGGAAGAAACCGCGTTTTCAACCAACTTCAGCTGCCCGCTCTGCGACTTTTCCCTGAAAAAGCTAGAGCCCGGACTCTTCTCACCCCAGACCGCCCGGGGACGATGCCCAACCTGCGGCGGAACAGGAACCGTTCCCTCCGTTTCGATTGAAAGCATTATTCATCCTGAACTGTCACTTCGGGCCGGCGCGATTCCTAACTGGGGAGATCATTCGCCGAAGCATTTTGCCTTGCTTGCGGCAGCAGCAGACCAGGCTTCCGTGTCTGTCGATACCCCATGGAAAGAGCTGACGGAAGATGCCCGCGGATTCATTCTGCATGGATCCTCTGACCAGCCGGAATTCCCCGGTATTGAATCCCTGATAACCAAAGAGGCTGAAGCTCTTCCAAAGGCTGACCGCGAGAAACTCCTCGGTCCGCTCCTCAAAGAGAAGACTTGCCCTGACTGCGAAGGGGAAAAACTGAGCCGCGAAGCGCGGAATGTGTTTCTCTCATCCGGAGGCAAGCTTTACAGCTACCCTTCTCTCCTCCGGACGCCGATTTCTGAACTCGAACCGCTGCTCGGGTCTCTTGAGCTCGGGGAAACGGCCCGGGCTGTCGCAGACCGGATTCTGCCCCCGATTCTTGATCGCCTCCGCTATCTCAACTCGGTCGGTCCCACCTACCTCACACTCGACCGACCGGTCACAACGCTTTCCGGCGGCGAATCGCAGCGCATCCGCCTCGCGTGCGAACTGAGCTCCGGTCTTTCAGGCGTTATGTATGTGCTAGATGAACCCTCCACGGGACTTCATCCGGCTGATAACGAGAAGCTCCTCGACTCTCTGAAGAAACTTCGTGACGCGGGAAACTCCGTGATCGTGGTCGAGCATGATGAGGACACCATCCGAAGCGCGGATTACCTGATCGACATGGGACCAGGTTCCGGAGAGTCCGGGGGCGAGGTTATCGCTTCTGGCACTCTGAAGGAAATTCTGAAGGACCCGAAGTCGGTCACAGGGACTTACCTCAGTCACCCGGAAACCACAGTTCAGAGGAACCGCTCACGGCGGATCGGCAAAAAGCTCCTGATCAAGGGAGCCCGGGGACATAACCTAAAAAATGTCTCAGCCTCCATCCCGATTGGCTGCCTCACTGTGGTAAGCGGGGTTTCAGGATCCGGCAAGTCCTCTCTCATCAATGGCACGCTGTACCCGGCGCTCGCCGCGAAGCTCTATCGGGCTTCTGCCTCGCCGCTCCCCGTTGACGCGATTGAAGGAGTGGAACACTTCGACAAAGTGATCTGCATTGATCAGCAGCCGCTTGGGCGTACATCCCGCTCAAACCCTGCCACCTACATGGGAATCTTCCAGGGTATCCGTGAAATCTTTGCCGGCACCGCGCTGGCGCTCGAACGGGGCTATGGCGCGGACCGCTTCAGTTTCAATGTCAAGGGTGGACGGTGTGAAGCCTGTCAGGGCGAAGGTATTCTGAAAATTGGTCTCCAGTTCCTGCCCGATATGCAGGTTCCGTGCGACGTCTGCGGCGGCACGCGGTACAACCAGGAAACGCTTGAAGTCCGCTATCAGGGGAAAAATATCGCGGAAATCCTCGACCTCAGTGTCGATCAGGCGATTCCGGTCTTCGCCAACCATCCGGCGATTCTGCGGAAACTGGAGGCTCTCGAAGCCGTGGGGCTGGGATACATCCGCCTCGGTCAGTCCTCGCAGACCTTCTCGGGCGGCGAGGCTCAGAGAGTAAAAATCGCGGTTGAGCTTGCCAAAACGGATACCGGCCGCACCCTCTATCTGCTGGATGAGCCGACATCCGGGCTGCACTTCAGAGAAATTTCGCAGCTCATTGCCCTGCTCCAGAAAATCTGCGATGCCGGAAACACGGTTGTCGTGATTGAACACGACATGAATGTGGTCGCGAGCGCCGACTGGGTGATCGATATGGGACCCGGAGGCGAGGACGGCGGTCGGATACTCTGCGAAGGCACCCCTGAAGACATTGCCGCCTGTTCCGAAAGCGTAACAGGCCGGTTCCTGCAGAAAAAAATAGCCTGATCTTTGGCTTACTATAGGAAATCGTCTTCTGAGTCATATCATCGGTCCCCTTTGCGGGTGCCGGAGTGATGCTGAATGAAACCCTTTTTACTGATTATCTTTGCCGCGGTCCTGGCGTCCGGATCCGTACCTGTCCTGGCGGATGAGCCTCCGGCTCATGTCATTACGCCGCCTGAAAGTTCGGTCACCGCTGAAAAGCCGCTTCGGGTCGGCCTTGTCCTCTCGGGCGGCGGAGCCCGGGGGTTCGCACACATCGGAGTACTGAAAGTCCTTGAGGAAGCCGGCGTCAAAGTGAGTGTCATCACCGCGACCTCAATGGGATCCATGGTGGGCGGCGCCTACGCGGAAGGCTACACACCGGAAGAGATGGCGAACATCGTCAAAAACGTCAACTGGACGCAGATGTTCGCGGCAAAACCAAACCGGGCCGATCTCAACTGGCGGAGAAAGGAAGATAAGGAGCAGGGACTTTCTGACACCGAGCTCGGCATAGGCCCCAAAGGCTTTGCCCTTCCCTACGGCATCGTCACCACTCAGGAACTGGATCTCTTTCTCGCGAAGACAAACGAGCCGGCCTCCATGATCAACGACCTCGCCAAACTTCCGATCCCGTTCGCCGCTTTCGCGACCGATCTGGAAACCGGCAAGGCGGTTGAGCTGCAGAAAAACATTTCACTTTCCCGCGCCATGCGCGCCTCGATGTCAATCCCTGGCGTTTACGCGCCGGCCGAGTGGCAGGGGAAGCTGCTGGTGGACGGCGGTCTCGTACAGAACTTACCCGTGGATGCAGCCCGCGCCATGGGCGCGGACATCATCATTGCCGTCAACGTCGGTACGCCGCTGTCTCCGAGAAAGGATCTTGGAAGCATTGCCGGCGTGATGGGGCAGATGCTGAACATTCTCACCGAGCAGAATGTCCAGAAAAGCCTGAAGGAACTGCGGAAAGAGGACATCCTGATCACTCCTGATCTTTCCAAATACACGTCAGGCGACTTCACCAAATCCGCGGAAATCATGAAGGTCGGCGAGGATGCCGCCCGGAAGATCTTTGATCAGCTGAAGAAGCTTGGCGTCCCGCAGAAGGAATTCGCGGCGTGGAACGCCAAGCGCCACGCACTGATAGAAACGGATAAACCTCACCAGCTTGCCGACATCCGGGTCGACGGTCTTAAAACCGTGAATCCGAAGAGTGTTCTTGCGGAAATCAAGATCCGGCCGGGCGACACGGTTACCACTTCCCAGGTCGAGGCCGCGGATAAGAAGATCTGGCAGGATGACGACTTTCTCTCGGTCCCCTATCGGTTTGAACCGGGACCTGACGGGATGGAAGTGCTGGTCTTTGAACCGCAGGAAAAGACCTGGGGATACTCTTCATTCCGGTTCGGGGGCCGCGTTCAGACGAACTTCGATGACGACAACAATTTCCAGTTCATGCTGCAGCACACCCTTGGGTGGCTGAACAGCTGGGGCGGAGAACTGAGAACCGAGGCGCAGATCGGTGAAAAGGTGTCTTTCTCAATGCAGCTCTATCAGCCGATAGGAACAGCAAGCCCCTTCTATCTGCTCCCCAAGGTCTACGCGAACAAAGAGAGCTACGACCTCTATAACGGCGACAACCGTTCTTCTTCCTGGCAGAACAAAACCGCGGCCGCTTCCCTTGAGCTTGGCTATGAAATCGGCCGCCTTGGAACTATCAGTGCCGGCACCGGCTACTTCACGCTGAGGAACACCCGGACGGTTGGAAATGACAGGCTGCCGGTTCCCAATCAGAGCAGCCTCGGCTCTTTCATCAATCTCAGCCTCGATCGGCTGGATAACGTCAATTTCCCGACGAAGGGCTACAAGCTGGATGCTACCGGCATGCACTTCTATCACGACATGGGAACGAGCCGCAGCCGGGACACGTTTGATGCTTCGGGTACGGCGGTGAAGACGTTCGGCCCCTGGACCGCCAATGCGTCCCTGAAAGGAGGCCGCTCGTCACTGGAAGGCGTCTTCAAACTGGGCGGCGCCTTCAATCTGTCAGGCTCAGGATACGGCCGGTACTCCGGCGACCGGATGCAGTTCGGTCGCCTCATGGTGTACCGGAGCCTCAGCTCCAAGCTGATGCAGATCGGAGCGCCTGTCTGGGCGGGTGTCTCGCTGGAGGCCGGCAAGGTCTATAACAGCAGCGGAAGCCAGAATTCCGGCTGGAAGCAGGCTTACGGCCTCTTCCTCGGAGCTGATACCTGGATCGGTCCGATTTATCTCGTTGTCGGCAAGACGTCAGGCGGATCAAAGGCAATCTACTTCGCCTGGGGTCATATCCAGTAAGCGCTTCAACACAGAGCGGCCTGGTTTCTGAACCGGGTCGCTCTTTTTTCTTTCCGGGCAACAAAAAAACCACAGATCGTAAGATCTGTGGTTTTCGGAAACCTGGTGGCGAGTCAGGGACTCGAACCCCGGACACAAGGATTATGATTCCTCTGCTCTAACCAGCTGAGCTAACCCGCCATGAGAAAACAGATTATGCGGGATTTTTTTTACTTTGTCAAGAAATTCAGAAAAAATTTCTCTTACTGCTGCCAGAAATGATTGACCGGGCCGTGACCGCTTCCAACCGACAGGCGGTCAGCGGCCTGGATAGCGCCGTGCAGGTAATCGTGCGCTTCCGAATACGCCTCCCATGCTGAACGCCTCTGAGGGAGCAGCGCCGCGATAGCGGAGGAAAGCGCGCATCCCGTGCCGTGCGTATTCTCGGTTTTCACCCGGCTTGATTCGTAGCGGCGGACTTCCTTTCCGTCAAAGACGAGGTCTACCATACGGTTCCCCGGAAGATGGCCGCCCTTCAGATAGACCGTTGGGCCGCCTCCCGCGAGATCCCAGAGCCTGCGGGCCGTATCCTCCATGTCGACTTCGTCTGCCGGGGCTCTATCCCCAAGCAGTACGGTGGCCTCAGGGAGGTTCGGCGTGAACACGGTGCAGAGCGGCAGAAGTTTCCGGATCAGGACGCCTGTCGCTACCGGTTCAAGCAGCGGTGACCCGCTGGTAGAGACCAGAATGGTGTCCAGAACGATATGCTTCACGGGGTGATTCCGAAGCGTTGCCGCGGCCGCCTCTATCACCTCTCCGTTCCCCAGCATGCCGATTTTCACGGCATCAATCCGAATATCAGAAAGCACGGATTCAAGCTGGGCCGAAACAAAGTCTCCGCTCATGATCCGAACCCCGCTCACACCCCGCGTATTCTGGACAGTAAGCGCCGTTACCGCGCCGCAGGCATAGCCGCCCAGCGCGCTGATGGTCTTGATGTCAGCCAGAAGCCCCGCCCCTCCGGACGGGTCCACGCCGGCAAGACTCAGAATGTTGGGAACGACCCGAGAGGCTGTTTCTTCCATATTTTGTCCAGGACCGTCATGGTGCGATCAGTCGCTCCGGTATAGGAAGAGGCAAACCGAACCGCGTTTTCCGATTTTTCCTTCAGGACCTCAGCATTGCTGAGCAGTTTTGCCGCCCGTTCGAGTCCCTCCCGGAAATCCATCACCTGCGCCGCTGCTTTTTCCTCTATCGCCCGGGCAGCCACCTCAGAGAAATTAAAGGTGCTCGGACCGACGATCACGGGGACGCCGCTTGAACAGGGTTCAATCAGATTCTGACAGCCGTAGTTAAGGAAACTGCCTCCCATCAGAGCGACATCGGAGAGCGCGCAGTAGAAGGACATCTCCCCCATGGAGTCACCGAGGAGAATGTCGGTGTCAGGAGCAATTTCATTCGGTGCAGAAAGCTCTGAGCGGCTCTGGATCCGGTAATCCGAATTAAGGAAAAGCTGCCGGACAGAGGCGAATCGCTGGGGATGACGAGGCACCACAAGAAAGATCGGATTCCCCTGAAAGAGCGCCTTTCCTCCCTTCTGAAGCGCCTCAAGAAAAAGAGCCTCTTCTCCCTCACGGGAGCTCGCAAAAAGCACCACCGGGCGGCTGATCGCGGCCTTCCACTCCCGGGCCTTTTTCTGCTGGCCGGCATCCGGCTGAATATCAAACTTGATGCTGCCCACAACCTGAATCCGCTCCGCACCGAGTTCTTTGAACCGGACAGCATCCGGTCGGGACTGAGCCAGAATGACAGCAAACTGTTTCACTGCCGGAATCATCAGCCTGGGAACCCGAAGCGCCTGATCAAGACTCTTCTGGGACTCTCGGGCATTGGCAAGCACCATGGGAACTCCCCACTTTGCAGCTTCAGCCATCATGGTCGGCCAGATTTCGGTCTCCATCACAATACCAATGGAGGGTTTTGTCTCGCGGAAAAAAGCTTCCATCGCGCCCGGTGTGTCGTAAGGCAGATAACACTGGGAAATACGGTCAGGTGCCATCGCCACAATGCGCTTCCCGGCATCTCTGCCTGTCGGGGTCATATGTGTCAGAAGAAAATCCGCTTCTGGCCACCGTTTCAGGCACTCCGCGATCAGCGGTTTCGCGGCGTTTGTTTCGCCGACGCTCACCGCATGGACCCACACCCGGGGACACCCCCTGGGCGGCGGATATTCAGAGAACCCGAACCGCTCCCCCCAGAAATTCCGATAAGCAGGCTGTCGGCGGCTTCGGTAAAGGAGATACCCCATCGCGGCGGGCACCGCTGCCCGGGTGAGGAGCCGATAGCCCTTCATTCCAATCTTCACTTGAGAAATCCCCCGCACTGCTGCATGACGTCATCCACTGTCGGCATCTGTCCGGGACCGCCAAGATTCACATATTCCGCATCCCCGAAAATCGGCACCTTTTCAAGCGACGTCTGTACGAAAATTCCGATCGTCGGACGGGCAAGAGCCGCTCCGAGGTGTGAAATCCCGGTGTCCACACCGACGACAATCGAGGCATCCATCAGCACAGAAGCAATATCGGCAAGCGGAAGACGCGGAGCGACGATGCATCCGGGCGCCTGCGCCGCGATCCGTTTGACCCGCTGCTTCTCCTCGTCATTGCCCCAGAACAGCACGCTTGAAAGCCCGCGCTCTGAAAGCTGCCGGGCGACTTCAACCCAGTTTCCCTCAGGCCAGAGTTTCCGCGCCTGACTGGTATTCACCGCAAGCGCCGCGTAAGCCCCGGGAAGCGGCATCGGATTCGGACGGAAGGTTTTCAGCCCGAACCTCGGTCGTCCCTCTGCTTTATACCCGAGAGCGGCCGCTGCAAGAGCCCGGTACCGGTGCACCGCGCCCATCGTTTCCTCAAGCGGGAACCGCATCCCGGAGGAATAGAAGAGCGCTGCCGGCCACTCTCTCACACAGCCAAAAGAGAATCCAGCTGCTTTCGGGGCATGCGCCCAATGCGTTACCAGCCCCGTACGGGCAAGCCCCTGGAGGTCAATCACAATGTCGTAGCGGGCATCGCGCAGCCGGCGTTTCACGGCTCCTGCCTCCCGCCAGGTTTCTGCCGCGGTCGGATGCTTCTGCCAGCGGCGGAATGCCGTCTGAATAATGTCGCCTACAAAAGGTGAGAGCCTCGGTATATCCCGGAAACTCTCCTCCGCCACCCAGTCGATCACGGCATCAGGAAAATGCTGCGCGATATCGAATGCGACCGGCAGAGCGTGGACGACATCCCCCATGGACGAGGACTTAATGATCAGAATCTTCATTGGTACACGCTCCGATTTCTCAGACACCAGCTGCCATTATTCTGCGGAAAAAGGCAGCTTGATCGACGGATCAAGTTTCTTCAGGGCCGCGCCGAACACCTGCTCAATCCGCTTCAGAGCCTCAGGCGTATCGCCTTCCAGACGGATCACAAGCACAGGGGTCGTATTCGACGCGCGGGCGAGAGCAAAACCATCCGGCCACTCAACGCGGAGACCATCAATCCGGATCTCATCAGTGGCGTCATCAAAATGCACTTCTTTCTGGAGGCGCTCAACGAACTTCTTATTTTCGCCCTCAGCCATCGGCACCTGAAGCTCAGGCGTATTGACGGCCGTCGGAAGGCTGCTGAGAAGTGCCGTCGGATCATCCGTACGGGACAGAATCTCCACCATACGGAGGCCTGCGTAAAGACCGTCATCAAAGCCCGGCCAGCGTCCGTCATTAAAGAAGATATGCCCGCTCATTTCGCCGGCGAACGGCGCATTCGTTTCCGCGAGCTTCGCCTTGACGAAAGAGTGACCCGTGCAGCTGATAGTCGGGATACCGCCGTGGCTCTTCACCCAGTCAACCAGCTTTCTCGTGCACTTCACGTCATAGATAATCCGGCTGCCGGGCTTCTTCTCCAGAATATCCGCGGCAAAAAGCATCATCTGGCGATCAGGGTAAATAATCTCGCCCTTGCGGCTCACCACCCCAAGACGATCGCCGTCACCGTCAAACGCCAGACCCACTTCTGCGTCAGACGCTTTCAGACGTTCAATCAGCTGCTCAAGATTCTTCGGCTTCGAAGGATCCGGATGATGATTGGGGAAGTGACCGTCCACTTCCGTGAAAAGACCTTCCACTTGGCAGCCCGCCGCGCGGTAAAGGCGCATGGCAAGCGGTCCCGTCACGCCGTTACCGGAGTCAAGCAGCACGCTCACCGGACGTTCGAGATGAATATCCCGGGTAACCGTCTCAAAGTACGGGGTTTCGGCGTCCTTCACTTCCACCTTGCCGGGCTTCTCAGCAACGCTCCACTCCTCAGACTCCACACGGCGCCGGATATCCTGAATCATGGGACCAAAGAGCGTCTTTCCGCCCAGCATCAGCTTGAGACCATTGTCACGGCTGGGATTATGGCTGCCCGTCACGGAGACACCGGAACCGGATCCGAAGTACTTCGTCGCAAAGTAGAGCACAGGAGTCGGCACCATGCCGATGTCATAAACATCAGCTCCTGCCGCCGCGATGCCGCGGATAAGCGCCGCCTTCAGTTCAGGACCGGAAAGCCGGCCGTCACGGCCAACACAGACCGGCCCCACGCCGCTTTCCACCGCCATGGATCCGAGAACCCGTCCGATCTTTTCAACCACATCGGCGGTCAGATTCTCACCTGCCACTCCGCGAATGTCATACGCCTTAAAAATACTGGGATCGATCACCTGCATTGAAACCTTCTCCTGAAGTCACGTGTTCAGGCGAGAGTTTAGCGCCAAGGACAGACTCCCCGGCAAAAATGACCCCGCCCACACCTCGGCCTCTGATACGTAAAATCACGTATACCATACAAGCTGTCAGAATTCTTTTATTAGCGGAGGTTCCCTTGACAGAACTTCTTCACGATCGGCGGCTCCTCGTAGTCGGGGACGCCATGCTGGATCAATACTGGTTTGGCGATGCGAACCGCATTTCCCCTGAGGCCCCCGTGCCCGTCGTCCGCATCACGCGCCGCGAGGAGCGTCTTGGCGGCGCCGCGAACGTTGCCCGTAACATCGCCGCCATGGGAGCCGGTGTTTCGCTGCTCACGGTTCTTGGAGACGATGAGTCCGGAAAGCACCTCGAGACACTCCTGCATCACTCCTCGATCCGGCCGCTCCTCCACTTCGATCCAAAGCTGGAAACGACCGTGAAGCTGAGGATCGTCGCCCGGCAGCAGCAGATGCTGCGGGCTGACTTCGAGAGTATGCCGCAGGAGGAAGTTCTGCTTGCGCACCTGGATACCTTCCGGCGGGAAATCGCGTCGCATGACGCGGTGATTCTTTCCGATTACGGCAAGGGCGGGCTCTCGCATATCAAAAAGATGATTCAGATCGCGAGGGAAGCCGGAAAAACCGTTCTTATCGATCCGAAAGGCTCGGATTACGACCGCTACAAGGGGGCATCCATCATTACCCCGAACCGCGCGGAGCTCGCTGAGGTCACCGGGCACTGGAAGTCCGAGGAAGACCTCACGGAAAAGGCGCAGAACCTGCGCGAGCATCTCGGGCTTCAGGCCCTCCTTCTCACGAGGAGTGAGGAAGGCATGACGCTTTATACTTCTGAAGGCAAATTTTCGGTTCCCGCCGAGGCCCGCGAAGTGTACGACGTCTCGGGTGCAGGCGACACGGTCATTGCCGTGCTTGCCACCATGATCTCTGCCGGCATTCCCCTCAGGAAGTGTGTTGAAATCGCGAACCGCGCCGGCGGCATCGTCGTGGGCAAACTTGGCACGGCCACCGTTTCCTTCGAAGAACTGTTTCCTTCTGGAGTCATTGAATGAGCATTATCGTTACGGGCGCTGCCGGCTTCATCGGCTGCAACAACACCATTGCACTGAATAAGCGCGGATACACCGACATTCTCGCGGTCGACAATCTGACCAAGGCGGACAAGTTCCTGAACCTTTCTGAATGCCAGATCTCCGACTACATGGATAAGCACGACTTCATCGATCTCGTGCGTCAGGGGAAAATGCCCCGTCCGGAAGCGGTTTTCCATCAGGGCGCCTGCTCTGACACGATGGCGACCGACGGCCGCTACGTGATGGATAACAACTACCGCTACACGCTTGAGCTCTATCACTGGTGCCAGCGCGAAAAGGTGCCTTTCATTTACGCGTCTTCCGCCGCCACGTACGGCGCGAGCACCACGTTTGTTGAAGACGTGAAGTATGAAGGCCCGCTCAACTGCTACGGTTACTCGAAGTATCTTTTTGACCAGGTGCTGCGCCGGGATATGGCCCGCGGCGCCGTCGTCTCTCCGGTGACCGGCTTCCGCTACTTCAACGTCTACGGGCCGCATGAGCAGCACAAGGGCCGCATGGCTTCCGTCGCTTTCCACCAGTACTTCCAGTTCCGCAAGGAAGGCAAGGTGAAGCTGTTCGAAGGCTGCCTCGGTTACGGCAACGGCGAACAACGCCGTGACTTTGTTTACGTCGGCGATGTTATCGACACGATTCTGGGATTCTTCGATCACCCGGTGACCAGCATTTTCAATCTCGGCACGGGCCGCTCCCAGCCGTTTAACGACATCTCGCTCACCGTGGTGAACACGCTGCTTGCGGAAGAGAAGAAGATCTCGAAGCCGCTCACCCTCGAAGAAGCCGTGTCTCAGGGCTACATCGAGTACATTCCGTTCCCCGAAGCGCTGAAAGGCAAGTATCAGGCCTTCACGCAGGCTGATCTGACCAACCTGCGCGGCGCGGGATGCAAGACGACCTTCAAGACTGTCGAGGAAGGCACCGCCCTCTACATGAAGGATCTTCTTGCCCGCTACCCGAACCCGTAATATGGATTCCCGTATCAGAGCCGCGTTTCTTGATCGCGATGGCGTCATCAACATCAACAGCGGCTACGTCTGCCGCCGGGACGAATTCGTATTCGTTCCCGGGGCAGTTGAAGCCTGCCGGATTCTCTCCCGCGCAGGCTTTAAGCTTTTTGTGGTGACGAATCAGTCCGGAATCGGACGCGGCTACTACACGGAAGAAGACTTTCTCAGGCTCACCTCCTGGATGCAGAACGAAATGGCGTCTGACGGTGCCCCGATTGAAAAGGTCTACTTCTGCCCGCATCACCCCGATGCCAAAATCGAGCGCTACCGCAGGGTCTGCCGCTGCCGCAAACCGCAGCCGGGCATGATTCTTGACGCTATCGGGGAGTTTGGGATCGATCCTGCCCGGAGCGTCATCTTCGGCGACAGCCCCCGCGATATGGAGGCCGGCGCTGCAGCCGGAGTCCGGGAGAGAATTCTTCTCGGCACCGACGGCGAAGCGATTCCTGCCGCCTCCCCTGACTCGACAGCGGTTTTCAATAATCTTCTGAGCGCGGTCACCAGTCCCTGGTTCCGCGGCTTCTGCACGGATATCTGACTCATGAGCGAACATCTCCCGATTCCTGACTTCACCCGCAAAATTGTCTCCTTCGAGGATCTGAGGGAACGCGCGTCAGAGCTTCCTCACCCGATCGTCATGACAAACGGCGTCTTCGACATTCTTCATCGCGGGCACGTCACGTATCTCGCGCAGGCGGCCGCTCTGGGAAAAAGCCTTGTCGTTGCCGTGAATTCTGACGCCTCGGTCCGGATGCTCGGAAAGGGGGATGACCGCCCGATCAACACCGAACAGGACCGCGCCGCCGTTCTTGCCGCGCTGGAAAGCGTGTCGCTTGTCACGGTCTTCACGGACAAAGTGCCCCTGAAAGCGATCGAAGCCGTGCGTCCGGATATCTATGTCAAAGGCGGGGACTATCGGGTGGAAGATCTGCCGGAAGCAAAACTTGTCAGCACCTGGGGCGGAAAAGCGCTTACCATCAGTTTTGAGTATGTGCGCTCCACCACTTCGCTTCTTGAACGTGTCAGGAAGTCGGGCGGGCATTAATTCTTGAGGAAATACGCTGTGGCTGGATTGAACACTTCTTCTGTCATTGCAATCGGTGATCTGCAGGGCTGCTACGAAAGCCTGGAAGGGCTGCTGGAGCAGCTTCCTGATACCGCTCCCCTGATTTTCATGGGAGATCTCGTCAACCGCGGCCCGCAGTCGCTTGAAACACTGAGACGGGTGAAGGAGCTCCAGGAGTCAGGAAGAGCTCAGTGCCTTCTCGGCAACCACGATCTCCATCTGCTCGCTGTCGCGGCGGGGCACGGAAATGTTCATCGCAGGGATACCATCACACCGATTCTTGAGGCACCGGATGCCGATGAGCTGATCGGATGGCTCCGCCGTCAGAAAATCGCGATTTATGAAGAAGGCGCGCTCTTCGTTCATGCCGGCGTTCATCCGTCATGGAGCCTTGAAGACGCGCTGAAACTCGCGCAGGAAGCCGAGTCCCATCTCTCGGGCGACGGCTGGAAAGACTATCTGAAGGATATGTACGGTCCGAGCCAGTGGGCTCCTGGTCTCACCGGAAGCGAGAGAATGCGCGCTATTTTCAACGCCTTCACCCGCATCCGTTTTGTGAAGGAAGACGGGACACTCGACTTTGATACGCGGGAAGGCCTTGCCCAGGCTCCCGCGGGGCTCACGCCGTGGTTCCTCCGGACGGACCGCCGACTTCTCGATCAGCTGATCGTAATCGGTCATTGGTCCATGCTCGGCCTGATGCTCCGCCCCAACCTGATCGCTATCGATACGGGCTGCCTCTGGGGCGGATCGCTCACCGCTATCCGGATGAGCGACCGCAGAATCTTTATGGAGCGCTGTCCGCTTTGGTGCGAACCGTCTGCTTCAAAACCGGCCGCAAAGTAAGTTCCCGCCGCTCCTCTTCAATCGCCGGATCGCGGACGCCGAGCGCGGCCGCCATCCGGGCCGACACTTCCCGGCAGATCTGATGCCGGTTCTTCCCCGCGGGATCAATCGGCTCAAGCACTTCGACCTCCACTGTCGCGTCCGGTGTTGTCACCACATTCCAGAGGCAATGGAAAATCGATACATCTCCCGCATATGACATCCGGGTCGTCAGTTTTCCCCGGCTCTTATAGCGCAGCACCAGAGGCTGCACCGTTGCACCGGTTGCCACCGCGGCCTCGATCAGATTCGCGTGAAGCGGCAGAAGCGTATTGCCCAGACTCGTAGTGCCCTCCGGAAAGAAAATCACGTTTTCACCCCGATTCAGCGCTGACTCCATCTGCTCCGCAATCGCGAGAATAGCTCTGCGGTTGCCGCGCTCGATGAAGATCGTGCGCACCACTTTCGCAATCGTGCCGAAGGCTGGCCAGTGACCGATCTCGGCCTTCGCAACAAAACGCGAGCAGATCAGGGTATCGATGGAAAAGATATCCAGGAAGGAAATATGGTTTGAAAGCAGCAGGTACCCTTTTTCTCCCGGCGCCGGGTGCCGCAGCGGTCTTCCGGTATAGGACACCCGGACTCCCAGCATCGCGAGAAGTCTCCGGCACCAGGTTTCAACCAGTTTCCGATATTCCGCTTCCTCCGCTTTCGGGAAACGCACCCCGGCAACGAACATGAAAAACGGTATCGAAATGACGATCAGAATGAAGCGCAATGCCCCGGTCAGATAGTTCATCGGGATATCCTCAAAGCTTTAAAAATTTTCACTGAACCACTGCTCAAGAATCACAGCGGCTGACTGATCATCGATTTTCATCCGGCCCTGCTCCACGTCAACGGACGAGAACCGCTCATCCACCGGATACACGGGAAGAGAAAATCTTCCCTCAATCTGACGGGAGAACCGTTCGGCCCGGTCTGTCAGCTCCTGATGTTCTCCGCCTGAACGGAGAGGCACGCCGACCACCACCGCCACCGGTTCCCACTCCCGGAGAATGGCCTCCACGCCGCCCCACTTATCGGCATTTGTACGGGCAGGAAAGATCCTGACCGGGCGGGCCGAACGCGACAGCGTATTGCCGACCGCGGCGCCGATCCGTGCCAGTCCGAAATCAAAAGCGACAATGGTTCCGGAAAGATCCCGGGGATTTGCTTTATCAGGCATGGCCCGCCTGCTCCTCTGAAGCTTCAAGCTGTTCGCGGCTGATACCGATCTGACGAAGCGCGTAGTCATAGCGCTCCTCAGGCGGCACATCAAAAAGTATTTCTTCCGTTCCGGGGACGGTGATCCAGCTGCCGAGCGCGATTTCTGCTTCGAGCTGCCCGGGAAGCCATCCGGCAAGTCCCAGCAGGAAAAGGCGGCGCCTGGGGCCTTCCCCCCGGCACATGCGGCTCAGCACGTCGGCTGACAGTGTGACACACAGTGTGGGGGAAATCTCACGGGACGCGGCGTATTCCCCCGCCTTCTCGTGAAGAAGAAATCCTCTCTGGGGATCAACAGGACCGCCGATAAAAACCCTGTCAGGCAGCCGGGGCGATCCCTTCGCGATCACCTTCGACTGCTCGAGCACGTCCGACAGCATCAGTTCCGTCTGCCGGTTAATCACGAAGCCCCGGGATCCTTTTTCATCGTGCCCGGTGATATAGACCACCGTTCCGGCGAAATTCGGGTCGCGCAGTGAAGGCATCGCAACAAGCAGATGATTTTGCAGTTCCATGTTTTCATCCATTTTCTTTCTCCCGTTACTCGAGATGTCAGCCTTCCGCAGGCTTACTTATTCTTTTTGTAGCACAAAACAAAACGTGCGGACCGAAAAGACTTCAGTCCGAGGCACGGAGTACGTTTGTGCCGTCGAAAACCGGGATGAATTTCGACTCGGCTGTCTCGCCGATCTGAATGAAACAGTTGCGGTATCCGAGAGACTCGGCGTGACGCACGACCTTCTGATACTCCAGCGTGAAAAGCTTCCGGTTGATCTCGGGGTGACGCGACGCCTTATAAAGCGGCATGTACTGATTCATCAGGCTGACACAGACATCGTTACCGAAATTTCCCCACAGCCAGTCAAGACACCGGCAGCTGTCACGCCAGAGTCCCGGAAGAACCAGATGCCGCACGATGAGACCGCTCCGCATCAGGCCGTCCTCACCGACCCGATACGGGCCGACAGCATCAAACATGGCCCGGATCGCCACGCTTGCCGTCTCAAAGTAATGCGGGACACCTGAATAGCGTTCGCCGTACCGTGAGTCAAAATACTTGAGGTCCGGCATATACATATCCACGTAGCCCTTCAGCCGCCCGATAGTTTCCGGCAGATCGTAGCCATTCGTGTTGTAAGCCACACGGAGCGAGAAGCCGCGGCTTCTCGCAATATCAAGCGCCCGGATGATGTTCTCGACATAGTGAGTCGGTGTCACGAGTTCGAGACACGTCGCACCGCGGCTCTGCTGCTCAAGGAAAATCTCCGCGAGACGCTCATCCGTCACGGCAACACCGCTGCCTTCCGCGCTGATTTCGTGATTCTGACAGAAGCAGCAGCGAAGATTGCAGTGTGAAAAGAAGACCGTTCCCGCCCCCTGGGTTCCAGAGATACAGGGCTCCTCCCAGCGGTGCAGTGACACGAGCGCCACCTCAGCTTTACCTGACGCGCGGCAGAGCGCCCGCTTGGGGGCAGTCACGATTCCCTCACGGAGCACACCGCATTTCCTCGGGCAGAGCCGGCAGCCCGTTTCCTGATGAATTTCCAGCATGAATAAAGTTCCGAATTCCGGAGTAATGCATAGAGGGCACACATTCTAATTCTCTGCGGATTCTGCCCTCAGGCACCGTACAGGAAACTAAAAGTGTTTAAAATTAGCAGTTTTGACGCAGGATTACACCTGCGCTTCTTCCCCTACCTGATCGCTAGCAGAAAGACTCTTTCTTTTCGATCGCCCCCGGATAAAAACCGTGACTGCGAAAAAAATCTTTATCAAATCCTTTGGCTGCCAGATGAACGAATACGATTCGAACCGGATCGTAGACCTGATGACTGACAGCAGCGGCTATATCAAAACCAATTCCGCCGAAGACGCGGATCTCGTCATTCTGAACACCTGTTCGATCCGAGACAAGGCCCAGCAGAAGGTCTACTCCGAACTCGGCCGGATCCGGACTCTGAAGGAACAGCGTCCTGACATGAAGATCGCGGTCGGCGGCTGCGTGGCAAGCCAGGAGGGCTCCAAGATCATTGAGCGCGCTCCCTACGTGGACGTCGTCTTCGGCCCCCAGACGCTTCACCGCCTGCCCGACATGCTCGATAAGTGCAAGACCTGCCATCACTCTCAGGTCGACGTGTCATTCCCCGGCATTGAGAAGTTCGACTACATGCCTGAGCCGCATAAGAACGGCTCCGCCGCCTTCATTTCCATCATGGAAGGCTGCTCGAAGTTCTGCACGTACTGCGTGGTGCCGTATACCCGAGGCCAGGAGCTGTCGCGCCCTGTGGCTGACGTGCTCCGCGATGTGAAGAGCCTCGCCGAGCAGGGTGTCTGCGAGAGCACGCTTCTCGGCCAGAACGTGAACGCCTATGAAGGCGAACTGCCTGACGGCGATGAGATCGATTTCGCGATGCTGCTCGAACTGATCGCCGCGATTGACGGCATTGAGCGTATCCGCTTCATGACGTCTCACCCGACGAACTTCACGCCTCGCCTGATCAATGCCTACCGGACGATCCCGAAGATCGTGAGCCATGTCCACCTTCCTGTTCAGTCCGGCTCCGACCGTGTGCTTGAACTGATGAAGCGCGGCTACACGACGGAACAGTACCTGTCGATCATCCGCGGGCTCCGGGAAGCCCGGCCCGATATCTGCATCACTTCCGACTTTATCGTCGGCTTCCCCGGCGAAACGGAGGAGGATTTCGAGGCTACCATGAGGCTGATTGACGAGTGCAAGTTCGATGCGAGCTTCTCCTTCGTTTTCAGTCCCCGCCCCGGTACGCCCGCCGCGGATATGCCTGACAGCACGCCTCAGGATGTGAAGCTTGAGCGGCTGCAGAAGCTGCAGAAGGTGAATGACGCCCAGGCGCTCCGGATTTCCGAAGCGATGGTTGGCTCCATCCAGCGCGTTCTCGTCACCGGCGCGAGCAAGAAGGGTGAAGGCATGCTTGCCGCCCGTACGGATAACAACCGTGTCGTGAATTTTGAGGGCCCCCTCGATCTTCTCGGTAAGATGGTTCAGGTCAAAATTACGGATGTCCGCGTGCACACGCTCGGCGGCACCCTGATCAATAAGGAAAAGGACTTCAACTGATCGATGTCAAATGAAAAGGAAGAGACGCGGCAGCTGGAATTTTCGGCTGACGCGAGCAATGCAGAGCTCGCCAATCTGACGGGACCGCTCGACGCCAATCTCCGCCAGATTGAGACCATTCTGGATGTCAGCATCGCGCGGCGCGGCAATGTTTTCCACGTAAGCGGCAGCACCTCGCACGCCCGGCGTGCGATTCATGCACTGCAGAGGCTTCTGAGCCGCATCCGCACAACGGGCGAGGAACTGTCGGCCAAAGACCTTCAGCTCTTCTTCGTTGATGAAAGAACGGAAACCGAGGACATCCCGCAGGATGACAGTCTCGCGCCGCTTAAGACCCGCAGGCGTGATCTCCGCGGCCGGACGCCGCGTCAGCGTGACTACATCAAGGCGATCCAGGACTGCGACATCGCTTTCGGTATCGGCCCCGCGGGCACCGGCAAAACATATCTTGCCGTTGCCTCCGCGGTCGACGCCTATGAGCGGAATACGGTTGAGCGGATCATTCTCACGCGCCCGGCGGTCGAAGCCGGCGAAAGGCTCGGCTTCCTTCCGGGCGACCTGTCCCAGAAAGTGGATCCTTATCTCCGTCCGCTCTACGACGCGCTCTTCGATCTTCTCGGGTTTGAGAAGACCCGCACGCTGATGGAGCGTCAGACGATTGAGATCGCGCCGCTCGCTTATATGCGCGGCAGAACGCTGAACAACGCCTTTATCATTCTTGATGAGGCGCAGAATACGACTCCTGAGCAGATGAAGATGTTCCTCACCCGTATCGGTTTCGGCTCGAAAGCGGTTATCACGGGCGATATCACCCAGATTGACCTGCCGCGCGGCACACACAGCGGGCTGATTCAGGCTCAGCATGTGCTCGCGGGAGTCCGCGGCATTGCGTTCACCTACTTCACGGCGGCCGACGTCGTCCGTCACCCGCTGGTAGCCCGGATCGTCGAAGCGTACGAGAAGGACGCGGAATCAAGGGAAAAAGGCAGACATGGAATCGAATAACGAAGCCGGAGCCGAAGAGGCTCAGGACAAAGAATCACCCGTTTCTGTTTATTATTTACAGAACGAACTGTTTCCGGAACTTCCGAGCGAAGACGTCATGACCTCCTGGGTCGCGGCTGCCGCCGAACGTCCGGTGAATATTACGATCCGCTTTGTTGACAAAGAGGAAGGCTACGAGCTCAACAGCCGCTACCGCCACAAGGACTACGCGACCAACGTTCTCACCTTCGACTATCAGCATGAGCCCGTCGTTGAGGCAGATATCGTCATCTGCGTCCCCGTGCTTGTCGAACAGGCAAAAGAGCAGCAGAAAACCTTCCTGCAGCATCTCTGCCACCTGATTGTTCACGGTACGCTGCACGCGCATGGCTATGACCACATCACTGAAGAGCAGGCGAATGTGATGGAACCTCTGGAAATCAAAATCCTGCAGTCTCTGGGGTTCCCGGATCCGTATCAGGACCGGGACCTTTAAAAGGCAATTCTTACTATGACTTCTGACCCACCCTCGTCACAGAAGGGAACTGAACCGAGCTTCCTGCAGAGGCTCACCGCGTCCCTTTTTCACGAGCCTGCCTCCGATGCCCACGAGCAGTTTGTCTCGGCGCTGCGCGCCGCAAAAACGAACGGCGTTCTGAGTGATGACGCGCTCTTCATGATTGAAGGCGTGCTGAAGATTTCGGAACTCTCCGCCTCGGACATCATGGTTCCGAGAAGCCAGATCAAGGCGATCGACATCTCGGAGCCCCAGGACCAGTGGCTGAGGGAAGCGAATCAGAGCGGACACTCGCGCTTCCCGGTAATCGATGGTGATTTCAGCGACGTGAAGGGACTTCTTCACGCCAAGGATCTCCTTACCGCGCTTCTCCACTCTGACTACCGGCTGGAAGAGCACCTGAGAGAGGCAAAGTTCATCCCTGAAACGATGCCGCTCAATCTCCTTCTGAAGGAATTCAAGCGGGAGCATCAGCATCTCGCGCTCGTTGTGGATGAGTTCGGTGAAGTGACCGGCCTTCTCACGATTGAAGACGTGCTGGAGCAGATCGTCGGCGATATCGATGACGAATTCGACACGGTCGATATTGATGCGGGAAATATTGTGAGTGAATCCCGCGGACGCTGGAAAATACGCGCTATTACGCACCTCACGCAGTTCAATCAGTATTTCGGCGCGAACATCACGGATCCGCACTGTGAAACGATCGGCGGCATCATCGCCGACCGCCTCGAACGGGTTCCCCGCCCGGGTGATCAGCTGACCGTTGACGGTTTCCGGTTCAAAGTGCTCCGGGCTGATGACCGCCAGGCAAAGGTGCTGCTCGTGGAACGCGCTCCCAAAGCGGCTTCCGACAAGGGAGCTCTGGCGTGAATTTCCGGCTGAGTGCAGCTGCGGCGGCCGCCGGCGGCCTCCTTTACGCGTCTCCGTTCTTTCCTCACGGCGCGGAATGGGTTTCGCAGATCGCCGCCTTTATCGGCCTCGCCGGTCTGCTCTTCAGTATCCGGGAAGAGACGTCCTGGAAAAAGGCCTCGCTCCTCGGCTTCATTTTCGGGCTCTTGGCTTTTACGCCTGGACTCTCCTGGCTCTACCAGAGCCTTCACGACTTCGGAGGGCTTCCGGCGCCGCTGTCAGGCGCCGCGCTGCTCCTGATGGGAGCCGCGAATTCCATCTTCACTGCCCTGGCGGCCGCGGCCGTGTCCAGAGTCCGCCCAGGCCCTCTCCGCGCTGCGGCGGCTTTCCCCGCTTCCTTCGTGTTTTTTGACTGGATCCGGGGCGCCGCGCTCTGCTCCTTCCCCTGGATTTCCTTCGGATACATTCAGACCGGGACCCCGTTTGAGGGATTCGCTCCGGTCGGCGGTGTTTATGCCTCGGAGCTCGCAGCCACACTGACCCTTGGTCTTATCTTCGCGGCCGCGCTTCTGCGGGGGAACGCGAAGCGGCAGTGCGCCTGTATCGCGGCTGCGGCCGCGCTTCTGATTTCGGGGCAGGCGCTCCGTGCGGTCAGCTGGACCGTTCCCGGAGAGCTGCTGTCCGTCCGTCTCGTACAGCCGGATCTGCCGCTCGCCGGACTGTCCGGCGTTGAGCCGCTTTCTCAGTCCGAGCGAATCGCCCGCGCGATGCGGCTTTCCTCTCCTGAGGGACGCCCGATCGCAGACCGCACACTGATCATCTGGCCCGAATCCGTCATCAACACTTCCATTCAGCGCCTGATGCCGGAAGAGGTGTCGATGATCCGTCTTCCTGCTCCGGAAAAGGGAACTTCTCTCGTTCTGAACGCGTTCTGGGAACCGCATCCGCGCGAATTCCGGAACTCACTTTTTCTCCTGACTCCCGGCTCTGATACGCAGCGCTACGACAAGCGTCATCTTGTGCCGTTCGGGGAATTTGTGCCGCCGGGCTTCCATTGGTTCGTCCACGCGCTGGGGATTCCGATGAGCGACCAGACACCGGGGGACCGTTTTCAGAAGCCGCTTTATCTTCCGCAGCAGGGCATTACCGTGGCCCCGATGATCTGCTACGAGAATTCCTTCGGTGACGAGCTGTCGGACTTCTGGAGGAATGACGGAAAGAGCCGGATGCCGAATGTGCTTCTCGTGAGCTCGAACCTCGCCTGGTTTTCACCGGCCGTGCAGTATCAGCATCTGCTCTTCAGCCGGATGAGAGCGCTGGAAACCGCGCTCCCGCTGATTTCTGTGAATAACAACGGCTCCTCCGCTCTTATCAGCCCGCGGGGCGTCATTACGTACGAAGCCGGCCTCGGTCCTGTCTCAAAGGATGCGGTTATCCGCACGGCGGACGGCGGTCCGACTCCCTATATACGCGTCGGGAATGCGCCAGCCATTCTCCTCTGCATTCTCCTTTTTGCGGCAGTCTTTTTCAGAGAATCGCGGAGCAAAAACAAAAAAACGCCAACCATCTAAAATGATGGCTTCATTCTGATTCTATGATGACTGTGTTGCGATGCAGAAAACGGTCATCTTTTCCCTCCAAGAGGGGGCAGTTAGGAAAAAATGATCTCTTTTCAGGAAGTCATCCTGCGCCTGCAGGATTATTGGAATAAGCAGGGCTGCGCATTGCTACAGCCGATCGACACCGAAGTCGGTGCCGGCACTTCTCACACGGCAACCTTCCTCCGGGCCCTTGGGCCGGAGCCCTGGCGCGCAGCCTATGTTCAGCCGTCTCGCCGTCCGAAGGATGCCCGTTACGGCGAGAACCCGAACCGTCTCTATCAGCATCACCAGTTCCAGGTTGTCCTGAAACCCGCCCCCGTCAATATCGTTGACCTGTATCTCGGCAGTCTGAAGGTGCTCGGCATCGACACGTCACTGCATGATATCCGCTTCGTTGAGGATAACTGGGAAAATCCGACGCTTGGCGCCTGGGGTCTCGGCTGGGAAATCTGGATGGACGGCATGGAAGTGACCCAGTTCACGTATTTCCAGCAGGTGGGCGGTCTTCCCTGCAAGCCGATCACCGGCGAAATCACGTACGGTCTGGAGCGCCTCTGCATGTATCTGCAGAACTGCGACAACGTGTTCGATCTCGTCTACACCCGCTGGGGCGAAGGCGACCGTCAGCGCACGCTGACCTACGGTGACGTGTTCCACCAGAACGAATATGAGCAGTCCGTTTTCACCTTTGAGAAATCGGATCCTGCGAAGCTCCTGAAGCTGTTCGATTACTTCGAAACCGAAGCCAAGCGCCTGATGGACCTGCAGCTCGCCCTGCCGGCCTATGAAATGGTGCTGAAGGCCGGCCACACCTTCAACCTTCTTGATGCCCGCGGTGCAATTTCCGTGACGGAACGCGCCCACTACATCTCCCGCATCAGAAACATCTCCCGTGCTGTTGCACAAAGCTATTACGACTCCCGCGAGCGCCTGGGATTCCCGATGCTGAATAAGGCTGATAAGAAGGAGGAGGCCTGAAATGACGAATCTGCTAGTTGAACTCCAGACGGAAGAGCTGCCGCCGAAAGCCCTTGATACGCTTTCCAAGGCCTTCGGAAATGAAATCGCGAAGAGCCTCGCGGCACAGCACCTGACGGAAGCCGGTTCGGTTGCCACCTGCTACGGGACGCCCCGCCGCCTCGCGGTTCACATCACGAACGTGCTCGGCCACTCTGCCGATGAACCTTTCTCCAAGAAGCTGATGCCGAAGGCGATCGGCCTTGACGCTGAGGGCAAGCCCGCGGCTCCCCTTCTGAAGAAGCTTCAGGCTCTTGGCCTCGGCGCCGACGCCAAGCTCGTCACGAAGACTGAAGGCGGCAAGGACTTCCTCTACGTTGAAGACACGAAGCCCGGCATTCCGCTCGCCGAAGGTCTCCAGGCTGCCATCGAAGACTCCGCCAAGAAGCTCCCGATCCCGCGCGTGATGAGCTATCAGCTCCCCGACGGTGAAACGACGGTTGAGTTTGTCCGCCCGGTCCGTTATCTCACGGCGCTTTACGGTGAAGACGTGGTTCCGGTTTCGTTCCTTGGCCTTAAGGCCGGACGCGTGACCCGCGGCCACCGCTTTATGTCTGCCGGCGAAATGACGATCGACAGCGCGGATTCCTATGCGGAACAGCTGAAGAACGCCTGTGTCATGGTCTCTTACGCTGACCGCCGCGCTCTGATCTGCCAGCTCCTCAACGACAAGGCTGCCGAACTCGGCGGCACGGCCATCATGCCGGAGGCTCTGCTTGATGAAGTCACCGCGCTCACTGAGTGGCCTGTGGTGTATGCCTCCGAATTCGAGAAGGAATACCTCTCGGTTCCGGAAGAGTGCCTGATTCTCACGATGCAGCTGAATCAGAAGTACTTCCCGCTCCGCGACGCTTCCGGCCGCCTCATGAATAAGTTCCTGCTCGTCTCGCAGCTCGTTGCGGCTGACGGCGGCAAGGAAATCAGCGCCGGCAACGCCCGCGTGGTCCGCGCCCGTCTGGCTGACGCCAAGTTCTTCTATGAAACCGACCTGAAGGAAACGCTGGAAAGCCGCGTTCCCGGCCTGAAGAATGCGGTGTACCACGCAAAGCTCGGCAGCCAGTTTGAAAGAACTGACCGTGTCCGCGCGATGGCAGGCCTCATCGCCATCGGCCTTCACGCGAGCCCCGAGGATGCTGCCCGCGCGGCCTACCTCGCGAAGGCTGACCTCCGCACCCTGATGGTGGGCGAATTCCCTGAACTCCAGGGCATCATGGGTCAGTACTACGCTCAGCATGACGGTGAAAAGGCTGATGTCGCTCTCGCGATCCGTGAGCACTACCAGCCCCGCTTCGCCGGCGACGCGCTGCCCTCCACTCCGGTGAGCCTCGCTCTTGCTATCGCTGACAAGCTCGAAACCCTGACCGGCCTCTTCGGTATCGGCCAGATGCCGACCGGTGAAAAGGATCCGTACGCTCTCCGCCGCCATGCGATCAGCATTCTGCGCATGGTGATCGAGAAGAATCTCTCGGTGAAGCTTTCCGACCTCCTTAACCTCGGCTTTGAAATTGAGCGCCACGTCGAAGGTGTCAAGGATGCCCGCAAGGAACTCCGCGACTTCTTCTTCGACCGTATGCGCGTCATGTTCAAGGATCAGGGTTACACCGCTCAGGAAATCGACGCTGTGCTGAGCCTGGATCCGGATCAGCTGAACGAGATCCCGGCCCGCCTCGCTGCGGTCCGCGCCTTTGAGAAGCTGCCGGAATCGGAAGCGCTCGCTGCCGCGAACAAGCGTATCAGCAACATCCTGAAGAAGATCGAGGGCGAAGTCCCGACCAAGATCGATCCGGCGCTTTTCGAGAGCGACGCCGAAAAGGCGCTCTCCTCCGCCATCGATCAGGTTGAGCCCGCCGCTCTTGCGGACTTCGAAGCCGGCCACTACGAGGAAATGCTTTCCCGCCTTTCCACGCTGAAGGCTCCGGTTGACGAGTTCTTCGATAAGGTCATGGTAAACGCTGACGATCCCGCTCTGCGTGCCAACCGCCAGGCGCTCCTCGCCCGTCTCCACCACCTGATGAATCAGGTTGCCGAGCTTGCGAAGATTGCTCAGTAATCGGAGGTGATGGCTGTGAATACAGTTCGAGGTTTCATCTTTTATATCGTTCTGGCGATCACGGTCATCCCCGTCTGCTTCATCGTCCTCATTCTCACGCCGTTCACCCGGGCCGAAACCCGGTACGGCGTCATGAGGGCCTGGGGCAGGTTCGTGATTGCCGCGCTCCGTGTGATCTGCGGCGTCCGGGTTCAGGTGAAGGGTATGGAGAACTGCCCGAAGGGCCCTGTCGTTGTGCTGTCCAAGCATCAGTCGGCATGGGAAACCTTCTGGCTGGGCGCCTATCTCCCCTACCCCGGCGCCTATGTTTACAAGGAGTCGCTCAACCGCATTCCGTTCTTCGGCTGGGCTCTCTGGTCCTTCGGGCTGCTGTCCATTGACCGCAGCAACGGCCGCAGCGCCTTCCGCACCCTGGTCACCAAAGGCCCCGCCTTCCTCAAGCGGGGATGGTGGATCATTCTCTTCCCGGAAGGCACCCGCGTGCCTCCTGGCGAGCATGTGAAATTCAAGACGGGCGGAGCGAGGCTGGCAGCCGCTACCGGCGCTCCCATCCTTCCTGTCGCGCTGAATTCCGGTGTCTGCTGGCCGAAGAATTCCATTGCGAAGATCCCGGGCACCATCACGGTGTCGATCGGTAAGCCGATCCCTACCGAGGGACGTGATCTCAAAGCGGTGGAAGCTGAGGTCGCTGACTGGATCACCACGGAAAGCGACGCCCTGCTCCTTCCGCATCCCGCAAAGAATGCCTAAGAAGCTCGAACCGGACTCTGTCCGGATCATCGATCTGCCGGCTCCGGAGAGTCCCTCCGGGGCCGTTTCTGTACGGTATACGCTCTACCGCTCCCGCCGCCGCACAATCGGCTTCAGAGTGGACTCCTCAGGAGTTTCCGTCCTCGCCCCCATGCGGGCGCCGATCAGGCTCATTGAGATGTCGCTCGTGAGGAACAGCGCCTGGGTGATAAAGCATCTCGCGGCGCGCGCGAAACAGCGTGAGGAAAGCGGTATTCCGAGGACCGTTTTCGCGGACGGAGGAGAACTTCCCTATCGGGGCCGGGTTCTCAGAATTGCACTCAGTTCAGAGGTCTCGGCGCCTCAGATCAGAACCGCTGGAAATGGGAATCTGGAACTCCGGATTCCCGCCTCCGAAGGAGAGGATCCGGCACGCCTGAAAGAAATCATCACGCTCTGGATGAAGCGCGAGGCTGTCCGCGTGATCCGCGAACGGTTCGACTATGTGCAGCAGTTCGCTCCGCGTGCCGCTGCCTCACTGCGATTGAATTCCGCCAGAACGCTCTGGGGGAGCTGCAGCGCCTCAGGCGCTATCCGTCTCAACTGGCGGCTGATCTTTTTTGATAATGACGCGATCGATTACGTCGCGGCCCATGAACTTGCGCACCTGGTTGAAATGAACCACAGCGAGCGCTTCTGGGCTCAGGTCCGGGCGATCAAACCGAACTACGAAAAGGCGAGAGCGGCGCTCCGTAAGGTTGTTATCGGAGATCTGCCGCTCTGACTCAGCCCGGTGCTCAGCCCGCCGCGCGCTTCGCGAGATACACGCGGGTCAGCGACTCAAAGTCGCTCACAGAGAGCGTTTCCGCCCGGACACCCGGGTTGATTCCGGCGGACTCAATTTCCTCCGCCGTCAGCAGTTTCCCAAGCGAATTCCGGAGCGTTTTTCTTCTCATGCTGAAAGAGGCCGCCACCACTTCCGAGTAGGCGGCATCTTCTTCCGGAGAAGTCTCTTCACGCGCAATCGGGATCATCCGCACCACGCTCGACGTGACCTTGGGAGCCGGTGTGAAAGCGCCCGGCGGCACATCGAAGAGCTTCATCATGCGGTAGTAGCGCTGAAGCACCGCGGAGAGCCTGCCATAGGTCTTTCCGCCCGGCGGGCTCACCATGCGGTCCACCACTTCCTTCTGCAGCATAAAATGCTGATCCGTCACACGGCCGCGGACCGCGATCAGGGAAATGAGAAGCGGGCTCGAAATGTTGTAGGGAAGATTTCCGAAGATCCGAAGTTTTTCCCCGGGGTGCACTTTCGACCAGTCAAGCTTCAGGGCGTCCGCCTCAATCAGCTCAAGCGTCTCCGGGAAAATGCTTCGCAGCCAGGCAGCGAGATCACGGTCAATCTCAATCGCCGTTTCGTGCCCGCTCTTCGCGATGATTTCACGGGTGAGCGCCGCCTGTCCCGGACCGATTTCAATCAGCACCTGCTCAGGCTGGGGGTCGATCGAATCGACAATTTTTCCGATCCAATGCGGGTCATTGAGGAAGTTCTGCCCAAAGCGCTTGCGGGCGTGATGACCTTCAAGTTTTTGCACCATTGCAGTTCTTTTCTCTGATTATGTTTCGAGAGGCGGAGGGCAGATGCCCGGCGCCTCTCGAGGAAAGGATGTGCTTCTCTCCAAAGTCTGATCCGGAGAAAACCAACGGGGCAGCTGTCTGCCCCGCGGATGCCGTGATCAGTTGCCGACCTGGCGGATTTCAACGTAAGCCTTGTCGCGGAGCTCACGCTGCCAGTTCGTCACAGCTTCTGCGAGCTTCTTCTCACGAAGAGCCTGGAGCGCGGCCAGACGGACACGGCGGGGATCCGCCTTGGCGTCCTTACGCTCTTCCACCTGAATCAGGTGATATCCGAAACGCGACTTGATCGGCTCAGAAACCTCACCCGGCTTCAGCTTATCCATCGCGGATTCGAACTCTGGAACGGTATCGCCCGGCTGCAGCCAGCCAAGTTCGCCGCCGCGGGTCGAGGACGGGTCAACAGAATGGAGACGCGCCATCGTCTGGAAGTCTTCCTTGCCGGCAAGAATCTTGTTACGGATATCCGTGAGGCGGCTGACAACACTCGCTTCAGGCGTGAGCTGGGAGACCTGCATCAGGATGTGGCGCGCGCGGGTCATATGAATGAGACCGCCGTTAGCCGGATTATCAATGCCATTACGGACGCCGGTCACCTTCACGATGTGGAATCCGGAGCTGTCCTGGGAGAGCTCGACAGAACCATTCTGATGGTGTTCCTGAATCGCATTCCAGAGCGCGGTCGGCATGTTCTGGCTGGTTCTCCAGCCAAGTTCACCGCCATTCATGCTGTCACCGGCCTTCGAGTACGACACGGCGAGCGAACTGAAATCCTCACCCGACTTCGCGCGCTTCAGAATGTCTTCGGCGAGAGCCTTGGCCTTGGCGACATCCGTTCCGGCATCGGTCGGAATCAGAATGTGACTGATGTGATACTCGGTCGCGGCCGCCCCCTTGCCCTGAGAGGCAAGATACGAGTCGATCTCGGACTCCGGAATATGAATCTGAGAATCCACTTCACGCTCACGGAGACGCTGCGCCACGATTTCACGGCGGATCTGTTCACGGAACGCGGCAAACGGGACACCGTCCTTCGCGAGATCAGACTGCATCTGGGCGACGGTTACCTTGTTGTTCGCGGCGATCTGCTCGATTGCGGCGCTCACCATTGCGTCATCCACACGGATGCCGACTTCGCGGGCATGCTGCTCAACCGCCTTATCCATGATCAGCTGATCAAGAACCTGCCGGCGGAGCACGTCCATCGGCGGCAGCTTGATGTTCTGACGGCGGAGATTGAGCGCCGCGATATGGGTCTGCTGCTGCAGTTCAAACTCAGTAATGACATCGTCATTCACGACTGCGGCGATTTCATCAAGCGGGCGGGCGCCTTCAGCGGGTTTCACCGCGGCGGCCGCCGGCGCGGCCGGGAGCGTGCGCGTCGGTGCGCTCTGGGCGGGAGTCTTCAGCTGCGCCTGAGCAGTAAAAGCCGTAGAGGAAGCAGCCAGGACGACAAGCGCGAGGCTGGTAATGCGGAAATTAGTCATAGTATTCATACCGTCCAGTCACACTGGGTACCGGGCTCCGGCTCTGGTACCCGGGAATGCTTTCCTGCAATTCGGAAACAGGGTTGGTTCCGACCGATCCTAAACCATTCAGTTCAAGCTGCAGGAAGAAAGTATTGTCATATTTGTTTGTAGATGTTATGTACCGCTGCACCACTGCGCGGAGCGTCCAGCAGTCGGCGTGATACTCAAAGCCGCCCAGCGCTTCAATGATGCCCTTCTTGTTGAAGGAATAATTGTAGCGGCCCACCACATAAAGCTTATCGGTGATCGGCCACTGAGCGGCAAGGTCGAGCTGCTTGATGTTGTTATAGGTGTCGTTCGGCGCGTAGTTATAGCGGTAATAGAGACTCACCGCTGAGGCGCGCTTCGGCTGCCAGCGGAATCCGGCGTAGGCGCGGGATACGCGTCCCTCAGAGGATGAGTACTGCACCGTGCCGTCAGCGGTCAGAGTCCGGGTCAGACGGACGCCTACGCTGCCGAGAAGGTCACTCTTCGAATCGGTGCGGATACCCATCAGCTGATTCGTGTAGTAGTCGTAGATGCCAACCTTCTGGTCATCAAAATAGAAGCGCTGTCCGATCGTGCCGCGGAACCACTCAATACCGCTCGCTGAGTCGAGATACCGGGTCGTGAGAGCCGCGGTCAGCTGATTGGCCTGACTGATACGGTCGTAGCCCGAGAAGACACTCTCCTGGAAGAGCTGCGTGATGTTCAGGTCAGAAAGCGCGGTATCGAAGACCGGCAGGCGATCCTGATTCCGATACGGAATATAGGCGTAGAAGAGCCTCGGTTCCAGAGTCTGCTCAGCCGCGTTGCCGAACCAGCTCGTCTGACGGTCAAAGACCAGCCCCGTATCGAAGGAGAGGATCGGGACCTCGCGGCTCGCGCTCTTCTCAAGCGCCACATCGCCCATCATGGCGTCTGACTTCTGCATCGAGTACCAGGTGCCGATCCAGCGGGCCTTCGGCTCGATGAACCAGTAGGAACCGCGCAGCGGATAGCTGATGCCCTGATCGATCACAAAGCGGTCGCCGTCCGGACGGGTCGGATTCGGATGCGTGAAGCGGGTCGCCTCGATATGACCGATGTATTCGAAACCGCCGATATCGCCCTTATAGGTGTTGAACGAGAACTGCGGAACACGCTCATACGGCTGCCCCGCCTGCATGGTGGAGGTGAGTGTCTGGTTCTTCGTCACACGGAGATTGGTGGTCCAGAAGTCACGCCCGTAACCCATCCAGAAGTCCTGATTCAGAACGTTTTCCGAAGACTCACGGATGTTGCCCGAGAAGTCAGAGATGTAGTCATCGTCTGACACCCGGTTGTAGTTCACGCCGGCGTAGAAACCGTCGCGGGCATACCGATGCTCAAAATGCAGACCGTACCGGGATTCTCCATAGTCACGGTCATGCGGCATGATGTTATAGACGAGCTTGCCGGAGTAATTGGGCTGCAGATAGCGGAATTCGTTTTCCAGCATCAGACCGCGCTTCACCATCAGGTTCGGCGTGATCGTGTAGTCATAGTTCGGGGCGATATTCCAGTAGTACGGGACCGCGATCTGAATACCCTTCGACGTACTCATGCCAAGTGTCGGCGTGAGGAAACCGCTCTTTCGCTGCTGTCCGATCGGGAATTCAAACCACGGCATCATCATCACCGGAACGCCGCCGAGATAAAGGGACGCTCCCGTGCCTTCCGCCGTGAGATCCCCCTGATCAAGGTCGAGACGGTTCATATCCACCCACCAGGCGTTGTCACCCTTCGGGCAGGACGTGATCCGGGCTTTCGACATCGTGACGTGGGAACCATCAACAAAGTCCACCTGATCCGCGCAGCCCCGGAGTCCTCTCGGGCCGAACGTATAGTCCGCCTTCGGCATCGTGCCGGTTTCTGCGTCAATGCGGTAATTCGCCTGATCGCCCGTAAATACGGTGCCATCCTTGGAAAGCAGCACATTTCCCTGAGCTTCCACCTCATCAGTCACCTGCGTATAGGTGATGCGGTCGCCCTTCAGGGTTGAGCCGCCGCGGCGGATTTCCGCGTTGCCGATCAGATGAAGCACGTCCTGAGGGTTGCCCGTGACCTCATCCGCCATCGCGTAGGTTGAGGGGTTCTGCACGGTTCCGTGGGGCGAGGGATCCAGTTCCGGCACCGAATGGAGGGTCAGCAGAGCTCCTGCCATCTGTGAATAGACGCCGAAAACGCCCGCGACCGCGAGCGTGATCGGGCGAATGGGCAGAAACTTTCTTTTAAGATTGCGTGGAACCATTATGACGGGTATCAGGAAACGACATTTCTAGTATGTTGGGAATTATACGGACTAGGGCGGCCGCTATTTGTAAAAGCCTCAGACTCACGCGAAAACCGTACAATTTCAACGCTAATAATAAGTGAAGGACCTCGATTCATGCCCAATACAACCGGTACTGACACCCGCCTTGCCGAACTGAAGAACTGGCTGAGCACCTACGCCGACCAGTATGAGCTTGACCTCTCAACCATTCGGTCTGCCTCTTCAGACGCTGGCTTCCGCCGCTACTTCCGCATTGACGCGGCCGGCGGCGCCCGCAGCTACATCCTGATGGATGCGCCCCCCGGGAAGGAGGATATCCGTCCGTTTATCCGCGTTGACGCGCTCTGCGTCCGCGCCGGGCTGAATCCGCCGAAGATCCTGGCGGCGGACGAGAAACTCGGCTTCATGCTGCTCTCTGATCTCGGCCGCTACACTTATCTCGATAAGTTCAACGAAGACCGTTCACTCGCCCCGAAGTACTTTGACGCGGCGACGACGGCGCTTGTTTCGCTTCAGTCCATCAGCGAACCAGGCATTCTGCCCGAGTATTCCGAGGAAAAGATCCGCTCCGAGCTGGCTCTCTTCCCTGAGTGGTATGTGAAGCATCACCGCGGCACGGCGCTCGACGCCAAAGAGGAAAAGATCTGGAATCAGATCTGCGATCTGCTCACCGCGAGCATGCTTGCTGAGCCGAAGGTCATCGTGCACCGCGACTTCATGCCGAGAAACCTGATGGTGTCGGATCCAATGCCCGGCATTCTCGACTTTCAGGACGCTCTCCTCGGCCCGGTTTCTTATGACATCGCGAGCCTGATGCGGGACGCGTTTATCTCCTGGGATGAATCCTTCACGCTCGACATCTCAATCCGATACTGGGAAAAAGCGAGAAAAGCCGGTATCCTCGTTCCGGCTGACTTCGGGGAATTCTGGCGTCAGATCGAGTGGACCGGCATGCAGCGCCACCTGAAGGTGCTCGGCATCTTTGCCCGTCTCCAGTATCGGGATAACAAGCCGAAGTATCTTGCGGATACGCCCCGGTTCATTGCCTACGTCCGGCACGTCGCGTACCGCTATGAACAGCTGAAGCCGATTCTCGTCATCATCGACAGGCTCGAAGGACCGAGCAAATCCGAAGGATGGACCTACTGATGAACAGTGTACGGGCTCTGATCCTCGGAGCCGGGCGGGGAAAACGCATGCGCCCGCTCTCCGACTCCACACCAAAACCGCTTCTCCGATTCCAGGGGAAGCGGATGATCGACTGGCAGATAGACGCACTCATCCGGGCCGGAGTCCGGGATTTCGTCGTCAACACTGCGCATCTCGCGGATCAATTCCCGGCTCAGCTCGGGGACGGTCACGAGCGGGGGATCACGATCCGCTACTCGAAGGAAGGAAATTCCGAAGAAGCGCTTGAAACCCTCGGCGGCATCGCCAAGGCGCTCCCGCTTCTTTCTCCTGATGGCGTGACACCCTTTATTGTGGCAGCGGGCGACATCGTGACGGAGTTCGACTACTCGCGGCTTACTGCCCGGGCTGATGCGCTGACGAAGGGAGATGCCGACGCTCATCTCGTTCTGGTGCCCAATCCGGCGTTTCATGCCGCTGGCGATATGGCTCTCGAAAACGGGCTTGTCCGCCGCGCCCCGCAGGCGCTGACTTTCTCGAGCATCGGTATTTACTCACCGAGAATTTTCAAAGGTGTTCCAGCGGTCCGCGCGAAACTCTTCCCGTGGCTCTACCACTTCGCCGATCTCGGCCGTGTCACAGGGGAACTCTTCACGGGCAAATGGCGGAACATCGGCACTCCTGAGCAGCTGAACGAGCCATGAACGTCGGAGCCTTTTCTCTCTCACCCGCCGTGCTGGTCGCGCCGATGGCGGGTGTCACCGATCTTCCCTTCCGCGAGACCGTTCATGATTTCGGCCGCGTCTGGGTTGAGGGAGAAATGGTGTCCGCCAACCCCGACCTTCTTGAGTCGAATGAGTCAGAGAGGAAGATCGCCTTTGGAGACGAGCCTTCTCCCCGGATCGTGCAGCTGCTGGGAGCAGTTCCCGCCTGGATGAACCGGGCCGCTTCCTTTGTGGAAAAGTGCGGCGCTGACATTATCGATATCAACATGGGGTGCCCCGCGAAGAAGATCTGCAAGACGGACTGCGGTTCGGCCCTGATGAAGAACCTGCCTCTTGCTGACGAGATTATCCGGGGTGTCTGCGGGACCGTTTCCGTCCCTGTGACGCTCAAGATGCGGACAGGCTGGGACAGTGATCATCTGAACGCCCCGGAACTTGCCCGTATCGCGGAGTCTGCCGGCGTCAGACTGATCACCGTTCATGGAAGGACCCGTGAACAGGGCTACTCTGGAGAGGCGGAGTACCGAACGATCCGCGCCATTCGGAGCGCGGTCCGTATCCCCGTCATAGCGAACGGCGACATCGATTCTCCTCAGAAAGCCGCTTCCGTTCTGGACTTCACCGGCGCAGACGGCATCATGGTGGGACGGGGCGCTCTCGGCGCGCCGTGGCTCCCCGGACGCATCAGCGCATATCTCGAAACCGGTGTCGATCCGGGAGAGCCTTCAGCGCAGGAAAAAGCTGACACGCTGTTCCGCCACCTGAAGCGGCATATTGACTTCTATGGTGAAAAAAACGGTATCCGGTCTTTCCGCAAGCATTTACTCCGGTATCTGGAGAGATTCCCCGGCGGCACTGAGGCGTTCCGGCCTCTCTCACGCCTCAGCAATACTTCAGAACTAGTCTCCGGGCTCTCTATTTTTCTCAAGAAAGCCTTTTAGTGCTTTATCATTAGCACACAACAAGCGGGGGGGGGGGTCGGACCGGAACAGCCCCGCAGAAATTTTTTCAGAGGAATCCCGCGTGAACGAACATGCCACAACGCCTTTGCACCAGGCGCTTAATGAGATGCTGGACCAGTATTTCAGCAATCTGGAAGGAGCGCAGCCTAACCGTGTGCATGAAATGGTGATCAGTGCCGTGGAGAAGCCTCTATTCGAATACATCATGCAGCGCTGTGAGGGAAATCAGAGCGCCGCATCGGCAATTTTGGGTATTAATCGAAACACCCTGCGAAAGAAACTCCGACTTTACGGACTCCTCTGACCAGGGATTTTTAAGGAAATAGAACGACATGAAGAAACAGGCACTTCTGAGCGTTTCAGATAAAACCGGCATCGTGGATTTCGCCCGTGAGCTCGTCGCCCTCGGCTACCACCTGCTTTCTACCGGCGGCACCGCCAAGCTCCTCGAGAAGGAAGGCATTGCTGTGGAAGAAGTCGCAGATTACACCGGCTTTCCTGAAATGCTCGACGGCCGCGTGAAGACGCTTCACCCGAAGATTCACGCCGGCATTCTGGCCCGCCGCGACCTCCCCGAGCACATGAAGGCTCTGGAAGAGCACGGCATTGATCCGATCGACCTCGTCGTCGTGAACCTCTACCCGTTTGAGCAGACGATCTCGAAGCCGAACTGCACGTTCGCTGACGCCATCGAAAACATCGATATCGGCGGCCCCACGATGATCCGCGCCGCGGCCAAGAATCACGGTTCCGTCGCAGTTGTCGTTGATCCGGCTGACTACCCGAAGATCGTCGAGGAGATCAAGGCTGAAGGTGCCGTGACCGCCAAGACCCGTCTCGCCCTCGCGAAGAAGGTGTTCGCTCATACCGCCCGCTACGACGGCATGATCACCAACTACCTCACGAGCCTCGATGCCGAAAACAAGCCGGCCACCAAGTTCCCGGATGTGCTGAACCGCCAGTGGGTCAAGGTTCAGGACATGCGCTACGGTGAGAATCCTCATCAGCAGGCCGCGTTCTACCGTGAACAGCAGGTCGCCCCGGGTCTCCTCGCCGGCTACACCCAGCTGCATGGCAAGGAACTCTCCTACAACAACATCGCTGATACGGATGCCGCCTGGGACGCTGCCCGCTCCTTCGATATGCCGGCCTGCGTGATCATCAAGCACGCCAATCCGTGCGGCGCCGCTGTGGGTCTCAATCCGGCCGAAGCCTATGCCAAGGCCTTCAAGACGGACTCTAAGTCTGCCTTCGGCGGCATCATTGCCTTCAACCGCGAAGTGGACCTCGAAACGGCCCAGCTCGTGAGCAAGCAGTTCGCTGAAGTGATCATCGCTCCGTCCTTCTCTGCTGAAGCCCGCGCGCTTCTCAGCGAGAAGAAGAACCTCCGGCTCCTCGTTGTCGCGAACGGCGGTGCTCATAACGACTTCGACTTCAAGCGTGTCGGCGGCGGTCTCCTCGTTCAGACTCCGGATATCCAGATCTGCCCGGAAAGCGCTCTGAAGGTTGTGACGAAGAAGCAGCCGACCTCTGAGCAGATTGCCGACATGATGTTTGCCTGGCGTGTCTGCCGCTGGGTCAAGTCGAACGCCATCGTTTATGTCCACGCCGGCATGACGCTTGGTGTCGGCGCCGGCCAGATGAGCCGCGTTGACTCCGCCCGTATTGCTGAGGAAAAGGCTGAGGAAGCAGGTCTGTCGCTCGTCGGCTCTGCCGCCGCGTCTGACGCCTTCTTCCCGTTCCGCGACGGTCTGGACGTGATCTGTGACGCCGGCGCGACCTGCGTGATCCAGCCGGGCGGCTCGATCCGTGACCCTGAAGTGATCGCAGCCGCTGACGAACGCGGCATCGTCATGGTGTTCACGGGCGAACGTCATTTCCGCCACTAATCAGAAAGAAGCCGAAGCGCGGTAACAAAAAGTCACGACTTGAAGCGGCGCCGCGCTTTAGGCTTTTTTCAATGTAGTAGCATGAGGAGACAGTTATCTGTCTCCTTTTTGTATTTGGAAGCATCTCTATGGTCGCCAATAAACAAGCAGGTGTCAGCCGCCGCGCTCTTCTTGCCGCTTCGGCTGCCGGACTCGGTCTGCTGAGCCTGCCCGCCTGGGCGCAGCTCGATATTGAAATCACGGGCGTTGGCTCCCAGCTTTTCCCTATTTCGGTTCCTGCTTTTTCCGGCACAGCCTCTGCGCCTGGAAGCCTGAGTTCCGTTATTGCGGCTGATCTGGTGAGATCAGGCAAATTCCGTCAGGTCGGTTCCACGGCAGAGGTGTCCTACGCTCAGGTGCTGAATCCCGATCCTCTGGCGTTCCGATCGGAGAACAGCAACGCCGCCGTTATCGGTTCCATCGCGCCAAAAGGCGCCGGCCGCTGGGAAATCAGCTGCAAGCTGCTCGATGTGGTGAGCGGGAAGCTCCTCGACAATTTCGTCAGCACGAGCACAACCGGCAACCTCCGGATGGCGGCGCACCAGATTGCAGACAGAATCTATTTCAGGCTGACAGGCACGCCCGGCTGCTTTGCCTCCCGGATTGCTTATGTGCAGAACCGGGGCGGTGTCTATGAGCTCGTGATTGCTGACAGCGACGGCGAGAATCCCCGCGTCGCTCTCCGCAGCCGTGAGCCAATTATTTCGCCCACCTGGGCCCCGAATGGCACGAGCCTCGCCTACGTCTCATTTGAATCCCGGAAACCGGTGGTTTATATCCACGAACTGATGTCAGGTCACCGCCGCGTGGTGGCGAACTTCCCCGGCAACAATTCCGCTCCGGCATTCAGCCCGGATGGATCACGGCTCGCTGTTGCGCTTTCCCGCGACGGCGGCACCCAGATCTATCTGATGAGCACCCGCGGCGGTTCGGCAACCCGCTTTACGACAGGGGCCGGCATCAATACCGAGCCTGTCTTCAGCCCTGATGGTGCCTGGATCTACTTCACTTCCGACCGAGGCGGGAATCCTCAGATTTACCGCAAACCGGTCTCAGGCGGCAAGGCCAGCCGCGTCACATTCTCTGTCGGCTACGCTGTCAGCCCGGCGCTTTCGCCCGACGGCAAAAAGCTGGCGTATATTGCTCGCTCCAGAGGTGGATTCCAGGTGAACGTGCTGGATCTTGCAAGCGGCAGCAACATGGCCGTTACCAAGACCAGCGGGGATGAATCCCCAAGTTTTTCGCCCAACGGCGAATTGATTGTTTACGCAACAGTCTCCGGCAGGCAGGGTGTTCTCGCTATGGCCAGCGCAGACGGAAGCATGTCGTCCCGGCTTCGCAGCCGCGGTGGAAGCATCCGCGAACCCGCCTGGGGACCTTTGATCCGATAATTCAGGAAGTCCTTCTTTCCTTTGGAGAAACATAAAATGCAATTTTCAGTTCGCACCCTGGTTGCCGTGCTCGCCACTGCCGGCATCCTCGCAGGCTGCTCTTCTGTTCCTGTTGACGGAGCCAAGACCGACGGTACGGCCACGACCGCCGCGTCCACCACGGGCAGCCAGAATGGTCAGGGCGTTACTGTCGACAACGGCGCTGTGAAGACCGTTGAAGTGGATCCTCTGAATGACCCGAAGAGCCCGCTTGCTCAGCGTTCCGTTTACTTCGCTCTGGATTCCTACTCGGTTGCCCCGCAGTACGACCAGATGCTGTCCGCTCATGCAAACTATCTGATGAGCCATCAGAACCGCAATATCGTTGTTGAAGGCAACACCGACGAACGCGGCAGCAGCGAATACAACCTCGCGCTCGGCCAAAAGCGTTCCGAAGCCGTCATATCCAAGCTGAAGCTGCTTGGCGTTCCCGCCACCCGCATGGAAGCGGTGAGCTTCGGCAAGGAGAAGCCGCTCGCCAAGGGCTCCAATGAAGAAGCCTGGGCAAAGAACCGCCGCGCCGATATCCGCTACCGTTGATAGTTCGCTGATCCAAAGCCCGGATCCTTTGGTTCCGGGCTGCTTTTTTACAGAACAGGATGAGGTTCGAAAGAATGTCCAATCGCCGCCTTTTACCGCTAGCCGCCGCCATGATTGCCGGCCTTGGCTATGTCTCGAGCGCTCAGGCGCTTTTTGAAGACAATGACGCCCGCATCGCCATCAACGCCATGCGGAAAGACATGGTTACCATGCAGGCTCAGATCAGCCGGCTGGAGAATGGCCAGAAAGCGAGCCTCGCTCTGTCGGATCAGATCGCGAGTCTCCAGGAACGGCAATCCGCTCTCTCCGGGCGTCTTGAAACACTCGAAAACCGGATCGCCCAGCAGGAAAAAAATTCCCGGGATCTCTATACCGATCTCGACAGCCGTCTGAGAAAGCTTGACGGCCGTGTGGCGAAGGCAGAAACCGCCGCGCAGAATGCGCCGGCGGGTGAACCGGGATCCGATCCCGCCGCCCAGGGGCAGGCCGCGGCAGCTTCGAATGAGAAGGGGTTTTATGACAGAGGCCTCTCCTCCTTCCAGAGCGGTCAGTACGCGGACAGTGTCAAAGCCTTTTCGAGCCTGATTTCGGGGTACCCGCAGTCCACCTATCTGCCTGAAGCCATGTACTGGCAGGGCAACGCCTACTTTGCGCTCCAGAAGTACAAGGAAGCGGCAGCGGTTGAGGATCGCCTGACCCGTCAGTACCCGAATTCCACCCGGACTCCGGACGCGCTCCTTTCTCTGGCCTCCGCGCAGACCGCGCTTGGCAACATCCGCGCCGCAAATTCGACCCTCACTTCACTGCAGAAGCGGTTCCCGAAAACCGAACAGGCAAAACTCGCCGCTCAGAGACAGAAGGAACTGAAGGCCGCACTGCCGCCCGAACCCGAGGCCGCGCCTAAGTCAAGCAAAGCAGGGAAAAAGAAGGCGCGCTAAACTACATCCACTCTCGGAAGGGGCGACTCTTCGCCCCATAAAAAAAGAGAGGTATTACACCGCAATAGCGACTGCACCCCTTCTGCAGCTCATTGCGGTGGTTATCTTTATGCTTGTGCAGTGTTCTCTGCTCAGGCTTAAGCCATAGTTATCAAGCAAGTTAAATTAAGGATAAAGGTTATGGGTGCTCATAATTTAACCGGTACTACGCTGTTGCAGAACGGAGTTTATAGCAAGGGAACCGCCTTCTCTGAAGAAGAGCGCGCCGCCCTCCATTTGAAGGGACTCCTTCCGCCGGTTCCGGCCACGATCTCTATGCAGGTCGAAGCCATGATGGAACAGCTCCGCGCGTTTGACACGCCGTTCCAGAAGGCGCTCTTCCTCGATGGGCTTCGGTCCAGCAATGAAACGCTGTACTTCCGACTGCTCCTCGAGCACATCGAAGAAGTGCTGCCGCTCGTCTATACGCCGACTGTCGGCGAAGTCTGCCAGAAGTTCAGCCACCTCTTCCGCTTCGCGAAGGGCCTCTACCTGTCTATCGAAGACAAGGGCCACGTGAGCGAAATCCTCGAGAATCTTCCGCAGGAAGCGGTCGACATGATCGTCGTGACTGACGGTCAGCGTATTCTCGGTCTCGGCGACCTCGGCATCAACGGCATGGGCATTCCGGTTGGCAAGCTCGCCCTTTACACCGCCTGCGCCGGCGTTGATCCCCGCCGCACGCTGCCGGTCATCCTCGACGTCGGCACGAACACCGAGCGTTACCTCAACGACCCGCTGTACCTCGGACACAAGCACCCCCGTGTCAGCGGTCAGGAGTACGACGACTTCATCGAGGAATTCTTCCAGTCGGTTTATAAGAAGTGGCCGAAGTGCGTTGTCCAGTTCGAAGACTTTGGCAACAACCACGCCTTCGATCTGCTCGCCCGCTATCGTTCCCGCTACTGCTGCTACAACGACGACATCCAGGGTACGGCCTCCATCGTCGTTTCCGGCTTCTTCTCCGCTATGCGCGCCAAGAAGTCCAAGCTGTCGAACGAAAAGATTCTCTTCCTCGGTGCCGGCGAAGCGGCTACCGGCGTTGCCGGCCTGATCGCTGACGCCATGGTTGAAGATGGTCTTTCCCGTGAGGACGCTCTTGCCCGTCTGTATCTCTTTGACTCGAAGGGACTCGTCACCACAACCCGCGGTGATACGCTCGCGGCCCACAAGCTGCCGTTCGCAAAGGATATCCCCTCGGTGAAGGATTTCGAGGAAGCCATCCGCACGCTGCGTCCGACCGCTATCGTCGGTCTCTCCGCTCAGTCCGGCGCCTTTACGGAATCGATCGTGAAGGCCATGACTGAGATCAACGAGCGTCCGATCGTCTTCGCCCTTTCCAACCCGACCTCCAAGGCTGAGTGCACGGCGGAACAGGCTTACACCTGGTCTGACGGCAAGGTGCTCTTCAGCTGCGGTTCTCCGTTTGATCCGGTGACCTACAAGGGCAAGACCTACGTGCCGCGTCAGGGCAACAATTCGTATGTGTTCCCCGGCATCGGTCTCGGCGCCATTCTCGCCCAGTGCAAGGAAATCACTCAGGAAGTGTTCCTCTCCGCGGCTCACACCTGCGCCGATATGGTGACGGAAGACGACCTGGCTCACGGTTCTCTCTACCCGTCCCTCACACGCGTCCGTGAGATTTCTCACCTCGTTGCCGTGAACATCATCAAGCTCGCGCTGAAGACCGGTCAGGCTCAGATTGAGGCTCCGGCTGACATCGAGAAGTTTGTCACCGACAACATGTACACGCCTGATTACGAATAAGGCATCTGCGATCAGTTTTGACTGACCAAGCACGGCCAGATGCCTTCACGGCATCCGGCCGTGTTTTTTCCTTATGGAACAGACATTGGACAACACACTGCCCCTCTCCCCAAGCGACTCGATTGCCCTCCTTTACGGCAAGCCGCTGGATAAAGTGCCGGCCGGACTCTATATTCCGCCCGACGCTCTGAAGGTGTTTCTGGAATCCTTCGAGGGACCGCTCGATCTGCTGCTCTGGCTGATTCAGAAGCAGAAGTTCGACGTCATGGATATTCCCATGGCGACGCTGACTGAGCAGTACATGCAGTATGTAGAGCTGATCCGGAAAAACAATCTCGATCTGGCGGGCGATTATCTCGTCATGGCTGCTCATCTGATGGCAATCAAAAGCCAGCTGCTGCTACCGCTCCGGAAAGCCGATACGGGAGAGGAAGTGGAAGATCCCAAGGCCGAACTGATGCGGCGTCTGATCGAATACCAGAAGATGAAACTCGCGGCCCAGGAGCTGGACCGACTGCCGATCAGCGGCCGGGATTTCAGTCCGGTGGATGTCAGCAAACCCGAGTCCGCCCCGGATCTCCCGGAAGTGTCACTTGACGAACTGCGGCGCGCCTGGCGCTCCGTCATGGCCCGGATCAAGCTGCAGGAGCGGCATACCGTGACCCGCGAGGAGCTTTCGGTCCGCGAGCATATGTCTTCCATTCTGAAGCAGCTCCAGACAAGGTCCTACGTGGAATTCACGGACGTCTTCGAAAACACGCCGACCTTCGCCCACGCCCTTGTCAGCTATCTCGCCATCCTTGAACTCGCGAAAGAAGCAATGATCCGCATCACGCAGGCGGCACCTTTTGCCCCCATCTGGCTCACGCTGTCCCACCGCGAAGAGACACTTCTCTAGTCAGCAAAAAGCCCCGCTCATCCAAACTGAATGAACAGGGCTTTGCGCCGCGATCCATGCGCCCCGGCGGCGGGGCGCACTTCTCATCAGTGAATTCTCATGCCAGGCTTTGCGCCGGGGAAAGGTTCCAGCAGGAAGAATCCCGGGGTAGCCTTCTGATCCGCGTCAGCCGCCGAGAGCACCATGCCTTCGGAAAGACCGAAACGCATCTTGCGGGGCGCGAGATTCGCGATCATGACGATCAGCTTGCCGACCAGCTGTGCGGGCTCACTGTAGCTCGCCTTGATGCCGGAGAAGACCGTACGGGTCTTTCCTTCACCGACATCGAGCGTGAACTTCAGGAGCTTCGTGGAGCCTTCCACGGCTTCGCATGCCACCACCTTCGCGATACGGAGGTCAAGCTTCGCGAAATCATCAATCGTGCAGGTCGGAGCAATGGCTTCACCACCAGGCAGCGCTTCCGCCTTCGGTTCTTCCTTCACCTCTGAGATCAGCTGATCCAGCTGCTTCTCCATATCGACTCGCTGCATCAGGTGCTTGAAGGGCTGAATCGGATTGGCGGAGGAGAGCGGTGTATCCACCGTGCTCCAGGTGAGCTCTCCGCAGCCGAGGAACGCCTCAACCTTCTCTGCCACTCCCGGAAGCACCGGCTTCAGGTAGTTCGTGAGAATACGGAAAGCCTCAAGGCAGACCGAGCACACTTCATGCAGCTTCTCCGCCTGAGCCGGATCCTTAGCGAGTTCCCAGGGCTTCATGTGATCGACGTACTCGTTCGTCTTATCGGCGAGTTCCATCACAAGACGCATGGCCTTCGCGTACTCGCGGTCTTCGTAGAGCTCAATCACCTTCGGTGCGTCTTCACGCAGCGCCTTCAGGAGCGGATCCGACATAGCGGAATCCAGCACGCGGCCTTCAAAGCGCTTCACGATGAAACCTGCCGAGCGCGAGGCGATATTCACATACTTGCCGATCAGATCGGAATTGACGCGGGAGAAGAAGTCAGGCTTCGTGAAATCGATATCCTCGACGCGGCCGGACAGCTTGGCGGCGAGATAGTAGCGCAGCCACTCCGGATCCATGCCGAGATTGAGATACTTCAGCGGATCAATGCCGGTACCGCGGGACTTGCTCATCTTCAGACCGCCCACGGTAACGAAGCCGTGCGCGTAGATGTGATCCGGCACGCGGTAGGGCTTTCCTGCGAAGTGCAGCATCGCCGGCCAGAAAAGCGTGTGGAAGTAAATGATGTCCTTGCCGATAAAGTGAATCTGCTCAGTCTTCGGATCCATCAGGAATTCATCAAAATTCTTGCCGATGCTGTTGAAGTAGGACTTCAGAGAGGCGAGGTAGCCGACCGGAGCGTCCAGCCAGACATAGAAATACTTGCCCGGCACGTCCGGAATCGGAATGCCGAAGTACGGCGCGTCACGGGAAATATCCCAGTCCTCGAGCTCAGCGCCTTCACCGAGCCACTCCTGGTCTTTCGCAAGCACCTCAGGCTGCACGCGGGGCTTGCCATCAGCGCCGTTGCCGCTCGTCCAGTCGCGCAGGAACTGCACGGCCTTCGGATCGGAAAGCTTGAAGAAATAGTGCGTGGAGCTGCGCAGCTCAGGCTTCGTGCCGGAGAGAACCGAGTACGGATTGATAAGCTCAGTCGGGCGATAGACAGAACCGCAGACTTCGCAGCTGTCGCCATACTGATCCTCAGCGCCGCAGTGCGGGCACTTGCCCTTGATAAAGCGGTCAGCGAGGAACATACCCTTCTGAGTGTCGTAGTACTGGGTGATCTCCTTGCTGTAGATCAGCCCTGCGGCCTTCAGACGGCGGTAGATGTCCTGGGAAAGCTCGACATTCTCAGGGGAGTCAGTCGTGTGCCACCAGTCAAACTTCACATGGAAGCCGTCCAGATACTGCTTGCGGCCGGCACGGATCTCCGCCACAAATTCCTGAGGCGTGACCCCCTTCTTCTGAGCCGCGATCATCATCGGAGCGCCGTGCGTGTCGTCGGCTCCCACGAAATAAACCTGGTTGCCGGCCATCCGCTCATGACGCACCCAGATATCAGCCAGAATGTACTCAGTGATATGGCCGATATGGAAGGGGCCGTTGGCATACGGCAGTGCCGTCGTTACAAAAATATTGCGCTTCGTCATAAGTCTCTGTCTTATCGCAGCTGTCACAGAAAAAATAAATAGATCTTCTATTTTATATCCCCAAGCTGCTTACTTCTTTTGAGACTCATGCATTTTTAAGTGAAATGACATAATTGGGCATCCCGTTCTTCAACAGAAGGAAGAGCCATGACGGCAACAAAAGAAGCTATCGCCCAGGTGCTGAACGGCGTGATTGATCCCAATACCGGCAAAGGACTGCAGGACAGCGGTGAAATCGCTTCCGTTCTCCCCGGAGCGGTCATCATCGAGCTCGGTTACCCGGCAAAAAGCCAGATTGAACTGATTAAAAAAGCGGCAGAGGAAGCCCTCCGTGCCGCCGGCATTGATTCTGAGGTGGAGGTGCGGCAGAACATCCGCGCTCACAAAGTCCGCTCCACGCTCCGTGTACTGCCGAACGTGAAGAACATCATCGCAGTTTCTTCCGGCAAGGGCGGCGTCGGCAAATCCACCGTTACGGCGAACCTCGCTCTGGCTCTCGCCTCTGAAGGCGCTAAGGTCGGCGTGCTGGATGCTGATATTTACGGCCCCAGCCAGCCCACGATGCTGGGCGCTTCCGGCACCCCGCAGTCGAAGGACGGAAAGACGATGGAACCGATCGAGGCGAACGGACTGCAGATCAACTCCATCGGATTCATGGTGAATCCGGCAGACCCTGTTATCTGGCGCGGTCCGATGGTTTCTTCCGCCCTCCGCGATCTCCTGCAGCAGACGAACTGGCACGATCTCGACTATCTGGTGATCGATATGCCGCCTGGAACCGGCGACATCCAGCTCACACTTTCCCAGCAGGTCCCGGTCACCGGTGCCATTGTTGTCACAACGCCTCAGGACATCGCGACGCTTGACGCGGTGAAGGGCCTCATGATGTTCCGCAAAGTGAATATTCCTGTCCTCGGCATTGTGGAAAACATGGCGCTCTTCAAGTGCCCCCACTGCGGCCATCTTGAGCGGATCTTCGGTGAGGGCGGGGCGGAACGGATGTCCAAGGAGTACGGGGTCCCGGTTCTCGGCAGCCTGTCCCTTGAGCGCGGCATCCGCGAGGACGCGGATTCCGGGCACCCGACTGTGCTCGCTGAACCTGACAGCGAAACGGCTGAGATCTTCCGTGCCATCGCGAGAAAGACTGCGGTCGCGCTCTCCGAAACCCCAAAGGACTTCTCCTCCGGAATCCCGAAGGTCACCGTTCAGAACGCGGCTCCCAAGGCCTGATGCCGTTCTGAATGAAAAAAGGCTTCCCGCAAGGGAAGCCTTTTTCTTTGCCTGTATCAGGCAGAGGCTGGAAGAGAATTACTCTTCAGACCCCTCTTCACCCTTGTGATGGGCGGGATCCGGCACGCCGAGGGCCTTATGCAGCTTCGGAGACGTCGTCGTGTACTGCAGGAACACCTTCTTATCCGGGAACACATACTGGGAGGCCGCGAAGGCCGCCAGAGCGCACTCATGGAAACCGGACAGGATCAGCTTCTTCTTGCCGGGATAGGTGTTGCAGTCGCCGACTGCGAAGATACCGGGAATGTTGGTTTCAAAACGGGCGGTATCAACCACGATCTGCTTGCGGTCAAGCTCAAGACCCCATTCAGCGATCGGGCCCACCTTCGGCTGCAGGCCGAAGAAGACGAGGAGGCAGTCGAGCGGAATACGGCGGACGATACCGTCGTTACCGGTCACGCGGACTTCCGTCATCACACCGTCCTTCTCTTCGAAGCCCGTCACCGAGCCCACGACAAACTGCATCAGCCAGTCTTCGCAGAGCTGCTTCATCTCAGCCACGCGGGCGGGAGCGGCACGGAAGCCGTCACGACGATGGATCAGGATGACGCTCTCTGCCTTTCCGACAAGATTCAGCGTCCAGTCGAGAGCGGAGTCACCGCCGCCGCAGATCACGATGTTCTTGCCAGCGAAGAATTCCGGATCACGCACCCGGTAGAAAAGCTGCTTGTTCTCAAACTTCTCAATGCCCGGAACTCGCATCGGACGGGCATCAAAAGAGCCCATACCGGAGGCGATGATCACGGCCTTGCAGTGGAAGCGGGTGCCGAGATCCGTTTCCACGTGGAAGGAACCGTCTTCCTGCTTCTCAACCTTTGTGACGACTTCGCCCAGGTGATAAACCGGCTTGAAGGGATGATTCTGCTTCAGCAGGTTTTCAGTCAGCTCAGCCGACGAGTAAACCGGAACAGCCGGAATATCGTAAATCGGCTTCTGGGGGTAGAGCTCCATGCACTGACCGCCCACATTCCGAAGAGAATCCACCACGTGGCACTTCATCTCCAGAAGACCGAGTTCGAAAACCTGAAACAGCCCGACCGGACCTCCGCCGACGACAACGACGTCTGTTTCAATGATTTCGTCAGTCCGCTCTGCAACGGTCAAGTAATCTTTAATAGCCATTTCTGTTGATATATAAGAGTTCAGGCGCTCCCCGTCCGGGAGCGGTTCAGCCGCAGGCTTCGCCTGGGTAAAAAATATGCGTAGAGGTGTATTCTCGCATTATTTAGCCCCGAGCACATGCGCTAAAACAACTAATTAGTTATGGGATTTATCCTGCTTCAGATGGTCTTCAGCTTCACGAAGATCCGCATCCACCTCGCTCATCGTGAAGAAATCCCCGTCTGACACGCGCTGTGCCTGTTTGAACTGATAGGCCGCCATCTTCCAGTCCCCCTGCAGCGCGTACATCTTCCCAGTCGCCCGGAAAGCCTCGCTCCGCCTGCCCAGTGCTTCGCTTGACCTCGCGAGATAACGGAAATAATCCGCGTTGTCCTGAGAGATCGCACTCTGCCCCTTCAGGTACTTCAGAATCTCTTCATGCATCCCCTGCTCATAGAGATCCTCGATATAGATCTTCGCCAGCATGACTGAGAGCGGATTATCGTTCGCGAGCGCCGAGATTTCCTTCAGCACCGGTTTCTTATCCGCTGCCAGCGCGTATCGGGTCTGAAGAAGATTCTTCTGCAGGAAGACATCATTTCTGCCCGCCATCTGAACGGCCTTCTGGGCTTCGGCGTACGCCTGTGCCGCATCACCGTCCTGAGCATAGACAACGGAGAGCCCGTAATGCGCCACGGCGGCCTGCACTCCGGTTGCCTTTTTATTCAGCACGGTCTGGAACTGGATCTTCGCCGACTCCCGTCCGGCTGAGCTCCCGGACTGCAGTACCAGAGCTCTTGCCTGCATCAGATAGAAGTCAAAACTGTCATGCCGGATAAAGGGACGCTGCAGCTCGCGCGCCCGGTTTTCCATATCCGCGATTCGCTCAACCGTGAGCGGATGGTCAGACAGGTACGCCGAGGCATTTGCCTCATAGGGACCGGTGCGCTGCAGGAGACGCTGGAAGAAGCGGGTCATGCCGTTCGGATCAAAATTTGCCCGTACCATGATCTGGAAGCCAATACGGTCCGCTTCCTGCTCCGCGCTGCGAGAGAATTTCAGCTGATTCGAAATGAGAGCGGCCTGGCCCCCCATCATGATTGCGGCCGCCGCGTCGCCGCCCGAATTGCCGCCGGCGGACGCAGCCAGAATCGCAAGAAGGAATGAGCCGAGAGAAGCTGCGGCATTCCCCTTCTGATTCTCAAGCATGCGGGCAATGTGACGCTGTGTCACGTGGGCAATTTCATGCGCCATGACGCCCGCGAGTTCGCTCTCATCCTGCGCCGCGACCAGTGTGCCCGTGAACACCGCAATGAAACCGCCGGGAAGCGCGAAGGCGTTGATTTCCCCAAGCTTCATCGGAAAGAACTGGAAACTGTACGGTGTCACCGGTGCGGCAGCGACCAGCCGGTACCCAAGCCTCATCAGATACTCATGAATATCCGGATCATGGAGGTAATAAGGGCTCTGCCGGATCTCCTCCATGGATTGCTCGCCGATCTTCCGCTCATCAGCCGGAGAGAGTTCGCCGGAGCCAGCCGGCGCGCCAAGTGACGGCAGATTGATCTGACTGGTCATTTGAGGTTTGGCCGGCAGAGAGGCCGCCATGAGGCAGCAGGCGGCAACAGCAATCCATGGCTTCATACGGATCCTTTGGAGTTTTGCAGAGACGGAGACTCGCTTACAAACTCAATTATCATAAGAAGATTGCCGGCGGAGGACTGCTGGATTTTGTACCTTTTTAGTGAGAATTTTCGACAAAATGACTGAGAACGGCGGACTGACACACTTCGACTCCCAGGGACAGGCACACATGGTGGACGTGGGAGAGAAATCGATTACTCACCGATCGGCAACAGCTCAGGGCGTTATCCGCATGCAGCCTGAAACTTTCCAGGTCATTGCGTCCGGCAGCGCGAAGAAGGGAGACGTCATCGGGATCGCCCGCATCGCGGCGATCATGGCTAGCAAGAAAACCTCTGAACTCGTTCCGCTCTGCCACCCGCTGCCGCTTACGCATGTCAGCGCTGAGTTCGATCTGCATCCTGAGGCCTCCAGCATTGTCTGCCGGGTGACCTGTGAGACCTATGGCAAGACCGGGGTCGAAATGGAAGCGCTGACCGCGGTCGAGGTCGGTCTTCTCACGATTTACGACATGTGCAAGGCGATTGACCGCGGCATGGTGCTTTCCGATATCCGGCTTCTGGATAAGGCCGGCGGAAAGAGCGGGCACTGGGTATCGGATTCCCCCGCGCCGCAGCTGGATAAGTGATTTAAAGCGGCAGCGAGAGTCTCACAGAGGCGCCGCCTGTTTCCGGGCACTCAATGGAGAGCGTACCGCCGCATTCCTCAATGCGGCGGCGCATGCCTTTCAGCCCTAAACCGCTTCCGGTGGCAGATGCTGCGGCGGGTTCCTCAGGCTTGAATCCAACGCCGTTATCCGTGACGGAAAGCAGAAGTCTGCCGCCCTCCGTCCTAGCAGCCACCTCAACGCGGGTCGCCTGGCTGTACTTGATCGCGTTCGTCAGAGCTTCCTGCACCATGCGGAGCGCGCACTGGGCCTTCTGGGGCGGCAGCGACAGTTCATCAGGAAGCGAAAGTGTGTTCCATTTCAGCTCAAGCTTCGCCGCTTTGAGCCTCGGCGCAAGCCGATAGCGGAGATTCGCGAGAGCAGTGCCGAAATCCTCCGTGCTCACTCCGCTCGCATCGATCGCGATACGCATCTGATCAAGGCAGGACTGCAGGGCAGACTCAATATCCTCTTTCGGGAGATTGCCGTTCTTGACAGCGGAAAGCGTCGAAATGAGTTCAGCTCCCAACCCGTCATGCATGTCCTGAATGTAGCGCTGACGCTCCTCCTGAACCGCGTGGGCAACAGCCTCTGAAATGGCTTTGTTTTCAGAATCCGCGTCTTTTCGCGCGTCGCTTTCAATCTGAGCGAGACGGACCTTCGCATCCTTTTCACGGCGAGCTTCAGCCACCGCGATACCCCAGGCCGCCGCGCTGAAGGCTGCCGCGCACTCACCGAACACGAGTGCGAAGGGGCGTCCTGTCAGAAGAAGCGTGACAAATCCGGCAAGGTAAGAAGCAAAGGCGAAAACGGGGAAAAAAAGACCGATACCGGGCTTCAGCTTGGCTGCCGCCGCGGCTGCACCGCCAAGAACGAGCAGCAGGAGTCCGGGAGTCCCGCCAAGGGCCTGCAGCTGCGCGGCGGGCGGGCTCAGAAGAACCGCAATAACAACACTGACTCCAAAAAGAACTGCTGCCGCAGTGCGGCGGCCTGTGGTCTCAGTCAGACGGGGAATGGACGCAAAAATCCCCACCAGGGCAGCTCCGAAAACGAGATGCCTTAGATTGATGAGGATCAGGATCCAGATTGGATAGGAACCCACGCGTCGCGTCCTGCGGCCAGATCAGAGGGGATCAGTTATGGAGCAGTCCCATCTGGCTCGCTTCATACACGGCTTCACCGCGGGAGTGAACCTGAAGCTTGCGGTAAATCTTCTTGATATGAGCGGTCACCGTGTGCGGAGAGATCGTCAGAATCTCGCCGATTTCATTGAAGCTCATACCCTTTGCGAGAAGATGCAGGATTTCCGTTTCGCGGGCGGAAAGGGGGCTCGGCTCGGCGTCAGGAACAATGCCATTGCCGGTCGGGTGATTCTGCAGCGCGCGGAGCACGCTTCTCGCGACAGACGGGCTGACAGGAGATCCGCCGCCTCGCAGCAGCCGGATCTGACCGGTGATATCTTCGCTATCGGCTTCTTTCAGGATGTAGCCGGTAGCACCCGCCTCAATCGAGCTCACCACGTGCTGTTCATCGCCATAAACCGTGATGACCATGATGTCGGAGGAGGGATGGAGGCGATTCGCGAGGCGAATCAGATCGATGCCGCTGCCGTCAGGCAAGCCGAGATCGATCACCATGACCTCAAAATCCAGAGTCTCGATCAGCTGCTGAGCTTCGTGTTTAGTCGAAGCAAAGCCGACGACCTTCATCATAGGGTCTTGATTAATGGTGGTTTCAAAACGGCGCCGAACTTCAGCGTCATCTTCAACAAGCAGAACCGTGATTGTCTTTTCAGGCATTTGTGAGTGATCTTCTGTTCGAAGGAATTCTCTTGACAATTCGGGCTCTAGCAAAAACCGGAGGACCGACTCTCGCTAACCCTTTCTTTCAACTGATTTCGGGTTGCCGCACCAACAGCAGGACCAGCATTAAATTCCCAGTCTGTAAACCGAAACTTCTGTTTATTATAAATCAGGGGGAGATGATTCCCCTGCATAGGAATTACTTATTTACTCCTTGGTGCAGGGATCTTCGTCGAATACGGCCCCGTAATACGCTTAATTCACCCTAAAACCGGATTCTGGCGTATAGCCATGATTAAAGTCTTATGATGTTCAACCGGGATTTTGCAGAGTTTCCTGCAGAGGTTAAAGATGCCAGCCAGTGCTACCAAGATTCTTATTATTGACGACGACGCCGATCTCGTTTCCCTTCTCACTGACAACCTTCAGCTGGAAGGTTTTTCTCCCTCCCCCGCCTATAACGGCGAGGATGGACTGCTGAAGCTGTCGCAGGAAAATTTTGATCTCGTCATTCTCGATGTCATGATGCCCGGCATGAAGGGCACCGAGGTGCTTGCCAAGATCCGCGAGCACTCTCATATCCCGGTCATCATGCTGACAGCGAGAGGCGATCCCGCGGACAGAATCATCGGCCTTGAACTCGGCGCGGATGACTATGTGCCAAAGCCCTTTACGCCGCGCGAGCTGGTGGCGAGAATCCGCGCTATTCTGCGCCGCACCGCGGGTCAGGAGTCTCCTGTCACGCCTCTCGTTGTCGGTCCTCTCACTGTCAATCCGGCACAGCGCCGCGTGTGGGTCACCGCGACGAAAAAGAACATCGAACTGACATCGACCGAATTCTCGCTTTTTGAAATGCTCGGGCGGAATCTCGGTCAGCGCGTTTCCAAGGCAGATATCTATACGCAGGTGCTCGGCAGGGACATGGGCCGCTACGACAGGGCGATTGACGTCCATGTAAGCGCGCTCCGCCATAAGCTGAATGACGCTGTCGGTCCCGCTATCTCCATCGCGAGCATCCGCGGATTCGGTTACCAGATGTCGGTGCTGGACGATTCCGCCAGCTGATCTCTATGCAGAAAAAAACGCGGCTTTCTCTCTTCAATGCGAATACCTTCTTCTGGCAGACCCTTGCGGGTCTGATCGTCGCTATGACGCTGTCCGGATTTCTGGTTTTCGCCGTCGCCTGGGGATTTCTGAATCCGGACCATACTCTTCTCCTTAATCATCCTGGCGAAGACCGGGTGATGTTCGCAGAGGAAGTCGTGTCTCTCGGCGGGAAACCGGCTCTCACAAGCTGGCTTCAGCATCAGAATCCCGGACCGGACCATGCCCGGGTGTACGCGGTCGACAGCTCGGGGCACGATATTGCCGGTCACAAAATCCCGGACGGCGCGCTGGAACACGCGCGTGCCCTGGTGCGTCAGGGAGGAAACACGCTTGGCATCCGGTCTTTCAATGTAGAGGGCGAGGAAATAATTGTCTTCACAGCAAGAAAACCGGTGAATTTCTTCAAGGATTCCACCCGGGTGCTGCTCTTCGCGCCCCACGGCGCTCCGCTTTGGCTCACCTGCATCATTTCGCTTCTGGTCGCGAGCGCTGTGGCCGCGGGACTGGCCTGGCGGCTCACCCGGCCGCTCAGACAGATTGAGGGGGCCATGGTCCAGGCCGCTTCGGGCGACCTGAATGTCCGGATTTCTGAGAGTGTCAAAGGGAGCAGCTCTGAATTTATAGAGCTCGCCAAAAAGTTCGATATGATGGCCGCCACCATCCAGCAGCTGATCGACCGGCAACAGAATCTCTTCCACAGTGTGAGCCACGAGCTGCGCTCTCCGCTCGCACGGATCAACTGCGCGGTTGAACTCGCCCGCCGCTCTCCTGACATCACGCCAAAAATGCTTGACCGGATTGAGAGTGATGTGCAGAAGCTCGACTCTCTGGTCGGGGATCTGCTCACCTACACCCGGCTGAACGCTGAAGTTTCGATTCCATTCTCCGAGATTGATATCAGCGAGATTGTGGAAGACATTGCCGATAACGCCTCGCTTGAGGGAGCGGCGCGAAAGGTTCAGGTGGTCTGCGACCTTCCGAAGGATGATCTCATCATGACCGGCAACGCCGATCTGCTAGCGCATGCTATTGAGAATGTCGTCCGGAACGCTCTCCGGTTCTCGCCTGACGGCGGAAAGGTGACGATTCATGGCGGGATGGTGTCGGACAGCTCGCTTCAGATTTCCATTCAGGATGAAGGCCCCGGCATTCCGCCGGAAGAAATGGCCAAAATCTTTGATCCTTTCTTCAGAGGCGCCAATCAGGCAACCGGGTCCGGCTATGGCCTGGGACTGCCAATCACCATGCAGGCGGCCCAGCACCACGGCGGAATGGTCCAGGCGGAAAAAATCCGCCCGCATGGCCTGAAAATCACAATCACGCTCCCCCTGAAACACACGGGGAAAAGCGAAAAAGCTTAAGCGTTGAGCGCCCGGAGCACTTCCTCGTGAAGTGCTCCGCCTGCCGTGCATACGGCGGATTTCTCTTTCAGGGGATTGCCGCCCGAGGTACTCGTAATGACGCCGCCTGCTCCCTCAACCACAGGGATCAGCGCGGCCACATCCCAGTACGAGAGATCCGGATCAATCATGATGTCCGCACCGCCGGACGCCACCGCAAAATACCCAAAGCAGTCGCCCCACGTCCGGTATAGCTTCGCCCGGTCGATCAGCGTCTGCATGCGGCTGTCCCCCACCTGCTCAGAGGTTGTCCAGTGAGAGGTCACGAGGAGTGTCGCGTCCTCTATCCGATTGCATTCACGGACCTTCATGGGATTATCGGAAGTGATGCCAAGCGCGCTGCGGTGAAGAACCGCGCCGCCCTGCCACCCGACCGCCCGGATACCGGCCGCCGGAAACGCAATAGAGGAGAGAATCGGGCCGAAACCGTTTCCTTCGTCGCGCTCAAGAGCTATCAGGTTCCCGAAATGAAAGCTGTTTGAAATAAAGGCACGAGTCCCGTCAATGGGATCGAGAATCCAGCGATAACGGGGGAAGGGACCGAAAGCCTCCTTGATTCCCAGCTCCTCGCCATAAATGCCATGCTGCGGATAATTTTCCTCAATCAACCGGCGCATCGCGGATTCGGCCCCGCGGTCCGCGAGGGTGACAGGCGTGTGGTTGCTTTTCTCATCCACCCGAATTCCAGCCAGGAAATTCGGCAGAATCACCTTCAGCGCGGCATCCGCCAGACGCTTCAGGAAAGGTAAAAACTCGTCCCGCTCTTCCGGAGTGGACGGTTTGGTAAACCGGGGATAATTCATGACTGCCTCTTATGGCTCCTGCGTGACCAAAATATTGTACGTGTACTCCAAGCAGTCCTGCGGCAATTGCGTCATAATGACGCAACAGCCCGTCTTGAAAGACAGGCTCTTTCTGTTTCTGTAGGATTTTTAGGAATTATGCCGGTCTATGGATATAAGTGTTCCTCCTGCGGCTTTGAAGAGGACATCATTCAGAAAATGTCAGACAAGCCTCTGACCAAATGCCCGAAGTGCGGGAAAGACACGTTTGTAAAGCAGCTGTCTGCCCCCGGTTTCGAGCTGAAGGGCAAGGGCTGGGCTGCGACGGACTTCAATGCCGGTCATACCGGGGTTGCGGCCGCCCACACCAAGAACAAGTGAGCAGCAGAGGCGGGATGCGTTCCGCCCCTGAGCCCTTAGCAAATGCGTCTCGATCGTCCCTGAAGAACAGGCTCGGATCCTGACGCTTTTGTTTTCATTACAGACATGTTCAAAAAGTTCATCTCCGCGGGGCTCCTCTTCTGGATCCCTCTGATCTTCACCGTCTGGATTCTCGACAGCGTCATTGAGTTCAGCGACAGACTTCTCGTTTTTCTGCCGACGCAGCAGCTTCCCGCTTTCCTGGCCAAGATACCGGGACTCGGGCTGATTTTCGCTGTTGTCATCATCTTCCTCACCGGCGTTATCGTTGCCAACGTTCTCGGCAAAAAGATTGTTTCCTGGTGGGAAGCGCTGCTGGACCGCATTCCGATCGTGCACCCGATCTACAGCGGCATCAAAAAAATCGCGAGCACCTTTCTCAGCCAGCAGTCGCAGAGCTTTCAGAAGGTCGTCATGGTGGAGTATCCCCGCAAAGGGGCTTGGACACTTGCCTTTGTTGTGAACAAAGCGCCTGACACGATCCGCTCCGCCGCGAAAACCAAGGAAAATCTCCTCACGGTGTTCGTCCCGACCGCGCCGAACCCGACCTCAGGCTACGTGATCTTCGTCCCCGAATCCGAAACCCGCGAGACGAGCTTCGGCATTGAAGAGGCTTTCACGTTCCATGTTTCCATGGGAGTCGTCGTCCCGGGAAGCGAAAAACATGAGTCTGATGACGCCGTCAAGGCCTGATTTTCGCCTTTCTTACTCTGGACAGGCGTTCAAGCGCTAAACTTGTCAAAGAATTCTTTTCTGAGTTGCTGCCTGCGCTCCCGGCTCCCTGCGGAACCCCGCGCACAGCGCAGCACAGTTTTGTTCAGCTGTTTTGCAAACAGCTATTGTTAGTGACCCGGAGCTTCTATGCGTACCGTTTATTCGGGTTTGGTTGATGAAAAATTCATCGGGCAGACCGTCACCCTTTATGGCTGGGTTCATCGCCGTCGTGACCACGGTGGTGTGATTTTTATTGACCTTCGCGACCGCGAAGGCCTCGTTCAGGTCGTCTGCGACCCTGACCGTCCTGAAGTGTTCAATACCGCCGACAAGGTCCGTAATGAATACTGCCTCAAGGTGGTCGGCCTCGTTCGCTCCCGTCCTGAAGGCACCAAGAATGACGACCTGATCTCCGGCGCCGTTGAGGTTCTCTGCCAGGATCTGGAAGTGCTGAGCCCGTCTCTGACGCCTCCGTTCAGCCTGGATGACGACAACATCTCTGAAACGGCCCGCCTGACCTACCGCGTGCTCGACCTGCGCCGTCCGGTGATGCAGCGTAATCTGCGTCTCCGCTACAAGACCGCTATGGCCTTCCGCCGCTTCCTTGACGAGAATGGCTTCATCGATATTGAAACCCCGGCTCTGACCCGCAGCACGCCTGAAGGCGCCCGCGACTACCTCGTGCCGTCCCGCGTTGAAGAAGGCTGCTTCTACGCTCTGCCGCAGTCTCCTCAGCTCTTCAAGCAGATGCTGATGGTCGCTGGTTTCGACCGCTACTATCAGATCGTCAAGTGCTTCCGCGACGAAGACCTCCGTGCTGACCGTCAGCCTGAATTCACCCAGGTCGATATTGAAACCTCCTTCCTCACGCAGGAAGAGATCCGCGACATGTTCGAAAAGATGGTCCGCGGCGTGTTCAAGGAAGTGCTCGGCGTTGAACTCGCGAATCCGTACCCGGTTATGCGCTGGGATGACGCGATGGCGAAGTACGGCTCCGATAAGCCTGATCTCCGTATCTCCCTTGAGTTCAAGGAAATCACGGACCTCTGCAAGGACACGAGCTTCAAGGTGTTCGCCAATGCCGCGGCAATGCCGAACGGCAAGGTTGTCGCCATGAACGTGCCGAAGGGCTGCCAGCTGCCCCGCTCCGAGATTGATTCCTACACCGAGTTCGTCAAGATCTACGGTGCCAAGGGTCTCGCCTACATCAAGGTGAACGAAAAGGCGAAGGGCCGCGAAGGTCTCCAGAGCCCGATCGTGAAGAACCTCTCTGACGAGTTCCTGAATGCCGTGATTGAACGCACCGGCGCGAATGACGGCGACGTCATTTTCTTCGGCGCGGACAAGAAGAAGATCGTCTGGGATTCTCTCGGCGCTCTCCGTCTGAAGATCGGCCGCAGCGAGTTCGGCAAGAAGGCCGGCCTCTTCACCGAAGGCTGGAAGGCTCTCTGGGTTATCGACTTCCCGATGTTCGAGTGGTCTGATGAAGAGAACCGCTGGATGGCCTGCCATCACCCGTTCACCTGCCCGAAGCCGGAAGACGTGGACAAGCTCCAGTCGGATCCGGAACACTGCTACGCCCAGGCGTACGACATGGTGCTGAATGGCTGGGAAATCGGCGGCGGCTCCATCCGTATTCACAAGGAAGACGTGCTGGAGAAGGTCTTCAGCGCTCTGAAGATCACCCCTGAAGAGGCTGAGCAGAAGTTTGGCTTCCTGCTTAACGCCCTGAAGTTCGGCGCACCGCCCCATGGCGGCATCGCCTTCGGCCTTGATCGTATCGTCGCCATGATGACCGGCGCCAATTCGATCCGCGACGTGATCGCGTTCCCGAAGACCCAGCGCGCCCAGTGCCTGCTCACGCACGCTCCGGCTCCGGTGACGGAGAAGCAGCTGCGCGAACTGCACATCCGCCTGCGCAACGAGCATCATCACGACGAGCAGTAATTGATCCGTCCCCCTCTGTCAGGGGGACCGGTTCTGAAGCCCTGCCGGGATACTTTCCCCGCAGGGTTTTTCTTTTTTTCTCAGTAAATCGGGAACCGGGTGTTCTTCCTCGGATCCTCGGCTATTGTCCACTCAGTCACCACGTTGTCGCGGCCATACTGAACCCAGAGCACCATGTCTGACCGGGACGCATCCTGGAACCGATACATGTAGGCGGACTGGTTGAGAAACTTGAAGTCGAAAATCTTCGTGCAGTGTCCGAAGAGACGATAGACATCGGCGATCGTCGTCTTGCCCGGCTTGATCAGGCGGTAAAAATTCTCTTCGACGAGCGCCTGCTCGCGCTTCACGAATCGGCCATTCTTATCAAAGAACATCCACCAGACTTCCTGCCCTTCAGGCTGCGGGGAATAGGTATAGCGGGTCGTACCGTCCGGCATGGCTGTGATGGAATCCGGTTTCCCGAGCTTCTCCACCACCTGGGATTCCGTGCTTCCCATATCAATCATCTGCGGATGCGCGCAGCCGCATAGAGCAAAGGCCGGAACAGCACCGGCCGCCACCAGCTTAAGAAGAGTCCGCCTGCTCAGCATCATCACTTCTCCTTCTCGGGACGGGCATCCGGATAACTGCTTTCAACCTCTGAAATCATCTCTTTCAGAATGGCCCGGATATCGTCCGCCCGGCATCCAATAAGAACCGCATCATCGAGCGCTGCGGAAACCGATTCCCGCAGCTCGCGGTAGTTTTCATCTAGCACTTTAACCTTTTCCGTGCAGGATACGTTTTTCCCCGACACATCCTTCCAGAGCGGCATCCCGTCAGGCCTTTTCTCAAACTCCTGAGCCATCACGCTTTCCTCCCCGGCTGGCCGTATGTTCTGAAGCGCTCGAGCACGCGCGTCATTTCATCCTCTGAGAGCAGCCGGACATCTCCGAGCTGAAGAAGGTCAAGATACATCGAGGCCAGATTCTCAGTCTCCACAGCAAGCGCAAAGGCCCCCGACAGACCAGAGCCGGTCGCGAGCACCCCATGGCGAGCCATCAGGCAGCCCCGGCAGTGCCTCAGAGCACCGGTCACGCTTTCCGCAAGCGCCTCGGTGCCGAACGTAGCATACGGCGCGCAAGGAATCTCAGCCGCCCCGGACATGGCCACCATATAGTGAAAAGGCGGAATGCCGGACTCCAGGCAGGAAACCGCGGTGGCTTTCGGCGAATGCGTGTGAACAATCGCCCGGACTTCAGGCTTTGACTCATAGACCGCCGCATGAAGCCGCCACTCGGAGGAAGGCAGCAGCGGTCCCTCATCCCGCCACTCTCCTGACGGAAGGCGCGACACCTTCGAAATATCCTCTGGCGAAAGATCGTCATACGGAACGCCTGATGGCGTGATCAGGAATGCCAGTTCACCATCGTCCGCCTGGCAGCGGGCCGATACATTCCCGGATTTGTTCACGTTCAGACGCTGAGTATTCATGGACCGGGCAGTCTCAATAATGCCGCGCCGCAGCGCCTCCGTATCCTCAGGAAACTCCGCCTGCATCATCTTTTTCTCCTGCATTTTCTACTCCGGACGCGTCTCATCCGGATCGGGCATAAAGGGGCGGTCACCCGCTCCTGGCGCAAATATTCCCTTCTCCGTCACGATTCCCGTGATAAGCCTCGCAGGAGTGATATCGAAAGCGATATTTCTTACCGCAGTGTCCTGCCCCGCCACCTGCACGCGGGTCACGTTTCCATCCGGTCCGATCCCCGATATTTCAGTCACCTCGCTCCTGGACCGTTCTTCGACCGGAATGCTCTCCACGCCTTCCGCCAGAGAAAAGTCTACGGTGGACACGGGAGCTGCCACATAAAAAGGCACTCCGCAGTCATTTGCCGCAAGAGCCTTCAGGTACGTGCCGACCTTATTGGCCACATCGCCGTTTGAAGCAATCCGGTCCGCCCCGACAATGACGAGATCAACCTCACCCTGCTGCATCAGATAGCCGCCCGCGTTATCCGCGATCAGCGTACAGGGAATGCCGGCCTCGCGAAGCTCCCACTCGGTGAGGAGCCCCTGCATGCGGGGCCGGGTTTCATCAACCCAGACCTCCATCGGTATCCCCTGCTCCTGCGCCACATAGAGCCCCGACAGCGCTGTGCCGTAATCCACTGTTGCGAGCCACCCGGCATTGCAGTGCGTCAGAATCCGAACAGGACGCCCATTCTTCCGATAAGTCTCCTCTATGACAGAGGCGAAGTACCCGCCGATTGCCCGGTTGGATTCAATGTCCGACTCACAGATCTCCTCGGCCGCCTTCTGAGCGCGCGCTGCCCGGACGTCCCCGGAAAGTCCTTCGGCTGCCGAGGCGACCCGGCGGACTGCCCACTGGAGGTTCACAGCCGTGGGTCTTGCCTCAGCGATCCGTTTCAGCCCCTTTTGAAGCGCTTCCTCAGTCTTCGCTTCACGGCAGAGAAACGCCGCGGCCCAGGCCCCTGCCGCTCCGATCAGCGGAGCACCCCGGACCTGCATGGTTTTAATGGCGCGGATCAGCGCATCGGATGTTCCTTCACGGCAGATTTCCAGCTGGTCAGGCAGCTTCGTCTGATCCGGGAAACACACCGTCTTTCCCCCGTCATCAGACCAGATACCCCTGATCCATTGATTGTTCACCTTCATTCGCCATTTCCTCCCATTTCCCGGGGAAGCCTCTCCCATCAGGGCATTATCGGTACACTGTCTTATCGCATCCGGAGAGCCGCGCCCGGCACGGTCACCAGCAGGCCGCTTATTTTCCGCCTGTTTTCCGTATCCGGAATGCCTTCGCTTCTCTCATATAAAGCAAGATAACAGGAAACCCGCTGTTTATTTCCTTTAATGCTTTTATGATTCATATTGGATGAGTCCGTGCCCGGGGTCCTGCCCCGCTGTCCGGCGGACTCAGTCTTTCCCTGTCAACATCATCAGCAGAACAAAGATGAGCACTCTCGTTATTGAAACCTCGGACGGCATCCGTTCCATCGCCATCAACAAGCCCGCCAAGCGCAACAGCCTCTCAGCCGACACGCTGCAGGAACTGTCAACGGCCCTTGAGGATGCCGATAAAGATCCGGATGTCCGGGTCATTCTGATTCATGGTCTCCCGACCATCTTCTCGGCCGGTTCTGATCTCGAGGAAATCGTTGCCGGCAACAAAATCAGCGCCGGTGTTGATAACGCAAGGCACCTCATCTCTGTGGCTGACAATGTGAGGAAGCCTCTGATCGCGGCCGTAAACGGCCCGGCAGTCGGTCTGGCTGTCACGCTCCTCATGACGTGCGACCTCGTCTACTGCGGAAAGCACGCACTCTTCTCGCTCCCCTTCACCGCTCTGGGCGAGACGCCTCTTTTCGGCATCACGCAGAGACTTGTCGCGGAGTGCGGCTACCACCATGCCGCTGAAAAGCTGCTCCTCTCGGAGCCGATCACGGCGGAGCAGGCTGTAGCTCTTCATATCGCGAACGGCGTTTTTGAGGACGATGAAGTGCTCCGTCAGGCAACCGCCCGCGCGGTCCGCCTGACCCGCATGCCGCCTGAAGCCCTGATCCGCACGAAGAGCCTTCTGAGAGGCATTCTCCACAGTGACACACGTGAACAGTCGAAGAAAGAGGCTGAGGCGTTCAACGAGCAGCTCCAGGAACCTGAAATCGTAGAGGCTCACAAGGCGTTCCTCGAAGGGCGGCGCCCCGATTTTTCGAAGAGCCTTGTGAAGGACGAGGGCAGCGCCTCCTGAGAGCGCAAGCCGCTCTCAAACAGTTTTCAACAAATTGAGTTCAGTTTTGACAAGCGGCAAAGGTATCATTAACAAGATAAAAAGCGAGAACAAAGGCCTGTACGACATGAACCAACACACTACCCAAGCCGAGGGAATTCTCTCTCTGGCAAAGGAAGTTCTGAAAATTGAATCCGCCGCGGTATCGGCTCTTTCAGACCGCATCGGAGATGACTTCGTCAGAGCCGTGCAGGCGCTCCTCGCCTGCCGCGGACGCGTTGTCGTCACGGGTATCGGGAAAAGCGGCCATATTGCCCGCAAAATTGCGGCCACAATGGCCTCTACCGGAACACCCGCTTTCTTTGTTCATGCCGCTGAAGCATCGCACGGCGACCTGGGCATGATCACCCGAGAGGATGTCGTGATCGGCATTTCCTACTCGGGGAGCACGTCCGAAGTCCTCGCCATCATTCCCGCAATCAAGCGGGAAGGCGCTTTCCTCATTACGCTCACCGGAAATCCTGACAGTCCGATGGCCCGCGAAGCGGACATCAATCTGAACGTGCATGTCGAGCGCGAAGCCTGCCCGCTTAACCTCGCGCCGACCGCATCGACCACGGCCACGCTGGCCATGGGAGACGCGCTCGCGATTGCCTGTCTCGACGCCAAGGGCTTCACCAAAGAAGACTTTGCGCGGTCTCATCCGGGCGGTGCGCTTGGACGCCGGCTGCTGCTCCGGGTGCAGGACGTCATGCGCCGCGGCGACGATGTGCCGCGCGTTAAGCCTGACACGCAGATTCTTGCCGCTGTGCAGGAAATCAGCCGCAAGGGCATCGGCATGACCACCGTGACGGATGAGGACGGAAAACTGCTCGGCATCTTCACGGAGGGAGATCTCCGGAGGCTGATTGAGCGTGTCGGCGACATCCGCCCTGTTGTTATCCGGGACGTCATGACGCCGCATCCGAAAACCATATATCCTGAAGCGCTTGCCGCCGAGGCCGCGTCGCTCCTTGAGCGCGCGCAGTGCAATCAGCTTCCTGTCGTGGATCACGACGGGCATCTGATCGGCGCGCTTCATTTCCATGACCTCATGACTGCCAAGGTAATCTGAGATGTCAGTAGAAGACAAAGCCAAAAAAATCAAGCTGGTCGTCCTCGATGTGGACGGCGTCCTCACCGACGGCCAGATCGTCACCGGTTCCCAGGGCGAACTCTGCAAGCACTTCGACGTGAAGGACGGACTCGGCATCAAGATGCTGCTCGCCGCCGGAATCGATGTTGTCGTGATCACCGGCAGGCGGTCCGCCATCGTCGGCGCCCGTCTGCGGGAACTCGGCGTCCGGGATGTGTTCCAGGGGCAGTCCTACAAGAAGGGGGCGTTCCTTGATCTCATTCAGGCCCGTCATCTGGACGCATCGGAGTGCGCCTGCATGGGTGACGACATCCCGGATCTGCCGGTGCTGCAGCTGGTGGGGCTCTCCTGTGCGCCGGCTGACGCCGTTGACACCGTTCTGAAGTCAGTCGACTTCGTTTCCTCCCGCGCGGGAGGCCGCGGAGCCGTCCGGGAAATGGCGGAAAAAATTCTGATGTCCCAGGGAGTCTGGGATGATCTGATTGACCGCTTCTACTTCCACCCCGACGCTCCCCGTTTCAGGTAACCGACATGCGGGAAAGAGTTTCAGCCATTGTTGCCATCATCCTCCTCGTCTTTCTGATCGGGGCAAGCTACTTCTATGCCGTGCAGTCAGGCCTTAAGGACCTGAAATATCTGCCGAGTGAAAACTCACCGGACTATACGGCAACCAAGCTTTCGCTCACCGACTTTGACGGCGCGGGGAACCCCGTGCGGCGCGTCATCGCCGACAAGGTGATCCATTACTCGGACGACCGGACAGATGCCGATCATCCGCGCTATATCACCCTGACGCCGAATAAGCCTCAGGTCGATGCTTCCTCTGACCGCGGCTGGACGCACGATGCCGGAAAGACGATCGAATTTGAGGGGAACGTTAAAATTCTGAGGGACCCGGCAGGCAATACACCGGCTCTCAGTTTTGAAACCCAGAAGATGACAGCCTTCCCTGATACGGAACGCTTCACTTCGGACTCTCCGGTTGTTTTCCATCGGGGAAGCGACAGCACGACAGCGAGCGGCATGGATTACAGCTATGCCAACGGCACTATTTCACTTACAGGCCGCGTCAACACGCACATCGCCTCACGCAAATAATTGAACGAAAAATATGAAAATCAAGCTTATTACAGCCCTTCTTCTGATCACGGCCGCCGCCACTGCGGGCGCGCTTCAGTCAGATAACTCGAAGCCGATTGAGATTGCCGCTGACCATTTCTCCGGAGACCAGGTCTCGCAGACGGCTGTCTACACGGGCCGCGTTGAGGTGCATCAGGGTACGCTCGAGATGCACGGCGACCGACTGGACCTTCAGATCACGCCGAAGGGCTACCGGGTGGGTGTTCTGACCGGCAAGCTCGCGACCTTCAAGCAGCAGCGCGACAACCCAAATCCGAAGATCAGCGAGTGGATGCATGCTGAGGCCGACAAGCTGATCTACAACGAAGAAAAAGACACCATTACGCTCATCAACAATGCCCGCCTGACCCGTACGGAAAACGGCGTGCTGAAGGATGAAGCGACCGGTCAGACCATCGTGTACGACATCCGCAATGCCCGCTCCGTGGCAGAAGGCGGCTCCGCGGGCGGTGAACGCCGCCGCGTGACAACCGTGATTGCGCCCCGCAAGCAGGACAACTCTTCCGGCTCGGCGGATACGACAAAACTGCGTTCCTCCACCACGCTGGCCCCGGCAAATAGGACGAAGTAAATGGCCGAATACGATAAGAATCTCGCCGTTGCCGGCACGCACACCCTCGAAACCAAGGGACTTCGGAAGCGCTATGGCCGCCGTGTTGTAGTGAAGGATGTTTCGCTGCGCGTGAAGAGCGGCGAAGTCGTGGGGCTGCTGGGGCCGAACGGCGCCGGCAAGACCACCACCTTCTACATGGTGGTGGGACTCATCGTGGCTGACGGGGGATCGATTTACCTCGACGGCAAAGATATTACGCACCTGCCGATTTACCGCCGTGCCCACATGGGGCTCACCTATCTGCCTCAGGAAGCGAGTGTCTTCCGGTCGCTCACGGTGGAAGACAACATCCGCGCCATTCTCGAGCTTCAGAAGAACGAGAACGGCAAGCCTCTCAGCAAAACGGAAATCAATGAGCGGCTTGAGTCGCTCCTGGATGAGCTTTCCATTCAGAACATCCGCACGAATGTGGCCATGTCACTTTCAGGCGGTGAGCGGCGCCGCACGGAAATTGCCCGATCACTCGCGGCAAGCCCCAAATTCATTCTGCTCGACGAACCTTTCGCCGGCGTTGATCCGATCGCCGTGAGCGAAATCCGGAACATCATCCGGATCCTGAAGGAACGGAACATCGGTGTTCTGATCACGGACCACAACGTCCGGGAAACCTTCAAGACCTGCGACCATGCCTACATCATCAGCGACGGCAATGTGCTCGCCGCCGGTGTCCCGGAAGAGCTGAGCAACAACGAGACCGTCCGCAAGATCTATCTCGGCGAAGAGTTCGACTATCCCACTACCGGGAAAAAGCAGTAAAAGCTGATCACTCCGGGTCCGGAATATGCCGAATGATCTGAAACTCCAGCAAGGCCAGCGCATGGTGCTGACACCTCAGCTGCAGCAGGCAATTGAGGTGCTGGGGCTGTCGTCCGCCGAACTTCTGGACGAGATTCATCGGGTTTCGGATGACAATCCTTTTCTCGAGGTCACTGAGCCGCAGGCTCAGGAGGAACACGCCGACCCGGTTCAGGAACCCGTGCGGAAGCCTGACGCAAGAGTGATTCAGAGCAGTGATGACGCAGGCGGCAATCCCGAGGGGGATTTCAGCCCGGCTCATGACAGCTTCGGAGAGCTGAATTTTTCCCAGGCATCATGGGGCCACGGCGACCCGAACACCGACACCTCCCCGCTCGACTGGGTGGAAACCTCCGAAACACTGCAGGAGCATCTGGAAGCCCAGATTCCCTTCCTCAGAGAACCCCCCGAGGTGAAGGAAAAGGTTTCCTACCTGGTCGGCGAACTGGATGAAAACGGACTCTTCGAGACACCGCTTGAGGAAATGGCGGATTCCTTTGCCCGTCAGACCGGATCGGATCCGGCTGACTTCGGAGCTTGGCATCGGGCCCTTCTGGCGCTTCAGTCCCTGGATCCCGCGGGAATCGGCGTCTACTCGGTCTCGGAGTCTCTCGCCCTGCAGCTGAAGCTCCTCGGGGAATCCGTTCCCGATCTCCCGCCTCGGCTGATCAGTCTCGCGGAGACCGCTCTCACCGGCAGCCTTGGCGCATTGGCTCACAAGGACTACGCCAAACTGAAAAGAACGCTGTCCTGTACGGATGATGAACTGAAGTCGGTCTACAGGATCATTCAGTCTCTCAACCCCCATCCGGCCTCTGATTTCAAGAACGACGCGGTGCAGTATGCCGTTCCGGATATTCTTGTTACCCGGAAAAACGGTGTGTGGACAGCAGCTCTGAATCCGGCTTCGACTCCAGCTCTCAGCCTGAATCCGCAGCTTGCGGATCTTGCCTCTTCAGCTGCCAAAAAGAGCCCGGCCGAAACGCCCTGGCGCGAAAAGGCAGCCCAGGCGAAGGTTTTCATCCGCAGCGTGGAGCAGCGTTACAGCACCATGCTCCGTGTCGCCCAGTCAATCGTCAACCGGCAGCAGGCATTTTTCAGCAGCGGGGAAAAAGCGCTGACCCCGATGGTGCTGAAGGATATTGCGGCCGACACCGGACTTCACGAGTCCACCATCTCCCGCGCCACAAACGGCAAATACCTTCAGTCGCCCGCCGGAATCTTCGAACTGAAGTACTTCTTCAGCTCACACGTCGCGGCGGAGAGCGGTGACGCGGTTTCCTCCAAAGCCATCCGGTCACTGATCCGGGCCCTCATCGCGGAAGAACCTGCCGCCAAACCGCTGTCAGACGCCAAGCTTTCCGAGCTTCTGAAAGAAAAGGGCTACCAGGTCGCGCGGCGTACGGTTGCGAAATACCGTGAACAGGAAAAAATCCTGCCGGCGTCTCTGAGGAAAAAAATTTAACGATAGAATTAAATGACATAGGAAGGCACCGACCCCCGAGGTGCCTATTGGGAGCCTTTTGTCATGCAGGTCATCGCCGTTACAGGTCTATCAGGATCAGGAAAGTCCGTTGCCATCCGGCAGCTCGAGGACAGCGGTTACTACTGCATTGATAATCTGCCGGTCGATTTTATCGTTCCGGTTATTCAGTCTCTCAGGGACCGCGGTCAGGAGAAAGTCGCGGTTTCTGTCGACATCCGCTCCAAAGCCGCCCCCCAGACGGCTCTGCGCCAGTGCCAGGCCCTTAAGGATCTTGGAATTGATGTCCGGATACTCGCTCTGACCGCATCCACGCCGGCTCTCGTCCAGCGATTCTCCGAAACCCGCCGCCGTCATCCGCTGACGCCTCTTAACCGCGAACCCGGTGATCAGACAGGCCTGCAGGAAGCGATAGCTCAGGAGCGCTCTCTCATGAGCCTCGAGGACGGGTTCGTGCTCGACACCTCGGATCTCACGCCTTCCATGCTGAAAGCCTGGATCCGTCAGTTCATCAACGCGCCCGCCTCGGAAATGACAATTTCCTTTGAATCCTTCGCGTTCAAAAAGGGAATCCCGGTCGCGGCGGACTTTGTTTTCGACGTCCGGAACCTCCCGAACCCCTACTACAACACGGCGCTTCGTCCTCTCACCGGGCAGGACAAGCCGGTGATCGACTTTCTGAAGAGCCAGCCTGAGGTTCTTGAAATGGTGTCCAATATCGAGACATTCCTTCGCAAATGGATTCCCGGATTCAGAGCCCAGGGTCGGCACTATCTCACAATCTGCATCGGCTGCACCGGCGGGCAGCACCGTTCGGTTTTCGTGGCGGAAGAACTCTACCGGCGCTTCTCAAGCATTGCCGGTGTCGTCGTCCGTCACCGGGCGCTCAAGCTCCCTCGGATCTAGGATCCCGGCGAATCTCGTCCGGATAAATTTCAGAACGGGGGAAGGCAGTGCCTCAGCGTCCGCGTCCCGGATATCGATCCACTTTCCTCCGGTGAAGTGCCGCAGCGTGTCAGGATTGGCCTCCCCTTCCCAGAAGTGCATTTCGAGCCGGTAATGAGTAAATTCATGTGGCAGCCGTCCCGCGTAAGTCAGCGGCATCTGTACCGCAGCCCCCTCCGGGAGAAGAGCCGTGGGATCGGGCAATTCTTCACAGCCCGGCGCTTCCGGAAAACAGTAAAGCCCCTGCCACACCCCTTTCATTTCCCGGCGGACAGACCAAAGCCGGCTTCCCGACCGGATGACAAGGAAAGAAGAAGAGCGGACCGGTTTCTCCGCCCGCTTTTTCACGCCCGGGAACGCGGAAGGATCTCCGGAAGCAAATCCTTTGCAGCCATCCCGCAGCGGGCAGCTGTCGCAGTCCGGCCGGGACCTCCGGCAGACCATGGATCCAAGATCCATCAGCGACTGGGTATAAATGCCGCACTCCTTCTGCGGCACAGACTCCTCGGCAATCTCCCAGAGCTTCTTCTGATACAGCGTTTCGCTTTCTCCCCGCTTCACACCGAAATACCGCGCAAAAACCCGCTTGGCATTGCCGTCAAGAATGGCCTCCGGCATATCCCAGCAGCTGGAGAGAATGGCGGCCGCGGTCGACCGCCCGATTCCGGGCAGCGCTTCAAGCGCCTCCCGTTTTTTCGGAAATTTGCCCCCGGACGCCATAACAGCCTTCGCGCAGGCAAGCAGGTTCCGCCCCCGGGCGTAGTAACCGAGCCCTGCCCAATGCCTGAGCACATCATCCTCGGAAGCCGCTGCCAGAGTCCCGACATCCGGAAAGGCCTCGATAAATTTCAGATAGTAAGGAATCACGGTCGTGACCTGAGTCTGCTGCAGCATGATCTCCGATATCCACCTGCGGTACGGATCCCGGGTCTTCTGCCACGGGAGATCATGCCGGCCATGCTGCTTCTGCCACTCAATCAGTTGTTCTGCCAGATGCATTTCTATTCCATTTCCGAAGACGGTGTTTCCCGACGATCTCGGTCGCCTGCTACGGATTTCGCTAAATTCATTAGACTTCTCTGATAACCGCCACTTTACTTTGTTTGGGTCTATGAAAACAGCTTTCTCCCACGTTCTGCCCTGCATGCTGGCAGGAATCATGCTTTCCTCAGCGCCGGATTTCAGTTCGGCGCAGGAAATTCCGGGCGACAGCAAAGAGGCTGCCGCGGAGAAGGCTGACTCCTACTCCTACCCTGCTCTGACGAGCGATGTGCTTTTCAGTCTCATTGCGTCTGAAATTGCCGTGCAGCGTCATCAGTCCGGATCCGCCTTCCTCACGCTGATGGAAGAGGCGAAAAAGACAGGGAACCCTGGCATTGCCCGCAGGGCTTTCGCGATCGCCAATCTTTCAGCAGCCCCGAAGGAGGCAAGTGAAGCTCTGGCGCTCTGGTCAAAACTTACCGCCGGCACGCCTGAAGCTGAAGTGCCTGCCGCGTACGAGGCGCTGAGAAGCGGAAACTTCGATGCGGCCGAGCCCGCCTTTGCCAAATACCTGAAGACCCAGAGCCGCCCATCTGTAGTATTCCAGCAAATCTTCGCGTCCCTGAACGGCCAGAGGATTGATAAGGCCCTGCCGCTTCTCACCTCTCTTGCTGAGCCTTATGAAACCAGTGAACCCGCTGTCGATCTCGCTATCTGCAGTGTCGCGGTTCAGGGTGCCCGGCGCGATATCGCTGAGCGATTTGCCCGCTCCGCCATCAAGGCTGCTCCGCAGAACCCGGCAGTCATCCGCCAGGCCGCGATCGCCCTGATGCCGCTTGAGCCTCAGACCTCAGCCGATATGCTGAAAAAATTTCTGAAGGACTCACCGGAAGATTCCGCGACGCGCCTTATATACGCTCAGAGCCTTCTCGCAGGAAAGCAGAAAGCGGAATTCGCGGTACAGGCGAAAATTCTCACCTCAAAGAAACTCACCGGCGCTCAATGGATTCAGCTCGGCGAAATGGCTGAGCAGAACGGCGAACTCAAAATCGCCGAAACCGCATACAGCACTTTCCTGAAGACGGAGCAGAATGCCCCGGCTGACGAAAGGAATCTCGCCTACATCCGGCTCGGTTTTCTCTCCGAAAATCAGCTGCGCCCTGAAGACGCGCTCGGCTGGTACGAACAGGTAACTGACGGCAAGTACTATGTCGCGGCCCGTCTCCGCTCTGCCGACATCTATCAGAAAACCGGCCGCCCGGACCGCGCCATTGCCGTGCTTGAGCAGGCGAAGCCCAAGGCTGACGAGGGAAAGATCGCGATCACCACAGCGCTCAGTCAGCTGCTGAACGCCGCGAACCAGCCCTGGCAGGCCTACGACGCCATGCAGCAGACCGCAAAAACGGTCAGCAATGCGCCGGACTTTCTCTACAGCACCGCCATGCAGGCTGACAAAGTGAACGATCTGCAGGGCGTCGAATTCTATCTTCGGAAGTACATTGCGCTCCGCCCCAATTCCTCCACCGGCTACAACGCGCTTGGCTACATCTTCGCCGAGCGGAATGTGCAGCTGCGGGAAGCGCTCCGGCTTGTCGAAAAGGCCAATACGCTGAAACCGAGAGACCCCTATATCCTCGATTCACTTGGCTGGGTCTACTACCGGCTGAAGAATTACGAGAAGGCGAAGCAGTTCCTTGAGTCCTCACTCAGTCTGCGCTACGACGCGGAAACTGTTGAACACCTGCTCACCGTACTCACTCAGGCCGGGGACCGCACGGCGGCTCAGGCTGAGCTTGATAAATGGGCGGCGCAGCATCCGGATGACCAGTCTCTCCCGGCCTTCCGTAAGAAGTTCGGTCTGAAATGAAACGCCGCACACTGCTCCTCGGTCTCGCAGCGTCCGCGCTCACGGCGGCCTGCTCCTCCCTGGGACCCCAGACAGGGAGTTTCGCGGAAAAAATTGAAGGACGTTTCAGCACGGTAACCGAGTTTCGGGGACGGAAGGAGAGCCAGACGGGCTCTTTCACACTCACCCGGGCAGGCTCTTCCACGGTGCTGGAGCTCGGGCACCCGCTCACCGGCATTCTTGCCCGGATCACGGTTTCACCGCAGCTCACCACGCTCGAGACCAGTGACGGGAAGAAACTCTCTGACCGGACACCTGAGCGGCTCATGATGAATGAGCTCGGGTTCTCATTCCCTGTTACCGAAATGATGGGGTGGCTCAGCTCACCGCCTCCCGGTGATGAACTGTCGGCCCCGCCCTGGAGGATTGAGTTCCTCACGAAGACGGCTGACGGACTCCCGAAGCTAGTCCGTGTTACCCGAGCGGAGAGCGCAGCCGCGCCTTCCGTCCGCCTCACCGTCACTATCGATAAGCGAGAAGCCAATGCATCCTGATCTTCCGAAAGCCTTTCTCGATCTACCGGCCCCGGCGAAAATCAATCTCTTTCTCCATATTGTCGGCATCCGGGAAGATGGCTATCACCTGCTTGAGTCCGTTTTTCTGCTGATCTCGCTCGCGGACTCCGTGAGTCTCACGGAGCGAGCCGAAGGCGGCCTGGTCCGCACGGGCGACATGGCGGATAACCCCTCCGATCTCTGTCTGCGGGCCGCGAGACTCCTGCAGGAAAAGACCGGGTGCCGGAAGGGCGCGGAAATCTGTGTCACGAAACGTATTCCGTCAGGCGCCGGTCTCGGCGGCGGCTCTTCCGACGCGGCTACCACGCTGATCGGTCTTAACCGCCTCTGGGATCTCGGGGTCTCCCGCGAGGAGCTTGCCGCCTGGGGCACCGAGCTTGGAGCCGATGTTCCGTTTTTTATTCAGGGTGAAAACGCCTTCGTGGAAGGAATCGGGGAACGAATCACGCCGATCCCCGTTCCGGCGCACGATTTCCTGATTGTGTACCCCGGCGCATTCTCTGCCACAGATCGCGCGTTTCGGGATTTTGACTTGACAACACCGCCGCTATCACCGAAAATTAGCGGTCTTTCCTGCCTTTATCAGGACAAGGCTTTTCACTTTGGCTTTGGCCACAATGACTTACAGCCTGTCGTCACACAGTCCACACCCGCCGTCAGACAAGCCATACAAATGCTTTCTCCCTTTGGGTCGGTCCGTATGACGGGTTCAGGTTCAGCGGTTTTTCTTCCGCTCCAGAGCGGATCAGATGCCAAACGGGTATTGGAAAACCTTCCTGAAGGGTGGTCAGGCTATGCAGTAAAAAGCTTAGAACGTCATCCGCTGTCGGATTGGTTCCGCAGCGGGACGGGTTCTTGACAAGGACGGGGGAGTCGCCAAGGTGGTTAAGGCATCGGATTTTGATTCCGATATTCGCAGGTTCGAGTCCTGCCTCCCCTGCCAGAAACAAAGGGCATTTTGCCTGTTTTTCCCTTCCATGTACTGTCAGCATGGAACGATTAATACAACTGCGGGACGAAAGCCCTGCGAGGATTAAGAGCTAAATCATGGTTTCGAACAGCCTTATGGTTTTCTCGGGCAATGCAAATCCGAAGCTTGCCCTTTCTGTCACGCAGCACCTGAATATTCCATTGGGCCGTGCAACAGTCAACCGCTTCTCCGATGGTGAGGTTGCTGTTGAGATTAACGAGAACGTTCGTGGTCAGGATGTTTTCGTGCTGCAGAGCACCTGTGCTCCGACGAACGACAATCTGATGGAGCTGATGATCATGGTGGACGCTCTGCGCCGCGCTTCGGCCCGCAGAATTACCGCCGCGATTCCGTACTACGGCTATGCCCGTCAGGATCGCCGTCCGCGTTCTGCCCGCGTGGCCATTAGCGCGAAGGTTGTTGCGAACATGCTGCAGTCTGTCGGTGTTGACCGTGTCCTCACGATGGACCTTCACGCCGATCAGATTCAGGGCTTCTTTGACATTCCGGTGGATAACATCTATTCCACCCCGGTGCTTCTGAACGACATCCTCGCTCACCAGTATCCGAACCTGATGGTCGTTTCTCCTGACGTGGGCGGCGTGGTCCGCGCCCGTGCGATGGCGAAGGCTCTTGACGTTGATCTCGCGATCATCGATAAGCGCCGTCCCCGCGCCAACGTCGCTGAAATCATGAACATCATCGGCGAAGTGAAGGGCCGTACCTGCGTGATTACCGACGACATCGTCGATACCGCCGGCACCCTCTGCAATGCCGCGAGCGCACTGAAGGAACGCGGTGCTGTCCGTGTTCTCGCCTACGCTGCTCACCCGGTGCTTTCCGGAAATGCCGTCGACCGTATCACGAATTCCCCGCTCGACGAGCTCGTCATCACGGACACGATTCCGCTTCGTCCCGAAGCTGAAGCCTGCCCGAAGATCCGCCAGCTCTCCTGCGCGGCTCTGATCGGCGAAACGATTTCCCGCATCGCCAACGAATCCTCCGTAAGCTCTCTGTTTGCGGAATAGCAAGAAACCCGCTGCTGGTCGCGGCGGCGGGTCCATTTTTTATTTTGGAGTTTTTCCATGAATTTCACTGCAACCACACGTAAAGCGCAAGGTACGGGTGCGAGCCGCCGTCTGCGCCGCGAGAACAAGCTTCCGGGCATTGTCTACGGCAACGACCAGGCTGCCACGCCGATCGTTCTCGATCACAACCCGATTTTCTATGCTCTTCGCAAGGAAGCGTTCCACTCCTCCGTCCTGACCCTGAATCTGGACGGCGTTGATCAGCTCGTCGTGCTGCGTTCCTTCCAGCTGCATCCCTACAAGCAGCAGGTTCTGCACATCGACTTCCAGCGTGTGGATCCGAACAAGCCGATGAATATGCGCGTGCCGCTGCACTTCGCCGGCGCCGAGAACAGCCCGGCTGTCAAGATCAGCAAGGGCCTTATCAGCCACCTGGTGTCCTTCCTCGAAGTTCACTGCCTGCCGAAGGATCTGCCTGAGTTCATCGATGTTGACCTGTCCAACATGACCGCTCAGACGATTCTGCGTGCTTCCGATCTGAACCTCCCGGCTGGCGTTACCGTCGTCGAGAAGCCCGGTGAAGACACCCCGATCGCCACCGTCATCACCGACTTCAAGGAAGAAGAGGCTGATGCCGCCGCTGACGCTGCCGCCGCTGCTGCTGCTGCTTCCGCAGCCGCCGCCCCGGCTGAAGGCGCTGCCGCTCCGGCTGCTGCCGCTGAAGGCGAGAAGAAGGCCGAGTAATCTTTCCCGGCTTTTCTCTGAAAAGGCTCTTTCCTTTGAAAGAGCCTTTTTTTTCAGGGCCTGAGAAGAAGGCCGCTCTGGACTCCCTCCTCCCTGAAATGCGTACTGTAAGACGCTTAAGGAATTACTGAATCATGCCCGCTCAGATGAAAGGAATCTCACTCATTGTCGGTCTCGGCAATATCGGATCGGAATACGATGGCACGCGCCACAACGCGGGCTTCATGTTCGCCGATGAACTCGCCAGCCGTTCTCACGCTTACTTTTCGGAAGAAAAGAAGTTCAGCGCCTATGTGACCCGCGTCGAACTGGATCATCACGATGTCTGGCTGATGAAGCCGACGACCTACATGAACCGTTCCGGCACCGCCGTACAGGCTCTCGCCCAGTACTACCACATTGAGCCCGAGGAAATCCTTGTCGTCCATGACGAGCTCGATCTCCTGCCCGGATGCATGAAGCTGAAGCAGGGCGGCGGCAACGCCGGTCACAACGGACTGAAGGACATCACGCAGAAACTCGCCACCCCGAACTTCTGGCGCCTCCGTATCGGTACGGGTCATCCCCGCACGCTTGGCCTCCGAATCCAGGTTGTGGATTTCGTGCTCGGCAAACCGACCCCCGAACAGATGCAGGGCATTTCCAGCTGCATCGCGGCTGGCATCGACTGCATGGCGGATCTCGCGGACGGCAACTTCCAGTCCGCGCAGAGGAAGATCGCCCCCTTCGGGAAGCATCCCGACGAAGCGGCCAAATAAGCCATGGCGTCGCCTATCTTCGTCAGTGCCTGCCTGCTCGGTTTTCCTGTCCGCTGGGACGGAAAAACCGTTTCAGGGGACTACGCGAGCATTCTCACCAAGTTCGTGTCCCGAGGCGGCAGAATCGTGTCGCTCTGCCCCGAGTGCCCGGGCGGGCTTCCCACACCGCGCCCACCCTGTGAAATCCAGGCAGGGGACGGCGCGGACGTTCTGTCCGGAAGGGCTCGCGTGATCAGCGTCAAAAGGACCGATCAGACGCTTGCCTATCTTCAGGGAGCCCGTGAGGCCCTGGCACTCTGTCTGCAGAACCAGGTCAAAGTGGCTGTACTGAAATCTTTCAGTCCTGCCTGCGGAAACGGTAAAATTTATGATGGCTTTTTTCGCGGCACCAAAAAAGACGGCACCGGCGTTACAGCCTCCCTTCTCAGCCAGTCCGGCATACGTGTCTTCGACGCAGAGCACACCCTGGAGGCTGTCGCGCTCGCGCTCAAGGAATCTTCCGACGAGTCCTGCGGCTGCGGCAGAGAGTAGACATTTTCAATCGCGGGAGGAGACTCTCCTCCGCTTTTATCTTTAGGAATTCAAGAAATGGGTCTTAAATGTGGCATCGTTGGCCTTCCCAACGTTGGCAAGTCAACGCTCTTCAATGCTCTGACGAAAGCGGGCATCGCCGCTGAGAATTACCCCTTCTGCACAATTGATCCCAATGTGGGCATCGTCGAGGTTCCGGACCCGCGCCTGCAGGCGCTCGCCGAAATCGACCATCCCAAGAAAATCGTTCCGGCCGCTGTCGAATTCGTCGACATCGCCGGTCTGGTTGCCGGCGCGAGCAAGGGCGAAGGCCTTGGTAATCAGTTCCTCGCCAACATCCGTGAGTGCGACGCCATTGCCCATATCGTCCGCTGCTTCGAGGACGACAACATTGTTCATGTGTCCGGCAAAGTGGATCCGGCTTCCGATATTGAAGTCATCAATACGGAGCTGGCGCTCTCTGACCTTACCGTCGTTGAGAAGCAGATCCAGAAGTGGGGCAAGCAGGCCAAGCAGGGCGCCGACAAGGAAGCCGCGAAGCTGGTCGCTGTGCTGGAGAAACTCCAGCCCGTCCTGAATGAAGGCAAGCCCGCCCGCACTGTGCCGCTGACTGACGAAGAGAAGCTGCTGATCAAGAATTACGGTCTCCTTACCCTGAAGCCCGTGATGTTTGTCGCCAACGTGAGCGAAGACGGCTTTGAGAACAACCCTTATCTCGAGGCAGTGCGCCAAATCGCCAAGGAACAGGGCGCGACGGTTGTCGCTGTTTCCGCTCAGACCGAGGTTGAGCTGCTCGAAATGCCGGAAGAAGACCGCGCCATGTTCCTCTCCGATATGGGGATGGAAGAGCCGGGCCTCAACCGCGTGATCTGTGCGGCCTACGACCTTCTCGGCCTCCAGACCTTCTTCACGAGCGGTGAAAAGGAAACCCGCGCCTGGACCATCCATAAGGGGGACACCGCCCCGAAGGCTGCCGGCGTCATTCACACCGACTTTGAACGCGGCTTCATCCGCGCCCAGACGATCGCCTACGACGACTACATCAAGTACCACGGCGAAAAGGGTGCTCAGGAAGCCGGCAAGGAACGCGCTGAAGGCAAGGATTACGTTGTCCATGACGGCGACATCATGAACTTCCTCTTCAACGTCTGATTCCGCTCTCTGACGTCTGATTCCTGTCCCGGGGCCGGACATCCGGCCCCGGGATGTTTTTACCGGCCGCAATCGCTCAGTGGCGGCTTGTTAGAATACAATCAGACTGTTTTTTTGTGATTCACGGCAGAGGAATGCTCCTCCGCCCCCAATCCGACTGCCCCTCTGACACTATGGCTTTGACCAGCACCAAACAGCGAAAGGAACTAGGAGAGCGTCTGCAGTCCGAGCGCGAACGGCTCGGCTACACGCAGGAGCAGATTGCGTCGCTTCTTGGCGTTCCGCTGGATCAGTATCAGCGCTATGAGACCGGAGAATCTGACCCCGGGCTCTTTCGCATGACGCGTCTTGCCGCAATCGGGTTTGATGCGAACTTCGTCATTACCACCGAGCGCCATAATCCGGTGCGTGAGGAAAACGAACTGCTGTCCCGTTTCCGTTCTCTTTCCATGCACGGAAAGTCGTCGCTTTTCATGACGCTTGATGCCCTCGAAAGGCTCGCTCCGAATCTGCGCCGGACGATCCGCAAAACGCTTCGCTCGAAGAAATAACCTATTTTTGTGTCTGACCGGCGCACTAACCGTCTAAACTAGGAGCTGTGTACTCCGATTTCAGACCTTGCGCCGCGCCATGAAAAAAGATTCTGCTCTCATCAGGTTAGTCAGACTTTCCAAGTGGCTTATTCTGTTTGCTGCTCTGGCTTCGTTCGCCTCTATTTCCGCGCTGTATATCGTGGTGAGCCCCAAGTGGGTAGAGGAAAAGCTGGAGGATTTCTCCTCCAAGAAGCTTGATCTCCACATCAAGCTGGACGGTCAGGTCACCATCAAGCACCTGCCGAAAATTGAGGTCACCCTGCCCAAGGGCACTCTGACCGATACAACAGACAACAGCTATCTCGGCAGCTTCTCATCCGGCACCATCCGTATTTCGCCCTGGGGACTTCTCATCGGCCAGCTCCACATTTCCAGCATCACGCTGGACGGGCTGAATTCGGCCATTGCCTCCCCGGATCAGAACGAGCTCCAGCATCTTTCCCGTTCACCGCTGATTCAGGATACGGACAGCTGGATCGCTCCTGTCGTCGTGAAGAAACTGATCCTCACCAACGCGCAGGTTGCCGTGAACGGTCTCAGACCCGAGCCGGTTCAGGTGCAGATCGCGTCGCTGGAAACCGGTGAGGTTGCGCCCCGGATGACCGCGCCGGTCACCTTCAGCGCCTCCTTCACTTCGCCCGCGGACAGAATCACCGCGAATGTTGAGGGTTCCGGCAATGTGGACCTCGATCTGCGAAGCAAGATTCTCGGTCTGCCGCAATTCAGGATTCACGCTTCAGGGACTCTGCAGGACTCTCCGTTTGACGCCACTGTGCAGACTGAAAACTTCCAGTATGTGCAGGGTGTCTGGTCCGGGAAACAGCTCGCCGCCTCTGTTTCCACCACAGGGAAAAAGCAGAATACCTACCAGCTCTCGGTCGAGGATCTGTCCACGCAGAATCGCATTGTGCGCGGCCGGATTTCCAAACTGAGCGCGGTGCAGTCGCTTGAGAGCGGCACGCAGTCGCTTTCTGTCTCCTCGCCCTTCTCGGTCGACATGGATAAGAAGAGCTACTCGCTCGACCAAATGCAGCTCGGCTATGTGCTCGCCGCGGACACCGCCCCGGCCATTCAGACGAGCCTCACCGGCACTGCCCGGGGAAACTGGGCTGAGCAGACACTGCAGCTTGAAACGAAGGGAAAGCTGAACGACGCCCCGCTCTCGATTTCCCTCCAGGGGAGCTCACTTGAGTCCCCGAAAATCGATACTCAGATTGTCGCGAAGAAGATTGATCTGACACCAAAGGAAGAAACGGCGCCTTCCACACTCTCCTGGGAAAGCATTCCGTCTGAAATCGCTGTGCCGCTTATCCGAGTTGCGGGTACGGCGACCGTTCACGCCACTGTCAGCATCGAGGAACTTTCCCGCGGCTCACTCCGGGCCTCAGCGGTCTCCTCCCACATTGCGCTCAGCCGGGACAGTCTCACCATTTCAGACTTCTCAGCTGATCTCAGGGGAGGGCATGTGACCGGCAATCTTTCCTTTGACCCATCCGGAAGCTGGGTGATCAGAGCGAAGGCCACGCAGATCGCGGCAGGCGACCGCAGCGCCCCTGACAGTCTCAGCGGCACCCTGAATCTCATTCTGACGGCGTCCGGTCCGGGTGATCCCGATCAGATCATGACAAAGAGCCTCAGGGGCGACGCGGATATTGAACTGGCAAACGGAAATATGCCGGGGCTGGGCCGTAAGCCGCTTCCCTTCACGACCCTCTCCTGCCCGGTTGTGATTCATGACGGCATTGCGTCGACCGGAAGTCTGAAGGCTGCCGGTCATGACTTCACGGCGAAGGGCCGGGCTGAGATTGATCTGCAGACACTCTCCGTGGCGGGTGAAGCCACGGTGTGGTCCGCTCTGCAGCAGAGATCCTCAGGAGCAACGCTGGACGGATCTGTTTCGCGACCGGTCTGGAGCCTGATTGATCCGATGGAGTTCCTGCCGGCGGAACCTCAGCCGGCTCCAAAGGCCGCCGCTCCGGCAGCCGCTTCCCCCGCCGCGCTGAAAACCACGGTTCCTTCAGAATCTGAATCCATGTTTGAGCGCTGGTTCAGAGAACTGAAGGAATGGGTTGTGTCGAAATTCTAAACTCCCGCTTACTTACGGTCTGAAGCCCGGAAGCTTCTCTTTCAGGGCTTCAGCCACCCGGGGTGAAACAAATGCCCCGACGTCTCCGCCGAGTGAAGCGATCTCCTTCACATAGGACGATGCGACAAACTGAAGCGAAGGCTCTGTCTGAAGGAATACGGTATCCACCCCCGGCATCAGCATGGAGTTAACCCCGGCCATCTGGTACTCATAGGCGAAGTCTGATACTCCCCGGATGCCGCGGACGAGGACATCGAGTCCCTCACGCTTCACCAGATCGCTCAGCAGCCCATCAAAAATCACGACAGAAACATTCTGAAGATCGCCCACCTCTTCACGCACCAGACTGGCCCGCTCTTCCGCCGTGAAAACGGTGCGCTTCCCGGTCGAGGCCGCGACGGCAACAGTCAGAGTCTCAAAGAGTCTCGCCGCGCGCCGGATGATATGAAGATGACCCAGCGTTACCGGATCAAAAGTGCCTGCGTACACTGCCTTTGCCACAATCAGTCCCCCTTGGCGAGATCCGCGAGAGGCGATGCCTTCCTCGCGAGAAGCTGATATCGGACGGCTCCTGAGCTGCCGGATCTCAGCACTGCGAAATCCTCCGGAACCGGTATCTCTTGCTCAGACGGGCTTTCCAGATAAATGAGACCGTCGTCCGCCAGAATGCAGGCGGCTGCCGTGAGTGCGCTCTGATGCAGCCCGGCAGCAAACGGAGGATCAATAAACACCACGTCAAAGGAACGATCGGGATAGCTGCGGGTGAGCGTGAGACTGTCGCCCCGGCGGACCACTGCGTCGTCCCCGGCTTTCAGCTTCGCGCAGACATCCGAGAGATTCCGCGCGTTCTGAGGATCCCTCTCAATCAGGACAGAAGTGCCGCCACGGCTCGCGAATTCCAGCCCCAGCGCCCCGCTTCCAGCAAACATATCGAGAGCCCGTTTCCCGGAGTACCCTCCAAGCAGGAAAGTGAGCCAGTCAAAAACCGTCTCCCGGATTCTGTTTCCGGTTGGGCGAAGTCCATCCAGATCGATCACGGGGAGAGGCGTTCTCTTCCATTTGCCTGCAGAAATCCTCACAGCACCCGTTTTCTTCCCGCGAGTTGGTAAACTTGACGGATAAAATATTCTTTTCTTTTTCATTACAGTATTATGGTTTTTTTCTTTGGCAAGAAGAAGGACGAGAAAAACGCTGATTCCGAACAGGAAGAAGCCAAGTCTCAGTCCGGCGGCTCCTGGTTTTCGAAACACTTCTCCGCGTCAAAACCCGCTGAGCCTGCTGCGCCTGCCGAAACTCCGGCCCCTGCTCCGACGCCGGCACTGGCTCCTGCCCCTGCACCGGCCGCTCAACCCAAACCGGCCCCGGCCAAGGAAACATGGTTCTCGAAGCTGCGCCGCGGTCTGACAAAGACCCGCGTCAATCTCTACGGCCTGTTCTCAGGTGGCGTAATCGATGAGGACTTTCTCGAAAACCTGCAGGACGCGCTGATCGCGGCCGATACCGGCCTCCCCGCATCTGAAAAAATTATCGAGGAACTCCGCGAGTCTATCAAACTGAAGGGGCTGAAGACCCAGGAAGAGGTCCGCGGTGAACTGATCGACATCATCACCCGGATGCTGAAGCCGTCCGAACAGGATCTCGATATCGAGCGCGCTCATCCGCTTGTCATCATGATGGCCGGTATCAACGGCGCCGGGAAGACGACCTCCATCGGAAAAATTGCCAAGTGGCTCGCTGCCCGGAACAAATCCGTGCTGCTCGCTGCCGGCGATACCTTCCGCGCCGCCGCGCGTGAGCAGCTTGAAGAGTGGGGCAAGAGAAACCAGGTGCATGTTGTGTCGCAGCAGGGCGCAGATCCCGCGGCCGTCATTTTCGACGCTGTGAGTTCTGCCAAGGCCCGCGGCATTGATGTTGTGCTTGCGGACACCGCAGGCCGTCTGCCGACGCAGGCGAACCTCATGGAAGAACTTACCCGCATCAAGCGTTCTCAGGAAAAGGCCCTGCCCGGCGCGCCTCACGAAATCATCCTCGTGATTGACGGCACGAACGGGCAGAACGCCCTCGCTCAGGTCCGGCAGTTTGACCAGGCAGTCGGTCTGACCGGTCTGATTGTGACCAAACTCGACGGCACCGCGAAGGGCGGCGTGCTCCTCGCGCTCGCTCAGGAACGCGGCGGCTCTCCCCTTCCGATCTACTTTATCGGCGTGGGCGAAAAAATCGACGATCTCCAGCCCTTCAAGGCTGAGGAATTTGCCCGCGCCCTCGTGGGTGAGGAAGAGGCGGAATCCCATTCCTGACGGCGTATTTCTATGACAGAAAAATATGCGGTAATTGATCTTGGCTCCAACAGCTTCCGGCTGGAAATCGCGCATTTTGATGGCCGGAGGCTGGTGTCAGATCGCTATGTGAAGGAAACCGTGCGCCTGGCTGCCGGTTTTGACAGCAGCGGTTGCCTGACAGAGGAAACCGAGAACCGGGCGCTTGCTTCTCTTGCCCGGTTCGGGGACCTGATCCGCGGCATTCCGCAGAACCGGATCCGCGCTGTGGGAACCCAGGCGCTCAGAATCGCGAAGAACTCTTCAGACTTCCTCACTCGGGCAGAGCCTGTTCTCGGATGTCCGATTCACATCATTCCCGGAACAGAGGAGGCGCGTCTCACCTACCTCGGCTGCATCAAGAGCCTCAATCCCCCGACAACGGACCCGATCCTAGTCATCGATATCGGCGGCGCATCCACAGAGCTTTCTGTCGGTGACGGCTCCAAACTCTGCGAAGCCACTTCATTCCCGATTGGCTGCGTGAATACGACGATCGCCTCGTTCTCGACCCGGGAGCTGAACGAGAAGACCATCGCTAAAGCGATTGATCAGGCTGCACTTGTCTTTGAGGCAGACGCCGCCCGCTTCATGTCTCACCCCTGGAAGGGGGCCTACGGATCCGCCGGCACTATCAGCTCGCTTCACAGCGTTGCTGCCGCCTGCGGCTGGGGCAGCGGCCCGATTACCCCCGACATCATCCGCCTCGCCTCTCAGGCCCTTGCCAAAGCAGGGTATATTGATCAACTGAATCTGACGGGGCTGAAGCCGGACAGACGGGACATCATTGCCGGGGGCTTTGCCGTACTGGCAGCCCTCTTCAAGGTATTCCGCATCCAGGAGCTCAACCTCGCCACGGGATCCCTCAGAACCGGAATTTTCTACGATTTGTCCGGGCTCTGAAACACAGGATAGGTATGGATAATTCTTCTTCAGGCATGATCGAGCTGAGCCAGGTCACGACTTCCCGCGGTCAGTTTCCGGTTCTCTCGCGTTTTACGCTGACGATTTCCCAGGGCCAGTTCATCAATCTCTATGGCCCGACCGGATGCGGCAAGACAACAGTGCTGCGGCTGATCTGCGGACTCGCGGATCCGTCCTCCGGAACCGTGCGGGTTGCCGGACAGGACCTCAGCACGCTTTCCTCAGGAGCCCGGAAACGGCTGCGCCGCAGCTTCGGTCTCTTCACCCGGACTGCACTTCCTTCTGAAGACGAAGCCCTGCTTCAGGCCATCACAACACCGGCCATTCTCTGCGGTCATTCCATCCGGGAAGCCATGATGCTGGCAGCTGACGCGCTGACGGTCTGCGGTCTGTTCCCGCTGGCCGATAACCGTATCCGGGATCTCTCGGAAGGGGAGCGGCAGCTCGCGCTCCTCGCCCAGTCACTCGTGAATAAGCCTGCTGTCATTCTGGCCGATGAACCAACCGCTTATCTCGATGAAGAGCACGCGGACGCCGCTCTTCGGATTCTTGCCCAGTACGCCTCTGAAGGCGGCACCGTGCTCGCTGTGAGCCACAATCCGCTTTCCGACACCTTCGTCACGGCAATCGACATGGAGAAACTGCATCATGTCTAATGCATTTGCCGCTCGCCAGTGGGCAACCATGAAGCTCTTCGAGGGCGTGTCCCGTCATAAGGGCAAGGTGCTCATTTCGCTCGTCATCACGACGCTCGCCATGAGCCTGCTGCTCGTGGCATTCACGCTCTCCCTCACGGCTTACAACTCCGTGAAGGGCGTCTCTGTCGCCCAGGAGATGACCATTTTTACCGATCAGGGGGTCGGCTCAGAACGGGCCACGAACTTGAAGGAAACGATTGAAAAGCAGCCCGGCATCACCCGTGTCCGTCTCGTTTCACCCGACGAGGCGCTGGGGCTCATCGGAGATACGGACAACACGGATCTCTCCTTCAGCACCAACCCGCTGCCCAATATTCTGCTCGCCACCGTCAGTACGGATATCCCCGAGAAACAGGTGGATGAGACCGCCAAATTTATTGAGAAACAGCCCGGGGTTGACTCGGTTGCCTACGACAGCACCTGGAACAGCAACATCCAGGCTCTGAAGAACGCTTTCGCCAAATTCGGCCTTCTCACCGGAGGTCTTCTCTGCGGTCTTATTCTGATGGTGCTGCTGGGCAGCGCAAGCCTTGCCGCAACCACGCCTCTGAAGGAAGCCCTCAGGCTGAACAGCATGGGTGCCCCGACATCCTTCATCGTCCGCCCGGATGCCTGGCGGGCCGGATTCGTCTTCCTGCTGGCGTCTCTTGCCTCCATCGTGATCGCGGATCTCGCGATCTCGAGCATTGCCCCCGCGCTCTCCACCGCTCTCGGGCTGTATCACCTGCCCGTCACGTTCCAGCCTCTGCCGCTCTCCTGGCAGGTTGCTTTTATTCTGGTGTCGTTCCTTCTTGGCAATATCCTGGGAGGATTGACCAGCTACCTCGGCTACCGGGGCAAAATCTGATGGAGGGATCCTTCATACGCAGGGTCTCCCGATCAAAGCGTTAGGACGGAAAAATGACGTCAAATTCGCTGAGAAAGCCCGTACAGACCGCACTGGTTCCTTACCGCAAAAGGACCCAGCTGCCGGCGCTTACGCCGGGAGACCTGGGTAACCTCGACGCCTATATCAAGGCGGCGAACAGCGCTCCGGTTCTTACCGCGGAGGAAGAGCGGAATCTCGCAATCCGCATGCGTGACTACAACGATGTGGACGCCGCCCAGGCGCTCATCATTTCCCATCTGCGTCTGGTCATTTCTGTCGCGCGCGGCTATCTGGGCTACGGTCTTTCCCACGGCGATCTGATCCAGGAAGGCAACATCGGCCTCATGAAAGCTGTGAGGCATTATGACCCGGACAAGGGCGTACGCCTGATGACCTTTGCCGTGCACTGGATCCGGGCGGAAATCCAGGAGTACATCGTGAGAAACAGCCATATGGTGAAGCTCGCGACGACTCACGCTCAGAGAAAACTCTTCTTCAATCTGAGGCAGATGAAGAAAACCGATCAGTCGCTCACCAATGCTCAGGCAGAGGACATCGCAGAAAAGCTGAACGTCAAGCCAAAGGAAGTCCTCGAAATGGAAAAGCGTCTTTCGGGGCCGGACGCTTCGCTGGATACGCCGCTCGATGAAGAGGGAGACTCCTCCGTCACGGCAGTCGACATGCTGACCGATAAGAGCGATGAGCCGGTCGAAATTCTGGAAAAAGCGGATGAACTGCAGCTGGAGCAGGTCGGCCTCAAGAAGGCGATCGAGCAGCTTGATCCCCGAAGCCGCCGCATCATTGAAGCCCGCTGGTTCCATGAGAATGACGAGGGTGAAGTGAAGGCGGTCAGTCTCGCCACGCTCGCGAAGGAGTTCGGCATTTCGATCGAGCGGGTTCGTCAGCTGGAAAAACAGGCCATCGCCAAACTGAAAAAAATTCTCACTGAATCCTCAGGTAAATAGATTTCTCCATGTTTCACATTGTTCTGGTTTCACCCGAAATCCCGCCCAATACCGGGAACGTTATCCGGCTGTCAGCCAATACCGGCTGCACACTGCATCTGATCAAGCCGCTTGGCTTCTCGCTCGACGACAGCCATCTGCGCCGCGCCGGTCTCGATTATCGGGAATACGCCACGCTGAAGACCTATGAAAGCTGGGATGACTTCATCGAAAAAGAGCATCCGGATCCCCGGGATCTCTATATGTTTTCCTCCCACGCCACGCGGTCTCTGCCAGAGGTGAAATTCACTGCCGGCTCCTGGCTTGTTTTCGGACGTGAAAGCGCTGGCCTGCCGCTTGAACTGCAGGAGAATCACTGTCTCAAAGAGAACCGGATCCGCATCCCCATGATGCCGAATAACCGGTCGCTCAATCTCTCCAATTCTGTCGCTGTCGCGGTATTTGAAGCCTGGCGGCAGCACGGCTACGCCGGATCCGTCTGATCCGTACCGCGGCAACCCGCAAAAAAAACCGGGCGCCGCGCTGTCAGACAGCGCAGGCCCGGTTCTCCTCTCTCCTCTATCTGCAGCGGAAAACCTTATCAGCCTTCACGCTCCAGTCTCTCCTTAGCCTTTCCTGCAAGCCCTGCCATCCAGGGGAATGCGGCTTCATGCTGGCGGCGGAACGCCTGGATCTTATCCAGATCCTTCAGCGTTGAGCCCACCATATCCAATCCTTCAAGCAGCATCTCACGGTGCCGGTCTGACAGTTCAAACGACCACTCGCGGCTGCCGTCTGAAATCGTGCGGTTCGCCACATCAATCGTGAGACTGACAGGCTTTCCGCCGCTCACCGCTTCGAGAATGGCCTCTCCATCCTCGCGGGACACCTTGGCTGCGAGCAGCCCGTTATTGAAGCAGTTGGAATAGAAAATCTCGCCGAAACTCGGCGCAATCACTGCCCGGATACCGATCTGCATCAGCCCCCAGACAGCGTGCTCGCGGGACGACCCGCAGCCGAAATTCGGAGAAGAAACAATAATACCCGCCTTCTCGTACCCAGGCTGATTGAAAACGCAGTCCGGGCGGCGCGTTCCGTCCGGGTAGCAGCGCAGATTGAAGAACGTGCCCTTCGCGAGACCTGACTTATCCACGCCGCGCAGGAACTGCTTCGGCATGATCTGATCCGTATCGAGGTTATCAATCGGGAGCGGTACGGCAACGGCATTCAGCTTTACGAGTTATTCCATTTTTCAGATCTCCGGAAGTTTGCGCCAATCAGTCAGATGCCCGGTCACGGCAGCGGCCGCCGCCATCTGCGGGCTCACGAGATGCGTCCGGGCACCCCGGCCCTGCCGGCCTTCAAAATTGCGGTTCGTGGTCGAAGCGCACCGCACCCCCGGCTCCAGAACAAAGTTATTCATCGCGAGGCAGAGTGAGCAGCCGCTCTTACGCCATTCAAAACCCGCATCCTTGAAGATACTATCGAGTCCCTCAGCCTCAGCTTCCCGCCTCACCTGCATGGAGCCCGGAACAACCTGCGCCCGGACCCCCGGTGCCACATGGCGGCCCCGGATCACGGCAGCCGCCGCTCTCAGATCAGGCAGCCTCGCGTTCGTGCAGGAACCGATGAAGACATGCTGCACGGGGATCCCTTCCATCGGAGTCCCGGCTTCGAGCCCCTGATATCCCTGAGCCCTGACAGCGGCTGTGTGAGAGTCCGGATCCGCGAAGGAATCCGCTTCCGGAACCGATTCCGAAATCCCGACCGCCTGATCCGGGCTAGTGCCCCAGGTCACCATCGGTTCCAGAGCCGAGGCATCAAGCGTATGAACGATGTCGAAGTGCGCATCGTCGTCACTCTTCAGGGAGCGCCAGTAGTCCTGAGCCGCTTTCAGTTCTTCCCCCTTCAGATCCGGGCAGTGAGCGGTCACCCACTCCACAGTCTTCTCGTCAGGCGCAATGATCGCGCCGCGCGCACCGGCCTCAACTGTCAGATTGCAGAGCGTCATCCGGCCTTCGACCGGCAGCTCATTCACCACGCTGCCCTGATACTCAACCACACAGCCCAAGGCGCCGCGGGCGGAAATCTTCCTCAGCACCGCAAGCGCCAGATCTTTCGCGGTTACCCCTTCCGGGAGATGTCCGTCAATCCGGATCAGCATCGTCTTCGCCATACGGTAGACGAGAGTCTGGGTCGCGAGGATATGTTCAATTTCGGAGGTTCCGATCCCGAACGCCAGTGCCCCGAGAGAACCATGCGTCGTGGTGTGGCTGTCGCCGCAGATCACGACCATGCCGGGGCGCACCAGCCCCTGCTCATCCATCAGCACATGCTCGATACCCTGATGAGGATCGTTCGGGCCATAGAAAGCCTTGATGCCGAACTGCCGGCAGTTCTCGCCAAGCTTCGCCGCCTGACGGGCGCTCGCTGAGTCCTCAATAACGCGGGGGGTAACATCTTCGGTCGGAATGACATGGTCAACCACACAGAGGTGGGAATCAGGAGACAGCACTCCGATACCGCGCTCAACCAAGCCGGCAAAAGCCTGAGGACTCGTGTACTCATTTGCGAAGTGGATGTCGACGTACAGCAGAATCGTGCTGTCATCGATTCGCTTCACCGTGTGGGTGTCGACGATTTTCTGATACAGCGTCTCAGGTTTTCCCGCCATGTTTTTTCTCCGAAAGGATTAGACAACATGGGTATTTTATGCCCATTAAGCTAGTATTTTGTACTTATTCAGGGGTATAAAAATAAGAAAAAAGCCTCCCTCCCGCTTTTACGGGATTGGAGGCTTTCTGAGGCGGATCACCGCCCGGATTCGTCAGGGAAAGCGGATTACTGACGATCCAGGTGATGCTCAACCGCGAACACAGCGGCCTGAACTCGGCTGCTCAGGTTCAGCTTGCGGAGAATGCTCTGAACATGAACCTTGACCGTCGATTCGGCCAGATCCAGGGCGCGGGCGATTTCCTTATTGGAAACACCCTTCGCAAGCCAGGCGAGCGTCTCGCGTTCACGCGGCGTCAGCGAGTTGACGTCCGTCACCGGAGTGGCAAGGCTCGCGTGGTCGCGGCGGATCTTCATCACGAGCTTGGAAGTCATTTCGGGAGAAAGGACGGAGTCGCCTTCAACCGCGTGACGGATTCCGGAAAGGAGGAAGTCCGTGTTGATCTTCTTCAGCAGATAGCCGCGGGCACCGAGGCGCATGCATTCGACGAGGTCGTCACCGTCTTCGCTCACCGTCAGCATCAGAACCGCCAAATGGGGCTGGGCTTCCAGGATCTGCGCGAGGGCTTCGTGGCCATTCATCACCGGCATATCCAGGTCAAGCAGCACCACGTCAGGCTGGAGCTGCTCGGCGAGCTTGACGCCGTCAAGACCGTTATCGGTTTCGCCCACGACCTGGAAGTCGGACTGACGCTGCAGGAGCGCCTTCAGGCCGCTGCGGAATAGCGTGTGGTCATCGACAAGAAGGATTCGGATTTTCTTGCCGCTGTTTTCAGATTCCGTCGTATTTGCTGAATCTTTCTCATTGATACTCATGATGCATCTCGCTTTGAGTCGTGAAACTCTTTGACGCCTGCGGGCTGTCACTCAGGGGTTCGCCGGTGAGCCCGCAGTGATTTTTTTATTACGCCTGACCAGAACCGTTGGCGGCCGGCTGGACAGAAGATTCCGCCTGCTGCTGCATCTGGGCAAGACGCTGCTGATAGAGAGCCTCGAAGTTCACCTCAGGCAGATGCACAGGGGGCATGCTGGTACGGGTAATCAGATCCGCCACATTGGCGCGGAGGTACGGATAGACGATCGAGGGGCAGTACACGTTCAGCAGATGATGCGTGTCCTCTTCGCCGATACCGGAGATCTGGAAAATGCCGGCCTGCTTGCCTTCAACAAGGAAAAGCACCTGTTCCTTCGACTTAACGGTCACGGTGCCGCGGACGACAACCTCGTAGTAATCCGGAACGGAAAGCTGCAGCGGGACAACCTCAAACTGAATATCCACCACCGGCTGCTCTTCAAGAGCCTCCGTGAAGACTTCGGGCGCATGCGGCATCTCAAGCGATGCGTCCTTAAAGTAACAGCGCTGCAGCTGGACCACGGGGCCGTTCTGTTCAGCGGATTCCTGATTTCCGATTTCTTCTGCCATCTGGCTAATTCCTTGGTTAGGGAAACTCAAACTACTCTAATGGTAGTAATTTTAGGGCAATCTGCATACATCACCCTAGTTTTTTTCAATTATTTCACGACCGGAAGGCCGGCTTCACGCCATCCCTTCATGCCGCCTTTCAGCACCGTCACGCTGGCAAAGCCCATGCCTTTCAGCAGGGAGGCAACCATCTTGGCGTCTCCGGCGGCACTAATCAGAAGGACCGGCTTCGTTTTATCGAATTCGTTCAGATGATGATGAATCACCGTGGCCGGGAAATTCCGCGAGCGGGCAATGTGACCAGCCTTGTAGTCATCGTTCGAGCGGATATCGATAACCTGGGCGTCCTTATGATTGATCAGTTCGGTCGCAATCGTGCTGTCGACTTCCTTCCCGCGCTTTTTGCGGGTCAGCATCGGCCAGAGCAGCATGGCTCCCGAAATTAATACAATTGCGACTAAAGCCGCATTGCGGTAAAGAAAATCCAACACGGTTCTATTCCTTGTATCCCGTACTAGGGTTCAGACTAAGGTATTCGATTATAGAATGTTGGAATCTCCTTCAGGTTCCCTAACTAGAGAAAACTTTATGCATAAACTCGTTCTCATGCGCCACGGCCAGAGCCAGTGGAATCTCGAAAACCGTTTTACCGGCTGGGTCGATGTCGACCTCACCGAGCAGGGGCGCCAGGAGGCTCAGAAGGCAGGTGAACTGCTGCGTACGCAGGGTTACCAGTTCGATCTGGCCTACACCAGCGTGCTTAAGCGCGCGATCCACACCCTCTGGATTACGCTGGATGCCATCGATCAGGATTGGCTGCCTGTGCGCAAGTCCTGGCGTCTGAATGAACGCCATTACGGCGCCCTTCAGGGACTCAATAAATCAGAAACCGCTGAAAAATATGGTGAAAAGCAGGTTCTGATCTGGCGCCGCTCCTACGACATCCGCCCGGGCGCCCTGGAGAAGGACAGCCCGATGTGGCCTGGCAAGGATCCTCGCTACGCGGATATCCCCGAGGCTGAGATTCCTGCCTGCGAGTGTCTGAAGGACACCGTCGCCCGCGTGATTCCCTTCTGGGAAGAATCGATCAAGCCTGAGGTTGCCTCCGGCAAGCGTGTACTGATCGCGGCTCACGGCAACAGCCTCCGCGCCCTGATCAAGCATCTCGACGGCATCAGCGATGAAGACATCGCCGGTCTCAATATTCCTACGGCTCAGCCGCTCGTCTATGAATTCGATGACGACATGAAGCCGATCCGCCACTACTACCTTGGCAATCAGGAAGAGATCGCGAAGGCCATCGCCGCCGTAGCTGCCCAGGGCAAGGCGAAGCACTAATCCCTCCGATCAGGATCAGCCCCTTCGGACTGCGGGCTGATCCGCCTCTGCCTCTTCATGAAAAAAACTGCCTTATTTATTGCGTCAATCTTTGCTGCCAGTGTTCTCCTGCAGCCGGCTGTCACGTATGCCGCGCAGCAGAAGAAAACTGCGTCTGCGAGTAAGAAGAGCACGGCAAAGACCAGAAAACGGGCTGCCGCTCCCCGTCGGGCTGTAAAGAAATCCCGATCAAAGGCAGCTGCCCGGAATCAGGATGACAATACTGCGCAGAAGAAGGGGCTTGAGAATCAGCAGAAAGCGCTTCAGCAGCAGATCGGCAAGCTTCAGCGGGATATTTCCCTCAAGCAGGCGAAGCAGCAGAAGGAAGCTTCTGCCGCCAAGTCCGCTCAGAGCGCTCTGACGCTTTCCAATAAAAAGCTGCAGCAGCTGACCGCTGAGCAGAAGCAGAAACAGAATCAGATTGCGAGCATCAAAAAGGAGTCCGGACGGGTTACGAACCGACTGGAGAATACCCGCCGCGACATCGCGACCAATGCCCGCATCCAATATCTTTACTCGAAGAAGAAACCCTGGGAAGTTCTGGTATCCGGCTCCACACCGGCTGAAATCCACCGCGGCAACGCGATTCTCGATTACCTCGCGGAGCGTCATCAGAAGAGAGCCAATAATCTTGAGGTGACGAAGGTTCAGCTGAAGAATCAGGAGCAGAAGACCACAGCACAGGCAAAAAATATTGCCGCGAATGCCGCGACTGAGCAGCAGAGCAATCAGAAACTTGCTGCGGATCAGAAACTGCACCAGGACAACACGAAGAAGCTTGAGCGGCAGATCGCGAGCCAGAAGCAGCAGGTTGCGGAACTGAAGAAAGACCAGCAGCGCCTCTCTGCCCTGATTCAGCAGATCAACGCTGCCATTGCGGCCCAGGAACACGCCCGCCAGAAGAAACTTGAGGAGGAGCGGCTGGCCAGGAAGAAAGCAGCAGAGGAACGCGCCCGTCAGCTCGCGCTGGCGAAGAAGAAAGCCGCGCAGCAGGGTAAGCCGGCTCCCAAGGCCCCCGCACGGGTTGAAGAGCCTCCGGAACCTGCCCCTGCGCCTTCTCTCTCCGGAAACTTCGCGAAGCTCCGGGGCCGTATGCCCATGCCGGTATCCGGCACGGTTGAGGGCCGCTATGGTCAGAACCGTAACGGTATCGGCAAGTGGCAGGGACTCTTCATCCGGGCACAGGAAGGCTCCGCTGTCAAAGCCATTGCCGCGGGCCGCGTGGTGTACTCCGGCAATCTCCGCGGCTTTGGGAATCTGATTATCCTTGATCATGGCAGCGGATATCTCTCGGTTTACGCGTATAACAGCGCTCTTCTGAAAGGCAACGGCAGCTCGGTCTCCGCCGGTGAAACCATCGCGCGTTCCGGCTCCGGGGCGATCGGCGATACCCCCGGTCTATACTTTGAGATCCGCTACAAGGGTCACACCATTAACCCCTCCTCATGGGTGAGATAGCCCTCTGGTGGGAACATTCATTTTTCTGAAATTCCGCCTGTTTATGGACAAAAATACGTTAAAGCTGGTTACGGTCGGCACGGCTGTCGGATTCGCACTCACCATGGGAATGAATGCGTGGGCTGACAAGACTGATACGGCCACTCAGAACCAGCTCCCGCTGAAGGAAATCCGGCAGTTTACCGACGTGTTCGGCGCCATCAAGTCCTTCTACGTCGATCCGGTCGGCGATAAGAAGCTCCTTGAACAGGCACTAACCGGCATGGTGTCCGGTCTGGACCCTCACTCCGCATACCTCGATGCTGAAGGATTCAAGGATCTGCAGGAAGGGACTGAAGGCGAATTCGGCGGCCTGGGCATTGAAGTAACGAAGGACGGCAAGAGCGGCGTCCAGGTGGTGTCCCCGATCGACGACACGCCGGCCGCCAAGGCTGGCGTCCGCGCGGGTGACATCATCATCAAGATCGATAACACCTTCACCTACGACCTGACACTCAGCAAGTGCGTGAAGATGATGCGCGGCAAGCCGAAGACCCCGGTCACGCTGCAGATCATGCGTAAGGGCGTGAAGAAGCCGATCACAATCAAGCTCGTCCGCAGCATCATCAAGGTTCAGTCCGTGAAATCGAAGGAACTCCCGGACGGCATCGGCTACATCCGTATCTCCCAGTTCCAGGAACATACCGAAGAGGATCTCGCGAAGGCCCTGAATAAGTTCCAGAAGGATCATCACCTGAAGGGACTCGTGCTCGACCTCCGCAATAACCCCGGCGGTCTGCTGGACGCCGCGGTCGGTGTCTGCGGACTCTTCCTGCCAGCCAATACGCTCGTCGTTTCGACCAAGGGCCGCACCGAGGACTCGAACCGCGAATTCTTCACCGGCCAGCCGCTTCCGAACCTTCCCGTGACGGAAAAGGGACCGGAAGAAGCGAAGACCGTGCCGATCGTTGTGCTGATCAATCCGTCCTCAGCTTCTGCCTCTGAAATTGTGGCGGGCGCTCTTCAGGATCATAAGAGAGCCACACTGATGGGGCGCCGTTCCTTCGGCAAGGGCAGCGTGCAGACGGTCATTCCGCTGACGCCGCTCACCGAAAAGTCCCCCACCGGCATCAAGCTCACGACGGCCCGCTACTACACGCCGTCCGGGCGCTCTATCCAGGCTACCGGCATCAAGCCGGATGTCGCGGTCGACGATACGGCTGAAGGCAACTATCCCTCCTTCATCATCCGCGAGGCGGATCTGGATAACCATCTGACGGTCTCCGGCAACACCACGGACGCAGATGAAGCGAAGGAAGAAGCGGAGTCCGAAACCGCCTCCGACAAGGATGTCTACAAGTTCGGTGACGCCAACGACTTCCCGCTCCAGCAGGCGCAGCACTTCCTGAAGGGCGAGCCCGTCAAGAAGGGAGGCGAGCATTCCGCCAAAGCATCCACCAAAAGCAGTCAGCCGGATGCCCAAAAGACCACCGAACGGAGTAATGAAACTTCCTCGAAGAACGCCGGGAAATCCGTAAAATAATCAGGTTATTTCCCCCGCCAAACTTGAGGTTCATTGCTCATGATGGAAGCCAAAGAGAAAGAGCGCTATCTGCGCCAGATGAACGTTGCTGAGCTCGGAGAAAAGGGTCAGCAAAAGTTGAAGGACACGACGTTTCTCGTGATCGGTGCGGGTGGTCTCGGTTCCCCGGCTGCTCTGCTGCTCGCAGCGGCCGGTGCCGGCAAGATCATCCTCGCCGACTTCGACACCGTGGAAGTCAACAATCTGTCCCGCCAGTTCCTCCACACGGATGCCCGTGTCGGGATGAATAAGGCCGAGAGCGGCGCGATCGCGCTGAAGGAAATCAACCCCTACCTGACGGTTGAGCCTTACACCGAGCCGATCAACGATGAAACGCTCGAGCCGCTCGCGGCCCGCGCGGACATTGTGGTCGAGTGCTGTGACAACTCGAAGACCCGCCACGCGATCAACCGAGTGTGCCATAAGCTGCGTAAGCCGCTTGTCACCTCTGGCGCCATCCGAGGCGCGGGCCAGGTAAGTGTCTTTGATTTCCGCGAGTCTGATACGCCCTGCTATGACTGCGCGTTCCCCGAGGACGAGGAAAAGGATCTGAAGGCCTCCACGCTCGGCGTCCTCACCTCGCTTACCGGCATCATGGGGGCTCTGGAGGCCTCTGAAGCGATCAAGCTCGCTACCGGAATGGGTAAGCCGCTCAAGAACCAGGTGATGCTGGTTGACGTGCTGAATAACGACTTCCAGATTTTCAATCTGAAGCCGAATCCGGACTGCCCCGTCTGCCACGGCGGAAAGTAATTCCGGAAGGAGCCCGCGCTCCTTACATCAGAAAACCCTCGGCCGGTCTTTCAACCGGCGCGAGGGTTTTTCTTTGGGGTTCTGAAACGAGTCCGATGCCTACCGCACCTGCCAGAGCGTCCTTGCCTGGATGAAGTCCGAAGTCTTCTGTTCACCCGACGCGGGATCCGCCGCACTGATCGCGGAGGCGGCAAGCGTCCTCATCCAGACCGGAAGCCCCGCTTCACTCGCTACCTGGGCAAGAAGCGCGTCCGCGACGCCCGCGGTCGCCGGCGGCTCGAAGAATTTCAGCGCGTAGCTCTTATCAATGCCGGCAAGCTTCGCCGCCTGTTCAGCCGCGTCATCAAACGTTCCCAGCTGATCAACAAGCCCGCGCTCCTTTGCCTGGCGCCCGGTCCACACCCGACCCTGAGCCACGCTGTTTACCGCTTCGACCGTCATGTTTCTCGCCTGCGACACGCGGTAAAGGAACTTCGCGTAGGTATCACTCACCTGAAGCTCCGCCGCGGCCTTCGCGTTGGCGGTGAAAGGCACAAGGGGAGAGGAACTGATGCCGGTCGTCCCGGTGGATTCGGAATTCACGCCGACTCCAAGCTTCGCGAGACTCTTATCGAAGGTCGGCATCATGCCGTAGACCCCGATTGATCCTGTGATAGAAAGCGGATTCGACACCACCCGCTGAGCGGCGGTCGACACCCAGTATCCGCCGGAGGCTGCCATATCGCCGAAATAGGCGACGAGAGGTTTACCGGACTTACGAAGAGAAATCAGAGCCTCACGGATCTTTTCAGACGCGAGTGCGCTGCCGCCCGGAGAGTTGATGCGAAGCACTACCGCCTTGACACTCGGATCCATCTCCGCGTCCCGGATCATCGCGATCAGCGCGTTCGCGCTCGCGTTTCCGTTGCCGACCGATTCCTCTGTGATTTCACCCTCAAGCGTCACGACACCCACCGCACCGTCACCGCTCGAATGCGGAAGAGGCGCCACTCCGAGATACTCTCCGAGAGATGTGAATTCCCCCGCGCAGGCGCCCGAGAAACAGTCATGGCCGACGAGGCGGCTCCTGAGATCATTCCAGTTCGCAATGCCGTTCACAAGCCCCGTTTCCTTTGCCATCCGGGCGGCGTCACCACCGGCACGGCGAAGGTTCTCGAGGTAATTATCCATCCAGGCTTTAAGGTAGCCCTGAGGGAGGCCCCGCCCGGTTTCCATGGCGGCTGAGAGCTGAGCCCATTCGTCATTCAGCCAGAACCGCTGCGCGGTGAGCGCGTCTTCGCTCGGCGCGCTGTTCGTGAACATCTCAGGCGCGCTCTTATAGGCCCCGGCCTTGGCAACATTCACCGTGACGCCGAGCTTATTGAGGACACTGCCCAGATAGAAACTCGTGGCTTCCAGCCCCCGGACCTTCACCTCGCCCATTGGATGCAGATAGATCTCACTCGCATTCGACGCGATACCCCACTGGGCCTGCGTAAAGCTGTCAGACCAGGCGTAGACCTTGTGCCCCGAGGCTTCATAATCCTTGATCGCCTTGCCGATTTCGTAAATCGACGCCGGACCCGCTCCCGTCATGTGGTCAAGCCGGAGAAGGACGGCTTTGATCCGACGGTCCGATCTGGCGGCCCGAAGCGCGTCCGTCACATCAGAAACGGTCGTTTCCTCCACACGGGTTCCGGTCATTTTCGCGACCCAGTTCCTGCCGCCGACAAGCGCCGAAGGCTGCATCACGACCTTGCCATTGATATCAATCTCCAAAATGCTGCTGGACGGAATAGACGGCGTTCGGAAGCCGTACCAGATAAGCCCGATCACGAGAAGCATCACGAAGGCAAACAGGATATTTGCCGTAACCCGACGGGTCGTATCCAGTGCGAGATAGAGTCTTCGGAGAATACGAAAAAGCATTTTGGATTTCCAAGAGAGTTCTGGAAGAAGGCGGATAGCGCCCAGGTCTTCCGGCTGAATCAGAAATATCAGCCGGCGGCCGCTGTTTCTCACAAGTCTAAAGCCTCATGCGGAAAACGATTCCCCGAAACCCGGATTTTCTTTGCGTAAACAAAAAAAGAGGACCGCCCTCCTGTGTGCCAAGGGGATCCTCTTTCTGAACAGACTGCGCGCGGAACCGCGATCAGTCGTTGTACATCTTCTGCTTCAGTTCGCGGCGCTGCTGGGCTTCAAGCGACAGCGTGGCGGTAGGACGCGCGAGAAGGCGCGCGACACCGATCGGTTCACCCGTCTCAGCGCACCAGCCGTACTCTCCTTCGTCGATGCGCTTGATGGCTGCCTGAACCTTCTTCAGAAGCTTGCGCTCGCGGTCGCGTGTACGAAGCTCCAGAGCGTGCTCCTCTTCAATCGTAGCCCGGTCGAGCGGATCGGGAGCAAGCTGCGTCTGGCGAAGCGTCTCCGTCGTCTGACCCGCATTGTGGCGCAGCTGGGCCTCCATTGCTTCAAGACGGGCACGGAAGAAAGCCAGCTGATCTTCGTTCATGTACTCGTCCTCAGACATGCTGAGAAGCTCTTTTTCGGTGATGATTTTTTTCTTGGTCGCCATTTTGTGTCTAACTCACTGTTTAAAAAAACAGACTTTTGCAGAGGAGGAGAACCCTGTTCCTTCAGCCTGAGAAGGAATGGGGAAACCGTATTAAACCACGATTTAAAAAAAGCGGCAGGAAAAATCCGCCGCTTATCCCATTTTTAGTATTTTTTCCTAGCAGAGGCAGGCATCGAGACCCTTGATCAGGGCTTCCTTCGGCAGATTTCTGCCAATGAAGACGATACGGGACTTGGGACTGCCCTCCCAGGGACCAAAAGCCTGAGTGCCGGCCGTCATATGAACGCCCTGCAGCACGATTTCACGATCCGCGCCCTGAAGGTAAAGAATGCCCTTGTAGCGAAGCAGATCCTGACCATAAACACTCAGCAGCGACATGAAGTAATGCTCAAAGCGCTGCGGATCAAACGGGCGGTCCGATTCATAGAGGAAAGAGCTGATTTCGTCGCTGTGATGATGCTTATGCGCGCCCGTAAGGAAATCCGGGGCCACATTCAGCACGTCGCTGATATTGAAGCCCTGAATATCAATCACCACGTCAACCGGGCAGTCGCCCATATTCACGCGGCGCATATCGGCATGCAGATTCATGGCGCGGAGGCGCTCTTCAAGCGCTTTTGCCTTTTCCTCATCGACAAGGTCCGTCTTGCTGACAAGAATGCGGTCAGCGAAACCGACCTGCGCCTGGGCTTCAGGCTGCTGGTCGAGCGTCGCGTCGCCATTCATCGCGTCAACCACCGTCACCACGCCATCCAGACGGAAGAAGGCTGCCACGACATCGTCCATGAAGAATGTCTGGGCTACCGGACCCGGATCCGCGAGACCCGTCGTCTCGATCACAACCCAATCGAACTTGGATTCGCCCTTTTCGCGCTGAATCCGGAGCTTGGTCAGAATCCGGGAGAGGTCGCCGCGGATCGTGCAGCAGATGCACCCATTATTCATGGACACAATCTGCTCGGCTTCGCTGTGAACCAGAAGGTCATCATCGATACCGGCTTCACCGTACTCATTCTCAATCACTGCGATGCGGTGATGATGATCTTCCTTCAGAATCCGGTTTAAAAGCGTCGTCTTTCCCGCGCCGAGGAAACCCGTCACGATAGTTACGGGGATCAGCGTGTCAGCTAATGATTCTGCCATCCTTTCTCTTCCTTACTTAATAAGTTCTCAGGGCCTTACGAGCAGGTGAAGTCCCTTCAGGTACTCCCCTTCCGGATAAGTCACGAGCAGCGGATGATCCGCTCCGGCTCCGAGCCGGCCGACAATCCAGGCGTTCACACCGGCGTCAAACACCGCGCCGGCAACAATCTTCTGGAAAAGATCCGCATCCACTGCGCCCGAACAGGAAAATGTCAGCAGATGACCGCCTGTCCGAAGAAGCTTGAGACCGTTCAGACTGATGTCCTTATAGGCTCTCGCAGCCCGTTCGACATGATAACGAGTCGATGCAAACTTGGGAGGATCGAGAATAATGAGGTCAAACTTCTCGCCGCGGTCCCTCGCTTTTCTAAGATATTCAAAGACATCGGCTTCGACCCACACGCATTTGTCCTGCGGGAAACCATTCCGCTCGGTATTCTCACGGGCAAGCGCAAGCGCTTCGCCCGACGAGTCCACGGAAACCACGCTGTCAGCTCCGCCCGCCATCAGGGCAAGAGAGAATCCGCCCGTGTAGCAGAAGCAGTTGAGCGCGCACATGCCGCGGCCGTTTTTCTCACGGAACTCGCGGGCAAGACGCTGAACCGTGTAGCGGCTGTCGCGCTGATCAATATAGAAGCCGGTCTTATGCCCGATGCGGACATCGACCCCGTAGCGGACACCGTCCTCCACGATCTCGATTTCCTTCGGGGGCTCCTCGCCGCTGATCAGGCCGGAACGCTTCGGAAGCCCCTCACGCTCACGGACCGAAGCGTCCGAGCGCTCGAATACCCCCTTAGCCCCGGTAACCTTCATCAGCAACCGGGCAATCAGCTCGCGGTTCTGCTCCATGCCGGCGGACAGAATCTCGCACACCAGATAGTCGCCGTACTGATCGACGATCAGACCGGGAAGCCTGTCAGCTTCACCAAACACAAGACGCAGAGCGGTCGACCGGGAACGAAGATCCTCACGGGCCGCCACGGCCTCGCGGATCCGGGCCTCGAACCACGCCTCATTGATCACGTCATCCTTATCGAACGACCAGCATCGGGCACGGATTGCCGACTTCGGCGACCAGGAGGCCCACGCGAGGAACCGGCTGTCGTGGCCCACGATCCGGACGAGATCCCCCATGCCCGGCTTTCCATTCACCCGGGCAATGGCCTTCTCATAGACCCAGGGGTGGCGCTTGAGGAGAGACTTTTCTCTGCCCTTCACCAGAACGACTTCAATAGGCTGCTGTTGCATGGAGGTTTCCTATACTCACTGACTGTTAGATAGCGGGGACGTCAATTTCGCCCGTGAAAACGGTTGCCGCCGGGCCGATCAGGAAGACGGAGCCGGTCGGCGTGCCGTCCCACTCAATACGCAGACGGCCGCCGTGCATCTGAAGCTCAACCGCGGAGTCGAAGAGTCCGCGGCGCATACCGGCAACGGCAGCCGCGCAGGCGCCTGTACCGCAGGCGAGGGTCTCCCCTGCGCCGCGCTCCCAGACGCGGAGCTTGCCTTCCGTACGGCTGACAGCCTGCAGGAAGCCCACATTCACGCGTTCCGGGAAAGCCGGATGATTTTCAATCGCGGGGCCCACCGTGCTCACCGGAGCCTGTTCCACGTCTCCCACCACCATGACGGCGTGGGGGTTGCCCATAGAGACCACGGACACCCAGTTGTTGTAGCCCGCTGCCTTCACTTCCCAGAGCGTGTCGGAAGCACGGGAGAGGTGAGAGAGGCCCGTCGTATCCAGCGGAATCTCTTCCGGACGGAATCTCGGAGCTCCCATATCGACCTTCACGCGGCCGTCATCCTGAAGTTCCGGCTGAATGCTGCCCTTCATCGTTTCAACGCGGATCTTCTTCTTCGTGGTCAGACCGCGGTCATAGACAAAGCGCGCGAAGCAGCGGGCACCGTTGCCGCACATCTCCACTTCGCCGCCATCCTGATTGAAGATCCGATAACGGAAATCCGTATCCGGGGTCCGCGCCTTTTCAACGATCAGGATCTGATCGGCGCCGATGCCGAGATGACGGTCGGCGATGAATCGGAGCTGGTTCGTCGTCATGGTGAACGGAGCTTCCGTGCTGTCGATCACGATGAAGTCGTTGCCGGCTCCATGCATCTTGGTAAATTGCAGCTTCATTTTTCCTGCTCCTGTCAGATAGGTCTCAAATCAATAGATGGAAGGTTCGCCTTCAGGGCGTGTTTTGAATCGCCGGTGCGTCCACAGATACTGGTCCGGGAACTTGAGGATCCACTGCTCCAGCTCGTGATTGATGCGGGCTGTATCGGCCTCGTAGTCTCCTGTCGGGAAACCTTCAAGCCTGTAAATATGCACACAGTAACCCTCTTTCGTCATCTCCGTGATGCACATGGCGACGTGCGCTTTCGTCAGCCGGGCAAGACGCGACACCATCGGCAGAGTGGCGGCGGGCACACCGAAAAACGGCACGAAGATCGAATTCTGCCTGCCGTGGTCCATATCCGGCAAATAGTAGAAGGGAAGTCCGTCGCGCATCGCACGGATAACGGGCCGAAGATCAAAGTGCCCGGTCTTCGCGATCAGAATCGGGTTGCAGAAGCGCAGTCTGCCGTCAAGCTCCGCCTTGTCCCAGGCTTTGTTGGACTGCGTCTGATAAAGCGAGACGCCGCGCACATACGTGTTGAAGGTAATGCCGGCCGCGTCCAGCCCGAGGAAGTGAGGCGACACAACGATCAGCGGTCGGTTATCCGTGTCCAGCACGAGATCAAGCCCCTCAAACTTCACCATGGCCTGAAGCTCTTCCTTCGTTCCCTTCCAGAGCACCGCGTGATCCAGTGCCGCGCGGCCCATATTGCGGCAATTCTGCTTTGCGATCCGCACCCGCTTTTCCTCGGTCCAGTCGGGGAAACAGAGCCGCAGATTCGTCAGCGCCACATGGCGGCGTTTCGGAATTGCCCACCAGAGAATCCAGGCAATCACCGCTCCAAACCGCTCGCGGGTCCGGATCGATGTGCCGTAGAAGCACCCCAGAACCCAGATCCAGAAACGGGCCAAGACTTCATTCACTTTCTTCATTCCTTCGCCTGCTCCTCCGGCGGATTCACGCCTGCCGGACACTTGTAGCGGTTATAGGCCCAGAGATACTGCTCCGGAAGCAGACGGATCACGCGTTCCAGATGCTGATTCATCGTCACCGCGTCGTCCTTCATATTTCCGGTCAGCGGCTCATCCCAGAGCCTCGCGTCAATTTCCCAGCCCCGGCTGCTGATCCGGCGTCCCCAGGCCACAATCTTCACGGCATCAAACTGATGGGCAAGCCTCAGCGGCAGCGTCATCGTGTAGGCCGGGCGTCCGAAGAAGTTCACCCACACCCCTTCACCCTTTGACGGCACCTGATCCGGCAGCACACCGACCACCTGTCCGCCGCGGAAGGATGACACGAGCATCCGCACCCCCTTCAGCGTTGCGGGGGCCGGCCGGATACCGGGGGTTTCGCGGCCATGCAGCACCACGTTCTGCAGAATGGATTTCTTCGGAATCCGATAGAGGATTGCCATATAGCGGTCCGTTCCCGCAAGGAACCGCTCGGCAAGCCACACAGGCGCCACCTCGAAGCTTCCGATATGAGGCGTGATGAACAGAATGGGGCGTCCCGAGGCGAGCGCGTCCCCGATAATCCGCTCCGCCTCCGCCGTGGCTGACACGTGCTTCATGAGCGCCTTGCGGGGCTTGCCCCAGATCCACGCGGTTTCCGCAGCCTGCTTTCCAAGCTCACGGCTGACAGCAGGAGAATAGGCGTCGGAATCGTAACCAGCCTGCGCGAGATTCTCCGCCATTTTCCTTCGGTATTTAGCCGAGCAACGCCAGACCAATGCGCCGAGCGCCCCGCCAACCGGGTGCACTATCCAAAGCGGGATCATGGATAGAAGCCGAAATAACAGCCGCATATAAATAACCATTCCGGCGCCCGACAGGCGGCCGATTGCTCCTCAGTAACAGCAAGACTTGAAAGTGTCTTATCTTAAGCCTGCCCGAAAGTCAAAACAGGTATATTATTTCAGGTCTTCGCCGAGTTAACAGGACAACTTGCGGGGCGAAGACTGGGACAAGGTCCCATATTTATTCAATTTCCGCTAAAGCGTCGGTCGCATGCCCTCTGATTTGATTTTGCGAAGGCGCTGTATTCCAAATTTGGGAGCATTCGATGGGCAGCAATTATCTTTTTACGTCTGAATCTGTGAGTGAAGGCCATCCGGACAAGGTGGCGGACCAGATCTCGGACGCCGTTCTCGATGCCATTCTCGAGCAGGATCCCTACGGCCGCGTCGCTGCAGAAACCCTCTGCGCTACGGGTCTTGTCGTGCTCGCTGGCGAAATCACCACCTCCGCTCAGGTCGATTACATCGGCGTTACCCGCGACACCCTCCGTCAGATTGGCTATGACAATACCGAATACGGCATTGACCACCGCGGCTGTTCCGTTCTCGTCGGCTACGACAAGCAGTCGGCTGACATCAAGCAGGGCGTTGACAAGGCCTCTGACGATCCGCTCGAAACCGGTGCCGGTGACCAGGGTCTGATGTTCGGTTACGCGTGCGACGAAACCGACACGCTGATGCCCGCCCCGATCTACTACGCACACCGCCTGATGCAGCAGCAGTCCATTCTCCGCAAGAACGGCACGCTGCCCTTCCTCCGTCCGGACGCGAAGAGCCAGCTCACCGTGCGCTATGTGGATGGACGCCCGCAGTCTGTGGACACCGTTGTGCTTTCCACGCAGCATTCCCCTGAGATGAGCGACGGCGACAAGATGAAGCCTGAGTTCACGGAAGCCGTGATTGAAAGCATCATCAAGCCGGTGCTTCCGGCTGAGTGGATCACTCCGGAAACCAAGTTCCTGATCAACCCGACCGGCCGCTTCGTGGTCGGCGGCCCTCAGGGCGACACTGGCCTCACCGGCCGCAAGATCATCGTCGACACCTACGGCGGCTCCTGCCCGCACGGCGGCGGCGCGTTCTCCGGCAAGGACCCGACGAAGGTTGACCGTTCCGCCGCGTACGCCTGCCGCTATGTGGCGAAGAATATCGTCGCTGCCGGCCTCGCTCACCGCTGCCAGGTTCAGGTGGCCTACGCCATCGGCGTTGCCCGTCCGATGAACATCACGGTTCACACCTTCGGCACCGGCGCGATTCCTGATGAAGAGATCCCCCGCATCGTCGGTGAATCCTTCGATCTGCGCCCGAACGGCATCATCCGCATGCTCGATCTCCGCCGCCCGATCTACCGCAAGACGGCCTGCTACGGTCACTTCGGCCGCGAGGAACCGGAATTCACGTGGGAAAAGACCGACAAGGTTGAGATCCTGAGGTCCAAGGCCGGTCTGTAACCGGAGCGGCTCCTTGCCGCTAAACTTAAAGCCTTAAACCAGATAAGGCCGGCACTCGTTGGCCGGCCTTGTTTTTTTACTGTTATCGGTTTGTACGGAAAATCATTTGAGATGAAAAAACGCGTTCTCACAGGCATCAACACTACCGGTACCCTGCATCTGGGCAACTACGTCGGGGCCCTTCGCCCTTCCATTCAGCAGAGCCGGTCTGACGAGGTGGAAAGCTTCTACTTTCTGGCTGACCTCCACGCTCTCATCAAGTGTCAGGATCCCGTGCGCCTCCAGCGCTCGAGACTCCAGATTGCCGCCACGTGGCTTGCCGCAGGCCTCGATCCCGAACACGTTACTTTCTATCGCCAGAGTGATATTCAGGAGATTCCGCTCCTCAACTGGCTGCTGGACTGCTCCTGCTCCAAGGGGCTGATGAACCGCGCTCACGCCTACAAGGCAGTGCTCGAAGCGAGCGTTGAGAGCGGTGAGGATCCGGATGCACGCGTGTCGATGGGCCTCTTCTGCTACCCGATCCTGATGGCCGCCGACATTCTGATGTTCAACGCGGATCTTGTGCCGGTCGGCAAGGATCAGGCGCAGCACCTGGAAATGGCGCGCGACATCGCCACCCGGTTCAATAATCTCTATGCGCCGAAGGATCATCCCTTCTTCCGCATGCCCTACGCGCTGATTGATGAGAAGCAGGAGCTTCTCCCCGGCACCGATGGCCGCAAGATGAGCAAGAGCTACGACAACGTGATCCCGCTCTTTGAAGGCGGCTCCTCCGCGCTCTCCGACATGATCAGCCGCATCGTAACGGACGACAAGAAGCCGGGCGAAGCGAAGGATCCGGATTCCACTTCGCTCACGCAGCTTTTCAAGGCATTCTCAACTGACGAAGAGTACGCGCAGTTCCGCGCCGAACTCACGGACGGTCTCGGCTGGGGTGAGGCGAAGAAGAAGCTCTTCAATCAGATCGAGGCCGAGATCGGACCGATGCGTCCGAAGTACGAGGAGTACATCAAAGAGCCGCAGAAGCTTGAGGAGATTCTTCTTGCCGGCGCTGAAAAAGCCCGGAAGATTTCCGCGCCGTTCCTCGAAGAACTCCGCAACGCGGTCGGTCTCCGCCCATTCACGAACTTCAAGGGTTCCGCGCATAACGCTCCGGTGAAGGAAACGAAGAAGAAGTCCGCTGCCGCTTCCTTCAAGCAGTACCGGAATCCTGACGGAACCTTTGGCTTCAAGTTCACAGACGCCGCGGGCACCGTGCTTCTCGAAAGCACCGGCTGGGCGAGCGGCGCTGAGGCCGGCCGGGCAATCGGCCAGCTGAAGAAAAACGGCGCTGCGGCTCTTGCGGCTCTGCCCCTTGTAGAGCGCGCCGCCGGCATCACCGATCAGCAGCTTGCTGACGCTTTCGCATCCCTCGCTTAACGCTTCACATACCGCCCGGAAGGAATCCGATTCCTTCCGGGATTTCGTATTCCCTTTACCTGACAGGAATTCTGATATGAAAACCTACAGCCACGACTTTGAAGTCGCCGACATGGGGCTCCTCGAGTGGGGCCGCAATGAGATCCGCATCGCGGAAACCGAAATGCCCGGCCTGATGGCCATCCGTGATGAGTACAAAGACGAGGCCCCTCTGAAGGGCGCCCGTATCTCTGGCTCTCTCCACATGACCATTCAGACCGCCGTGCTGATCGAAACGCTGCTCGCGCTCGGTGCCGAAGTCCGCTGGGCTTCCTGCAACATTTTCTCGACGCAGGATCACGCGGCCGCCGCAATCGCTGACGACGGTGTTTCTGTTTTCGCGAAGAAGGGCGAGACGCTGGATGAGTACTGGGAATACACCCACCGCATTTTTGAGTGGCCGGACGGCGGCTTCTCCAACATGATTCTCAATGACGGCGGCGACGCGACGCTGCTGCTGCATCTGGGTTGCCGCGCGGAAAAGGATATTTCGGTTCTCGATAAGCCGACGAGCGACGAGGAAACGGCTCTCTTCGCCGCGATCCGCCGCCACCTAGCCGCCGACCCCGCCTGGTACTCGACCCGCGCGAAGCATATCCGCGGTGTTTCCGAGGAAACGACGACCGGCGTTCATCGCCTGTATCACCTCGCGAAGGAGGGCAAGCTGCTCTTCCCGGCGATGAATGTGAATGACTCCGTCACGAAGAGCAAATTCGATAACACCTACGGCTGCCGCGAATCGCTGGTCGACGGCATCAAGCGCGCCACGGACGTTATGATCGCCGGCAAGATCGCTGTGGTCGTCGGCTACGGTGACGTGGGCAAGGGCTGCGCTCAGGCGCTCCGGGCGCTCGCCGCTCAGGTCTGGGTGGTGGAAGTTGACCCGATCTGCGCCCTGCAGGCCGCCATGGAAGGCTATCGGGTGGTGACGATGGACTGGGCTGCCGATAAGGCTGACATCTTTGTCACCGCCACGGGCAACTACCACGTGATCACGCATGACCAGATGGTCCGGATGAAGAACGAAGCGATCGTCTGCAATATCGGTCACTTCGACGCCGAAATCGATGTTGCCTCGATGCGCCAGTATCAGTGGAACAACATCAAGCCCCAGGTGGATGAAATCCTGCTGCCCTCCGGCAATCGGATCATTCTGCTCGCGGAAGGCCGTCTCGTGAATCTCGGGTGCGCTACCGGTCACCCGAGCTATGTGATGTCCAGCTCGTTCGCGAACCAGACACTCGCCCAGATCGAGCTCTATACCCGCACGGAGCACTATCCGGTCGGCGTTTACACGCTGCCGAAGATCCTGGACGAGAAAGTGGCGCGTCTGCAGCTGAAGCGCTTCAACGCCCAGCTCTCCACGCTGACCCAGGAACAGGCTGACTACATCGGAGTTCCGGTGGCCGGCCCGTTCAAGGGTGAAAACTACCGCTACTGATCCTCAGAGCTTCGCGGCCGGACGGACATCCCGTTCGGTTGCGATCCACTGAAGCAGAATGTCATGAGGCTCAGCCACAAGCCTTCCCGTCGCGTTACAGGCCTCATAGGACACCGCGACCGTGACAGGCGCGGGCTTGATCGTCGGCAGCGTACGGTCAAACCAGCCCGCTCCGTAACCCAGCCGGCAGCCGATATCGGAAAATCCGATACAGGGAGCCAGCAGCACCTGAGGCACAACCGGAATCTTCTCTTTCGGGACCATGATGTGGAAACCGCTTTCCACCATCTCAACCCCCGGGGTCCACTGGTAGTACCCCATCTTTCCCTTCATCACAACCGGAAGAGCGAGCATGCGCCCGGGCTTCTCCGACTGCCAGGCACCCAGCGCCTCCATCAGATCCGGCTCACTCTGGATCGGATAGTAGAGACCTACTGAGGAAAACTGCGGATTCGCTTCAAGCCACCCCACAATGTTCCGTGCCAGCTCCTTCGCCGCCTCCGGGCGGGTGGCCGCAATCTCCTGACGCACTGCGAGCAGCTCTTTTCTCAGCAGTTTCTTATCCATTGGTACGCTCCTCCTCTAAAGATTCCGACGCCTGTCGGGGTTTGCCGCCGTCTTCATCCGGCGCCGATGGTTAAACTTATTCTATGGTTAAAAAATCCTTCTCTCCCGCTCAGTCCTTTTTACGGTTACCCATGAAAGCTCAGATCCGCCGCTCATTATTGCTGCTGGCCCTCGCGCTCCCCGCCTTTGGAGCCGGTGCCCAGTCGCTGCTGCCGCAGCAGCGGCCGATCGGGCCCGCGCCCTCAATCGCTGTGCCGGCGGAGGATTTTCTTTTTCAGAATTTCCCACTGTCCGCGCAGGATCAGGCATTTCTCTCTTTCCGGCGCGCGCGTCAGTCAAATACCGGCACCGCCGAGTCACAGCAGGCGCTTTTTGCCCAGCTCGCCGGCTATCCGCTCGTTGACTACGCCGTGTCCTGGAATCTGTATGACGCCGTAAAGTCCGATCCTTCGGATCCTATTCTGCAGGCCCAGGTTCTCGATTTTCTGAAGAGCCACCAGGGGGAATACATCGCTGAGCGGCTGGGGACGGATGTTGCGAGAATCGCCGCTCCGAAAGGAGATTCGACGTTCTTTGAAGCGCTTTATGCGCCTCTGCAGTGGAATAAGACGGAGCCCGACCTCGCCGCCTGGCACGAGTCCTTCCAGCTTCTTGCCGGTAAGGGAAACACGGAGTACGGCGTGAGCCTCCTTCGGGAAGCCAAGAATCCTCACGCTCCGGCCTTCATGTCGCTCGCCGAGTCCATTCTCGGGCGCGACCCGGGGAAAATCTGGGAAATCTCATCCTACCTGATTGAGCATCGGTTCAATTCGGACGCCCAGCGCCTGTTGCAGGCCTATATGCCGAACGCGCCGCTCTCGCTTCCCCAGGTCTTTTCATCCCCTGAGAAATGGGTCACCACGCCTGACGCTCAGGCAACCCCCCGTCTGATCACGGCGGCCTGCCTCGTTGTGGGCTACAGCCATCCTGAGGACGCTGCGGCCATGATCTCGTCGCTCGACAGCCAGATCCCGAAGGAAGACCGTAACCTCCTCTGGAACTTCCTCGGTTACCGCTCAGCGATCATCAACACGATTTCCGACTCAAGCCAATACTTTACGAATGCGGGGGAAGGCCTGATGGACAGCCGCGTTTCGCAGCCGGACGAAGTCGCCGGGTGGCGCGTGAAGGCAGCGCTCGCCGCCGGCAACTGGAAGGAAGTGGAGCGGGCCATCGGCTCGATGACCCCGGAAAAACTGGGGGCAGACGAATCCGCCTATTGGCTCGGCCGCGCCAGAATCGCTCAGGGCGACAGAGGTGAGGGTGAAAAAATCCTTTCCTCCATCACCGGTCATCACACGTTCTACGGCAAGCTTGCCTGCGACGCGCTTAACGTTCCGTATCCAGGTGACGGCGCGCGACCCTCGGTCGCGGAGTCTGATGTCCGGCAGTGGATGCAGAATCCGAGCATCATCCGGGCGGTGCTTCTCCGCCGTCTCGGTCTTTACTCCATGGCAAGCCGAGAATGGAACTGGGCGCTCCGCGACGCGAAGAAGCCTCAGCTCATCGCGGCTGCTGAATATGCCCGCCGGATCGGACTCGCTGACCGCATGATCAGCACCGCGGGGAAACTCCCCGACAGTCTTTTCCAGAGCGACCTCTCCTTCCCGATTCCGTCTCAGAAGAGCGTCGCCGCGATTGCCCAGGAAACCAATGTGCCCGAGGCCTGGATCTACGGCATTACGCGGCAGGAATCCCGCTTCATGGTGACGGTGTCGTCAGGCGCCGGTGCCCGGGGTCTCATGCAGCTGATGCCGGCCACTGCCCGGTGGACCGCCAAGCGCTACGGTGTCGGTGACGGGAATCCCGATCTCTCGGATCCGCTCACCAACATGAAGCTCGGGGCTTACTACCTCAAGTACCTCGACGACCGGTTTGATGGGCAGAAGACTCTCGCCACAGCGGGCTACAACGCCGGTCCCGGCCGCTCCATCACCTGGCGCCGGAATCTGTCCGCAAGCCAGGACGGCGCGATTTTCGCTGAGCTTATTCCGTTCAGCGAGACCCGGACCTACGTGAAGAATGTGCTGAACAACACAGCGGAATACGCGCGTATTCTCGGCAAACCCGTGCGGCTCACGGAGCTTCTCGGCACAATCACGCCGCCCTCTCCTGACAACTGATACTGAATAAACGCAGCATGGCAATCCAAACGTACCTGGTCGGCGGCTATGTCCGTGACCTGCTTCTTTCCCGCCACGGGATCCCGGCCACGCCTTCCGACAAGGACTACGTCGTGGTCGGCGCAACCCCCGAATGCATGGGGTCGAAGGGCTTCATTCCGGTCGGCGCTGACTTTCCGGTTTTCCTCCATCCGAAAACACATGAGGAATACGCGCTCGCCCGTACAGAGCGGAAAACCGCTCCCGGCTACCACGGGTTCACGTTCAGCGCGTCGCCGGATGTCACGCTCGAAGAGGATCTGATGCGGCGCGACCTCACGATCAACGCGATCGCGATGTCTGAGGACGGCACACTCTTTGACCCCTGGGGCGGAGAGGATGATATCCGGAGAAGAGTCTTCCGCCATGTGAGCCCGGCTTTCCGCGAGGATCCGGTAAGAATCCTGAGAATCGCCCGGTTTTCCGCCCGGCTTCCTGAATTTTCGGTGGATCCCGGCACCTGGCAGCTCATCACCGACATGGTGAAGGCGGGTGAGGCTGACGCCCTCGTGCCTGAGCGTGTGATGAAGGAACTGTCCCGGGGACTGATGGAAAAAGCTCCGTCCCGCATGATGAGAATCCTGCTTGAGTGCGGTGCCTGGGCGAGGATCGCGCCTGATGTCCCCTGCAGTGAAGCACTGCTCCGGAAACTCGATGCGGCTTCCGGCACCAATGCCCCGGCCGCGGTCCGCCTCGCGCTCCTCTTCTCGGAATCCGGAGACCGCGGAAGCGCGGCCGCGAAGGCGCTCCGGGCAGGATCTGACGCGATCGGACTCGTGGAACTCGGTGAACGGTGCGGGGCGATGCTGCAGGAAAAGGTAGAGGCAGAGTCTGCTGTCCGTCTTTTTGAAAAGGCGGACGCCTTCCGCCGCTATCCGCGGTTCAGGGAGTTCCTTCAGGTGCAGCAGATCGCGTCCGGCATCCGGCCTGCCCCCTGGCTGAGAGCCGCTGACGCCGCGCGCGCTGTGGCGACCCGCGACATTGCGGCCGCAGCCTCATCTCCCTCCGAAATTCCCGCCGCTATCCGGTCTGCCCGGGTGAAGGCGGTCGCGGATACTCTCGCTCTGCCTCACACCGATGAGGACAACGCATCATGACACTTGAAGAACTGCAGCTCTCCTGCCGGCGGATCTATATCGAGGACCTCAGGCTTCTCGCGCGGCTCGGTATTTATCCGCATGAAATTGCCGCCGCTCAGGAAATCCTGATTTCCGCGAGCGTCTGGGTGGACAAAAAACCGCTCGGAGAAGATATTGAGAACACCGTGAGCTACGCAACGCTTGCGGAGATCGCCCGGCGGATTGTCCGCAGCCACCACTTCCTCGTTGAAACCGTGGTGGAGGAGATGATCCGTGAAATCCGGGTTCTGCCCGGAGTCCGGGCGGGACGGGTTGACTGCCGGAAGCTGCATGCTGTGACAGGAGCGGACGCCTCCGGTGTTGAGGAGTTTTTCCTAAATGAGTAATGAATCAGTTATTGGAACCACCATCCCGATCACACCGGCCGAATCGCTGAACCAGGTTTCGGCTCCGGCTGCGGAAGAAACCGCGCAGCAGCCTGCCGGGGAAAAGGAAAAGGTCAAGAAGTCAGTCGCCGCAAAGAAGCTAGAGAAGCGGATCATGCGTCTAACGGGACAGGCAATCGCTGACTTCAACATGATTGAGGAAGGCGACCGGATCGGCGTCGCGGTTTCCGGCGGCAAGGACAGCTATGTTCTCCTTGAGACACTTCTCAAGCTCCAGAAGCGGGCCCCCATCCATTTTGAAGTCATGGCCGTGAATATCGACATGGAGCTTCCTGACTTCCCGCACGACCTTCTTCCGAATTATTTCAAGAGCATAGGCGTTCCGTTCCACGTGGAACGTCAGAACGCCTACGCGACGATCAAGCGCATCATCCCGTCCGGTCAGCATATCTGCTCCCTCTGCTCGCGCCTTCGCCGTGGCATTCTCTACACCACGGCGGATAAGCTCGGCCTCACGAAAATCGCGCTCGGTCACCAGATGGATGACATCGTGAGCACGCTGATGCTCAACATGTTCTACGGCGGCCAAATGAAAGGCATGCCGCCTGTTCTCCGAAGTGACGACGGTCAGCACGTGATCATCCGGCCGCTTGCCTATGTGCATGAGTCCGACACCCGCAAGTGGGCTCAGATTCAGGGCTACCCCATTGTCCCGAAGAATCTCTGCGGCTTTGCCGAGAACCGCTGCCGCCACGAGATGAAGGAACTCCTCGCGCAGTGGGAGAAGATCGACAAGAACCGGATGTACAACATCTTCAAGAGCATGACGCACGTGGTGCCGTCCCACCTGCTCGACCGGTCGCTGTGGGATTTCCACGAGTTTCACGCGCTCACGCAGCCCCCAAAGCCCCTGAAACCACGGCGTCAGAGCAAAAACTGATTCCCGTTTAGAATAGAAAGACGGTCCCGCCCGGACCCCGCCAGGGGATTCCGGGTGAGTCTATTTCATTTCTTTTTTACAGAGCTTATTGACTGCTATGCGTGCACGTTCTATGAAGGTGATCGACCTCGCGGTCCGTCACGTCGAATGTATTTCCGCCACTACCTCAGTGACTGACTGCGCCCTTGCGATGCGCACCCGCCACGTGGGAAGCCTGGTCGTAGTGGACGGCGGCAATAAGCCGATCGGCATGATTACGGACCGCGATCTTACGATCGAAGTCCTTGCCACCGGCCGCGATATCGCTGCCACCAAGGTGGGTGATGTGATGACGAGTCCTGCGGTTGTCGCCCAGGGTGAGGAGAACATCGTGGACGCGCTTGCCCGCATGCGTGAGTTCGGCATCCGCCGTCTCCCGGTCGTGGACGAGAATGGTCTTCTGGTCGGAGTCGTCACGAATTCCAACATGCTGGAAGAACTCTCCACCATGCTGGACAGCCTCGTGCGCAATATCAAGTCCTCGAAGACCCGTGAGGCTGCGCTTCGCCCCTGAGTCAGAGCAGGATTCCCCCGCTCAGAAAAAAGGGAGATCTCATCCGAGACCTCCCTTTTCGCTTTTATTCAGCCTTGCCCTGACTTCGGAGAACACTCTGATAGACCGTATCGCGAGGCAGTCCGGTCACCCGTGAGACGAGCGCCGCGGTTTTGGACGCCGGCAGCTCTTTCGCAATTTCCCGCACCCAGGCGAGCACCTCTTCCCCCATCTCGGACTCCTTCTTTTCCGCCTCGTCGATCAGAATCGCGTATTCTCCCCGGGGCTCATGCGCGTCTGCCCAGGCCGCGAGGTCACCCGCGGCAAGCGGCGTAAAGGATTCAAACCGTTTCGTGATTTCGCGGGCCACAACCACGCGGCGTCCTGACTCAAGAGCCGCTCCAAGATCCCGGAGGAGCGCCTGAATGCGGTGCGGCGCTTCATAAAGGACGAAAGCATCGCCGCGGGACGCATAGCGGGAGAGCGTCTCACGACGGGCCTTGGCCTGCGGCGGGACAAAACCGACAAAAGTAAACGTTTTTGCGGTGAGACCCGAAGCGGAGAGCGCCGTGATCACGGCACTCGCCCCCGGCACCGGAATCACCCGGAATCCGGCATCCAGCACAATCTTCACGACCAGAGCGCCGGGGTCTGACACCGCCGGTGTTCCAGCATCCGTCACGAGCGCCACGCGTTCGCCGTTCTTCAGCCGGTCAATGATCGTCTGGGCACCGGTCACTTCGTTAAATTCGCGCACCGAGATTTCGTGCGTCGTGATGCCGTAGCGGGACAGAATCTTCTGCGTCTGACGGGTATCCTCTGCCGCCACGCAGTCCGCGATCGCGAGAGTCCAGAGGGCGCGGATCGTGATATCGGCCGCGTTCCCGATCGGCAGACCCACGATGTAGAGAGCTCCCGCGGGGAACTCCTGCTCGCCGATCCCCGACTCCCGGGCCCATGCCATCTGCTTCCACTGCTCCAAGGCTTCCTGCATCGCGATTCCTTCTGTGTCCGTCCGTTAGTGAATGAAGCCTAACACTTTAACCTGAGGTGAACGAAAATTGCACGGGCATTTGCACCTACAATTGAAAACCTGTTTTTCCTCCGGACACCTCTCTCTACTTCTATGGCCAATACGCTTATTACGTTAAAAAACGCGAGCCTCGCTTTCGGTGACTACCCGCTTCTCGACAACACGGATTTTTCGGTTCAGGAGGGTGAGCGTATCGGTCTCATCGGTCGCAACGGCACAGGCAAGAGCTCCATGCTTCAGGTTCTCGCCCGTAAGTCCGCGCTGGATGACGGAGAGATTCAGGTGAAGGACGGTCTGCGGGTTGTGCTTCTTGAGCAGGAACCGGTCTTCCCGCCGGCTCCCACGATCCGTGAGAGCCTGATCGCGCAGTCCGGCTTTGATCCATCGGACGACAAACTCTACTGGAAACAAATCGCGAAGCTCGACGCCTATCTGCAGCGGCTGAATGTCCGCGCGGACGCGGATCCCGAAACCGCTTCCGGCGGTGAACGGAAGAAGGCCGCCATCGCGCTCGTGCTCGCTCAGGAACCGGACCTGCTGCTGCTTGATGAGCCGACGAACCACCTCGACATCACCACGATCGCGCTCCTCGAAGATCTGATCCGGGAAACGTTCAAGAACACCCGGGCGCTCGTAGTGATCACGCACGACCGAGAGTTCCTCGACGCGGTTTCCACCCGAATCGTGGAGCTCGACCGCGGCATTCTCCGATCCTACCCAGGCAACTTCGCCGACTACGAGCACCACAAGAATTACGAACTCGCGATCGAAGAAACCGCGCGCCGCAAGTTCGACAAATTCTGGGCCCAAGAAGAGGTCTGGATCCGTAAGGGCATCGAGGCCCGCCGTACAAGAAACGAGGGCCGCGTGCGCCGTCTGGAACGGCTGCGCCGGGAGCGTGAGGCGCGCCGAGACCGCATGGGGCAGGTGAACATGTCAATCGACGCGGGAGAAAAGAGCGGAAAGCTCGTTGCCGAACTGAAGAATGTCTCAAAATCTTTCGGCGAAAAGACCGTGATCCGGAACCTGAACTTCACGCTGATGCGCGGTGACCGCCTCGGCCTGATCGGACCGAACGGGGCGGGAAAGAGCACACTCATCAAGGTGCTCCTCGGAGAACTCCAGCCTGATGAGGGCTCGGTCCGCCTCGGCACGAATCTCCATATCGCGTATTTCGATCAGCTCCGCGCCCAGCTTGACCTCAAAAAGACCGTAGCGGATACCATCGCCCCGGGCAGCGAGTGGGTGGAAATCGGAGGCGTGAAGAAGCATATCAAGAGCTATCTGAATGATTTCCTCTTCTCGCCCCAGAGGGCTGACTCTCCGGTCGAAGCGCTTTCAGGCGGCGAACGAAACCGGCTGCTGCTTGCGCGGCTCTTCGCACTGCCCGCCAACCTCCTCGTGCTTGACGAACCGACGAACGACCTCGATATCGACTCGCTTGAACTCCTCGAGCAGGTTCTGGAAGATTATTCCGGCACTCTGATCCTTGTGTCGCATGACCGCCGCTTCCTCGATAACACCGTGACGCAGGTGCTCGCGGCAGAAGGAAACGGTGAGTGGCATGAGTATGTCGGCGGATATTCTGACTGGGTGAAGTACCGTCGTCCGCAGGCCGCTCCGGCCGCGGTGCCGAAGGCTGAAAAGCCTGCTCAGCCGAAGCCTGCCCGCGCGAAGAGCGTAAAGCTCTCCTATAAGGAAGAGCGTGAGCTCGAGTCGCTGCCGAAGGAAATCGACGCGCTTGAGACCGAGCAGCAGGAGCTGCTCGAAAAAATGGCAGGTCCCTCTTACCACGAGCTTCCCGGAGCTGAAATCAAAGCCGACCGCGACCGGCTTGAAGCGATCCCGCAGATTCTCGAAGAACGCTACGAACGGTGGCAGGAACTCGAGAGTAAGCGTGAAATCGCCGAAAATAAGCATTAATGAGAGCTGTTCTGTGGTCTAAACTAATTGTGACCGCGGAATGCGGGTTCAGAACTCAATATCAGAACGCTACAGAGTAAAAGGCAAAAGAAAGTGAGCGAAACCACTGCTGATCGCATCGCCCTGCTGCGCAAGGCAAAAACCCTTCCTGACCTGATTGCCAACCGGGCGAAGACTGCCCCGGATGATGAAGCGCTCCGTCAGTATGACCGCTCCAAAGGCGAATGGGTCAGCACGACGTTCGGCGAACTGCAGGCAAGAATTCTCGAGTGGCACAAAGCCTATGCGGCCCTGAAGCTGGAACGCGGCTCCCGCGTAGGCATCCTGCTTCCAAACGGAATCGATGCCGTCTGCGCGGACCAGGGCGCTCTCGCGAACGCGCTGGTGCCGGTTCCGATGCACGCGATCGATACAGCAGGCGCCTCAGCTTTCATCCTGATTGACTCTCAGGCAAGCGTCCTTGTGACCAACAAGCTTTCGCGCTGGCAGGCGATCGCGGACACCGGCGTCATCCTTCCGGATCTGCGCCACGTCGTCCTCACCGAGGAAACCTCGGTGCCTGCGCCTGAAGGCGAAATTGAGCTTCACACGCTTTCCGACTGGCTGAAGTTGGGGGAGCCTCTCACGGAGGCTGACCTCACGGAAAAGCCCGAACCGGATGATCTCGGCGCCATCGTCTATACGTCCGGCACCACGGGGAAGCCAAAGGGCGTGATGCTTACGCACCGGAACTTCCTCACAAACGTCTGCGACACACCAGACTGCCTCACGCCGATCGGCGGCGATATTTTCCTATCGTTCCTGCCGCTCTCCCACACGTTCGAACGGACACTAGGCTACTACCTCGCCCTCGGCATGGGCTGCACCGTGGTTTACAACCGCTCGATCATGCTCCTCGCCGAAGACTTCAAAACCGTGCGCCCGACCGTCATCATTTCGGTCCCCCGGATTTATGAGCGTGTCTACGCGAAGCTGAACGACGCGCTCGAAAAGAAGGGCGGTGCCGCGAAGAAGATCTTCTCCTGGGCGGTCGACGCCGGATGGCGCCGCTTCTGCAAGAGGAACAAGCTTCCGGTCGACAAATCGAACCGCTCGTTCGGCAACATGATCGCCGGCCCCCTCTTCGAAAAGAAGGTCTCCCAGACTCTGATGGATCAGTTCGGCGGCAGGCTCCGCGCGGCCATTTCAGGCGGCGCTGCCATCAACCCGAAAGTCGCGAAGGTTTTCTGCGGTCTTGGGATGCCGGTGATCCAGGGCTACGGCATGACTGAGACGTCGCCTGTCATCGCCGGCAACCGTCTCGATGACAACCAGCCTCAGACTGTCGGCCTCCCGTTCACGCACGTTGAAGTGCGGCTCGGCGAGGATAACGAGATCCAGGTCCGCGGACCGAGCGTCATGAAGGGCTACTGGAAACGCCCCAAGGCGACGGCTGAAGCCTTCACCGAGGACGGCTGGCTGCATACGGGTGACGTCGGTTCGCTTTCCGAAGACGGCCATCTCTCGATCCGGGGCCGCATCAAGGAAATTATCGTCACGTCGACCGGCGAAAAAGTTCCGCCCTCGGATATTGAATCCGCTCTCGAAACGGATCCGCTTTTCGCCCAGACCTTTGTGCTTGGCGAGAATAAGCCCTACATCTCCTTCATCACGGTGCTGAATCCTACGGAGTGGAAGAAGCTCGCAGCCTCCCTCTCACTTGACCCTGAGTCGCCTGAGAGTCTCAGCGCTCCGGCTGCCCGTCAGGCTGTGATCAAGCGCGCGAAGGAAGCCACAAAAGACTTCCCGCGCTACGCGCTGCCCCGTGCCGTGACGCTCGTCACCGAACCCTGGACGATCGAAAACGGACTCCTCACACCGACGCTCAAGCTGAAGCGCGGTCCGCTCCGTAACAAATTCGCCGACGAGATCCAGCAGATGTACAAAGCCTAGTTCCCGGTCCCTCACTCCGTTAAAATCCATAATCCTTAAAAAGGCCTTCCTCTCCCCCCGGAGAAGGAAGGCTGCTTCACTGACTGACTTACAGAAATCCATGGCAATCGATACAACGCTTAATCCTTCCGCACAGCAGGCCCATCACCTGATGCCTAACTGGCAGGTCCGCATGACCGACAAGATCATGCAGTACTACATTGACCGCGGTCTCACAGTGGATCCGGTGATCCTCAAGTCGCCGCCTCCCCCGCAGGAAGGACATCAGTACCTGCTCTACATGCATGTGCCGTTCTGCCATACGCTGTGCACCTACTGCACCTTCCATCGCTTCCTCTTCAAGGAATACAAGGCGCGCGAATACTTCAAGAATCTGCGCGCTGAGATGCAGATGGCGAAGGATCTCGGTTACGACTTCCAGTCGGTCTACGTGGGCGGCGGCACCACCACAATTCTGCAGGATGAACTGATCCAGACGCTCGAACTCGCCCGGAAGCTCTTCCCGCATATCCGCGAAATCTCCTGCGAAACCGATCCGAAGGAAATCGCCTCCCCTCTGTTCAAGAACCTGCAGGGACTGGTGGACCGCATGTCGATCGGCGTGCAGAGCTTTGATGACAGCATTCTGAAGCTCACCGACCGTACGAAGTTCGGCACCGGCGCTGAGGTCTATGACCGCATCGCGGCCTGCCAGGATCTCTTCCCGACCTGCAACGTCGATATGATGTTCGGTTTCCGCGGCCAGTCGCTCGACATGATCGCGCGCGACATGGAACTCATCCGTCAGCTCAATCCGAAGCAGGTCACCACGTACCCGCTGATGGTGACGAGCGAAACCCGTAAGAGCGTGAAGGGCATGATCGCCGCTGAGGGTCAGGAACTCTCCGAGCAGTACAACACGATTCTCGGCACGCTCGGCCAGCACTACCGCCAGCTCACCTCGTGGACCTTCGGCCGCACGGGTGACAACGAAGGCATCGATGAATACGTGATCGACCATGACGAATACCTCGGCATTGGTTCGGGCGCTTTCTCCTTCCTCGGCGACTCGCTCTACGTGAACACGTTCAGCCTCGCCCGCTATGGCCAGCGCATTCAGTCCGGCCAGATGGGTACGGAGCGCCACCGCGTCTTCACGAAGCATCAGATTCTGCAGTACCGCCTGATGCTCTCCATCTTCGCCGGCCGTCTCAGCCGCAAGTACTTCCGCGAGGTCCAGGGAGTCAACCTCGACACGGCCCTTCTGAAGGAAATGCTCGGCCTCCGTCTTGCCGGCGCTATCCGCCAGGACCCAACCGATCCCGATAAGCTCACCGTGACTACCGTCGGCAAGTTCCTCGGTCTCGTCATGATGAAGGCCTTCTACTCCGGCATGGATAACGTCCGCGCCCAGCTGCGCGCTCCGCTGAAGGCCTGCGATATGTAAGGCTTCCGGGGATTCATGCCTCAGAACGAACAAAGCCGCTGCAGAAATGCAGCGGCTTTATTCTTTGCCGGATCAGACGGGGAAACGGTCAGTTGAACTTCTGACCCATTTCGCGGGTCGTGAGGAACTGAACATTCTCCCAGTGCTTCTGGGTCGTCTGAAGGTTATAGACCGAGGTTGCCAGATAGACCAGATTGCCATCCGCGTCGGTCGCGAGACGGCTTGCCTGCTCTGCCTCAAACTCCTCACGGGTCTTGCCCTTGTCATCCGGGAACACGAGCCAGCGTGCGGTCGATACTTCAGTCGACTCGTAGATCGCGTCCACCCGATACTCGGTCGCGAGACGCTGGGCCACGATTTCGAACTGCAGAATACCCACGGCGCCGAGGTAGATATGACCCAGATCGTCCGTGAACACCTGAATTGCGCCTTCTTCGCCAAGCTCCTGCAGACCCTGACGGAGCTGCTTCTCCTTGAACGGATTCTTGCAGCGCACAGAGCGGAAGAGTTCCGGAGCGAAGAACGGGATGCCGACAAAGCCAAGCTTCTCACCCTCGGTCAGCGTGTCACCGATGTGAAGCTGCCCGTGGTTATAGATACCGATGATGTCGCCCGCCACAGCCTCTTCCATACGCTTTCTTTCCTGCGCCATGAAGGTCAGGGCGTTCGGGATCTTCATCTCCTTCCCCTCGCGGACGTGGAACACCTTCATGCCCGGCGTATAGCAGCCGGAGCACACGCGAAGGAACGCAATACGGTCGCGGTGGTGCGGATCCATGTTCGCCTGGATCTTGAAGACGAAACCGGTGAACGGCGCTTCGGTGGGCTGCACAATACGGACGCCGGCGTCGCGCGGCTGAGGCTGCGGAGCCCAGTCAACGAGGGCCTCAAGCACATCCTCAACACCGAAGTTGTTGATACCGGAACCGAAGAACACGGGGCTCTGCTCGCCGGCAAGGAACTTCTCGAGCGAGAAAGGCTCTCCCGCGCCCTGCACGAGTTCAATCGCCTCGCGCACCGAGCCCATTTCCATCGGGAACAGCTGATCGAGTTCGGGATTGTTCAGACCCTTGATCGTTTCCGTATCGTGGCTCAGATGCTCTTCACCCGGACGGAACCGCACGAGCTCATTGTTCTTCAGCGAGAAAACACCGCGGAAGGTTTTGCCCATGCCGATCGGCCAGGTAATCGGCACGCAGTGCAGCTGCAGCACGTCCTCGATTTCACCGAGCACATCGAGCGGATCGCGCACTTCGCGGTCCATCTTGTTGATGAAGGTGATGATCGGGGTGTTGCGGAGGCGGCAGATCTCGAGCAGCTTGATCGTCTGGGCTTCCACGCCCTTCGCGGCATCGATCACCATCACGGCGGCATCCACTGCCGTCAGCACTCGATAGGTATCTTCCGAGAAGTCCTGATGGCCAGGGGTATCAAGCAGGTTGATGATGCGGTCCTTATAGGTGAACTGCATCACCGAGCTCGTGACCGAAATACCGCGCTGCTTCTCCACCTCCATCCAGTCAGAAGTCGCGTGCCGGGCGGCCTTGCGGCCCTTAACAGCTCCGGCGAGCTGGATTGCGCCGCCGAAAAGCAGCAGTTTTTCCGTCAACGTGGTTTTGCCCGCGTCCGGATGCGAAATGATTGCAAAGGTGCGCCGGCGTGCAACGTCGTTCACCAATGCGGGATTGGGAGAAGTCATTTTGTTTGGATTCTTTCCTCCGCTTGAGAGGAAGCTGTTGAACGTTCTATTGATTCGAAGTGCGTAATTTTATCAAGCCTTACTGTGATTTGCTGATATGAACCACCCGTCAAGATGATTAAAATGCCTCAGACTCTTTTTTCGCCACTTGATAAAGGCCCCCTTCCATGAGTTATTTTCCAAAATGGCAGGTAAAAACATCCGGCGTCATCGCGCCTGATGAAACCCTGCCGGCGAACCAGACGATTGCGCTCGGCATTCAGCACGTCGTCGCCATGTTCGGCTCCACCATTCTGGCCCCGATTCTGATGGGCTTTGACCCCAACGTTGCCGTGCTGATGAGCGGTATCGGCACCCTCATCTTCTTCCTGATGGTGGGCGGCCGCGTTCCGAGCTACCTCGGTTCCTCCTTCGCCTTCATCGGCGTCGTGATCGCGGCCACGGGCTATGCGGCCGGTTCCGGCCTCAACCCCAATATTGAGGTCGCGCTCGGCGGCATTATGGCCTGCGGCATCGTGTACTTCCTTGTCGGTGTCATCGTCACGCTGACCGGTGTCGCCTGGATTGAAAAGCTGATGCCTCCGGTTGTGACAGGCGCGGTGGTCGCCGTGATCGGTCTTAGCCTCGCCCCGACCGCCTGCAAGAGCGTCGGCTCTTCTTCCTTCAACGCCTGGATCACGATTCTCTCCGTGCTCTGTGTGGGCGGTGTCGCGGTCTACACCCGCGGCTTCATCCAGAAGCTTCTGATTCTCGTCGGCCTTCTCATTGCCTACGTGATCTACGCGATCCTCACGAACGGCCTCGGTCTCGGCCAGCCGATCGACTTCTCGCTGATCAGCAACGCCGCCTGGTTCGGTCTGCCGCACTTCCATCACCCGGAATTCCGCGCGGACGCGATTCTGCTCATCGTGCCGGTCGTGATCATTCTGATCGCGGAAAATCTTGGCCACGTGAAGGCTGTGACCGCCATGACGGGCCGCAACCTTGACCCCTATATGGGCCGCGCCTTCATGGGTGACGGTCTCGCGACGATCGTCTCCTCCTCCATGGGCGGCACCGGCGTCACGACGTACGGTGAGAATATCGGCGTGATGGCCGCTACCCGCGTCTACTCGACGCTGCTCTTCCCGGTGGCTGCCGCTCTCGCGATCCTGCTCGGCTTCTCGCCGAAGTTCGGCGCCCTGATTCAGACGATTCCGCAGCCGATTCTTGCCGGTATGTCGATCGTCGTGTTCGGCCTCATCGCTGTGTCCGGCGCCCGTATCTGGGTTGAGAACCACGTCGACTTCAGCCAGAACCGCAATCTGATTGTCGCCGCTGTGACGCTGATTCTCGGCGCGGGCGACTTCTCGCTCTCGATCGGCGGCTTCACGATCGGCGGCATCGGCACCGCGACTTTCGGCGCCATCATACTGAATGCTCTGATGACCCCCGGTGAAAGAATGGGTCAGAAAAAGAACTCTTAATCTGAAAGAGTCTGCCCGGCATTCCTGATACAGCAAGGCCGATGAAGAAAAATCTTCATCGGCCTTGTTTTTTTCTTGAGCTGAATCCGATCCGGATTACTTCCGGCGCTGACTTCCGGAGGCGTTCTGGAAGGCTGCCGCCATGGCACCCGAGAATCCGCCGCCCGTTCTTTCCGACTTCATCCGGGGCGCGCCCTGGCGGCCCGCGCGGGGTTCGCTTCTCGGCGCCCCTTCACGCCGCATGGAGAGCGCGATGCGCTTCCGCTTCTCATCCACATCGAGCACCCGGACTTGCACGATCTGCCCCACCCGGACTTCAGCGGAGGGATCCTTCACATAGTGGTCTGCCAGCTCGGAAATATGGACGAGACCATCTTGATGCACGCCGATATCCACGAAGGCGCCAAACGCCGTGACGTTGCTCACCACGCCCTCGAGCTTCATGCCGGGTTTCAGGTCCGAAATCTCCGTCACCCCTTCGAGGAAGTGCGCCATCACGAATTCCGGACGGGGGTCGCGGCCCGGTTTCTCAAGCTCCGAAAGGATGTCCTTCACGGTCGGGAGTCCGAACTGGTCCGTGACAAAGTCCGCGGGGCGGAGACGTTTCAGCACCGACTCATTTCCGATCAGCTTTTCAATCGGAAGACCGGTTTTTTCCGCGATCGCGTTGGCGACCGAATAGGCCTCCGGATGAACCGCGGAGGCATCCAGCGGGTTCTCGCCATTCTGAATCCGGAGGAAACCCGCCGCCTGCTCAAATGTCTTCTGACCGAGGCGCGGAACACTGAGAAGCTGGGCTCTGGAGGCAAAAGCCCCATGCGCCTCACGCCACCGGACCACGGCTTCCGCGAGGCTTGACGTCAGTCCCGCCACACGGCGAAGCAGCATGGGGCTCGCGGTGTTCAGATTCACGCCGACTGAATTCACGCAGTCCTCCACCACGGCGTCCAGCTTCCGGGCGAGATCCCCCTGATCCACGTCATGCTGATACTGACCGACACCGATCGCCTTGGGGTCGATCTTCACGAGCTCCGCAAGCGGATCCTGCAGCCGCCGGGCGATCGACACCGCGCCGCGGTAGCTCACATCCATATCCGGGAATTCCTTCGCCGCGAGTTCACTCGCGGAGTAGACGCTCGCGCCTGCCTCACTCACCACTGCCTTCGTGAGCCCAAGTTCCGGATGACGGTGAATCAGGTCATCCACGAGTTTCACCGTTTCGCGGGACGCTGTTCCGTTTCCGATACTGACCAGCGACGGGTGGAACCGGCGGGCGAGCGTCGCGAGCGATTCAATGGATCCATCCCAATCATTTCTCGGCGGGTGCGGATAGATGACCGCGGTCGCTTGAACAGAACCGGTTTCAGAAATCACGGCAACCTTGACGCCCGTACGGATGCCCGGATCAAGGCCGATCACGCCCTTGTGGCCCGCGGGGGCTGCGAGCAGCAGGTCCTTCAGATTGGAGCCAAACACCGTGATGGCGCTCCGCTCGGCGTCCTCACGGAGCTTCTGGAAGATCTCGGTTTCAAGTGACGTCAGGCATTTGACACGCCAGGTCCAGCGGCAGACCCGGGCGTACCAGCTGCTCGCCGGAGCGCCGGAAAGCCGCAGACCTTCATGCTCCGCCACCATTTCGATGCAGGGGTGCGGCGTCTGGGTTTCGAGTTCCTCAGGAAGCGCTACTTTGACTGACAGCACTTCGTCCGTGCGGGCCCGGAAAATGGCGAGCACCCGGTGTGACGGAATTCCGATCAGCGGTTCGCTGAAGTGGAAGTAGTCCTGATACTTGCTCCCCGCTTCTTCCTGTCCCTCAATCACCTCAGACTGCAGAACGCCCGTCTTCCAGAGGAAGTCGCGGAGTTTTCCGATCAGCTCAGCGTCTGTCGCGAAACGCTCCGCCGCGATATCGCGGGCACCGTCAAGCGCCGAGGCCGGATCCGGATAGGCTTCGGAAAGGAACGCCTTGGCGGTCTCCTCGGGATCCAGCGACGGATTGCCGAGCAGCTGATCCGCAAGCGGCTCAAGCCCTGCCTCACGGGCCTTTTCGGCCCGGGTGCGGCGCTTCGGCTTATAGGGGAGGTAAAGATCCTCGAGCCGCTGCTTGCTGTCAGCCGCTTCAATCTCGGCTCTGAGAGCGTCAGTCAGTTTCCCCTGTTTCTCAATGGACTCCAGGATGGAGGCGCGACGGTCTTCAAGATCCTTCAGATAGATCAGCTTTTCCTCGAGCGCGCGCAGCTGCGTGTCATCGAGCCCTCCGGTCACTTCCTTCCGGTAACGGGCAATAAAGGGCACCGTGGCGCCTTCTTCAAGGAGATTCGCGGCTGCCGCCGCCTGGGCCGGAGTGCAGTGAATGTCGGCGGCAATCGCCCGGGAAATTTTGTCCAGTAAAAGATTCATAGCCGTGTCCGGAGCGGCAGCCGGAACTGCCGCTCCCCAAAAGAATTCAATAGGGATGGAAGAAGAAACGCGCCGGTTTCTCTGCCGGCGCGCTGCCTCAGTGCTGAGCCGCCCGCTGGCGGATCAGGTCAACGAGCGCCTGATCCTTGTTCCGATAGGCTTCGTTGCGGAGCTTATCGAATACGGGATTTTCGGAAGGCTGGGGATTCTCCTGCTCGTAGCTGAAGGTGAGGAGCACTTTCCCCTCCGCTTCCTCGAGCCGGATGATCTGCCAGCTGCGGGGCCAGGTGGGACCCGCGGCGACATGAATTTCCGCCCGGCTGTCCGGAATCAGGGCAACCTGATCCTCAATCACCAGGTCGCCAAAGCGCTTCGTGCGTTTCAGCCACCGTCCGCCGTCACTCGTCTCGGTGTCCTGAACACTCGACTCATCACAGCCCGCGAGCACAAGCTTCGGATTCCGGAGAAGCCACTCGAGCTCCCTCCAGACACTTTCCCGATTCAAACCTTCCAGCTGCAGCACATGCTCAAAAATGATCACTTCTTTTCTCTCTCAGAGACCGGCGCCGGAATTTTCCCGTCCGGTCTTCATGCGTTTTTCCAGCCACTGGCTGTACGCGGACATCATAAGGGAAGACGCAAAGTAGATGGCGCCCACAAAGAGATAGCCGACACCGAAGAACTCCCTCCACTCCGGATCCCCAAGCGCAAGCCTCAGACTGCCGAGGAGATCGTACATGGAGACAACCGTGACAAGCGATGTATCCATGAAGGTGGAAAGAAGACTGTTCACAAAAGCCGGAATGATCGCGACAAGCGCCTGCGGCAGGAGCACGTGGACGTAGCACTGGAAGCGGCTGAGGCCGAGAGACTCGGCAGCCGACATCTGCGCGGCCGGAACCGCCTGCAGGCCTCCGCGGACGGTTTCTGCCATATAGGCCGCCTGGAACAGCACGATCGCGGTCGCCACGCGCCAGAACGTGGAAGTCTCAAATCCCATCGGAAGAAGGATCGGGAAAATGAAGGCCGCCACGAAGAGCACCGTGATCAGCGGCACGCCGCGGACGAGTTCGATATAGGCGGTGGAGAGCGTTCTGACCAGGGGCAGCTTTGAGCGGCGTCCGATCGCGAGCAGTATGCCAAGCGGGCTGGAGAGCGTCATGCCGATCAGCGTGAGGATCACAGTGAGAGGAAGTCCGCCCCAGGAGTCCGGATCAACCGGAGAAAGCCCGAACACACCGCCATACATCAGCGAGAAGAACACGGCGAAGGCGGCTACCCAGGCCGCGCCCAGTACACGGACTCCGCGCCTCGACCAGAATTTCGGCACTGCCGTAAGCACCAGCATCAGCACGATCACCGCCGTGCCGACCGCGGGCCGCCACTGCTCCTCGTATGGGAAGCGGCCGAAAATAATCATCCGCCACTTTTCAGCGACAAATCCCCAGCAGGCACCGTCAGACGCGTGGCACGCCTCATAATCAGGCTGAAAAACCGCATTGATGACACCCCAGTCGATAAAGCGCCAGACGCCCCAGAGGAGCGCGATCAGAGCGGCAAGCGTAAACGCTGCCGAGGCAGCTCCTGCCGGTGTCCGGAGGGCTTCAGGGTTCAGGGAAAAACGTTTCATTTCTCCTCCTCCCCCCGGGAGAACCGGGCATTGATGAGATTCATGATCACGGACGTGACGAGATTCAGCACGAGGTACACGAGCATGATGAGGCAGATCATCTCAAGCGCCTGACCTGTCGTGTTGATCGAGGTATTCCCGATGCAGACAACATCCGGGTAGCCGACCACTACGGCGAGAGACGAATTCTTCGTGAGATTCATGAACTGGCTCGCAAGCGGCGGAACCGAGAGCTTCATCGCCTGAGGAAAGACCACGTAGCTCGCGGTCTGCACGGGAGAGAGCCCGAGCGCCTCGCCCGCGAGCCACTGCCCCTCACCGACCGAAAGGATGCCGGCCCGGATCACCTCGGCGATCGGAGCCGAGGAGAAAAGCGTGAGTCCCAGCCAGAGCGCGAGGAATTCAGGCGACAGAGCGCCGCCCCCTTCCACCACAAAGCCGTCGAGATGCGGGCGGGACCAGCCGAGAACAGCGCCTGAGAGCAGCCACACCGCAATCGCTGTCACGCAGAAAACGCCGAACGCGATTCCCCAGGCGACGAGGAAAGTGGATTTCCGGAGCGTCACCCGGCGCGCAGCCTCTCCGGCAATCAGCCCCGCGGCAGCTGCGGCAAGAAGCGCCATTCCGTTATGCAGCGGCACCGGGAACTGCAGCCCTGCCTTATCGAGCATGACAAGCGCGCTCGAATTCATCACGGTCTCCATATCCGGGAGCATTTCCGTGATGGTGAGATAGATCGCGAGGAGCCCGATGATGAGCGGAATATTCCGGTAAAACTCGATATGGGCCCAGCCAAGCGCGTGCAGCACGGGCTGTCGCGACAGCTTCATGAACGCGATGACAATCCCGAGCAGAAGCGAGGAAAAAATAGCGAGGACCGAAACCTTCAGCGTATTCAGAATGCCGATCCCAAATGCCCGCAGCAGCGTGTCCGAGGACTGAAAAGGAATCATCGATTCGCCGATCTCAAAACCGGCAGCATTCATCAGAAAGGCGAATCCATGCAGAATGTTCCGTGACGCGAGATTCTCCGCGACATTCCGGGAGAGAATCCACAGAAATCCAAAGAACAGCACGGCAACGAGCAGCTGAATCATCAGCTCCCGGAATCGCCTGCTGCGCTCCCGCGCGAGCCAGGCGGCATCACCCTGAGGCTGAGCCTGTTTCGGTCTGAAAAACATAGACACCCCAAAAAATTCAGACGCGAAGCCGGCCGCGGCGCTGGCTTACCCCGAGCGGCGGTCGGCAGGAGTCCTTGCTTAAAAAAGATGCATCAGCGGATCGGAGGCGAGATCAGGATGCCGCCCTTCGTCCAGAGCCGGTTGAGACCGCGGCTGAGACCGAGCGGAGTCTTCGGCCCGAGATTCGCTTCAAAGGATTCGCCGTAGTTGCCGACCTGCTTGATGATCCGATAAGACCACTGCTTATCCAGACCGATCATGCGGCCGAGATCCTCTTCAAGCCCAAGAAGGCGGCGGACATTCGGATTCTTGCTGGAGCGGAGGGAATCCGCGTTCTTCTGCGTGATACCGAGCTCCTCGGCTTCCACCATCGTGTAGAAGGACCAGCGGACGATCTGGAACCAGTCGTCGTCACCGCGGCGGATTGCCATGCCGAGAGGCTCCTTCGAGATAGTTTCAGGGAGAATCACATAGTCGTTCGGGTTCTTCGCGCGCAGTCTGGCGCCGGCGAGGTCCGAGCGGTCCGTGGTATAGGCCTGGCAGCGGCCGGAAATGAACGCGCCCTGGGTTGCCTCTGTGGTGCTGAAGACAACGGGCTTGTACTTGATGTTATTGGCGCGGGCAAAGTCAGCGAGGTTCTTCTCGCTTGAGGTGCCAGTCTGAACGCAGATCGTGGCACCGTTCAGCTGCTTCGCGGAATGGATCTTGTACCTCTTCGGCACCATGAAGCCCTGGCCGTCGAGATAGTCCATCGCGACGAAAACAGAGCCCTGTGAGGCATCGCGGGACATTGACCAGGTTGTATTGCGGGCGAGGATATCAATCTGCCCGGACTGCAGGGCGGTGAAGCGCTGCTCAGAGGAGAGCGGCACGAATTTCACCTTATTTGCGTCCTTCAGAACGGCCGCAGCGACCGCCCGGCAGATATCAACGTCGAGCCCCTTCCAGTGCCCTCGGCTGTCAGCTCCCGAGAATCCTGGCGCGGCGGTATTCACGCCGCAGACCACCATGCCGCGGCTCTTCACGGCGTTCAGCGTCCGGCCTGCCTGAGCGGGAATGGCCCAGGTTGCTGCAACCGCGGCGAGGGCCGCCGCGGCGATCAACTTCTGTTTCCTGTTCATGCTTCTCCCCTTTGCTTTTCTGGCTAAAGCCTGTCAAACGGGCAGCCGGAGCCACCCGGTCATTTTTATTACAGCCTTGAACAACTCTACCAGAAGAAAAAGGTGGCATTGCACGGAAAACTGCTGAGGTCCCCTGCCGCCGGTCAAAAAAACGCTCAGGATTCAGAGGTTTTCTTTACCGTACGGGTACGGCGCTTCACGGGAGCGGCTTTTGTTTCCGCTGCCGAAGCTGTCTTTCTCACGGTCCGCATGCGGCTCTTCGCGCCGGCAGCCTTCGGCTCTCGCTCCTCGAACTCAAAGCCGACCTTGCCGCCCTTCTGCAGCGCGAGGTAAGCAGAGAATTTCCGGTGCGTCTTATTCGAGACAAAGCCCGTCAGGAGATCCGTCTTCCCGGTCTCGAGCAGCTTCTTGATCTGCTCGGGCGCCACCGTCTGCTGAAGGATCACCTTCCCGGTACGGAACGTGCACTTCTTTTCCGTATTCTGGGTGTTCTCACAGGCGTAGGCCATCGGGAGCTCAAACACACGACCGCCGCAGACCGGGCACTTGCCGATCGGGGTAAGCGACGAGAAATCCACCGGAGCGGTGTTTTCGTCGCTCTGGGTCGGATTGTCAAACACGAATTCCAGCTTGTAGTCAGGGGCCGCCGTGAGCTTCAGCACGGCAGAGAACGGCCGGCCCATTTTGCTCACGAAACCCTGCAGGGGGCCGATCTGCTTCTTCTCAAGCAGCTCCTCCACCTCCTCGGGCTCAAAGGTGCGGCCGCCCGGATGCTTGGTGATACTGAAGTCGCAGGACGGATTCGTGCAGGCATAGCGGCGGAAGTTTTCCACCACCTCACCGCCGCACTTCGGGCAGCGGTGCTTCAGATGAATCGGATTGCTGAGCGGCACGGATTCGCCTTCGTACTGCTTCGCCGCAGCCACGATCTTTTCCGTCATGTCGCGGATCCCGGCCATGAATTCCTCACGGGAGAGCGAGCCCTTCTCGATCTGAGCAAGACGGCTTTCCCATTCACCCGTCAGTTCCGGTTCCGACAGTTCCTCAATCTTGAGTCCCTTCAGAAGCGCGAGCAGCTCAATACCCTTCGCGGTCGGGCGCAGTTCGCGTCCTTCGCGGATCAGGTACTTCTGCAGAATCAGGCCTTCAATGATCGCCGCGCGGGTAGCCGGCGTGCCGATACCTTTATCCTGCATGGCAGAGCGAAGCGCATCATCCTCAACCATCTTGCCCGCGCCTTCCATGGCGGAGAGCAGCGTGGCTTCCGTGTAACGCGCAGGGGGCTGCGTCACCTTGTCGAGGATATCGATTTCGCCGGTCTTCACCGTTTCATTCGGAGTGACGGGCGGCAGCGTGTTGGCCGTGTCGCCCTGGCCGCCGTAAACCTCGCGCCAGCCGGCCTTCACCAGCACCTTGCCGCGGGTCCGGAACTGATCCTCACCCACCGTCGTCACGCGGGTCGTTTCATCCACTTCGGCGGACGGATAGAACACCGCCATAAAGCGCTTCGCGATCAGGTCATAGACCTTCGCCTCGACGTCCGAAAGCTTGCTCGGAAGGTGATCCGGCAGCGGCACCAGCGCGAAGTGGTCGCTGATCTTCTCGGTATTGAAAATACGGGGGTTCGGCTTCACCCAGCTGTTCTCGAGCGGCTTACGCGCGATGCCGCTGAACTGCGGCAGCTGGCTGAGCAGGTCAAGCGTCTTTTTGGCGTCATCGACGTAATCGGTCGGAAGGCATTTCGCGTCGGTTCTCGGGTAAGAGAGGACCTTATGCTTTTCGTAAAGGGACTGCGCGATGGCAAGCGTGGTCTTCGCGGTAAAACCGAAGCGGTTATTCGCTTCACGCTGCAGCGTGGTGAGATCAAAAAGCGGCGGCGCGGCGTGCTTCACGCGCTTCGACACTTCGGTCACCGTGCCCTCTTTTCCTTCGCAGCGGGCCTTGACGGCCTCAGCCTCAGCCTTATCCCAGATGCGGTCAGACTTCTTCTCGCCGGTCTCATCCTTCTTTGCCTGAGGATCAAACCAGACACCGGTGTAGCTGCCGGACCGGGAGCCGAATGTCGCCTCAACCTGCCAGTAATTCTTCGGCTTGAAAGCCCGGATCTCAGCCTCGCGGTTCACCACGACGGCGAGCGTCGGCGTCTGCACGCGGCCGACCGTCGTAAGGAAGAAACCGCCGTTCTTATTATTGAACGCGGTGAGCGCGCGGGTTCCGTTGATGCCGACCAGCCAGTCAGCCTCAGATCGGCTCTTGGCCGCCTGGGCGAGCGGCTGCATTTCCTCATCGCTTCTCAGATGCGCGAACGCTTCCCGGATCGAACCCGGAGTCATCGACTGAAGCCACAGTCTCTGGATCGGCTGCTTCGCGTGAGTTGCCTGCACGATGTAGCGGAAGATCAGCTCACCCTCGCGTCCCGCATCGCATGCATTGATAAGACCCGTTATGTCCTTACGCTTGATCAGCTTCGCGAGGAGCTTCAGGCGGGAAGCCGTCTTCGTGATCGGCTTCAGCTCGAACTCCGGCGGAATGAGGGGCAGATGGACAAACGTCCACTTGCCGCGCTTCACATCGTATTTCTCAGGAACAGCAAGCTCCAGCAGATGTCCTACGGCACTCGCCACAACGTACTGATCACCCTCGAAATAATCTCCAGCTTCGGTCTTGATCCGCTCCATGCCGCCGATCACTTTCTGCAGGTCGGTCGCGACGGAGGGTTTTTCAGCGATGATTAGTTTTTTGCCCATAAAGCGCTCAGTAATAAAAGGTCCTTGCTTTTTTCAGCATAACAGTTACAGACACAGCTAGGAGCGGAGATCATCCGAGAGCCTCGGGATCCGCTCCGACAGCCCACGGATCTCGCCAGCGATGTCCTGTACGCTTTCAACAAGCCTCGCCCCGCTGCAGATCAGCCGGTTGGGGCCCTTGGAAAGCGGCAGGTGAATGTTACCGGGAACCGCGAGAGTGTCCCTCCCGTAGGATCCCGCGGTCTTCGCGACCGGAATCGCCTTGGAGTGAGCCGAGGCTTCCATCAGCAGCACAGCGTCCGCCATTCCGGCGAGATACCGGTACCGGAGTTCGAGCCGCTCCGGGGTCAGGAATTCGCCGATCGGTGTCGCACTGAGAAGGAGTCCCTGCTTCGCCGTCTTCATCATGATGGGCTTAAGGGACGCCGGGTACACCCGGTTCAGAGGCGAGGCGCAGAGCACCACGGCGGCGCCTGCCGGATCCGAGAGCGCTCCCCGGAGACTTGCCGCCTCAACCCCCTCCATCATCGAGGAGAGAAGCGTGAGCCCCACCTTCTCCAGCGCTGCTCCGAACTCGTACGCGTCCCTCTCACCTTCGGCGGACGGGTGACGCGTCCCCAGAATGGCAAGCAGCCGTCTTCTGAGCAGCTTCCGGTCCCCGAGTCCATAAAGCACGAGAGGCGAGCATCCGGTTTCAAAAAGCCCGCGGGGAAAATCCTCATCCGCGATGGAGGTCACGAAGGATCCGGATGCCCGGCGAAGCCAGTCCTCCGTCTTCTCGATTACCTCAGCCTGTTCGTCCTCCGGCCCCGACGCGATACGGCGGGCGGAAAACTGGGGGCGGACACCGGAGCCCGGGTGAAAGAGATAGTCGGAATTCCGGCTTCCGGAATCTACGGGAGCACCGAAACCGGCGTTGTCCGGGGGGAAAACCCTCACCCGCGATGGAGGTCACGAAGGATCCGGATGCCCGGCGAAGCCAGCCCTCCGTCTTCTCGATTACCTCAGCCTGTTCGTCCTCCGGCCCCGACGCGATACGGCGGGCGAGCTCATCGGGCACCGCATGCCGAAGCTCACTCAGGCTGGAATCCAGAACCGCCCCGGGTGACCCGAAGTCCCCCAGCAGCCGAACGGCATCCTCAAGCCCCATTTCGGGCACCGTGGAAAAGGTGATCCAGGCGTGAATCTCTTCCTCTGTCATGACGCTCCCAGGCAATGTATCCCACGGGATTTCTCTCAGCCGCGCGGCGGCTTATGATGAAATACCGTTACGTTACAATTGCCACTTATCTTAAAGGTGCGATGCCATGTGGCATACACCATCCAGCATTATTTATCAGGAGGCCTGTCTTGGCCAAACTCCCCATTGTTATTTATCCGAATCCTGTTCTGGCCGTGAAGTGCGATCCCGTCACGGTGTTTGACGACAAGCTCGCACAGCTTGCGGCCGACATGGCGGAAACGATGTACGCCGCCCCGGGGGTTGGGCTTGCCGCACCGCAGGTGGGACATCCCATCCGCCTGATCACGATTGACGTTTCCGAAGAGAAAGACCAGCTGCTGACGCTTGTCAATCCGGTTATCACGTCAAAGTCTGAAGAAGAAGTTGAGTACGAGGAAGGGTGCCTGTCGCTGCCCGGCATCTGGGACAAAGTGGTCCGCCCGTCAGAGGTGACCGTGCGCGCCCAGGATCTGAAGGGCAACTTCTTCGAGCGTCACTGTGAAGGGCTTCTGGCGGTCTGTGTTCAGCATGAAATCGATCATCTCGACGGCATCGTCTTTATTGATCATCTGAGCCGTCTGAAGAAAGAGCGCGACCAGAAGAAGCTGCATAAGCTGAAGCTCGCCGCGAAGCGTAAGGCTGAAGAGGACGCCGCGCGATCCTGATCAGCATTCCCTGGACGGTGCCCGGGAAAAATTCTCGAGCATCAGGCGCCCGTACCTGGCGCCAAGCGCGGGGGGCAGATCATGCCCGAGCCGCGGAATCATCTCAAGGCGGGCCCCGGAAATGAGGTCCGCCGTTTCTTTGCCCGCGCGGGGCGGAAGGAGCTTATCGGAGAGACCGTGGAGGACGAGTGTCGGCACCCGGATTCCCGAGACCTGAGTGCGTATGTCACCGCTCTGAAGCAGCGCAAGAAGCTGCCGCCTGAATCCATCCGGATCTCCGGGGTTCCGGGCCATGAGCCGCACAAGACGCCGCTTCTCGGCATCGGTTCTCTCGTAACTGACGGATCCCATAGCCCGGATGAAGCGATCCAGCCGTTTCACGCCTTCCGACTCACTGGTCAGCCGAGACTGCGGCCTGATCGTGGCCCAGATCGCGGAAAACTTGCCGAGACCTGTCCGGGGATTGCCAGTCGCGGAAGACATCGATGTGAGACTCAGCACCGATTCCGGATACCGGGCCGCAAGCACCTGGGCAATCATGCCGCCCATGGATATACCAGCCGCATGGAAGGTTCGGATGCCAAGCCCTGAGGCAAGTCCCACCACGTCAGAAGCCATCTCTTCCAGCCCGTAGACAGACCGGCTGACGCGTGAGCGTTCTGCCGATGGAACCGAACACCCGTCCCATGGAGACACGGCCCGAACAGCGGGAAGACCGCCCGCAGTCGCGGTTATCCATCACCACGACTCCCGCGCCGCCTTTCACCAGCGTTTCAATCAGCGTATCGGGCCACATCCAGTGCTGCATCCCGAGCCCGGGAATCAGAAAAACCGTCCCTCCGTCCGAGAGTTTCCCGTACGCTTCATAGTAGAGAGTGACGCCATTGGTCGTTATTGCCGGCATTTTCTACAATAGAACCTAAGTTAACCATTCCATGAGCAGGTAAGCATCCTGGTCTGACATGAAAATTATTTTTGCTGGAACACCTGAATTTGCCGCAACAGCCCTTAAGGGACTGATTGAATCTGAACACGAGGTCTGTCTGGTTCTCACACAGCCGGACCGTGCATCGGGACGCGGCATGAAACTCACGCCGAGCGCCGTCAAAACCCTTGCTTTAGCTCATGATATTCCTGTTGCCACCCCGGTTACGCTCAGCCTGAAAAAAGGCGGCGAAGAGGCCCAGAAGGCACAGGATCTGATTGCTGCCCAGAAGGCTGATCTGCTGGTTGTCGCGGCCTATGGGCTCATCCTTCCGCAGTCGGTGCTCGATATGCCGGCAGGCATCGGTCCGGATCACGCCATCAAGGCGGTCAACCTGCACGCGAGCCTTCTCCCCCGCTGGAGAGGCGCGGCTCCGGTGACCCGCGCTATTGAGGCAGGTGACCCCCAGACCGGCGTCACGCTGATGAAGATGGAGGCCGGGCTCGATACGGGTCCGATGATCGACACGGTCTACACCGATATCGAGGACACTGACACCACCACAACGCTCACCGAGCGTCTCGCCTCTCTCGGCACCGAACTGCTGCTGAAAGATCTGCAGACGCCCGACGCGCTCACCTTCACGCCTCAGCCGGAGGATGGCGCCAATTACGCCGAAAAAGTGATGAAGTCCGAGGCCCACATTGACTGGGAATCGAGCTCGGGACTCATCTGCCGCCGCATCCGGGCGTTCAATCCCTTCCCGACATCCACTTCGGTCATTCATGACACGACTATCAAATTCTGGGAGGCCGAATCCGTGAAGCTTGAAACGGATGACGCCGCACCGGGGTCCATCGTGTCGATCGACGACGGCATCGTCATTGCCGCCGGCATCGGGGCGATCCGCGCCACAATGCTTCAGAAGCCGGGCAAGGGCCGCATGAACTGGCGACAGTTCCTGCAGAGTTTTCCTTTGAAAGTGGGGGAGACGTTTAAATGAGTTCTGCAAACTTAGCAACAGTTTTTCTGCATTCGCTCGACATCCAGCAGGCGATGATGGAGGGGCACAGCCTCGACCATGCGCTTGAGCGGGATCTGAAGAATGTGGAAGATCCCGTGCTGCGGGCTGCCATTCAGGCGGTCTCCTACGATACGGTCCGTCATCTGGCGGCCTCCTGGAAGGTGATCGAACACTTCGCGAACCGTCCTCCCGCGCAGCCCGTCACGGCGCTGCTCGAAACCGCGATTGCCCGCATGATCGAGCATCCGGATAAGGACTTCGTCACTGTGGATCAGGCGGTGAAAGCCGCCCGCGAGAATCCCTCGACCCGCCCGAGCGCAGGCTTCATCAACGCGATTCTCCGCCGCTTCGGCCGCGAACGCGACTCCCTGATGGAGTGGCTCGGCGAGCAGGAGTCTGTCCGGTTCAATATTCCGGACTGGTGGTACAGCCGCTACAAGAAGTCGATGGGGAAAGCCGCGAAGGACGTGCTTGAGCTTCAGCAGTCGAAGGCTCCCCTGACGCTCCACGTGAACGCCCGGAAGACGAACGCGGACGCCTATATCGCGGAACTGAAGAAGGCCGGAATCGAAGCCTATCGCTCCGGTATGTACGCCGTCACACTGAAGGAAGCGCTCCCGGTCCGCGAGATTCCGGGTTTCGCCGAAGGCGTGGTCTCGGTGCAGGATGCCGGCAGCCAGCTTGCAGTACAGACGCTTGACCCGAAGGACGGAGAGATTGTGCTCGACGCCTGCGCGGCACCTGGCGGCAAGTCGACCCACATGCTGGAACTCGCCGATATCGAACTCACGGCAGTGGAAATCAGCCCGTCCCGGACTGAAGCGATTCACGAGAACCTGAAACGCCTCGGACTCGAAGCGACGGTCCGGAACGCGGATGCTGCGGATATTCACTCCTGGTGGGACCGCAGGAAATTTGACGCAATTCTGCTTGACGCGCCCTGCACAGCGAGCGGCGTCGCGCGCCGTCACCCCGACATCCCCTGGCAGCATGTCGAGCACGATGTCTCCCGGATGTCGCGCACGCAGAAGCAGCTGCTCGAAACGCTCTGGCCTCTGGTGAAGAAGGATGGACGACTGCTCTACTGCGTCTGCTCGGTCTTCCCCGAAGAAGGCAAGCTGCAGATCGAAAGCTTCCTGCGCCGCCATCCCGAGGCTTACTGCCCCGTGCCGCCCCGTCTCCTCATGCCGCATGAGGATCTGTCGGGCGACTGGACCGAAGAACCTCTGGTACACGACGGCTACTTCATCGCGCTGATCAAGTACCGGAACAACTAAGCAGGCCACAATGGCAAACATCGCATCGGTTCTGCAGAGATTCCTTTTCATCCTCGCGGCCGCGCTTACCGCAGCCGCGTGGCCGACTGCGTCCGGCGCGGTTGAGGCAGGCATTTTCTACACCTCGGGGAATCTCACCAAGGAGGCCCCGGGAGAAACTCCCGGGCTCTACCTCAATGCCAACTTTGCCCTGCATTTGCCGACTCAGGCTGAGGAGTCCCTGAAACGCGGCGTGGCGCTTTACTTCGTCACCGAGTTCGAGCTCACGAAGAAGCGCTGGTACTGGACCGATAAGGAAGTGGCCTCCGCTTCTACAACGAAGAGGCTCACCTACAGCCTTCTCACACGCAAGTATCACCTGGGAGGAAACGGCCTCTCGCTCTCCTTCTCCTCGCTTCAGGATGCGCTGAGTACGCTCGCCGCCATCCGGCACTGGAACGTTGCGGGTCCGAGAACGATTTCCGGCAGCTTCCAGGACTACTCAGCCCGTCTCAGGTTCCGGCTTGACCGGGGCCGGCTGCCGCGTCCGCTCCAGCTCGGTGCCGCCGACTGGGATCTCACCTCTGACTGGGTCAGCATTCCGATTTCGCCGTCAGTGGTGTCGCCATGAAGACGGATACTTCCAGAGTTTCCAAGGCCTACCGCCAGATCTTCTTCGCCGTCCCGCTCACTGTCATCGCGCTGGTAGCGCTGCTCGTGATCGCGAGTACCAATTCGAGCCTGCTGGACCGGTACTTCCTCGTGCTCATGGTGCTGAACCTCGTGGCGGCCTCCGTGCTCGTCATTCTGACCGCCTGGCTCTGCATCCGGCTCTTCCTGCAATGGCGCCGCCATCAGTTCGGCTCCCAGATGACGCTCCGGCTGACGATCCAGATCACGCTGATCGCGGTTCTCCCCTGCCTGCTGCTCTACGCAGTGTCCTCGCGTTTCATCGGCCGCTCCATTGACTCCTGGTTCAATGTCCGGGTGGAACACGCGCTCGACTCGGGCGTCAACCTGTCACGCACCGCGCTCGCAAATCTCCGGAAACAGACCGCGGAACGCGTGCGGATTCTTGGCTACGCACTCGCCGATCAGCCTCAGTTTGAGTGGAAAATCGATCTCCCGCGCCTCCGCGAGCGCTACGGTCTCACGAACGTCATGATCGCGAACGGCAAGGGCGAAATTCTGACGACCGCACTGACCAGTCCGACACTGAAAATCCAGATGCCTGCAGCCGAATACCTGTCGGTCGCCCGGCTCCGCGGTTCCTACTCTTCGCTGCTCGAGGAGCAGTCCGAGGACTCTTCCGTTTCTGACCCGACAATCCACATTCTCGCGATCGCGCCGATCGCGATCCAGGACTCGGCTCTCGGTCTCAGCTGGGAGCCTGAGGATCCTGACGCACCGAAACGACGCGTTCAGAAACCGGGACTCACGCAGCTGAAGCCGAACTCCTACTATCTGATCGCGCAGGAACCGCTCCCGGCGGAGCTGGAGAAAAACATTTCCTCCGTCACAAATGGCTTCCGTGACTATCAGGAGCTTGTGCTGAGCCGCGACAGCCTCCGCTCGCTTTTCAAAGCGTCACTCACGGTCAGCATGCTGATGGCGGTCCTCGGGGCTTTCATCGCCGCGATCGCCTACGCCCAGATGATGGTGGATCCGCTGCGGCAGCTCGCCCGCGGCACGAGACGTGTTGCCGGCGGCAATCTGAGTCCGATTCACGAATTCTCAGGCAGCGATGAGATCAACATGCTCACGCAGTCCTTTAATGACATGATCGGGCAGCTCGCCGAAGCGCAGAAGAAAGTCCGGACGAGAACCGAACAGCTGGAGCAGACAAGCCAGTATCTGGAAAGCGTCCTTTCGAACCTTTCATCAGGCGTTGTTGTGATCGACCGTGACATGACTATCGTCACAGCGAATGAAGGCGCCGCCCGCATTCTGGGATCCGATATCGCGGCCAAAGACGCGTCGCTCAAAACCGTGGCGCCGCAGATCTGCTCGGTGATCGCAAACCTCCTCACCGAACCCTCGCATCCGTCTGAAGAGACCAAGGACTTTCACCGCGAGATTGAACTCGCGCGGATCGGCTCCCAGACTCCCATTACGCTTTTTGTCCGCGCCTCTCACCTGCATCTCTCGCAGCCTGTGCCGCTTGACGGACTGGTGCTTGTGATCGACGATATGACTCAGGTGATCTCGGGGCAGCGCGCCATGGCCTGGGGCGAAGTCGCGCGGCGCCTCGCGCACGAAATCAAGAACCCGCTCACCCCGATTCAGCTGGCTGCCGAGCGGCTCGAAATGAAGCTCTCCGGTAAACTGAATGAGGCGGATTCCAAGCTGCTGTCGAAGAGCATTTCGACAATCGTGACGCAGGTTTCCGCTATGAAGCAGATGGTGGATGACTTCCGCAACTACGCGAAACTGCCGCCCGCCGTACTGCTGCCGACAGACCTTAATGCGCTGCTGGATGATGTCGGAGATCTCTACCGGCAGGCAGGGAAACCGGTCACCGTCCAGGTCGATCCGTCGATTCCCCGGATCTATGCGGATGAGGCTCAGCTGCGGCAGGTGCTGCACAATCTGGTCAGCAATTCGCTCGACGCGATGTCCGGCCGGACAGACGGCAAAGTGGTGATCTCGACTGAAGCAATGAAGGACGGCGGCCGGACGACCGGAGTTCTTCTGCGGGTGGCCGACAATGGGACCGGGTTCTCGCCCACGATTCTTCACAAGTCCTTCGAACCGTACATCACGACGAAGGCGACCGGCACGGGTCTCGGCCTGCCGATGGTGAAGAAGATCGTGGATGAACACAAGGCGGATATCAAAATCGCCAATCGAACCGATCAGGAAGGCCGTGTCTGCGGTGCACTGGTCACTATCGCATTCAGGGTCAGTCAGGACAGCTGACGCACGGCTTTAAGGAGCAACAGATGGCAAAACTTCTGGTAGTGGACGACGAGGTCGGCATTCGGGAACTGCTCTCGGAGATCCTGGAGGATGAGGGACACGATGTGCTCACCGCTGAGGATGCCGGGCAGGCGAGGAAGCTGATTGAAGAGAATCCGCTTGACCTGATTCTGCTCGACATCTGGATGCCGGATACGGATGGCGTCACGCTGCTGCGCGAGCTTTCCTCCCAGCATCTGATCCACTGTCCGGTCATCATGATGTCCGGACACGCAACCATTGATACTGCCGTGGAGGCAACAAAGTTCGGCGCCTTTGATTTCCTCGAGAAACCGATCTCCATGCAGCGCCTGCTGACTTCTGTCGCGAATGCTCTCGCACAGGAACCTCCATCCGACACAGAGTCCCAGCAGCAGAACGCGGAGGAACACTCCGAGTCATCGGAAGCGAAGGCCGTGGTTTACGGCCACAATGGAAACGAGCTCGCCACGATCCCCTTTACGCTTGAACTCCGGGAAGCCCGTGACTCATTCGAAAAGCTCTATCTGCAGAGCGTACTGGAGGAAGAGAGTTACTCCATGTCGAAGGTAGCCGCCCGGACAGGGCTCGAACGGACTCATCTCTACCGCAAGCTGAAGCAGCTGGAGATCGCTCTCCCCGCGAAGGAAAAGACGGCCTAAGGCACGCCCCACATCACCATTTCGTTTTCCTCAACCGCGGCTTTCAGGAGCTGAAGCAGAGGATAGGCGCGGGCCCCGAGAGGAATATGGGATCGCTGCACGCGGTCTTCCTCTTCAAGTTTCTCCTCTTCATCAAAAAGCGACGCCGGATGCACTGCCTGCGTGCGGAAAGATTCCGCCACACGCTTCGCGCGGGCTTTCCGATCCTCCTCACGCTTCTTATCGTCAGCCTTTTCGCGGCTGATGGCATTCTCCAGAATGGCAATCCACTCCTTCGCTTCTTCAGGAGAAATGGCACCGCTTGCCGTACAGGGGCGCCCCAGCACCTTGAAAACCTGCTTCTGGGTGTCCGGCATGAAAAAGAAATCTCCACCCGCCTTGGAATGAAACCGAACTAATGCCATACACTAACCTCTAATTCAAAATACAAGACATCCAAAACTGCCGGAGCGCATCGATCTTATGAAAAAAAATACCGTACCTGCCCTGAGCGATGATGAGTTCGTCGAGCTGGAGGACCTGCTCGCAGGCCTGCCTGAGGACTGCGGGGCCATGTCATCCGATGAAGCGGACGGCTACCTCACAGGACTGCTTCTGAGCCCGGAAGAGATCTTACCCGAGCGCTGGATGCCCTGGATTGTCAGCGCGGAAGGAAAGGAGCCTCAGAATGCCGACGAGGACTCTCTTTACCGGCTCGAATCACTGCTCTTCAACCGCTACAAAGAGATTGACCATCGTCTCTCCACCCGGACTCCGATCGATCCGATCATCCTGATCGACGATGAGGAACCGGACGCGGGCGACAGCCTCGCGCCTTTCGCGGTCGGGTTCCTTCGCTCGATGGAACTCTTCCCGGCGCTCGGCGCCGTCCAGAACAAGGCGGTCGGCGGCGCGGTGCTCGGCATTCTGCGTCACCTCCCCCCTGAGCTTCAGGGCGATCTCGCGGAAACCATTCAGGGGCTCGACAGCGACTCCCCGCTAAGCACACCGGAAGAGTCTCTCGACGATCTCGTGGCGTGCGTCGCGGAAATCGCGGAAGTCACCCGCGGCTTCACGATCAAGGAGTAGGCGGTTTCGCGCTCTCCTCCGCGGAGAGCATGCCGCAGCGCTTCGCGAGCACCACGAGGATCGCGACCGGGATGCTGAGCGCCGCTGTGAACATGAAGAACCGGTTGTAGCCCATCCCCTCCACCATCAGACCGGAGAACCCAGCGATCGCCTTCGGAAGCAGCAGCATGATGGAGGAGAGAAGCGCGTACTGCGTGGCGGAGAATTCCTTGCTGGTGAGACCGGAAAGGAACGCCACGAACGCGGCGCTCGCAAGCCCTCCCGCCAGATTGTCAGCACTCACGGTCACGGTCAGGAAGGCGACACTGTGACCGATCAGCGCGAGCGCTGAGAAGAGGAGATTCGTCGCGGCAGACAGCACCACGCCAAGGAAGAGCGCGGTCATCACCCCCATCCGCAGGACGACAATACCGCCGATAAAGGTGCCTGCCAGCGTCATGATGATGCCGAACACTTTGATCACCACCGCGACCTCAGCCTTCGTGAACCCCATATCCGCGTAGAACGGGTTCGCCATGATTCCCATCACGACGTCTGACACCCGGTAGGTCGCGACAAGCGCGAGCAGCACAAAAGTCCAGACACCGAAACGGCGGTAGAAATCAAAAAGCGGCGCGAGGAAAAGTTCCTTCAGGAGTTCAGCCGGAGTCCGCCTCCGGCCCTTCGCGGCCGGGATTTCTTTCGGGGTCTGCGCAGGGCTTTCCGGTGACAGAAGCACTGTCACCATGCCGACAAGGACAGAGGCCGCCATCGCGAAATACGCCATCTCCCAGGCTCTCGCGCTGTAGCCCACGGCATCGACCCCAGCCACCGCCGCGGCCACTCCTAGCGCTCCCGCTCCCGCCCAGATCATGGCGATTCGGTAGCCGAACTGATAGGACGCCGCGAGCACACCCTGGCTTCTCGCGTCAGCGCTTTCAATTCGATAGGCATCGAGCGCGATATCCTGCGTGGCGGAAGCAAAGGCCGTGAAGAGCGCACCGGCGATGATCCCCGTGAGATTCTTCGCCGGGTCAATCACCGCCATCAGGCAGAGGCCGACAAGGAGGCAGCTCTGCGCGACGATGAGCCACGCCCGGCGCCGCCCGAGGTGCTTCGTGAGGAACGGAATGGGACAGCGGTCGACAAACGGCGCCCAGGCCCACTTCATCGCGTAGACGAGACCGATCCAGGACATGAAGCCGATGGTGGCGAGTCCGACTCCCGCCTCACGCAGTCTGAAGGAGAGCGTTCCGAGCACGAGAAGCAGCGGCAGCCCCGAACTGAATCCGAGAAAAAACATCCGGATGCTGGGACCCGTCAGATAGACCCGCAGATCTTCCGCGAGCTTCGCGAAACGCCCGCCCGTCATGCCTTCTTCCCCGTGATTTCAGCGCGGCTGCTGATCCATTTCCACTCGCCCGGCTTCAGATCCTCGGGAAGCGTGAGCGCCCCAAACTGGATACGGGTGAGTGTCTCAACGCGGTTCCCGGCTGCGGCCACCATCCGCTTCACCTGGTGATACTTGCCCTGCTCCAGCGTGAGCTCAATCTCTCGCTCACCCGTAATCCGGCAGTCAGAAGCGGCGACCGGCGTCCGCTCATCCTTCAGAAGCACGCCGCCGAGCAGCTGCTTCACAAGTGACTCTTCCGCCGGGTGCTTCAGCACCGCGCGGTAGATCTTCGCCACATGATGCTTCGGATGGATAAGGTAATGCTGGAAAGCGCCGTCGTCTGTCAGAATGAGGAGTCCGGTGGTGTCTTCATCCAGTCTTCCGACCGGCTGAATATTCCGGTTGCGGAGCGGCGCGGGGAGCAGCGTGAGAACGCTCGGATGGAAGGACGGCTTCATCGAGCATTCGTAGCCTTCCGGCTTATTCATCGCGATGATCGCCTTTTCAAAGAAGGGCCAGGTCTCGCCCTTCACAACGAAGCTCTTCCCCTCGGGCTCCACCTCCTCATACGGATCCTCAACCACGGCGCCGTTCCAGGAAACGTCGCCTGAAAGAATCAGATCGCGGCAGTCGCGCCGTGTGCCGAAACCCTGGGAAAAAAGCATCTGTTCAAAATTCATGGATATGTGTCCGTACGCTCGAGCGGTTGAAAAAACTGTTGGTTATATCGTAAAGCTTTTCAGGCCCGGTTCCCCCTGAATCTCCCCGAAAGGCCCGGCCCCGGCGCACTTAATTTGACGGTGCGGCGGTTTGTTAAGATAGGCGGGAAATTTTTTCTATCCGCGGAGAAGACCCTCCGCGATTCGCTCGGCAACTCCAAGATGACGACTCTCGAACACGACTTTATTGAATTTGCACTGAAGGCCCGCGTGCTTCGCTTTGGCGAATTTAAGACCAAGGCCGGCCGCCTTTCGCCCTACTTCTTCAACGCCGGACTCTTCAACACCGGCTCCCTCCTCGACCGCCTGGGTGCCTTCTACGCGAAAAAGATTCTGGAGAAGCGTGAATCCGGTGAGCTTCAGTTCGATATGCTTTTCGGACCGGCCTACAAGGGCATTCCTCTTGTTGCCTCTATCGCGATCAATCTTTCCCGCCTCGGTCTCGACCTGCCCTGGGCCTTCAACCGCAAGGAGAAGAAAGATCACGGCGAAGGCGGCACCATTATTGGTTCCCCGCTCACAGGCCGCGTGCTGATCGTGGATGACGTCATCTCGGCCGGCACATCTATCCGCGAGTCGATCGCGATCATCCGCGACAACGGCGCGATCCCCGCCGGTGTCGCTATCGCGCTTGACCGCATGGAGAAGGGCGGCAACGCTGAGGAGGTCACTGAGACCTCCGCTGTTCAGGATGTGGAAAAGACTTTCTCGATTCCTGTCGTGTCGATCGCGAACCTCACGAACCTGCTTGAATTCCTGAAGAGCGGTTCTGACGCGGCACAGGAATTCACCTCCCACACGGAAGCGGTCACTGCGTACCGCAACCGCTACGGCGCCTGATTCACTTTTCATCAGGCCATAAAAAAACGGGGCAATGCCCCGTTTTTTTTTCGGCTTCAGAAAACTGACACTCAGCCGAGCTTCTTATGCAGGAGCTCGTTCACAAGAGCCGGAGAAGCCTTGCCGCGGGCGGCCTTCATAACCTGACCCACGAGAGCGTTGAACGCCTTTTCCTTGCCGGAGCGGTACTGCTCCACCATGGCGGCATTCTTCGCGAGAACTTCGTCCACCATCGCTTCAATCGCGCCCGTATCGGAAATCTGCTTGAGACCGAGCTTACTGATCAGAGCGTCGACATCCGGCTGTTCGCCCTCCCAGATCGCGGTAAAGACTTTCTTCGCGCCCTTCAGATTGATCGTGCCGTCAGAGACACGGCCCATGATCGCGGCGAGCGTGTCGGGAGACACCGGAGCGTTCTCGATCGTAAGACCTTCCGTTTGATTGAGAGCGGCGCTCACTTCACCCATCACCCAGTTCGCGGCAGCCTTCTTATCCTTCACCTGGTGCGCGAGGGAGTCGTAGTACTGCGCGACGCCGCGGCTCGACGTGAGAATACCGGCATCGTATTCGGAAAGGCCGTCTTCCTTCTGGAGACGCTCGAACATCTGCTGAGGCAGCTCGGGGAGATTCGCCTTGAGACCGGCGATTTCCTCAGCTGACAGCACGCACGGCAGAAGATCCGGATCCGGGAAGTACCGGTAATCCATGGAGTCTTCCTTCGAACGCATCGGACGGGTTTCGTTCTTATCCGGGTCGTAGAGGCGGGTCTGCTGAACCACGGTGCCGCCGTCTTCGATCAGTTCAATCTGACGCTCGACTTCGTAGTCGATAGCCGCCTGCAGGAACCGGAAGCTGTTCAGATTCTTGATTTCGCAGCGGGTGCCGAGCTTCTCCTCGCCCTTCGGACGGACGGAGACGTTCGCGTCGCAGCGGAAGTTACCGTTCTGCATGTTGCCTTCCGTGATGCCGAGCCACACGACGAGCGCATGCAGCGCGCGGGCGTATGCCACTGCTTCATCAGAAGACCGCATGACCGGTTCCGTCACGATTTCGATCAGCGGCGTACCGGCGCGGTTCAGATCAACGCCGGTCTGCCCCGGACGGATGCCGTGATTGCTCTTGCCGGCGTCCTCTTCAAGATGAGCGCGCGTCAGATCCACCACCTTCACGTAGGGATCCTTCTTCTTCGGCGTGACGAGACACGAGATCTTGCCGCCGAGCACGATCGGCAGTTCGAACTGGCTGATCTGATAGCCCTTCGGCAGATCCGGGTAGAAATAATTCTTGCGGTCGAAAACCGAGCGCTCAGCCACCTTCGCGCCGATCGCGAGACCGAACTGAGCCGCGCGGATCACCGCCTCGCGGTTCAGAACCGGAAGGGCGCCAGGCAGCGCCATGTCGATCGCGCAGGCGTGCGAGTTCGGTTCACCGCCGAAGCCATTGTCAGCCGCGGAGAAAATCTTCGTATGGGTCGAGAGCTGAACGTGAGTCTCAAGACCAATGACCACTTCCCATTGCATGTTTGCTTACTCTCCATCCACTGTTAGTAACCCGCCGGAACCCGGAGGTGCCAGTCGGTTTCGCGCTGCCAGGCGTCCGCGAGCTGCAGCAGGCGGGCTTCCTGGAAGGGAGCCGCGGTGAGCTGCACACCGATCGGACGGCCGTTCGATGCGAAGCCGCAGGGAACGCTCATGCAGGGGAGACCCGCGAGAGAAGCCGGAACCGTGTAAAGGTCGCCGAGGTAGGCGGACACCGGATCGCTCTTCTCACCGAAGTTATAGGCGACGCCCGGGGCCACCGGGGAGATGATCGCGTCAACAGAAGCGAAAGCCGAGCGGAATTCGTCAGCGATCAGGCGGCGGACCTTCTGAGCCTTCAGGTAATAGGCGTCGTAGTAGCCATGCGACAGCACATAGGTGCCGATCATGATGCGGCGCTTCGGCTCAGCGCCGAGACCTTCATTGCGGCTGCGGCGGATGAGCTCATCCATCGTCTTGCAGTCCTTCGCGCGGTAGCCGTAGCGGATGCCGTCGTAGCGCGAGAGGTTGGAGCTCGCTTCAGCGCAGGCCACCACGTAGTAAACCGGCACGCCGAGACGCGCGGTCGGAAGATCCATATCCACAATCACGGCGCCGTGGTCGCGGTAGAACGCGATCACCTTGTCGATGCTCACGCGGACTTCCTCATTCAGACGGTCGGAGAACCAGGAGCGCGGCACACCGATGCGGAGACCGGCGAGATCCTTGCCGAGACCGCGGGTGAAGTCTTCCGCCGGAAGGTCGACACTCGTCGAATCCTTCGGGTCGTAACCCACCATCTTGGAGAGGACAGAAGCGATATCAGAGGCAGCCGGGGCCATGAGACCCGCGGTATCCAGGCTCGACGCGAAAGCGATCATGCCGAGACGCGAGGGACGGCCGTAAGTCGGCTTCAGACCCGTGACGCCCGTGAAGGCCGCCGGTTCGCGGATTGAACCGCCGGTATCGGTAGCCGTCGCGATCGGGGCGAGACGGGCCGCCACAGCGCTCGCGGAACCGCCGGACGAGCCGCCCGGCACCGCCTGAGGATCCCAGGGGTTGAAGCACTTGCCGTAGGCGGAGTTCTCGTTCGCCGAACCCATCGCGAACTCGTCGCAGTTCAGCTTGCCGAGGCACACCATGCCTTCAGACTTCAGCTTGGAAACCACGGTGGCGTCGAACGGGCTGCGATAGCCTTCGAGCATGCGGCTGGCCGCGGTGGAATTCCATTCCTGGGTCACAAAAATATCTTTATGAGCGATCGGGACACCGGTCAGCGGACCCGCTTCACCCTTCGCAATGCGGGCGTCGGCGGCCTCCGCCTGACGGAGCGTCTCCTCAGGACGGACGTCGAGGAAGGCGTTCAGATCCTTATGGGCTTCAATGCGGTCAAGATACTGCTGCGCAACTTCAACGGCAGAAATCTCTTTATTCTGAAGCTTTGCCGCCAGCTCGGCGACAGAGCAGTGCGTAACATCCATCATCTTGATCTCACGACTCCACGTACTGAGGAACAAGGAACATGCTGTCGCATGTTTCGGGGGCATTCACAAACGCTTTTTCACGAATATCCGTTTCCGTGACCACATCTTCGCGGAGCCGCTCAGCGCCGTCATGGGGATGCAGCATGGGCTCAACGCCATCCGTGTTCACGGCGCGGATTTCCTCAATCATTTTGAAAATGTCATTGAGTTCGCCCTGCATCTGCAGTATCTGGGATTCAGACAGATCGATATGCGCCAGATTGGCCACATGCAGGACATCATCCTTCGAAAGGGACATGATGAAATATTCTCGTTTTATACAGAAACACTCGGCCCGCTGTAACCGGGGGACGGTTACTGAAATGAACAATTTTTAGGAAAAAAATGTGTCGCGAACGGGCACCAGGCCATTGCTTAGTCTATCATTGATTAGTTGACGGTAGTCCCCTTCATCCGCTAAATAGAATCCCTCTCAAATCCCGTCACTGATCAAACAGTGCAGCGGATACAATAGGCTACCTTTTTTTGGCTCTCTAATGAGATTTCCAGTATGTTCGGCATGAGCCTTTTCCGCAATTATTTCTCCAATGACCTCGCCATCGACCTTGGCACCGCCAACACGCTCATTTATATGAGGGGCAAGGGCATTGTTCTCAATGAGCCTTCCGTTGTCGCAATCCGGCAGGAGGGCGGGCCCAACGGCAAAACCACGATTCACGCCGTTGGCCACTCGGCCAAGCAGATGCTCGGCCGCGTTCCGGGCAACATTCAGGCCATCCGTCCGATGAAGGACGGTGTGATCGCCAACTTCACCGTCACCGAGCAGATGCTGAAGCAGTTCATCCGCATGGTGAAGCCCAATAAGCTGTTCGCTCCCAATCCGCGCATCATTATCTGTGTTCCCTGCGGCTCCACGCAGGTTGAGCGCCGCGCGATCAAGGAGAGCGCTGAGGCCGCGGGCGCTTCCGAAGTCTTCCTGATTGAGGAACCGATGGCTGCCGCTATCGGTGCCGGTCTTCCGGTGTCGGAAGCGGCCGGTTCTCTCGTGATTGACATCGGCGGCGGCACGACTGAGGTCGGCGTGATCTCGCTCGGCGGCATGGTGTACTCGGGCAGCGTCCGCGTGGGCGGTGACAAGTTTGACCAGGCGATCGTTTCCTACGTCCGCCGCAATTTCGGCATGCTGATCGGCGAGCCGACGGCTGAGCTGATCAAGATGGAAATCGGCTCCGCCTTCCCGAGCTCCGAAGCGAAGGAGATCGAGGTGAAGGGCCGCAATCTTTCCGAAGGCGTTCCGCGCACCTTCACGATCCACAGCAACGAGGTCCTTGAAGCGCTGACCGAGCCGCTGAACCAGATCGTGGGCGCCGTGAAGACCGCTCTCGAAAAGACGCCCCCGGAACTCGGCGCCGATATCGCTGAACGCGGCATGATGCTCACGGGCGGCGGCGCGCTGCTGCGCGACCTCGATCAGCTGCTCCAGGAGCAGACGGGTCTTCCGGTTCACATCGCCGAAGAACCTCTCAACTGCGTCGTCAAGGGCTGCGGCATCGCTCTTGAAAACATCGACCGGCTCCACACCGCCTTTACGTACGGCTAGTAGTCATCCCTGTGAAGCCGGAATCTCCGGCTTCACACATCTGGGGATCCATTCCCCTTATCAGTTACATTTCCCATGGATAACGGCACGCCGGCCCTCTTCAGACAGGGCCTTCCCGCGGGAATGCGGCTGGCCATCTTTGCCAGCCTTTCCGTCGTTCTCATGCTGGTCGACGGAAAGATGCAGACCCTGGAAGCATTCAGAGAGAGCATCGCATCCTATGTGATCCGTCCCGCGGAAGCGGTGACGGAAGGGACTGTTGACGCCATCGCGTCCGGCGGTAAATTCTTCACGACGGTCAGTTCCCTCACGGAGGAGAACGAGCAGCTGAAGAAAAAGAACGCCCAGCTCAGTTTTGACCTTCTCGAATTCAATCGCCTGAAGGCCGAAAACGCTCAGCTTCAGTCAATGGCCGGTGTCCGCAGCTCGGTTCACATCAGTTCGCTTGTCGGCGTGATCCAGGGGGAAACCGCTGACGCCTTCACGCATCACCTGGATATCAATCTGGGAAGCAAGGATAAGCTCGAGCCCGGCATGCCGGTGTTTGATGAAAACGGTGTTCTCGGACAGATCTCCCGCGTCAGAGCCGACCAGTCCGAAATCACCCTCCTCTCTGACCCTGCGCTTCAGTTCCCGGTGCTGCTGCCCCGCTCCGGCATCCGCTGCGCGACGACCGCCACAGGCAACGACCATATCGTTGAGCTGCAGTATGTGCCGGCCGCGGCTGATATTGAGAAGGGCGACGCCGTGCAGACCTCCGGTCTCGACCGGGTCTTCCCGCCGCATATGCCGGTCGGCACTGTGGTCAGTGTCGAAAAGGTGCCGGGCGACGCGTTCGCGCATGTCACGGTCAGGCTGAGCGCTGTGCCGTCAGTCGGACGCTACGTGATGGTCGGTCTCGTGAAGGATCCCTACGCGGGTGACACGCCGAAACCCGACGCTCCGCAAAGCAGCGCGCCGAAGGAGGACGAACCGTGAGTCTTTGGAATACGCTCTTCCCGTCCCCCTCTCCGTCCACCATTGCCACGCAGCCCCGGGAATACATCCTGCAGCCCGCGAATCCGCTCTGGGTCGGTGCCACCATTCTGGTGAGCATCCTGCTCGACTTCGTGCTGCACCGCGCGGCCTGGGTGCCTGACTTTGTGGCGGTTACGCTTTTCTTCTGGACTCTGCGCCAGCCAAACTGGGTGGGCATGCTGATCGCGTTCCTCTGCGGCATCCTGATCGACGTCCAGCAGGGATCGCTGCTCGGGCAGCACGCGCTCGCCTATGTGATTCTTTCCTATATGGCAGTCCGGTCGCGCAAGCGTCTGTCCTGGTTCAGCCCGCTCGCGCAGGCGGTCCACATTCTGCCGCTCTTCCTCGCCACGCAGGCGATCGTCTTCCTCATCCGAAGCATGGCTGTAAGAGCCTGGCCGGGCTGGAGCTGGTTCCTCGGGAGCCTACTCGCGGCGCTCCTCTGGCCGCTATGGACCTGGATTCTTCTGATTCCCCAGCGGAAATCGAAGAATGACGATACGAGTCCGCTCTAAGCGGCGCGGCGGCACACTATGAGAATGAAGAAGCTTTTCAGGGAACGGAGGCATCGCCGCTCTTCCGGCACGTCTGAATTCGGCATGGCTGAATTCAGACGGCGGGGGATCTTTGCCGTCTTCTTTTTCGGTCTCTGCTTCCTGATACTCGTCGGACGCTTCATCTGGCTGCAGGTGATCTGCCACGATCAGTACACCACACAGGCGGAAAGCAACCGCACCGTGAGCATCCCGGTGCAGGCTTCCCGCGGCCTCATCATAGACCGGAACGGCATCATTCTGGCCCGGAATTACTGGTCGTACTCACTTGAAATCACACCGACTGAAACCGAAGAGAAACTGAATACGCTGATCGAGCGCCTCTCCAAGGTGATTCCGATTTCTCAGACCGATATCCGGCGCTTCAAGCGGCTGCTTTCCGAGTCGAAGCGTTTCGATCCGGTGCCGATCCGTCTTGACCTCACCGAGGACGAGATGGCGCGGTTCCTCGTGCAGAAGTGGCGCTTCCCGGGCGTTGAGCTCGCATCCCGTGAGTTCCGTCAGTACCCGTTCGGTCAGGTCGGAGCCCATCTCCTCGGCTATATGGGCCGTATTTCGGAGAGTGACGCGAAGCGGATCGAGAAGGACGGCCAGGAGGATCTGTACCGCGGCGCCTATAACATCGGCAAGGTCGGTATCGAGCGAACCTATGAGGACGCGCTCCGCGGTCAGCCCGGCTTCTCCGTGCTCGAAGTGACGGCCGGCGGCCGTCCGGTCCGCTATCTGGAATCGACCCCGTCGGTGCCGGGCAAGAACCTCACGCTGTCGATCGACCTCAATCTGCAGAGGGTGGTGGAAAAGGCGTTCGGCGCTGAAGCCGGCGCCATGATCGCGATCGATCCCTCGACCGGCGAAATTCTCGCCTTCGTGAGCAAGCCGACCTACGACCCGAATCTCTTCCTGAACGGCATTGACTACGACACCTGGAATCAGCTGAACACCTCGCCCCGGAAGCCTCTCCTCAACCGCGCGATGCGCGGCATCTACCCGATCGGCTCGACCTACAAGCCCTTCATGGCGCTTGCCGGTCTCCAGTACGGTGTCATCACGCCCTCCACGACAATCAATGACCAGGGCGTGTATGAGCTCGGCGGGCACAAGTTCCGCGATGCTGCCCGGGTTCATAAGGGCATTCTCGATCTGAAGCGCTCCATTACTGTGTCAAGCGACATCTATTACTACAAGCTCGCACATGACCTCGGAGCCGAACGAATCCATGACTTTATGGAGCCGTGGGGCTTCGGGCAGCTCACCGGCATCGATCTGCTTGGCGAGCAGCAGGGTATCCTGCCGAACGCCGCCTGGAAGGAGAAGCAGTTCAAGAAGCCATGGCTTGTCGGCGACACCATTTCGCTCGGCATCGGCCAGGGCTACAACGCCTTCACGCTCCTGCAGCTCGCGCACGCTGTGGCGACACTCGCGGATCGCGGCGTCGCTCTACAGCCACACCTCGTGAGATCGATCTATGCCCCGAAGACCCATAAGTCGACGGAAATGGAGTCGACCTATCGGAAAGAAATGCCGGTGTCGAAGAAGAACATTGAATTCATCATCGACGCCATGACGACCGTGACCCAGGTTGGCACCGCTGCCGGCGCCTTCCGCGGCGCCCCCTACATCGCGGCGGGCAAAACCGGCACCGCGCAGGTAGTGGGTATCGCGCAGGGCGCCCGCTATAACGCCGCCGCCCTCGCCAAGGCTCACCGCGACCATGGCCTCTTCATTTCCTTTGCGCCGGCCGCCAAGCCTCGCATCGCGCTTGCCATTCTGGTGGAGAACGGCGGCTTCGGTGCCACAGCGGCCGCGCCTATCGCGCGCGCCGCGCTCGACTACTGGCTCCTCGGCAAGAACAGCCTTGGTCTTCCCCCGCCCCAGTACCTGCGCGATCAGACACCGAAAACCGCCGCGGAGGCAAAACCATGACCGGAGATTTCCAGACCGTCCGCAGACTGTGGATATCTTTCCTTGAGCGGCTTTCAAGGATGAATTTCGGACTCGCGATCGTCGTCGCCATTCTGACGCTCACGGGCTTCATGACGCTTTTCTCCGCGGGCTACAGCTACCCGTGGCGAGTCGCGGACCAGGCCCGTAACATCCTGATCGCGTTCTTCGTGCTGATTCTTTTCGCGAACGTTCACCCGCGGTACCTGATGAAGCTCGCGGTGCCGCTGTACACATTCGGCGTGTTCCTGCTACTCGCGACCCTCGTGATCGGCACCACGATCAAAGGTGCTACCCGCTGGCTGAATATCGGCATCACGCAGATTCAGCCTTCGGAACTGATGAAGGTCGCGCTTCCGATGATGCTCGCCTGGTACTTCCACAGCCGCCAGGACCAGACCTCTCCCAAGGACTTCGCGATCGCTTTCGTGATCATCGGAATCCCGGTGGCGCTGATTATGAAGCAGCCTGACCTCGGCACCGCCATTCTGGTCGCCGCGGCCGGACTCTCGGTGGTCTTCTTCGCGGGGCTCCCCTGGAAGTGGATTCTCATCATGGTCGGGTCCGGACTCGCATCGCTGCCTCTCATCTGGAACTTCCTCCTCCATGACTATCAGCGGCAGCGCGTGCTGACACTGATTGATCCGACCTCCGACCCGCTCGGCAAGGGGTTCCATACCCTCCAGGCGCTGATCGCCATCGGTTCAGGCGGAGTTTTCGGCAAGGGCTGGATGGAAGGCACTCAGGCTCACCTCGACTTTATTCCTGAGCGTACGAGTGACTTCCTCTTCGCCGTTTTCTCGGAAGAGTTCGGCCTCGTCGGCAATCTCTTCCTTCTCGTGATGTATTTCACCCTCATCGTGCTCTCGATGAAGATCGCCATCAACGCGTCGAATACTTTCTCGAAGCTTCTCGCCGGCGCCATCACCGTCATCTTCTTCACGTACACTTTTGTGAACATGGGCATGGTGAGCGGCATTCTGCCGGTGGTCGGTGTGCCGCTGCCCTTCATGAGCTACGGCGGCACGGCGCTTATCACTCTCGCCACCTGCACCGGCATGCTGATGGCCATATCGGCGAACAAAAAATATAAGGACGACTAGTCATGTCTTTCGGAAGAATTTTTATTGCGACCGCGCTTGTGGCTTTGCTTGCAGCCTGCTCTACCACCCACGCCCCGCAGTCTTCTTCCGGAAGCAGCCAGACGTCCCGCGGACCTGAGATTCTTCCTCCGTCCGCTCCCGGCACAGCCCCGGCCATTACCGAGCAGGGTTCTGTCCCCCGGGTCGAAAAACCGGCCCGCGGCGCCAACCGTCCTTACACCGTGCTCGGCCGTCACTATGTCCCGATCACCGGTGACAAACCGATGCGTGAACGCGGCATCGCCTCCTGGTACGGCAAGCAGTTCCACGGCAAGAAAACGTCAAACGGCGAAGTCTTCGATATGTACTCCGTCTCCGCGGCCCATAAGACCATGGAGCTTCCGAGCTACGCCCGCGTCACCAATCTGGAAAACGGCCGCTCGATGATCATCCGCATCAATGACCGGGGCCCGTTCTACGGGGACCGCATCATCGACCTCTCCTACGAGGCGGCGAAGCGCCTGGGGTATGCTGTGAAAGGCACGGCCCGGGTCGAAGTGGAACGGATCACAATGGCTGAAATCGCGGCCGGCACCTGGAACCGCTCGAATATCGCGTCAAGCACGGTCCCGGTGACGCAGGAAACCGCCGGAACCGAACGCGATCAGAGGATCACCCGGGACCGCCCGAGCATGCTCTGGTCTGTGCAGGTCGGAGCCTTCTCGAGTCCTGACAATGCCCGCGCCTGGTCCGCCCATACTGAAGCGATACTGTCCGCCGCAAGCGGCGGCCGGACTGCCACTACCCGCATCGTTCAGTCTTCTGATTCGCTCTACCGGGTTCTCGTCGGCGCCAACCTGACGCACGAGCGCGCCACGGCTGAGGCTCACCGTATCGCCGGCATCATCGGCGGTCCGGCCTTCGCGACCCAGCGCTAATCCTGTCATTCAAGGAGCTGATGGCAACTATGGATATGAATAAACTCCGGGAGGCAGCCTCCCGGCTCTGGAACGCAGAAACACTGCCTGCGCTCAAAACCTTTGTTTCCCGTGAATCCCTCTCCACAGATTTTGATCCGGAGTGGGAGAAGCACGGCATCCTCACAGAAGTCTGCCGCGAGGCGGCGGCCTGGGGCGCCCGGATGCTTCCGGGCGGCACATACGACGTACAGCAGGAACCCGGCCGCACACCGGCCCTGATCTTCTCGGTTCCCGGCACCGGACTCTACGCCGGGCGCGAAGAGGACACCGTTTTCTTCTACGGTCACCTGGATAAGCAGCCTCCCGCGACCGGTTGGAGCGAAGGGCTCGGCCCCTTTACGCCTGTCGTACGCGACGGGAAGCTTTACGGCCGCGGCTGCTCGGATGACGGCTATTCGGTTTACGCAGCGCTCACCGCGATCCGCGCCCTGGAGGATGCCGGCATTCCGCACCCCAGAGCGGTTGGCCTGATTGAGACGCGTGAGGAATCCGGATCGAACGATCTTGAGCACTATCTGAAGAAGAACGCGGAGCGTTTCGGCAGCCCCCGCCTCGTCTGCGTGCTCGACTCCGGAGCCGGGAACTATGAGCAGCTCTGGCTCACGTCCTCGCTCCGCGGTGCCTGCGCGATTGATCTCAACGTCCGGGTGCTCCGTCAGGGGATGCATTCCGGCACCGCGAGCGGTGTGGTGCCGAGTTCGTTCGATGTTCTGAGGATTCTCCTTGACCGCATTCAGGATCCCCGTACGGGAGCCATTCTGGATCCGGCCTTCAATGTCGAAATCCCCGCGAACCGGATGGACGATCTGAAGAAGACCGCGGAAGTGCTTGGTGACGGCTTCATCAGCGAATTCCCGTGGGCTGAAGGCCCGAACGGAGCCGTGCAGTCCCGGTGCCGCGGCACGGTGGAAGCCCTGATCGCCCGCTGCTGGAAACCCACGCTTTCCATCACCGGCGCGGCCGGCCTTCCGCCGCTCAGTATGGCCGGAAACTCGCTTCGCTCGGAGACGACGCTCAGACTCTCCTTCCGCCTACCGCCGACCGCGAAGACTGAAAACATCCTCCCCGCGCTTCAGAAGAAGCTGCTCACGGATCCTCCGTTCAACGCGGTGGTCTCCATCGCGGGCGGTGACGCGCTTCCGGGCTGGAACGCTCCGGCCGAGGCCGACTGGTTCCGCAGCGCCTGCGACGAGAGCTCAAAGGCGCTCTGGGGGAAGCCCGCCATGCGGATCGGAGAAGGCGGCTCCATTCCGATTCTGAATCTCTTTGAGGCGCAGTTCCCGAGAGCTCAGTTCGCCGTGACCGGTGTGCTCGGACCGGGCTCCAACGCCCATAACGCGGACGAAAGCCTCGATATCGCCTACACCGAGAAATTCATTACCGCGGTCGGGTACCTCGCCGCATCCATTCCGGAGGAAGCATGAGACGCGATACGGTAACGCAGGTCATCGTGGACTACGGCGACTTTGAGGAAAATTTCGCCACTCCCTACGAGGCTCAGCAGTTCATTACAGCCTATGAGGACGAGTACGGTCTGCCCCGCGCGGCCTGGCTTGAAGACATGAGCGGGCATAAGAAGTGGGACTACAAAGTCTTTGAGGATGATTCCGGAAACATCGTGCTCGTGGATGATTAAGCGCCCAGCCGGAAGAAATGCCTGAAAAAAGAGCAGTTCAGTCATGAACTGCTCTTTTTCTTTTCAGTGAATCCGGAACTCAGAGGAACAGCTTGTAGACCGGGTTCTGAGACTCATCGACATACGGGTACCCGAGCTTCTCAAGGAACTTATTGAAGCGTTCATCATCCTCCGGCGGCACCTGAATGCCGACCAGAACGCGGCCGTAGTCGGAACCGTTATTGCGGTAGTGGAAGAGTGAGATGTTCCAGTCGGGGTTCATCGTTGTGAGGAACCGCAGCAGGGCTCCCGGGTACTCCGGGAACTCAAACCGGAAGAGCCGCTCATTCACTGCAAGCGGGCTCTTGCCGCCCACCATGTGGCGGATATGCAGTTTCGTCAGCTCATCATGCGTGAGGTTCAGGCTCTTAAGCCCGGCCTTCGTGAAAAGGGAGAGCAGGTTATCCGCGTCACCCGGGCTCTTCGTCTGAATGCCGACGAAGATCTGCGCCACATGCTTATCGGAAATGCGGTAATTGAACTCCGTCACCGCACGGTCGCCGATCAGGTGGCAGAACTTGCGGTACGAGCCCCGCTCCTCCGGAATCGTCACCGCGTACATAGCCTCTTTCTCTTCCCCCATGGCGGCGCGTTCCGTCACAAAGCGCAGACGCTCGAAATTCATATTCGCGCCGCTGTTGATCGCGACAAGCGTCTTTCCGGTGATGTTGTTATGGCGGGCCCAGGCCTTGGCGCCTGCGACGCCGAGCGCACCCGCGGGTTCAACGATCGAGCGGGTGTCATCAAAAATATCCTTGATGGCCGCGCACACTTCGTCCGAGTCGACAAGCACGATGTCATCCACATACTCGCTGCAGACGCGGAAGGTTTCATCGCCCACCGCCTTCACCGCGGTGCCGTCCGAGAAGAGGCCGACCTGCGACAGATCCACCGGGTGCCCCGCGTCAAGCGACTTCTTCATCGCGCAGGAGTCCTTCGTCTGCACACCGATCACCTGGATTCCGGGGTAAAGCGACTTGATATAGGTCGCGATGCCGGAAATCAGTCCGCCGCCGCCGATCGCGCAGAAGACCGCGTCGATCTGGTCACCATCAGAAGGCTGGTACTGATGGAGGATTTCCATCGCGATGGTACCCTGCCCCGCGATCACATCAGGATCATTGAAGGGGTGAACAAAAACGAGGTTCCGTTCGCGCTGCAGACGCGCCGCGCAGTTCGCTGACTCTGTGAATGAGCGTCCTTCCTGCACGACCTCCACATACTTGCCGCCGAAACGCTTTACGGCTTCCACTTTGACCGATGGAGCCGTGATCGGCATGCAGATCACGGCGCGGCACTTCAGGCGGCTCGCCGCAAGCGCCACACCCTGAGCGTGATTGCCGGCTGACGCCGTGATCACGCCGCGGGCTTTTTCCTCCGCCGTCAGATGCACCATGCGGTTATAGGCACCCCGCAGCTTGAAAGAAAAAACCGGCTGCAGATCCTCGCGCTTCAGAAGCACCTTGTTATCGAGCTTTTCAGACAGGTGCACGGCGTAGTCGAGAGGCGTTTCCTGCGCGACGTCGTAGACGCGGGCTTTCAGGATTCGACGAAGATATTCTTGAGCAAGCATAAATTTTTCCAGTTTGCGGAGACGTGAGGGAAAGTGTACCGCAAATTTAATCAAAGTTGGAATGTATATACTTTTATACGTTTTACGACTTCCGGATAACCCACCCGTGTTGCAAAAACTGCTATGTTTAAGTTGCAGTGCGATAAAAAGCGTTCAAAAACAGCACACGTAGACAGGAACTGACCTTCCTGCCAGAGAAAAACAACTGCAGCTCCCGGGCACATCTTCCGACGGTTCCCGATACCGGCGGTCCGGGACTATTTATCTCGCGAGACCCTAATAATGCCAGCAGAAAATTCGAGCATTCAGCTACAGCGTCAAAGAGAAATTCCTTATAACTACACGTCCTTCTCTGATAAAGAGGTTGTGGGAAAGCTTCTGGGTTCCGATGCCTGGAAAAAGCTCTGCGAACTGAGACCCCAGATCCGAACAGGAAGAAGTTCCCGGATGCTCTACGAGGTGCTCGGTGATATCTGGGTGGTGATCCGAAACCCGTATCTCGAGGAAGATCTGCTGCAGGATCCGCATCGCCGCCAGCTCCTGATTGAAGCCATGCGTCACCGGCTTTCCGAAGTGAACAAGCGCCGCGATCTCACCGATACCGCTCTCAACGAATCTGTGGGAGAACTGATCGAACTCGCGTCAGCCGCTGTGGCCCGGTTTGAAAAGCATTTCGTTGACCTCAAGATCAAGCGTGAGCAGATCGCAAAGACGCTATCCAAATACACCCGCCGCCGCAATATCTGTTTTGACGCGTATGCCCGCGCGGCTCATGTGACAGACGCGACGGACTGGCGTGTTGCCTACCCGATCGTGGTGCTTTATCCGGATGCTGAAGAAGAGATTCCGGGGCTCGTCCGCGCCTGTGACAGCCTGGGTCTCACGCTTATCGGACGCGGCGGCGGCACCGGCTACACGGGCGGCGCCGTACCGCTCTCGGAAATGACCGCCGTCATGAACATGGAAAAGTTCACGACGATGTCCCAGGTCGAAATGAAGACGCTGCCGGGCGTTGCTGAACCGGTGCCGACGATCTTCACGGGAGCCGGCGTTGTCACGAAGCGGATTGCTGAGCGCGCCGACGAAAATCACTGGGTCTTCGCGGTTGACCCCGCCTCCGCTCACAGCTCCTGCGTGGGCGGCAACATCGCTGAAAACTCCGGCGGCAAGAAGGCTGTGCTCTGGGGCACGGCAATCGATAACCTCGCCTGGTGGCGCATGGTGAACGCGGATGGCAACTGGCTTGAAGTCACCCGCGTGAATCACAATCTCGGCAAGATTCATCGCCAGGAGCATGTGGTGTTTGAGGTCGTCGTGAAGGACGGCCGCGAGGCTCCCGACAAGGCAAAGGTGCTGAGCCGTGAAACGCTGAATCTCTCGGGTCCCCTGTTCCGCAAGCCAGGCCTCGGCAAGGACGTTTCGAATAAGTATCTGCAGGGACTCCCCGGCGTACAGAAGGAAGGCTGCGACGGCATTATCACGTCCGCCCGCTGGATTCTGCACCGCCTGCCGAAATTCGGCCGCACGGTGTGTCTCGAGTTCTATGGCTCTGCGAGTGTCGCGGGTGAAGCCATTCTCGCGATCACCACTCTTCTGGATCCCCATCCGGAAGGCGTGATGCTGGCGGGCCTCGAGCATCTCGACGAACGCTATCTGAAGGCGGTTGAGTACCCGGTGAAGAGCCTCACAGGGCGCAACCCGAAGATGGTGATCGTGGGCGACATCGTGTCGGATAACGAAGAGGCGCTCGACCGTCTGACCCAGCAGGTTGCCGATATCTGCTGCAGCCGCGAAGGCGAAGCCTTTATCGCCAAGACACCGGAAAAGAGAAAGCAGTTCTGGAACGAACGCGCGAGAACCGCGGCCATCAGCCGCCACACCAACGCCTTCAAGCTGAATGAAGACGTCGTGATCCCGATGAAGCGGCTCGGCGAATACACGAACGCGTGCGAATTCTTCAATATCCAGCACTCGATCCGCAATAAGCTCGACATGGTGACTGAGGTTCAGAAGTACCTCAACGCGCCGAACACGTTCCGCGAAGCGGCTGAACGCATGGAAATGCCGCTTGAGGAGGTCCGCTCGGACTACCTCGGCAACATCAATAAGATTCTCGATCACGCGAAGACCGGCTGGTCCTGGCTGCTCGATAACTTCGAAGCCACGGCTGACACCGTGCGCGAGGAAGCGGCCTCGATCGGCATCAATCTGCCTGAATCGGAGACCGGTCACGAGCAGATCCGTGACTTCCTTCTGGATCACTCACTCGTTGTGTCCTGGAGCCGCGAGGTGAAGGATGCCCTGCAGAAACTCCTGATCCGCGAAGACTTCTCCGACATCCGCAAGGCGGTCGATGATATCCATAACCGGATCCTGAGAAAGCGCCTCTTCATCGCGCTTCATATGCATGCAGGCGACGGCAACGTGCACACCAATATTCCGGTGCATTCCGATGACCCCGACATGATGGCCGAAGCCTATAAGGGCGTCGACATGGTGATGCGCGTCGCGAAGAGCCTCGGCGGCTCGATTTCGGGCGAACACGGCATCGGCATGACCAAGATTGCCTTCCTGTCGGATGAGGAGCTGAAGCCCTTCCACGAGTACCTCGACAAGGTGGACCCGCACGGCCTCTTCAACCGCGGCAAGCTGCGCCACAGCGCCGGTCTCGATATCGCCTTCACGCCGAGCTTCCATCTGCTGCGCGCCGAGTCGCTTCTCATGCAGAAGAATGATCTGCAGGATATCGCGGACTCCATCAAGAACTGCCTGCGCTGCGGCAAGTGCAAGCACGCCTGTACGACGCACCAGCCAAACGCCAACCTGCTCTATTCTCCGAGAAACAAGATTATTGCCACCTCGCTTCTGATCGAGGCATACCTCTATGAAGAGCAGACCCGCCGCGGCCTCTCAAAGCGTCATATGGATGAGCTCGCGGACCTCGGCGATCACTGCACAGTCTGCATGCGCTGCCTGCCGCCCTGCCCGGTGAAGATCAATTTCGGTGACGTGACAATCAAGATCCGGAACTTCCTCTCGGCTCAGGGCTACCATCGCGGCAACTTTGCGAAGAAGGCTGGCATGGAGTTCCTCAAGCTGCAAAACCCGACCTCCATCAAGCTCGCCCGCACCGTGCTCGTGGATCTCGGCTTTGTGGCGGAACGTCTCGCCTCTGACGCGGCACTCGCCGCGACGTCGCACTCCATGAAGAATCCGACGCCGACCACCGGCTTCCCGACCAAGAAGCGCGAGCTCTTCATGCTCGTCAACCGGAAACTGCCGAAGCCCCGTGCCCATAACACGCTTCGCCACATGCTGGACATCACCGACTCCACCACGGTTCCGGTGATCCGCAATCCGAAGACAACGAGTGAGGACGCAGAAGCGGTCTTCTACTTCCCGGGCTGCGGCAATGACCGCCTGTTCCCGGAAATCGGCCTTGCCTGCCTCAGCCTGCTCTGGAACGCGGGAGTCCAGACCGTGCTTCCGCCGCAGTTCATGTGCTGCGGCTATCCGATGCGCGGAAACGGCATGCCGATTGAAAACAGCCGCATCGTGACCGATAACAAGGTGATCTTCCACCGTATGGCGAACACCCTGAACTATCTCGATGTGAAGACCATTCTGATTTCCTGCGGCACCTGCATGAAGCAGCTGAAGGACTATCACCTGGAGGAGATCTTCCCGGGAAGCCGTCTCGTCGATATTCACGAGTACCTCGCGGAGAAGGGCTTCCATGTCGGGGGCGCCCACGGAACCCGGTACCTGTACCACGCGCCGTGTCACAACCCGATGCCCGTGAACTCCATGGGTATCATCTCCAACCTGCTGAAGCCTGAGGATGACAGCTCGATCCTGCTCACGGACCGCTGCTGCGGTGAATCCGGCACGTTTGCTGTCGGACGCCCGGATATCGCGAACCAGGTCCGGTTCGGAAAAGAGAAGAGTATCCGCGACGCCCGCGATCAGGTCTGCGGTGAGAAGGGCGGAAACTTCCAGGGAGACGTCAAAGTGCTTACGACCTGCCCGGGCTGCTTCCAGGGTCTCTCCCGCTACGAAACCCAGGCGAAAACCCAGACCGAGTTCCTCGCGGTTGAGCTGGCCCGGCAGGCTTACGGCGACGACTGGTCTCAGAAGTTCCTGAGCGCTGTCCAGGCAGGCGGTATTGACCGCGTGCTGCTCTAAAGCTTCTTACGGTCTGAAAAGGAAATCGGCAGCTTCGTTATCCGAAGCTGCCGATTTTTTTCTGATGATCCGCTCTGAAGAGAAACCCTGTCAGAGTCCCGGATCCGTGTTCTGCTGCTGAGGCGCCGCCGGAATATTTCCGGACGGATGAACATCACTCATTCTTTCCGGAACCACTTCCTTCACCTCGGTGCCGAGATCCCCTGGAATCGAGCTGATCACATGCACCTGATACACGCCAAGAATGACGCTTACCGCCACCAGAATAAAAAACAAAACCTTCATATCGTCCTCTTAGCCTTGTCCTGAGGGAAGCGAACCGTTCCGGCCGCATAGCACCGGATGACATCCCCCACCTGAAGCATCAGCGCTCCAGACTCCGAGATGCCGCGGTAAATACCCGCCTGAAGCTCCCCGGCATTGTTATCGAGAATAATCTCCCGATCCATCAGGTAATCGAATTCTGCCCACTGCTGCCAGTCTGGCATTCTGCCCGTCCGGAAGTACTCCTGAAGACTCGAGAGAATAGCGCCGCACATTCCGGAAAGAAGCCGGGTTCGCAGTTCCCGGCAGAACTCATCTGCCGTATCTGTGCTGACTGAATCCGCCGCGTACCGGCCGGATGCCACATCCTCTCCGCCCCGGAGATTCAGCCCGATGCCGATCACGAGGTAATTATCACCTGAAGGGGTCTTCGCGAGTTCGCAGAGCACGCCGCCGAGCTTCCCTGACTGCTTCCAGATGTCATTCGGCCACTTGATAAAGACCGGAACACCTTCGCGCCTCAGCGCCTCGGCGGAAGAAAATCCCACCAGAAGCGGTATCGGCGCCGGCGTAACGGCAGGAAGCGGAAGCCCAATAGAAAAAAGAAGGCTCTCCTGAGCGTTTTCCCAGCTTCTCCCATGCGTGCCGCGGCCGCTGATCTGATGATGTGCGACCCGGATCTCAGTCTTATCCGAAGCCTCACCTCGCCTCGCCCGTTCGAGAAGATCCGTATTCGTGGATCCTGTTTCCTCCGGGTACGTAAGAAAAACGTCATGCCCCGCATCACGCAGGGATGAGCAAACCCTCACCGGATCAATAAAGAAAGGGGCTTCACTCGGCGTGAAACTCGCCTTTTTTTCTTGGACCACTACAATGACCCCCATTGACAACAATTTCTTAAGTTTTCAGCTTAATACAGAGAGCAAGCCCTATGGCATCCAGTGACAGTGAAAAACTGCTGAAGTTCCCCAGCCTCTTTCCGATCAAGGTGGTCGGTGTGGCGCGGGAAGGCTTTACAAGCGAAATCCACGCCTGCGTTCTCGATCTGGTTCCGGACTTTGATCCCGAATCACTCGAGAATCGTCTTTCCTCCAAAGGCAACTATCAGTCCGTCACTGTCAGAGTCATTGCGCAGTCCCAGGAGCACCTTGACCAGATTTACCTCGCGCTGAACAAGATCGACGGCGTGAAATTCATCCTCTGACCGCCGCAATCCCATGACCATCACCGTCCGCCGTCTCGGCATCCAGCCGTACGAAACCGTTTGGAATGCCATGCGCTGTTTTACGAAAGAGCGCGGCAGCCAGACCGCGGATGAAATCTGGATTCTGCAGCATGAACCCGTTCTGACGCTTGGCACACAGGCTGACGCGTCGAACATCTTCCCCGGAAATACGCTTCCCGTCGTACAGTCAGACCGGGGTGGAGAGGTGACGTACCATGCCCCCGGGCAGATAGTCGCCTATCCGCTCCTCGATCTGAGAAGACGCCATCTCCTGATCCGGCCTCTGGTGCGCCGGATTGAGCAGGCGATGCTCGATACGCTCAGCGGTTTCGGGATTCCGGCGCAGCTGCATGACAATGCGCCTGGCGTCTATGTTCCAAGCGAAGGCGGTGCCGGTGAATTCCAGGGCATCGCCAAAATCGGCGCTCTGGGACTCAAAGTGAGCCGCGGCTGCTCGTACCACGGCTGTTCGCTTAATGTTTCCATGGATCTCAGCCCCTTTTCCCGGATCAACCCCTGCGGCTACCCCGGCCTCAGAACCACCGACATAGCCCATGCCGGCTTCCGAGGCAGCTACGCGGAGGCCGAGGAAAGTCTCATTCAACATCTGATAAAAAATATAGAAAATGACTGAAAAGACCATTCGTTCCGGTTCCATTCAGGCCTGGTTCGCGGCCATCCGCCCGAAGACATGGGGAGTCGCGCTGGCGCCGATTTTCATCGGTATCTCAATGGCGCTCTCGGAAACCGGCCACGGCCGGCTGCTGCTCGGACTTCTGACCATTGCGGTCGCAGTCGCCATTCAGGCACTGACCAATATGGAGAATGATGTCGGCTACACGAAGCGAAAGGCTGAGAAAGGTAACCGGAAGGGACTTCCCCGGGCGACAAGCGAAGGATGGCTCACCATCCAGCAGGTCGACCGGGCCATTCTCCTCACCGCTATCGTGGTGGTAGCGATCAGCCTCGCGCTAGTAGTCATCGGCGGCTGGGTGATCTTCGTGCTGGGAGCGCTGTCTGTAGCTGCGGCTTACCTTTACATGGGCGGTCCGAAACCGATTGCGTATACCCCCTGGGGTGAACTGACGGTCTTCATCTTTTTCGGACTGATTGCCGTGAACGGCACTTACTATCTGCAAACCGGCACGATTTCCTTTATTTCAGTGGCAGCGAGCTGTGCCTGCGGCTCCATTGCGTCGAGCGTTCTGGTTGTCAATAACTGGCGTGACGCGGTGCATGATGAATCTGTCGGCAGACGGACTCTCGCGGTCGTCCTTGGACAGCAGCGGTTCCCCCGGCTTTACCTCGATCTGCTGCTGCTTCCCTTTATCATCGTGCTTCTCATCGTGACGGTGTACCCTGAGCACTTCCTTTACCTCATCAGCCTCTTCGCCATCCGCAAAGTGAAAGGCCTGTATGAGGACTTCCGGACGCTGAAGGGACTGGAACTCAACCAGACGCTTTTCAACACGGTGAAACTTGAAATGCAGTTCGCGATTCTGCTAACCATCGGCGCGCTGCTCGACGCGCTCTGGCACTGGGTTCTGTAGCGGCAGAAGACCGGCTTTACGAGGATTGATCATGGAGAAGAACGGAAGCAAAGCGGAAGAGTCCGGGCACCGGCATCTTCCTTCGTGGCTCCGGATCCGGGTGAAATCAGGATCCAGCGACTACCGGAAAATGAAAGAACGGCTTCCGCTTCCCACGGTCTGTGAAGAAGCCCGATGCCCGAATATCAGCGAGTGCTTCGCGTCCGGAACCGCCACTTTTCTTCTGATGGGCAGTGTCTGTACGCGGAACTGCACCTACTGCAATATCGGCCACGGGCGGCCTCTGCCCCTGAATCCCGCTGAGCCCGCGCTCCTCGCCGATACCATCCGGAAGCTGGGACTCAGCTACGCGGTGCTGACCAGCGTGACGCGGGACGATGTTCCGGATGGCGGAGCAAGGCATTTTGCCGCATGCATCCGCAGCATCCGGGAAGTCAATCCTCACTGCCGGGTGGAAATTCTGGTTCCGGATTTCAAGAAAAATATGGAGGATGCGGTAACGGTGCTGTCCGAGACCGCACCGGATGTCTTCAACCACAATATTGAGACCGTTCCCGGTCTCTTCAGAACGGTGCGTCCAGGCGGACGCTACGAGGGATCACTCGAACTGCTGAAGCGCTATCACGAAGCGATGCCTGGGATTCCGCTGAAGAGCGGCATTATGGTGGGGCTGGGAGAAACCGAGGATGAGCTTTTTCAGACCTTCCAGGATCTGAGAAACTCCGGGGTCACGCTTCTCTCTGTGGGACAGTACCTGTCCCCCGGTCCGGAACACGCTCCGGTACGCCGTTTCGTGACACCGGAAGAGTTTGAACGGTACCGCAGGGAAGCGTTGAATATGGGCTTTATCGGGTGCGCCGCCGGCCCCTTCGTGCGCTCAAGCTACCGAGCGTCAGAACTGAGAAAACTGGCCGGCGGACTCTGATTCGGATTAATTGGTGCTCGTTGAATCGGTATTCGGAGCCTTCTGGAAGGAATCCATACGGGCTTTGATCTCAGCGGCCGACTGGTACTCAAACACCTTCACGACTTCCTTCACGCCATCGGTTTTCGCCGCGATTTCACCGGCAATCTGACCCTCGGTCGGAGTGACAAGACCCATCAGGTAGATAATGCCGCGGTCGCAGATGATCTTCATCTGGCTGTAGGGTGCGCCCTGGGCCGTGAGCAGACGGCTTCTGACACTTGTCGCGATGCCGGAATCCTTCATCCGGCGTCCAACAGATACCGGTTCCTGAACCGCCAGCTGGTTCACAACACTGCTGACATCCAGGCTCTTGCTCGCGACTTCACCAGCGGTCTTCTTTTCCAGTTCGGTTTTCACCTCGCCGGTGAGCAGCACCTTGCCGTTGTAGCTCGTCACCGTAATATGCTGATCCTCCGGGACGATCTTCTGAGAGATTTCCCAGGAAACGCGGTTCTCAATCACGCCGTCATTGACCTGGGCTCCGGTAGAGCGGCGGTCAACCGCCACGGATACACCTCCCGCCATAGCACCGCCCGCCAGAATCGGCGCGCAGCCGCTAGAGGCAAGAACCGCAACGCAGCCCAGCAGCGGAATAGTGAACTTAGCAATTTTCATGTGAGTCTCCGTTTCAGTGTTAGAAACTGCCCTCTGAAGACCATTCCCGGTTCAGATGAAGCGCTGCAGCCAGTAAAAGTACTCGCACAGCTTGGTTCTTCGCATCAGAGCGTTTCTGTGAATCTTCTTCAGGCTTCCTTCGTTCTGCCAGTCTTCTATTACTTTATCAATCAGAGAGGTTTCGCAGCCGATCACCTGTCCGATCAGTTTACGCGGAGGAAATGAAGGGAGCGCCAGCCAGTCTTTCTTCTCATCCCTGAGTTCTTCATCGATCGGCAGGCTGCTTCTCGAGCAGTAGGCATAAATAAAGGAACCCAGTCTCTGGTGCGGATCTCCCTCACGGGTCACCATGAGACCAATTCGGTCAGCGAGTGTCGTGGCCGCGTTGTATCCCGCGAGCTCTTTATGCCAGGAGGGCTCATGATCCGCGAGTTTCAGGAGAATTTCCTTCGGAATCGTCAGCACTTCACAGTTATTGACCGCCCACTGGTGCCTCATCACGGAATCTTTGGAGTACAGCGTCTCAACGCAGCCGATCAGACTGCCCTGAAGGGCAAGCAGAACGAAAAACGGGGTGTCTTCAAACCCCGGCATAAGAACTGCCCTTGCGGCAGTTCCGGACTGAACATACATCAGCCTTTCAAACATGGAGCCGGTTTCATACAGCACGTCACCCTTGCTCTTATTAACACGGTGTCCAAGATTGCGGACGATCGTATTCAGAGCAGGGGAGACTTTGGGGGCAAACCAAGGAACCGGCTTACTATCCATGTTCGCAGAGTCCTAAGCTGATATGAAAAATATTTTATTTTGAATCAGAGAGAAGGTCTGATAATATTAGCAACCCATTATATTCCATGCTTTTCCACAGACTATCAACACGGAAACATTGTCCAATCAGCTGATTTTTCTGTGTTTTATGTTCTTATCACCCTCTGTGGAAAAATAAGCCGGAAATTCATCAAGTTATCCACAGTTTCTGAATGAACAAATCCTGCTTTTCTGTTGAAAACTTCAGTTATCTTTCGGAAGAGCCGGTTTTATTCTTTTCTGTCCACAGGGATGTCCCCGGCATCCATCAAAACTATCCACAAAGTTTTTAACAGCATAACTCTTTGAATAAAAATAAAAAATAAGCATATCCAACGAGTTTTTCTACTGTTATTGTTGTTATTATTCTTTTAAAATATAATAAACAATATAACTACAATTTTCTTTCTGTTGAAAAAGATAAAAAAGAACGGTTATCAGAAATCGATAGCCGTTCGGATTTTTATCTGGTTACTTTGAATTTATCCCAAAAGGAATAAGAACGCTGGGAATCGTGTTTTCCTGCAGGTGTTTCAGCTGATCATCGAAGAAGATGTGCGGTTTTAAAACATTCAGAATAGGTTTCTTCGGCATCCCATCGAGCAGAAAAAGCTCGGCCGCATACATTCCAAAACTTTTCAGCGTCGTGATCAGGCGCTGCTCGCTTGGAGCTCCGCGAGACGTCACGACAGCAATGCGGATTGCCGGTTCATAGTAGGGATCATCTTTCCCTCTTTCCGCGTCGAGTTTCTGGAGCTGTGAGAGTTTGGAGAAAAGAGACTGGAGAGGTCCCGCCTGGAGAGGCTGCATCTTCTTATCAATTTCTTCCTGCTGAAACGCTTTCATGCCTTCTGACTGAAATTTCTTTTCCGCTTCATCACCGGCAACCACGCCATCGAAGTCAAAGGCGATACGGAGCCCTGTATCCCCTTCCTCGTCCTGGAACGAGGTAGGAAGCACCAGACCAGCCGGAAGCCCGATAGAAGTCGCCTGACGCACGCTGTCGATATTGGCGGACAGGAACAGGCTGGCATTGAAGGCTTTCATGAAAGGAAAGGTGGACTGCCCTGAGGTAAAGGCTCCGGCCTCAATCGGCAGGCTGTAATGGCGGCAGGAATTGAAAAACCGCTGCCCCGTTTCCGGGCTGTTCCGGGACAGCACCACCACACGGACCGGGGCCTGATCCTTAAAGATCTCATTCAGCTTGAGAAGGCGGCTGATGAATGGAAAGGCGACACCAGGCTTCAGAGGCACATCCTGATGCTCCACCTGGTAGGTCCGGTAGGCCGCGAATCCTTCCCTTTCAAACAGACGATGTTCTTCTTCGAGATCGAACAGCGCCCGGGAAGAAACAGCAATCACCAGTTTTTCATTTTGAGCGTTTAGAGATGTGGTCATGGCATCTTCCTTGTTCTGTCTTCTGTCCGGATCACTCCGGACGGTTCCTGCTGCTGTAAAAAAACGGGGAGGCAAAAACTGAAGTTTGCTTCCCCGTTTGTCAGATGTTGGTTTCCTTATCGATTAAATATCGAGGTTGGAGACCCTGTGAGCGTTTTCTTCGATGTACTGACGGCGCCGCGGGACGTCATCACCCATCAGGCGGTCAAACACTTCATCGGCGCGGGCAGCGTCCTGAATGGAAACCTTCAGCATGCGGCGGACCTTGCGATCCATCGTGGTGTGCCCGAGTTCATCCGCGTTCATTTCACCCAGACCCTTGAAGCGCTGAAGCGTGATGCCTTCATACGCGAGAGAGGTGAGCCAGTCATACATCTCACCGATGCTCTGCACGGCTTTTTCCCGAACCTTGCCGTTGATCGTTTTCACAATCTTCGTGTTGGGGTTGAAAAGCGACTTCTGGGATTTGCCGTTTTCCACCAGCTCTTCATATTCCTTTGTCTGAAGGAATTTGCGGTCGAGCTGGGTGTAGTGCGGAGTCCCATAGATCTTCCGCGCGATCTTAAGGTGCCAGGAAGCGTCCTCCGCGTCCTGGGTGGCCTCGATGGTCACGTTGGGGTCATGGAGCGCGTCAGAGAGCTTCTGAGCGCTTTCGCGGGCTTCTGCTTCCGTATCAAGGTGAACTTCCGTGCCGTTGGAGATAGCGCGAAGCACTTCTGAGTCAATAAAGCGGGAATTCACGCTGATCGCGTCGTTTGCAGCCTGATAGGCGAGCAGGAGGTTGTCGAGGCGGGTGCCGCGGATGCCGTTCGCAGGAGCGCTTACAACGCCGTCCGTGAAGAGCACAGCGTCTTCCGTCGCGATATCGCGCAGGAAGTGCGCGAGTTCCTTATCGTCCTTCAGATAGCGCTCATCCGACTTCCGGGACTTTCTCTGAACCTTGTAGAGCGGCGGCTGGGCGATATAGACGTGACCCTGCTCGATCAGCTGCGGCATCTGACGGAAGAAGAACGTGAGAAGCAGCGTGCAGATATGAGCGCCGTCGACGTCAGCATCGGTCATGATGATGACGCGGCCGTAGCGGAGATTTTCAATATTGAAATCCCGGTCAATGCCGGTTCCCAGAGCCATCACGAGGTTCTTGATCTGCTCGGAGTCGAGAAGCTTGTCGGCAGAGGCCTTTTCCACGTTCAGGATCTTGCCTCGGAGCGGCAGGATGGCCTGGAACTTGGAGTTGCGGCCCACCTTGGCGGAACCGCCTGCGGAGTCACCCTCCACCAGGAACAGCTCGCACTCAGAGGAGGGCGTGCCCTTGGCGCAGTCAGCCAGCTTTCCGGGGAGGCCGCCGCCGTTCAGCGCGCTCTTACGCACGACATTACGGGCCTTGCGGGCTGCCTCTCGTGCTTTTGCCGCGGAGACGATCTTTTCGCAGAGCTTCTGGGCGATATCCGGATTTTCTTCCAGATAAGCCGTGAGTTCGGAGTTGATAACCTCTTCAACAGCCGGGCGGACTTCACTCGACACGAGCTTGTCTTTCGTCTGGGAGCTGAACTTCGGCTGAGGAACCTTCACCGAGAGGACACAGGTGAGGCCTTCACGCATGTCCAGAGGATCAAGCTCAACCTTCGCTTTCTTATCCAGTCCGGCGGCCGAAATATAGTTTTTCAGCACGCGGGTCATCGCGTTGCGGAGGCCTGTTACATGAGTGCCGCCGTCCCGCTGGTGAATGTTGTTGGTATAGGCGTCCAGCACCTCGTTGTAGCCGTTATGCCACTGCATGGCGACTTCAACAGAAACCGGGACATCCTGGCTGTAGACCGTCTTGATAGCGTGGAACGGCTCCGGATTCACCGGGGTGCGGTCAGCCTGCTCATTCAGATACTTCACAAACCCGCAGACGCCGTTATCGCTCTTCAGATCCGCTTCCCGGCCGGTACGCTCGTCAATCAGGATGATGTGAGCGCCCGAGTTCAGGAATGACAGTTCGCGAAGTCGGTTGAGCAGCGTGTCGTAGCTGAAGTGCAGCACGTTTTTGAAGATCTCGCTGTCTGGGAGGAACTCCACCAGCGTGCCGGACTTATGTTCGGGGGCCGGACCGATATCCTCCATCGGAGAAATCGCGACTTCCTCTCCCGAGGGGAGCTTCACCGTCTCAATCTTCCGATTGACAACCTTGCCCTTCTCAAAATTCAGGCGGTAAGCCCGGCCGTCACGGTAGACCGTGAGGCGCAGCCACGTGGACAGTGCGTTCACGCAGGACACACCGACGCCATGCAGGCCGCCGGAGATCTTGTAGCTGTTCTCATTGAATTTGCCGCCGGCATGCAGTTCAGTCAGCGCGATTTCGGCCGCGCTGCGCTTCGGCTTATGTTTGTCGTCGAACTTGACCTCGTTCGGAATGCCGCGCCCGTCATCCAGCACCGAGATGGATTCATCGTTGTGGATGGTGATCACGACGTCCTTCGCGAAACCGGCGAGGACTTCATCAATAGAGTTGTCTACCACTTCGTAGACAAGCTGATGCAGCCCTGAACCGTCGTCAGTGTCCCCAATGTACATACCGGGGCGCTTTCTAACCGCTTCAAGCCCTTCCAGAATCTGGATCGAACTGGCGTTATAGCCGCTATCTTCAGTTGGGGTCTGTTTTAATTCTTCAGTCATAACTTCTTCAAATAAGGTCCAGGGCAAATACCCAAAAAATCAAGGTGTTTCTTGAATGCGATCAGAGACGCATCGGCATCAAGACATACTTGAAGTCGTCACTCTCGGGCATCGTGATCAGAGCGGAACCCTGAGGACCGGACAGAGCGATCTTTACCTTGTCGTTCTTCAGATTGCTGAGAACGTCGGAAAGGAAGTCGATATTGAAGCCGATATCGATCGGATCTCCCTGATAATCAACAGCAATATTGTCGTTGCCTTCTTCCTGATCGGAGTTGGAACTCTGAATGGAAAGCAGGCCGGGGCTGAGCAGCCAGCGCACGCCCTTGAACTTGTCGGAGGCGAGAACAGCCGTACGCTGCAGAGCCTGCAGCAGAGCCTCGCGGCTGATCAGGAACACCTTGTCGTTATTTGTCGGAATAACGCGCTCGTAATCCGGATACGTGCCTTCGAGCAGCTTCGTCGTCACTTCGACACCATTGAAGGTGAAGCGGGCCTGATTGGCTGCGAAATCAATCTTGACCGGAATTTCCTTGTCGTCATCCTCTTCAGGGAGAAGACGCTTCAGTTCGAGAACGGCCTTGCGGGGAATAGTGACGCTCACGTCTTCCGACACAATGCTGTTCTTGTCCGGAGTGATCTCGCAGAAGGCGAGACGGCGGCCGTCGGTTGCCACTACGCGCACCTTTCCATCCTTGATAACGAGACGGACAGCGTTCAGGTAGAAGCGGATATCCTGGTTCGCCATGGCGTAGTGAACCATGGAGAGGATGTACTTCAGCTGCTTCGCGGGAATCGTGGCGCTGCTGGTGAAGTCAGCTTCCGGGAAGCTCGGATACTTATCCGCAGGAATGGTCTGAAGCGAGAAGCGGCTGTTCTCAGTGCTCACCTCCATCTTCTGAGAGATCTGATTGCCGCCTTCGGCACTGATCGCCTTGCGGGCCGCGCCAAGCGAAATGGTCACTTCCGTGGGCGGAAGGCTCTTGATCAGATCCTGAATCTTCCGGGAAGAAACGGTGAATGCGACCGGATCTCCTTCCTGTTCAAGCTCCGCATGGGTCTTGATCTGAATCTCAAGATTGCTGCCAGTGAAGCTGACCTTGCTGCCGTCAGACTGGATCAGAACGTTGCTGAGAATCGGAACGGTCTGATGAGTTTCAATAATGCCGCTCACTGTCGTAAGAGGCGTCAGCAGAGATTCTCTAGATCCTTTCAGTACTTGCATTCTTGATTTCCCAATTCTGAGTGTGTTGTGTGATTTTTATAATCAGAAATTCTGAAGATTCTGCTCGAGCACATGCAGCTCGTGATTCAGCTCTTCATTGATTCTGCGGTCGCTTTCTATCTTCTTGCAGGCATGGAGCACTGTCGTGTGATCTTTGCCGCCGAACAGTTCGCCGATTTCCGGATAGCTCTTCTGTGTGAGCTTCTTCGACAGGTACATGGCGATCTGGCGGGGGTAGGCAATCACTCTCGGACGGCGCTTTGAGTGCATGTCCGCGACGCGGATCTTGTAATAGTCCGCGACCTTCTTCTGGATATCCTGAACCGTGATTTCGTTCTGGCTGTGAATCAGATCGTGAAGCGCGGTCCGGGCCTGATCAATCGAGATATCGATGCCGTTGAAGCGGGCATGAGCGATCACCTGCTGCAGCGCGCCTTCCAGCTCACGCACGTTGCTCTTCAGGTGATTCGCAATGAAGAAAGCGACATCTTCAGGCAGATTGGTACCGCTCTGCTCTGCCTTCTTCATCAGAATGGCTTCTCGGGTTTCGAGCTCAGGAGGATCGATCGGCACTGACATGCCGCCTGCGAAACGGCTCTTCAGCCGTTCATCCACATCCTTCAGCTGCTTCGCGTAGGTATCGCTTGTGAGCACGATTTGTTTGCCGTGCGGCACCAGTGCTTCGAAGGTGGAGAAGAAGGCCGACTGTGTGCCTTCCTTCGACCCGAGCATCTGCACGTCATCGAGCAGGAGCAGGTCCAGAGACTTGAATCGCTGATAGAAGCTCTGGTCCTTTCGCGCGATTCCCTTAAGGAATTCAGCAATATAGGTTGTGGCGCTGAGGCAGAGGATTTTCGCCTTGGGATTGCGCTTCAGAACGGCGAGACCGATGGCATGCATCAGATGCGTTTTGCCGAGGCCGACGCCGCCGTAAATATAAAGCGGGTTGAAGGCTTTGGTACCGGGGTTATTCGCGACATAGGTAGCCGCGCCAAGCGCCACCTTGTTGCTCATACCCTGAACGAAATTCTCAAATGAGAGCGAGCTGAGAAGACCGCAGGATTCCGCCAGCTGATTGAAGGAGGTTGAATCCTGCTGTACGACGCTGCTGCTGGGAGCAGGGGCTTCGACTTTCGGCTCCCTCACAATCCATTTGACTGTGATCGGACTGTCGTTATTGGCCCGGGTAGCGTGGAAGGTGATGATGTCGGAGTAGGTTGACCTCGTCACGTCCCGCTTCTGGGCGCTCGCTGCTGAGAGAACCAGTTCCCCGGACTTGGGGTCCCAGGACTCCATCTGCAGCGGGGCAATCCAGGTATCGAACTTGTCGCTGCTGATTCGTGCATCCAGTCGGAGCAGATCGCAGCAGTTTTGCCAAAAATCTTTCATTTACGGTAAGTTAGCGTGTACCCCGTATATTGGGTACTGCTGGAGTGAAAACTTTTTCTTTCGCTTATATTCCCGTGGGTAATTTTTGGGAAAAAACGAAAGTACGGGAAAGTTATTCTACCAGTTATCCACAGGTAATGTGTCCGTCAGAAGCTTAAGAAATTCAGAAAAATCAGTTCTTTTTTATTCCGGCACAATAAGTTCAGTACAAGAAATCAACAAGACCACTAGAGCTTGTGGGTTGCGTGAATGTGATCCCAAAAACGGATTTTCTACGGATAAACTCTTGTTTTTTCAGCTTGACAGTCAGCGCTAATTTGATGTGTAATATCAGGATTTCACGATTGTCTCCCTGAAAAAATGCCGGGAGACCTTCATTCCGTTCATCCTGCCCCCAGTTATCGGGCAGTTTTATATTTTTGAATTGAAGAATACTGCCTCAAGGGCACTATTCGTTTCAGCTTAGAAATTTTAAGGATTCATCATGGCTACCAAGCGTACTTATCAGCCCTCCAAGATCAAGCGTGCCCGCACTCACGGGTTCCTGGTGCGCAGCCGCACGAGAGGCGGTCGCAAGGTGTTGGCTGCCCGCCGTGCTAAGGGCCGTCATACCCTCGCACTTTAATCGTGGCATCACGGCAGGGCTAAGCCGTGGAAGAATCGTTGCCAATAAGAAGTTCACTACCCCGTAGAGGCAGATTGATAAAGTCTGCCTCTTATGGGGTTGTTTTGTCTTCTCGCGGACCCAAAACGGTACGTTTGTCGTCGCGCTGGCTGACTCTGACCGCATTGCTCAAACCTGAATCCGAAACGGATGAAAGGCTGAGATTCGGTTTCACGGTCGGCAAAGCCAATGCTCACAGAGGCGTGGATCGGGTGCTTGTCAAAAGAATCCTTCGGGAATCGGCAAGACTCTCCAAGCCTGCATTGGCGCAATCGAATGTCTGTGCGGATGTTGTGCTTCGCCTGAAGTGCCGTCTGCCCAAGCTGGGAGAAGATGTCGTCCTTGGAAGTTTCAAGCAGGAACTGCGCAGGGACTGCGATGAGCTTCTGCTCAGATTTGGCGGGATCGTAAAAAAAGCCGTTCAGGACGCCTAATGAAGTTTCTGCTGATTAAACTGATACGCCTCTATCAGTTGTGCCTTTCTCCTTGGCTAGGCAGACAGTGTCGGTTCACCCCGTCATGTTCTCACTACGGCATTCAGGCCATACTGAGATTCGGCGCACTCCGTGGCAGTTATCTGACGGTTATCCGCATTTTCAAATGCAATCCCCTGGGTCCCTGGGGATATGACCCCGTACCCGAGGAATTCCACTGGAATTTCTGGAAAAAACGGTAAACGGCCTTTATCAACCAACATTTTTTTGTTAGCGAGCGACCTGTTATGGGAAGTGATTTCAAAAGAACTTTACTTTGGGTTGTCTTTCTGTCATCCCTATTCATGCTGTGGGATAGCTGGCAGGTTTACAACGGCCGTCCGTCTTTCTTCGGTCCCGCGCAGGAGCAGAGCGCCGCGGCTTCGTCCGCAGCGGCTTCCGCCGGATCGGTTCCCGCCTCGGCTCAGGCTAACGCGAATGCCGTCAATGCATCCGCTGACAGCGCTGAGAGCGTGAAGCCGGTCAATGTCCAGACGGATCTGATGAAGCTCACATTCGACGAACAGGGCGCAAGCGTTGTCCGTGCCGAGCTTCTGAAGATGAAGGAGCTTCCCAAGTGGAATGAAGTCGGTCTCGTCGGCCTCATTCTTGGCAACAAGGAAGCCGAGCACAACAATGTTGTGCTGTTTGATCACACCAAAGACCGCCTCTATGAAGCTCAGAGCGGCGTGATCGGCGTTGCTGACGCTCCCACTCACAAGACGGTTTTCAAGCTCCAAGACGGTCCGCTCGTGATGAATCCGGGCGACAAGACGCTCAGCGTTCGTTTTGAGGCTGAAAGCGGCGGCGTCAAGGTTCTGAAGACCTATACCTTCACGGCCGATCACTATGGCATGCAGGTCTCTCAGGAAGTGGTGAATGGCACGGATAAGACCATCAATCCGTCCATCTACTATCAGCTGGTGCGCGACAGCAAGCCGGCCCCGGGTGCCAACTCTTTCTCCAGCAGCTATCTGGGGGCCGCTCTTTATACGGTTCAGGATAAGTTCCAGAAGATTACGTTCTCGAACATCGCTGATAACAAGAAGGATTATCCGTCCAAGGCGAATAACGGCTGGGTTGCCATTATTCAGCAGCACTTCGCTTCTGCCTGGGTTCCGAAGGAAGGTCTTGAGCGTCAGTTCTATACCCGCCAGATTGCAAGCGATGAATACGCCATCGGCTCCATCGTTCCGATGGGAGACATCGCTCCGGGAGCTTCCAAGAACGAACAGTCCACGCTGTATGTCGGTCCGCAGGCTCAGAAGCGTCTGGCTCAGATTGCTCCGGGACTTGATCTGGTCGTTGACTATGGCTGGCTCACGTTCCTCGCCAAGCCGATCTACTGGCTCCTTTCCTGGCTGCATGGTCTGACCGGAAACTGGGGCTGGGCCATTGTGCTTCTGACGGTGATCGTCAAAGCGATTCTTTATCCGGTGTCGGCTGCAGGCTATAAGTCGATGGCCCGCATGAAGGATCTTGGGCCGCGCATGAAGGAGATGCAGGCTCAGTACGGCAACGACAAGCAGGCCCTTAATCAGGCCATGATGAAGATGTACCGTGAAGAGAAGATCAACCCGATGGGCGGATGCCTGCCGATTGTTCTTCAGATTCCGGTGTTCCTCGCTCTGTACTGGGTGCTCCTCGCTTCTGTGGAGCTTCGCGGTTCCGGCTGGATTCTGTGGATTAAGGATCTGGCTGCACCGGATCCCTGGTTCATTCTGCCGCTCATCATGATGGCGACGATGTTCATCCAGGTGAAGCTCAATCCGAAGCCTGCTGATCCGACTCAGGCCAAGATGATGCTGATCATGCCGCTCGTGTTCAGTGTGATGTTCTTCATCTTCGCCTCCGGTCTGGTGCTGTACTGGCTGACGAACAACATTCTGTCCATTGCCCAGCAGTGGTGGGTGAACAAGCAGATTGATGAAGAAAGAGCGAAACGCAAGGCTGCGAAAGAAGCCAAAAAGAAATCTTCTTAAATGATTGATTAAAAGCGTTTCGCAGCAGGTAAAAGGGGGCATTATCTAATGTCCCCTTTATTTTTTCGGATCGGACTCTCAGAACTATGAGCTCTCAGGAAGAAGGAATCATTGCCGTATCAACAGCGATTGGCCGAAGCGGCATCGGTATAGTCAGGCTTTCCGGCAGTGAGAAACTGGCTCGTTTCATGCTGGAACGGATGACGGATATCCGGAATCCATCGCCGCGGTATGCCCATTTCTCCGCCATCCGTGATCAGGCAGGGGAGGTCATTGACCGCGGGGTTGTGATCTGGTTCAAGGCTCCTCACTCCTACACAGGGGAAGATGTCGTTGAATTTCAGACGCACGGGAATCCGGTTATTCAGAATCTTCTGATCCGAAGCGCTCTGACGATTAGAGCTGAAGCCGGTCTCCGGCTGGCAGAGCCCGGGGAGTTCACCCGCCGGGCATTTGAAAATGGGCGTATTGATCTCGCACAGGCAGAATCCGTGATGGATCTGATCAACGCGAGTTCCGAGAGCGCTGTGAGGGCGGCAGAGAAATCGCTCGTAGGAGAGTTCTCGGAAAAGTGCCGCGATATTGAAGGGAAGCTGATTGATCTCCGAACGCATGTCGAAGCGATTCTGGATTTTCCGGAAGAGGATATCGACTTTATCAAAGAGGGCAGAATCAGGGAGAGGGTCGACGAACTGAATCAGAAAGTCGGCACGCTTCTGGAGCAGGCGAGCCAGGGAAATATGCTGCGTGAAGGCGTGGTTATCGCTCTGGTTGGAAGCCCGAATGTCGGAAAATCGAGTCTTCTGAACAGTCTGTCCGAGAGAGAAGTTGCCATTGTGACAGATATTCCGGGAACAACCCGTGATATTGTTGAAAATACAATAATAATCAATGGGTTACAAGTAAATCTCGTCGATACCGCCGGACTTCGCGAAACCGCGGATGTGATCGAGCAGGCCGGTATCAGAAAAGCCATGGGTGAGCTCTCAAGGGCTGATCTGATTCTTCATCTGGAGGCACCGGAAACGCTCGATAGTCAGGCTGAGCTTGATAAAATCAAGGGCCATGTCCGGCAGGGAACCAAGGTCATAACGGTGACGAATAAAATAGATCTTCTCCGTGAGGTTCCCGGCAATACAGATTCCCATGTCTATATCTCTGCAAAAACGGGAGAAGGCATCGAGAAACTGAAGGCAATGATTTTTGACGCAGTGGGTTTCAGGAATTCTGTTCAGGGTGTTTTTATTGCCCGGCGGCGGCACATTGAGTCTCTTCAGAAAACAAAAGAGTCTCTGGAAAAAGTCAGAGAGTACCTGTCCCAGGATCAGTTCTTCCTTGACATGGTTGCAGAGGAACTGCGCCTTGCTGGAGTTTCAATGGGGCAGATTCTCGGTGAATTCACCTCAGATCAGCTGCTTGGGAAGATTTTCAGCACTTTCTGCATCGGGAAATAATCAGCAGTACAGATGCACGTGTTTCACGTGAAACAACAGTCAGATCTCGGTTTGGAATCTAAGAAACGTTTCACGTGAAACAAAACGATTTTTCACTGAATTATTTATTCGATATGTTCCACGTGGAACATATCTGTTTTTAAATTTTTGATGGAGGGAAGATTAGACCTGTTTCACGTGAAACAGTGTCGCAGTCTTCTCAGAGAAAATGGATTTTCCAAAGGTCTACGACGTCATTGTGGTTGGCGGCGGGCATGCCGGCATAGAGACCGCTCTTGCTGCGGCACGTATGGCATGTCAGACGCTCCTTCTTACGCACAACATTGAAACTCTCGGAGAGATGTCCTGTAATCCCTCTATCGGCGGTATTGGCAAGGGACATCTGGTCCGCGAAATCGACGCCATGGGCGGCGCGATGGGAAGTGCCGCAGATATGGGCGGCATTCAGATGCGTACGCTGAATGACTCCAAAGGGCCCGCGGTCCGATCAACACGTGCTCAGATTGATCGCACTCTTTATAAGATCGCGATGCGTGGCAAGTTGGAAAATCAGAAAAATCTGGATATTTTCCAGGAAGCTGCTGATGATCTGATTCTGGAAGGCGATACCGTCAAAGGTGTGGTCACTAAGACGGGAGTCAGATTCTTCAGCACATCTGTTGTCCTCTCTGCAGGCACCTTCCTCCACGGTCTTATCCATATCGGTCTGCAGCACTACCAGGCAGGACGCATGGGAGATCCCGCATCCATCAGTCTCGCTGAGAAACTGATTGAAATCGGAATGCCGATGGGGCGTCTGAAAACCGGTACGCCTCCCCGCATTGATGGAAAGACGATCAATTTTGCTGAATGCGAACGTCAGGATGGAATGGGGGACAGAGTTCCTTATTTCTCCTGGGATCAATCAGTGCCTCACCCGGAACAGGTTCCCTGCTGGATCACCAGAACCAATCCGCATGTGCACGAGATTATTCTGGCGAATCTTGACCGCTCTCCGATGTATTCGGGCGCTATTGTCGGCGTCGGTCCCCGTTACTGCCCATCCATTGAAACGAAGATTGTCCGATTTAAAGGAAAGGACAGCCATCAGATATTCCTTGAGCCTGAAGGGCTGAATACCAACGTTTACTATCCCAACGGTGTCTCAACCAGTCTTCCGTTCGATGTTCAGATCGAAATGGTTCATGCTATGAAAGGACTGGAAAATGCTTATCTGATGCGGCCGGGTTACGCGATTGAATATGACTATTACGATCCGCGCGATCTGAAGCGTTCTTTTGAAACGAAGAAGATCAATAACCTTTTCTTTGCCGGTCAGATCAACGGAACAACCGGATACGAAGAGGCTGCGGCTCAGGGTCTTTACGCCGGCATCAATGCGGGGCTTCGCGCCAAAGGACTCGAAAGCTGGGTGCCGAGACGCGATGAAGCCTATATCGGTGTCATGCTGGATGACCTGACAACCAAGGGCGTTTCTGAGCCCTACCGCATGTTCACGTCCCGCGCTGAGTATCGTCTCAGCCTCCGTGAAGATAATGCGGATGTCCGTCTCACGCCGACCGCTCACGATCTTGGACTGATTTCTGACGCGCAGTGGAAGTTCTTCTGCGAGAAACAGGAACACATTGCGAAGGAAAGCGAGCGTCTGAAGTCGACTTGGATTCACCCGGCTGATCTGAAGGAGGGGGAAGCTATCCGCGTTTTCGGGGTGCCGATTGAGCACGAGTACTCATTGAAGAATCTGCTGGCACGCCCGAGCGTCAGTTACCAGAAGCTCAGGACACTGGAGCTTGCCGATGGCACTCATGTGGGAGACGCATCCCCTGAGATTACGTTGGACGAAGCGGAGCAGATTGAGGTTGGTGTGAAATATGCCGGCTATATTTCCCGGCAGCAGGGGGAAATTGAGAAGAATCTCCGCAATGAAACGATCAAGATACCGGCTGACTTAGATTATGATTCGGTACATGGCCTCTCTTTTGAGGTGCGGGAGAAGCTGAAGGAATACCGGCCGGAAACCATCGGTCAGGCAAGCCGAATTTCAGGAGTTACTCCTGCGGCCATTTCTCTGCTCATTATTTTTCTTTCAAAGAGCAAGCGTGAAAGGGAAGGTGCCAATGCTGAATGAGAGCGCAAAAAACAGTCTGATTCAGGGAGCGAAAGAGCTTGGAGTGTCCTTGAGCGAGCATCAATTTAATCAGCTTGATGCTTACTTGGAGCTTTTGCTTAAATGGAACAAGGTTTTTAATTTAACCTCCATCCGAGATCCTGAAGAAGGGGTGAAAAAGCATCTTCTCGATTGTCTGGGCATCATTCCTGTGCTGGAGAAGATGCAGAGACAGGGACTGCCGATGCGGTCTCTGATGGATGTGGGATCCGGAGGCGGACTTCCAGCGGTTGTGATTGCTGTCTGCTTCCCGGAACTCAAGGTGCTTTCTGTCGATGCTGTCGCCAAGAAGACAACCTTCATTACACAGGCGGCCCTTGAACTGGGATTGAAGAATCTGCGGGCAAAACACTCGCGGGTTGAGAACATCAAGGAAAAATTTGATGTAGTCACCTGCCGGGCATTCTCATCCCTGAAGGATTTTGTTAGCCTTACAGAATCCAATATAGGTGAACCCGGAATGTGGCTCGCCATGAAGGGGCACAGACCTGAAGCCGAACTGCAGGAACTGCCGTCCTTCGCTGAGGTCACTGAAGTGATTGACCTTCATATTCCCGGTCTTGGTGAAGAGCGTTCGGTTGTTCTGATGCGCCATATTTAATAGAGTGTTACCAGAGATCTTCACCGGTCAACCGATTCATGTGAGCGGCTGAAAAATGGAAGACGTCGTAAAGTCTTTTCTGTTTGTGTTTGCGACTTTTCTCCCGATCATTGATCCATTCGGGGGAGCCATGTTTTTTCTGTCGCTTACGCCAGGCGCAAGCGATGAAATCCGGGCGAAGATTACGGAACGGATGGCAATCTACAGTCTCATCGTTCTGTTGGTTTCGCTTTTTGCCGGACGTGTGATTCTGTCTTTTTTTGGAATCTCTGTTCCGGTTCTGCAGGTGGGCGGTGGTCTTGTGCTGCTGTCTTCAGGGTGGGAGGCGCTGCATGCGCCGACGCTGGCTGAAGCAAAAAGCAATGCGAGTCAGGTGAGAAAAAGCGATGAAGCTTTGCTTTCCATGGCTTTTTACCCGCTCACACTGCCTCTAGTGACAGGACCCGGAACCATTGCTTCTGCGGCAGCGATTGGTTCGAGTCTTTCCGGAAGCATCGGCAGTATCGTTGGAAGCGTACTCGCCTCCATAGCGATGACAGTGCTTACATGGTTCTGCTTCCGCTACAGTGACAAAATACCGAAGGCTCTTGGGGCTGCCGGCGCGGATGCGCTGTCCCGTCTCTTCGCCTTCATTTTGATGTGTCTCGGCGTGGGAGTTCTCTGGCAGGGAATTTCCGGGCTGATTATGTCCTTGCCCAAATAGTTAATAGAGGAAAGAATGGCAAAGGTTTTCTGTGTTGTGAATCAGAAGGGCGGAGTTGGCAAAACAACTACCTGCACAAACCTGGCGGCAGCGTTGTCGCTTAAAGGTAAGCGTGTTCTTCTGATTGATCTTGATCCTCAGGGCAATGCGACTACGGGCAGCGGCGTGGATAAGAGAAGCCTCGAGCAGTCTGTTTATCAGCTCATTCTTGGTGAGGCATCCTTCGAAGATGTCGTTGTGCGCTCCACGGGAAAAGGTTTTTACGATGTGCTGCCCGCGAACCGGGATCTGGCGGGAGCCGAGGTTGAGCTGGTTGACATGGATGAGCGGGACTATCGTCTCCGCCATGCGCTGGAACCTCAGCTGAAAAATTACGATGTTGTCCTCATCGACTGCTCCCCCTCCATTTCTCTTCTCACCATCAATGCGCTTTGCTGTGCTCACGGCGTGATCATTCCGATGCAGTGTGAGTACTACGCGATGGAAGGTCTGACCGATCTGGTAGATACCGTGAAGATGGTGTACCAGGGCAAGAATCCGGATCTCACAGCGATCGGTCTGCTGCGGGTCATGTTCGACGCCCGGATCTCTCTTCAGCAGGAAGTGAGTGAGCAGCTGAAGGAGCATTTCGGCAACCGGGTGTTCAATACGATTATTCCGAGAAATGTCCGGATGGCCGAAGCGCCGAGTTACGGAAAGCCTGGTGTGCTGTATGCCCCCTCATCCAAGGGAGCTAAGGCATACAAAGCTTTTGCTACAGAAATTCTGTCCAAACTCAAGTAAGCCTGGAAAAGGGAGAGTGAATCGTGGCGATAAAGAAAAAAGGACTGGGTCGCGGACTGGGGGCTCTCGGACTGGAGAGCCCGAAAGAAATTTTTGAGCCTCAGTCCTCTCAGAAGGATCATGGCGAAGAGGCGGGTGCCCGTCTGACGGAACTGAGTGTTGATCAGCTCCGGCCCGGGAAGTATCAGCCGAGAACGCATATGGATCCTGAGTCTATTGCCTCTCTGTCGGCCTCGATAAAATCCCAGGGTCTGATGTCTCCGCTTATTGTGCGTTCCGTTGGCGAAGGTATGTGGGAGATCATTGCCGGTGAGCGCCGTTTCCGTGCAGCAAAGCTTGCCGGTCTGACCAAAGTGCCTGTGATCATCCGGGAGGTTCCCGATAAGAAGGCTCTCTCGCTCTCCCTGATTGAGAATATTCAGCGCGAAGGACTTAATCCTATCGAAGAAGCCAATGGTATGAGTCGGCTGATGCGTGAGTTCGACATGACTCAGGATCAGGTGGCCGAGGTTCTCGGCAAGAGCCGTCCGGCGGTCGCGAATACGCTTCGTCTGCTGAAGCTCACCCCCGAGGTTCAGAATCTCCTCATGTCTGAGAAGATTGATATGGGACATGCCCGCGCACTTCTCCCGCTCAAAGAGGCGGATCAGATCGCTCTGGCAAACGAAGTGGTCGCGAAGGGCTGGTCTGTCCGCGAAACAGAGCGTCAGGTAGCGGCTCTGCTTTCAGATGACAAAAAGAAGCCCGCAAAGACTGTCCATAAGAAGGGGCGGGATGTCATTCGAATTGAAGAATCACTTTCGGATACGCTGGGAGCAGAAGTGAAGCTCGCGTCTGAGACCCGTGAGAAGGGAAGAATTGTCATCCGCTACAGCAGTCTTGATCAGCTGGATGGTCTGCTCGAAAAACTGGGTTATACCTCATAATTGGTATAAAAAGTCACCAATTGTATCTATATCAAAAGGCTCTTAGATACTTAAAAATGCTAGTTGTTGAAACAATTGCGCACACTTACAATATGCTGGTTTTATGAAGAGCTTATGGCGTGGGCTCCGCCCTGATTTTTTGGTTCAGGAACTGGTGATATATGGGGTGTCTAGCGGAATAACAAGCATTGTCTGCCTGTTAATCGGGGGACTCAATGCTTTTTTGTCGTCTCTAATCGCTTCCGCAATTTATATTTTGCCTTCCTCAGCCTTATTACTGATTAGCAAAAGGCTAATGCGGACCAGTCCTATCGTCGGAGCTCAAATTTTTCAGATTGGGTTGTTTGCAAGAACGTTCCTCACTACCATCCTGATGGTCGTTGTGGCGCTTGTTTACAAAGAACTCAACTGGCCGGCTTTTCTGTTGTCCCTGTTTATAGTGGTTAGCGCTCCTATGGCAGGTCAGCTTTTACTAAAGAGATAAGGATCGACATCTATGTCAGCTGATGGCGCTCTCAATGCGACCGGGTACATACGGCATCACCTTGCCAACCTCGCGTCGGCGCACCAGAGTTCGATTGTTGATTTTTCAGTCATCAATTACGACACTCTGTTTTTCTCCATCGCAATCATGGGACTAACCCTGTGGCTGCTCTACAAAGCAGCTCACAAGGCTACTGCTGGCGTTCCCGGCAAGTTCCAGTGTGCCATCGAAATGCTGGTGGAATTTGTGAACGATCAGGCCAAGACGCTGGTTCATGGTGATCGCTCTTATATCGCTCCTCTCGCGCTGACCGTGTTTATCTGGGTCACGCTGATGAACTGTATCGACCTTCTCCCTGTCGATCTGATTCCGATGATCGCTGGCTGGCTTGGTTTTGAACATATGCGTCCGCTGGCTACCGCGGACCTGAACGGTACGCTCGGCATCTCCGTCGGCGTTCTGGTTCTGATGATTTACTACGGCTTCAAGGCGCACGGTGTCGGCGGCTTCTTCAAGGGGCTGGTGACTGCTCCGTTCGGTGCGAATCCTCTGCTCTGGCCGTTCAATCTCGCTCTGAACATTATCGAATATCTCGCCAAGTGCGTTTCCCTGGGCATGCGACTGTTCGGAAACATGTATGCTGGCGAGTTGCTCTTCTTCCTGATTGCGCTTCTTGGTGGTTATGCCTTCAGCTTCGGTCTGCTGGGCGGCACCCTGAGCGTGTTTGGGCAGATTGTGGCCGGGCTTGGCTGGTGGCTCTTCCACGTTTTGATTGTGCTGTTGCAGGCATTCATCATGATGATGCTGACGCTGGTTTATCTGGGTCAGGCGCATGATAGCCACTAACAGATCTATTTTTTCTTTATCTTTCTTACTCTAAACAACCTTCGTTTTTGAAGATCTCAAGGAGTTTTTTTAAATGACTAACGTTGCTATCGTTGCCCTGGCTTGCGGCATTATCATCGGTCTGGGTGCTATGGGTGCCTCTATCGGTATCGCCATCATGGGCTCCAAGTACCTCGAAGCCTCTGCCCGTCAGCCTGAGCTGATCGATACCCTTCAGACCAAGATGTTCATTCTCGCCGGTCTGATCGATGCTGCTTACCTGATTGGCGTCGGTATTGCCATGATGTTCGCTTTCGCCAATCCCTTCGTCGGCTAATAAAAGTAGTTACCAAATTACGTTTTAGCTGACTTGTTGAATAGGTGTGGCATATCGCCTCATCATTCAACTCTACGGGACTCAATAATGAACATTAACGCCTCACTTTTCGTTCAATTGGTCGTGTTCCTTCTTGGTGCTTGGATCACCATGAAGTACATCTGGCCGCCGCTGATTAGGGCAATTGAAAATCGGCAAAAGAAGATCGCTGAGGGACTGAGGGCTGCAGATCTGGGACAGAGTGCCCTGGTCGAAGCCTCGCAGAAGCAGCAGGCTATCGAAACTGAAGCCCGAGCTCAAGCTATGACGATTGTGGCTGATGGCGAGAAACGTGGTCAGTCTATCGTTGAGCAGGCTAAGCAGCAGGCTGAAGTTGAAGCCAATCGCATTGTTCAGACCGCAAAGGACGAAGCGGCTCAGGAAATGCAGCGTGCTAAAGAAGCTCTCAGGGATCAGGTTGCTCAGCTGGCTATCGCCGGTGCCGAGCAGATTTTGAAGCGTGAAGTTAACGCAGATATCCATAAGGATATGCTTGATCAACTGAAGGCGAAGCTTTAGTCATGGCAGAGATTTCGACAATAGCGCGGCCTTATGCAAAGGGGCTGTTCCAGGCGCTTGAAGATCGTCACGCATCTATCGAGGAATGCAAGGCTGTTCTGAAGACTCTGGAGAATATCTCCACGGTCATCAAGACTCCTGAGTTTTCTCAGCTGTTTGGAGATCCTCGCCTGCTTCCCAGTCAGATGATTGATCTGATTAAGAGCGCTCTTGCAGGAGAGGAAATTCAGAAAGAAGTTTCTAATCTCCTTACCGTCGTTCTCGATAATGGTCGAATTGAAGCTTGGTCCGAGATCGTTAATGACTTCCGCACGCTCATTAACGACGCGGAGGGTATTGCCGAAGTTCATATCGAAACCGCTTTCGGTATGACCGACGATGAGGTGCAAAGCCTCCTTAAGGCTCTTGCCCATCGCTTCCCCAACAAGAAGCTTGTGTCTGATGTGACCGTCAACCCTGAGTTGATCGGTGGCGTCCGCATCCGTGTTGGAGACCAGGTCTTAGATGGTTCGATCAGTGCTCGTCTCGAAGCGATGAAGACGGCCCTTACCGCATAAATTCCGGAGCTGAATAATGCAACTCAATCCTAGTGAAATCAGTGATTTGCTGAAGAAGCGGATCGAAGACCTTGGGGTCTCGGCCGATCTTCGTACGCAAGGCACCGTGATTTCCGTTACCGACGGCATCGTCCGTATTCATGGTCTTTCCGACGTGATGCAGGGCGAAATGCTGGAGTTCCCGGGCAATACCTATGGCCTGGCAATGAACCTGGAGCGTGACTCCGTCGGCGCGGTTATTCTCGGTGAATACACCCATATTTCTGAAGGCGATACCGTCCGTACGACGGGTCGTATTCTTCAGGTTCCCGTCGGCCCTGAGCTGATTGGCCGTGTGGTCAACGCCCTGGGTCAGCCGATTGACGGCAAGGGCCCGATCGAAGCGAAGGCCTACGACGTGGTCGAAAAGATCGCCCCTGGCGTTATTGAACGTCAGTCGGTTGATCAGCCGGTTCAGACCGGTCTTAAGTCCATCGACGCCATGGTGCCGATTGGCCGCGGTCAGCGTGAGCTGATCATTGGCGACCGTCAGACCGGCAAGACGGCTGTCGCTCTCGACACGATCATCAACCAGAAGGGCAAGAACCTGATCTGCGTTTATGTCGCTATTGGCCAGAAGGCTTCCACGGTCGCGAACGTCGTCCGTCAGCTGACTGAGCACGGCGCCATGGACTACACGATCGTCGTTGCCGCTACGGCTTCCGATACGGCAGCTCTGCAGTACATCGCTCCGTACGCTGGCGCCACGATGGGCGAGTACTTCCGCGACCGCGGCCAGGACTCCCTGATCGTTTATGACGATCTGACCAAGCAGGCCTGGGCCTATCGTCAGATATCCCTGCTGCTTCGCCGTCCGCCGGGACGTGAAGCCTACCCGGGCGATGTGTTCTATCTGCACTCCCGTCTGCTCGAGCGCGCTGCTCGTGTGAACGCCGAATACGTTGAACGCTTCACCAAGGGCGAAGTGAAGGGCAAGACCGGTTCCATGACCGCTCTCCCGATCATCGAAACGCAGGCCGGCGACGTTACCGCCTTCGTTCCGACGAACGTGATTTCTATTACCGACGGCCAGATCTTCCTTGAGACCGACCTGTTCAACGCCGGTATTCGCCCCGCTATCAACCCGGGTATTTCTGTTTCCCGAGTCGGCGGTGCTGCTCAGACCAAGATCATCAAGAAGCTCGGCGGCGGTGTCCGTCTGGCCCTCGCTCAGTATCGTGAACTCGCGGCTTTCGCTCAGTTCGCCTCTGACCTTGATGAAACCACCCGTAAAGAACTCGAACGCGGTCGCGTTGTGACTGAACTGATGAAGCAGCCGCAGTATCGCCCGCTTCAGGTTTGGGAAGAAGCACTGGTTCTGTTCTCCGTGAACATCGGCTTCTATGACAACGTTGCTGTCAAGGATGCCCTCCGTGTTGAGCGTGCTATGCGCGACTTCATGCAGGAACATCACGCCGATCTCGTTGACCGTATCGAAGACAAGAAAGTCCTCGATAAGGACGACGCTGCCGCTCTCGAAGCTGCAGTGAACGAGTTCAAGAAGAACGGTGCTTTTTAAAGCGTAGTAAGCGACCCTAGAGGACCCAATGCCCAGCACAAAAGAAATACGCATGAAGATCAAGAGCGTAAACAATACGCGCAAGATCACGAACGCGATGCAGATGGTGGCGGCCTCGAAGATGCGCAAGGCGCAGGACCGGATGTTTGCGGCACGTCCGTATGGCTCAAGGATTCGTACGATTATTTCGCACCTTGCAGCCTCCAATACGGACTACCATCATCCGTTCCTCGCCTCGCACAATGACGCCAAAAAAATCGGCCTTATCCTGATCACGACGGATAAGGGTCTGGCGGGTGCCTTGAATACCAATATTCTCCGTGATGTACTGGCTACCATTAAGAAGTGGGATGCCGAGGGGAATGAGCTTTTCGCTTCTGCTATTGGTAATAAAGGCCTCGGTTTTCTGCAGCGGTTGGGTACGCCGGTGCAGAGTCAGGCGGTTGCGCTGGGCGATCAGCCCAACCTCGACCGTCTGATTGGTGCCATTCGAGTCCAGATTGATGCGTTCGCAAAGGGTGAGGTGTCTGCTGTTTACCTCGCCTACTCCCGTTTCATCAATGCGATGAAGCAGGAACCCGTTATCGAGCAGCTTCTTCCGCTTCCGAAGAAAGCAGTTGATGCTTCTGAAGATGAAACTGCCGACAAGCAGTACTCCTGGGACTACGAGTATGAGCCTAGCGCTCCTGCAGTCCTTGATCTGCTGCTGAATCGTTACGTTGAAGCTCTTATTTACCAGGCTGTTGCAGAGAACATGGCTTCTGAGCAGAGTGCCCGTATGGTGGCTATGAAGGCCGCTACGGACAACGCGAAGAAACTCTCCAACGAACTGCAGCTTGTCTTCAATAAGACGCGTCAGGCCGCCATCACGAAGGAAATTACCGAAATCGTGGGTGGTGCGGCTGCTGTGTCTTAACGCTAGGATTTGAAACTGAGGATTATCCAATAATGAATATCGGACAAATCGTTCAGGTCATCGGCGCTGTGGTGGACGTGCAGTTCCCGCGCGATCAGATGCCGAAGGTCTACGAGGCTCTCGTTCTTGAACCGGACGAGAACAATAAGCTCGCCGAGCAGGGTTTGACTTTTGAAGTTGAACAGCAGCTTGGTGACGGAATCGTTCGCTGCATCGCCATGGGTTCTTCCGATGGTCTGCAGCGTGGCATGAAGGTGCACGCCACTGGCGCGGAAATTTCCGTTCCGGTTGGTGAAGGCACCCTCGGCCGCATCATGAACGTTCTTGGCAAGCCGATCGATGAGATGGGCGAGATCAAGACCGATCGCAAGATGCCGATTCACCGCGAAGCCCCGAAGTTCGACGAACTGAGCCCGTCTGTTGAGCTCCTGGAAACCGGCATTAAGGTTATTGACCTTATCTGCCCGTTTGCCAAGGGCGGCAAGGTCGGTCTGTTCGGCGGTGCCGGTGTGGGCAAGACCGTGAACATGATGGAGTTCATCAACAACATCGCTAAGGCTTACGGCGGCTACTCCGTGTTTGCAGGCGTGGGCGAACGTACCCGTGAGGGCAACGACTTCTACCACGAAATGCAGGGCGCGAAGGTACTCGATAAGGTGGCCATGGTGTTCGGTCAGATGAACGAACCCCCGGGAAACCGTCTCCGTGTGGCTCTTACCGGTCTGACGATGGCTGAGTCCTTCCGTGACGAAGGCAAAGACATTCTGCTGTTCATCGATAACATTTATCGTTATACGCTGGCCGGTACTGAAGTGTCCGCTCTGCTCGGCCGTATGCCGTCCGCCGTGGGCTACCAGCCGACTCTGGCTGAAGAAATGGGCAAGCTTCAGGAACGTATTGCTTCCACGAAGACTGGCTCCATTACTTCCGTCCAGGCCGTGTACGTGCCTGCTGACGACTTGACTGACCCGTCTCCGGCCACGACCTTCCAGCACTTGGACGCCACGATCGTTCTGTCCCGTGATATTGCCTCTCTCGGTATTTATCCGGCTGTCGATCCGCTGGACTCTACGTCCCGTCAGGTTGACCCCAACATCATCGGCGAAGAGCACTATCAGACGACCCGTCGCGTTCAGGAAACCCTGCAGCGCTACAAGGAACTCCGCGACATTATCGCCATTCTGGGTATGGACGAACTGGCTCCCGATGACAAGCTCACGGTTGCCCGCGCCCGTAAGATCCAGCGCTTTATGTCCCAGCCGTTCCATGTGGCCGAAGTGTTTACCGGCAACCCCGGCAAGTACGTGCCCCTGAAGGAAACGATTCGCGGCTTCAAGATGATTGTCGATGGCGAGTGTGATGAACTGCCCGAACAGGCGTTCTACATGGTCGGTACGATCGACGAAGCCTTCGAGAAGGCCAAGACTCTGAAGTAATCAAACTCGGGCTGGATCCGATGGATCCAGCCTGAACCAACAGCGGGGCTACTTAATGAAAACTTTGAAAGTAGATGTCGTCAATGCGGAAAAGACGGTTTTTTCCGGTGACGCAAAATTCGTTGCTCTGCCCGGTGTTGAAGGCGAATTGGGTGTTCTTCCCGGTCATGTGCCTTTTATTACTCAGATCAAGCCTGGCTTTGTCAGAGTAACTCTTCCGGAATCGGATGAAGTAAGGCGCATTTTCGTGGCTGGCGGCATTCTTGAAGTGCAGCCGAACTCCGTGACCGTTCTGGCCGACACTGCTGTCCGCAGTGAAGATCTGGATGAAGCGAAGGCCAAGAAAGCTCTCGAAGATGCCAAGGCAAAGCGTCAGAACGCAACTGGTTCTCTGGAAATTGCTCGACTCGAGGCCGAAATGCTGGCCCTTACGGCCGAGCTGGCAGAGATCAAGAAGTTGTCTGGCAAGCGCTGATCAGTGCTGATCAACAGCGAGCGAACGGGGCGAAAGCCCCGTTTTTTTTTACCGGATCCGGTTTGGCCCTTCTGGTAAAGTATCTTCACATTTGACCATTCGGTTATAGAAATTTCAGGTGATCACCCCATGACAGAACTTATTAATGACAATCTTCTCAAGGCGTTGCAGAAGGAACCTGTTCCCTATACGCCGATCTGGCTGATGCGTCAGGCCGGGCGGTTCCTGCCGGAGTACCGGGCAACGCGCGAGAAGGCGGGGAGCTTCCTGAATCTGGCCCATTCTCCCGAGTACGCGACGGAAGTGACGCTGCAGCCCGTGGATCGCTTTGATCTTGATGCAGCGATTCTCTTCTCCGACATCCTGACGGTGCCGGACGCAATGGGACTTGGACTGAAATTTGTGCCGGGTGAGGGCCCGGTTTTCGAATCCCCGGTCCAGAGCGAGGAAGCGGTTGCGAAGCTTCATGTTCCGGATGTCGGAACCGACCTGAAGTACGTAACAGACGCGGTGTCGAGCATCCGCAGCACTCTCCAGGGACGGGTGCCGCTTTTCGGTTTCTCGGGAAGTCCCTTCACGCTGGCCTGCTACATGATTGAAGGCCGCGGCAGCCGCAATTTCTTCACCGTGAAGTCGATGATGTATCGCCGTCCGGATCTGTTCCAGAAGGTTATTTCCGTGAATGAGAAGGCGGTGACTGAGTATCTGAATGCTCAGATTGAAGCCGGCGCGCAGGCGATTCAGATTTTTGATACCTGGGGCGGCTGTCTCGCAGACGGGCTTTATCAGCAGTATTCACTCGCGAGCATCCGCAATGTGATCGCCAACCTGACGCGCGAACACGAGGGCCGCCGCGTGCCGGTCGTGGTCTTTACGAAGGGCGGCTCAGTGTGGCTGAAGGATATCGCCTCCTGCGGCGCTGACGCTGTGGGTCTCGACTGGACGATGAACCTTGCCCGTGCCCGCGAGGAGGTGAAGGACCGCGTGGCGCTCCAGGGCAATCTCGATCCGGCCGTGCTTCTCTCTGATGAGAAGACGGTGCGCGAAGAGGCTCGTCTTGTGCTCGATGCCTATGGTCCTGTCGGCCAGGGCGGTCACGTCTTCAATCTGGGCCACGGTGTTGACCTCAATACGCCGGTGGAACTCGTACAGGCACTCGTTGACGAAGTGCATCACTACAGCCGTCAGTATCACATCTGAAAACGATGACCGTTTCGGAGCAGTTCGCAAGAGTCATTGTTGACGTGCCGGGTCTGCCGGAGCTGGACTATAAGGTCCCGGCGGAACAGCTTCTTGCGGTCGGCGACATCGTCATGGTTCCCGTCGGGAGGCAGCAGAAGGCGGGGATTGTGACGGGGCTCAGGCCCTGGACCGATATTGAGAATAAAAGACTGCGGTCAGTGTCCGCGGTCCGCTTCGGCATTCCGCCGCTCTCCTCCGAATGGCTGTCGCTCACACGCTTTGCCTCGCACTATTACTGCAGAACGTGGGGTGAAGTCGCGATACCGGCGCTGCCCACCTTCTTCAGAAAGAAGCCCGGAGTCCGCTATCAGTCGTCTCTTGAAAAAATCCGGACACTGCCGGCACCGGGAAAGAATCCTGCTCCTGCACCGGTTCTGGATCTGAATCCAGAACAGAAGGAAGCGATTGAGGCGATCATCACGTCAAAGGGCTTCCAGACCTGGCTCCTGTTCGGGGTGACGGGTTCCGGGAAGACAGAGATTTATCTTCAGGTCATGCGCCGTGTGCTAGAGCAGTCGCCTCAGAATCAGGTGCTTCTGCTGGTCCCGGAAATCAATCTGACACCGCAGCTTGAAGAACGCGTCCGAAGCCATTTCGCGGATGAATCCGTTGTTGTGCTGAACTCTGACCTGCCGGACGCGCAGCGGGCGAGATCCTGGCTGGCTGTTCATGAAGGCCGGGCAAGGATTCTGGTCGGAACCCGGATGGCTGCGCTTGCGAGTTTCAGGCAGCTTGCGCTCATCGTGGTGGACGAGGAGCACGACCTTTCCTACAAAGGCGGCGACGGGGCTCGGTATTCCGCCCGGGATCTCTCCGTTAAGCGCGCCCAGAGTCTCGGAATCCCGGTCATTCTGGGGTCTGCCACGCCGTCACTCGAAAGCTGGTCCCGTGCGAGAAGCGGAAGCTACCGGCTGCTTACCCTGTCCCATAAGGCGGTTTCCAAAGCGGAGCCGCCGCAGCTGCGTCTTGTCGATACGAGGACGCTGAAGAAAGGAGAGGTCCTCTCCGAAGAGGTGAAGGAAGCTATCGGAGCCACGCTTCAGAAGCATGAGCAGGTTCTTGTTTATATCAACCGCCGGGGATTCTCTCCGGTGCTGATGTGCCCGTCCTGCGGCTGGAAGTCGGCGTGTCCCCACTGCTCTGCCTTTATGGTCTTTCATAAAGACACACGAAGCCTGGTTTGCCACCATTGCGGCTATACGCAGCGGGTTCCGGTACGCTGCCCGGGGTGCGGTGCGGCCGATATCCTCCCGGTTGGCATCGGTACCCAGCGTATCGAAGAGGAAATCGGAAAACTCTGGCCTGACGCCCGACGCCTGAGAATTGACCGCGATAATTTCAAGACCAAGCGAAGCACCGACAAAGCCTTTCAGGATGTACATGAGGGGAAGGTCGATATCCTGATCGGGACCCAGATGATCGCGAAGGGGCACGACTTCAAAAAGGTGAGCCTCGTCGTCATCCTGAATATTGACAGCCAGCTGATTTCGACTGATGTCAGGGCGCGGGAGAGAGCCTTCGCGACGATGATGCAGGTTTCAGGCCGCGCCGGGCGAGCGGGGCTGAAGAGTGAGGTGCTGGTCGAAACCGCTTTTCCGGATGATGAGATCTTTACCTTCCTCTCGCACCAGGACTATCAGGGCTTTGCGGACCAGATGCTGAAGATAAGGAAGCGGGATGGAGCGCCGCCTTTTGTCTATCAGGCGCTTCTCACCTCTGAGCAGAAAGAGCTGTCTCAGGCGCTTGCGCTTCTCAATCACGCAGTGGAAGCCGGGCTTGAAATTCAGTCGAAGCTTCCGGATGGGGGTGGAGTCGCGATTTATGATCCGGTACCGATGACGATCGTTAAAGTAGCCAATCGGAACCGGGCCCAGCTTCTGGTCGAAGGGAGGACCCATCGGGAGCTGCTGCAGTTCCTTCGGGCATGGGTTCAGGTGATCGGCCCCTGTTCGGGAGGCCCCCTCACGCTGGAGGTCGATCCGCAGCGGTATTAAAAAAGAGATTCGCAAAATTCTCCAAATATCCCTATAATTAACTTCTCTGTGCCTCCGTAGTGAAACGGATTTCACGCAGCCCTCCGAAGGCTGAATTGAAGGTTCGACTCCTTCCGGAGGCACCAGGTCACCTGAAGTCGTCTCTTCAATTTTCCCCTTATTTTTCAATGCTTTCTCTCAGGGATACGGCTGTATCCGGAATCTTCGTATCTGAAGGATTTATTCCAGCCGGAGTTTGGCTGAAAGGGATCCGTGAATTTCGTTAGACTCTACGAGCGTAATTCCGCATCAATGAGAATAAATTTCTGCAGGCCGCATGACTGAAAAAATGCCAGATCAAAAAAATACGGGAAAGAACCAGACAGACTTTGGCTTTGCTGAAGTAAAAGAAACCGACAAGGAAGAGAAGGTCCGCGAAGTCTTTGATTCCGTTGCGCCGAAGTACGATCTGATGAATGACGTGCTGTCATTTGGCATGCATCGGCTCTGGAAGCATCACACGATTGCCAAGGCGGGTGTTCAGAAGGGATGGAAAGTTCTTGATATCGCTTCCGGCACCGGAGATCTGGCGCTGAAGTTCGCTCAGAATGCAGGACCCGAAGGGGAAGTGTGGGCGACCGATATCAATCACGAGATGCTCAGGCTCGGCGCGCAGCGTTTCCGCCAGGAGGGAGTCAATTGCCGCGTGGCGCTCTGCGACTGCGAGCAGCTGCCCTTCCCGGACAACACTTTTGATGTTGTAACCGTCTCTTTCGGTCTTCGCAATATGACGCACAAAGACCGGGCGTTACGGGAAATGTGCCGCGTGACCAAACCCGGCGGACGCGCGATGGTGCTTGAATTCTCGCACTGTGACCGCTGGCTTGCACCTTTTTACGATTTTTACTCTTTTAAATTTATGCCTTGGCTAGGATCTAAGATAGCTGGCGATCACGACAGCTATGAGTACCTGGTCGAGTCTATCCGGCGCTTTCCGGCCCAGGCTGAGGTGGCAGAGCTCATGAAGACGGCAGGATTCTCCACGGTCACGTGGGAAAACCTGACGTTCGGCATCTGCGCTCTCCATATCGGCAGGAAAGCCTGACGTTGCAACTCACTGGTTTGGGCTCATTTTTTCTTAATTAGGAAAGGATATGAAGAAGTTTTTCCCCCTTGTGGCAGCAGGAATCATGGCGCTGGCTCTGGTCACCAATGCAGATGCGGCGCGGCGTTTCGGCGGCGGCGCGAGCTTCGGCCGTCCGGCCCCGGCGCAGATGGCCCCGGCGGGTACCGCTCAGCTTCCTCGTGAGCTTCGGCCGTCCGGCCCCGGCGCAGATGGCCCCGGCGGGTACCGCTCAGCTTCCTCGTAGCACTCCGCAGCCTCAGGCTGCTCCTCAGCAGCAGAGACCTGCTCCTGCCGCTGCTCCAACCCCGGCGGCTCAGCCGAAGCCGGCCAGCCCGATCCGTAACATGCTGATGGGTGCAGCCGCGGCGCTCGGCATCGCGGCTCTGACTCACTATCTGGGTCTCGGACCTGGTTTTGCCAGCATTCTGATGCTGATTCTGATCGCTGTCGTGGCGTTTGCCGTGCTGCGCTTCATTTTTGCCCGCCGTCAGACTCCGGTTCAGCGTTCCGCTGATTCGACCGGTACGCTTTCCGGCATGAATTATCAGCGCGAGGAGCCGCCGGCGGCTGCCCCTGCGCCTGCCGCTGAACCGGCGCCCGCTGCCGCTCCGGCCGCTTTCCAGAGCAATGCCCGTCCGGGTTCCGTCCTGGATGAGTTCTCTCAGAAGGCTGCTCAGAGCACGATCCCGGCCGGGTTTGATGAAACCGCTTTCGTCGCTGAATGCAAGAAGAACTTCACCCGGCTTCAGGATGCCTGGAGCACCGGCAACGTGCTGCAGCTGAGCGAGTTCTGCACGGATGAAGTCTTCACGGTTCTCACGCACCAGCTTCGCGACCGTAAGGGCGAAGAGCTGAAGATCGCGGTTGAGACACTCGACGCCAAGCTGCTTGGCGTGATCACGGAAGGCAGTGAGTATGTGGCCGCGGTTCACTTCACCGGCCGACTCAAGGTTTCCGGCGGCAATACGGATGAGATTGAAAACGTGAATGAAGTCTGGTCTCTCACCCGCCCGGTTGAGAACGGAAATCAGGGCTGGCTCCTCGCTGGAATCCAGCAGGTCGAAGCCTGATTTTCAGTACGTTTTTCAGCGTGCAGCCCGGCAGATTTTTCTGCCGGGTTTTTTCGTTTGAAAAAGAGTAAAAATATGCTGAGGAAACACAATGTTCTGCACGTTTTTTGATCGCTGCCATCCCCTCTTTTTTCACTCATTTCCTAAAGTTTGATCTCGATGAAACTTTGGGACATTTTTCGGGGCATTTGGGGCCTCAGCGGGTTCACATTTTTCGTGTGATTCTTAAAATCCACGCACGCTTTTATTAGGAATATTTTTTCCGGCAACTCTTCGTTTTTCACGGGGGATATGGGGCAATGTCTCTGATTGGTTTTGTAATGCTCTATATGGCCGTTTCCATCGGAATCGGTCTCTATGCCGCAACTCGCGTTAAAACGACGCAGGACTACGCTCTTGCTGGTCGTTCACTGCCGCTAGCCATGGTAATTACTGCTACGTTCGCTACGTGGTTCGGCTCTGAAACGGTGCTGGGTCTTCCCGGTCGTTTTATTGAGGGCGGAATTGCCGGAGTGATCGAGGAGCCGTTCGGCTCCGGTATGGCGCTTATTCTTGTCGGCGCGTTCTTTGCCGGCAAGCTCTACAAGATGAACCTTCTCACGATCGGCAGCTTCTACCGTCATCGCTATGGGAAGGGCGTAGAACTCGCGTGCTCGGTTTTCATCATCCTCTCTTACCTCGGATGGGTGGCGGCTCAGGTCTCCGCTCTCGGCCTCGTGCTGAACCTGGTGACGGAAGGTGCGATTTCGGTGACGCTTGGCATGGTGATCGGTACGCTGGTCGTGCTCCTTTACACGATGTACGGCGGCATGTGGTCCGTTGCGCTGACTGACTTCTTCCAGATGATTCTGATTGTCGTCGGTCTCGTGGTGATCGCTTTCGTGGCGGGTGACATGGCGGGCGGCGCGGATAAGGTGATCACCTACGCGAATAACCGTCATCTTTTCCACGCGCTTCCTGAAATGTCGGTTCACGGCTGGCTCTTCTGGATCTCCGCTGCCATGACGATGATGATCGGTTCCATTCCGCAGCAGGACGTGTTCCAACGCGTGATGTCCGCGAAGTCCGGGAAGATCGCTGTTGCCGGCCCGATTATCGGCGGCGTGTTCTACATCTTCTTCGCGATGGTGCCGATGTTCATTGTGGTGGCTTCGATCCTCGTGATGCCGGATGTGTCCGGCCGCATGCTCGCCGAAGACCCGCAGCAGCTTCTGCCGACGATGATCCGCGATTACATGCCGATGTGGCTCCGCGTCCTCTTCTTCGGCGCTGTGCTCTCGGCTGTGATGTCGACCGCCTCCGCGACGATCCTGGCTCCGTCGACCACCTTTGTGGAAAACGTGCTGAAGAACTTCACGCATATCAGCGAGAAGAACGAAATCCGCACGATGCGCGCCACAGTTCTGGTGTTCACGCTGCTCGTCCTCGTGTATGCCCTCTCCGTTGAAGGCACTGCGATTTATGACATGGTGGCCATGGCCTATCAGTTCCCGGTGGTCGGTGCTTTCTGGCCGCTCGTGATGGGCCTCTACTGGAAGAAGGCGACCCGCCTCGGCGCGATTTCGTCGATTCTCCTTGGCGGCGCGACCTGGATCATCCTCACGGTGACCCCGCTTGGCGAAGTCTTCCCGAGCGTGCTCGGCGGCTTCATTGTGGCCGGTATCGGCATGATCGCCGGTTCCCTGATCCCGGTGAAGTCCAACCGCCGCTATGTTGCCCTCTGGGCCCGCGAAAGCAAGCGCGTGGAGTATCGCGCTGTGACGGCCCGCTGAGACTGAGGGCCGGTCTCCGGCCCGTGTTCCGGCATCGAAAGGCGCCTTTCCATGGAGAAAGGCGCCTTTCTTATTTAGAATGTTTCCGATTGAGTATTCCGTTTTGGCTAGGGCGAATCGCTGAGACAGCTGAAACCGGAGTCAAGAGGGCCGCAGGACTGCGGGGTTGTTGAACCAGAAGAATGAAATCGGGAGCGGCGTCCGGCCGGTCTCCTGGGAAGAAAACAAATGAATATCGTGATTTTGGCGGCAGGCAAGGGTAAGCGCATGCATTCGGATCTGCCGAAGGTGCTCCAGCCTGTTGCCGGAGAGCCGATGGTTTCCCGCGTTATCCGTACCGCCTCCGCGCTGAACCCCGCCCGCACCGTCGTGGTGATCGGTCATGGCGGTGAAAGTGTCAGAGCGGCTCTCGCTGAGGTCCCAGGACTCCGGTTCGCGGAGCAGAAGGAGCAGCTCGGTACGGGCGACGCGCTTCGCTGCGCGCTTTCGGATCTGGATCCCGCGGAAAAGCAGACCCTTGTGCTTCTGGGCGATGTGCCGCTGATCCGCGCTGAATCGCTTTCGAAGTTTTGCGAAGCCACTGGAAACGGCGTCGGCATTCTGACGGTTGAGCTCGCTGATCCCACGGGGTACGGCCGCATTGTGAAGCAGAACGGCCAGGTGACCCGAATCGTCGAGCAGAAGGACGCGGTGCCTGAAGAGCTTTCGATCCGTGAAGTGAACACCGGCATCATGGTGCTTCCGACCGAGCGTCTCAGCGGGTGGTGCGGCCGCCTGACGAGCAATAACGCTCAGCACGAGTTCTACCTGACGGACTTTATTGAGTTCGCCGTGAGGGATGGCGTTCCGGTGACTTCCTTCCCGGTGAGCGACGAAGCGGAAGTGATGGGAGTGAACAGCAAGCGTCATCTTGCCTGCGCTGAGCGTGCCCTGCAGAAGCGTCTCGCGGAGGAGCTGCTTGACGCCGGTGTCACGCTGCCGGATCCGGCCCGGATTGATATCCGCGGCACCCTCAGGTGCGGACGCGATGTTTTTATTGATGTCGGCTGTGTTTTCGAGGGCGATGTGGTGCTCGGTGACCGGGTTCACGTGGGTCCCTACTGCGTCATCCGCAATACCCGGGTAGAGGCTGACACGGTGATTCAGGCGTTCACGCATTCTGACGGCGCTGTGGTCGGTGAGGAAGCGAAGGTCGGCCCGTTCACCCGTCTGCGTCCGGGAGCGGAGCTTGGGCGCGAAACCCATATCGGCAACTTCTGCGAAATCAAGAAGTCCACGATCGGCACGGCGAGCAAGGTGAATCACCTCTCCTACATCGGTGACACGACGATGGGATCCGGCGTCAATATCGGTGCCGGCACGATTACCTGCAATTACGACGGCGTGAATAAGTTCCGTACGGTGATCGGTGATGACGCCTTCATCGGGTCCGACACGCAGCTTGTCGCTCCGGTTGAAGTGGGGAAGGGGGCGACGCTCGGTGCCGGCACAACCCTGACCCGAAATGCTCCGGAAGGTAAACTAACTCTTTCCCGGGCCCGCCAGGTCACGATTGACGGCTGGCATCGTCCCGTAAAGAAATAAGGAACAAAGATATGTGCGGTATTGTTGCGGCTTCCAGCCGCCGGAATATCACTCCGATCCTGCTTGAAGGTCTGCGGCGGCTTGAGTATCGCGGCTATGACTCCTGCGGCATCGCGGTGATTGAGTCCGACGGCGCGATTCACCGGGCCCGTACGGTTCAGCGCGTCGCGAGCCTGATCCGTCAGGCTGATGAGGAAAAGCTTTCAGGCGGTGTCGGTATTGCCCACACCCGGTGGGCGACGCATGGAGCGCCTGAGGTCCGGAACGCCCATCCGATGATTTCGCACGACACGATCGCGCTTGTTCATAACGGCATTATTGAAAACTATGCCGAACTGAAGGCGGAGCTTGTGTCTGAGGGCTACGAGTTCACGAGCCAGACGGATACCGAGGTGATCGCGCATCTCGTCTATCGCTACTTTGAAGGCAATCTGCTCGACGCCGTGGCGAAGGCTGTGTCGCGTCTCCGCGGCAGTTTCGGTCTGGCGGTCTGCTGCACGAAGCAGCCTGACGTGGTGGTCGGTGCCCGACGCGGTTCTCCGCTCGTCATGGGGCTTGGAGATAAGGAAAACTTCCTCGCGTCTGACGTGCTCGCGCTCGCAGGCGTGACGGAACGGTTTATTTTCCTTGAGGAAGGCGATATTGCCGAAATCACGCCTGACTCCTCCCGGATTTTCCGCGCGACGGAAGACGGCCGCGCGGTTCCGGTTGACCGTGAGGTGAAGATCGTCTCGGCTCACGATAACGACGTGGCGCTTGGACCGTACCGTCACTATATGCAGAAGGAAATCTTCGAGCAGCCGCGCGCGATCGCTGACACCCTGGAAGGGGTGGCAGGCATCACGCCTTCGATTTTCGGAGCCAACGCGGAGTCGGTGTTCCGGAAGGTGCAGAGGATTCTGATTCTGGGCTGCGGCACAAGTTTCTACGCGGGACTCACCGCGAAATACTGGCTTGAAGCGATTGCCGGTATTCCGTGCGAAGTGGAGATCGCGAGCGAATACCGCTACCGTGTGTCAGTCCCCCATGAGGATCAGCTGGTGGTCTGTATTTCCCAGTCGGGGGAAACGTCAGATACGCTTTCCGCGCTGGAACACGCGAAGTCGCTCGGCATGCATATGACGCTCGCGATCTGCAACGTCGCGACGTCCGCTCTGGTCCATAACACCGAGCTCCACTACATCACGCGCGCCGGCGCTGAGATCGGCGTGGCTTCCACGAAGGCCTTCACGACGCAGCTTGCCGCGCTTTACCTGATGACGCTCGTCTTCGCGAAGATGCGCGGCCGCCTGACCCCGGAGGACGAGGTGACGCGCCTCGCGAGCCTCCGCCATGTGCCGGCAGCCATTCAGTCAGTGCTCGCGCTTGAGCCACAGATCATGGGGTTCGCTGATATCTTTGCTTCCAAGCAGAACGCGCTTTTCCTGGGCCGCGGGATTCACTACCCGGTGGCGCTTGAGGGCGCACTGAAGCTGAAGGAGATCAGCTATATCCATGCTGAGGCCTATCCGGCCGGAGAACTGAAGCACGGTCCCCTCGCGCTCGTGGACTCCTCAATGCCGGTTGTCACGGTGGCGCCGAATGACCGACTGCTTGAAAAGCTGAAGGCCAATATGGCCGAAGTGAGCGCCCGCGGGGGAGAGCTCTACGTCTTTGCGGATGCGGGCTCCTCGATCGATCCGAGCGACCGCATGCATGTGATCCGTCTCCCTGAGAATTACGGTGATCTCTCGCCGCTTCTCTACGTGGTCGCGCTCCAGCTCCTTGCCTACCACACTGCAATTGTGAGAGGCACAGACGTTGATAAGCCGAGAAACCTTGCGAAATCAGTGACTGTGGAATAACCCCGGCTGGATTTCAGACTGAATTGCCGTGTCCCGAAAAAAGGGGACACGGCTTTTTTGTTTTTAAGGGTTATTACTTACGCTTACAGTCTCAGTCAGAATTTAAACCTGCTTACAATGCTCAAAGTTATAACTGAGCGTTCGTTCAGTTTTTCTCGGCGCGCGGGGGCACTGTACCCTCTGAGATGCTCCCGGTAAGAAAACTGAGTTATTAAACGCTTGAATTCATTTAATAAACACTACTATAAAGAGTCAAAGTCGTGGGGATCATGCAAATGAAGGTACGACAGATATCCAAATTTACAGCCCTTGCCCTTTCCGTCATCGCCGCAGTGTCGATGACCGCTGGCTGCAGCAAGCAGTCCGCAGGGCCGGGAGCTGGGGCCGCCGCCGCGGCCGCGCACGCGGTGCCGGTTAATGTCGTGACAGTTGAACCGCATCCGGTGCAGGTTCAGGAACAGATTTCAGGCCGTACGGTGTCCTACCGGATCGCCGAGGTCCGTCCTCAGGTAAACGGCGTGCTGCAGAAGCGGCTGTTTACCGAAGGGCAGATGGTGAAGGCCGGTCAGCCGCTTTATCAGATTGACGCGTCGACCTATAACGCGAATGTGCAGAGCGCCAAGGCGTCTCTCGCCCAGGCTGAGGCTGCGCTTGCGCTCGCCCGCGCCAACGCGGCCCGTTCCGCAACCCTGGTGAAGGAAAACGCGGTGTCGAAGCAGGCGGACGATACGGCTCAGGCTCAGGTCCGCACCGATGAAGCTGCCGTGAAGGCTGCCCGCGCGGTCCTCACCAACGCCCAGATCAATGTTCAGTACACGTACGTCCGGGCTCCGATTTCCGGCCGCGTGTCGATTTCCGAAGTGACACCTGGCGCCCTGATGACGGCGTATCAGGCGCAGCGCATGACGGTGATTCATCAGCTCGACCCGATCTACGTGGATGTTCAGAGGACGAGCGCCGAGCTCCTGAAGCTGCGTGAGGAACTCGCTTCCGGCCGTCTGAAGAAGCTGTCTGACGGTTCCACGCCGGTGAAGATCATGCTTGAAGACGGCACGGTGTACCCGATCACGGGCAAGCTGACGTTCCAGGGCGTGTCGGTCGGCACGGATACCGGTACGGTTACGCTCCGCGCTGAATTCCCGAATCCGAAGGGCACGCTCCTTCCGGGCATGTATGTCCGCGCGGTCCTCCCGAGCGGCGATATTCCCCAGGCCATCACGCTGAACCAGCACGCGGTGATGCGCGATATGCGCGGCGATCCGTATGTCTTCGTCGTGAATAAGGACAACAAGGTTGAGCAGCGCGCGATCAAGACGAGCGCCGCAATCGGCGATCAGTGGCTCGTGAATTCCGGCCTCAATCCGGGCGACCGCGTGATCGTTGAAGGTATCGGCAAGGTCCGCCCCGGCGCGCTCGTCGCTCCGTCTGAAGGCTCTGCCGCTGCTTCCGCTCCCGCCGCCTCAGCTCCGGCTTCAGCTCCTGCCTCTTCCGCAGCCGCTCAGACCGCCTCGCATTAATCGACGGGGGAAATAGAAATGTCTCGTTTCTTTATTGACCGGCCGATTTTTGCATGGGTCATCGCGCTCGTGCTGATGCTGGCCGGCGCGCTGTCTATCTTCACCATGCCGGTGTCGCAGTATCCGCAGATCGCGCCGCCTCAGGTGACGGTGGTCGCGAACTACCCGGGCGCTTCGGCTGAAACGCTGCAGAACACCGTTACTCAGGTGATTGAGCAGCAGATGGTCGGCCTCGACGGTCTGATCTACATGAGCAATGAGTCGAACGGCACCGGCCGTATGTCGATGACGCTCACGTTTGCTCCGGGCACGAACGCTGATATCGCTCAGGTTCAGGTGAATAACAAGCTCTCCATGGCTGAAGCCATGCTGCCGGAAGCGGTGACCCGCCTCGGCATCCAGGTGCAGAAGTCCACGGCGAGCTTCCTCATGGTGGTGGGCTTCACCTCCGATGACGGCAGCCTGAATGAAGGCGACCTCGGTGACTATCTGGTGAATACCATTCAGGATCCGATCTCCCGTATTACGGGTGTCGGTCAGACGACGGTGTTCGGCGCCTCTTACGCCATGCGTGTCTGGCTTGATCCGCATAAGCTCTACGCCTACGGCCTCACGGCAACTGACGTGGTGTCCGCGATTCAGGCTCAGAACGCGCAGGTGACAGCCGGCCAGCTGGGCGGCCTGCCGCAGCCGAAGGATAAGCCCGTGGAGCTGAACGCGACCATTACGGCGCAGTCTCTCCTGAAGACCGTTCCTGAGTTTGAACGTGTCATCGTGAAGACGGCTTCTGACGGTACCGTTATTCGTCTGAGCGACGTGGCCCGCATTGAACTGGGCCGCCAGTCTTACGACGTGGTGGGTTCCTTCAACGGCGTGCCGTCCTCCGGTATCGCAATCTATCTGTCGGCCGGCGCGAACGCTATTCAGACGGCTGACGCTGTGAAGGCGAAGATCGCTGAACTGAGCCACTACTTCCCGCCGCACATGAAGGTGATCTATCCGTATGAGACGACGCCGTTCGTGAAGGCCGCCATGAAGGAAGTGGTGAAGACGCTGATCGAGGCAATCATCCTCGTGATCGTCGTGATGTTCCTCTTCCTGCAGAACTGGCGCGCGACGCTCATTCCGACGGTGGCCGTGCCGGTGGTGCTGCTCGGTACATTTGCCATTCTGAAGGCGACAGGCTTTACGCTCAACATGCTGACGATGTTCGGCCTCGTGCTGGCAATCGGCCTGTTGGTGGACGACGCCATCGTGGTGGTGGAGAACGTCGAGCGTGTGATGCGTGAAGACGGGACCGATGCCAGAACGGCAACGATCAAGTCAATGTCTCAGATTACCGGTGCGCTGGTCGGTGTGGCCATGGTGCTGTCCGCCGTGTTCATCCCGATGGCGTTCTTCGGCGGTTCGACGGGCGTGATTTACCGTCAGTTCTCAATCACGATTGTGTCAGCCATGCTGCTCTCAGTGATGGTGGCATTGAGTCTGACGCCAGCGCTCTGCGCTTCGATTCTGAAACCGATCGATAACAATCACCTGCATAAGGGCGGCTTCTTCGGCGCCTTTAACCGCGGGTTCGAGCGCGTGTCGACTTGGGTTCGTGATCTGGTGCTCTGGACGCATCACCACATCGCTCTGACGTTTGTCGGCTACGCCGTCATCTGGGCCTGCGTGATCTTCGGCTTCATGAAGTTGCCGGGATCCTTCGTTCCGGATGAGGACCAGGGATCTCTGATGTTCACGGTGCAGACGCCCGCGAGCAGCACGCAGGCGCATGTGAGAAAGGCTGAGGAGGCGATCCGCAATTACTTCCTCCAGAAGCGTAAGGATGTGACGGTATCTGTCTTCAACGTGGCAGGCTTCTCGCTTGCCGGCGGCGGCCAGAACATGGGCTTTGGCTTCGTCAAGCTGAAGGACTGGGCTGACCGTACGGCTCCGGGTACCGATCCTCAGACTGTCGCGCTGAAGGCGAATATCGCGCTCTCGCAGTACAAGGATGCGCAGATCATCTTCTTCGCCCCGCCGGCTATTCCGGAACTCGGTATCGCTGACGGCTTTGATATGTATCTCGAAGACCGCGGCGGTCAGGGCCATCAGAAGCTGATGCAGGTCCGTAACCAGTTCCTCGGCATGGCGAACCAGGATCCGAGACTGCGTCTCGTCCGTCCGAACGGCATGGAAGATACGCCTCAGTACAAGCTGGATATGGACCGGGAGAAGCTTCAGTCCTACGGTATTTCGCTGGATGCGGCGAACTCGGTGCTGAGCACTGTCTGGGGCGGTTCCTACGTGAACCTCTTCATTGACCGTGAGCGTGTGAAGCGCGTTTACGTGCAGGGCGATCCGGACTACCGCATGGCGGCCGCTGATCTGTCGCAGTGGTACGTGAGAAACAGCTCCGGAAGCCTCGTGCCGTTCTCGGCGTTCTCGATCGGCAGCTGGACCTCGGGTTCCCCGCGTCTGGAGCGCTTCAACGCGAATCCGGCTGTGAATATTCAGGGTAACGCGGCTGTAGGCGTTTCCTCCGGTACGGCCATGAAGGCGGTTGAAGAAATCGCGAGCAAACTTCCGAGCGGGTTCTCGATCGAATGGAACGGTGTTTCCTATCAGGAAAAAATGGCGAGCCAGGCGGCTGCTCCGCTTTACGCACTGTCTCTGCTCGTCGTGTTCCTCTGCCTTGCCGCACTGTATGAATCCTGGACGATTCCGATCTCCATCATTCTCGTGGTGCCGACAGGCGTACTGGGCGCACTCGCGATGACGGCGCTCCTTGGAGGTCACAACGACGTGTACTTCCAGGTGGGCATGCTGACAACAATCGGCCTGGTGTCTAAGAACGCCATTCTGATTGTGGAATTCGCGAAGATGCTTTACGACGCGGGTGAAGACCTGATAACAGCGTCGCTCGACGCCGTGAAGCTGCGCTTCCGCCCGATTGTGATGACGTCACTCGCCTTCGGCCTCGGCGTTGTGCCGCTCGTGCTCGCGCACGGTGCCGGCGCCGGTGCTCAGAACGCAATCGGTATGGCTGTGCTCGGCGGCATTATTACGGGCACGATCCTCTGCGTGGGCTTCGTTCCGATGTTCTACGTGGTGGTGAATCGTCTCTTCCGCACCCGCCGCCGTCAGCTGCCGGAAGATGTTAAAGCGAATGTTCAGGAGAAGTAATTCATGTCTGAAAAAGTTTTTGCTCCGCGCCTCGCGCGCCGGACGTTTTTAGCGGCCAGCGCGGCCTCTGCCGCGCTCATGCTGACAGGCTGCCTGAACCTTGCTCCGCGCTACGAGAAGCCGGCCGCCCCGACTGAAACCAGTCAGGACTGGGCGGTCTCACCCCGGGATGCCGGGGTGAAGGAAGGGGAGCTCGTCACCTGGGATAAGTTCTTCCTCGATGAACGGCTCCGCAAGGTGATTGAACTCGCGCTCGCGAATAATCGCGATCTGCGTCAGTCGATGCTCGAAGTGGAACGCCTGAGGGCGCTCTACCGGGTGTCGCGCGCTGAGCTCTTCCCGACGGTTGGCGCTCAGGCGGATGCGACGCACTCGCGTTCTTCGATCGATGCGCTCCAGCCCGGCTACCCGCGGCACTCGCACGTCTACGCGGCGAACCTCGCGATGTCTTCCTATGAGATTGATTTTTTCGGGAAGATCCGCAATATGAATGAGCAGGCTCTGCAGGCGTTCTTCGCTGGCGAAGACGCCCGCCGCAGTGCTCAGAACACGCTGATCGCCGAAGTGGCGACCGAGTGGCTCTCGATCGGCGCGGACCAGGCCAATCTTGACCTTGCCCGCCGCACGCTTGAAAGCCAGACGGCCTCTTACAGCCTCGTGGAAAAGAGCTACAACGCCGGTGCCTCAAACCGCCTCGAACTGAACCAGGCGAAGGAAACGGTCGCAACGGCGAAGATCGCCGTTCAGACGGCGATCGCGAGCCTCGAACAGGATCAGAACGCGCTGCGTCTCCTCGTGGGAGCCGAAGTGCCTGCCGATCTCCTCCCGAAGAAGATCGAGCTCGGCGCGACGCTGCCCGCCACAATGCCGGCCGGACTCCCCTCGCAGGTGTTGCTGCGCCGTCCGGACATTTCGTCCGCTGAACGCAGCCTCCGCTCCGCGAACGCCAATATCGGTGTTGCCCGTGCCGCGTTCTTCCCGAGCATTACGCTCACGAGCTCGATCGGCACGCTCTCCACCGATATGTCGAACCTCTTCAAGGGCGGCCGCGGCACGTGGTCCTTTGCCCCGGCGATTTCGCTCCCGATCTTTACGGGCGGCGCGAATGAAGCGAATCTTGAAGCGGCGAAGATCTATCAGAAAGAACAGGTCGCGGCTTACGAGAAGGCTATTCAGACGGCGTTCCGCGAGGTGAATGACGCGCTTTCCACGGAAAGCACGATCACGAAGCGCGTGGAAGCGCAGGATGAAATGGTGAAGGCCGCTGAATCTGCCTACGAGGTGGCGGATCTCCGCTATAAGCACGGCGTGGATAACTTCCTCGCGGTGCTCGACTCGCAGCGCACGATGTTCTCCGCGCAGCAGGCTCAGATTTCCACCCGCCTCGCCCGCGCTGTCAGCATCGTGACGCTCTACAAGGTGCTGGGCGGCGGTCAGGAAGTGGCTTCTCAGCCTGAACAGGGAGGCAAGAAGCCGTTATGAGCACATATTCCGGAAGATCGAGAGTCTGCCCCAAGGCAGCACAGCGGCGGGAAGAAATTCTCGACGCTGCCATCCGCTGCTTCCGGGAGAAGGGCTTCCACGCCGCGAGCATGAGCTCCATCGCGAAGGCGTTTGGAATGAGCGCGGGCCACATCTACAACCACTTCGACAGCAAGGAAGACATTATCGAAGCGATTGTGAACCGGTGGCTTGATAATTACATTCACACTATCCAGATCCAGATCCGGTGGAATCCGGATCCGGATATCCATCGCGAAGAGGTTCAGGAGAGCATCGGTCAGCAGATCGAGGATCGCCTGACCTGCGGAGACCGCGCTCTGAGGTTCGAAATTGCGGCTGAAAGCTTCCGCAATAAGAAGATCGCGGAGTGCATCCGGAGAGCGGACCGCGTGGGGCGTAAGCACCTGATGGAGCAGGCGGTGGCCTGCTACCGTGAGCACGGTGTTGAGCCGCCGGCTGATCTGGAAAAGCGGCTTGTGGTGGTTGGGGCCTTCCTCGACGGACTCGTGTTTTATACCGGCATGGATCCGGAGTTTGAGCCGAAGACCGTACTTCCGATCCTTACGGATATCCTGCTTCATCTTGAGAAGAGTGACGGGAAACCGTCAGACAAGGGAAAAGCGGAAAAAGAAGCATAAAAAAAGCGCCAGTTGAATCTGAACTGGCGCTTTTCATTTACCGGTACGGATCAGTCTTCAGACGAATCCAGGTTCACCGGAACGTAGATCTGATCACCGCCTCTCTGCACGAGGATGGCGATCTGCTTCTTGCCTTCAATCGCCTTCGAAAGATCGGAGACGGTCTTCACGGGCTGCCCGTTCACAGCGACGATCACGTCACCGCTCGCGATGCCGGCGGACGCCGCGGCACCTGTGGCATTGCCGACGAGGAGGCCTGAGGTGCCGGCCTTCTTCGCTTCCTTCGCGGTCAGCGGGCGGACAGAGACACCGAGCTTACCGGCCTTCGCTTCGGCCTTCGGCGTATCGGATTCTTCGCCAGCCTTCAGCGTGTTCGTCTTGCCGTCAGCCACACCCACGGTCACCGGAACCGTGATTTCCTTCTTGTTGCGGATAACGGTGAGCTTCACCGTGGAGCCCGGCTTCGCGAACGAAATCTGGCGCGGAATATCGCTGTAGTTCTTCACGTGCGTGCCATCGACACCCACAATGATGTCGCCCGACTGGAGGCCAGCCTTTGCGGCCGGGCTGTCCTTATCGGTTCTCGAAACAAGAGCGCCCTTCGTGTCTTCAGGCAGTCCGAAGCCCTTCGCGAGCTCAGGCGTGAGCGACTGGATCATGACACCAATGCGGCCGCGGGTCACCTTGCCGTTCTTCAGAATTTGGTCCTTCACCTGGGTCGCGATATTGATCGGGATCGCGAAGGAGAGGCCCATCGAGCCGCCGGAGGTCGAGAAGATCTGAGAGTTGATGCCGATCACTTCGCCGTTCATGTTGAAGAGCGGGCCGCCGGAGTTGCCGGGGTTGATGGCCACGTCGGTCTGAATGAACGGAACGAGGTTTTCGTCCGGCAGGTTGCGGGACTTGGCGGACACAATGCCGGCGGTCACCGAGTTTGTAAGACCGAACGGGCTGCCGATAGCGGCCACCCACTCGCCGACCTTCACGTTGTCGCTGTTGCCGAGGCGGACATAGGGCAGATCCTTCGCATTGATCTTCACCACCGCGATATCGGTCTGCGTGTCGAGGCCGAGAACCTTGCCGCGGAACTCACGGTCATCGGTGAGACGCACCGTGATTTCGTCAGCGCCGTTCACAACGTGGGCGTTCGTCAGAATGAGGCCGTCGGAGCTGATGATGAAGCCGGAACCCGTGCCGCGCTCCTCCGGAACGGTGCGTTCACCGTTGCCGCCGAAGATCGGGAAACCGAAGCGCTTCAGAATTTCCGCCTGATCAGGGGGCAGATTGCCGAACGGGCTGTCCACCTTTTCCTTATGGGCCTTCTTCACCATCGAGATGTTGACGACCGCTTTGCCGTAGTGATCCACGAGAACGGTGAAGTCAGGCAGCTTCGACTGATTGACAATCGGAGCGGCCGGAGCGTCCTGAACCGGAGTGCTCTTGGCATAAGCCGTGTAGACACCGCCGGCAAGCGCTGTTGCAATTGCCGCCGCCACCAGGGCCGGCTTGATAAATTTGGAAGAAATCACCTGAAAATCTCCTGATTGGTTGCCTGGGCGACTCGAACAGACCGCTTCGAACCGCTTCTGAATGTATAGAAGAAAGATAGTGGAAAAAAAGGGAACTGCGCTTTTCAGGTTGTGAACCGATTCCTGAATTTGTAACAAAGCCAATCGGTTTTAACTGTCTGAGGGGAAACTGATTTCCATGGTTGTCCCCCGCCCGTCAAGGCCGTCCTTTATATCGATATGTCCATGATGTATTTCCGCAATTCGCTGCACGATGGCAAGCCCGAGGCCGTTTCCGGATACATGTGTGCCAAGCGCCCGGTAGAAGCGCTCAAAGACGCGGGCACGGTCTTTCTCCGGGATTCCCGGGCCGTTATCGGACACCCGGACGAGGATCCGGGAGCCGTCCTGAAGCGCTGTGAGCTCGATCCGGCCCCCTTCCTGCGTGTACTTGATCGCGTTATCCGTGAGGTTTGTCACCATCATGAGAAGGGCATCCTTCATGCCGCGGATCGTGAGGTCAGAAGGGGCAGCAGTGATCGTGATCGATTTTTCGCCCGCGATCGGTTCGAGGTCATGCTGCACGGTGGAGAGGAGCTCTCCGATGGAGATCCGCTCAAACGGACGCCGCGCGGAATCCGGGTCGAGCCTTGCGATCGTGAGGAGCTGCTCAATCAGGTGCGTGGCGCGGGAAATGCCTTCATCAAGCCGCGAGAGGTTCTTCGCGAGCGCCTCGGGGGTTTTTGCGCGCTTTGCGAGCTGCGCCTGAAGCTTGATCGCGGTGAGCGGCGTGCGGAGTTCATGCGCGGCGTCTGAAGCGAAGCGGCGCTGTGACTCAAGACTCGCGGAAAGGCGCGCCATGAGGCTGTTAATGGCGTTCACGAGCCCCCGGAGCTCAGCGGGTAGCCCTTCGGTGCTGATCGGTTTCAGGGACTCGGGTGAGCGGCTCGCGACGCTTCGCGCGGTGCGGTCGAGCGGCGCGAGACCCTGCCCCACAATCAGCCACACAATGATCGCGGTGAGCGGCAGAAGAATGAGAAGCGGCTGCAGGATCTCAAGCGACGCGGATGCGGCAAGGCTCACGCGGACCGACTCAGGCTGTCCGACTTCAATGATTTCGGAACCGGCGGTCGTTGTGAAGACGCGCCACGCGGCCCCCTCATATTGAATGTCCGAGAACCCCTCCCGCTCGAGAATCGGGAAGGGAGAAGTCTTCGCGGAGAGAAAAAGCGAGTTGCTGCCTGATTCATAGACCTGGACGAGAATCCGGTGCTCCGGATTGCTTCCGACGAGGGTGAGGCTCGAGGGCGGAATGTTGCCGCGCTTGGCTAGCGCGGTCGCCATCTGTTTCAGCTCCGAGTCAAGGAACTGATCAAACTGCGACTGCGCGGTGTAGAACGACGCCCAGGCGGCGACGATACCGGCCAGAAGCTCCGTGAAGATCAGGGTGAAGAGCAGCTTTCGGCGGATGGACCCCATGCTCTTCAGGTCTCCAGAATGTAGCCCATGCCGCGCACCGTCTTGATGGCGTCCTCGGAAAGCTTCTTGCGGAGGTGATGGATATGCACCTCAATCGCGTTCGAACCCACGGTAGAGTCCCAGTTGTAGAGCTTGCTTTCCAGCTGGGCGCGCGACAGCACAAGCCCCTTCCGCTCCGCGAGCGCTTCTAGAAGGGCGTACTCCTTCGCGGAGAGAATGACAGGTTTCCCGTCGAAGGTCACTTCGCGGGTGGAGGGATTGATCGTGAGGCGGCCCCGCGTGATCAGGGGATCCGCCCGGCCGGCAGAGCGCCTGAGCAGCGCGCGGATGCGGGCTGAGAGCTCCTCCAGGTCAAAGGGCTTGATCAGATAGTCATCCGCCCCCGAATCAAGCCCGGCGATGCGGTCATCCACGGTGTCACGCGCGGTTGTGATCAGAACCGGAATATGGCTTTCCTTGGAGCGGATTTCCTTCAGCACCTCGAGTCCATCGCGGCCCGGAAGGCCGAGATCCAGAATGACGAGAGCAAAGGGCGTCGTATGCAGTGCGAGCAGCGCGGAATCGCCATCCTGCAGCCAGTCGACGGCATAACCGTCTCCCTGAAGCCACTCGGAGACGCTTTCGCCGATCATCGGGTCATCTTCAACAAGGAGGATTCTCATTTTCTTTTACTCTGCCTCAGCGCGGTGATCTTATCCATTTCGTATAACAGGATAAAACGAATAAGAGGAAAAATCATAATCATCAGAAGGAGAAAGCCGGGGAGACGGTTCCAGATGGCGGAACGGCTGCCGGCGACGGCTTCCGTTGCGGCTCCCATAATGCCGCCGATCGCGAGAATGGCGGAGGCCCAGAGAAGAGACCCGACGGCGGCGAAAATCAGGAACCGGACCGAGGTGAGTGTCGGGGACTGGGCCGCGAGAAGCGGAAACCGGGCTTTCTTCTGCGGGAGGAACCGGTAGAAGAGCACCGCGGGAAGCGTTTCCCGATAGAGCGGGAGCCGCCTCTCAAGCAGTGTCTGTGATACGAAAAAGCGGGCCACAGGGGAGTCCGAGCGGTTCCTGAACGCGAAGTAGAAGATCACGTCCGCGGCGAAGGCCGCAAGAAACGCCGCGGTGAGGGACTGCGGCGCCTGAAGGATGCCGATCCAGCAGAGAAATCCGGCAAGCGCCACGACGGTTTCGCTTCCAAGAAGCGTCAGCGCGGCGAGAAACCAGACTCCCCAGCGGGCGACCAGCACCGGAAAATCCGGATAGGACATCAGATCGAAAGAAGGCATGGACGGATCACAAAAAAACAGGATACGGAAGCAAATACCCATGAATCAACGTGGTAAGCTCTCCCCCGCTTATTCTGGATGAATTTTTATGGCTCTGGGTGCTTCTATTTACAAAGCGGAACTGGATATCTCAAATCTGGACCGCAACTATTACGCGAACCGCATTCTGACGGTGGCCCGTCATCCCTCGGAAACCGAGGGACGGATGATGCTGCGGCTGCTTTGCTACTGCCTCTGGGACAGTGACACGATCCGCTTCGCTGACGGCCTCTCCAAGGAAGGGGAGCCGGCGCTCGCGGATACGGATGACACAGGCTGGATCAGTCTCTGGGTTGAGCTCGGAGTGCCCACCGTGAAGCAGCTGAGGAAAGCCGCGAGCCGAAGCTCCCACGTGGCTGTCATGGCTTACGGCGAAGATCGGATCAAAGCCTGGTGGGAATCCTGCCGCGGAGACCTGGAAAAGATCGGGAAGCTTTCTATTTACAGTTTGACAGACGCGGAATTTGAGGCACTCGCCGCGCTTGCCCGGCGCCATATGCGGCTCGCCGTCACGGTCCAGGACCGAGTGGTCTGGGTGGCAGACGCCCAAGGCAGCAATATCGAGATTCATCCGGCTGTGATGAGGGAAGCGACAGAGTAAGCGCATCCCTTGCTCCGCATTCCGGCAAAAAGAAAGGCACCCATGGCGGGTGCCTTTCTTATTTATCGATCAGCTGAGACCTCAGTCCTTCTTAATGAAGTCCTTCGCTACGGAAACGACGATGGAGAGGCAGATTGCCAGCCCCAGAATTGCCATCCAGTAAAAGTAGCTCATGTTATGTCCTTTTCAGTAGGGAGGCGGCTGAAGCGTTCCAGCGCCTCCCGGATTCATCAGTAGAGGCTGTGAGAGTTTTCCGAGACGTACTCGTGGGTCACCTTGCCTCTCATCACGTGATAGGCCCAGCTCGTGTAGATCACAACGAGCGGGAGGAAGATCAGCGTGACGAAGAACATGATTTCAAGCGTGAGCTGGGAGCTCGTGCAGTCCCAGAGCGTAAGGCTGGAGACTGGGTCGAGCGAGGACGGCATCACGAACGGGAACATGGTGACAAAAGGCGTCAGCACGATACCGAGGAGCGCCACCGAAGAGGCAACGATCGCAGAACCCCACTTGCCGGCCTTGCCGAAGACGAGGCTCAGGAGCGAACCGAGCAGGCCAAGGGCAGGGAGCAGGTAGAAGTAGGGGTGAGCGGAGAGGTTGTCGAACCAGCTGCCGCCGATCGCCACAGACTTCGCGAGCGGGTTCGGGAAGCCAGCCGGATCCAGACCCGTGGCCGTGTAGCCCGGAATCGCCATCGCAAGCCAGATGCCGGCGAGAGCGAAGAGGACAAACGTCGCGGCCGAGCTCAGGGTGGACACGCGGGCGGAACGCGCCTGCAGGTCACCTTCAGTCTTCAGGACGAGGTAGTTGGCGCCGTGCATGATCACCATCGCGATGCTGACAACGCCGCAGAGCAGAGCGAACGGGTTGAGCAGCGCGAAGAACGAGCCTTCATAGTAGACACGCATCGTGGTGTCGATCCGGAAGGGCACGCCCTGCAGCAGGTTGCCGAAAGCAACGCCGCAGATGATCGGCGGAACGGCAGAGCCGAGGAAGAGGAGCGTATCCCAGAGGGTGCGCCACTTGGTGCTGTCAACCTTGCTGCGGTAGTCAAAGGCCACCGGGCGGAAGATCAGCATGAACAGCACGATGAGCAGCGCCCAGTAGAAGCCCGAGAACGCGGTCGCGTAGGCGATCGGCCAGGCCGCGAACATGGCGCCGGCACCGGTAAGAAGCCACACTTCGTTGCCGTCCCAATGCGGGGCGACGGCGTTGATCATGATGCGGCGTTCCTCGTTGGTCTTACCGAGGAAGGGGAGGAGGGTCCCCGCGCCCATGTCCTGGCCATCCATAATGGCGAAGCCAGTAAGCAGGACGGCGATGAAGAGCCACCAGATCAATTTCAGGATTTCATAGTCAATCATGGCATTCTCCGGTTATCTGTGGTTTTCAAAGAAGTAGCGACCGGTGCCGAGCGAAGAGGGCCCGAGACCTGCGAACTTCTTCATCAGCCAGACTTCCACCACGATCAGGCAGGAGTACAGCACGATGAAACCGGCGAGGGAGCCGAACACGGATCCGGCGGTAAGCGACGAAACCGAGAGATCGACAGGAAGCATGCCGTAGATGGACCAGGGCTGGCGGCCGACTTCGGTCACCACCCAGCCGAGTTCATTCGCGATCCAGGGCAGCGGCATACCGATCACAGCAGCCGTCAGATAGCAGGACTTCTTGTCCACAGAACCCTTGACCGAGTAAATGAGACCCGCCAGGAAGAGCACGATCATCAGCAGACCGCTGACCACCATGCCGCGGAAGCTCCAGAAGATCAGACCGACAGACGGAATGGTGTGAGCCGCAGCTTCCTGAATCACTTCAGGCGTGGCATTGGCAACATCATTCGTGTACTTGCGCAGCAGGAGGCCATAGCCGAGGTACGGCTGGACTTCCTTGAACTTCGCGAGGAGCGCAGGATCCTTCGGGGAGGCGCGGAGGGCTTCGAGAGCCACGACGGCTTCCTTGCCGCGGGTGATGCGGTCAACGTTGCGTTCAACCAGCTGATTGATGCCGGGAACCGGAGTGGAGAGAGAACGCGTACCGATCAGGCCGAGAATCCACGGGATCCTCACTTCAGCGTGATTCGTGCGGGCCTCAGAGTCCGGAATGGCGAAAACCGTAATCGGAGCCGGGGTGGATTCCGTGTTCCAGATCGCTTCCATGGCGGCGAGCTTCTCAGGCTGGTCGCGGGTCGCGAGGTAGGCGGATTCGTCGCCCTGATGGATCGTGAAGAGCGAGGTCACGAGACCGAACGCGCAGGCGATCATGATGGACTTCTTGGCGAATTCAACGTCTCTCTTGCGGAGCAGGTACCAGGCGGAAATAGCCATCACGAAGACAGCGCCCGTCATGTAGCCGGCGCTCACCGTGTGGGTAAACGTGGCCTGAGCCCATTCGCTCGAGATGATGGTCCAGAAGCTGTCCATCTCCATACGCATCGTTTCAACGTTGAAGACGGAGCCCTTCGGGAACTGCATCCAGCCGTTGGCGATCAGAATCCACATGGCGGAAATATTGGTACCGAGAGCCATGAGGAACGTGCAGACCCAGTGCCCCAGGCGGCTCAGCCGCTTCCAGCCGAAGAAGAAGAGGCCGGCGAAAGTGGATTCCATGAAGAACGCCACCAGAGCCTCAATCGCGAGCGGAGCGCCGAAAATATCGCCCACGTAGTGCGAGTAGTAGGCCCAGTTCGTGCCGAACTGGAATTCCATGGTGATACCGGTAGCAATGCCCATGGCGAAGTTAATCGCGAAGAGCTTGCCCCAGAATCGGGTCATGTCTTTATAGATTTCTTTCCCCGTGACCACATAGCAGCCTTCCATGGCCACGAGGATCATGGAAAGTCCGAGAGTGAGCGGGACGAAGAGGTAGTGGTAAAGAGCCGTGACAGCGAATTGCAATCGCGACAGGTCTACAAGTTCAGGTGTAATCATGGTATGTCTCTGTGAAGGCTGGACTCAGGAGCCGAGATCTGAGAATCCGAAATCGGCCGGTCCAGGATGGCGTTCCCCACGGCAGTCGCGGACGTATCAGGTCTGTGACTGGGTGAGAAGAAAACCAGCCAAAGAAGAAAAATACAGAGAACCTTTACCCCTATCACGAGCCAGAGGTGAAGGGTCAGATGCTTTTCCTGGTCTTTCCGTGTGCCTTTTTTCATGGGTATTTTTTGTGAAGGGCGAACTAGAGAAAATAATAGCCTAAGGTTGAAACTTAGTAAATTATGAAAGTAGTTGTTTCACCTTAAATAGCACTTAAAAGTAACTATCTTCGCTCAAAGAAGGCGAATCAGGCAAAAAAATCCCCTGAGGATTCCTCAGGGGATTTTATACGGGAAAACCCGTTTTCTGTGTACTCTTTTTACTCTTTCTGCTCGGTTTCGGCAGGGGCGACCGGGATATGAATGATCGGGGGAGGCACCGCGGCGGCCTCAGCCTTGATCTGCCAGATCTTCAGAAGCTCATCCTGGCCGGGGACCGGCTGGTTCTCGCGGAGGCGCTCCTGGCGCGAAACGACAGACTCACGGATCACCTTCTCGACGACATCAAGCGGCAGCCGGTTGAGGTTGTCGAAGAAGATCGAGCAGGTGTCGGTGTTGACACCGGGGATCTTGCCCTCGTAGTTCTCGAGCACCTTCGGTTCAGCGATATACAGCGTCATGCTGGTCTCGCCAGGCTCCAGAGCAAACAGCGGATTCATCTCATATTCATAGAACGCCAGACCATAGCGCATGCTCTCATGCACGCCGCGCGCGTTGCGGCGGATAAGACTGCAAACGCGGGCCATAGCGACGCGCCGATCGGGAGGCAGGGTTTGCAGAAAACCGCCTACCGTCGTTGCTGTTGGAACCATTCAGACACCCCCAGAAAATAGACCGAATTTCAATAGCGATAGGGATGAATTTTAACAAATTATCAGTTTCCCTTCATGCTATTAAGGTGATTTCGGCAGGAAATAGAAGAGAACGTAACGAAGAAGCGGGAGCCTGACCATGTAGTCTCTATGAGGTCTAAATGATATTGATTCTCAAGTAGAAATTGTTCTATCGAAGTATGGCAATCAAAGGTCTTTTTCTTTAGCATTACAGGCGATAATGAAATGGTATACCAATATATGCCGTAAATCCGTCATACAGCGGAGGTCGCACATTTATGTTTCAGATTCGTTTGCACGGCCGCGGAGGGCAGGGTGTCGTTACTGCCGCGGAAATGCTGTCGCTGGCAGCGTTCATGGAAGGACACTTCGCCCAGGCCTTCCCGAGTTTCGGTTCCGAGCGCACGGGCGCGCCGGTGACCGCTTTTGCCCGGTTCAGTGATCATGAGATTCGGCTTCATGAGCCGATTGAAGAACCGGATGTCGTGCTGGTGCAGGACAGAACGCTGATTGACTCTGTGGATGTGTTCAGCGGTCTGAATCCCGAAGGCTATGTTCTCGTGAACAGCGCCTCGTCTCCGGAAGAGATCGGGCTTGGCGAGCTCGTGAAGCGGCTCCCCGCGGGGCACGTGAAGACGGTGCCCGCGACGGACCTCGCGCTGAAGTTCATCGGTCGCCCGCTGCCGGGCGCCGCCATGCTGGCGGGCTTCGCCGCGATGACGGGCATGCTGAAGCTGGAAAGCATCAACTCGGCCTACGGTCAGAAATACTCCGGTAAGGTCGCTCAGGCGAACGCGGATGTCGCGCGCGGGGCCTGGGACTTTATCAAGAATGGAGGAGAAGAATAATGCTGAAGCAGCTGGAAGGTTCACAGGGCGTCGCGCAGGCTGTGGCCCTGTGCCGCCCCAATATCGTCTGCGCTTATCCGATTTCCCCCCAGACCCATATCGTTGAGGCGCTCGGCTGCCTGGTGCGCGCGGGAAAGATTGAGGACTGCGAGTATCTCAATGTGGAGAGTGAATTCGGCGCGATGAGCGTCGCGATCGGCGCGAGCGCCGCGGGGGCCCGCGCCTACACGGCGACGGCTTCCCAGGGCCTGCTCTTCATGGCTGAGGCGATTTATAACGCCTCGGGCCTCGGTCTCCCGATCGTGATGACGGTCGCGAACCGCGCGATCGGCGCCCCGATCAACATCTGGAATGATCAGTCGGACTCTCTCTCTCAGCGCGACAGCGGCTGGCTGCAGCTGTTCGCTGAAGACAATCAGGAAGCGGTCGATCTTCATATTCAGGCTTTCCGTATCGCCGAAGAGCTGTCGCTCCCCGTGATGGTCTGCATGGACGGTTTCGTTCTGACGCATGCGCTCGAACGCATGGATATTCCGTCCCAGGAGCAGGTGGATCAGTTCCTCCCGCCCTATGAGCCGCGTCAGGTGCTCGATCCTGAGGATCCGGTGTCGATCGGCGCCATGGTGGGACCGGAAGCGTTTACCGAAGTCCGTTACCTCGCGCAGCATCGTTTCAATACGGCGCTTGAAGTCCTGCCCCGCGTGCAGGAAGAGTTTGCGAAGATTTTCGGCCGCCGCTCCGGCGGTCTCCTCTCCACGTACCGTACCGAAGACACGGATATCCGCGTGATTGGCATGGGTTCCTGCATCGGCACGATCAAGGATTCCGTGGATGAGCTCCGGGATGAAGGCCTCAACGTGGGCGTTGTCAGCCTGAAGAGCTTCCGTCCGTTCCCGTATGACGCTGTGAGGGAAGCGCTGAAGGGTGCGTCCCGCGTGGTCGTGATTGACCGCACGGTGACCCCGGGCAGCCGCGGTGTTCTCGGCATGGAAGTGGAATCCGCGCTCCGCGGCACAGGCACCGCCGTGAATACGGTGATTGCCGGCCTGGGCGGCCGCGCGATTACGCGTCACAGCATCAAGGCGACGCTGAAGGACGCGGCAGCCGGGAAGCTGCCGGACATCTTCTTCATGGATCTCGACCGTGAGCTCGTTGAAAACCAGCTCGCGCGTGAGGCGAAGACCCGCCGTTCCGGTCCTGCAGCAGAAGAGATGCTGAAGGATGTTGGTCGCAGGAGCGCAGCCCAGGCTGCGTCCAAGTAGGCTTTAGGAGGCCAGTATGGAAGAGTCAAGAATCCATTTTTATCAGACCGGCACCTTTACGGTTGGTAATCGGCTTCTGGATGAGAAGCTGAAGACACTGCAGAGCTCGACCAAGCGCTTCAATTCGCTGGAATCGGGACACCGCGCCTGTCAGGGCTGCGGCGAGGCGCTCGGCGCCCGCTACGCGCTCGACACGGCGATGGAAGAAACCGATGGCCGGATCGCCGTGACGAACGCCACCGGGTGTCTGGAAGTCTTTTCAACACCGTATCCGGAAAGCGCATGGAGAATGCCGTGGCTGCATTCGCTCTTCGGCAACGCGGCGGCTGTTGCGACCGGCATGGCTGCGGCCTATCGGGTCCGCGCGAAGAAGGACGGTAAGCCTCCGGTCCGTGTGATCGCCCAGGGCGGCGACGGCGGCACAACCGATATCGGCATGGGCTGCCTCTCCGGCATGTTCGACCGCAATGACGATGTGCTCTACATCTGCTACGACAACGAGGCGTACATGAATACGGGCGTGCAGCGCAGCTCCGCCACGCCTCCGACCGCTCGCACCGCAACGACGATGCCGCAGCCCGGCTACGAAGGCAACAATTTCGGTCAGGGCAAGAGCGTGCCGCTGATCGCCATGGCGCACGGTATTCCGTATGTCGCGACGGCCACGGTGGCGGACCTGCATGACCTTGAGCGCAAGGTGCGCAAGGCGATGTCGATGCACGGCGCCCGCTATATCCAGATTCTCGTTCCGTGCCCGCTCGGCTGGGGCTTCGCTTCCGATAAGACCGTTGAAGTGGCGCGTCTCGCCGCTGAAACTGGCATCTTCCCGGTGTTCGAGGCTGAGAACGGAGAAATCACGGGATCCTATAAGATTCGCCGTCCCACGCCGGTTGAGGCGTATCTGAAGCTGCAGAAGCGCTTCGCCCATCTGCTTGGCAAGAAGGGAGATCCCGAAACGGTGGCCCGTCTGCAGCGCATGGCGAACCGCAATATCGAAAAGTTTGGTCTGACCGAAGAGGCCGAGGAGCATCCTGAGGGACTGTTCCGCAGCCTGGTGAGCCCGAAGGGGGATGCAGAAAGTGTCTGAAAAAATCAATGATGAAACGCCGTTTGCGATTACGCTGAAGCCGCTCACATCGCTCGAGAACCATACGGGCGCGTGGCGTACGCTGAAGCCGGCCTATAACTTTCACGAACCGCCCTGCAGCGCGACGTGTCCCGCCGGGGAACGCTGCCGCGACTGGCTGTTCCTCGCGGAGGATGGCGGCTACGAGGCCGCGTGGCGGAAGATCATGGAAGATAATCCCTTCCCCGCCGTGATGGGCCGTGTCTGCTATCACACGTGCGAAACCGCCTGCAACCGCGGTCAGCTCGATGAATCGGTCGGCATCAACTCGGTTGAACGCTTCCTCGGTGACGAGGCTCTCGAGAAGGGCTGGGCGTCGCCTGTGCCGGCTCAGCCGAGCGGAAAGAAGGTGCTCGTGGTCGGCGCGGGTCCTGCCGGACTCTCCGCCGCCTACCATCTGACTCGCCTCGGGCACCAGGTGACGGTGGTGGATTCGGCTCCTGAGGCCGGCGGCATGATGCGTTACGGCATTCCGAAGTATCGTCTGCCGCGCGACATTCTTGATAAGGAAATCGACCGCATCGTGAAGCTTGGCGTGAAGCTTGAGCTGTCGCACGAAGTGCAGGATCTCGAGGCCGAAATGAAGGCCGGCGGCTATGACGCCGTGTTCCTCGGTGTCGGTGCGAAGCTTGCCCGCCGAGCCTATATCCCGGCCGGTGACTCGGCTCACATCCTGGATGCGGTCTCCGTTCTCCGCTCGATGGAAGGTGAAGAGAAGCCGATGCTTGGGCGCCGCGTTGTGGTCTACGGCGGCGGCAACACCGCGGTCGACGTGGCCCGTACCGTGAAGCGTCTCGGCGCGGAGCCTCTGATGGTCTACCGCCGTACCCGCCAGAAGGCTCCGGCTCACAGCTTCGAAATTGAGGAAGCTATCGAGGAAGGCGTCACGATGAAGTGGCTCTCCACCATTGCGGACGCCGAGGGCGGCGAAATCCGTATTGAGAAGATGGAGCTTGATGAGAACGGTTCCCCGAAGCCGACCGGCGAATTTGAAACGATCACCGCGGATTCCGTGGTGCTCGCGCTCGGTCAGCAGACGGACCTCTCCTTCATTGAGGGCCTCCCTGACGTGAAGACGAAGGACGGCAGCATCGAGGTCGACGACACGCTGATGACCGGCAAGGCCGGAGTCTTCGCGGGCGGCGACGCGATTGAAGGCGCCCGCAACGTGACGGTCGCGATCGGACACGGCAAGAAGGCCGCCCGCGCGATCAATGCCTGGCTGCGCGGCGAGAAGTACGCCGAACCCTATCGCGGGAAGCCTGCCGAATTCGGCAATCTGAACACGTGGTACTTCTCGGACGCTCCGAAGACGGTCCGCCCGATGCTCGACATGGTCCGCCGTCAGACGACCTTTGAGGAAGTGCTGAAGGGGCTCACCGAAGAGAACGCGCTGTACGAAGCCCGCCGCTGCATGAGCTGCGGCAACTGCTTCGAGTGCGATAACTGCTACGGTGTCTGCCCGGATAACGTGATTGAGAAGCTCGGCCCGGGCCGAGGCTACAAGATCGATTACGAGTTCTGCAAGGGCTGCGGTATCTGCGCGAATGAGTGTCCGTGCGGCGCGATCGATATGAAGAAAGAAGAGATCTGAGTCCGGATCTTCTGATATCGGTATAGCGAAGAGGCAGGTTCCTGACGGAACCTGCCTCTTTTGCTTGATGGAAGCCGAACGCGGGTCAGCGGAACTGACGCCGGGCGAGAAGTGCGATCACGACACTCAGCAAAAGGAGAGAGGCCGCGAGATAGTACGGGATGCCAGGCGGAATCAGCTCATCCGTTCCCTTTGCCGTGTAGACAAGAAGCGGTGTGGAGATCACCGGGGCGATGACGCCGGAGAATGAGTTAAGGGAACTGATGGCACCCATCGCGGAGCCCTGCATGGTGGGAGAGACCTGGCGTGAAACCGCGCTCTGAATAATTGGGGAGGCAATGCCAAGGAGCGAAAACGTCCAGGCGAGAATCGCGGCGACGATGCCCCAGGTGGTGAAACCGATCCCCGCGAGCGCGAGGCACCCGATCGAAAGCGCGGCGATCACGAGGTGTTTCTCAGACTGAACGCGGATCAGGGCGGGGAGGAGCCACCCTTGAGTGAACGCGATGCAGAGACCAAGTACGAACATCGAGAGACCGATATTCAGCGGCGTCCATCCGTACCGGAACTCTGTGTAGAGCGCCCAGGTGCACTGCATGAGTGACTGCGAGAGATAGATGAGACCGATGATCAGCACCATCGGAATGATGGGCTTTACCTTCAGAAGCGCGATGATCCCGATGAAGGGATTAAAATGGCGGAAAGTCCAGGGACGCATATCCGGCGTCGTGAGGCTTTCCGGCAGCACGAAGAAGCCGTAGATGAAGTTCAGGCAGCAGATGGCGCCCGCGAAGGCAAAAGGAATCCGCGGATCTATCTGCCCGAGGATGCCGCCGAGCGCCGGGCCGATCACGAAGGCGAGGCCGTAGACCGCGCCGATCTTCCCGAAAGCGGCGGAGCGTTGCTGCTTCGGCGTGATGTCAGCAATGTAGGCCTGGGCGACGACAAGATTCGCGGACAGCATGCCGCCCGCGATGCGGGACGCGAGCACGAGCGGGAGCGACGACGTGAAGGCCGGCACGAACTGCATGATGGAAAGACCGAAGATGCCGGTGAGCAGCACGGGTTTCCGCCCGAAGCGGTCTGAGAGCGCCCCGAGGATCGGCGAGGAGAGGAACTGCATGATGCCGTAGCTCACCATGATCGCGCCGTACCAGTAGGTCTGCAGATCACAGGTGCCTGCCAGATCTCCGATCAGCCGGGGCAGTACAGGAATGATCAGCCCGAAGCCCAGGGCATCCATAAAGATGCAGGCAAGGACAAAGCGGGTGGCGGGTTTAAGACTGCTCATGCGGTGGTGCCGGAAACGGTAGGTACAGAAATTTGAACATTATCCCTCAGATAGGGGATCGGAGGATGATCACAAAATACAGAGTTAAATAAAGCAGGTATGCTAATGAATACGCCCTGCAAAAAATTGTTGCAAAATGGCGTATCCCCCCTGGTCCTAAGAAAAAAAGTCAATATGCGGAAATTCTCACGAATCCTCGTGCCGTTCCTGGAGGGGTCTCTTGTCAAGGAGATCCTGTTTGCACTAGTGATCGGCATTATCGTTGCCCTGGTAGCGCCAGGCATCGCCGTGCCCCTTGGATTCCTCGGCACGTTCTTCATCTCGGCCTTGAAGGCCGTGGCTCCCGTGCTGGTCTTCTTCCTGGTCGCCGCTTCTATCGCGAACCAGAGCGTTGACACCCGGATGTCCATGAAGCCGATCATCGTGCTGTATGCCATCGGTACGCTCGCGTCTTCCATCGTTGCCGTTGTGGCGTCTTTCCTCTGGCCGACCACGATTCACCTCGTGGCTGCCGCTGAGGCGACTGCCCCGGGCGGTATTGCCGAAGTGCTGAAGAACCTCGTTCTCAACATCGTCGATAACCCCGTGAAGGCCCTCGCGAACGCGAACTACATCGGCATTCTCTCCTGGGCTATTGCTCTCGGCTTCATTCTCCGCAACGCGAACGACACCACCCGCGAAATCATTCAGGACTTCTCGGAAGCTGTGACTACGGTCGTCCGTCTCGTGATCCGTATCGCTCCGTTCGGTATTTTCGGTCTGGTCGCGAACACGGTCGCTACGGTCGGTCTCAGCGCTTTCGTGGGCTACGGCAAGCTGCTTCTCCTCCTTGTGGGCAGCATGTTCTTCATCGCCCTCGTGGTCTTCCCGATCATGGTCTGGTTCTGCATCCGCAGGAATCCGTATCCGCTCGTGATTCAGTGCCTGCGCGTGTCCGGTGTCTGCGCTTTCTTCACCCGTTCGTCTGCCGCGAACATTCCGGTGAACCTCGACCTCTGCCGCAATCTGAAGCTTGACGAAGGTACCTACGCGATTTCGATCCCGCTCGGCGCCACGATCAACATGGGCGGCGCTGCCATCACGATCACGATTCTGACGCTTGCTGCCGCGAATTCGCTGGGTGTTCAGGTTGACTTCTGGACCGCCATCCTGCTCTGCTTCGTATCCGCAATCTGTGCCGGCGGCGCCTCCGGTGTTCCGGGCGGCTCCCTGATGCTGATCCCGCTCGCCTGCGGTCTCTTCGGTATTGATAACTCGACCGCCATGCAGGTGGTGGCTGTGGGCTTCATCATCGGCGTGATCCAGGACTCCTGCGAAACGGCTCTGAACTCTTCGAGCGACGTGATGTTTACGGCGGCGGCCTGCATCCGTCAGGAACGTCTCGATGCCGAAAAGGCCAAGTAAGCCTGAAAATTCGGCTGTTTAAGCAGTTCTGAAAACCCTTCCTCCTGATAGAAACGGGAGGAAGGTTTTATATTATCTGCCTGCTCCATCCTCACACTTTCCCCTCCTTCCAGGAATTCATGCGGCGTTTCCATTCAGCAAAAGAAGCACTGACCCAGGTATTCGGCTATGCCGATTTTCGCCCGCATCAGGAGGAAATCATCGAAGCCGTGATTGAAGGGCGGGACGCGCTGGTGCTGATGCCGACAGGCGGCGGGAAGAGCCTCTGCTACCAGATCCCCGCGCTCGTCCGTGAGGGAACCGCGGTGATCGTGTCGCCTCTCATCGCGCTCATGCAGGATCAGATCACCGCGATTCAGGACCGGGGGCTCGAGGCGGCCTGTCTCAGTTCCGCTAATTCTCTTGAAGAAAACCGGGAGATTGAGAGTCAGTTCCTCTCGGGGACACTCGACTTTCTTTACGTCACCCCTGAGCGGCTTGTGAACGAGTGGACGATCTCGATGCTGCAGAGGGCGAGAGTATCGCTTTTCGCGGTTGATGAAGCGCACTGCGTTGTGACCTGGGGTCACGATTTCCGCCCGGAATACGGCGCGCTCGGCCTTTTGAAAGAGCGTTTCCCGTCCGTTCCCCGGATAGCGCTGACCGCGACGGCTGATGCCTCGGCGCAGCAGGAAATCTCGGAACGTCTTCTGATCGATCCTAAGATCTTCATCACGAGCTTTGACCGCCCGAATATCCACTATCGGGTGACATTCGGCGCAGGGGAAGTGAAGCGTAAGCTTCTCGCCTTCATCACGCAGCGTCATCCGGGGCAGACCGGCATCATCTACTGCATTTCGCGCCGTCAGGTGGATACGATCGCTGACTATCTCCGCGGTAAGGGAATCCCCGCGCTGCCTTATCACGCGGGGCTTGACGCCTCACTCCGGGAAGAGAACCAGAGGGAGTTCATATCGGGCTGCGGGATCGTCATGGTGGCGACTGTGGCGTTCGGCATGGGGATTGATAAGCCGGATGTCCGGTTTGTTGTCCATATCGGGCTTCCGAAGAGCATTGAGGCGTACTTCCAGGAAACAGGTCGCGCGGGCCGCGACGGAAAGCCGTCAGAAGCCTGGCTTATCTGGGGGTGGCGTGACGTGATGATCCAGCAGCAGTTTATCGAGAGCGGGGACGGCAGCCCGGAATTCAAGCAGCAGTCGCTTGAAAAGCTGGATGCCATGGTGGGGTACGCCGAAACCGGTGAGTGCCGAAGGCATTATCTCCTTGCCTGTCTTGGTGAGGAGTCTTCGACCCACTGCGGCTGCTGCGATAACTGCGACAGGCCGCCTGAGATGGCGGACCGGACGGTGGACGCTCAGAAATTCGTGAGCTGCGTGATACGGTGTGAAAGAGCCTCCGGGTGCTGCTTCGGCATGACGCATGTCATCAATGTGCTCCGGGGAGAAAGAACAAGCCTTGTCGCGGGGTACGGACACGAAAAACTCTCTACCTGGGGGATCGGAAAGGATCTGAGTGAGGAGGAGTGGCGGGAACTTGCCCGTGTTCTCATCGCGAAACGGATTCTGAACGCTGACTGGAAGAGCGAGGGGGTGCTGCGCCCGGGACGCGCGCGAGCGCTTCTGAAGGGAGAGGAAACGATTCTCGTGCGGGTCAGCGCGCCGTCACGCCCCGAGCTGAAGCAGGGGCGCGTGAGAAAGCCGATCGAGGTCCGGAAGGACTATCGGCCGCTTGCGGACGCGCTCCGTGCCTGGCGCCGTGAAACCGCGGAGGCACAGGGGATTCCGGCCTATCGCATCATGACTGACGTGAGCCTCTCTGAAGTCGCCTCGATCCACCCGCAGTCGTTTGAGGCCCTCAGCCACGTGAACGGCATCGGCCCGAAGAAGCTTGACGCCTACGGGACCGAGATTATCCATATCGTGCGGGACTTCATGCGAAAGAAAAAAGGCACCGAAGTCTGACTTCGATGCCTTATGCGGGTGAGATCCTGAGCTTCTGGATCAGACTCCGAGTTCCTTCGCGCGGGGCTTCTGCTTACGTCCCTTCAGAATACGGTCGAACAGGCAGTTCGGCGCGATCTTCATCAGTTTCGCGAGCAGTCCCATCTGCCACGGAATCACCGTGTAAGTCTTATGCGCGTCAATCGCGCGGACAGCGCGCCTCGCGAACTCATCCGGCTCAAGGATGAAAGGCATCGGGTAGGGGTTCTTCGACGTGAGCGGGGTTTTGACGAACCCCGGGCAGACAGTCAGAACCTTAACGCCGTGCTTCATCATTTCGATGCGGAGGCTTTCGCAGTAGTTGATAACGGCAGCCTTGCTGGAGCAGTAGGCTTCCGACCCCGGAAGGCCGCGGATGCCGGCAACAGAACCAATGCCGACCAGCGTTCCGGCATGTCTCTCGATCATCGCCGGAAGGAAGCCGTGGAAGGTGTTCGCCATGCCGATAACGTTGATCCGATAGACCCGGTCCATAACGGCCAGATCTTCGTAGTACTGCGTCTTCACGCCGATCGAAACTCCGGCGTTCGCAATCACGACGTCGGCGGGGCCCACTTCCTTCTCGAAGCGGTGAGCTGTTTCAATGATGCCGTCCCGATCGGTCACGTCGGCGACATAGCCCTTGTGACCGGTGCCGGGGAGCGAGGCGATCAGACGGTCGAGCGCATCCTGATGATGGGCCACAAGACCGAGAGTAGCGCCCTTCGCGGCGTAAACCCTGGCGAGGCCGGAACCAATGCCGCCGGTCGCGCCAGTGATGAAAACGTTAAGTGACATGCAGAACTCCGAAACCAGTTAGAGGCGAGCCTTTCTCGCGCGCTGGGCGAGGGTCTCAACGACGACCAGATCGCTCTCGCGGGTCGGCGTCATATGCGGGCCCGTGACGTACTTGCCGTCGATACCGATCATCGGCGTCGCGTCAATGCCGTAGGACTGCCAGAGACGGGAAGCGGCGCGGGTCTTGTTGGCAACGCCGAAAGAATTGTAAGCGCTGTTCCACTGCTTGGCGTTCACGCCGGCCTTCACCATGAAGTCCGCGATATCGGCAGCCGGATTTTCGTACTTATGCGTCTGGTAAATGACGGACTCAAAGAACTTCATATGAAGCTTCGGCAGCAGGCCGAGAGACTCGAGCGCGTAGTAGGTCTTCACAAACGGATCCAGGCGGGAGTCCCAGGCAACCGGATTCATCTTGAAGTCGATCCAGGAGGGGAGCTTCTTCGACCAGGGCTCGATGATCGGATCAAAGCGGAAGCAGTGCGGGCAGGTATAGGAGAAGAAGTACACGACTTCAATCTTCTTATCCTTCATCGGCACAACGGGACGAACCATCGTGTATTCCTTGCCTTCCACCGGTGCGGTAGGAGTAGCAAACGCAGACAGCGGAAGCGAGGCAAGCGAGGCGGCCGAGAAAGTCAGAAGGTTTCTGCGTGAAATCATTTGAGAACGTTTCCTAAAAATCAGTGAATGATCTGGCCAGGAATGTCATTGGCGCGGAGCGTGCTCTGTGCCTTGCGGGCATCCCCTTCAGAGTGGAAGGGTCCAATACGGACGCGATAGCGTCCATCATTGCCGTGAGAAACGCTGGAATCAAGTCCGGAGAACGCAATTTTGGCTCTAATTGTTTCAGCCTCGTCAGGCGTCTTATAGGCGCCGACGAGAACGAAAAAGTCAGGCGTCTGGGGCTGAACCGTCGTGGGAGCGGCCGCGTTGTTGTCCGCAAGCTGCTTATCGGCGGCCTGATCATCCTGAGCCGGACGGCTCGGGGCAGGGGCCTTGGCGGCAGCCGCGGGGGACGAAGCCTGAGCGGAAGCGGGCTTGGGAGTCGTTCCGGGAGCGTAAAGCTTCTCATTCGGATCGGAGGACCGGCCCTTAAGCGCGTCCTGAACATATTCCGTCGACGAGGACTGAACCTTGCTCATGAACGGAACCGGAGACTCCGTTACGAACAGGGCGCCGCCAGCGGCGACAAGAAGGGCGACGACAGCGCCGCAGAGAAAGCCGGTTAAAAACTGCTTCATGAACAACTCCTTTTTCCAGAAAAGGGAATTTTCAAAAAGTTACATCCTCTTCGGGGCACTGACCCCGAGGAGAGCAAGACCGTTGCCGAGCACCTGGCGCACAGCGGCGAGCAGCGCGAGACGGCTGTTGCGGGTGGCCTCGTCCTCAACCAGCACGTGCTCTTCGTTATAGAAGGCGTGGAAGCTCGCGGCGAGATCGCGCAGGTAGAAGCAGAGCGTATGGGGCGTCAGGGCTTCAGAGGCGGCGGTCAGCGTTGCGGAGTAATCCGCAAGATGATTCATCAGGCTGATTTCCTTTTCGGAAGTCAGCTGTGAGAGATCCATGGCAAGCATCTCTTCCGTGCTCGGAATCTTAAAGCCCTTTTCAGAGGCCTGGCGGAAGACCGAGCAGATGCGCGCATGAGCGTACTGCAGATAGTAGACCGGGTTCTCGTCGCTCTTCGACACAGCGAGGTTCACGTCGAAAACGAATTCAGCGTCAGCCTTACGGGAGACGAGGAAGTAACGGGCGGCATCACGGCCGACCCAGTCAACCAGGTCGCGCAGCGTGATGTAGGAGCCGGAGCGCTTGCTCATCTTCACTTCCTGGCCATCCTTCATCACGAGGAGCATCTTGTGCAGGAGCCACTCGGGGAAGACCTTCGGCACATCGAGACCGAGAACCTTCGCCGCGGCCTGAATACCGGCGCGGAGGCGGGCTCGGGTACCGTGGTGATCAGAACCCTGGATGTTGATGGCGCGCGAGAAGCCGCGGCGGAACTTCGTGAGGTGATAGGCGACATCCGGCACGAAGTACGTGTAGAAGCCGTCCTGCTTCTTCATCACGCGGTCCTTGTCGTCGATCAGGCCGCCGAGGTCTTCCTTCGTGAAGTCCGTCGTACGGAGCCAGAGCGCGTTGTCCTTCTCATAGGTGTGGCCGGAGCGGATCATCGCGTTCACGGCTTCCTCAACATAGCCGTCCGAGTAGAGCGAGCTTTCGAGATAGTAGTTATCGAAGGAAACGCCGAGAGCCCTGAGGTCCTCGTCCTGTTCGTTGCGCAGATAAGCAACGGCGTACTTGCGGACGAGAGCGCTGTTATTCAGATCGCCGTCCGGAGTGATCGTTTCACCGGAGCTCGTCACGGGACGCTTCGCGATGTAGTCCTTCGCGATATCGGTGATGTATTCGCCGTGGTAGCCGTTTTCCGGGAAAGTGATCTGCTCGCCGAGGAGCTCCTTGCCGCGGAGCGTAACGGAGACGGTCAGATTGTTGATCTGAGCGCCGGCGTCGTTGTAGTAGTACTCACGCGTGACCGCCCAGCCCTGGGTGGCGAGAATCTTCGAGAGCACGTCGCCGAGGGCACCCTGGCGGGCGTGGCCGAGATGCAGCGGGCCGGTCGGATTGGCGGAAACGTATTCCACAATGACGGACTGGCCGGCCTTCGACTGATTGGTGCCGAAAGCTTCACCCTGACGGAGAACAGTCTTCACGATTTCCTGCTGAGCCGACTTGGCAAGGCGCAGATTGATGAAGCCCGGACCCGCGATTTCCGCAGAGGAGAGCAGCGTGCTGAATTCAGGATCCGCCTTCATGACGGACACGAGCTGCTCGGCGATCTGGCGGGGAGCCTTGTGAAGAATCTTGGCGGACTGCAGCGCGACCGTACAGGCAACGTCGCCGTGTTCGGCGAGTTTCGGGCGCTCCAGCGTAACGGGAAGGGAGCCTGCGCCGATAGCGGTAAGGGCGCGGGTGAAGAGGCCAATCAGGGCCTGTTTTTGTTGATCGAGCATTTTTGCAGGAAAACGGACTGTTCTAAGTAATCCCTCTATTTTCGCAGAGTGCGGAGAGGGCGGGTAAAACGTGCGGGGTTTTTCGCGGGATCCGGCCCCCCGTTCGGGCGGGCCGGAAATCCGTGTGCGCGAGTCTCAGCGTCAGACTGCGGAGGTGCGCCGGTCGTGGCTGATCAGCGCATAGGCGGAATGATTGTGGATGGATTCGAAGTTTTCCACCTGGAGTTCGTAGGAGACGATGCGGGCGTCCTTATTGAGGTCGGTCGCGACGTCGCGGATGATATCCTCAACGAACTTGGCGTGATCGTAGGCGTATTCCGTGACGAACTTCTCGTCCTCGCGCTTCAGAAGAGACCAGAGCTCGCAGGAGCCGTTCTTTTCAGAGTAGCGGATCAGCTCCTCAAACGGAATGGCTTCCGAGCAGAGAGCGTCAATCGTGATGTGGGAGCGCTGATTGTGTGCACCGTAGCGGGAGATTTCCTTGCTGCAGGGGCAGAGGCTCGTCACCGGCGTGAGGACGCGTTCGCGGACCGTGGTCTCACCGTTCTCGCACGTCACCGTAAAACCGGCTTCGTAGCTCATCAGGCTCGACTGCTTGGAGATCGGAGCTGATTTGCGCACGAAGAAGGGGAAGTCAAACTCAATCTGACCGGAGACGGCGTCAAGCGTCTTCAGCATCCGGACCATCAGATCTTCGAGAACGGGCTTGCAGAGCGGCTCGCGGGTCTCGTCAAGCAGACGGAAGAAGCGGGACATATGGGTGCCTTTCTGCCCGGCGGGGAGAGACACGTACATATTGACTGTAGCAACCGTGTGGAGCGGGCCGTCGACCGAGGCGACGACAACGGGCACGCGAACCGACTTGACGCCAACACGCTGAATCGGAATGTGACGGCCGTCAGCGCTCGACTGGACGTCGGGCAGCGCGCAATTAAGAGAATTATCTGCGTTCATAAATAGATGTTCTGCCAATGAAGAGTAAGGAGGGCAGATGCGGGCTTGAAGACTCCATCGTTTCTGTTTCGATTTGTAGTCCTGATCGGCTTGGCTGAGGGGAGTTAATGCCGTCGGAAGTCGATCCCGCCGAAGCTCTCAAAGGTTTCTTGAGTACTCTCGTTGTGCGAAAGATTAGACATTGTAACCAAAACAAGGGAAAAAACAGAGACAGCCTCTTTATTTCTTAAAGAAATGTCGCAGAATAAATGAAATGGCAAAGATTCAGAAAGGAAAGAAAGAATGAGCGGTCGCTTTTATTACTATGGCGGTGGCGGGAACTCTCCGTACGGCTGGGTAGCCTGGGTGATCGGTCTGGCGGTTTTCGTCGGACTGGGCATTCTGTTGCTTCCGATCGTTGGAGCCATCGTTCTGATCCTCGCCGCGGTGGCTGTCGCAGGCTTCCTCTTCCGCGTGGTGGCTGGGCTCCTGTCGCCGGGAAACCGTGAGGGAAGTGATATTCCCGAAAGCGGGAATATGCCAGGGAGCGAAGAAGCCTTCCAATCCCGTGAGCCGAATCCCGCGGCTCCCGAACCAATTGCCTGTGATCCGACCCTTGAGGTGAAGGACGCCGTGGTCATTGAAGAGATCGACAGGGAAAATCGCAGCGATAACAACAGGAAAAACTCCTGATTAGGGAAAACGATTATTTATCAGAAAGAAGAAATTTAACTCTGACGCTTGACTTTTTGTTCTGTTATTCGCATAATCCTATTCTCGCTTCCCCGGAGGGGTGCCTGAGTGGCTAAAAGGGGCAGACTGTAAATCTGTTGGCTTACGCCTACGATGGTTCGAATCCATCCCCCTCCACCAATTTTTCGGTAAGGGAAGAATCCAGTTTGTATGGGCGGGAGGTAAACCTCGCGTCTGTTGGGCGGGTGTAGCTCAATGGTAGAGCAGAAGCCTTCCAAGCTTACGACGAGGGTTCGATTCCCTTCACCCGCTCCAAGATTTATGCCCGTGTGGCTCAGTGGTAGAGCACTCCCTTGGTAAGGGAGAGGTCATGCGTCCGATCCGCATCACGGGCACCATTTTTCTATTGGCTGATGTTCATCAGCCGCATCTACCAAGTCCGGGAGCTGTTCACCATGGCAGAAAAAGAGAAGTATGTACGTAGCAAGCCCCACGTGAACGTGGGCACGATTGGTCACGTTGACCACGGCAAGACCACCCTGACGGCCGCTCTGACGACCGTCCTTGCCCAGAAGTTCGGCGGCGCGGCTCTCGCCTATGATCAGATTGACGCGGCTCCTGAAGAAAAGTCCCGTGGTATTACGATTAACTCCGCTCACGTTGAGTACGAGACCGAAAAGCGTCACTACGCTCACGTTGACTGCCCGGGGCACGCTGACTATGTGAAGAACATGATCACGGGTGCCGCTCAGATGGACGGTGCCATCCTGGTGGTGGCTGCTTCCGACGGCCCGATGCCCCAGACCCGTGAGCACATCCTGCTCGCCCGTCAGGTCGGCGTGCCGAACATCATCGTTTACCTGAACAAGTGCGACCTGGTTGACGATCCCGAACTGCTCGAACTCGTCGAGATGGAAGTTCGCGAACTGCTGACCGAGTACAAGTTCCCGGGCGACGACATCCCCGTCATCCGCGGTTCCGCCAAGCTCGCCCTCGAAGGCGATCAGTCCGAGTACGGCGTTCCGTCCGTCCTCAAGCTGGCCGACACGATGGATTCCTACTTCCCGGAACCCGTCCGTGAACTCGACAAGCCGTTCCTGATGCCGATCGAAGACGTGTTCTCCATCTCTGGCCGCGGCACCGTGGTGACCGGCCGTGTGGAACGCGGCATCATCCACGTCGGCGATGAAATCGAAATCGTCGGTATCAAGCCGACCCAGAAGACGACCTGCACGGGCGTTGAAATGTTCCGCAAGCTCCTCGACGAAGGCGAGGCTGGCGACAACATCGGCTGCCTGCTGCGTGGTACGAAGCGTGAAGACGTCGAGCGCGGCCAGGTTGTGGCCAAGCCCGGCACGATCACCCCGCACACCAAGTTCGCTGCTCAGGTGTACGTTCTGAAGAAGGAAGAAGGCGGCCGTCATACCCCGTTCTTCAAGGGCTATCGTCCGCAGTTCTACTTCCGTACGACGGACGTGACTGGCACGATCGAGCTGCCGGAAGGCACTGAAATGGTGATGCCTGGCGACAACACCACGATGACCGTGACGCTGATCGCCCCGATCGCTATGGAAGAAGGTCTGCGCTTCGCTATTCGTGAAGGTGGTCACACGGTTGGTGCCGGTGTGGTTGCCAAGATCATCGAGTAATTTGCTAGAATTGCAGACCTCTATCGAGGGGTCTGCAGTTGCAGGGGTATAGCTCAATCGGCAGAGCGACGGTCTCCAAAACCGTAGGTTGAGGGTTCGATTCCTTCTGCCCCTGCCATCAGTTACACAAAGCCAAGCCGCGATCAATTGAGTGACCGCGGCTTAGTTGTTTATCGGGGAAACGCCCCGTTGGGTTAGAGAACCAATAATGAGCAAACCAAAAGAGCAGGTTGAGGAGCCCAGTAAGGGGCGCGATCTCGTCCTCGTCACGATTGCCATCATAGTGGCGGTTGCAGGCGTTCTTGCCTTCACTTTCCTCAGTGATCAGCCTCTGGGCGTGCGTCTCGCCTGCCTGGCCGCCGGTCTTGTGGTTGGCTGCGCCATTGCCTGGTTCAGCCCATCGGGTAAGCGGTTCATTGCCTATGGACGCGCTTCTTACGATGAGCTGCGCCTTGTTGTCTGGCCGACTCGCCGCGAAACCCTGACGAGCACCGGGCTTGTGATGGGATTTGTCGTAATCATTGCATTGTTCCTTTTCGTGATTGACAAGATCATCGAATGGGGACTCTATGATGTTCTTCTGAAGCTTATCTAAACAGCAGCAGGGGGACGGAGATCGAAATGACGGAAGAAGCCAAGCCTAATACCGAAGCGGGTAACGCTGAAGAAAATGCATCTGCCGGAAACATGAAGTGGTACACCATTCATGTTTATTCCAGCATGGAGAAGAGCGCTTACAACGCACTGGTTGACCGGATCTCGCATTCGGAATACAAGGACCTGTTCGGTGAAGTGCTTCTCCCGACTGAGAAGGTTGAGGATATCCGCAACGGTCGTAAAGTGACGACCGAGCGCCGTCTCTATCCGGGATACATCTTCATCCAGATGATCATGAATGATGATACGTGGCATCTGGTCAAGAACACTCCCCGTGTTATGGAATTCCTGGGCGGCAATCGCCCGACCCGCATTCCGGAATCCGATATTGCCCGCATCAAGGGCACGGTCGCGGAAGGCGTGGAGAAGCCGAAGCCCAAGGTGCTCTTCGAGCTCGGCGAAACGGTCCGTGTGAAGGAAGGCGCTTTTGCCGACTTCAATGGCCGTGTTGATGAAGTGAACTACGACAAGAGCCGTCTGAAGGTTCTCGTGTCGATCTTCGGCCGCCAGACTCCGGTTGATCTGGCTTTTGACGAAGTAGAAAAAGTTTAATTTATATCAAATAGATGCTCCTTTGAATAGTGGACTTAAAATGTGGGTTCGCTATAATAAAGGGCTTATTTGATTTCACTGTGGGGAGCCCGACTGTCGGGCGACTGAACCCAAGAGGATAACTATGGCAAAGAAAATCATCGGCTTTATCAAGCTGCAAGTGCCAGCCGGTAAGGCTAATCCTGCGCCGCCTATCGGCCCGGCTCTCGGCCAGCGTGGCCTGAACATCATGGAATTCTGCAAGGCCTTCAATGCCCGCACGCAGTCCATGGAAAAGGGTCTTCCGATTCCGGTCGTGATCACCGCCTTCGCGGATAAGTCCTTCACGTTCATCATGAAGACTCCTCCGGCGACGATCCTGATCAAGAAGGCTGCCAAGATTGAGAAGGGTTCTGCTCGCCCGCACACCAACAAGGTCGGCAAGATTACCCGCGCTCAGGCTGAAGAAATCGCCAAGGCCAAGGAGCCTGATCTGACTGCTGCTGATCTCGACGCGGCTGTTCGCACCATCGCCGGCTCCGCCCGCTCGATGGGTATCACGGTGGAGGGTCTGTAATGGCTAAGAAACTGTCCAAGCGCGTTGCTGCCAACCGTGCGAAAGTTGAACTCGGCAAGCTTTACGATGTGAAGGAAGCTATCGACCTGGTCAAGGGCTGCGCCTCTGCCAAGTTTGATGAGTCCTTCGACGTTGCCGTTCAGCTCGGTATCGATCCGAAGAAGTCTGACCAGACCGTCCGTGGCGCCTGCGTGCTGCCGGAAGGCACTGGCAAGGTTGTTCGTGTTGCTGTGTTCACCCAGGGTGCCCGCGCTGAAGAAGCGAAGGCCGCCGGTGCTGACATCGTCGGTTTCGATGACCTCGCCGACAAGGTGAAGGCTGGCTTCATGGACTTCGACGTTGTGATCGCCTCCCCGGACGCGATGCGCGTTGTCGGCCGCCTCGGCCAGGTCCTCGGCCCGCGTGGCCTGATGCCGAACCCGAAGGTTGGCACCGTGACCCCGAACGTCGCCGAAGCTGTCAAGAACGCCAAGGCTGGTCAGGTTCAGTTCCGTGCTGACAAGGCCGGTATCATTCACGCCTCCATCGGTCGTGCTTCTTTCGAGACCCCGCGCCTCGAAGCCAACCTCAAGGCTCTTATTGAAGCCCTGAACAAGGCTAAGCCTGCCGCCGCCAAGGGCGTGTACCTGAAGAAGGTTGCTCTCTCCTCCACCATGGGCATCGGTGCCCGCGTGGATCTGAGCACGCTTTCCAACTAATAAGTTTCATCATGGCGCTCCCCGAAAGTGGGGCGCTGTGCTGGGGCCGCGAGGCCCCAAGGGCTTTGGTGGCCGTGCCACAGCGCACGGCCAATGTCAAAGACCGCTGGAAGCGAGAGCTTTAAAAGTCTTAAGAGCGCCGACCCGAACGGGCAGCGCAATAAGATATCCAACGTAGACGGCAAAACCGAAGAGAGTGAATTACGTTGTACCGCAGGCCCATGTCGGCGGCTGCTCGTTCCCCTCTCTCTCGAGGTGAGCCGGTCATAAAAGAACCGGTGCTAGTTACTAGCACCTCTGAGTGGAGCCAGACCATGGGTCTTAATCGTCAAGATAAAGCGGCTGTGATCGAGGAAGTGAAGGCACTTGCTGCCGAAAGCACTTCCCTGATTTTCGCCGACTACCGTGGACTGAGCGTTGAAGCAATCACCGCCCTGCGCAAGGAAGCTCGCCAGAACGGTGTGAAGTTGCGTGTTGCCAAGAATACCCTGGTGAGCCGTGCCGTCGCCGAGACTCCGTTTGCCTGCGCTGCCGATAGCTTTACCGGCCCGCTGGTTTACGGCTTCTCTGCCGATCCGGTTGCCCTCGCCAAGGTGCTCTTCAACTTTGCTAAGAAGAACGAAGCGTTCGCCATCAAGGGCGGCGTCATGGATGGTAAGGCTCTTGACCTTGCCGCCATCGAGGCCCTCTCCACGATGCCGAGCCGCGACGAACTGATTGCTAAGTTGATGGCCACGATGAACGAGCCGATCGCTAAGTTCGTGCGTACCCTCAACGAAGTTCCGGCGCGTCTTGTGCGCACCGTCGCTGCAGTTCGAGATTCGAAGGAACAGGCTGCTGCCTAATCCTGTAGTTTTTTAAATTTAACCATACACAACGTATACGGAGTCATTTCAAATGGCACTCTCTAACGAAGAAATCCTCGAGGCGATCGCCTCCAAGTCCGTCCTTGAGATCTCTGAGCTGATCAAGCTGATGGAAGACAAGTTCGGCGTTTCCGCCGCCGCCCCGGTTGCTGTCGCCGCTGCTGCTGGCGCTGCCGCCCCGGCTGCTGAAGCCAAGTCCGAGTTCGACGTCGTTCTGTCCGACGTTGGCGCGAACAAGATCAAGGTGATCAAGGTCGTCCGTGAAATCACGGGCCTGGGCCTGAAGGAAGCCAAGGATCTGGTCGAAGCCGCCCCGAAGGCTGTTAAGACCGCCGTTGCCAAGGCTGAAGCCGAAGAGCTGAAGAAGAAGCTCGAAGAGACCGGTGCTAAGGTCGACCTCAAGTAATTCTTTTTTGAATGCTTGAATTATCCGGTTCGGAGTTCCTCCGAACCGGATAAAATCGCTAGTGTCGATTTTGAAAAGAATTTGCCCTTGCGAATTTCTTTCAAAGTCTTCCCTAAATGAGTGAGAGTTGGGTCCTAACTAAAGTCTAGGATTGTGCCGCTGGGATAATCTGTTGTATCCAAGCGGCTTTTGCCGTCTCTTGCTTTTTCTTCTCTGGAGCAGGGTTTTCTTCCCTGACTCGCGTCGAACGGAGTGTCCATGTCGTACTCGTTCACTGAAAAGAAGCGCATCCGGAAAAGCTTCGCCAATCGTCCGAGCGTCCTCGCAGTGCCCCCCCTGTTGGATATTCAGTTGCGGTCTTATGCAGATTTCCTGCAGGCTGATGTTAAGCCGAATGCCCGCAAAGATATCGGTCTTCAGGCCGCCTTTACCTCTATCTTCCCGGTTTCCAGCCACAATGGGCTGGCCCGCCTTCGTTTTGTTAGTTATGACCTGGCTAAGCCAGAGTTTGATGTTGCAGAGTGTCAGCTCCGTGGTCTGAGCTACTCCTGCCGCCTTCGTGCCAAGATCCAGCTCGAGATCTATGACCGTGACGCCCCGACGACTGTAAAAGAAGTTCGGGAGAATGAAGTCTACATGGGCGAGATCCCTCTCATGACTGAGAAGGGCTCTTTCATCATCAACGGCTCTGAGCGAGTTATCGTCTCCCAGCTGCACCGCTCCCCTGGTATTTTCTTTGAAAATGACAAGGGCAAGACTCACTCCTCCGGCAAGCTGCTGTTCTCTGCCCGAGTGATTCCTTACCGCGGCTCCTGGCTCGACTTCGAGTTCGATGCGAAGGATATTCTCTTCTTCCGTATTGACCGCCGCCGCAAGATGCCCGGCACGATTCTGCTGAAGGCTCTGGGTATGACCCCAATGCAGATTCTCGCCCGCTTCTTCGAGTTCGATCACTTCACGCTGTCCGCGGAAGGTGCTCGTCTGTCGCTCATTCCTGAGCGCCTGAAGGGTGACTCTCTCGGCTTCAACATCGTCGACAAGGACGGCAAGATCATCGTCCCGGGCGACAAGCGCGTGAATGCCCGTCACGTTCGCCTGATCAATCAGGCCGGCATCAAGGAAATCCCCGTTCCGGACGATTACCTGATTGACCGTGTGCTCGCGAAGGACATCTATGATGAGGAAACCGGTGAGCAGATCGCTGCCGCCAACGCCCTGATCGACGAGAAGCTGCTTGAGAAGCTGCGTGCCGCCAACATCACGGATATCGAGACGCTCTACACGAACGAACTCGACCACGGCGCTTACATTTCCGAGACTCTGCGTCTTGATGAAACGGCCGATAAGCTCGCCGCCCGCATCGCGATCTACCGCATGATGCGCCCGGGTGAACCGCCGACCGAAGAAGCTGTCGAATCCCTGTTTGAACGCCTGTTCTTCTCGACCGATACGTACGATCTGTCCCGTGTCGGCCGCATGAAGATCAATGCCCGCTTCGGCAAGTCCGATATGACCGGCGCTGCCACGCTGACCGCGGAAGACATCGTTGACACGATGATGCTGCTCGTCGCGCTGCGCAACGGCCAGGACGATGTCGTCATGACTGACGATAACGGCGTCCAGCGTACCGTTCCGGTGAATGGCGTTGATGATATTGACCACCTCGGCAACCGCCGCGTCCGCTGCGTCGGCGAACTGGCTGAAAACCAGTTCCGTGCCGGCCTCGCCCGCGTTGAGCGCGCCGTGCGTGAACGCCTCGGCCAGGCTGAGAGCGACAATCTCACACCGCAGGACCTGATCAACAGCAAGCCGATTTCTGCCTCGATCCGCGAGTTCTTTGGCTCCAGCCAGCTCTCGCAGTTCATGGACCAGACGAACCCGCTGTCCGAAATCACGCATAAGCGCCGTATTTCGGCCCTTGGCCCGGGCGGTCTGACCCGTGAGCGCGCCGGCTTCGAAGTGCGAGACGTGCATCCGACGCACTACGGCCGTGTCTGCCCGATTGAGACCCCTGAAGGTCCGAACATCGGTCTGATCAACTCGCTCGCTATTTACGCCCGCCTGAACGACTACGGCTTCCTTGAGACGCCGTATCGCCGCGTGGTTGACGGTGTCGCGACCAGCACGATTGACTACCTTTCCGCTATTGAGGAAGGCAAGTACATCATCGCCCAGGCGAACGCTGATCTGGATGAAAACAACCGCCTCACGCAGGAACTCGTGTCTTGCCACGAGAAGGGTGAATTCGTTCTGGCCCGTCCGGCTGACATTCAGTACATGGACGTTGCCCCGTCGCAGATCGTGTCTGTGGCCGCTTCCATGATTCCGTTCCTGGAGCATGACGACGCGAACCGAGCCCTGATGGGCGCGAATATGCAGCGTCAGGCCGTGCCCTGCCTCCGTCCGGAGTATCCGTTCGTCGGCACCGGCATGGAACGCACTGTTGCTGAGGACTCCAAGACGGCTGTCCAGGCCCGCCGCGGCGGTATCGTCGACTATGTTGACGCTAACCGTGTCGTTATTCGTGTGAACGACGAGGAAAGCGTTGCCGGTGAAGTGGGTGTTGATATTTACAACCTGCAGAAGTTCACCCGCTCCAACCAGTCCACGACGATCAATCAGCGTCCGATCGTGATGATCGGCGACCATGTGGCGAAGGGTGACGTGCTGGCTGACGGCGCTTCGACCGATCAGGGCGAACTCGCTCTCGGCCAGAACATGCTGATCGCCTTCATGCCGTGGAACGGCTACAACTACGAAGACTCGGTGCTGATCTCCGAGAAGGTCGTGGCTGATGACCGCTACACCTCGATCCACATCGAGGAACTCTCTGTCGTTGCCCGTGATACGAAGCTCGGCGCGGAAGAAATCACGCGCGATATTTCGAATCTGCCTGAGCAGCAGCTGAACCGTCTCGACGACGCCGGCATTGTGTTTATCGGTGCTGAAGTTGAGGCCGGCGACGTGCTGGTCGGCAAGGTGACGCCGAAGGGCGAAACCCAGCTCACGCCGGAAGAGAAGCTGCTGCGCGTGATCTTCGGTGAGAAGGCCTCCGACGTGAAGGATACGTCGCTGCGCGTTCCGTCCGGCATGTCCGGCACCGTGATTGACGTTCAGGTCTTCACCCGTGAAGGCGTGGAACGCGATTCCCGCGCGAAGTCGATTATTGAAGACGAACTGAAGCGCTACCAGCGAGATCTGGACGACGAACGCCGTATTGTTGAGACTGACGCCTGCGCCCGTCTCCGCCGTCAGATCACCGGCAAGAAGGTTCTCACGGCCCCGAACGGCCTGGGTGCCGGCTCGGTTCTGACCACCGAATACCTCGAAGGCCTGAACTACCAGCAGCTCTTCTCCATCGTGATGGAGACTGAGGATGATCAGAAGCTGATCGACCTCACGAAGAAGGCTCTGGAGAACAAGGTGAAGGAATTCGCCGAAGCCTACAACCTGAAGAAGGACAAGCTCACCCGCGGCGACGAACTGCCCCCGGGCGTGCTGAAGATGGTGAAGGTTTACATCGCCGAACGCCGCCGCCTGCAGCCTGGCGACAAGATGGCAGGCCGTCACGGTAACAAGGGTGTGGTCTCCAAGGTGAACCCGGTTGAGGATATGCCGTACATGGCTGACGGCCGTCCGATGGACATCGTGCTGAACCCGCTCGGCGTGCCGTCCCGTATGAACATCGGCCAGGTGCTGGAAGTCCATCTCGGATGGGCGGCCAAGGGCCTCGGCTGGCGTCTGCAGGAACTGCTCGACAGCGAACGCGGCAAGCAGGTGAAGGAAATCCGCGCCTTCCTGGAGAAGGTCTACAACATGACCGGCAAGAAGGAAGACATCGCGAGCCTCACCGATGACGAAGTGATCGCCATGGTGAACCGTATCAAGCACGGCATTCCGTTCGCGACGCCGGTGTTCGACGGTGCAAGCGAAGAGCAGATCAAGCAGATGCTGGAGATGGCATTCCCGGATTCCGAAGTGAAGCGCCTCCAGCTCACGCCGAACCGTGAACAGGCCACGCTGTACGACGGCCGCACGGGTGACGCGTTTACCTGCCCGGTGACGGTTGGCTACATGCACTACCTGAAGCTGCATCACCTGGTTGACGACAAGATGCACGCCCGCTCCACCGGTCCGTACTCCCTCGTGACCCAGCAGCCGCTCGGCGGTAAGGCTCAGTTCGGCGGACAGCGTTTCGGCGAAATGGAAGTCTGGGCTCTTGAAGCTTACGGCGCAGCCTACACGCTGCAGGAAATGCTGACGGTGAAGTCCGACGACGTTAACGGCCGTACGAAGATGTACGAAAACATTGTCAAGGGCGATCTGTCGATTGATGCCGGTATTCCGGAATCCTTCAATGTTCTGGTGCGCGAAATCCGCTCGCTCGGCATCGACATTGACTACGAGAAAAATTAAGGACGGTTTTCGAGATGAATAACGCCTTTCTCAATCTGTTTCAGCAGGTGCAGCAGGACAATCACTTTGATGCCCTGCGCATTTCGATCGCTTCGCCGGAAAAGATCCGTGAGTGGTCTTACGGCGAAGTGAAGAAGCCGGAAACGATCAATTACCGCACCTTTAAGCCGGAGCGTGATGGTCTTTTCTGCTGCCGTATTTTCGGGCCGATCAAGGACTACGAGTGCCTTTGCGGTAAGTACAAGCGCATGAAGCATCGCGGCGTCGTCTGCGAGAAGTGCGGCGTCGAAGTGACGCTGTCCAAGGTGCGCCGCGAACGCATGGGCCACATCGAGCTCGCGAGCCCGGTGGCTCACATCTGGTTCCTGAAGAGCCTGCCGTCCCGCATGGGCATGGTGCTCGATATCCCGCTGCGCGATATCGAACGCGTGCTGTACTTCGAAGCCTATATCGTTGTTGATCCGGGCATGACCCCGCTGAAGCGCGGCCAGCTCCTCACCGAAGACGATTACGCCGCGAAGACCGAAGAGTTCGGTGACGAATTCAAGGCCATGATGGGTGCCGAGGCAATCCGTGAGCTGCTGAAGTCTATCGATATTCCGAAGGAAATCGAGACGCTGCGCACGGAGCTGAAGGAAACCAATTCCGACGCGAAGATCAAGAAGTACGCGAAGCGCCTGAAGGTCCTCGAAGGCTTCCATCGTTCCGGAATTCATCCGGAATGGATGATTCTCGAGGTGTTGCCGGTGCTGCCGCCGGATCTGCGTCCGCTCGTGCCGCTCGACGGCGGCCGTTTTGCGACCTCCGATCTGAACGATCTGTACCGCCGCGTGATCAACCGTAACAACCGTCTGAAGCGTCTGCTCGAGCTGAAGGCCCCGGACATCATCGTGCGCAACGAAAAGCGCATGCTGCAGGAAGCTGTCGACTCTCTGATCGACAACGGCCGCCGCGGCAAGGCGATGACCGGTCCGAACAAGCGCCCGCTCAAGTCTCTCGCTGACATGATCAAGGGTAAGTCCGGCCGCTTCCGTCAGAACCTGCTCGGTAAGCGTGTGGACTACTCCGGCCGTTCCGTGATTACGGTGGGTCCGGAACTGAAGATGCACCAGTGCGGTGTGCCGAAGCCGATGGCTCTCGAGCTCTTCAAGCCCTTCATCTACAACAAGCTTGAGATGCGTGGTCTCGCGAACACGATCAAGGCTGCGAAGAAGATGGTCGAGACCCAGGATCCGGTGATCTGGGACATTCTCGAAGAGGTGATTTACGAGCACCCCGTGATGCTGAACCGTGCGCCTACGCTGCACCGTCTCGGCATTCAGGCGTTCGAACCCCGTCTGATCAGCGGCAAGGCTCTCCAGCTCCCGCCGCTCGTCTGCGCTCCGTTCAACGCCGACTTCGACGGCGACCAGATGGCTATTCACGTGCCGCTCTCTCTGGAAGCTCAGACCGAAGCCCGTACGCTGATGCTGTCGACGAACAACGTCCTCTTCCCGGCTAACGGTGATCCGGCGAACGTTCCGTCTCAGGATATGGTGCTGGGTCTCTACTGGAGCACCCGCGCCCGCGTCAACGCGCCTGGCGAAGGCATGTTCTTCGAGGACGTGGATGAAGTCCGCCGCGCTCTCTCCGCCGGCATCGTGACGCTGCAGACCCGCTGCACGGTCCGCGTGAAGGAGTACGACCTGAACCGCGAAACCGGTGAGACGAACGAACGCACGATCCGTGTCGAAACGACTGCGGGCCGCGCTCTGCTGTCCGAAATCCTGCCGAAGGGCATGAAGTTCTCCGACATCAACAAGACGCTGAAGAAGAAGGAAATCGCCCGTCTGATTTCTACCTGCTTCCGTGTCTGCGGTCTCCGCGCGACGGTGGACTTTGTTGACGCTCTGAAGAACCGCGGCTACTACCTCTCCACGCAGGCCGGTATTTCGATCTGCGTTGACGATATGAAGGTTCCGGCCGAGAAGCAGAAGCTCGTTGATGACGCTGAGAAGGAAGTGGAAGAGATCCAGTCCCAGTACACCTCCGGTCTCGTGACGCAGGGCGAACGCTATAACAAGGTGGTGGACATCTGGGGCCGTACCGCTGATGAAGTCGGTAAGGTCATGATGAAGGATCTGTCTGTCGAGCCGGTTATCGACCGCCATGGCAACAAGACCACCCAGGAATCGTTCAACGCCGTGTACATGGCTGCTGACTCCGGTGCCCGAGGCTCTCCTGCCCAGATCCGTCAGCTGGCCGGTATGCGAGGCCTGATGGCGAAGCCGGACGGCTCCATTATTGAAACGCCTATTACGGCTAACTTCCGTGAAGGCCTGAACGTTCTGCAGTACTTCGTGTCGACCCACGGTGCCCGTAAGGGTCTGGCCGATACGGCTCTGAAGACGGCTAACTCCGGCTACCTCACCCGCCGACTGGTGGATGTGACGCAGGACCTCGTCGTTACGGAGCAGGACTGCGGCACGAAGAATGGCGTGAAGATGCGCGCTCTCGTCGAATCCGGCGATGTGGTGCAGGCTCTGCGCGACCGTATCTTCGGCCGAGTGGCTGCGGAGGACATCAACAATCCGGAAACGGATGAGCTGATCGCTGCCGCTGGCACGCTGATTGATGAGAACATCTGCGACAAGATCGATGCCGCCGGCATTGATGAAGTGATGGTCCGCACGCCTCTTACGTGTGAAACCCGTCACGGCATCTGCGCCAAGTGCTATGGCCGCGATCTCGGCCGCGGCACTCTGGTGAACGAAGGCGAAGCGGTCGGCGTGATCGCTGCTCAGTCCATCGGTGAACCGGGCACGCAGCTGACGATGCGTACGTTCCATATCGGCGGTGCGGCGAGCCGTGCTGCTGTGGCTTCGAGCGTTGAAGCGAAGGCCTCCGGTAAGGTGAACTTCACCTCCGCGATGCGCTACGTCACGTCGAACAAGGGCGAACTCGTGGTGATTTCCCGTTCCGGCGAAATCGTCGTGACGGATGCCACGACGGGCCGCGAACGTGAACGTCATAAGATCCAGTACGGTGCCACGCTGTCCGTGCATGAAGGCCAGCTGGTGAAGGCCGGCGAGCAGATGGCGACCTGGGATCCGATGACGCGTCCGATTATTTCGGAATACGCCGGTAAGATCCGCTTTGAAAACGTGATCGACAACGTCACGGTGATGAGCCAGACCGATGAAGTGACCGGTCTGTCCACGCAGGTTGTTATCGACTCCAAGCGCTCCACCTCGAGCCACGGTTCGAAGAAGGGCGGCTCCACCGGCACGCTGCGTCCGTTGGTCCACCTGATCGACGCGAACGGTAATGAGGTGAAGATTCCGGGTACGGACCACGCTGTGACGATTCAGCTGCCGGTTGGCGCTCTGGTCACGGTTCAGGACGGTCAGGAAATCGGTCAGGGCGAAGTGCTTGCCCGTATTCCGGTTGAATCCCAGAAGACCCGAGATATTACGGGCGGTCTGCCGCGAGTTGCCGAGCTCTTCGAAGCTCGCTCTCCGAAGGACGCCGGTATGCTGGCTGAAGTGACCGGTACGGTGACCTTCGGTAAGGAAACGAAGGGCAAGCAGCGTCTGATGATCACGGATAACGAAGGTGTTGATCACGAATTCCTGATCCCGAAGGACAAGACCGTGCTGGTGCATGACGGCCAGGTGGTCCAGAAGGGTGAAGAAATCGTTGACGGACCGGCCGATCCGCATGATATTCTGCGTCTGCTCGGTATTGAGGCTCTGGCCCGCTACATCGTCGACGAAGTTCAGGACGTGTACCGTCTGCAGGGTGTGAAGATCAACGATAAGCACATCGAAGTGATCGTCCGCCAGATGCTGCGCCGCGTGATCGTTGCTGATCCGGGCGACACGGGCTTCATCCAGGGTGAGCAGGTCGAACGCGCTGAACTCCTCGACGCGAACGACGAAGCGATCAGCCAGAACAAGCGTCCGGCGACCTACGAGAACCTGCTCCTTGGTATTACGAAGGCCTCGCTCTCGACCGACTCCTTCATTTCGGCCGCTTCCTTCCAGGAAACGACGCGAGTGCTCACCGAAGCCGCCATTATGGGCAAGGTTGACCACCTGCGCGGCCTGAAGGAAAACGTGATCGTCGGCCGTCTGATTCCGGCCGGTACCGGCCTTGCCTATCACAAGGCTGTGAAGGCGAGAGAAGCTGCCGAGGCTGCTGAAGCCAAGGCGCTCGCCGAAGCGACCGTTGCTGAACAGGTGGCTGTCGCGACCGAACAGGCTGCTCAGAGCGCTTCCGCTCAGAAGCCTGAATCTCCGGCCTCTGACAACTAAGACGCGTATTTAAGCCTCTGGCTTATGAAGGCCGCCGCAGAATCCTGCGGCGGCCTTTTTCATAGGGGATCGCCCGTAAGGGGTATATATTTCAAGCGCTTAAACGAAAAAATTTTTGTTCAGAACTTGACAATTCCACACTTAAAGGCGATACTCACATGTCTTTTCTCGACCACAAGGGGAGGAGTGTTTCTCCAAACCGCGTGAAGAGGAAAGATTTTTGCATTGTTAAACCTATAAAAGTTTTTGATTTTCAAAGCTTTTAAGTTTTTTTGACGGACGTTTTTAATGCCAACTATTAATCAGCTTGTGCGCAAACCTCGCACTCTTACGCATGATAAGAGCAAGAGCCCTGCGCTGAAGAACAGCCCGCAGAAGCGCGGCGTTTGCACCCGTGTTTACACGACCACCCCGAAGAAGCCGAACTCCGCTCTGCGTAAGGTTGCGAAGGTTCGCCTGACCAACGGCTTCGAAGTCATTTCCTACATCGGCGGCGAAGGCCACAACCTTCAGGAACACTCCGTGGTTCTGATCCGTGGCGGCCGTGTGAAGGATCTGCCGGGTGTGCGTTACCACATCGTTCGCGGCTCTCTGGATACCCAGGGCGTGAAGGATCGTAAGCAGTCCCGCTCCAAGTACGGTGCGAAGCGCCCGAAGGCTGCTTAATCAGCTTTCGATGCTAAACGGCATGAGGAGAATGGTCTCCAGGTGCCGAGTAAGTCGCAGCCTGCATCATGTGGCTACTGGAAATCGAGGCCTGCCAGAAAAGGCCCAAAATGACTGAAGATATTTAACGAGAGGAATTATGCCCCGTCGTCGTGAAGTACCAAAACGCGAAGTTTTGCCGGATCCTAAGTTCGGTAGCGTTGAAATTACCAAGTTTGTTAACGTGATCATGCTGGACGGCAAGAAGGCCGTCGCAGAGCGCATCGTTTACGGCGCCCTGAAGCAGATCGGAGAGAAGTCCGGTAAGGACCCCCTGGAAGTTTTCACCACTGCACTCAATAACGTCCGTCCGTTGGTTGAAGTGAAGAGCCGCCGAGTCGGCGGTGCCAACTACCAGGTTCCGGTTGAGATCCGTCCGGTCCGTCGTATGGCTCTGGCCATGCGCTGGCTCCGTGAAGCTGCCAAGAGCCGCTCTGAAAAGTCCATGCCGCTCCGCCTCGCCGGCGAGCTGCTTGACGCTTCCGAAGGTCGCGGCGGTGCCGTGAAGAAGCGTGACGAAGTCCATCGTATGGCTGAAGCCAACAAGGCCTTCTCTCATTTCCGCTTCTAATCCATTTAAGTTCTGGGCAGAAAGACGAAATCCCCGCTTTCTGTCCAGAAAAGGACAAATCAAACTATGCGTACCACTCCGATTGAGCGCTATCGCAACATTGGCATCTCTGCCCACATTGACGCGGGCAAGACGACCACGACCGAGCGCATTCTGTATTACACCGGCGTAAACCACAAGATCGGCGAAGTGCATGATGGCGCGGCGACGATGGACTGGATGGAGCAGGAACAGGAACGTGGCATCACGATTACCTCCGCCTGCACCACCTGCTACTGGCACGGCATGAAGATGCAGTACCCGGACGCCTACCGTTTCAACATCATCGACACCCCTGGGCACGTGGACTTCACTGTTGAAGTGGAACGTTCCCTGCGCGTGCTCGACGGCGCCGTCATGGTTTATGACTCCGTCGGCGGCGTTCAGCCCCAGTCCGAAACCGTTTGGCGTCAGGCCGAGCGTTATCACGTGCCGCGTATCGCGTTCGTGAACAAGATGGACCGCGTCGGCGCGAACTTCTTCCGCGTTTACGATCAGATCAAGAACCGTCTGCACGGCAACCCCGTGCCGGTCGTGATTCCGGTTGGTGCTGAAGACAACTTCCGCGGCGTTGTTGACCTTCTCGAAATGAAGGCCATCATCTGGGACGAAGCCAGCCAGGGCATGAAGTTCGACTACGAAGACATCCCCGCTGATCTCGTTGACTCCGCCAACGAATGGCGCGAGAAGATGATCGAGTCTGCCGCTGAAGCTTCTGACGAGCTGATGGACAAGTACCTCGAGAACGGCACGCTCTCGAACGAAGAAGTCGTTCAGGGTCTGCGCGTTCTGACGATCGCGAACAAGGTTCAGCCGATGCTTTGCGGCTCCGCCTTCAAGAACAAGGGCGTGCAGCGCATGCTCGACGCCGTCGTTGAGTTCCTCCCGTCCCCGATCGACATTCCGCCGGTCCAGGGCTTCGACCTCGATGACAAGCCGGTTCTCCGCCACACTGACGACAACGACTTCTCCAGCGCTCTGGTCTTCAAGATCATGACGGACCCGTTCGTTGGTCAGATCTCCTTCATCCGCGTGTATTCCGGCATTATGGTTTCCGGCGAAACCGTGCTGAACTCCACGAAGGACAAGAAGGAACGTCTCGGCCGTCTGCTGCAGATGCACGCCAACCAGCGTCACGAAATCAAGCAGGTTGAGGCAGGCGATATTGCTGCTGCCGTCGGCCTGAAGACCGTGACCACGGGCGACACGCTGTGCGACCCCGAGCACCCGGTGATCCTTGAAAAGATGGAATTCCCGGATCCGGTTATTTCTGAGGCTGTTGAGCCGAAGACCAAGGCCGACCAGGAAAAGATGGCTCTCGCCCTCAGCCGCCTGGCTCAGGAAGATCCGTCCTTCCGCGTGCACACCGATGAAGAATCCGGCCAGACCATTATTTCCGGTATGGGCGAGCTCCACCTCGACGTGCTGGTTGACCGTATGCGTCGTGAATTCAACGTCGAAGCCACCGTTGGCAAGCCCCAGGTTGCTTACCGTGAAACGATCCGCTCCGTGGTTGAAAAGGCCGAATGCAAGTTCGTCAAGCAGACGGGCGGCCGCGGCCAGTACGGTCACGTTGTGCTGAAGCTGGAGCCGCAGCCTGCCGGCAAGGGCTTCGAATTCGTTGACGCCATTAAGGGCGGCGTGGTTCCGCGTGAGTACATCCCCGCGGTCCAGAAGGGTATTGAAGATGCCCTGAAGGCTGGCGTGCTGGCCGGCTACCCGGTGGTTGACGTCAAGGCTACGCTGTATTTCGGTTCTTACCACGAAGTTGACTCGAACGAAAACGCGTTCAAGATCGCCGGCTCGATGGCGTTCAAGGACGGTATGCGTGAAGGCAACCCGGTTCTGCTCGAGCCGATCATGAAGGTTGAAGTCGAAACGCCTGAAGAGTACATGGGCGACGTCGTCGGTGACCTTTCTTCCCGCCGCGGCAAGATCGACGGCATGGATGATCAGCAGGGCGGCGGCAAGGCCATCCGCGCGATGGTTCCGCTGGCTGAAATGTTCGGCTACGCGACCCGTCTGCGTTCTCTCACGAAGGGCCGTGCAACCTATGTCATGGAATTCGACCACTACGAGGAAACCCCGCGTAACGTGGCTGAAGCTGTGATTGCTGAAAAAGCTAAGTAACCTTGCGTAACTGATAAAATAAACAATCAGTTCCGCGAATCCAACAAGGATAGAAAATGGCAGAAAAAGAGAAGTATGTACGTAGCAAGCCCCACGTGAACGTGGGCACGATTGGTCACGTTGACCACGGCAAGACCACCCTGACGGCCGCTCTGACGACCGTCCTCGCCCAGAAGTTCGGCGGCGCGGCTCTCGCCTATGATCAGATTGACGCGGCTCCTGAAGAAAAGTCCCGTGGTATTACGATTAACTCCGCTCACGTTGAGTACGAGACCGAAAAGCGTCACTACGCTCACGTTGACTGCCCGGGGCACGCTGACTATGTGAAGAACATGATCACGGGTGCCGCTCAGATGGACGGTGCCATCCTGGTGGTGGCTGCTTCCGACGGCCCGATGCCCCAGACCCGTGAGCACATCCTGCTCGCCCGTCAGGTCGGCGTGCCGAACATCATCGTTTACCTGAACAAGTGCGACCTGGTTGACGATCCCGAACTGCTCGAACTCGTCGAGATGGAAGTTCGCGAACTGCTGACCGAGTACAAGTTCCCGGGCGACGACATCCCCGTCATCCGCGGTTCCGCCAAGCTCGCCCTCGAAGGCGATCAGTCCGAGTACGGCGTTCCGTCCGTCCTCAAGCTGGCCGACACGATGGATTCCTACTTCCCGGAACCCGTCCGTGAACTCGACAAGCCGTTCCTGATGCCGATCGAAGACGTGTTCTCCATCTCTGGCCGCGGCACCGTGGTGACCGGCCGTGTGGAACGCGGCATCATCCACGTCGGCGATGAAATCGAAATCGTCGGTATCAAGCCGACCCAGAAGACGACCTGCACGGGCGTTGAAATGTTCCGCAAGCTCCTCGACGAAGGCGAGGCTGGCGACAACATCGGCTGCCTGCTGCGTGGTACGAAGCGTGAAGACGTCGAGCGCGGCCAGGTTGTGGCCAAGCCCGGCACGATCACCCCGCACACCAAGTTCGCTGCTCAGGTGTACGTTCTGAAGAAGGAAGAAGGCGGCCGTCATACCCCGTTCTTCAAGGGCTATCGTCCGCAGTTCTACTTCCGTACGACGGACGTGACTGGCACGATCGAGCTGCCGGAAGGCACTGAAATGGTGATGCCTGGCGACAACACCACGATGACCGTGACGCTGATCGCCCCGATCGCTATGGAAGAAGGTCTGCGCTTCGCTATTCGTGAAGGTGGTCACACGGTTGGTGCCGGTGTGGTTGCCAAGATCATCGAGTAATACTTTTACGAAAGAATCAGTTAGCTGATCTAAATCAGTTGACATGATGCACAGGATCGGGATATACTCCCGATCCTGTTGTTCTTTTTATGTTCTTTTTTGCAGGATATACTAGAAAATGCAGTCCCAGCGCATCCGTATTCGCCTGAAGGCCTACGATTACAAACTTATCGACCAGTCCGCTCAGGAAATCGTTGATACCGCCAAACGTACTGGCGCCGTCGTTCGCGGCCCGGTTCCCCTTCCCACCCGCTTCCAGCGTTTCGATATTCTCCGTTCGCCGCACGTCAACAAGACGAGCCGTGATCAGTTCGAGATCCGTACGCACCAGCGTCTGATGGACATCATTGATCCGACGGATAAGACCGTTGATGCCCTGATGAAGCTTGATCTTCCCGCGGGCGTGGATGTCAAGATCAAGGTTGAGTAATCAGCTTTGAACCAACCCGGTTGCAGGAAATTCTGTATCGGGTTAAAATCGCACCTCTTTTTTGCCGCCAAGGCTCTATTGGTGGTGTTTTTTAGTAACGGTCCCGGCCAATCGTAGCCGGGGTGGAGAAAATAATGAGTGATAAGCTTGGCCTTGTTGGTCGCAAGGTCGGCATGACGCGCATTTTCACGGAGGAAGGTGTTTCCGTTCCCGTGACGGTGCTCGATGTGTCGAACAACCGAGTCACAGCTGTTAAGACGGAAGCTACCGATGGTTACAACGCGATCCAGGTTGCGTTTGGTACCCGCCGTCCCAGCCGCGTGACGAAGGCTCTTGCGGGCCAGTTCGCCAAAGCCGGCGTCGAAGCCGGTTCTTCTCTTAAAGAATTTCACGTTGATGCTGATAAGGTCGCCGAGTTCAAGGCTGGCCAGACTCTGAGCGTCGAAATCTTCACGGTCGGTGAAAAGGTCGATGTGACCGCTCACACGATTGGTAAGGGCTTCGCCGGCGTCATCAAGCGTCACCACTTCAAGTCCGGTCGCGCTACGCACGGTAACTCGGTTACGACGAATTCTCCCGGTTCTACCGGTAATCGTCAGGACCCGGGCCGCGTGTTCCCCGGCAAGCGTATGGCTGGTCATCTCGGCGATGTGCAGCGCACCACCCAGAATCTGGTTGTGGCCCGCGTTGATGCCGCCCGTGGCCTGCTTCTCGTCCGCGGCGCAGTGCCTGGTGCCAAGAATGGCCAGGTCATTGTTCGTCCCGCTGTCAAGGCTTAAGGAGCGACCGAATGGAACTGAATGTTATTAATGAACAGGGCCAGGAAACCGCGAAGGTTGCGGCTTCTGACGCCGTGTTTGGTCGTGAGTACAACGAAGCCCTGATTCATCAGATCGTCGTCGCTTACATGGCCAATGCCCGCCAGGGCACCCGCGCTCAGCTGACTCGTGCTGAAGTGCATCATTCCACCAAGAAGCCGTTCAAGCAGAAGGGCACCGGCCGCGCTCGCGCTGGTATGACCTCTTCTCCGCTGTGGCGTAAGGGTGGCCGTGCGTTCCCGAATCTGCCTGAAGAAAACTTCAGCCAGAAGATCAACAAGAAGATGTACCGCGCCGCGATCGCCTCGATTCTTTCGAAGCTCGTTGCTGACGGCCGCCTCGTCGTGGTTGATTCTCTCGATGTGGATACCCCGAAGACCAAGGCGTTTGCTGCCAAGGCCAAGGCTCTGGGTGTTGCCGATTCTGCACTGTTTATTGCCAACGATGTCAGCGACAATCTTTACCTTGCTTCCCGCAATCTGAAGAACGTTTCTGTCGTCACGCCGCGTTACGCTGATCCGCTGTCCCTGATTCACTACAAGAAGGTTGTGGTTGAAAAGGCTGCGGTCGCTAAGCTCGAGGAGATGCTGGGATGAGCCAGGAACGTCTTAACAGGGTGCTGGTTGGCCCGATCGTCTCTGAAAAGAGCACGATGCTCGCCGACAAGAATAACCAGATCGCCTTCCGCGTTGTGAAAGACGCGACCAAGAAGGAAGTGAAGGACGCTGTCGAACTGCTGTTCAAGGTGCAGGTCGAATCCGTCCAGGTCATCAACCTGAAGGGCAAGCAGAAGCGCTTTGGCCGCTTTGAGGGTCGTCGTTCCGACGTCCGCAAGGCTTATGTGTGCCTCAAGCCTGGTCAGGACATTAACTTCGCGCAGGAGGTGAAGTAATGGCTCTCGTCAGCATGAAGCCGACGTCCGCTGGACGTCGCCACATGGTCAAGGTCGTTCACCCGGAACTCCATAAGGGCAAGCCGTTTGCTGCTCTGACCGAAAAGAAGAACCGCATTGACGGCCGTGACAACTACGGTCACATCACCACTCGTCATAAGGGTGGCGGCCACAAGCGTGCTTATCGTATCGTTGACTTCGTTCGTAACAAGGACGGCATTCCCGCCCGCGTCGAGCGTATTGAATACGATCCGAACCGTACCGCTCATATCGCTCTCGTGCTGTTCGCTGACGGCGAACGCCGCTACATCATCGCCCCGAAGGGCCTGAAGGCTGGCGACAAGCTGGTGAACGGTTCCGAAGCTGAGATCAAGGTTGGCAACTGCCTGCCGCTCCGCAATATTCCGGTTGGTACGACGATTTGCTGCGTCGAACTCTTCCCGGGTAAAGGCGCTCAGCTTGCTCGTGCTGCTGGTTCCTACGCTCAGCTGATCGCCCGTGAAGGCGAGTACGCTCAGGTGCGTCTGCGTTCCGGTGAAGTCCGCCGCATCGGCATTGAATGCCGCGCGACGATCGGCACGGTTTCCAACGACGACCACAACCTGCGTGAACTCGGCAAGGCCGGTGCGAAGCGTTGGCGTGGTATCCGCCCGACGGTCCGTGGTGTTGCGATGAACCCGGTTGACCATCCGCACGGCGGTGGTGAAGGCAAGACCGGTACCGGTCGCGCGCCTGTGACTCCTTGGGGTCAGCTTACCCGTGGCTATCGCACTCGTAACAACAAGCGCACGGACAACATGATTGTCCAGCGTCGTTATCGGAAATAAGGGGGCGTAAATGTCTCGTTCGCTGAAAAAGGGACCGTTTGTAGACGCTTCCCTGATGAAAAAGGTTACCAAGGCCCAGGAGAGCCGCGATAAGCGCCCGCTCAAGACTTGGTCCCGTCGTTCTACCATCGTTCCGGAAATGATTGGTCTGACGATCGCCGTTCATAACGGCCGTCAGCACGTTCCGGTGTACATCAATGAGAACATGGTTGGTCATAAGCTGGGCGAATTTGCTATGACTCGTACCTTCCATGGTCACACTGCCGCTGCAGATAAGAAGTAAGGGGAAATGATGGAAACTACTGCTATTGTTCGCGGTGTGCGCCTGTCGGCCCAGCGTGGCCGTCTGGTTGCAGACCTCGTCCGCGGGAAGCCCGTGGATAAGGCTCTGAACATCCTGAACTTCACCCAGAAGAAAGCTGCAGTCATCATCAAGAAGGCTCTGGAATCTGCCATTGCCAACGCCGAGCACAATTTTGGTGCCGACATCGATGAGCTGTATGTCTCCAAGATTTACGTCGAGAAGGCTTCGACGCTGCGTCGTTTCCAGGCGCGCGCCAAGGGCCGCGGTTGCCGTATCGGCAAGCAGACCGCTCACGTCTTCGTGACGGTCAGTGACGCGAAAGCTAAGTAAAGGTGAATTATGGGTCAGAAAATTAATCCCAACGGCTTCCGTCTTCCGGTGACGCGCAACTGGACGTCTCGCTGGTATGCGGTTGGCCGCAACTTCTCCCGCACGCTGGGTGAAGATCTGAAGGTTCGCAGCTTCCTGGAAAAGAAGCTGAAGAACGCCTCTGTTGGCCGTATCCTCATTGAGCGTCCGGCTAACAACGCCCGCATCACGATCTACACGGCCCGTCCGGGCATTGTGATCGGCAAGCAGGGTGCTGATATCGAGGTCCTGAAGGCTGAAGTTCAGAAGATGATGGGCGTGCCTGTTCACGTCGACATCGAAGAAATCCGCCGTCCTGATCTGTGCGCCAAGCTCGTTGCTGAGTCCATCACCCAGCAGCTCGAGAAGCGCATTATGTTCCGCCGCGCCATGAAGCGCGCTATGCAGAACGCGATGCGTCTCGGTGCCAAGGGCATCAAGATCATGTCCTCTGGTCGTCTGAATGGCGCTGAAATCGCCCGTACCGAATGGTACCGCGAAGGCCGTGTGCCGCTTCAGACCCTTCGTGCCAACATTGACTACGGCTTCGCCGAAGCCCACACCACCTACGGTGTGGTGGGTGTCAAGGTTTGGATCTACAAGGGTGACGATTTTGGTGTCGATGCCGCGATGGAACCGGCTCCTGAACGCGAAGGCCGTCGTGGCCGTCGCAACAACGGCGATCGTCCGTCCCGTACGGGTGCTCGCCGCGGCTCTGCGCGTCGTAACAATGAGGCTGAAGCTGCGGCTCCGGCCAAAGACGGAGAATAAGCAATGCTGCAACCCAACCGCACTAAGTACCGCAAGGACCAGAAGGGCCGTAATCCCGGCCTGGCCACGCGCGGCGCGAATGTTGCATTCGGCGACTTCGGCCTGAAGGCGCTCGAACGCGGTCGCATCACGGCCCGTCAGATTGAGGCGGCCCGTCGTGCGATTACCCGCCACATTAAGCGTGGTGGTCGTGTATGGATCCGCATCTTCCCGGACAAGCCCATTTCCACCAAGCCCGCTGAAGTTCGTATGGGCAACGGTAAGGGCAATCCTGAATACTGGGTCGCCCAGATTCAGCCGGGTCGTGTGCTCTATGAAATGGACGGCGTGGATGAGTCCGTGGCTCGTGAAGCCTTTGCTCTGGCTGCTGCCAAGCTGCCGGTGAAGACCACGTTCGTTGTTCGCCAGATCGGCATGTAAGGAGAGACGGCAATGGACGTTAAAGAACTCAAAGAGCTCGACGTAGCTGGACTTAAGAAAGAGCTGAACGAACAGGGCGAAGCCCTTTTCAAGCTCCGCCTGCAGAAGGCCACGCAGCAGCTTCATAACACCAACCAGATTCGCAATACGCGTCATGAAATCGCGCGTATCAAGACGATTCTCGCTCAGAAGGTGGCTAAATAATGACCGAAGAAAAAGTTGAAAAGACTCTCGGCCACACCCTCACGGGCGTGGTGGTGAGCGACAAGATGGACAAAACGATCACCGTCCTGGTTGAGCGTCGTGTTAAGCATCCGCTGTATGGCAAGTATGTCACGAAGACCAACAAGGTCCACGTGCATGACGAAGCCAATTCCGCAGCGGAAGGCGATACGGTTGAAATCGCGGCTACCCGCCCGATTTCCAAGACGGTTCACTGGAACCTCGTCCGCATCGTGCACAAGGCTGTTAAGATCTAATACCTGCCTCGGCAGATATTGAATCTGAAAGCGCCGGTCAGAAGAAATTCTGCCGGCGCTTTTACTTTGCCTGGAGGGCCCCGGGAAAAGAGGAAAGGAGCGTGGAAAATTCTTTTCAGCTCAAAAAAGTAAGCTTTCCTCGTTGCAACACTCGGGAAGATCAACTATACTGCTCAATTCTTGCAGTCCCGAAATCAGTCTGAGGGATGTTTCACTCTTCTGAAGCCTCTCAAAAGGCTGCGAAAGACTGCAGAAACCGAGGTAGCAGCCGTCTTCCTAACTGGTTGACCCTGTTATCAAATCGGTCCCGATGAAACTGGCGGCCTCGAGTTGCAAACATTGAAAATTTAGGGCATAATCCTAAACTCTACTTTTCAAGAATGCTTTTTGAAAAGTCAGCTCACAGTTGGGATGGCCGATGTTTCCTACATTGAACTGTTCCAGCTTTCTCCCGTACGGGACCAATACTGTCCGCATTTTGCGGCATAAGTTGGGTATTTGTAGCCATGATTCAGATGCAAACCAATCTGGACGTCGCCGACAACACCGGCGCTCGTTCAGTAATGTGTATCAAGGTGCTTGGCGGCTCAAAGCGTCGCTATGCCACCGTTGGTGACATTATCAAAGTGACGGTTAAGGACGCTGCCCCCCGCGGCCGTGTCAAGAAGGGCGAAGTCTATGACGCAGTCGTAGTTCGCACCGCCGCCGCCATCCGCCGTCCGGACGGCTCCTGCATTCGCTTCGACAAGAATGCGGCCGTTCTGCTTGACAATAAGAAGGAGCCTATCGGCACCCGTATCTTCGGACCGGTCACGCGCGAACTGCGTACCGAGAAGTTCATGAAGATCGTGTCGCTTGCTCCTGAAGTGATCTAAGGAGCGTAACGATGCAGCGTATCCGTAAAGGTGACGAAGTCATCGTTACCACTGGTAAGTACAAGGGCACCAAGGGCACGGTAACTGCCCGCGTTGATGAACGACACATCCTCGTTGAAGGCGTGAACGTCGTTAAGAAGGCTGTCCGCCCGAACCCGATGATCAATCAGCCTGGCGGCATTGTTGACAAGACCATGCCGATCGACCAGAGCAATGTCATGCTGTTCAACCCGGCTTCCAAGAAGGGTGAACGCGTGTCCTTTAAGATCGTTGATGGCAAGAAAGTCCGTGTGTTCAAGGACGGTTCTGTCGTCGGCGCCAAGGCGTAAGGAGTCAAGATGTCTCGTTTTCATACTCTGTACTCCGAAAAGATTGTTCCCGAACTGACCAAGAAGTTCGGCTACAAGTCCATTATGGAAGTGCCCCGCATCACCAAGATCACCCTGAACATGGGTGTTGGCGAAGCGGTGAATGATAAGAAGGTCGTCGACAACGCCGTTGGCGATATGACCAAGATCGCTGGCCAGAAGCCGGTTATCACGTACACCCGCAAGGCCATCGCGAACTTCAAGATCCGCGAAGGCATGCCGATCGGCTGCATGGTCACGCTGCGCGGCGAGCGTATGTATGACTTCCTGGACCGCCTCGTGACGATCGCCTTCCCGCGCGTTCGTGACTTCCGTGGCGTTTCTGGCCGTGCTTTTGACGGCCGCGGCAACTACAACATCGGTCTCCGTGAACAGATCATCTTCCCGGAAATCGAGTACGACAAGATCGATGCTGTCCGCGGTATGAACATCAGTATTACTACTACGGCGAAGACCGACGAAGAGTCCAAGGCTCTGCTCGCCGGGTTCAACTTCCCGTTCCGCAATTGAGGCAGGTAACAAATGGCTAAACTCGCACTTATTAATCGCGAAAAGAAGCGTGAAGCAACTGTCGCTAAGTTCGCTGCCAAGCGTGCTGCCCTCAAGGCGATTATCAATGACGCTACCCGCTCTATGGAAGAGCGCATGGAAGCACGTGCCCAGCTGCAGGCTCTGCCCCGCGATACCTCCCCGGTTCGCCTGCGCAACCGCTGCACCCTGACGGGCCGTCCGCGTGGAAACTTCCGCAAGTTCGGACTTTCCCGTTCCATGATTCGTGATGCCGCTATGCGCGGTGACATTCCCGGCCTGGTCAAGGCTAGCTGGTAAGCGAGGAGATACGCAATGAGCATGAGTGATCCGATCGCCGATATGCTGACCCGCATTCGCAATGGTCAGATTGTCGACAAGACGGAAGTGGCGATGCCCTCCTCCAAGCTGAAGGTGGCTATTGCCCAGGTTTTGAAAGACGAAGGCTATATCGACGGTTTTTCTGTTGTCGCTATTGACGGCAAGGCTGAACTGCACATTGGCCTGAAGTACTATGCCGGTCGCCCGGTGATTGAGCGCATTGAGCGCGTCTCTCGCCCTGGCCTCCGTATTTACAAGAACCATCAGGACATCCCCCAGGTCATGAACGGCCTTGGTGTTGCGATCGTCTCCACCCCGAAGGGTGTTATGACTGACCGTGCTGCTCGCGCTGCTGGCGTGGGTGGTGAAGTCCTGTGCTACGTCGCTTAATCGGGAGATAAAGAATGTCGCGAATTGCAAGAATTCCGGTCGTCCTTGCTTCCGGTGTCGACTGCAAGATTACTGCCGATAGCCTTACCCTCAAGGGCAAGGTCGGCGAAGTTTCGACTCACATCCTTCCGCTTGTTGAAATCAAGCAGGACGGCAACACCCTTCACTTCGCTGCGAAGGATGAATCCCGTGAATCGAACCAGAACTCCGGCACGATGACGGCTCTCGTCCGTTCGATGAACACCGGTGTTTCTGTTGGCTTTACCAAGACTCTGACGCTGGTTGGCGTGGGCTATCGTGCCCAGGCTCAGGGTCAGAAGCTTAACCTTTCTCTCGGCTTCTCCCACCCCGTCGTGCATGAAATGCCCGAAGGCGTGACTGTGAAGACCCCGACGCCGACCTCCATCGTGCTGTTCGGTGCCGATAAGCAGAAAGTTGGCCAGACTGCAGCTGTCATTCGCAACTACCGCAAGCCGGAACCCTATAAGGGCAAGGGCATTCGGTACGAGAACGAAGTTGTGATCCTGAAAGAAACTAAGAAGAAATAAGCGAGACGGATATGATTAACAAAGAGAAAAGCCGTCAGCGTCGCGCGCGTGCTACGCGTGCCCGCATCAAGCTGCAGAAGGTGAATCGTCTTTCGATCCATCGTACCAACCTGCACATCTACGCGAGCATCATCAGCGCCGACGGCGGCCGCGTGCTCGTTTCTGCCTCCACGGTTGAGCGTGAAGTTCGCGACCAGCTGGCTGCTGCTAAGAGCAACGGCGGCAACGTGAATGCAGCCAAGATCATTGGCACCCGCATCGCTGAAAAGGCGAAGGCGGCTGGCATTGAATCCTGCGCTTTCGACCGTTCCGGATACCGTTATCACGGCCGCGTTGCTGCGCTGGCCGAGGCCGCGCGCGAAGCCGGTCTCAAGTTCTAAGGACTGAGCACAATGGCTAAGTTTCAAGGTAAGAATGCGGCAGCTGCTGATGACGGCTTCCGCGAGAAGATGATTGCGGTCAACCGCGTCACCAAGGTCGTCAAGGGCGGCCGTATCCTGGCGTTCGCCGCTCTCACGGTTGTGGGTGATGGCGAAGGCCGTGTTGGCATGGGCAAGGGCAAGTCCCGTGAAGTCCCCGCTGCCGTTCAGAAGGCCATGGATCGTGCCCGTCACGACATGAAGAAGTTCCCGCTGAATCACGGAACCGTCTTCCACACCGTCGAAGGCCATCACGGCGCTTCCCGCGTGATGCTCCGTCCGGCCCCTGAAGGTACCGGTATCATTGCCGGCGGCCCGATGCGCGCTGTCTGCGACGCGATCGGTATCACCGACGTGTACGCCAAGTGCTACGGCTCCTCGAATCCCTACAACATGGTTCGTGCGACCTTTGATGCTCTGAACAACATGCGGTCTCCGGCTGAAATTGCTGCCAAGCGCGGCAAGACGGTCGAAGAGATTGTTGGCTAATTCAGGAGATATTGGAAATGGCTGACAAGAAGACTGTAAAGGTTACCCTGGTCCGCAGCCCGATCGGCTGCAAGGCCGATCACCGCGCTACGGTGCTGGGCCTGGGACTCAAGAAGATCCGTCAGACTCGCGAGCTGGAAGACACGCCCGCGGTCCGTGGCATGATCAACAAGGTTTCGTACCTTGTCCGTGCCGAATGATCCGAGGATAAAAAATGCGTTTGAATACGATTAAGCCCGCTGAAGGCTCCAAGGCTTCGATCCGCCGTGTCGGTCGTGGCGTTGGTTCCGGCATGGGCAAGACTGCGACCCGTGGTCACAAAGGTCAGAAGTCCCGTGCTGGCGGCTTCCACAAGGTTGGTTTCGAAGGCGGCCAGATGCCGATTTATCGTCGTCTGCCGAAGCGTGGCTTTACTTCCCTTACCCATCGGTTCGTGGAAGAAGTCCGCCTGAGCGACCTCGAAGCGCTGCCCGTTGAAGAGATTGATCTGCTCGTTCTGAAGAACGCGAATGTCGTGTCTCCTCTCACCGCTGAAGCCCGCGTGATCCTGTCCGGTGCCATCACCCGCAAGGTTACGGTTCGTGGTCTCAAGGTGACGAAGGGTGCCAAGGCCGCCATTGAGGCTGCCGGTGGCACGGTGATCGCAGAGTAATTTCTTCACTAGGGGCAGAACGTGGCGTACAGCCGTAAAACTAAGGAGCAGAGCAAGGGGAAGTACACAGACCTGAAACAGCGTCTGGTGTTCCTTGCGCTTGCGCTCGTCGTCTACCGGATCGGTGCTCACATACCGGTTCCGGGAATTGATCCTGATATGCTCCAGCAGCTGTTCAATCAGCAGCAGGGCGGCATTCTCGGGCTGTTCAACATGTTCTCCGGTGGCGCTCTCTCGCGGTTCTCGCTTTTCGCGCTGGGTATCATGCCGTACATTTCTGCAGCCATTATTCTGCAGATGCTGTCCTACGTGATGCCCTCGCTCGAAGCTCTCCGCAAAGAGGGAGAGTCCGGACGAAGAAAGATCACTCAGTACACGCGTTACACGACGCTCTTCCTGGGTCTGTTCCAGGCTTTCGGTATTTCCGCGGCCCTTCAGACCCAGCCTGGCCTGGTTATCAATCCGGGCTTCGTGTTCCAGTTCTCCTGCGTTGTTTCCCTCGTCACGGGGACCATGTTCCTCATGTGGCTTGGTGAGCAGATTACGGAACGCGGTCTTGGCAACGGTATCTCCATCATCATCTTCGCTGGTATTGTGGCGGGTCTCCCCAACGCAGCTACCGGCCTGATGCAGTTGGTGAGCACCGGCGCTATCAACCCGCTCGCGGCGATCTTCGTGATCGCTGTCGTGCTGGCTGTGACCGCCTTCGTGGTGTTTATGGAACGCGGACAGCGCCGTATTACGGTGAATTACGCGCGTCGGCAGGTTGGCCGTCGGATCATGGGAGGCCAGTCTACGTACCTGCCTCTCAAGATCAATATGGCGAACGTGATTCCGCCGATTTTCGCTTCCTCCCTGATTCTGTTCCCGGCTACGGTCGCGGGCTGGATGACGGCCAGTGATTCCAATCGCTGGCTCCGTGACCTGGCTGCGTCTCTCGCTCCGGGACAGCCGATCTACACGCTGCTTTATGCAACGCTGATCGTGTTCTTTGCCTATTTCTATACGGCTCTGGTTTTCAATCCGAAAGAAACGGCAGACAACCTGAAGAAGGGTGGGGCGTTCATCCCCGGCATTCGTCCTGGCGACCAGACTGCCAAGTACATCGATCGTGTGCTTCAGCGTCTGACCCTGAGTGGTGCAATTTACCTGGTGTTCGTCTGCTTGGTTCCTGAGTTCCTCAATCTGAAGTTCAATGTGCCCTTCTACTTCGGCGGCACTTCCCTGCTGATCGTTGTGGTGGTCGCGATGGACTTTATGAGCCAGGTTCAGGCCTATCTGATGTCCCACCAGTATGAAAGTTTGCTGAGGAAGACTAACTTCCAAGGTTTTGGCCGGGGGATGTGATCCCGGCGTAATAAAGGATGCAGGCGGTTTCTGCAAACCGCTGATCTGGCGAAACGGGGAGCACCCATCCAGTAGGAATTGCGCCTAAAGAGTTGAAAAGGATGCACTACATCCCTTTTCAGCTTGTGCAAAACTGAAAAATGGTTTATGCTCGCTCGTTTCTGTCAGAATGCATCAGATCTCATGCCCGTGAGGGTATGGATGGAGATGAAAATGAAGGTAGCAGCTTCGGTTAAACGCATGTGCCGTAACTGCAAGATCGTTAAGCGCAAGGGTGTTGTGCGCGTGATCTGCAGCGACCCGCGTCACAAGCAGCGTCAAGGCTAAAGAGGTAAAGTAAAAAATGGCTCGTATCGCCGGTATTAATATTCCGCCGAATCAGCATGCCGTGATCGGTCTGACCGCCATCTATGGTATCGGTCTCACCCGTGCTCGCGACATCTGTGATGTTTGCGGAATCCCGCAGTCCAAGTTGGTCAAGGACCTCAATGATGAAGAACTCGAAAAGATCCGTGATGCGGTCTCGAAGTTCGTCGTCGAGGGTGACCTCCGTCGTGAAATTCAGCTTTCGATCAAGCGTCTGATCGACCTCGGTACTTATCGTGGCATGCGGCATCGTCGCGGTCTGCCCTGCCGTGGTCAGCGTACCCGCACCAATGCCCGTACCCGCAAGGGCCCGCGCAAGGTTGGTGTCACGCTTAAGAAGTAATTTAGAGGATTAGCATGGCTGGCAACACTAATAAAAATTCCGCGGCTTCGGCTCGCGGTCGTAAGAAGGTTCGCAAGGTTGTGACGGAAGGCGTCGCTCACGTCCACGCGTCCTTCAACAACACTATCATCACGATCACTGATCGCCAGGGCAACGTCATTGCGGCGTCCTCCTCCGGCGCTCAGGGTTTCAAGGGCTCCCGTAAGTCCACGTCTTTCGCTGCACAGGTTGCTAGCGAAAAGGCTGGCCGTACGGCTCTTGAATATGGTCTTAAGAACGTTGACGTTCAGGTTTTCGGGCCCGGCCCGGGACGTGAAAGCAGCATCCGCGCTCTGAATGCCCTCGGCATCCGCGTTACCTCCATCCAGGATGTGACCCCGGTTCCGCACAATGGCGTTCGTCCGTCGAAGCGCCGTCGCGTTTAATTTCTTTTAATTTTTCCGTGTCCTTTCTCCACAACCGGGAGAAAAGACTGAATGCGGTTTTATCCGCAGGATAAGAGAGGCTAATTTTAAATGGCACGTTATCTCGGTCCCAAGCTCAAGCTTTCGCGTCGCGAAGGGGGCGATCTTAACCTTAAGAGCGCCCGCCGTCCCTTCGAAGACAAAGTGAAGGATGCTAATACTAAGCCGGGCCAGCACGGCAAAGTTTCCGGCACTCGTATGTCGGACTACGGCAACCAGCTTCGCGAAAAGCAGAAGGTCAAGCGTATTTACGGTCTGCTCGAGCGTCAGTTCCGCCGTTATTTCAAGAACGCCGAAGCGATGCGCGGCAACACCGGTACCAACCTGCTGCTGCTCCTCGAGAGCCGTCTTGACAACGTGGTTTACCGTATGGGCTTTGCATCCACCCGTGCAGAAGCTCGTCAGCTTGTGAGCCACGGCGCGATCGCTGTCAATGGCAATCGCGTGAATATTCCTTCCGCCTCGGTTAAGCCCGGGGATGTTGTCTCCATCCGCGAAAAGGCCCGTAAGCAGGCCCGTATCGCTGAGGCTCTTGAACTCGCCGCCGGCTCTATGCCCAGCTGGGTTGCCGTCGATGCCAAGAAGTTTGAAGGCACCTTCAAGAACCTGCCTGAGCGTCAGGAATTCGATCCTGATGTGAACGAACAGCTCGTCGTCGAACTGTACTCTCGTTAATCAGGCCCCTGATGGTCCGGATCGTAGTGCGATCCGGTCCGTCAAGTGCAGGAAAAGCGCGGATAGTCCTTTTGGGGCACTGTCCGCGTTTCTTTACTTTTAAGCCCCTGACCTCCATCAGCCTTATCGGTGTAACGAGCCGAGGGTATTGAATAGGAACGTCGATTTATGTTTAATGCAGAACTGCTCAAGCCGAACAACATTGATGTCGCGCTTGATGAGAAGAATCCGAACCGTGCCGTGATCACGCTCGAACCGTTCGAGCGCGGCTATGGCCATACCCTGGGCAATGCGCTTCGCCGTATTCTCCTCGCCTCCATGGTGGGCTATGCTCCGACCGAGGCTGAGATCACGGGTATCGTGCACGAATACTCCCAGATTGAAGGCGTGATGGAAGATGCCGTCGACGTCCTCCTCAATCTGAAGGGCGTGATCTTCAAGCTTGAAGGCCGTGAGGAAGTTTCTCTGGTTCTCCGCAAGAAGGGCAATACCGTTGTGACGGCGGCCGACTTCGACCTGCCCCATGACGTCGTGGTGCTGAATCCCGATCACGTGATCGCTCACCTTACCGGCGGCCGTCTTGAGCTGAAGGTGAAGGTTGAGAAGGGCCGCGGCTATCAGCCGGGCAACGTGCGCGCTTTCGCTGACGATCATTCCCGTCAGCAGATTGGTCATCTCCTGATGGATGCTTCCTTCAGCCCGATCGTCCGTGTCGCCTATCAGGTGAGCCCGGCCCGTGTCGGTCAGAGAACTGACCTTGATAAGCTCGCGCTTGAGATCGTGACGAACGGCGTTATCACGCCGGAAGAAGCGCTCCGCGAATCCGTCCGCATTCTCCAGGATCAGCTGTCGATCTTCGGTTCCATCAAGACCGCTGCTGCTGACAAGGCTGAACCCGAGGAAGAAAGCTCCGTCAACAATCCGCCGCCGCTTGATCCGGTTCTTATGCGCCCGATTGATGACCTCGAACTCACGGTCCGCTCTGCGAACTGCCTGAAGGCCGAGAGCATCTCCTACATCGGCGATCTGATCCAGCGCACCGAGAACGAACTCCTGAAGACCCCGAATCTGGGCCGCAAGTCCCTGAACGAGATCAAGGAAGTCCTCGCTGCCCACGGTCTCACGCTCGGCATGAAGCTCGAGAACTGGCCGCCCCAGGGTCTTGAGCGTTAATTTGTAATTGCAGTTGCGCAAAGCCGGCGTTTGGTGTAATCTCCGCCTGCTTTGCGCTTTGCAAAACATTGCTTTACCCGTCCGCCTCCCGGTTTCCCGCGAGGATAGAAGAGTCGGGATTCTTCTGCCTTTGCCGGCAGATCACAAAACTAATAGGAATTTTCAAAATGCCTCATCGTTTAGGTCTTCGTAAGCTTAACCGCACCAGCGCCCATCGTCTGGCCATGTTCCGCAACATGTCCGTCTCCCTGCTTCGTCACGAAGCCATCAAGACGACCCTGCCGAAGGCGAAGGAACTCCGCCGCGTGGTTGAGCCCCTGATCACCCTTGCCAAGAACCCGACCCTGGCCAACCGCCGCCTCGCGTTCAACCGCCTCCGTGATCGCGAGATCGTTCAGAAGCTGTTCGATGAAATCGGACCGCGCTTCGCCAACCGCAACGGCGGCTACACCCGCATCCTCAAGATGGGCTTCCGCCCGGGCGACAACGCTCCGATCGCCTACATGGAACTGACCGAAAAGGCTGCTCCGAAGGCTGAGCCGGTTGAAGAAGAAAACAAGTAATTTCTGATTCAGCTTAAAGCCGCCGGCTGTCTCCGGACTGCCGGCAGTTTGAATCGAACGGGTCTTTTCCTGCGAAGGGGAAGATCCGTTTTTTCTTGCGGGGAACGCCGTGGATCAGTCTGAGAATTCAACTGTCAGAATCGATAAGTGGCTCTGGGCCGCCCGTTTCTTCAAAACGCGGAGCCTTGCGCAGGAGGCGCTTGAGCTTGGCCGCGTGCGTGAGAATGGCGATCGGATCAAACCGTCCCGGCAGCTCCGAACCGGAGAGCTCCTGTCGGTTACCCGGGGCGAGGATACGATGGAAGTCCTTGTCACGGGGCTGAGTGACAAGCGGGGATCGGCCACAGACGCCGCGAAACTTTATGAGGAAACCGAGTCGAGCAAGGCGCTGAGGCGCTCAAGGAAGGATATCCTGAAGCTCGCCGCGGAGCCCGCGGTGACCATCCGGGGAGGGCGTCCCACGAAGCGTGAAGGGCGGAAGCTCCGGAACTTCAGAAACAGCTTCTGAGAAGGCAGCAAAAAAAACCTGGCTTGCGCCAGGTTTTTCTTTACCGGAAAGCGAGTCCGGATCAGTACTCGTAGCCTTCCTTCAGCCAGCGGGCTACATCGAGCGAGCAGTACGTGAGAATACCGTCAGCGCCGGCGCGCTTCGCGCAGATCATCGTTTCCATCGTAATCTTCTTCTCATCGATCGCGCCCGCAGCCGCCGCGAACTTCAGCATGGCGTATTCACCGGACACGTGGTAGAGGAAGGTCGGAGCCTTGAACTCTTCCTTCACGCGCCACAGCACGTCGAGGTACGGAATGCCAGGCTTCACCATGACCATATCCGCGCCTTCCTGCAGGTCGTAGCCGACTTCCCAGAGGGCTTCGTTGCCGTTCGCCGGATCCTGCTGGTAGACGTTCTTGTTCGAGCGGCCGAGGTTCGAGGAGGAACCCACGGCGTCGCGGAACGGGCCGTAGTACGCGGAGGCGTACTTCGCGGAGTACGCCATGATCCGGGTGTAGATCAGGTTCTCTTTCTCAAAGGCGCGGCGGATCGTGCCGATACGGCCGTCCATCATGTCAGACGGGGCAATCACGTCAGCGCCCGCGCGGGCCTGGCAGAGGGACTGTAGCACGAGCTGTTCCACGGTCTCATCATTCATGATGAAGCCCGTGTCGTCGATCAGGCCATCCTGGCCGTGCGTCGTGTAGGGGTCGAGCGCGACGTCAGTCATGATGCCGAGCTCAGGGAACTTCTCCTTCACCGCCTTGATCGTGCGGGGAATGAGGCCATCCGGGTTGTGGGCCTCGCGGCCGTCCGGAGTCTTCAGTTCCTGTTCAATATGCGGGAAAAGCGCGATCATCGGCACGCCGAGATCAACGCACTCCTGGCAGACTTCGAGCAGTTCATCGATAGAAAGACGGGAAACACCCGGCATGGTCGGGATGGGATCACGGCGGTGTTCGCCCTCCTGGACAAAAACCGGCAGGATCAGATCGTTCGGAGAAAGCGTCGTTTCACGGACGAGTCTGCGGGAAAAGCTGTCATGACGGTTGCGGCGCATGCGCACCATAGGAAACTGACCAAGAGTCTGCATCGAATTGCCTCAAAGGTATTAAAAGAAGAGCGTCCGCAGGCGGGCTGCGCCGCGCGGAACGCGTCTATTGGGATTGGCCGGAAGGATCAGAGGCCGAGCCACCCGTCAAGGGTTGCACGGAGCTCTTCCACCCCGGTCTTCTTCAGCCCGGAGAAGTATTGCACGGAGACCGGATTCACGCAGGTTTCCGCGCGCTTCTTCACGGCCGCTATTACATCACGCCGTTCTGAAACCGTCCTTAACTGATCCTCCTTATTGATGAGCCAGACCATCTTCGCAGTAGGGCGGTTCTTCATGAATTCAATCACCCATTCGTCGGAGGGCATGAACGGACGGCGGGCATCCATGATGAGCACAACGCCGAGCAGCGCGCTGCGCTCCGAGATGTAGCCGCCGACGAGGTCAGACCAGGAGGAACGGATGTTCGATGTGGTCTTCGCGTAGCCGTAGCCCGGAAGGTCGACGAGATACGCGACGGGATGCCGTTCGTGGGTCACCTTGTCCTTGGTCGCGAGCTCAAAGAAGTTGATGAGCTGGGTGCGGCCGGGGGTCTTCGAAGCGAAGGCAAGCTTTCCCTGACGGGTGAGCGTGTTGATCGCGGTGGACTTACCGGCGTTGGAACGGCCTGCAAAGGCGATCTCCGGCACGCTCGCCGGCGGAAGGTTGTCGAGCTTGCTCGAGGAAACAGTGAAGACAGCGCTTTCGTAGATGCTCACGACGGATCCTATCGGGTATGTATGAGGTTGAATGTTCAGCTGAAGATTATCGCATTAACGGCAATCAGGATTTGCCGAACACCTCGTTCAGCTGCTGCGTCACGCGCACGAAAGTCGTACGGAGCGTGAGCTCCTTCAGACGGCGGGCGCCGACATAGGTGCAGGCCGAGCGCAGGCCGCCGAGGATCTCCTGGACGGTGCCGGCAACCGGGCCGCGGGACGGCAGGAAGACTTCCTTGCCTTCGGAGGCACGGTACTTCGCGACGCCGCCGGACCACTTCTCCATCGCCTGCTCGGAGCTCATGCCGTAGAACTGCTTCATTGTCTTGCCGTCCTTCGTGATCGTCTTGCCGGCGCATTCATCGTGGGCCGCGAACATGCCGCCGAGCATCACAAAGTCAGCGCCGCCGCCGAAGGCCTTCGCGATATCGCCCGGGGTCGTGCAGCCGCCGTCCGCACAGATGCGTCCGCCGAGACCGTGCGCGGCGTCCGCGCATTCAATAACGGCGGAGAGCTGCGGGTAACCGACACCGGTCATCTTGCGGGTGAGGCAGACAGAGCCCGGTCCGATGCCGATCTTCACGATATCGGCGCCGGAGAGGAGGAGCTCTTCGGTCATGTCGCCCGTCACGACGTTGCCCGCCATGATGACGAGATCCGGATACGTGTCGCGGACTTTCTTGATGAAGTTCACGAACCGTTCCGTGTAGCCGTTTGCGACGTCGATGCAGACATACTGCACGGCGCCCGGGGCCTTGCGGTTCACGCTCTGGAATTTCTCCCAGTCCTCGTCCCCGATGCCGAGCGTATAGAAGGCGGAGGCCTTGCGCTCGAGCTCCGTGAAGAACTTCACGAGCTCATCCTCGCTGTAGTGCTTGTCAAGCGCGGCTGACAGCATGAAGGGGTCGAGCGCCTTCGCCATTTCAAAGGTTCCCGTCGTGTCCATGTTGGCCGCGATGACCGGGATGCCGTGATAGGCAACAGGCGCATGCAGAAACTTGAAGTCGCGCGTGATATCTACTTCCGAGCGGGAAATAAGGGTGGAGCGCTTCGGACGGATCAGTACGTCCTTGAAGTCGAGCCGCAGGGTGTTGTCAATATGCATTAAAAAAATCTCCTAACCAAAATCTTGCGCGCGCAAAAAACGCCGGTTCCTTTCACAGAACCGGCGTTAACCTAGTGTACCTTGAAACAAGGCGCAGTGGGAAGCTTTTTTAGAGCGTCGGGAGATGCTCGCCGCGCCAGAGGTCTTCCGGCTTCTCACGCTCGCGGATCACCTGCGAGGTGCTGCCGCTCACGAGCACTTCAGCCGCGCGGGGACGGGAGTTGTAGTTGGAGCTCATCGCCATGCCGTAGGCGCCGCAGGACGTGATCGCGAGAACGTCACCCGGCTCAATGCAGAGCTCACGGTCGCGGCCAAGCCAGTCACCGCTTTCGCAGATCGGACCGACGACATCATAGGTGCGGGTGGCGCCATCCCGGGGCACGGCCGGCACGATACCCATCCAGGCCTCGTAGAACATCGGGCGGCCCATATCGTTCATGGCGGCGTCGACGATCGCGAAGTTCTTCGTTTCACCGGTCTTATCGCGGATCACGCGGGTAATCAGGATGCCGGCGTTCGCGATGATGGAGCGGCCCGGTTCGAGCGTCACGGCGAGGTGCTTGTAGCCGCGGGCTTCGAGATGATCGAGGATCAGGCGCACGAATTCGCGCTTGGAGGGCGGCACTTCGTCCTTGTAGCAGACGCCGAGACCGCCGCCGAAGTCGATGTGTTCGAGCGGAATGCCTTCAGCCGCGAGCTGATCAACGATATCGAGGATCTTTTCCTCAGCATCCGCGAAGGGGGAAAGCTCCGTGATCTGACTTCCGATATGGCAGTCAATGCCGACCACGCGGATGGAGGGCATCGCGGCGGCCTGCTTATAGAGTTCCACGGTCTTCTCGTAGGCGACACCGAACTTGTTGTTCTTGAGGCCGGTCGAGATGTAGGGATGGGTCTTCGCGTCCACGTTCGGATTCACACGGACCGCGATCGGCGCCACTTTCCCGAGAGAAGCGGCCACGCGGGCAATGTCATTCAGCTCCGGGACGCTTTCGATATTGAAGCAGTGGATGCCCTTTTCGAGCGCGAGAGCGATTTCCTTATCGGTCTTGCCGACGCCGGAATAAACGACCTTCGACAGGTCGCCGCCCGCGGCCTCAACGCGCAGCAGCTCTCCGCCCGACACAATGTCGAAACCGGAACCAAGCTTCGCGAGCAGGCTGATGATGCCGATATTCGAGCACGCCTTCACGGAGTAAAGAATGTGGTGCGGGTGAGAGCCGAACGCGCCGTCGTAGTCGCGGAAGGCGGTCTCAATAGCCTTGCGGCTGTAGATGAAGGACGGGGTGCCATACTTGTCGGCGAGTTCTGCTACGGGAACGTCCTCACAGAAAAGCGCGCCGTTCCGATAGGAAAATCCCGTTTCATCGGGGAGCCAGAAGGAAGTCATGATGTTTTTTCCTGATGTAAGTAAGTGCGGCGGTGCAGGGGAATCAGCGCTTCGGCGAGGGGGCCTCGGCTGCCTGGCTGCCGCCGGGCGTGAGAGTAATTCTGGTTTCAGTAGAATCGGAAGCGTTCGAAGCAGATCCGCCGTCCGTGTCTTTCTTCTCGATCGGTGTATTCAGAACGGGAATACTGTCCCCCGCCCCGTTTGGAACGGATCTCTTCTTCGGGAGATAAAGCGGCCCCTTCAGTCCGCAGCCCGTCAGCAGAAGCGGGGATGCAAGACCTAAGAGCAGGGCAGTACGTATAAAGGTTCTTTTCTGGATCATGAATCAGACTCTTTTCATTGAAAAAGCGGAGGCGCTCCTTCAGAAAGTTGAAGACTCCGATGCGCTTTCCATGGCTGACGCGGATCGCTCCGGCAATGTTCTCACTATCGAATTCGACAGTGGTGAACAAATTGTAATCAACATTCAGACACCGACTGAGCAGGTGTGGCTTGCGTCGAGAGTGACGGGAGGCTTTCACTTCTCCTGGGACGGCGAAGCCTGGAAGGATTCAGACGGTGAGGATTTCTGGAGTGTGCTCGGCCGGGCAGCTTCTCAGCTGTCCGGCGAGACTGTGACGTTTGAGTAACGGATCTAGAAGAGCTTTAGGAGGGAGTTGAGCGGATCGCTGGACTCACTCTTCTCTCCGCTCGGGGAGGCGCTGTCATGCGACACCTCTCGCGATTCGGAGTAGACCCATTCGCCGTCGCTCTGCCTTACGCCAGGCGGCGGCAGGCGGTTGAAGATCGGCTGCCCGCGGGTAGCGGTCTTCATGAAGTCAATCCAGACCGGCTGCACAAGCGTGCCGCCCGTGGCTCTCGAGCCGAGGGAATGCATCTGGTCATAACCCATCCAGCCGACCGCGACGAGGTTGCCGGCGAAGCCCGCGAACCACGCGTCGTTCGAGTCGTTCGACGTGCCGGTCTTCGCGCCGACATCCGGGCGCCCCAGAGCGGAGCCCCCAGAGCGGAGCCCGCGCGGGCCGCGGTGCCGCGGCGCGCGACGTCATTCAGAAGCGTCGACATCACAAAGGCATTGCGGGCAGGAATCGCGCGGATCGTTTCATCGCCCGACTCGCGGTTCGCCTGCGTCATGATGACGCGGCCGCTTTCATCCACGATCTTGTCGATCAGGTAGGGCTGCACGCGGTAGCCGCCGTTCGCGAAGATTGAGTAGGCTTCGCACATCTGCCAGATCGTCACCGTGCCGGAACCGAGCGCGGTGGAGAGGGTCGGGCTGTGGCGCGAGGCGGGGAAGCCGAAGCGAGTGATGAATTCCTGCGCGTACTTCGGGCCGATCGCGTCCATCACACGGACCACCGGGATGTTTTCCGACTTCTCAAGCGCGGTGTGAAGGGGCATCGGGCCCTCGAACCGGCCGTTGTAGTTCTTCGGCGACCAGGCTGTGCCGCCCGCCTGACGGGCGTCCACCGTGAACGGCGTGTCCTGCAGAATCGTGTTCGGCGTGAAGCCCTTCTCGAGGGAAGCCGAGTAAACAAACGGCTTGAAGCTCGAACCCGGCTGACGCCAGGCCTGCGTCACGTGGTTGAACATGTTGAGGTCGTAGTCGAAGCCGCCGACAAGAGCGCGTGTCGCGCCGTTCCGGAAGTCGGTTGCCATGAAGCCGGTCTGAACCTGCGGCACCTGGCCGAGCGTCCAGCCGCTGTTCGTGTGGCTCACGCGGATCACCGCGCCCGGACGGATCCGGAGCGCTTCCGGAGCGCTTGACTTCAGATAGGCGGCGCCGAAAGAGTTCGACGCGCGGTCCAGCGTGATCGTTTTGCCGGAGGCGAAAACCGCCTTGATCTGCGGCGAAGTGCTGAGCACCACCGCCGGGAGCAGGTTCGGGCTCGAAATCACCTTGCGGAGCGCTTCCTTCACGGCCTTTTCCTGATCCGCGGGGTTAGCGGGCAGCGTCATCTGGGCCTCAGCGCCGCGGTAACCGCGGGCGCGGTCAAAAGCAATGCTGTTCGCACGGACCGCGTTATAAGCGGCCTTCTGATCATTCGAATTGATCGTGAGGTAGACGTTGAGACCGCGCGTGTAGGCGTCATCCTTGAAGATGTCGTAAACCAGCTGGCGCGCGAGTTCCGTCGCGTACTCGGCGTGGAGCTGCACAGAGTGGCGGCCGGCGATCGCTTCCGCGATCGCGTCCTTCACGTAAACGGGTTTCGCCTGTTCCTGCTGGCTCGTCTGCTCGCTGATGAAGCCGAGGGTAGCCATGCGGCCGAGAACGTAATTGCGGCGCATGGTAGCGCGGCGGTTATTCACAACCGGGTTATAAGCGGAAGGCGCGACCGGAAGGCCCGCGAGCGTCGCGGCCTCACCGACCGAGAGGTCCTTCAGGGGCTTGCCGAAGTAGGTCTGCGAGGCAGAGCCGAAACCGTAAGCGCGCTGACCGAGGTAGATCTGGTTCACGTAGATTTCGAGAATCTGATCCTTGGTGAGTTCATGCTCAAGCTTCGTCGCGATCGCGATTTCGTAAAGCTTACGCATGTAGCTCTTCTCGGACGACAGGAAGCAGTTACGCGCCACCTGCATGGTGATCGTGGAACCGCCCTGGCCCTTGCGTCCGGTGATGATGTTCGTGATGAGCGCGCGGCCGATGCCGGAGAGATCAACGCCCGAGTGCTCATAGAAGTCAGAGTCTTCAGCCGCGAGGATGGCGAGCTTCACCTGGCGCGGGAGCTCCTGAATCGGGACATAGTCCCGGCGCTCCTCGCCGTACTCCGCGAGCAGCTGACCGTCCGCTGACCAGATCTTCAGCGGCAGCTTCGGCTGATAGGTACGGAGAGACGTCATGTCAGGCAGCTGCGCGTAGACAATGGCGAAGAGGAAAGTGAAAAGGAGCAGGCCGCAGGCGACACAGGCCGTGATCATCCCGCCGAGCCATACGAGGGTGCGGGACAGACTGCGCTTCTTCTTTGGTGTGTTGTCCAGATTATTCACGGAAGCAGAAATGCCGGCCGGGATATCACGCAATCAGGCGTTTTATCGCATCCGGTTTGCAAAGGAACCATGGGAAGCTTCATTATAAGAGGGAAAAAGTTTCTCCCACTGTCAGGTATTTACCAAGGTGTGAGAAATCATGAACGTTGCAAAAATATCCGTGACCGGGGAGAAGGCGGGCGGCATGAAGCAGGTGATCTACATGATCGGCATGATGGGAGCCGGAAAGACCACAGTGGGGCGGACGCTCGCGCAGCGGATCGGCTGGGACTTCATTGATATGGACCGGGAGATCGAGCGTGAGCAGGGGAAGCGGATCTCAGAGATCTTCAGTTCAGAGGGGGAGCCCGCGTTCCGCGCGATGGAGACTGACCTCCTGAAACGTCTCGCCGGATGCCGTCGGACGGTGATCGCGACAGGCGGGGGCGCGGCGCTCTCGCCCGAAAATCAGCGGATCCTCTCTCAGAGCGGTCTTGTGATTTATCTCCGGGTGTCGCCTGACGATGTCCTCGCCCGCACGCAGGGGGACGCCACGCGCCCGAATCTGATGGCGGACGATAAGCGCGCCCGGATTGAGTCGCTTCTCGAAATCCGTTCCCCGATTTACTGCGCCACCGCCGATATCAGTTTCCGGAGTTCCGGCGCCTCATCCGGTTCTCTCGTCGCCAAAATACTGAAGCATCCCAAGCTGAAGAAGCTGATCGAGGATGCCGCTAAGAATCCATAGGGAGCAGCTGATGGTTGAAATAACAGTCGAACTTGGAAGCCGGAGCTATCCGATTGAGATCGGTCCGGGGCTTCTCGCGACGATCGGTGAGCGGGTGAAGACTCTCCGCCCCACCCGGATCGTGATCGTGACGAATACCACGGTAGCGCCGCTATACCTTGCCGCGGTCGAAACTTCCTGCCGGAGCGCCGCCCTGGTGTCGAGTGTCGTGCTTCCGGATGGCGAGAGCTATAAGACGTTTGCCGCCGTGCAGCAGGTGCTCGACGGTCTGGTGGCCGCGGGAGCCGACCGCAAGTCTCTCATCATCGCGCTTGGCGGCGGGGTGGTCGGAGACATTTCCGGGTTCGCCGCGTCGATCTGGATGCGCGGGATCCGATTCGTGCAGGTGCCGACAACGCTTCTCGCCCAGGTGGACAGTTCGGTGGGCGGAAAGACCGGTGTCAATCTCCCGGCCGGCAAAAACCTGATCGGCTGCTTCCATCAGCCCTCCGCGGTTTTCGCGGATACGGAAACGCTGCAGACGCTTCCCGCGCGCGAGATTTCGGCCGGGCTCGGCGAAATCGTGAAGCATGGGCTTCTCGGGGACGCCGCTTACTTTGATGAGGTGGAGCGCCGGATGAAGGATCTCCGCTCGCTTGACCACGAGGCGCTTGCGTCCGTGATCGCAGGCTCCTGCCGCCTGAAAGCCTCCGTCGTCGCCCGGGACGAAACGGAGGAAGGGATCCGCGCGACGCTGAACCTTGGGCACACCTTCGGGCACGCGATTGAGAAGCTCGCGGGGTTCGGTACGTGGCTGCACGGCGAAGCGGTCGGCTGCGGTCTTGTGCTTGCCTCGGATCTCTCGCGCCGCCTCGGCTACCTGACAGACGCCGATGTCTCGCGGATTGAGTCTGTCGTCTCGGCGGCCGGTCTCCCGGTCCGGATCCCGGGGCTGCCGCTTGAAGCCGCCATCCAGTCGATGCAGGGCGACAAAAAGAGCTTCGGAGGTCATATCCGCTTTATCGTGCTGAAGCGAATCGGCGAAAGCGCCATTCAGGAGGTGCCGGACGCGATCCTCCGCGAGACGCTCCTTCAGGGCGGTTACATTCCCTGACCGGGAGCCGCTATGGCAAGGCTCGCGAGGCTCACGATTCCGGGGCTCCCGCACCATATCCTGCAGTGCGGGGCCGGGGTGCCGGTCTTCCGGAGTGATGACGACTGTCTCTTCTATATTGAGTGTCTGCAGCGCTGTGCCCGGGAGTCCGGTGTGGCGCTGTACGCCTACCTGCTCCTGCCGGAAAGTGTCCGGCTGATTGCGTCACCGCGGTCAGTGTCCTCTCTCAGCACCTTTATGCGGTGGTTATCCCGCCGCTATGCGGTCTGGTATAACCGGGTGCACTCGCATACGGGATCGGTCTGGAGCGGACGGTTTCACTCGTCGGTGCTGGAGCCGGCGTCGCTTCAGAGGCTCACTCTGTATATGGAGGGGCTGCCTGTGAGAGAGGGGTACGTGAAGGAGCCTGAGCAGTACGTCTGGTCCAGCTACGCGCATCACGCGGGATTCAGAACGGATCCGTTTCTTACCGAGCCGGACACGGCAGGAGAGCCCCGAACCGCAAGGCGAGCTGCGTGCAGGGTTTACCGGGAGCTCTTTAATATGGAGTCCCTTCTGCCGTTCGGCGAGGAGGCGGAGTGGAAGACAAGACGCGGCTGGCCGATCGGTTCAGCGCCGTTCGTTGACTCGCTTCCGGTGAGTGAAGGAAGAAAAAGAGCCGCGCGGGGCCGGGGCCGGCCGCGGCGGGAAGGAATCTAGAGAAATGGCAATCGCAATTTATGAGAAGAAGATCGTGGTCACGGAGGCCTCGATCGATATCCTCGGCCACGTGAATAACCGCGAGTATCTGCGGTGGATGGAAGAAGTGGCGATCGAACACTCCGCGGCGCTTGGCTGGCCGCAGGAACGCTATATGGCGGAGCAGCATGTGTGGGTCGCGCGCGAGCACTGGATTGAATACCTCCGCCCGGCGCTTCTCGGGGATCATCTCTCGGTTTACACCTGGCTTCAGGAAACAGCGGGTCCGATCTGCCTCCGCCGTTACGCGGTGGTCCGAGGCCGCACCGTGCTCACGCGCGCCGCGACCGAGTGGGCGCATATCGACTTCAAAACGAAGCGCGCCGTGATGCCGCCCGATAACCTCATCAATGACTTCCCGGTCGTACCGGCCGATTCCCCGGAACTGAAGGCGCTCGGTCTTGCCCGTCCTGTGAGATGGCTCCCCGTGAGCCTGTCGGAGCATTCCGGGAATTAAAGACCCCCAAATCCGGCATTTACAGTCCTGAGAAGCCTGCTTTTCTGTGCGATAATCCTCTCAAGCTATACCTGAACGATCGTTCAGGCAGAAACAATAATAAGGTTCGGGCGGCCCTCAGCCGCTGGACAGAAGGCTGATGCAAGAATTTCTCAAAATTGATCATATGACCTTCGGGTTCGGATCCCGCGTGATCCTGGACGATGTGTCGCTTTCCTTCGGAAAGGGGCAGGTCGTTGCGGTGATGGGCGGTTCAGGCATGGGCAAAACCACGATCCTGAAGCTGATCGGCGGACTCCTGAAGCCCTGGAGCGGTCATATTTATATGGCGGGCGAAGATGTCCACGCGCTGAGCCGGGAGAAGCTCTTCGGGCTTCGCCGCCGCATGGGTATGCTCTTTCAGTTCGGAGCGCTCTTCACGGATCTTTCGGTGTTCGAGAACGTGGCGTTTCCGATGCGTGAGCAGACGTCGCTCGACGAAGAAGCGATCCGTGACCTCGTGCTCCTCAAACTCAATACGGTCGGACTCCGTGGCGCGGCTCACCTGATGCCGTCCGAGGTGTCGGGCGGCATGGCGCGCCGCGTGGCGCTCGCCCGCACGATCGCGCTTGACCCGGAGCTGCTCCTTTATGACGAGCCTTTTACCGGTCTTGACCCGATTTCAACGGGGGTCACGGCAAGGCTGATCAAGAATCTCAACTCGGCTCTTCACGCGACGAGTGTCGTTGTGACGCATGACGTGAAGACCACGTTTGAGATCGCTGACTATGTTTATATGATTTCCAATAAGAAGGTTGCGGCCCAGGGGACGCCTGATGAACTGATGAAGTCGGACGATCCGTATGTCCGTCAGTTCCTCGGCGGCCTGCCTGACGGTCCGGTGGCGTTCCACTATCCGGCGCCGCCCCTTGCTGAAGATCTGGGGGTGTCGCGATGACTTGGCTGACAGAGCAGATCAGCGCGGTGGGCGCCTGGGTCCTGAATCAGATTGTCTACACGGGGCGCTTCGGGCACTTCTCATGGCAGGTGATCCGGAAGTTCCCAGCGAGCCTGAAGCGTTTCTCGATTGTCGTGCAGCAGATGATGTTCCTCGGGAACCACTCGCTGCTCATTATCGCGGTGTCGGGTTTCTTCATCGGCGCGGTGCTGGGGCTGCAGGGCTATGACATTCTCGTTACCTACGGGAGCGAAGAGGCGCTCGGTGTTCTCGTCGCGCTCGCGCTGATCCGCGAGCTCGGTCCCGTGGTGACGGCGCTTCTTTTTGCCGGGCGTGCCGGCACGTCGCTCACCGCGGAGATCGGTCTCATGCGGTCCGGTGAGCAGCTTTCCGCCATGGAGATGATGGGCGTTGACCCGATGCAGCGCGTGATCGCGCCGCGGTTCACCGCCACGATGATTTCGCTTCCGATCCTCACGATGATCTTCAACGCGGTCGGCATTATCGGCGGCTACGTGGTCGGCGTGTGGCTGATCGGGTCTGACAGCGGCGCGTACTGGTCTCACATGCAGGCCTCGGTCGATGTCTTCTCCGATATCGGCAACGGCGTTATCAAGAGCATTGTTTTCGGCATGATCGTGGGTCTGGTGGCGCTCTTCCAGGGCTACACCTCGCGCGCCACGCCGGAGGGAGTCTCGCGGGCGACTACCCGTACGGTGGTTGTTTCCTCGCTCCTCATCCTCGCATTTGATTTCATTATGACGGCGATGATGTTCGCTTCATAAAGAGAAACGGTATAAAAAAATGGAACAGAAAAAAACGGATTTTCTCGTCGGCTTATTCGTGATCCTCGGAGTGATCGCGCTTCTCTTTATGGCACTGAAGGCCGGCAACATGCTGTCGCTGAATATCGGGCAGAAGACCTATGAAGTCACCGCGGTCTTCGCGAACGCCGGCGGCCTGAAGCCCCGGGCCGCGGTGAGCAGCGCGGGTGTCACCGTGGGACGTGTGAAGTCGATCGAGCTCGACCCGAAGACCTTCCAGGCCGTGGTGACACTGGATATTTACAGCCAGTACCAGTTCCCGGCTGATAGCCAGGCCCGCATCCTGACCGCGGGGCTGCTCGGCGAAAAGTATATTGGGCTTGAGGCGGGCAGCGATGACGCCAACCTGAAGAACGGCGGCCGCATCGAACAGACGCAGTCCGCCATAGTGCTTGAGAATCTGGTGAGCCAGTTCCTTTTCAATACGGCTGAAAAGAGAGGAACGGCACCGGAAAAGGCGGAATAAGATGCGAACGATGAAGAGAACAGCACTGATTGCATCGCTTGCCGCGGCGATGCTCGCGGGATGCGCAAGCGTTCCGCCGAATTCGGGTGAAAACAAAGCGGACCCGTGGGAAACGATGAACCGTCAGACGTACGCCTTCAACACCACGGTGGACCACTATGTGTTCCGCCCGGTGGCGAAGGGCTACAAGGCGGTGACACCGAAGCCCGTGCGCACCTGTGTGAGCAACATGATGGATAATCTCACCGAACCCCGGAACGCCGTGAATAACGTGCTTCAGGGGAAGGGGAATGGCGCCTTCGTGTCCTTCATGCGCTTTATTGTGAATTCGACGTTCGGCGTCTTCGGCTGCTTTGATGTCGCGAGCATGGGAGACCTCACGCCTCACTATGAGGACTTCGGCCAGACGCTCGGCACCTGGGGGGTCGGGAACGGCCCGTACCTCGTGCTGCCGCTCCTCGGCCCCTCCACGGTCCGCGATACGGTGGGTCTCGGAGGCAACTATGTAACGTCGATCCAGAGCTGGATCGATCCGGACTGGATCGGCTGGACGATCTGGGGCGTCGATATGCTCGACACGAGGACAAGGCTCCTCGATCTCGATGAGGCGATTGACTCCGCGATTGACCCGTACGCCCAGATGCGGAACGGTTACCTCCAGTACCGCGCGACGCTCGTGAACGACGGCGTCCCGCCTGATAATACGTTCCTCGAGGATCCGGGTGACAGCCCGGCGCCTGATGAACCCGCGGCTTCCGCGAAACCTCAGGCGGCGGCTGCCGAACCTGCTCCTGCCGCAGCGGCCCCCGCTCCCGCTCCCGCGGCAAAGCAGAACTGACTGATTTTTGTATAAGGAAAAGAATTAAAAATGCTGACCCGTCGTAGTTTTATTGCCGGCGCCGCGCTCGGCGCTGCCGCTGTGCTGTCGCCCGCTGCGTTTGCCGCGTCCGCGACTGACAAGGATCCGTCCGCCTGGATCGTTGAGCTGATGAACGACACGCTGAATGACATCCGCAAGGATCCGGCGCTCGTGAAGGCTGATCCGACTCGGGTTCACACCTTCGTGAATAACCGCATCATGCCGGTTGTCGACTTCGCGAAGATGACCCGCACGGCTGTCGGGCCCCAGTGGCGTCAGGCCACCGCGTCCCAGCGTCAGCAGCTGCAGGATGGATTCCGCAGCCTGCTTACGCGCGTGTACTCGGGCGCTTTCAGCTCCGTGAAGGACTACAAGGCTGAGCTCGTGCCGAGCCGCGCCGCTGCCTCCTCCACGCCGATCATTCAGACCCGCATGGTCTCGAAATCCGATAAGCCGGTTTCGGTCGAGTACCGCATGCAGCGCGAAGGCAACACCTGGAAGATCATTGACGTGAATGTCGGCGGCGTCTGGATGGTGCAGAACTATCACTCCCAGTTCGCGAGCGTTCTTGCGAACGGCGGCATCCCCGCTCTGATCCGTTCCATGAACGACAAGACTTCGTCCCTCAATCAGAAGGCGAAGAAGTAAGAGGCGGAAATGAAGATTCCAGGCTCTGAGATCACGATGAGTAATGCGCCCGAGGTCATGAACCTCGGAGCGAAGGCCGTGTCGGAAGGTGACGGGGTCTTTGATTTTGCGGGGATTTCCCACGCGGATTCCTCTGCCGTCGCAGCGCTGCTGCGATGGAAACGGCTCTGCGAAAAAGGCCATGTCGCCTTTGAGATCCGCAATATTCCCTCCGGCCTCCGCGATCTCTGTCTGCTGTACGGTGTCACGGATATTCTGGGATCGGACGCTCCCGGCAGCACACGGGATCCCGCTTGATCCCGGCCAAGGTCCGTCCCGGGTTATGATTTACGGAAACTGCCCCAAGCTATAAGGGCGGTTTCCGTTTTTTATTTTTCAGCTGGTCAAATTTTTTTCTATGGAAAAGCTCAGGATTATCGGCGGCAATCGCCTCTCCGGATCTGTCAGGATCTCCGGAGCCAAAAACGCAGTACTTCCCATCTTGGCCGCAAGCCTGCTTACAGCGGACGAGCTGGTGCTGCATAACGTGCCGCATCTCGCGGACGTGAAGACGATGCTGAGCCTGCTTGAAGGCATGGGCGTTACCTGCCATCAGGAAGGGGAAACCGTCCGGCTGTGTGCCGCGAACGTGACGAGCACCGTCGCCCCTTATGAGCTCGTGAAGACCATGCGGGCGTCGATCCTCGTGCTCTGCCCGCTCGCTACGCGGTTCGGTGCCGCCCGGGTGTCGCTCCCCGGCGGCTGCACGATCGGTGCCCGTCCGGTCGATCAGCACATTCAGGCGCTTCTCAAGATGGGAGCGGATGTGCAGATTGATCACGGGTTCGTGGATCTGAAGAGCGGCCGGCTGCAGGGAACGAAGATCGTGACCGATATGGTGACGGTCACCGGAACCGAAAACATCATGATGGCGGCAGTCCTCGCTGAAGGCCGCACGGTGATTGAAAACGCCGCGCGTGAGCCTGAAGTGGTGGATCTCGCGAACTGCCTGCGCGCGATGGGGGCGAAGATTGAGGGCGACGGCACGTCGACCATTGTGATTGATGGCTGCGACTCGCTTCACGGCGCCGAGCACTCGGTGATTCCGGACCGTATTGAGGCGGGCACCTTCATGGCGGCAGCTGCCGCGACGAAGGGTGATGTGACGCTCACCAATGTCGCTCCTGACACGCTTTCCGTTGTGATCGACAAGATCCGCGAGGCGGGGGCCGAGATCGAAACGGGCCCGGACTGGATCCACGTGACGATGAACGGCCGTCCGAAATCGGTGTCGATCCGCACTGAGCCGCATCCTGGATTCCCCACCGACATGCAGGCCCAGATCATGGCGCTTGACTGCGTGGCGGACGGCACGGCTCAGATTACCGAGACGATCTTTGAAAACCGCTTCATGCATGTGCCTGAGCTCCAGAGACTGGGTGCCGATATCCAGGTGGAAGGGCACACCGCGGTGGTGCGCGGCGTGGAGCAGCTGCAGGGTGCACGCCTCATGGCGACTGACCTCCGGGCCTCAGCGTCGCTTGTGATCGCCGCGCTTGCCGCTGAAGGCGAATCAATTGTCGACCGTATTTATCACCTTGACCGCGGCTACGACCGCATGGAGCTGAAGCTTCAGGCTCTCGGCGCGGATATCCGGAGATTCTCAGAATGATCACCATGGCCCTCGCCAAAGGGCGGATTTATCAGGAAACGCTTCCCTTCCTCGCCGCGGCTGGAATTTACCCGGTTGAGGATCCCGAAAAGAGCCGCAAGCTCATGATTGCGACGAACCGCGATGATCTTCGCATTGTCGTGATCCGCGCGACCGATGTTCCGACCTACGTGCAGTACGGGGCCGCTGACATCGGTGTCTGCGGCTGGGATACGCTGTATGAGCACGGCGGCAACGGCCTTTTTATTCCGGTGGATCTGCAGATCGCAAAGTGCCGGATGAGCGTCGCGGCGCCGAACGGCCTCGACTACGACGGACTCGTGAGACGCGGCGGACGCATCCGCATTGCCACGAAGTTCATGAAGTGGGCAAGAGATTATTTCGCGCAGCAGGGCGTGCATGTCGATCTGATCAAGCTCTATGGATCGATGGAGCTCGCGCCGATCGCGGGACTGGCCGACGCGATTGTTGACATCGTGGCTACAGGCGCCACCCTGAAAGCGAATAATATGAGAGAAGTGCGGCAGATCGCCCCGATCAGCTCGCGCCTGATTGTCAATCAGATTTCAATGGGGCTTAAGCGTGTTGAGCTGAGCCCGATTATCGAGAACATCAGAAAGGCAAGCAATAAAAATGATTAAACAGTTATCCACCCTTGATCAGGATTTTGAGCCTCAGTTTGAGAAGCTCGTGGCCCGGGACGCTTCGGTTGACCCGGAAATCACGCGCCGTGCGGAAGCGATCGTGCAGGACGTCGCGGCCCGCGGTGATGAAGCCGTGATTGAATACACGAACCGCTTCGATCATCTGAATCTGAAGACGATGGAAGACGCCATCGTCACGCGTGAAGAGATGCTGCAGGCTCTTGAAACGCTGCCCGCGGACCAGAAGCAGGCGCTTGAGACCGCGGCGAAGCGTATCCGCGAGTTCCACGAGCACCAGCTTGAGAAGGGCTGGACCATCACGGACTCCTATGGCAGCGTGCTCGGCCAGCGCATCACGGCGATTGACTCGGTCGGTCTCTATGTGCCGGGCGGCAAGGCCGCTTATCCGTCCTCCGTGCTGATGAACGCGATGCCGGCCCACGTGGCGGGTGTTCCGCGGATCGAAATGGTGTTTCCGACCCCGGGCGGCGAGCGTAACCAGCTCGTGCTCGCGGCGGCGGCTCTTGCGGGTGTCTCCCGCGCCTTCACGATCGGCGGCGCTCAGGCGGTTGCAGCTCTCGCCTATGGCACGAAGACCCTGGATCCGGTTGATAAGATCGTCGGCCCGGGCAACGCCTATGTGGCAGCCGCGAAGCGCTACGTCTTCGGCCGCGTCGGCATTGATATGATTGCCGGCCCCTCCGAAATTCTCGTGATCTGCGACGGCAAGACGCCGGCTGACTGGATCGCGATGGACCTCTTCTCGCAGGCTGAGCATGATGAGCTTGCGCAGGCAATTCTGCTGACGCCTGACGCGGCCTTTGCTGCTGAAGTCCAGAAGTCGATCGAAAAGCTCCTTCCGACGATGCCCCGCAAGGCGATCATCGAGAAGAGCCTCGCGAACCGCGGCGCCATCATCGTGACGCGCGATCTGCTCGAGGCCTGCAAGGTGGCCGATACGATTTCGCCTGAGCATCTTGAGATCTCGACCGAGAACCCCGAGCAGTGGGTGGATCATCTTCGCCACGCCGGCGCGATCTTCATGGGCCGCTGGTCTGTTGAGGCGCTCGGCGACTACTGCGCCGGTCCGAACCACGTGCTTCCGACCTCCCGCACGGCCCGCTTCTCCTCGCCGCTCGGTGTCTATGACTTCCTGAAGCGCACGAGCATCATCCACGTGTCCGAAGCCGGCGCTCAGGCGCTTGCCCCGGTCGCTGATGTGCTTGCCCGCGGCGAACACCTGATCGCTCACGCGACCAGCGCCGATTATCGGCTGAAGAAGTAACTTCTGAACGTCTGAAATAACCGCCAGGAGGTGGCGCTTATGCAGTCACTACGGACCGCGGAAGTGAGCCGCAAGACGCAGGAGACCGCGATTGACGTCCGCATCAATCTCGACGGCACAGGCCGCTCCGAGATTGATACGGGAATCGGGTTTCTTGATCACATGCTCGATCAGATCGCCCGCCACGGGCTGGTGGACCTCACCATCAGCGCGAAGGGCGATCTGCAGGTCGACGGGCATCATACGGTCGAGGATATCGGCATTACGCTTGGCGAGGCGCTTCTGAAGGCGCTCGGCGACAAGCGCGGCATCCGCCGCTACGGCTTTGCCTATGTGCCGCTTGATGAGGCGCTGTCACGCGTCGTGATTGATCTCTCGGGCCGGCCCGGGCTGGTGTTTGAAGCCCCGTTCACGGCTCCGATGATCGGAGAGCTCGATACGCAGCTCATCCGTGAATTCTTCCAGGGCTTCGTGAACCACGCGCAGGTCACGCTTCACGTTGATAACCTGCGCGGCATCAATGCCCACCATCAGGCCGAGACGATCTTCAAGGCCTTCGGACGCGCGCTCCGCATGGCGCTTGAGCCTGATCCGCTCATGTCGGGCGTGATTCCGTCTACGAAAGGAACGTTATGAAGAAGGTCGTCGTCGTTGACTACGGCAGCGGGAATCTCCGCTCCGTTTCCAAGGCGCTCGAGGCGGTCGCGGGAAGCGACGCCTCAGTTGTCGTTTCTTCTGACCCGGCGGCTGTCCGGGCGGCTGACCGCATTGTGCTGCCGGGCCAGGGCGCCATGGCGGACTGCATGCACCATCTGCTCGGCTCGGGGCTCGCGGACGTGGTGCGCGACGCGCTCGTGAATAAGCCCGTTTTCGCGGTCTGTATTGGCCTGCAGATGCTTTTTGAGGAAAGCGAGGAAGGGGACGCGAAGGGCTTCGGTTTCTTCCGCGGCCGCGTGATCCGGTTCCCCGCAAGCGCCATGCGCACTGCTGACGGCTCCCGGCTGAAGGTCCCCGAAATGGGCTGGAACCGGGTGTATCAGACGCAGAAGCACCCGGTCTGGGCCGGTGTCGAAAACGGCGCCTGGTTCTACCTCGTGCACAGCTACTTCGCGGCGCCTGAAGACATGAGCATCGTTGCCGGCATGACGAGCTATGGGCTTCCCTACACCAGCGCAGTTGCCCGGGACAATATTTTCGCAACGCAGTTTCATCCGGAAAAGAGCGCGGCCGACGGCCTGAAGCTCTATGCGAACTTTATCCACTGGAATCCCTGATTCCTACACTCAATCTCATTCATCAAGACTGATTCCAAGAGGTTCACAAGATGCTTGATCTCATCCCTGCCATTGACATCAAGGACGGCGCCTGCGTGCGTCTGGTCCAGGGGGATCTCGATAAGAACATTACGGTCTACTCCAAAGACCCCCGGGACATGGCCCGGCACTGGGCAGAGCTCGGTGCGCGCCGTCTCCACGTGGTGGATCTTGACGGTGCCCGTCGCGGCCGCTCGGTGAATCACGGTGTGATCGCCGACATCATCCGTGACTTCAGCGGCGTGATGGAGATTGACCTCGGAGGCGGACTCCGCGATCTCGATACGATTGAGTCCTACATGGACGCGGGTCTCGCCTACGCGGTGATCGGCACGGCCGCGATCAAGCAGCCGGGGTTCCTCGCGAACGCCTGCGACGCGTTCCCCGGCGCGATCATCGTGTCGCTCGACGCCCGGAACGGCAAGATCGCGACGGACGGCTGGGAGAAGACCTCCCGGATCGACGTGCTCGATATCGCGAAGAAGTTCGCGGCGCATGACCCGGCGGCGTTCCTCTACACGGATATTTCCCGCGACGGCATGCTCTGCGGCGTGAATGTCGAAGCGACGAGCCGCCTCGCGCAGGCGACACCGATTCCGGTAATCGCTTCGGGCGGCGTGAAGAATATCGATGACATCGTTTCCCTCATGCAGGTGGAGTCTGACGGCGTCTCAGGCGTCATCCTTGGCAAGGCGCTTTACGAAGGCACGCTCGACTTCCGCGAGGCGTTTGAGTACGTCACCGGCGGCGGCCCGATCCGGGACGACGACGAGCTTTAAGAAAAGCGCCAATCCTTTTGATAAGAGGTTTTTCATGCTAGCTAAGCGGATCATCCCCTGCCTTGACGTCACTGCCGGACGCGTGGTGAAGGGCACGAATTTCGTTGATCTCCGGGATGCCGGGGATCCGGTGGAAATTGCCCGGCGCTACGACCGCGAAGGGGCGGATGAGCTGACGTTCCTCGACATCACGGCGAGTTCCGATAACCGCGACATCATCCTTTCGGTGATTGAAGCGGTGGCCTCTCAGGTGTTCATTCCGCTCACGGTGGGCGGCGGCGTGCGTCAGGTGTCGGATATCCGCCGGCTGCTGAATTCGGGCGCCGACAAGGTGTCCATCAACACGGCGGGCGTGCTGAATCCTGATCTGATCGGAGACTCAGCGGCGCTCTACGGCAGCCAGTGCATCGTGGCCGCGATCGACGCGAGAAAGAACGTGTCGGGCGAAGGCTGGGAAGTGTTCACGCACGGCGGCCGGAAACCCACGGGGCGTGACGCGGTCGAGTGGGCAAAAGAGGTGGAGCGGCTCGGTGCCGGTGAGATTCTTCTTACCAGCATGAACGCGGACGGAACGAAGGAAGGTTTCGATCTGGAACTCACGCGCGCGGTGAGCGACGCCGTGAATATTCCGGTGATCGCCTCGGGCGGCGCCGGGAACCTGCAGCATCTCGCGGACGCTGTGCTGAAGGGGCACGCGGACGCGGTGCTTGCCGCGTCGATTTTCCACTTCGGTGAGTACACGATTGAAGAGGCGAAGCGCTTCATGGCGGCTCAGGGAATCTGCATGAGGCTCGGCGCGGAGGCTGCGGCATGACGGACGCCTGGATTGAAGAAGTAAAGTTTGACAGCCGCGGGCTCGTGCCCGTGGTGGCACAGGATTCGGAGAGCGGGCGCGTGCTGATGCTCGCCTGGGCAGACCGCGAGGCGCTGCTCGAAGCGGTGAAGACCCGCCGCGGGGTGTATTTCTCACGTTCCCGGAACCGCCTCTGGCGGAAGGGCGAGGAGAGCGGCAACGTTCAGGAGCTGCTCTCGGTGCAGCTTGACTGCGACGGAGATTCCGTGATTTACGAAGTCCGGCAGCTTGGCGGCGCCGCGTGCCACACCGGGCATCAGAGCTGCTTCTACCGGACGCTTGATGAAAACGGCGTCTGGAAGGAAAACGCTCCGGTCCTCCGCGATCCGAACGCGATGTACGGTCATCACTGAAAAGAAGAGAATCGTATGGAAGAAAAAAACTGCACAGGCATTCTCGAAGAGATTGCCGATACCATTGATTCGCGCCACGGGGCAGACCCGGCGAAGAGCTACGTCGCGCAGCTCTTCTCGAAGGCTCCCGACGGCATGCTGAAGAAGGTGGGGGAGGAGGCGACTGAAGTCGTCATGGCGGCGAAGGACGTCGCGGACGGCAAGAAGGCGAAAGAGCATCTCGTCTACGAGGTGGCTGACCTCTGGTTCCACTCGATGGTGGTGCTTTCCTGCTACGGGCTGCGCCCTGAGGATGTCGTGCGGGAACTCGCGCGGCGTGAGGGCGTTTCCGGTCTCGTCGAGAAGGCGAACCGCAAGACCCAGGCCCCGAAAGACTAAAATCCAACCTTGGAGGATGTTTTATGCAGAATGATGACTGCCTGTTTTGCAAGATCTCCCGCGGGGAAATCCCCAGCAAGAAGATCTATGAGGATGAGGAAGTTTTTGCCTTCCACGACATTAATCCTGCCGCGCCTGTGCATTTCCTTATCATTCCCAAGCGCCACATTACGTCTCTCGCTGAAGTTTCTCCCGAAGACGGTCAACTTTTGGGTAAAATGCTAGTTCTTGCCAAGAAGCTTGCTCTCGAGCAGGGTTGCGGCAATGGTTTTCGCATCGTAATCAACACAGGCCGCGACGGCGGTCAGGAAGTACCTCATTTGCATATTCATGTGCTGGGTGGACCTCAGCCTTGGAAGCGTAGGAGCTAATAATCATGGGTTCTCTCTCTATTTGGCACTGGCTGATTGTTCTCGCCATCGTTGTCCTCGTTTTCGGTACCGGCAAGCTCAAGAACATGGGCAAGGATCTCGGCGGCGCCATCAAGGGTTTCAAGGAAGGCATGAGCGATGCCACCGACGACAAGAAGCCGGCTGCTGACGCCAAGGCTGCTGTCGCTTCCGACGCCGCGAAGCCCGCTGCCGCTAAGGAAGAAAAGGCTCCTGAAGAAAAGAAGCAGGCCTGATTCTTCTGAGTCTCTCAGACATGCTCCCCCGGCCCACACTGGACCGGGGGTTATTCCACTTTTGCCAGCGACTGGTTAGGCATTTATGTTTGATTTCGGTTTCAGTGAACTCGTAGTCTGTGGCATTGTCGGACTGGTGGTACTCGGTCCGGAAAGGCTCCCTGTCGTCGCCAAGACGGCCGGTCAGTGGATCGGAAAGGCCCAGCGGTTCGTCCAGCAGATGAAGGACGATATCAACCGCGAGTCGGAGCTTGCCGAACTGAAGAAAATCAAGGACGATGCCCAGCATATCGCTGAGGATCTGAATGAGTCGGTCCGCTCGGCCGCGCTCGGAATTGAGAAGGATGTCAATTCCGTGGCGGGCGAAGCTCAGAAGAATCTGAATGACGCCGAGAAGGCCTACGAGGCTGATAAACCGAAGGTAGCCACGGGGATTGATTCGTTCAACGACACGCCGTCTGCCGGCACACCGACCACCGCGGTTGGTGAAAGCACCGGCGCGGGAGCCGAGCAGTACAGCGGCACCGAGTTCGACAGCAGCGACTTTGCCTGGGACGACTCGGGCTCCAGCTCCAACACCAAGATTTTCGACAAGCGGTATATCGCCGGTCCTTCGGTTGATGAACTCGCCGAAGAGGTGGAGAAGATGCAGCAGCGTCTGCAGCTTGAACGCCACCAGTTCGTCGGCAACAACCGGAAGTACGCACCCCGGGCCCGCGTCAACCGTCCCCGCATTTACCGCTAGCCAGGTTCCCCCATGAGCGAGAATTCTGATAAAAATTTGCCGATCGAGGCGCCGGATGATCCGAGGAACGAAAAGCCTCTGGTCGAGCACCTGATCGAACTGAGGAACAGAATGGTGAAAGCGATCCTTGCGATCGTGATCGTGTTCCTCGTCCTCTCCCCCTTCATGAAGCAGCTGTTCGACGCGCTTTCCCATCCGCTGATGGTGGCGCTTCCGGCGGGAACGAAGCTGCTGTCAACCGGCGTCGTGGCGCCGTTCCTCGTGCCGCTGAAGGTGACGCTCTTTGTCTCATTCCTGATCGCGCTCCCTGTGGTGCTCTATCAGGCCTGGGCCTATGTGGCGCCCGCGCTTTACCGGCAGGAGAAGAAACTCGTGCTGCCGGTGCTCGTGTCCTCGGTCGCGATGTTCTTCGTCGGCGTGATGTACTGCTACTTCGTCGTGTTCCGGTTTGTCTTCCGGTTCATCGCGCAGTTCTCGCCTGAGTCCGTCAACTTCGCGCCGGATATCGATTCGTACTTCAGCTTTGTGATCACGATGTTCTTCGCCTTCGGCCTCACATTCGAAGTGCCAATCGTCGTCATGGTGCTGAACCACGTGGGTATCGCGTCGCTTGAGGCGCTGAAGAAGGCCCGTCCCTACATCATCGTGGGCGCGTTCGTGATCGCGGCTATCTTCACGCCGCCGGATGTGCTCTCGCAGACGCTGCTCGCTCTGCCGCTCGTGATCCTGTATCAGGCCGGCATCTGGCTCGTGCAGCTTTTCGGGAAGAAGAACCCGAAACCCTTCATGGAAGCTGAGCAGGAAGAAATCGCTGAGCTTGAGAAGCGTGAGCGGGAAGAGGCTGAGAAGAAGGCGGCGGAACAGAACGCTGGTTCTTCCGGATCCTGAGACCGCTGATGCAGTCAGAAAAAATGGGAGCCCCTTCGGGCTCCCATTTTTTATTCCCGATGTCTCCCCCTCTGCGTCAGACGGGGTTATCGATATCGATATGCGTTACCTGCAGCCCGCAGTTCTCCTCTACCCAGGCGCCGAGCGCCTGAATGCCGAAGCGCTCTGTCGCGTGGTGACCGCACGAGAGATAGGGAACTCCGGTTTCCTCCGCGATGTGAACGGTGGGCTCGGAGATTTCGCCTGAGAGGTAGAGATCCGCGCCCTGATCCACGGCTTCCTCGAAGAACCCCTGAGCGGCGCCTGAGCACCAGCAGATGCGGCGGACCACCTTATCCTCGGGACCGACAAGAAGCGGTGTCCTCCTGAAGGTCTTTTCGCAGAGGCGGGCAAACTCCTTCGCGGTGAGGCTGCCAGCGGACAGCGTCCCCGTCCAGCCGAGATCCATTTCGCCCCACTGGCCTTCGGGGATGATGCCGAGACGCTTCGCGATCTGAGCGTTGTTGCCGAGCACCGGATGAGCATCGAGCGGCAGGTGGTAGGCAATGAGATTCAGACCGGCGCTGAGCGCGGTCTGAATCCGCTTATAGCGGATTCCGGTAATGCAGGGTGTATCCCGTTTCCAGAACCAGCCGTGATGCACAAGCACAGCGTCGGCGTGGAGATCCGCCGCGGCCTCAAGCAGCGCGAGGCTCGCGGTAACGCCAGTCACAACGTGAGAAATTTCACCCTTTCCCTCGACCTGCAGTCCATTTGGCGCATAATCATGGAAGCGCTCCGGTTCGAGCAGCGTATTCAGTTTTTCTACGAGCGTTCGGTTCCGCATGGATTTTCCTTATGTTTAAAAGGCTCTGGCTTATTTTCGCCCAAGCAGTGACAGTCTGCGCTGCCGCGGCGCTCGTATGGGTGCTGCTCGAGCATTTCACGCATGAAGATCACGCGCCATGGCAGCCGCCCCGGACAGACAGCGTTGTGGTGTCCTACTCAGACGCGGTGCAGCGCGCGGCGCCGTCTGTCGTCAATATCTATACGACGCAGCCCGTGGATGATGAAGACCGGGAACTCGGCCAGACTCCTTCCGGCCACTCCGGTACGTCGCCCCTCGGATCCGGTGTGATCGTGAGCCGCACGGGTTTCATTCTCACGAATAACCACGTGATTGACGGTATTTCGGATATCAAGGCGGCGCTTCCTGACGGACGTGACTGTTCAGCAAAGCTCGTCGGCACGGATCCGGAAACAGACCTCGCTCTTCTTAAGATCGATGGAAACGATTTTCCGGCGATTGAATTCGGGAGCAGCGACGTGCTTCACGTGGGCGATGTCGTGCTCGCGATCGGGAACCCCTTTAATGTCGGACAGACGGTCACGATGGGTATTGTGTCCGCGCTTGGCCGTCACGGTCTTGGACTGAACAGCTTTGAGGATTTCATTCAGACAGACGCCGCCATTAACCGTGGAAATTCAGGCGGCGCACTCGTCAACACCGCGGGGCAGCTGGTCGGCATCAATACCGCGATCTTTTCGCCTGACACCAATTCGGGCGCCTCGGTCGGCATTGGGTTCGCGATTCCGTCCGCTCTCGTGAACGAGGTGCTCCCCGCGCTGATGAAGAACGGCAAGGTGCGGCGCGGCTACCTTGGACTTGTGCCTCAGGCGATCACGCCCGAGATCGCTGCCGCGAAGCATATCGAGGCCGGAAAAGGGGTCCTCGTTTCGGTGGTGAAGAAAGACGCCGCGGCCTGGGCCTCCGGGATCCGCGAAGGCGATATTCTCACGAGCATCAATGGGCAGCCGGTCTCTGACGTTGCCGCCATGATGCGTCAGGTGGCCGCGATTCCTCCTGGCACCACGGTGGATGTCAATTTCACCCGTGACGGCCGCCGGTGGAAAACCAAGGTGACGCTCCAGGTGAGACCGCCGCTCCAGCAGGCTCCCGCCGCTGACCGGCAGTAAAAGAACGCCCCGCATGAATTTCATGCGGGGCGAACTGTTTTATCCGGAATCAAGAGGCAGGCGGTCAGGCCTTCGGCTGATTCTTCATGAGGTCGCGGATTTCACGCAGCAGAGCGATATCTTCCGGAGTCGGGGCGGGAGCGGCCGGAGCTTCTTCCTTCTTCTTCTCGGCAGCTTCACGCATCGAATTCATGCCCTTCACAAGAAGGAACACGACGAACGCGAGCAGCAGGAACTGGATCACCGCGGTGAGGAAAGCGCCGTAACCGAAGACGGTGGCGCCAGCCTTGGTAAGAGCGTCGTACGTATACGCGCCGGTGTAATTCTCAGGGGCCTTCAGAACCCAGAAGAGGTTCGTGAAGTCAGGCTTCCCGACGAGGAAACCGAGGATCGGATTGAAGATATCCTTCACGAGACTCCCGATAATCTGGTTAAAAGCGCCGCCGACAATGACGCCGACAGCCATGTCCATCACGTTGCCCTTGGAGATGAAGGTCTGAAATTCTTTAAAGAATGACATACTGAGAGGATCCTTAGAGTGTGATACTGAAAATAGTAAAGCGAGTGCGCGGTTAGCGCTACCCCCTCTCTGCGGCTCCTCTATTCTCGCGATTGATTTAAAATGACATCTTTAAAACCGCATGAAAGCACTTTGACTTTTGTGTGCCGGACTGCCGGTAACCGGTAAGTTCTGTCTTTTGGTAGGGAAAAGCTTTTTATGATGGTACTGTATTCAGGCACGACGGATCCGTTCTCCCATCGCTGCCGCTTCGTGCTCTTCGAGAAGGGCATGGACTTCGAAATTCGCGATGTCGATATGTTCAACATTCCGGCTGAGGTACGGGCAATGGCCCCGTACGGAACGGTTCCTGTCCTGAATGAACGGGATCTGATCCTCTACGAAGCCAATGTAATTGATGAATACATTGATGAGCGTTTCCCGCATCCGCAGCTGATGCCGCCGGATCCTATTACCCGTGCCCGTACGCGCATGTTTATTTACGGCTTTGAGCGTGAGCTCTATCAGCCGGTCCGCGTGCTGGAAAATCACGCCGCTTCGGAAGAAGCGAGGGAAGCTGCCCGCAAGTCGATTTCGGCTCAGCTGCAGCAGTTCTCCGGTCACCTTGCGAAGAACAAGTACTTCCTTGGCGAAGACTTCTCGATGCTGGATATCTGCATCGCTCCGCTCCTCTGGCGTCTCGACTACTACAAGATCGAGCTCCCGAAGACCGCGAAAGCGATCCAGATCTATGCTGAGCGTGTCTTCTCGCGCCCGGCGTTCATGGAATCGATGACGCCTTCTGAAAAGGTTATGCGCCGCTGATATGGCTGAAGCAGACGACAACCAGATCCCCTTCAAGCCCTACATTCTGAGGGCGATGATCGACTGGTGTGAGGATAACGGGTTTGAGCCGTATCTTCTCACGCAGGTGGATGATGAAACGGTCGTTCCCCGGGAGTTTGTGCAGGATGGGAAGATCACGCTCAGCGTGGCGTCCGAAGCCGTGCATAACCCTGACTTCGGGAATGATGAGTTCCGGTTCGACGCCCGCTTCGGTGAGGCTTCGCGTCAGATCGTTCTTCCGGTAAGAGCGATCATTGCGGCTTATCCGGCCGAGCATCCTGAGAGCGCCATCGGTTTTCCCTACGAACCGCCGACGGCCGCTCCTGAAGCCCAGGAAGGGAAGCCCGCTGAGGCAAAGCGCCCGACTCTGATACAAAAGATCAAATAAATCGGGTATAGTTTCACTCTCTGCCCGTTTAGCACAGTTGGTAGTGCATTCGCCTTGTAAGCGAAAGGTCGTCTGTTCGAGTCAGACAACGGGCACCAGAATTTATCCCGTACCGCCGAAAGCGGTGCGGGATTTTTCTTATCTGTTCATCGAGTTACGTAAGATCCTGCCATTGCTTCGGGCGTGGGATCCGGCTTTTTTCCTTCGAGGGGGCCGATAGGCGGCCGTATTTAATCGGAAATTCAGCAGCCCCGTGTATTCTCTCTGCCGGATCGGTTTCTCCCGGCCCCTGGCAGAGGGAGTTCCCATCCGTCATCAGCCGCAGGTCATAGGTCAAAAGCACATATAATGTTGCAGACCCGCAGACTGATGATTTTTATCCTCAAAAATCCGGCTGCCCGGCGGTCAGAAAGGCTCGGAGAAGCCCCGCTGTCCAGGCCCAGGGTTTGAGGTGTCCGCCGCGCGGCGGACGCAGTTTCAGAATCTCAGTTTCAGAATGCCCTGTGGTAATCAGGGTTGATTACAAAAACAGATAGAAGACGGCGTTCTTCCCTCTCCTGAGGAAGAGACAGCCGTCTCAGACGCCTCCGATGCAGCTGCTTGCTTTAGGTTTAAACCATACGACGGCCCCGCTTTCCATCCGGGAAGCGGTGGCATTCTCTCCGGAAGAGATTCCCGGAGCGCTTTCTGCGCTCCGCACTACCTATGCCCGTCCTGAAGAGGGCGGAATACGGGAAGCGCTGATTCTGTCGACCTGCAACAGAACTGAGTTCTTCCTTGCGGCAGAAAACGGTGATGCCGCGCTGCATTCGCTCTGCAGCTTTGTTGCGCGGCAGAAGGGCATTGACCTGAAGGAGTTCCTTCCGCACACCTACGAGTACCGCCAGTCGGATGTGGCCCGTCACACGTTCCGTGTGGCGAGCGGCCTCGACTCCATGGTGCTCGGCGAAACGCAGATTGTGGGCCAGATGAAGAAGGCCTGGCGTATTGCCCGCGAATCGAAGTCTCTCGGGCTGATGCTGGGGCATCTTTTTGACGGTACCTTTGCTGCGGCAAAGGAAGTCCGTACGGCGACCGCGATCGGCTCTCACTCGGTGTCGCTCGCCGCGGCCGGTGTCGGACTCGCGAACCAGCTTTTCGGCAGCCTCGCCAATCAGAATGTGCTCTTCGTCGGTGCCGGTGAAATGATCGAGCTCTGCGCGGCGCACTTCTGCGCGCAGCATCCGAAGAAAGTGACGGTGGCGAACCGCACGCTTGAGAAAGGAGCGGCGCTTGCCCGCCGGTTCGGCGCTGAAGCGGTTGAGCTTCGGACGCTGCCGGAAATTGTCTCGCAGTATGACGTGATCGTGAGCTGCACCGCGTCTTCTCTCCCGATTATCGGGCTTGGCATGATGCAGCGCGCTGTCGCCGCCCGGCGCCATCGCCCGATTCTCATCATCGATCTCGCGGTGCCGCGTGACGTTGAGGAGGATGTGTCGCGGCTTGACGATGTCTACATCTACACGATTGACGACCTCGGCAAAGTGGTGGCATCCGGCAAGGAAAGCCGCCGTATGGCGGTGACGAAGGCAGAGGACATCATTGAGTCCCGGGTTCAGGCGTTTGAGGGGTGGCTCGCCGCCCGCGACGCGGTGCCCGCGATCCAGGCGCTCCGCTCGAGAGCCGAGGCGATGCGGGAGGCTGAAGTTAAAAAGGCTCAGCGTCATCTCGCGGCCGGCCGCGACGCGGCTTCCGTGATTGAGGAGCTGTCCCGCGCGCTCACCAATAAGCTGATTCACGATCCGACGACGCTGCTTCGCAACGGTACGGGCCTCAGCGCTGAGGAGCGCGCCCGCGAGAACGATATTCTGAATGAGTTCTACCGCAGCAGCCGGGATGGCGGCGTGGCGTAAAATCCGCCCTTTGAGCAGCTGCACTGAAATACCGTTACCGGGCGCTTGTCGCCCGGTAACTCACTGGAACGGATTAAAAAGTTATGAATGAATCAATGCGCGCCAAGCTGAGCTCGCTCGGCCGACGGCTCGAGGAAATCGACGCGATGCTGTCCTCCCCCGAGGTGGGAAGCGATATGAATAAGTTCCGCGATCTCTCGCGTGAACGCGCCGAAATCGAACCCGTGGTGCAGAAGGTGCGCGAGTACGAGAAGTATGAGAAGCAGCGCGCGGAGAGCGAGGAGCTCCTGTCGGACCCCGATATGAAGGAACTCGCCCAGGCGGAGTTCACGGAGTGCCGCGAGAAGCTTGAGCAGCTCGATAAAGATCTCGAGATCATGCTGCTGCCGACTGATCCGAACGATAAGCGGAACATCTTCCTTGAAATCCGTGCCGGCACGGGCGGTGATGAGTCGGCGCTTTTCGCGGGCGACCTCCTTCGCATGTATATGCGCTACGCCGAGCGCCAGGGCTGGAAAACAGAGATCGTATCGAAGAGCGAGAGTGATCTCGGCGGCTATAAGGAAGTGATCGTCCGCGTGATCGGGGATGGCGCCTATTCGAAGCTGAAGTTTGAGTCGGGCGGACACCGTGTGCAGCGCGTGCCGGCGACCGAATCCCAGGGCCGTATTCACACCTCTGCCTGCACGGTGGCGGTGCTCCCGGAGCTTGACGAGGTGGAAGAGGTTCATATCGATCCCTCTGAACTCCGTATCGACGTCTACCGAGCGTCAGGTGCCGGCGGTCAGCATGTGCAGAAGACGGACTCCGCGGTCCGAATCACGCACCTCCCGACTGGTCTCGTCGTGGAGTGCCAGGATGAACGAAGCCAGCGCCAGAATAAGGAACGCGCGATGCAGGTGCTCGCCTCCCGCCTCTACGCCATGCGGGTCGCGGAGCAGCAGCAGGCTGAAGCCTCCGAGCGAAAGAGCCTTATCGGTTCCGGAGACCGCTCTGAACGCATCCGTACCTACAACTATCCGCAGGGCCGCGTGACGGATCACCGCATCAACCTCACGCTCTATAAGCTCGATCAGATCATGGATGGGGATCTCGACGAAATCATTTCAGCGCTGATCACAGAGCATCAGGCTGAGCAGCTCGCGGCGCTTGCTGAGCGCAAGTCCTGAAAGAAGCGGCGCGATGGCTCAGGTTGAGGAACTGCTCCGCGAAACGCGGCAGACACTAGGGATCTTTGAGTCCCGGCTTCTTCTCGCGCATGCCATGCAGGTACGGGTAGAGAGACTCGTGGCGCATCCGGAGGATGAGGTGACGCCGGAGGCGGAATCATCCTTCCGGGACTACGCCGCGAGACGCCTTGCCGGTGAACCCTATCCCTACATCGCGGGTGAGCAGGAGTTTTACGGCCGAAGCTTCCGCGTGACGCCGGACGTTCTTATTCCGAGACCCGACACCGAGCTCATTGTGGAGCTCGCGCTTGAGGAACTGAAGCGTTTCACGAGTCCGACGGTGCTCGACATGGGAACCGGAAGCGGCTGCATCGCGATTACCGTGGCGCTTGAGAATCCGAAGGCGGAAGTCTGGGCGAGCGATATGTCCGAGGCGGCGCTTGAAGTGGCGCGTGGAAACGCCGGGAAGTCCGGAGTCCGGTTTCTTCAGGGAAGCTGGTACGGGGCGCTCCCGCCTGACGCTCCGAAGTTTGATCTGATTCTTTCCAATCCACCGTATATTGACCCCGAGAGTCCGTATCTCAGTGACCTGACGTATGAGCCGCAGACCGCTCTCGTGAGCGGGAATCACGGAATGGATGACCTGAAGGCGATCGCGGAAGGCGCCGCGGCGCATCTAGCGCCGGGCGGCTGTCTCATGGTGGAGCATGGTTTTGATCAGGGCGAGGCCTGCCGGAAGGTGTTCACGGAGGCGGGACTCTCTGACGCCGAGACGCTGAAGGACCTGGGAGGCAATGACCGCGTGACGCGCGGCCGCCTTCGCTGATTCCCGTAAGAGCCGGATGAAAAGAAAGGAGCATCGCGCGATGCTCCTTATTTTTTGACCGGAAAAACGAGAAAAGCCGCAGATCTTTCGATCTGCGGCTTTTGAAATCCGTGGTGGTCGGGGGCGGAATCGAACCGTCGACACGCGGATTTTCAATCCGCTGCTCTACCGACTGAGCTACCCGACCACGCATAGGAGTTGAACTTTACCATAAAAAAATTAAAAAAGCCAATTTATTTTCACTTTTTGCATTTGGTGAGGAAAAAAGTCTCAGATAAACCTGCATTGTCGGGTAATGTTCTCGTTGAATTGATTGATTCAGGAATTTGATATGCCGCGTATGTCCCAGATTGCTGCGGGCGCTCTCGCCGCAGCGCTTGCTTTCACCAGTGCCGCCTCCTTTGCGACCAGCTCCTCTGACCCGGAAACGGATCAGGTGAAGAGCCGCGTCGTGGAGCGTCTCGGCGTGAGGCCGACCACGGTTGCGAAAACGCCTTTCGGGCTCTGGGAAATTTCGGTGGCGCCGGATCAGGTGTTTTATGTCGACGGGAATGTCCGATATCTGCTCCTCGGGAACGCGGTTGACATCGCGACGCGTGAAAACCTGACAGAGAAGCGGATTGCCGAAATCAGCCGCGTGGACTGGAAGACGCTGCCGCAGAAGGACGCGATTCGCGTGGTGCACGGCACCGGGCGCTATCAGGTGGCAGTGTTCGCGGATGCTACCTGCATGTACTGCCGGCTGCTTGAATCGTATTTCGCGAAGATGAATGATGTCACGGTCTACACCTACGTCTTCCCCATGAAACAGTCGAGGAATCTCGCGAAGAATGTGGTCTGTGCGAGGAACCCGGGCGCGGCCTGGGGGAATCTGATGACGAAGGGAGTGAAGCCCGCCGAGGCGAACTGTGATGACAGCGTGCTTGACCGCAATACAGTGCTGTCGCAGAAGATCGGCGTGGCGGGAACCCCGACTCTCATCTTCCCGGATGGGAGCCGGCTGGGCGGTGTGCCTTCGTACGAGAATCTCGTGAAGGCACTGCGTGAACGGAATCCCGGGAAGTAACTCCGGATTATTTCCGGAGCACTTCAGCGGGCGAATGTCCCTTAGGCACCATGACCCAGGCGGTCACGGTGCTTTTTTGTCGTCCGGCGTTTTCACCGGCCTGGTTTCCGGAGCCCCAGAAGTAGTCGAAGCGGATGATGCCGCGGATCGCGCCTCCCGTATCCTGTGCGATGACCGGACGGTTGAAGTGCAGATCCGGGTTCTGCTGCGAGACGGAAACAAAGAACGGTGTCCCGTAGACCCAGACATGACGGTCAATGGCGACTGAGGCGCCTGGCGTGAGCGGCACGCCCTGACCGCCCTGGGGGCCGGCCGAGAGATCGGTGACAGGCGCCCGGCGGAAGAAGACATAGCTCGGGTTATAGGCGAGAAGCTGCGGGACCTGATCCGGATGGGCCTTCGCCCAGGCCCGGATGCTCTGCATCGAGGCCTCGCGCGCTGTCATCTGATTCCGGTCAATCAGCCATCGGGCAACCGCGCGGTACGGGTATCCGTTCTGATCGTCATAAAAAACGCGGATAAGGCCGACGCCTTTCACCCGCAGCTGCCCCGAGCCCTGGATTTGAAGGAAAAGCTGATCAATTGGGTCGGCGAGCCAGGCGATCGCATAGGGGTAAAGATCGGTGCGCTGATCGATGGAAGAGCGGGATCCGTAGGGAATCAGTTTCCGGCCAGAAATCTTGCCCCGGATCCGCTTTCCCTTGAGTTCGGGGTAGAGCGACGAGAGTTCAACGTCGATCAGATCGGGCGGCGTCGCGAGAACGGGCCAGGTGTAGTGAGACGTCCGGGTGGGCGACGCGTCGAGAATCGGTTCGTAGTACCCCGTCATGAGGCCCGTGGTATCCGAGGACACCGTGGCGCCATTCTCTTTCTGGTCAGAAGAGACAGCCCAGAGGTCGAAATTCTGCTGGAAGAATTCAGGCGCCGACACCGCGGCGCGGGCATTCTGGCAGGCCGTGCTCCAGAGCGGGGAAGAGGCGAAGGAGCGGGAAGCGCAGGAGCGGCGGAACGCCTTCCGGGCGTTATCCCAATCAGGGGCGTCAGAAACCGGGAGACGGCCGAAATTCGCAGGCGTAAACCCCGGGACCGGTTTCCCTTCTGCGGCCGGCGTGACAGAAGGCCCCGCGGGCGTTGTCTGGGTAGTCGGCTGTTTCACGGTCTGGCAGCCTGCCAGAACCAGAGCGGCCAGTGCGGCCAGCGCGGAAACCTTGGTCAATCGGCGCATCATTCATTACTCCTCAACCGTCTTTTTTGCGTTCAGGCTCGGACCCATCTCTGCCTGCTCTCTTACAATACGTTCCACTGAAGAAAACAAGGCTTTGGAGAATACCATGCAAGATATCCGCATCGCCCCGTCTATCCTTTCCGCTGACTTTGCCCGGCTTGGCGAAGAGGTTCGCGACGTCATCGCTTCCGGGGCGGACTGGATTCACTTCGATGTGATGGACAACCATTATGTACCGAATCTCACGATCGGCCCGTGCGTGCTGAAGGCAATCCGCCCGTATACGGAGGCGGATATTGACGTGCATCTGATGGTGGAGCCGGTGGATAGCCTCGTGCCGGAATTCGCGAAGGCGGGCGCTGACTGGATTACCTTCCACGTTGAAGCGAGCCGCCACATTGACCGCACGCTGCAGCTGATCCGCGACTCCGGCGCGAAGTCGGGGCTCGTGCTGAATCCCGCGACTCCGGTGGAGAGCCTGAACTATGTGATCGATAAGGTCGACATGATTCTGCTGATGAGCGTGAATCCGGGCTTCGGCGGCCAGAAATTTATTCCGGGCGTCCTCCGTAAGATCCGTGAGGTGCGCGCTCTCGCCGACCGCCATTTCGAGGAAACCGGCCACGCGATCCGGGTTGAGGTGGATGGCGGCGTGAAGACCGATAACATCGGTGAAATCGCCCGCGCCGGCGCTGATACCTTTGTGGCGGGCTCCGCGATCTTTGGCCGCAAGTCGAAGGAAGGCTACCGCGAGGTGATCGAAGCCATGCGGGCGGCAGTGAAGTCTGTTCAGGCCTGAGAAGCAGGAAAAAGGAAGGGAAATACATGCTGAGTTTTGATGCGCGCCGTGTCCAGGGAGCGCTTTTCGATCTGGACGGAACGCTGGTGGATTCACTGCCGGATCTTCACTACGCGGTCTGCGAAGTGCTGAAGACCTGGGGGCTCGAGCCGATGGAAGAGGAAGAAGTGGGCCGCTACATCGGAAAGGGCGCTATCCATCTCGCGGCCGAAGTGCTGCGCGCGAGAAAGCCGGACGCCACGAATGAGGAGCGGGACCGTTTCGTGAAGGAGTACGTGGATACGCTTGCCGGCATGGGCTGCTCACACACCCGATCGATTCCGGGTGTTCTCGAAGCGCTTGAAATTTTCCGCTCAGAAGGGCTGAAACTCGCTCTCGTGACGAACAAGGACGGTGTCCTGATCGACGCTGTGCTCGAGCAGGCAGGACTCTCCCCGTATTTTCCGAAGGATCTCAGGTTTTCCGCGGACGATGTGCCGACGCCAAAGCCTGCGCCTGACATGCTGCTTCTTGCCGCGTCCCGCATGGAGCTTGATCCCGCGGACTGCATGATGCTCGGTGATTCGAGAAACGACGCTCAGGCCGCGGCGAACGCTGGTATGCCCGTGATTCTGCTGGAAACAGGGTATAACGAAGGTGAACCGATCGCTAAGTGGGGACCGCAGAACGGTTTTTGTGATATATTCAAATCCATGGATCTCGCCGCGAAGAGTTTTTCCTCCTCACGGCATTAACTTTCAGCATCCAACCAAACATCTTTACCCAACCATGCAGACGATTGCCACATTGATGATTTCAGCAGTGCGCAGCGTCCGGGTCTCCGCCACTTCCGTCGGCCAGACCCGGGGAGCATGGTCATGGCGTCTCTAAACGCATCCTGTCTGTAGGTTTTCCGCCGCGCCGCAATGGTGCGGACCGAAAGCCACTCTGCTTCACCTCAGTTTTTTCCTGATTTACTACTGACAGCGCTGTTGCCGTATCTGTGCACTCACCTGACACGCACGGAACGGATCCCGAGAGGCCTAACTGTATCCAATATGGTCTGCCGACGGCGCTGCTGCAACCGGAGCACATCATGCTGGAGTCTGAATTCAAGGCACTCGCCTCCCAGGGCTATAACCGTATTCCGATGGTCGCCGAATGCCTCGCCGATCTCGATACCCCGCTTTCCATTTACCGGAAGCTTGCTGACTGTCCGGACAGCTTCCTGCTCGAATCCGTCGTCGGAGGTGAACGCTTCGGGCGCTATTCCTTCATCGGACTCCCGGCGAAGCGCCGGATTGAGGTGAGGATCGGCGAAAACGGTCCCGAGACGATCGTGAAGGAGGCCGGGAAGACCGTTGAGACGCTGGAAGGAAATCCGCTTGACGCGATTGAAGCCTATCTCGGCCGTATCCGTGTCGCCCCCCGTCCCGGGCTTCCGCGGTTTTCGGGCGGACTTGTCGGATACCTTGGCTACGACACGATCCGCCTGATCGAGAAAAAACTCGCGAAGCCGAAGAAGGACGATCTCGGAGTTCCCGATATTCTTCTCCTGCAGACAGAGGAAATCGCGGTGGTCGATAACATCTCGGGCCGCATCTACCTCATCATCCACGCGGACCCGAATGAGCCGGAAGCTTTCCAGAAAGGCATGAACCGGCTGCGGGAACTGAGAAGCCGTCTGCACCGGCCGGCCGAAAATCTTTATGCCGGCCCGAGCGCCCGCCAGGCGGAGCGCCGTGACTTCCATAAGGCTGACTATCTGAAGGCCGTGGAAAAGACGAAGGACTATATCGCGCACGGTGAAGTAATGCAGGTGCAGATCGGGCAGAGAATTTCCCGCCGCTTCGCGGACGCCCCGATTTCCCTCTACCGCGCGCTCCGGTCCCTGAATCCCTCGCCCTACATGTACTACTACGACTTCGGAGACTTCCACGTGGTCGGCGCGTCGCCTGAAATCCTTGTCCGGGGTGAAGTCGGAAAGGACGGCGAGAAGCATGTCTGCATCCGTCCGATTGCCGGTTCCCGCCGCCGCGGCCTGACAGCGGAGCAGGACGCGGCGCTCGAGCGCGATCTCGCCACGGATCCGAAGGAGCGCGCTGAACACCTGATGCTGATTGATCTTGCCCGGAACGATATCGGCCGCGTGGCGGAGATCGGTTCGGTCACGGTACCGGATCAGTTCGTGATTGAGAAGTACAGCCATATCCAGCACCTCGTGAGCGAAGTGGATGGGAAGCTGCGCGGCGGTCTGAATAATTTCGATGTCTTCAAGGCGACTTTCCCCGCGGGGACGCTTACCGGCGCCCCGAAGATCCGGGCGATGGAAATCATCGATGAGCTTGAACCCGTGAAGCGCGGCATCTATGGCGGGGCGGTCGGCTACTTCTCGTTTGCCGGCGATATGGATATGGCGATCGCAATCCGCACTGCGGTGATCAAGGACAAGATCCTCTACGCGCAGGCAGCCGCCGGCATCGTGGCGGACTCTGTTCCGGAAAACGAACACCGGGAAACGGAAACCAAGGCAAGAGCCGTGCTCCGCGCAGCCGAAATGGTGGAAGACGGTCTGGAATCGGCGATCTGAGGGGAGGAAAAGAAAATGCTCGCGATGATCGATAACTACGACAGCTTTACCTATAACCTCGTGCAGTACTTCGGAGAGCTTGGAGAGGATGTCCGGGTGTTCCGGAATGATGAAGTGACAATCGCGGATCTCGAGGCGCTGAAGCCGGACTACCTCTGCGTTTCTCCGGGGCCGAGCGTTCCGTCAAACGCTGGGATTTCGGAGGAGGCGATCCGGCACTTTGCCGGAAAGCTCCCGATTCTCGGCGTGTGCCTCGGGCACCAGGCGATCGGGGAAGTGTTCGGCGGAAAGATTGTGCTTGCCCGACAGGTGATGCACGGAAAGACCGACGCGATCACTGTCACAAATGAGGGAGTCTTCACGGGAATCCCACAGGGAACCCGGGTGGCTCGCTATCATTCTCTTGTCATTGATTCTCAAACGCTTCCAGCCTGCCTCGCGGTGACGGCAACGAGTTCCGACGGAGAAATCATGGGTATCCGGCACCGGGAGCTTGATATTCAGGGGGTGCAGTTCCACCCCGAATCCATCGCGACAGAGCATGGCATGGAGATGCTTAAAAACTTTCTGCATATAAGGATTTGATCATGAAAGGATTCTCGAAATCGGCTGTGGCTCTGGTGCTCTTGGCAGTCGCCGGCGCCGCTTCGGCAGATGCCCTTTCGGACTGCTACAAAACAGCTGATAACCGCGTTCAGGTCCGCCAGTGCCTTCAGAAGGAACTGGACCGGACCCAGCGAGACTACGCGGACACCCTGGCTGCTGTGAAGGATCAGGCGAAGCAGCTTGATCAGGCGTCAGGAGATTCGGGAAAGAAGTCTCATACGGCAGGTCCCGTTTCGCGGGACTTCGCGGAAGCGAACAAGGCATTTGATCTTTATCTGCGCCGCCAGTGCGGGTTTGAGTCCGCAATGTCCGGTTCAGGAACCAGCGCGGGCAATCAGTACATCGCCTGCCGAATCAATCTTATGAAGCTCCGCATGGGAGCTTTGGGGAACTTTTCAGGGCCGTCATCGCCTGAACCATCAGGCAAGTGACCCTCACTTTTAAGGAGCAGCGTCATGGCAATCACTATTTCTGAAGCAATCCAGAGAACTGTTGAACATCGCGAAATCTTCGCAGACGAGATGACGAGCCTCTGGATGGATCTGATGACCGGCAAGCTCACACCGGCACAGATCGCCGGCCTTATCGTCGGACTCCGCGTCAAGAAGGAAACCATCGGGGAAATCACAGCGGCAGCGAAAGTGATGCGTGATCTCTCCACGAAAGTGAATGTCAGGGATCCCGAGTCGCTGCTCGATATTGTCGGAACCGGGGGAGACGGTGCCCGCACGTTCAATATTTCAACGACCTCGATGTTCGTGATTGCCGCTGCCGGCGGCCGCGTGGCGAAGCATGGCGGCGGTTCTGTCTCCTCGAAGTCCGGTGCCGCGGATGCCCTGAAGGCAATCGGCGCGAACATCATGCTGAAGCCGGAGCAGATTGCGCAGTGCATTGAAGAAACCCATATGGGATTCATGTTCGCGCCGCTCCACCACGCCGCCATGAAGTACGCGGCTCCGGTCCGCAAGGAACTCGGAATCCGGACGATCTTTAATATTCTTGGACCGCTCACGAATCCGGCAAACGCGGGCTGCGAGATGCTCGGTGTTTTCCACCAGGATCTCGTTGGCATCTGCGTGCGCGTGCTGCGGGATCTCGGCACCAAGCGTGCCGTGGTGGTGTTCGGCTGCGACGGCATGGATGAGGTGAGCCTCGGCGCCACGACGATGGTGGGTGAGCTGAAGGACGGTGTGGTGACTGAGTACAACATCCATCCGGAAGACTTCAATCTTCCGATGAGCTCGGTGCGTCATCTCCAGGTGAATAACCCCGAAGAGTCTGTGGCGAAGATGATGAGTGTGCTGCACGCGGAAGAAGGCCCCGCGATGAACAGCGTGATCTTCAACGCCGGTGTCGGTCTCTTCACACTGGGTACGGCGCCCTCTATTGAGCAGGGCATCGCAATGGCGAGAAAGGCGATCGAGTCGGGTGAAGCGCTCGCGAAGATGAAGCTCTTCGTCGAAAAGACGAATGAACTCGGCGGCACGGCGGTCAAAGCCTGATCAGAACCGGAGAACGGAGAAAGCATGCAGGGAATTCTCAGGACTATTTGGGATCACAAACGGGAATCTGTCAGGCGGGCGAAGGAGCGGCTTCCTGAAGCGGCGCTTCTCGCGGAAGTGAAGCCGCTTCTGGAAACTCCCTGCCGGGGGTTCGCGGAGGAGCTTCGCCGTACGGCGTCCGAGCGGGGGGCCGCGGTGATTGCGGAGGTGAAGAAGGCGAGCCCCTCAAAGGGGTTGATCCGACCGGATTTCAGACCCGCGGAAATCGCTGCGTCCTATGCGGAGGGCGGTGCCGCCTGCCTCTCGGTGCTTACCGAGGAGGAGTTTTTCCTTGGGGGACCGGAAGTGCTGCGCGAAGCGCGGCAGACCGTTACTCTCCCGATTCTCCGGAAGGACTTCGTGCTCGATCCGTATCAGGTGCTGGAAGCCCGCGCCTGGGGAGCCGACGCGGTACTTCTGATCGCGGCGGCGCTTTCCGCGGATCAGATGCGGGAACTCGCCCAGACGGCTTCCGAAGTTGGAATTGATGTGCTGATCGAATCCCATAGCGAACCGGAAATAGAGCAGGCGCTTCAGATTCCAGAAGCGATGATCGGTATCAACAACCGGAACCTTGAAACATTTGAGGTGTCGCTCGCGACGACTGAGCGTCTGAAGCAGCTGATTCCGGACGACCGGTTTGCTGTGTCGGAAAGCGGCATTCACCAGAGAGCGGATGTGGACCGTGTTCTCGCGGCCGGCGTCAGCGCGTTCCTCGTCGGTGAGGCTTTCATGAGGAAGGAGAATCCGGGAGAGGCCCTGAAGGAACTTTTCTATGCTTGATATTCAGTCCGCAGATCCAAGCTGGCAGCCGCTCCTGAAGGATTTCTTTGAATCCCCCGAAGGGAAAAAGCTGGACGCTTATCTCGACGCGCGCAGGGAAGCCGGGGCCGTGATATTTCCCCCGACTCCCTTCCGGGCTCTGACGCTCACTCCCGCGGACGCGGTGCGGGTGATCATCGTCGGACAGGATCCGTATCACGAGCAGGGACAGGCGCAGGGCCTCGCGTTCTCGGTTCAGAAGGGAGTAAGGGTTCCGCCGTCTCTTCGGAATATCTATAAGGAAATCGCGCTTGAGTTCGGATGCGATATCCCGGCTGACGGCGATCTTTCCGGCTGGGCGTCGCAGGGCGTCCTGCTTCTGAACGCGGTTCTGACTGTCGAAGAAGGCGCGGCCGGAAGCCACGCGAAAAAAGGGTGGGAAATTCTGACAGACCGGATTATCCGAACGCTTGCCGAGAAGGCGCCGCCCAAGGCGTTTCTCCTCTGGGGCGGCTATGCGCAGAAAAAGAAGGAGCTGATTGAGGCGAGCGGCATTCCGCATCTCGTGCTCTGCTCAAACCACCCGTCGCCGCTCTCCGCGAGACGGGGACCGGTGCCTTTTATCGGCTGCGGGCACTTCGCGAAGGTGAATGACTGGCTTCTCTCCAGGGGAGAAAAGCCAGTCGACTGGACAAAGAGAGGACTCTGATTTCTCAGCGGGGCTGAGAAAGACCGGCAGACGGCCAGCCGTGTTCCATCGGCGTCTTCCTTTCAAAGCGGGACTTCGGAGACGCTGTATCGAGAGGGCCGATATCAACCGTCATCATCCGGTCCGTGCGGAAGAAGGTGAGTTTATGCGGGGTCTGGGTTCCCAGCTGCCGGAAGACTTCCGGAAGTGTGGCTTTGGAAACACGGAAGGCATCCAGAGCGATCAGCTGATCGCCCGGGAGAATGCCTGCGCGAGAGGCGGGGAGGCCGGCAGTCACGCTGCTGACCGTGGGGAATCCGTCAGACGCGGTGAATCTGAGACCGAGCCCGTCCCGTACAAGGTCAAACGGTTCGGACTTCATCTCAAGCCCCTGCAGTGAGAGGAGATTGTTCCAATCCGGACGCTCGCCGGCAACTCTCGTAAACCGACGGATCCATTGCGCGACAGCGACAGCCGGGCGATCCACGATTTCGCTGATGGCGTCGGAAAGCTCGACCGCGTCCTCGGATAGTCCAAGGCACTCATCAGTCCGGAGATTCCAGATTTTCCGCATCACATCGTCGAGCGTGATGCGATTCTCCGTGACGTTACGGATATGAAGATCCAGCGCGAAGGCGAGCATGGCGCCTCCCTGGTAGTAGCTCACGCCGTGGGAGGCCGATCCTGCGTCCGGCCGGTAGTACTTGATCCAGGTGTCAAAGCTTGAGGCTGCCACGGACTGATGCTTCCAGCCTGACTGACCGTATACCGTGAGCGCCATGGCGGAAAGACGGTCAAGGATTTTCTTTTCAGTGGCGAGCCCGGACCGATAGAGAATGATTTCCTCGTAGTACTCGGTGAACCCTTCAAAGAACCAGAGAAGACGCGTGTAGTTTTCCTTCGTGAGGTCATAGGGAAGGAAGGTGGCGGGCTTCAGCCGCTTGACGTTCCAGGCGTGGAAGTATTCGTGCGCCATGAGAGCGAGAAGATCGGTGTACCGGTCAGGGGCCTCAGCTCCCGTCATGGGAAGAGCGGAGAAAGGCGCCTCGGCAGCCACGCTGTTCCGATGCTCAAGCCCTCCCCAGCGGCCGCTGACGGTGAGGAGGAAGAGATAGTCTGAGAAAGGTGGTTTTTGGGTTTCCGGCTCCCAGAGTTCGATCGTTGTGGCGCAGATTTTTTTCAGATCTTCAGTGAGGCGCTCGGCGTCAGCTTCGGGGCAGCCGGCAATCACGAGACGGTGAGCGGCGCCATGAACGGAAAACTCCGTGGTCAGGGTGTCGGAATCCCGTGAGAGCAGAATCGGGCAGTCAATCAGATGGTCATAGTCCCTTGCGGTGAAAAGAAAGGGTTCACTGTCTCGGCTGATCGGAAGTGCTGTGGAAACCCTGTCCCAGGGGGCGGGAGAAACCGCGATTCGGCAGGGGGTATTTTCTTCGCCTGAAATCTGCAGAAAAGCCGCGGCGCCGGAAATAAAAGCGCGGTCCTGGCTGATCCAGGTCTTCCTGACAGAAGGATCAACAGCGCTCAGCGCGTAGCGGATCGTCACCGGGGTTCTGTCACCGGAAGTATTCGCGAGAACGAAGGTCGCTTTGTCAGACTTGATGACATTCAGCTGCGTCCCACCCTGAGTTGCTTCTATATCGGAAATTGATCCGGCGTATTCCCGCAGCAGATAGCTTCCGGGGGTCCAGGCCGGCATGCGGAGCGTAATCGGATAGTTTTCCTTTCGGGGTGTGAAATGGATCGCAATGTGAAACTCGCGTCGGTCGGTGTCAGCAGACTCAATCCGGTATTCGATTTCAGGCATATTCAGTTTTGGCTTAATAATTCGTAGGTTTCAATCAGGTTCGGTAGCTGTGATATTAGATTTTTCCGGATGGATAAAAAAGACTTTCAGAAAAATTTGACATTTTAAAAAAGCATCTGTAATATTCATATCCTCGTTGCTACCGCAGCGATGTTCTTTAAAAACACAATAACGAACCGATAAGCGTGGGCATCTGATTTTGATCGAGTTTCAACTCATAAAAAATCAGGTGCTTGAAAAGACGAATGGAATGATGCAGAAGCGAAAGCTTCTGAGAAATACCAGTCGATAATTTTGAGCGCGACGCTTCAGGAAACTGAAGCAAATGAAGTAATAGCAGTGATTGAACTCAAGAGTTTGATCCTGGCTCAGATTGAACGCTGGCGGCATGCCTTACACATGCAAG
>NZ_CVTY01000004.1 GCF_001182045.1 Dakarella massiliensis | reverse complement strand
ACTGCTATTACTTCATTTGCTTCAGTTTCCTGAAGCGTCGCGCTCAAAATTATCGACTGGTATTTCTCAGAAGCTTTCGCTTCTGCATCATTCCATTCGTCTTTTCAAGCACCTGATTTTTTATGAGCTGAAGCTCTTCAAAACCAGATGCTCACGCTTATCGGTTCGTTATTCAGTTTTTAAAGATCGTCACTGCATCGCAGCGACAGGATTAGTATCTTACCCTCTCAATTTTAAAAATGCAAATATTTTTTTATTTATTTTTTCATCTGACTCAAAATCGATAGGTAAAACCGCTATTATTGAATGAGTTAGACCTTTTAAAAAAGAGATTCTCATGACTGCTCTTGCTTTGATCGTCGCCCGGTCTCATAACGGAGTGATCGGCCTGAATGGGAAAATGCCTTGGCATATCCCTGCCGATCTGCGCTTTTTTAAAGAAACCACCACGGGATACCCGGTCATTATGGGGTGGAACACCTGGGTTTCTATTGGCCGCCCGCTTCCGCGCCGCCGCAATATCGTCCTTTCCCGTACGCATACGGAACTGATCCCGGGTATCGAAATTGTCCGGACACTCTCGGACGCTCTTCTCCTCCTCGATAAGGAAGAAAAAGCTTTTGTGATCGGCGGTGCCTATACCTACCGTGAGGCTCTTCCCCGGATTTCCGAAGCTTATATAACCGAAATCGACCAGGACTTTGACGGCGACACTTTCTTCACGATGACGGACCCTGCGGCCTGGAATATTGAAGAAGTCGGCACCTTTGAGGATGGCGGCTGCACCGGACGCTTTACCCACTGGGTCAGAAAATAAACGTTTCGATCGTCACAATAGGAAATACTTCTCCATCGCTCTTTTGCAAATGGAAAGGGCAAAATAAAGAGTAAGGCGATCGATAACAATCGTGTGGCCGCGCTTTTACGTGGAGGGAATCTATGAAAAAATTCATATCTGCTTTGGTTGCAGGCGCCTTGCTGGCTGTTGCAGCAGGACCTGCACTCGCAGGTCCTGGCGGTCCCGGCCCCGGTCCGGGCTGGGGTCCTGGTCCCGGCCCCCGCTGGCATGCCGCTCCTCCTCCGCCTCCCCGCGGCGGCTGGGGATGGAGACATCACTATTGGGGCGGCGGTGACTGGATTCTTCCTTTTGGCGTCGGAGTCGGTCTGCTTGCTCTCGCCGCAACCCCCAGCCATACAACCAGCACGGTACCCGCAGCCCCGGTTCAGACTCAGCCGGCCCCGCCGATCAACGTGACGATCAATAACGCTCCCGCCTCTTCCTCGGTGGCAACTCAGGATTATTTCTATTGCCCCGCGCAGAAGGGCTACTATCCGACAATTCCCAGCTGTCCGACCGGCTGGATCAAGATCACGCCCCAAGGCTGATCTGTCTGTCCGAATAGCTTCAGAAGCCCCGGTTCAGCCACGAACCGGGACTTATTTATTGTCTTTCAGTTCTGCCGCGGCTTCAGCAGCAAGAGGAATACCCGCCTTCAGGAAAGCGGTCCCCCAGGCAGACGACAGCCTTTCGAAATTCCACGCCGCGTTTGCCGGAGAGGTCGACGGCAGACTGATAAAACCAATATCTGCCCTTTCAGCTATCAGCTGACGAAAAATCTGCCTGAAAACGGATTCCGACTTTTTCCCGTTGAAAAAGACAAAACGGATCCCAGGGTTCTCTTTCAGGACCTTGTCGACAGGATTCGGCTCAATCTCCCGGATTTCGGAATCCAGACTACCTTCCCGCAAGCAGGAACCAACGGAATCCCAGAGCGCGATGCCATGGCTGCTCAGAATCTCAATTCCATCTTTGTAGGCAGGTCTCGTGTTATCGCCGGCAAGCAGCCAATTCATCAGACTCCAGAAACGATTCCTGGGGTGGGCATAGTACTTGTCCTCTTCCAGAGACTTTTCACTCGGCATTGATCCAAGAATCAGGGCATGAGGATCCCGTCCAACGAGGGGGGCAAAGCCCCGGATTCTGACTGGCTGCTCGGAATTTTCAGACCTCTTCCCCATCTGTGCCTCGATTATGCTTTTCTGTTTACGAATTAACCTATTGTATGCATTGGAAGTATTCAGATCTGTCCCCAGCACACTCTCCGACAGTCAAAGCACATAAATTATCTATTTGATTTAATTTATAAATAAACAGGAAACCAATCACTTATATTTTTTTCAAGATATCCACAATTTTTGTGGATTACCCTTTCTGCAAAAACCTTATAGCAGTTCAAATTTAAGGATTTAGGCTTACTGCTCATTTTTTAGGCAGACGCGACAGTTCTTCCAGTTTTCTGACATAATTGTCAGACGCTCTTTCGAGCTCGGTTTCCGACATTCTCATGGCGCCGTAAAAAGCGTCAATCCCCAGCACCTCGACTCCTGCCAGCCGCGCAGAAAGCGTGAGTGGCAAAAGCAGTTCTTCAACTGCGTATGGCCTATCCGCCCTGAAGCGGAGTAATCGACACTCCCCAGTTCAGTCGTTACGGCAAGCATCAGACGCTTACCAGGGAGAACTTTCTTTGGCGCTCCGAAATCAGAGAACCACACCGTATCCAGGTACGTTTTCACCGTAGCCGGAAATGTCATCGACCAGATCGGAAACTGCATGACAAGGATATCGGCGTTCTGAATACGCACCCGCTCACGCTCAACATCCGCTCTCTCCAGATAATCCCCGTATTGGGTTTCCATCTGCTGAAAGCTGAGCGAAGGCACCCGCCTGGCGGCCGCAGCCAGCCGCTTATTCGCGCGGCTTTCGAACCAGTGCGGATGAAACACCTGAAGAAGAATATTTCTGGATCCCATGTTGAATTACAAAGTCCGTTCTTATTTTTCCATCACCTTACCGCATTTCGACGGCTCCGGTTCCGTTAAAATGAGCGGTTCTGTCCGCAGGAATCATTCCTGCCAGTTCTGAATCCGCAGCTTTGCAAATGCCAATCAAGAATTTTCTGATACTGCTTCTGACCGCCATGATCTGGGGAACTGCCTTTGTCGGGCAGGCTCTCGGCATGGAGTATGTTCCTCCTTTCACGTTCACGGCGGGGCGATCCCTTCTTGGCGCCCTGGTCCTGGTTCCGGTCATTTATTTTCTGGATCGATTCAAGAGTCCGGCGCGCCGGGCCGAGGAATCGACACCGGAAGCCAAAAAGCTTGTATGGATTGGCGGCATTCTCTGCGGCATCGCGCTTTTCGCCGCTGAAAGTTTTCAGCAGTTCGGTCTCATTCAGACACCTGTCGGAAAGGCCGGGTTCCTGACCGCGCTCTACATCATTTTTGTACCGCTCATTGCCCTGTTCCGGGGGAAAAGAAGTTCAGGAATTCTCTGGATCGCGGTTCTGATCGCGATGGCCGGCCTCTACTTCCTTTCCGTAAAAGGCGATTTTTCTGTAGGCTCAGGCGATATTCTCTGCATTGCGGGCGCTGTCTGCTACGCAATCCAGATTCTCATCATTGACCGTTATGCCCCCAAAGTGGATGGCGTCAAGCTTTCCTGCATCATGTTCCTGACGGGCGGAGTGCTCGGCGCATTCTTTACTCTGATCTTTGAGCCCGGACTGACGCTGAGTGCGATCAGGTCGGCACTGCCCGCCATTCTTTACGTGGGGATTCTCTCCAACGGTGTCGCCTACACTCTGCAGGTCATCGGACAGAAGGGAGCCAATCCGACCATCGCGTCCCTCACAATGAGCTTGGAATCCGTCTTTGCCGTGATCTCCGGCTGGCTCATTCTTGGCCAGACACTGAATTCACGCGAAGCGCTTGGCTGCCTGCTCATGGCTTGCGCGATTGTGATCGCTCAGCTGCCTACCAAAAATAAATAGGAATTATTTGCATTTGTCGACCGAGATCCCTACAATTCGGTTATGGCAAGCATAGAGACTTTTCAGGGGCGGTTCCGCAGGGAATCCGCCCCTTTTTTCATTCCTTGACGGAAGAGTCTCTGCCTGACAGGCAACTCCTCCTGGACCGCTCGGTTACTTCCTGTCCGGAAGCAGCTTTCCCGGATTCATAATGTCGTTCGGATCCAGAGCGTGACTGATTTTCACCATGAGCTCTAGTTCAAGCGGATCCTTAAGCTGCAGGAAATGCTCCCGCTTCAGCTGGCCGATACCGTGCTCCGCTGAAATAGATCCGTTCCGTTTCACGGTTTCTTCATATGTGATCTTCCGAATGCCCTCTTCGTTCTCAAAGGCGAGGTTCGAAGGAATTGAACCAATATTGAAGTGGAGATTGCCGTCGCCAAGGTGACCGTAAAGCGATGGGTCCAGCCACGGATACGCGTCTTTCAGGCGCCGCACCGTAACATCAAGGAATTCCGGGATCAAAGCAATCTTCAGGCTGATGTCGTTATGGAGGTTATTTCCCACACGGGCATCGGCTTCCGGAATCGATTCCCGGATCTTCCAGAACGCTTCAGACTCTTTAAGCGACTGCGCGAGATAAGCGTTCTTCACAATTCCATCCTCAAAAGCCTTGCCGAGGATTTCTTCAAGAGACGGACCCGAGTCCGGTGAGCATGACACTTCAACGAGAACCCACCAGGGGCAGTCGTCAACTGGCCCCGGAAGTCCGATATCAGGGAGCTGCTCATGAACCCGGACTAGGCACTTGGACTGCATCAGTTCGAACCCAGTGAGGTAGGGACCAGCCGCCGTACGGCATTCATTGAGGAGTTTCACCGCGGCGTCCGGTGACTCGACACCGACAAGCGCTGTCTGATTTCCGATCGGCTGCGGATAAAGTTTCAGGACAGCCCGGGTGATGACACCCAGCGTTCCCTCCGAACCAATGAAAAGCTGCTTCAGATCGTAGCCCGTGTTGTCTTTACGCAGGCCGCGGAGCGCAGTCCAGATCCGCCCATCGGGAAGCACCACTTCGAGACCCAGGCAAAGATCCCGCATATTCCCGTAACGAAGCACGGCAGTGCCGCCCGCGTTGGTGGCAAGATTGCCGCCGATTTCAGCGGACCCCTTGGCCCCGAAAGAAAGCGGAAAGAACCGTCCTTTTTCCTCAACCGCTTTATGAAGGTCTTCAAGAATGACACCGGCTTCAACCGTCACCGTGTCATTCACGGTATCGATATCCTCAATTTTGTTCAGACGGCTGAGGGAAAGGAGAATAGCGTTCCCGGAATCATCCGGAATTGAACCGCCGACAAGCGTTGTTCCGCCCGCCTGAGGCACCACAGGAGTCTGAGTCTCATTGGCGATACGAACCACACGTGACACTTCTTCCGTATTGGCGGGGCGCACGACCACTGCTCTCCCGACAAACCGTTTGGTCCAGTCGACGAGGAATGGCTTTGTTGCCTCATCCTCTGTCAGAACATACTTTTCACCGACCGCCGCTTTCAGTTTTTCAATAATTTCTGCGTTCATGCTTCAACTCTTCAGAATGCCAAAAACCCGGCAAAGGGTTTTGCCGGGATGAGGATTTCTGCCTGTCAGGCTGCTTCTTCTTTTTAGAAGGAGGGAACCACAGCGCCCTTGTACTTCGTCAGAATAAACTTCTTCGTGGCCGGAGACTGAAGAGCCTTCACAAGCTTCTGCACCCGGGGATCATTCTGATCGCCCTTGCGGGTAGCCACCACGAGAGCGTACGGGCTGCGCTTGTCTTCGAGGTAGATCGAATCCTTCAGCGGATTGAGACCGACGCCAAGAGCGTAGTTGGAGTTCACCACAGCGATATCAACATCACTCAGGCTGCGCGGCACCTGAGCCGCCTCAAGTTCCACAAACTTCAGCTTCTTCGGGTTGGAAACCACGTCAAGCGGGGTCGCTTCGTAACCAACGCCGGAACGCAGCTTGATGAGACCCGCGGACTGGAGAAGAAGCAGGGCACGGCCGCCGTTAGACGGATCATTCGGAATCGACACGCGGGCACCGTTCGGAACGTTCTTCAGGCTCTTCAGCTTGTGAGAGTAAACAGCCATCGGGAGAATGTAGATCGGCGCAACACGGACCGCGTTGATATGACGCTGACGGACTGCGTTATCGAGGAAGGGCTGATGCTGATAGAAGTTGACGTCAACATCCTTGGAGTCCAGAGCCGCGTTCGGGGCAATGTAGTCCGTGAATTCAAAAATCTTGAGATCAATGCCTTCCTTCGCGAGGATCGGCTTCACAAACTTCAGCACTTCACCCTGCGGAACGGGCGTTGCGGCAATCTTCAGCTCCTTAACGGGAGCGGCAGAGGCGGAGAAAGAGCCGGCGGCGAGGATCGCGGCAGCGGCGGCGGATAGCAGAGTACGACGATTCATGATGTTCTTCCCTATTTCCTGATGTTCGGTATTTCTCTTTATCTTCGCCGGAAGGCCCTGAGGGAAGGCCTGTCCGGCGTGCTGTTGAGATAACCTTATCTGAAAATACGGAAAATCAGCTGAAAATCTCCGTTTTCCTTGCGGTATTACTTTTATGATGCTGAGAGAACCGCTGTGCGGATGATTTCTCGGACACCGGTCGTCATCCGCTCCATGCTTTCCTTAATTGCTTCGAAATCAATCTTTTCCTTTGAATCCGAAATCCCTGCAGCCCAGTTGACCGACAGGCCGAGAAGCGCATACCGGAGCCCCGCTTCACGCGCCACGGCTGCCTCAGGACAGGCTGTCATACCGATCATCGCGCCGCCCATCTGTGACACCATCCGGACTTCAGCCGCGGTTTCCAGTCTCGGTCCCTGCGTGCACCAGTAAACACCGCCATCCATGACAGGCACCTCAGCCGCCCGTGCTGCCTCAATCAGTTCCCGCCTGAGATCCTCAGAAAAGGGATGCGTGAAGTCAACATGCTGCACACCGGTTTCCGGTCCCGTATAGAACGTGGACTGCCGGCCCCAGGTCCGGTCAACCAGATCATCCGGAATGCAGATCGCCCCGGGCGGAAGCGCCTCTGATACCGCGCCGACCGTTCCGACCGCGAACACATCCGTCGCTCCCGCCTCACGCAGGGCCCAGAGATTCGCGGCGTAGGGAATCGCGTGCGGCGGATAACGGTGATTCTCTCCATGACGCTGGAGGAACAGCACACGGTGATCACCGATCCGGCCCTCCAGCACGGGAGACGCCAGGGCACCGAACGGCATTTTCCGCGGCAGCTCAGCCTCTTTCATCTCCGGAAGCCAGCCATTCTCAAAACCAGACCCCGCGATCAGCGCAAAAACCCGTTCACTCATTCCGCCCCCTCGCCCAGCATCCGAAGGAGCTCCGCTTCGTCAATCACCGTGACACCCAGCTTCTCTGCCTTCGCGAGTTTGGAGCCAGCGGCTTCGCCTGCCACCACAAAATTCGTCTTCTTCGAAACGGATCCCGAAACACGGCCGCCCGCCGCAAGGATCCGGTCACTCGCTTCATCGCGTGACAGATTGGGAAGCGTACCGGTCAGCACAAAGGTCTTCCCGGCAACTTCTGAAGCCGGATCCCCGTCTGCCGCTTCAGAGACCGCAGGGGCTTTCGCCTCAGGCCAGGTAACACCCGACTCCCGGAGCGCCCGGATCACGTCGCGGTTACCGGGAGCCGCGAAGAAACTCGTGATCGATTCCGCGATCACTTCACCCACATCCGGCACCTCGAGACACTCCTCAGGCGTTGCCTTTTCAAGCGCCTCAAGAGTCCTGAAGTGGGATGCAAGGTCACGCGCCGTTGCTTCACCGACGTGACGAATGCCAAGCGCAAAAATGAAGCGGGCAAGCGTCGTCTGCTTGGAGCGTTCGATCGACGTGATGATGTTGCCGGCAGACTTTTCCCCCATCCGTTCAAGGGTCATCAGGCTTTCTGATGTCAGCCGATAGAGATCTGCCGGCGTCTTGACGAGCCCTTTTTCGGCAAGCAGATTGACAAGCTTTTCACCTACGCCATCAATCCCCATTGCGCGGCGGCTCGCGAAGTGAAGAATCGAAAGCTTCATCTGGGCCGGGCAGAAAAGACCACCCGTGCAGCGGGTGTCTTTTTCCTCCTCATCGCGGATCGTCGCGGAGCCGCAGACCGGGCAGGTCTTCGGCATCTCAAACTCCACGGTTCCCTCGGGACGCCTGTCCTTCATCACGCGGACGATTTCGGGAATCACGTCTCCGGCGCGGCGGATCACAACCGTATCTCCTACCCGGAGATCGAGCTCATGAATGAAGTCCTCGTTATGAAGCGTGGCGTTTGACACATTCGCGCCGCCGACAAAGACCGGCTCAAGCCTCGCAACCGGAGTGAGACGCCCGGTGCGGCCCACCTGCACATCGATCCCAAGAACTTTGGTAAAAGCTTCTTCCGGCGGATACTTGTGCGCGCAGGCCCAGCGCGGTTCGCGGGCGACAAAACCGAGGCGCCTCTGAAGGTCAAACCGGTTAACCTTGTAAACCACGCCGTCGATCCCGAAGGGGAGCGTATTTCTGATCTTCGCGACATAGAGATGGAAGGCTTCAAGCTCTTCAGGCGAGTGGCAGATGCGCCTTGTATCCGCGACCGGGAACCCAAGGCTCTTCAGACGTTCAAGCGTCCCCTCCTGGCTGTCTGCGAAGGGCCCCGCTTCTGTCGACACCTCGCCAAGGCTATAGGCATAGAAATGCAGGCGGCGCTTCGCGGTCACCGAAGGATCGAGCTGCCGGAGGCAGCCGGCAGCCGCGTTCCGGGCGTTCACGAAAGTCTTTTCTCCCGCCTCTTCCTGTTTTTTATTCAAGGCGAGAAAGTCTTCCGTATGCATGATCGCCTCGCCCCGGACTTCCAGAATCTCGGGGTAGACCCCCGTCAGCTTCAGAGGAATGGTCCGGATCGTGCGCGCATTCGCTGTGACATCCTCACCGACAATACCGTCGCCTCGGGTCGCGGCGGAAACGAGAACCCCCTTTTCATACCGGAGATTGATCGCGAGCCCGTCAAACTTCAGCTCCGCAACGTATTCGACCGGAGGATCTTCTGGTTTCAGACCTAGGGCATTCCTGACACGCTCATCAAACGCACTGGCGCCCTCCGCGGAAAAATCGGTCTCCGTATGGATCGACAGCATAGGAACGCTGTGCGTCACCTTCGCCATATCTGACTTCGGCGCGCCGCCCACGCGGAGTGTCGGTGATGTGGGGCTCACGAGCTGCGGGTACTCGGCCTCGAGCGCCTGAAGCCGGCGGAAAGCCTGGTCATACACAGCGTCTGACACCGAGGGCGAATCCTCAACGTAATACTCGCGGTTCCATCGCTCAAGATCTGCCTCAAGGCGGCGCATTTCCTCTGCCGCCGCTTCTGAAAGCGGGCCCTTTACCCCAGGGATTTTTCCGTCAGCCATTTCGTTCATCACTCAAGCCTTTCACCAAAAATGCGGTCAGCAGGCGCTTTCCGCAGACTCAAAAAAACAGGCCGCGCGGGATTGGCAATCCTCACGCGGCCGCGCTGCAGCACCTGACTCTCAGGCGAAGAGCCGCTTCGTGCGGCGGGTTCCGGGGTCAAGTCCCTGCTTCGACATCGCTTCATAGAAGAAGCGGAGCTGCTGCGTAATGCTCACAATTGCAGCGGAAGTGAGCGGAACGCCGGAAATATCCGTAATCACAGCGTTCTCGCGGGCGGCGATGTAGTTTGCCACGCTGAAAAGCGCTCCAAGAGGATTCTTGGACGGAACGCAGAGCGCAGGTGTGAGTTCAAGCGTCACCATGAGCGGATTCTCAGGGTGAGGCAGCAGCCGGAGCCATGGGGCCGCGCTGTCGGCGTCCCGCATCACGAGAGCATTCTTTTCCGTCTTGAAACCACAGGCATCAGCGATCTCAACCGCTCTCGCCTGTGTCATGGGCATGACGCTCTTCACCGCGATCGAAAGCGTGATTCCAAAGCGATCAATAAGAGCCCGAACGGCCTTCGCCTGGGACACCATGCTTGGCACATCAACGATATCGGCATCAGCGTCCAGCGACGCAGCCACCTGATTCACGGCAGCCGCAAAGTTGCCAGCCGTGAGTTCATTCACCGTCTTTGTACGCGTGGCGAGCTGAAGTGTCACGACCATATCGGTATACGTTCCGCCGCGCTTGATGTGTTCCCAGAGACGCGTGATCTGATTCTTGACCTGAATTCTGAGGGGAGTACCGAAATCCTGATTGAGAGGCTTGATCACGAGCCAGGCCCGATTGGCCGTAAAGGGCTCGGGGCTCTTGATCTTCACGACAATTTCCGTCATCTGATCAATATCAGGCTCTTCATACTGAACATCGTCTCCCTCTTCAGGAAGATATTCACTGAAGAAAGGCTCGGTGCCAGCCACGGCCTGAGGTGAAGGAACACTCTCCGCGGTCTGAGCGGGAGCTGGCGTATCGGCAGAGTCCTCTGTCTCTGGCTTATTCTCCGCCGGAGCCGGGGCATCTTCCTTCGCAGCCTCACCTGATGCCGCAGCGGCGGGTCTGGCCAGCACCCGAGGCTCGACTTTTGTCGGCTCCGCAACTGAGGAGGGCTTGCGGCCGAGGTAGAAATACACGCCGGCTGCCGCCACGAGGATAATGACGATTATCCCCAAAAAAAGTTCAGTATTCATTTCCGCTTCCCGATGTCCGAATTGCGCCCTTCTTGCTGCTGAGGCGCAGCTCCGGAGTACGCCCTTACAGTCTTCTTAATTGTAGGGCAGAAAACGCGGGAATGCCGCAATTGACGGTACTCTTCGTGCGAAAAATCACGCCGGAGCGCCTTCTCCGCCCCCCGCATAATTGACAGCTTCGCGCAGATCGACCGAAACCACCCGGGAAACCCCGGGTTCACGCATCGTGACGCCGATCAGCTGCCCGGCTTTTTCCATCGTGATCCGGTTATGGGTAATCGCAATAAACTGCGTCGCGCTGCTCATCTGCTGCACCATGTTGGCGAGCCGCAGCTGATTCGCTTCATCAAGCGGCGCGTCCACTTCGTCGAGCAGGCAGAACGGCGCCGGATTCAGACGGAACATGGCAAAAACGAGCGCTGTCGCGGTAAGCGCCTGTTCACCGCCTGAGAGCAGCTTCACCGAAGCGTTCCGCTTTCCGGGCGGCTGAGCCCGGATTTCGATCCCGGCCTCCAGAATCTCATCCCCGATCAGCTCGAGACTCGCCTCACCGCCTCCGAAAATGCGGCTGAAGAGATCCTTGAAGTTGCTGTTCACCTGATCAAAGGTGTCCTTCAGCACGGCACGGGTTTCGGCGTCAATCTTCCGGATCGCCTCTTCGAGCGTCGCGATGGCCTCATTCAGGTCTTCCACCTGATGCTCCGTCATTTCGAGCGCTTTCTTCGCGGCCTCCAGGTGTTCAAGCGCCGCGTGGTTCACGGGGCCAAGCGCTTCGATATTGTTCTCAATGCGGCCGATTTCGTTTCTCACCCCCTGAGTCTTCCAGCCCCCGGTTTCTGCCTCGCGGAGAGACGCTGCGCGGTCAACCCGGCGCTCGGCAATCTGATTGGTCAGCGCCTGGAGCTCAGCCTCAGTGCTGCCCTGCTTCACCTTCATTTCACCGATCCGCTCCTGCTTCGGACGCTCAGACTCGGTGATGGAATCTTTCTTCCGGTTGATCTCAGACAGCTTTTCAGTCAGCTCCGCGGTCTTTTTCTGCGCGGTCTGAAGCTCCGCCTCAGAATCAGCCTGTTTCGCAAGGACATCCTGCAGTCCATCCCGTTCGGCGTCTTCATCAAGCTCCTCGAGCATCGCGCGGGTTTCCTCAATCGACGCTGTCAGCTCCGCCTCTTCCGAGGAAAGTTTCAGCGCTGACTGACGGGCGTCCCCGGCGCGTTCCAGGGCATGGGCGGCATTCGTTCTGAGAAGCGTTATCCGGGAGGCCGCATCACGCGACGCTCTGGACGCTTCATCCATCGCGTTCCGGGCCGCTTCCTCAGCCATCTCGGCATCCTGAGAAGCCTGGCTTGCCGAGGCGAGCCGCGAATCGAGCTCTTCAAAGAGGGACTCCGCCTCTTCATACTCCGCGTCGATTTCTCCAAGCCGCTTCTTCGCCTCTTCGAGATCCGTCCGGATCTGTCCCGCGCGTTTCTTCCAGGCCCCGACTTCAGACTCCAGTTCTCCGGCACGGAGGGCGGCGGAGTGATAGTCACGCCGCGCGCGCTCAAGCGACGCCTCGGCACTCCGCAGCGTCGCGGTTGCCGCGTCACGCGCCTTTCCGGTTTCGAGCACTTCTGCGAGAATCGCCTGGTAACGCTCCGAAGCGCCGGACTGTTCCGCTTTCAGCGCTCGGATCTCTTCCTCACGCTCAAGAGACCCGGCAAGCGGATTCTCCTCCGCCCAGAAAAGCACCGCTCCCCGCTCCGCGATATGACCATCCCGGGTGATTACAGGAAGATCACCGTCAGAGGATCGCTGCACGGCTTCGTCCAGCGACTCCGCGGTTCTGAAGCGGGAAAGCCAGGAGTTGAGCACTGAAGCTGAAGCCCCCGAAACCCGCACCTTTGCGGCAAGGGTTCCCGTCCGGTCCGCCGGGGCGTCAGCAAACCCCTCGCGGGACGCGATCGCGAACCGTCCGGGCGGCGTGTCCTGAGCAAGAATGCCGGCAAAATCAAGATTTTCTGTGAGGTAAGCGGGGATACGGCCGGAGAGCGCTGCCTCGACCGCTTTTGCCCAGCCGGTTTCAATCTCCGCGCCATCCAGAATCTTTTCGTAGCGGGAAAGACCGTGCGAGGCGGCCCAGACTTCAAGCTTCCCCTCAGCCCTCGCTTTCTCTTGAATCTCCTCCAGCGCCTGAAGCCTGGCTGTCGCTTCTGAGAGTGTTGCTGAGGCTGAAGCCTTTTCTTCCGCGGCGGCGGCCGCCGCCTCATCCGCCTCAGAGGCGGCGTCGCGCGCTTCTTCGAGGGCCGCCTCCCGCTCCTCCAGGTCAGACGCCCGCTCCTCAGCGGTAATCTTCGCCTCTTCAAGCTCGCTCTCGCGTCCGGCTGTTCCGGTGCCGCCCGACGCCTCGGATTCGAGTTTCCCGATCCGGGCCTCAAGCTCACGCTTTTCCTGCTCCAGCGCCTGCTCGCGGAAATTCACTTCGGTAAGCGACTTCTGCGCGAGACGCTCCTCGTCCGCCGCGCGTTTCGATGCTTCCTTCGCGGATTCCCAGTACTTTTTCGCTTCTGCCGCCCGCTCATCGGTTGCCGCGGCATCCTCCGCGATGGACTCGGCTTCCTCGGAAAGCGAATCCGCTTCCTTTGTGAGTTCCTCGGCCCGGCGTTCGGCTGCTGACGCTTCCTCTCCGGCGCGCGAGAGTTTCGCGCTGTCGCGCGTTACGCGATCCGTGAGAAGTTTTTTCTTCTCCACAATCGCGGCAATCGCGCTCTGCGTCCTCGCGAGTTCCATATTGAGTCGGTTCAGGGCATCGCGTTTCGCGTCCTCATCCTGCTTCGCCACTGTGAGACTGAGCGAGAGTTCAACGGACTCTTTTTCGAGCGCCGATTTCTCAGCACGTCCGGATTCAATATCCGCCACAGCTTCGGCAATTTTTGCGGCGATACGGTCTCGCGCCGCAATAGCGTCCCGCTCCTGAAGCGACAGCCAAACACCGGCGAGCATTTCCTTCCGGTTATTGAGAGCGCTCCACTTCCCGGCAAGCTCCGCCTCAGCGGAAAGCCTTTCAATATCGGACTTTCTGACTTCCTGCAGATCCGCCACTCGGTCAAGATTCGCTCGGGTCGACGCAAGGCGGCTTTCCGCCTCGCGCCGTCTCTCTTTATAACGGGAGACGCCTGCCGCCTCTTCAAAGTAGAACCTGAGCTCCTCAGGCTTCGCTTTCACGAAGCTGCTGATCATGCCCTGGCTGATAATCGCGTAGGAATGCGGCATGAGACCCGTGCCCATGAAAATATCCTGGACATCGCGGCGTCGCACCGGCTGGTTATTGATGAAGTAAGCGCTCTGCCCGTCGCGCGTCAGAGTCCGTCGGATCGCTACCTCCGCATAGGCTCCCCAGGGGCCGGTCAGTGTCCCGTCACTGTTATCAAGCGTCATTTCGACCGAAGCGCGCCCCGCCGGAGCCCGGCCTTCACTGCCCGCGAAAATCAGCTCCAGCATGGAACTCGTCGCGCGGAGCTCTCCCGCCCGGGTTTCACCCATCACCCACCGGACGGCGTCAATGACATTGCTCTTTCCGCAGCCGTTTGGACCGACGATGCCGACGAATCCGCTCGGGAACTCAATCACCGTCGGGTCTGCAAAGCTCTTGAAACCTGAAATTTTGACCTGTCTTAGGCGCATGTATGTGAGGGATATCGAAGTTTTGCGGGATGAAGCCTGTGACCCGCGGGTGGATGGACTCTATAATATGCGGCTTACTGCTCTTACTGCTGAGGGACTGATTTTACCCTCTCACGGGCCCGCTTCCGCATGGAACCCGGCACACGGCTTCCCGACGCGCCCGAAAGATCGTTTTATATAAGGAATATGTGACATGTCTTCTGCACCGAGCGAAAAGCTTGAGGTCTTTGATAATCCGGCGCCTGAGCGCGACTACGTGATCCACATGGAGATCCCGGAATTCACCTGCCTCTGCCCGCTCACCGGTCAGCCCGACTTCGCCACGCTGATCGTCGACTACATCGCCGACGAGAAATGCCTTGAGCTGAAGTCGATCAAGCTCTACACCTGGACGTACCGCGAAATGGGCGCCTTCCATGAAGACGTGACGAACCGGATTCTCTCCGATTTCGTCAACGCCATTCATCCGCGCTACATGCGTATCCGCGCCCGGTGGTGGGTCCGCGGCGGCATCTACACCACGGTGATCGCAGAGCACCGCAAGGAAGGCTGGACCCCGGCTCCTGTCGTGCATCTCCCTGACTTCGAAACGAACTCCCCGATGCGCGGCTGATCCGCCCCAGGAACTCTTTAACGCGCTCACGCGAGAGGAACAATCTGATGCCTCAGAATATTCATGAATCGGTTTCCCGGCTCCGCACAATCCGCGATATGGTCCGCTGGGCCATGACCCGTATGGAGTCCTCCGAAATTTCTTTCGGTCACGGTACCGACGATACGTGGCAGGAAGCGACATTCCTCGTGCTGAGGGCACTGCATCTGCCGTTCGAAAAACTCGAGGCGTTCTGGGATGCCCGGCTGACCGCGGACGAAATCATCAAGATCACGGATCTGATCGAGCGCCGCGTGACAGAACACGTCCCGGTGCCCTATCTGCTTCACGAAGCCTGGCTCGTGAAGCACCGCTTCTACTGCGATGAAGACGTGCTGATTCCGCGCTCCTTCATTGCGGAACTCCTCGAGGATCAGCTCGCTCCGTGGGTTCAGGATCCGGAAGCCGTCAGCTCTGTGCTCGATATGTGCACGGGCAGCGGGTGCCTCGCGATTCTCGCGGCCGAGGCCTTCCCGAACGCTCACGTCAAGGGCGTTGATATCAGCCCGAAGGCGCTTGAAGTCGCCCGCGTGAACCGCGCGGACTACGAAATGGAAGACCAGATCGACCTCGTGCTTTCTGATCTCTTCGATATGCCCGAAGTGAAGACGAAGAAGTGGGACGTCATCATTTCGAATCCGCCGTACGTCACCACGGCCGCCATGGAAGCCCTGCCAGATGAATACCGTCTTGAGCCGTCTCTCGCGCTCGAAGCCGGTTTCGATGGAATGGATGTGGTGCGCCGTCTGCTGCCTGAGGCCGCGGATCATCTGACCGAAAACGGCATCCTTGTCGTTGAAGTGGGTGACGGGCGCGAAGCGGTTGAAGCAATCTGGCCGGATCTCCCGCTCACCTGGCTCACGGTCAGCGCGGGTGATGACCTCGTGTTCCTCGCGACCGCCGAAGACCTGAAGCGCTACTTCAAGCACTGATTCAGCGTGGGCCTGCTTCTCGCCCGGCTCCGACAGCTCTGAGGGCGGCGATCATCGCCGCCTTTTTCATGTTTTTAGAAAGGTTTGATTGTGCTACGCCTTATTGATGTCAGCCTCGTGAGAGGCGTCCGCGTTCTCTACAGCCACGCCTCGGTGCTCGCGTCCGACAGCGAATGTGTCGGTCTCGTCGGTCCGAACGGCTGCGGAAAATCGACGCTTTTCGCCGCGATTCTCGGAGAAATTCAGACAGAAGCAGGGGAAATCGAACACCCTGCGGAAGACCGCATCGCGCACGTTGCCCAGGACATCCAGGCGGTTGATATGTCGGCACTCGATTTCGTGCTCTCCGGCCACGCCCCGCTTGAAGCTGCCAAGGCGGCTCTGAAGGCCGCTGAAGGGTCGGGCGATGATATGGCGCTCGCTCAGGCCATGGCGACACTTGCGGAACTGAATGAAGGCGCGATCGCCGCGAATGCCAAAACCATTCTTCACGGTCTCGGATTCTCGGAAGCGCAGACCACGCTTCCGGTCCGTGATTTCTCGGGCGGCTGGAGAAACCGCCTCGCGCTCGCCCGCGCCCTGATGCGTCCTGCGGATCTGCTCCTTCTCGACGAACCGACGAACCACCTCGACCTTGACTCCGTGATCTGGCTCGAGGCCTGGCTGAAGCGGGTTCAGGCCACGATTGTCATCATTTCTCACGACCGTGAGTTCCTGGACAGCGCGGTCGGCACAATCTGGTCGATTGAGGACGGTACAATCCGCCGCTATGCCGGCAACTATTCTGACTTCGAAGCGATGCGGATTGAGCGGCTCCGTCAGCAGGAAGCCGGTGCCCGCGCGTACGAACGCACCGCGTCCCACCTGCAGGCGTTTATCGACCGTTTCCGCTATAAAGCGACGAAAGCCCGCCAGGCGCAGTCCCGCATCAAGATGCTGGAAAAACTGCAGGCGGTTGAACCGGTACGCGCGAAGGCTGAGTGGCGGTTTGAATTTCCGGAACCCGAGCGGCTCCCGGATCATCTGCTGGACGCTGAAAACATGTCTCTCGGCTACGGCGATACCCCGGTGCTGCAGGACGTGTCCTTCTGCGTCCGGTCCGGCGAACGGATCGGTGTTCTCGGCGTCAACGGTGCCGGCAAGTCAACGCTTGTGAAGGGAATCTGCGGAGAGCTTCCGCTTATGTCCGGCACTCTCCGCCGCGGTCAGGGTCTCACGATCGGCTACTTTGCCCAGCACCAGCTTGACTCCCTGAGGCTCGATGAAACACCGCTTCAGCATCTGAGACGGATGGCCCCTGACACCCGTGAGCAGGAGCTTCGCGATTTCCTCGGCAAGTTCCGTTTTTCGGGGGACCAGGTGAATGAACTCGTAGAGCCGATGTCTGGCGGCGAAAAAGCCCGCCTCGCGCTCGCCCTCATCGCCTGGGAAAAACCGAATCTTCTCGTGCTCGACGAACCGACTAACCACCTCGATATGGAAACCCGCGAGGCGCTCACAATCGCGCTTTCCACGTTCGGCGGTTCGGTTCTTATTGTGTCGCACGACCGTCACCTTCTCAGGGCGGCCACGGAAACGCTGTGGCTTGTCCGCGGTGGTCATGTCTCGGCTTATGACGGTGACCTCGACGACTACGCTGAACTCGTCCTTTCGGACCGCCGGGACCGCGCGGCAGCACAGAAGGAAGAGAACCGCAGCGCCGCTGCCCCGGTTGTCACTCAGAAAGAAGCGCGGCGCGAAGCCGCGAAGGAACGCGCGCGTATCGCCTCGCTCCGCAAACCGGTCCAGAAGAAGATTGATGCCGCGGAAAAGCGGATGGCGGAAATCGATGCCCGGGCTGCTGAACTGGACGCTCAGATCGCGGATCCAGCTTTCTACAGCGGGGAAAAGTCTCAGGTGGAAGAAACACTGAAAGAACGAAGCGCTCTCACGGAAGAGAAGGAGACCCTCGAAGCCGAATGGCTGGAACTCTCCGAAGAGCTTGAATCCATCGCATAGAGCACTTCTTTCCAAGCATGCAAAATGGGGGAGCGGTTTATAACCGTTCCCCCATTTTTATTTTGCTGATTCAGAGAACCAGAAGTTTACTTGCCCTGGACAATATGCGGTCCGACTGCGTGGCCGAACGTCATGATGTCCGCAATGGCGTTGCCGCCCAGACGGTTGGATCCGTGAATGCCGCCCGTCACTTCGCCGACAGCATAGAGACCCGGGATCACTTTGCCCTTCGTGTTGATCACCTGGCTCTTCACGTTGATCTTGATACCGCCCATCGTGTGATGCACGGTCGGCACCTTGCGGCAGGCGTACCAGGGACCTTCCGTCATCTGCTTATCGTCCTTGTTGTTCGCGACAAACCCGAGCTTATCCTTTGCCTTCCCGGAAACAACCGCGTTGTAGTCCGCGATAGCCTTCTTCAGATTCTCGGCATTCATGCCGGTCTTCTTCGCAAGCTCATCAAGCGTCGGGGCTTTAACCACTGCGCCGAGCGCTTCCATATTGCGGATTGAGGCGCCCATGCGGTCCTTGAAATCCGGAGTCGGATAACGGAGCTTATTCACGACAATCCAGTAAGTCCTGCCTTTCTGCTGGAAAATGGCGTTCGCGAGAACGTCACGCGCCGCGCCTTCATTCACGAAGCGGTTACCGTCAGAATTCACAAAAATACGGTTGCGGCCGGACGTACGGATGTTTTCCATCAGGCCGGTACCCGGGGTGCCGCAGGGGTGAATCTGAATGTCAGAGAGGCCGATCAGCTTGGCGCCAACCTTCTGAGCGAGGAAGAGGCCCTGACCCTGGGCTGCCTTCTGAATATTCGTACAGCCGATCGAGTTATCGAGCTTGATGTTCTTCCAGACGCCGGTGTTCCCTTTCTGGCGATACGCGACATTCGCGCCGAAACCACCGGTCGCGATAATCACTCCGTCCTTCGCCATCACCGTAACCTTGGAGCCGAAGTTGTTACCGACAACTCCCACCACACGGCCGCTCTTATTCTGAATGAGCTTCACGGCCGGCGTATCAAGGAGCACCTGAATCTTGCCATTCGAATCCGCGATCACCTTTTCAAACGTACGGATATAGGTATTGCCGTACGGGGTCGCCGGATAGTGCGAACGCTGACCAAGAGACCCGGTCGCGGCGCCGATATGGTCGTTGAACTTCACACCGAGGCTTTCCAGCCAATTCACGGCGTCCATTGAGTGACTCGTGAGGAAGCGGACAAGGGTCGGATCGCCCTTATCGTGGCCGCCATGCATCGTGGTCTCGTAGAAAGTTTCGTAGCTGTCCTTGATACCCTGCGCCTTCTGACGCTGATCGTCCACAGCGTTCAGAGCGCCTTCACTCACGTTCGTTGAGCCGCCGACATAGCCGAGCTTCTCAATAACGATCACCTTCTTCGCCCCGGCCTGCATCGAGGAAATCGCGGACGCGAGGCCGGCTCCGCCGCCGCCGATCACGACAACATCAGCCTGATAGGTACGGTTATGGATCGGATGCTTTTCAGCTTTCCGGGTGAACTGCTTCATATCGGCGCCGGCCTGCTTCAGGCACTTCTCAACGCCTTCCTTCAGCGCGTTTGAGGAGAAAGTGGCGCCCGTTACCGCGTCAACTCCGATGGACTGGTAGCGAAGGATGTTATCCGCGGTCTTCTTGAGACCGGCCTTGCCGACACCAAGCGACTCCTGATCATCCGGAGTCTTAATGGAAAGGATCTTATTCGCGTCGACCGTTACTTCAACCGTGAGCGGCGCGTTGTGACCGTTAACCTTGGCGGTATAGGTACCGGGCTTCATCGGGGAGGCCACTGCGGCGGTTCCGATAAAAGCAAGGGCTGCTGCAATCGCGATCGGTTTAAAAGCAAATTTCATATTTCGTTCTCTCCTTAAAAATAACGAAACTGCTTATCCTGTAACAGATAACCTCGCGATTATTATCGGAGTTATGAATTCCATTGGATCAATTTTCTGAATCACTTATGCCTTATGTCAAAGTTTTTTAGATAACGGATGGGTTATTCATTGGGAGGCTTTTTTGCTCGTACTACATCCTCTTTCGACTCAGAAAACCGTTTAAAATCCCCTTCTTCCGGCAGTCAGGCTGACAGAAACCGTATTTTTGAGGCATTATTACGGTAGTTTTATGTTTACCGCAGTTATTACGCCATGATTTCCGTCATTCTCTGGGTAATCGCCTTTATTCTCGCGGCGGTGCTCTTCATGCCTCTCTGGAGCAGGATCGGACCCCGCGTTTACGCGCTCAGCCGAAGCCATGCTGTGCAGATCGCCGGAATGGCAGCGACCTTCATCATTACTTTCATTGCGGCCCGTGCCGTTCTTCAGTTTCTTACCGCCTTATTTACGAAATGACAGCAAAACAGACCTTTGCCGATCGGCTCCGTGCCTGCATGGAGCGGATGAACTATAAGCAGCGCTATGTCGCGGATCAGGTTGGCGTCTCGCAGCCCGCCGTCGCGAAGTGGCTTGCCGGCGATACACGGAAGGTCCAGGCGGATGTTCTTTTCAGACTCGCGGACCTCTTTAACGTCAATGCCCGCTGGCTTTCTGACGGTCAGGGGCAGCCCTGGGTGAGCCCTGCGGATGACTGGATTCATGAGATGACTGCGCCTGCGGTCCAACCCGCGCATTTGGAGTCTGCCGCGGAAACGCGCCCGGATCCCGAACCTGAGGCACCCAAGAAATCGCCCGGCCGACCGCGGAACCCGGACTATACGATGCCGCTTGACCTCGAAGTGCCGGAAGAGAAATCCTCCGCTAAGGACGAGCCGGCCGCAGAATCCGGAAAATCTGAAAAAAAGAAGAAGGATCCCTGTGCCAGCCGCTGCCACCTCTACGCCTCGGTGCCGACTTTCTCGCTGATCCGCGGGAAGTCTCCCCGCATCCCGGTGCTGGTGCCGTCCGATGAACGGATTGACGCCGTGATTCCGAAAACGGATCTGAAGGGGCATGACCCAAAGGCCTGCCGGCAGTTTGTGGTCCGCACCGATACGATGGCACCCGCGATCTGTCCCGAGGACACAATCGTCGTGGATACCGGAAACCCGAACCGGGTTCACTACGGCGCGGTGCATCTCCTTTTCTGGCAGGGACAGAGCACGCTTGGCCGCCTGCTGAAAGAACCTGACGGTTCGGTCATTATTCAGTTTGACAATCCGGCCTATCCAGTCCGCACTTTCTCAGAGTCTGATTTCTCGTCTCTGATCACGGTAATCGGTCCGGTGGTGCTCCGGACCGGATCAAAATTTATGGCTCGCGGGCTTCTCGTTTAGCCGCCGCCTGCCGCTCTTCGCCGTGCAGCACGACGGAGAGCGGTGTATTCAGCACCTTATCCGCCATGAGGCCGTGGTACCAGGACGAGTCCGTGGCATTTTCCTCTTTGAAGAGACGGATGGTCGGATCCAGCGCGAGAGCGGCTACCACGGGTTTCAGCGTCGCCTTATCGGGATCCGCGATCAGCACCCAGGCATCGCCCTTCCCCCGCCTGTCAGTCACCCGGGAGACGTAACCCACTTCCGCAAGCTGCTCGAGAATCGCTCCTACCGCCTCAGGCCAACTGTCTACCTTGCGGCAGAGCTTCTCAACCGGCACCACCGGGTTACCCGCTTCTTTTCCCCGCATCAGGGCTTCAAGAAGCCCAATTCCCGTAGCCAGGCTGTTGCCATGCTTATAAGTATCCCCGAAACGGCCGCTCGCGATCATAGGAAGCGTAGCGGTCACGCCGGCGCCGGCAAAAATCAGGATCCAGGTCGCATATATCCAGAGCATGAACACCGGAAGCGCGACAAACGCCCCGTAGAGACTCGTCAGCGTTCCGTGGCTGATATAGGCCGAGAATCCCCACTTGACGACAAGACCGACCACTGAGGTGAAAAGACCGCCCGCCATGGCATCCCGCCACTTCACGCGGCAGTTGGGAATCGCGTAGAACATCGCGCTGTAACCCAGCGTCTGAATGATGAAGGTGAGCGTATTGAGTCCCCAGAAAACGATGCCTCCTGAGAACCCCGAGAGCGCGAGACGCGCGAGATACGTGGTCACTGTGATGCTGCCGACAGTCACCACGGGACCAAGCGTCAGAAGCGCCCAGTAAAGAACCGCCTTCTGGGCGATGGACCGCTGATGACGGACCCGGAAGATCTGATTGATCGTCTTGAAAATCTTATCAATCAGGAACCAGGCTGAAAGCGCGACACCCGCGAAACCAAAGGCTGAGAGACCCCGCGCATGTTCGGAGAAGCCTCTCAGATAGTGAAAGATCTGAATGCTGTACTGACCTGGAATGACGTTCGCGAGGATCAGCTCGAGCTCCTTGCGGTACACCGCAAAGGCCGGAATCACGGAAAACACCGCGAGCGCCACGGCGAGCAGCGGGACGATGGAAAGCACCGTGGCGAGCGTCATGGAGCTTGAAATCTCCACGATGTTGGTTTCGCTGAATCGGTTCAGAGCGAGCTTTGACAGGCGCTTCAGCGTCAGGGCAAGCCCCTGGCGGCCGAATTCTTTATCCAGTTTCTTATCTAACGCGAGCGGCATGGCTCTCCTTCAAAATTCTTTCCTGCGGGCGATACCCCGGTCCGCGGTCTCCTGAGAGGCCCGGAACCCGGGGTTCCGCCTGCTCATGCCGCAGCTTCTTACTCTACATAATGCTCTCTCAGGAGCTTAATTTCATGCGCGTAGCCCGGAAGCTCATTCGGGGTCTCGAGATAAAAGGGCAGATGCTTCAGCGCCGGGTGGTTGATCACACGGACCAGAGCGTCCAATCCAATCTCTCCTTCGCCGATTTTTTCATGCCGGTCCTTATGGCTTGAACGCGGATTCTTGCTGTCATTCAGATGAATCGCCTTCAGTCGGTTAAGACCCACCGTACGGTCAAACTCTTCCAGCACTCCGTCAAGGTTTCCGACAATATCGTAGCCGCCGTCCCAGATGTGGCACGTGTCGAGGCAGACGCCCAGCCGATCGCCGAGTTTCGCACGATCCATGATCATCCGGAGCTCCTCAAAGCAGCGGCCAACCTCACTCCCCTTGCCCGCCATCGTTTCGAGAAGCACCGTAGTCTTGATATCCGGTGTCAGCACCGCATCCAGCATTTCAACGATCAGCCGGACACCCTCTTCCACGCCCTGCTTCACGTGGGAACCCGGGTGGAAGTTGTACTGGAAACCAGGAAGCGCGGAAAGCCGCACCAGATCATCCGCCATAGTCTCGCGGGCAAACTGCCGGATCGAGGGATCCGCAGAACAGGGGTTCAGCGTGTAGGGCGCGTGCGCCAGGCCCGGCGTAAGACCGTGTTCCGAGGCGAACGCGAGATACGCCTTCACATCTTCTGGATCCTGCGGCTTCGCGGAACCGCCTCGCGGATTTCTCGTAAAGAACTGAAAGGTCGATGCACCGATCTTCACTGCTTCTTTTCCCATCGCGAGATAGCCTTTGCTCGACGACAGGTGGCAGCCGATATTCAGCATTTCAATTTCCTCTTTCTTCAATAGATAACTGTTAGAGGAGAGGTTAGCAAGAAAAAGGGAGGTGAAAGACCCTCGTCTCTCCCCCCCCTTACAGGCACTTTGATTCGAAACCCCTGATCCCGCTTATTCAACCCAGCGGTAGTACCGGACAGGCTTTTCCTCACCGCCGCATCCGCAGGACTTCCTGTCACTGCAGCACGGCGAATGCATCACCTTCGGAACCCAGGTTTCAATCTGCCCCTTCTGCACGAGGCGCTCCATCATCGGTTCGAGGAGTTCTTTCGGCGTGCGGAATTCATTTGCCATCTCAATCAGGCTGATGCTTCCTTTTGACTTCACGTAGTCACGCAGTTCAATAAGACTTGCCATGCTCAAAAATTCCTTTCCCTTTCGGGAGTGAGCCGCTTCCGGCCCCCTTTGACGGGGCCGGAAGCGGAATTCTTATCTGCCTGATCAGGCCGCCTTGATCGGGATCACACGGGGGCCGTTCTTGATCGCATTGTTACGGCTCGCGCGCATCCAGAGGATCATCACAGCGACAAACGCGGCGCTTCCCACGATGCAGCTGAGCGAATAAGCCGGATGCTGGGCAAACGTGGCGATCTGATAGAAGACCGTAGCGGAGCAGTAGCCGATACCGGTGGTCCAGGCGCAGGCGAAGAGGGTCCAGCGGGTACCCACTTCACGCCAGATCGTACCGATAGCGGCGCAGCAGGGCATGTAGAGCAGCACCATCAGGAGGTACGCAAAAGCCGCGGTGGTCGAGCCAAAGAGCTTCTGCATCATCGTGACGGTCGTCATTGTGCCTTCAGCTTCTTCAACGGCTTCTTCCGTGTTCGAGAGATCACCGATATGGGTACCCTTGAGAAGCGGATTTTCAAGCTGTCCCGCAAGACCCAGCAGATTATCCCCAGTCGTGCTCAGGGCTTCCTGCAGTGTAGCGGTAAAGCTCCAGGCTTCTTCCGGTTCATCAGGCTTCGTATCCACACCAGCCGCTGCGTTTTCGCGGTCAGCAGCCACTGCGTAGAGAGAATTAAGCGTACCGATCACAGACTCCTTCGCCAGAACGCCCGTGAAGACGCCGACAGAAGCAGGCCAGTTTACAGGCGTAATGCCCATCGGCTCAAAGGCCGGAACGATCGTCTTACCGATAGCAGAGAGAACGCTGTCCTCGCTGTCCTGGTGACCGAAAGTTCCGTCCGTGCCCCAGGAGTTCAGGAACGTCAGAACCACGACCACAGCGGTAATCACCTTGCCGGCGCGGCCGATAAAGGCGCCGACACGTTCTGCCGTGTGGTTCCAGATGCCGCGAAGCGTCGGGATGTGATACGGCGGAATCTCCATGATGAAGGAGGCGTTATTGCCCGGGAAGGCATTCTTCTTCAGAAGGAAACCCGTCAGAATGGCGACGCAGATACCGATCAGATAAAGGCTGAAGAGGAGGAGCGAGCCGCTTCCAGCGAAGAACGCAGCGCCAAACAGCACATAGACCGGAAGACGGGCACCGCAGGACATGAAGGGCACCATCATGACGGTCATGATGCGGTCAGACTCACGGTTCATCGTACGGGTGGACATGATGGCGGGAACGCCGCAGCCAAAGCCCACGATGAGCGGAATGAACGCGCGGCCCGGCAGACCGATGGAGCGCATAAAGCGGTCCATCACGAAAGCGGCGCGGGCCATGTAACCCGAGTCCTCAAGGAAGGAGAGGAAGATGAACAGGCAGAAGACCACCGGAATGAAGGTGGAAACCGTCTGAATACCGCCGCCGACACCGTCCGCGAGAATCGTCTTCAGCCAGCCCGGTGCACCAATGCTGGTGAGAAGCTGACCGAAACCGTCAACCAGCACACCGCCCACGAGAATATCGAAGAAGTCGGTAAATGCGCTGCCGACGTTAATCGTGAAAACGAACATCAGGTACATCACGAGAAGGAAGATCGGGATGCCGAGCCAGCGGTTCAGAACAATCTTGTCGATCTTATCGGTGGTGGTAGAGCCCACGTCACCCTTGTGGTGCAGCACCTCTTCGCAGATCGTGCCGACGAGCTGATAGCGGGTATCGGCAATAGCGATATCCAGGTCTTCGCCATAGTGCTCAACCGGACGCTTCAGTTCCAGCAGATCGTGCGTGACATCAGAGGGCAGTTCAGAAGCGAGTTCCGCGTTTTCGAGCACCTGCGTGGCCGTCCAGCGGGCGTGCTTCGCGCCGGTCGCCTCAAGCCGCTTCGCGATCGCGTCGATCGCGGCAGTGATGTCAGACGGATACTGCACGGCGTTAGCCGGAATCGTCTGGCTGTCCACCATGCGGTTCACCGCGTCCTCAAGCTGCTTCAGGCCTTTTTCCTTGCTCGCCACCATGCCGATCACCGGGCAGCCGAAGCGTTCGGAAAGACGATCAAGATTGATCTCGAGCTTATGCTGGCGCGCAATGTCCATCATGTTAACGACCATGATCATCGGCACCCGCATTTCGAGCAGCTGGGTAGAGAGATAGAGGTTGCGTTCAAGGTTGCCGGCGTCAACGATGTTGATCACCGCCTCAGCCTCTCCGGACAGGAGATAGTCGCGCGCGACGCGCTCATCCTCGCCCGTCGCGTTGGAGGGCGTAACGGAATAGATACCCGGCAGGTCGACGAGCGAAATATCGTGACCATCGTAGCTGTAATGACCGACCTTCTTCTCAACCGTAACGCCAGGCCAGTTGCCGACTTCCTGCTTGGAACCGGTAATAGCGTTGAAAAGAGTCGTCTTGCCGCAGTTAGGGTTGCCGACGATGCAGACAATATGTTTGGACACGAGTGGTTCTCCCGGATTAGAGCTTTTCAACTTCGACGATTTCCGCTTCACCCTTGCGGACAGAAACCATCGAACCGCGGACACGGATCTCAATCGGATCCCCCATCGGAGCAACGCGCACCACTTCGAAGGTGGCTCCAGGCGTCGCACCCAGCATCAGAAGATGACGTCGGTAATCGGGCTGTCCCCCGAGGAACTTCGCGATCTTGCCGCGGTCCCCAACCTTCAATTCATTCAGAATCATGAAAAGTCTCTCTAGTCAATGAACAAGAATTTTCTTTGCCATCTGGTAGTTGATGCCGATGCGGGCATCTCCCACTGCAACCATGATTGAATCGCCTTCCTTCCCATGAAGCACTTTCACCTGAGAACCCAGATGCAGTCCCAGATCCTTCAGCGAACTCACTTCTTTTACGGAACCGCGGATCGCGGTCACAATCCCGGGATTCCCGATCCCGAGCTCCGTCAACGGCTTGATCATTTCGAACCCCTTGGTGGCAATCCTCCCAAAACCGGGAGGACAGTTTTTAGGCAAACTGCGGTCTATCGCCGCAGAATTTCATGTGAAGTTTATCACTTCTGATAATTATTATCATTTATTAAAAAGAACTACACGGAATGATTTTTATATTTATTTGTTTTTATTTATTTTATTTAATATTCAGATTAAAAATTTGTGAGACTCATACTCATTCAAACGTTTGAAAATTTCAACATTATCGAGAACAGGAATCGGTTTTATCTTCTCTGTCGGATCCTTCAGACATAAAAAAGCAGCCCCCAACGGAGCTGCTTCTTCAGTTAGGCGGTGAGAATCCTCCGCCAGACTTCTTTTTCAGAAGAGATGATTCACGAAGATGCGGGCCTTGTCCTGCACCGTCTCTTCGTCATCGGGCGTCACGGACTCGAGATAGCCCGGCCCAAACTCATCTTCATACCAGGCGTTCAGGATCCCGCGGACCCGAGCCTTGATTTCCTCACCCTTCCCGGCATCATGGGAATTGATCCACTTCATCAGGGACTCATGAGCCTCAAAGGTTTCGTGATTCATTGCGAAGAGCTCTTCGATAAAACGAGCAACCACCAGGCGCTCGCCGCCCAGCTCTTTCGCCGCCTCACGCACCTGGGAGGCAAACTTTTCCGGGAGTCCCTGACGGATAAGGCCGTCCACCGTAAACGGAATCTGCTGACGGGAAACGTCGCGGAGCGAGCTTCTCATCGTACGGATCGCGGAAGGCAGCAGCAAATTGATATCGCGCATCAGCATGTCTTGTGACTCCTCATTGCCGGGTTACTGCCCCGGCGGGTACTCTGTTGAAAGTATTATTAGTCACGCTCTCTTATTAGCCGCTTAAATGCCATTGATTATTTCCAAAAGACACCTTTGTTACACAATGAAATGTCTTAAGATTCAGGCATCTGACAGCTAGAAGGAAAAGCTGTACTAAACATCTACCTTTCTTGTATATAACTTGGTTTATTTGTTTTACGTAAAACATTATTCACGCATTTTTCGATTTTTTCAACCCCCTTTAGGAGTAGCTCTTAGGCGCAATGGCACGGATGACACCACAGCCGTTTCAGAAAAAAGCGGTTAAATCCTTAATCAGAATGCCTGATGGCGACTAAAATATTTCACAAAGTATGCTCAGGGTGCCCGCTCGGAAACGGGCCCAGGAGATGAGAAGAAAATGGGAGACGGTCCCGAGATAACGCCTCCTTCCGATAAAGAGACAAAACTTGGACAATCTCAAGCCTTTGATCCGCGTGATCGATGACGATGACGCCATGCGGCGTTCCTGGGCCTTCCTGATCGAAGGGGAAGGCTGGGAAGTCGTGACATACTCCAATGCGCTCGCATTTCTCGCTGCGAACGATTTCTCCCGCCCGGGCTGCCTTCTGCTTGATGTAAGAATGCCCCGGATGAGCGGTCTTGAGCTTCAGGATGCTCTGAAAGACAAGGGCGTCGATTTCCCCATCATCTTTATTTCAGGACACGGCGACATTGATATGGCGGTCCGCGGCCTGAAGAGCGGCGCAGTGGATTTCCTGCAGAAGCCGGTGGATGACCGGAAGCTACTGGACGCGATCAGCAACGCCGTGCTGAAGAATCTGAACGCCCGCCGCGCTGACGCTGAAATTTCCAGCTTCAAGACGAAGCTCGAGTCCCTCACGCAGCGCGAACGCGAGGTGATCCGCATGGTAGCCCAGGGCGCCTCCAATAAGGCTGTGGCAGAGGGGCTGGGCATTTCTGAGAAGACCGTTCAGGTTCACCGCGGTTCGGCCTACCGGAAGCTTGAGATTCATAACGCCGCTGAAATCGCGCGGCTTCTGATGCGCTGCGGCGATCCCCTGTAATCCTTCAGGACCGCAGAAAGAAATGGCATCCGGGGCTCACTCCTCCGGGTGCCGTTTTTTTATCGGCTGACCGGCGCGCCTGAGAAAAGCGCGGCCCACCCCGAAATGAGATCCGAAGCCTTTTCAGGCGGCACCGCGCCGCCGCACTCCCGAATCTCCCGCCAGAGACTCCGGACAAAGAGTTCGGACGCCGCCCGGATCGCGCTTGCTTCAGGCCGCGGTCCAAGGCTGAGCTGCTCGCTGAAATTTTTCCAGAGATACGCTTCAAGCCTCTCCGGATTCCAGTTCTCTGTGGTCCCAAAGGCCGGATTCCCGCCAGAGAGGGTATCCTCGAGCCAGTTCACGAGCCGCGAATCCGCAGCCCTGATATCGTCCTCCGTCAGCGCCCCTGCTCTCAGAGCCTCTGCTCTGGCCGCTGTTTTTCTGAGCGCCTCAGAAAAAATTTCTTCCAGCACTGCGGGGGATGTCAGTTCAGGGAGCCTCTCGGCCTGCGATGGGTAATTTCCCCGCAGCCTGACCGGCCGGATGGGACGGCGGCGGGTCTGATGCCCGATACGTTTTAGTTCTTCTTCCATCTCTCCTGACACACTCCTGATAATCAAAAAGCCGCTTCAGCATAACCGAAGCGGCTTTTACAGGGGATCCTACAGAAACCCAGATTACTTCTTGGCAGGAGCCTTTTCAGCAGCCTTGGCAGGAGCCTCCTCAACCGGAGCCTGAACCGCGGGCTGAGCCGCCACGGCCCTCTGAACACGATACTCATAGAAGTCGATCGCGCTCATGCGGATGGCGAAAACCGGATCCTTCGGCGTCGGGGTCCAGATCAGGTCGGTACGACCGGAACGGAAACCCGTGATGAATTCCTCGAAGACCTTCGGAGCCTTGGGGGAGTCAGTAATCAGCTGCACGTTGCGGGTTGCAGCACCATGGCCCAGCGTAAGAATATGGACAAACTTCTGAGCCGGGGCCGCCTTGGCAGCGGTCTTCGGGGCCTCAGTCTTTGCCTTTTCGTCAGCTTTGTTTCCAGCCATTCCTATCTCCTTGCTACACATCAACTAAAGTTAAAGGGATCCGGGGAGGATGATGTCGGGCTTCCCCTTCCCTACAAAGCGGTCCGTCCACTTGACGCAAAGGTCATGAAGAAGCCGTCCCTGTTTCTCAATTGCTTTGTCGGCATCGGTCTCCGGAACATGGTTAATCTCACTCACCATCTCCTGAACTTCATGCATGAAGCGGATCGCCGCAAACATGATGACGCCGTCGGTTGAAGAGAGCATTTCCTGAGCCTGACGGGGAAGTTTTGAAATATCCCCGGACAGATCAGCGATCAGGCTGCGGGCAAGAGGCGCTCCGGTCCAGCCTTCCTTCGCCTCTACCCCATCGATGCCGCCGAGAAGCGCTTCCGTGAGCCATTCGTTCACATTTTCCATGCGCTGCTCAGCCTGCTCGCTCGTGATTTCTCCGGTCGACGCGCGAACGAATATCTCACTCACGTTTTCAATAAACGCGAAGCAGATCTGATAGACGTCTTCAGCGTTCCCAAGCGAAAGCGAATGCTTCTGCTTCGCTTCGCCGTTCTGCTGATTCGTACCTTCAGAATTTTCTGCTGCTGCCTGATCTGGCATCTCTTCTTAAACCTCAATCAAAAGGACACCTTGCCGCCGGACAGAGACTGTCACAGGACAGACAAAGTGCCTAAGTAATTCGAAATTCTACTACGGCGCCGGATTTTTTACACCTGCCGCGTTAGGTTTTGCGCTTCCGCCCTTCACAATCGCCATGGAAGAGGTGATCAGACTGGCGAGATCTCCCATGTTGGCAGGCACAACAAGCGTATTGCTCTGATCTGCAATCTTCGCAAAAGCATCCACATAGCGCTGGGCAACCTGCAGATTGACAGCAGTCATGCCGCCCGGTTCCTCGGTTGCGGACGCCATCTGGCGCAGAGCTTCAGCTGTGGCCTTTGCGATTGCGACTGTAGCCGCGGCCTGGCCTTCAGCGATGTTGATCTTCGACTGCTTTTCGCCTTCAGACCGCGCCACAGCGGCCGCGCGGGCGCCTTCTGCGAGGTTGATCGCTTCCTGCTTCTTGCCTTCAGAGGTGGCCACGACGGCGCGCTTTTCACGTTCTGCCGTGATCTGGCGCTGCATGGCCTGGAGAATCACATTCGGCGGCGTGAGATCCTTGATTTCGTAGCGGAGCACCTTGACACCCCAGTTCAGGGCGGCTTCGTCGATGGCTGAAACCACGGAGTGGTTGATCGTATCGCGCTCTTCAAAGGTCCGGTCAAGCTCCATGCGGCCGATGACGGAGCGGAGTGTAGTCTGAGCGAGCTGCGTGATGGCGATCACATAGTTGCTGGTGCCATACGACGCCCGCTGAGGATCCGTAACCTGGAAAAACAGCACGCCGTCCACGGAGAGCTGCGTGTTGTCCTTCGTGATACAGATCTGCTGCGGTGTATCAAGAGGCACTTCCTTAAGGGAATGGCGGTACGCGATCCGGTCAATAAACGGAATCACGAGGTTCAGCCCGGGATTCAGCACAGCATGAAACCGTCCCAGACGCTCTACCACCCAGGCAGTCTGCTGCGGTACGACGCAGATACCTTTATAGGCCACCACTGCGACAATCGCAGCGAGCACCAACGCAAAAATAAAGCCTGAAGTCATAATCTCGCCCACCTCTCTAAGAAGCCCGCAGAAAAACTGTTCCCGTAAAACTTACCCGTTTTTGCGTGACGGTGCAATGACAAGCCGCGGCCCCTCTGTCCGCTCAATCACCCAGCGTCCCAGCACCAGTTCCGCTCCCGGCACTGCCTCGGCAAGCCACTCCGCCCCCCGATACTGCACGCGGGCCGTGCGGTCTTCCGCCCAGGCTTTCACCTCTACCGGCTGACCTATATCGAAGGAATTGTCTCCGGGCTTCTCCGCCAGCCGCCCGGCCTTGTGACGCCGCCAGAGGTACCCGCAGCCGAGCGAAGCGGCAACAGCGGCGACCACAACCTGAACTGTGGCCCCGAAGCCGAGGAGCGACGCCGCAGCCCCGAAACAGGCCGCCACCGCCAGAATCAGCATGTAGAAAGTGCCCGTCAGGAGTTCTGCCACTCCAAGCACCCCAGCCGCAACAAACCAAATCCAAACCGGCATCGTCCGCACCTCCCTGCACTGCCTATAAAAAAAGCTGCAGCGGCTTTTCAGCTGCTGCAGCCTCTTATCCATAGTCTACCGGGTTATAGCGGCAGTGGATGGATGTTAAGCGCGGTTACTTCGCGAGACGCCTCCAGGTGCTCACAACGGTATCCGGATTGAGGGACATCGATTCGATACCCTGATCCATCAGCCAGCGGGCGAGGTCCTCGTGATCGGAAGGGCCCTGGCCGCAGATACCGCAGTACTTGCCTCGGCGGCGGCAGGCAGAGATCGCCATCGAGAGGAGAGCCTTGACAGCGTCGTTACGTTCATCGAACGAGGCAGCCACCAGACCGGAGTCACGGTCGAGACCCAGCGTGAGCTGCGTCAGATCGTTGGAACCAATCGAGAAGCCATCGAAAATGTCGAGGAACTGATCCGCGAGGAGCGCGTTGCTCGGGATCTCGCACATCATGTTGATCTTCAGGCCATTCTCACCCTGCTTCAGACCATGGGAAGCCATGATCGCAACAGTCTTCTTCGCTTCATCGATCGTGCGGCAGAACGGGATCATCAGCTCAACGTTGGTGAGACCCATTTCATCACGGACGCGCTTCATGGCGAGGCACTCGAGCTCAAAGCACTCGGCGAACGAATTCGAGATGTAGCGGGAAGCACCGCGGAAGCCGAGCATCGGATTCTCTTCCACCGGCTCGAAGAGCTTGCCGCCGATCAGCTTGCGGTATTCGTTGCTCTTGAAGTCGGACATGCGGACGATCACCTTGCGGGGATAGAACGCGGCGGCAATGGTCGCAACGCCTTCAGCGATCTTGCTGATGTAGAACTCGCGCGGATTCGCGTAGCCGGCAGAGAGACGCTCGACGGCGTCACGGAGCTCGCCCGGAACGTTCGGGTACTCAAGGCAGGCCTTCGGATGCACGCCGATGTTGTTGTTGATGATGAACTCGAGACGGGCAAGACCAACACCCTTCGCCGGGATCTTCTGGAACTCGAAAGCGAGCTGCGGATTGCCGACGTTCATCATGATCTTCACGGGGATCTCGGGGAGAGCGCCCTGCTTCACTTCTTCCATGTTGAAGTCAAGCTTGCCCTCGTAGACGTGGCCCGTATCGCCTTCGGCGCAGGACACCGTCACTTCCTGATTCTCAGCGAGGAGTTCGGTCGCGTTGCCGCAGCCAACCACAGCCGGAATACCGAGCTCACGGGCAATAATAGCCGCGTGGCAGGTACGGCCGCCGCGGTTCGTCACGATGGCGGAGGCACGGCGCATCACGGGTTCCCAGTTGGGGTCCGTCATATCGGTCACGAGCACGTCACCCGGCTGCACGCGATCCATTTCCTTTGCGGACAGAACGATGCGGACGGGGCCCGCTCCGACCTTCTGACCAATGGCACGGCCGGTCACAAGAGTCTTGGCACCCTTGCTGTTGATCGTGAACTTTTCCTGGACGTCAGCCTTGTTCTGGCGGCTCTTAACCGTTTCCGGACGGGCCTGCAGAATGTAGATCTTGCCGTCGATACCGTCCTTGCCCCACTCGATATCCATCGGGCAGCCGTAGTGCTTTTCAATCAGGCGGCCGAACTGAGCGAGTTCAATCACGTTCTCGTCAGTCAGAGCGAACTGGTGGCGTTCTTCTTCCGTCGTATCAACCGTGCGGACGGATTCCTTGGCACCGGGTTCAGTGTTGAACTCCATCTTGATCAGCTTGGAACCCAGCTGCTTACGGATGATCGGGAACTTGCCCTGTTCGAGGATGGGCTTATGAACGTAGTACTCATCCGGGTTCACAGCGCCCTGCACCACGGTTTCGCCGAGGCCGTAGGAAGCGGTGATGAAGACCACCTGGTCAAAACCGGATTCTGTGTCGAGCGTGAACATCACGCCGGCAGCGCCCTTATCGGAGCGGCACATACGCTGAACACCGGCGGAAAGCGCCACTTCAGCGTGATCGAAGCCCTTCAGAACACGATAGGAAATAGCGCGGTCGTTGTAGAGCGAAGCGAATACTTCCTTCATGCGGGCGAGAACCTGATCGATTCCGTTCACATTGAGGTAGGTTTCCTGCTGACCGGCGAACGAGGCGTCCGGAAGATCCTCGGCAGTAGCCGAAGAACGGACAGCCACCGAGATCTCGGCGCCGTCACGCAGCCAGTCGTAATACTCACGGATTTCCTTCTCGAGTTCAGCCGGGAACGGGGCTTCCTCGACCCACTGACGGATCTCGGCGCCCGCCTTGGCGAGCTCGTTCACATCTTCAACGTCGAGACTTTCGAGTCTCTTGTTAATACGCTCATTCAGGTTGCTTTCCTTCAGGAAGAGCCTGAAAGCATCAGCAGTCGTTGCGAATCCGTTAGGAACACGAATTCCCGCACTCGTCAGCTGGGAGAGCAGTTCACCAAGAGAGGCGTTCTTGCCGCCCACCCGGTTAACATCGGTATATCTGAGTTCGCTAAACGGAATAACGTACTTGCCCTGCATGCCATTTCCTCTCTACCCCCGATGTGGGGAATGTTTAGAATTGACCGCATTCTAAACAATTCGAGCGAATGCGGGGGAAGACTCCGCCAATCTCCACCTAAGGTGTTTTACTATGGCTGACCTCAATCCTCCTTCCAGCACCATTCCGCGCCCGGTTTTCATCGTTTCGGATGGCACCGCAATTACGGCTGAGACACTGGCCCAGGCTGTGCTCACTCAGTTCCCGAATCTGAACTATGAACAGCGCCGCATTCCTTTTGTCGACACGGTCGAAAAGGCTGTCGCCACGGCAGACCGCATCAATCTCGTGCAGGAAAAAACCGGGATGCGTCCGCTGGTCTTCTCAACTTTCTCCCGGAAATCAATCAGTAACGCGTTCTGTGACGAGTGTACGGGGTTTGTGTCCGAGCTTTTCCGCAGCTTCGTGAATCCGCTGGAAGAAGAACTCGGCATGAAGAGTTCGCATCAGGTCGGCATGACACACCGGATCCGGAATGAAGAAAACTATGACCGCCGTATCGCGGCCATTGACTACACGCTGACACACGATGACGGGCAGACAGACTTTGGTCTTGACGAAGCTGAGGTGATCCTCGTCGGAGTGTCCCGTTCCGGCAAAACGCCGACATCCCTTTTTCTGGCTATGCAGTTCGGTATCAAAGTCGCGAATTATCCGCTCATCCCTGAGGACTTTGACCGCGGAACACTGCCCGAGGCGCTCGCCAAAGTGCACGACAAGCTTTTCGGCCTCACGATTTCCCCCGAACGTCTGCATGAAATCCGAAATGAGCGCCGTCCGAACTCCCGCTACGCATCGATCGAGAACTGCCGCTACGAGATTTCTTCCTGCGAAGCGATGATGGACCGTGAAGGCATTTCCTACCTCTCCTCCACCACGAAGTCGATTGAAGAAATTGCCGCAACGATCATCGCCACGCTGCACCTCGAGAAGCATGAGCGGATCGGCTGAGGATTCCCTGCTCCTTCTCGCCGCAGAACCTTTTTTGCGATAGATTAGGAGTCGAGCCGCGGTCACTGCGACTGCGGCTTTTTTCTGCAGCGGTTGGTGCAAACACCCTGCTGCGGTTCCGGTCAACCATTCTTCAGGAGTGCCCGCGAATGAAGACTCTGCCTGCTGCGATACTTGCCGCTCTGATTCTGAGCGGATGCTCGTCGGCGACCCTGCAGTTTGCCTCCGATCCCGAAGGCGCTGTCGTCCGGACTTCCGGCAATGGTTCCGTTCTCGGCACAACGCCTTTCAGCGTTTCCGTGGATCCGGATTCTCTCGCGCGTTACGCCACATCGCCTGGCTGCTACCGTCTGCCATACGGCTACGACTTTATCTGGGAGTCGGGAGCAAAGGTCTCGACCGCGTCGCCTCTCGATATGTGCTCGATGACATCGGGCAAGAATCAGGTATTCCGTTTCTCTTTCACCCGGCCGAAGGACGCGCCGGGGCTGGAGACAGACCTCCGGGTCGCGCTGAAAAATGCCCAGGAGCGGGCGAGACGCGAGGCTGAGCGTGCGGCCCAGCTCGAGAATGAACAGCTCATGATGGACATGGGCTGGGGCGGCTGGGGTTGGGGCTGGGGACCGATGTATATGGGCCCCGGACCGAGATTCCGTCCGCCGCCTCCTCCGCCTCCCCCGCCTCACCGCCGCTAGGCCGGGTAAGAAAAAAGCTTTCAGGCCTGACACCTGAAAGCTTTTTCTGTTTCATGAGTTCCCGCTTCAGCCCCGGGTAACGCCCGGTCCTTCGATCTGATTCAGGCCCCCCGCGGAGCCGGACTTCACTTCGATCCGCACGGGGATCTTCTGCCCAACCTCCTCGATATGGGAAATCACGCCGACAAGTTTCCCCTGGTTCCGGAGTTCGGAAAGGGCGAAGAGCGCCCGCTCCAGCATCTCAAGATCCAGCGTTCCAAAGCCTTCATCCAGGAACACCGTATCGACCTGAAGCGACTGGCGGGATCCTCCGCTGCTCATCCGGGAGAGACCGAGCGCAAGGGCAAGGCTCACAAGGAACGACTCACCGCCGGAGAGATTGGTCGCTGAACGGCTGAGGCAGTTAAGCGAGTTATCAACCACCTGGAAGTCAAGCGGATCACCCGCTGCCGGTTCCAGCACGTAGCGGCGCGAGAGCTGCCCCAGTTCCTCATTCGCGAAATGAAGCAGCCGCCTGAATGTCAGCGCCTGAGCGAAACGGACAAACTTCGCCCCATCCTCACTTCCGATCAGATCGTTCAGCTCATTCCAGCGGTCAAACTCCGCCCGGGCTGCCGCCGCGACCCGGCGGGCGTTGTCAGACTGCCGGCGGCTTTCCTCATCCGCCTTCAGTTCAGTCTCAGCCTGCGTCGCGCCTCTGACCGCTTCAAGGAGCTGCGCCTGAACCGCCTCACGCTTCGCCTGGACCGCTTCCTGGGCTTCCGCCGTGACACTCTTCATCAGATGCTCCTGAAGAGCCTTCTCGGCGTGTTTAACGCGGGATTCCGCCGCTTTCAGGGCGCTCTGAACCTCAAGCGACTCTTTCTCCCACTCAGCAATGACATCGGGCTCACGGCGGGCGCGGAGGAATTCCTCACGTGTCTTAAAGGAACCGTGAATCGAGATATCGAGATTCGTCTCAAGAGTTTTTGAATTCTGGCGCTCTTCCTCGGCCTGCTTTTCGCACTGCTCAATCCAGGCTTCAGCCTTATGCTTCTGTTCGCTGGCCTCTTCAATCTTCTGCTGAACTGCGGTCTTCGCGGCCGCCGCTTTGTCAAGCTGCGCCTGGATCGACCGGCGTTCCTCAAACACTACCGCTGTGCCGAAGAGTTCATGGCGCTCAGCGGTTTTCGCTTCAAAAGCTTCGGACGCAGCCTTAAGCGCGGTGCCGGCCGCCTCAGCAGCTTCCGCGGCCTTTACGCGTTCCTCTTCAGCCTTTGCGATCAGAGCGCGCTGTGTTACGGCAGCCTTTTCTGCCGCGTCACGATCCTTAAGGGCAGAGGAACGTGCTTTCCGACGCTCGGAAAGCCGGTTCATCGTTTCTTCAACAGAGAGCGCCCCTTCACCGAAACCAAACGGGCGGACCAGATCGAGCCAGGCGTTTCTCACAGAAGCGCTCGTTTCCTTTTCATCGGCGACTGTCTTTTCAGCAGCCTCTGTACGGCCCTTAGCCGCGGCTTCCTGGCTCCTCGCGACTGCGAGCTGCGCCTGGAACCCGGCATAGGCTTCCGCAGCCTCTTCAGCCGCCGCTGCCGCTTCCTGAGCGCCCTTAGCCGTGTTCTCGGTCTTTCTCGACCAGTTCTGAATCGCTTCACGGGCTTCGGTAAGGCGTCTGAGGAGTGCCACGCGGTCCGCGAGGAATTCCTTCAGGAGGTTAGGATCTGCCATTCCGAGCCGCTTGAGGTTCGCTTCGCGGGTGGCACGGAGCCCCGAGAGATATGGAATACGGTCATGCTTCAGAGCCCGGAGTTTCTCCGCTTTCTCACCGGCAATGCGGGCGAAGTTCACCGCCATTTCGATACCTGAGCGCTTCGCCTGTACCGCCCTCTGATCGCTCTCGCGGCTGACCCGCTCCGCTTCGGTAAGCTCGGCTGCCGCTTTATCCTGCAGCACCGAAACGCGTTCAATCTCTTTCTGTGCCACGTCGAGAAGTTTCGTGAGAGCAATCTGCTCATCAAGAGCTATCAGCGCGGCAATCTGCCCGGACTGCGTGAGACCGCCCCGGGCAGCATCCGAGAGGAGTTTCGCCTGAGCGGCTTTCCCGCGGAGCGTCTGCAGCTGAGCGCGGCCTTTTTCCGCCTGTCTGTCAGCTTCACACACCGCGTTTGACGCGGACGCGAGAGACGCGGATGCCCGGATGAGTTCAGAATGAGCGGCTTCAAGGCGCTCGTCGGCGAGACGCACCTGGCGGGACTGCTCACGCATTCCGGAGAAGCTTTCCAGCAGCACATCGTCCTTCTCGGTTTTTTCCACGCGAAGGGCCGCGGCCTCCGCATCCGCTTCCGACCGCTTCAGGTCAGAGGCGAGCCGGGAGAGCTCCTCCTCGCGCCCAGTCTTGATGCCGAGCGCTTTCTGTACAGCGGCAGAAGCCGCGTCGCGCTTCTCCTTCAGGACAGCACGCTCTTCATCCAGCGCCTGAACACGGGGCGCAACCGCTTCAAGCTGCTCAGATGCCGCACGGGCTTCAGAAACCCGCTGCTCCGCCTCGGTCGCCCGGGCGCTCAGCTCTTCAAGAAGCAGCGTCTTCGCCTTCGCGCTCTCCTGATAGCTCTTCAGTTTCTGCAGCGTTTCGCTGAGCGCGTCGTTATTTCCCTTGATCGCCGCGAGCTGAGGCTCAAACTCCCGCGCCTTCCGGGCGAGATCAAGTCTCTGACGGTTTTCCGCAAAACGCTTGTCGGCCTCACGGGCATCTTCCAGAGACTTATTCGACTCCTCGTGCTCATGCGTGAGATCGGCCTTCTTATGAAGCCAGCTGAGCGCCTCATCAAGCCTCGCGGCTTCCTTTTCGGCGACCTCCTCGCGTTCTTCAAACCCGGCGAGACGCACACGCAGAGCCTTCAGATCCTCGGCGCTGAGAAGCCGGATCCCCTGCACCTGAGCCTCGGCTTCCTCAAGCGCCTTCTCGCGGGCACGCTTTTCGGCGTGCACCTGGCGGGAGATGTCTTTATAAATTTCAGTTCCCGTGATTCCCTCAAGAATCACCGCCCGGTCATCGCCCTTCGCCCGCAGGAACTCAGCGAAGCTCCCCTGGGCAAGAAGCACGCAGCGGAGGAACTCCTGGAACCGGAGACCGATCGCTTCCGCGGTCTTTTCCCGCCACTCATCGAGCTTATCCGTGCGCGGCACCCACTCGCCATTCACCAGTTCAGCGAGCTCGCCTGTTTTCTGGAGCGTGCCTTTCTTGGAAGAACGCGTCACGCGGTAGCTGGATTTCCAAAGCCGGCCGCGGGATTCAAACACAGCCTCAGCCCAGCAGACCCGGGTGCCCTTCGTCATATAGGGGCAGTCATCCGTTTTCTTCTGCTCAGCGGTAGACCGGTCACTCTTCTGACGCGCGGTTTTGCCGTAGAGCGCGAGCGTCACAGCGTCAAAAATAGAGGTCTTCCCTGCACCGGTTCGTCCGGTGATCAGAAATATTCCATCCTGATAGGCCGGCACCGTGAAGTCGATCTTCCACTTCCCGGCAAGTGAATTGATATTCTCAAAAGCAATTGTCTGAATCTTCATGCTGCAGCCTCCGGTCCGTTCTTCACATCAGACGGAGAGGAGTCCTCATCCCTGTCCTTACCGGCCTCATTCACGCGAACAATGGCAAGCGCCTCTTCGAAGGTTTCCATGAGGCGCTTTCTGGCCGCCTCTTCCTTATGGCACTCCGTGAGCAGCTGACGGAAAACATCCTCAGGCTCCATCTCTTCCAGAGACTGCGATAACGCGGTTTTTGAGAGCGCATAGCGGAAAGCGGCCTGATTGCGGACCGCGAGGAGCTTAAGCCCCCGGGCGAGGGCAAGTTCCTGGAGCTTCTCCGTCAGATCGGGCTGCTCAGTCACCCCCGTATAGTTCGCTTCAATCCAGGCTCCGGGCTCTTCGCGCGCCACGCGTTCCATAGCGGCGCAGATCCCGTCCACATCGCCCTCGAGCCGCTCCATCGGCTGAAATCTCGGAACGTATACCGGTTCAATGTCAGGAGCCTTCCCTTCTTCCAGTGTCACGAGCACGACCTGGTTCTCGTTTTTCACCTCGCGGAAGGAAAGCGGCTGCGGAGAGCCGCTGTAGCGGATATTTTCCCGTCCGACAGTCTGCGCCCGATGGATGTGGCCAAGCGCCACATAGTCCCAGCCATCTCCCACCACATCCGGCGAAATCGCGCCGAGCGTGCCGACTGTCTGCGGGACCTCACCGGTTTCCGGATCCGGCGTGATGGAGGTTCCGAGCGCGAAGAAGTGCCCCATGGCCACGCGGGGCACCGCAGCCCCGGCGAGCCGCGCGTCAAGCGCCTCGCGGACGCGGGCATAGTGCGCCCGGACGCCCTTTTCATAAAGCGCCCAGCGTTCACCGTCTGTCATGCCTTCGAGACTCAGCCGCACTTCGCTCTCCCGAAGGAACGGCACGGCGCCGATTCCCAGCATCGGGACTCCGGAGTCATCCCGGATCACAACGGCTTCGCTCTCGGGGTCAGGTCCGGGCACCACGATGCCAAGCTGAGAGAGCATGGCAGCCGGCGCGCGAAGGAAGTTGGCGGAATCGTGATTCCCCGGCGTCACCACCACACGGCGGCAGCCAGCCTCAAGCAGCCTCGAGAGGAAACTGTAATAGAGACGCTGTGCCTCGTTGGATGGCATCGCGACATCAAAAACGTCGCCTGATATTAGAAGGCAGTCGACTGAACGCTCCCGGCAGAGACCGAGGATCCACTCCAGCATCTTGCGATCCATATCGATCGTGCTTTCACGGATGACTTCCTTGCCGAGGTGCCAGTCTGATGTATGAAGAATCCGAACCACTTCCGTACTGTCCATATGTCGCGGTCCTGCCCCAAGGGGGAGCGGAGCAGCTTGCCGACCGCTTGAATTGTTTGAAATCGACGATGAGCCTAACACGAAACCGCAGCGGGTACCCCGCTCCGGATTCACCATTCCGGAGCACACGTCTGCATCAATTTGGTGCAATTTTGCACTGTAATGGCGCAAACAATATTTTTCCTGTAGAATTAACTGTAAAATATCGATAAGTAGAACAACCTAAGCGTTTTTAATTTCATCCGTATTTTCATTCAGTTGCGCGGAAAATACCCCGAGATTAAAAAACTGGCACGCCGTTTGCGTAATAGAAAGCAAAGGCCACCGGAAAAAGGGGCTTCGGCTAAAAAGCCAATCAGACTTAATCAAGAGGGAGTCTTAAATGAAAGTTTCTCATGTTCTGCTCGCCGTCCTCGGCGCCTCAATCGCCTGTTCCGCCTTCGCTGCCCCTGCGCTCGACGGCACCCTGAAGAAGGCGAAGGATACCGGCATCTTCACGATCGGCTACCGCGACGCGTCCGTTCCGTTCTCCTACCTCGACGCCAAGGGCAAGTCGATCGGCTACGGCAACGAAATCTGCAAGAACATCGCCGCCGCTGTTGAAAAGAAGGTCGGCCGCAAGCTGACGATCAAGTGGCAGCCGATTACCTCCGGCAACCGCATTCCGCTGCTCCTGAACGGCACCTATGACGTTGAGTGCGGCTCTACCACGAATTCGAAGGAGCGTCAGAAGCTCGTCGACTTCGGTACCACGTACTTTGCTGTGGGCGTTACTGCTGCCGTGAAGAAGAATTCCGGCATCAAGTCCTTCAAGGACCTGAATAACAAGAACGTTTCGACCACCGCCGGCACGACCTCTGTCACGCTGCTGAAGGATCTCCGCAAGAAAGGCATCAATACCCGTGTGGTTCCCGCTAAGGATCACGCCGAAGCCTTCCAGCTGCTCGCCCAGAATCGCGTCGTTGCCAACGTGATGGACGACATTCTGCTTGCCGGCCAGATCGCGAACTCCCAGACCCCGGCCGCTTACACGCTCCTGAACGAGACCATCTCGGAAGAGCCCTACGCTCCGATGCTCCGCAAGGATCCGCAGTTCAAGGCTCTGGTTGACGCCACGGTTACCGGCATGATCAAGTCCGGCCAGATGAAGAAGCTGTATGACACCTGGTTCACGAAGCCGATTGCTCCGCATAACGTCAACCTGAACTTCCCGATGAACGCTCCGACGAAGGCTGCCTTCGCGCATCCGAACTCCAACGGCATCTGATCGGTTCTGACAGCAGTTCTTTGAAAAAAGTGAGGATCCTCCCGCCCTGCTGAGGATCCTCGCTTTCCGTATTTTTCAGAAACATCAGCGGGCAGGCAACACCAAACACCTTATTTAATTTGGGGAATGACGATATGGGATTTGAAATGGATTGGTCGACGCTTTTTGCGATCAGCGACCTTTCGGACACTCCCTGGTGGCAGTACATGCTGGGGGGCGCCGGAATCACCCTCGCCCTCACCTTTTCCGCCGGGCTGCTCGCCCTCGTGGTCGGAACGCTTGTGGGCATCATCCGCACGGTTCCGAACCGCGCTCTTAACTTCATCGGCGAAGCCTGGGTCGAACTCTTCCGTAACGTCCCTCTCCTCGTTCAGCTCTTCCTCTGGTTCTTCGTGGTGCCGGAATTCATCCCGCCGCTGAAGGCGTGGATGATCAGCACGGATCCTCTCTATGGGGAATTCTTCTGCGCCTGGATCGGTCTCGGTCTTTTCACCTCCGTCCGTGTGGCTGAGAACGTCAAATCCGGCATTAAGACGATTCCGCGCGGCCAGCTTTTCGCCGCCTACGCGCTGGGTCTTTCGACCCCGCAGGCTTACCGCTATGTGCTTCTGCCGCTCGCGTTCCGTATCACGCTGCCGCCGCTTAACTCCGAAGCCATGAACCTCATGAAGAACACCGCGACCTCGCTCACGATCGGTCTCGCTGACCTTACGCTGCGGTCGCACGAAATGGGTGAAATGACCTTCCAGTTCTTCGCCGCGTTCTGCTTCGCGACAGTGGTCTACATCATCATTTCCCTCGTGATCAACCGCTCGATGACAACGCTTGAAAAAGCGGTCGCCATCCCCGGCCTCATCCGCAGATAAGGAGCCACGCCATGGATTTCTCTTCAATTACCGGTTCGACCTCCTTCCTGCTTCAGGGGGCTGCCTATACCTTTGAGCTCACTGCCACCTCCGCGATCGGCGCCATTATCCTCGGCACCTTCCTCGCGCTTGGCAAGATGGCCAAGAGCCGCGTGCTCTCGCTCCTCTGCTCGGGTTATATCAACCTGATGCGCGCGGTGCCGCTCGTGCTGATCCTCTTCTGGTTCTTCTTCCTCGTGCCGGTTTTTATTGCCTGGTTCACGGGGGCACCGATTCCGGTTCCGGTTGGACCCGAAAAGACCGCTCTCATCACCTTCATCCTTTTTGAGGCGGCTTACTACGCGGAAATCATCCGCGCCGGCATCCAGTCGATTTCCCGCGGCCAGCTCTACGCGAGCTCCGCTCTCGGTCTCTCCTTCGGCCAGACGATGCGCTACGTGATTCTGCCGCAGGCTTTCCGCAACATGGGCCCGGTGCTTCTCACTCAGACGATCGTGCTCTTCCAGGACACTTCCCTCGTCTACGTGCTTTCGGCCACCGACTTCATGGGTGCTGTCTCCAAGATCGCCCAGCGCGACAGCCAGCTTACCCTCATGTATTGCTTTGCTGCGGTATGCTACTTTGTGGTCTCCTTCACCCTTTCCACGGGCGTGAAGCAGATGCAGAAGAAGCTCGCAATTATCCGCTAAGACCCTTTTCTTCCAGGAAGAATTTCTCATGACAGTTAATGAAAACGAAGCTCCCATGATCGACATCCGCAATGTCTCGAAGTGGTACGGCAGCTTCCAGGTCCTTAAAAACTGCTCTACCAGCGTCAGGAAGGGAGAGGTTGTCGTGGTCTGCGGTCCGTCCGGTTCCGGCAAATCCACGCTCATCAAAACGGTGAACGGCCTTGAACCTGTGCAGCAGGGCACCATTCTCGTGAACGGCGTCGAAGTGACGAATCCGAAGACGAACCTCACGCGGCTCCGCAGCCATGTCGGCATGGTTTTCCAGCATTTCGAGCTCTTCCCGCACCTCTCGATCCGCGAGAATCTTGTTCTCGCGCAGATGAAGGTGCTCAAGCGAAACCGCGAAGAAGCGACGAAGAAAGGTCTTGCTCTTCTCGACCGAGTCGGTCTTCTGAAGCAGGCGGAAAAGTATCCGGGACAGCTTTCCGGCGGTCAGCAGCAGCGTGTGGCAATCGCCCGGGCGCTCGCGATGGACCCGATCTGCATGCTGTTCGACGAACCGACTTCGGCTCTCGACCCGGAAATGATTAACGAAGTGCTTGACGTGATGGTTGAGCTCGCGCAGGAAGGCATGACCATGATGGTGGTGACGCACGAAATGGGCTTTGCCCGCAAAGTGGCTGACCGCGTGATCTTTGTCGAAGGCGGCGAGATTCTGGAAGACTCCCCGAAGGACGAGTTCTTCGAACATCCGAAGTCCGAGCGTACTCAGCACTTCCTCTCGAAGATTCTGAGCCACTGATCCGGCTTCATCAAAATGAAGGGCCGCGATTCCGAAGAATCGCGGCCCTTTTCTTACTCTGGAAAACAGCCCTTGATAAATAAATTAATCAAAAACTGTTTAATTATGAAGTTCAGGACTTATTCGTCTTGATCGGACCATACCGCTTCCAGACCCGCTCCATCAGCCAGAGAATCACGAAACCCACGACACCGACCAGAACGGCGGAAAAGCCCTCCGAAATGCCGGTCATGATCAGAGCATTCATCAGAGGCTTCTCAATCACGAGAGCAAAGAAGAGAACCACCAGCACAATTTCCTCGATAAAGAAAAGCGCCGGATTGCGGTAATTTTTGAAGTCGAACATCTTTTTATCTTTCCCCGGGATAAAAATGCAGAAATCTTTCAGCGGACATGAAGCCTGCGGCGGCGCTGCTCAAAAAGACAGACAGCAGCGGCGGCAGCGACATTGAGGCTCTCAGTCTCGGATTCAATAGGAATATAAAGGCGCTCGTCAGCAACTTCAAGCGCAGCATCAGAGAGCCCCGGACCCTCGGCCCCCATCATCCAGACAGTGGGCCCCTTTTCCCAGCCTTGCTCGGCATAGATGTCGTGCCCGCCCCTGGCGTCCGCAGCAAGGAACCGGCCTTCGAAAAGCGTCTTCGCCTCAGAGGGTTCAATGCCTTCCAGAATCACCGCGCCGAAGTGAGCGCCCATGGCACTCCGCATCACCTTCGGGGCCCAGAGAGAAGCCGTTTTGCGGCTCGCCGCGATCACCCGGACACCGGACGCGACGGCGGTCCGGATGAGCGTGCCGGCGTTTCCGGCATCCTGAACTCCGTCGAGATACAGCACATCGCTCCTCCGGATTCTGTCATCCGCCTCAGGTTTTGCCGGGAGATCAATCTCAATCATGATGCCGGCCCCATGCTCGACGGGAGAAATCTCCTCAAAGAGCTGGTCATCGAGGAAAAACACTTTCGTCTGTACGCCCTGAACAGTGCTCTCATCGGCAATTGCCTGCGCGAGATCGTCCGTCTCGGCATCACGCCGTCCGGCCCTCAGGATGACAGCGCGTACCGGCACCCAGGCATCCCGGGCTGCCATGGCGAGGTGCAGACCCTCAGCGAGCGTGAAGCCTTCCTTGCGGATCGCGCGTGGCGACGCGCTTACCTTTTTCCAGGTCTTGAACCGGTCGTTAGACGCGGACGTAATGTCGATCGCGAACATCTCTTTCCTCTCTCTCCTACTCTTTTCTTTCCATCGCTTCCCGGCTCCAGCCGGTCATCGTACGCACGGGCTCGAAGCTCTTCCGATAAACCCCCGGAATCAGACCGAACTTCCGGATCGCCTCAATATGAGCCGCCGTACCGTAGCCCTTATGGCGGGCAAAACCGTACTCCGGGTAAAGCGCGTCGAGCCGACGAAGCTCGGCATCCCTCGAGGTCTTCGCGAGAATGGACGCAGCGGAAATCGCCTGCACCCGGTCATCCCCCTTAACAACGGCTTCTGCCCGGATCTCAAGTTTCGGGAGGCGATTCCCGTCAACGAGCACGAGAGTCGGACGGATTCCGCCCGTCAGCCCCTCGAGCGCCCGCTGCATCGCGAGGAACGTCGCCTGAAGGATATTCAGACGATCAATTTCCTCAGGCGTTGCCTCACCGACTCCCCAGGCGAGCGCCCGCTCGCGGATCACCGGAGCCAGCTCCTCGCGGCGCGCCTCGCTCAGTTTCTTCGAGTCTCTCAGTCCTTCAATCGGCCGCTCCGGGTCAAGAATCACAGCTGCCGCGACAACGTTTCCGCAGAGCGGCCCGCGGCCCGCCTCATCAATTCCCGCGATGATTTCCGAGGCATAGTCCTCAATCGGGAAAAGAGGGAGCGTCACTGTGTCCTTCGCTTTTCTCATGCCGCGCCCCTGATGGTGTCGAGAATCGCCTGTGAGGCAAGCGTCGCCGTATCCCGGAGGAGACTCTGATGCAGTGCCGTAAAGACTTCTTCAAGATACTCACGCCTAGCGGGATTCAGCTGATCGAGAAGGGACGCCGCCATGTACTGCGGCTCAGCGAAGTACTGCAGGAATTCAGGCACAACACGCTTCTGCTCAAGAATATTCGGCAGACTCACGAAGGACGTGTTCCCCTTGCTCTGGATAATGAGAGAGGAAAGCGCCGGCATCTTGTAACCCACAATCATCGGCTTTTTATAGAGCGCGGCTTCAAGCGTCGCAGTGCCTGACGCGATCATCGCCGCGTCACAGGCTTCCAGCACATCGTGGCTCCGTCCTGAGAACAGAATCACGTGCTCGGCCACCTCACGGAATCCGCCTAACGCCTGCACGATCTGCGTCCTGCGGGCATCGTCAGAAGCCGGGATAAGGAACATCGAATGCGGTTCCGCCTTCAGCACCTCGCGCGCGGTTTCAAAGAATACCGGCGCGTTCCACCGTATCTCGTCATAGCGGGATCCGAGAAGCACAGCGAACACCGGGCCTCTCGGCTCAAGCCCCAGTCGCTGACGGGCTCCGAGTGTATCCGGTTTCATCGGGATCCCTTCCGCCATTGGGTATCCGATATAGGTGGAAGGAATGCCTGCCGCGTCATAAATCGCTTTTTCAAACGGAAAAACCAGCAGCATGTGATCCACTGAACGCTTGATCGCGTGAATCCGCTCCGGGCGCCAGGCCCAGATTGAGGGGCTCACGAAATGCACCGTGCGGATTCCGGATTTGCGAAGTTTCTCTTCAATCGCGAGATTGAAGTCCGGCGCGTCAACACCGATAAACACCTTCGGCCGCACCGCGCTGACAGTACGGATCACATCGCGGCGAAGCATAAGAAGCTGCGGCAGCTTCTTCAGCACTTCCACATAGCCGCGGACGGAAAGCACGGACGCGTTGTGCCAGACACTGAGCCCCGCGGCCCGCATCTTTTCGCCGCCAATGCCAAACTGCAGCGCGCCGCCCATCGCGCGTTTCACCGGAGGGATCACCAGCGACGCGAGCGCGTCACCGCTTGCCTCACCGGCGAGCCACATCACCCCGTTTCTGTGCGCCTCATCCGGCACAGGCCGAGCCGCGGCTGCTGTCTCTTCGCTTCGTTTTTCCATAAATCTTTCCAACGATAAAAAAACCGGCCTCCCAGAGGCCGGCTCTTTCTGCTGCTCTTAGCGGATGATGCCCCGGGGACTTTCTGAAACAGCCTGACGGAACAGTTCGATCAGAGCCTCATCGGCAGGATTTGCCTTTTCAAGCTCTTTCATCCGGTCACTTGCCTCAGCTACCGTGAGATTTTCGCGGTACACCACGTGGTAGCACTGCTTCAGCACGGCGAACTGCGCTGCGGTAAAGCCGCGGCGGCGAAGACCGATCGAATTGAGTCCATGAGGAGCTGCCGGATAACCCGAGCAGATGACGAAGGGAGGCACGTCGCGCACAACGATTGAACCGCCACCCACCATGGCATGCTCACCGATATGCACGAACTGATGGACACCGGCCTGGCCGCCGACAATGGCGAAATCCTTCACATGAACGTGACCGGCAAGACCGACGTTATTCGCGAAAATCACGTCGTTGCCAACCTGGCAGTCATGCGCCACGTGCACATTCACCATATAGAGGCCGCGGGAGCCAACCCGGGTGATCCCCTGATCCTGAGCGGTGCCAATCGACATCGTGCAGTTTTCGCGGATCACGTTCTCGTCGCCGATCTCAAGCGCGGTATCTTCGCCGGCATACTTCTTATCCTGAGGCGTGCATCCGATGCAGGCACCCGGATAGATCTGGTTGCGTTCACCGATAGTGGTCCGCCCCGTCACGGAGACGTGGCTGATCAGAACGGTTCCTGAACCGATCTTCACCTTCGGGCCAACAACGCAGAACGGACCGATTTCAACATCTTCCGCAAGTTCCGCGGAAGGATCCACTACTGACATCGGATGAATTTTTGTCATTGATACCCCTTATATCAAACTGCCTCGGCTGGATTCCTGAAGCGGAATCAGCGGAATCCGGCCGTCTTTCAGATCATTCGTGAATTGTACGGCGGGCGCACATCAGAGTCGCCTTGCAGACGAGCTCTCCGTCAACCGTTGCCGTGCAGTCAAACCAGCCGATACCCATGCGGTCCTTCAGATAACGGCCATTGAAGACGAGCTTGTCACCCGGCAGCACGACACGCTTGAAGCGGGCCTTGTCGATGCCGGCGAAGTAGTAAATCGCATTCTTGTCGTTACGCTGTTCCTCAGTGAGGCGGCAGGTGGCAAGAATACCGCAGGCCTGAGCCATCGCTTCAATAATGAGGACGCCAGGCATCACGGGAGCGCCGGGGAAGTGGCCCGTAAACTGGGGCTCATTCGCCGTCACGTTCTTATAGGCAACAATCTCCGTGAGATCATCATTGATCGACTCCACCCGGTCCACGAGGAGGAACGGGTAGCGATGGGGCAGGAGCTCCATGATCTCATAAATCTTCATCGTTTTTGTCATTTTTATCAGGCGGCCCGGGGGAAAAAGGTCCTCTCTGCGGGTGACGCCTCTCCATAAAAGCCGACAAACGCCGGCGTGGATTTAAGATTCGTCTGAACCGGAACGGGCGGCTTTCAGGGCCGCAATTTCCCGTTCAAGCGACTTCAGGGTCTTTCGCATGTCGGTGAGGTTTCGTACAAGCACCGCCGTGCGTTCGGATTCGCGCCGGGGCTGCGCGGGATAAATGCCGATCATGACTTCGGGCTTATCCCCCCAGCTTACGATCGGAGTGGCCGGCCCCACCATGGAGCCTGCCGGGATCGTGATATGGCCGTTGATCATGGCGGCGCCGCCCAGCACGCAGTGGTCTCCAACCGTTGTGGAACCCGCAATGCCGACGCAGCCGCAGATCACGCAGTGCGAACCGATGCGGCAATTGTGCCCGATCTGAACCTGATCATCAATCTTCGTGCCGTTTCCGACTACTGTGTCATCCAGCGCGCCGCGGTCAATCGTGGAATTGGCACCGATTTCAACATCGTCACCGATCGTAACGCCGCCCACCTGCGGGATCTTGATCCATTCCCCGGAGAAAGGTGCGAAGCCGAAGCCTTCGCCGCCGATTGTGGCACCCATATTGATGATCACACGGCGTCCCACGTGGCAGTGGTCACCCACTTTGGCCTGAGGGAAGAGATGCGTGTGTTCGCCGATCTCAGTCTTAGCGCCAACATAGGCGCCTTCGCCGATCCAGACACACGGCCCGATCTTCGCGCCGGAACCGATCACCGCGCCGGCATCCACCCGGGCAGAGGGATCGATTTCCGCATCAGCCGCGATCACAGCCCGGAGATCAATGCCGGACTCAGGATCCGGGAACGCCCCGCCTTCCATCGCCTGGCTCGCCCAGGCGTACCAGGCGTAAGGGTTGGGCGTGAAGACCACAGGGCGGGCAAAATCCTCAAGCTTGGAAAGCGATTCTTCCGCGGCGTCCGGCACAACCAGAACCGCAGCACCCGACGCCGCAGCCTCTTTCAGAGCCTTCGGATTCGACACAAAAGCAATATGCGCGCTGTCAGCCTCTTCAATCGGACGGAACCCTTCGACGCGGATCGCCTCAGCACCATGCATCGGGCGAGAAGGAAGCCTGCCGCCCGAGAGTTCCGTAACGCTTGCGATCAGATCAGAAACCAGAAATGAAGATGAATCGGCCATGACGCTCCTTTCCTTCAGTGTCTAACTAGGCTATCAACAGAAAAGCCTGTTCCGGTACTGCCGGACCAGGCTTCTAAGAAACCCGGCGATGCAAACGGAGCGCTTTTCTTTTCGAAAGGCACCGTCATCCGTCGGGCGGAAGGCATCCTGATTACTTCAGGGCCTTCAGGACCTTATCGGTAATGTCAACACGCGGGCTGACATACACGGCGTCCTGAACGATCAGATCGTAATTTTCGCGGCGGGCGAGATCCTGAATCACCTGATTAGCGCGGGCGATCACAATCTGGATCTCTTCATTCTGGCGCTGACCGAGTTCCTCACGGAAGGCACGCTGTTCACGGTTCAGAGCACGCTCAGCCTCAGCAAGATCCCGCTGCTCGTTCAAACGCTGGTTCTGGCTCATCGCCGGAGCGTTCTTCTGGAAGGCATCGGCACGGGCTTTGAAATCTGCAGCCTGCTTATCGATGTCAGCCTTGCGGCGGGCGAATTCCTTCTGCAGCTTCTCGGTCGCAGCCTTGGCCGGGGCCGAATCATGAAGCACGCGTTCAAGGCTCACGACGCCGATCTTCGGAGCCGCATCCGGCGCTGCGTAGGCAGGGCTGGTGCAGGCGATGGCGACAGCCGCCGTCGCTGCGAGGATGGCCTTGGTGAAAACGTTCTTTTTCATCTTAAACAAACCTTTCTATGAAATTCCTTCGGAATACATTATCCCGACCGGAAACACTCTAGATTCTAACCTGTTGCCCCTCGATCAGAAGCTCGTACCGATCTGGAACTGGAAGCGTTGGACGTCGTCGCCCTTCTTCTTGTTCAGCGGGAAGGCAAGCGAGAACTTCAGAGGTCCAAGAGGCGAAATCCATGCCACACCGACACCGACTGAGTAGCGCAGATCGCTGAGGCTCACGTTGCTCGTATCGGTACCCTGGTTGGAGCCCGAACCGCCGGAACCCCAGACCCAGCCGCCGTCGAAGAAGCCGAAGGCGCGGAGCGTCCGGTCAGCGCCCGGCAGCGGCACATAGAGCTCTGTGGAGAAGTCGAAGAGCTTCTGACCGCCCATGTTGTCGCCGTTCGTATCACGCGGGCCGAGAGACGAGGTTTCATAGCCGCGGACCGAACCGATACCGCCGGCGTAGAAGTTTTTGAAGAACGGATACTCCTTGTCACCGTAAGAACCGGCATAGCCGAGTTCCGTATTGAAGGCCAGAGTCACATTCTTCGAAAGCGGCCAGTACTGCTGCAGCTGGTAGCTCACCTTGTAGTAACGAAGGTCAAGCACCGGGAGCGACACTTCGCCGCTCACACGCTGATAACGGCCCTTGTTCGGAGCGAGAGCGTTGTCTCGGGAGTCGCGCGACCAGCCGAAGGTGGCAGCGATCGACTTCGGATCCTTGCCGAAGTTATCGACGTAATCCCAGTAGCGTTCAGGCGAAGCGTCCCCGGAACCGCGGGTGCCGCGCAGCGTCACCTTGGTCTGCTCGATCTTCGCGCCGAGGAAGATACGGTCAAGCTCAGTCACCGGGATACCGTAAGACACTGCGGCGCCGAGCGTCTCATACATCACGTTCGCGACATCGAGGTCATCGAGGTCGACGCGGCGGTCGTACACGTCAATCGTGCGGGAGACGCCTTCAGGCGTCACGTACGGCTGCGTGAGAGAGAGCGCGTAGGTACGGGTCGAATCGGAATTACTCGCTTCGATAGAAGCCGAGTTGCCGGTACCGAAAATGTTGTTCTGAGAAATACCCGCGGACAGGATGATGCCGTCAGAGGACGAGAAACCGGCGCCGAGGGAAATAGAACCGGTCGGACGCTCTTTCACGTGGACCTTCAGATCCACTTCGTCACGGGTGCCGGGAACCGGAACCGGCTCCGCCGTCACTTCGTCGAAGAAGCCGAGACGGTCAATACGGTCACGCGAGAGTTTCACCTTATCGGAGTCAAACCACGACGCCTCATACTGGCGGACTTCGCGGCGCACCACTTCGTCACGCGTACGGGTGTTGCCCGTCACGAAGACGTTGCGCACATAGGCGCGGCGGCCCGGGTCAACCGTGTAGACCACATCCACGGTGTGATCGGCGCTGTTTGTCACCGGATTTGGATTCGCAGTCGCGAACGCGTAGCCGAGAACCGAAAGCTTATCCTTGATGGCGCTTGAAACCTGGTTCACCGATTCAGCGTTATAGGTTTCGCCGATCTTCACAGGTTTCGTAAGTTCAGCGAGCTGATCATTGAGGCCAAGCTGCTCGCCCTCAACCTTCACGGCTTTCACCTTATAGGGGAGGCCTTCGTGAATGTTGATCGAAATAAAGACGTCTTCCTTGTTCGGCGCGATCGTCACCTGAACGGAGTCGAGGCGATAGTCGAGGTAACCGCGGTTCAGGTACCAGGAGCGGATGCTTTCCAGGTCGCCCGCAAGCTTCTCGCGCGAATACTGGTCACGCTTCGTGTACCAGGTGAACCAACCCGGGGTGCTCAGCTGCATCACGTCACGGAGTTCGGAAGCCTTGGCCGCCTTGAGACCCGTGAAATGAATTTCCTTAATGGAGGAAGCGGCGCCTTCATCAACGTTGATCGTCACACGGACGCGGTTACGTTCGAGCGGCGAGACGTTCGTCGTCACTTCAACGCCGTAGTGTCCCTTCGCGAGGTACTGACGGCGCAGTTCCTGCGTTGCCTTGTCAAGCGTCGCGGAGTTGAAGATGCGGCCTTCAGCGAGACCGGCCGCGCGAAGCGACTTCTCAACTTCCTGCTTATCAAACGCCTTGATACCGTTCGTCTCAATCGTCGCAACGGCCGGGCGTTCGATCAGATGCACAACGACGACATCGCCATTCTCAGTGAGATTCACATCGCGGAAGAGTCCCGACTGATAAAGCGCGCGGATAGCGAGCGCGCCCTTTTCAGGCGTGTATTCGTCACCCACGCGGAAGGGCAGATGCGAGAACACCGTGCCAGGCTCGGTTCGCGCAATACCCTCGATGCGAATGTCCTTGATCGTGAACTGCTGAGCCGCCGCCGCGAGCGACAGTGTCGCAAGGACAGCCGCTACTGCGGTTTTAAAGGTAAAAGTCTTCAGTGTCATTGGTCTTTATCCGCCCAAAACTTCTTTCCCCCGGCAAGGATTGCCGACAGAAGGCTAAATTTCGAGGCATTAGAAGCTAAAGCTAAAGTTTCTCTATTCTAACCACCAAAAAGGCGTGTGACGTCGTTCATCAGCGCAATCAGGGTCACAAAGAGAATCAGAAGGAGGCCTGCCCGCTGTGCGATGCCGATTGCCTGTTCGGAAGGCTTCCTCCCCACGATGAGCTCATAGAGATACATCGCGAGGTAACCGCCGTCGAGAACCGGAATCGGAAGGAGATTCAGAATTCCAAGGCTGATCGACATCATCGAGAGGAAGAGAAGGAAAGGAAGCAGCCCCACCTGCACCGCCTGCCCTGCGTAGTCCGCAATCGCAACCGGGCCTGAGAGGTTCTTCACAGACGCTTCTCCAACCACCATCTTTCCCATCACGCGAAGTGTCAGCACGGACATATCCCAGAGCTTTCCGACCCCCGCAGTGAGTGAATCCCAGGGGCCGAGCCTCACTCGGACCACATCGGGGAAGCCCCCGACGCGGATACCGATCTGCCCAACGCTTTTCCCGGTTTTCGGATCCTTCACCTCAGGCACGCGGATCCTGAGAGAAACCGTTTCGGTCCCCCTCTTCACGCCCAGCGTCATTTCATCCCCGCCAGAGGACCGGAGGGTCTTCACGAGCATCACAGCACCCGTAACCGGATTGCCGTTCACGGACGCGATCTGGTCCCCCTTTCTGAGACCGGCGGTCTCCGCAGCGGCCCCTTTGATAACCTCTTCCACCGGCACAGCGCCGTCTCCCTGCCAGGGGATCAGGCCGACGTGTTCAAGCGGATTGGTTTTATTGGGATCCCCCTTGAAATTGACACTCCGGAGGTCGATCGGATAGCGCTCCGCGTGCTCTCCGGTTTTATCGTCCGCGTCCCGCACGGTGATCGTTGACTCGGTGCCCGCGACACGGAGCAGTTTCATCTGGAGATCAGCAAACGTCTTCACATCACCGTCCCCGACTCCGATCACATACTGTCCGGCCTGAACACCGGCCGCGGCCGCAGGCGTCCCCTGAGGAGGAGCGGCAACACGGCTCGAAAGCTCATACGTCCCGACAAACCCGATTCCCCAGAGAATCAGAACCGCGAAGAGCAGATTCATGAAGGGACCGGCGAAGACAATCAGCGCCCGCTGCCAGAGTTTCTTCCCCACAAAGTCCTCGGCCTTATCCTTCGCGGTGAGCGCCGGGGTTGTCGGATCACGTGAGTCAAGCATCTTCACGTAGCCGCCCAGCGGCAGGAGCGAAAGCGCGAATTCCGTGCCGCTCTTCCCCCGGATCTTCCAAAGGATGGGACCAAAGCCGACCGAAAAACGGATCACCCGCACGCCGTAGAATCGGGCGGCAAGGAAATGCCCTCCCTCATGAATCACGACGAGGAGCTCGAGAGTCGCCGCAAACGCGAGAAGCGTTATCAGAAAAGTCAAAGTAAAAGTCTCCGGGGAGAGATCAGGAAATCCGGCCCGAGCGGATCAGACTGTCCACATAGCTCCGGGCTTCGCGGTCAGCGGCGTAAATATCGGAAAGCGACTTCGGAGCCGGAAGCACCAGTCCAGAAAGCGCTTCGCGGCAGGCCCGCCCGATTCCAAGGAAGCTGATTTTCCGGTCAAGGAACGCGGCCACAGCAGCCTCATTCGCGGCGTTCAGCACGATCGTCGCGGAGCCGCCGGCTTCAAGCGCTTCCCAGGCGAGCTTCAGCTGCGGGAAGCGTTCCAGATCCGGAGCCTCAAAGGTGAGCGGCTCCTTCAGCTTCGTGAAGTCCAGCGCCGCGGCACCGGACTCCGTCCGTTCAGGCCAGGCCATCGTCACCGCGATCGGAGTCCTCATATCGGGAACACCGAGCTCCGCCATCACTGCGCCGTCCTCAAAGGCAACGCCGGAATGCAGAATGCTCTGCGGGTGGATCACAACACGGATCCTCTCAGGCGGGATGTCAAAGAGCCAGCGCGCTTCAATCACTTCAAGCGCCTTATTCATCAGCGTGGCGGAGTCAACCGTAATCTTCCGGCCCATCTTCCACCTTGGATGCGTACTCGCTTCTTCGACGGTAACCCCCGTGAGGTCCATTCTGCGAAGGAACGGGCCGCCCGAGCAGGTGAGCCAGATCACCACTTTTTCACGCTGAGCAGGAGTCGCGGCAGCAAGCGACTGGAAAATCGCCGAGTGTTCCGAATCCACCGGAAGCAGTTCTGCGCCGCCCTCCCGGATCGCCTGCTGAAGCAGTGCGCCGCCGCAGACAACGCTTTCCTTATTGGCAAGCAGCATGCGCTTACCGGCCTTCGCCGCGGCAAAAGCCTGCGGAAGTCCCGCCGCGCCGCTTGCGGCGAGCAGCACCGCATCGGCCTCAGGGTCAGACGCCGCGGCGCAGCAGGCGGCTTCCCCCGCAGCTGCCCGAGTGGAAAGGCCGCGCGCCTTCAGCGCCGCCTGAAGCTCCGGGAGCTTCGACTCATCTGCGAGCACCGCGGCTTCAGCGCCGCACGCCTCACACGCCGCAGCGAGTTCCTCCGCGCGGCTTCCGGCAGCGAGAACACCGACCCGCCATTCGCCGGGGTGACGGGAAACAACGTCAAGAGCTGAGCGGCCGATGGAACCGGTCGCACCGAGAATATTGATCTTTTTTGCCATAGTGGATGGATTCTAACCGGGACGGGACGATCTTTCCTGAAAGGGGAGTTTCGAAGCGGAGCACCCTCTCTTCAGAAGGACCGCTTCACATTGACGGAAAGCCCGGTTTCAGACTTTCCGCCTTCAGTCACGCCGATATCCGCGCCGACGCCGAAATTCCAGAGCTTACGCCTCAGCTGCAGGCCGACTGAACCGATGCCGGAGACCGTCCGCCCGCCTTTGGCGCGGATCGATCCGTCCTCTTCCACCGTGCCGGTGTCGCCCATGCTCGCCACAGCGCCGATCGACGTATTCACCTGAACCGCGGTTTTGCTGTCCGGCTCATGAAGCAGCCGCATGCCGATGCCGACCGGGACCTGCTGCAGACTCCGCATTTCCGTTGTGACAGCGGCCGATCCTCCAAGCTCCGACACGAGCCCCATCGCTGAGGTATCGGTTCTCACTGCCCGGTACCCCGCGAACGGCACAACCTGAACGCCGGTACCCACCTGAATCGGCAGCTCGGCCCGCATCTCAGCGGAATAGATGTTCTGTGTCGGATCCGGCGTAATGCCGGCGAGCGTCAGCGCCACCGGAATCACGCGGGAAGTGCCTTCTGCCCCCGCGAAGCCGGTTCCCGTGAATTGATACCCCTTCCCCTTCATCACCCCGCCGTATCCGTAGAAGCCAACGAGATCAAGAGGGCCTGCGTCAACGAGACGGATTGCGCCGTCTTCCTTGCGGGTGAGCGAGTGATCGGCTTCCTTAAGCGGCGGCAGCACCGAGTCATCCGCGCTCTCAGCGTTATCGCCGTTTTCATCCTCGGCTTCTGAACCGGCAGACACCGGGACAGCGAGGAGATTGATCCCCTGAGGATCCAAGCCTCCGCTCTCTAGGTCTGAGAGCCTTACTCCGTAAAAACCGGTCGGTTCCGCGGTAACCGCCGCGATCAAAGTCTCAAGCTGCAGCGGCGTCAGGATCGGGGAGGGCTTATTCGCAGCCTTCAGGCGAAACTTTTTTCCGGTATCTGATGGCTTCACGCTTTTAACTGACGTGATCGGAGACTTACGGGCGGACTTCTGCTTTGCTGTCTGATGCGGGAGTGATTTTGGGTTACGAACCGACTTTCCTGCCGACGCCACTTTCAGCAGCTGATATAACGGATCACGGGAATAATGCGGAGCCCCGGAAACCGGGCCTGCGGCAACAAAAAGGAACAAAAAGAAAAAAGTGAGCATATACCGGACGCAAGCGCCGATATTTTCATCACTTTCTACTCTTCTTCCCTCTGGCGACATAGAGCAGGAGCCCCTTTTTTATTCGCAATAAAGCTAAAAGATAGGATAATAGAAACCGTTAATGGGGGGTACCCCCGAGAAATTATCCAACCTAAGGATCACAGCGCTATGGCAAAGAACGTCATCATCATGGGAGCGACATCTGGGATTGGAGAAGCGCTCGCCGTCCGATTTGCCGCCCTCGGGTGCGATCTGGCCATTGCAGGCCGCCGCGCTGACCGGCTCCAGGCAATTGCTTCGAAAATCTCCTCTGAACATAACGTCCGGGTGATCTGGAGTGAAATCGATGTCCGGCGTGAAGACGCGCCGCTTAAGATTTCTCACCTCGCGTCTGAAATCGGCGGTGTTGACCTCTATATTCACGCGGCCGGAATCGGACACGAAAATGTTGAACTCGATCCGAAGATCGAAATGAGCACCGTGGACACGAATGCCTCCGGCTTTGTCCGCTGCATCGATGCCGTTGTGACGCTGCTCCGCAGTCAGGGAACGGGCGGACAGATCGCTGCAATCAGCTCCGTTGCCGCGACCCGCGGTCTGGGCGCCTCTCCCGCGTACTCCGCGACAAAAGCGCTTCAGGCTCACTATCTCGAGGCGCTCCGTCAGATGGTGAACGCAAAGGGTTGGGATATCCGGATCACGGACATCCGCCCGGGGTTTGTGGATACGCCGCTGCTCGAAGGGAAGAAGTACCCGATGACGCTTCCTCTTCCCTACGCCGCAGACCATATTGTGAAAGCCATTCTGAAGAAGAAGACCGTAGCCTGGATCGACTGGAAGTATCAGCTGCTCTGCGCCGCCTGGGTCTGCCTCCCGAAGATCGCCTGGGAGAATCTCCCGGTGGGTTTCGTGCCGTTCTATAAGCCTGAGGCTGGCAAGAAAGCTGAAACGCCGAAAACGCCTGAAGCCTCCAAGGCTTCCGAAGATAAGCCCGAAGGGAAGTAACCGATGCCCGGCTTTCGTGAATCCGTGCGCAGCTGCGCTTACGAGAAATATTCCCAGTTCGGCGGCCGCACGGGGCGCGCTGAATTCTGGTGGTTCATCCTCGCGCTCTTTCTGATCAACTGCGCGCTGATCGTGATCGGGATCTTCATTCCCGCGATACAGACCTCCATTCTCGGAGGCTTTTCGCTGGTCATTCTGAGCCCCTTCGCCGCGGCTCTCACCCGGCGTCTGCATGACATCGGATTATCCGGCAAGTGGGTGGCGGCGGCTTTTATCGTCGCCATTCTGGCGGGGACAGCGGGTTCCTACCCGGCCTTTTCCTGGGCAAAGTTTCTGACGCCCGCTGCGTTTGGAATCCTGTTCCTCGCCTCGCTTTTGCCGGGATCCAGGACCGAAAACCGGTTCGGCCCGGTCCCCTGACTCCCTTTCCCCGGAGAATAAAAAAAGCTGCAGAAAAATTCTGCAGCTTTTTTTGACTCCGGTTCCTGCAGCGGACTCCCAGACAGAAAAAACGCCTGAGAGTTGCCCTGGAAACGGAAATCAGAGAATGCGGCGGATCCAGCCTTCCGGCGCTTCAATCTCGCAGGACTGGATCTTCAGCAGCGTCTCACGGATCTTGCCGGAGATTTCGCCGATCTTATCCATGCCGGACGGGAAGTAAATATCACCGTCCTCAGAGTGGATCATGCCAACCGGTGCGAGCACAGCAGCCGTGCCGCAGAGGGCGCATTCCTTCATGTCCTTCACTTCAGAGAACTTCACCTGGCGCTCAATCACCTTGAGGCCGAGGTAGTGCTCGCCGACGTAGACGAGAGAGCGGCGGGTGACAGACGGGAGAATCGAGTTGCTCTTCGGAACAATCAGGTTATTGTCCTTATCGACAAAGAGCACATTCGCGCCGCCCGTTTCCTCAACGTAGGTGTGGGTGGACGGATCGAGGTAAATATTTTCGGCGTAGCCCGCGCGGTGAGCTTCCATCGTGGGATAGAGGCTCATCGCGTAGTTAAGGCCGGCCTTAATGTGACCGGTGCCGCGGGGAGCCGCGCGGTCATAATGAGCAACCTGAATGCGGATCGGTTTCACACCGCCCTGGAAATAGGAGCCAACCGGCATCGCAAACAGACGGAAAAGGAATTCGTGCGCGGGAGCGACACCGATCTGGGGGCCCGAACCGATCATCACCGGACGGATGTAGAGGGAAGCTCCGGTGCCGAAAGGCGGAACCCAGGCGGCATTCGCCTTGACCGTTTCATCAAGCGCCTTCAGGAAGGTTTCCTTCGGGAGCGGCGGCATTTCGAGGCGGCGGCAGGTATTCTGCATGCGTTCCGCGTTCTGGTCCGGACGGAAAGTCACAATGTGACCGTCTTTCGTCGTATACGCCTTCAGACCCTCGAAGCAGGACTGGGAATAGTGGAAAACGCAGGCTGCCTCTGAGAGCGTGATATCAGGATCCGTGGTCAGACCGCCCTCTTCCCAGGCGCCGTCATGCCAGCGGGTCTGCCAGCGATAATCGATCGGACGATAAGCGAACCCGAGGTTGGCCCAATCAAGATTTTTCTTTTCCATTTGCTTATAACCTTCAAAAACTTTCTTGCTGAAAAAATTCTGCGGTCACTGACCGGTTTCCCAAACCTTTCTGCTCAGAACCCGGTTCAGCTTGTGGCCGAAGGGATTCAGGCGGCCGTTATTTCAAATGGCTGCGCCAGAAGGGGCTTAGGGCGCAAGGTCCTCACGCTGGCTAATTCATTTAATCGTACACCCGGCACGAATAACTAGGGTCAGGGATCACGGGAAAGTGTGTATAAAAAAGCCTTTCCCGCAAGGGAAAGGCTTGTCAGAGGCTCTGCAGACCGGACTCTGTGATCCGATATCAGGAGATCGTCGTCAGAAGAATGATCAGCACGACTGCCGGCATCACCGGCACGCAGGAGTCCAGACGGTCAAACCAGCCGCCGTGGCCCGGAAGCAGGTTACTCGAATCCTTGATGCCCGCCTGACGCTTCGCGGCTGACTCAAGCAGATCCCCCGCCATCGAGAAAAGCGTGAGCAGCAGCGTCACCACAACGGCGGTGAGGAATCCGGTCTCAGTAATCAGGACAGACTGGAAAACATCAGCCCGGCCGGCGCACGCAATGCCAATCGCGAACAGCACGCAGAGTCCGAGAATATAGGCGCCAAGCGCTCCTTCCCAGGTTTTCTTCGGTGAGATCGCGGGGGCCATCTTCGTATCGCCGAAAATCTTCCCGCCGAAAAAGCGGCCGCAGAAATACGCGCAGATATCCGCGCTCCAGACGATTGCCAGCACGGAAATCACCATCTGCCAGCTGCCGATCTCAAAAAGCCAGAGAATCGAGTACCAGGCAAGCGGCAGCATCAGTACCGCCATAGCGCCCTGAGCCGCAACAGGCAGACGGAAACCTGTATTCCGGTCGCGGAAGAGACCGACCGTCAGCAGGAACCAGACCGCGGCATCAGCCGCCGTAAGCGCGAGGAGCGCCTGAGGCCTGAGCCGGAACCCCATCACCCACCAGAGGGCGTAAAGCACGATCCCCATTACTGCAGCAACCGGAAGCGCGGCTCTGACTCCCAGCATCCTCAGCCACTCCCAGATGGCCGCCGCCACGGCAAAGGTCATCACTGCGGCGAACGCGAGCGGCGACAGGTAGATGGAGCCCACCAGAACGATGAGCAGGATGATGGCAGTAATGACTCGTTGCTTAAGCATATGAAATGCAGGCCGCTTTCGCGGCCCGCCAATAAAAGGTTTTACCAGGGCTCCGCAGTGGAACCCCTTCCAGCTAGCCCCTGAGCTGTTCGCTCGTGAGACCGAAACGCCGTTCACGGCCGGTGAACCACCGGATCGCCTCAAGAAGATGCTCTTCCCTGAAATCAGGCCAGAGCACCGGCGTGAAGTAAAGCTCGGCGTAAGCCGCCTGCCAGAGCAGGAAGTTGGAGATCCGGGATTCGCCTCCGGTGCGGATCATGAGGTCAACGTCTCCTGCCCAGGGAAGCGCGAGATAACGGCTGATCAGTTCCTCATCGATCATGGCCGGGTGGGAAGCCGCGAGCGGCTCCTCCTTCAGGATTGACCTCACCGCCTGCACGATATCCCAGCGACCGCCGTAATTCGCGCAGATGGTGAGCTGCATTGCGCTGCAATGCTCTGTCGCCCGTTCGGTTTCCTCAATTGCCTGTCTCAGGGGATCAGAGAAAGCCGAAACGTCACCCGCTACGTGCAGGCGGATGTCGTTCTTCACGAGCTTCTCGCGCTGGTTCACGAGCATCAGGCCGAAGAGCCTCATGAGGGCGCTCACTTCCTCCTCAGGGCGTTTCCAGTTCTCGCTGCTGAAAGCGAAAAGGGTAAGCGCCTTGATGCCGGCGCGTCTCGCGGCTTCGGTACAGCTCTCCACCGCGGAAACTCCTCTCCTGTGACCTTCCACGCGCGGCATATGACGGTTCTTCGCCCATCTGCCGTTTCCATCCATAATGACGGCCACGTGCCTCGGGAGAGTTTTCACCGGTTTAGCTTCCTCCATCAGTTCTCCAGTCATGCCGCCATCAGACGGTCATGATTTCCTTTTCTTTCTCTTCAGTCACCGTATCAACTTCAGCGATGAACTTGTCGGTGAGCTTCTGAATGTCGTTATCGGAACCGCGGGCTTCATCCTCGGAGATCTCCTTATCCTTCAGGAGCTTCTTAACGGAGTCATTCGCTTCACGGCGGACATTGCGGATCGCGACCTTGCCTTCTTCGGCCAGACGCTTCACAACCTTCGTGATTTCGCGGCGGCGCTCTTCCGTAAGCGGAGGCAGCGGCACACGGAGCGTCTGACCGCTCGTCACCGGGGTCAGACCAAGATCGCTCTCCATGATGGCCTTCTCGATCGGCTTCACGAGAGTGCGGTCATACGGCTGAATCGTAAGCGTACGGGCATCAGCCACGTTCACAGAGGCGCACTGTGCGAGCGGCGTACGTGCACCGTAGTATTCAACATAAATCGAATCCAGCAGACCGGTCGAAGCGCGGCCCGTGCGGATCTTGCGGAATTCTTCCCGGAGCCCTTCGAGGCTGCGAGCCATCTTGCGCTCGGTCTGGGTACGGATTTCCTGAATCGTCGGCATAAAAATATCCTTTGCTTTGCTTTGTTGTATTGATTGCGGGTACTCAGGAGTGGACAAGCGTCCCTTCTTCGAGTCCCGTGCAGGCGCGCTTCAGGGCGCCCGGCTTGAATATATTAAACACCCGGATCGGCAGATCGTTAGTGCGGCAGAGGGCGAAAGCCGTGCCATCCATCACCTTGAGGTCGCGTTTCATCGCTTCATCAAACGTGATATCTGCGAACTTCGTGGCAGTCGGATCCTTCATGGGATCAGCGGTATAGATACCGTCAACCTTCGTCGCCTTCAGCACCACCTCGGCGCCCATTTCAGCGCCTCGAAGCGCCGCGGTCGTATCCGTCGTGAAGAAGGGGTTACCGGTACCGGCAGCGAAAATCACGACACGGTTCTGATCGAGATAACGCAGCGCCTTGCCGCGGATGTACGGCTGGACAACCTGCTCGAGGTGCAGCGCGGACTGGATACGGACCGGAACGCCCGTCTTTGTCAGCGCGTCCTGGAGCGCCATCGCATTCATCACGGTGGCGAGCATGCCCATGTAGTCACCGGTCGCACGGTCCATGCCGTTCGCACCCAGAGCAACGCCGCGGAAAATATTGCCGCCGCCCACTACGATGCCCACCTGCACCCCAATATCGAGAATCGACTTGATCTCGCCAACCATGTAGTTCAGCGTATCGCGGTTGATACCGAACTGGTCGTGCCCCATGAGGGCTTCTCCGGAAAGCTTCAGTAGAACACGCTTATAGATAGGTTTCGCTTTTTTCTGATCCGACATTCGCTGTATCTCCAGGCGGGCTAGGCACACTGCCGCCCTAATAACATATTAGTAAGGCATGGGGATAATACTGCAAAGACGCACCTTCGCGCTACGGCTTAGCAGAAGGCTCCCATAAAAAAACCGCTCGGAGAGAGATCTCCCGGGCGGTTTTTTGCCCAGAATTCCGTTCTTCTGGAGAGCGGAATTCCGGTACTGGCTATTAGGCCTGCTTGGAAGCGGCAACCTGAGCAGCCACTTCAGCAGCGAAGTCGTCAGTCTTCTTCTCGATACCTTCGCCAACGACGAAGAGGTAGAAGGCAGCGCAGGTGGCTCCCTTGCTCTTCAGCAGCTGGCCGACGGTGATCTTGTCGTCCTTCACGAAGGGCTGGTTGAGCAGCGTCACTTCCTTCAGGAACTTCTTCACGGAACCTTCAGCGATACGCTCGACGAGGTTCTCGGGCTTGCCGGACTCGCGGGCCTTTTCGATGGCGATGCGGCGCTCGGACTCGATCATCTCAGCGGGAACACCGTTCTCATCGAGAGCCTTCGGCTTGGAGGCAGCGATGTGCATGGCGACGTCGTGGGCGAGTTCTTCATCACCGCCGATCATGTCGACCATAGCGGCGATCTTGGCACCGCCGTGAACGTACGTGTCGAGACGGCCCTGGGCTTCCACGCGGACGAAGCGGCGGAAGGACATGTTCTCACCGATCTTGCCGACGAGGCCCGTACGGATCTCTTCGAGGGACTTGCCGTCAACCGTCAGGGCGGAGAGGGCAGCGATGTCAGCCGGATTCTTTTCCGCGACGAGGCGGGCGCCGGTTTCAGCCATGGCGACGAAGTCAGGGTTCTTCGCAACGAAGTCGGTCTCAGAGTTGACTTCGAAGAGAGCGCCGAGCTTGCGGTCGTCAGACACGTAAACACCGACAATACCTTCAGCGGCGACGCGGGCGGCAGCCTTGTTGGCCTTGTTGCCCAGCTTCACGCGGAGGATTTCCTCAGCCTTGGCGAAATCGCCTTCAGCAGCCACGAGGGCCTTCTTGCACTCCATCATCGGAGCGTCGGTCTTCTGGCGAAGGTCTTTCACCATTGCGGCGGTAATAGCGGCCATTTAATTCTCCAGATACTAATAAATTTGATACGTTTGAAAATCGAAAGGGGGCGCACCCAAGACTGAGAGCGCCCCCTGAAATGCTTCGGCAGGAACGCCTGCTGAATGACTGATTAGGCCTGAGCGGCGTCGGCAGCAGCGGTTTCAGCGGCTTCGACTTCCACGAACTCTTCAGCCGGATCCTTGTCAGCACCTTCCTGGTGTTCAGCGGCGCCGGCGATGACGGCGTCAGCGATGCAGGAGGCGTAGATAGCGACAGCCTTGCCGGCGTCGTCGTTACCCGGGATCACATAGTCAACACCAGCGGGGCTGCTGTTCGTATCGACAACGCCGATAACCGGAATGCCCAGCTTGTTGGCTTCCTGAATGGCGATCTTGTGATAGCCAACGTCGATGATGAACAGGGCGTCCGGGAGGGAGGCCATGTCCTTAATGCCGCCGATGGAGCGGTTCAGGGCTTCGATTTCACGGTTGAAGTCGAGAGCTTCCTTCTTCGTCATCTTCTCAAGGCCGCCTTCAGCGACGGTGTCTTCCATTTCCTTGAGGTGCTTGAGCGTGTTCTTCACCGTCTTGAAGTTGGTGAGAGTGCCGCCGAGCCAACGGCGATCGACGTAGCTCATGCCAGCGCGCTGGGCTTCAGCAGCGATGATCTCGCGACCGCCGCGCTTCGTGTCGACGAACAGGATCTTGCCGCCCTTGGCAGCGAGGTCGTGCGCGAACTTCTCGGCTTCAGCGAGCTTCGCAACCGTCTTCTCGAGGTTGATGATGTGGATGTGGTTGCGGGAGCCGAAAATGTACTGAGCCATCTTCGGGTTCCAGAAACGGGTCTGATGGCCGAAGTGGCAACCAGCTTCAAGCATTTCACGCATGCTAACCATGTTGATTCTCCAAGGTTTGGTCTGACATCCGGGTCTCATGCCCGCTTGCATAAGCAGGCACCTCGGTAAACCCGGATGCGCTATTTAAGGCTCCCGCCCGGAGGACGGACAGCCAGAAAAAAGGTTAAGTTTTGTCTGCCCCGGTTGGAGCAGGCGTGCAATTATAGGATAAATTGAGATCCCGCTCAAGCGTTTTTTATGAAATTTCCTTGGGCGTTAGCCGCGCTTCCCTGCCCTGCCCCCGCCTCTGGTGTACCATGTTGGCTAACTCTGGTTTTCAATATGACCTGCGCCGCGGGAAGCGGCCGGGCGTCCTGCGCCCCTTTTCCTCTCTTCCCGCGTCCGGGGGCAATTTAAAAATGGCAAAAGAACAGATCCCTAGCATTCATATCTGCACACCGGAAGAAATCGAAGGACAGCGCACCGCCTGCCGCCTCGCTTCCGAGCTGCTTGACTACATCACACCTTACGTTGAGCCGGGTATCACTACCCTTGAGCTCGATAACCTCATTCACCGCTATACGGTTGACGTCCAGAAGTGCCGTCCGGCAGACCTTGGGTATCCGAACGCCGCCGGTGTCCCCTTCCCGGCTGCTTCTTGCATCTCGGTTAATAACGTCGTCTGCCACGGCATCCCGTCTGATAAGAAGCTGAAGAAGGGCGATATCGTGAATATCGATGTCACGAGCATCTGGAACGACTTCTACGGCGATACTTCCCGTATGTTCCTTGTCGGCAAGCCGACCATCGCGGGGGAGCGTCTCGCCCGGGTGACCTACGAATGCATGTGGCGCGGCATTGAGGCGGTTAAGCCCGGCAATACCTTCCGCGATATCGCTGTTGCCTGCGACAAAGTGGTGTCAGACGCCGGATACTCCACCGTGCGTGAGTACGGCGGCCACGGAATCGGCAAGGGCGTTTTCCACGGCGAACCCTGGGTGTCTCACTATCCGCTTTCTCCGAAGGACTTCCCGCCTGCCGGCATCGTGTTTGAGCCCGGCATGATGTTCACGATTGAGCCGATGGTGAACGCCGGCCGCCGCCATATTCTGGATCTCGGCGACGGATGGACGGTTGTTACGAAGGATCACTCGCTTTCCGCACAGTGGGAGCACACTCTCGTCGTGACGGAAACCGGTTACGAGGTGCTCACGCATTCGGATGGCTGCCCGAAGCCGCCGGAATGGGCGACCCAGAAGTGGTAAGGAACAGCTGATCCTAGCGCCCAAACCAAAAAGCCGCGGAATCATCCGCGGCTTTTTCTCACTCTGAGTTTTTCCTGCGATCAGGCCTTCTTCTCAGAGAAGGCCCACCAGTAAACGAGCGCCACCATAAAGCCGCCGACGAGGTTCCCGAGCGTCACAGCGGAAAGGTTATAGAAGACCCCCGGAATCGTAATCACCGAGGGATCGAATCCCGCGGGCGCCGGGAAGCCGCTCGAAGCGAGAAGGTAGCCCATCGGAAGGAAATACATATTGGCCACACAGTGCTCAAACCCAAGCGCCACGAAGGCAGAAACCGGAAGGAGCACAGCAAGGATCTTGTCCGCGACCGAGTGAGCCGCAAATCCCATCCAGACCGCGAGGCACACAAGCACGTTGCAGAGAATGCCTTTGAAGAAGAGTGTCCCCCAGCCAAGCGACACCTTGCCAGCCGCGATCTTCATCATCGTGGCTCCCATCTGCCCAAGCTTCGGAGTATCAGAGAGGTAGACGAGTGTCACCAGGATCACGGCGCCGACAAAATTGAATATCCAGACCCAGATCCAGTTCCTCAGCATGCCGCCCACGGGGATCTTCCTCGAAGCTAGTGCCCCGATCATCAGAGAGTTTCCCGTAAAAAGCTCCGCGCCGCAGATGATCACGAGAGCGAGGCCGAGCGAGAACATCAGGGCCCCCGCGAAACGCTGCACCGCGAAGGACAGTGAGCTGTCAGACATGAAGAGGGTGAAGTACAGTCCGCCAAGGCCAATAAAAAAGCCCGCGGCAAGCGCGAGCGGTATCAGTCTCGAAAGCGTCAGGGCATTCTTCGTGACCCCGATCGACTCCGCCTTCCGCTCAATCGCGGCAGGGGCAAGGGAATCAATCGAAATCACGGGCTGCGCTGCGGCGCCCTCTTTCTTTAAATCAGTCATTCCTCATTCTCTCCTTAATCTGGAAGTGCTGAAGAGTGATGATTTTAAAGGAAAATTACATTATTCAAAAGGCTACTGAAGTATCAGGCGGCCTCCCTACTCAGAGGCATTCCGCCTGTCACTTATGGTGATACCAAATATCCGTCATGTCCCCCGATGGACTACGGAAAATTAGCAAAGTGCCGTTCCGGAATACGTGCCGCGGACAGTAACTTTCCCGTCTCTCTTCAGGAAGGCACCGCGTGACATCACATCCGTCAGTTCACCGTTCGAGCGGAGGAAGCAGAGATCCGCGTCGCGCCCAACTTCCACCCGGCCTTTCGGTATCAGGAGGCTGTCAGCCACGTTGCTCGTAAGGAAAGGCAGCGCCCGGCGGATACCGATTTCGTGAGCGAGAATCTTCCAGGCACGGAAGTTATTCCGGATGTCAAGGGTCTGCAGTCCCTGCAGCGTCCCGTCTTCAGCGTAAACCGGCAGAGCGCCATGCCCGTCAGTGGAGAGCGTGATTCGGTCTTAGGGAACGCCCTCTGAAATCGCTTTCAGAACGGCATCCGCGGCTTTCTCTGGCTCATCCGTCGTGAAGTCGAGCATCCCGCCCGCTCGGCCGAACTCAATCGCAGCGTCCAGGTCTCTTGCGCAGTGCGTTGGTCTGAAATGTTCAATCGGAATTCCCCGCTTTACCGCGTCCATAAACATACCGAACGCGCCGCCCAGAGTTCCGAGATGGATGTGGAGGAACCCCCGTTTGCCAGCGAGGCGGCCTCCGAGCCTGATTTCGGAGACGAGCCGCATCATCTCTTCCATCGTCATGAAGGAAGCGCGTGTGTCGGCCATGGCAACCTTGACCCCAAGGCACTCGGGGATTGTGTAAAGATCCAGCTTCACGGAGCCGGTCAGTGTGGTCGGAGGATAAGCGTAGTTTGAGGTCCACATCCAGGTGGAGAGACCTTCCCGTCTCAGGCCGCGGATCTTCGCGAGCAGCGAAACCACCGGGCGGGAAATAACATCAGCTCCGAGGACACCAACCACTGTTGTATCTCCGCACTCGGCTGCTTCCTCGACAGAAAGCTCGGGCGCCCGGGTATGCTCTCCACCCTCACCGCCTCCGCCTGTCACGTGGACATGCTGATCGATAAACCCCGGGAGCGCCTTCGCTCCTGCCATATCAATCTTCTGAAGCTCAGGAATGCCCGGGTCGAGCGAGTCGCCGATTGCGGCGATCCGTCCCTCGACCACGAGAATATCCTTCACTCCCCGGAAGTCCGGGGCATAGAGTTCAGCCCGCTGAAAAAGAAAACTTGCCATTAGATCTCTCCTTTCTTTTTTCGATGCGGGGCTTCGGAGACGGCCTCCCGGTCTACTTCGAAGACTCGCGGTTGAATCCGTAGACCCGAACCGGCTGTTCTTCGACTCCGCCGATACCGCGAAGCCTGTCGAGAACCTTCTTCGCGTTTTCGACCACGGGATTCGTGCTCGAATCGCTTCCGATCTCCTTCTGCTTCGTCTCACGGGCAATCGTCATGAAGAGCTTCACGCGGTTCGCGATATTCGCCTCCGAGCTGCCTGCTTCAAAGTCGAGCGCCTTCAGGTTGGATTCCGGATAGCGGCCGCGGATTGCCTTCGCTACCCCCTTGCCCGTGATGTGGTTCGGGAGGCAGCCGAAAGGCTGCAGACAGAGCACATTCGGAACGCCGTGATTGATGAAGTCAATCATCTCTGCCGTGAGCAGCCAGCCTTCACCGGCCTGCTCCCCAAGCGACACAATACCGTTCACCGAGCTCTGCAGCTCCTTGAAGTCCGCGATCGGCATATAACGGGTGCCGGCGAGCGCTTCGCGCATCGAGCGGCGCAGAGACTCAATGCGGCCCATAAAGAACTTCCCAACCATCGACTTCAGGAAAGAACCACGGCGGAACTTCTGCTCCAGCACGCTGTCATCCAGACAGTAGAGGAAGAAGTCCGTCATATCTGTCAGGACCGGTTCGCCGCCTTCAGCCAGAATCATGTCCGTCAGGTGACGGTTAGCGTCCGGGTGGTACTTCAGCAGAATCTCACCCACGATGCCGACACGCGGTTTTTCGATGTCATCCTGCGGGATGGAACCAAACTCACGCACCATCGGGACCATATCAGACTCAAAGTCTTCGACACTGTTACGGAAGCTCACATCGCGGGCCCGCTCGATCCACTCGTCAAGCTTCTCCTTAGCGTCACCCTTGAAGAGCTCGTGAGCCTTGGTCGCGTAGTAGAGCCTCTGAAGCATATCGCCGTAAAGCGTCGCGATCATTGCGCGGCGAAGCGCAAGCGGCGAAATCGAGAAACCTGGCTGTTCATTCAGAGAGCCGCCGGAGAGCGACACTACCGGCACCTGGCTGAAGCCCGCTTCAGCAAGAGCGCGATGAAGCAGCGCGATGTAGTTAGTCGCACGGCACGGACCGCAGGTCTGTGCCAGCATGAGCGCCGTATGGTCAGGATCCTCAACGTTTTCCTTCAGCGCGTTCACCAGCTGCCCGATCGTGACGATAGCCGGATAGCAGGCGTCGTTATTCACGTACTTCAGACCAGTTTCAATCGCGCGGGGCGACGCAACCGGCAGAAGCTTCAGCTTGTAGCCGCTTGCGGAAAGCGCCTTTTCCAGAATCGCGAAGTGAATCGGCGACATCTGAGGCGCCAGAATCGTATGGGTTTCGCGCATCGAACGCACGAAAACCGCAGGCTTCGTCGGAGCCTTGGCAGATGTGTCTGCAGAATCGTCTGCCTTCGGCATACCGCGGCCCGCCTTGCGTTCTTCCACCGTTGCGAGGAGTGACGCAATACGGATCTTCGCGGGTCCGAGAGAATCACCTTCGTCAATCTTGAGAAGCGTGTAAAGCTTTCCGGACCGCTGCAGAATCTCGGCGACCTGGTCAGACGTAATGGCATCAATGCCGCAGCCGAAATTCGTAAGATGAATCAGTTCCACGCAGGGCTCAGAAGCCGCAAGCGCAGCGGCGCGGTAAAGCCTCGAGTGATAAGCCCACTGGTTTACAACACGGAGCTTCCCGGGTTCAGGCGCAAGCTGCATCACGGAATCTTCAGTCACGACCGACACGCCCAGTGACGCGATATAGTCAGGAAGTCCGTGGTTGATCAGCGGATCCACATGGTAAGGACGGCCCGCGATCAGGACCACCGTCTTGCCGGCAGCCTGTGCCTCTGAGAGAACTTTTTCACCCTCAGCCTCCAGCCTCTGCTTCCAATCCGCCAGCGCGTCACGGGCCGCATCATAGGCACGGTCAACTGCCGCGCCGTCAAGCTGCGGGAAATACTTCAGCATCACGCGCTTCACGACCTTCTTGTCGCTTACCAGCACGAAAGGCGTCAGAACCTGAGGTTCCACGCCAGCCGGAAGATCCGCGTTCAGGCGAACCACTTCCGGGTAGCCTGCGACCACAGGACAGGCGAAGGTGTTATCAGACTCCTTGAAAACCTTCTCTTCCTTCGGGATGCAGGGGAACCAGATCCGCTTCACACCATGCGTGGCGAGCCACGTCACATGACCGTGAGCCAGTTTCGCCGGGAAGCAGACAGACTGAGACGGCATCGAGGAAAGACCGGAATCAAAAATGGACTTCGTGGACTCCGGTGACAGTACAACGCGGAAGCCGAGCTTCGTGAAAAGCGTGAACCAGAACGGATAGTGCTCGTAAATATTGAGCGCGCGCGGAATGCCAATCACCCCCTGAGGCGCGTTCTCCTCAGCAAGGGGCTCCCCTTCAAACAGGTGCTGCAGCTTCCAGGCGCAGACGTTATTCGTCGGCTCTTCTTTCTTCTTGGCACCGCCCCGGGCACCGAAGTCGCAGCGATTGCCGGAAATAAACTTACGGCCATTGCTGAACCGGTTCATCGTCAGCATGCAGCGGTTGTTGCAGCCCTTGCAGCGGAAGCTGCGGGTTACCACTTCGAGCGCCTCAAGAGAAGCGACATCAAGCTTCGGTGCAGGCAGATTCCGCATCTGCACCTTTTCACGCGCGATCAGAGCACAGCCATAGGCCCCCATCAGACCGGCAATATCCGGGCGAAGCACAGGCTTCCCGAGATGCTTCTCCAGAACACGGAGCAGCGCGTCATTCAGGAATGAACCGCCCTGCACAACCACGTGGTCGCCAAGTTCTTCGGCAGAACGGAGACGAAGCACTTTGTAGAGCGCGTTCCGAATCACCGAGTAGCAGAGGCCGGCCGCGATATCGCCTACATCCGCGCCCTCCTTCTGCGCCTGCTTCACGCGGGAGTTCATAAACACTGTGCAGCGGGTACCAAGATCCGCAGGATTCTTCGCGAAAAGCGCCTTATGCACGAATTCCGGAAGTGTCAGATTGAGGCTCTTCGCGAATGTCTGAATGAAGGCACCGCAGCCGGAGGAGCAGGCCTCATTCAGTTTAACCTGCTCAATCACTCCGTTATGCGTCTTCAGGCACTTCATATCCTGACCGCCGATATCGATCACATAGGTGGTCTTCGGGTCAAGGAATGTTGCCGCGCGCAGATGCGCCACGGTTTCCACTTCGCTCAGCGGTGTACCGAGCACAGAGGCCGCCAGATCGGCACCATAGCCCGTGGTGCAGATACCCCGGATCTGAGCGCCTTCCGGCATCTCCTTCAGCAGCTCAATCACATGCGGAAGCAGTGTCGGCAGCACGGATCCCGTATTGCTGCCGTACCAGGACTTCACAATGCGGGACTCGCTGTCAAGCACGACCGCCTTCATGGTGGTGGAACCAAGGTCCACCCCCATCCAGAGATCCCCTTTCGCTTCGGCAATCGGAGCCCGGGGAGTCACCTTGCGGCTGTGATCCGCAAGGAACTTCTGATATTCCTCTTCACTCGTAAACAGAGGGGGAAGACTTGATGTGCGCTTTCCCGTCGGACGGCTGCGCTCAATACGCTCAATCCAGTCACTGAGCAGAATAGGACCAGCGCGGTTTTCGTTCTCAAGCCGCGGAGAAAGGGAGCAGAGCGCGGCGCCGTAGGCCACAATGAACTGGCCGTCAGGAATATCGGCAATCGTTTCATCCGTCAGTTTCAGCGTCGCTATAAAGCGTGCGCGAAGCTGATCAAGGAAGTGAAGCGGACCGCCAAGGAAAGCGACTTTTCCTCGGATCGGACGGCCGCAGGCCAGACCGCCGATCGTCTGATCGACGACCGCCTGAAGGATGGAAGCAGCCACATCTTCACGCCGGGAACCGGCATTCAGAAGAGGCACGACGTCTGTTTTTGCGAAAACGCCGCAGCGTGACGCGACAGGGTAGATCGTCTTTGCGTCTGCTGCCAGTTTATTGAGCCCTGAGGCGTCCGTATTCAGGAGTGACGCCATCTGATCAATGAACGCCCCTGTGCCGCCGGCACAGACTTCATTCATTCGAAGCTCCATCCCGTCAGAGAGGTAGAGGATCTTCGCGTCTTCACCGCCCAGTTCGATTGCCACATCAGTATCAGGGGCAACACGTTTGATAGCACGGCTTGACGCAATCACTTCCTGAATGAATCCGGCGCCTGCTGATACGGCAAGATCCAAAGCGGCGGATCCTGTCAGCATCAGTTCAAAGGCGGTATCGGGGTACTTGACCTGCAGCTCCCTCAGGAGCGTAAGCGCAGTTTCCTTTACGGCCGCACCATGGCGACGGTAATCGCTTTCAAGGATCTTTCCTTCGCTGTCAACAACTGCAAACTTGGCAGTCGTAGAACCTAGATCAAGACCAATCCCTAGAATCTTCACAACTTGACTCCAAAACCGTCCAATTCCCCGGTTACATTCCGGGGAAGGCTGCTGTTAAACGATGGACCGGCAAAAAACCTGAGTAAATTTTGACAAATCAGCAGTTGTATAAGTAGCAACCAGAATACAGGTTTACCCTTATCAAAAGCCGAACTGTATAGCGTCAGACTTCAGCCTGGTAAACGCTTCTGTAAATAGTGAGAACATCGGAGGCTTTAAGCGGCACGAAGTGTCCCAGAGTTTTTCCTCCGGTCACGCTCTGCGACAGTTCTTCAAGCGGGGCATCGCCGGCTCCAAGGGCCGTCAGGGAATCAGGCATTCCCATCTCCCGATAGAAGGACTTCAGCCGGGCAATGCCTTCGCGGATCGCCTCAGCATCATCCTCCTCCTTCACTTCCATCACATTGCGGGCCCACTGCGCCACGCGTTTAGGATTTCTGACACCGACGAAGGCGAGATACCCCGGGATGATGACCGCAAGACCTTCAGCGTGAATAATGGATGGCTTCCAGCCGGAAAGAGCGTGTTCCATCCCGTGGCAGGCCCAGTCCTCTTCCTGTCCAAGGCCATAGAAGCCGTTATGGGCAAATGTGCCGGCAAGACCGATCTGGCTCCAGGCACTGTAGTTCTTGGGCTCACGGCGAATCACGCGTCCGAAATGCATGATGGAACGCATCGCAGCTTCTGCCTGACCGTCAATAAAACCGGTATCCGCCGTGTTCGTGAAGTAGCGCTCCATGATGTGGCTCATCATGTCAACCACTCCGGAGGCTGCCTGTACGGTAGGCAGCGTAAAGAAGAGTTCCGGATCTATCAGAGACATAAACGACCGGATATGCTGGCTCGCGGTTCCAAGCTTCTTTTCACCGTTGCTCACCACGACACGCATGGAGAGTTCAGAACCGGCTGCCGGGATCGTAAGAATCACTGAGATCGGAGTCGCCGTCTGACAGACGGCGCGCCCAATGAAGAAATCCCAGACATCGCCGTCATAGGGGATCCCCATCGACGCGGCTTTCACCGTATCGATAACCGAACCGCCTCCCACCGCAAGCAGCACATCCGGCTGCCACTCACGTGCCTCAGTGATCAGTTCCCGGATAAAACCGATTTCAGGATTCGGATGCACGCCACCCTTTTCCCGAACGTTTAACCCCGCGTCGCGGAGTGACTTTGTCACTCGGTCATAAAGTCCCGTTCGTTTGATGGAGCCACCTCCGTACACGAGAAATACCTTTCCCCCGGGGAAACGGCGCGCCAGACGTGTACCTATTTCTGTCTCAACACCCCGGCCGAATACCAGTTCTGTTGGAGAACAAAAATCGAAATTCTGCATTTAAGCCCCTTCAATCTGAAACACATGTTGCGATCAGCTTACAACAAAATTTGTTACGCGCTAAGGATCCCGGATACCTAACCTGAGGGGCTGTATTTCTGCTTCAAAAGTAACCCCCAGAAAGTGGGATGAGGGTTATTTTCAGCTTGACTTTGACGGTCTGAAAGTCTATCTTTCAGGCCATGTCAAAAACGGCCTATCTGATACGCGGGGGACTGCACCGGTCTCTGCCGCGCACTTTTTTCGCCTGGTTCCGCCGCTGCGGGAACCAGCGATCGCCGTTTTTCAAGGAATCTTCCCTTTATGGGAAGATTTTTTTTGCGCCCATGACACGCACCGCAGCCTGCAAACGGTCATTCAGACCTCACAGCGGGCCATACCTGGAACCCCCTCCTCCAGGCGCAACAATTTCCCCATCATTCATTCTTAATCTGAGGCTAGCTCTATGTTGGAAAAACCCCTGACGGTTCGAGACCTGATTGAACCCGCCATTATGAAGGCTGGCGGCTGGGTGAACACCCATGCCCATGCAGACCGCGCCTTTACTCTGTCAGACAAGGTACTGGAAATCCGCCGCACTTATACGCTGCAGCAGAAGTGGGACGTTCTGGACCAGCTGAAGAAGAACTCTACCGTCGAGGATTATTACCGCAGGTTCTGCCAGTTCTTTGAACTGATGATCAGCCAGGGTGTTACCGCCGTCGGCTCCTTCGTGGACATCGACCCGCAGTCCGAAGACCGCGCGATCACGGCTGGTCTCAAGGCCCGAGAACACTATAAGGATCAGCTGACGATTAAATTCGGCAATCAGACGCTGAAAGGCGTGATTGATCCGGAAGCCCGCAAGTGGTTTGACCGCGGTGCGGAACTGGTGGACTTTATCGGCGCGCTTCCGAAACGCGACGAGCGCGACTACGGGCGCGGCGAAGAAGCCTTTGACATCATTCTTGAAACGGCCAAGAAGTACGGCAAGATGGTGCACGCCCACGTGGATCAGTTCAATTCGTCTGATGAATATGAGACGGAAATGCTCTGCGCCAAAACGATTGAGCACGGCATGCAGGGACGCGTCGTCGGTATTCACGGCATTTCGATTGCCGCCCACTCCCAGAAATACCGTACGCGCCTCTATGAACAGCTGAAGCGGGCGAAGGTGATGATGGTGACCTGTCCGACCGCCTGGATTGATACCCGCCGCAGCAACATGATCAGCCTTTTCCACAATTCCATGACCCCGGTGGATGAAATGATTCCTGCGGGCGTCACGGTCGCTCTCGGCACGGATAACGTCTGCGACGCCATGGTGCCCTGGTGCTCAGGCGATATGTGGCATGAGCTTCAGCTCCTTGCCACGGGCTGCCGCTTCGACGACTTCGATAATCTCGTGAAGATCGCCTCCGTGAATGGCCGTAAGGTTCTGGGCCTTGATCCTTACGATGCTGAAACTGATCCTGTTACTGATGCTAAGAAGGAGTGATCCCAATGACTGAACCTCTGAACAATACCCGCCATCTCACCGCTTCCTCCCCGCTTGCGATGGATATTACGGCGGAGAATCTGCTTCAGATCGGAGCGGTCAACTTCCTTCTGGATCAGCCGATCCGACTGAAGTCCGGCCTCGTAACCCCGATCTACGTGGATAACCGTCAGCTGATTTCCCATCCCGACGAGTGGCACGATGTCATCGAAACGATGGCCTCCTGCATCGAGGCGCTGAAACTCGACTTTGACTGCGTCGCGGGTGTTGAAGGCGCAGGTGTAAGCCATTCCGCGGCTCTGGCCTACCGCATGAATAAGCCGAATCTCTATGTGCGCCGCGCGCCAAAGACCTACGGTGACCGCTCCCGGTTTGAGGGCGGTTCTGTGGCCGGAAAGAAAGTGCTTCTGATTGAAGACCATATTTCGACCGGTCTATCCTGCCTCGACGCGATCGACGCACTCCGTGCCGAAGGCGCTACCGTGACGGACTGCCTCTCCATCACGAATTACGATATGCCCGAAACCGAACGGCTCTTCGCTAAAGCCGGCGTCGCTACCTACGCCATGCTTCCTTTCAGCTTCATCCTTGATAAGGCAGAAACCCTTGGCATGATTGATGCCGCTCAGCATGAAGACCTGAAGGACTGGCTTGCCACGCCGTGGACCTGGAGCATGCGCCGCGGACGTGCAGTAACAGGCGCAGAAAACTGACCCTCTTCAGGATCTCCGTTTTCTGATCAGACGCCGCGATTCAGTCGCGGCGTTTTTTCGTTCGCTGACTGTGTTTTTCCTTTATGATGTACGCCGTTGGCATCTTTTTCAGTCTACATAAAACTCCATGCAGCTCACTCGTTATACCGACTACAGCCTGAGGGTTCTGCTCTACCTTGCAGTGGATCAGAATCGGAATCCGCCGGTCACCGTCGACGAACTTTCCCAGCAGTTTCAGATCAGCCGAAACCATCTGGTCAAGATCGTGCACGAACTTGGCCAGCGCGGGCTTCTGCTGACCGTGCGGGGCCGCGGGGGCGGAGTCCGTCTCGCTAAAGACCCGAGTGAATACCGGATCGGTGACATCATCGAGCAGCTGGAAGGCGGCCGCGCGGTTATTGACTGCAAGAAGATCGGCTGCGTTCTGACTGGAAAGTGCGGCCTCTCCGGAGCACTGTGGCGCGCAATCCGTCATTTTTTTGATGAGCTGAATCAGTACACTCTTGCGGACGCCATGGATGCCGAAACGGTCGCCGCCGTGGAAGCCCTGCATCCGACACTCGAAGTTCTGATGCACAGCCGTGAAATCTGCCGTCATCACCCTGATGCCGAAGCTGCTGACAAAGCATCCGGCAAAAAAAAGACCGGCAGGAAATCCTCTTCCGCCGGCCGTATCAAAATTTACGAGGTTCCGTAAATCTCTCTAAGACTGCTTCACTTCCTCTGTCTTCCGTTCCTGTGACCGGGTCACGGAAGACTTTGGAATGCCCTGGGCCGGTGTGGCCGTATTCTCAATAAATTCCTTACGTTTCGTCCACAGATAGGCGAACGCAATAATCTGCACGACACCGGCTGCAATCATCGTCGCACGAAGCGAGAGCAGTGACGCAATTGCACCGCCCGCCAAAGGTCCGATGATGGATCCCGCCTGCTGGAAACTGAAAGAAATACCGAACGCGCGGCCACGCTCTGTGGACGGTGTGTAGCGCGTCAGGAGCGCGTTGATTGACGGGAATACGCTTGCAAAAGCCAGACCGCCGATAAACCGGAGAACGATGAACGGGTCGAGGGTGCTTGGGATCGCGGAAATAACAGCAAAGAGACCGGCAAACAGCATGGAAGCCAGAAGGACGGGCTTAAAGCTGAAAGTCTGCCCTACCCAGCCCCAAAGCGGAGACGCGATAACACCAGCAATACCAAGCAGAGCGAAGACATATCCGGAAAGCGCGACGATATTATCTTCAGACCCCTGCAGGAAGGCCACATAGAAAGTAAAGATCGGCATAGCGAGCGTGATCGACACCTGAGTCAGACAGGCTGAAATCAGCAGGCCGCGGATGACAGGCATTTTAAAGAGCGACGGCTTCTTCTCTTTCTTTTCCTCAGTTTTGACCGCTTTCGGGGCAGCCTTTCTCGGCGGATCCTTTACGAAAAGAATGATGACCATTGTGATCGTGAAAAGCGCCGCGCCGCCGAAGAAGAACGACGTACGCATGCCGAAATACTGAGCCAGAACACCGCCGATCAGAGGTCCGATCACACCGCCTGCCGTCACGGCCCCCTGCATGATACCCATTGAAATCCCAAGCTTCTGCTGCGGGCAGTTCGAAGACATAATCGCCAGCAGCGCAGGCCAGAGGCCTGCCGCAATGCCCTGAAGAACGCGGACAAAAAAGAGCTGTGTCGGCGTCTGGACAAGACCGCCAAGCGTATAAGCCAGTGACAGCAGCACGGCAGACCGGATAGCCATCAGCTTCCGGCTTCCCTTGTCAGACATTGCGCCCCAGATCGGAGCCATAAAGGTACTGACCAGGAAAGTCACAGAGAACACCGCCCCGGACCAGAGATTGACGTGTTCAGTAACTCCGAGCTCTTTCGTCAGATACACCGGCAGAAACGGAATCAGCATGGTGTAGCTTGACGACATCAGCGTGGCCGCCAGTGTCAGGATGGTCAGCAGCACCTTCCAATTCATCATCTTTGGAGGTGTCTTTTCAATTAATTGATTATTCATATTCAGATCCTGCACATAATTTCTTTCTGCCATATTTCCGCTCTCATAAGCTGAACGGAATAAATCGAACAGATGAAACTATCGAGGCGCTTAGTTTAACCAATTGTGAGGATACACTTGACGCATCACGGAAAAACAATTCTGGCAAAATTTTTGAATTCCGTGACAATAGAAACAACCCGGGCTGTTTCTATAGGATCCCGCAACATGATGAGAAAGGTTTAGCAGTGAATCAGATTCAACAAAGTACTTTGGAACACCTGAAAGATGCCGTAAACCATCACACTGTGACGCTTATCAGCCATTTTCCCGGTGAACCGTCCGCAAAACTGATCTCAGAATGCTTTCCGGACTTCACGGTGGTCAGCGGTGAGTCCATCAAGGTCTGGAATCTGGCAGAAAACCTCCCACGCGAGTTTTTTTCTGTTTACAAGACACCTCTGATTTTTGACGCATGCGAACGTGTTCCTGGGTTTCTAAGATACCTGGCAGAAGAGCTGCCAAACCTGACCGGGCCCCTTGTTCTGATCGGTAATCCGGATCCGATTCCAAAAGACCTGCTGAAATCACCTCTATTCAGCAGAATCTGTCTGCTTCCGCCCGCCTGGCCTGAAACAGAAGCCTTTCCTCCGATGGGAGAGGATGTGTCCGAGACAGGCACCGTTTACGAAATGCCGGCCGGAGCGGCAGAAGAAAGAACCGCAGCCGGACTCGCCAGAAGCCGAGGATCAGACAGTATTGGCTCTTACAGCTTCTGGTCTGACTGGATGAACGAATTTATTCGGGATACTGCGATAAGTACCCTAAAGGTACGCGATCAGGCGGCCTTTTTCCGGTTTCTGAAAACACTTGCTGCCTCTGCTGGACAGGGACTGAACGCACGGGCTATTGCAAAGCAGTCGGGCGTAACCGCGATGACTGCAGGGAACTGGATTCAGAAGCTGGAGTCGCAGCAGATCATTCAGCTGATTCAACCCGTCCCCCAGCCTGAAAATCATCGCCATATCAGGCGTCCGAAACTTCTTTTTACCGATACCGGTTTCGCTGCATATCTTCTCGACATCTCTTCTTATGACATCAGCTCAAGCACATACCGCGATGCCCTTGTCGAAAATGCTTTTTCTGTGGAGCTGATAAAACGCTTCAGACCGTTCGAGGAAGCGGAATTCTTTTACTATCAGGACACCAATCACATCGCGGTCGATCTGATCTGCGAGCTTTCCGGAACATTCACGCCGATCGCGGTATCAACAAATGAAGATTCTCTTCTGAAGAAGATACGGGACTTCAGAATACTTCGGGCTTTGGGCCTGAAAACCGGACTTCCGGCTCTGGTCACACTGAAATCCCTGGCGGAGAAAGAGGAAGTGAAAGCGATCAATCCGGATCTGATACTTCTTACCTGATCAGATTTTTGATAATCCCAAAGAAAGAAAGGAGGAGCGTGAGCTCCTCCTTTCTTTTTCCAGGTTTTCCAGGCGAGCATAAAACAAAACCCTCGAAAGAAAAACTTTCGAGGGTTTTGAAGGGGGGAGCCTGACAGTGACCTACTTTCACCGGAAATACAACCGACTATCATTGGCGCGAGAGCGTTTCACCGTCCTGTTCGGAATGGGAAGGGGTGGGGCCACTCTGCTATGGCCGTCAGGCAAAGGCTTTGCTTTCAAAGTTTTTTAGGACTTCTGAAGCGAATTCTTTGGGAAGGAATGAAATCACATGGCTTGCTTTTCCACATTCACACACTTCTTTCTTTTTGCAAGCTTCCTTTCAAAACCTTTGCTGTCATTTAACTAAGCAGCACGGTTATAGGATCAAGCCGCACGGGCAATTAGTACCAGTTAGCTTCACGCCTCACAGCGCTTCCACACCTGGCCTATCAACGTCCTGGTCTCGGACGACCCTTCAGGGAGGTCAAGCCTCCGGGAAGACTAATCTTCAGGCAAGTTTCCCGCTTAGATGCTTTCAGCGGTTATCTCTTCCGCACATAGCTACTCGGCAATGCGACTGGCGTCACAACCGATACACCAGAGGTGCGTCCACTCCGGTCCTCTCGTACTAGGAGCAGCCCCTGTCAATCTTCCAGCGCCCGCGGTAGATAGGGACCAAACTGTCTCACGACGTTTTAAACCCAGCTCACGTACCTCTTTAAATGGCGAACAGCCATACCCTTGGGACCGGCTACAGCCCCAGGATGAGATGAGCCGACATCGAGGTGCCAAACACCGCCGTCGATATGAACTCTTGGGCGGTATCAGCCTGTTATCCCCAGAGTACCTTTTATCCGTTGAGCGATGGCCCTTCCATGCAGAAGCCACCGGATCACTATGACCTGCTTTCGCATCTGCTCGACTTGTCTGTCTCGCAGTCAGGCACGCTTTTCCCATTGCAGTATCCTCACGATTTCCGACCGTGATTAGCGTACCTTCGCACTCCTCCGTTACCCTTTAGGAGGAGACCGCCCCAGTCAAACTGCCCACCATGCACGGTCCCCAGCCAGGATTACTGGCCCAGGTTAGAACCTCAAACAAATCAGGGCGGTATTTCAACGACGGCTCCGAATGAACTGGCGTCCATTCTTCAAAGCCTCCCGCCTATCCTACACAGATCGGTTCAAAGTCCAATGCAAAGCTACAGTTAAGGTTCATGGGGTCTTTCCGTCTAGCCGCGGGGAGATTGCATCATCACAAACATTTCAATTTCACTGAGTCTCGGGAGGAGACAGTGTGGCCATTATTATGCCATTCGTGCAGGTCGGAACTTGCCCGACAAGGAATTTCGCTACCTTAGGACCGTTATAGTTACGGCCGCCGTTTACTGGGACTTCGATCAGGAGCTTGCACCCCATCAATTAATCTTCCAGCACCGGGCAGGCATCACGCCCTATACGTCGACTTTCATCTTTGCAGAGCGCTGTGTTTTTAGTAAACAGTTACAGCCACCGATTCTCTGAGACCTCTTCGCCCTTTGGGTTTCTCTCCCATCAAGCTACAAAGGCACACCTTCTTCCGAAGTTACGGTGTCAATTTGCCGAGTTCCTTCTCCCGAGTTCTCTCAAGCGCCTGAGCATATTCAGCTCACCCACCTGTGTCGGTTTACGGTACGGTCGCCGTTGAACTGAAGCTTAGAGGTTTTTCCTGGAAGCGCTTCCAGTGGCTTCGTCTTCAAAAGAAGACCCGATCCTTCGTCCTGGGTATACGCCTGCGGATTTGCCTGCAGGCACCCATCGCTCGGAAGCCGGGACATCCAACACCCGGTCCACTCTGGCTGCTCCGTCACCCCATCGCATTCAACGCCGGTTCAGGAATATTAACCTGATTTCCATCAGCTACGCTTCTCAGCCTGGCCTTAGGAACCGACTCACCCTGCTCCGATTAACGTAGAGCAGGAAACCTTGGGTTTGCGGCGAGCGGGCTTTTCACCCGCTTTATCGTTACTCATGTCAGCATTCGCACTTCTGATACCTCCAGCAGACCTTACGATCCACCTTCGCAGGCTTACAGAACGCTCCCCTACCACTCACACTAAAAGTATGAATCCGCAGCTTCGGTTATCAACTTAGCCCCGTTACATCTTCCGCGCGGAAGGACTCGATCAGTGAGCTATTACGCTTTCTTTGAAGGATGGCTGCTTCTAAGCCAACTTCCTGACTGTTTTAGCCTTTCCACTTCGTTTTCCACTTAGCTGATATTAGGGACCTTAGCTGGCGGTCTGGGTTGATTCCCTTTTGAGTCCGGACGTTAGCACCCGGTGCTCTGTCTCCTGTACGAAGCTTTCTGGTATTCGGAGTTTGCCATAGTTTGGTAAGACGCCATGTCCCCCTAGCTATAACAGTGCTCTACCCCCAGAAGCTCATATACAAGGCACTACCTCAATAGTTTTCGGGGAGAACCAGCTATCTCCAGATTTGTTAAGCCTTTCACCCCTAACCACAGCTCATCCTCTGGTTTTGCAACACCAGTAGGTTCGGCCCTCCAGTGTGTGTTACCACACCTTCAGCCTGGCCATGGTTAGCTCATCTGGTTTCGGGTCTATGCCATGCGACTGAATCGCCCTGTTCGGACTCGCTTTCGCTGCGCCTCCCCTAGTCGGTTAGGCTTGCCACATAACATAAGTCGCTGACCCATTATGCAAAAGGTACGCAGTCACCCCGAAGGGCTCCTACTGTTTGTATGCATGCGGTTTCAGAATCTATTTCACTCCCCTCCCGGGGTTCTTTTAACCTTTCCTTCACAGTACTAGTACGCTATCGGTCGATCACGAGTATTTAGCCTTGGAGGATGGTCCCCCCATGTTCAGCCAGGGTTTCACGTGCCCCGACCTACTTTTCGAATCCTCAGTACCTTGAGATAAACGTCCCGTACGGGGCTATCACCCACTATGGCGAGCCTTTCCAGACTCTTCCAGTGTTTTTCTCAATATCGAATTCAGGCTGTTCCGGTTTCGCTCGCCGCTACTTCCGGAATCTCGGTTGATTTCTTTTCCTGCAGCTACTGAGATGTTTCAGTTCGCCGCGTTCGCCTCCATACGCTATGTATTCACGCATGGATCAAGCTAAAGCTTGGAGTTCCCTCATTCGGAGACCCCCGGATCAAAGCTCGTTGTCAGCTCCCCGGGGCTTTTCGCAGACTGCCGCGTCCTTCATCGCCTGTGATCGCCAAGGCATCCACCACATGCACTTAGTCGCTTGATCCTATAACCCTGCCGCCTTTTACCCGGCACGATTTCAATCGACTTGTAACGTGTCGCTGTTCTCTAAATGTTGCTTCGGTTTCTTGGAGAAACTTGCAAATTTGTGAATGCAATCACAACCCATGTTCATAACTGCCCTGAAATACCCTCATCAAGTATTTCAGGCACTTAGAACTTTCATTCCTTCCTAATTGTTAAAGAACAACCGAACATAGTCTCCATTTCTCAGAAGACAACGAACGATAAGTATGAGCACCTGTCTTGAGAACTTCGTTCTCTTAAAAGGAGGTGATCCAGCCGCACCTTCCGGTACTGCTACCTTGTTACGACTTCACCCCAGTCATGGAACCCACCGTGGTCGCCGTCCTCCTTGCGGTTGGACAAACGCCTTCTGGCAAACCCCACTCCCATGGTGTGACGGGCGGTGTGTACAAGACCCGGGAACGTATTCACCGCGGCATGCTGATCCGCGATTACTAGCGATTCCGACTTCATGCAGTCGAGTTGCAGACTGCAATCCGGACTACGATCGGTTTTCTGGGATTGGCTCCGCCTCCCGGCTTCGCTGCCCTCTGTTCCGACCATTGTATGACGTGTGAGGCCCTAGCCGTAAGGGCCATGAGGACTTGACGTCATCCCCATCTTCCTCCGGTTTGTCACCGGCGGTCTCATCAGAGTGCTCTTGCGTAGCAACTGATGACAAGGGTTGCGCTCGTTGCGGGACTTAACCCAACATCTCACGACACGAGCTGACGACAGCCATGCAGCACCTGTGTTCAGGCTCCCTTGCGGGCACTCCAGACTTTCATCCGGATTCCTGACATGTCAAGGCTAGGTAAGGTTTTTCGCGTTGCGTCGAATTAATCCACATCATCCACCGCTTGTGCGGGTCCCCGTCAATTCCTTTGAGTTTTAATCTTGCGACCGTACTTCCCAGGCGGTCAGCTTCACGCGTTGGCTTGGTTACCCAGAAATTGCTTTCCGAACAATCAGCTGACATCGTTTAGGGCGTGGACTACCAGGGTATCTAATCCTGTTTGCTCCCCACGCTTTCGTGCATGAGCGTCAGTCATGTCCCAGAGGGCTGCCTTCGCCATTGGTGTTCTTCCGCATATCTACGCATTTCACTGCTACACGCGGAATTCCACCCTCCTCTGACAAACTCTAGCCGTGCAGTCACAAATGCAGTTCCCAGGTTAAGCCCGGGGATTTCACATCTGTCTTGCACAGCCGCCTGCGCACCCTTTACGCCCAGTAATTCCGATTAACGCTTGCACCCTACGTATTACCGCGGCTGCTGGCACGTAGTTAGCCGGTGCTTATTCTTCAGATACCGTCAGCGGAACGTATTATTCGTACGTCCCTTTTCGTCTCTGACAAAAGCGGTTTACAACCCGAAGGCCTTCATCCCGCACGCGGCATGGCTGGATCAGGGTTTCCCCCATTGTCCAAAATTCCCCACTGCTGCCTCCCGTAGGAGTCTGGGCCGTGTCTCAGTCCCAATGTGGCTGATCATCCTCTCAGACCAGCTACTGATCGTCGCCTTGGTAAGCTTTTATCTCACCAACTAGCTAATCAGACATCGGCCGCTCCTGTCGCGCGAGGTCTTGCGATCCCCCGCTTTCACCCTCAGGTCTCATGCGGTATTAGCTGATCTTTCGATCAGTTATCCCCCACAACAGGACACGTTCCGATGCATTACTCACCCGTTCGCCACTCGCCGGCAGGAGCAAGCTCCCCCGCTGCCGTTCGACTTGCATGTGTAAGGCATGCCGCCAGCGTTCAATCTGAGCCAGGATCAAACTCTTGAGTTCAATCACTGCTATTACTTCATTTGCTTCAGTTTCCTGAAGCGTCGCGCTCAAAATTATCGACTGGTATTTCTCAGAAGCTTTCGCTTCTGCATCATTCCATTCGTCTTTTCAAGCACCTGATTTTTTATGAGCTGAAGCTCTTCAAAACCAGATGCTCACGCTTATCGGTTCGTTATTCAGTTTTTAAAGATCGTCACTGCATCGCAGCGACAGGATTAGTATCTTACCCTCTCAATTTTAAAAATGCAAATATTTTTTCATTCGATCTTTCATTTTCCTCAATGGATTTCATAAAAATAATTGATTAAAAAGATCATTTTTTATTAATTTTTTCTGTTTTATGGATTTCGGACAGCTTCCATACAGACAGGGCGGAGAAACTTCCGTTTCTCCGCCCTGTCTGAAAAGCCAAAAATGCTTAAATGAAGCGGCAGATATGATCAACAGCAATATCTGAGAACCCAAAGGCCTCCGCCTTGGTTACCTTACCGCTGGCGACCCGCAGGACTTCATCGAGAATGCCTTTTCCGGCATCTGCGATAGTCAGATCTCCCTCCAGAATACCGGACACATCGATATCCATATTGTCAGCCATCCGCTTTGCGGTTTCCCTATTACCGGTAACTTTAATTACCGGTGCCAAGGCATGACCGGTCGGTGTACCCCGTCCCGTCGTAAAAACCACCATGGTGGCGCCGCCTGCCACCATGCTGGTGACAGACGAAATGTCGTACCCCGGGGTATCCATAATCAGAGCCCCCTTCTTGGTGGGTCTCGCGGCTTCCTGGAGTACTTCTACAACAGGCCTTGTGCCTCCCTTATGGATACATCCAAGAGATTTTTCCTCAATCGTGGAAAGACCTCCTGCTTTGTTACCGGTAGTCGGCTGACCCGTACGACAATCCTGTCCAACTCCCGCAAGGTGCTTCTCGTAATCCTCACAGATGCGGATGATCTGGTCATGAATTTCCGGCGTTGCTCCCCGTTTCGCGAGAATATGCTCCGCGCCGACGAACTCAATAGTTTCAGACATCATCGTGGTGCCGCCCAGATCCACAATACGGTCAGACATGTTGCCAACCGCTGGATTCGAAGCGATGCCGCTTGTTGCATCGGATCCGCCGCACTCAATCGCGACAAAAAGGTCTGACGCATCGCAAGGTTCACGCTGCTGCTCACTCGCTTGAGCAACCATTTCCCGGGCCGCCTTCACTGCGGCCGCAGTTGTTGCTACCGTTCCGCCTATTTCCTGTATCCCGAACGAGACGACAGGTTTGGAAGTTTCCGCGCGGATTTTCGCAGCCAGTTCTCGATGACCAACCGTTTCGCACCCTAGGCCGATCACGATGACTCCGAACACATTCGGGTTCAGAGCAAACCCCGTCAGTACACGAAGGTTCATGTCAGTGTTCGCCTGCACATCAGAACACCCGACATTCATAATCACGTTCTTTGTGCCGCGGACTTCGCTAGCTACCAGTCTGCAGGTTTCGGAAGCGCAGGCACAGCCTGGAAGAATCAATACATAGTTTCTGACACCAACACGCCCGTCCGCCCGGCGATATCCCATGAACTGCATTTCACGCCTCCTTCCTAAGCAGATACTCGTCTGCATACGCCCGCGGCTGACTAGCGATATTCCGGTCATTCACAAGACATCCCTTACGGATATCCTCAGTCGCTTTGCCGATGACCTCACCGTACTTCAGCACCTCTTCTCCGGAGGCAATATCACAAAGAGCTATTTTGTTGCAGAAAGCAATCGCCTCAACGGCCTTCACCGCTCCTCTTGAGCCATCCGGCTCAAGAATTTCGACCTCATCCCCCGGCTGAACCGCGGACGTGCAAACCGCAATATTGTCAGTGACATGTATATGCAAGGCTTTTGGCATCTGAACGTTCCTTTCCTGATCCGGAATAACTAGAACGCACTCTACACTTATTAGTTCTTTAGGGGTATACAGCTTAACGTGATATAATCGCGGATCCTTTTTGTGATAAGAGTATTGCTATCACCACTCCTCAGACAGGTGTCGAAATGGATCATCTTTTTGAAACACGTTTTTCTGAGCTTCTTGTCACTTATGGTGAGAAGATCGCACTCGCGATCATCTGCCTTATTGTCGGCAAGATCGTCATCAACCTCATCATCGGTGCTGTGGGCAGGGTCAAATACTTCAACAATGTTGATCAGACAGCAAAGGGATATATCAATTCATTCCTGAAGATTGGCCTTTGGGTCGTTCTGCTGATCATTGTGATTCAGATCCTCGGTGTTCCGATGGCGTCCGTCATCACAGTACTTGCATCCGCAGGCCTTGCTATCGGTCTCGCTCTGCAGGGAGCTCTTTCTAATATCGCGGGCGGCGTCATGCTGATGATCTTCCGCCCGTTCAGTGTGGGGGATTATGTTCAGGCATCCGGCGTTGAAGGGACGGTTCGGGATATCACGCTTTTCTATACCACGCTGATCTCCCCTGACAACAAGCGAATCACAATCCCGAATTCGCAGGTCATGAACACTACGGTCACCAATCTTTCAAGCGAAAAACTTCGCCGTGTCGATCTCGACTTCAGCGTTGCCAAAGATGAGACACCTGAGAAAATTCAGTCTCTCATGCTTGATGCCATTGCGAAGACCAATAAGGTTCTCCAGGATCCGGCCCCGTTTGCCCGTCTTACCGGAGGAAATGACAAGGGCATGAACTTCCAGGCACGAGCCTGGTGCAAGAGCTCTGACTATTGGGACGTCTATTTTGACCTCACGCAGAACATCACCGAAGCTATGGGTGAGAATGACGTTAAGGCCCCTGCGGCACGCGTGATTCAGGCTTAAATCACAAGTTTCTTTCCATAAGAAAAGGCGCAGACCGTTCTTATGAACGTCTTCGCTTCTTTTTGCCTTACCTTGATCAGCGTTTCTGACTGTCGCGGTAATCGGCAAGGAATTTCTCGATCCCCTTATCAGTCAGCGGATGAACCAGCATCGCCCGAAGCACCTTCGTCGGAATCGTCGCGATATCGCACCCGGCGAGCATCACCGCATTCACGTGCCCGAGCGAGCGGATGCTTGCCGCAATGACTTCAGTCTTGATATCGAAATTGCGGAAGACGTCCACAATATCGGCAACCAGCTGCACGCCATCTTCACCGATATCATCAAGCCGCCCAACAAAAGGCGAAACATAAGCTGCGCCCGCACGGGCCGCAAGAAGCGCCTGAGGAAGGCTGAAGATCAGCGTGACATTCACACGGATGCCTTCTGAGGAGAGTACCTTTACCGCTTTAAGACCCTCTGCGGTGCAGGGAATCTTGATCACCACATTCTCAGCGATCTTGACGAGCTTATGCGCTTCTTCCAGCATGCCCGCGCAGTCAAGACTGATCACTTCCGCCGATACCGGACCTGGAATCAGACTGCAGATCTCAGGAATCACATCCGCCTGGGAACGGCCGGATTTCGCAATCAGAGAGGGATTGGTGGTTACACCGTAAACGATCCCCATATCGGCAAATTCGCGGATCTCATCCACGTTAGCCGTGTCCATAAAAATCTTCATGCATATCCCCTTTGTTTTCCGTCTGCCTCTTGAGGACAGGCGTTATTGCTTAATATAATGCCGATCCTGAAGAGGAGTTTCAACTTAAGACAAAGGGATTTTGCGTGATTCAGACGGACTATTGACCTTGGGCATCCCGGACAGGTTAAAAACCTTACAGATTGACCCAGCCTTCACCCGGCGGGAGCGGCGTTCCGTCCTCGGCTTTGGGGCCATCTGCCCTTGGCGTTCCACCGCCCAGCAGATAGGCTCCAGCCATCTGCTGCCACTTCATGAATTCGTCGGGCGGAATGCTCACATCGCGGCCAAGCGCGATCTCCCGAAGGGATTCATGGGGATTAGCCGTTTTCATGACCGCCTGAGCCGCGGGATCCGTGCCACCCGCGAGGTCAACCGCATACCAGACCCGCGACACGTCGTACTTCAGAGACCAGCTCGGAATCAGAAACTCTACATTCAGCACAAGACTAGGGTCCGGAGTCCTCTCGGTCTCCAGATCATCTTCTCCTGTTGTATGACAGGAAAACAGCACCCGATGTCCGCTATCCCCGGATTCCACCGTCCAGCTTTCCGTATTCTTTTTGCAGTACTGATACTGATTCAGGGCATCACCGATTCTGAACGTTCTGCCATCCTCAAAACTGATTTTCCCGTTCTGGACATAACTGAGCCAGAGCATGCCTGTGCATCCGGCGAGGAGCAGCGCCGTGAGAGCTGCTGCCGCAGCCCTGAACGCTTTCTGACTAAACTTCATTCAGACCATCCTTATCAGCCGTCTTTCCGGCGACTGTTTTCAATCTAATATCCGGCCTCACGCTCTCGGATTTCACGATAAAGTGATTCATTCACAGGAACAGAGACACCAAGTTCGTGCCCCTTCTTTACCACAGTTCCGGCAAACGACTCCACTTCAGAGAGCCGATGGGCGAGACCATCCTGCCGCATTGAGGGCATGCCTTCAGGGGCCAGAGTGTCGATCAGTCCTACATAAAAACTGAGATCTTTCTCTGTCACCGCGACACCGCTCTTCTGGGCGATCTGCATAGCTTCCCGCATCGCCCCGATCATCCGATCGCGCGCGGGACCAGGCTTCTGAACAACAGCATAGCCGCCTTCCTCAACCATGCAGAGCTGATTGACACCGACATTCAGCATCCATTTGGCCCAGATCCGGTGAAGGATATCCGGATCCCGCTCAAAGGGAACATCACAGCGGGTCAGCAGCTCACAGAGCATTCCCAGATCAGGAAGACGTTCCTTATCCTCTGCGGGCAGTCCCACACAAAGCGTTCCGGGATGCGAATACCTCAGATCTGGGCCGATCTTTGTAGCATCCATGCCCTGCGCAACTGTGTAGAGAACATGTCGGCCTCCCAGTTTTTCCGAAATGATCTCTTCGCTCGTAATTCCGTTCAGCAGCGAAATGATGATGGTATCGGAACCGGCAAACTGCTTCGCGAGACCAATTGCGCTTTCCAGACCAGTTGCCTTCGTCGCAAAAATCAGCAGATCAGGAGTCGGTGCATCTTTTGCCTCAAGCATCCGGAACGGACATTTCTCACCATTGCAGGTCACGCCAGCTGAGTTAAAACGCTCCACCCGGGCGGCATCTGCGACAAAGAAAAGGTTTTCATAGCCAATTCTCCGGCCAATCAGGTGCCCGTACAGGATACCGAGGGCACCCATTCCGATAATAGCAACGCTTCCAATAGTCTTCATGCCCGCATCCCCGAATTACCCGGCAAACCGGGAACTCTTCTTCACCTCACTGTCAACTTCCGCACCCAGCTTCCGAAGTTCAGCAATGATTCTCTCGCGCTTCAGGCGCTTTGCTTCAGCCGCGTCACTGTCAACACGCAGTGTCTTCGTGAAGGTTTCAGCCTTCGCCTGCACCTCAGTCACAAGATCTTCCTGCTTATCCTCCGCCTTTGGCTTTTCTTCAGGAGACGGTCTCACACCTTTCTCCGCCAGCTGTGACATCACCCACCAGAGTCCCGATTCAGGATCACGGCTCCAGGCTCCTCCCCTGACCCGGACAAACTGCCACCCGGCGCGCTCCAGAATTGTCTGGCACTCCATCCTGGCGATGACCGCGTTGGGTATCGGCGATCCAGCGTCACCATCGCATTCAATGATGACTTTTTTCCCGTCCTCTTCCACAACAAGGTCAAGATCAAAAGCCCCGATCCGATACCCTCTGTGAACGGTGAACCCCTTCTCTTCGAGCCCATCAGCCACTTCAGAGGCAAGTTCGGAGATGAGTCCGCTCTCCTCCGCCCGGCATCCGTTTTTCTCGAGATCCGACAGATAGTCAAAGAACGTCTTGCGGATATCTCCGTCCTGCAGCTGAGTCGCCGGATCAAAAGAGTACACGGCCCAGATCTGATCCCGGGCACGTGACACGGCAACATTCCAGCGCTTCTTCATGCCATCATCGCTTCCCGCGCCTTCACGCCGCAAAGGTTTGTCTCCGTCAGGAGAATCGACAAGCGACAGGAAAATAACATCACGCTCGTCACCCTGGAAGTCCGGGGAAAGACCGCAGAGAATTCTCCGGCTCTGAATGACTTCAGGACCAAGCGCTTTATAAAGCAGATCATTGATCAGCTGTATCTGCGCGCCTGTACGGCCGGATCGCATGACAATCACACCGAAGGTCTTGCCGTCGTAAGCCTTTTCTCCAATACAGGCTTTGATCCTTCCGACAATTGCCTCAGCCTCAGCCTTATTCGCGTCGTTCTGCTCACGGACACCGTTCACCCGGCAGCGAACGATAGCCGGCACAAGATTCGTTGAGGCAGCGTCGCGAAGCGGGAGAATAAGACCGTTATAGGAGAGCTGATTTGAGTAGCCGATGATCGGCGGAACGCTTCTGAAATGCTCACGAAGCATCAGAGGATCATATGCTGTGCGGGCGAGATCATAGAGGGAGGACTGAGCCTGATAAATCGGCCAATTTGCAATCTTTCCCTCAATATACTGACGGGACAGCGCGTTGACAGCCATGTCACCAACGCCGACTGCAGCCGGCGACACCTGCCGGTCATCACCAGCAATCACCGCGCGGTTAGCGAGGAAGAGAAGCGGCATCGACACAATGTCAGACTGACTCGCCTCATCCAGCACGATAACGTCAAACTTCCAAGTGCCGTCAAACATGGCAAGGGCGCGCTCAGCCGGCATAATCCAGCAGGGAACAGCCTGTGCGCAGGAAGCCATCAGATCCCGTGCCTGGGCTCTCAGCGTTTCAACGTTCCGGCCGTTCCCGCGGCCGATTCTCGTCGCAATCTGTGCCCACCCCTGCAGTTTCTGCATAAGAGCGCGATTCTCCCGCATGCGTTCCGACAGAGCGAGCCACGCGCGATCCACAGCGAGGGTGACAGTCTGACGCCTCACTATTGCGGACAGCTCCCCGGCTTTTTTCTGCTCATCCGCCATGCTGCTGGAGAGATAGGATTCAAAGCTGGTATCCAGAAGTTTCCAGTTCCAGGCCTCAATCGCGTGCATCGGGCACGTCGTTGAACGGCGCTCTGCGATAGCCCGCGCCCAGGCCGGAGCTCCGGAAGACAGTTTCTCAAGCAGTTCGCGGCGAGCATCAATCTGAGGGCTAAGTCCCCGGAGCGCTTCGCGCTCTTCCCAGGCCTTCTGGTAAGCCTCAGGACTTTCATCGAGTGCGGCAGACAGTCTTACCGCAATCTGGGATCCCTTCTGAATAGCGGGTTTCAGACTCTCTCGGACAGAACGGACATAGTCCCGGAGTTCGGTGAGCCGGTCCATAACGCGGTCGAGCGCTGCCGCAGGGCGCAGCAATTCTTCTACGCTGCGCGCCAGCGCGCCGCAGCTTTCCACAGGGCCTACGCCGGTACCTCCCGTGATCAGAGCGGGATTGATCCCCAGCACCTCCGCCTTTCTCAGCAGGGGTTCAGCCCAGCCGGTCCACCAGGAAAGCGCTTTTTCCAGCCGCGGGACATAGCGCAGTCTCACCTGTTCCTCTGGGTGATCTGTTCCGAGCGACTCAAAGGCGGGGCCGCCTTCTTTCTGCACGAGATCGTTCCAGAGCTTCATAGCCGCAGCGCGGGCCTCTTCCAGATCGAGCCTGAGAAGCACCGAGGCGTAATCATGGTCCGTGCTCGGCACGTGTCCATTCACAAGTGATCCGCTAAGGGCCACAAGCCGTGTTTTCTGAGTGAGCTTGGTGAGGAAACCGGGTTCACCTGAAATCCGATTTTCCCTGAAATAATTCAGGGCCTCACGGAGAGCCGGGCGGTCTGCATCCGGACGGATCTCGACCGCAAACTCATCCATCTGCCCTATTTCTTTCTCTGCGAGTTCAGAAGCGGCCTGTACAGCGGCTAACAGTTTTTCCCAGCGGGCTTTGATGGCACCGCCTGCCGCACCGGCTGCGCGTGCTGAAGCAACCCAGGGTTCAGGGATACCGACCGTCCGATCCCTTTCCAGCCATTCAGACAGCATGGCGACAGGGCCGCCCGGTTTTTCGGGTGCCTCAATAGCCAGATCACCTGCCACATAGCGGAAAATTCTCTGTCCGCCCTGACCGCCGCGCGCTTCAACCCGTACTGACGAATGGCGGACAAAATCGCGGAGTTCAGAAGCTTCGGCAGCGAGATGCGCCTGTTCTTCAGGCTGAGGCAGGATATCTGCCTCAAGCATTCCGGAAAGCGACTCAGTCTCCACTTCACGGGTTACAACACCCGAAAGGCTGTAAAGCGTCCGAAGCTCCTCCTCAGTCAGAGGGAAAGGCCCTGTCGGCGTGTCTTTGCCGGGCAGTACCGCTTCAAGCGATTCGTTCTCATGGAGCCACGCGCCGATTTCGGACGGCGTCCAGCTTCGTCCCCCGATCTCCTGCTTTTCAGACTCTGCGTTAATACGGCTGTAGAGTCTTGAACGGGACTCCTGCAGAGCCTTGAAAGTTCTGTCACGCGCCGCGGTTTCTGCCTCAATCTTCCGTTCAAGCTCCTCCGGTCTCACCAGGGAAAGCTTCTCTGTCAGCGCCTGAACGGTCGCGAGGACGTCATCCTCTTCACTCGAGAAGGAAATACAGAGATCCTGCATTTCAGCTGGCAGCATCGACTTGATAACCCGGAGGGCTTTCTCCTTCTGAGAAGAAATCAGCACTGTCTTTCCGCAGGAAAGGAAATCACCGATCAGGTTCGCGATCGTATGGGTCTTACCTGTTCCCGGAGGCCCCATGACAAGAACAGCGTCGCGATTACGGATTTCCCGGGCGACCTCCAGCTGTTCGCGGTTAGCAGGCTTAGTGAAAAGAATTGAAGCATCTTCCCCACCCGCGGCAGCCAGACGGTCTTCCAGAGTGTCGGCCGTCTTGGCGGGGACGGTATCGTCCCGCTCCTCCACACCGCTCACCAGATCGATCAGATGCTGCGGAATTTTTTCGCCCGCATCAATCTCACGGATAATCCGATCAGAGGCTTCCGCCATGCCGGAAACGCGTTCTTCTATCCAGAAAACCGGATCCTCATAGAAACCAAAATGGACACGGTCATCAAACTCCGGCGGTTTTCCACTGTCTGACCAGCGGCTTTCAGGAGAAATCGTTGCCGCGAGTTTCTGGAAAGAAGCCCGCACAGGCTGCGTGTCAAACGGATGCACATTGGTGCTCTCGACGTCTTCTCGCGTTGCCTGGCAGAGTTCAAGCCTGAAACCATCGTCCTGGAATCCGGAAAGCAGTTCTGACTCAAACCGTGCCGGTTCAGAAAGATCCACCTCTACACGGATCGTCACACGGTTCTCATCCACAATCAGCCGGAAACGGATTGGGCGAGTAAGTACCGGATGACGTGCGGCGAGGTGCGCGTCGTCACTGGCGAAGGAAATGGAGCCCGCCTTGGCAATCAGCCTGAGATTGCTGTCCTCCACCTCGCGGCTCTTCTGATAAAGCATCTGGAAGAGATCAAGAGACTTTGAAACGGCCTCCCAGTGGAGGAGCCAGTCCTTTCTCGCTCCGCCCCAGTCGAGCCAGGCCTCTCCGAATTTTTCATCCGAAGCGGCGCGCTCTATCAGTTCACTTCCTGGTTCCCACTCGGGCTTCTCCCAGCCTTCACCCACAGCCTCCCGAAGCAGCGCCGGGGGTTCCGGGCAATGAGGAAGCTGAAGCTGCTCAACAGACAGCAGCAGATTAGGTTCCCTCGATTCAGGGGTCCATTTTTTGACCCCCGGAAGCTTTGGATCAATGGAGGAAAATTTCAGGAACCAAGGATGTCGGTCAAGCCAGATGATGTTTTCCCGGCGAACTCTGCCCAATTCCCGGGCAAAACCGAAAAGCGCTTTTGCCTGGGCCGCCTGCCGCCCTCTTTTCTCAATCGATACTTCCTGCATAATCCATCCACCCAGAGAAAACGGCTGCCCAGAAGCGGGAAGCCTGCCGGAGAACTACGTTTGAAACATCATATCAGGACGCCAAAGCCCGGAGAAAAGGCTCTCCGAGAGGCGCACTTACTGCTGCTGCGGGCCGGGGGAAACAGTTGCACCGATGTCTTCTGAGGTCTGAGCGGCCCGCGTTAGCCGATCGAAATCAAATGACATCTGCTCGCTTTTATCTCCTGACACTGAGGACTTCGGCTGGACTCTCGCTTCTTCGGCTTCATCCTCCTCATCGTCCTCCCAGACATCAGGCTCATCGTTCCCCGGCACATAAGTCCCGTACCTGCCCTTATACCGGGTAAAGACTTCCTGTACTTCCCGTTCCTGCTCCCGGAAGCGATCATCACGGCCAAGAATCACATTGCCTGAATCGTCCGGTTCCCAGGAAACACCAGGTACGGCGGCTGTCCTGCCCTTCCTGTCCTGAGTCGGAAGGGGATCCGGGCTGTAGGCAATCGGTGCCCGGCGTTCACCAGGCCGGAGCGTTTCAAAACTCTTCAGCTCATTGCCGGGGAGGCGAGTGGGAGGCAAAGTTCCTGTCTGCCGCGTTTCCGGTATCAGCGTCTCTTTCTCCCTCTCAGGGACTTCTGCGGGTACAGCGGTGTTTTCAGCGGGAAACGGAGTGCCGCGGCTGAAAAGTGCAGCCGCTTTCCGGATCAGACTGCGGAGCCACTCCATCAGCTCTCTCCCTTGTCTGCGGGAGATACCACATCCGTCTGCGTTTCTGCGGCAAGCGGACCGGACGCACTCTGCTCAGCCGGCTGAGCGTTCCTCTGCTCCTCCAGTTCGGGGATACCAGGGGCGTAGCCCGGCGCAATCGATTCCTGGACAAACTTCCAGCACTCCGGATCCCGCCCCCATTCAGAAATGGGTTTACCCAGGGAGGACAGTCTAAGTGTCGCGTTGATCTCTTTCGCCCAGGCTTCCAGCTGAGCCAAGAACTCGGGGGACAGCGATTGCTGCTCCCAAAGCCTCCTGAGCCGCAGCTTTCCCGCAAGCCTACGTGAGGCAATAGCTACCGTGTAGGCGGTGATAACGAGGCTGCTTCCGGAAAATTCCTTTTTCGCGATCTTCTGACACTCACGGAAAATCACGGCCACCGCGACGATGTCCTTCCATGTCCCCGGGGTTAGTTTCAGCTGGTCGGCTCCCCCCTGATCATCCAGCGCCTTCATGAAAAGCGCGTAATTTTTCTGTGGGGAAAGACAGACAAGTTCCGGACGCCAGAACCAGGCGTTCATAATCTTCGCAAGGTCAAGCTTTGTTATACGGTTCGAGGGAGGAATCAGCTGCTTTCGATGCTTTCTTTCGGCCGGCGTTCTCTCCTTCGCGAGCATTGTTCGGTATGAACCGGTCGTGCGCTCATAGAACCACTGATGCTCACCATCAGGGCACCAGGTCGTCCGGGCCAGGTGTTCAAGCCCCAAATGGAAGGGTGATGAGGATGAGAGATCCGATGCCCGCACATTATTCTGCGTATTCGCAAAACGGGCAATATCCGTCAGGAACGCATCCGCGTGCTCCCCGATCTCAGGCTTCAGCACGATAATCTTTGCCGGAATCCGGATGCGCGAAAGATCAAGCGTCCTGTCACGGCGCTTACCGAAGAAAAGCGTTGCCGATGTCTGTCCGCCATTCACAATTTTGATGCCGGCGAGCACCTTGATCCCAGTTGTGCCGATCGACGTCCGAGAAAGCTGCAGCTGTTCAGCCACAATCACAATCCCGTTATTAAAGGCAAGAAAATCCTCGGGATGCTCCTCGAGCGTCGTAAACATGCCTTTATTCACTTTCGACTGAATCGAAAGATAGGACCGGACATTCGCTTCGAGCAGCCGGGCGTCGTACTTTTCGTAAAGGGAACGAAGCACTTCGCCGGGCAGCAGACAGAGTGCCGTGTCATACGACGCCTTTTCATCGGAATAAAAAACGCAGGGAAGCGCTTCTCCGCATTCGCGGGAAAAATCAACGTTGATCGGATCGCCCTTTTCACCCTCAAGTGCCATACGCGAAAGACGAAGCAGATCCACCACTTCGAGCGTAACCAGCTTTCCGGCAATTTCCTGAGGCTTATAGCGGACGTTCTTCACCAGACCATTTGTCACGATCCAGATCCGGATCTGGTCCAGCCCTTTCCAGCACGACTCGACGAGAGCCGCGAGCGCCGCGGCCCTGCCGCCAGAAGGGATTTCCTGCGTGAGTGTCCCGTCAACACAGGCTCTCAGAAACAGAAGGCACTGGGATGCCGCCCTCTGCGCTTCGTCTGCCTTAACCTCAAACACTTCGCTTGACGACTCGTAGAGCGTCACAAAGACATCCATCCGGTCAAGATCATCCGACACCGCATAGGCCGACACCCGGGCAACAGCGCCGTTCACTGTGCCCTGAAAAGGGCAGAGCTCAGGTTCCGCCGCAAGAAGACCCATTTCTGACATCAGCCGCGAGACCTGTTCGGTAAAGGCGCCTTCCAATTCCGTGTAGGCCGTTTCCAGATCGGCATTGACCGCTATGGCCTTCACTTCGCTCTGAAGTTCAGTGAAATACTGCTGCAGCACGGTATCAGCCGCCATCATGCGTCGCCCTCCCCTCTGGTATCTCGCGCGGTGTGTGCCGGATTGCCCGGCACTGCGCTTTCATAGGGTAATCCTACAGGAAGAAAAAGAAAACTTTCCACATTTCAGACCGGGACCGAGAGGAAATTTGCCTTGTTTTTCCGCTCTGTATTTTTTATTCTGTACTACAAAATATCACTCATCATCCCAAAGGATTAGAATCTTTGAAGGTTCCTGGTTACAGCCTGTTACACGCGGAAGGTTACCGGAAGAGCGCATGATCCGGAGCCAGTCCGGCCTCAGGCCGAGCCCTGCTCCGGAGGTATTTCTTTATGCTTGACGCGTTTCTGCATGCCCTCTCCGCGGTTTTCGTTCTCGTCTGCGTTGCCGGACTTGGCTGGTATTCGTCTTCCAAGGGCTGGTACGACGAAGCAGGAAAGAGGCTCGTATCCAAGATCGTCGGTCTCGCGATCCCCTTCTTTCTCTTCTATTCGATCACCTCCAAGTTCACGCACGCGCAGCTGCTGGAACTGCTCCGAATCTCGGGGCTTCCTTTCATGGCATTCGCGGTCTACATCGTTACGTCCTGGCTGATCTGCAAAGCGGGACTGGTGAGAGATGAGTGGCACGGCACCTTTATCGCTGAATTTTCCGGCTCCTCACTGCTTTTCGTCGGCATTCCGGTGACCTACGCCATGTTCGGTGACCGGGGTATCCCGTACCTGCTCGTCTATTTCTTCGCGAATGTGATATTTGTCTGGACCATTGGGCTCTATAACGTGCAGCTTGACGGGGTTCGGCATACAGGAAAGCCGGCACCAAAATTCTTTTCCAGGCAAAGCCTGAAAATGATCTTCACAAAACCCCTGATCGGCTTTCTGATCGGCGTTCTCTGCGTCGCGATTGACCTCAAGATCCCGCAGCCCATTACGCTCGCCACACGGCTGATCGGTCAGATCTGCTCACCTCTCGCTCTCATTTTTATCGGTATCACTGTGCAGCAGATCGGTTTTGCCCGCTTCAAACATCTCCCGCGCGAAACCTGGATCATTCTTTTCGGCTGCAATGTCTATAAGCCGCTCGTGATGTTCCTGATCTCCCAGCTTCTTGTTATGGATCCGATGATGCGGCAGATCCTGATCCTCTCCTCCGTTATGCCGGTGAGCCCGATGCTCGGGGTTCTGGCAAAGCTTCATGACGGACCGGCTGAGTTCGCCTCTGCCACAGTTGGGGTAACAGTGGCCGCACTCACTTTCACACTTCCTGTCATCATGGTACTTGTGAGTTTCGTGAAATAGTTTCCGACGCCTCACCTTTCTTCCCTTGGAAGGTGAGGTTCTTTATCTCTTAATGGGTATTATCAATTAGTTCTAAAGTGGATTACTATTATCCGCGATACATCACAATTGATCGGCTGAGTCACTAAAAAGCCGGCGTCTTTGAGGTGAAGTTCATTTTTGATCTACACCTCCCTTCAATCAAGAAAACCACCGCAAATACATCGGAGATTCATAAATGAAAATCGTCAGTGTGGACATAATTGACGTTAAGAATCCGCTTCAATCCGCTGTTGCCAAGTGGCGACCCGTCGTCGTTCGTATCAATACGGACGAAGGCATTTCCGGCTTCGGTGAAGTCGGTCTTGCCTACGGCGTAGGCGCATCTGCCGGTTTCGGCATGGCTCAGGATTTCGCGAAGCTTCTTATCGGGCTCGACCCGATGAGGAATGAATTCATCTGGGACAAGCTCCAGAAGAAAACCTTCTGGGGTCAGGGCGGCGGCACGGTCGTTTCTGCCGGTATGTCGGCAATCGACGTCGCGCTTTGGGATATCAAGGGCAAGGCCCTCGGCGTTCCCTGCTATCAGCTGCTCGGCGGCAAATGCCGCGATGAGCTCCGCACGTATGCCTCACAGCTGCAGTTTGGCTGGGGCAACGCCGAAAAGAAAGACATTCTCGTCACTCCCGCTCAGTACGCCGCGGCAGCCGAAAAGGCGCTCGAACAGGGGTATGACTGCATCAAGGTCGACGTGAACGAAATCGACCTTGAAGGGTACGCGAAGCGCCGCAATCTCTACGGCTGCTTTGCAGGCCGCGATCTCCGCGTGGGCTATGACCGCCTGAAGGCCATCCGCGAAGCGGTCGGCGATCAGATCGACATCATCGTTGAGGCTCACGCCCTGACGGATACCACGTCCGCCATTGAGTTCGGCCGCATGATAGAGGAATTCCGGATCTCCGCCTATGAGGAACCGGTAATGAGCCTCAACCCGATGCAGCTGAAGGAAGTGCACGACAACGTGAATATTCCGATCGCTGCCGGTGAACGCGTCTTCACCCGCTGGGGATTCCGCCCCTTCTTCGAGAATCACATCATTGATCTGATTCAGCCGGATCTCGGAACCTGCGGCGGCTTCACCGAAGGCAAGAAGATCTGCGATATGGGCCACATCTATGACACGACCACGCAGATTCACGTCTGCGGCGGCCCGATCATGACGGCCGCGTCTCTGCAGCTCGAAGCCGCGATCCCGAACTTCGCTATCCATGAACTGCACCGCTATGCGCTGCTCGAAGGCAACCGCCGGACCTGCAAGTATGACTACATGCCTGTCAACGGCAAGTACCAGATCCCGGATCTGCCCGGCATTGGCCAGGAACTGACTGACGAGTGCATCGCCGAGTCTCCCAAGGTCACCGTGAAGTAAGCCTCAGGGCTTTCTTCTGACAAACCGATGGAAGGGGATTCCCCTTCCTGGTTCCCGAAAACTGAAAGAGGAGCAGACCCGCAACAAACCGCCGGTCTCTCCCTGATTCATACATACGGTACCCCTATGCTTGGTCTCACTATAGCTGCCATCGTCACCGTTGCAGCCGGCTATCTGATTGTCAAGCGCGCTTACGCCCCGGCAGTGCTTCTTGTCGCGGGCGTGGTGCTGCTTGCCATCGCAGCGCTCGGCGACATCGGCCTTGGACTCGGCCTTAAAAAGAGTTCCGGTTCCATTTTCTTCGACATTTTCCTTGTCGTCGAAAATGTCATGTCCACGACTCTCGCGAAACTCGGTCTTTCCATCATGTGCATGGCAGGCTTCGCGAAATACATGGACCGCGTGCATGCGGGCCGCGCCCTTTATGACGTTGTGGGCGGTCCCCTGAAGTACGTGAAGTCTCCCTATGTCCTCGCCGGCATGGGGCTCATCGTGACCCAGATCGTGGGGCTCGCGATCCCGTCTGCCGCAGGGCTTGCCCTCATGATGATGGTGACCCTCTATCCGGTCATGATCCGCGCGGGCGTCCCGAAGATGACAGCTGTCTGCACGATCGCAGCCAGCCGGTTCTTCGACCTCGGACCGGGCTCCGCGAACTGCCTTCTCACCGCGAAAACCGCGAATATCGAATGGGCAGAATACTTCTTCCACTGGCAGATGGCTATTTACCCGTTCATGCTGCTCTCGATGCTGATCTCCATGTACTTTGTCCAGCGTTACTGGGATAAAAAGGAAGGCGTTGAGCCGCTGACGGCCGAAGAAATGGCTGCGCTTGAAATGGATGAAAAGAAAGCTTCTGAAGAAGCCCGGATCCCGAAGATCTACGCTCTTCTTCCGATGCTCCCGCTCTTCATTCTGCTGCTCTTCAATCCGGTAGTGCTTGGCCAGTACGGCATCAACGTGAAGGTCGGCGTCCCGACCGCGATCGTGCTCTCTGTGATTGTTGCCATGATCTTCGACGTTATCCGTACGCGGAACGTCATGGATACTATGGACGGACTCCGTGAGTTCTTCAAAGGCATGGGGCATGCGCTCACTGTCGTGATATCCCTCATCATCGCGGGCCAGGTTTTCGGCAAGGGCCTTATCTCAATCGGCGCTATCAAGACGCTGATCGATGGAGCGCAGTCTGTCGGCCTCGGCGCTATCCCGATGGTGCTCGCCATGGCACTCGTGATCGGTATCGTTTCCTTCCTGATGGGTTCCGGTAACGCGCCTTTCTTCTCGTTCGCTCCGCTGATTCCGGATATCGCCGCTCGCTACGGAATCCACACGGCAACGATGCTCCTTCCTCTGCAGACGATGACCGGCATGGGCCGCACAATTTCTCCGGTGACCGGCGCGATCGTCGCAGTGGCTGGCCTCGCGAATGTATCGCCCTTCCGTGTTGTTAAGCGAAACGCCATTCCGCTTGTTATCACCACGGTGGTCTATCTCATCGCAACGTTCGTGATCTTCTACTGATCCGAAATCTGAACAGAGGGGCCGGGAAACAAATCCGGTCCCTCTTTTCTTTAGGAGACGAAATTATGGAAGAACCGCTTCAGGCCGGTCTCGCCCGGTTCATTTCGGGCTGCAGTCTGGAAAAGATCCCTGAAAAGTTCAAAGCGGACGCAAGACTCCGCGTCCTTGACTGGGCGGGCTGCGCTATCGCCGGCGCCCATTACCCTCAGACCGTGATTGCCGGCAGATATCTCAGCTCGATCGGCGGCGCGGCGGAATCCACCGCTATCGGACTTGATGACCGGCTTCCCGCCCGATCTGCCGCTTTTCTGAACGGAGTGGCTGGCCACGTCTGTGAGCTGGATGACGGACACCGCACCGCGATCGGTCACCCGGGCTCAGTCACGATTCCGGTGGCTCTCGCTCTGGCGGAAAAAACCGGCGCGTCAGGAGCTGATTTTCTTAAGGCCGTTATCATCGGCTACGATATCTTCGCCCGCCTGGGGCGGACCGTGAATCCCTCGCACTACAAAACCTGGCACACCACGGGAACCGTCGGCACGATTGCGGCCGCGGCCACGGCGGCGAGCATTCTCGGCCTTAACGAGGAAGCCGCCAATAACGCGCTCGGGCTTGCTGCCACGATGGCTGGTGGCCTCATTGAATCGTTTGGGTCACACGCCAAGGCTCTTAACATTGCTGAAGCCTGCCAGAACGGCATCGATGCCGCGCTCCTCGCTCAATCCGGTTTCACCGGGTCACACTCCGCTCTTCTTGGCAAGAAGGGATTTGTTGCTGCCACGTGCTCTGATCCTCACCCGGAGAACCTTGAAAATCCGTCTGAGGAAACGCTGGTTTCCGATACAGCCTTCTTTAAGGTGTATGCCTCCTGCGGACACACGAATTCGCCGCTCGACGCTCTTTTCACCCTGATGAAGAAGCATCCGCTTGATCCGGCTGCCATCCGATCAGTCCGCGTAAAAACCTACCGGGTCGCTGTGGATGTGACAGGCGCTCTCCGGTACGGCACGGAGGATGAAGCTAAATTCTCGCTTCCCTGGTGCTTCGCCGCGGCAATCACCGATGGCGCGGTCACTCTGTCTCAGTTCACCCGGGAAGCAAGAGCCGATGAAGGAAAGCTCGCTCTTGCCCGAAAGATTGAAGTGGTTGAGGATCCTGAGGCCACATCACTTTTCCCAAGACGCGTCGCCGAAGTTGAAGTAACGCTTTCGGACGGCACCGTCCTCTCGGAAAAAGTCTGGAATTCAAACGACGCGGCGGATCCCGCCGTCATCCGGCAGAAATTTTTGTCTGCCGTACAGAAAACGCTTGGAGACGAGGGGGCTGATAAAGCAGCCGACCTGCTTCTCGCCGCAGACTCACTGTCAGGTGTTTCGCCGATTGCCCAGCTGATCAGCGTTGCCTGAGGACAGGAACTCCACTTACGGATCCGGCATTTATGCCGGATCTTTTTTTGGATTGTTCACCTTGGCCGGCATAGTAAAATGTGCAAATCCTGTTTAACTCAGAATCTGAAACCTGCTGCCAGCCATGCATTACCGAGTCAATCTGAGAGATCTCCCAAACGGAAGTGTCGAAGCCACCTGCCCGGACATTCCGGCTTTCTTCACTGTACAGCCGTCACGCCCTGAGGCGCTCGACTTCGTCAGAGAAAACCTTGCCTCCGCGCTCCAGACCTACCGGAAAAAACATGAACCGATACCGGTCACCTCTGACCGGAGTGCCACCTGCCTCGTCTATCTGCCCGTTCGTGTGCAGGCAAAGATTCTTCTCTGGAATTACATGCTGAAAAACCGCTGGCGGCTTTCAGATCTGGCCCGTCTTCTCGGTGTCACACAGACACAGGCTCAGAGACTGGTTGATCTTGACCGGGATCTCGCCAGCATGGAAGCGATTGAAGACGCCTTCCGGGCAATCGGCGGCGCTTTTTCACTCTCCGAAAAAAATCCCGGAGCTCGTTAAACGGCTCCGGGAATCAAGATCACAGCCGATTCTCCGTACTGCTATCCCCCGATAACGGAGAACCGGCAAATGCATCATCATCCGCAAGATGAAAATGCATCTGGGGAGAGCCACGTTGCTGAGCGCTCCCTTCGAAAATGCATTCTACTCCTTTTTACCTAATTCTTAAAGATGGTATGATACAAAATTCTCGTTCCTTCGATGAGAAAGACCGCTTTGGGACAGGTAAAATGATGGGGTTTTCTTATAAGGAGCAAGCCGATGGCCACCAATTCCGCCCCGGAACGGAATCACGAAAATGAGATTTGGAACCCTTGGGCCGCGTTGTGGCTGTCCATCATCTTTACTCCTGTTTTCGGCACTATGCTGCAGGGAACCGATCTGAGGCATATCGGTGATGAGGAAGGTGCGGATGCCGCTTTCCTTTGGGAACGCAGCAGCATGATCCTGCTCGCCATCGCGGCCATTATTCAGCCAATTGCGGCGATCCGCCCGGGCTGGGGGCTGACGCTTTTCATCGTTGATGTGGTGCTGCTTGTCGGCTGGGCCGCTACGTGCGGTGTCCGTCATGCGATCCGGATCCGCGAGGCTCAGAGACTCTCCAAGCACCTCGTCAGTGTTCCAACCTCAAAAGCGATTACTTTCGGTGTGCTCGGTCTTGCCGCCTGGACTGCGCTTTTCTACATTGCGAAGATGTTCTGGCAGCTGATCGGCGTCATTCCGTATACCGACTGAGAAAGCGGATGCCGCAGGATGACTAAAACAGCAAGGGAAATCGGGCAGAGTCTTTTCCCGGCCCCGGGCCGCGAGAAACTGATGCGCGATCAGGGAGTCCTCGAACTGCTTGAAGGGACGCCCGGCGCTTCTACACGGCGCTCTGCCGAAGCGATTGAGGACTATGCCCGAGCCGCCGCAACCGGCGACACTCAGGCGCAGTACGAACTCGCGAAGCTCCTTGTTTCAAGAAATACACTTTCCACAGAGAACCGCGAAGCCGTCAAATGGCTCCGCAAGGCCGCAGCCCGGGATCATGCCGCGAGTGAGGCGCTGCTAGGGCTTCTCTACGCCCGGGGTCAGGGCGTACATCCCAACCCTGAACGCGCGGTGGAACTCTTTCACACAGCGGCTCTGGCCGGGAACGCGGACGCCCAGTATCACCTCGGGGTCGCGATGGAGCACGGCTTCGGAACACCTGAGGATCCTCACGGGGCTCTCACCTGGTACCGCCTCGCCGGTGCCCAGGGGCATGTGCTTTCACAGCTCAAAGTCGGCAAATGCTATGAAACCGGGATCGGCTGCCGGCCGGATCCTGTACAGGCTGCGCTCTGGCTTCGCCGCGCGGCATCTCAGGGTTATGCTCCGGCTCAGCTCGAGCTCGGGCTTTTCTACGCGAATGAAAAAGAATCCCGGGGAGAAAACCGGGAAAAAGAGGCTGTGCGGTGGATCACGGCGGCCGCTTCTGACGGCCTTCCCGATGCCCAGTACCGTCTCGCGCTTCTCTACGCGAGCGGCCGGGGCGTCGCGGCAAACCCCGCAAAAGCGATCAGCTGGGCAAAGGCCTCCGCCTCCCAGGGCAATCCGAATGCGCTTCTTTTCCTTGCCTCTGCCCTGCAGCGGGGCGATGGCGTGGAGCAGAACATCGCCTCAGCCCTCGCCCTGACCCTTCGGGCTCAGGAGCAGACTGACGGAGAACTCGGACGTGACATGATCGGAGCGCTTGAGGCTGTCGCTTCCCCTTCCGAGCGCAGTGAAGCACAGAAGCTTTCCGCTCGCTACCCTGAAGACTCGGCGCTTGTCGCCGCCCTTTTCTAGGCGGTCTGCGGGCATTATTCTCGGTCAAACACCGGATTACTTTTGACGCAGGGCATTTTTTTGCTGTTTTTCCAGCTAAAACCCTTATTTAGCAGGTGTTTCTGAGGTTTTTCTGTGTCCAATTGCGGTTTTTTCAGCTAACATCAATTCAACACCTGCGTTTTTCGGTGTGGACCGCTTTCCGGGCGGAAACCGCTGATTTCAGGCGATCCGCTTACGGCTGACAGCTTAAAGTCGATGTTGATCTCTCGAGCGTCCCGCGGCCCTGGTTCATTTTGTATTTTTTCTAAAAATCAGCCGGCCGGGCGTTGGCCCAAAGCTGCCGGTTAAAGGAGAACCGCTTATGAATCGTCAAGAGCTCGTTGAAAAGATCGCAGCTGCCGAAGAACTTCCGAAGGCCAAAGCCGCTCGCGTTCTGCAGACCGTTCTCGATGCCGTTGTTGAAACCGTCAAGGCCGATGAGAAGCTGACGCTGGTCGGCTTCGGTACGTTTAAGCTCCAGGCCCGCCCCGCCCGTACGGGACGCAATCCGAGCACCGGCGCTCCGATCAAGATCGCCGCGACCAATGTGCCGAAGTTCATCCCGGGCGCCGCTTTCAAGGCTGCTGTCAACGCACCGAAGAAGAAGGCTCCTGCCCGCAAGGCGAAGGCCCGCAAGTAATTCTGTACGAGGAGGAAATGATCCTCCCGTCTGAACAGCCCCCGGTTATTGATTCCGGAGGCTGTTTTTTGTCCGGATGCCGGATGTTACTTACCGAAGAAAGAGCCGACGCCCTTCAGAAGCTCGCCCGCCTTGCTCGCCGCTCCGCCCGCGGACTGCAGATCCAGGACGTTGCCGACCTGATTCCGGACCTTTTCCCGCAGCATAAGCGAGGTCACTGTTTCCATGGCGTCAATGGAACCGTTCTTCGGATCCGTCAGAAGCACCTGAGCCGCTTCCTTCGGGCAGGAATGAAGAAGAAGCGTCGTCAGCGTGCTCTTCATTTTCTGCGTCACCGCCTGGGTTTTGGCCTGAGGAATCGATTGGATGCTCTTGGCGGCATCCGTCTTCCCGATCGTCACATAGGCCCACTGAATCAGCTGGGTCTTCTGGTCAGGCGTCGCGTTCCGGTAAAGACATTCGCCGAGCGCCTGGGAGGAAGTCCCGGCAGCAAATGCCTGTGCCGAAGCCCCCGCAAGCGTCATCATCAGGGCGGCGCAGACGGCCGCAGTCTTCAACGTTTTCATCAGATTCTCCTTTGCGCCGGAGTCTGCGCCTGAATCCGCTAGGATAGACTGAAGAGCGCGCGCAGTTCGCTCGTGCTCATATCACCCACCCAGTTTTCGCCGCTCGACACGGCGAGATCCGTTATTCGGCGCTTTTCCGTCAGCATTTCGTTGATTCGTTCTTCAAACGTTCCCTCGGTGACGAAACGGTAAACCAGCACATCGCGCTGCTGACCGATACGCCAGGCGCGGTCACTGGCCTGGCTCTCTACCGCAGGGTTCCACCACAGATCGTAATGGATTACGACGGAGGCTGCGGTGAGATTAAGGCCGGTACCGCCCGCTTTGAGTGACACCAGAAGGATATGGCTGTCAGGATTATTCTGGAAGTCATCCACCATCACCGCGCGGCGCGCGACACTCACCCCGCCGTGCAGGAACTCAGGTTTCCGACCGGTCTTTTTCGCGATCCACCCCTGCAGAAGCTCACCCATCTCCCGGTACTGCGTGAAGACGAGAACCTTCCGCCCATTTTCCCGGCATTCATCGAGCAGCTCAAAAAGCGTTTCCGCTTTGGCGCTGTCCGGCGTCTCAGACCACTGTTTGTTGTACTGAGATGGAGAGTTGCAGATCTGCTTCAGCTCCGTGATGAGCTTGAGAACCAGCGCGCGGCGCTTCACCTGCTTATCGCGGCTGTTCGCCTCGGCGCGGCTGATCGCGTCGAGATTCCTCGTGAGGGCTTCCTGATAGAGATAAGCCTGCTCGGGGAGCAGCGTCGTCATGACGTCCTGCACGATGCAGTCCGGCAGATCGCTGATAATCGCCTTATCGGTCTTCATACGGCGAAGCATGAAGGGGGCGACAAGCTTTCTGAAAGCCTCGGCCGCCCGGGGATCATGTTCGTTCTCGATCGGAACCGAAAAATTCTCACGGAAGTCAGACGCCGTGCCAAGAAGTCCTGGCTGAACAATCGAGAAAATAGACCAGTATTCCATCAAACGGTTCTCGACCGGTGTGCCAGTCATGGCGATCACGCGGTCAGCCGGGAAGGAAGAGGCAGCGGCATAAGCGCCGGTACCCGTATTCTTCACGGCCTGGACTTCATCCAGCACCATGACACGCCACGAGAGTTTTGACAGCTGCTCGGAATCCCGTCTCAGCGTACCGTAGGTCGTGAGAAGCACATCCGGGCGCTTATCCGGGTCACCCAGTCTCCGGTCCGATCCGTGATAAATCTCGGCTGTCAGATTCGGAGCAAACTTCCGGATCTCTCTCACCCAGTTTGTGAGAAGAGTGGCAGGAACGACTGCGATCACTTTCCCGGTTTTCAGTTCGCCCTCACGCTTCAGCTCATCGAGCGCCGTGATCACCTGAAGTGTCTTTCCGAGCCCCATATCATCCGCAATCAGGGATCCCAGCCCCAGGCGGAAATTCTTCATAAGCCAGGAGTAGCCTCGCTTCTGATACGGGCGGAGTTCCGCCCGGATATCATCCGGCACCGGAATCTCTTTCTCGCGGCTGATCTCACGCAGCTTCTCCATGATGTCGCCCGATACCTGTACGCCGGCGCCTTCGATTTCTCCGGTAAGAGCCCCTCTCAGACGCTCAAGGTACCCGGGCTTACGCTTCTGCTTCAGGCGCTTTTCAATCGCCTCGATCTCCGCCGGATCAAGCCACACGTATTCATCATCCAGCTGAACAATCTCGCCCTTCTTTTCAAAGAGCTGTAGCGCTTCCGCTTCAGTGAGTTCCCGGCTTCCGATAGAGACCTTCCAGCTGAAGTCCGCGAGCATCTCTTTTGTAAGGAAACGACCGGCGGAACTCTTCGCGGTGCCTGATATTTCAGCTGTCAGCTGCGGGCGGAAAATCTTCCTCAGCCGCTTCGGCAGCAGCACCTGCACGCCCAGCAGCTCAAGAGCCGGGCGGGCCTCAAAGAGGAACGGCTTCAGATCCTCCGGCACCATCGAGAACGGTTTCCCCTGACTCTTCAGGACTTCGGCAAGCTCAGGGCAGGCGCTCGTCAGCATCTGGAAACCCGCGATCACCGCATAACGGTCCCGCTCATACTCCGGATCGGTCAGAATCGCCTTCAGCAGAATCGGTTTTTCCCCGGCCTCATGCTTCGCGGGCAGAATTCCAAGATTCAGCTGGATCGTCTCCCGGTTCCGGCTCCTCACAACCACAACCGGCACCCAGTCGGTCGGAAGCTGATAGAAGGAGAGCGGACGGAGGTAACGGCTCAGCGTGTGGATTTCAGAGTCGCATGCCCCTTCTTCAAGACACCGGTAGCGGTCGCCGAAGAGTCCGGTGACAAGCTTCCCGCGGGCAGCCGCGTCAACCGCCTGCATGTGATCCGCGAAGGCTGTGATAAGAACCGTAAGAATGGCGAGGAACCGCCCTTCAGGTGTTGACTCCTCATGCTCGGGAAGCGTGATCAGCCGGACGCCGAGCGACTCGAGCGCTGCGGCGCCTTCGAGCACGACACTCCGTACGGAATCCGCCGCGAGAGCCGGTTCCCAGACCAGCGTGCAGGCGGGCTTTTCTGCTTCCGGATGACGCACGAGCACCGGCACCACAGCCCCGTTTTTCATGAGAGCCAACGCTATAGTGATCAGCTGATACCAGACAGAGAGCCCGACCGAGTGATTTCTCGCCTCTTCATTTCCCAGCTCCAGCATGGCGTCAAAAAGCCACCCGGAGGCCCGCTTTTCAGAAAGCGGCCGGGGTGTCATGCCTTCAGAATAAGGCCGCACGAAGTCGAGCGAATCGTCGAACATCTGTACCTTCGGCACGACCGGTCCCCAGGAACCGAGCGGCCCCTTGTCAATACGATCCCAGACATTCGCATGGCTTCCGCGGAGAGACCAGGCGTTTGACGCGCGCTTTGAAATCCGGTTCCAGACTTTCTTCAGCCAATCGCGTCCGCCCGGAAACAGCGCGGTTTCTTCCGGCAGAAGTTTCAAAAGAGTTGCGGAGAGCGGTTTCACCAGATAGAGCGGAACAGCCGAAAACGCGGTTTCCGCGTCTTTCACTCCGCCCTGCTTCGGTGCCACCGCCTCTTCAGGCTTTGCCTTCCAGCGAAGCAGTGACCGGGCGTCCGGAAGCTCAAACCCCTCGGCCCGCTCCAGATCAACTCCCCGCTCCTTCAGCGCCTTTTTCAGGTCAAAACCCTGGAAACTCAGCACTTTCAGGGGATCGGCGTCGATTTCGCGGACGATGGCAAGAAAGGCCGCCGCAATGTGCTTGCAGGGCACCGCGAAATCCGGGCAGGTGCAGGTAAGACCGAATTCGCGCCAGGATTCCGGAAAAAGCCTGAGCCCGGCGGCCTCAGCGACATCCGCGACGCGGGGCTCCAGCCTGTCATCGACAAGAGAAGAAATAAATTCCGGATCCTTGGCGACAAGATCCGTGAAGCGGGCAGCCGCATCCCGGTCCACCCGGGGGAAACGGATTTTCACGGTATAAGGTCTCAGCTGCGATCCCTGAACCTTTGCTGTGAAAAGGAGTTCTTTCGGATCGAATTCACTGGAGAGAACATGACCCGTCGAAAAGTAACTCCGGCCGCGGGGCAGCCGGTTTTCGTAGTCGAGGAGCGTCAGTGAATCGAGCCACTTTTTGCCCCACCAGGTTGTTCCAAAGGGAATACGCGCCATGCTTATAAGCTCTCTCAGATTCCGGAGAAGGCCCCAGCCCTCAAAAATTGAGGGGGAGCCGAAATCGCTATATTTTACTCGCTTGGCCCCCTGAGTTCCGGATATTCCGCACTACGAATGATGTTCCCGATGCTCCGCAAGGCTTCCCCGACTGCTTTCACTCCCGCGGCTACAATGGAACAAAGACCCTAACCTATAAAAAACATGTCTACGATAATTTTCCCATCACCCATTTTCGGCCCTGTTCACAGCCGCCGCCTCGGCATTTCGCTTGGTATCAATGTCTGCCCGGGGGACGGCAAGATCTGTTCCTTTGACTGCATTTACTGCGAGATCGGTTTCAACGCTGACACACGTTCGCATCAGAAGATACCGAGCCGGGGACTGATCCGAACGATGCTCAGGGAAAAACTCGAGGAAATGAAAGCCGAGGGAAAGCTTCCCGATACGCTCACCTTCTCTGGGAACGGCGAGCCGACCGGCCACCCTGAATTCCCTGAAATCGTGGATGACGTACTGAAGCTCCGGGATGAGTACTGCCCGAAGGCGAAGGTCTCTGTCCTGACAAACGCCTTCCTTATCACGCGTCAGCCCATCTTTGACGCGCTTCTCAAGGTTGATAACGCAGAACTGAAGCTAGACACCGTGGATGAGGAATACATTGAGCGGGTTGATCGACCGAATGCCGCCCTGCATCTCGATAAGATCCTCGAGGCGATGGAGTGCTTCGGAAACCGCGCCATCATTCAGACGATGTTCCTTCACGGATCTTTCGACGGCAAGCGGGTCGATAACGTTGATGAAAAGTATGTCGGTCCCTGGTTGGACGCCGTGGATAAGATAGGACCGAGACTCGTCACGATCTATACGATTGACCGCGATACTCCGGCGCATGACCTGCAGAAAGCGACGCATGAAGAGCTTGACGCGATCGCTGAGCGTGTCCGGGTCCGGGGGCTCACCTGCCAGGTCTCGTACTAGCGCAGACGCTTTTCTCCGGTACTGACTATGTGCCGGAGAAAACGAAAAAAGCGTTCGTCTTCCAATGACGAACGCTTTTTTCTACGGACGATAGATGAAGGTTTCCTTAGTCATCTCCGTCATTATCAATAAAGAGGCCGGTTCTCTTCCCCTTCTTCGCAGCTTCGAGTTCACGCTTCTCCTGCAGGGTGGAAAGCACACGGTTATCGACACCGGAAGATTTTTCGAGAATCGTATTGGTTTCACGCTGCGATTCTGTCCAGTATTCGGCATTCGTGATCCCCAGCTTTGCCGGATCAAATGTCGGATCAAGCCCCAGGTGTTTCTGTTCCTCATAATCCCGGAGGCACTTGAAGGCGATTCCCTGAAGCAGCAGAATCGCGATGAAGTTCACCCAGGCCATCATGCCGATGCCGATATCACCCATAGCCCAGGCGAGATCTGCGCTCTTCATCGAGCTGTAGGCAGTCCCCACGAGGAAGATAACGCGAAGCACGAAGATCGCAGCGCCCCGCTTCGGACCGCGGAAAAGGTAAACAATATTCGTCTCCGCCTGATAGTAATAAGCAACGATCGTCGTAAAAGCGAAGAAGAAAAGCGCGAGTGCCACAAACGGAGAACCCCAGCCCGGCATCAGCGTTTCGACAGCAGCCTGCGTGTAAGCCGGCCCCACTTCCACGCCCGGCAGATTATTCACAATTGTCTGCCCGTTCGGACCGATCACGTTGTAGCTGCCCGTGAGAAGAATCATGAACCCGGTAGCTGAGCAGACAAAGAGCGTATCGATATAAACCGAAAACGCCTGCACGAGACCCTGCTTCGCCGGATGGGAAACAGCAGCGGCAGACGACGCGTGAGGACCGGTGCCCTGGCCGGCTTCATTCGAGTACAGGCCGCGCTTCACGCCCCAGGTCACCGCAGTGCCCAGCATTGCGCCGAACATCGAATTTACGCCGAAAGCGGACGAGAAAACCAGATGCAGCATCTCGGGGAACTTATCGATATTCACGCCGACGATAATGAGAGCCGCAACGATATAGATCTGAGCCATGAACGGAACCACCACGACCGTGAACTGCGCGATACGGGTAATGCCGCCGAAAATAATGAAGCAGAGAAGCGAGATCACAAAAACCGTTGTGACCGCTGTGTTCAGTCCGAAGGCGTGCGTAAAGGCGCTCGTGATTGAGTTGCCCTGAACGCCCGGGCAGAGGAACCCTGCGGCAAGCACTGTCACCACGGCGAACAGTACGGCAAAGGGTTTGCTGTGCAGGCCCTTCTCGATATAGTAAGCCGGACCGCCGCGGTATTCGCCGTCGATATTGACCTTGAAAACCTGACCAAGGGTAGATTCAACAAAGGCGGAGGATGCTCCGAGGAAGGCCACAACCCACATCCAGAAAAGCGCCCCCGGACCGCCGAAACAGATGGCCGTGGCAACACCCGCGATATTGCCGGTGCCGACTCGGCCGGCGAGCGTCATTGTGAGTGCCTGGAAGCTAGAAATACCGACTTCGCCAACTTTCTTCTGAAAAAGAAGCCGAACCATTTCGCCAATCAGCCTCAGCTGCAGAAAACGGCCCCGGACCGAAAACCAAAGGCCGCCAAGAAGACAAAGTGCGACCAGCGCGGGCGACCAGACAAAGTTGCTCGCCTGAGTAATAAATCCTTCCATGGAATATCCCAAAAAACGTAGTCTGAAGGAGGAAACAGACTATTTCTTAATCTGTAACGGAATTTTTCCTTAGAGGATACCGCCGGATGACTCCCTTAGGCGCAAAGCGTCATCACTTTTTCGTGTACCCCGTTTTCCCTTATTTCAGTTCGGATACCTTCACAGGAATTTCACAAACCTGGAAATTTTGCTAATGTACCGCCTCGGAAAAAAACGGACAGAACCTCTATCCGCTAAAAAAATAAAGAAGAAACAGGTTCATCAATCATGACACTCACGCCTCGAGATAAGCAAAACCTCAAAACCTTCGGCTACGGCGTTCTCGCCGTGCTGGCCGGGGCCCTCATTTATCTGCTCTGCCTTGCGGCCTGTTTCTGGCAGTCCCGCTACGGTGTTGAGTCTGAAACCGCAATTGAATGGGTGCAGGACGTCGTACTGCTGATCTCGATGGGCAGTTTCTACAGTCTTGCTAAACGTATCCCCGAAGAGCGGGGCGGTATCCTGCTGATGGCGGGTTTTATGACCTCGCTCTTTATCCGTGAGCAGGACGCTTATTTTGACTTCATTTCCAAGAGCGCCTGGCAGATCGTTCTCGCGGTTTTCCTTGTCATTCTCTTCTGGCGCATTTCGAAGCGCGGTCTCTCGGAGACGCTTGAAGGCGTTGCTCACTTTGTCCGCTCTCAATCCTTTGTCGCCATGATTGCCGGTCTCGGCATGCTCCTCGTCTATTCCCGTATTTACGGTTCGGGGCACCTCTGGTCTCTCTTCATTTCAGAGGAAGGCCCGAAGTACATCGCGAAGCGCCTTTCAGAAGAAAGCACGGAGCTGCTCGGCTACGCCCTGATGACGCTTTCCTCGATTTCCTACTACGTGGAACGCCTCAAACTGCATCGCTGAAATCCGCGTAATTCAGGCTTCTCCGCAGTTTCAGGGTAAAAAAAAGCCTTCGGCCGGGAGCGGCTGAAGGCTTAAAATATATAGGAGACTTGCCAGAAGCAAACCATGAGAAGGGAGCCAGAGAACCAGAATTGGCGCCCTTTCAATACTTGAGTACTTTACTCGGAATTAAGAAAAATACAAGACTGGCAGGAACCCAGAAACAATTCTTTACACTTGCAATTAATACTCATTCTCATTTATGCCGAATGATTTTCTCTATCCGGTGCCGGATCTTGCACCCGGTCAGTTTCATCGGGTTGAGCAGACCATCAAGCGCAGCCGCTTTATCTGCACAGCGGCCCAAGTCACATCTCCTGAAGAGGCAAAAGCCTTTATTGATCAGATACGGGAGGAATTCTCAGACGCGAGGCATAACTGCTGGGCGTACGCCGCGGGCGCTCCCGGCGCCACTGCCCAGGTCGGAATGAGTGACGACGGCGAGCCTCACGGCACGGCCGGCCGCCCAATGCTGACTGTGCTGCTCCACTGCGGAGTCGGCGAAATCGCAGTCGTTGTAACCCGTTACTTCGGCGGCATCCTTCTCGGAACCGGCGGTCTTATCCGCGCGTATCAGGGAACCGTGAAGCTTGCACTTGAAACGCTTCCCACCGCGGAAAGGCTCGTCACCGTACCGCTCGGCGTCACGATCGAGCATCGCTACGTCACGCAGTTTCTCAGGCTTCTTCCGCAGTATCGGGCCAGCATCTCGGAATCCAGTTTCGGCATGGACGCCGAATACGTTCTCGCGATTCCCCGTGACGCCATCCCGGCGCTGACCAAGGATCTGACGGAACTCACTTCCGGCTCAGTCCTTGTGGAGCCTCCAGAGGAAGAATGACCGGTCTGCCGATCCCTCAACAAAAAACCGGACCGATCTGATACCGGTCCGGTTTGTTCCTTCTGATCAAAGATCAGTCTGTCCCCGCAATTCAGCCCTTCAGCGCGCGGAAGAGATTGGAAAGCGCGCCGGGTTCCTGCGCCTGGGCTTCTTTTTTCGTCGCCACAGTAGAGGCTGCCTTTGCGGCAATGCAGCCGTTCTTCGCCGTACAGGCTCCCATCGCGTCAATCACAGCGCCGCGGAATCCGCGCTCTTCAAGAACACGCACCGCTTCGATCGTCGTGCCGCCGGGGCTCGTCACCTGATCCTTCAGCTCACCGGGATGAAGCCCGCTTTCAAGCACCATCTTCGCAGCACCCTGAACCGCCTGAGCCGCAAATTTATAGGCCTGCGCGCGCGGCATTCCATCACGCACCGCGCCGTCCGCCATCGCCTCAATCAGCATATAAACCCAGGCAGGAGAAGCGCCGCTCACAGTACCGGCTGCCCCCATCAGGGATTCGGGAATCACTTCGACACGGCCGCAGGTCGCGAAAAGGGCCTGAACCCATGCGAACGACTCCTCAGACACCAGGTTATTCGCGCAGAGCGCGGTCATTCCTTCACGAACGAGAGCCGGCGTATTCGGCATCGCACGGACCACCTGAACCGGCTTTCCGAAAAGCGATTCAATCAGCGCGATAGACTGACCGGCAGCCACGCTGACAATCAGCGTATCGGTTTTAACGACCGGGGCAATCTCATGAATCACATCAGCGAGCTTAGCCGGCTTCACCGCGAGAATCACGCACTCAGCGCGCGCGACGTCCGCGTTGTCGCCCGTTACATTGACACCGAGCTTCTCTGTCTTATCACGGTCGGCTTCAGTCCGATTGGACGCCACAATATCGTCCTTTGTGATCAGACCGGACGCGAGAATCCCTGAAAGGATCGCGCGGCCCATATTGCCCGCGCCGATGACACCGAGTTTCATGCCTTTACTCCTGAAAATTACGTATCAAGAGTGTATCCCATTGCTTCCGCTAAAAGGGAGACGCCCGGACATCGGGGATCAGGCGGCCGCGGCCGCGGCCTCATCCTCTTCTTCGGTTTCCATACCCGCGGGCGGCTTCATGGCGCAGCCAACCTTCTTGCCATGGGCCTTCAGGTAGCCGCTACCCCAGCGGTACATCGACGCGAGAATCGGATAAATGCTTTCACCCTGCGGGGTAAGTGAGTACTCCACACGGACCGGTACCTCGGCATACACATGACGGTGCACCAGATGATCCTCTTCGAGCTCACGGAGCTGCCGCGTCAGCGTGCGGGGCGTTGCTCCGGTCACGATTCTTGCCAGCTGGGAAAAACGCATGGGCCCTTCCATCAGCCGCCAGAGAATCAGCGCCTTGTATTTCCCGCCGATCAGCGACAGCGTCTTTTCAACCGGGCAGTAAGGCGTGTCATCCTCATCATTCATCAGCCCTTCCTCCCGGGCGATCTTCTCGCACACCGGGCATCCGTACTTGTCATTTTTCGCATTCAGAGTCATTATTGATATCTCTTAGGATACTTTGTTTCATTTGAATCATTATTGCTATTTTAGCATTAAGTTCTAAAATGTCCATTACACGAAAATTGATAGGAACCCTGAAAGTGAAAAAACAAAGGTTCAATGTCACTGGCATGAGCTGCGCCGCATGTCAGGCCGCTATTGAGCGGACAGTAGGAAAAATGGACGGCGTGCAGAGCGCTGTCGTAAATCTGCTCGCGAACACTCTTACGACTGAGTACGACGAGACCAAGGTCACGAACGACGCCATCTGCAGCCGGATTGCTCAGATTGGGTACGGCGCCACCCCGGAAGGCGTGGAACCTGAAGCAAAAACAAGTCAGGAGAAAAAAGCCGCTGAAGAAGCCGCCTCCCGCTGGAAAGCGCTGATCTGGTCTGCTGTGATCTCCGTAATCCTGATGGCGCTTTCTGTCGCCTCTATGCAGGGATGGCTCCCGGCTTCGCTCTCCGGAGCCCGCGGAGCGGTACCTGTCACGCTCACGCTCTTTATTCTGGCCAGCGCTGTGCTTCTGATTCAGAGGCACTTCTATATCACAGGATTCCGTTCCCTCTTCAATGGGCATCCCAATATGGACGCGCTCGTTGCGATCGGTTCGGGAACCGCGTACCTCTTCGGTCTGGTGTCGCTCTATCTGATGGCTTTTGCTTCAGCGGACGGAAACACGGAAGAAGTGAGAAGACTCTTCGGAAACCTTTACCTTGACTCGGCTGCCATGGTGCCGACACTCGTTTCTGTCGGCAAATATATGGAGTCCCGCGCCAAGTCAAAGGCAACGGAAGCTGTCACAGCGCTTGCGAAGCTCCGCCCCTCGATTGCCACGGTGATCCGTAACGGCGCTGAAGTGACTGTGCCGATCGACTCCGTGCAGGTGGGGGATCTCCTCGCCGTCAAAGCTGGTGAAACCATTCCGGCTGACGGCCGTGTGAAGACCGGTCTCGCCTGGGTGGACGAGTCCGTTGTTACTGGTGAATCGCTGCCGGTTGAGAAAACTCCTGGCAAGGAAGTGACTGGAGCATCAATCGCGAAATCCGGTCATCTGACGGTGGAGGTCACCCGGGTCGGCAAGGATTCAACCCTCTCCCGGATCATCGCGCTTGTCCAGGAAGCCACGTCAACCAAGGCTCCGATCGCGCGCCTTGCGGATCAGGTCGCTGCCATTTTTGTTCCGATCGTGATCGGTATCGCCCTGGTAACCCTGATCGTGTGGCTGGTTCTCGGCAAGGATCTTTCCTTCGCTGTCACGATGGCAATCTCGGTTCTCGTGATCGCCTGCCCGTGCTCGCTCGGTCTCGCCACGCCTACCGCCATCATGGTCGGTACGGGGCGCGCCGCCCGCCTTGGAATTCTGGTGAAGGATGCGAAGTCACTCGAACTGATGGACCGCGTGAAGACCATGCTGCTTGATAAGACCGGCACGCTCACACAGGCCAAGCCCGTGATCACCGATCTCATTCCTTCTGACAGTTCTGACCGGAATGAACTCCTGCAGCTCGCATCCTCTATTGAAAAGCTTTCCGAACATCCTCTCGGCCGCCCGATCATTGAACGCGCCGCTGATGTTGGACTTCCGACTCTCCCGCTCACAGACTTCATGCAGCTGCCGGGGGCCGGAATCCGTGCCACCGCGAACGGTGAACTGCTTCTGGCCGGCAATGCCCGTCTGATGTCCGAACTCGGACCGGGGCTCGGTGAGAAGGAAAACGCGCTTTCTGAAAAGCTCTCCCTTGAAGGAAAGACCGTGCTCTGGTTCTCGCTTGGGAAGCGGATTCTCGGCGCTATTGCCCTGCAGGATCCTCTGAAACCCGACGCGAAAGAAGCGATGGCCGCTCTTCACGAAGCCGGACTGCACCTTGTGATGCTGACCGGTGATCAGGAGCTGACGGCCCGCGCTATCGCGCGCCAGGCCGGAATCGACGAAGTCCGCGCGGGTCTGAAACCTGAAGACAAAGCCCGGATACTTGAGGAATTCCGCAAGGGGGGTAACCTTGTCGCCATGGTAGGGGACGGTATTAACGATGCTCCGGCACTGGCCGCGGCGGATGTCGGCATCGCGATCGGCACTGGCACTGATGTGGCGCTCGGGTCAGCTGACATCGTGCTCTCGCAGAACCGTCTCACCGGGCTTGCGGACGCCCGCCGGCTCTCCCAGGCGGTCATCCGGAATATTCACCAGAATCTGTTCTGGGCCTTTATCTACAACACGCTTGGCATTCCGATCGCGGCCGGACTCTTCTATCCGTTCGGAATTATCCTGAACCCGATGGTGTCCGCCGCAGCCATGAGTCTCTCGAGTGTCTGCGTAGTAACCAATGCGCTCCGGCTTCGCTTCTTTAAGAGCGCTTTCCAGAATTCCGAGTCTCCGGCCGCCCCTATGGCTGCCGCCTCTGAAGCAATCCAGGCAGAGCCCAAAGCTTGCCCTGTTCTTGAACCTGAAACTCCTGAAGAAAGGAACTCAACTGAAATGGCTGATATGAAAACCTTGAATCTCGCTGTCACCGGTATGTCCTGCAAGCACTGCCAGGCTCACGTGAAGGAAGCTCTCGAAAAGGTGCCGGGTGTGTCCTCCGCGGAAGTCGATCTCGAAGGCGCGAAGGCCTGCGTGAAAGCGGATGACTCCGTCACGGCAGACGCCCTCGTGAAGGCAGTGGAAGCCGCCGGATACGGCGCTTCCCCCCTTGAAGGCAGGACTGTCACGCTTCCCGTGAAGGGCATGATGTGCGGTCACTGCCAGGCGCGTGTCAAAAAGGCGCTTGAAGGTGTCGCCGGTGTGACGTCGGCTGATGTGGACCTCGAAGGCGCCAAAGCCACCGTTGCCTGCGGCACCGGTGTTTCCGAGGATGCTCTGAAGAAGGCAATCGTCGACGCCGGCTACGAAGTCGCCTGATCTTTGCCTCAACTCTCCCGCATCTCCCCCGGGGACAGCGGCCACAGTGCCCTGCCCCCGGTTAAAATAGCCGGAGCGAAACCCCTCCTTTCCATGGGAGGGGTCGGTTTTTTAGGAGCTCTGACTTGATCCGGATGCGTCTTTCCAAAGCGGCCTTTGCCGCTCTTTCCGCAGCACTTCTCGGCGGCTGCGCTGTTACCCCTCCCCCGAATCACTATGTGGAACCGACAGAGGGAAAAACCGCACTGATGCGAGTCGGCGGTGAAGGCATGATTGCCGTCAGAACAGTGACCAAGGACGACGCCGACTTCTGTTACACCTGGGACGGGAAGCATAACCAGGTGCTCTACTATCTCGACGGCATCACGAAAAAAGCTCCTGCTGATCTTCCGAACCAGGGCAAGTCACTTGGGCTCCCGCCTTCATCCGCCACTGCCCGTTTCCCGGATAAAAACCGCTGGGCTGAAATCCGTATCCCGGCCGGTCAGGAAATCGAGATCCAGTACTCGCTCCCGTATGATCGGGTCCCCGGCAGCGCGCCGAAGATCAAACTCGGACCTGATGACGATATGCCTCAGGACACCGGCGCGCTCTGCCGCGCGGGCTTCCGCTTTGTCCCTGAGCCGGGAAAACAGTATCAGGCGAATTTCTCCTGGGGACAGAATCTGGGCCGCTACAGCTGCAGCGCCATCTTCACGTCCCTTCCTGATAACAAGATTGTCCGCGTGAATAAGCTCGATCAGTGCCACATGATCGACTACGACAATCTTCTGAAGTTTGACGGATTCAATAAGTAAGACTGACGCCATTCTCTGAGGAAAAAACACCAATGAAAAAGACGCTGATTCCCGTCCTGGCAGCTGCTGCTGCCGCCGCTCTGCTCTCCGGGTGCGCATACCCGGGTGTTGAACTGGATACCCAGGTTCAGCAGAAGCAGGTTCTTGGCGAAATCTACGAGCGAACCGAAACCTGGCCCTTCGAAAAGAATCCGATGCGGGTGAAGGAAGCCACTGTGCAGCATGCGGAAAACTTCTGCGCGAAGCGCGGCATGGGGATCCAGCCGCTCGATCAGACGATTTCCTGGGGAGTCGAGGACGCGTCCGGCAAACTGACCAAAGGCGCCTCAGTATGGCTGCAGTTCAAGTGCGTGCAGGCTATTGACCCGTCCGCCGAACTCTGATCCGCACCGGCGGATCGCGTTTTCTAAAGAAGATGGAGATGGCCATGAAGACCGCTATCGTCGTGATTGATATGCAGAACGATTTCGTTACGGGCTCTCTCGGAACCCGGGAGGCCGCGGAGGTTCTGCCCCGCATCCGGGACTTTCTCGCGGAAAACGCGGCATCCTCTTCGCCCGCCGATGTCTTCTTCACTCAGGACACGCATCCTGAAAACTATCTCGAAACGCAGGAAGGACGGCATCTTCCAGTTCCTCACTGCATTAAGGGCAGCCGCGGCTGGGATATCTGCGAGGAGCTGAAGCCATTCGCATCCGCTGATCGCACGATCCAGAAACCCACTTTCGGAAGCCTGGAACTCGGCAGCCGTCTGAAGACTTATGACCGCATTATTTTCACGGGTGTCTGCACCGATATCTGTGTGATCAGCAACGCGCTGATCGCGAAGGCCGCCGCTCCGGAAACAGCGATCGAGGTGAGGCCCGAGCTCTGCGCCGGAACGACCCCCGAGAATCACGAAAACGCTCTGAAAGCACTCCGGATCTGCCAGATCGACGCCTGATCACCGACCTACCGCTTTGAGGCTGCTTAAAACAGAAAGCCCGGAGATCGCTCTCCGGGCTTCTCTTTTTCATACTCACTGCTCCGGGAATCCCGGAGCGGGAATCTGAGGCTTTTACTTCTTGAGGCCGATGTACTTCACAGCGTTTTCAGCCGCGATACGGCCGCCGTTCACAGCCCAGGCAATGGTGGAGCCAGCCATCAGCAGATCGTAGCTGTCGCCATACATACCGCCCGCGTCGTTGCCGGCAGCGTAGAGGCCCTTGATCGGGGAATCATCCTTGCGGACCACTTCCCACTTGTCGTCGATCTTGATGCCGCCGAGCGTGCCGAGAGACGTGGCAACAAGCTGGATCGCGTAGTACGGAGCCTTGTTCACGTGACGGATGTACTTCGGATTCTTGGCGAAGAGACCGTCGTGACGGATATCAGCCCAATGGTTGTACTCAGCGACGTTCTTCTTCAGAACATCAGCGTGCATACCGGTCATCTTGGCGAGTTCGTCAAGCGTATTCGCCTTCTTGGCCCAGCCGGCCTTTTCAGCGGCATCCCACTCGGAATCGAACTTCGTGAGCTTCGTCGCGACCGGAACCATCACGCCGACGCCGAGGTCGATACCTTCATTCTTCATGTAGTCAAGCGTCGCCTGATCGTACACAACCCACATCTTGCCGCCGTTGCGTTCCAGAGCGTTGCCGGCAAACGGCCACTCGAGCATGACGGTTTCGTCAACAAAGCGATCGCCTTCCGGATTCAGCCAGAGGTGCGGCTGCTTGGCGGAAGCGGCAACCTGATTCGTGGTGCCCACGCCCTTCGGGCCCGGACGGTAGGAAGCCTGAACCTCAACACCGTCTTCAGCGGCGCCGGCCTTCCAGGCCATCTGGATGCCGTCGCCGGTCTTGCCGGTCTGAGCGAGGCCGTCAACACCCGGGAAGCGGAGATACTTCTTCTTCATCGCTTCGTTAGCACCGAAACCGCCCGTGGCGATAATCACAGCCTTCGCGTTGATGGTGATCTTGTCGCCTTCCTTGTTCTTCGCAATCACACCGCGCACAACACCGTCAGAACCCTGGATCAGATCGGTGGCGGGGGTATTCAGGAGCAGCGTGCCGCCATTCTTCACGAATTTGTCCTGATACTTGGCGAGCCAGCCTGCGCCGCGGCCTTCATAAATATGCCAGGTGTAGAGACCATCCGGATAGTTCGAGAAGAGCTTCTCAAACTTCACGCCGTTGCCCTGCATCCAGTCAATCGTGCTCGCGGTCTTTTCCACGAACGCACGGACCACGCGGCCATTGCCGCGCCAGTGGCCGTAACGCATGATGCGCTGGAAAGCATCATCCTTCGTCAGACCATAGTTCCAGTCACGCTGCATCTTGGACTCAACAGCCATGATGCCTTCGGAGAATTTGCAGGTACCGCCGGTGATGCCCTGCTTCTCAAGCAGAATCACCTTGGCGCCGAGTTCCTGGGCTGCCACACTGGCAGAGGTGCCGCCGCAGCCGGCGCCGAGCACCACAATGTCGGTGCTCATCGTCTTATCCGCGGCCTGAGCCGGGAGAACACAGGCAGCCGCCAGAGTCGCGGCAATGATCGTTTTCAGTAACTTCATTCTTCTCTCTCCACTTGAATGTGTCGTATTAGTTACTCGGCCTGAAACAGAACTAATTCTTTCTGTCTAGGCTTAACTTAAAAATTATCCCCAAATGGTAAGAGAAAATCTGTATCAGCAGTTACACTAAATCACAGGAACGCGGTAGCGTGTTACATTTTTCGGTATTCATCCAATCACAGACCTTTTAAGGAGTGCATCCCCGTGCGCCAGATATTTCAGAACCTGCCCTGGGTTCAGCCAGCCGTGCCCCCCGTGATTGCATCCTTATATGAACGGCGGGGCGTCCTTCAGAAGGTGAAACGAAACCAGGTGCTGAAGGCCGGAGGCGATAATCCGAAGTCCTTTCTCCTCGTCCGGGGCCTTTGTGTTTACCGGATAGCGAGCGCCATTAAGGGGTCAAGCTCAATCCTCTCCCTGATTCCTCCCGGGAGAAGCATGTGTGATATCTCAGCCGCGGTTGATGAACGCGTGAATGTGGAAACGGTCGCCTGGCGCGACTGTGTGGTGTATGCCATGCCGCCCCGAACTCTGAGCGAAGAGATGTCCAAGGACCCTGCGTTCGGCAAAGCCGTGCTCGCAGATGTGACCGCGAAAGAGGAGAGTTACATCGAGGGCATGGTCGCGAACTTCACGCTTGACCCGCAGTTCCGACTCCGGACACTTTTCAAGGTACTGATCACGAGTTACGGGATTCCGCTACGGGATGACTGGACCGTGATTCCGCTGCTCCTTAATAACTCCCAGTACGGCCAGGTCGTCAATCTGTCCCGCGTTTCTGTCAGCAGAATTTTTTCCCAGTGGGAAGCGGCCGGTCTTATCAGAAAAGACCGTCGTTCGATCTCTGTCCGGAAGGAACTCTTCTCAGACCTTTACGACTGGATCGACGGCAAGGGCTCTGCCGAGTCTACCTACCTCACCGGTTACGGGAAACCGTGAACGGTTTAGGAAACTTCAGGAGCCAGGCGTTTGTGCTGTTTCCCGTTGGATGAAGCGTCACCGCCTGTTCCTCATCCGGCAGCACTTTGCCGTTTTTCATCAGATCACCGTCCGGTGAAAGCCTGAGCGAAGGCAGCGCCGCGCCGCCCGCCGCCCTGCACCTCACGCCATAGTGCGATTCGTTCACGGCAAGAAGCGTTTCGTCATCAATCCGCACAAGACTTGAAATCGGCTTATCGACACCGGCTTTGATCAGATCCGCCACGAAATCTCGGCGGACCGGCGTTACGCCTTCGCTTTTCAGGTACCGAAGCGGCGTATCCACAATGCTGCCGCCCCGAAGCGGGAATTCCGAGAGATCATCCGCACCCTTGAAGCTGATACGGACAAGGCGGGAAACCGCCCTTCCCCGGTCGGTTTCACCGCTCTCCACCGCGAACAGAGTTCCATCTCCGACGGAAGCAAAGGCTTTGAGAGAAAACCGGTCGAGATCAGAGGGCTTGGGATAAACATAGGCTCGGGACGTCCAGTCTGACGGATCGGAGAGCAGAATCACCGCGTAATCCGCCCTTCTTTCCGGCTTGATAGTGGTTGCGAGTTTCCCATTTGGCAGCTGGGCGAGTCCCTGGAAACCGGACTCCATGGCGCTCCAGGCGAGAAACCGGGGCAGCCCCTTTCCGGGGATGGCCCGAGATATTTCTCCAAAATCCCGGTTTGAGAGACGGACCACTGAAGGAAGCGACGCGTCAGCTACCCAGATCGTTCCGTCAGATGTGACGGCAAGACCCTGAGGATTAATCGCGGACCCCCGCGGCTCAATCGGAGAAAACCGGGTGGTAACGGGTTCTTCATGAAAGTCGAGAGAAAGGGATCGCGCGGCTTTCGGGGGAATGCCGCTGTAAGGCTGGGAATTCCGGCTCCCGCGGCGAATCCCGGTCACCTGCAGAACCCGGCTCCTCGAGTCAAGGGTCAGTTCTACAAAAAGCGGTGAATACCCGGGAATCAGATAGAGGCGGGTTGGAATCAGACCATCACGGGTCTTTCGCCCGGGGCCATGACAGGTAGGACCGTCATCAGTGACCGCAAGGAGTCGGTATCGGCCGTCTCCGAGTCCCTCGCGAAGCGCCATGCCGCTCCCGAATGAAAGATCAAGGTAGCGGCCGGTTGGAAAAGTTCCCTCTTTCTTTTCGGAAGCGAACGCCGCCCCCTCCGCGCCTTTCAGCGAAGGCAGGAAGGCATAGGGGACATTTACCTGGAGCTTTACGGCATCAATTCCGGAAGCCCAGGCGGCACCAGAAGTCCCAAGCGTCGCAAGGCAGGTGAGAAAAAGCCCTGCAGCGACCGCATGCCGCAGAGCTCTTTCCCGTATACGAAAAGAAGAGAAAAGAATCATGAGTAGAAACCTTAGTAGCGCAAACCCTTATTATAAACTCGAAACCGAAAAAACGGAATTTCCGGAGACTTTTCTCTTCTGAGTTCCGATCAGCCGGCGAGGCCGTCGCGGACGTCTTCCGCCTTGTCCTTCCCCTCAAGCACCTCAACAAGCTCAAGTGCGAAATCTGAGGCTGTGCCCGGCCCGCGGCCCGTGATGATATGCCCGTCGCGCTCAACACGGCCTCCGGTCACTTCGGCTCCCTCAAGGTACTTTTCAAAACCCGGATAGCAGGTCGCGCGCTTGCCGCGAAGCAGCCCGAGACCGCCAAGCACGTAAGGCGCGGCACAGATCGCGGCCACCCATTTCTTCGGATCATCCGCGAATTCCTTCAGTTTCCCCGTGAGAACCGTATCCTGACCGAGGTTCTCCGCGCCCGGCCACCCGCCCGGCAGGACGAGCATATCGGCCTGATCCCAGTCAGCAGAGGAGAGCAGCGTATCGCAGAGAATCTGAACACCGTGAGCTCCCTTTCTCAGATTTCCGCCGCCCACGGAAACCGTTTTTACGTCTACGCCGCCCCGGCGGAGCGGGTCAACGGAAGTCAGTGCCTCGATTTCCTCAAAACCGTCCGCAATGAAAACCAATGCATGTGACATCTTGCCGATACCTCCAGGTGTTTTATATAAGTGCTGCCGGTATTTTATCGGCCGCGCTCCGAGTAGGAGAGATGGAGCGGAGGGGCACAAAAACAATGCCCGGCCACCTGATTCAGGGGCCGGGCATTTCTGGCTTTTCGTGATTCGCTCTGGACCTGAGCGAATCCTGAAGCTTCATCAGATAAAGAAGTGCATCACTTCCATACTGATGAAGGCCATCAGAACCGAGTTCACCATCAGAACCGGCCAGTACTTCTTCGGGCAGTCCGTGATGCCGAGGAGACGGCCCATGTACTGGATCTGCGACGCCATCAGAATGAGGGCGGGAAGCAGAATCGTGATGTCATTAGCGTTCAGGGAACCGTCCGTCGCAAGAGCGGCAGCGACACCGACACCAGCGCCGCAGGAGAGCCACGTGGCGCAGAGCACGAGAATCGCCTTGCCCGGCAGACCGAAGACCGCCATGAACCCGCCGCAGGTATTGCCGATCCAATCCATCACGCCGAAGATCGTCAGCATGTAGGTGAGCACGAACGCCATCAGCACGTTCGGGATCAGGTTGAAGACGCCGAGATTCCAGCCCTTGCGGCAGCCGACGATAAAGATATCAAACGGATTCTGGGAAACTTTTTCGGCCTGAGCTGCGTTGTTATTACTCATTTGCGAAGTCCTTCTTATAAACGGTCGAGAGCACGAAGCGAACAAGCATCGCGCCGACAAACTTCAGGACGAGGAAAACCACCATCGGGACCCAGATCGGTACGAGGAACCAGGCGATGAGGCCGCCAACCACGGTAGTCATGTAGTTGCTGATGCAGCCAGCGCCCGCGTACTGCCAGGCGCACATCGTGACAAGCTGCTTACTGTTGATCAGACCGTCGTCATAGAGACCCTTCGTGAGACCGGCGCCGGCGTCAGTCGACTGAAGGTCGGTAATCAGGGCAAGGCCCGTCAGACCCGGAAGACCAAGGAGCGGCTTGAGAAGCGGAGTCATCAGGAACTGAGCGGCACGGAGAGCGCCGTAGTGAGCGAGGACTTCAATCATGCCGAGAGCGAACATCACGCCCGGAACGAGGGAAAGACCGAAGAGGAAGCCGCCGCGGGCACCGTTGCCGCCGTGACCCACGAGATTCGCCTTATCGACGATTGTGCCGAACTTGCCGACGAGGGTCGAGAAGTCAAGGGCGGAAAGCCACTTGTAGGCATCAGGCATCTTGGCAAACACACCGGAGAACATAATCACAGCGAGAAGAAAGGCGATAAACGCCCCAATTCCCGGCAGCTTGTTCTCGTGTGTCTGAGGCGCCTGTTCAGCAGCGTTTGTTTCTACTTTTGCATCAGACATGAATGAGCTCCCTGAGCAAAATCTGCTTCGGCGTAACTGCATCGAAGCGGACTTACGGACAGAAGAATGAAGAAATATCTGCGAGTCGCCCGAAAAAGGTCGCCCGCAGGTCGTTTTGGTCCCCGCCTTTCCCGGGCGGAGACTCTCTAGGGCTGCGGCTTGACTTTGTAAGCTCTTATTTCAGCTGAAAAAACAGCTGAAGCCGCATCCAGCTGTCTGAACTATGAAGGGACAGCTAGAAATCGAAGAATAATGAGAGTCATACGCTGAGTCAAGAAAGAATCTGTCTGAATTTCCGGGGTCTCTGTCCCCACAGGCATACCGGAATACCATGTAGTAACCCAAACTCCCGGAACATAGCTCCGGGATTTTTTCATTCTGGAAAAAATTCCTAGTAAATTTAAATAGTTGAGATTGACATTAAGGGTAATTCTTAGTATTATAGTCTATAAATATTGATAAAGACTATTATGGCTCGACCAAGAACTCTACCAGACAACCATTTCCGTTTCTCCACCTTCAGAAAAGGAGATTCCACCTATGTTTATGGCTATAGAAATGAGTGGGATCCGGTGAAGAAACAGTCAAGAATTGCCAAAAGGATTTATGTCGGCACGCTCAATGAAGCAACCGGAAGACTTAGACTGGGCAAAAAGTACTTATCCAATCATCCTGAGTATGAAGGCAAGACGCTTTACTTTGAAAATCGTACCCTCGTTGAAAGATCCGAGCAGGATGCTGCAGAAGAAGTTCAACAGCGCGAGCAGTCATGGGCTTCAAACAACCTTTCTTACGCTGCCACCTGGGCCCTTTGGCAGTTCGCCTCCAAGAACCGAATTCTGCAAAACCTGCAGGCGGCGTTCGGAAAACAATTAGGAACCGGCCTTCTGGCTTTGGCCGTCTATCAGCTCTTAGACGGGGGCGCCATGAACGGCTATGAAGACTGGCTTCCCGACAACTGGCTTCCTGTAAGCGCTCCTTTAAGCTCTCAGCGCATCAGCGAACTGCTTGCTCAAGTCGACCATGAGGACATGGTTAATTATTTCCGTTTACGATTTGACCGATCCAAGCAGAATTATCAGAAATGGCTTGAGGAAATAAAACAAAAGGCTCAGAAGCAGGGCTCGGCCATGCCGCCTTCAACTCTGCAAAAGATGTATATGGCGCTGGACTCCACGGCAATAAGTACCTTCTCTATGACAATCGAGGATGCGGCTTACGGGCACGCCAAACAGAATCCTGAACTCAAACAGATAAACCTTACGCTTGCCGTGGATTTCTTGAACGGAGACGTCTGCTATGCCAGAGAAGACGAAGGCTCGATAACCGATAAGTCGGTCTACAAATCCATCCTGGCTCAGATGAAAAGCTACGGCTTTGATCTTGACGAGACAGTCCTGGTGACCGACCGGGGTTACTCTTCCCTAATGAATCTTCAGAATCTTTTTAATACCGATGTCAGCTTCGTCGCCGGCGTTCCTATCGTGGAAAAGGGTTTAAAAGATAAATTTACAAAGTTCCGTGAAGCACTTTGCGACCTCGCTTTTTACAACAGTGAGTATGAAGTTTATTGCCGAACCATAAAAGAAGACTGGAAGCAAAACACAGAGGCCGGCTCAGTAAATCGTGACTGCTTCGTGCATCTGTATCGGTTCCCGGAAATTGCGCTCTCTCAGCAGAAGCAGCTACTAAAGAAAATAGATAAGGTCTTAGATAAAAAACGCGATGGAAAAGTCGTAGATCGAGATGACTGGAACTTCGCTGCCCGCTTCATAACTGAGTGCAAAGAAGAGCAAGACGGCAAGGAAAGGAAAATATGGGAGAAAAACCTCGAGGCTCTCAGACTCTGGGAACGCACTGCCGGCTGCTTTGTTATCCGCAGCGACTGGCTCGAAGATCCGATCGAGGCTCTAAGAATTTACAGGCGCAGGAATATCGTTGAGGTGGCTTTCCGACAGTTTAAAGTCCTTAACGGAGGAGACCGACTGCAGGCAACCCAAACCTCTTACATGGGCAAATTGATGGTACACATAATCGCTCAGTCTCTGAGGATGGCTATAACAGTGCAGGCTAAAAAAAGAGAAACTCAGGAATTAAAACTCCCCGATAACTCGGTGGAAAAGTTACTGGCCGCATTGAAGAGGATCAGAGCGGTGAGGGCACCAACGAGAGCTACATGGGTTGTGGAGCCTCTGACGAAAAAAGCCCAAGACATGCTTGAGCTTTTAAACCTGCCTAAACCTCCCATGACGTTTAAGTCAATATAGAACTATGTCACGGGAGTTCAGGTAGTAACGAAAAAACCCTGTTCATTTCTGAACAGGGTTTTCATTGAATTCTCAGGGGACGAACCTTGGTTTCGTCCGCCCCCAGTGGATTCCTCACCTAGGGAGGAATCAGTTGCTTAGAGAGAACCAGTCCCGTAAGCGAGGTCAATGCTGCGGATCGATTCGCGCCAGGCGAGATCCTCAGCGGTCTTCATCTTGATCCCGCTCTCAGACCGGCCGTTCAGGCCCATCCGGCGGGAAAGAGTTCCGACTACCTGCTTCACGAGGTTGTTCGTCTTCTTGTCTTCATACTGATAGTTAGTCATTTTTTCACTTCCTTATATTTATTTTTGTACGCCTGCTTTTCTGGCGTGGTTTGCGGTTTCATCCGACGAATCTATTTATAGCCCTCTTTTATGAAGATCCTGAGGCATTTTGATGACTGCATCGTGACAGCCGTTACAGGATCTTTCCGCCGGCAAAGGCGGGCGGAAAAAGCAAATACAACAGTGAGGGTTTTACAGGAGCAGCCCGCCTGTCTCAGGAGGCGTTCTGCCGTATTTTTCTCTTGAGTGAATGCACAGATTTTCGACCGGATCCGGTCTGCACTTTATTCAGCAGATGTCTGCTGCTCGATGGGCTGACGGTTTCAGAGAGCCCTTTTTCAGGGTTACCGCCTAAGATGATCTACTCGTCCCTGAGAGAAAAAAGAAATATTGGGACAACTCCTATTATACCAATAAATCTTTAAAAAACATATTTTTAATAAATTTTTTCAATTTTAAAGTTTGGTATTGGTATCGAAACGATGTTCACATTCATTTTCAAGCTAAGTAGAATCGCAGTTAACATCGCCGGATTGCACCCCCCGTCCAGACTCTAGCCGCACGGGGACTTCCGGCCAGACTGCCTCTAATAGGATAAATAAATGGAGATCGCCCCTTACGCCGCCGGGTGGCTGTCGATTCTGCCTCCCATCATCGCAATCGGACTCGCTCTTGTAACCAAAGAAGTGCTGTCCTCGCTGCTGCTCGGTGTTCTGTCCGGATCGCTTATCTGGGCCATCGGAACCGGCGCGAACCCTGTCATGGGAACCGTGTCCGCCACCTTCGGAATCATGGTGAATAAGCTTGACTTCACCATCATCCTCTTTACGTCAATGCTTGGCGCCCTGGTGTACTGCATCTCGCTCTCAGGAGCCACCAAGGCCTACGGGAACTGGGCTCTCAGCAAAATCAAATCCCGCCGCGGCGCTCTGATGTCGACGACCGGTCTTGGTATCTGCATCTTCATTGACGACTACTTCTCCTGCCTCACGACCGGTACGGTGATGCGACCTGTGACGGACGCCCACCGCATCTCCCGCGCAAAGCTCGCCTATCTCGTCGACACGACCGCTGCGCCTGTCTGCATCATCGCCCCGATTTCCTCATGGGCAGCCGCTGTCGGCTCCTCTCTGAAGACCACGGGCGCTTTTGAGAACGATCTCGCCGCTTTTGTTGCTGCCATTCCGTGGAATTTTTACGCGCTGCTCGCGATCGGTCTTGCCCTCTTCATCAGCTGGACAAGCTACGATATCGGTCCGATGAAGGCGTTTGAAAAGCGTGCCCGTGAAGGGATCGATAACGGCGCCGGCACCGGTGTTGTGAAGTCTGACGCTCTGGACCGGGCCGGAGAAAAGGGTACGGTTGCCGACATGCTGGTGCCGATCATCGCTCTCATCTGCTTCGCGGTCTTCTGTCTGCTTTACTCGGGCGGTTACTGGGGCAAGGATCCCAAGTTCCACACGGTGTTCGCCGCGCTCGGCAATACCTCCGCTTCCACCGCTCTTGTCTGGGCCTGCTTCGGCGCTCACATCGTGACGCTCATCATGTTCCTCAGCCGCAAGGTGATGTCCTTCAAGACCTATATGGATGGGTTCGTTGAAGGTGTGAAGGTGATGCTTCCCGCGAACATGATTCTTGTGCTCGCCTGGGCTCTGTCCGGTGTCTGCCGCGATATGCTTCAGACCCCGCAGTTCATCCAGGGGCTGGTGCAGTCGGGTTCCGCCACTGCGCTCTTCCTTCCGGCCGCCATCTTTGTGATTGCCGCGTTCCTCTCCTTCTCGACCGGCACGGCCTGGGGCACGTTCGGCATTCTGATCCCGATCATGGTTCCGATCACCCACTCTGTCATGCCGGACATGATGATCGTGGCGCTCTCCGCTACGCTCGCGGGCTCCGTCTTCGGAGACCACTGCTCGCCGATTTCAGACACCACGATTCTTTCCTCAGCGGGTTCCGGGTGTAACCACATAGACCACGTATCCACACAGCTTCCATATTCACTCACGGTGGCTACCTGCGCGATGGCCGGGTATCTGGTTGCCGGTTTCACTCACGGCTCCTGGATCGCCTCCTTCGGCACAGCTGTGGTTCTCATGCTGGTTGCTGTGACGATGCTTCATCTGCGTCACTCCAAAGCTGTGAAAGCTCAGGCGTAAAAATCCGCTTCGGCTGAAACACTGAATAAAAGGGGCCGGATTCCTGATTGGAATCCGGCCCCTTTTTCTCTCCTCAGAAAATTTCTAGCGTCTTACGGCAAACTGCGGAAAAAGCGATCTCAGTTTTGCCTGAAGATCCGGACTTGGATAATCCGGTGGGCAGTTAGAGTACAGTGATTCGGACTCAAATCCCGGCGGCACACGGAAGGGCTGCAGCGCATAGGACTTCACGCCCTTAGCCGCCAGTGACGTACCGATCTCGAGCAGCTGATCCTCAGAAAGAAAATCCGGGTGACAGGTGGTGCGGCATTCAAAGGCAACACCTGAAGCCTTCAGAATATCCAGACTGTCGAGCGTTTTCTCTTCCCCTGCGCCAACCCGGATAATGTTCCTGAAAGTCTCCGGATCGGTGAGCAGTGCCTTGATATCAAGCCCAACCCAGTCGATATCGGGAAGGATTTCCTTCAGAACTGCAGGGTAAGCACCCGACGTGTGCACCGCCACCAGAAATCCCTGTGACTTCACTGCCTTTACTGCCGCCGGCAGTGCGGGATCCGAGAGCGGTTCACCGCCGGAAAAAACAACACCATCCAGAAGCCCCTTTCTGCGTCTGAGAAGCTCGGCAAGCGACTCCCAGCTCTCATGCTCATACTGCGGGTCAAATTTAAAGGGGCGCAGCCAGGGATTCTGGCAATACGTGCAGTCCCAGGGGCAGCCCTGAATAAAAGCGACTGCCGCCAGTTTCCCCGGGAAGTCGATCGTCGTAAATGACGTGATCGCTCCGACCCGTAGTCCCTCAGGACCTCTTTCAGGCGTCATGCCTCCATCCCTCAGGCATGCGCCTTTTCAGCCGGACGGGCAAGACCGCAGCGCTCTTCCGTGAAGAACTTCCGCTCGAGAAATTCGCCGACCTTGCCTTTATTGAAGGACTGCACCGGACGGTGATATCCCATCACGCGGGTCCACACTTCGCACTTCTGACGCTCGGAATCTTTCAGAACCACTTCAGAGGATTTTTCTTCCATCATTCGTCTCCTGTTTCACTATTCAAAGTCTAGTCAGCCTACGCAGTCTTGGCAGCCTGCGAGGCATTTGCCACGGCCGCTTCCGCTTTCTTCTTCGCGAGAAGCTCAGCGTCGCAGTACGGGCAGAAATCATGACGCCCTGAGATATACCCATGCTTCGGGCAGATTGAGAAGGTCGGGGTCACCGTAATGTACGGCAGGCGGAATGTCGTCAGAACACGCCGCACGAGCTCTCTGCAGGCTTCAGCGGACGACACCGCCTCATTCATATAAAGATGCAGAACCGTGCCGCCGGTGTATTTCTTCTGCAGGTCATCCTGCATTTCAAGAGCGAGGAACGGATCATCCGTATATCCGACCGGAAGCTGGGAGCTGTTCGTGTAGTACGGATGCTCCGGAGTGCCCGCCTGAAGAATATCGGGGAAGCGTTTCTTATCTTCCTTCGCGAACCGGTAAGTCGTCCCCTCAGCAGGCGTCGCTTCGAGGTTATACATGTGCCCGGTTTCGGTTTGGAACTCGACCATGCGGCTCCGGACGTGATCCAGAATCTTCAGCGCGAAAGCGTGCCCCCAGTCATCCGTGATGTCATGTTCATCGTTAGTGAAATTCCGGATCATTTCATTCATGCCGTTCACGCCGATCGTGGAGAAATGATTGCGGAGCGTGCCGAGGTAACGCTTGGTGTACGGAAAGAGCCCCTGATCCATGTAGCGCTGGATCACCTTTCTCTTCACTTCAAGCGAATCACGGGCCATTTCCAGCAGGTGATCAAGGCGCTTATAGAGGCCTTCCCCATCGGACTTGAAGAGATAGCCAAGCCGCGCGCAGTTGATCGTGACCACACCGATGGATCCCGTCTGCTCCGCGGAACCGAAGAGACCGTTGCCGCGCTTCAGAAGCTCCCGCAGATCAAGCTGCAGACGGCAGCACATCGAGCGGATCATGTTCGGTTTCAGATCCGAATTGATGAAGTTCTGGAAATACGGAAGACCATACTTCGCCGTCATCCGGAAGAGGAGCAGGGTATTTGGGCTGTCCCAGTCGAAATCCTTGGTGATGTTGTAGGTCGGGATCGGGAACGTGAAGACACGGCCCTTCGAGTCCCCCTTCATCATGACCTCAATATAGGCCCGGTTGATCATGTCCATTTCGGGCTTCAGTTCGCCATAGGTGAAGGGCTGCTCCTCGCCCGCGATCACCGGATGCTGATTTCTCAGATCCTCCGGACACACCCAGTCAAACGTGAGATTCGTAAACGGCGTCTGCGTGCCCCAGCGGGAGGGCACATTCAGGTTGTAAATCAGTTCCTGAATGCTCTGAAGAACCTCCTCGTACGGCAGATTGTCCTTACGGATGTAAGGGGCCATATAGGTGTCAAACGAAGAAAATGCCTGCGCACCCGCCCACTCGTTCTGCATCGTGCCAAGGAAATTCACGATCTGACCGGCGGCGGAAGAAAAATGCTTCGGCGCACCGGCTTCCACCTTCCCGGGAACGCCATTCAGGCCTTCCTGCAGAAGCGTACGGAGCGACCAGCCGGCGCAGTAGCCGGACAGCATATCGAGATCGTGGATATGAAGATCGCCGTTCCGGTGGGCGAGCCCAATCTCCGGAGCGTAGATCGAATTCAGCCAGTAGTTCGCGACGACCTTACCTGACACATTCAGAATCAGGCCACCAAGCGAGTAGCCCTGATTCGCGTTGGCGTTCACGCGCCAGTCAAGCTGATTCAGATACTCATTGATCGAGGACTCAACATCAATCCAGCTGTGCTTCGCATCGCGCTGTTTCGCATGCTGCTCGCGATAAACGATGTAGGCGCGGAGCGTCTTGAAAAAGCCGCCCGCGAAGATCGACTGTTCGACAGCGTCCTGAACTTTCTCAATATCCGGCGTTTCGGTTTTCAGAGCCCGGATCCGGGGCATCACCTCGGTTTCCGTCAGGCGTTTCGCGCCTTCAGCCGTGATTTCTCCGGTTGCCTTGCCCGCCTTCGCGATCGCGATCACGATCTTGTCCGCGTCAAAATCACGGATGCTGCCGTCGCGCTTGATAATATGGCGCGGCTCAAGTTCCACTGTCATGCTGAGTCCCCTGAGATCATTGTGTTTTAAACAGAAGTGAAATCCGCATAAACACCATTGATAGCGAATGGAAACGCGAAAAACACCATTTATTGTGCTTTTTTCTGTTTACTATATCATCATAGCTTTGATGCGTTATCTGGCCTTAGGTTGTAGTCAAAAGGGGGAGTACCGCTACACATTGATTCTACTGCTTAAATCCCGAATCCTCTCTTTTATAGGGTTTTCACTTATTATATTTTACCTATCGATACGTACAATTCCTTACGTCAGAACCGTGATGGGTTATTGCGGACAATCTGATGTTTCTCCCTGCGTGGTTCCTTTCGAGGGGCTGGCGGCGGCAGCGCTACTGCTTCCGCTATGTATAAAGTGAACCATGCTTTTCTTGGTGTCCGGGCTTACCTGCAAGCCCGGTTTTTTTTGCCTTTTCCCTTCCAATCCCCCTTCTCTTTCACCCGATAGCATCGCTTTTCTGACAACCAGGCCAGATACCCCCTCTGAGTAACTCTTCAGCACAGATTGCCTGTTTGTCGCCATCTGTGCTAAAAAATGGGGCAGTTACCAGAAATATTTTTCTTCGGTAGAATGTAGCGAATAAAAACGCTTCTCACAATCATCTCCTTTCAAGGGAGACGAAGAGGCGCCTCAGCACAAAATCTATCTACTCTATAAAGGCCAGAACAAAATGAACCGTGAAGTCGTGAAGTGCGGACTCTTCCTCCTTGGCGGCATCGCTATCGGTGCTATCGGTGCTACCGTGGTTTCCCGCGGCAAGCTGAAGGGCATCAAGCCTATCGCCTCTGATCTCCTTTCCCGCGGCTATGACGTCCGCGAGAAGGTTCTCGAGAAGGTTGACGCTGCCCGTGAGGATATTTCTGACGTGCTCGCCGAAGCCCAGGCGAAGTCTGAAGAACGCCGTTCCGATAAGGAACCGGTGCTTCAGGAAGCCGCTCCCGCGCAGCCCGCTGCTGAAAAGCCCGCTGCTGCCTGATACCGGGTCCGTAAGCAATACCGACCGGCTTTCCCCTGAAAGCTGCAATCAGAAGGTGTGATGGAGCCAGGCGAAAGCCCGGCTCCGTTTTATTTTGTGCAGGCCGAAACACACAGAAGGACCTTTTCCGCATGAATCTCACCGTTGTCCATCACATCCCGGGACGCATCCGCTGGAGGTCAGCGAACTGCTTCACCCGAAGTCTCGCTGAAACGATCGCCGAAAAACTCGACGCGATCGCCGGCGTCGAAGGTGTCCGGGTGAGCCCGCGCTGCGGCTCCATTCTTATCACCTATTCCACGGAGCAGGGGCTGCTCACCGCGGTTGACGCGCTCGCTGGCATCCGCACCGAAGCCGCGCCGCCCCGCCCCGCCTCAGCCCAGCGAGGGCTTGCGCCTAAGGATCCCGACTACAACTGGTGGCCGCTTGAACGCTATGTTTTCGTGCGTCCTCTGCTTCCTACACTCTGGAACACGATTCATACCGCCATCGGATCCATTCCGTTCATCGGCCGGGGAATCAGCGAACTCCTGAAAGGAAAACTGAATGTTGAGGTACTGGACGCCTCAGCGGTCGGTATTTCGCTTCTGATGCGGGACTTTGGGACCGCCGGTCTCGTGATCCTCCTCCTCGGTCTCGGCGACATGCTCGAAAAGGCGACGAAGAAAAAGTCTCTGGATTCGCTTGCCGAGCAGCTCACGGTCCGAGTGAACACGGTCTGGGTGCGCGAACCCGATGGCAGTGTGCGTCAGAAGAGCATTCAGCTTCTGAATGACGACGAATTCATCGTGGCGCGCTCAGGCGCCGCCATTCCGGTTGACGGCACCGTGGTTTCGGGTGAAGCCTTCGTCAACCAGTCAACGATGACGGGAGAACCTCTGCCGGTCCGCAAAGCGAAGGGTATGCCCGTGTTCGCGGGTACCGTGGTTGAAGAGGGTGAAGTCGATATCCGTCCGACCGGATCTGTCGAGAATTCCCGCCTGAATCAGATTGCCCGCTTTATTGATGAAAGTGAGCGTCAGAAGTCAGGGATCGAAAGCCGGATGGATCATCTGGCGGACGCGATTGTGCCGTTCAACTTCCTTCTTGCTGGTCTCGTGTTCCTCTTTACGCGGAATCTCACCCGCACCGCATCCGTGCTCCTCGTTGACTACAGCTGCGCGCTCAGACTCTCCACGCCGCTCTGTGTTCTCTCCGCCATGAAGGAAGGAACCCGGGAAAACATTCTCGTGAAGGGCGGGCGTCATCTCGAGTCACTCGCTGAGGCTGACGTTGTGGTGTTCGATAAGACCGGAACGCTTACTCAGGCTACCCCGCGCCTCACGGACGTGGTGTCGGCCGGTGAATGGAGTGAGGATGAGCTCCTCAAAGTCGCGGCCTGCCTTGAAGAGCATTTCCCGCACCCCGTCTCTCACAGCATTGTGAAGGCGGCGCGCGAAGCCGGTCTCGATCATCTGATCGAAGCACATGACTCTGAGGTGAAGTATGTCGTTGCTCACGGCATCCGCTCCCGGGTTGAAGGGCGTGACATTATTCTTGGCTCCCGCCACTTTGTGGAGGAGGATGAGAATGTCGATGTCAGCGTGATGAATAACGATATCATCCGGCTTTCAGACCAGGGCAAGAGCATCCTCTACATGGCTCATGCCGGGAAACTGATCGGTGTCTTCGGGGTCGAGGATCCGCCGAAAGAAAACGCGGTGGAAGTAATCCGGGAACTGAAGGGCCTGGGGATCAAGAAAGTTGTGATGCTGACTGGCGACGACCCGAGAACCGCGGCGAATATCGCGGCCCGACTAGGAATTGATGAGTTCCGCGCGCAGATGCTCCCGGAAAGCAAGGCTGACGCCGTGAAGGCGCTCCGCGCCGCCGGCTACAAGGTGATCATGGTGGGCGACGGCATCAACGACACTCCGGCCCTCACGAGCTCTGATGTCGGCGTTTCGCTCCGCGACGGAACGGATATCGCTCAGGAAGTCGCGGACGTCGTGCTTACGGCAAATAACCTCGCCGATCTTCCGAAGGCCATCCGTCTCGCACGCAGCGCCATGACCCGCGTGCAGACGAACTTCAAGGCGAGCGTCGGTCTTAACACGCTCTTCCTTGCCGGCGGTCTCACCAATGTTCTCACGCCGGCTGCCGGTGCCCTGCTCCATAACGGCACCACGATCGGCGTCTGCGTGAATTCAATGCGCGGCAATTATCTGACAGGAAATGCATCATGACGGACTCTTTTGAAAACTGCATCCGAAGCTACTTCCCGGGGCGTCTCCGGGCTCGGCACGCCGCGCTGAAAAACGCGGAAACCGTGAAGCAGGTGAAAACTTTCCTCGCGGGGCTTGAAGGCGTCCGTTCCGTGGAAATCAATCCCCGCGTTGGGAGCCTCCTCCTGCTCTGGGATCCGGCAAAGCTCGATATCGAGCAGCTGAAGGCCCTCGCCTCTGCCGCTCTTCCTGAGGAGAAACCGGCCGCGGCGAAGTCGGCATCTTCCCGACAGAGAGCTCCTGCGAAGGGTTTCCAGATCGGTGACCTCAATCCCTTCCACGGCTCCAAGCTCGTGAACCAGAACGTGAACCGCGCCATGACCGCTACCTACGCGCTCACGCTGCTCGGTCTCGTTCCCGGAATCGGTCCCGGCGGCAAGATGGCGCTTCATGTCGCGTCCGGTGTTGCTTTCACCGCCTTCCTTGCCTGGCATCTGATACGCTACAGAAGTACGGTTATCTGATAGGAATGGGGCTCTGGCGGGCCCCGGAAGGCTTTAGGCATGGAAAAACTGACGAAGGGAATTCTCACCGCCATTGCGGCGATTCTTGGCGGCGCCCTTCTGCTATGGGCGGCGGCTGCGGTGCTGATAGCGCTTGTGGCCGCCACTGTCTGTCTGCTCCTGATTTATCTCCTGATGCCGAAAGAGTGCCGCGCCTTTCTCATCCTGCTGCGCGAGACCATCAATGGCTGGATCAGCCGGTGCGAGGCCATGACTGAAAGCCTGACCGGCGCGATGTCAGACTTTGGACAGATGGCTGAGGGGCTTGCCGGCAGACATCGTCAGGATCCGGAGGAAGAAGTTACGGAACCGGCAGAACCCCCCTCCGAAACCCCGGATTCCGGTTCGAAATCCGCGGATTACCCAAAAAGAGATAAGACCTAAGCTTTTATCCCTATCTTTTCTTTAATCCCCCCAAAACACGCCTGATCAGTTCCGAACATCACGGAAAGTGCCCGGCTTTACCCGCCTCTCGGATAAGCCTGGGGCTAAAAAAACCGGCATAAAACGCCCTGTTGCGTTATCGTTATCCCTCGAACAGCCGTCCACGCAATGAATGCGCCGGGGCCGAGGACGCTCCCTGGACAGCTGGAAAGTCTGCAGCGGCGCGCCCCCGATCCGCGGCTGCCAAACTCCGGAAAGATCAGAAGGAATACAAATTGGCTCAGCAAACTGATACTTCAGCAGCCCGGGCGAAGAGCCTGGATCTACTGCAGACGCTCCCCGAGCTGCTTACGCATAACCTTCCGGACCGGGGCGATGACGAAGCCTTCCGCGAATACAGTGCCCGAGAGAAGCGCTGGATCAGCCTGACATTCAGGGAAATGGATGCCCGGGTTCAGCGCTGGCGCGAGGCCTTCGCAGCACTGAACCTCACCCGCGGCGACCGATGCGCCATGCTGATGCCGAATTCGATTGACGCGATCTGCTTCGATCAGGGTGTCCTCTCTGACGCCCTGACCCCGGTGCCGCTCCATTCGATCGACACCCCAGGGTCCTCGGCTTATATCCTCTCAGACTCTGGCGCCAAGGTGCTCGTGACAAACAAGTACCTCAAGTGGAAGGGGATCCGCACCTCCGGCGTCGACCTTCCCGACCTGCAGCTCGTTGTGATCACGGATGATGAGGTTCCGGCCGAAGATTCCGACGCTCACCCCAGAGTGATTCCCCTCGAAACCTTCTTAAAAGAAGGCGCCGGAACACCGCTTCCTCCGCCTCCGAAGGGAGGGGATCTCGCAGCCCTCGTCTATACCTCCGGCACCACCGGCCGCCCGAAGGGCGTCATGCTTACGCACCTCAACGTGCTCTGCAATGTGCGCGCTGTGCTGAAGCACCTATGCCCCCGGCCTCATGACCGCTGGTTCTCCTTCCTGCCGCTCTCGCATACCTTTGAGCGGACGACGACCTACTACGTCGGCATGGGCATGGGAAACGCAATTATTTTCTGCCGCTCGATCGCGACGCTCGCCCAGGATATGCAGCTTGCGTCCCCAAACGTGATGATGGGGGTCCCCCGGATCTATGAGCAGATCTGCGCGAAGATTCTCCAGACCGTGAAGAAGCAGCCGCCTTTTGCCCAGAAGATCTTCCACTGGGCGGTTGATGTCGGCTATCGGAATTTCTGCCGCGAGAATCATCTCCCGGTTGAAGGCGGCGCGCTCTCACTCCTGGATCCGCTTGTGTCAGGATTCCTCGACCGCAAAGTTGGCTCTGTGGTCCGCCGCGCGTTCGGCGAGCACCCCGACGTGTACTGCTTTGTATCGGGCGGCGCCGCGCTGAATCCAGCGGTATCCCGGATTCTTCTCGGTCTCGGCATCCGGATCGTCCAGGGGTATGGCATGACTGAACATTCGCCGATCATAGCCGTGAATAAAATGGGGGCCATCAATCCGAACACCGTCGGACCGGCTCTGCCGAATGTTCAGGCAAAACTCGGGGATGGTGACGAACTGCTGGTACGAGGCCCGTCTGTAATGAAGGGCTACTGGAAGCTTCCCGAGGCAACCGCGAAGGCGATCGATCCTGATGGCTGGCTTCACACCGGAGACGTTGCTGAGATTTATTCAGACGGCCAGATCAGGATCAAAGGCCGGATCAAGGAAATCATCGTGACTTCGAGCGGTGAAAAGATCCCGCCGGACGACCTTGAACAGGCAATCGGGATGGATCCGCTCGTGAATCAGGTGATGGTGGTCGGAGAAAACCGCCCGTTCATCACGGCGCTTGTCGTCGTGAATCCGCTTGAATGGGAAAAGCTCTGCGAAAGCCTGTCACTAGATCCGACTGATTCGGAAAGCTTCAGAAGCCGCACCGCGCGCGTTGCTGTGACGAAGCGGATCCGGGCGGCAACCCGCAGCTTCCCCAATTACGGAGTGCCGCGTGATGTTTACCTCACGCGCTCTCCCTGGACCATTGAAAATGGAACAATGACCCCGACGCTTAAGCTGAAGCGGCGGATAATCCTCGCGAACCTTGAGAAGGAAATCGACGAACTCTACGCGAAACGAGGTGAGTGATACAGAATGACTGAAATGAATACCTATCCGGAATTTCCGAAGGGCTGCAGAACGCTCCCTGAGATGCTTGAGCATACGGCTGCCACGTGGCCTGACCGTATCGCCTATCAGTGGTTTGACCGGGCGACTGAGGCCTGGGCCTCCATCACGTGGAAGGAATTCCTGTCCGCAGTCCGCCGCTGGCAGAAGGCCCTCAAGGCATCCGGCCTGAAAAAAGGTGACCGCGTCGCGGTGCTTCTCACGAACAGCATCGAATCCCTTCTGATTGACCAGTCTGTGCTCGCCTGCGGCATGACCCCTGTGCCGATGCATGCAATCGATACGCCTTCCGCCTGCGCCTTTGTCCTCTCGGACAGCGGCGCAAGGGCACTGGTCACAGCGTCCGAAGCCCGCTGGCACTCGATCCGGGATGCCGATCCGACGCTTGATCTCTCGGCCCTCGGCACCGTGGTGCTTTGCTCTGACACCCCGACTGAAAAAGAGTTTCATGGCACACCGCGCGTCGAAGCGGTGACAGACTGGCTCGCCGCCGGCGAATACGCCGAAATCGATCCCGCGGACCGTCCTGCTCCGGAAGATCTCGCGGCTCTCGTCTACACGTCCGGCACCACCGGCCGCCCGAAGGGCGTCATGCTGACTCACAGCTCGCTTGTTGCGAACTGCAGCCAGACCTGGCAGTGTCTCCCGCTCACCGAGCAGGATGTGTCCCTCAGCTACCTGCCGCTCTCCCACGCTTTTGAGCGTACGGTCGCTTACTATCTCGCCGTCGCAGTTGGCTCTCAGCTTGTGATTTCGCGCGGTATTCAGTCACTCACGGAAGACATGCAGCACGCGCAGCCCACCACGATGAACACCGTGCCGCGCGTTCTGGAAAAGATTCATACGAACTTCGTGAATCAGATCGCTTCCGAAGGTGAAGCCGCCGTTCAGACCCTTGCCTGGGCGCAGGAAGTGGGCTGGCGCCGGTTCTGCCGCAAGAACAGCCTTCCTGTGGAGCACAGCCCGCGCGAGGAACTGGATGACGCCGCGTGGCCTGATCTCGACGCGAAAATAGGCACCCGAGTCCGGGCCCTTTTCGGCGGCCGTATCCGTGATCTGATCTCAGGCGGCGCCGCCCTGAATTACTCCATCGCGAAATTCTTCTGCGCCATGGGTATCAATCTCCGCCAGGGCTATGGCCTCACGGAATCGGCCCCGGTGATTTCAATGTCGGAAACGGTCGGCAATCACCCGACCACAGTCGGCAAGCCTCTCCCCGGCATTGAGGTGAAGCTCGGCGCGAATGATGAGCTCCTCGTGCGCGGACCTCAGGTGATGAAGGGCTACTGGCACCGTCCGGACGCCACGAAGGAAACCTTCACGGAGGATGGTTTCCTGAAGACCGGTGACCAGGCGGATCTCTCTGACGGCGGCCGTATCCGCATCAAGGGCCGCATCAAGGAAATCATCGTGACTTCCACCGGTGAAAAGATTCCGCCGGTGGATCTCGAGTTCGCCATTCAGTCGGATCCGCTTTTTGAGCAGGTGATGATCATCGGTGAAGACCGGCCGTTTGTCGCAGTGCTCGTTGTCGTTAACCCGACGCGCTGGGAGAATTTCTGTGCCGAACTTTCGCTCGACCCGAAAGATCCCGCCTCCTACGAAAGCCGTCAGGCTCAGCGTGCTGTGCTGCAGCGGATCCGGAAGCTTACGCGTCAGTTCCCACAGTACGGTGTGCCGCGCGCTGTCCGTATTCTGAGCGAACACTGGACGCCTGAAAACGGCATGACGACCAGCACGATGAAACTGCGCCGCCGCGTGATCACGAAGCACTATCTCGCGCTGATCGAAGAGCTCTACGCGAACAACAAGGCCTGACCGGCATGACCGAGATGAGGCTTTTCGACTCCCACTGCCACATCAATTCAAAAGAGTTTGATGAGGACCGGGAGGAAGTGATTGCCCGCATGAAAGAGTCCGGGCTGACAGGAGCTGTCGTCATCGGCTGCGAGGACCCGGAGCTCAAACCGCTCCGGGCGCTCCTCAGTCAGCACCCGGGCTATCTCTGGGGCGCCTGGGCGCTGCATCCGGAGTATCAGGATGTGGGTCACGAACCGACTGTTGAGGAGATCTGCAGCGCGAACTCAGATCCGAACTTCGTTGCGGTCGGGGAAACCGGGCTTGATTACTACTGGCATAAGCCCCCCTGCCCGTGGCAGGTCGAGCGGTTTCTCCGCCATATTGAGGCCGCGAAGCGCCTCGGGAAGCCTCTCATCATCCATGCACGGGACGCGGAGTCTGAAGCGGTCGATATCCTGAAATCCGAAAATGCCGGGGAAACGGGATTTGTTCTTCACTGCTTCTCCTCTACTACTGAGGTGGCCAAAAAAGCGCTTGATGCCGGCGGAATGATCGGCATTAACGGAAATATGACATTTAAACGTTCTGTTGCAATTCAGGACGCCTGCGCCGCGATCCCCATGGATAGGATTCTTGCAGAGACTGACTGCCCCTATCTGGCGCCTGTACCGAAGCGCGGACGCAGGAATGAACCTTCCTTTGTCGCGTATACCGTCGCTAAAATAGCCGCATTGCATCAGATCGCTGCTGAAGAGGCAGCCCGCATGACCGAGGCCAACGCCCGCCGGTTCTTCCGCCTCCCGCCGCCGGTCTCCGGAGAATGAGCCATCCCGGCTCTTTCCCATGCGGAAGCGCTTTTGGAATACACAGGATTGAAAGCATGAAACAGACTTCTCTGAAGATTACGCTCGCATCGGCTTTTGCCGCCGCCATGATGACGCTCGCGCCGGCCGCGGTGCTCAGCTTCCCGGCAGCCGCCTCCGCGGCTCAGATGGGCCCTGAAGAGCTCTATGCCAACTTCACCGGCGCCGTAAAGAATAACCGCGGCGACGTAGTGAAGAAGATGCTCGCCCAGGGCTACAGCCCGAACGTGAAGATGCCGAACGGCGACCCCGCTCTCGTCTATGCTATCCGCGCGGATAACACTGACGTGATCGACCTGCTGCTGAACGCGAAGGGGCTTGATGTGGATAAGGCAAATCCGTCGGGCGAATCCGCTCTGATGGTCGCGGCCTATAAGAAGAATGTGCCGCTCGTGAAGGCGCTCCTCGCTAAGGGTGCCATCGTTGACCGTACCTCCGGCTGGTCTCCCCTCCACTACGCTGCGGCTGCAGGCTCTGCTGAACTCGTTGATCTCTTCATCAAGAAAGGCGCGAATGTGAATGTCCGTACGAAGTCCGGCGTCACGCCGCTCTTCATGGCGGCCCGCATCGCGAACCGCCCCTGTATCGAGCGCCTCCTGAAGGCCGGTGCCCGCAAGGACCTCTGCAACGATCACGGTCAGAGCCCGGCCGATATGGTCCGCGCGAATAAGACCACGACGGACACGAAGCTTGCTGATCTCCTTGCCACCAATAAGTGCGCGAAGTAATCAGGGAAACGAAGTTCTGAATCTCCTCTTCCCATGAAAAAAGCTGCAGCTCTGAATAGAGACTGCAGCTTTTTTGTCGTTCACCGATTTCTGTCAGACGGAGAAAAGCCCGAGTGACCGTTTTACATCCTCCACCGCCATCTGCCCTGGGGCCGATGCCGTGCCGGACATCGCAAAGGTGAGCGCCGAGCCGAAGATACCGCCTGAGACTCTGGAGATGGAACCGAGCGGCCCCATTGCCATCGTGACAAGCGGACCAAGCCCCGCTTCACGGGCCTCCGCTGTCACAAGCAGGAGTCTTGCCACATCAGACGCCTTCCGGGGCATCACCGCAAGCTTCAGAATGTCCCCCCCGAGCTTCCGCTCGAGTTCCAGAGTCTCACGGAGTACGGCGGAATCCGGCGTTTCGGAGAAATTATGGCTGCTCATGATCACGCCGATACCGGCCGTGTGCGCAGCTTCAACGAGCGGCGCGAGAATCGCTTCACCGCGCGACACCTCAAGATCTATCAGATCCATCCGGGAGTACCGGATGAGACTCCCGAGAAGACGCAGGTACTCAGCCGCTGTGTAGCTTGCCTCTCCTCCTTCCTTCCCGGTCCTCACTGTGGCAATGAGGATTTTGTCGGAAGCGGCTGCATAAGCCTGATTCACGAGCCCTGTGATTTCAAGAATCTGATCACTGTTCCGGCCAGAATCGAGGTGATCCAGCCTCAGCTCAATTCCGTCAATTGCCGGATCAGCGGCAAGCCGCTTCACGGCTTCAAGGATCGCCTCAGGCGTGCGTCCTGTCGCCGAAACGAGAATGCCGGGCGCGCCCTCCCCGATCCTCTTTCCCTTGCCGGGGATGACATGGGTCCGGGAAATCTTCTTTTCAGTGTCTGCTGCTGACATGACTGCGCCGCCTTTTTTCAAAAACTGTCGGAAAGCCGAATGAGTAAAGTTTAGCGGAACGGCAGAGAAAGACAGCCTGAAACCGGTCTTCTCGCCTAAAAAAACTTCCCGGCACATCACTGCGCCGGGAAGCGGTATAGAGAATCAGAAGAAACTTCTGAAGTTACTGAGCGAGTTTCTTCGTGATCTTCACGACAAGGTTGGAGCTGCCGACCGCGACCGCGGGTGTATCGCCCTCCAGGTCCCCTGGCTGCGGCATCAGGTTACCGGTTTTCGACACGCGGGCACCGACAACCACCTGCTTCAGGGATTCCATTTCCCCCATGCCGCCCGGAAGCCGCATGTTGGAGTCCAGCGTGAACTTTGCGGGAAGATCCGACACCTTCACCTGGGTCACAGCAACCGGCATGCGGCTGCCTTCGACGGGGCGCGCGAAGATGAATACAGTTTCGTTCCCTGAGAGACCGGCCTTCAGGTCAGCCGCAAGGCTCACGGTCCCGGAGACCGACACCACACGCTGGCTTCCGGCCGCTTCTGACACCGGACTCGGTTCCACACGGGTAACGGAACTCGGCCCCGTGAGAGGCTTCATGCCGGCCTTCGTACGGGCGTCATTCACCATGTTGAGAACGCTCTGATAGTCCTCAGACCCCGGCTTCTGATCCGCCAAGACCTTTTCCCAGGTGGCCGCGGCCTCCTTGAACTGGTTTCGGTTGTAGTAGGCGGTGCCCTTCAGCGCGAGCGCCTTCCAGAGTTTCGGGGAAATCTTCAGAGCCTGGTCAACCAGCTCCTCAGGTTTTCCGTCAAGCGAGCCATTCTTTGCCGCGAGGCAGTCAGCCCAATCGGCAAGAACCTCAGCCTTCGTTTCGCCGTCAACCAGCGCGGAAAGCTTCTCATAAGCGGCAGCCGCTTTATCAAAGCGCTTCAGGGCGTCGTTTGTACGGGCGAGAAGCATCCAGCCGTTCACGTTCTTCGGATTTTCCTGCAGGCTCTTCTCAAGCTTCGCGAGCTGTTCATCCAGCTGAGCCATCGAGTGACCGCCCGACTCATTCTGGGCCTGCATGCCGGCGATCGCCGGATTCATGGCGTCCCAGGTACCGAAGCGCCAGTAGATCACCGCAGCTGCGATCGGAATGAAGACCGCGATAAAGGCGAGTGTCGTCAGACGCTCACGCTTATCGGATTTATCGAGCGACTCCGTGGCGCGGCTTTCGTCCAGCACCCGGCGCTCAAGCTCTGCGCGGGTTTCCTCGAACTCATCGTCCGAAATCTTTCCCGCGTCATGCCCGGCCTTCAGATCCGCGTAGCTCGCCTTCAGGGCTTCGACGTTTGTCTGCACGAGTTCGCTTTCAGCCCGGCCCGACACCCGCTTGGAACGCAGGCCGAACCCGAGGATCGCCACAGCGACCGCGCAGAAAATCACGGCGATCAGAACAAAAAATGCCATCATCATTTGCGGCTCTCCTTCGGGGAATCTTCATCATCCGGACGGATACCGAGCAGACGCTCCGCCTCCTCGCGCTCTGCCTGCGTGAGCGGTCTTCCCTCGCCTTCAGGCTGCTTTCTGCGGCGACGCACAGTCACGAAATACCAGGCAAGCACAATCACGAGAAGCGCGATCGGGCCAACCCAGAGAATGACTGTCGATGCCTTGAAAGGCGGCTTATAAAGAACGAAGTCACCATAACGGTCCGTCATGTAGCTGATGATTTCGTCATCAGTCCGGCCTTCGGCAATCTGCTCCCGCACCTGACGGCGCAGATCGATCGCGAGATCCGCGTTCGATTCCGCAATGGTCTGGTTCTGGCAGACGAGGCAGCGGAGCTTTTCGGCAATGGCGAGAAGACGCTTGTTCTTTACCGGATCGAATTCGTCAGAAGCCGCCTCATGGGCTTCCATACGGGGAGCATCTGCCGAAGCAGCCGGCGCCGAGGCAGGAGCAGAAGCCACAGCAGCAGCGGCCGCGGAAGGCTGAACCGCCTCTGCAGACGCCTCGGGCGCTGCCAAGGCTGACGCTGAGATCACGGCCGTCCCAAAAGCAAACAGTACGGTCAAAAATCGATTCATTACTCAGCCTCCAGTTTCGCAAGGAGCGGCTTCACGTCGTTCGCCCATTCCTTCTGCATCATCGGCCCGATCACCTTGTGACGGATGATGCCCTTCTTATCAATGATGAAGGTCTCCGGAACACCATAGACACCGAAATTGATGCCGGTCTGACCTTCTGGATCCCGAAGCACCAGGGTGTAAGGATTGCCGTACTGCGTAAGGAACGCGAGCCCGGGAGCCACCTTATCCTTGTACTGGAGTCCCACGACCGTATTCTTCAGTTCGCCGCTGCGGACAAGCTGCATGATGTACGGATGCTCTTCCCGGCAGCTTTCGCACCAGGATGCCCAGACATTCAGAAGCCAGACCTTCCCTTTAAGCTCATCACTCGACACCGTGCGGTCAAGATGATTCAGATCCTGCAGCTGGAACGCCGGAGCAGGTTTCCCGATGAGGGGCGAAGGCACCTCATGCGGATCCAGATAAAGTCCCTTCACGAGGAACCCCGCCAGCACGATAAAGAGCGCAAGCGGCAGAAGATACTTCAGCTTTTTCATAATCAGTTAGCTCCCGCAGCACCGACCACAGGCTTCGCGGCCTTCTTCCAGTAGCGGCGGTCCGTAATCGCGAACAGACCGCCGACCGCCATGAGCAGCGTGCCGCCCCAGATAAAGAGCACAAAGGGCTTCGAGTACGCGCGCACAACCCAGCCGCCGTCAGCTGTCGGATTGCCGAGAGAGACGTACACATCGCCCGTCACGCGGTGCAGGATGGAGGCTTCCGTCATCGGCATGCCGCGGCTTGAGAAGTAGTCTCGCTTCTCAGGATAGAGATGACCGATTTCGTGTCCGCCTTCGATCAGCGTGATGTCTCCCTTCTTCGAAAGATAGTTCGGGCCGCGTGCTTCAGTGACGCCATTGAACTTGAAGGTGGTAGAACGGACCGTAACCACGTCACCCGGCACCATACGGACATCGCGCTCAGCTTCGTACCCCATTACCATCGCGATACCAAACACCGTGACACCGATACCGAGGTGGGCGAGCTGCATACCCCACCAGCTGCGGCCATGACGGAGGAAACCGGAAGAAACCGTCTTCGCGTTGCGGGATCCCACGCGGATCTCGTGAATGATCGAGCAGAGCACCCAGAAAGCAAGGAAGAAACCGACGGCCGGCCAGACCTTGAATTCCCCCATCGCGAAGGGAATCGCGACAGCTGCGATGAGAGACACAATGAAGGACGGGGCCATCTGGCTCACGAGACTCCCAAGCTCAGCTTCCTTCCAGCGCACGAGCGGTCCGATCGCCATGAGGAAAATCACAGGGAGCATGAGAGGCGCGAAAACCGCGTCGAAATACGGGGCTCCGACCGAGATCTTGCCGAGACCAAGCGCGTCGAGGATCAGCGGGTAAAGGGTGCCGAGCAGCACCGCGCTCATTGCCACCACGAGGAAAATGTTGTTCACAAGGAGCATCGATTCGCGGGACACGATCGCAAAGCTTCCGCCGGAAGCCACTTCAGGCGCCTTCCAGGCGAAGAGCGCGAACGAAAGTCCGATCACGATGCAGAGGAAAATCAGGATGAAGAGACCGCGGGACGGATCAGCCGCGAAAGCGTGCACCGACGTGAGAACGCCCGAGCGGACGAGGAACGTTCCGAGCAGCGAAAGCGAGAAGGTGAGAATCGCGAGGAACACGGTCCAGATCTTGAAGCAGCCGCGCTTCTCGGTCACCGCGAGCGAGTGGAAGAGCGCCGTACCGGTCAGCCACGGAAGGAACGAGGAATTTTCCACGGGGTCCCAGGCCCACCAGCCGCCCCAGCCGAGTTCGTAGTACGACCAGAAGGAGCCAAGCGCGATGCCGAGCGTGAGAAGAACCCAGGCCGCCGTAGTCCACGGACGCATCCAGCGGGACCATGCGATATCGAGACGGCCGCCGAGGAGCGCCGCGATCGCGAAAGCGAACGGCACCGAGAAGCCCACATAACCGAGATAGAGAAGCGGCGGATGGAACACCATGCCCGGATCCTGCAGAAGCGGATTCAGGTCGGCGCCTTCCGGTGCCGGCGGGAAGAGGCGGGCAAACGGATCCGACGTCATCAGGATGAAGAGAAGGAAGCCGACTGAGACGAGACCGAGAACCGAAATCACACGGGCCTGGGTAATCTCAGGAATCGAGCGGGCCGAGAAGGCAACCGCACAGGTCCACCAGCTGAGGCACACCACCCAGAAGAGGATGGAGCCTTCATGCGATCCCCACGTCGCGGCGAGCTTGTAGTACCACGGGAGCAGCGAATTGGAGTTATTCGCCACGTTCAGCACCGTAAAGTCACTCGTGAGGAAGCACCACGCGAGGATTCCGAACGCGATTGTGAGGAAGAGCGCATTCGCTACGGCCGCTGGACGCGCAAGATCGACCCAGCTCCTGATTTTCAAAAATGAGCCCGCAAGCGGCAGCACGCCCTGCACGAGGCAGATGACGAGCGACAGCATGAGAGCGAAGTGTCCGAGTTCTGGTATCACGAGACTTTCTCCGTTTCCTTATTGCCTGTGTTGCTTAATTGAATCTTTGCCGGTCCCGCGCCGTCAGATCGACGCACCCTGCTTGGCGGCTTTCGCCTTCTTTGCGTCTTCCATTGCCTTGGCGGCTTCCGGCGGCATGTACTTTTCGTCATGCTTCGCGAGCACTTCAGTGGCAACAAACGTGCCTGAAGCGTTCAGCTTGCCCTGAGCCACAACACCGGTGTTCTCGGCGAACAGGTCAGGAAGCGCGCCATTGTAAATGCACGGCACGTCCTTGTTGTCATCTGTCACCGTGAAACTCGTTGTGACACCGTCACCTGACGTGGCCACGGTGCCCTTCTTCACCATGCCGCCCACACGGAACGTGTGGTCATGCGGCGCTTCGCCGGCGGCTACCTGAGTCGGTGAATAGAAGAACACCACGTTCTCGGACATAGCCGAGTAGATGAGCGCGCCCGCGCCCACAATGACCGCAAAAGCGATACCTCCAAGAATCAGAACCTTTTTTCTGGATACGTTTCTGGCCATGTTTCTACTCCTCGTCCGATACCTGCTCGGATTGCTTTTCAGCGCGTTCAATGCGCCGGATGGCGTCAAGTGCCGCCTTGCGGCGGACTGACTGGAAAATGTTTTCAAAAATCACAGCGGCGAGCGCCATACCCCAGGCCATCCAGACCCAGAAGCCGTGCCCGCCCATGGCGAAGAATGCCGATGCGCTTTCCCAATGCATAATCAAGCCTCCTTGGCAGCAGCTGCGCGAGCCCAGGGTTCGCGGCGATAGCGTTCAAGGACCACTGTCCTAGCGCGCCGCACGATCGCCCCCGTGCAGTAGATCCACATCGCGGCCACCATGGTGAGCACGGTGTAGAACATCGTGGTTTCCATCGAGGTGCCGTGCGTCGTAATGGACGCGCCCTGATGCAGGGTGTTCCACCAGCGGACGGAAAAATAAATAATCGGAACGTTGAGCGCGCCGACAATCGCAATCACCGCGGCGGCCCGGTCTGCCTTTCTCCAGTCGTCAAACGCTGTATGAAGGGCGATGTAACCGAGATAAAGGAAGAAAAGAATCAGCATGCTGGTGAGGCGTGCGTCCCACACCCAATACGTGCCCCAGGTGGGACGGCCCCACATGGATCCCGTGAAGAGTGCAATAAAGCCCATGATCGCGCCGGTAGGCGCCATCGCGACCGCAAATACCGGGGCCATCTTCGACTTCGTGACCAGCGCCCAGATCGTATAGAAGGCCATCATGAGGTACGTGAAGAGGCTCATCCAGGCGCACGGAATGTGAATGAAGATGATGCGGTAGGAATTGCCCTGGCGGTAATCGATCGGAGTGACAAAGAAGCCCATGTAGATGCCTATCACGGCAAGGACAAAGGCCACGATGTAGCAGCCGATCACGATCGGCCGCGAGGTTTCATAAAACCACTGTGGATCCGAAAAATTTGGAAAACTCATAGCTGCTGTTCCAGACTGAAGTCTCTATATATAGACAGATGCTTTTTTATTTTTCCGGGATAAAAGGGCGGAGAACCGCCGCATCATCCCGAGCTGTTATTCGAGCGCGATTCTCAAAGCCGCCGCGCTGCCCCATGGGGCAATCGCGAGAGCAAAAAGCGAAAGCGCCCCGGTAATCAGCAGATAGGCCGCGGGGGAAACCGCAACCGCCACCGCTCCCGCCGCACCGGCACCGAAAATAAGCACCGGGATATAAAGCGGCAGAACAAGAAGTGATGTGAGCACACCGCCCGACCGGAGCCCAAGCGTGAGCGCCGCGCCGACGCTTCCAAGAAGCGAAAGCACCGGAGTGCCGATGAGAAGCGAGAAAACAAGGACGGCGGCCACTTCCGCCTTCAGATCAAACATCACGGCGGCAAGCGACGCGAAAACGGTGATCGGCACGCCGGTCGTAAGCCAGTGCGCGAATGCCTTCGCGAGAACAATCACGGGGAGCGGGTCAGGAGAGAGAACCATCTGCTCAAGCGTGCCGTCAGCAAAGTCATGCGCGAAGAGCCGCGGCAGCGAGAGGAGTGCCGCGAGAAGCGCGGCCACCCAGACAATGCCCGGAGCCATGCTGCGAAGGAGTTCCGTCTCTGCTCCGACACCAAGCGGCACAAGCGTAATTACCACCAGGAAGAAAAACACTGTCTGCAGGACGTCAGATTTCTGCCGATAAGCAAGAAGCAGATCCCGGCGGACCATCACGCGGAAAAGCTTAAGCATGGGTCACCTCCGGATTCCTGCGGGCCCGGCGGCGGGCCGGAGAAAAGTCAGAGACATCAAGCTCGCGGTATCCCGGCGTGCTGAGCCCCGATTCCTGATGCGTTGTCATCAGGGTGATACCGCCTGAAGCCGCATGCCGCTCAATCAGGCGGCAGAGTGAGGCAACGCCCTTCACATCGAGAGCCGTGAACGGTTCATCGAGGATCCAGAGCGGAATGTCTTCCGAAAGATAAAGCCGTGAGAGTGACGCGCGCCGATGCTGCCCCTGGGAAAGGAACCGAACGGGTTCTTCCTCAAATCCCCGGAGACCAACCTGTTTCAGCGCATCGAGGCACGCCTCGCGGGATGCCTCGCGGCCGAAAAGCGTCGCGTTGGTGCGGAGATTCTCGAGACACGTGAGCTCTTCCTTCACTCCGTTCAGGTGTCCTATATAGAGGAGATCCGCCCGGAAGTCTCCTCCTAACTCTTTGGTATCCCGTCCGCCCCAGAAAATCTTGCCCTCGGTCGGCGTAAGAAGCCCGGCCACAATCCGCATCAGTGTGGTTTTTCCCGCTCCGTTAGGACCGGCAAGGCGCAGCACGGCACCGGGCTCTGCCTCAAAGCAGAGTCCTTCATAGAGGCACCGTTCGCCTCTCACGCAGGTGATTCCCTCAGCCCTCAGCGAAGCTGCCGGGGCCTTCTGATGGTCAGAATCCTGATTCATGGCTGGAAGGCAGAAATGATTAAGTCAGTAAATAAATAGAACCTGGCGTCAGCCGGCGGAACCGGCTATAAGAGAGGGGGCTTTTTTCGGGCGCAATTCTCCCCTCCTCAAAAAACGCTATCGGGAGTCTAGGAATCTGCGCTTAAGCCTTGCTTAAGGATTCTTTCCTTCCCCCTTCCTTCGCATTGGGTCTTTAGGTCTGCTCTTTTTCTGGTAGGTACATACCCTTAATACCGACTAATCCCTTATTTTTCGCCATCCGCAAAATAATTCGACTTATAACCGAATATAGCTGATACAGATCAAATTATTACCCATATATGGATATATTTTCATAAACTACAAGATACTGTAAATATTTACACAAGGGTTTAGCCTTAAACCTAATGCGTTTTTAAAAAAGTATTCCCAATTCGGCCCGCACTTCTTAAATTTACGGTGAAGCAAAAAACTGAGGCAGGATTTTTTCCGTTAGTCACAGTTTTACCAATAACAAACGTCAAATAAAGTGGCTAAACGGCTTCCTCTGCTTCATCTGGAAACCGCAAAGCTTCTATAGGAGATAGCTATGGCTGAAACACAATACGAGGCCCTTCGCCGTCAGGGTGTAAGCCGCAGGAGCTTCCTGCAGTTCTGCTCCCTCACCGCTGCCAGCCTCGGCCTCGGCAGCGCCGGCGCCAAGGATATCGCTACCGCGATGCAGACCAAACCCCGCGTTCCGGTGGTCTGGCTTCACGGTCTTGAGTGCACCTGCTGCACCGAATCCTTCATCCGTTCTTATCACCCGATCGCCAAGGACATCGTCCTCTCCATGGTTTCGCTCGACTACGACGACACCATCATGGCAGCTGCCGGTGAACAGGCTGAAGCGGCTCTCGAAGACACCATTACGAAGTACAAGGGTCAGTACATCCTCGCGGTCGAAGGCAATGTGCCTCTCGCCGGCGACGGCACGTTCTGCATCCCTGGCGGTGAAATCTTCAAGAACAAGATCCAGCACGTTGCTGCTGGCGCCAAGGCTGTGATCAGCTGGGGCTCCTGCGCCTCCTGGGGCTGCGTCCAGGCTGCCAAGCCGAACCCGACCCACGCTGTGCCGATCAACGAAGTGATCAAGGACAAGCCGATCGTTATGGTCCCGGGCTGCCCCCCGATCGCCGAAGTGATGACTGGCGTTCTCACCTACATCCTCACCTATGACCGTCTGCCCCCGCTCGACCGTCAGGGCCGTCCGAAGATGTTCTATGGCCAGCGTATTCACGACAAGTGCTATCGCCGCGGTCACTTCGATGCCGGTCAGTTCGTCGAACATTTCGATGACGAAGGCGCGAAGCTCGGCTACTGCCTGTACAAGGTTGGCTGCAAGGGCCCGGTCACGTACTCCCCCTGCTCCACCATCCGCTGGAACGAAGGCCTGTCCTGGCCGGTTCAGTCTGGTCACGGCTGCATTGGCTGCGCCGAAGCCGACTTCTTCGACAAGGGCTCCTTCTATGATCACGAAACCACTGTTCTGCCTCCGGGCTGGGGTGGTGTTGAAGCGACCGTTGACAAGGTCGGCCTTGGTGTGATGGCCGTTGTCGGCGTCGCCGCTGCCGCCCATATCGCGGCCAGCGCTGTTGTCCAGGCACGCTCGAAGACCAATAACAAGCATATCGGAGAGGATCGTCATGAGTGAAACCCGTATCGTCGTTGACCCGCTGACCAGAATTGAGGGTCATATGCGCATGCAGGCCGTTCTGGGCGCTGACGGCAAGATTGCCGACGCCTGGTCCACCGGCACGATGTGGCGCGGCATTGAAGTGATTCTGAAGGGCCGCGATCCCCGCGACGCCTGGGCCTTCACGGAACGTATCTGCGGCGTCTGCACCGGCATTCACGCTCTGGCTGCTGTCCGCGCTGTGGAAGGTGCTATCGGCATCAAGATCCCGGCCAACGCCAACATCATCCGTAACCTGATGAACGCTGTGCTGTTCGTTCAGGACCACGTGACCCACTTCTATCAGCTCCACGCTCTGGACTGGGTTGACGTTATCAGCGCTCTGAATGCGGATCCGCGCGAAGCCGCTGCTATCGAAGCGAAGATCTCCCCGACGCATGAACTGAACGGCGCCGGCTACTTCGCCGATATTCAGCGCCAGCTGAAGGCCTCCGTTGCCGGCGGCCAGCTGTCCATCTTCAAGAACGGCTACTGGGGTCACCCCGCCATGAAGCTGCCGCCCGCGGTTAACCTGCTCGCGACGGCTCACTACCTGGAAGCTCTCGACTTCCAGCGCGAAATCGTTAAGATCCACACGATTCTCGGCGGCAAGAACCCGCACCCGAACTACCTGGTCGGCGGCGTTCCCTGCCCGATCAACATGAATGGCACCGGCGCAGCCGGCGACATGATCAATGAAGTGACGATGAACTACATGCGCGATATCGCCAAGTACACCGTCGACTTCGTGAAGAATGTCTACGTGCCGGACGTCAAGGCCATCGCTTCCTTCTACCCCGAGTGGTTCAAGTATGGCGGCGGCATCAGCTCCAAGAACCTGCTCTCCTTCGGCGAATTCCCTGTCCGTCCGAACGACTGGAGCAATGACAACCTCGTGATGCCGGGCGGCGCTATCGTTGACGGCAACCTGAAGGAAGTTCATCCGGTCAACCCGAACGATCCGAAGGAAATTCAGGAATTCGTTGATCACTCCTGGTTCACCTATGACAAGGGCGATCAGAAGGACGTCGGCCTCTATCCGTTTGACGGTGAGACCGTTCCGCACTTCGAGCTCCCGAAGGGCTCTGTCGGCACGAAGACCAAGTTCAGCTGGCTCGGCGGTGACGGCAAGTACTCCTGGATCAAGACCCCGAAGTGGAAGGGTCACACGATGGAAGTCGGCCCGCTCGCCCGTGTCGTGATCGGCTACGCTCTCGGCAAGGAAGTCTACAAGGAGCCGGTTGACGCTCTGCTGAAGGAAATGAACCTTCCGCTCGAAGCCGTGTTCTCCACCCTCGGCCGTACGGCTGCCCGCGCTATCGACGCGGTCGTGGCTGCTGACCTGATGGTGAAGTACGTTGACGACCTCACCGCCAACATCAAGGGCGGCGATGAAGTGGCTGCCAACATGGAGAAGTGGGATCCGTCGACCTGGCCGAAGGAATGCAAGGGCGTCGGCCTCTGCGAAGCTCCTCGTGGCGCTCTGAGCCACTGGTGCGTCATTAAGGACGGCAAGATCGCCAACTGGCAGGCTGTGGTTCCGACCACCTGGAACGCCTGCCCGCGTGACGCCAATGGTCAGCACGGCGCGTTCGAAGCCTCTCTGCTCGGCACTCCGATCATCGATCCGAAGAAGCCGCTCGAGATCCTTCGTACGATCCACTCCTTCGACCCGTGCCTCGCCTGCGCTTCTCATCTTTTCGACCCTGAGGGCAAAGAAATTACGAAGGTCGAATCCGAGTAAGGAGGAACCTCATGAAAATTGATAAGGTTACTTACGAAGTAGACTTGAGTGATGGCGATAAGCGCCCGATTTACGTCTGGGAAGCTCCGGTACGTGTCTGGCACTGGCTCATGGTCGTCACGATGTTTACGATGATCGTCACCGGTTACCTGATCGGGCGTCCTCTGGATGCCAATCTGGGAAATACCTGGGCGACGTTCCAGTTCGCTGATATCCGTATGATTCACTTCATCGCGGGCATCTGCTTCACTGGTCTGTTTGTCTACCGTATTTTCTGGGCGTTCATGGGCAACCGTTACGCTCATCAGATCTTCCTGCCGCCTTTCTGGTCCTTTAAGTTCCTGAAAGGCATCTGGGATCAGGCTCTGTATTATCTGTTCATCAAGAAGACGTCTCCGGAGTACGCGGCGCATAACCCGCTCGCTGCTACCGCCATGTTCGGCTTCTTCGTGCTCGGTTCCTTCTGCATCATCATCACGGGCCTTGCACTTTATGGACAGCCTTACGGCGCCGGCTCTGGCTGGGATATCATGACCGGCTGGGTGTTCGCTCTCTTCGGCGATAACGCTCAGGCAGTCCGCACGTTCCATCACGCTCTGATGTATGTCTTCACGCTCTTCATGGTGGCCCATTTCTACATGGCTGCCCGCGAGGACATCATGGGCGGCGCAACGGAAATGTCCGCCATCACGAATGGACTCCGCATGTTCAAGCACGCGAAGTAATCCTCACATCCTTTCGTACTATCCCTTTGGATAGGGGGTAGTACATAGGAATAGGGATATAGACCGGAACTTCCCCCCCTTGGTGGTGGTTCCGGTCTTTTTTTTTTGCTAACCTCACTCCCGCACATTTGTGATGGCTAATATTCGTGTTCCATCAGGGAGTGGTTAGACACATGTCAGACAGTAATAAAAAATACCCCGTGGTTGTTCTGGGCATCGGCAATATCCTGTGGGCAGATGAGGGATTCGGCGTCCGGGCGGTAGAAGCATTCAACGAAGCCTGGAAGTGTCCTGAAGATGTTCTGGTGCTGGACGGCGGTACGCTTGGTTTTTATCTCTCCGAGTACATTGAGAACTGCTCGAAGATCATTATTTTCGATGCCTGCGAATTCAACGATCTCCCCGGCACCTGCAAGGTTCTGAAAAAAGAGGATATCAACCCGTGGCTGAACACCAAGATGAGCGCGCACCAGGAGGGTCTGAATGACCTCTTCGCAGTCGCGAAACTCCTCGGCCGTTACCCAGATGAAATTGTTGTGCTTGGCTGCCAGCCGGGCGATCTCGAGGATTACGGTGGTTCCCTTACTCCCGCAGTAAGCGCTGCCGTCCCCGGCATGGTGAAAGAGGCTGCGAAGCAGCTGAAGGAATGGGGATTCAAGATCGAGCCCCGTACTCCAGGAGAAAAAGCCGAGGCGCTTACCGAGACCTGTCTTGAGCGTAAGCCTTATGAAGAAGGACGTCCGTCGGAAGAAGAAGCCTGCCGTTATGCAGACCTCCGGTACTTCGTGAAAAGAGATCAGAATGGAAACCCGATCTCTGAAAAGGAGTGAAAACCATGTGCATTGCGATTCCGATGAAGGTCGTTTCAGTTTCCGATAATTTCTCCGCGGTCTGTGATTCCGGTGAAAAGACCGAGACCGTCAACACGGAACTTACGGGACTTGCTACCCCTGGCGAGTGGCTTCTGGTATTCCAGGGTGCCTCCCAGCGCCGCATGACAGAGGATGAGGCGATCAAAATGCGCACTGCCCTCATTGCGCTGTCTGACGTGATGAGTGGTACCGCCACGCAGAGCCAGCTTGATGACGCCTTTGCCGATATCACGGCACACACGGGCGAACTTCCCGACTTCCTGAAAGCTCAGGTTAAGGTTAACAAGCAGTAATTCAGAAAAACAAAGGATAAGAGACCATGCCGTCAAAACTGAATGACCCGACCCGCGAGATGACTATCGTCAACGTTGACGATCATCCGATCTTCAACCGGCTTTGGGGGAAAGAAGGCTTCGTCCGAGTGAACGAGGAAAACCTGGAAGAGTTCAAGTCCGCCAAGGGACTCGTTCTCATTTTCTTCGCGGATAACCCGACCACTTTCAAGGAAACGATTGACATGGCAGTGATCGCTCCTGAAGTCGCGAAAGTGTTCCAGGATCACATTGCCGCAAAGGGCTTCACTGCCCCTGCCGTGGGCCGCGCCATCGCGAGCCGTCTCGGCCTGACGCGTCTCCCTGCTGTCGGTTTCTACCGCGACGGTGAGTGGCTCGGCGGCCTCCAGGGCCTTAAGAACTGGAATGAATACATCAGCGGTCTCGCTGAAATCGGCGGCCGTACGGCTCCTGCCCGCCGCACGATCTCGATCCAGGCCAACTGACGAACCCCTTTCATTAATCTACTGACAGACATGACAGCTCCTATTTCTGCTGATAGCATCCTCGCCGCTGCCCGCGAGGCCAAGAAGGACTCCACCTCTGAGGAAAGGCTCGCTGCTGCCCGCGAGACCCTGAACTGGCTCCGCGAAACCCGCGACCTGCTGGTGAAGACCCAGAAAGAAGGCGGCCGCCTTCACTCAGTAACGGATCTGGGTCAGAAGGACGATCCCTTCAAGAAGTTCCTCTTTGACACACTTTCCAAGGGGGAAATCCGCATCACGATGGGCGGAGGCCAGATCCGTATGGAAGAGACAAATGTCCCGACCATCTGGCGCATGCTGATCGGCCAGCAGGATCTGCTCGTTGTCGCCTACATTCCCGACGTCGTTCTTACCTACGCTGCCCGTGACATGAAGGATCAGATTGAAGAGCCGGCTGAGAAGCCGGAGGGACTTTTCGCTGCGCCTGCGATCATTTCCGAGCTGAATGCCGCCGCGAAGGACGTTGACTTCGATCATTTTGATCCGACGATGGTCCCGGTGGCTGTTGAACTGACCCGCCAGCCTCTTTCCCCCAATGACAAGGACTATATCAATAAGGTTCTGGGCGAAGGCACGATCGAAGTTCAGATGCAGGGCTTCGCGAAGAGCACAATCCGTCAGACTTCAGTCCGCGGTCTGTGGCGCAGCCGCATTCTGAACAAGGCCGGAAAGGAACTGCTCGATCAGGTTGAAGCAACGCCGCTTCCTCCTGAAATTCCGAGCACCGCGGAAGACCTCCCGGGCGCCATCAAGAAGATGGACGATCTCATCGAGTGGGTTGAACTCGATCTGTCCCGCGGCGCGCTGTAATTCCATCCGTTTGAATTGAGGAGAGAATCATGTCCGGAATGTTGACGAATGACCCGCTGAGCGTTCTTAAGACGCTTGAGGCGAGCCGTATCAAGCCTGAGACCCGCATGCAGTGCAAGGTGTGCGGTTTCGTATACGATCCTGCGGAGGGATGCGCGGAGTGGCAGGTGCCTCCCGGAACTCCTTTTGCTGAGATCCCGGACAATTACGACTGCCCCGCCTGCGGCTGTCCTCACCATTCGTTCATCGTTCTTGACGATGATGAGGAGGTCTAGGATGACGAGTGAATCGCCTCAGAAGAGGTCTCTGCCGAAAATCAAAACCCGTGTTTTCCGTGACAGTCCGGAGGCTTTCTTCCGGGCTGGATTCGAGCGTATCGCGAACACCCGCATGAAAGGGGTTCCGATTCTCAATCCGAAGCTGCACGTCTCTTCTGTCCCATTCCGTAAGGTCGATGGGCAGTGGGTAGGCGGCATTGTCACGCCGTGGTCGATTCTCGTGATCCGCGCGTGCGGAGACCCCGCTACCTGGAAAGCCATTCCGGAAACGAAGATCGGCAGTGTTGAACTCCCGGGCGGTGACTTCAGCTTCATGGGCGTTCTCGACCCTGACCTGGGCGGCTATCAGAGCTGCTCGCTCCTCTCCCCGACATGGGAGATCGGTGATCAGGCGACAGGTGAGGCTGTCGCCCGGATTTCGCTCGACACGATGCTGAATCCGCCGAAAGAGGGCTACAAAGAGCCGGACCCGGATGAGGGAGCAATTCCTCTCACGCCGGCGAAGGCTCCGGATCCTGAACCTCAGGCCCCTCTGATCGACACGAAGACCCCGATGTCCCGCCGTGAGATCTTCACGAAGACAGTTGATGCAGCCAAGGATCGTGCCGAGGCCGCTTCCGGCAAGGAGAAACTATGAAGGGTGCGCTGCCTGATTTCGGAGCCATCATCGTAACAGTCGACACCAAGGACGGCGTTCCTGTCAGCGCGAGAACCCGGAGCACCCGCGGCCCGATGGTGTCGAAGCTGCTTGAAGGCCGTCAGGCTGACGAGTCGATCCCGAGCCTCATCTCCATGCTTTACACCCTCTGCCCGGTTGCTCAGTCGACCGCGTGGAGAGCTGCCCGGGCCTATGCTGAGGGGGCTCCTTCGGCTGAGGAGCTTGAAAACTGGGCCGCCGGCGTTCAGCTGGAAGCCATGATTGAGCACCTGCGCTGCCTCGCGTTTGAGCTGCCCCGCTCTCTCGATATCGAGTCCCGGAGCGACGCGAAACTGATCGGCCGTCTCCGCACCCGCGTAACCGGTGTTTCCCGGCTTTCCAAGAAAGAACTGGAGGCTCTGCGGAAGGATGTCGCTGACTGCGCGGACGAACTGCTCTATCAGACAGAAGATGTTCCGACACTCGGCAGCTGGCGTCCGACGGATCAGATGGAAGCCTGGATCGACTCAAGGAGTACCGTTCTCCGTCCGGTCTTCTCCTATCTGCTCAGTCTTCCCCGCGAGCTCGGCCGAAGCAGCGTTCCGGCGCTCAGCACCGCAAGCGCTGCTGTGAGGAAGGATCTCGCGGCTCATCTGACGCAGGAAGGTTTCTGCACGGCACCGTCCCTCACGCTTGGATCCGCGCAGACTTCGGCTCTTGGCCGCCGCTATGAGTCTCCGGCGCTGATGCCCGAGTATCTTGCGAACGGAGCGGGCACATTCCTCTACTTCTACGCGAGGCTTCTCGAGCTTGGCTCCTGGATGCAGTCATTTGAAGAACCGGAGAAGCTTGTTTCCGGATTCAGCCCTGAACCGGGAGTCGGGATCGGCTTCGTTGAGACCGCCCGGGGTACCCTGATTCATCGACTGAGAATTGAAAACGGAAAGATGATCGAATCAACGATCGTCGCTCCGACCGAATGGAATTTCGCTCCTGGCGGAGCCGCTGAACAGGCGCTGTCCCGTCTTGGGGTTACCAACTGGGATTCATGGCGCACCCGCGCGGAACTGGTTGTCCGGCAGTTCGACGCCTGCGTCCCCTTCAGAATTGAAACGGAGTCTGCCAATGCATGAAGTCTCACTCGCTGAGGGCGTGATTGACGTTGTCGAACGCGCCGCGGAAGGTGCCCACGCCACCGCGGTCTCTGAAGTCCGCGTTGCGGTCGGTGAACTTTCCAATGTTGAAATTGAGGCCCTTGCCTTTGCCTTTGAATCAGTGAAAAAAGGCACGGTCGCGAATAACGCGAAGCTCGTGATTGACCGGCCGGAGGGACGCGCCTGGTGCATGACCTGCCAGAAAGATGTCCCGTATCACCGGTTCGGTGACGCCTGCCCAATCTGCGGCGGTTATCAGGTGGTTGTTTCCGGGGGCCGCGACATGCGGGTCGTTGATATCAAGGCGTCAACCCCTGAGGATTCGGATACGTCCGCTTCCTGATAGCCTCACTTCCATTTACAAATAGAAATAAACTGATTTTCTAAACTTAAAGGAGTCAAACGCTATGTGTGCAACCTGCGGCTGCGGTGGTGATCATTCCCATATGCATTCCCATACGGATGGAAACGGCAACGTGACGATTCACGCCGGAGAACACGAGCACGAGCATGATCATCATCACGATCATGACCATGATCATGCCCACACGCACGATCATGAACATGCCCATACCCATGAGCACGACCACTCTCACGAGTCCACGATCTCCGTCGAAGAAGACATCCTTTCCCGCAACAACGCTGTTGCCGCCGGAAACCGCGCCTTCTTTGCTGAGCATCACATCCTCGCTCTGAACTTCGTTTCGAGCCCCGGATCCGGAAAGACTGAGCTGCTCTCCGAAACGATCCGCCGCGCTGACCCCGAAAAACTGCCGATTTCTGTGATCGAGGGCGATCAGGAAACGGCGAACGACGCTGACCGTATCCGCTCCGCCGGCGCGAAGTCCATTCAGATCAACACGGGCAAGGGCTGCCACCTCGACGCCGCCATGGTGCACGAGGCGCTTCATCACCTTGAACCGAAGGACGGCAGCGCTGTTCTGATTGAAAACGTTGGCAACCTCGTCTGCCCGGCTGAATTCGATCTCGGCGAAGCCCACAAGGTGGTCGTGATTTCGGTAACTGAAGGTGCTGACAAGCCTCTCAAGTACCCGGATATGTTCCAGGCGGCTGACCTGATGCTGATCAATAAGATCGATCTGCTGCCCTACGTGAACTTCGATATCGATAAGTGCGAAGAATACGCCCGCCGCGTGAACCCGAAGATCCGCTGTCTCCGTGTTTCCGCCACGAAGGGTGACGGCATGGATAAGTGGATGAAGTGGCTCGAAACCGAGCTCACCCTCGCCACTCTCTGATTGTCGACATAAGCTTTTCTCTCCACTATCAGGTCGATTTCTCATGCCAGAAACACCGCAGATGATCCGACAGCTTGTCCGCGTAACCGGTCTTGTACAGGGAGTCGGTTTCCGGCCCACCGTTTACCGGGTCGCGCTTGAACGCCATCTGACCGGTTTCGTCTTCAATGACGCAGCCGGCGTCGGTATAGAAATCGAGGGGGAGAGAGAAGCCGTTCTGGGGTTTGAAGCGGTACTCCGTGCTGCCAAACCCCCGCTCGCCAGAATCGATACGGTTCTGAGCCGCGAAATTCCCCTGAAGGGCGATCCGTCCTTCACCATTCATGAGAGCGAGGCGGGGCACGTCACCACCGCGATCACGCCTGACGCGGCGACCTGCCGCGAATGCGAGCGCGATATGTTCACGCCCGGCAACCGCCGCTACCGCTACGCGTTCACCAACTGCACGCACTGCGGCCCCCGCTTCACCATCACCCGGCATCTGCCTTACGACCGCCCGCAGACCTCGATGGCACCCTTCAAGATGTGCCCCGAGTGCCTGAAGGAGTACCGCGATCCGCTCGACCGGCGTTTCCACGCTCAGCCGAACGCCTGCCCTGTCTGCGGTCCGAAGCTCATGCTCTGGAAAAATACAGGCGAAACCGTCGAAACGGATGATCCCATCCGCGACGCAGTGAAACTCCTGAAGGAAGGCCGCATCCTCGCGGTGAAGGGGCTCGGCGGCTTCCACCTTGTCTGCGACGCGGCAAACGCTGAAGCGGTTCATCTGCTCCGCGCCCGGAAGCGCCGCGACGAAAAACCGCTTGCCGTGATGTGCGCCAATACGGTGTCCGCTTCCCGGCTTGTCACGCTTTCAGACCTTGAGCGCAAAACCCTTGAATCCATCGCGCGCCCGATTGTTCTCGCCAAAAAGACACCGCTCTGCGACGCTGAACTCGAGGGCGTTGCCCCAGGGCTCACTGAACTCGGCGTGATGCTCCCCTATACGCCCGTGCATCTGCTCCTCTTCCATGAGGCTGCCGGACGTCCGGATGGCGTTGAATGGCTTGACAGCCGCGTGCTCCCCTGGACACTCGTGATGACGAGCGCGAATCCGGGCGGAGAACCGCTTGTGATCGGAAACGATGAAGCGCTGCAGCGTCTCGGCGGCATTGCCGACTTCATTCTCGCGAATAACCGCGAGATTCTGGTCCGCTGCGATGACTCGGTTGTCCGGGTCGTGGCGGATAAGCCCCGCATGGTGCGCCGCGCCCGCGGCTATACACCGGAAGCGGTGCCGCTTGCCTTTGACTCTCCTTCGGTTCTCGCTACCGGACCGGGACTTAAAGTCACAGCCTGTCTGACCCGCGGCGGCGAAGCCTTCCTCTCGCAGCATATCGGCGACCTCGGGAACGCCAGTTCCTGTGAGGCGCTCGAACTTGCAGTGAAGCATCTCGAAGCGGTGCTTGAAATCACGCCCGAACTGGTGGCGCATGACCTGCATCCGGACTTCTTCTCCACGCGTCTCGCTCACCGGATTGAGCTTGATCGCGGGATCCCTGCCTATGCCGTGCAGCATCACCGGGCCCATATCGGCGCCGTGATGGCGGAATACGGCATCACGGGATCCGCCCGCGGCATCGCGCTTGACGGCGTGGGTCTCGGCACCGACGGCAAAGCCTGGGGCGGCGAAATGCTCCATCTCACGCCCGCAGGCTTCACACGCGAAGCGCATCTTCTCGCGATCCCGCTTCCCGGCGGCGACCGCGCGGCGCGTGAACCCTGGCGCATGGCTTCCTCTGTTCTCGAAGCTCTGGGACGGGGAGACGAAATCGCGGAGCGGTTCCGCGAAAAACCGAACTCAGGCATGATCCGGAAGGTCATTGCCAACCCCAGGCTCTCCGGTGTCACCACCGCCATGGGGCGGTGGTTTGACGCAGCGTCCGCGCTTCTCGGACTCTGCCTCACGCAGCATGATGAAGCGACAGCCGCCATGCGGCTCGAATCCGCGGCCGAAGGGAAGACACCGCGCGAATTCGGAAAACTCTGGGAAATCCTGCCCGACGGCTCGCTTTCCCTTCTTCCCCTGATGGCGATGCTCGCTGACACCCCGCATGAACCGGATGCTGTTTCACAGGCGTCCGCGGATTTCCATGAGGGCGTCGCCCGCGCGCTTTCTGACTGGATTCTGCAGCTCACCGGACCGGATGAAGCGGATCTGCCGCTCTGTCTTGCCGGCGGCTGCTTCTTGAACCGCCGGATGACCGTCCGGCTTATCAGCCTCCTCGGCCGCGCTGGGATCCATCCGCTCCTCTCATCGGCTGTGCCTCCTGGCGATGGAGGCGTCGCTCTCGGTCAGGCGTGGCTCGCCGCTCTCGCGCGCCGTGAAGGCGCTCTGGACGGCGGAGACCGTGTCTCTCCGTAAACGATTTTTTAACTTAAGGACCAATGATATGTGCTTGGCAGTTCCTGGAAAACTCGAAAAGATTCTGAGCGCCGATGAGTCCATCGCTGACCTCGGCGGCATTCAGAAGAACATCAACATCAGTCTCATCGAGGATCCTCAGCCTGGCGACTGGGTCGTGATCCACGTGGGTTTCGCGCTTCAGAAGATCGATGAAGCGCAGGCCGAGGCCACGCTCAAGGTTCTTGCTGAAGTTGCCCAGTCCGGCGCCCGTTCGGCTGCCGCTGCAGGAGCCGCAGCATGAAGTTCGTCACTGAATACCGCGATTCCGAACAGGCCAAGGGTATTGCGGCGGAGCTCGCCGCCACGGTGGATCCTAACCGTGAGTACCGTTTCATGGAGTTCTGCGGCGGTCACACGCATGTGCTCGCCCGCTGGGGTCTCACGGATATCCTGCCGAAGAACGTCCATATGATTCACGGACCGGGATGCCCGGTCTGCGTGCTTCCGATCGGCCGTATCGATATGGCGATGGAATGCGCGCTGAAGCATAACGCCATCCTCTGCACGTACGCGGATACTCTCCGCGTTCCGGCCTCCGGCGGCAAGTCGCTCTTCAAGGCGAAGGCTGAAGGCGCGGACGTCCGCATGGTCTATTCGCCGATGGACGCGCTGCAGATCGCGCGCGACAATCCGGACCGCCAGGTGGTGTTCTTCGCGATCGGCTTTGAAACAACAACGCCTCCGACGGCGCTCTGCCTGCTGGAAGCGAAGAAGGAGCAGATCAAGAATTTCTCCGTGATCTGCTGCCACGTGCTCACGCCTTCCGCGATGGAACACATTCTTCTCACCGCTCCGAAGCGCGCTGACGCCCCGGTGCTCGACGGTCTTGTCGGCCCGGCTCACGTTTCTGTCGTGATTGGCTCCGAGCCCTACGCGCAGTTCGCCGAGAAGTGGAAAATGCCTGTCGTGATCTGCGGCTTTGAGCCGCTCGACATGCTGATGACGATTCTGATGCTGGTGAAGCAGGTGAACGAAGGCCGCCATGAGGTGGAGAATGAATTCACCCGAGCCGTGGTACCGGAAGGCAACCGCCGCGCAATCGATCTGATGGCCCGCGTCTTCTCGCTCCGCGACTCCTTTGAGTGGCGCGGTCTCGGCCCGGTTCCGAAGTCCGCTCTGAAGCTCTCGCCTGAGTTCGCTGAATTCGATGCCGAAACCCGCTTTGGCCTCGTAGAGCACCATGTGCCCGACAATAAGGCCTGCCAGTGCGGCGCTATTCTCCGAGGCGAGAAGGAACCGTTTGAATGCAAGGCGTTCGGCAAGGCCTGCACGCCGGCTCATCCGCTCGGCTCCTGCATGGTTTCGAGCGAAGGTGCCTGCGCGGCTTATTACAGCTACGGCCGGCTTCGCAAGTAAGAGCCTTCCGGTATTCGAAGATTAAAAATAAAAAGGACAGCTATGGCGGAAGAAAAAAGACGTTATTTCTCAACTCCGATCGACGTGAAGCACGGGATCATTGATCTCACGCACGGCGCCGGCGGCCGGGCAACGGCTCAGCTGATCACTCAGGTGTTCGGCAAGTACTTCTCGAACCCGATTCTCGATGAGGGACACGATGGCGCGTTCCTCCCGGAAATCAAGGGAACCCCGGTCGTTTCCTGTGACGCTCACGTGATCCGTCCGCTCTTCTTCCCGGGCGGCGATATCGGATCCCTCGCTATTGCCGGTACGGTGAATGACGTCGCCATGTGCGGCGCGAAACCTCTCTACATCGCGGCCTGCTTCGTGCTCGAAGAAGGTTTCGAAATCGCGAAGCTTGAAAAGATCATCGAATCGATGGCCCGTACCGCTCATGAGGCGGGCGTGCAGATCGTGACCGGTGACACGAAGGTGGTTGAAAAGGGACACGGCGACGGTCTCTACATCACGACCACCGGTTTCGGTGAAGTGATTCCGGGGATTCACGTTTCCGGACGTCTCGCGAAACCGGGCGACAAGGTGCTGATCTCGGGCTCGATGGGTGACCACGGCATGGCGATCATGTCGGAGCGCGAAGGACTCTCCTTTGGCTCCAAGATCCTCAGCGACTCGGCGCCTCTCAACGCCATGGTGGATGCCATTGCCGCCGCCGCTCCCCACGTCCATGTGCTCCGTGACCCGACGCGCGGCGGTCTCGCCACCACGCTGAACGAAATCGCGGCCCAGAGTGACGTCGGCATCATGCTGAACGAAGCCTCGATTCCGGTTCACTCAGACGTTGCACAGGCCTGCGAATTCCTGGGCCTTGACCCGCTCTACGTCGCGAACGAAGGCAAACTGATCGCGATCGTCCCGGAGGACGAGGCCGAAGCCTGCCTCGCCGCCATGAAGTCCGCACCTCACGGTGAAGAATCCGCAATCGTCGGCACGGTGACGGATGAAGCCCGCGGCTACGTGCAGATGACGACCCTCATGGGCGGCGTCCGCATGGTCGACTGGCTGAACGCGGATCAGCTCCCGCGCATCTGCTAAACTCCCGGGGCTATGGATAAAAAACCCCGTGATCCTCTCCTCAGGCGGCGCACCGCCGCCCGGGGAATTGATTCCCTCATCTGCTTCATCATCGGATTCCCGTGCGGCCTGATGCTGTACAGCGCGGTCTACGAGTATCTGAACGCAGCCGGCCATATCGGTTCTGACCAGACGGCCGGCATTCTCTTTATTGTCTGCGCAGTGGCGACTCTCGGCGTCTGCCACATGTCGTACGAATCCGTATTCCTTTTCCTCTTCGGCGCCACGCCGGGAAAGATGCTGATGAAGCTGAGAGTCGTGGATCAGGAAACGCTTGGACGGATCAATTACCTTCAGGCCTACCAGAGAGCCCGCGGCATTCTGAATTTCGGACTTTTCTGGTACTTCCTCTACCCCTTCCTGCTTCCCTTTTCCTATCTCTGGGCCTCGAGGCGCGAAGCCCAGCCGTGGGATACCATGGCAAAAACCCGTGTAATTCTAAAAAACGGGCAGGACAACAAAACCAAATAAAGTGAAGGACGCTTCATGACAGAAGAAAAAATGGATGCGACAACCGAGAAGCTCAAGGCACTCCTGGATGCCGGCAATATTGATCTGAAGAATCCGGAAACCGTCAAGGCTTTCCTGCGGATTCCCGCCACGGTTGCCCGAGAAAGCTGCCGCCGGATCGGCGATCTGTATCAGGATGCCGCGAAGCGCGGTGTTGACGCGCCTGACGCTCCTGATGAAGAGACGCTGGGGCTGATCGATCAGGAACACCGCGCGCTTTTCTTCCTTTCAGCGCTCTTCCTCGGCCAGTTCCCCGGCAAGACCCTTCCCGGATGGGCCGGAGTTCCGCTCGTGAAGTGGCTCGCGGACTCTATCCCTGGCAACCTCTTCGAGAAGAGCCCGGATTTCGCCGCCGGCACGGAAGAGGCCGCCATGCAGAACTTCATCCTCATTTTCTCGAACGTCTACAGCAAGTTTGCGACGTTTGAGCAGCTGATGAAGCGCTTCAATCAGCCGGTGAATGAATCGGATTTTGAGGGAATGCTTGACGTGTTCGCAAAGCTCGTCTCCGGCACGTCCAAGTCTGTGGAGCTTCCCGAAGCGTTCCAGCACATGGATTTCAGCGGCGAACCTGAAAAGGAAGCCTGATCCGGACAGAAACCCCGGATCCAGTGAAAAAGGGCGGTTGATTCAACCGCCCTTTTGCTTTACTCCTTGTCGTTACGGTCCTGCCAGGCCCTGGCAAGACTTCGGATCCTGCCGAAGGCGAACCCGAAGTTATACATCACATTTTTGGTTGTCGAGAGCGCGGCCGACACGTCAACCTGAGGCACCCGGCCGGCGATGTATTCGCGCAGGCACTCTTCAAACACATCCTGGGGTGTTTTACCCTTGGTTTTCGCGAGGAACTCGAGCGCCTGCTGGCTCGCGGCGGGGAGCCTCGCCATAAGAAGCGCGATTTGAGCGGGATTCAGCGGCACAGCCAGTACTCCGAAAGAATGAATACAGTAAATTTTAAGTCCATTTAAGTTTCAGGTGAGAGCGAACCCCGGGTTATCCGGCTAGAATTCACTCCCGTATTTGATGTCTAAAGGAGATTTTCCGTGTCCGATGCTTCCGATAAGCTCTGCTTCCTCGTGGTCGATGACCAGCCGCTCATTACCGGAGCGCTATCCATGCTTCTCACGAGTGAAAATCCCGACTCGGAAGTGTTCACGGCGAATTCCGTGGATGAAGCGCGGAAACTCGTTCACAGCCATGCCCCGGAGGCTGATCTCCTGATTCTCGACCTCTCGATGCCTGGGGTTGTCGGCACCAGTCTTCTGGAAGAGTTCGTGCGCGAGGAGCCCTCGCTTAAGATCCTCGTGCTCTCAGGTGTTACAGACCGTGAAAGCGTAATGAACACGCTGTCGCTGGGTGCCGCCGGGTTCGTCCCGAAAACGCTCGACACGGATCTCCTCCTCACCGCGATTCATTTTGTGCTGAAGGGAGGCGTCTATCTCCCTTCAAAGATCATCGAGGAAAGCCAGCGCCGCGGATTCTTCGCTGAGGCCGGGGAAGGCATCGCGGGCCGTATGGCATCCGCTCCGACGCTGACCCCGCGGCAAATGGATGTGCTCCGGGAGCTCGCGAAGGGCAACCCCATCAAGCGTATCTGCACGAATCTCAATCTCTCTGAAGGCACCGTGAAGACTCACGTCTCCGCGATCTACCGGGCGTTCGGCGCGCGGAACCGCACCGAAGCCCTCATTGCCGCGCACCGCGCGGGTTACAAGATCAACCTTTAAGCGCCGGTTCCGCCGCCTGGGAAGTGCCCGACGGGGCCGCAAAATCCGGTCCCTTCGTCTCAAACATCCGCCAGAGCGCGCCGTTCAGCTTTTCCTCATCCGCGGGCTTCCGCAGGATTTCAGGCATCTCAGCGAGCGCCCGATGAGGAAGCTGCTTCTGCCACTCGCGCTCGATCATGTCCTCAGGCACCGCTGTGAGAATCACGGTCGGGACAGATGTTTTCAGGGCGTGCGAGAGCTTCAGGCAGGACTCAATGCCGTTCGGCGCCCCTTCCCCGAAATCAAAGTCAGTGAGCAGGATCTGAGGCCTGAAGGCCTTCATCTCCTCCAGCAGCCCGTCATCAAGGAACGGCGACACCCGAACCGTCGCGCCCCAGGATTCGAGCAGGGCCTTCACGGAGTCAGACACCGTACGGTTATCCTCGAGATAGAGAATCCGGGCCAGAATATCGCGGAATTCAATCGTCTTCTTTGCCTGGCCGCGGGGCGAAAGGGCAAGCGGCTCTGTAATCGTTGAGGCCCCGAGCTGCAGTCTGAAAACCGATCCCTTCCCGGGAAGCGACCCCATCGAGAGACCGATTCCGAGCCGGCTGCAGATCCCCTTCACAATGGCGAGCCCCAGACCAAAGCCTTCCGCCTTTCTGCCGGCTTCCCCACGATAGAACGAGTGGAAAATCTTTTCCCGGTCTTCCCGGCTGATACCGGGACCGTTATCGTAGACACAGATCTGAATCAGCCCCTTCGCCCGGCGCCGTGCGGCGAGAATCACAATGGGATGCTCTTTATCCGAATACTTGAAAGCGTTATTCACGAGATTCCGGATCACACGTGAGAGAAGCGCAGGATCCGTGTCAATCTTGTAGTCGAGCGGCCGAATCACAAATGTGCCGCCGCGCGCTCTGGCGATCGGCGCGCACTCCTGGCGTAGCTTCTCGAAATACTCCGGAATCGGCACGAGTTCCCGCTGAATCGCGAGCGTGTCTGCCGTGATTCGGCTCACTTCCAGAATCTGCTCCACGAGGTTGGAAATCGATCCCGCGCAGAGCGAGAGCTGCTGCACAACCGGGGCAATATCGGCCGGGGCCTTCTTCTTCAGAATCTGCAGGTAAATCGCCATCGCCTGAAGCGGCTGTCGGAGATCGTGATTCGCTGCCCGGAAGAATTCCTGCCGCTTCTGCCCCTCACGCACCGCTGTGCGGCGGGCCGCTTCCGCGGCATTCCTCTCACGGGCCAGCTTCTGCAGCAGCTTCCGGTTCTCGGTTTCCGTGAGAATGGAGGAGAGAATCAGGTCGTGAAGACGCCGGCCCGAATAAAGAATCACGCCGATCACGATAAAGAAGAAGATGGCTACAAAACCCTGCGATGTATGAAAGTAATTGAGCAGAATGGAGAGACCAGTCGGGAAGAGCGCGAGGAAAGTGAAAATCGCGAGTCCCGGGAGCCACATCGCGTAGAAAGGCCAGCTGCCAAGCGCTACGCCGATCACGGCGGAAACCGAGGCCGCAAGCGTGTATTCGCTTCCGAGTGACGGGAACACCGCCCCCGCGAAACCCCAGGTGATTCCGGTAACGAAGCTATGCGCGATTCCAACCCGGATCCAGCCGCGGATCCTCGCCACGCGGTTCTTATCCGCAAAGAAAAGGTGGTTATATTCGATCGAAAAAATGATCGTAAGGATCACCACAATGCCCCAGGAGATGAGGAGCGCATGCGATCCGGCACTCCAGAGCGACGCGATGAGAAGCGCGGCGCCCGCCCCTTGGGCAATCAGCGCCACAGACATCACCCGCATTGCCTGATCGAGCTGCTGGCTGATCACGCGGGACGTGCGCTTTCCGAGCACCGCACCGGGAAGTGATTCGGAAAAAATCCTTCGCACCGCAAGGCGGAAGGCACTGAAACGGGCACCCATCAGTCAGTATCCTTTTCCGTTCAGAGCGGGGCAGAAGCCTCGGAAGCCGTATTTCTGACCGTGTCGAGAGACGCCTGCAGAAGGTCACGGCCGCGGCTGATGACAGGCACCGAATCCGCTGACAGCTCAGCCCGTCCCGCTTTCACCCGCAGGGTTCCCTTCACCCCAATCGGCACCGCGGAGAGCTTCCTGATGTGACCGAACGGGAGCCCCGTCACCATGGTGACGCCAGAGCGCGCGAGCCGGTCTCTGAAGTCTGAAAGCACGTCCTCCAGTCTCAGGTCGAGATCTCCTGTGACATGGCGGTCCGCATCCGTGAAGCATCCAAGCACCACCGCGGACTGGCTTCCGAGAACGCCTGCTTCCCAAAGCTGCAGCAGCATCCGGTCGATCCGGTACGGGGGCTCACCGACATCCTCGAGGAACAGAATTCCGCCTTTCACCTGTTCAGGAGTCGGGAACCACGGGGTGCCTATGAGAGAGGCTGCCATCGCGAGGTTCCCGCCCCAGATCACGCCCTCACGCTCCGTGTCCGGGTCAGCCGCGCCGGCATTCCATTCCTGACGCCAGAATCCCGCGGTCAGCGCCTCCAGAAACGCGATCTGGGATTCGCGCGTCCGGTAGCCGGGGGCGAGGCCTCCCGCCATCGGTCCCTGCCAGGATGCGAGTCCGGCTTTTGAGAAAAGCGCGAGGTTCAGCGCCGTAAAGTCAGAAAACCCCATCGCGAAGGGCTTTCGTGCGCCAATCTTCCGGAAGTCAAGCGTCGGAAGGAGTCTCGTCATTCCGTAACCGCCTCTTACCGGCAGCACGAGATCCAGATCCGGGTCGAGAAGCGCCTGCTTCAGTTCGGCCGCGCGTTCCGAGTCTGTGCCGCCGTAGCGGCGCCAGTTTCTGAATCCCGCGGCATCCCGCACCACGGTGAATCCCAGATCCTCAAGCCCGGTGATACAGCCGGTGAGACGCTCTGTATTAAGCGCCGCAGCGTCATCCTCCATCACATAGGTTCTGCTCGGCGTGATGAGACCGACTTTCGGCCTGAGAGACTGCATGACTAGATTTCCCCTTCGCGGGCTGTCCGCCGCGAATCAAAAAAATTCCGCAGAAGCGCCGCGGCTTCATCCGCGCAGACCCCCTGCGTCGCGCGGATCCGACGCTGAAGCGCAGGATCCGTTGAGAGTGACGTGGCTGAACCAAAGGCGCCGGCTTTTGCATCCGACGCTCCGAAAACCACCCGGGCGATGCGGGCATGCGCGATGGCTCCCGTACACATCGGGCAGGGTTCAAGCGTCACGTAGAGTGTTGCCCGGTCAAGACGGTAATTCCGCAGGCGTGACGCGGCATCGCGAATCGCCATGATTTCAGCGTGCGCTGTCGGATCACAGCCGTGAACCGAAGCGTTCCGGCCCCGCCCGATGATTTCACCATCCAGCACAACTACGGCGCCGACCGGCACTTCGTCTTCGGCTCCGGCCTTACGGGCTTCAGTGAGCGCCTCGTCCATAAAGCGGACGTCTTCTTCGAGCGCCGGCTCAAACCCGGCGGCCGGTCCGTTCACTTCGCGGTTCTTCGCCTGAAGCTGCCCCCGGATCTTTTCCCGGCGCTCCGCACGCAGCGTCTCCGCAAATTCAATTTCGGCCTCGAGCCCCCGCTTCGTCGCGCCGGGCCCCACCGTGAAGTTCGCGGCCCCGTCCGGCGCGAGCCAGCCGTACTCCACGGCGAGCCCCACCAGTCCTTCAGGCGTTCCGGAGAGGAAACTCCCGGCTCCGGCAAGGAACTTCTTCGCGGCGTCCGCCGCATTCCCCTTCCCCGCATCCGCGTAGAGCGCAAATCCAGCGAGCACCGCATGGCGGTCTTCAAACGGCGCTTTCCTGAGCGACGCGAGAGGCCAGCCGCGTCTCACGGAGAGTTCAACCAGGCGGGACGCATCCGCGGCATCAGCCCGCTCAGGCATTGGAAGCGGAGCCATCAGATCTTTCCTGCCGGAACGCGGTACACCGCGCGGGAGCGTTTGGAGAAGAGCAGATAAGCCGTGCCGATCACCGCAACCCCGGATGGGATCGCGAAGTCAGCCGGCCCCGGCTGCATGCCAAAAAGCGCGTAGGCCGGGATCGACACAACCGGGCCTGCGAGCCACAGCAGCGCAGAGGCCATTTTAGGAACCCAGGGCTTCCTCACCCAGACAATAAAGTAGATCGAAAGCGCGTAGAAAAGGAACGAGAGGAAGGCGGGAAGGATATAGCGCACTGCCAGCATTCCGCTCGTGCTGTCCATCGCGAGGCGGTGTCCCAGAGAGGAAATCAGGACAATAAGAAGCACGAGGTTCTGAAACGCCATAAAGACGATCAGGGCCACCGGCGCGAGGAACCACCCCGTTACGCTGCCGTGCCAGCGTTCAAGATCCGTGCGTCCGGCATCTACCTTCGCCGCGCTGTTCTTCAGACTCACTACGAGAATGAAGAGCAGCCCGATCAGAATCGCAACGCCAAGCCACATCTGAAATGAACCGGCATAACTCATGCTTCTTTCCTCCTTTTCTTTTATTCAGCGGAAACCTTGAGCGGCCTGAGCGAGCGGCCGCGCCGGGTTCCGTAGGTCAGAGCCACGCGGTCAGAGAACACCAGATAAACCGTCGCGGCGAGCGCGTAGAAGAATGAGGCGAAGAGCCCCGTCACATTGAGGTCCGGGGTCTGGTAGAAGAAGAACGACCCAAGTGTCCCGATCGGACCAAGCACCCAGATAACGGCCCCTGCTTCGGCGACCGCGCGGGAGGAGCGCTTCATCGTAAGGCGCACGATCACCCAGCCGAAAATGAGGACGAAAAGCACATCCGGGATCATCGGCATCAGAATCTGCAGCGGCGTGTAGTCCACCGACATCAGAATAAACCGATAGGCCTGAGCGGCATCAACTGCCGTCATGATGACCCAGTAGAGGAAGAAGAAAACGAGCGTCGCCGTAAAGAACGGAAGGGAGCCGGCAAATCCGCTCTTCCTTCCCTCACAGGTAAGCACCGGCGGGATCTTGCTTCCCACAATCCAAAGAACCCAGGTAGGCAGGGCAACCGCGAGAAGCGCGATCACAATGTTCAGGATGACCTGAAGCGGCGTGAAATGAACCATCTTTTGACTCAGTGTCCAATAAGTAAATTAGCCGTGTGCGAGTTTAATGGATCCCGCGTCCGGTTTCCTCCCCGCCTCGGGGGCAGAAAGCTCCTGAATGATGCCGCACTGATGACCCTGCGTATGACCGTGGCAGCTGTGCTCAAGCTCGTAGAGCTTTGTCTGAAGTTCTGTCAGCGCCCGGATTCTGGCATCCACCGCCTCAATCTGACGATGCAGGAGCTCGTGAATATGCCCGGCCTCTTCCGGCTTACTGCTGTCGTAATTCAGAATCTCGCGGATTTCCTCAAGACCCATATCTAGTTTCCGGCAGTGAGCAATAAAGCGAAGCCTCGCAAGATGCCGGTCACCGTAGGAGCGGTAGTTATTCTGCAGGCGCATCGGGGGCTCAAGAAGCCCCTCTTTCTCGTAATAGCGGATCGTTTCAACCGGAACACCGGTCTCACGCGACAGTTCTCCGATTCTCATAGGGTTAATCCTTAAATCTGTTCGGTCAATAACTCTTGACCCTGTAGCAACTACAGGCTTTTTAATTTATCATAACAAACATGAAACCATTCAAAGAGGAGGCCTGTCATGGCTTATTCAGGAACAGAAGAGAAGACCGGAGAGAACCTGATCCGGCTTTCCGTTCCGGATATGGATTGCCCGGTGGAGGAGGGTGAAATCCGGGCAGAACTTGAAAAAATCAGCGGCATCAGCTCTATTGCCGCGGATACGGCCCGTCGGACTCTGGAAGTCAAAACTGACTCAGTGCCTGACGAGGACATTCTTGCCGCCCTCGAACGGGCTGGACATCCCGGGAAAATCCTTCCGGGCTCTCCAGAAAACGGTTCAGAACAGATCGTCATTCTCGTGCCTGAGATGGACTGCGCGGTGGAAGCCGGAGAAATTGAGGAAGCCCTCTCCTCTCACCCTGAGATTCCGGACGGAGTCTTTGATACCCGGCGCCGGACGATCACGTTCCCGGTGGCGCGCGACCGCGCGCCTGAGATTCTCGATGTCATCCGCGGCACCGGATACTCAGCGCAGCTCGCTCTCCGGAAGTCGTCTGACCCGGTCAAGACCTCAATTCCATGGAAGAAACTCGGCACTGCGCTGGTGCTTGCCTTCGCGGCTGAGCTGATTCCGGATTTTGCTCCGGCTGGCGGCTCGGTTCTCACACTCTTCGGCCATAGTTTCAGCACGCCGGACCTGATCGGGCTGTGTCTCGCGGTTATTTCCGTCGCGCTCTCCGGCGTCTCAACTTTCCGGCGCGGCCTCATTTCATTCCTCCACTTCAAATTCAATATGAGCGCCCTCATGGCGCTTGCGGTGATCGGCGCGATTCTGACCGGCAACTGGGCGGAAGGCGCTATGGTCATGGCGCTTTTCGAGATTTCGGAAGGAATCGAGCAGCTTTGCCTTGAGAAGAGCCGCAGCGTTGTGAAGTCGCTCCTTTCGATCGTCCCGAAGACCGCTGAAGTAAAACGCGGCGCGGGATGGGAAACGGTTCCGGTCGAATCCGTCGCGATCGGCGATCAGATCCGAGTCAAGGCCGGCGAGCGGATCAGTCTCGATGGACGGGTCGTCAAGGGGGACTCATCCGCGGATGAGTCGATGATCACGGGCGAACCCGTTCCTGCCTCCAAGCACCCGGGAAGCGATGTCTATGCCGGTACTGTAAACACCACCGGAATGCTGGAAATCCGGGTAACGGCTCCTTCTTCTGACACGCTCGCCGCACGGATCATCGCCTCAGTCGAGGATGCTGAGCAGAAGAAGGCCCCGACACAGCGTTTTGTCGACCGCTTCGCGCTTTACTACACGCCGATTGTCTTCGCGGCCGCCATTCTGACCGCGACGCTCCCCCCGCTCTTCGCGGGCGCTCCCTGGATGGACTGGATCTACAAGGGACTCGTGCTCCTCGTGATCGGCTGCCCCTGCGCGCTTGTGATTTCGACCCCGGTCACAATCATTTCAGCGCTTGCCTGCGCGGCACGTGAAGGCATCGTGATTAAGGGCGGAAAGTATCTCGAAGAAGGAAGGCTTCTGAAAAACGTAGCGCTGGATAAAACCGGCACCATTACAACAGGACGCCCGGTCTGCACGGATGTGATTCCAGTGTCTCCGAAACTCACCGAAGCTGCGGCTCTGGAAAATGCCTCTGCCCTCTCACAGCTTTCTGACCACCCGGTTTCCACAGCCATTACGCATGCCGCAAGAAAAGCAACGGCGCTCGGCGGCCCAGCGGAAGACCTGAAGGCGATTCCTGGCGCCGGCGTTGAAGCGAAAGTCGGCCGCGCAATGCTGAAACTGGTGTCCCCGGCCGCTATCAAAGGCGGAAACCCTGCCTACCAGGCAGGCGTCCGGAAGCTTGAGTCTGAAGGCAAGACCGTCTCGGTACTCGCTGATCTCTTCGGGCCGGTCGCTGTATTCGGAGTCGCTGACACCGTGAAACCCGGTATCCGTGAATCCATTGCTGACCTTAAGGCAGCCGGGATGACTCCCTGGATGCTGACAGGAGACAACGAGCGGGCCGCAAGTGCGATTGCGGCCTCTGTCGGAATCGATCACGCTGAAGCCCGGCTCCTTCCGCAGCAGAAGCTCGAGAAAATCGGCAGCCTTCAGAAAGACGGCCTTACCGCTATGGTGGGTGATGGCATCAACGACGCTCCGGCTCTCGCGCAGTCTGATATCGGTTTCGCGATGGGAGTCAAAGGGACGGATACGGCAATTGAGGCCGCGAGCGTCATGCTGATGGATGACAACATCGGGAAGATCGCTTTCTTTAAGCGGCTGGCAGCGAAGACCTACCGATTCCTCGTCGCGAATATCGCTTTTGCGATCGCCGTGAAGATCATCTTCGCCATACTTGACTTCGCGGGGCTTGCCACCATGTGGATGGCGGTGTTCGCAGATACCGGCGTCACCCTGATTGTGGTGGCAAACGGCATGCGGCTTCTCCGCGCAGCGCCGGGAATCCACAGCGATATGGAATCTGAACGCGGGGAGACACGTACGGGAAAAATGGCTGAGGATTCTCCTCTCAGCGCCGCAGCCTGATCTCCTTCAGGGCATCACCTGGTCAGCCGGAGCGCCTCCTAAAAGACGCTCCGGTTTTCTTTTTCTTTCCGGCTTCGTCACCCCGAAAAAAACGAGATGATCTACCCCTTTTTTTCTACCTCCCAAGGGCTTTGATTCCTCGGCGTTTTTTCAGGAACAGAAGAAACAGGGGATATGAATTCATTACTTCAATATTACTTATATTGCTACTCAAGTTTAAAAAATTTCGCTTTTTTCAAACACCTGAATTATTTACTTCAGAAATAATTTTTGTATCCAAAGAATCATTTTTGCTAGAATTCAAGACTTCTTTTTTCGGGAAAACCCTTTGCCGGCACAGACCCGAGCGACGTGACCGGCGGATTAGTCAACAAAAATAGGAGCTCTCGATATGTCCGATGAACTGACCCAGCCTGAGAAGAAGGTTGGGATCGGCGCCTACATCTCGCTGATTTTTGCCTGCGTGTTTTTCTCCGGCGCATTCGCCTCAAATCACTGGTGGGGCATTTTTGACTTCATCACCCTGAACGGCACGTGGGGCAAGGTAGTACAGACGGCGGTCATGAATGATGCCGGCACGCTGCAGACCGTCCTCGGAAACTTCCGCGGTAAGGGAGGATCCGGAGCGATTGATGGATTCTGCTTTGCCCTCACCCTGATTCCAACCATCATGTTCTCGATCGGCATGGTGACGGTGTGTGAGCACTATGGCGCGCTGGATGCCGCCCGAAAGCTCCTCACCCCGATTCTCCGCGGTCTTCTCGGTATTCCGGGCAGCGCCTGTCTCGCCCTGATCGCCTCACTCCAGTCTTCTGACGGCGGTGCTGCCATGACCCGTCAGCTGAAGGACGAAGGAAAACTGACTGAAAAAGAAGTCACCATCTTCGCCACGTTCCAGCAGACAGCGGGTGCCGGTATCGGAAGTTTCCTCGCCTCAGGCGCGGTCCTCTTCACGCTGATGGGACCAGACGGGAAACCTCTCCTCCCGATTGCGCTCGGCGTCGGGCTCGGGATCGAGCTGCTTGGAAAAGTGGTTGCCGCCTGGATTATGAGGCTCTTCCTCTCCGGCAAAAAGTCCGCCTCTTGATAGACAGGAAAAGAAAAATGGCAGAAGAAAAAATGGCGGCCGCGGTGCAGCCTGAAAGAAAGGAAATTGTGACGGACGTGTTTGTCCGCGGAGCAAAGAAAGGCTGGGGTATCGCAATCGGCTCAATGCTTCCGAATGTTGTGATGGCGTTTGTCATCATCAAGGCACTCGATATTACCGGGATACTCACGCTCGTCGGAAATACCTGCGGCCCCGTGATGGAGATTTTCGGACTTCCCGGAAAAGCTATCGTGGTGCTTCTCGGCGCCTGGCTTTCCGCGGGCGGCGGTGTCGGTACGGCGATTGCGCTGCACTCATCCGGAGCGCTGAATGGCACAGATCTCGCGATCCTGACTCCCGCGATCTTCCTGATGGGATCTCAGGTCCAATACCTAGGACGCGTCCTCGGCGTGATCGGTGTTTCCGGCAAAATGGTCCCGATCATCATGACGGTACCTGTCATCGTCGCGATTCTTTCGCTCTGGGTCATGCGGCTCATCGTGCTCGCATCCTGAGGTTCAGGTATCTCTACAATAAGCCGAACGGCGGAGCTCTCTCCCCGTTCGGTTTTTTCTTTTTGACAGCATGAAGGCATAGCTGAAGGAGCAGAAATGACAATCCTGCAGGATTTCCTGAAAGACCTCGCTGAACTCGTCAACATCGACGCGGGAACGAGAAACGCGGCTGGCGTTACAAAAGCCGCTGAAATCATGAAACGGCACTATGAATCAATCGGATTCCATGCGGAGCTTGTTGATCTGTCGCCGGACTGCGGAAAGGCTCTCCTCGCGACCAACCGCCCGGGAGCCGATCACTATGACATCATGCTGAACGCTCATCTCGACACGGTCTTCCCGGACGGAACGGCTGCCGCGAGACCTTTCCGGTTTGATGATGTCAAGGCCTACGGTCCAGGATGTCTCGACTGCAAGGCTGGGGTTCTCTCTATCTTCTACGGCATCAAAACCGCCCGTAAGGAAGATATTGACCGACTTTCGATCCTCGTCTGCTGCAACCCGGATGAGGAGCTGATTTCACCCTGGTCTTCTGAATGGCTTCTCGCTCAGGGCAAAAAAGCGGATCGCGTTCTGATCTGTGAACCGGCCCGCGCAAACGGCGCCCTGGTCCGTTCCAGAAAAGGCTCTGCCCTCTACACCGTCACTTTCCACGGGCTTTCAGCTCACGCAGGCAACAATCCTCAGGAAGGCCATAACGCCAACATCGCTCTGGTGAGATTTATCAGTGAGATCTATCAGTACAACGATTTCGAGCGCGGGACGACCGTGAACCCTGGCATCATCGAAGGCGGAAAAATCGTGAACGCGATCCCAGATCTCGCCCGCGTTGAAATTGATACCCGATTCTGGAAGGACGAAGACGGCAGGTGGCTCGATCAGAAGATTCAGGAAGCCGCGAAGAAGGTTTGGGTTGAAGGCGTGACCTGCGAGCTGAAGCGCAACTCATTCCTTCCCGCCATGCCGCTCTCCGAAGCTACAAAGGGACTTGTCGGCATTGTGAATCAGGCGGCCGAAAAGGCCGGCTTCACTGCTGAGTGGGTGGATGCGGGCGGCGGCTCGGATGGTAACCACATCGCGGAAAGCGGGGTTCCCGTTGTGGATGGCTGCGGTCCTGCCGGATCGGGACTACACACCGAGCGCGAATATCTGCAGCTTGATACGGTCGAAGAGCGCATCCGCATGCAGGCGAATGTTTACTCGCTGATCTGACAGAAATAACTTCTGCATCACAGGATTTAATTTTTTATTTGAAATAATGCGCAACTTCTTGTAGAATGTATAGTCTCTAGCGACGATTAATTTCCTCGCTATCGGAGAAGTGGCCGAGTGGCTGAAGGCACACCCCTGCTAAGGGTGCAGATCAAATATAACTGGTCTCGAGGGTTCGAATCCCTCCTTCTCCGCCAGGAATTGCAAATCCCGAAGGTAAATCCTTCGGGGTTTTTCTTTGCCTGAATATCTGATTTTAACGCGATTTCTATCCTGAACTCCCGTGACATAGTTCTATATTGACTTAAACGTCATGGGAGGTTTAGGCAGGTTTAAAAGCTCAAGCATGTCTTGGGCTTTTTTCGTCAGAGGCTCCACAACCCATGTAGCTCTCGTTGGTGCCCTCACCGCTCTGATCCTCTTCAATGCGGCCAGTAACTTTTCCACCGAGTTATCGGGGAGTTTTAATTCCTGAGTTTCTCTTTTTTTAGCCTGCACTGTTATAGCCATCCTCAGAGACTGAGCGATTATGTGTACCATCAATTTGCCCATGTAAGAGGTTTGGGTTGCCTGCAGTCGGTCTCCTCCGTTAAGGACTTTAAACTGTCGGAAAGCCACCTCAACGATATTCCTGCGCCTGTAAATTCTTAGAGCCTCGATCGGATCTTCGAGCCAGTCGCTGCGGATAACAAAGCAGCCGGCAGTGCGTTCCCAGAGTCTGAGAGCCTCGAGGTTTTTCTCCCATATTTTCCTTTCCTTGCCGTCTTGCTCTTCTTTGCACTCAGTTATGAAGCGGGCAGCGAAGTTCCAGTCATCTCGATCTACGACTTTTCCATCGCGTTTTTTATCTAAGACCTTATCTATTTTCTTTAGTAGCTGCTTCTGCTGAGAGAGCGCAATTTCCGGGAACCGATACAGATGCACGAAGCAGTCACGATTTACTGAGCCGGCCTCTGTGTTTTGCTTCCAGTCTTCTTTTATGGTTCGGCAATAAACTTCATACTCACTGTTGTAAAAAGCGAGGTCGCAAAGTGCTTCACGGAACTTTGTAAATTTATCTTTTAAACCCTTTTCCACGATAGGAACGCCGGCGACGAAGCTGACATCGGTATTAAAAAGATTCTGAAGATTCATTAGGGAAGAGTAACCCCGGTCGGTCACCAGGACTGTCTCGTCAAGATCAAAGCCGTAGCTTTTCATCTGAGCCAGGATGGATTTGTAGACCGACTTATCGGTTATCGAGCCTTCGTCTTCTCTGGCATAGCAGACGTCTCCGTTCAAGAAATCCACGGCAAGCGTAAGGTTTATCTGTTTGAGTTCAGGATTCTGTTTGGCGTGCCCGTAAGCCGCATCCTCGATTGTCATAGAGAAGGTACTTATTGCCGTGGAGTCCAGCGCCATATACATCTTTTGCAGAGTTGAAGGCGGCATGGCCGAGCCCTGCTTCTGAGCCTTTTGTTTTATTTCCTCAAGCCATTTCTGATAATTCTGCTTGGATCGGTCAAATCGTAAACGGAAATAATTAACCATGTCCTCATGGTCGACTTGAGCAAGCAGTTCGCTGATGCGCTGAGAGCTTAAAGGAGCGCTTACAGGAAGCCAGTTGTCGGGAAGCCAGTCTTCATAGCCGTTCATGGCGCCCCCGTCTAAGAGCTGATAGACGGCCAAAGCCAGAAGGCCGGTTCCTAATTGTTTTCCGAACGCCGCCTGCAGGTTTTGCAGAATTCGGTTCTTGGAGGCGAACTGCCAAAGGGCCCAGGTGGCAGCGTAAGAAAGGTTGTTTGAAGCCCATGACTGCTCGCGCTGTTGAACTTCTTCTGCAGCATCCTGCTCGGATCTTTCAACGAGGGTACGATTTTCAAAGTAAAGCGTCTTGCCTTCATACTCAGGATGATTGGATAAGTACTTTTTGCCCAGTCTAAGTCTTCCGGTTGCTTCATTGAGCGTGCCGACATAAATCCTTTTGGCAATTCTTGACTGTTTCTTCACCGGATCCCACTCATTTCTATAGCCATAAACATAGGTGGAATCTCCTTTTCTGAAGGTGGAGAAACGGAAATGGTTGTCTGGTAGAGTTCTTGGTCGAGCCATAATAGTCTTTATCAATATTTATAGACTATAATATCAAGAATTACCCTTAATGTCAATCTCAACTATTTAAATTTACTAGGAATTTTTTCCAGAATGAAAAAATCCCGGAGCTATGTTCCGGGAGTTTGGGTTCTATCTATTCCGCCTCGAATGGATGGGAACTCATTACTCTCCCGCTGAGAAAAACAGGCAAAATATTGCCCCCGTTCCCTGGAAAGGAATACGGGGGCTTCGGAACTCTCAGCCAGTAAAAATTGTTCAGCTCTTATCCGTTCTGAATATCGTGCCGTCCGGTCTGACTCCTTCAGCCTGCATCAGCTTGAAGAGACGCGTTTCGACACGGATCAGGCGGCTGATGATGTACTCCTGGTTCTTCAGTATCCGCTCCAGCATGGCGCGGGTTTCCTGGTCTCCATAGCTGCCGTCCCGGGACAGATAGCCGCCGAAATTGGAAAGCGTCTCTCGGTAGGAAGCACCGTCTTCCGGTTCGGCGTCAACAATCTTGCTGTTTTCCATATTCCATCCTTTCTGACTCGGTCTCAGGGCAGGCGCTGCAAACGCACTCAAAGTTGTCAAAATTGATTATATCATCCGCACATGGAACGACATCAGTTCTGATTCTATATTTAATTACTGAAAATATCGACCAGAATCTGACAAGACCCCGAAGTTATCGAGAAAAGGATGAATTTATCGGAAACTTATTTTTTTAATATTTGACTGAGTGAGGAAGCTGTAATCTGCATTCTAAGTTTCTGGTGAAGAGAAGAGCGATGCACCTCCACGGTCCGCTCACTGATACCAAGACGCTCCGCGATCTGCCGGCTCGTCAGCCTTGCCGCCACCAGTTCCGCGATTTCGAGCTCCCGCCTTGTGAGAAGAGAGAGCCTCTGACGGAGCACCGCGGGGGACGAAGTCCCTTCCGCATTCTTCAATGACTGCAGGACGCAGGTCTCAATTGCCGCAAGGAGTTTTCCGCTTTCCGGAGGCTTCTGAATGAAATTCGCGGCACCATCAATCATGGCGGTGACCGCCATATCGATGTCTCCGTGACCGGTCAGGAAAATGATGGGGAGGGTGTTTCCGCGGCGGTTCATTTCATGCTGAAGCTCGATTCCTGTCATCCCGGCCATCTGAACATCCAGAATCAGGCAGCCCGGGATGGAAGGGGAATCCTGGGTCAGAAAATCACGGGCGGAGGGATAGGCGGCGCTCCTCCATCCCGCGCATTCCAGCATAAAGGAAAGCCCCTTCCGAAGATCCAAGTCATCATCCACGATGCGGATGAGAGTCTCATCCTGCATTTCTTCAAGATTCTTCATTCCTTTTCTCCTTCACCTGGATTTTCCTTCACGCACTCCAGCTCAAATGATGCCCGGAGGCCACCCTGCGGGATTCTTTCATAGAGAAGATGGCTGCCGTATGAACTGAGAAGCTCCCGGACAATTGAAATGCCAAGTCCGAGACCGCCTTCCTTCGTGCTGTTAAGCGGAGAAGAGAGCCTCGCAAAAGCCTCATCGTCAAGGGCGGGACCGTTATCCAGCACTTCAACACGGATTTTGCCGTTTCCCGGAACAGCGTCAAGCGTTACAGAGGGAGAGTCCGACCCTTCCGCTGCTTCCCCGGCGTTTTTGAGGAGATTGAATACCACACACTCCAGTTCCAGTGGATCCATCCTCACCCAGACATCCACGTCGGCGTGTGATGCGTCGAGCCGAAGAGGTTTCTTTCTCGATACCCGGTAATTTTCCGCCGCCTCTTTCAGTGCGTCACCAAGACGGATCCAGACTCGGCGCCCCTCAAGCCTCGAGGAACGGGCATAGGAGCGCGCATGATCGACGATATCTGAAGCCTTTTTTGCCTGGCGCTCGATCTGAGAAAGAGGTTCCGAGAGTTTCTCCGCAGGACCGATCACCCCCCGCTTCAGCAGCATCCGAAGTCCATCCAGATAAAAACTCATTGTGGAAAGCGGCTGACGCATCTCGTGCGCCAGCATTCCGGACACCTGTCCGAGGGCTCCCATTTTCTGCAGCGCGTCCAGATGCTTTGTGGCGTCAAGCGCCTTTTTCTGCAGCTTCTGCTGCTCATCCATCAGGGCCTTCAGCTGCTCTGTACGACGGCGCACAAGCACGTCAGAGCGCCATGCGTGAAGAATCAGACCGATCGCGGCAAACACCGCGATGATAAAAAGCGGCCAGTACTCGCGAAGCAGCATTTGCACCGTGGTTTCGCGGAGGTAACGGTATTTACCGATCCGAAGCGTCCGATAGAGATGATCGACCGGGAGAAAATCCGTCGCGATTCCCCAGTAGTTACCGTGTGAATCCGGCGGCATATTGAGGATCGCGAGTTCCGCCGACCGGGCTTCTCCCGGCGTCAGACGGTTAGTCCCCGTAATGATCCAGCTGGGGTACAGAGGCGTGCTCCGCCGGCAGGGTTCTCCAGGCTCGGTTTTCTCTCCCACTACAGCGAGCTTTGAGGCAAGATCCGGATGATCCTTAGCCCAGGACTCAAAGAAACAGAGTCTGGCAAACGCGACCCCGGCCTTCCCTTTCGCAACATCCGTAAGCGCTTCAGCGAGATGACTTCCTCCCCCGACAAACTTCACAGAAGAAAAGAAAGTCTCCCAGTTAGGATCAACCTTAGCCACTTCTCCCATCGGAACATAAAACCCGGTGAAAGCGATTGAGGTATTGGCGAGCAGCGTTCTGCCGCGCAGTTCGCTGATATCCGTGATTCCGTCAGATTTCCTCACCAGAATGGCAGCCCCGTCCCCATGATTGGGATCCGGGTAACCGGGCTGCACCAGAGTTCCGAACACACGGACACCGTGGTTCTGCTGCAGCCGATAGGACTGACCAGCGCTGGTGATAAAAAAATCGAGCTTTCCCGCTGTCAGTTCGTTGCCAAATTCCGAGGCAGGAACAAGGGCCACCTCCACGGATCGCCCTGGAAAATGCTTCCGAAGACTTTCCGCCGTCTTCTCAATCACGGCTCCCTTATCGCTTGGCTTCACATAGTCCATTGAAGCAATAACAAGCGGCCGGGCTGATTCGTCAGACGCCTTCCCGCTTCCGGACGCAGGAAGAGCGGCAAGAACACAAAACATCAGAGCAGCAATTTGAGACGGGATCAGTTTCAGCATCATCTGAATCGTAGGAATGAGATCAGGCCGGGGCGATCTCTGGATCTGCCATTATCCCCTAAACACTTCAGCAGTCACAAGGATTCTCCGATAAATCAAGCGCTTTTGCCCTTCATAACCTTACCAGGAGTACTATAGGTCTAAGTGCAAACCATTAAACCGTTAGTAGAACTGATGGATTTAAGGAATAATTAAGAAAACACCTAAAAAAAACGGAGACTCAGCACCATGAAACTACTCAAGTTATGCGCTCTGGGACTGATGCTTGGCGCGTTCTCGCTTTCGAGCGCCTACGCCGCCGACTTCACCGCTGACAAGCATATTGCTGCCGGCATGAAGTGCGAATCCTGCCACGGCCCCGATAAGAAGATCGAGACCCCTGACATGAATCAGTGCGTCAAGTGCCACGATCCGAAGAAGCTCGCCGAGAAGACGAAGGACGTCAAGCCGACGAATCCGCACGACTCCCCGCACTATCATCAGAACCTGGAATGCACGCTTTGCCACGTGGGTCACGAGAAGTCTGAGATCTACTGCAACCAGTGCCACAAGTTCAACTTCAAGATGCCCTGATAGCAGAATGGTGCAGAAAAAACGGTTCCTTCGGGAACCGTTTTTTTATGTCTGAATACTCTCAAGTCGGAGTGACTGAACAACTGGCCCGCCTTCTCCCATAAAAAAGAGATCCGGTGATGGGGAATCACCGGATCTCTCGCGCCTCTCTCCAGGAGAGTAGGGATAGAGGCGCGTGTACTACGGGAGAAAGTTACATCGGCTGCTTATAGGCCTTGGCAGAACGGGCTGCCGTACGGCCGAAGATCATGCAGTCAGCAACAGCGACCGTGCCGAGGCGGACCATGCCGTGGACACCGCCCGTCACTTCGCCAGCGGCGAAGAGACCCGGGATCACGTTGTGGCGGGCATCCAGCACCTGAGCCTTGTTGTTAATCTCGAGACCGCCCATGCAGTGATGGACACGCGGCCAGAGTCTCCAGGCATAGAACGGACCGTTCGCTTCCGTGTTCGGCACGCCGTCCTTGAAGAACTTGGTGTGGAACTGCGGGTCATTCATGGCCTTCATGTAGCCGTTGAACTTATCGTTCTCAGCAACCAGAGCGTCATACGGGATCTTGTAGAAAGCCGCGAGATCCTTCAGCGTCTTGAACTCATGGACAACGCCAGACTTCAGGAGGGAGTCGAACATTTCCTTGGACATGTTCTTGCCCACAGCCTGACCGAAAACGTTCTTCGCGCAGGCATACATCACGACCGGGTGACCGATAGCGACGATAGCGTCGGCACGAACCTTGCGGTTGCCGGTTTCCTGGACGAAGCGCTTCGCATTCGCCGGGTCCACCATCGGGCCGTAGCCAACGAGCGGCTCAGTCAGAAGCGGAGTCTTGCCGAAGCCCTGTTCATCCGGGCTGGTCCACGGTCCGAGCTGAATCCAGTCCATATGCACCGTGTTAGCGCCAAGGAACTGAGCGTCCTGGAGCGCTTCACCGGTCGCGCCCGGCTGGTTCGTTGAACCGAAGGCCGCGGTCAGACGCGGGTCATGGCTCATACGCATCGTGACGTTCTGAGCAAAACCGCCGGCAGCGAGCAGCACGCCGTTGCGGGCGCGGATGTACTTCACCTTGCCGGAATTGGTGCGCGGGAAGCGGTATCCGGTACGGACCTTGGCACCCAGCACCACGCCCTTATCGTCCTCGATGATGTCTTCGAGGTAGGTGCGGAGCTGAATCGGGATGTTGTATTCCTTGCACTTCGCAAGCATCGGGTTGATGAAGCCGGAACCCATGTGAGCAGTAACGGAGTGGCTGCGCTTCACGGAGTGACCGCCGTGATACGTCACAGCTTCGAACTGAACACCGATCTTGTCACGGAGCCAGTAGAAGTTTTCAACGGATTCGTCAGCAATGTGACGGGCGAGTTCCGGATGGGCGAGACCGCCGCCAGCGCGCAGAATGTCGCTGTAGAGCAGATCAGGATTATCGGAAATGCCGGCCTTCTTCTGCATATCCGTGCCGGCAGCGGCCACAGCGCCGCCGTTGATGATGGAGTTGCCGCCCGGGGTCGGCATCTTGTCGATCACGAGTACGTTCTTGATGCCGATCTGATGCGCTTCAAGAGCGGCTGCAAGACCAGCAAAACCGGTGCCGACGATCAGGAAATCGACGGTTTCATCCCACTTAGCGGGGACCTTCGCGGTCTGGGCAGAAGCCTGACCGGCGGCGGACATAAGACCAGCCGCGGCAATAGCGCTTCCGGCACCAAGGAAATGACGACGCGAAAATTCCATATTATTCTCCTCTCTCTTTGAATGGCTCTGTGCAGACCGTTTTCACTCACGGTCTTAAGCCAACAATTTAGTTGTACTACTTTCGACTGATCTATAAGCCCTAACAACATAGGCTATCAACATAAGGGTTGATACTCATATAACAGCAACTGTTATAGGGGTTAGCACTGAATATTGGGTGCGGTAGGTAGGTCTTTTGCTCTGCAGACAAAGGAAAAAAGCTACTATTAGCTGAAAAAAAGAACACAGAAAAACAGAGAAAGCGGCGGACAAACTGTTTTATGGAGAGAGAAAATGGCACGTCGTCCCTTCGCCTGGTACGCTGCGGTTGAACTGCCGCGGCCGACAGCATGGTTTGAATCCGGGATTCCCAGAACACCTGTCATACCTTTTATTACTCACGCATTGCATCCCTCGCTTCTGCGGCTGATTGAAAGAGTCGGCACATTGCGGAAACTGAACGCCGGTGAGGAAATCTTCAGGCCCTGTGACCCGGTGGATCAGGTCACGGTTGTCAGGAAGGGCATCACGGGCCGCGCGCTGGGACATGACGGAAACGCGATCGGACTCGCGATCCCTGGACGGTTCGCGAGCGGCAATCTGAATTTTTTCACCGGTTTTCCGTGTTTCGGGCGGTATTTCGCGCTGATCCCGAGCGAAATCATCACGGCTCCCAAGGATCTCCTCAGCCCGGTGCTTCGGGGGAGCCCCGAGGCCGCGCTTCTTTTCGCACGGCAGTTCGAAATGGCAAAGCTTTCTGACCGTCTCGGTTTCGCGATTCTTTCCAGCTGCAGCGTGGAGCTGAGGCTCGCGGCTTTCTACTATGCGTGGGCCGCAAGCTACGGTCATACCGTTCAGGATGAAGCGGGGAACACCTGGATCCGCATGCCACCCCCGATTCAGCGTCACTACATCGCGAACGTCGTGAACACATCGCGGCTTTCCATAGACCGTTTTCTGAAGCAGTGGAAGGATAAGAATCTCTCGAAAATGGTCGGTGAGGAGCTCTGGGTACAGCCGTCTCTCCTTGAACCGATTCACGCCTGGATCTGCGACAAAGAGGAGATTTCAATCCGGGTCCGCCCGGCATCCCTTCTCGACTCTCTCTGGGGGGACAAAATGCGGGACCCGGATTCGGAAACGCAGGCGGTTTCCTATTAACGAAATATCCAATTACGGTTTCGAAGGAAATTTTGCGGTTTGCTCACGCTTCTTCGACAGTGACCGCCGTATCCTTTAAATAACGAAACGTTCCCACAAGGAAAGGAGGAGCTCATGAAGCTTAAGAATGCCGCTGCTGCATTGGCAGCTGCCGCTCTCATGACTGCGACCGCAGCAAACGCCGCGACGAACATCAGTATTTCAATCGGCGACCCGGGATACTGGGGCGTGATTCCCGCCCTCGCCGGTCATGCGCCGAGAGTGTGGAACAGCGCACCTGTTGTTGCAATCGGCGCCGCCGCTGCTGGTGTTGCCGCGATCTACCTCAACGTGCCGGATCGCGAGCGTCTCGACTGGCCCCGCTACTGCGGCAAGTACAACGCCTGCCGCCGTCCGGTGCATTTTGTCCGCAACGACTGGTACCGCAACGACTATGCCCCGGCCTACCGCAAGGCTCATCCCCATGGAATGCCGCCGGGACAGGCTAAAAAAATGAATGGTCCCGGTCACCCCATGCCGCCCGGACAGGCTAAGAAGATGGGCGGCCCGGGCCCCGGTCCGCAGGGACATGGACCTCAGGGACCTGGACACGGTCCGCAGGAACAAGGCCCCCATGGCCCCGGTCCCCGCTGATCCGCGGTTCTGAGCAACTGAAAGAGGATGACGCTACTGCGTCATCCTCTTTTTCGTTCTTCAGAATAAAAAAAGCGGTTCCCGACACGTTGCCCCAGGGGAGAGAATCCCGGGGACGGAACGGAAACCGAAGCCTCAAGCAAAGTAAAAAGGAGAACCCGCACGGCCCTGGCCCGTGCGGGGGTACTGCGGAAATCAGGCCTTGGCGGGCTTGCAGACGTGGGAGCGTTCGTTATAGAAGCCTTCCACATAAACCGTGTGATCACGGCCGACGTGCACAATGCCGAAGACGTTACGCGGCAGAGCGCGTTCTACCAGCCCCTGATTCACAACATAGTGAATGCCGTTGCGGACCGAATACCAGCCGCGGTGATAGTGACCGGAAAGAGCGGCGAGCACCCGGCCGCTCTGCTCCATGGCGCTCACAACGTCAGCCGCGTTCTTGATGAACCAGTTGTTCATCGGTCCCTTGTCCCAGTAGTTGAGATTCTGGTGCGTGAAGACAATGATCGGTTCAGAGCCGGTCGCGAGTTCTTTCTTGAACCACGCAAGTTCCTCATCCGGCACATAGGTCTGAACCCAGTTGAAATTGCCTTCAGAGTAATGGCTGCCCTTCGTGTCCTTGTAGCAGGCGTCAAGCACGATGTACTTCACGCCGCCGCGCACGAAGCTGTAGTAGCTCTTGCCGTTCGCGTCACCCGGGTTCGTCACGTTCGTCACAAAGTCTTCGTAGGTGATCTTGTCAAAGTCATGATTGCCGGCCACATGGTAGCGGGGGCCGTTGTAGCGGCTGAACTCGCGCTCAACCGTACGCAGGAATTCGAGCGTCCCCTCACGGTCGCCGTCATCCTTGCAGTCCTTAAAGTCACCCAGCTCAATCACAAAGTCGAGCTTACGGGTGTTGAAGAGATCCGTTGCCTGACGGAGCTTCGCGAGGGAATGCGCGTAGACGCGGGTGGAATCCTCGTTATCGATGCGGCGGACAGGCTGCACGCTGTAGTGAACATCCGTCACCCAGCCGAAAGAGGAAATCAGATCCTTTTCGGGAGGAATCGTAATGTCGGTGGCGGGGCAGACCGAAACAGCCTTGGCGGCGCCGGCGGCAGGGAGAACAATGAGGGTTGCAGCAGTTTTAAGAAGCGTACGGCGATTGCAGTTCATTTGGTATCTCTATCCTTAAATAAGTTATGGTGTCCGCGGGAGATGCTGACTGATCTCCCCTGAACGCTATGCAGAATAGGGATACTTTTTGACGGCTCCGTTTCGTTTTAATGACATTCGCGTGACACCGACATAAAAAAAACGGGAACCTCTGGCCTTAAAACCGGGGTTCCCGTCATGATTTCAGTTATTCACGTAGATCATTAAAGCGCCGGAGGCACTCCTTCACGGATCAGCTCGGCACGGAATTCCGCGATATCGTGAGTATCTGCGGGAGTCGCGCGGCAGCAGCCGCCGATCACGCGGGCACCCGCCTCGTACCAGGTCCGCACATAGGCGCGGAACGGGAGCGGGGAACCAAACCAGGTCTTCGTTGCCGGGTTATAGGATTCACCGGTATTCGGGTAGCAGATAATCGGTTTCGATGTACCGCGGCGGACTTCCTGAATGAGGCTCGCCACATACTGGGGAGCGGTGCAGTTAATGCCGATCGCGGCGAGCTGCGGGTTCGAGTCGAGTGCCTTCGCGGCTTCATAGACACTGTCACCGCCGCAGGTTTCCTTTCCGTTTTTACAGGAGAAGGCCACCCAGGCGCTTGCTTCAGGCGTGTCTTTCAGCACATCGAGAACCGCCTGGGCTTCGCGAAGCAGCGGGATCGTTTCGATTGCCACAATCTCCGGCCGCTCCTCAAGGAGCAGCGCGAGGCGTTCCGCATGGAAGTCGGCCAGCTCCTTACGCGTAAGTGAATAGTCGCCCGTGTACTCACTGCCATTTGCCAGATAGGCGCCATAGGGGCCGACTGAGGCCGCTACGATCGGCTTCGGGCGGTTCTCTCCGGAGTGACGGCTCCATGATGCGTCGCGCGCTTCGCGGGCAATCACAACCGACTTCCGGATCAGGTCTGCCGATTCATCGTGCGAGAACCCCTTCGCCTCAAAACCAGGAATCGTCGCCTGATAGCTCGCCGTCGCGACAAGGTCGGCGCCCTGATCGTAATACTCTTCAAAAATTTCCCGGATCAGTTCCGGACGCTCATAAAGCGCCTTCGCGCTCCAAAGCGAATCGTTCGTGTCAAAACCACGCTTGGCGATTTCAGTGCCGAGCGCGCAGTCAAGAACCATCAGAGGATAGCGGCTGAGAATGGATTCAATCGGATTCATGGTGACCTGCTCTTGTTTTAATAAAAGCAGGGAAAGCGCCTTTATCCGCACTTTCCCGCTCAGGGGTTAGGGTACCGGGGGTGATCAGGCTCAGTCGTGAAGCAGAGCCTTCGGTGGCTGCTTGCCAAACCACTTGTGATAGATCTTGGCGAATTCGCCGTCCTTCTTGATCTTCGCAAGACCGTCATTGATCTGAGTGAGAAGCTTGGTGTTGCCCTTCTTCACGGCGATACCAAGGTCTTCCTGAGTCAGCGCGACAGGCAGAGCCTTCACAGCGCCGCGTCCTGCGGTAGCCACATAGTAGTCATTCGTCGGGATGTCATTCACTACGGCATCCACACCGCCATTCCGGAGCTCAAGATAGGCTTCATTCAGCTGGTTATAGACGTGAACGTCAGCGTTTTTGATCTTACGGGCAGCCTCTTCACCGGTTGAGCCGATTGAAACACCGAGACGCTTCCCTTCAAGATCCTTGGCCGTACGAATCGTGCGGTTATTTTTCTGAACCACAACACCGAGACCGGCAATGTAATAGCGGTGAGAGAAATCCACATTCTTCGCGCGGTCCGGAGTAATCGTGATGTCGTTGATCGCGATATCAATGTTACCGGTGCGGAGAGCCGGGATCAGACCGTCAAACTGCAGATTGCGGATCTTGACCGCGAAGCCTTCCTTGGCGGCAATCGCCTTGATGATGTCGACGTCGTAGCCGACATATTCCTTCGACTTCAGATCCTGAGATCCGAACGGAGGGTACGCCGCATCCATCGCTACGGTGTAAACAGGCTTGGCTTCAGCTTTAGTGCTGACGCCAAATCCGGAGACGACGGCAAGAGCGCAGGCGAATGAGGCCAGGAGAAATTGCTTCAGCATGTTTTCCTCTCTTTTGAATTCTTTCAACTGAAAAACGGGTGGTTAGCTGGTGAGATTCATTATCCGCCGGGAAACCCGAAAAAGCCGCATGCCCCGCAAGTAATACCGCAAGGATTCCGCGAATTTCGATCTCCGGAGCGGTCTGGCGGCAAGCTCCCTGTGGGGCAGCGTCACCTAAGTTACATCTAAAGAACTAATTCTTACGAATAATAAGAACAGGATCCCGGGCACTCGTCCCGGTGTGGTTCACAAAGGAGAGAAAGTTATGTTCACTATTTCACGCAGGAATCTGATCACGGCTGCTGTGCTGACGGCTGTCACAAGCCCCGCCTGGGCTAAAACCCAGACCATCAATACAGACATTGTGATTATCGGCGGCGGGCTGGGAGGTCTTTCCGCCGGGAGCACCGCCGTGAAGCATGGAGCCCGTGTTGTGGTGCTTGAAAAACTGGGGGTTCTCGGCGGCGCCGGCCACTTCCCTGAAGGTTCACTTGGTGTTCAGACCACCTGGCAGAAGGCCCACGGCATCAACACCACAGTGGATCAGGTGCTTGACGCATCGCTTGAATATCATCATTTCCGCGCCGATCCCGAAGTTCTCCGCGCACTGATCGCCGGATCGACAGACACCATCAACGAAATCCTGAACGAAGCTCATATCGGTATGCGCGGCATCCGCACGATGTACCCGAAAAATGAATCCCTGATGACCTGGCACCTATTCAAGGGTGGCTGCGAGGCGGTTCTCGACTACTACGAAAAGAACATCCGCGCGGCGGGTGACCGCGCACAGATTCTGACCTCTACCCCGGCGCAGAAGCTTCTCACGAATAACGGGCAGATTGTCGGCGTTGAGGCTAAGAGCGCCAAGGGCGATACCATCTTTGTCATGGCGAAGAAAGTCATCATCGCCACCGGCGGTTTCGCCGCGAATAAGGAGATGATCGCGAAGTATGTGGCTGACTCGTCGACCCCGGGCATGGTGGAACCGATCTGGCTCCGCGGCCCGGAAAAGGACGGCCGCACGGGCGACGGCATCAACATGGCGCAGCTGGTCGGCGCGGGTCTTGCCGGCATGCAGACTGTTGCCGGCAACGCTCCGTACCTCCCCGATAATCCCCCGATCCGTCAGTTCAGCGGTCCGGATTATCTGAAGCAGGGACGCTGCGCGCTCGCGCAGCCCTGGCTCTGGGTGAACCACGAAGGCAAACGTTTCTTCAATGAGTCCCGCGGCTCCGTGTTTGTTGATGTCTACAACGCCATGACCACCGCGGGCGGCGTGATGTACACGATCTTCGATCAGAAGAAGATGGACACCATGGTGAACAAAGGTGCCCTCCTTCCGTTTAACGCGATCGTTCTCGCCGGCGTTCCTCTGAAGGAACTCCCGAAGACCTGGGAAGAAGGCATGAAGCGCGGCTGGGCATTCAAGGCCGACACGATTGAGGATCTGGCAAACCAGATCGGCGTTCCCCCGAAGAATCTTCGCGCGACGATGGAACGCGTCAATAAATTTGCCGCCGAAAAGAGGGATCCGGACTTTGGCAGAAAGCCTGAGCACCTGGAGGCTTTCGATATGAATCACGGTCCGTATTACGCTCTGAAAGGTATCCGCGCGTACTTCCTCACGCTGGGCGGCGTAACAGTCACGCCACGCTTCGAGGCGAAGAACCTGCAGGGCGATGTCATTCCTAACCTCTATGTCATTGGCCAGGATATCGGCGGTCTCTATGATTCAACGTACGACCTTCGCTGCGAAGGCTCGGCTTCGAGTTTCGCAATGACCTCCGGCCGTCTCGCCGCGATCCATGCGATAGACGCGATCAAGGGGAAAACCTCTTCGATGTAGTCCTGAACATGTGACGTCAGCGATCTGAAAACGCCCGATCCGGGGATTCCGGACCGGGCGTTTGCCTGTCAACTCAGCGCGCCGCGCTCAACCCGATCCGCAAAGGCTCGGATGTAAGCCGCGATTTCGCTGCAGCGCGATTCCAGAGCGAAGTGACCGCTGTCCACAAGATGAATTTCGGCATCCGGAAGGTCTCGTCTGAAGGCTTCAGCCCCGGCAGGAATAAACGACGGATCGTTTTTCCCCCAGACCGCGAGAAGAGGCGGCTGATATTCACGCAGATACGCCTGAAATGCCGGATAAAGAGCGACATTCGTCTGATAGTCAAAGATCAGATCTGACTGAATTTCGCCATATTCCGGGCGTTCCGTGTAGTGGATATCCAGCGTATAGCCATCCGGTGAAACGCTTCCCGGTTCCGTGCCGAATGTGTACTGACCGATGATGGTCTGAGGCGCAAAGGCGCTTTTATATTGTTCGCGAAGTTCAGGAGTCGGATGGCGCCAGTACTCGGCTCTTGCCTCCCACTTTTTGCCAAGCCCTTCCTGATAGATATTTCCGTTCTGACTGATGATCCCGAGAATCCTGGCCGGTTCCGACTTTGCGAGCCGAAAGCCGATCGGGGCTCCATAGTCAAACACATAAAGAAAGAACTTCTCAAGCCCCATCTCATCGGCAAACTGCCGGACGATATCAGCGAGATGATCAAACGTATAAGCGAAAGAGGTTCTTGGAGGCATGTCAGACCGGCCAAACCCCGGATAGTCGGGAGCGATCAGATGAAACTGATCTTCAAGCGCCGGGATCAGATCGCGGAACATGTGACTGGAGGACGGGAAACCGTGAAGAAGGAGGAGAGTCGGTTTCTGGGGGCTCCCCGCTTCGCGATAAAAAATATCAAGCCCCTCAATCTTTATTGATCCGTACCTTGTCATAGGTTCTCCTCTGAGATCTTCTGCCGCGGCGGCACTTTCGGGCTGCGCAAATGAAAAATACGATTCCGGCCAGAAATATACCCCCAAAGCTGTGACATCGGCCCCCGCGCTGTGTTATAGATCGCTCAGAGGAGAGTCATTGCTATGGATTTCGTATATTCACAGAGCCCCTGGGTTCTGCCTAAGGATCCGGAGGGAACCGAAAAAATATTCACGGAACACGGCTGGAAGGTCACGTTTAATGATCACGAGGTGATTCCTTTCGGCCTCGAGAAACGGGTTTATTTCATCAGAAAGGGACTTTTCGCCACGCTGGCTGGCGGCGCCGGGGACTTCAGCCGCATGGTCGGGCTTTTTCCGGCCGGCACCACTCTGGGAGCCATCCGCGCTATCTCACAGCCAGGCAATGAGATGCCCCTGATGGCCAAAGCCCTGCTGCCTGTTGAGGCTCTGGCACTCGATATCCCGCTGTATCTCAGGGAACTCTCGCGCGATCCTGAATTTCTGTCTCTTACCAAAACCAATTTCATTCTGAAGGAAGAAGCTCAGGTGGAAGGACTGCTGATGAACGGTCTCCTCACCGTTCCGGAACGTCTCGCTCTGATGATTCTGTCTCTCTTCAAAGCGGGCAACCGCGTTCCTGACGATACTGGCGCACCGCTTCCCGGCTCCATTACTGTCACGGATCTGGCAGCTCTCATTCACAGCACCCGGGGAGTTGTCAGCCGGACACTTTCAGGGTGGGCCAGGGAAGGTCTGATTTCCGAGCAGAATGGCCGATATGCCTACGCCCGGCAGCAGCTTCTCTTTCTGGCGCAGAAAGATCACGTCTGACCGGAACACACACCGTCTTCAGATATCCAGTCGGGCAGGGCCTGAAATGATTTTTCGTGCCACTTTTTATAAAACAGAACTCATAAAAAAGATTTAGTTACATTTCCTCTACCAGTCTTACGTGATTTTGACGCTCTTTTGACAAAATCTCGCTTACTTTCCGTGACACAAAGTTATTACGCCAAGAGAAAACGCCTGATTTGTGATTGCATAAATAACAATCACCAGAGTTCACTTAAACATGACGTTAACCCGTAAGGGTTTATTTCTCCCACATTCATTATTTACAATTTCAAACGGCTGAAATTAAATGCTTCTTTTTAAATATCCGGCTAAAATATTGCCAATTAGCACAATTAATGTAACAATACATTCTAAATAAAAAAGCTAAGATATATAACTGCGGTACCAAGCATTAAATAAGTTTGGCTTTACACAGAGGAACACCTTTAAACTATGAAAATTATTACTGAAATTCGAAGGGAAAATCTTCTCCGGCTTGTCGATCAGTGCGGCAGCCTTGCCGCAATTTCCGAGGCTATTGGCAAAAAGCGTACCGATCCGACCCTCCGCCAGATCAAGATCCGCGCATGCTCCCCGAAGGGCACCGTCCGCAACATGGGACACTTCCTGGCCCGCCTGATTGAAGAGAAACTGAATCTCCCATCCGGCTGGATGGATCAGGACCATTCTCTCGACGATGCCTCACCCGAAGAACGTCTGGAGCTTCGTCAGCGCCGCACCAAGTCGCGTACGTTCTCCCGCGCTCCGACCTGCACGGTCTCCTTCACTGACGGGAAGCCTGATTTCCATCCCCTTGATGAAGTCCGTTATCCTTCCGTCGTTTACCCCCGTCTCTATCTCGCAGACCGCGGATTTGAGCCGAAGGATCTGAAGGGACTGATCGCGGGTGAAGACATTCCCGAGTACAGCATCTGCTCAGGCGACATCGTTGTCATCAATACCGCTGCCGGCGATCCGAGACGCGGCACCATCGGCATCTACGCGTTCCTGATGCCGGGCAAGGATGGCAAGGATGCTGTCATTTATGCAAAAGAAGACCGCGCGCCTACGGGCGGGGTACCGATCGGAAAGGTGATTTCCGTTTCCCGCTTCTTTTAAGAACAGTCAGAACTCTGACTGTCTTCTTTCAAAGCGGCGCTCCCGGTAAGGGACGCGCCGCTTTGAAATGTCTGAACTCCGTGACTCTTTCAGGCTTAACGGAGAAACCGCCAGCCACTCCACTGCCTCGCAGATTGAATCCCAAATGCCCTCACGTCCGGCCGCTGCTCCCGGCACGTTCCACCTCTCCTGAAACTGTCACAGCGTCTGCTATGGAGCAGTCTTAACTCCGCTCTTCCGTTATGTTCAGACCACATTCCGACCCGAAAACGATCGCTTCAAAGCGCAGAGTAGCAGACGTATACAAAATCCTCTTCTGTCAAGGGGTGGAAATTTTTCCACGGGCGTCTTAAGATTCGTATCTCACTCTTTAATTTTTGAATTTTCAGGAAGTTTAATAAATGGCTGCAGTGACTCGTTCTGAACTTATGCTTCTTCTCAGCGAACGGATTCCCGGCATTTCGGCGAAAACCGCGGACGAGGCTGTGCGGCTTATCCTCGAAGAAATGACGCGTGCGGTGTCGAGCGGCCGTCGGATTGAAATCCGTGGCTTCGGCTCCTTCGCGCTCAACTATCGCCCTGCCCGCAAGGGCCGCAATCCCCGCTCCGGTGAGAGCGTTGAAGTCCCGGCAAAGTATGCCGTGCACTTCAAGGCCGGCAAGGAAATGCGCGAAGTCGTCGACCGTCAGGCAAAGGCCGGCGTCCCGATCGGTTCCCCGGAAGGGACTGAAGCCGAGGATGAAGACTGATACCGCCTTCTGATGGCCGCAAGGCCATCAGCAAAACCGAGTGAGCCTCCAGGAACAGAGCTTTCCCGGAGGCTGTTTTTTTGGCAATTCCACATCAGGAAACCAATTTAAAACCTCATCCGAACGGCGTATATTGGATCAAACTGCCTGTCTTTTTTATGTGATCCCATGATTCTCCGCATCATTCTCTTTACCGTTGCGTTTCACATGACCTTTTCGGTTGTGCGCGTTACCGCGAGTCTTGACGCGCTTTCGCACGGATACGGTTCCTTTAAGGTTGGCCTGCTGATCAGCCTTCTCGCGCTTTTCCCAACCTTCCTCTCCATGCCATGGGGCCGTATCGTAGACCGGGTCGGCGCTCGTCTGCCCATCGCGGTCGGCGGGCTGATTCTGCTCGCCGGGGTCATGATTCCGGCAGTCTTCCCGACGTCGCACTTCGGTCTCACACCGCTCGCCTTCTCCTGCGCTCTTACCGGTATCGGCATGATGTCTACCTCCATGGTATCGCAGCAGCTGATGGGCTTCTACTCCAACTCCCACAACCGGACCGCTAACTTTGCCTGGCTCGCAACCGGACAGGCGGCCTCCGGTCTCGTCACGCCAATCCTTTCCGGCATGATCATTGACGCGTTCGGTCACCGGTACGCTTTCTTCTACGGCACAGCGGCGGCTCTGCTTGGGCTCGCAGCCTTTTACTGGAGCCGCAATAAGCTCCCCGCTTCCTGGGAGCGGACACGGCTCCGCGACAAAAAGACGGGGGCCTTCGAGCTGCTCTCGCACCCAAGAGTCCGAAATGTGCTCTTCGTTTCCGCCCTTGTTTCCATGGCCTGGGATCTGGAAATTTTTATGTTCCCGGTTTACGGTCATGCGATCGGACTTTCCGCTACCGAGATTGGCTGGCTGATCGGTATGTTTTTCGCGGCGACGTTCGCAGTCCGATTTCTCATGCCGCTGCTCTCAAAACGCATCTCTGAGTGGCAGTTCCTTGTCGCCGTTCTTGCGATCGGCAGCTTTGCCTACATTCTTTTTCCGTTCTTTACAGAGCTTGGGCCGCTGCTCATCGTCGCGTTCATTCTCGGTCTGGGGCTCGGCGCGAGCCAGCCGAACGTCATGAGCCTCCTTCAGACCCAGAGTCCGAAGGGACGGGTCGGCGAAGCGCTCGGCATCCGCACGATGCTGACAAACCTTTGCCATACCGTGCTTCCGACCGGATTTGGCCTTCTCGCATCAGCTGTAGGCTTTTTCTGGATCTTCATCGCAATGGGGGTCATCATGGGCGGTTCCGCCGTGCTCGCGCAGTTCAGAGACCGGTCAGATGAGGTCACGGAAGAGGAAGCGTAATCAAAAACATCGTTTTATCGCATTTTCGCCTTGCTAAAAAATCCCTGAAGTCCTATGATTCGTAGCCCTTTTTTGATTTTTAATGCTTCTAGGATTTTGAAATGCCGTCCCCCATCACCCGCTCTGAACTGATTTCCATGCTGAATGAACGCCTCCCCGTACTGTCGAACAAGTCAGCTGACGAAGCAGTGCGCATCCTCTTTGAAGAAATGGGAAAGGCAATTACGAGCGGCCGCCGGATTGAAATCCGCGGCTTTGGCTCCTTCTCGCTGAACTACCGTCCTGCCCGTATCGGTCGCAATCCGCGTACCGGCGAGAGCGTTCCGGTTCCGCCGAAGTACTCCATTCACTTCAAGCCAGGTAAGGAAATGCGAGAAGTGGTGGATTCTCACTCTCGGAAGCCTCTCGCCGAATAATTCAGGCCTGTTGCTTTCATAAAAAAACCTGCCAGCGCTCATTCGCCGGCAGGTTTTTTTCACCCTGTTCCAGACCTGGATAAAAAGAGAGCCCGCTCAAATCCATTACGGATGGGCGGGCTTCATAAAAACATATATGAGGAGCGTCAGGCACAATTTGCGGCACCTAACGGAAGTAATTACAGCATTTTTTCTTTATAAACCGGACGGTATACCAGCTTGAATCCTGTGTTGTTTGATATCAGGAAAAGAAAACCAGAATCTTTACATTTCCCGGAATCTTCCAGAACTGCCGGTTTCAGCCGCTCCGGTGCGTAAGTTTCCAAGTTATCCACAGAAGAGTGGAAAAATCACTGGATAAGTTGCTTAACCTGAAAACAGAGCAAGATTAAAAAAGACTGCCTAAAAAATAATCAGGTCTCTGTGAGAGGCCTGATTCCCTGGAAAACCGCGTCAGAGAGCTGTCAGACGATTCCTGATACCCGATCAAAATACCCGGACAGTTTTTCCATTCCCCGCAGGCTGATGTTTGAAAAGAATTCCGGATCCGTCTTCACCACTGCCTCCCGGATCACTGACTTCTCCCGATCTGTGAGATGGGTCCAGGTGGCGAGGTCGAAATGAATCTCAGGATGCCCCTCAGAGACGATCCTGAGCCGATAGGTCATCGCTTCCATTCCTTCAGCCTCAAGCGTCTTACGTATGGCCTCCTCTGCCTTCTTAAGCCTCTGAAGCACAGGTTCAGTCGGTGTCATACCGTAAGGAAAACGCGTAAGGAGGCAGGGCTCAGGAAGCTGGTCCGGGCGTTCCATTCCGGTTTCAGCCGCAAGACGGTGAATTTCAGGCTTACCAAGTTCCGCTACCGCGAGGGGCGAATGAATACCGAGTTCCTTAAGCGCGATCATACCCGGGCGCCAGACACCCGCTTCTCCATCCGTATGGTTTGTGCCGTCACAGAGCGGAAGATCACCGGCTTCTTTAAGAAGTGCCGTGAAAACCGCCTTCTTGCAGCCGTAACAACGATACTTGGTGCCGTCATGCACTTCGGGTACGTTTAGAGGATCCAGCTCAAGAGTCCGGATTTCGAAGCCGTTCTCCCGCGCCCAGCGATACCCTTCCTCTTCATTTCCTCCAACATGGGAGCCGGTGACGTGAAGCAAGGTCGGCGTGAATCCAAGAAGTTTGGAGGCATGAGAAAGGAACCGGCTGTCGAGCCCGCCCGAATAAGCAATAGCAAAACGCCCCTGAGGCGCCACATCTTCCAGCGCTTTACGTAGCCGCTCCAGCAGCCCGTTCGCTTCGTTCGATAAACCTTCCATTACAAGGCTCTCCTTAAGCCGCAGAAATTGACAGAGGAAGCAATCGTTTCGGAGTCTTCCTTACTATCTATCCACACTGAGTATGAATGGTATAAGCATACCGATTCCGACTTACTCCGAGTGGATCTTTTCTCGCTATTTCTTGTCGGATTTTCTCGTATGAAGAAAAATTCCCTGAAAAAAGAGGAGAACATTGCTGTTCTCCTCTTTTTAAGGTTTCCCGGACTACTTTCAGAAAATACCGCCAGGGCTTTCTTCATACCCCATGAAGCCCGGAATGTCCTTAATGATGCCGTGGACATGCGTCAGCACTTCCTCGATGAACTGACTGATCAGAGGATCGCGCTCACGGGTCGGATTCACCTCCTGATAAATCGGAACGGCGGGGAGCTTCCAGTCGGTGAGAATAAGCTTCAGATCACCGGTCTTCAGGTAGTTATCAACCATCAGGCTGTTGATGTTCGCAAGAACCCCTTCGCCGCCAAGGGCTGAGGGGACGAGCGGCAGATACGCACTGGAACGCAGCGACGGATTAATACGGACTTCGCGCGTTTCGCCATTCTTTGTAAACGTCAGAGTCGTCCCTTCTCCGCCCGTAGGACGGTAGAAGAAGAAAACCGGCGTCTTCAGAATATCCTCTGGTTCTTTCGGTTCACCGTACTTCTCTATATAAGAGGGGGCTACTGCGAGCACGGGATGAAAGGAGCAGATCGGCTGCAGACGGTTCTTATCGCGTCCCGTCGGTGTCCCGAACCAGTAGCAGAGATCCGGTTCACCCTTGATTTCTTCCGGTGTGTCGTAGATCTCGAAATAAGTCTGCGGATAGCGCTTCTGAAAATCCGTGATAAGTCCAATCAGATCACAGTCCGCGAGAACTGACGGGCAGGTGATGGAAATCTTCTGAGGGGGCTCTTTCTGGCTGCGCTGGAATGAGGCAAGAAATGCGTCGTATTCCGCCAGAATATGGCTGATGTTTGCGAAAGCCACGCGTCCTTCGGGGGTGAGTTCAAGCCCTTGGTTGGAACGGAGAAGAAACTTCGTTCCCATGGTCGTTTCGAGCTTATCGATACGGCGCGTGACGGTTGACGGGGCAACGCCGAGGTTCTGTGCGGCAATCTTCATCGACCTGGCTTTCACCACGTCGATAAGCATTCGCCAGTCGTTCAGCTGATCCAGTTGAAACTGTTCGTTTGCTGGAGTCCTCATAATTTTTATTCTCCAGATATTGAAATTCGCCGAAAACCAAAATCTGGCCGTTCTCTCCGTTATCCGCTGTCGGTTTCCGCTTGCGGTATGTCGGAGCAGAAGCTCTGCCGGGAAAGCGTGAGACTGATCGCCCGAGCGCGTGCTGAAATGAACCAGATGATACGACCCCGGCTCTGTCCGGAGGTTTCCCGGACTCGCTGCCTGCCGAGGGTTACGGCGGCCAGACGGCTGGGTCCGCCCTGTGTGACGCGGCTCCAGACGCCGTACCTGGAAGCTCGCGTTTGGTGAATGCCCGACTGCTTATCTGGAATCCTGCCGAGAGGTTTCTCAGCTTCTTCCCGGGTCTTCTGCGGGGCGTAAGCCCTCTTGAATCAGACGCTCCCGACAGCCGTGGCCGCGGGGAAATGACCGACCTGCATCATTCTTCCGAAGTATCTGAGATCAAATCTTATCATATGGAATGCTGTCGATAACCTTTCAAAAATAGGGAATTGCGGGCGATTCCCAATCATGCGTTTCAAACTTCACCCAAAAGAACACCCCCGCAATGCCCGGCTTGGAGGAAGACCATGCCAGACACTGCGGGGGCTGCGACCTCAGGAGTTTTTCAGATTCAGAAGTTGGCGATCACGTTGCCCTTATAGGACTTATTGATGTACGCGCGGACTGACGGATCCTGATAGGACTTGACGAGAGTCTTCACCCAGGCAGCGTTCTTGTCCTTCTCGCGGACCACGATGTAGTTGATGTAGTTCGCCGTGGGCTTCTCGACAAGAATCCCCTTGCGGGTCTTTGAAAGACCGGAAATGTAGGCATAGTTGCCATTCACGGCAGCGGCATCGAGATCATCGATCGCGCGCGGCGTCTGTGCCGGGTCCAGTTCCACAATCTTCAGCTTCTTCGGATTCGAGACGATATCAAGCGGCGTTCCGGTACGGCCCGCGGAGGGTTTCAGCTTGATAATGCCCGCCTCCTGCAGCACGTAGAGCGCGCGGCCTTCTGTCGACGGATCGTTCGGAATCGCAATCCGGGCGCCGGTCGGGATCTCGCTGAAGCTCTTCCACTTCTTCGAGTAGAAGGTGAGCGGAGCCGTAATTGTCTTGCCGACGGCGGCGAGGCCATAGTTCCGCTGTTTATTCAGAAGCTCAAAGTAAGAAAGCGTCTGGAAGATATTGGCATCGAGATCGCCGTGGGAAAGCGCTTCGTTCGGAGACACATAGTCCTGGAACTCAATCACTTTGATATCGAGTCCGTTCTTCTTCGCAATCGGTAGGGCCTGGCGGAGGATTTCGGCGTGGAGACCAGCCGTCACGCCAACCTTCAGGGTTTTGGTCGCCGCATGGGCGGGCACCGCGAGAGCAAGGGTGGAAGCAAGAGCAGAGATGAGAAGAGTACGGCGAAGCATGGCAGTTTCCTTTTCTCTCCAGCCGCTTGAAGTGCCGGCTGAAAAAGCAATGATGTCTTTGAATGGTTTTCGAAGAGGGAGGGAGACTCGCTCCAGCCCGTCCTTGAGAATTAAATTACCGGAAGGCTTTGCTGAACTCAAAAAAGTAATACCTGAAACGCTTGACACGTCTCAGGTATTACCGCATCTGTCGGAAATAGATCTCTTACGAAGAACGCCCTCCGGCCTCCCCTGCCCGAGGGAAGTGCGGGCAGGGCTAAGCCAGAGGGCGTCAAAGGGATTCTGAAACCGGGCTTCTCTATCAGAAGTTCGCGATCACGCTGCCCTTATAAGACTTGTTCACGAAAGCGCGGACAGACGGATACTGATAGGACTTCACAAGGGTCTTCACCCAGGCGGCGTTCTTATCCTTCTCGCGAACCACGATGTAGTTCACGTATTCAGGACCGGGCTTCTCAACGAGAATGCCCTTGCGGGTCTTCGTGAGACCGGAGATATAGGCGTAGTTGCCATTAACTGCCGCCGCGTCCAGATCATCGAGGGAACGGGGAGTCTGGGCCGGATCGAGCTCCACGAACTTCAGCTTCTTCGGATTCGAGATCACGTCAAGCGGTGCCCCCTCACGGCCGACACCGGCCTTCAGTTTGATGAGCCCCGCCTGTTCAAGCACAAAAAGCGAGCGGCCTTCGGTGGACGAATCGTTCGGGATGCCGATCTTCGCGCCGGTCGGAAGCTGGGAGAGGCTCGTGTACTTCTTCGAGTAGAACGTAAGCGGCTCGGTGATCGACTTGCCAACCGGGGCAAGGCCATAGTTGTGCTGCTTGTTCATCAGCTTCAGGTAGGAGAGCGTCTGGAAAATGTTCGCGTCCAGATCACCGTGAGCCAGAGCTTCGTTCGGAGACACATAGTCCTGGAACTCGATCACTTTGATGTCAAGGCCGTTCTTCTTCGCGATCGGCAGAGCGGCGCGGAGAATTTCAGCGTGAGTGCCGGCCGTGACACCGATCTTCAGCGTCTTGACGGGGGCTGCCTGAGCGGGAATCGCGAAGGCCAGGGATGCAGCGAATGCAGAGATAAGAAGTGAGCGGCGAAGCATGATGTTTGTCCTTTTATAGCTTTTCAGCCGCCGTCACCTGAGAGAGTGAGTGCCGGCTGCCGGGAATTTTGTCTTTGCCGGGAATCCCCATCGGGCGGAGGAGAAGCGCATCAGGGGATCCCGTTGAGTCAAAAGTTACCTGAAGGGAGAGCTGTGTTCAAAAAAGTATTACCAGCGGCATTTGACGAAACTCAGGTATTACCGCTGAAGTTCCGCCCCTCAGGTTATGTCCGTCAGAAATTCGCAACGACACCGCCGCGGTAGGTTTTCCGGATGAAATCGCGGACAGAAGCGTCCTGGTAGGACTTCACGAGCGGCTTGACCCAGACGGCATTTCTGTCCTTCTCGCGTACAACGATGTGATTGATATAAAGCGACGCGGGCTTTTCATAAAGAATCGCCTTCCCGCTCCCCATGATCCCGGCGAGGAACGCGTAGTTGCCGTTCACCGCGGAAACATCCAGATCCGGAAGCGACCGGGCGGTTTGCGCGGGATCCAGTTCCACAAATTTCAGCTTCTTCGGGTTTGAGATGACATCAAGCGGGGAACCTTCGCGGCCAGCGGAAGGCCGCAGCTTAATGATTCCCGCATCCTGCAGCGCATAGAGCGCCCTGCCTTCTGAAGACGGATCATTCGGGATTCCGATCCGCGCACCCTGCGGCACCTGGCTGAAGCTCTTATAGCGGTTGGAGTAAAAGGCGAGCGGCAGCGTAATCGTCCGGCCGACCGGCACGAGCCCATAACGGCGCTGCTTATTCATGAGACCAAGGTAAGACTCAGTCTGAAAGATGTTGGCGTCCAGATCGCCGGCGGCTAGCGCTTCATTCGGCGACACATAGTCCTGAAACTCAACAATTTTTATGTCCAGCCCGTTTTTCTTCGCAACGGGAAGGGCCGCACGGAGAATATCCGCGTGAGGACCTGACGTCACCCCGATCCGGAGGCGTTTCACGGAGGCGAATGCCGGATTCGACGCAATCAGTGTCAACGGCAGAAGAAAGGATGTCTGGAGCAGTGCGCGGCGTTTCATATGGGTTTCCTTTGATTCAGTCCGGCTGTTCATTGCCAGCCGTAGGATTTTTCTGAGAAGAGGCTTTGGATCGGTATTGATCCGCGCTCCCTTTACCGAACAGTACCGATTGCCCGCTTATTACACCAAATAGGTATTACTTACTGAATTGACACCGCACAGGTATTACCGGAATGGCTTTTCTTCTGAGATCCGGGACTGGTAATCCGGTCATGATTTTTTTGTTTTTAAATCAGTTCTTACCCCAAAAGGAAATCCCTAGTGGCGAAAACACTAACTCTTGTGGATAAGCCCAAAAGGTTTATCTAGAATCGGAACTGTTCTCGGGAAACAGGAGATCGCAGACTTAAGTGCCTCTCTGCGTTCCAGGTCGGGAACAGAACTTTGTTTTGTTTTCTCCCTGCCTATAAGGCCGGGAAGTCACTTTTAAGGATGTTTTTCAACATGCATACTGCTCTGAAGATTGTTGCCGCCGCCTCTATCGCCATGATGGCTGTTGCTTGCTCCAAGCAGGCTTCCGCCCCGGCCTCCGCTCCGGCTTCTTCTGCTGCCGCTACGATGGAAGCTTCTTCGCCTGCCGCTTCCGCCGCTGCTTCTGCTCCGGCTGCTTCCGCTGCCGCCAGCTCCGCTGCTGCTTCTGCCGCTGCTTCCGCTCCGGCCAGCTCCGCTGCCGCGAAGTAATTCCATCAGACTTTTTGCCTGATGCAGTCCCCCCGGCTTTCTTACGAAAGCCGGGGATTTTTATTGCCGGGAGGGAGTTTTTTCACTCGCGAACCGGATAGCCTCCTGAAGCACCTGATCTCTCAGTGGATCAGACCTGAGGCGGCTGACAGCGGCCGACATACGGATGGAAGGGAGCGGTCCCTCGAAAGTCACCGCCCGGACCGCATCCGGAGTTGAGCTGAGATAAGACTCCGGGATCAGCGCGATCCCTTCCCGGCAGGCGACATAGGCGATCTGATGCTGGATCGTTTCCGGTCTGTGACGCACACGGGGCTCAAAGCCTTCCGTCCGGCAGGCTCTGACAAACGCTGCAGCGTACCCCGGATTCACACGGGGTAGCGTCATGATCCATTCCTCATCGCGGACGTCCTCCCACGTCACAATCTTTCTCCTGCTGAGAGGATGATCCCGCGGCACGATGAGAACCGATGGCTCCTCACTCAGCAGCTGAAGAGAAATCCCGCGGACAGAGAGTTCCGCGAATCGCCCGAAAGCGATTGAGATCTCACCCGCGAGCAGCGCTGCCACCAGGTCCGCGGTGTCGTAGAGCGTGACGCTGAGCCTGACACCGGGAAGCGTCTGATCAAGGTACCGCATGAAGTCCGGAAGGAATTGGAAAAGGCAGGCTTCCACTGCCCCGATCGGTATCTCCCGGATAGCTTCACGGCTCACTGTGACCGCATCCCGCTCAAACTCCGACGCCAGTCTGACGACAGAGCGGGCTTTGGGGAGCAGCGCCTCGCCTTCGGGAGTGAGCGACACACCCCGCGCGGTGCGCTGCAGAAGCCTGACTCCGAGATCGGATTCGAGACGCGTGATCATTGAGGCCACCGTCGGAGTTGAGCATCCAAGAATCCTCGCCGCCTTACTGAGACTCCGCTCATCAGAAGCCGCCGCAAAAGCTTCGAGCGCTTCAAAAAGTTTTCCATCCGGCCGCTTTCTCATGATGCCCTCATCTGTCTTATGCACAGCGATATCGGTATTAAAAAATTTTAACGCTGACTGTAAACCCGTTTTCCGTGGGTGCTTTCATAGAATGGATTTCAACGGAAATGTCTCCCGGTTTCTGATTCTGAAGAAAAATGACGTCGCAGCTGCCGCTCTACCTTCTGCTTTGCTTCACTACGATCGTGACCCCCGGAGCCGGTGTGCTCTACACGGTGACCGGATCACTGAAATACGGTGTCCGGTACGCCTGGCCCTGTGTGGCCGGAAACGCGGTCGGTGTTCTTATCGTGTCATTTCTGACAGCGGGAGGTCTGGGCGCTGTGCTGGCCGCGAGCCCTGTGCTTTTCACGACGCTCCAGGCGATCGACGGTCTCTATCTGATCTACCTCGGAATCCAGGGACTCCGGGCAAAACCCTTTGACCTGATGCGGCTCGCTTCCGCGAGTGACCGGGCGTCTGAATCCCAGTGGACGCTCTTCCGGAACGCGGTTCTGCTTCAGGGCACGAACCCGATGCTGTTTCTCTTCCTCTTCGCGCTCTTTCCTCAGTTTGTCATGAAGGAAAGCCCCTTCTGGCCCCAGGCAACTGTCCTGATCGCGCTTTTCAGCGTCCTTCTCATTCTGATTCACAGCGCATACGCCGTGATCGCGACAGCGGCGCGGGGTGCCCTTCACAGCACCCGCGCATCTCTCATCATTAACCGGACAAGCGGCATTCTCTTTATCGCGCTCGGTCTCATGGTGTTCGCAAAGATTCTGTCCGGTTTCTTCTGAACTGCCAGGTCAGTCCTCCCGGCGGAACACCTCAGCGCCGCGGAGGAAACCACGCCTCACCCGCATCTCATGGATCCGGTCTTCGGGCATCGTAAAAGGATCCGCTTCCAGAATACTGAAGTCCGCCTCGGCCCCAGGCGCGATGACACCGGCCGGTGACTCCTTCGCGAAGAGCTTCGCGGCCCGCCCCGTGTAGAGTGAAAGCGCGGTGCCAAGTGACACCCCTTCCTCACGGTTGATCGGATGGCCGTTATAAGCCACACGCCGCACCGCGGCTTCAAGCGACACCGCAGGATCGTCCGGATCCATCCAGGTGGTCGCCGGGCTGTCTGACGAAAGGGCCAGCGCCTCCACCGATTTCTCCAGTGTTTTTACCGGATACATGCGCTTAAAAGGCCCCGGGGAGAGTGACGCCTCATAGCTCTCAATTTCCGCGAAAGGAAAGATCACCTGGGTTGTCATACCGAATGTCAGACGGCTCTTCCGGATCCGCTCAAGCTGCTCAGGCGTAATCAGCGTCACATGCTCAAGCCGCACGCTCGGCACCCCCTGAAGCCAGTCGGTTTCGCCCTCGAGCACCTCGAGAATCTGATCAATCGCGTGATCTCCCATCACATGGATCGCAAGCTGCACGCCATTTCGTTTCGCGAAGGAAACGGCCGCCAGGATCGCAGCCGGAGTCAGCGTTGAGAGCCCGGTCGTCCCATCCTGATACGGTTCATTCACCCAGGCCGTGCGGCCGGAAACTGAGCCGTCCGCAAAGAGCTTGACTCCTGCGATGCGGATGCGGCCCGCTTTTTCTTCCTCCGTGATGTCTGCCATGCCCCGCTCATCCTCACCGCCTTCCCAGACGAGGTAAAGCGCGGCCTGCAGGTCAAACCCAAGCGGCTCCGCGGCCCGGAACGCTTCAAGCGTATTCAGAGGGGAACGGCGCGCCATCATTTCCGTGACAACCGAATACCCGCGTTCATGAAAGTGCCGGGCAGATCCCGCGATCACCTTCACGACACTCTCGAAATCCGGTTTCTCGGCGAGACTCCTCACCCTGGCGTTCGCCTCCAGCTCAAAGAGAATGCCGTTCGGCGTCCCGTCCGCCTCCCTGCCGAAAGCACCTACCGCAGGATCAGGCGTATCTCGGGTGACACCGGCAAGTTCCAGCGCCTTCGTGTTGCAGATGCCTGAGTGACAGTCAGACCGGATGATATAGATCGGCTGCGAGGTACTGACGAGATCCAGATCGTGACGGGTCGGGGTCCGATGCTCAGCGAGCTTCGTTTCGTCGTACCCCCAGCCCGTGATCCACCGATCCGGTCCTTTCCCATAGGAGGGATTCTTCCGGAGGGCTTCAATCATCGACGGGATATCGGTTACCGCAGGAATCGTGCACGCCGTGGAATTCGCGATGCCGGCAACAATCAGCGCGTGCTCATGGGCTTCAATAAGCCCCGGGATTACAGAAGCTCCCGAAAGATCCACCTCCGCGTCGGCTTTGTAGGGGGCATCGCCCTCCTCACCAACCCAGGAAAACACACCGTCTGTTACCTCAAACGCTGAGGCGAAGTGATCCGGGCCTGTCCCCGTAAAAACCTTTCCATTCCGGTAAAGCGTCGTCGTCATGCTGAAAATTCTCCAAGGCGGTCCCCGTGTCGGACTTCGGGACCGATGTGAGCTCATTTATACACGTATCAGCTGGACTTTTTCGGAATGCGGGACCGTATTCCCGGAGCCTGGCCGCTCCGATGCGGATCCAGGAAACAAAAACGCTTTGGCTTGTTCTCCAACATGCTACCTAAGTAGCCCCTTCCCCTAGAATCTTTTTCAACAGAAACAGAGAGTTCAGAGACTCACGCAGAACTCTGGTTTCTAACCGGTTACCTAAGCCGGGGAAAGGATTTAAGGGAGAAGGTGTCTCCCATCTCCTTTCCCCGCTTTTTTCTCAGAATCTCTCCTGCTCCCCGATTCCTTCCCCGCTATGATGGGTGAAGCTACCGGGGAGATCCTTCTGATGCGGCTTAGAGACAGACAATCAAGGTTTTGGCGCTGCGGGTTCTCAGGTCTTTCAGACCGCGTTTTGCTCACAGCCCTCATAACGCTTCTCGCCGCCGCGTTTTTCTGTCTGCCATTCCCAGCTGGAGCCGCCGCTCTTACGGAAGCCTCAGCTTCCGTATCCAGCCTTTCCGCAAAACCCTCCCCCGTCGCGGCTGACGGCCGGAGGATCGTCCGCATCGGTTACGTGGAACGAAACTTCATGCCGGAAGAGCGCCCCGATATTCTTGCCACCTTTGCGTGGCTGAAGAAAAAACTCCCTCAGTATCAGATTGAGATCCGGAATTACACAATCCCGGGACTCGAATACGCGATCCGGCATGGGGAAGTCGATTTCTTTCTTGAGACCGCCGGCTTCTACCGGCGCGTGTATGTGCAGGGGCTGCGTGACATCGCGACGATGATCACCCGTGAGGCCCCGAACCCGAGTGAAGCCGTGGGGTCGCTCATTCTTGTGCCCTACGATTCCCCTTATAAGAGCATTGAAGACCTGAAGGGAAAACGGGCGGCCGTAAGCTGGATCGAGGCGTTTTCAGGTGTCTATATCCCGGAGGGCGAGCTCGCCGCCCGGGGACTCTCGCCCGATCACTACTTTCACTACGTTGAAGCAGGTTCCCCGATGACCAACCTGCTGGCCGCTGTGCAGAGAGGAGATGCCGACTTCGCGCTCGCCCGGACCTGCACCTTTGAGCAGCTTGAGAAAACGACACCGGAATACGCGAAGCAGTTCCGGGCTGTCAGCCTGAAAAAGCCGGACGCCGTTTTCCACTGCCGCACATCAACGGATCTCTACCCGTACTGGACTTTTATTTCGACTCAGACCGCCACGGCGCCCGTGAGCCGCGCTGTCACAGTCGCGCTCCTCACGATGCCTGAGACAAGTCACGGCGTAGCCTGGGGCGTCGTATCAGACTTCGCCCGGGTGGACGGGCTTTTCAGGACACTCAAAGCCGGTCCTTACGCCTATCTTCGGGTCGAGTCGGTCGGCGACTTTGTCCGCAAATACCGCCCCCCAATTCTCTTCTGCGTTCTGCTCATTTTTCTCCTCATTTTCCACAGCTGGAGATCCGGAAAGCTCGTTGAGGAGCGGACCGCGGAACTCGAGAAATCGAGACTCGCCGAAGAAGCTGCCACCCGGCGGAAACTTGAGGCTGAAAAGAAACTGGAGACCTTTGAGCGCGTGAGCGTGATCGGCGCTATCTCAAGCCTCATTACGCATGAACTGAATGGGCCGCTATCCACAATTTCCAACTGCTGCGGCACCCTGGAGCGGCTTTTTGAGAGAACGCCGCCGGCCCCCGTTGTCACACGCATGGAGGCGCTGATTGAAAAACAGAGCTGGCGCTCTTCTGAAATCATTGAGCGCGTCAGGGGCTACGCGAAGAACCGGAATGGGGAACTGGTGCCGGTGAATTTTTCCGCGTCTCTGGAGCGTGTGGCCTCCATGCGGCGCCTCGCACACCCCGATATCAGTATCACGCTTTCACTTCCCGAAAAGCCGCTTTTTGCCGCGTGGGATGAACTGGAAATGGAGCTTGTCGCCAATAACCTCATCAAAAACGCGGCGGAAGCCTGCGCGTCCAACCCTGCTCCCCGAGTCGCTGTGACACTGGGGGAAAATGCCGGATTCGCCGTTCTTTCGGTTGAGGACAACGGGTCCGGTAACAAATCTGACGCTGATACCCCCCTCACCCCCACCCCGCTTCACTCCACCAAAGGAAACGGTCTTGGGCTCGGGCTTCTCATCGTAAAAACACTCGTGGAAAAGATATCCGGGCGTCTTGAGCTCTCACGCTCAGGCGGTATCACGCTGGCCCGCGTTACGATTCCCCTTGAAGAGGCAAAAGGGGCCTCTTCTGAGGCATGCGCAGCCACTGCTCCCCAATCGAAAGACAAGGCATCACCATCATGACGACTGAACACGAAACCCCACTGATCCGCGCGGTGGATGACGACGAGGACCAGCTGATTTCACTGGAAGCGCTGCTGAGCGGCGAAGGCTGGGATGTCGCGGCTTACACCACAGCCCGCGATTTTTTCGTGAATGACCGGCCATCGCGCCCTGGCTGCCTGATCCTGGATCTTCGGATGCCGGATGTTTCCGGACTTGAGGTACAGGCGGAAATGAATAAACGGGGGATCACGCTTCCGATCATCTTTCTCACCGGGCACGGGGATATTGACACCGCGGTGTTTGCGATACGGGCAGGAGCTGAAGAATTCCTTCAGAAGCCCGTGCAGCCGGACAGGCTTCTCACAACGGTAGCCCGGTCGGTTCAGAAGGACTGTGACAGCCGCGAGCACCCGATTGATGAAGCTGAGTGGGAATCCCGGTTCGGGCGTCTGACGACACGCGAGCGGGAAATCATCCGTCTCGCCGCCAAGGGGCTTCTGAACCGTCAGATCGCGTCTAAGCTCGCTATCAGTGAACGCACGGTTCAGGTACATCGTCTCTCCGCATACCGGAAACTCGATGTTCACAATACCGCGGAACTCGCTCCGGTTACCGTGCTGCTTGAGCGGGGAAAACTTGGAGACGACGATGGATGGGAACCTCCCGCAGGCTGAGACCCCGCTTTTCTCCGAATAAAAAACCGTGAAGCGGATGCTTCACGGTCTTTCATTATCAGGACTCCGTTTTTTCTTCCGGCTCCGGAATATCCACCCACTGTACCGGGTGCCCGGTCGCCGGCATGAACCGGTTCACAAGGTCATCCGGCGTCATGGTGAGCGTCTCGTCATTCCGGCATGGATGGCAGTCGACCTTCGGGTGCTTCATGATCTCGCGGTCAAGGAGTACCTGCACAGCTCCCTCCCGGTCAAAGATGAGTCCCATCGGGCTTACCGCCCCGGGATACAGGTGAAGGAGCTGCCTCAGATCGTCTCCCCCGGCAAACGATAGCCTCGGACTCCCGATCTGATGCGCGAGCTCCTTACTGTCAAGCCGCTTCCAGTGCGGAATCATGAGAAGAAAGAAACCGCCCTTCCTGTTTTTGAGGAAGAGGTTCTTGCAGCAGAGCCCTCCCGTACGCGCGGCAATCTCAGCCCCTTCCGCTACCGTCATGATCGGGGGATGAATAAAACTCGTGAATGGAATCCCCTCACGCCAGGGACCGGGCCTGTTGTCGTTTTCCTCTCTTCTGCCTCAGTCATGCGGCGGCACCTCCCACGGGTTTCGCAGCCGGTTCCGAAGGCGTGCCGTCCCCCGTGCCGGATGCCGGCGGTTCAGTTCCTGCTTCCGGAATGGTGAACGGCTTCTCACTTTCGCACATATCGTTCAGGTGATTCTGCAGAATGACCACCATGTCATAGCGGTTCAGGAGGTCACGGGCGAACTGCAGGAAGATCATGTAAAGCTCGCAGCCGCGGAGCGAAAGATCGTAGTGATGAATATCAGAAAGCAGGAGCTCCTGATACTGGTCCATCAGATCCGACACTTTCTTAGAACGCTCACGGAGCTCTGTTGTATCGCCCCAGCCACCGCTGAAATCCCGGATATCCTGTTCAAACACCTCAAGCACCTGCACGAGCTGCTCAAGGCTTCCGGCAATCTCCCCCTTGAAAACACGGTGGCGGTTTGCCACATGCTCCTGCGCCTGAATCGCCGTGCGTTTCAGTGTGCGGCAGACTTCGCGCATATTGCTGTAGCTGCGGTAGTAGAAGAACTTCGCGTCGTTATCGCTGTGAGACCCCTGACGCTGCGCCATCTGGTAGTACCGGGCACGGCCTTCCGACACGTTATCGAAGAACTCACCGGCGCGGTTTGAAACCTCGCGAAGCCCTCGCTCGTTATCGTCGAGGAAGCAGCGGATCATGTCGCGGAAGATCGTCACGGACGTTTCAAAATTCTTCGCCACAGCCTTATTGAGAAGCTTGCGGACACCGAAGCGGTCGAGACTCTGAAGGGTCTCGGTCGCGGCCTGCTTCTCATCGCTGGCGAAGAAGTTTTCCTTCACGATCACGGCAACGGCAATCAGCATCAGGATGATGCAGGCGCCTTTCCCGCCCCAGAGGACGACGGTGGCTACAGCGCCCGCCGCGACGAACGCGGTGAGAGCCGTCAGGAACCAGCCGACAATCACAATCAGCACGCCGGACACACGGTAAACAGCCGTTTCACGGTCCCAGGCACGGTCAGCGAAAGACGATCCCATGCCAACCATAAAGGTCACGTAAGTCGTTGAGAGCGGCAGCTGAAGAGAGGTTGCGGACGAAATCAGAATAGCCGTGAGGATCAGGTTGATCGACGCGCGGACATAGTCAAACGGCAGAGGCTCGGTTCCGGTCCGAGGAATAATGGGCTCAAACCGGGTGTCAATCCACTTCTTAACCGGAGACGGCGTGAGCTTCGAAATGACGTTCCCCACCGACATTGCCGAACGCACGATGATACGGCCCGGCATCGAGGCACCGAACTGCTCTTTCTCACCCGTGGTGCTGGAGGACAGATTGACTGACGTTTCGATCACGCGCTGAGCGCTCTTCGAAAAACGGATCGTGAGCACCATGATGATGCCGGAGAGCACCAGAAGGAGTGTCGGAGCCGGAATCGGTTCAGCGAGAGCTCCCATCGCGAAGGTGTTCGGATCAGCACCCTGGGCAACAGAGAAGATGTGATAGCTGTCGAGAGCCGCAATCGGCACGCCGACGAAGTTCACAAGGTCGTTCCCCGCGAAGGCGAAGGCCAGGGCAAAAGTGCCCGCGAGAATGACGATCTTGAAAATATTGAGATTGAAAAGAATCAGCCCGAGCTGCATCAGCACTGTAGAGCCGATAAAGAGCACTCCGAGGATAGGCCAGGTATTCGTGTCGAGGAACTGCATCATTTCCGGCGTCATGAAGGAGGCGCCGCTCGCGCCCTTCATCACGAGGAAGTAGAAGATCATCGTGACCGCGAAACCGCCGTAAATACCGCCGATCCTTCTGTACATCTTCTCGTAGTGGAAGGAGAAGATCACGCGGAGAATGTACTGAACAATGGCGCCTGCGATAAAGGCTACGACAACCGAAACCAGAATCGCTGAAATCATTGTCAGCGCTTTCTCGTTATTGATGTAGGCACCGACTTCAACAAGCGACCCGCCCCGCTCCAGGATCCGGTTCACTTCCAAACCAACCGCGGCTCCGAGCAGCTCAAACACAATTGACACCGTGGTCGATGTCGGAAGCCCCATAGAGTTGAAGAAGTTGAGCAGAACGACGTCTGTCACCATGACGGAGAAGTAAATCGCCATCACGTCTGAGAACGAGAACATTCCCGGATTGAAGACGCCCTTCTTCGCGATCTCCATCATGCCACCGGAGAAGGTGGCACCCAGCAGAATGCCCAGACCGGCTACCGCGACAAGGACTTTATAGGGAGCAATCCGGCAACCGACTGCCGAATTGAGGAAGTTGCTGGCGTCGTTACTGACGCCGACAAAAAGGTCAATCGCCGCGAGGAGCGCGAGAAAGCCCAGAATAACGAGAAAGAATGTCTCCATTGCCCAATTGCGCGGAAGAATTCCCGTTTTTGACAGTGAAACACGGAAATTCCGTCAGCACGCACCTACCGCATTTTGATGTCTCTCATCATACCTGAGAGGAAGGCCATCCGGCGTATGTTTCGTCATACACCGGACACACCGGACGCGGCGGAGGGCGGGAAAGATCAGATTTTTTCAAGTTTTGCGATTTTCGCGAGGAGCTGCTTCACGCCGCCCCCGACGAAAGCCACCTGCAGTTTCGTCATATCTCCGCTGTCGATTACGGAAACAACTACCCCCTTCCCAAATTTAGGATGCTTTACGTGCTGACCCGCCTGCCAGCCGTCGGGACCCGCCTTCCGCTTTTTGAGGAGAGGCTCATCCTTCGAGCCGTTGTAGCTCGCGTCTTTCCCCTTCGGGCTCCACGTGTAAGCGTTGCCCATGAAGGTGCCGCGATCACCGGTTCCGCGGCTGTCGGAAGATCCGCGCCGCTCGCCCCAGTGACCGTAGCTCGCGCGGCCGCGGTGCGGTTCATCATCTCCGCGGCCCCAGGAGCCGCTGCTGGACGCCCAGCTTTCGCGGGACGCGGCCTGCGGATCCGCGAGCCACTCAAGGTGCTCCTGCGGGATCTCGTCAAGGAATGAGCTCGGCATCTCATCCTGACGCTGACCATTGATAAAGCGGACCGCGGCGTATGAGAGATAGAGACGGCGCTTCGCCCGGGTAATCGCGACGTACATCAGGCGGCGCTCCTCTTCGAGCCCGGAGTCACCGTTCTCACGCATCGCGCTCGCGTGCGGGAAAAGATTCTCCTCAAGTCCCGTAATAAAGACCACCGGGAACTCAAGACCCTTCGCGGCATGCACCGTCATCATCTGCACGGCATCGGCGCCGGCTTCCGACTGATTGTCGCCAGCCTCCAGTGTGGCAAGCGCGAGGAACGCGGCAAGCGGTGACAGCTCATCCTCAGACACCGGAAGAAGCGCCGGCGTCTTTTCGTCGATCTCGGCGTTCTTCAGGAAGGCGGCGGCCGCATTCGCGATTTCATCGAGGTCTTCGGCCTTCGCGGTGTGTTCCTTCTTATCGGCGGCTTCAACCGCCGCCCGGAGGGTTGAGCTCTCAATCACCACCTTCACCGCGTCGACAAGCGGGAGATCCGCGACTTTATCGCGGATACTGAGAATGAGGTCAGAGAACGCGGAGGCCTTGGTCGGGCTGTTTTTCGCCGCTGTCATCATCGAGACACCGGCCGTTTCCGCCGCGGCGGAAAGCCCTTCAAGCGTCTTCGCGCCGATACCCCGGGTCGGGGTATTCACGGCACGGAGAAAAGCCGTATTGTCATTCGGATTCTCAATGAGGCGCAGATAGGCAAGCGCGTCCTTCACGTGCGCCCGCTCAAAGAACCGATGACCACCATAGATCCGGTAAGGAATGCCGGCTGACATCAGAATGGATTCGAGCGCCCGGGACTGCGCGTTTGAGCGGTAGAGAATCGCGAAATCCTCGTACTTCCGGCCCCGAAGGTGTTCAGCCTCGATTTCGTTTGCCACAAACTGGGCCTCAGCCTCACCGCTTCCGGTCGGCATAACGCGAAGCTTTTCGCCCTTTCCGGAGTCCGCCCACAGATTCTTGCCGAGACGTCCCGTATTGTTTCCGATCAGCGCGTTCGCGGCATCCAGAATATGGCCGGTCGAGCGGTAGTTCTGTTCCAGCCTCACCACATGATCCACACCGAGTTCACGCGTGAAGTCAGTCAGATTTTTAACATTCGCGCCTCGGAACGCGTAAATCGACTGGTCATCATCACCCACGGCAAAGATTGAATTCGTGATGCCGGGTTCGCGCGCCATGCCGGGAATTCCGTACCCGGCAAGCGTCTTCAGCCAGCGGTACTGCAGCACGTTCGTGTCCTGGAACTCGTCAACGAGGATATGCGAGAACTTCCTCTCATAGTGGCGGCGGATCAGTTCGTTCCGCTGCAGAAGCTCGTAGGAACGCAGAAGAAGTTCAGCAAAGTCCACAACCCCCTCTGCCATGCAAAGCTTTTCGTACAGCCGGTAGAGTTCAAGCGACACAGCGCCGTTCGGCGTCCGGGCATCCAGCGACCGGATATCTGAGCTCCGTTCCCCGGCTTCCTTATGCTGATTGATGAAGTGCTGAACGATCTTCGGCTCAATCGTTTCCTTATCGATTCCGGCAGACTTCATCACGCGCTTCACGACTGAGAGCTGATCCGCCTGATCAATGATCTGAAAACCGGACGGCAGCCCGGCGTCCGCAGCATGCACCCGAAGCATCCGGTTGCAGAGACCGTGGAACGTGCCGACCCACATGCCGCGTGTATTCACCTGCAGCACAGACTCAATTCGCGACAGCATTTCGCGCGACGCCTTGTTCGTGAAGGTCACGGCGAGGATGCTGCCAGGCGTCGCCCGTCCTTCGCGGATAAGCCACCCGATACGGGACGTCAGTACCCGGGTCTTACCGGATCCTGCGCCGGCAAGCACGAGTGCGTTCTGATCAGGCAGCGTCACTGCTTCACGCTGTTCAGGGTTCAGGCCGTCGAGTAAAGGATCTGTCATAGGTCTTCTGTCCAAATTGAGTGAAAAGAGAGAGGCGAAGCGTCGCTCGGGTGTCCATCCTCTGACAGGACGAAGCCGGAGCCGCACAGGAACCGCTCGGTCGCGGATCCTTCGCTGAAAGGGGGTTGAAATTCTACCCGCATGGAAAGAGCGGGGAAAGGCGGAAATGAGACTCAGACCATCTGCCTGTCAGCCGTTCCGGGCGTGCTGACTGGCGTTACAGCCTGTTCCGCGGGATATACTAACTAATCTAACTCTTTATTTCCTTAAGACTGGGAATCCTCCAATGCGTGAGACCTACTCTCCGGAACTCGTCGAAGCGGAAGTTCAGGCCAAGTGGAAGGCACAGGATGTCTACCGCGCGGTCGAGCATGCGCTTGATGCCTCCGGCCATGAAAAACCGAAATTCTATGTTTGCTCGATGCTTCCCTACCCTTCCGGGAAGCTGCATATGGGCCACGTACGCAACTACACCCTGAATGACGTGCTGTACCGTTACCGCCGTATGTGCGGCGACAACGTCATGACTCCGATGGGATGGGATTCCTTCGGCCTGCCGGCTGAAAACGCCGCGCTTGCCAAGAAGGTGCCGCCCGCGCAGTGGACGTACGCGAACATCGCTGACATGAAGTCGCAGATGGCGCCGCTGGGGCTCGCCTTTGACTGGTCGCGCGAAGTAACGACCTGCAAGCCGGAGTACTACCGCTGGAATCAGTGGATCTTCCTGCAGATGCTGAAGCGCGGCATCGCCTACCGCAAGACCCAGGTAGTGAACTGGGACCCGGTGGACCAGACCGTGCTCGCCAACGAACAGGTGATTGACGGCCGCGGCTGGCGTTCCGGCGCTGTGGTTGAGCGTAAGGAGATCCCGGGCTACTACCTCGGCATCACGCAGTACGCCCAGGAACTGCTGGACGACATCGATAAGCTCGACGGCTGGCCGGATCAGGTCCGCGCGATGCAGCGCCATTGGATCGGCCGCAGCGAAGGTGTGGACTTTGCCTTCCCCTACACGCTTGAAGGCGAAGAGCATCAGCTCCGCGTTTACACGACGCGCGCTGACACGATCATGGGTGTGACGTTTGTCGCCGTGGCGGCTGAGCACCCGCTCGCGAAATATGCCGCGAAGAGCGATCCCGCGGTGGCCGCTTTCGTTGCTGAGTGCGCGAAGGGCAGCGTTTCCGAAGCCGATATGGCGACAAAGGAAAAGAAGGGCATCAAGACGAACCTCACGGTCCGTCACCCGATCACGGGCGCTGATGTTCCGGTCTGGGTCGGCAACTACGTGCTGATGACGTACGGCGAAGGCGCCGTCATGGGCGTCCCGGCGCACGATGAACGCGACTTCTCGTTCGCGAAGCGTTACGGGATCGAAATCCGCCAGGCGGTGAACCTTGACGGCGTTCCCGAATTCACGACGGATCACTGGCAGGAATGGTACGGCGACAAGACGCTGAACCCCTACTGCGTGAATTCCGGCAAGTATGACGGACTCCACTTCCATGAGGCGATTGTCGCTATTGCTGCTGACCTGAAGGCCAAGGGCCTGGGTGAAAAGCACGTGCAGTTCCGTCTCCGCGACTGGTCCATTTCCCGTCAGCGCTACTGGGGCACTCCGATCCCGATGATCAACTGCCCGAAGTGCGGTGCCGTTCCGGTTCCTGAAGAAGACCTGCCAGTCGTGCTTCCTGAGAACGAGATTCCGGACGGCTCCGGCAATCCGCTCGCCAAGGATCCGGCGTTCCTGAACGTGACCTGCCCGAAGTGCGGCGGCCCCGCTCAGCGTGAAACCGACACGATGGACACGTTCGTTGATTCGAGCTGGTACTTCATGCGCTACTGCTCGCCGGACTGTGACACCGCGATGGTGGACAGCCGGAACGATTACTGGAATCCGATGGATCAATACATCGGCGGTATTGAGCACGCCGTGCTCCACCTTCTCTACGCCCGTTTCTGGACGAAGGTGATGCGCGACCTCGGCCTCGTAAAATTCGATGAACCGTTCAAGCGCCTCTTCACGCAGGGTATGCTCTGCGCCGAAGCCTTCTACCGTGAGCTCCCGGATGGTCATGTCCGCTGGTACTACCCCGATGAAATCGAGGTGAAGACGGATGAAAAGGGCCGTCCGACCGGCGCAATCGCAAAGGAAGATGGCCAGCCCGTGAAGTCAGCCGGTATCCAGAAGATGTCGAAGTCGAAGTGCAACGTGGTTGAACCGCGCGACATCATCAAGAAGTATGGCGCCGATACCGCCCGTACGTTCGTAATGTTCGCGGGACCCCCGGATCAGTCGGCGGCCTGGAGCAACGCCGGCGCCGAGGGCACTTTCCGCTTCCTGCGCCGTCTCTGGAGCTGGACCTACGCGAAGCGCGATGAACTCGCCTCCGCCGGTGCCTTTGATCCGAAGACCGCCACCGCGGATCAGAAGAACCTTCGCCGTTCGCTCTATCAGAACGTCGCTCAGGCGACGGCTGACCTTGACCGCATGCAGTACAACACGGTTGTATCGGCTGCGATGAAGATGATGAACGAGATCGACAGCTTCAAGGACGATGGTTCCGCCGGCAGCGCCGCGCTGCTCCGCGAATCGCTCTCGCTCCTGCTGCGTGTGCTCTACCCGCTCGCTCCTCACATCACGACTTCCCTTTGGGATGAGCTCGGGTATGTGAAGGAACTCGGCGAAATCATCGACTCCCCGTGGCCGAAGGTGGACCCGGAAGCGCTTGCCGCTGACGAGATTCAGCTCGTGGTCCAGGTGAACGGCAAGCTCCGCGGCCGCATCATGGTCTCGCCGGACGCCAGCCGTGAGGAGATCGAAAAGACGGCCCTCGCCGATGCCGACGTGTCCCGCTTCCTCGGCGACACCCCGGTGAAAAAGGTGATCATCGTTCCGAAGCGTCTCGTGAATATCGTCGCTCCGGCTCCGAAGGCCTGATAAGCCCGTCGGTTGGAAGAAGAGCCTGCATGGGCTCTTCTTTCCGCTATAGCCCCAGCCGGGAATCCCCGACTGGGGCTTTTCTTTCGCATTTCACCCTCGCCCCCTCTCCGTATAATGTAGGGATGTTCTTACACCGCCGCGAAAAGAAGGAATTTCCGCTTATGCATACCACCGGTCTCAATCGCCGCGCGCTTCTTGCCGCGGCCGCCGCATCGCTCGCTCTTACCGGGTGCGGTTTCAGGCCCCGCGGCCGGTTCACTGTTCCGTTTGAGACCGTGTACCTGCAGATGAGCGATCAGTCGACGCTGAAGTGGGAGCTGCGCCGCCACATCAATGCGGAAACCAATGCCCGTGTCGTGGATCAGATGGCAGACGCTGACGCGATCCTTTCGATCGTGTCTCAGTCCCGGTTCCGCGTGGTGCAGACTTATAACGATATCGGCGATGCCCGCGAATACCGTCTCGGCTGGGATGTGACCTTCAAGCTTGCTGCGCCTGATGGCTACGAATATCTCCCGCCCACGACGCTTTCCGCCCGCCGCGACCTTCCGTACACGATCCGCAACTATCTCTCGCGTGAGACCGAGGAAGCAACGCTTTACCGTGATATCGAGCGGGATATCGTGGTGCAGCTGATGCGCCGCATCGAAGCCGCAAAGGCGAAGGCCCATGCAGCAGCTAAGTAGCGCGTCGCTCGGTCCGAGACTCACCTCAGACGCCAAGCGGGGCGGAATCGCTCCGCTCTGGGTGATCGCGGACGAGGAGCCACTGCTCGCTCTTGAATCCGCTGACGCGATCCGCTCTGCGGCCCGAGGTCTCGGCTACGAAGAGCGTGAGGTTCTCACTCTGTCCTCGAACAGTGACTGGAATCAGATCAGTGTCGCGGTTGCCGCGATCTCTCTCTTCGCGTCAAAAAAAATAGTGGAAATCCGTCTCGCGAGCCCCTCCCCGGGTATCCGCGGCAGCGCGGCGCTTTCGGCTCTTGGCTCCACTCCGATAGACCCGGGCGCGGTCATCGTGATTGTGACGGTTCCTGAAGCCGACTGGCGGGTACGGAAGAGCAAGTGGTTCAAGGAACTCACTTCAGGCGCGGTTCTCGTCAGCTGTGACCCCGTGCCGATCGCATCTTTCCCCTCCTGGCTCCGCGCCAGGCTGAAGAGCGAGGGCCTGTCGGCTGACGCTGACGCGATGCGGTTCCTTGCGGAACAGACTGAAGGCAACCTTCTCGCCGCGAGCCAGGAAGTCCGGAAACTCTCACTCCTTCATGAAGGAAAAGAGCCTCTCACGCTCGAAGAGGTTCAGAGCTCAGTGCTCGATAATTCGCGCTTCGATTTTGCTTCGGTCGGGATCGCCGCTATGAAGGGAGATGCCGCCCGCGCGTGCCGCGCGATTGAGGGCATCCGCGCCGAATTTGATCAGAGCGCAGCGCTGCCCCTTCTGATGTATCTTTTCTCTGAAAATATCCGCAAGATGATCGCGGTCCGGCACCATATGGATGCGTCAGGACTGACCGCTCAAAACGCTGCCCGGGAACTCCGGATCTGGCCCCGTGACATCGCAGACGCGGTCGCTTCAGGTGCCTCACGGCTCAGTTCGAGGAAACTCGAAAATGCGCTGACCGTCTGCGCGGATATCGACAGAATCTATAAGGGGATCCCCGTTCCTTCCCGGGACACGGATCCCTGGGTTGAACTGAAGTCCGTTGCGTCCTTTATCGCCCGGTAACCGGAGCCGCTCCTGCCCCGCGCATCCGGCCTGAGAGCCACGCCGCCGCCTGGGTATTCCTGGGCAAAAGTGAGGAAAAAATGTCTGAAGTGACAGAAAACGAATCGGGCCGCGCCGCGCTCGACTATATGCGGGACCTTGGGACCCGCGCCCGCGCCGCGTCGAAGCCGATGGCGGCTGCCCGCCGGGCGCCGAAAGATAAGGCGCTTGCCGCGCTTTCGCGCCTTCTCCTCGAGCGGTCTGAAGAAATCCAGGCCGTAAACCGGGAAGATCTGGAGGCCGCAAAGCTCAAGGGGTATCCGGACGCCTTCATTGACCGCCTTACGGTGACGGAAGACACGGTGAAGAAGATGGCGGAAGGCTGCGCTCAGGTCGCGAACCTTCCCGACCCCATCGGCGCTATCCAGTCGCTCGAACCGCAGCCCTCCGGCATTCTGGTTGGCCGCATGCGCGTGCCGCTTGGCGTGATCGCGATCATTTATGAAAGCCGCCCGAATGTCACGGTGGACGCAGCGGCGCTGACGCTGAAGAGCGGCAACGCGGCTATTCTACGAGGCGGCAGCGAAGCGATCCGTACGAACCGGATTCTCGCGAAAATTGTTTCCGAAGCGCTTGAAGAAGCCGGACTGCCGGCTGACGCCGTGCAGTTTGTGGCTACGCCCGACCGCGATATGGTGGATCAGCTGGTCACCCACCCTGAGTGGGTTGATATCGTGATTCCCCGCGGCGGCAAGGGGCTTGTCTCGCGTCTCATGGAGAAGTCCCGCATTCCGATGATCAAGCACCTCAACGGGATCTGCCACACGTATATCGACTCCTATGCCGATATCGACATGGCTGTTGAAGTTACGGATAACGCGAAGACGCAGCGCTTTTCACCCTGCAACACGACAGAGACGCTCCTCGTCCATGAGAGAGTCGCCGCGGACTTCCTCCCCCGCATCGCGCGGATCTTCCACGATAAGAAAGTTGAAATGCGGGCCGACGATCCGAGCCTTGATATTATTCAGAACTCAGGGTTTGCCGCGATCAGCGCATCCCTCGAAGACTGGGATACCGAATACAATGGGCCGGTCATTTCAATCAAGGTGATGGAGAGCCTCGATGAAGCGATCGACTTCATCAACGAACACGGCTCCCACCACACCGACGCCATCGTGACGGACAGCTATACGCGCGGCGAGCGCTTCCTGCGGGAAGTGGACTCCGCCTCCGTCCTGATCAACGCCTCCACCCGCTTTGCTGACGGGTTCGAATACGGGCTTGGCGCGGAAATCGGCATCTCCACCGATAAGCTGCATGCCCGGGGTCCGGTCGGACTTGAAGGGCTCACCAGCCAGAAATTCGTTGTCCTCGGACATGGCGAAGGCCGCCGCTAGAGCGGCCTCCGCCCGGAACCCCTTTTGTTAGGAAAAAAATGCAAGATAAGAAGAACCACCGCTTTTATGCCGCCTGTCCCTGGGGACTTGAGGCCGTGCTCGAGGAAGAGCTCGCGGCATGCGGCGCGAAGCGCTCCCGCAAGACGCCATCCGGCGTGATGTTTGAGGGCACGATCGAGACTGCCTACCTCGCGTGCCTCCGCTCCCGGATCGCGTCCCGCGTGATGATGGAGGTCTCCTTCCATGACTACTGGGACAGCCGCGACATCTATGAGCAGGCCCGCCGCACGCCCTGGGAGCTCTATTTCACGCCGGATCAGACGTTCCGCATTTCGATTTCCGCTCACCGCGCTCCGCTGAAGTCTCTTGAATTCACGACGCTACGCATCAAGGATGCTGTCTGCGACCGGTTCCGTGAGATCGCCGGCACCCGCCCGGACATCAGCCGCGAGTCGCCGGATGTTCAGATCGCGGCGTTCCTCGACGAAAAGTACTGCACGCTTTACATTGACCTCTCGGGAGAATCGCTCTTCAAGCGCGGCTGGCGTACTGATAAGGGTGAGGCCCCTCTGAAGGAAAACATGGCGGCCGGCCTCCTCAAACTTTCGGGGTGGACGCCTGATATGCCGCTTCTGGATCCCTTCTGCGGTTCCGGCACAATCGCTATTGAAGCGGCCTCCATCGCCTGCGGACTGGTTCCGGGTATCAGCCGGTCTTTCGGCTTCGAGAAGCTCCTTAACTTTGACCGTGAACTCTGGACAGAACTCCGCGAAGACGCGAAGAGTGAGGTTAACCTGCACCGAGAGGTCTCAATCACGGCAAGCGATATTTCTTCGATCGTTGTACGCAAGGCTGAGGCGAATGCGCTCCGCGCCGGCCTCGGCGGGCTGCTTGAATCCGGGAATCTGAAGTTCTCGGTATGCGACGCGCGAAATGTCCTCCCCCCGACAGAGAAGCCCGGCATTATTGTCGCTAACCCGCCATACGGCGAACAGTCGACTCCCCGAAGCGCGACGGTTGGTTCGATGATGCGTCACGTCGCTGACAACCTGAAGCATAACTTCGCCGGGTGGACCGCCTGGATGCTCACATCTGACCGTCACCTGCCGGGCGAAATGCATCTGAAGGAAGGCCGGAAGACGGTGCTCTTCAACGGACCCCTCGAATGCCGTTTCTTCAAATTCGATCTCGTTGCGGGGTCAAACCGCCGCGTGAAGAAGCAGGACAGCGCATCCATCGAAACCTCGTCTGACACCGAATCCTGATCGCCTCTGGGAATCTCCAGACATGAAAAAGCCAGCTTTTGAAAGCTGGCTTTTTTCTTTCTTCACTCTCAGACCGGAATGGATCCGGTCTGAATGATCGCGAAGCTTAGAAGAACTTCGTCACGAGGAAGCCCAGCGCGACGCTGAACACAATCGCGAGAACGCCTGGGAGGAAGAAGGCGTGGTTGAAGACCCACTTGCCGATACGGGTGGTGCCGGTGTCGTCCATCTGGACCGCGCCGAGGAGGGTCGGGTAGGTCGGGAGAACGAACAGAGCGCTCACAGCGGCGAAGCAGGCAACCAGCATATAGGAATCACCCGTGTTGGCAGCGGTGATGCCGAGAGCAGCCACGATAGCCGGAGTAATGGCCTTCGCGGTAGCAGCCTGCGAGTAGAGGAACATAGCAGCCACGAAGAACACGACTGCAAGCAGAGCCGGATACTGAGCAACCGTCGCGGCAGCGAAGGTCTTGATCTCAGCGCTGTGGCCGGACACGAAAGTGTCACCGAGCCAGGCAACACCCAGCACGCAGATGCAGGCCACCATGCCGCTCTTGAAAACGCTGGTGTCAGCGACTTTGCCGAGTTCAATCTTGCAGAGGACAGTGATGAGGCAGCCAACGAGGAGCATCAGGCTCATGATGGCGGCGTCACGGCCGACAACCACATGCTTGATGAGACCGACAGCCGGAGAAATAGCGGAAGCATAGAACACAACCGCGAGCACGCCGATCAGGAAGATCGCGACAGAGCGCTTGGCAAACGGCTTGAGGGGCTTGTTCATGCTGGAAGCATCCGGAGCCTTGACGAGGCCCTTGGCTAGACGTTCTTTGTAAACCGGATCAGAGTCGAGGTCCATATTCTGGATGTGGCTCATCACGAAGGAGGTGAGCATGCAGCCAACGAACGTCGTCAGAAGCCAAATGCAGAGCAGCGTGGGGTAGCTCCAGCCGAAGGGTTCAAGAACGCCGCTCATGTAAATCACGGCAGCAGACACCGGGGAAGCGGTAATAGCGATCTGGGAGGCAACCACAGCGATGGACAGCGGGCAGACCGGACGGATGTGCTGCTCCTTGGCGACTTCGACGATAACCGGGATCATGGAGAAAGCGGTGTGGCCGGTGCCAGCGAAGATCGTGAGAACATACGTCACGATAGGAGCGAGATAGTTAATGTGCTTAGGATTGTTTCTCAGAATCCTTTCAGCAATCTGAACGAGGTAATCAAGGCCCCCCGCGAGCTGCATTGCGGAAATAGCCGAGATCACGGACGCAATAATCAGAATCACGTCCCAGGGGATGTTGCCCGGCTTCATGCCGAGAAGCAGGCCGAGCACGAGAACGCCTGCGCCGCCAGCATAGCCGATACCAATACCGCCCAGACGGACGCCGATGAAAATTGCGCCGAGCAGGACGATGATTTGCAGAATCACCACGATACTCATCTGTTTTCTCTGTTCATCCGGAGCGGCTCCGGAATCCCAGTTCCTTTGAAGTTATTTTTGCTGCGGCCTGACTGCTGCCGTGCAAAGTATTTTTCGGGCTTTTTAAAACTGATCCCCAGGAGCGGAAAATCCGGGTGACCTCCCAGGGATATCAGAAGACCGCCTCCCCGGGTGAGTGCTTCCCGGAGGGGCGGTTTTCTAATTCTTTACATCTCGAACTTCGGAGCGATCAGGTTCTGGAAGGAGAACACTTCGTTCCACTTGTCTTCCGTCATCAGCTTGCGTTCTTCAACGACGATCTGATGGAGGGACTTGCCTTCGGTGTAGCCTTCCTTGGCCATTTCAGCGCAGAGCATGTAGCCGAAGTGGGGCTTCAGGAGGGTAACGATGCCGAGGGAGTTCATCACGAGGTCCTTCGTGTGTTCGGCGTTCACCGTGATACCGTCAACGCACTTCTCGCGCAGGGCGATCATGGCATTCGTCATCACCTTCATCTGAGTGAAGACAGCGAACGAAATCACCGGCTCCATCACGTTCAGTTCAAGCTGGCCAGCGGAGGCAGCGAGCATCACCGTGGTGTCGAGACCGATCGCGAGGAAGGAGGCCTGGTTCGTCACTTCCGGGATCACCGGATTCACCTTGCCCGGCATGATGGAAGAACCCGGCTGGCGCATCGGCAGGTTGATTTCGGAAAGACCCGTGCGGGGACCGGAGGCGAGCAGACGCATATCGTTGCAGACTTTCGTGAGCTTCACAGCGAGGCTCTTAACAGCGGAGGAAATCGCAACATAGGCGCCGCAGTCGCTCGTCGCGGCGATCAGATCGTCACTGTTATGGAAGTCGATGCCGGTCTGTTCAGCGAGGTACTTCACGGCCTTCGCCGGATAGTCGGGGTGGCAGGTCACGGTCGTGCCGATAGCGGTGCCGCCGAGGTTGATCACGCGGAGGTGCTTCTGCGCGTCCTTGATCGTTTCAATTTCGTCTTCAATCGTGCGGCCCCAGCCGTGGAACTCCTGACCCATGGACATCGGGACGGCGTCCTGGAGGTGCGTGCGGCCCATCTTCAGAACGTTCTTGAATTCGTCAGCCTTCTTGTAGTAGGCCTGAACGAGCTGCTGCAGAGCCTTGAGGAGGTCCTCAGAGCGGTAGTACATCGCAAGGTGCAGAGCGGTCGGGTACGTATCGTTCGTGGACTGGCCGAAGTTCGCGTGGTCGTTCGGCGACACCTGCTTCTGGGAGCCCTTCGGGAGACCGAGCTTCTCGCAGGCGATGCTGCAGATCACTTCGTTCGTGTTCATATTGGTCGAAGTGCCGGCACCGCCCTGAAGCCAGTCGGTAACGAACTGGTCACGGTACTTGCCTTCGAGCAGCTGATCACAGGCGTAGATCAGGGCATCAGCAACGTTCGCCGGGATCGTGCCGAGTTCCTTGTTCGTACGGGCTGCCGCCTTCTTCACCTGAGCGAAAGCCTTGATGAAGTATTCGTCTTCATTCATCGAATGCTCAGTGATGTGGAAGTTTTCCTTGCCGCGCAGGGACTGAACACCGTAGTACACATCATCAGGAATCTCGAGATCGCCAAGGAAATCATGCTCAATACGGGACATCTTCTACTCCTATAAAAACAGGGCCGAAGCTCTGTGTTAACCAGACTGGCTTCCGCAGACCGGACCGCCAGCGCCGGGCCGCTCACCGGAGTAATCCTTCTATTTCCGGAGGGTGGTTACTTTTATCTAAGATAAACTACTTATGCGGCATACTATAGTACTAATTTCCTATCTAGGGTGTATTGCCCATTAGGTATGTGACATAGATCAAATGCGTACCACCCCGAATAACGAAGACACAAAAAACCCCAGACCTTACGGTCTGGGGTTTTTCTTAAAGCTAAGACTTCAGCCGATTAGATCGACTTGATCGGGATCAGCTTCTTCGGGGTCGGCAGAACCTTATCGTAGTTCTTGATACCCTGTTCAGCCATCTTGCGACGGATGAAGGCGATCTGCGTACGCAGCGGGAGCTGCTTCGGGCAGAAGTCATCGCAGCCGAGGAGCGACATGCAGCCGAAGACGCCGGAGTCATCGCCCATCACTTCATAGAAGTCAGCATCATTGCGGTCGTCACGGGGATCGAGACGGAAGCGGGCGATCTTGTTGATCGCGACAGCGCCGACGAAGTCCGGACGCATACGGAACGTGCCGCAGGCAGCAACGCAGCAGCCGCATTCGATGCAGTGGTCGAGGTTGTAAAGGTCTTCAGCAAGCTGCGGGTCCATCGGAACCTCAGTTTTGCGCATATCGATATCGATTTCCTTCGTGTGAACCCAGGACTCGATACGCTCAGACATATTGCGCATCCACTTGCCGGTGTTCACGGAAAGGTCACCAATCAGCTCAAAGCCCGGGAGCGGGGCGAGCGTGAATTCGCTCGGCAGATCGCGGGTCAGCGTACGGCAGGCAAGGCCCGGCTTGCCGTTGATCAGCATCGCGCAGGAACCGCAGATGCCAGCGCGGCAGACGAAGTCGAACTGCAGCGTCGGATCCTGTTCATCGCGCAGATCGTTCAGAGCGATGAAGAGGGTCATACGGTCGCCTTCTTCGAGCTCATAAGTCTGCATGTGCGGAACACTGTCCGGATCCTGCGGGTTGTAACGCAGGATGCTGATCTTAAGCAGACGGTGCTTGGTTTCAGTTTGGGTTTTGCTCATTTTTTCTGTCTGCTCCTAATTAGTCAGCAAGAGGTTCGTAGGTACGTTCATTGCGTCCACGAAGACGCTTCGGGAGCTTGTCCTCATAAGGCATAAGGGCATTCTGAATTGCAAAGCGATCCTTGCCTTCGGCTTCCATCTTGGCCCGGATGTCGTCCACTTCCTTCTGACGACGGACAGATTCGGGGTTCTCGATGTAGTTCTTGGCACCGTAACCGCGGAAGCCCGGCGGGAGTTCCATCGTCGAAATGTCGAGATCCTCGTAAGAGATATCCGGCACGGTGGACTTCGGATCCTTCCAGGTCGTGATAGTACGCTTCAGCCAGTTCACGTCATCGCGGCGCGGATAGTCTTCACGGGAGTGAGCACCGCGGGATTCCTTACGGGCGAGAGCGCCGCAGGCAACCGTCAGAGCAACCTTCAGCATCTTGCGGGTACGGTAGGCGTACACAAGCTGCGGATTGTTGCCGATGTCGTTCTTCACGCTGATGTTGTAGGAGCGTTCAAGCAGCTGCTGGAGTTCATCAACAGCTTCACTCATCTGCTTCTCGTTACGGAAGATGCCGATCTTGCTCGTCATGATTTCCTGCATACGGGTGCGGATCTTGACGGCGTCTTCGTTACCAGTGTTGTGCAGGAAGCCGTTCAGCTCATCCTGGACCTTACGGGCGAAGTCGTAAACGATAGAGGTCGGAAGGTCGATCTCGTTCTCGGGCTTCTCGCAGAAGTCAGCGATGAATTCACCGACGATCATGCCGGCAACCACGGTTTCAGCAACAGAGTTGCCGCCCAGACGGTTGAAGCCGTGCATATCCCAGCAGGCGCACTCGCCGGCAGCGAAGAGACCCTTCAGCTGACGGGATTCACCGCGGTAGTCGGTACGGATGCCGCCCATCGTGTAGTGCTGGGCCGGACGCACCGGAATCCACTCTTTGATCGGGTCAACGCCGAGGAAGTAGTGGCAGATGTCATAGACTTCACGCAGGTTGTGCTTGATGTGATGTTCGCCAAGCAGCGTGATATCGAGCCAGAGGTGATCGCCATACTTGGAGTGAACACCCTTGCCCTGAGCAATACGCTCTTCCATACGGCGGGAGACCACGTCGCGGGAGGCAAGTTCCTTCTTTTCCGGTTCGACATCGGGCATGAAGCGATAGCCATCGACGTCACGCAGCAGACCGCCGTCACCGCGGCAGCCTTCCGTCACCAGAATGCCAGCCGGGAAAATGCCGGTCGGGTGGAACTGAATGGCTTCCATGTTGCCCAGACCGGCGACACCGGTTTCGAGGGCGAGAGCAGCACCGATGCCTTCGCAGATCACGGCGTTCGTGGTCACGCGGTAGATACGGCCGGCACCGCCGGTAGACATGGCGGTAGCCTTGGCCACATAGGCCATCAGCTCACCGGTCACGAGGTCACGGACGATAGCGCCGTAGCAGCGCTTGCCGTCATGAATCAGGGCGAGAGCCTCAACACGCTCCATCACCGGGATGTGCTCGGCGATCACGCGGTCGGACACAGCATTCAGCATGGCGTGGCCGGTACCGTCGGAAGCGAAAACGCAGCGCCACTTCTTCGTGCCGCCGAAGTCACGCTGGCGGAGAAGGCCCTGGCACTCTTTGCGTTCCGTAATCGTCACGCGCTCGCCATTGATAATCACCTGATGGTCGCCGGCGGTAATGCGGGACCACGTCACGCCCCAGGCAGCCAGTTCACGGGCGGCCTTCGGCGCCGTATTCACGAACATACGGCAGACGTCCTGGTCCGCACCCCAGTCAGAACCGCGGACGGTATCGACGAAGTGAAGATCTTCGTTATCGCCAAGGCCCTTGATCATGTTGCCGAGGGAGGCCTGCATGCCGCCCTGAGCCGCTTTAGAGTGAGAGCGCTTCGGAGGGCAGAGGGACAGGACAATGGCGTCCTGGCCGCGACGCTGCACAGCAACTGCCATGCGAAGGCCTGCCAGACCGGCACCGATCACCAGTACGTCGGTGTAGATGATTTTCATGTTTGCTTGGTCTCCTAAGATGCCCTGCAGCGATGGCCTTTCAGTCATCCCGCGGGTCATATTTTTTAGTGGCAGTCTCTAAGCAACCCGAGACCGCCTCTTTCAGCCAAACGGCTGAAAGGTACTTCCTGTTAATAAAAGAACAGAAACCTGTGTTTGCCGAACGAATCCGGCTTTCCGGCCTCATCCCTACTTAGGGAGAGAAAGACGACAGGGTCATTCACCCTAAAGTAGCTACCACCGGACTTTCACAATTCGGTAGGTATTCTACCCACCTCTCTGCGATTTTCGGCTGAAGTCTAGTGATTACCTAGCCATTGGGACTACTAGGAATAACCCGTATTATAGCCTCAATTGTGCTCCAAAGTTCTCGTATTTTCCCATTTAAAACGCTTAATATCAAGTGAAAAAGCGAGATTTACGAAAAAAACCGTATTCTCCGCGCCGCCATTCTGTAACTAGTTATCATCCACTACATCCGGATTATTCATACCCCTTCAGGTTTATAGGGTATCCACTTAATACTTACGGCGTTGTTTTACCATCGGGAAATGATGATTCCCACTTTCTGAGACCATCTGAAACGTCTCCGGATGCTCAGGGCATAATTAGAAGACTGCAGGAGAACCGGCTCAGTCAGGCCGGCAGAGTCATAACTTAGGATCTCGTAGCATGCCCATTCCCACATTCAGACCGAGAAAAAAAGGAGAAAAGCTTCCCCCGCTTAAGGAGAGACTTGCCCGGATCGGCCTAGTAAACGACTGGGACTATGTGCTTCATCTTCCGCTGAGGTACGAGGATGAGACCGCGATCACGCCGATCGCGGATCTGGTATCGGGGTCCCCTGCCCAGATTGAAGGCGTTGTGATTGACGAGCGGGTGACTCCCCGGTCGCTCACCGCTGTCGTTGAGGATGATACCGGTGTGCTTCAGGTGCGTCTCATCCACTTTTTCCCCTCTCAGGCTCAGCAGCTGAGGGTCGGAGCCCGGGTAAGGCTTTACGGTGAACCGCGTTCCGGTTGGAACCAGACACTCGAGATGGTGCATCCGAGAATCAAGCGCGCGGTTGAACGGACTGACGATCTCCCGACAACGCTCACCCCGGTTTATCCCGCGGGAGAAGGTATCACGCAGCCCTGGCTCCGGAAGCGGATCGCACGGGCATTACTGGATGTTGATCTCTCCGATCTTCTTCCGGAATCCATCCGGACAAAGCTCCGGCTGCCGCCGCTCCGCGACGCGCTTCAGTATCTGCATCATCCGCCGCGCGGCGCGACACTTGCGGATCTTGACACCCACTCCTGCCCAGCCTGGCAGCGTCTGAAGCTCGATGAGCTTCTTGCGCAGCAGATCACACTCCGGCATTCGCGCGTTCTTCGCGGGAAATCGGTAGCTCCGGTTCTTGCGGAGCCCAAGTCCGGCCGGATTACTTCCGATCTGATCCGCAGTCTTCCCTTCCGCCTGACCGGAGCCCAGTCCCGGGTCTGGAAGGAGGTTGGGGCTGATCTCGCCCTCCCTCATCCGATGAACCGTCTGGTTCAGGGCGATGTCGGCTCAGGTAAGACCGTGATTGCGGCGCTAGCCGCCTGCCGCGCGATTGAGTGCGGCTATCAGGCGGCGATCATGGCACCCACCGAGATTCTCGCGGAACAGCACTTCCGGGGCATTTCTCAGTGGCTTGAGCCGCTTGGAATCCGGATCGCCTTCCTCACAGGACACCAGAAAGCCTCCGAGCGGCGCGCCATGCTGGAAGACATCGCGAGCGGCCGCGCGCAGCTGGCTGTTGGAACGCATGCTCTTATTCAGGATGCGGTGAGCTTCCATAAGCTTGGTCTCGCAATTATCGATGAGCAGCACCGGTTTGGCGTTTCGCAGCGTCTGGCGCTCCGTACCGCTGCAGCCGACGGCCTTACGCCTCACCTTCTGATGCTCTCCGCCACTCCTATTCCGCGAACTCTCGCCATGAGTTACCTCGCGGACTTTGATGTCTCGGTTATCGATGAACTCCCGCCTGGGCGTCAGCCGGTATCAACACGCATCATGCCGATTTCAAGGAAGCCAGAACTGATTCAAGGTATCGGGCGTGAGGTCTCCCGCGGCCACCAGGCTTATTGGGTATGCCCTCTGATTGAAGAGAATGAAGAGCTGGAGCTGACAGCCGCCAAGGAAACCTTTGAAGAAATCAAGTCTGCCCTGCCCGGCGTAACGGTAGGCCTTGTGCATGGGGAACTGCCTCAGCAGGAGAAAGATGCCGTCATGCAGGCCTTCAAGGCAGGAGAGATTTCACTCCTCGTCGCAACGACAGTGATTGAGGTTGGGGTCGACGTACCGAACGCCTCCACCATGGTGATTGAGCACGCCGAGCGATTCGGGCTTGCGCAGCTCCACCAGCTTCGCGGACGTATCGGCCGAGGCTCGCTTAAAAGCTGGTGCATTCTTCTCTATGGAGAGCCGCTTTCCGAAAACGGAAGGGCGAGGCTTCAGGTCATCCGTAATACAACGGACGGTTTTGAAATCGCGCGTAAGGATCTTGAGCTTCGGGGACCGGGTGAATTCCTGGGAGCCCGCCAGAGCGGCGTGCCGATGCTTCGGTTCGCGAGCCTCGAGGAGGATGGCGAACTGCTCGATATGGCACGCGAACTCGGAGACGAATGGCTGAAGAACGACCCCGAGACCGCACTGCGTCACGCGAAACGCTGGTTCGCGGGCCGCGAGGGGTTCCTTGAGGCCTGAGCGTTGAAATCAGTGGCCGTGCCCGTAATCGCGCGGCCCGAAAATCGCACTTCCGACTCTGACCATCATGCTCCCGCACTGGATGGCGCTTTCAATATCGCTGCTCATTCCCATGGAAAGCGTGTCAAGACCGAGGCCAGCCGCGTTGGCTTCATCAAAAAGCTTCTTCATGGCGCGGAACGGCACCTTCTGCTTCTCGGGATCCTCTTCCGGGGTCGGAATCACCATAAAACCGCGAAGCTTCAGGTTGGGAAGCGCGGCAACATCGCGCGCGAACTGCAGCGCCTCTTCGGGCTTTACTCCGCTCTTCGTTTCTTCTCCGTCCACATTCACTTCGATCAGAACGTTAAGCGGGGGCATCCCCTCGGGACGCTGGGATGAGAGTCTCTCGGCGATCTTCATCCGGTTCACGCTTTGCACCCAGCTGAAGTGTTCCGCCACCGGACGCGTTTTATTGGACTGGAGCGGTCCGATAAAGTGCCACTCAAGCGGCAGCTCCGGATGATTCGAGCGGAACCAGTCCACCTTGTCGCAGCCCTCCTGGGCATAGTTTTCACCAAGAGAAAAGAGTCCTAGCTGAGCCGCTGCGAGCGCCGCCTCAGCGGGAAACGTCTTGCTCACCGCCAGAAGCTTCACCTCTTCGGGCTTCCTTCCCGCCTCTAGGCACGCTTTTTCGATCCGACTTCGAACTTCCGCCACTCTTTCTTCAATCCCAGGCTTCAGCACTGACATAGTGACTTCCCTGCCCTCCATTCAGTCACGGAAAACTCTGTCTGCATGGGGCTTCCGCAGGGATTAGCCTGAAGGGGCGACAAGCCGCCTCATCTGAAATCCATTTGCGGAAGAAAAATTTCCCGTAAGATTTACTCGTTTAAATTCAATCAGCTGTCGCAATAAAAAAGCTTTGCTGCTGATTTAATAAAGATACCGCAAGGGTTATTACCTAAAACAGATTCACTTTTGCAGCTATTTCAGGTTCATAGAATAACCTTCGCTCCAGGTCTTACCATCATTAAACCCAGTGTCCCTGTATTTTAGCGGACGCCCCAACGCATTACTCGTTCAAAACAGAAAATGACCATCAGAAAAAAAATCGTATTGACAGCCGCGGCTGCTGCCGTTCTTTCTCTCTCGGGTCCCGCTTTCGCAGGCGGCTTCCAGCTTAACGAGCAGTCGATTACGGGTCTGGGCCGCGCTTTCGCTGGCGAAGGCATCATGGGGGACGACCTCTCGGCTACCTGGTATAACCCCGCCGGCATGACGCTGCTCTCCGGCACTCAGGTCCAACTCGGCGGTGTGGCAAATGCCATGGACATGTCCTATAAGGGCACTGATGGTTCTACGGAAAACGGCCGTAAGCGCATTTCCCCGATTCTTCACCAGATGGTGACCCACCAGTTCAATGACAAGATCTGGGGCGGGCTTGCCATCGTGATGCCTTTCGGCCTCGCTGACTCCTATAACCAGAACTGGGAAGGCGCTGAACGCGGCTACGATGCCAAGCTTCTCACGATCAACATCAACCCGTCCGTGACCTGGAAGATCAACGACAAGTTCTCGGTCGGCGCTGGATTCTCGGCTCAGTACATTGACGCCACGGTGTCCATGAAGCGTAACCTCCTCGGCCAGAACGTGTACTCGCGTCTTGACGCGGATGACTGGGGCTACGGCTGGAATATCGGCGGCATGTGGTCCGCCACCGATAACTTCCGCATGGGTTTCGGCTACCGCTCCGCCATCACGCATAAGGCACACGGCACGGTGAAGCTCTCGACGGATGCCGCTGGCCAGAAGGCCATTGTTGCCGCCGCTCAGAACGCCAAACTGAATCCCGGCAGTACTCAGGCTGCGGGCATGATCGCGGCCATGCGGCAGGCGAATCTGTCGTTCGCTGACGTCATGGGCATCGCCCAGTCGGGCGCAATGACGCTGAATGGCGGCGCCCAGATGGACGCTCCCGCGAACGCGAACCTTACGTTTGTCTGGAAGTACTCCCCGAAGATGAGACTCTCGGGCTCCATCCGCTGGACCGACTGGAGCAGCTTCGATAACCTGATTATCAATGCGGGCGGACTCCCCCACAGCCAGACTGACGTGCCGATGAAGTGGCGCGACTCCTGGTTCTTCTCCCTCGGCTACGACCTCGATATCACGCCGAAGTGGACGATCCGCGGCGGTGTTGCCTATGACCGCTCCCCGATCGCGAATCCCCGTTACCGTACGGCTCTGATTCCGGACGCAAACCGCATCTGGGCGACGCTTGGCGCGACCTACCGCATGAACGAGCACTGGCAGTTCGATATCGCCGCGACTCACATCCACGGTATCGGCGAACGTAATCTCTACGCCTCCCAGGACGCGAACTCCCAGAAGATCGGCCGCTTTGACAAGCTGAACTGCTACATGGTCGGCGCGGGCGTCGTTTACCGCTTCTGATCCGCAGATTCAGGGGCCGCCTCTTCCGCGGCCTCCATCTGAAAAAAGAGAGGCCTCATGGTTCAAGCCATGAGGCCTCTCTGCTTCCTCAGTAAAATACGCGCACTATGGAAAAAATTCTCCTTCACAGCTGCTGCGCCCCGTGCTCAGGCGCGATCCTTGAGTGGATGATGGCAAACGGTTACGAACCGACTGTCTATTACTACAATCCGAATATTTTTCCGGAAAAAGAGTATCTGATCCGGAAAAACGAAATCACCGAATACGCGAAAAAACTTGGCGTACCGATTATCGACGGTGACTGGAATCACGACTTCTGGCGCGAAAAAGTGAAGGGGCTCGAAGATGAGCCGGAACGCGGCGCCCGGTGCCTGCAGTGCTTCCGCGTGCGGCTGTACCAGACAGCGAAGGTCGCTTCCGAAATGGGTTTCTCCCGCTTCACAACCACGCTCGCCTCAAGCCGCTGGAAGCGCCTTGATCAGGTAGCGGAGGCCGGGAACTGGGCCGCATCCCAGTTCCCCGGGGTTGAATACTGGGATCGCAACTGGAGAAAAGGCGGTCTGCAGGATCGCCGGGGCGCTCTGATCCGCGAGAATCACTTCTATAACCAGCTCTACTGCGGCTGCGAATTCTCGATGCGGGGACTTGCGGAACGCATGGCCCGCCAGAGCGAACAGGCGAAAAAGGACGAAGAAGCAGCGCGGGAAAAGATCGACGCCGTTCTTCAGTCCGTCAGAAAATCCGCCTGAATTACGGTGCCGGAACGTGCGGCACGAATGACCAGGGATCGGCAAAGTAGGCGGCAACACCGAAGCCGATAAAGACGAGCGCCGCCACAATGTGAACCGTACGGACCGGAATGTATTTCGCGAACCGGTCACCGATGAAGACAACGGGAGCGTCCGCCAAAAGCATACCGACCGTGGTTCCCATCATCACTGGAATGACGGTGCCGACCTTCGCCGCAATCGCAATGGTCGCGAGCTGGGTCTTGTCTCCCATTTCAGCGAGGAAGAAGAGGATCAGCGTCGCTGTAAAAACGCCGTACTTCTTCCAGCGGCTGTGTTCCGCGTCGCTGTCATCCTTATCGGGGATCATCATCCAGATGCCCATGCCGATGAAGGACACAATCAGCACCCAGCGCAGAATTTCCGGCGTGAGCCACGCGTTGATCCAGTAGCCGAGCATGGCGGCGAGCCAATGATTCAGGAGTGTCGCACAGAGAATACCGAGCACGATCGGGATAGGTTTTCTGTAGTGAGCGGCCAGAGCCAGAGCAAGCAGCTGGGTCTTGTCACCAATTTCAGAGAGCGTGATTGCGCCCATGCTGAGCAGTATTGTTTGAAGCATGATTCTGGGGTCGGGAGATTGAAGGATCCCCGTAGATCCTGAGCCGGTCCTGACAGACAGAAACCCTGCAGGCGGCAGAGACCGGCGTCTCATCCCACGCACCCAGCAGAGTCTCTGGTCTTGCCGGTTCAGTCTTGATATCTGAATCCTGCGCCATGGCTTCTGGAGCCAAGTGTGTTGACGCAGGTCGCTGCCTTGCCGCTCTTAGTGGCGGTCCAGGGTCTGCAGCGCGGCTACTCCCCAAAGTAGGAAAGGGATTGTACCGGAAAATAACACTCCCGGAAAAAAACGGATTTTTTCCATCACTTCCTCTCTCACCCTATTGGACTCACCGCCCTCACGACTTACAATAGGGAGCGTTTTGTACTCAGAACCGGAGCGGGTCACAGGATTCTCCCCGGGTTTTTTCTTTGGACTATTAAGAAACATGACTGAAGTTCGCACCCGCATTGCACCGAGCCCTACCGGCATGATGCATCTCGGCACCGCCCGTACGGCTATCTACTGCTGGGCTGTCGCCCGCCACTTTGGCGGCAAATTCCTTCTTCGTATTGAAGATACCGATCAGGAACGCTCCACCCCGGAAGCGACCCAGGTGATTCTGGACTCGATGAAGTGGCTGAACCTCGACTACGACAACCAGGGCGCTGTGGTTTATCAGATGCAGCGTCTGGACCGCTACAAGGAAGTGGCGGATTCGCTTCTCGAGAAGGGCCTTGCCTATTGGGATTACTGCACGAAGGAAGAGCTTGACGCGATGCGTGAAGCCCAGAAGCTCCGCGGTGAAAAGCCCCGTTATGACGGCCGCTGGAGACCCGAACGCGCCGCTGAGCTCGGCCTTGTGAAGCCTGAAGGCGTGAAGCCAGTTCTCCGCTTCCGCAATCCGGATGACGGCGATGTGACCTGGGAAGACGCTGTGTACGGTCCGATCACCGTGTCAAACACTGAGCTTGATGACCTCGTCATCATGCGCTCCGACGGTATCCCGACCTACAACTTCGCGGTCGTGGTGGATGATATTGATATGAAGATGACGCACGTGATCCGCGGCGCTGACCATATCAACAACACGCCCCGCCAGATCAATCTGTACCGCGCTCTCGGCGTAGAGCCTCCGATCTTCGGCCACCTGCCGCTGATCAACGGACCGGACGGCAAGAAGCTGTCGAAACGTCACGGCTCCGTCGCTGTGACGGAGTACAAGAAGGCCGGCTATCTGCCTGAAGCGATCTTCAACTACCTCGCCCGTCTTGGCTGGGGCCACGGCAACATGGAGAAATTCACCCGCGAGGAACTCGCGAAGGTGTTCGTGCTCTCCGACTGCTCTCGCGCCGCTGCCCGCATGGACTTCAAGAAGCTTGCCTGGCTGAACGGTCAGTACATGAAGGAAGCGGACGACAGCCGCCTCGCCGATCTCGTGAAGGACCGTATCGTTGCCCGCGGCGGCGATCTCTCGAAGGCGGATCTCGTGAAGGTCTGCGCGCTCCTCAAGAGCCGCGCCCAGACGCTCGAGGAACTGGCTGACGACGCCATGGTGTTCTATGGCCCCTACACTCCGGTCGCTGAAGACATCGCAAAGTCGCTTGAAAATGGAGGCCGTGAAGCCGCAAGCCTCGCTCTGAAGAAGCTTGAAGCGCTCCCTGAGTGGAAGGCCGCAGATATTTATGCCGTGCTGAAGTCCGTCTGCGATGAGCAGGGGGTGAAGTTCGGCGTGATCGCGACCCCGATCCGCGTGATTGCCACTGCCGCCAAGAAGGTTCCGCAGATCGATCAGACGCTCGAAATCATCGGCCGTGACGCTGTAATCTCCCGTCTCCGCGAAAACCTCGCCTAAATATGGGAGGAAAAACCGCAGTTGGGATGTAAAACTTGCTTTTCTGAGATTCTTTCGGTATAGTTTTACTCCTCAACTGATGAGTTTTCTGAACTTGTCGGGATCGTTAAGTCCCTATCGTCTAGAGGCCTAGGACATAACCCTCTCACGGTTAGAACCAGGGTTCGAATCCCTGTGGGGACGCCATAAATTCAATGAATTCAGGCCTTGTGAGGCAGGCTCCACTTCGTGGACTACATACAGGACTACATGAAACAGTTCACTGGACCTGATTTGGCGCCGGGAAACTCCGGCATAAAATAAAAAGTAGATTGAATTCTCGCTCAATCTACTTGAACCCTGAACTCCCGTGACATAGTTCTATATTGACTTAAACGTCATGGGAGGTTTAGGCAGGTTTAAAAGCTCAAGCATGTCTTGGGCTTTTTTCGTCAGAGGCTCCACAACCCATGTAGCTCTCGTTGGTGCCCTCACCGCTCTGATCCTCTTCAATGCGGCCAGTAACTTTTCCACCGAGTTATCGGGGAGTTTTAATTCCTGAGTTTCTCTTTTTTTAGCCTGCACTGTTATAGCCATCCTCAGAGACTGAGCGATTATGTGTACCATCAATTTGCCCATGTAAGAGGTTTGGGTTGCCTGCAGTCGGTCTCCTCCGTTAAGGACTTTAAACTGTCGGAAAGCCACCTCAACGATATTCCTGCGCCTGTAAATTCTTAGAGCCTCGATCGGATCTTCGAGCCAGTCGCTGCGGATAACAAAGCAGCCGGCAGTGCGTTCCCAGAGTCTGAGAGCCTCGAGGTTTTTCTCCCATATTTTCCTTTCCTTGCCGTCTTGCTCTTCTTTGCACTCAGTTATGAAGCGGGCAGCGAAGTTCCAGTCATCTCGATCTACGACTTTTCCATCGCGTTTTTTATCTAAGACCTTATCTATTTTCTTTAGTAGCTGCTTCTGCTGAGAGAGCGCAATTTCCGGGAACCGATACAGATGCACGAAGCAGTCACGATTTACTGAGCCGGCCTCTGTGTTTTGCTTCCAGTCTTCTTTTATGGTTCGGCAATAAACTTCATACTCACTGTTGTAAAAAGCGAGGTCGCAAAGTGCTTCACGGAACTTTGTAAATTTATCTTTTAAACCCTTTTCCACGATAGGAACGCCGGCGACGAAGCTGACATCGGTATTAAAAAGATTCTGAAGATTCATTAGGGAAGAGTAACCCCGGTCGGTCACCAGGACTGTCTCGTCAAGATCAAAGCCGTAGCTTTTCATCTGAGCCAGGATGGATTTGTAGACCGACTTATCGGTTATCGAGCCTTCGTCTTCTCTGGCATAGCAGACGTCTCCGTTCAAGAAATCCACGGCAAGCGTAAGGTTTATCTGTTTGAGTTCAGGATTCTGTTTGGCGTGCCCGTAAGCCGCATCCTCGATTGTCATAGAGAAGGTACTTATTGCCGTGGAGTCCAGCGCCATATACATCTTTTGCAGAGTTGAAGGCGGCATGGCCGAGCCCTGCTTCTGAGCCTTTTGTTTTATTTCCTCAAGCCATTTCTGATAATTCTGCTTGGATCGGTCAAATCGTAAACGGAAATAATTAACCATGTCCTCATGGTCGACTTGAGCAAGCAGTTCGCTGATGCGCTGAGAGCTTAAAGGAGCGCTTACAGGAAGCCAGTTGTCGGGAAGCCAGTCTTCATAGCCGTTCATGGCGCCCCCGTCTAAGAGCTGATAGACGGCCAAAGCCAGAAGGCCGGTTCCTAATTGTTTTCCGAACGCCGCCTGCAGGTTTTGCAGAATTCGGTTCTTGGAGGCGAACTGCCAAAGGGCCCAGGTGGCAGCGTAAGAAAGGTTGTTTGAAGCCCATGACTGCTCGCGCTGTTGAACTTCTTCTGCAGCATCCTGCTCGGATCTTTCAACGAGGGTACGATTTTCAAAGTAAAGCGTCTTGCCTTCATACTCAGGATGATTGGATAAGTACTTTTTGCCCAGTCTAAGTCTTCCGGTTGCTTCATTGAGCGTGCCGACATAAATCCTTTTGGCAATTCTTGACTGTTTCTTCACCGGATCCCACTCATTTCTATAGCCATAAACATAGGTGGAATCTCCTTTTCTGAAGGTGGAGAAACGGAAATGGTTGTCTGGTAGAGTTCTTGGTCGAGCCATAATAGTCTTTATCAATATTTATAGACTATAATACCAAGAATTACCCTTAATGTCAATCTCAACTATTTAAATTTACTAGGAATTTTTTCCAGAATGAAAAAATCCCGGAGCTATGTTCCGGGAGTTTGGGCTTTCCGTAATCAAGAATTCCCGATATCGCTCACTGAGAAAATCACGATTCGGCTGAAATTTCTCAGGCATCTGAAGGCTTTGATGATTAAGCTGTGCCAAGAATTCCGCGGCAGCGCTCCCTTCCTCAACAGAACGCAGGAGTTCGCCGGAAAACTCACACTTCATGTCAGGTGAGATGCCTAAAAGGTTCTTATCGAACGCCCTGTGCATCGTCACGCTGAGCGCAATGCCGTTGCTAGGCTGCAGACGCATCTCGGAGGAGTCTTTCCACGGCTTAATATGGGCTGCCTCCACTAAGCCTCTCTCCGAGAGCCCCGTTATCGCGCACTTCCATCCGTAGGATGAAAGAACCGCATTTCTGAACATATCCTGGTGCAGACGCGTCTTTGATAGATAGAACCGCTCCGTCTTCGCCATCGGATCAGGAACCTTGATTCCATTAAAACCGGGGACATAGGCATCCTCAGAAATTCCTCTCTCATCTCCAATCTGCTCCGCAGCGTCAAAAAGCCGCGTCAGATCCGCTGTCTGGGGATCATCTCCGATGTAACGATGCCACACAGCCTCATCGATTTTGCTGCCGTGACTCATGCCCGAGACACCTTTCTTCGCATGTTTCGGATCAAGCCTCATCAAATTGCTGAGTTTCAGTGCAACCGCATTTGGAGTTCTATCAATCTGCTGAGCGAGTTTGATCACATAAGGATTGCCATGCGTGTACTGACCCGACGACATCTGAACGTAGAGCACTAAGGCCAGGGTTACCTCATCCTCTGTTCAATTACGCCTGGCAGACTGTTCTATAGAGAATGATTGCATAGGATGAGCCAATAGAAGACAGAAGAGAGATCGAACACCGATTCGATTATCGGCTAAGTTTGTTCATTATGCTGCACCACTTAGCGACTTTCTGCACCATATGGTCCAGATGTAGATCATCCATAATATAATAACTTTTTTAATAACTATATGAATACAAATAAAGGCCGCTTTTCAGCAGCCTTTATTTTTTCCCTCCAGCGCTTCAATCTGATATCAGATCAAAGCCACCGGATTCGAATAACTGATATTACTCAGCCTTCGGGGAAGCAACCTCAGCGGCAGCCTTCTTCTCGGCCTTCACAGCCTTCTTGGCAGCCTTCTTCGGGGCCTTCTTAGCAGCCTTCTTGGCGGCCTTCTTCGGGGCAGCCTTCACAGCCTTCTTGGCAGCGGCCGGAGCGGCAGCCGGGGCAGAGGCGGTGGCGGCAGCGGTGGAAGCAGCCGGAGCGGCAACGTCAGCAGCCTGGGCGGAAACGGCGAAGGTGCCGAAAGCGATCATGGAAGCAGCGAGAGCGATGTTCTTGATAGACATTTGAAAAAGTCCTTTAGTTGAATTTTTTAGGGCGATAAGCACACAGCTTTAATTAGGTGATGCCGCAGTGCTTGCCGCGAGATCGAATAGTATCCCGCAAGCGCTATTCTCGGGGGTAGGACAAGTACTACCGGGGGATCATATAAACACGTGATCCCCCGTCATAACCCTTATAAAATAGGGATAAAAACGATCTAGAGGCTGGGTTTATACCAATAAGGTATGTTCTTATAAAGAATATTTTTAATAACGATAAATTTCTACTGTAGAAGTCCCATCCAGAATGGGATCGTGGCGAGAGCCGCAATTGTTTGAACTGTCGTCAAATCCGCTACTGCCGGACCATTGCCACCCATTCTGACCGCGAGGATATAGCAGGAATTTGCTGTCGGCAGCGCTGTGAACGAAAGGAGTGCCCCCATCTCGACCGGAGTCAGATGAAAGTACAGACCAACGGTGAATGAAACAGCAGGAACCGCAATCAGGCGTTCCACGGTAGCGAGAGAAATCAGTTTCCCATACTTTCTGAAATCCTCAAGCCTGAGTCCTGAACCAATCGCCATCAGAGCGAGGGCGAGAGAGGCGGATCCCAGACTTTTGAATACCGAAGTAACAAGCGCGGGCATCTGAAGCCCGGTCACATTGAAGAACAGCCCGGCAAGGGTCGCAATAATGAGGGGATTCGTAAAGATCGACTTCAGTATTCCCTTGATTCCGGATCCTTCAGACTGAGACGCTGCTGCGAGATCCGCTACGGCTACCGCATTGGAAATCGGCACCCAGACGCCTACCAGCAAAGCAAAAAGCGCCATGCCGGTGTTTCCATACAGCGCCAGAACCACTGCGAAGCCAATATAGGAGTTGAATCGATAACCGCACTGACGGATGCTGGCGTCAGTCAGACGATCAGCCGGAGCAAGCTTTGACACGATCCAGGCGAGCACCATGCCGGCCGCCATCGATCCCACACCGCAGGCAAGATAGAGACTCGTCTGGGACACCGTCAGCTCTGCCCGTGCGACGCTATTAAAGAGCAGCGGAGGAAAAAGGACGTAGTAGACGAGTTTCTCCACTCCCTCCCAAAGTGACCGGGGAAACATCCTCAGTCTTGAGAGCAGAAAACCGAGCGCTATAAGGATGAAGGGCTGAATAATGACTGAGAAGAAATGCATGGTTCGAAGCCCCCTGCCCCTTAAGCAAATATACCTAATCGGTTAATTCTTAAGTATAGGTCAGTCTGATCAGCAGAATCGAGACCAGATATGTTCTCTTCAGTGACAAAAATCCCCGGGACTTGCCCGGGGATTTTCTGGTTTCCAGTAAATGATCTCTACTGGAAAGATTCGGCTTCGATTACTCAGCCTGAGCCACTGCCTTCACAGGAGCCGGCTCACGGAGCTTCGCGACGCAGTGGTAAACCACAAGGAGTGCGAGCACGATCAGGGCAAAAGCAACGATCAGCTGCAGACCGCCCACCATGAAGACAAACGTGCCATTTGCGATCTGACCAAAAATCCGTACCACAGCTTCAACCAGAGCAGTCATAGTAACGATGAACATGAAGGTCATCGGAACATAAAGCATCCAGCCCTTGCGGCCCGTGGCCTTAAGGAACACTACGAGACCGGTCAGCACAAGAGCGGAAAGGAGCTGGTTCGCGGAGCCGAAGAGCGGCCACACCGACATATAACCCGCCATGCAGAGCGCAAAGCCGCAGACCAGCGTAAGGACCGTGGAGAAGACCACATTCGTGAAGATCTTCTGGATAAAGGTCTTTTCCTTCCCCGGAGCCGGCTGAAAGAGTTCCTGCAGCGACATGCGGCCGATGCGGGCCACGGCGTCAACAGACGTCAGGGCAAGAGCGGAAACGCACATCGTCAGAATGCAGGCGGCGATATCAGCCGGAACACCGAAGATGTCCTGGAGGAAACCGGCAACCGAGTGGGAGAACGTCTGGAACGGAGTACCTGCAGGAAGAGCGCCGTTCGTAGCCGCAGCGCAGACCACCACGAGAGACACGATACCAAGCACCACTTCAGCGCACATCGAACCGTAGCCAACAAGACGCATATCCTTCTCGTTGCTGATCATCTTGGAGGACGTACCGGAAGAAACGAGCGAATGGAATCCGGACACAGCGCCGCAGGCAATCGTCACAAAGAGGATCGGGAAGAGGTCCATGTTCTTAACCGTAAAGCCCGTCACAGCCGGCATATTGAGTGTCGGATTCTTAATGAACACACCCAGCACGCCGCAGATAATCATGCCGATCAGCAGATAAGCAGACAGGTAGTCACGGGGCTGCTTAAGAAGCCACATCGGCATTACGGAAGCCGCAAAGAGGTAGATGAAGACGATATAGCGCCACGTATCGGCGTCTGCATAGATCGGGTAAGCGATGCCCGCCCAAACCATCAGCACCATCAGCACGAGACCGACAATGAACTGCACACCGGAATTCGGCTTCACATACTTCATGAAGAGACCGAAGAGAACGGCGCCGACCATGTAGATCATTGAAATCGACGCGGCTGCGGCATTCGGCACCTGAAGATCACCGGTCTTCGAGAAACCGTTAAAAGTTGCCGCGACCATGTCACCGAAGGCCGCAATCACGAGCAGCGTGAAAAGCCAGCCGAAAAGGAGGAACAGCTGACGCCCTGTACGGCCAACATAGTCTTCAATAATGGCACCGATTGACTTGCCGCCGTTCTTGACAGATGCGTAAAGAGAGCCGAAATCCTGAACGGCGCCGAAAAACACGCCGCCGATCAGCATCCAGAGCAACGCAGGAAGCCAGCCAAACATGGCGGCAATAATCGGACCCGTGACAGGGCCGGCACCCGTGATGGATGTGAACTGGTGGGCGGCCACCGTCCACTTGGAAGCAGGCGCATAGTCACCGCCCGCATTTTTTACAGCCGGAGTCGGCTGCTTAGGATCAATACCCCATGTCTTCTCAAGCCACTTCGAATAGATGAAGTATCCGAAGCCAAGAGCGACAAAGGCGATCAGCATGACGGTTAAACCGTTCATTTTATTTTCCTTTGAAGCAAGTACGAAATCTGCAGCCGCCTCCCGGAGGTTGCTTTTGGTCCCAGCGCAGGTGGTCGCTTGGATAAAAAGATGAGTGATTCCTGAATCAGGAGAGGCGGCGGTCTTTTTGGAAGAAGGTTTTTATTCTTTCAATGTTTAAAAATATACACATTCGCACATCGATACTTCTAAGAAAAAGTGCTTAATTGATTGCACTGCGGTCAAGCATCACACCTAAAAAAGCCCATGAATACCGTGTTTGCGGCAATAAAAAACCCTGAGAAACAAAAATCTCTCAGGGTGTTCTGTTTATTGCTCAGCTATTTCAGCCAAGAATCATCGAATCGGGAATATCCGCTTCTCCGTTCGAAGCTTTTTCGAAGAGACCAAGAAGATCCTGAACCGTGAGCTTCTTCTTCTCTTCTCCAGCGATATTCACAATCGCTCGGCCGTTATGCATCATGATGAGACGGTTACCGAAACGGAGAGCGTCACGCATGTTATGCGTAATCATCAGAGTCGTCAGACGGCCCTCATGAACGAAACGATCGGTAATCGCAAGCACCTTCTCCGCGGTCTTCGGGTCCAGAGCCGCCGTGTGTTCATCAAGCAGCAACAACTCAGGACGGCGGATTGTTGCCATCAAAAGCGTAACAGCCTGACGCTGACCGCCGGAAAGCAGTCCAACCTTGCTGGTCAGCCGGTCTTCAAGGCCAAGATCCAGCTCAGCGAGCATTTCGCGGAAATGCTCGTACATCTTTGAACTCTCACTCCACCGCAGTCCAAGTCTCTGGCCGCGGCGCATGGCCATAGCCAGATTCTCCGCAATCTGCATGCCAGCTGCCGTTCCCTTCATCGGATCCTGGAAAACACGGCCGATGAAACGGGCACGTTTATGCTCCGGCATTTTGGTGACATCGGTGTCTCCGATGATGATGCGTCCAGAGTCGATCGGGAATACACCGGCAATCGAATTCAGAACGGTCGACTTGCCGGCGCCGTTACTGCCGATCACCGTCGCAAAGTCACCGTCCTCAAGCGTGAAGCTCACACCCTGGAGGGCCTTCTTTTCATTCGGGGACCCGGGGAAGAATGTCTTATAAACGTTTTCAAGTTTCAGCATCAGGAAGCCCTCCCGGTGAGACGGGATGCCGCTCTCAGTTTGGACTGAATAAGCGGCAGGGAAAGCGCAATGGCGACAAGAATAGCAGTGAAGAGCTTAAGGTCGTTCGGCGGCATGCCAAGCTCGAGCACAATGGCGATCACGAGTCGATAGACAATCGAGCCAAGAACCACTGAAATCAGACAGTTCTTAAAGCTCCGGGTGCCGAAAAGCACTTCGCCGATAATCACTGAGGCAAGGCCTATCACGATGGTACCGACGCCCATGCCGGCATCCGCAAAGCCATTGCTCTGCCCGACAAGCGCGCCGGAAAGAGCCACAAGCCCATTGGAAAGAAGCAGACCAAGGATCACCATGGAATCCGTGTTCACGCCCTGAGCGCGGCTCATCTGCGGGTTATAGCCCGTAGCGCGCAGAGCGAGTCCAATCTCAGTTCCGAAGAACCAATAGACCACAGCGACGACCAGAAGCGTCGCGATCAGACCGACAGCAAGGGTAGTCTGGGCTTCGGTGAGCCCCGCGGAAGCGCCCCAGGAATAAATCGTGGTCTGCCCGAGAAGCGAAAGATTCGCGCGTCCCATTACGCGGAGATTGATCGAGTACAGACCGATCATCGTCAAAATACCGGAGAGGAGTGCGGGAATCTTCAGCTTTGTCGTGAGAAGTCCGGTCACTGCACCTGCGATACACCCGGCAAGAACAGCAAGCACAAAAGCCGTAACCAAGGAATGACCGGAGGTGATGCAGGTAGCCGCGACAGCAGCTCCAATCGGGAAAGTACCCTCAACCGACAGGTCAGCAATATCGAGCACACGGAACGTGATATAAACGCCGAGCGCAAGCAGTGACCAGAGAAGCCCCTGGGCAATGGTGGGAATTAGTAAATCTAACATCGATCAGGTGCTCCTTTCTGCACAAGAACCTGAGTTACCTAAAAAGAAATCCTGCGCGGCCTCAGAGTATGAAGCCGTGCAGGCTTTGAACAAAAGCAGAGATCGGAACCTCTGCGGAATTCTTACTGAATGATTTCAGCCTTCGACTTCACGGAGTCCGGAATCTGAATGCCGATTTCCTTGGCGGTCTTCGCGTTCACCATGGCCTTGAACTGCTGCTGATAGCGGATCGCCATGTTTTCAGGCTTCGATTTGCCGTCAAGAATATCCGCGCCCATGTCACCGGCAATCTTGCCGAGCTCATAGTAGTCAATACCGATCGTGGCAAGACCGCCGTTCTTCACCATATTGGGTTCACCGCAGATCACGAGGAGCTTCGCCTGGTTGGTGACCTTGATCAGAGTCGGCATGGCGCTCGCGAGAACGTTGTCAGTCGGGATATAGATCGCCTGAACCTTGCCAACAAGACTGTTCGCAGCCTGCTGAATATCATTCACATTGGAAACCGTCGCGATCTTCAGAGTCACACCCATCTTCTGAACAACGGTCTTCAGAGCATTCACCTGGACCTCGGAATTGACTTCACTCGAGTTATAGATGACGCCAAGCGTCTTCAGATTCGGAACAAAATCCTTGATCAGCTGAGCCTGTTCAGCGATCGGGTTCATATCAGAGCTGCCGGTAACATTGGTGCCGGGCTTCTCGTTGCTCTTCACGAGACGCGCGGTCTGATAGTCCGTAATAGCGGTGCCGACAATCGGGATCGTCTTCGTGGTGTTCGCTACAGTCTGGGCGGCCGGTGTCGCGATCGCGAAGATCAGCGCGGAATTGTTGGACACAAAGCGCTGAGCGATGCTCTTCATATTCGACTGATCGGCCTGCGCATTCTGCTGATCAATCTTGATCTTCTCGCCGTCCTTATAGCCACGGGCCGCCAGCTCATCCACGATACCCTTATTCGCCGCATCGAGAGCCTGGTGCTCCACCAGCTGAATGATGCCGACATTCAGCTGACCAGCCGGAGCAGACGCTGCCGCCGAAGAAGCGCTTCCACCCTTATCACCGCAAGCAGCAAGCAGTACAGCCGCGCCGACGCAGGCGAGCGCGATTCCAATCGACTTCATCTTCATAAGGGGCTCCTTCGGGGGAATTTATTGCTGATATCTGAAATGTATCGGATCTTGTCTGCTGTTTCAGCAGATGCATTTGGTCATTATGCACGTCTGAAAGCAGGTTGTGGAAATTTTGGAATTTCCCACAGGCATGAAAAAACACCAGGATGAATGAACCATTCCTGGTGTTTTATTCTCAGCATGGTCTGATCCCGTCGCCGCGGGATCAGATTCCGAAACTGATTAGTTGTTCTCGGCGAACAGCGGGGTCGAGAAGTAACGGTCGCCGTTATCCGGGAAGATCACGACAAACGTCTTTCCTTCGGCCTCAGGACGCTTGGCGATTTCAATTGCAGCCCAAAGAGCAGCGCCAGCGGAAATACCGGAGAGGATGGCTTCAGTGCCGGCAAGCTTCTTGCCAGTCGCGAAAGCGTCTTCATTGGTGACCGTGATCACTTCGTCATAAACAGACGTATCAAGCGTCTTCGGAATGAAACCGGCACCGATACCCTGAATCTTATGCGGACCGGGCCTGCCGCCGGAAAGAACCGGAGAGGTGGTCGGCTCAATAGCTACAGCCTTCACATTCGGATTCTTTTCCTTGAGGTAACGTCCGGCACCTGTCAGCGTGCCGCCCGTGCCGACGCCGGCGACAAAGTAGTCGACAACGCCTTCCGTGTCACGCCAGATTTCAGGACCAGTGGTTTCGTAGTGAGCCTGCGGATTCGCAGGATTATCGAACTGACCGGCGATGATTGAGCCAGGATCCTTCTCATGAAGTTCCTGAGCCTTCGCAATGGCGCCCTTCATGCCGTCCTTACCCGGAGTGAGAACAATCTCAGCACCATAGGCATGGATCATGTTGCGGCGTTCAACCGACATCGTATCCGGCATGACGATAACAACCTTGTAGCCATGAGCACGGCCAACCATGGAAATACCAATACCGGTATTACCGGAGGTCGGTTCGTAAATCGTGGCACCGGGCTGCAGGCGGCCAGACTTTTCAGCGTTCAGGATGATGGACTTAGCGATACGGTCCTTCACGGAACCAGCCGGATTGAAGGATTCGAGCTTCGCGAGAATGCGGGCCTTAAGACCAAGCTCCTTCTCAAGCTTGCTCAGTTCGACGAGGGGAGTATTGCCGATCAGGTCGGACACAGACTTATAAATAGCCAATTCTTTTCTCCAAAAGCAAGGCGTTTCACTCACGCCTGCCTAACAGTGATGGAATACGGATGACTCAGCTCATCCGCCAGTTGGTAACAGGTGTTTGGGCTTAAACCCGAGTTTTTCTGTCGGATATATTATCAGTCGGATTTTAAAAAAGCAAAATTAATTTTTTGTGGATTTTTAAGTCTTAAACGTAGATGATTACGATTTAAATAAACTTATTAAATATAAATTTTTCATTATCTTATATAAACAAGACCTTAAAAACCAAACCCTATAAACGACACAAAAAAGTTAAAAAACAGCTAAAAAATCGGTCTTTTCAGAGCTCCCGGCATCAAAACTCTTCTGTAAAAAAGTGTACCTTCTGATGTATTACCTGACGAATCCTTGAATTTCATCGAAAATACTTTTTCCCCGTCACCACTCACCGATCTGATCCCGAATGAACTCATTTTCTTCCCAACGCACTGAGACAACAGCCCCCTCTTCTCTCACGCTTCAGCTAACTTCTGAGGAGCTGGGAAAAAATGGCAGCTGCATCGCTTGGACTGAAGTTTCAGGGAAGACTGTCCGGGTGATTCTTCCCGGCACGCTGCCTGGCGATACGGTAGAGGCCGTGGTCGAACTGCCTAAAAAAGGGGCTCATTCCGCTATCGGACGTGTTTCACGTTTCGTTCGGAAATCCCCCGGCCGCCGGAGTTCTCCCTGCCCTGCTTCAGCGCTCTGCGGCGGGTGCCCTTTGATTGAACTCACAAACGAGGCTCAGCTCTCTTATAAAAAGCGTTTCCTCGAGAAGCTTTTCTCCGCGATCCCTGGCGGGGCACCTCAGATACTGGATCCGATTCCGATGCCTCACGGGATTGACTCTGGATACCGAAACAAAGCGGTGCTCTACTTTGAAGAGTCTGCAGGAACCCGAAAGCTGGGCATGTACGAAGCGGGAAGCCATCATGTCGCGCCGGGAACTGACTCCTGCAGACTCTGTCCAAACTGGATGGCAGAAGCGGCGAATGCAGTGCTTCACTGGAGCAAGGATTCAGGATTATCTGTCTGGAGCGAAAGCTCTCAGACGGGACTGCTCCGCGGTCTTATTCTTAGATCCGGCAGCAGCGGGCGTCTTGCGACTTTGGTGACCTCCTCTTCCATCCCTGACTCCGCCTCTGAAAACCTGATTCCGGCTCTTCAGTCTGCCGGTGTTACAGACGTCACCGTTTCCATCAAGACCCGCCCTGGAAACTTTGTGCTTGGTGAGAGAGCTCAGGTGCTTTTGGGCAGAGGTTCCATCACTGCTGAAATTTCAGGTCTTGAGTTTGAGGTCAGACCCGAAACCTTTCTGCAGGTCAACACACCGCAGACCCCGGTTCTTTATGACACAGCGATTCGCCTTGCCTCCATCGACCCAGAGGATACTGTGCTTGATCTCTACTCCGGTATCGGTACCATTTCGCTGCTGCTCGCCAGAAAGGCGGGACACGTGATCGGCGTCGAGATTGTTCCAGAATCGGTTGAAGAGGCAAAGAAAAACGCGGTGAGGAACGGCTTATCCAATACCGAATTTTTCTGCGGCCCGGCAGAGAAAATCCTCCCGGATATCTACAGCCGCGGCATCCAGCCGAAAACGGTTTTTGTCGACCCTTCACGAAAAGGGCTCGAAGCCTCTGTCCCTGGCATCATTACTGCCATGGGGCCCGAAACCGTGATCTATATTGCGTGCGGCCCCGAGGCTCTGGCGCGCGACGCGGCGAAGTTCCACAGCCTCGGGTATTGCCTCGATACGCTTCAGCCCGTAGATCTGTTCCCGGATACCGCGCATATTGAATGCGTTGCGCGGTTCCGGCGGGCGCAATAAAAAAGCGGACGGTTTTCGTCATCCGCTTTCAGAACCTGATTCCGTTTACTTCAGATTCGCGTCGAAGAACGACGTAATCTTATCGAACGGGATCACATTCATCTTGTAGTACAGATCTGTGTGTACGGCACCGGGAATGATGACAAGCTCTTTATTGTTCCCCTTCAGGCGTTTGAACAGGTCTTCGCTGAAGTAGCGGGAGTGAGCCTTCTCGCCATGGATCATCAGCTCCGGCGTTTCGATTTCCTCGGCATAAACCGTTATCGGCATATTCGTGAAGTCGAGCACTGAGCTCAGAGTCGCTCCGGTTGTTGACCCGAATGAACGCGGATGATAGCCGAGCTTCGTCTGATAAAAGTCGTGATAGTCACGCACAAACTGAGGAGTATCGGGTTTCACTTCAGTGATCACACCGCCCGCCTTCTTATAGGTGCCGCTCTTGTAATCAGCCGTTCTCTGCGCGCTCAGCGTCTTCCTCAGCGCTTTCCGTTCAGCTCGGATCGCTTCCTGCGTCTTCATTTTATCGAAGTACCCGTTCGCAATCACCCGGCTCATGTCGTACATCGTGGAGGTCACGGTAGCCTTGATGCGCGGATCCATAGCGGCCGCGTTAATAGCAAAGCCGCCCCAGCCGCAGATGCCCACAATACCAATCGCTTCAGGATTTACGTCGGGACGGTTCGACAGATAATCAACCGCTGCAGAGAAGTCTTCCGTATTGAGATCGGGGGAAGTTACATTCCGGGGCTGTCCACCAGATTCACCGGTGAATGACGGATCAAATGCCAGCGTCAGAAAACCTCGGGCCGCGAGCTCCTGAGCGTAACGCCCCGATACCTGCTCCTTCACCGCGCCGTAGGGACCCGCAAGAGCGATTGCTCTCATCTTCTCTCCCGCCTTCATGGATTTCGGCGTGTAGAGATCTCCTACCAGGGTGATTCCAAAGCGGTTATGGAAAACAACCTTCCGGTGCGACACCCGCGAATCCTCCGGAAAAACCTTGTCCCAAGCGTTCGAGAGCTTTGCGGGATCAATCGTTTCCGGCACCGCAACTGAGTCCTTCAGAGGAGCGCGGTCCAGCGCCAGCGCGGCGCGTGTCGCAAGTGCCGCACCGACTCCCGTCAAAGCCACTTTTGCGAGGAGCCTTTTCGACATCATCATCTTCATTATTCCTATCTCCCATTCATTTTTGCAGTGGATGAGGGTCACTTTTCCTACCCTTCGTTCTTCCACTGATTTCCTTGGGTGAGATAAGATTAACGTTAAAGTCAACTTTAAAGTCAATAGCCGGAGGGACTATCTGTGGAATACACGATTCAGCAAGTTTCAAAGATGACGGGAATTCCGTCCTCGACGCTCCGTTTCTACGATAAAGCCGGTCTTCTCCCCTTCCTCAGCCGGGGAGCTTCAGGCTATCGGATGTTCTCAGATCTCGATCTGGGGTCTATTCAGATCATTCAATGCCTCAAAAAGACCGGCCTCTCAATTGATCAGATCCGGCTCTTTACGGAATGGGTGCGGGAGGGAGATGCGACGCTTGAAAAGCGCCGCGAGCTCTTCAGGCAGCAGAAGAAAGAAATCGAAAGCCGGATCAAAGCGCTTGAAGAAACACTCGATGTCGTCAACTACAAATGTGCCTATTACGATGAAGCGATTGCCGCGGGGACTGAAAAAGTGGTCTTCGGCCGCGATCCCCTGCCGCATTCAGAGGAATTCATCCATGCCGGCCTAAAAGAAGAGGCCTGAAGCAGGACGCCTCAAGCCTCACATGACAGATGCCGCGGAGACCTGCCGGCATCTGTGTTTTTATTTAAAGCCAAGGATTACTTGGCAGCAGCCTTCTTTTCACGGATCGTGAACTTGTGGCACTGGTTGCAGACGAGCTGCGGCTTCGCCTTATCAGCCTTGTGGCAATCCGTGCAGTTCACGTCACCGAGGTGGCTGTGATGCGGATTCGGATCAAGATTTTCCGTCATCTTGGCGAGCTTCGAGTAGTCACCGTGGCAGGCCTTGCACTGCTCCTTCACGACGTACCCATTCACGCTCTTCGGCCAGGCCGAACCGTGAATTTCAGCAAGGGTCTTATCAGCAGCGCCGGCCGACATGGAAAGGCTGAGGCCGAAAGCAACGGCAGCCAGGACAGCTAAAGCTTTAGTCATATCAAATTCTCCTCTATTCCTGTTTGTCTTTACGTCCGGGCATTACTTAGCCGCTTTGGCACGGGCAGCCATCTCACGGCCGGCAATACGGCCGAAGACCGTAGAGCCGCCAAGCTGGGCACCGCCGATGTAGTCGCGGAAGAAGAGGCCGCCAGCGGCATTGCCGGCTGCGTAGAGACCAGGAATGCTGTGGCCTTCAAGGGTCTGCACTTCAGCCTTCGTGTTGATCAGCGGACCGCCGAACGTAGCCGTCATACCGCCTTCATACGGAATGGCGAAGAACGGCGCCTTCGCGATCGGATGCGGCTGACGATAGGAGCAGGGCGGATTCATCCGCTTAAGCGTGCCATTCTTCAGTGCGTTGTTGTAGTCGTCAACGTCCTTCTTCAGCACGGCCGGATCAATGTTGATGTCTTTAGCCAGGGCTTCGATCGAATCAGCCTTGTAGTACTTGGTGTTCAGCAGCTCAAAGCGGTGAGTCATGTTGCCGATCACCTTGCAGTCGGCGTCAACAATGGCCCAGGCCTTGTTCTCGATCGTGTTCTGCGCGCAGGCCTTAGCTTTGATCACGTAGGTGTTCACTTCATCAACGAAGCGCTTGCCGCGGAGGTCAACGATGATGCCATAGCCGGAGTTCAGAACTTCATTCGGATTCACATGCGTTTCAGCAATGATCGGACCCGCATGGAACTGATCCATGTTCACGAACTTCGCGTTCAGCGGGAGCGCGAGAGAAATATTCGCGCCCGTGGTAGAGAGAGAACCGCGGATGGCCAGACGGGAAGCCCAGCCGCCGATGTACTTATCGACCATTTCAGGATTCGCGGAGAAGCCGCCCGTTGCGATCGTGACACCGCCCTTCGTGAAGAACTTCTTGCGGCCATCCGGAGCAACAGCTTCGACGCCGATCACGCGCTCACGATCGTCCGTGATCAGTTTGTCCGCGCGATGCTGCCAGAGGAAAACGACGCCGCGTTTCTTAGCGGCAGCGACGAGCATCTGTACCATCTGGGAGCCGCCGGTAATGCCCTTGCCGAGAATCGGGTTAATACGCCATTCACGGGGATACGGGGCCTTCTTCACCTTGCCGAATTCAATGCCGATGTTCTCTTCGAGCCAGTCGAGACCGGAGGGAATATCGTTCGTATAGGTACGGGTCAGGGCGGGATCAGCTCTCCAGTTGGAGGTGACCATCATGGCCTTATAGAAATCCTCGGCCGTATCCTTGATGCCCTGACGGATCTGACGCTTGGAGCCCCAGCCGCAGATATTGCCCAGAGCGTAAATGGCGTTGCCGTTCGGGCGATCCATCTGCTCCAGGATAGCGACACGCTTCGCGCCGGAATCCACAGCGGTAATAGCGGCAATCAGACCGGCAGCACCGGCGCCGAGCACGATAGCGTCATAAGCGGCAGCAGACTTCGCGGCCTTTTTGTCTTCCTTCTTTGCCTTAGCAAAGGCGAGTCCCGGGAATGCCGAAGCGGCGAATCCAGCCATGCCGGCCTTCAGGATCGTACGACGGGAGAGCTGTGTCATCTTTCTTTCTCCTTTTTATTGACTACCTTCAAAAGAAGTAGTTTTCCAGTTATGTTGGGTATTATCCGTCGTTCAAACACGTACGTAGTTTGACCGATATCAGTATTTAACCCGGCAAAACCCTAGAGAAAGAATTTAAAAACTACATAAAATCAGGCAATTATTTTTTTGACCATCAGCTGCGCCCTTCAGATGCAGACTCCTGACAAAAGACTAAGCACATCGACACCGACACGCCGGCCGTTCTTCGAGCGGGAACGGTCTGAAGACGACACTGCGGCTTCTGCCTCCGCTTTTCGAAGACTGACCGAGCCGTCAGGAGAAATAACGAATTCGACAGCGGAATCGCCGTTAGTGAGATGAAGAAAATCCCGGACTTCTTTCGGGATCGTGACCTGACCTTTGATCGTAAGACGGTTTGCCATTTTGGGCTCCTTTTTATCCGGTTTTGGCACCATGCCGGGTCCGGCAATATGGAACAAATCCAACCCGACCTATCCGCCATCTTCCTGATGGCCCGGGAGATCACCCGGCGGCCAGGATGCCTCGAGCCGCGCACCCTGGTTGCTGCATAAAAAAAGCTCCTCATGCATTACGTGAGGAGCTCTTGTCTTTCCCGCTCTATTGCCTCCGCTCGAGGAGACCTCATTCTCTCAATGCTCTGAGAGCCACCACCTTACCCGGGTAGGCAGGTTGGCGTGCGGCGTAATTAAACCGCAACTCGTAATGACACTTTAATTTTAGCGGATCCAGAATTAATTGCAATAATCCTGAATCCTCTCTGACAGATTACGGATTCGGATTCCGCTTCTTTCGGAAGCCGCCCCCGAGAAGTGCGCAGACTGGACGACGAGACGAAGTATTCCGATATCCGGTAAGCGCCCGGGCCGCATGCTGCTCTTCTTTCTTCGGAGATGAAGACACAGCACTGGTCTTTTCGATATAGGGATGATCGAAAAGCGGATCATGAGGGGCAGGTGGCGGTGTATAGCGGTATGCATGCGTCTCGTGGCCGCGTCTCTGACCGCGGTCAGAGGACGAACGGCGGCGATCTTCGCGAGTCAGCTCTAGAGGCTTTCTCGCAAACTTCTGCTTCGTCAGCTTCTCAATCGCCTCAACGAGCTTCTCATCGTTCTCACCCGAAGCGAGAGAAATGGCAAGACCCTTGGCGCCGGCTCGGCCTGTACGGCCAATACGATGCACATAGTCTTCCGCCGCGAAAGGCACATCAAAGTTGATCACGAAGGGAAGTTCCGCGATATCAAGGCCACGGGCCGCCACATCGGTAGCGACAAGAACATGCGTCGTGCCGTTCTTGAAGTTTTCAAGAGCCTTCAGTCGCTCATCCTGAGTCTTATCACCGTGAATGGAGTCAGCAGGAATGCCAGCGTTGACCAGGAGACGGGTCAGACGGCGGCAGGTCAGCTTGGCGTTCACAAAGACAAGCACCTGGCGCATCGGACCGTTATCGTCACCGTGATGGCGCAGGAGCTCGGTCAGGGCCTGAACCTTGCTCTCACCCTTCACTTCGTAGAGTTCCTGTGTGATCGTATCCGCCGTGGCGTTCTGGCGGGCAACTTCAACCAGCTGCGGATCCTTCAGAAACTGGCTCGCAAGTTTCTTGATTTCAGGCGAGAACGTCGCCGAGAACATGAGGCTCTGAACTGACTTCGGAATCAGATTGAGAATCCGGGAGATATCCGGCAGGAATCCCATATCGAGCATACGGTCAGCTTCATCGAGCACGACGATCTCAACCTGGGAGAGATTCACGGCTTTCTGTTCGATGTGATCGAGCAGACGTCCCGGGGTAGCTGTCAGCACCTCAATTCCACGGCGAAGCATATCGCTCTGCGGACGGATATCAACACCGCCGTACACCACGCCGACCCGAAGTCCAGTCTTCGCCGCATAAGCAACGAGATTTTCATTCACCTGATCCGCGAGTTCTCGGGTCGGGGCAAGAATCAGAGCCCGGACGGGGTGTCTCGCAGGAGACGCGCTCGTATTCGCTTTCGGGAGAATCCGCTGCAGCATCGGCAGGCCGTAGCCTGCAGTCTTTCCCGTACCCGTCTGAGCGGCGCCCATGACGTCCCGTCCGGCAAGCACGAGAGGAATGGCCTTCGCCTGAATCGGGGTCGGGCTCACATAGCCCATTGCCTTGATAGCATCAAGGATCCGGGGATCAAGCTGGAAAGATGAAAAATCCTGCGATTCTGTCATAGTCAAAAGAACGGTACTGCCTCGCGAGTATGGAGTGGGAATCTTCGCTGCATCGGAACCGGAACATTCACTGACAAAATTAGAAGCCTGCGCTGAGGCTTCCCGATGCAAAAAACGTGACGATGGTAGGCCAGGTTGGACTTGAACCAACGACCAAGGGATTATGAGTCCCCTGCTCTAACCAACTGAGCTACTGGCCCGATGGTCTCCCGCGAGCCCTGATGGGCCGGGGAGATCACAAAGAAAGCTATTGTACAGAAAATCAAGCGGCGGTGCGCTTATTCCTCGAAGTCCTTGTAGTCCTTCAGGCGGGCCTTCGCGGCATTGCTGCGCAGCTTCCTGAGGGCCGCGGATTCAATCTGGCGGACACGCTCGCGGGTAAGGCCAAGTGCCTTGCCAACCTCTTCAAGCGTGTGATCCCGATTAGATCCGATACCGTAACGGAGACGGATAACAGAAGCCTCGCGTACCGTGAGATCATCGAGAGAGCGAACGATTTCATCGCCCATCGCGGTCTCCATATAACGGCGCTGCGGATCCGCATCATCCTCACCGCGGACGAAATCGAGCTTCGTCGCATCATCGTCATCGCCGATCGGCGCGTCGATAGATTCGACACCGCGCATCGCGTTCATCAGCAGATGCACCTTGGAGAGCGGCATATCGCCAAGCTTTGCAAGCTCGGAGTCGCTCGGTGCCTTGCCGTCATGCGTCTGAAGATAACGCTGCTTGATTCGGCGAAGCTTGTTGTAGGACTCGGTCATATGAACCGGAACACGGATCGTCGCACCGTAATCCGCCACAGCGCGCGTTACCGACTGCTTCACCCACCAGGTTGCATAGGTGGAGAACTTGTAGCCGCGGCGGTATTCGAACTTATCAACCGCCTTCATGAGGCCGAGGTTACCTTCCTGAATCAGGTCAGTCATCGCAAGACCGCGGTTCACATAGGATTTAGCAATCGAAATCACGAGCCGGAGGTTTGCTTCGATCATCTTGCTCTTCGCAGCCGACAGGTTGCTCTGAGCGATCTTCACGGATTTGGCGAGCTCACGCTGCTCGGGAATAGTGATGCAGGAGGCCTTTTCTTCATTCCGAAGCCCTTCCTGCATCGCCATCAGGACCGCTTCCTGGCGCTCAACACGCTTGGAGTAGGAAACGCCCTGACGCACGATGGACGGGAACCAATCAGGATCCGTCGCACGGTGATCAAAGTCCTTCAGGAACTTATCAATCGGAATGCCGCAGTCATCAACCGCAAGGGCGCGCATCCGGGAGAGAAGTTTATTCACGCCGGATACATGCTCCGTCACCTGATCGGACAGCGAAGACACAATCTTGCCAGAGAAGCGGATCTGGGAGAGTCCCTTCACCACAGCGCGCCGTTCACGGCTATAGGCCGCGTGCTGTTCGGGATCCGGGAAATACTCCTTCACGAGCTTGTAGTGATCTTCACACTCGGTGATGATCGACACCACACGGTCCTTCATATCGGAAAGCTGCTCAGTCGTCATGCCGGCCGCGCCGATATCACCGTTAGAGGAATCGCCCTCCGCGACTTCTTCTGTCCCTTCGGGTTCATTAAAGCCATCAGCGACGTTATCGATCGTCAGCTCACCGGACTGCAGCTGATCACGGATCTTAAGCAGGCTGTCCATCACGAAGGGGAAGCCGGCAAGAACCGAGACCAGTTTCTGAGTGTAGGACTCAATCTGCTTCGCTACTTCAATTTCCTCTTCACGTGTCAGCAGCTTATGCGTGCCGACACCGCGCAGATACGCGCGAAGCGGATCGCGGGACAGACCGGCGCTCTCTTCAGGAGACAGCATTTCCGCGGCATCGTCTTCATCGATGTCGTCACGGCTATCAGAGGTCACGGAGGCGAGAATGATGTCATCGCTGTCCGGGGCCTGTTCAAACACCTGAATACCCAGAATGGCAATCTGTTCGGAAATATCCGAAACCTGCTCCTCAGTCGACACAGCGCTTTCAGGCAGCAGATCGTTGATGTCCTCAACAGAGATCCAGCCTCTCTGGCGGCCAAGCTTCACGAGCGCCTTGTATCCCTTCGTCACTTCTTCAGACGGGGCTTCCCGGGAGCTCTTCTTGGCGCTTCTCTCTACCGCCTCGAGATCGATTTCCTCATCCGGCAGATCCTCTCCAGAGGAGTCATCATCTCCCTCCATCAGGCTTTCCGGATCAAGAATTCCATCATCGGAATCAGAATCATCGTCAGAGACTTTAGCGGCAGCCTTCTTCGGACGGCCGGGCCTCTTGCCCCCCGTCTTGGCAGTTTTAGCGGCAGCCGTTTTCGTCGCGGTCTTGCGCTTCTTCGCGGGCTTTGCCTCAGCCTTGTCGGCAGGCTGCACCGCAGAAGCCACAGCAGCCTGAACAGCCGCTTCAGCCTCGGGATTCACAATGCGCCGTCTTCTGCGCCGGATCACCACCACGGGCGGCTTAGGCGCCGCAGCAGCCGCAGAAAGCGTCTCAGACGCCGCGGGTTCGGCGGCCTTCGTCTCTTCAGTTTTATCTTGTAGCGTAGCCAATTGAAACATCCAGCATTTTTATTCCGCCTGGAGGCGGAAAATTCACGCCGCAGCGCCGGAGATCCGGCTTAGCCGGCTCACGGGGCAGCGTAAAAATGAAATTTTTCTGCTCCTGCACAACTCAGGAGCTGTAATTGTCGAAAGGGAGTGACAGCATAAACTAAGAGCGGATTCTCTGCGACCGTATCCGACCCGTTTCTATCCTGATTGACAAAATAGAATAAAAATGAATGCCCTGCTTTCACCCCGCTTTCCGGGGAATTCCGCCTGAGTAGGCGACGTGCTACTTCTTATCCTCTCCGTCGATGAAACTCTTCAGTTTATCGGAGCGTGAGGGGTGGCGCAGCTTGCGGAGAGCCTTTGCTTCAATCTGGCGGATCCGTTCGCGGGTCACATCGAACTGCTTACCAACTTCTTCGAGCGTGTGATCACTCGACATCTCGATACCAAAACGCATACGAAGCACCTTCGCTTCGCGCGGGGTCAGACTGTCAAGAACCTGCTTGATGGCCTCTTCGAGATTTTCATTCTGAGCGGCTTCCGCCGGCGCTTCAGTCTCAGTATCCTCGAGGAAGTCCCCAAGATGCGAATCCTCGTCATCTCCGATCGGCGTTTCCATTGAGATCGGTTCCTTCGCGATCTTCAGAATCCGGCGAATCTTATCCTCAGGAATCTGCATTTTTTCGGCGAGTTCCGAGGGATCCGGTTCCTGACCCGTTTCCTGAAGCACCTGACGCGTGATGCGGTTCATCTTATTGATGGTTTCGATCATGTGAACCGGAATACGGATGGTGCGTGCCTGGTCCGCAATAGAACGGGTGATCGCCTGACGGATCCACCAGGTGGCATAGGTCGAGAACTTATAGCCGCGGCGGTATTCAAACTTATCGACCGCTTTCATGAGACCGACGTTGCCTTCCTGGATCAGATCGAGGAACTGCAGACCGCGGTTCGTGTACTTCTTAGCAATAGAGATCACGAGTCGAAGGTTCGCTTCCGTCATCTCCTTCTTCGCGTTCCGGGCCTTGGCCTCACCGGTCGCCATCTGCTTATAGATGTCGCGGAGATCCTGGATCGGAAGCAGCGCTTCCACTTCCATATCAATCAGGCGCTGCTGCAGCTGCTCAATTGCCGGAAGATTGCGGCGGAACACCGGAACGAAAGGCTTGCCGGATTCCAGCAGGCGCTTGCCCCAGTTGAGATCCGTCTCATGCTTCATGAAGTCAGAGAGGAAGAAATTGAGGTCAATGCCAGAGCGGTCAACAGCCAGTCCCTTGATCTCTTTCTCGATATTACGGATCTGCTCAATCGTCTTACGAAGCGTCCCGCAGAGACGGTCAACAGCCTTTGCCGTGAATCGGACCTGAGAAAGTTCCTTGCGGATCTCTTCCTGCTTCTCAATAAAAGCCGGAGAGCGGGAACGATCACGCTCATAAATCGCCTTAATCTCTTCAAACTGCTTGCCGACGCGGTCAAAAATCTTCAGAACGCGTTCCTTCAGTTCTTCAAGCTGCCCCGCGGTCATGCCGGAAGCGCCGATATCAGCGAAGTCGTCCTTCTTCTCGTTCTCAGGGTCGTTGATGCCGTCAACGACTTCGTCAATCGAGAGCGTGCCTTCGCGGATACGTTTGGCATCAGCTAGAATCTCGCGGATCGTCGTCGGACTTGTGGAAATGGCAGTCACCATGTGCCCGAGACCGTCTTCAATACGACGGGCAATGGCGATTTCACCTTCACGCGTGAGCAGTTCGACAGAACCCATTTCGCGCATGTACATGCGGACCGGATCCGTCGTGCGGCCGAATTCTCCGTCCATTGAGGAGAGGGCGGCATCGGCTTCATCATCACTGTCCGAATCCGTGACGGCGTTATCGTTCAGGAGCATCGATTCTGCGTCCGGTGCCTGGTCAAAGACCTGAATATTCAGGTCAGAGAGTGTGGCCACCACCTGATCGATATCGTCCTGCTCCACCATGGTCTCAGGCAGATAGTCATTCAGTTCAGCGTACGTGAGATACCCGCGGTCACGGCCAAGCTTGATCAGAGCGCGCCATTTGGTCTGACGCTCTTCCGCGCCTTCTTCCTTCGCGTGATAGGACTTCGCGATAGCTTCCTTCATCGCCTTTTCGCGGGCGAGCTTGGAAGCACCGCGGCCGCGGCGGCGCTTAGGCTGCTTGGTGAGCGCCTCTTCGGCAATTCTCACAGCCTCATCATCATCCGAATTCTCGTCATCGCTGTCGACACCGACGACATCGTCATCCGAACTGTCAGTGTCATCAGCCTTTCCGGATTTCTTCGCGGCCTTGGATTTCGCCTTGGTCTTTGTCTTTGCCTTTTTGGGAGCAGCGGCCTTCTTCTCAGTTTCTGATGGCTGAGCGTCACCAGCGGCTTCGGCAGAAGCCGCCTTGAACTCTTCTTCGGAAATGAGGAACACCCACTCATCAGCAGCCGCTTCCGGCGCTTTTCCTTCAGGCTTCATCTGTTTCAGTTCGGCTTCGGGAATCAGGTAGACGACTTCAGGCTGCGCAGCCTGAGCCGCTTTGCCTTTCTGAGTGGTTTTAGACGACTTTTTGTTAGTTGCCATTTCTGTTCCAATGTTTTTTCAAGGCAAGCGCAGCCACACGGGTTCCCGCGGTGAGAGCCATTCCGGCACTGCAGCTTTTAGCGGCGGGTATTCCTGCAACAGTCACATCAATACCCTGAATCCAGATATCTGGCCTCTGTGATAATGGGAAACACTGATCCGGCAAGAGCCGGATTCCTCTCATCGGTTTCCCTGCGGCACAGGATCTATCTGGAAAGTCAATGTGTTACTGACGCCTCCGACTAGTATGTGTCTCCTGGGCGCCCCCGTACAAAAGTGCAAACAGTGTTGCCTTTCTGCGGGCCTAGTTGATCAAAATGATAGCACAGACCACTTGACAAGTCTCGAAATCTCGAGTATTAACCCTGACCCGGCAGCGGAACGTCTTCCGCTGCGGCCTGTTTGAGCGCAGTCCCCAGCTGCTTCAGGCGGGTCTGCAGACCGTGATAAAGCTCTGCATCAAACACCTCCGCGGAAGCTACCTCATCCAGTCGGAATCTCACCTCATCCAGCGCTATTTTCAGAAAAGCGGTGCGGATTTCCCGCCGCGCGACATCCTTCGGCGTTCCGACGGACATCTCCTCTGAAGCAATCTTGCTGTACTCATCACTGTACTGGCTGCCGGCCAGAAGCTGGACCAGAGTACCGGTAGTGAGAGAATCGACCGAACCTCTCTCCTCCTGGTCCTCACCCCCCATGGCCGCGCGCCAGGCTTCAAGAATCTTCTGATCTCCGGCCAGATGACTCCCGGTCATATGCTCTTCAATATCGCTCTGGAACTCTTTGAAGAGACTGGGCCAGGCGAAAAACGAGCGAAGCATACGATCCCGAAGATCCAGAACCGGAAGAGCGCCTCCTGCCATAGAACGGCCCGTACTGCCTGCACCACGCCCTCTCACCGGGAAGAAATTCCGCCGACGCTCTGCCGGGGCGCTCTTTACCGCAGCGGCAAAAGGAATGCCAATAAGACTGCAGATTTCCGCGGGCTCCATCCGGACAACAAGACCAATACTGCCAATCAGCTGCTGACGCAGCATCGGCGCTTCTTTCATAGAGAGAAGAAGCGGCTTTGCTTCCGCGAGGAACTGAGAACGTCCTTCAGGGGTTCCCATCGACTTTCCGGCTTTCAGTGAATCGATAAAGAACGTTGAAAGCGGAAAAGAGTGCTGGATTTCGCGCTCATACGCTTCGGGCCCCTCTGCTTTGATCAGACTGTCCGGATCATGCTCAGGAGGGAGGAGAATAAATCTCGCTTCCTGCGTATCCGTAATTACAGGGAGTGCCTGCTCGAGAGCCCGCCGCGCCGCATGGCGCCCGGCATCATCACCATCAAAGGAGAAGATAATCTGGGGCACGATCTTAAAAAGCTTCCTGATGTGCGCTTCACCGATTGCCGTGCCAAGTGCCGCCACGGCTTCGCCAAACCCAGCCTGAGAGAGCTGAATCACGTCCATATAGCCTTCGCACACAATGGCGCGGCCAGCCTTGCGGATCGCTTCCCGTCCCTCCCACAGACCATAGACTTCCTGACCTTTCTTGAAGATATCGGTTTCCGGACTGTTCAGATACTTCGGTTCTCCTTTTCCAATCACCCGAGCGCCAAAACCAATCACCTGCCCTCTCGGATTACGGATCGGGAACATCACACGGCCGCGGAAACGGTCATAGCGGTGACCGTCTTTCGTGATCGCAAGGCCGCAGTCCTCCAGCGCTTTTGAGCTGTATTTCTCGCCAAAAACCGCTTCGAGCGCCTGCCAGTTATCCGGCGAATAGCCGAGACCGAATTTCTGCCGCGTTGCCTCACTGATCTGCCGCTCTTTCAGGTAAGAGAGCCCAATCTGGGACTTCGCGAGTTCCGCAATATAGAAGTTCTGCGCCTTCAGCATCAGATCGGAAAGCGACTCGCTTCTTTCACGGCGCTTTCTTTCACCTCGCTCTTCCGGCACGGGAAGCCCCACGCTCTGAGCAAGTTCCCGGATCGCCTCCGGGTAGGTGATGCCTTTGTACTGCATAAGAAAGCCCACAGCGTTGCCATGCGCTCCGCAGCCGAAACACTTGAAGAACTGCTTATTCTGGTTAACGGAAAAGGATCCTGTTTTCTCATGGTGGAAAGGACAAAGTCCAAACCAGTTGATCCCCTTCTTCTTCAGGCTCACATACGGGGAAACGACATCGACAATATCCACCCGATCCAGGAGGTCTTTGATAAACGACTCAGGAATCATCACGGATCCTTTGAAAATTCGGCTAAGGTCTGATTACAGTACACAGATTACAAAAAAACGAAACGCCCGGATGAACCTATGGTCTCCGGGCGTTCTTTTTTCTCGCTCACGGGTGGAAACACCTCCTTTACCCGGAGCAACTCAATGCGTTAATGGATGATTGAGGGCCGCGAACCGCGGCCCGCCAAATTCTTCTTGTTATTTCTGGAGCAGCTTCGCGCGGATCGCAGCAGAGACCTTGCTCATATCTGCGCGCCCCGTGAGCTTGGGCTTGACGAGGCCCATCACTTTGCCCATCGCGGCCATACCGGAAACGCCGGCGTTCGCGATAGCTTCATCAATCACCTGATTGATTTCTTCTTCTGAGAGCGGCTTCGGGAGATAAGCGGTGAAAACATCAATCTCACCCTGCTCCTTGGCTGCCAGATCTTCACGTCCGCCCTTGCGGTACTGCTCGATCGAGTCGTGGCGCTCCTTCACTGCCTTCGCAATGATGGCGGTGATGACGGAGTCATCAGCCGTAATGCGCTCATCAACCTCTTTCTGCTTCACCGAGGACCAAAGCATGCGGATTGCGTTCAGCTTTGCAGCGTCATGCGCACGCATGGCATCTTTCATATCGGACTGGATCTGTTCTCTAAGAGTCATCTTTATTTGACCTGAAACAACAGCTGGCGGCTCACGTGAATGAGCCTGTCATCATCACTAAAAAAGAATTAGTACAGCTTCTTCGGCAGCATCATGCTGCGCAGACGCTTGTAGTGACGCTTGATGGCGGCAGCCTTCTTGCGCTTGCGCTCAGCGGTCGGCTTCTCGTAGAACTCACGGGCACGGAGCTCGGTGAGGAGGCCAGACTTTTCGATGGTGCGCTTGAAGCGGCGAAGGGCAACTTCAAAGGGTTCGTTTTCTTTAACGCGAATGGTAGGCATTGAGTAAAACCTTGATTAAAAAAGGGAAGTGTGTTTTCCCAAAAAGTTAAAAACACTGTTTCGCAATTCAGCAAAAAGTTTGAATAGAAACAGCAAGTCTTGGATTATCTCATAAATAGAAACGTTTGTATAGTGAATAGGGCTTTCCTTCATTTCAGAAGTCTCACGGCTGCCCCTCTGTTCTCTCAGCCCGGTCTCTCGCCGTCTGAGGTAAATTAGCTCACCAACTCTTCACTAAAATAAGCGTCATGCTAATTCTTGGTATTGAATCCTCCTGCGATGAAACGGGCACCGCCCTCATCGATTCGGAGAAGGGGCTGCTTGCCCATCGCATCCATACGCAGATCGACATGCACCGCGCCTATGGCGGTGTTGTGCCTGAACTTGCCAGCCGCGACCATATCCGCCGCGTTCTAGCACTGACTGATGAAGTGCTGGAAGAGGCTGGAAAGACCCGCGCTGACCTTGGCGCTATCGCCGTGACCGAGGGCCCTGGTCTTGCGGGTGCGTTGCTCGTTGGTATTTCGGTCGCTCACGCGATCGGCTATGCGCTCGGCATCCCGGTGATCGGCGTTCATCACCTCGAGGGACACCTCCTGGCCTCTCTTCTCGCGGATCCCGCTCCCCGTTTCCCCTTTGTCGCTCTGCTGGTGTCCGGCGGCCATACGCAGTTCATGCGTGTGCAGAAGTTCGGAAGCTACGAACTCCTTGGTGAAACGCTGGATGACGCCGCCGGTGAGGCGTTTGATAAAACCGCTCAGCTTCTCGGCATGTGCTACCCGGGCGGCCCCGGGGTCTCCGCTCTTGCTGAAAAGGGCGTGTCAGGCGCGATCGAGCTTCCTCGCCCCATGATGCATTCGCCGGATCTCAATATGAGTTTCTCCGGTCTTAAGACCGCTGTGCTGAATGCTGTCACAAAGGCTCCAAACCCTGAGGATCCTCAGTTCCGCGCCAACGTGGCCCGAGCGTTTGTGGATGCCGTCACTGACGTGCTTGCCGCCAAGGCTGTTCGCGCGCTTAAGAAGACCCGACTCAACTCTCTCGTCGTCGCCGGCGGCGTGAGCGCCAATAAACAGCTTCGCGCCCGCTTGACTCAGGAAGTGGAAAAGCGTCACGGAAAGATCTTCTTCCCGCCCCTTTCCCTCTGTACGGATAACGGCGCCATGATCGCTATCGCAGGCCTTAAGCGGCTCCAGGCGATGACGCCTGAAGAACTTGACGCGTGCCGGAAGCGCTGGTCATTCTCTGCCAAACCCCGATGGACTCTGACCGAAGCGGCGCACCCAGATCAGACTGCTTGATCGGCAATCGTATGTCTCAAAGAAAATGGGGAAGGCTTTTCGCCTTCCCCATTCTTTTTTCGATCCTCAGAAAACTATTCATCCTTCGGATTCGCCACGTCCACAGGCGTAGCGCCTAGCACATCCACCAGCACACTGCCCGCCATCTCGGCCACAACGCCGCGCCGGCCGCCATTGATATAAATCACCGGTAGCTCAGACACCGTTCTCTGCACATAGATCGGCATTCTCTTTCGGGTTCCAAAGGGACTCGTACCGCCGACAAAATAGCCCGAATTTCTCTGTGCCTGTTCTGGCGTGCATGGAGCAATGTGTTTTCTTCCCACCTGGCGCGCAAGATTCTTCGTGGAAACCTCGCAGTCACCATGCATCAGAATCACGAGCGGCTCGGCGTTTTCGTCCTCCATGATGAGCGTCTTGATCATCACGTGATTATCGATTCCCAGTTCCTTGGCACCCTGGGTTGTACCGCCGTGCGGAACGAAGTCGTACGTATGGAGCTTGAAATTGACTTTGTGCGCCTTAAGCCAGTCGGTTGCGGGCGTCGCGCTCACATGCTTCTCTTTTGCCATCTTTTCCTTCCTGCTTGCGTGTTATTTCAGGCCGGGGCGGAAACCCGAAGCGCCTTTCCCACTAGTACCACCAGCGGACAGGGGACGATTTCTCAAGTTCCCGAAGATCCCCGCAGATCCAGAGTCCGTCATTATGGCGCGGTCCCGCTTCTGTGGCGACATCTTCAAGCCGGTAGGTGGGAATCAGCGGGAAAAGCGGGTTAAGCGCCACAGCATCCATTACGGATGCCGCCGGAATCCCCAGATCTCCCGCCGCAGCGGTTTCACTGAAGGGAATCCGGGATACTGCGCGGAGCGCTTCCTGAACAGCGTCGGGAAGCGAAAGAATCACGGGTTCCGAAAGCCATTTTTCGGGGGCCAGAGTCTCAGGCTCGTCCAGGTAGATCCGAAGAGCTTCAGCAGCGTCCGCCGCCCGGCTTCCCCGCGGCGGGAGCGCGTTCTGAATGTCATCAGCCGCTTCCCTTCGCAGAGCGCTGATTGAAAGGAGACCGCCCGCCGCATCGGACCGGAGCACAAACGCCGCGCGGCGCCACAGGATTTTCTCCCGATACCCGGCTTCCGTCATTCTGTTCGGCCCTTCGCTGCGAGCGCCGCGTCCACATCCTTCTGCCATAGCCCCTTCGGGAGCGGGAACGCCATATTCTCCTTGACGCCTTCAAGGGGCACAATTTCTGTTTCGGCGAGTCCCTTCAGCCGTTCAACGAGTTCGGCCACAAGCGGCTCCGGGGCCGACGCTCCGGCTGTCACACCGACACGGTGACGGCCGCTGAGCCAGGCAGGATCCACGTCTTCCGCTGTATCAACGAGGTACGCCGGCACGTGATAGCGTTCCGCCACTTCTCTGAGGCGGTTTGAGTTGGAACTCGTGGAGCTTCCGATCACCAGCACGATATCCACGTGCTGCGCGAGCTCTTTCACGGCATCCTGGCGGTTCTGCGTGGCGTAGCAGATATCCGCTTTCTTCGGCTGCACGATATGCGGGAAGCGCTTCTTCAGCGTCTCCGCAAGGTGCTGCGAGTCATCGAGAGAAAGCGTGGTCTGGGTCACATAAGCGACCTTCTCAGGATCCGGTACCTGAAGCGCTTCAACGTCCGCCTCATCCTCCACAACGAGAATGCCATCCTCAACCTGTCCTACGGTCCCTTCAACTTCAGGGTGCCCCTTATGCCCGATCATCACGACCGTATAGCCGGCATCCCGCATCCGGGCGACCTCACGGTGCACCTTGGTGACAAGGGGACACGTGGCGTCAAACACGCGGAAACCGCGTCTAGCGGCCTCCTCTTCCACTGACTTTGGGACACCGTGCGCTGAGAAGACAAGCGTCGCGCCGTCCGGCACTTCAGAGAGATCATCAATAAAGATCGCTCCGCGGCTTCTCAGGTTTTCCACCACGGTCCGGTTATGGACAATCTCATGCCGCACATAGATCGGGCGGCCGTAAACGAGCAGCGCCCGCTCAACAATCGCGATAGCCCGGTCAACACCCGCGCAGAACCCGCGGGGCTGGGCGAGATAGATTTTCAGAGGGGTTCTCTTGGTATTCGGTTCGGACAAGCTGGCCTCCAGGCGGTATCAGAAAAAAAGCGAGACGGTTTCCTACACAGATTTCCGCGACTTACGTATAATGCACGACTGCGCCAAAAATTTTCGCCTTTTTGGGAAACACTGCAAGCCTTCATTTTCAGGTGAAGAGCGAGAAGTATTTGTAATTTTTTCCTTTTGATTGGCGAAAACTAAATTTTTGACGTAGAATAATTGTTTTCACAGCGCCAGTGCGTGCGAGATGCCCTGTTACGTCAGCACCCGGCGTTTTTTGATAATTTTAACTGGAGATAGCGATGGCACGAGTGTGTCAAGTCACCGGCAAGGCGCCGATGGTCGGCCATACCGTCTCGCACGCGAACAACAAAACTAAGCGTCGCTTCATGCCCAACCTGCAGTACCGCCGTTTTTGGGTCGAGAGCGAGAACCGTTGGGTCCGCCTGCGTTTGACGACAGCAGGTCTGCGTACGGTTGACAAGGTTGGTATTGATGCGGTTTTAGCGGATCTCCGCGCCCGCGGTGAAATTTAATTAGGAGGTTCACCATGGCAAAGGGAGCTCGCGAAAAGATCAAGCTGGAGTCGACTGCTGGTACGGGTCACTTCTACACGACCACCAAGAACAAGCGCACGACGACTGGCAAACTGGAATTCAACAAGTATGATCCGGTAGCCCGTAAGCATGTGGTTTACAAGGAAACGAAGCTCAAGTAATTGAGGTTCATTCCTTTATGAAGCTGAATCTTCGGATTCAGCTTTTTTATTGCCTGAAAGGACAGAAAAGAAGAGCCGGCAGGAATTTCCTGCCGGCTCTTCTTTTATCAGCTGGAGGTAAGCGCCCCAGGAGCGCTCACCTCCTTCCGCTTTATTCCGTTTTCGGTTCTTCAGAAGACGGCGCAGCGGTTTCTGCCGCCTCAGCCTTCGCGCTTTCCGTTTCTTCGGACGGCGCTTCGGCTTCCGGCGCAGGCTTTCTGCGGCGGGGAGCATCAGGATCGCGCTCAAGCACAGCGCCGAAGAATCCATCCGTTCCCGTCACCTGAGGCAGCATCACAAACCAAGGGCCAAAGCGGTCTTTCACTTCAGAGGGAACCTTGACCCCCTGTCCCTCAAGCACCTCTGAGGCATTCAGCAGGTGGAACTCAGGATGCACGGCAAGGAACGCCTCCACCACAGCCTGATTCTCTTCCTTCAGCACGGAGCACGTCGCGTAGACAAGGCGGCCGCCGGCCTTCACCAGGCGGGACGCGGATTCAAGCACCGACTTCTGGATCTCATTGATCCGGTGCAGCTCATCCTCAGACAGGCGCCAGCGAAGATCCGGATTCCGGCGAAGCGTACCCGTGCCGGTGCAGGGGGCGTCAATCAGCACGCGGTCAAACTTCCGGAGAAGACGGCCGAGGCGCTTATCGTGTTCATCGCGGATCGCGATCGGATGCACATTCGTGAGACCCGAGCGGCGGAGACGCGGCACCATACCCTGGAGCCTCTTCTCGTTCACGTCGAAGGCATAAAGGCTGCCACCGGAACGCATGAGAGCGCCGATCGCAAGCGTCTTGCCGCCGGCACCGGCGCAGAAATCACACACCATCTCGCGGCGCTTCGGCGCGACGAGCCGCGCGATCAGCTGACTGCCTTCGTCCTGAACATCAATCACGCCATCCTGATAGAGCGGCCAGTGCGTGATGCCAGGTTTATCCAGGAAGCGGATGCCATCAGGAGAGATCGGTGTCGCCACCACTTTCTTCCCTTCGTCCTTCAGCTGCTCGAGCACCTCATCACGCTTCCCCTTCAGAAGGTTCACGCGGATATCGAGCGGAGCGCAGGTCGCGATTTCCTTGAAGAAGAGGTCGTGATCCGGATACTGGCTGCGGACTCGTTCATAAAGCCACTGGGGGAGTTCAGCGCGGGTCGCAGGATCCGCATCAGAGTCCTTTTTATCGAGAATCGCTTCGAGTGCCTTACGGTCGTTTCCGACATCGCGGCTGTCAAGCGCTTCCATCCCGTAGAGCGACGCAAGCGTCACAAGAGCGGCAAGCCTCGGGGACCGCTCAGGCACCGCGGGAGCCATTCTCCAGCGGATACCGGCGAGGTGACGGAGCGCGGCGTACACCGCTTCAGCGACAAAACCGCGGTCCCGGGAACCGAGCTCATGGTTACGCTTGAAGTAGACAGAAAGCAGGACATCTGCCGGACCGTCCAGCTTCAGCACCATGCGCAGCGCCTGCGCAAGGTGATTCACGAGGTAGGACGGGATCGTGTTCGGATCCTGTTCGCGGACCCGTCTTTCAGACTGCCGCTGCGGGCGGCGGGAAGAGGAGGAAGCGGGACGGCTGAAACGCTTCCGCTGTTCTTTTTTCGGCATAGTAAATAAAGCCCCGCTTTCACGGGGCCTTCATCTGGGCGGAGGGCAGCACACCGGCTCTCTCACGCCCGAAGAGTAATCAAGAGTTAGAGCTCGTTTGAGAAAACAGCGAGCGACCGGGCGGTTTCGTCATCCATCACAGCCTTTCCGTCCACCAGCTTCACACGATCCTCGAGGACTGCGCGGCAGACCTTCGGGTAGATCACGTGCTCAAGCTTCAGACCGCGCGCGGCAAGCGTGTCGGGCGTATCGCTCGGCAGCACGGGCACCACGGCCTGGCCGATGATCGCGCCGCCATCAAGCGCCGCTGACACAAAGTGAACGGTGGAACCATGCACCCGGACCCCGGCTTCCAGCGCGCGCTCATGGGTATTCAGCCCCTTGAAAAGCGGCAGAAGCGCGGGATGAATATTGAGAATACGGCCTTCGCGCGGCTTCACGAACTTTTCCGTGAGAATGCGCATGAAGCCCGCCAGCACGATGAGATCGGGGTTATAGCGGTCAACGACCCGCCCCAGTTCCTCTTCGAAGGACTCGCGGTCGGGGTAGAGCGTGTGATCCACAGCAATCGCGTCGATTCCCTCGCGTCTGGCCGTTTCAAGACCCTTCGCGAGCGGACGGTTAGAGATCACGGCGGCGATCCGGGCAGGAACCGCGCTCTCCCACTGTTCGGCGCGGGAGGCTTCGAGAATGGCCTCGAAGTTCGAGCCGCGTCCGGAAATAAGGATGACGATATTTTTCATAATCCCGCTATTTTACAGAACAAGCGGCCTGAAAAGTCATGACTCCCCCTATGGTAAGTCCCGCCATCCCCCAACTGAGCATCCTTATTCTTATAATGGACTTTCTCTGTTACCCCGATTTTCTTAATTCACTCACATGCAGGTCTACCGCGGCATCCCCTATCTGCCTGGTGAAGTCCGTGCCGCTGTCGCGATTGGAAATTTCGACGGCGTCCACCTCGGACACCAGGCGCTTCTCAGAAGCCTCTGCAGACACGCTGCTTCCCACGGCGAAATCCCCTGTGCGCTTACCTTTGAACCGCACTCGAAGGAGTTCTTCGCTCCGGAGAAAGCGCCGTGCCGTATTTCCACGCTGCGGGACAAGGCGGACGCCATCGCATCCTGCGGTATCGAGAAACTGTTCTTCGCCCACTTTTCAGGCCGCATGGCGAGCCTCAGCGCCGAGCAGTTTGTGAAAGAGATTCTCGTTGACCGGCTTCACGCCTCTTTTGTCACGGTTGGGAGCAATTTCACCTTCGGTCAGGACGGAAAAGCAGGCCCTGATGACCTCGTGCGGATCGGCGCGAAGTATGGCATCGATGTTTCCGCCAAAGATCTGATCGTGAAGGATAACGAGAATATCTCGTCCACCCGGCTCCGCGCCGCGCTCGCTGCCGGCGACCTGAAAGAAGCCGAGCGCCTGCTCGGCCGCCCTTACTGCATGTCAGGCCGCGTTGTGCACGGCGAGCATCTCGGTCACACACTGGGCTTTCCGACACTCAACCTCCGCCCGGTTCCTCCGGGATGCCACGCGCAGCCCGCGCTCACTGGCGTCTTTGCCGTGATGGTTTCCGGCATCGTCCCCGGAAAGGAGCTGCCCGGCGTCACGAGCCTTGGCAACCGCCCCTCTATCGGTGGCAACCTGCAGTTCACCTGTGAAACGAACCTGCTCGACTGGGCGGGTGACGCCTATGGCAAGCTGATCCGCGTGCGGTTCGTGGAAAAACTTCGGGACAACAAACGCTTTTCCGGCCTTGATGAACTCATTGCCGCGATCCATAACGACGCGATCCGCGCGCGCCGCATCTTCGGGCTTCCTGATGAAGCCAGGGGAGCCCCTGTCGCTTAAAGGTTGAAGCGACCGCGAAATTCTTAATACAACCAAAACTTAATCCATCCGAAGAGCCCGAGGGGGCCGGAGATTAAAGCAATATGGCCAAAACAACTGAAGACACCAAGAAGTATCCTCTCAACCTTCCAGACACGCCGTTCCCAATGCGCGGCGGCCTCGCCAAGCGTGAGCCGGCCTGGATCGACGAGTGGGAGAGGAAGGACATTTACCACGTCGTGCGCCGTGCCCGTCAGGGCGCGAAGAAGTTCCTGCTGCATGACGGCCCCCCGTATGCGAACGGGGACATTCACCTTGGCCACGCGGTGAACAAGATCCTGAAGGACATCATCAATAAGACGAAGCTGATCGAAGGCTACGACGTACCGTACGTCCCGGGCTGGGACTGCCACGGCATGCCGATCGAAATCCAGATCGAGAAGCAGTATGGCAAGAACCTGCCGCCTGAAGAACGTCAGGCCAAGTGCCGCGCCTACGCGCACGAGCAGGTGAAGCGTCAGATGAAGGACTTCAAGCGCCTCGGCGTTCTCGCCGACTGGGGCAATCCTTACCTCACGCTCCGTCACGACACGGAAGCGAGCGAAATCCGCACCCTCGCGGAAATCATGAAGAAGGGCTACGTGTACCGCGGCCTGAAGCCCGTGAACTGGTGCTTCGACTGCCAGAGTGCGCTCGCTGAGGCTGAGGTGGAATATAAGGACATCAAGGGGCCGACTCTTGACGTTGCCTTCCCGCTTTCTGATGAGGACCACGCCAAGGCTGAGAAGGCTTTCGGTGTCGCCATCACGAAGCCCTGCGCGATCGTGATCTGGACCACGACCCCGTGGACCATTCCCGCGAACCAGGCCCTGAACGTTCACCCCGAACTCAGCTATCAGCTGATCGATACCGGCAGCCGCCTCCTGATTCTCGGTGAGACGCTTGCCGCCTCCGCTCTGGAGCGTTACGGCATGACGGGCACGCCGCTCGCCACTGTGAAGGGCTCGGCGCTCGAAGGCATCCGCTTCCGCCATCCGCTCGCTGAGATGGATAAGGGCTACAGCCGCTTCTCCCCCGTGCTCCTCGCGGACTACGTGGACGCCTCTGCCGGTACCGGCATTGTTCACTCCGCTCCGGCTTACGGTGTCGACGACTTTAACTCCTGCAAGCGCTACGGGATGACAAATGACGAGATCCTGAACCCGGTGCAGGGCGACGGCACGTACGCTGAGAGCCTCCCGCTTTTCGGCGGCATGAACATCTGGAAGGCGAACCGCAAGATTCTCGACACGCTGCGTCTCGCCGGCAACCTTCTGAACGAAAGCTCCGTCACCCACAGCTACATGCACTGCTGGCGCCACAAGACGCCGCTGATCTACCGCGCGACCACCCAGTGGTTTGTGCGCATGGATAAGGCGAACAGCGACACGCGCGGCGTCCTGCAGCCTGAAGGCGCCCCGGAACCTGAACCGCTCCGTGAAGTCGCTCTCCGCGGCGTTGACGCGACGACCTTCTATCCGCCCTGGGGCTACAACCGGCTCCACGCGATGATCGCGAACCGCCCCGACTGGTGCCTGTCGCGTCAGCGCATCTGGGGTGTTCCGATGCCCTTCTTCCTGAAGAAGGACACCGGGGAACTTCATCCGCGCACTCTTGAAATCATGGAAGAGGTCGCGAAGAAGGTTGAGAAGGGCGGCATCGAAGTCTGGACCACCGCCAAGGCGTCTGACTTCATGCCTGAAGAAGAGGCGAAGCTTTACGAGAAGACGAACAACACGCTCGACGTGTGGTTTGACTCCGGCACCACGCATTACACCGTGATGCGCGGCAGCCATAAGGAAGATCTCGGCTTCCCGGCAGACCTCTACCTCGAAGGCTCCGATCAGCACCGCGGCTGGTTCCACAGCTCGCTGCTTACCGCCTCGATGATTGACGGCCGCCCGCCGTATAACGCCCTCCTCACGCACGGCTTCACGGTGGATGAGAACGGCGAAAAGATGTCGAAGTCGAAGGGCAACATCGTCCGCCCGCAGGAAATCTCCGACAAGTACGGCGCTGAAATCCTCCGCCTCTGGGTGGCATCGACCGACTACACGGGCGAAATGCGCCTCGGTCAGACTATTCTGAAGGGCGTTGTCGACTCTTACCGCCGTATCCGCAACACGCTTCGCTTCCTGCTCGCGAATACGAGCGACTTCTCGATTGAGAAGGACGCCGTTGACGTGAAGGACATGCTGGATATCGACCGCTGGGCCATTGCCCGCACGGCTGAGCTCCAGGCTGAAGTGATCAAGCTCGGTGACCAGTATGACTTCCATACGCTCGTCTCCCAGCTGCACGCTTTCGCTTCCGAGGATCTCGGCAGCTTCTACCTCGACATCCTGAAGGATCGTCTGTACACGACGAAGGCTGACAGCCACCCGCGCCGTTCGGCCCAGACCGCGCTTTGGCACATCACGGCAACGTATCTCCGCCTGATGGCCCCGGTTCTGACCTTCACGGCCGAAGAGGCCTTTGCGGTCTTCAGCCCGAATAAGGACGGCACGATCTTCACGGAAACGCACCACAAGCTCCCCGAGATCGACGGCGCCGAGGCTCTCCTCAAACGCTGGGCTCTGATCCGCGAAGCCCGCAGCATCGCTCAGAAGGCCGTGGAAGACATCCGCTCTCAGGGCGAAGTCGGTTCTTCGCTCCAGGCTGAAGTTGAAATCCGCGCCTCCGGCGACACGTACGACGCTCTTGCCACTCTGGGCGACGAGCTGAAGTTCGTCACCGTGACGAGCGCCGCCTCTCTCGTGAAGGGCGCTGACGGTGAAGCCACTGCCTGCACCGCCCGCAAGACCGCCGGTGAGAAGTGCGCCCGCTGCTGGCACTACGAGTCTGATGTCGGCTCTGTTGAAGGCTACGCTGACCTCTGCCCGCGCTGTGTCTCGAATCTCTTCGGGAATGGCGAACTGCGGGCGAAGGCCTGAGGACCCGGGATGGCATCTGTGTCCCGCTCTAAGGCAGGCGCGATCCTCTGGTTCGCGCTTGCCCTCCTCGTGATCCTCGCTGACCAGGCCTCCAAGGCCTGGGCAAACGACGTTCTTGCCGCCTCCTGGATTCAGGTGACGGGGTTCTTCAACCTCGTCCTCCTGAGGAACACGGGCTCTGCCTTCTCGTTCCTCGCGGATGCAGGCGGCTGGCAGAAGCTGCTCTTCTCAGCGGTGGCCATCGGTGTCTCAGCCGCGATGGCCGCGGTCATCTGGAAGCATTCAGCTGAAAAGCTGGCTCCGGCCGCTGCGGCGCTCGTGCTCGGCGGCGCGATCGGCAACCTGATTGACCGCCTGATGCTCGGCTCTGTCACGGACTTCATCGACCTTCATATCGGTGATATCCACTGGCCGGCCTTCAACATCGCGGACTCCGCCATTGTGCTGGGCGTGATCTTTTTCATCCTGATCGAGCTGAAGAAGAAGTAGGTCTCAGGAACTTTCCAAAGCCAGGCATTCACAGCCCTCCGGAACTGAATGGTTCCGGAGGGTCTTTCATGCCTCAGGGCACCGAAAAATCTTTCTGACTCCGTATAATGAGTTCCATCATGCTGAAGAACCTCATCGCCAAGGCCGGCGTAAAGGCCGCCATGAACCCCATTGCTGACGATATGAAGCGCGTGGACGCCATGATCCACACGTCACTCGGCAGCGGCATCCATCGTGTTGCCGAAGTGGCTGACTACATTACGAGCTCCGGCGGCAAGCGGATGCGTCCGGCGCTCGTGCTGCTTATTTCGAAAGCGCTTGGCTATAAGGGCGATCAGGACGTGTTCCTCGGCGCCGTGATTGAAATTCTCCACACCGCCACACTAATGCATGACGACGTGGTGGATGATTCCCCGATGCGCCGCGGCCGTCCGACGGCAAACGAAAAGTGGGACAACCCCACCGCGGTTCTGGTCGGCGACTTCCTTTACACGCGCGCCTTCCAGATGATGGTGAGCACGGGGAACCTGCGTGCCATGGCAGAAATCGCCGCGGCCGCGAACCGGCTCTCTGAAGGCGAAGTGCTTCAGATGGATAATGCGCATGATCCTTCGCTCTCGAAGGAGCGTTACTACGAAGTGATCGAACGGAAGACCGCCTGCCTCTTCAAGTGCGCGGCTCAGATCGCCTGCTCGATCGCGAATCCGCCCGAGGAACAGGAAAAGGCGCTCTGCGACTACGCACTGCGTCTCGGGTACGCCTTCCAGATTGTGGATGACATCCTTGACTACGCGGGCGACGCCGCCACAACTGGCAAGAATCTCGGCGCGGACCTCGAGGAAGGCAAAGTGACGCTCCCGCTGATCTACGCGATGCAGCGTGCCTCTGACTCGGACCGGGCTCTGATCGAAGAGGCTATCCGCAAGGGACACGGCGACTTTGACCGCATCAGCGCGATCGTCCGCGACACCGGAGCGCTTGAAGCGGCCCGCGAAACGACCCGTGAGGAAGCGGCCCGCGGCATCGAAGCGCTGAAGGCCATTCCGGAAAGCCGTTACCGCGACGCGCTTGAACTCATCATCAACTACACCGTTGAACGCAACAAGTAACGCGGTACGCCGCGTCTGCAAGGGGGAAAAGGATTGCAGCAGGAACTGACCCTCGCGGGTAAAACCATTCTTCTCGCCGTGACGGGCGGCATCGCGGTCTATAAGAGCTGCGAACTCGTTCGGCTCCTCATGAAGCGGGGGGCCGACGTCCGGGTCGTCATGACGGAAAACGCGGCGAAATTCGTGACGCCACTCACCTTTGAGGCGCTTTCCGGGCATCCTGTCGTCACAAGCGAATGGGACACCCGTTCAGGCGTTATGCCTCATATCCGTCTTTCTGACGGCGCCGATCTCATTATTGTCGCTCCCGCCACGGCAAACACGATCGCGAAGGCCGCCCGCGGCATCGCTGATAACGCGGTCTCGACGCTCATCTGCGCACGCCGTGCTCCGATTGCCTTTGCTCCCGCGATGAACACCCGCATGTGGGAAAATCCGGCGAATCTCCGGAATATCGAAACACTGAAGCGGGATGGAATCGAAGTCTGGGGGCCGGCCGCCGGAAGCCTTGCCTGTGGTGACACAGGGGCCGGCCGGATGCTGGAGCCTGAGGAAATCGTGTCGCGGGCCGAACTTTTTCTTCACGGAAAACCGCTTGCGGGACGCCGCATTCTGATTACCGCGGGTCCCACCTATGAGGCGATCGACCCGGTGCGTGGCATCACAAACCGCTCAAGCGGCCGTCAGGGCTACGCCATCGCGCGCGAAGCCGCGCTGCGTGGCGCCGCGGTCACGCTGATCTCGGGGCCGGTATCCATTTCTGCACCTTTCGGTGTTACCCGGATTTCCGTTGACTCGGCCTCCGCCATGCGGGAAGAGGTGCTGAAGCACACCCCGGACACAGACGCTTTCATCAGTGTGGCCGCCGTCTCTGACTGGCGTCCCGAGCAGGTCTCGGATCAGAAGATCAAGAAAGACGGAAAAGCCGTCACGCTCCGCCTCACGGAGAATCCTGACATTCTTTCCGAAGTCGGGCATCTCGGAGCCGGACGCCCGGCCGTGGTTATCGGATTTGCTGCTGAAACTGAGAACATCATTTCCTACGCCAGTAAGAAACTCAGGGCGAAAGCGGCTGATCTCATCGTCGCGAATAACGCATCCCAGGCGCTCGGATCGGATGATAACGACGCGGTTTTCGTAACCGCGGCCGGCGCCGAACCGCTTGGCCCCGGCCCGAAATCCCGTGTGGCAGAGGCTATCCTTGACCGACTCGCCTCTCTCCTTGTCTAGTGTTGTAGGATGGATGGGTACGGATCATATCCGCATTCTGCAGGGGGGAAAAAGATGAAAGATCCTTTCGGGCTTGAACCGGCTGACGGCGACTATGTTGCCTATATTGAAAAGCTACAGGCTGGAAAAATCAGGAATCTTGATCCCCTGAAGACCGCCGCGAGTTCACCGGCCGCGACAAATCCTGTTCCCCCGGGAACTCCGGAGTCGACAGCAGAGGCGGCCGAAGAGCGGGAACGGTCCGTGATGGCGGAACTCGCGAAAATCGGCATTCCGGTTCCTTCACCGATCCCTGAGCCGCCGTCCTCCTCGCCGTCCGCCATGGATCCAGGCCCCTCGGGAGAAACCCCGTCCGAACGTCTCAGGCGCCGGGCGCGCGAAGCGAACGCCCGCAACGCGGCGCGGGCTTTTTCGGGGCTCATTTCCTTCGTAAGCTTCGGACTCATTGTGCTCGGCATCATTCTTGAGACACCGTGGCTCACCGTGGTCGGCATCATCCTCACTCTTTTCACTTTCAATCTCGCGGCGAACGGCCGTAAAAAGTAAACATGCTTCGTATTGCTCTCAAAGTGCTCGACCCCCGGGCGAAAGAACATCTTCCGAAAACCGCAACGGCAGGCTCTGCCGGAGTCGACCTCAAAGCGCTTCTTGATTTCCCCCTCACTGTGAATCCCGGTGAGACCACCCTCGTCCACACGGGGCTTGCGGTGCACATCGCGGATCCCGGCTACGCCGCTCTCATTCTTCCCCGCTCGGGACTCGGCCATAAGCACGGCATTGTGCTCGGCAATCTCGTCGGTCTCATTGACTCTGACTATCAGGGAGAACTCATGATCTCCGTCTGGAACCGCGGGAAGGATGCCTTCACAATCAATCCCTTTGACCGCATCGCGCAGCTCGTGATTGTTCCGGTTGCCCAGCCTGAATTTGAACTCGTGGATGAGTTCGGAGAGACAGACCGCGGCACGAATGGCTTCGGCTCTACCGGTACCCGATAAGACAACGGTTCCGGCAACAGAAACGCCCTCAGGGAGTTTTCTCTCCTCTGAGGGCGTCTTTCTGTCCGGCGTCTGAAACCGAATCAGGCGGGAAGCGCTTCCTGCTTCTTCGACCCCTGGGCCTCGCTTCCGGGGAACTTCAGCTGAACCTTTCCGCGGTTAAAGCCGACAGTCACCTTGCCGCCGTTTTTCAGCGGTCCGAAGAGCACTGCCTCAGCGAGAGGCCGCTCCACGATGTCCTGGATCAGACGGCGCATCGGACGGGCTCCCATCTGGGGATCAAAGCCATGCTCCGCGAGGTAGTTCCGCAGAGTCGACGTAAAGACCGGTTCCACATTCCGCTTCCTGAGGCTTTCGGTCACATTCTTCAGGAACTTATCCGTGATCTTGAGGATCAGGGCGTGAGCAAGCGGCTTGAAGCGGATAATCGCGTCGAGGCGGTTCCGGAATTCAGGCGAGAAGTACTTCTTGATCTCCGCCGTATCATCCCCCTCAGACTTCGTCTCACCGAAACCGATCACGTTACGCGAGATCATCCGGGCGCCGGCATTCGACGTCATGATGAGAATCACGTTCCGGAAGTCCGCCTTGCGGCCGCTGTTATCGGTCAGCGTCCCGTTATCCATCACCTGCAGAAGCACGTTCAGAATATCCGGATGGGCCTTCTCGATTTCGTCAAGCAGCAGCACGCAGTAAGGGTGAGCAGTCACCTGCTCCGTCAGTTGCCCGCCCTGAGAGAAACCGACATACCCCGGAGGCGCGCCAATCAGGCGGCTCACCGTATGGGCTTCCGAGTATTCGCTCATATCAAACCGGATCAGGCTGACGCCGAGCGACTCAGCAAGCTGCTTCGCGAGCTCAGTCTTGCCGACACCGGTGGGACCCGTGAAGAGGAAGGATCCGACCGGGCGGTCTGACTTATCAAAGCCCGCCCGGGAGAGACGGATCGCAGACACCACCGCGTCCACCGCTTCGTCCTGACCGAAAATCCGCTTTTTCAGATCTTCCGGCAGGTGATAAAGCTTTTCTTCATCGCCCTGGGTGAGCGTCGCCACCGGGATCTTCGTCATCTTCGCGATGGTTTCCTCGATCTCCCGCTCGTCGATCACACCCTTCCGGGATTCAGCCGGCAGGAGCCGCTGTGCGGCACCCGCCTCATCGATCATATCGATCGCCTTATCCGGAAGCCTCTTATCACTCATATAGCGCTCAGAAAGCGTTACCGCGGCCTCAATAGCCTTATCGGTGTACTTGATGCCGTGATGCTCCTCAAACTTCGCACGGAGCCCCTTCAGAATCTGAACTGATTCATCCGCGGTCGGTGCCGGGACGTCAATCTTCTGGAAGCGGCGGGCCAGAGCGCGGTCTTTCTCGAAAATGCGGCGGAATTCCTCATAGGTCGTCGCGCCGATACAGGAAAGCTCACCGTTCGCAAGGGCGGGTTTCAGAAGATCCGCAGCGTCGAGCGTCTGGCCGCCAGAGGTGGAACCCGCGCCGATCACCGTATGGATTTCGTCAATGAAGAGCACGGTCTCCGGGCTTTCTCTGACAGCATCCACGAGCCGCTTCATGCGGTCCTCGAAGTCACCGCGGTACTTTGTACCGGCCACGAGGCGTCCCATGGAAAGAGACCGGATGACCCGCTTCTTCAGAATATCGGGCACTTTCCCGGAAACAATGCGGCTCGCGACTCCTTCCGCGATCGCGGTCTTGCCGACACCCGGCTCACCGACCAGCAGCGGATTATTCTTTCTGCGGCGGCAGAGCACCTGGATCACGCGGGTCATCTCTTCCTCGCGCCCGATCAGGGGATCAAGCTTGCCCTCTTTCGCCTTCTCGTTCAGATTCACCGTAAAGGCTTCCAGAATGGCAGCACCTGCAGTGCCTCCTTCGGGAGCCTCGTCACCGGCGGGTCCCGCGGGCTCTGCGAAACTCTCCGAATAGTCATCCCGATGAAGATCGGTGAGATATTCCACAAGGCTCAGCTTGTCGAGTCCCTGCTCGGTCAGGTATGCGACAGCCCAGCTGTCAGGCTCATCAAAAATCGAGACGAGCACGTCTTCGCCATGCAGATCCTGATCCTTGCGGCCGGACTGCTGCACATGCACCAGCGCCCGCTCGATCACACGCTGGAACCCGACAGACGGCTGCGGGTCCTCTTTCAGCGTCGCGAGCTTCGGCACCTTCGTATCAATGAATTCCTCGAGATTCCTCTTCAGCTGCGTCTTGGAGCAGCCAAAGTAGGCAAGTACGCGGCTGACACGGTCATTCGAGAGCAGCTCGAGCAGCAGCGCCTCGACCGTAATCAGCTGACTGCGGACCGTTGTCGCCGTGACGAAGGTGTTCTGAAAATTCTTTTCCAGCTGTCTGTCGATCATAGTTATTCCTGCCGTTCAACCAAGCACCGGAAAGGGAAGCCGTTGTCTTTCGCGAGGTGCATTGCTCTCGCTGCCAGACTTTCCGCCACATCTTTCACATAAACGCCTGCAATGCCGCGGCCGGTCTGGTGGACCTCAAGCATGAGCTTTTCCGCTTCCTCGCACGTCTTTCCGAAGAGCTTGCGAAGCACGAAGACTACGAAGTCCATCGTTGTGTAGTCATCATTCAGCAGCACAACGCGCCACATCGGGGGAAGAGCACAGGCTCTGTGTTCCTTCACCGCGAGGCACGTACCGCTGCATCTATCAATTTTCTGCCGCGTCATTCCGGGTTAAGTTCCAATTAAGTAATTCCATTTTGCAAAAAAAAACGGGGGGCAGTGAGGCTTCACATCACGGGTCTGAGTGAAAACTCATATTTTTATTGACGAAACCCACCTTTTTATCAGTTAAATCCCTTGTGAGGTATGCAAGTTTTGGGAATATGGCGTATTGTCTGAAGTGTGCGGTAAGCTTGATCGAGCAGAACTTGTATCACGCTCGCTGCTCGACCCCTTCGGGCTTTTCCGCAGGGTGGTTCTTCTGCCTGTCCTATCAGGCCCTCTATTGTGGCTCATCAGGCAGAATCTGTATCAGATGGAGATTTACAAATGGCTACCGGTATTGTGAAGTGGTTCAATGACGCCAAGGGTTACGGCTTCATTACCCCGGATGAAAAGGGAGAAGACCTCTTCGCTCATTTCTCTGCGATTAAGATGGACGGCTTCAAGTCCCTGAAAGAAGGGCAGCGCGTGACGTTTGACGTGGTCGATGGCCCGAAGGGCAAGCAGGCCGCTAACATCATGCCGGCTGAGTAATAACTGCTTCACGCCGAAACCCCGTTGTTTCCTCCCTGTGGGGGGAACAGCGGGTTTTTTATTGCCATGAAGAAACTGCTCCGGATTCTTGCTCCCGCCCTTTTCGCAGCCGCTGCTGCCGCGGCTAACGCCTCCGGCACCGCGTCGATTGAGATCCGCGGTCACAGCGCTTCGGTCGCAGTCGCCGAGACAAAGGATGAGCTACAGCATGGTCTGATGGGGGTTCAGGCAATGCCTGAAAACCAGGGCATGTTTTTCGTTTTTCCGACAAGCGGTTCATGGTGCATGTGGATGAAAGACACGCCGCTCCCGCTTTCTGTCGCTTTCTTTGACGAAAAATTCCGCCTGATCTCGATTGCTTCAATGACGCCCTGGTCCACGGAAATTCACTGCGCGCTGAACCCCGCGCGCTACGCGCTTGAAATGAATGACGGCTGGTTCAGAGCCCGGGGAATTTCCCCCGGTGACACGCTCAGCGTGACCCGCCGGCCTTGATCCCCAGCCCCTCAGGACTGCTTCGGACGGACCTCTGAAACCATGAGGGACGCCTCACCGTCGGGCAGCACCGCGGTCACCGACTCCCCTTTTTTCAGCGACTTCACGCTCCGCACAATGCCTGCGTCACGGTAAAGCAGCGCGAATCCTCTCTCCAGCACGCGGCTCACTTCGAGAGACTTCATTTTGGATTCTTCAAACCGAAGCGCGGTCCGGCGTTCATCAAGCCCTGAGGCTGCCGCAGCGGCGAGTCTCGTCTGCAGGGTCACCAGATCTTTCCCCGGCTCTCTGAATGCCGGTTTAGCGGTCACGAGACGCTGAGCAAGAAGCCCGAGCCTCGCGCTTTCACGGCTTACTCCCGGATCAGCTCCAGAGAAGAAAAGCGTTGCCCTCGTGAGCGTTTCCTCCGCCCTCTTCAGCGTCTCTGAAAGCCCTCCTCTCAGGCCTGACGCGGCAGCATCCAGCCTTCTCCCCTCGGCGTCAAGCTTCGGTCTGTGAGAGACAATCACCGATTCTGAATTCCGTAGACGCTTTGTTTCATCCTGAAGCAGCTTCTTCAGCCGATCTTCAAGGAAGTTACGCATGACTATTGTCTGAAGCTCTGCCCGGCCGAGAACCGTCTCGAGCCGACGGCGAAGCTTAGGGGCCGCTTCGAAAAGCTTCGAACGGCCGCCCTGAATCAGAAGGAGAGGCGATTGCCTGATTTTTTCTTCCGCAAGCTGCAGCGCGGCCCGGCCGCCCCGAAGAAGCTCTTCCGGTGTCCCCAGCCGCGTTTCCGCCATATCGAGCCGCTGCGAGGCTTCCCGCAACACGCCCTCTTCTGCCCGCTTCAGACGGTTAACGAGACTCCCGAGCCGCTGCATCAGGTCTGACTCCGCAGCTGCCGCATGCTCCGCGGCCGCGGTCGGTGTCGCGGCTCTAAGGTCAGATGCGAGATCCGCGATTGTCGTATCGGACTCGTGCCCGATCCCGGTGATCACGGGAATCGGGGACATTCTGATGGCTCTCGCCACCCGCTCATCATTAAAGCAGGCGAGATCTTCAAAAGAGCCGCCGCCGCGGACAAGCAGAATCACTTCTGCCTTTTCGGATTCCCCAGCCCTCCGGAGCGCTTCCGCGATCTCTGCCGCGGCGCCGGGGCCCTGGACTGATGCGGGATAGATTTCAAGCGCAACATAAGGAGCACGCTTTTCGAAGGTCTGGATGACATCCCTGAGACCGGCTGCCTTAAGGCTTGTCACGATAGCCGCTGTCCGAGGGACAGAGGGCACCGCGCGCTTCAGTTCCGGGCTGAAAAGCCCCTCTCTCTCAAGCTTCGCCTTCAGGCGCAGAAACTCTTCGTACAGCGCCCCAAGACCGGACTTCCGGATCCGGTTCACCGTCAGCTGCAGCCGTCCTCTCTTCATATATAGAGAGGGTTCCGCATAGACCTCAATCTTGTCACCGACCTTCGGCTCAAAACCCACAGACTGATACTGGGACCGGTACATGACGCAGGAAATCTGAGCCTCGCGGTCCTTCAGATCAAAGTAGCAGTGACCGCTTGAAGCCACCATGAGGCTTGCGATCTCCCCTTCAACCCAGGCGGGAGGAAAGGCTGCCCGGAGCGAATTCTGGATACCGCGGCAGATATCGGAGACCGAAATCACCGCGGCACGGGTTTCCCGTACAGGTTCCGGAGCCCGGAATCCGTACGCGTCACCTGAGAGCACATCCGAGCGGTAGCGGGAACGGGTGGATGCGGGCCGCACGGCTCTCAGGCTGGAACGCTTCGCGGGTTCCCGGGGAGCTGCCCCGCCCGCGGCGTCACCGCCGAAAAGCGAATACGTGTCGAAATCATCCTTCATTGGATATCCGTCCTCTTTCTGTTCTCTTCAGTCCACTGTGAGAGTGATGATAAGCCGGTTTTAAAAAAGGCCGAAGCGGATCTTCCGATTCCGGATTCCACCCTCCCCGGTTTCTGCACAGTTTTACGTTTTTCCCTTTTTGTCAACCCCCGTTCACCCCGCGGGCTTTCCGGAAACACCGTATATAACCTATAACAACATGATTTTAAACAATTAAATTTTTATTTTGCCGAAATTCCGTGATTTTGAAAAGTGACGTATCTTCAGCTACTTAGGGGATTTCTCCACAATTGTTCACACACTTATCCACAGGATTTTCCAGTTCCCTTTTATGAAGCTGAAGATCATCATTTGATACTTTACTGATAAAAGGCTGCTTATTTTTTTGTTTTTTATTTATTTTTAATTCTGATAACGGCATTCATCATGGCTCAGGGAATATCGATTCCCCCTGTGGATTTCGAATAGGGGGGATAAATTCTCTTATAGGCCCGGGAAAGAGAATCTGCGGTTTTTACAGATCCCCTGTTTCTGGGGATCTTCAGGCTGATTAAATTTTAATCAATATTTTTTTATTCTTATTTTTCATCATCTTGCATGAGTTTTCCCGGAGCAGTCAACATCGCTGTTCACCAGAACCGTGATAAAGAAATCAACCAATTGATTATTTTGTATTTTTATGGATATACACACATTTTAAAACCGTGTTTTCGGGAGATATCACCAAAAAAAGCTATTTTTCATAGAGATAGGGCCGCAGCGCCTGCTCTGCCAGATCCGCGCGGTCTTCGCTGAACGCGGTCTTTGACCGGAAGTATTCTTCGGTTTGTCTGATATGACTCAGGTAATAAATACTGATCTATTTGATTTTACTTATATTTTTAAAAAATTCAGATTATCCACAGGCCGTTTTTTATACAAACATTCAGAAAGTTAGTCATTTTTCCCCGGAGTTATCCACAGATTTCACCGGAACCCGTGATGCCCCCTTCGCACGTCAATCCCCGATCCATTATCATTGCATGCATGACTAATCACACCTGCGAACCTCCCCCGGCATCTCCGCTCGAGGCGCCGCATATTCTTTCTTCCAGAACGGCAATGGATTCAGATCGTCCCCGATCAGGTAACTCACAGCAGTCTCCCAAACCTGAAATGAAACCGGCTTCGCGCGCCCGCGCAACGCTGGAAAACTGGCTTCACAGCCAGTGGTCGAAAAAAGGTCTTTTTTCTCTGGTTTTCTCCCCGCTTTCTCTCGCATTTCTCGCTGTCTCACGCTACCGTGAGAAGCACGCGACGCCTGAGCGTCTGCCGGTTCCTGTCGTGATCGTCGGGAACATCTATGTCGGCGGCACGGGGAAAACCCCGGTTACGATTGCCATCGCCCGCGGTCTCATGAAACGCGGCTGGAAACCCGGCATCATCAGCCGGGGATATGGAAGAAAATCCGACGCTGTGCAGCTCGTGACGCCTGACTCGCGCGCAGCCTCGTCCGGCGACGAACCGCTGCTTATCGCCCGCAAGACCGCGGCTCCCGTGGCTGTCGGCCGCGACCGGGTCGCTGCCGGGCGTCTGCTTCTCAAGTCTTTCCCGGACACTGACATCATCATTTCCGATGACGGTCTGCAGCACTACTCGCTGCACCGCGATGTTGAACTCTGCGTGGTAGGAGCCCACGGTATCGGAAACGGCTGGGTGCTCCCCGCCGGTCCCCTCCGCGAGCCGCCGTCAAGGCTTGACCGGGTGGACGCGATTATTCTGAATACGACGGATGAGATTCTCGACACGAGAACCCCGCGTTTTGCCTCCAGCCCGTATCTTGGTGAATGCCGCAATCTCGCGACCGGTGAAACGCTCCCGATTGATGATCTCGCGGAGAGGTTCGAAGGAAAATCCTTCGCGGCCGCCGCCGGCATCGCTGTCCCGGGAAGGTTCTTTGCCATGCTCCGCGGCCGCGGCATTGCCTGCAATCCGTGCGTTGAGCTGGGAGATCATTATGATTTCCGCGCGAACCCCTTTGCTGACATCGCGGCTGACTGTATCCTCATTACGGAAAAGGATGCCGTGAAGTGCCGCCAGGTGCCCGGAATCGCTTCCGACTCCCGGATCTGGACTGTGGGGTACGATATCGCCCTCGAAGACTACCTGCTCGACTTCATTGATCAGAAGGCGCGGGAAGCCCGTCATCCGAATCCATCCGCCAATGGAGCCACTCATGAATCCTAACGTCACTGAGAATCTCGTCTGCCCGGTCTGCAAGGGCAGGCTCGGCTGGAACGCAGAGTCAGAGGAATTCCTCTGCACAGCCTGCGGCCTCGCTTTTGCCGTCCGGGACGGCATTCCTGACATGATCGCGCATGACGCGCGTGAAATGACAGAGGAAGAGCTTGAGGAGCTCCGGCTGAAAGAGAAAAAGGCCGAGGCCTCCGCCGCCCGGCTCTGAAAAAGCTGAAAGAGATATGACTTACAACATTGTGATCCCCGCCCGGATGAAGTCGACCCGGCTTCCCGGCAAGCCTCTGATGGATATCGCGGGGAAACCCATGATCGTGCGCGTCGCGGAACGGGCGAAGCTCACCGGAGCCTCCCGGATTGTCGTGGCGACTGATCACCCGAAGATCGTTGACGCGTGTGAGCGCGAAGGCGTTGAAGCCGTCCTCACGCAGGAATCCCATCCGACCGGAACGGACCGGATTGCGGAAGTCTGCCAGAAGCTGCACTTTGAAGAGGATGAGATCGTCGTGAACATTCAGGGTGACGAACCACTCATCCCGCCGTCTGTCGTTGACCACGTGGCGAGTCTCCTCGCGCAGAAACCTGGCTGCGCCATCGCGACCGCAGCTCACCCGATTGCCACAGTCGAGGATTTTCTGAATCCGAACGTTGTGAAGGTTGAGCTGAACGCTCTCGGCGAGGCAATGACCTTCACACGGGCCCCGACCCCCTGGCCCCGTGACGCGTTCCGCGCCGGTCCTCCGTATGAACTCCCCGAACGTTTCCGGGCGCTTCACCACATCGGGCTATACGCTTACCGCGCGCGATTCCTCCGGGCGTTTTCCGAGCTCCCGCCCGCTCCGATTGAGCAGACGGAAAGTCTTGAGCAGCTGCGAGCACTCTGGAACGGCGAGCGGATCGCGGTCCTCGTGCTTGAGCAGGAACTACCGGCCGGCGTGGATACCGAGTCTGACCTCGAACGGGTCCGCGAGGTGTATGCCCGGGGCAATCTCCCGCTCTGATTTCCGCCCCCTGTTTCTCAGGGCTATGCAGGATTGCTCGGAGACTCACCGGCGCTTAAAATAACGGACTTAAAAGCCCAAGCGGACGGTACCCGATCCGTCCGCAGAACTTGTTTTGGAGATAAAAATATGCGTCTTATTCTGATCGGACCTCCCGGCGCCGGAAAGGGCACCCAGGCTGCCTTCATCAAGGAACGCTTCGCGATCCCCCAGATTTCCACCGGCGACATGCTTCGCGCGGCTGTGACGGCGGGAACCCCGCTCGGCCTCAAGGCAAAGTCCGTCATGGAATCGGGCGCTCTGGTGAGCGACGACATTATCCTCGGGCTCATGGAAGAACGTCTCGCGCAGCCTGACTGCAAGAACGGTTTCCTGCTCGACGGCTTCCCCCGTACGATTCCGCAGGCTGAAGCCCTGAAGAAGACCGGTATTCCGATCGACTTCGTGCTCGAAATCTCCGTGCCTGATGATGAGATCGTGCGCCGCATCAGCGGCCGCCGTGTTGACCCGGTCTCCGGCCGCACCTACCACATCGTCTACAACCCCCCGAAGGTTGAGGGCAAGGACGACGTGACGGGCGATCCGCTGATCCAGCGTGATGACGACAAAGAAGACGTTGTCCGTCACCGTCTCGAGGTTTATCACAATCAGACCGAAGCGCTCGTTAAGTTCTACGGCGACCTCGCGAAGTCCGGCGACAAGACGGCTCCGCAGTACCGCGCGATTTCCGGTCTCGGCACGATTGATGAGATCACGGCCCGTGTGTTCGACGCTCTGAAGTAATTCAGACACCGGACGCGGAGTTCCGCTATGCGGCCTGCCGGCAGTATGCCTGGCAGGCCGCATTGTTTTCGGGACGGACTCAGGCAAACTGCCGTCTAAGGAACTCCCCTGACCTTAACAGAATGTAACGGCCCTTTCACCCCCGGTTCGGTATCATAGAAAAATATCCCGCGCTGTACGCGGAACACTCTCTGGCATCCCCTGCCCGGGAGATCCTCTCTTAGGAAAGTTTGTCGCACTGATCATGGAAAATATCCGTCATTTCACCAAACGCTTCAGTCTCGCGGCCTCTGCTGCCGCGGTCTGCGCGCTGACCCTTGCCGGCTGCCAGACAACCGGTCAGAAGACGGCATCCGCCCCTTCCGCTCAGGAATCTTCTTCGGTCGTGGCCGAAAGCGTCAACCGCTTTGACGACGGCACATATGGTTTCATGCTCACACAGGTTCCTTCCATTAAGGGGGCGAAGCCGCTCGGTCTCACCACACTGCAGGCGTTCGAGGGTGAAGGAGTGTACTACTTCAATGACCGCGAGGAGTCGAACTTCCGCATCGATCAGAAGAAGAATGACACCACCTACACCGTGAAAGAGACTTATCCGAAGGGACAGAAAGCTCACGGGTTTGCCTGGGGCACGAACGTGAATTCGATCGTCCGCTCCGGGAACTCCGTTTCCGCTGAATTCCCGAGCTATCTCACCTCAGAACCCGACGGTTCGGTGAAGCTTTACTCGGATAACTCAAAGAACCCGGTCGCGATGCGTCTGAAGCTCTACGCGTTTGATGTGTCCGGTCAGTACATCTATCACTATCTCCGGTCCCGCACAAACTATCCGACTCCGGCTGCCGGCGTGATCTCCGCCCGTTTTCCGAAGGGCTCCGTGGTCTATATGCCTCAGATCGCCATGACGCAGGATCAGTACGTCGTGCTGAAGCCTGATGCCTTTACGGGTGCCGGGAACGTCGAAGGGTTCGTCCGCACGTTCAGCCGCGATATTCCTTACTGCCTCAGCTACCTCCCGCGCGTAGGGTTCAAGGCCTACGGCGTCGTCTTTGACCCGACTGCCGGTGCCGCAGCTCCGACCCAGTTCAAGGTCGTGACGAAGACCCGCTACGTGAAGAATAAGCGCGGCAAGCGCGTGAAGCAGCGTTATCAGGAAAAGGTCGCGATCCCGGCAGAGGGCGCATCCGCCATTCCGACTAACGGCGAAGTGAGCCTTTACTCTGTGAAGACCGGCACGGTCTTCTGCCAGAGCACCTCTAAGACTCCGGAAACCCGCGGCTCCTACAGCATCAAGACGGTTGACGGCACGAAGGGTATCGCCTTCTCCTTCCCGTCCACGGTGAAGGCGCCTGATACGGGCATCTTTGAGCTGTCACGCGACGCCGTGTCACTCGCCCTTGTGGAAATCCACCGCGGCAAGTCGACCACTGTCGTTCCGGGATACTTCGTGAAGGCCGATAAGCCGATCACGGACTTCCAGTACCGCTTCAACGGTGTCGCGGCCAAGGCTGTGCGTGAAGCGCTCGCCTCTGTCCGTCAGCAGGCTCAGAAGTAACTTCCTCCTCCTGGCAGCACTCCTCGTAAAAAAGCCCTCAGGCTCCGCAATGGAACCTGAGGGCTTCATGTTTTCTGTCACCGGGAAAGAGATATGCGAGGCTAATCTTCCAGACCGGCCTCCGGCTTCACTTCCTTCCACGCCAGACGCACAATCTCACCCGCTTTCTTCGTTTTCCAGAGCGCCGGATCCGTGAGGAGCCGTCTCCAGTGACGGGCGCCCCCCGGAAGTCCCAGCGCGAGCCCCATGAGATGATTCACCGCAGTTCTCGCGGCAAGCGGTTCACGCTCCTGCACGAGATCCACATAGTCCGCCATCTGCTCCACCACCTCATCGCGCGAGAGTGTGCTCTCCGGATCGCCATACAGCGCATGATCAACCTCCGTGAGAAGCCAGGGGTTGTTGTACGCCTCACGCCCGAGCATCACGCCATCAAACCGGTTAAGTTCAGTCTGACATTCGCTGAGCGTCTTGATCCCGCCGTTCACGACAAAGATACTGTCCGGGAAATCCGCCTTCAGCCGCGCCGCAAGCTCACGGTCAAGCGGCGGAATATCGCGGTTCTCTTTCGGGGACAGCCCCTTCAGCCACGCGGCTCTCGCGTGCACGATGAAGACCCGGGTGCCGGCCTCATGAACCGTGCCGACAAAGTCACGGACAAAGCCGTAGGATGTCTGATCATCCACGCCGATCCGGTGCTTCACAGTCACCGGAACCGACACGCTGTCCTGCATAGCTTTGAGACAGTCCGCAACCTTCTGCGGGGAAAGCATCAGGACCACGCCGAAGTCTCCGGACTGCACGCGGGGAGAGGGGCAGCCGCAGTTCAGGTTGATCTCATCAAACCCGGCCTCTTCCCCCCATTTCGCGCACTGGGCGAGCTCAGCCGGATTGGATCCGCCAAGCTGCAGTGCGACAGGATTTACGCCTTTCTCATACCCGAGGAGGCGCGTTCGGTTCCCATGCACCAGCGCAGGCGACGCGATCATCTCGGTATAGAGTCTCGCGCGCCTAGAGAGGAGCCTGTGAAAGTGCCGGCACCACTCATCTGTCCAGTCAATCATCGGCGCAACGCAGAAACGCCAGTCCTCAGGCTTCAGCTCTGTCTGAAGTGCCATTATCTTTTTCCGTCCTGATAACACCGGCGGGAGAGCTCCCGCCGATTGAAAAAAAGGGCGGCATTTTTTAATCTGCCGCCCTTCCCCAAACCTACTTCTCGAAGCAGTCGCCGTCGAGATAAAGCCATCGGCCTTCCCGCTTTACGAACCTCGACAGCTCGTGAAGCCTGAAAGCTCCGGCGCCTCCCGAGCGGCCGCGCGCCACGTATTCAACCTCCGCGGTGTCAGGTCCCGTTTCCCGGAACGAGCGGATTTCAAGCCCGAGCCAGGTAATGGGATTGGTTTTCAGATCCAGGTCCGCAGGGCACTTTTCCTCGCACCACGTATCCCGAACATACTTTTCCAGTCCCAGCGCATAGGCGCTGTAGCGGCTTGCCATCAAGCTCCGGGCATCCGGCGCCGGAGTCCCGGCGTGATACCTGCCGCAGCAGTCCTCATACGTCTTCCCGCTGCCGCAGGGGCAGAGGGAAGAGGCGGTATGCTTCGATTTCTTCACTTTCTGAAGCGATTCCGAAGGAATTATTCCTCGGAAACGTCCGGATCACCGAACTCAGCCTGGGCCGCACGGGCAGCGCGCTTGCGTTCGAATTCCTTCAGATAGCGCTTGCGAAGACGGATCGACTTCGGGGTGATTTCCACGAGTTCGTCGTCATTGATGAATTCCACAGCGCTTTCCAGCGTGAGCTGGGTCGGAGGCACAAGGCGGATCGCTTCATCAGAGCCGGAAGCACGCACGTTCGTGAGGTGCTTCGTACGGATCGCGTTCACGACAATGTCGTTTTCACGCGAATGCTCGCCGATGATCATGCCTTCGTACACAGCGTCGCCCGGGCTCACGAAGAGACGGCCGCGTTCCTGGATGTACCAGAGAGCGTAGGCCACGGCATTGCCGTCTTCACCGGAGATGATGGCGCCGGAGCGGCGTTCGCCGACGCTGCCCTGCTTGATCGGGGCGTAGTCGTCAAACACGTGGCTCATGATGCCGGTGCCGCGGCACATCGTCATGAAGAGGCTCTGGAAACCGATCAGGCCGCGGGCCGGGATACGGTACTCAAGGCGCACACGGCCCTTGCCGTCCGGCTCCATGTCGGTGAGTTCGCCCTTGCGGCGGCCGAGCTCTTCCATCACGGAACCCTGATGTTCTTCTTCAACGTCAACCGTCAGGAGCTCATACGGTTCCATCTTGACGCCGTTCTCTTCCTTGATAATCACGCGCGGACGGGACACGGCAATTTCGAATCCCTCGCGGCGCATATTCTCAAGAAGAACCGTGAGATGCAGTTCACCGCGGCCGGACACGAGGAACACCTTCTCATCCTTCGTGTTCTCAACGCGCATGGCGACGTTCGACTTCAGCTCGCGGGCGAGACGCTCACGGATCTGACGGCTCGTCACGAACTTGCCTTCCTTGCCGGCGAGAGGCGACGTGTTCACCATGAATTCCATCTTGAGGGTCGGCTCATCGACGTGCAGCATCGGGAGCGCTTCCGGGTGATCCGTGCTCGTGATGGTCGTGCCGATGTTCAGATCTTCGATACCCGTGACGAGAACGATGTCGCCGGCCTGAGCGGAGGGCGTTTCCTTGCGTTCAAGACCTTCGAACTGAAGAATCTGATTGATCTTGCCGCGCTTCGGCGTATCTTCCGGACCGTCCATGAAGCAGACATTCTGACCGGCGGTCAGGGTGCCGCGGTGCACGCGGCCGATACCGATCTTGCCGACGTAGCTCGAGTAGTCGAGCGAGCAGATCTGAAGAATCAGGTTGCCGTTCGGATCGTCTTCACGGACCGGAACCTTTTCAAGCACGGTGTCGAGAATGGCGTCGAGGTTGCCGATCTTCTTCAGCTCTTCAACGTCGTCAGTGAGGCCGGCGTAGCCGTTAAGAGCGGAGGCGTAGATTACCGGGAAGTCGAGCTGTTCCTCGGTCGCGCCGAGCTTATCGAACAGATCAAACGTCTGGTTCACAACCCACTCAGGGCGGGCACCCGGACGGTCAACCTTGTTCACGATCACGATCGGCTTCAGGCCCTGGGCGAGTGCCTTGCGAGTCACGAAGCGGGTCTGAGGCATCGGGCCGTCGACCGCGTCAACGAGCAGCAGCACACCGTCCACCATGGAGAGCACACGCTCCACTTCACCGCCGAAGTCGGCGTGCCCGGGGGTATCGATGATGTTGATGTGAACGCCCTTCCATTCAACGGCGCAGTTCTTCGCGAGAATCGTGATGCCGCGTTCCTTTTCGATCGCGTTGCTGTCCATCACGCGCTGTTCAACTTCCTGGTTTTCACGGAAGGTGCCGGCACACTTCAGAAGGCCGTCCACCAGGGTCGTCTTACCGTGGTCAACGTGGGCAATAATCGCAATATTGCGAATGGCTCTTGTCATTTCTCTTAGTCTCTTTAATCAGTAGCTATTAATCTTTCCGGAGCAAGCACGCCGCGTTCATTCACCGTAGCGGTCCCCAGCAATTCCTTTCCCGGTCCATAAACCCGCACTCTCCCGCGTTCCGCGAGGTGAAGCGCAAGCCTCTGTCCGTTCTTAAACCTCTCAGTCTCAGCAGCCGCCAGTTCGACGGGCGCGAGGCTCTGGATCAGCTCATCTGGCGGACGGAGCATCGCCCGGCGTTTTATCGCATCGGGTTCCCGCTCCAGTGTCTCCAGAGTAATTGCATCCTTCAGATCCAGATCTCCAACGCGGGTCCGGCAGAGCGCCGACATCGTCGCGCCGCATCCGAGGAGGTGTCCAAGATCTTCAATCAGAGTGCGGATGTAGGTTCCTTTGGAAACCACGCACTCCATTTCCACCGTATTTCCATCAAGCGACAGAATGTCGAAACGGTAGATTGTAACCAGTCTCGGCTCTCTTTCCACCGTTTCACCCTGCCGGGCGAGTCGGTATAGCGCAACCCCGTCACGCTTCAGAGCCGAATACATCGGCGGGATCTGTTTGATCGGACCGGTAAGCTTCGCTGCAGCGGCCTTCACCTCATCAAGCGTTACAGAGACTTCGTGCGTTTTCAGCACAGTCCCCGTACGGTCTCCGGTATCCGTTTCCACACCAAGCGTTGCCACGGCTCTGTAAGCCTTGTCAGCGTGCAGCAGATCGGCGGAGAACTTCGTTGCCTCACCGAAAGCGAGCGGCAGGAGTCCGGTCGCCATCGGATCGAGCGTTCCGCAGTGCCCGGCCTTCGCCGCGTTCAGCAGGCGGCGGGCCGTCTGCAGTTCACGGTTAGAGCTTGCGCCTTCCCCCTTATTCAGGAGGAGTACGCCGTTCACGCGGTCGCCATGATGACCTCTTGGCACGTTACTTCCCCGGATTCTGATCCTGCGCTTCTGCGATCAGCTTATCCATCGCGAAGCCGCGGTCCACACTCGTGTCATACACGAAATGAAGCGTCGGAACCGTGTGGATGCGCAGCTGCCTGAAAATCAGGCTGCGGAGCATGCCGGCCGCGGCGTTAAGTCCTTCGCGGCAGGCTTCCGGTTCAGAACCGATCACCGTGAAATAAATATTCGCGTGCGCATAGTCCGGCGTGATTTCGCAGCCGGTCACAGTGACAAAACCAACCCGAGGATCACGCACCTCTTTCGGGATCAGTTCGGCGATATCACGCGCAATCTGATCGGCAATTCTGGTCGAGCGCCCGGGCTTAGCCTTTCTCACGTTATCTCTACCTCAATTCAAAATTCAAAAAATCAGAATGCCACCTGCCCCCGGACTGATCCGGGGAGAGGCGGCATGCGTTCCGCTGCTTAGAGCGTACGGGCGACTTCCGTCACCTCGAACACTTCCAGCTGATCGCCTTCCTTGATGTCCTCGTAGCCCTTCAGCGAGATACCGCATTCCTGACCGGCATTCATCTCGCGGACGTCATCCTTGAAGTGCTTCAGAGAGGCGAGTTCGCCGGTCCAGATCACCACGTTGTCGCGCAGCAGGCGGATATTCGCGTTGCGGCGGATAACACCTTCCACCACACGGCAGCCGGCGATGTTGCCAACCTTCGGCACGTGAATAACCTGACGGACTTCGGCGAGGCCAAGGTTCGTTTCCTTCTTCACCGGGGCAAGCATACCGCCCATGGCAGCCTTGATCTCGTTCACGGCATCGTAAATGATGTCGTAGTAACGGATCTCAACGCCTTCATGCTCGGCAAGCTTTCTCGCACCGGCATCGGCTCGGACATTGAACCCGACGATGATGGCGCCGGCAGCAATGGCGAGGTTGACGTCGGTTTCAGAAATACCGCCCACCGCGGAGTGAACGATCTGAACGCGGACTTCGTCGGTCGACAGCTTCTGGAAGGCCTGGACGATAGCTTCCTGGGAACCCTGAAGGTCAGCCTTGACAATGAGGGGCAGAGTCTTCTGCTTGCCGTCATTATCCTTGAAGATGTTCTGCAGGCTGGCGGCCTGAGCCTTCGCGAGCTTCACGTCACGGTACTTGCCCTGGCGGAAGAGAGCGATTTCACGGGCCTTGCGTTCATCCGGCAGGACGAAGAATTCGTCACCGGCCTGCGGAATACCGGAGAGACCCTGAATTTCCACCGGGATCGACGGACCGGCATCTTTCACGGGCTTGCCGTTCTCGCCAACCATCGCTCGGACACGACCGAACTGAGCACCGGCGAGCACCACGTCGCCGCGGTTAAGACGGCCGGACTGCACGAGGACAGAGGCCACCGGGCCGCGGCCGCGGTCGAGTCGGGATTCCAGCACGACACCGCGGGCCAGACCCTGATCCGGAGCCTTGAGTTCCAGCATTTCAGCCTGAAGCAGCACGTTTTCCAGCAGCTCATCAATACCGAGGCCGGTCTTCGCGGACACATTCACGAACGGAGCGTCACCGCCGTACTCTTCCGGAATCACCTCATTCTGCACGAGCTCCTGCTTCACCACTTCCGGATGGGCGCCGGGCTTATCGCACTTATTGATGGCGACAACGATCGGCACGCCGGCAGAACGGGCGTGGGCGATAGCTTCCTTCGTCTGGGGCATGACGCCGTCATCGGCGGCAACCACCAGAATCACGATATCCGTCACCTGGGCACCGCGGGCACGCATGGCGGTAAACGCCTCATGGCCCGGGGTATCGAGGAAGGTGATGATGCCGCGCGGCGTCTTCACGTGGTAAGCGCCGATGTGCTGCGTAATGCCGCCCGCTTCGCCGGCCGCCACACGGGTGCGGCGGATGTAGTCGAGGAGGGAGGTCTTGCCGTGGTCGACGTGGCCCATGATCGTAACGACCGGGGGACGCGGAACCGCGGGGTATTCATTCTTGTCACCGATTTCGCCGAGGAAGGCTTCAGGATCGTCAGCCTTGGCGACGACCGGCTTGTGGCCCATTTCCTCAACAACGATCATCGCGGTGTCCTGATCGAGCATCTGGTTGATGGTGACCATCTGGCCATCCTTCATCAGCTGCTTGATCACTTCCGTCGCCTTCACGGCCATCTTGCGGGCGAGATCTGCGACCGAAATGGTCTCAGGAACTTCCACTTCGCGCACGATCGGTTCATTCGACTGATTCTGCGAGGAGTTGCCGCCATGATGACGGTCCTGACGGCGGCCGCGGCCGCTGCGCCAGGAGGAACCATCATCATCCATGCCGCGGGTCTTGATCTGACGATGACGGCCTTCGTCATCGCGGTGTTCGCCGGCCTTGCGGGTCTTCTTCGCGGGGCGGGCGGAAGCGCCGTCACCGGAAGCCTTCGGAGCGGCAGCCGGACGCATATGGGCCGGGCGCTTCTGTTCGGTCTTCTTGGCAGCGGTCTTCGCGGGCTTCGATTCTTCAGCCTTCGTCTCAGGCTTCGCTTCCTCTGCGGGCTTCGGCTTCGGGGCGTTCCTCGGACGGTTCAGCATTTCGCGGATAGCAGCGGCCTCAGCCTCAGCCTTCGCACGGGCAGCGGCGCGGCGCTTTTCTTCCTCTTCACGCTGCTTTGCGCGGGCAGCATTCAGAGCGGCAGCCTCACGGCGGGCAGCTTCAGCCGGATCCACCTTGGCGGCCTTTTCAGCAGCAGCCTTGGCCTGCATGGCGCGAGAGGCGCGGATTGCAGCCGCGTCACGCTCGGCGCGGGCGCGTTCCTCAGCCTGACGGCGGGCACGCGAGGCGTTCTTCTGCTCACGCTGGGACTTTTCATGCTCAGCTGCTGCGCGGGCCTTTTCCTCAGCGGCGCGGCGTTCAGCCTCTTCAGCGGCACGGCGCTTTTCAGCCTCAGCCGCCTCACGGGCCTCGGCTTCCTTGCGGGCGGCTTCTTCAGCTGCCTTCTTCGCGCTTTCTTCAGCGGCGCGGGCGGCCTCTTCAGCCTGGCGGGAAGCCTGCTCAGCGGCCTCACGGTCGGCGCGGGCTTTGTCCTCAGCATTGCGGGCCGCAAGTTCCTTCTGGATCTCAGCGTCCCGGGCAGCTTCCGCTGCCGGATTCTTCACAAACACACGGCGGCGGCGCACTTCCACCTGAACGGTGCGGGTGCGGCCCGTGGAGTCAGCCTTCTTGATTACGGACTTTTCCTTGCGGGTAACCGTAATTCTGCGGGGCTTTTTCGGCGCCTCGCTGCTTTCCTCATTCGCGCGCTCTAGGCGGAGCGATTCAAGCAGCTTCGTCTTATCGCCTTCGGAAAGCTCGTCGGTTTCAGAGTTCTTGCTCACACCGGCTGCCTTCAGCTGAGCGAGCAGGGTCTTGGCTGCTACCTTCAATTCCTGGGCGAATTCGAAAACTGTTTTATTTGCCATAAATATTTTTTCCCCTAATCTCTTTCAGCCTACGGATAAACCACTGCGCGAGCTGCAATAATCAGATCGGCGGCCGTTTTCTCATCAAAGCCAGTCTTTTCAACCAATTCGTCAGTGGCCAAATCAGCCAAATCATTAACGTTTCTGACGCCAGCGGTCACAAGAGCGCTCACCTTATCGCCGTCAAGCCCCGGAAGCTCCAGCAGGCTCTTATCGGCGAGGCGGAGATTCTCTTCACGCTTGATGGCGCGGCGCGTCAGCACTGAACGGGCGCGGGAACGAAGCTCCTTGACGGTGTCCTCATCAAACGCGCCGATTTCGAGCAGCTCCTTCTCGGGGATGTAGGCAACGTCTTCGATGGAGGCAAGGCCTGCATCGATCAGAGCATCAGCGGCATCTTCATCAAGATCAAGCTGTTCCATGAACTCGCGGCGGCTGGCGTCGGTTTCGGTCTTGTGCTTCTCGTCAGCCTGATCAGCCGTCATGATATTGATCTGCCAGCCAGTCAGCTCAGAGGCGAGACGCACATTCTGACCGCGGCTACCGATCGCCACGGCGAGCTTCTCTTCCGGAACCACCACATCAGCGCTCTTGTCGTCCTCGTTCAGAACAATGGACTGAACTTCAGCCGGCTTCAGAGCCTCAAGCACGTAGAGAGCCGGATCCTCATTCCAGAGCACGATATCGATGTGCTCGTTGGAGAGTTCGGCCGTCACCGCGTTCACGCGGCTGCCATGGATACCAACGCAGGTTCCGATCGGGTCAATGCGGGAGTCGTGAGCGAGCACAGCCACCTTGGCACGAAGGCCGGGGTCGCGGGCAACGCTCTTGATCTCGAGGAGACCCTCTTCGATTTCGGGAACTTCAAGCTCGAACAGCTTCTTCAGGAAGTCCGGGCTCGTGCGGGAAAGAATGACCTGCTTGCCGCGCTGGCTGTCTTCAACGCGCAGCACGTAAGCCTTCACACGGTCCCCAGGATGAATATTTTCGCGCGAGATCATCTGGTCACGCGGGAGACGGGCATCAAGGCGGCCGAGCTCAACGATCGCGTCGCCCTTGTCCATACGCTTCACCTGCCCGCTCACGATCGACTCGCCGCGGTCAAGGAATTCCTTCACGATCTGAGCACGCTCGGCATCGCGGAGACGCTGCAGGATAACCTGCTTCGCGTCCTGAGCAAAACGGCGGGCATCAGAGTGAGCCGGGGTCACCGGACGGACGATGTAATCGCCCTCGGCGAGATCAGGATAGTCGTCATGAATATCGCTGAACATTTCCTCACGGTCAGGCTCCTGCAGGCCCTGTTCGTCAGGAACAATCAGCCAGCGGCGCTCAGCGGAATAGTCACCCGTTTCGCGGTCGATATGCGCCACCACATCCGCATCCTCGCCCGGGAAAGTCGAGCGCTTGATTGCCGTGGCGAGAGCCACTTCCACAACGCCAAACACGACATCGATGTCAACGCTCTTCTCGTGGGCAAGAACCTCGACCATATCAAGAAGATCTTTGCCGCTCATCGCTTTATTCATTTACGTCCACCTTTAAAATCAAGTTCTGCAATCAAGTGCGCGTGTTCTACTTCGGAGAGGGGGAATTCCACCGTAATGGGGGCTGCCTGCTCATGAGAACGTCCGCCCTTGCGGGCCTCCAGCCGGCCGCGGAACGCCTGAGACGGCGTGCGGAAAGGCTTCTCGCCCGTGAATTCAAATTGAATCTGTTCGCTGCCCGGCTCGCCTGAAACCGAAAGAATCCGGCCGTCAAGCTTGCGGCGCCCCGCTTCAGGAAAACCTTCGGCAAACATCGGGGCGAAGAGTTCCACGTGAGCCAGAGAACCCGCGAAACGGATCCAGTCCTTTGCTTTCTTCAGAGGTCTTTCAACACCCGGGCTCGTGACTTCGAGCCGCTTGTAATCCACATCTTCCGCGGCGAAAAGAGCGGTCAGCTGATTGCTGACGGCCTCGCAGTCGTTGACCGAAATGCCCCCCTCCTGTTCCGTGTCAATCGTGACGCGGAGCATAGAGCCAGGAAGGCGTTCCAGTTCAACAAATTCATATCCCATTCCTTCGACGGTATGGGCAATTGCCTCGCTCAAATCCATTGTTCTGGCAGTCATGTACTCTTTATATGTTCTTCGTTAGATAACTAACTGACAATTAAAAATGTTCAAAAAAAAATGGGCTCAGCGCCCATTTTCATCCGCCCGAATTCATGTCGGGCATTCCGGAATCTGAAAAAACGAAACCGGATATATGAAACCGAGACGCAGGACCAAACAGCAGTCCTGCGATTTAATTTTTGAATTATAACCTATTTTTTTCTCTCATTGCTAGGAAAATCCCGCAAAATTAAAGGCGGGTACCGCTTCCATGGGCCCTTGGGCGGCGGGCTCCTGTACGGCCTGATGCACCCTCGCGGTTTTCTCTCTTCGGGGCCTGTGACCGGCGGTCTCTTCGCTGCGCGGACTTTCTGCCGTGACCGCGGGAAAATTCTCCTTTCTCAGCCGCCTTCTGCTGCGCAAGCTTCAGGTGAAGGAGCCACTCCTGCACGGATTCCCGGCTCATTTCAGACTTTTCACCGCGCCTCAGACCGCGCGGCAGCTCGAGGTCACCGAACCGCACCCGGATCAGCCGGCTCACCACAAGACCGACCGCTTCAAACATGCGGCGCACTTCACGGTTCCGGCCTTCGGAAAGACGCACGAGATACCAGTGATTGAGTCCCGTGCCGCCCTGATCGGAAATATGAGCAAAACGGGCCGGACCATCGTCCAGCATCACACCGGTTACCAGGCGCTCTCCCATCTCGTCTGTGAGTTCGCCTGTCACACGCACCATATATTCACGCTCGATCGCGTTTCTGGGATGCATGAGAAGGTTCGCGAGCTGACCGCTCGATGTAAAGATCAGCAGTCCCTCCGTATTGAAGTCGAGGCGTCCGACCACAATCCAGCGCCCTTTATCGATCGGGGGCAGATGATCAAAGACGCTCGGACGGCCTTCGGGATCCTTCATTGAAACAATTTCACCCTCAGGCTTGTTATAAAGGAGCACGCGCGGCAGATCTTCCTCCGCGTCATCCCGCGAGACCTTTTTCCCATCCACGCGGATCTCATCCTCTGGAAACACGCGCAGTCCGAGATAGGCAGTTTTCCCATTCACCTCCACACGGCCGTCATCAATAACGGTCTCCATGGCGCGCCGCGATCCGAGTCCCAGATCGGCGAGCACCTTCTGAAGCTTTTCAGACTTACCGCTTGCCTTGGCCTTCATCGCGGAAAGCGTGCGTTCAGCCTCGAGCTCCGACCCGGAGGTCACTTCCGGCATGCCGGGCTTTTCTTCAGGATTCGTCATTTTTCTGCTCTTCCGTTTCTAAAGGTTCATCAGATGCTTCCGGCTCAGACTCCCGGACCGGTTCGGGATTCGCTTCGGCCGCGGAATCAGCCCCCGCGCCGTTCTTTGAGAGATCTTCGAAACCGGGCAGGCGGGGCTGCACTTCGGTGCTTTCCGGAACAACCGGAAGCGCTCTGAGGGACTCCAGTGTGAAGTCTTCCAGAAATTTCGCGGTCGTCGCCCAAAGTGCCGGCCGGCCAGGAGTATCGCGGTGCCCCACGCATTCGATCCAGTCCCGGTCCTGGAGCTGCTTCATGATGTTGGAGTTCACCGTGACTCCGCGGATATCTTCAATATCACCTCGTGTCACTGGCTGTTTATAGGCAATAATCGCGAGTGTCTCTAGAAAGCTGCGCGAGTAGCGGGGCGGCTTTTCCGTTGTGAGGCGTCTCAGGTAAGGTTCAAGCTCTGAGCTGCCGGAAAAACGCCATCCACCGGCCACCTCGGTGAGGTGCACCGCGAGGCCGGACCATTTCTGCTGAATCTCCTCCAGCCACTTCAGAATGTCGCTCCGGCTGTAGGCATTCGAAAAAAGGAGCCGCATCTCGCGGACAGTCAGCGGACGGCCGGCGGTTAAAAGCGCACCCTCCAAGATCACCAGAGGATTTTCTAGCGGCATCTTCTCTAAAACGTCTATTAAAAAGCGATTAATCGATTAATATTTTCGGATCCGGTGTCTTTCCCAACGCAAAGGGCAGAAGCCGGAGGCATTTCCCCGGCCCTGAGACATCAGACCGGCACTGAGTTTAACACGACCCCCCGGCCGCCGGCCGGGCTGAAAATGCGCCTGAAGGCGATGGAGACGCGGATGCCTGCAACCAACGGAAGAAAGAAGCGACTCACACCGAAACAGTTTGCCGTCTTCAAATTCATCCGCGATCAGATTTCCACATCCGGAGTCCCCCCGTCACGGAAGGAAATCGCGGACCATTTCGGTTTTTCATCCCCGAACGCGGCGGAAAGCCATCTCAGGGCACTTGAACGGAAAGGACTGATTTCTACCGTGCCGCACCAGGCGCGCGGCATCCGTCTGGAGGTTGCGTCGGCTCCAAAATCCTCCCTTCCCAAGGCGGAAAAAAAACTCGGTCCAAAAACTGTTTCTCTTGAGCTCCAGGACAACCGGCTCCACGTGGGTTCTTCTGATGTTCAGGAAGTCTTCGAGGTGACGGACAGCGAGCTTGAATCCGATGGCATTTCAAAAGGGGACCTGGCGGTCATCCGAGCCATTTCGGAGCCTGGACCTTCAGAAGGCTATCTTCTGATCCGTGAGAACGGACAGAAGCGCCTGATGCGGTCCATAGAGTACCTGGAAAAGAAAGAAAAAGCCGAAGCCGTCCCGGAGCTGGTAGGAAGAGCCGTGACACTGTATCACAGACTCTGCATCGCTCCGGATCTGGCTCCGGCTGATGGGACTCAGAAGAGCTGAGACCCGACCGCCTTACAGAATCTTCGAGAAGAACTGCTTCGTACGGTTATGCTGCGGGTTCGCGAAGACTTCCTCCGGAACTCCCTGTTCAACAATCTGACCGTCGGCCATAAAGATCAGGCGGTCGCCGACTTCACGGGCAAAACCCATCTCATGCGTCACGACGATCATCGTCATGCCGTCATTTGCGAGCTTCTTCATGACGTCAAGCACTTCCTTCACCATTTCCGGGTCAAGGGCAGACGTGGGCTCGTCAAACAGCATGACTTTGGGGTTCATCGCGAGAGAACGGGCGATAGCGACACGCTGCTGCTGACCGCCGGAAAGGTTCTTCGGATAAACGTTCGCCTTATCCTTCAGACCCACCATATCAAGAAGTTCAAGCGCCTTCTTTTCAGCCACTTCACGGCTTTCGCCGCGGACCCGCATCGGAGCGAGCATGATGTTCTGAAGAACAGTCTTATTCTCAAACAGGTTGAAGTGCTGGAACACCATGCCGACTTCAGCGCGGATCCGGTTGAGATTCGTCTTCGGCTCAATCTTCTCGCCATCCACCCAGATTTCGCCTGAGGAAGCTTCCTCCAGGTAGTTGATGCAGCGCAGCATGGTCGATTTGCCGGAACCCGACGGGCCAATCACAACGACCACTTCTTTCGGAGCCACGGTCAGGTTGATGCCGTGGAGGACCTCGATATCACCGTACCGCTTGTGAAGGTCCTTAATCTCAATCATGGTTTTCTTATCGTTCATCTGTTCTGAATTTCCGTTCAAGGAAGGCAACAAACTGAGAAATCGTAAGCGTCATCGCAAGATAAATAATGGCGACGCTGGTCCAGATTTCAAACGAGCCGTAGGTCTGAGCAATAATCAGCTGACCGGAACGGGTCAGTTCTTCGAAACCGATCACGGACACCAGGGAGCTGTCCTTCAGCATGGCAATGAATTCGTTGCCAAGCGGGGGAATGATCCGCTTGAAAGCCTGCGGAATAACGATCTCGCGCATGGTCTGGAACCAGGTGAGACCGAGCGAGCGACCAGCTTCAGTCTGACCGCGGTCCACGGACTGAATACCGGCACGGAAGATTTCCGCCACATAGGCACCGGAATTGATAGAGCAGGCAGCCACCGCCGCAACAAACGGGTCAACTCGGGTATTGAGAATGACCGGCAGCGCAAAATAAATCAGGAAGATCTGAATCAGAAGCGGAGTGCCGCGGATGAAATCCACGTAGCAGCGAGCGGGGATCCTCACCCACCAGTACGGCGTGAGTGACGCGACGCCGGCGAGCAAGCCGAAAATCAACCCCAGGCCGACGGAAAGGGCCGTAATCTTCAATGTCACTAGCGCGCCCTGCAGGAGTAGCGGCAGAGATGACATCACGAGTGAGAAGTCAAAATCCATTGGGAAGATCCAAAAGTTTATTTAGAAATTTTTATGGCAATGAAAACCGCGTTTCATTTGCTTGAATTGGATTGCTAATAATAGACCACACAGCGTACAGATACCACTGAAAAAGCTAACTTTGAGCAGAAAAAAAGCTGACCCTTAATCGGGTCAGCTTTTTTCATAGTTTATAGGCGGGATCAGCCGGCTCTCTGCTTCTCAATTTTATCGAGGAAGGTTTCCTTTTCACCCTCTTCGTGCCAACGATGGAAGACCGTGGCAAGAATCGGTCCGGAAACGTTGTGCCAGAAGGAGAACACCGCGGACGGCACGGCAGCCATCGGCATAGCAGCGAAGTGGGTGGTAGCAAGAGCGACACCAAGGCCTGAATTCTGCATACCCACTTCAATAGCGAGGCACTTCCGTTTGGCGAGGTTGAGACCAAGAAGCTTCGCGGTCCAGTAACCGAAGAGATAGCCAAAACCGTTATGAAGCACGACAACCAGAAAAACGAGCGGGCCGACAGCAAGAAGCTTATTCGCGGTCGCGGCAACGACGGCAGCCACAATCAGAGCGATGGCAACAACTGAGATAAGCGGCATAGCGGCGGCGAAGCCCTCCACCTTCTTGCCAAATACCGTGTGAACCACAACACCGAGAGCAATCGGGAGAAGCACGATTTTGACAATGCTGATAAACATAGCAACCGGGGAAATATCAACCCACTGCTTAGCGAACACCCAGATCAGGAACGGTGTCACAACCGGGGCGAGAAGCGTAGTGCAGGAAGTGATCGTCACAGAGAGCGTAAGATCACCACGGGCGAGGAACGTCATCACGTTGGAAGCGGTACCGCCGGGGCAGCAGCCAACCAGAATGACGCCGACCGCAATCTCAGGCGGCAGATGCATCACAAGGCAGAGCAGGTAGGCAACGATCGGCATAATGAGGAACTGGGACAGAATGCCGATAAGCACATCACGGGGCTGGCGAACAACTTCGCGGAAGTCAGAGGCCGTAAGAGTCAGACCCATACCGAACATGACAACACCAAGCAGCGGGGCAATATAAGCACCCAACGGCTTAAAGGTGGACGGGAAGGCATAGGCAAGTGCGCCAACAACAATGACCCAAAGCGCAAATGTCTTATTGAAGAAAAGACTTAATTTTGCTAACAGCTGCATGATGGTGGTTCCAATATAAGAAGGAAATCCGGCAGATCCTGTTTTATTTCTTCCTCTGCCAGTTCTCAGGGAAGACAGGCTGTCTGCTGGTAACCAAAATCCTCTCCAACGGAATCAATGTTGGAATATATATATTTTATATTTCTATCCAGAAAATGCCGTTCTGATAGCCTTTATGCGCTATTTTTAGTGTGATTATTCTGATTTAAAAGCTAAAACGTAGGTAACTTTGCTTAGAAAAAAGATCTCATCAACATCCCGGAAAATAGGTTAGGTTCAGAAAATATATAAATATCTAACAAGAAACAAATAAAAAAGAGGCGGGAGCGTCAGCTCCTGCCTCTTTTTATCTGGTTTTCCAGGCGCGCATAAAACAAAACCCTCGAAAGAAAAACTTTCGAGGGTCTTGAAAGGGGAGCCTGACAGTGACCTACTTTCACCGGAAATACAACCGACTATCATTGGCGCGAGAGCGTTTCACCGTCCTGTTCGGAATGGGAAGGGGTGGGGCCACTCTGCTATGGCCGTCAGGCAAAGGCTTTGCTTTCAAAGTTTTTTAGGACTTCTGAAGCGAATTCTTTGGGAAGGAATGAAATCACATGGCTTGCTTTTCCACATTCACACACTTCTTTCTTTTTGCAAGCTTCCTTTCAAAACCTTTGCTGTCATTTAACTAAGCAGCACGGTTATAGGATCAAGCCGCACGGGCAATTAGTACCAGTTAGCTTCACGCCTCACAGCGCTTCCACACCTGGCCTATCAACGTCCTGGTCTCGGACGACCCTTCAGGGAGGTCAAGCCTCCGGGAAGACTAATCTTCAGGCAAGTTTCCCGCTTAGATGCTTTCAGCGGTTATCTCTTCCGCACATAGCTACTCGGCAATGCGACTGGCGTCACAACCGATACACCAGAGGTGCGTCCACTCCGGTCCTCTCGTACTAGGAGCAGCCCCTGTCAATCTTCCAGCGCCCGCGGTAGATAGGGACCAAACTGTCTCACGACGTTTTAAACCCAGCTCACGTACCTCTTTAAATGGCGAACAGCCATACCCTTGGGACCGGCTACAGCCCCAGGATGAGATGAGCCGACATCGAGGTGCCAAACACCGCCGTCGATATGAACTCTTGGGCGGTATCAGCCTGTTATCCCCAGAGTACCTTTTATCCGTTGAGCGATGGCCCTTCCATGCAGAAGCCACCGGATCACTATGACCTGCTTTCGCATCTGCTCGACTTGTCTGTCTCGCAGTCAGGCACGCTTTTCCCATTGCAGTATCCTCACGATTTCCGACCGTGATTAGCGTACCTTCGCACTCCTCCGTTACCCTTTAGGAGGAGACCGCCCCAGTCAAACTGCCCACCATGCACGGTCCCCAGCCAGGATTACTGGCCCAGGTTAGAACCTCAAACAAATCAGGGCGGTATTTCAACGACGGCTCCGAATGAACTGGCGTCCATTCTTCAAAGCCTCCCGCCTATCCTACACAGATCGGTTCAAAGTCCAATGCAAAGCTACAGTTAAGGTTCATGGGGTCTTTCCGTCTAGCCGCGGGGAGATTGCATCATCACAAACATTTCAATTTCACTGAGTCTCGGGAGGAGACAGTGTGGCCATTATTATGCCATTCGTGCAGGTCGGAACTTGCCCGACAAGGAATTTCGCTACCTTAGGACCGTTATAGTTACGGCCGCCGTTTACTGGGACTTCGATCAGGAGCTTGCACCCCATCAATTAATCTTCCAGCACCGGGCAGGCATCACGCCCTATACGTCGACTTTCATCTTTGCAGAGCGCTGTGTTTTTAGTAAACAGTTACAGCCACCGATTCTCTGAGACCTCTTCGCCCTTTGGGTTTCTCTCCCATCAAGCTACAAAGGCACACCTTCTTCCGAAGTTACGGTGTCAATTTGCCGAGTTCCTTCTCCCGAGTTCTCTCAAGCGCCTGAGCATATTCAGCTCACCCACCTGTGTCGGTTTACGGTACGGTCGCCGTTGAACTGAAGCTTAGAGGTTTTTCCTGGAAGCGCTTCCAGTGGCTTCGTCTTCAAAAGAAGACCCGATCCTTCGTCCTGGGTATACGCCTGCGGATTTGCCTGCAGGCACCCATCGCTCGGAAGCCGGGACATCCAACACCCGGTCCACTCTGGCTGCTCCGTCACCCCATCGCATTCAACGCCGGTTCAGGAATATTAACCTGATTTCCATCAGCTACGCTTCTCAGCCTGGCCTTAGGAACCGACTCACCCTGCTCCGATTAACGTAGAGCAGGAAACCTTGGGTTTGCGGCGAGCGGGCTTTTCACCCGCTTTATCGTTACTCATGTCAGCATTCGCACTTCTGATACCTCCAGCAGACCTTACGATCCACCTTCGCAGGCTTACAGAACGCTCCCCTACCACTCACACTAAAAGTATGAATCCGCAGCTTCGGTTATCAACTTAGCCCCGTTACATCTTCCGCGCGGAAGGACTCGATCAGTGAGCTATTACGCTTTCTTTGAAGGATGGCTGCTTCTAAGCCAACTTCCTGACTGTTTTAGCCTTTCCACTTCGTTTTCCACTTAGCTGATATTAGGGACCTTAGCTGGCGGTCTGGGTTGATTCCCTTTTGAGTCCGGACGTTAGCACCCGGTGCTCTGTCTCCTGTACGAAGCTTTCTGGTATTCGGAGTTTGCCATAGTTTGGTAAGACGCCATGTCCCCCTAGCTATAACAGTGCTCTACCCCCAGAAGCTCATATACAAGGCACTACCTCAATAGTTTTCGGGGAGAACCAGCTATCTCCAGATTTGTTAAGCCTTTCACCCCTAACCACAGCTCATCCTCTGGTTTTGCAACACCAGTAGGTTCGGCCCTCCAGTGTGTGTTACCACACCTTCAGCCTGGCCATGGTTAGCTCATCTGGTTTCGGGTCTATGCCATGCGACTGAATCGCCCTGTTCGGACTCGCTTTCGCTGCGCCTCCCCTAGTCGGTTAGGCTTGCCACATAACATAAGTCGCTGACCCATTATGCAAAAGGTACGCAGTCACCCCGAAGGGCTCCTACTGTTTGTATGCATGCGGTTTCAGAATCTATTTCACTCCCCTCCCGGGGTTCTTTTAACCTTTCCTTCACAGTACTAGTACGCTATCGGTCGATCACGAGTATTTAGCCTTGGAGGATGGTCCCCCCATGTTCAGCCAGGGTTTCACGTGCCCCGACCTACTTTTCGAATCCTCAGTACCTTGAGATAAACGTCCCGTACGGGGCTATCACCCACTATGGCGAGCCTTTCCAGACTCTTCCAGTGTTTTTCTCAATATCGAATTCAGGCTGTTCCGGTTTCGCTCGCCGCTACTTCCGGAATCTCGGTTGATTTCTTTTCCTGCAGCTACTGAGATGTTTCAGTTCGCCGCGTTCGCCTCCATACGCTATGTATTCACGCATGGATCAAGCTAAAGCTTGGAGTTCCCTCATTCGGAGACCCCCGGATCAAAGCTCGTTGTCAGCTCCCCGGGGCTTTTCGCAGACTGCCGCGTCCTTCATCGCCTGTGATCGCCAAGGCATCCACCACATGCACTTAGTCGCTTGATCCTATAACCCTGCCGCCTTTTACCCGGCACG
>NZ_CVTY01000003.1 GCF_001182045.1 Dakarella massiliensis | reverse complement strand
TTTTTTCGTCAGAGGCTCCACAACCCATGTAGCTCTCGTTGGTGCCCTCACCGCTCTGATCCTCTTCAATGCGGCCAGTAACTTTTCCACCGAGTTATCGGGGAGTTTTAATTCCTGAGTTTCTCTTTTTTTAGCCTGCACTGTTATAGCCATCCTCAGAGACTGAGCGATTATGTGTACCATCAATTTGCCCATGTAAGAGGTTTGGGTTGCCTGCAGTCGGTCTCCTCCGTTAAGGACTTTAAACTGTCGGAAAGCCACCTCAACGATATTCCTGCGCCTGTAAATTCTTAGAGCCTCGATCGGATCTTCGAGCCAGTCGCTGCGGATAACAAAGCAGCCGGCAGTGCGTTCCCAGAGTCTGAGAGCCTCGAGGTTTTTCTCCCATATTTTCCTTTCCTTGCCGTCTTGCTCTTCTTTGCACTCAGTTATGAAGCGGGCAGCGAAGTTCCAGTCATCTCGATCTACGACTTTTCCATCGCGTTTTTTATCTAAGACCTTATCTATTTTCTTTAGTAGCTGCTTCTGCTGAGAGAGCGCAATTTCCGGGAACCGATACAGATGCACGAAGCAGTCACGATTTACTGAGCCGGCCTCTGTGTTTTGCTTCCAGTCTTCTTTTATGGTTCGGCAATAAACTTCATACTCACTGTTGTAAAAAGCGAGGTCGCAAAGTGCTTCACGGAACTTTGTAAATTTATCTTTTAAACCCTTTTCCACGATAGGAACGCCGGCGACGAAGCTGACATCGGTATTAAAAAGATTCTGAAGATTCATTAGGGAAGAGTAACCCCGGTCGGTCACCAGGACTGTCTCGTCAAGATCAAAGCCGTAGCTTTTCATCTGAGCCAGGATGGATTTGTAGACCGACTTATCGGTTATCGAGCCTTCGTCTTCTCTGGCATAGCAGACGTCTCCGTTCAAGAAATCCACGGCAAGCGTAAGGTTTATCTGTTTGAGTTCAGGATTCTGTTTGGCGTGCCCGTAAGCCGCATCCTCGATTGTCATAGAGAAGGTACTTATTGCCGTGGAGTCCAGCGCCATATACATCTTTTGCAGAGTTGAAGGCGGCATGGCCGAGCCCTGCTTCTGAGCCTTTTGTTTTATTTCCTCAAGCCATTTCTGATAATTCTGCTTGGATCGGTCAAATCGTAAACGGAAATAATTAACCATGTCCTCATGGTCGACTTGAGCAAGCAGTTCGCTGATGCGCTGAGAGCTTAAAGGAGCGCTTACAGGAAGCCAGTTGTCGGGAAGCCAGTCTTCATAGCCGTTCATGGCGCCCCCGTCTAAGAGCTGATAGACGGCCAAAGCCAGAAGGCCGGTTCCTAATTGTTTTCCGAACGCCGCCTGCAGGTTTTGCAGAATTCGGTTCTTGGAGGCGAACTGCCAAAGGGCCCAGGTGGCAGCGTAAGAAAGGTTGTTTGAAGCCCATGACTGCTCGCGCTGTTGAACTTCTTCTGCAGCATCCTGCTCGGATCTTTCAACGAGGGTACGATTTTCAAAGTAAAGCGTCTTGCCTTCATACTCAGGATGATTGGATAAGTACTTTTTGCCCAGTCTAAGTCTTCCGGTTGCTTCATTGAGCGTGCCGACATAAATCCTTTTGGCAATTCTTGACTGTTTCTTCACCGGATCCCACTCATTTCTATAGCCATAAACATAGGTGGAATCTCCTTTTCTGAAGGTGGAGAAACGGAAATGGTTGTCTGGTAGAGTTCTTGGTCGAGCCATAATAGTCTTTATCAATATTTATAGACTATAATACTAAGAATTACCCTTAATGTCAATCTCAACTATTTAAATTTACTAGGAATTTTTTCCAGAATGAAAAAATCCCGGAGCTATGTTCCGGGAGTTTGGGAGATAAATCCCAGCAGACATAGGTCGCTGGGATTTTTCTTTTGCTGATATTGAGAACGGCCCCATTCCTGGCGGAAGCCAGAGAAATGAGTCCGTTTTTCTGTTTTCAGAAGAACAGAACGGATGCGCCCAGCGCGACAGCCATGCCGGCGCAGCAGGGGAGCCAGGTGCGCCGAATGACAGTGAGAGGCGAAACATTGGCGAAGCCTGCCACGATAATGATCACACCGGCAACGGGGGACAGCGGGCGAAGGAATTCGCTTGAAATCTGCATCATCAGCACCAAGGGAATCGGATCACCGCCGAGACCGGCGGCAAGGGAAGGTGCAATCGGCACAAGACCGGTGAAGGACGCGACACCAGACCCAGTTAGAACCGTAACGAGGCCGATCACACCGGACATGACGAGTCCTGTGCCGGTAATTCCAAATCCGACGGACTTCGCGGCGTCAATCAGCAGTGCAACAAGTCCGGCGTTCTTCAGCCCGGCCGCAAAAAGCGCGGCGACAAAGATGAGACCGACGACGCTCTGCATCATGTGCCCCATACCCTTAAACATTGCGAACCCGTCCTCAAAACAGGCGTTGAGTGTTCTGCGGTGCAGCAGATCCACCAGGATCCCGATGACCCAGCCGATAAACATGGCAACCGCCACATCCAGCACGATGGTCTTATAAACCATCTTGTTGAAGATGAAGAGCAGGATCAGAGGAACAATCGGCAGGAGCGCATAGTACCAGGGAAGGTTTTCCGCCTTGGAGGTTTTTGCCTCAATCATTTGCGGATCAGTTTTGACTAGAGTACCGGCGGCGGTGTCCTTCTTGTCGAGATAGCTCTGTACGAGAACGTGAAGCACCGCCATGGTGATGACTGCCGGGATCGCGACCGGAAGCTGATACTGGATCAGGTAGCTCATCGGATCGATGCCGGCGGTATTCGCAGCAAGAACCGCAATCGCGGATGACGGTGCGTAGCTCACAACAAGGACAGAGCCGATTACAGCGGCTGCGGCAACACCTGACACACCGAGACCGATAAGAAGGGGATAGACCGAAACGGCGAGGAGCATCGCCATGCCGGCCGCGGATGTCACGACGAACCCAAGGAAGTGTCCGAGGATAAAAACCGCTCCCATGATCAGATAAGGGTTCCGGAGTTTTCTGAGCGGTTTGAGGCAGACGCTAACGAGTTTATCGGTTGCGCCGATCTGATCCATGTAGGCCGCGAAGCCTCCGGATACCAGAATGATGAAGCCGGTTGTGGCGACCTGGTGCTTCGAGAGCGCGGAAAGCAGCGCGAAAAGGTCAAAACCGATGAAACCGGTGGAATGGGTGCCCTTTGGCAGCAGATCCATATTGCCGCCCAGAATGGCGAGCACATTGAGCGCGATACCCGCGAAGAGCAGCAGGATATTCACCTGCAGTTTCTTAACGATTCCAATGCCTGTCAGAACGACAATCAGCAGCGCAATATACAGCATTGCATCATGCATTTTTATTCTCCCTTTGACGTGAGGTGATGCAAGATGCCGACGGAAAGCCCGGAGACGTTCAGGCCGGAACGAGTGATCCTGCTTTCGTAAGTCCGTATGTCCTGGCGGCCCCTCCCGAGGTTGGCGTGTCAGTCGGTACGTTTTGCGGGCGGGATTCCGTACGCGACGTGTGCGGAACAGCAAGCGATTCTTATTAATTCTGCCATTCCTGAGACCGGGGCGCCTACATATTTGATACTTTTATGTGTCCTCATTTCAGCCTAATTACTGTTTAAATGCTTTTTAAAAGCTTTTTAAAAGCAATAAGTTCCACGTATTCTGAATTTAATTTGCGTAGAACCTAATTGAAGAAGTTGCTGAAAAAGCTATGGAGAAGGTGGCAGGGAGAAGCTATGAATCCCCGGATGACGGGGGAAAGAGTTTCCAGTGCCGCACGCCTTTGGCGTGCGGCAGGAAAGTCAGGAAAATAACGAAGAGCGGAATTCAGGCCGTGATGTCAAAGATGTTCAGTACCGGGGTTCTGACTGATCATCCTGCCGTACCCGACCATAAACATGCCCTGACAGTTCTTCCATCCGCTTTACAGTCAGCTCAAGAAAGGCGCGCGCCGGGCGGGAAAGAGCCCGATCCGGGTAAAGCGCGTAAAACCCGTATTCTTCACCTTCCCACTCAGGCAGCACCCGGACGAGTTCGCCCTTATCGATATAGTTCTGGGCGAACTCTGCCGGCAGCATGGCGACACCATCTCCTCTCAGGCAGGATCGGCAGTTGATGAAAGTGTTTCGGCTGATGAAACGGCCCCGGACGTTCACCGTGGCTTTCTTTCCCTCCGGTCCTACGAGCTGAATATTGGAGCCGAGATAGGTGTTCACCAGAAAATTGACTTTTTCTAGGTCACTCGGACGCGAAATTTTGCGCGACTTTTTGAGGAAGTCGGGACTCGCGCAGAAGTAATTCTGGACAACACCGATTTTTTTGGCGACTGAGGAGTCCGGAAGACGGTTACCAACCTTGAACGCAAGATCGATCCCCTCATCCACCATTTTGATCGGCTGATCTTCAGTGACCAGTTCGATCGTTACCCCCGGGTTGGCGTCCAGGAATTCCTGCACAACCTTCTGCAGAAAGACCCAGCCGATGATGACACTTGACGCGATACGGATGGAACCGAAAAGCGGTTTGCCGGCCTGATCCCGCAGTTCAACATAGAGTGCGTTCGTTTTCGCGAGAAGGTCGCGGGCCCGGACAAGCAGCTCCATGCCTTCAGAGGAAAGGGTCACTTTCCGTGTCGAACGGAAAAACAGCTTTGTGCCGAGATCCTCTTCAAGAGCCTGGATCCGGCGCGTAACCATTGACCGTGTCATTCCCAAGCTGTCAGCCGCGCGGCTGAAGCTTCCGGTTTCCGTTACGCGAAGAAAAACACTGAGAGAAGGCAGAAGGTCCATAGCGTTCTATTGTTTCAATTATTAAAACAGTTTGTGCTAATTATTGCTGTTTATAACATTTTTATCATTCGTTAGTATTACCTCGTGCAGGATTTTTATTCGTCATATTGACTAGAAATAAAAACGCACTTGAATCGAGGAGAGATATATGAAGAAATTCATTCGTTCCATTTCCGTTGCCACCCTCGCTATGGCGATGGCAATCCCTGCGATGGCAGACCGCGTGCTCAACGCTGATGTGGTTGTGGTCGGTGCCGGCGCGGGCGGTACGGTTGCTGCCGCTAGCGCTCAGGAAGCCGGTCTGAAGACGGTTCTTCTGGAAAAGAATGCCTTTGCGGGCGGCGCCGGCAACTTCATGGAAGGCACCTTCGCTGTTGAATCCTTCATGCAGAAGAAGGCTGGCGTGAAGCTGACGAAGCTTGAGGAATTCAACCGGATGGGCGAATACCATCACTGGCGCATCAATGCTCCTCTGGTGAAGCGCTTCATTGAAGAATCCCCGAAGACCATTCAGTGGGTCTGGGATCATGGTGTGCATTGGAAGGAAGTGAAGTCCGTCTGGGCTGGCAACAAGAACCTGACCTGGCACATCTACCCGCATGCCGGCTCTCTCCCGGCAGCTATGGTGAATACCTTCCAGAAGAAGGGCGGTACGCTGCTGCTGCAGACTCCGGGCGAAACCCTGATCATGAAGGACGGCCGCGCGGCCGGTGTCGTCGCTAAGGATCTGAAGACCGGTGAGAAGGTGACCGTCAACGCGAAGTACGTTGTGCTTGCGACCGGCGGCTATAACTTCAACAAGGACATGGTGGTGAAGTACACCGGACAGGATCTGGTTCCGTCCGGCGCTCCCGGACGTACCGGTGACGGTATCCGCATGGCAATGTCCGCTGGTGCAGTGGGCGACAACATGGGCCCGATGATGATCAACGGCGCCTTCAATCCGCTGGAAGGCGAAGCGATCTGCAATGGCCCCAATAAGGAACTGCGCGCTATCTTCCGTCAGAGCCAGCTTTATGTGGATGGAGCCGGCAACCGCTACTTCAACGAGCAGCTGACGCTTGACTGGCCGGTGGCTTCGAACGCTATTCTGCGTTCCGGTGAATGGACCTACCTCTTCTTCGATGACGCGTTCGTGAAGGAACTCGGCACGAAGGGCAAGGGTTACCTCAACCCCTGCGGCAACTTCATTCAGCGCGGCCAGGTGGCGAAGGAACTGCCGAAGCTGCTGCAGGATGGCGTGAAGCGCGGCGATGTGTTTGAAGGCAACACGATTGAGGAAGTGGCCAAGAAGGCCGGTCTTAATGCGGCCAACCTGAAGCGCGCTGCGGCTGATATGACGAAGTTTGCCAAGCAGGGCAAGGACACCGAGTTCGGCAAGGATAAGTACTACATCCGCGCTGTCTCCAAGGCTCCGTTCTATATCGTGAAGGGCAAGCTCCACACGCTCGCTTCTCTGAACGGTGTCAAGGTGACTGAGAACCTGCAGGTTGTGAATGCCAAGGATCAGGTGATCCCGGGCCTTTACGCTCTGGGCCATGACGCCGGCGGTGTGTACGGTGACTCCTATGACCTGAGGATCGGTGAAGGCACGGCTTCTTCCTTCGCCATTAACTCCGCCCGTATTGCTGTCGAGAACATCATCGATCAGCAGAAGAAGGGCATGTAATCCAAGCCTGACGGAGCGGGCTTCTTCCCCCGCTCCTGTAATAAGGGAAAAGAACCCGCCTGAATCCTTTTGGATCAGGCGGGTTTGTGATTTCTGAAGAGGGGATGGGGAAAGTTACTTGTCCAGCGTGATTGTGGCCTTCATAGAGCCAACACGCCCCATTTCCTCCACGCCCTTCTCAATGCGGCCGATCGGCTGCATATCGAAATGCTCTCCGTTCTGCGCATAGAGAATCACGAAACTGTGCCGCGGCGGCCAGTAGACGATTTCACCCACTTCGTAACCGCGGTAGGAAACTTCGTTCGCCGGCAGCGCGTCGCGGAACCGGTAACAGAGTTCACGCCCGTAGAGATCTTCGAGAGGAAGGGTGAGCGGCAGTTTGGCAATCAGCGCGCGGGCGGTGGCGTTGTCATCCAGTGTGGCGTACCAGGTGCGGTTTCCAGCGGTAATCCGGATGCGGCGGCCGGCGTTTTTGGCTTCAGCGGAACTCATGGTGAGGGCGGCTCCTGCAGCCGAGGCTGCGAGTAATTGAAGAAAATTTCTGCGTTTCATAGGGATTCCTTATTTCTTAAGGATTCTGACGTCGAGCGTGCCGGAGAGCTTCAGGAGATCATTTTGCGGGATCTGGAGCTTTCCCAGGTAAACAATTCCGCCGATAGAGGAAGAGTGCTCTTCGCCGTTCACGAAAATCACGAAGTCATGCCCCGGGACCCAATAGGCAATGTCGCGGTTCCGGAAGCCGTTTTTCACACTGGATTCTGAATGCGTGAGAGGCGGCATATCGCCGCAGAAGTCATGCTCTCCGCGGCTGATTCTGACGTGAAGCGGCAGCATGCCGAGAAAGTTCCGGCCTTCCGGTGTGTCAGTGACTGTGGCGGTATAGGCTTTCCCGTTAATTACCATCTGAACCGGCGTATCGGCGGACGCGATCTGCGAAGCTATCCCCAGCGCGGCCGCGAAAATCAGGGCTGCAGTTTTCATTTCCTTTTCCTTTGGCCTCAGATATGGAGACCCTGAACCCAGGATTTCACTTCAGAAGCGAGATTCGCGTTCTCGGTCGCGAACCGGCGGCCTTCCAGGACAGCGGCTCCCGGCGCGAGCTTCATGATGTCACTTCGGGCCTGAGGAATATCCACTTCAAGCGACGTGCAGAAGGGGATGATCGTTTTGCCTTTCCACTGATAGCGGCTCAGAAATGTCCGGATCACCATGGGCTCCCGGTACCACCAGATCGGGAATCCCAGGAAGACCACACTGTAAGAGTCCAGTGAGAGGTTTGAGGGGGCAATGCCCGGTCTCGCGTCACTCTTCATTTCCTGCTCGGCAATACGTGAGTTTTCGCGGTGAAGCAGGGGATACTTTTCTGTCGTCACAATTTCGTGAACATCGGCATTCAGTGTCTGAGCGATAACGCGGGCAGCTTCTGCCGTATTGCCAACCCAGGGCGTGGCGTAAGTGATCGCATCCATCCCGCGGGAAATGCTGCGGGCCCGGGAAAAATAGGCGACCAGAATTTTTTTCTTCGGTGCGGCGGCAAAACCGGTTCCTGAGAGGAGACTGAAACCGACTGCTGCGGCACCCTTGATCAGAGTTCTTCGTTTCATGGTCAGATCATCCTTACTTCAGCTTGAAGCTCTTCATTTCGTTCAGGCCGAAAAGATAGTCACTCTGGGCCTGGCTCTTATGGCAGGCAAGACACCGTGTGACGGGATCATTCGTGATCAGGGCGCGGGCCGGAGTATAGGATGCGAACTCCCAGTCTCCGTTTCGGACAGAGGCCGGGTAATCCTTCCCGCTGTTCCTCACCTTTTCCATGATGATGTAGCGAAGCACAGGACCGCGTTTTCCGTTCTGATCCCGGTACTCAATTCCAACGACCGCCGTGCCGTAGGGAAGATTCTTTCCGGATTGCAGTGCCTGGATACTCGTTTTCTGAACGTACTTGTCACTGATTTTGCCGCCGTATTTCGACGTGCTGTAGTGAACAAATCCGTTCAGACTGGCCGGAAGTGACGGAGCGGCGGCAGCGCTGCCGATGAGGAAAAAGGCGGCACCAAGGGCGCCGGCAACTGGGAATAAATTTCGTAATTCCATTCTGTCTCCTGATAACTGTCTGCCTGTCTGATGCAGAAAATCTTATTGCCGGATCGGGTCGCAAATTGTTCGGTTTTCCTCATTTATCTGCTAAAAAATATCAATAAAGAAAGAAATTAAGAGAAAAGGCGTATGATGATTTTCATCAGACAGAAAACGAAGCGCAGAGGAAAAATGGAAGATAGGCATCTGACAGAAGTCCTGACGGAACTGAAGCGCCGGGCGCTTCTCACGGAGCTCGCGCTGTCACTCGCTCCCCGGCGTGAACCGCTGAGCACCGGTGATACGCCTCCTTACGCCGTTTTTCCCTGCTCGGCAGATCTCGGAGAAAATGCCCTGCGGCTCTTTGATATCGCTGATAAGCCGGAGGCTGTGCAGCTCCTCGCGCTGATTCTGATCCGGGAAATGCACGCGAGACTTCTTCTCGGCGAGGCCGGCACCTGGCTCTGGAGTATCTGCGCCGGCAGCCAGCACCTGCAGCAGATCTCGCACGCGATCGCGGTGATCAAGGAAAATTTCCGTACCAATCTTTCTGTGGAAACGCTCGCATCCTCTATCGGGATGTCATCCGCCAGTTTCCATCGCCACTTCAAGGCGCTGACCGGATACTCACCGATCCAGTATCAGAAAACCCTGAGACTCTATGAAGCACGGCGCCTTCTGATGGCAGACCGGAAGTCAGTCGGTTTCACCGCAGGAGCTGTGGGTTACGCAAGCAGTTCCCAGCTTACGAATGATTACCGGCGGTTGTTTGGTGTGGCGCCGCGTGATGACCGGCACCTGAACAGCTGACCGAGGACCCTCCCTTCAGCTATCCCATCAATAAGCTATCCCCTCAGGAATACAGGGGATATTTTTTGCCCTGCGTCATAAATCCAAGCGTGAGGCGGCAGAAAGCCGTCTGAAAAGAGTACTGTTATTAGGCCTGATCCGTACAAATGGATCGGGCATTCATCACGCACTGGCGGGGACGTATCAAGAGTTCCCGGCAGGCCTCTTTAAGAAAAGAGACAAGGAATAAAACAATGCAGACGAAGTTCGCTTTCCCGGCTCTCACCGGTGAAGGAAAGCTGAATGGCGTTGTTTCTGCTGGCAAGGTGCTCCGCGTGGGGCCGGCAGGAACATTTCCGTAGGATAGCTTTATCTTCTACGGCCGTACTGTCACCAGTCACGGCAGCCGTACTGTGCGCCGCACATCGCCTTATTTGCTTTGAGCTTGATGAAACCTCGATCCCGGAACGGCTGATGAGGTCCTGCTCCGGTTTTCTCACACGTAAAAAGTTTCTGATTCCCTGAAGAATCTCAGGCTCAGAGGAGATAACTTATGCTGAAAAAATTTGCGGTCTGTGCCGCCGTCATGGCTTCCCTTTATACCGCTTCCGCCCTTGCGGCTCCGACTCTCCGCGTCGGTTCCGAAACGACCTTCCCGCCCTTTGAATTCGTTGATGTCAAGACGAAGCAGTTCGTGGGCTATGAGATCGATCTGATCAACGCTGCCGGCAAGAAGGCGGGTTACAACATTTCCGTTCAGTCGATGGGGTTTGACGCCATTATTCCGGCTCTGATGACCGGAACAGTGGATGTCGGTGTCTCCGGCATGACGATCACCCCGGAGCGTAAGAAGAAGGTCGATTTCACGGTGCCGGTCTTCAAGGGCGGTCTCGTTGCTGTGGTCCGTCAGAAGGACGCCGCGGCCTATAAGACTCCCGTCGCCATCAAGGGCAAGCAGGTCTGCGCGCAGCTGGGCACGACCGGTCAGCTGAAGGCGGAGCAGATTTCCGGCAAGAAAGCCCGTACGTTCAATAACGCCGCCGAAGCCATGATGGAACTCCATAACGGCGGCTGCGACGCCGTGGTGGCTGATAAGCCCGTGATTGAATACTTCCTGAAGGAAAGCCGTCAGAGCCGCTATTTCCATGAGCTTCCGACCCAGCTCACGACGGAAGACTGGGGCTTTGCCGTGAAGAAGGGCAACAAGAAGGTGCTGAACGCTCTGAACAGCGCGCTTGTCTCCCTCCAGAAGGACGGCACGGTCGCGAAGATCCACAAGAAGTGGTTCAACAACTAAGATCCAGATCCATCTTGCGCAGGGGAATGTTTCCGAGTATCTTCAGTCGGATTGAGCAAGGCAGTTCCCCTGCTTCAACAACTTTTACCCCCTGTGCTTCCCGGTTCTGTGGAAGCTCTCTATAAGAGAAGCCCGCTCTCAGAAGCGGGTTCAGATGACACGGAGAAATTGAATGTTTAAGAATCTAGTGATGGCAGCTGCCGTAACCATGGCCTGTGCGGGTTCCGCGCTGGCGGCTCCGGTGCTGACCGTCGGTACCGAGCCCACCTTCCAGCCGTTTGAATTCGTGGACGCCCGTACGAAGGATTTCGTTGGCTACGATATGGACATGATCCGTGCCGCTGCGAAGCACATGGGTTACCAGGTGAAGTTCGTCAATATGGGGTTTGACGGCCTGATCCCGGCTCTGATGACAAATAATATCGATGCCGCCGCTGCCGGCATGACGATCACTGCTGAACGTAAGAAGAAGGTTGATTTCACCCGCCCGGTTTACCAGTCGACTCAGGTGATTCTCGTCAACAAGCCTGATGCCGGCTCCGTGAAGAGTGAAAAGGACCTGAAGGGCAAGAACATCTGCGCGCAGATCGGCACGGTCGGCGCTGAATTCGGCCGCAAGATTCCGGGCGCAAAGGTGAAGGCCTTCAATACCCTTCCTGACACGATTCTTGAGCTCAACAACCGCGGCTGCACGGCAGTTATCGCTGATAAGCCCGTTGTCGAGTACTTCCTGAAGCAGCGCGGCGGCCGCAACATGGTTGAAGTTCAGACCGGTTACCCGAAGGAAGAGATGGCGTTTGCTGTCCGCAAGGGCAACAAGAAGCTGCTCGATGCTTTCAATAAGGCGCTGGCCGCGATGGATAAGAGCGGCGAAACCGCTAAGATTCATCAGAAGTGGTTCAGCTCCGCGAAGTAAAGCGTCCTGAATCCATTCGCTGCCGGAAGGCGGCAGAAGAAGCCGGGACCGGAAAGGCACCGGCTTCTTCAGTTTTTCTGTAGTCCTTTCCGTGCTCACGCAACGCGTGATGAGTTCCGTTTTTCCACCCAACCAATCAAAGATTCCTCAAGGAATCGCCAAAAAGCCCAAAAGAGGCTATTGATACGGAGAATACTCAATGCTGAAGAAATTTCTGATTGCGGCCGCAGCGGCCATGACCTGCGCGGGTTCAGCTCTCGCCCTCCCGGTGCTGAATGTCGGTACGCAGCCGGTCTTCCAGCCGTTCGAATTTGTTGACGGCCGTACGAAGCAGCTGGTCGGTTACGATATTGACCTGATCCGCGCCGCGGCGAAGCACATGGGCTATGAGATCAAATTCGCCCCGATGGGGCTCGACGGCCTGATTCCTGCCGTCATGACCGGCAACATTGATCTGATTACCTCTGGTCTCACGATTACGCCCGAGCGTCAGAAGAAGATCGACTTTACCCGTCCGGTTTATCACTCCTCCCAGGTCCTGCTCGTGAATAAGTCCGATGCGCATGCCATCCGGAGCGAAAAGGATCTCCGCAACAAGACTGTCTGCGTTGAAATCGCATCTGCCGGCGCTGAGCTCGCGAGAACGATCCCGGGTGCGAAACTGAAGACCTTCAATTCGCTCGCTGACGATATTCTGGAAATGCAGAACCGCGGCTGCGTCGCGGTGATTTCCGATAAGCCCGCGATCGAGTACTACCTGAAGCAGCGCGGTACCCGCTCGATGGTGGAAGTGCAGACCGGCTTCCCGAAGGAAGAAATCGCGTTCGCCGTCCGCAAGGGCAATAAGAAGCTGCTTGATCAGCTGAACCGCACGCTGCTCCAGATGGAGAAGAGCGGTGAAACGGCGAAGATCTACAGAAAGTGGTTTGGGAACTGATTCACTGAACCTCTTCTGACGTGAATAAAAAGACCGGCTGGTTCCTGAAATGAAAAGGAATCAGCCGGTTTTTATTGGACTCAGCGTTTGAATATTGCGGTCAGAAACCGGGCCGATGGAGACATCTTGCGGTCCGGCCTCTGGGCGAAGCGTCAGCTCCAGCTCTTTTCCGCCGCAGCGGCGCGCCCTGCCAGACGTCCAAAGACGATGCACTCAGCGTTGTTGGTCGCGCCCTGATAGATGTTGCCCCACATGGAACCGAGTTCACCGGCAGCGTAGAGACGCGGCACCGGCTTATTCTCCGGGGTCATCACGTGTCCGTTCACGTCCTTCTTCGGACCGCCCTGGGTGTTCAGCATGGTCGGGTAGAGGACGATCGCGTAGTACGGGCCATTCTCAGCGAGCGGTGCGGAAACAATGCTCCCCGACTTGCGCTCGATATGAACAACGCTCTTATGCGGATTGTTGATCGGACGGGCAAACTGCGTGTCCTTTCCGGCCTTCACGTCTTCATTCCACTTCTTCACCGAGGCTTCGAGGTTCTCAGCCGGAACGCCGATGATCTTGGCGAGTTCCTTAAGGGAATCAGCCTTCTTGATCACGCCGCTCGCGACTTCCTTCGAATTGTCGAAGGACCACTTGTAGCCTTCACGGTTCACGGAGTAGCCGGACGTGATGCTGCCGATCGGGCCGCGCTTGAACGCGACATCGTCAAACACCACGTAGCAGGGGATATAGGGGTAACGATGGGTGATCGGGTCAAAACGGTTCACCATGTAGGCGCGGGTGTGGCCGTCAGCCGAGAACTCGTCGCAGAAGCGCTTGCCGTCCTGATCCACCCAGATGAAGGAAGGCGACATCATCTGAATCTGCATGGCAGCCTTGCAGCCCGGGAGCTCGCAGCCGAGCGGGCAGGAGTAGGCGGTCATGTGCCAGAGGCGGGCGCCGGCAGACTGCGCGAGGCGGACGCCGTCACCGGTGTTGCCCGGGTTGCCGAGAGCGTGGAACTTGTGGCCCTGGGCGAAAGTGGTGAGGGACTCCTGATCAAACTCATAGCCGCCGCAGGCCAGGATCACGGCGCGCTTCGCCTTGATGTTGATTTCCTTGCCGTCAGCCACCGCGACAACGCCGACCACTTCGTCGCCGTTCTTGATCAGCTGTTTCACGGCGGTGTTCAGCATGATCGGAATGTGGCGGTTTTCTTCGACGGCGTAGCGGTAGAGTTCAAAGAGGCAGTCGCCGCCGCGCTTCTTGCCGCGGACGCGCCACTTGTCGATCGCTTCCCAGCCCTTCAGATTCTGGAAACCGGCGTGGCCGTAAACCCAGAGCTTGGTGCCAGGCTTAAGCCCTTCCATAAAGCTCTTCACGCCCATGATCTCCTTGCAGAAGACCTTGAGAAGTTCAGGATCCTTTTCCGAATCCGCGAAGTCATACGTCGCGTTGAGATAGGTGAGAGCGTCAGCTTCGTTCTTCGGGATCATGAAGCCGCCGGAGGAAACCGCGGTGTTGCCGCCGCCCTCCTTCATCTTTTCGACGATCAGCACCTTCGCGCCCGCGTCATGCGCTGTGATAGCGGCACAGGCGCCGGCTCCGCCGTAGCCGACCATGAGAACATCGGTTTCCTTATCCCAGTGGATGTCCTTGGAATAGGGTTTCGCGATAGCGCTGGCAAACGGAAGGGACGCGACGGCGGCAGCACCGCCCTTAAGCAGATTTCTGCGGTTGAAATTCATAATTTTTCTCCTGGAGTGGGAGTCAGCAAAAAACGATTACGGAACTTTCACGGAAAACTCATGGCACTGGTCGCAGACGAGCTTCGGGGGCTTATGTCCCTGATGGCACTCGGTGCAGGCAATGGGGCCAAGGTGCGTGTTGTGGTAATTGATATCGCCGCCGGCTGTCTGCTCGGCAAGCTTTTCATAGCTTCCGCCATGACACTTGAGGCAGTTCTGCGGCGTGACGTTTTTGGAGCTGGGCGCTCCAGGATTGTGACAGGACTCGCATTTCACCCCCTTCGCTACATGGCGGTCAGCGAGAAAGTGCTGATCGGCCGCGAGAACGGGTGATGCGAGAAAAACTCCGGCCAGAAGTGCGGTTGCAAAAGTACGGAACTTCATGCAACTCTCCTAAATGCTCGGTTTTTTCTTATTTTTATTCGAATTCGTCTCCCAACTGAAAACGGATTCTATGTAATTCGAACGAACTAGTCAATAGGAGGTGTGCGGAGCGATGAACATGATCGAGACCATAAAAAAACCTCTGTTCCTTTGATAGAACAGAGGTTTTTCGCTTTTACGCGGCGTCAGAACCGGGGTTCCTGATCAGCGCTTTCCCCCAAGGACACGGCGCATGAAGAGCGCGGTGTCGCGGAGCGCTTCGCCGCTCAGCGTGTGCTCGGTCGGATAGTCGCGCCAGGAGACCGCGGCGCCAGCGCGGCTGATCGCCTGAAGCGACTGCTGCGCGACCGGAATCGGCACGATTTCATCGAAGTCACCGTTCCCCATAAAGACCGGCGTGGCGAGACCGCCCGGGCGGATTTCATCAGCGATACGGCCCGCGAGCGGCAGGCATCCGGAGAGCGAAATGATTCCGGCTATCGAGAGCTCTTCGCGGAGCCCGGTGAAGAGCGCCATCGAGCCGCCCTGCGAGAAGCCCGCGAGGAAAATTCTCTGCCGCGGCATGCCGCGGGCCGCGATCGAGTCGATCAGGCGGCTGATGCGGCGGGCGCTTATCCGGACGCCTTCCTCATCCTCGTAATCAATCAGATTCCGACCTGGCAGGTCGTACCAGGCACGGAGAGGGTTCGAGGGATCCATGGAGAGCTGCATCTCCGGCGCGTTCACCATCACGTACCGGGCGGCAGGGCCGCCAAGCTGCTCGATTTCGGAAGGCAGATCCGAGAAGTCATGAATGTCGACCCCCATGCCACCCAGCCACACGACGGTGCAGGGAGGGGGAAGACGGGTATCGGCGGGCTCAATCACAACGGTTTCAAGGTCAGACGCCGGAGGTTCCGGAACAGCGTTCCGGTTTCCGGGAATCCGAACGGGCGCCGGATCCACAAAGGCGGCCGTCTGGCGGGATTCTGCTTCAGGCTCCTTTTCCGGAGCCTGGGGCGCTTCTGTTTTTTCCGGTGCGTCAGCGGCAGCCTTTTCGGCCGCGGCCTTCAGAGCCTCCTCTCGCGCCTTCAGAGCGGATTTCGGACGGAAAGCCTTGCAGACCTCAGGACGCGTGTCCACCCACGGACCGCCGATCAGATCGATGCAGTAGGGAACCGCGGCAAAAATGCCGGGAACAATCACCTTCCCGTCTTCATCCCGAAGGCCTCCGAGGGTCTCCGCGATAGCCTTCGGCTGGCCGGGCAGATTGATGATGAGGGCAGCGTGATCCGGTATTTCACGAAGCGCGCCGACCTGGCGCGACAGGATCGCGGTCGGGACGAATTTAAGCGAGATCGCCCGCATCTGCTCGCCGAATCCGGGGAGCTCGCGGGTCGCCACGGCGAGCGTGGCTTCAGGCGTCACGTCGCGGCGCGAGGGGCCCGTGCCGCCGGTCGTGAGAACGAGGTCGCATTTTTCATCGTCAACCAGTTCGGTCAGCGTCTTTTCGATCGTGTAGCGGTCATCCGGAATCAGGCGCTCCGCGAAGCGGACCGGAGTCTCGATCGCGGCAGTGCACCATTCGCGCAGAGCCGGAATGCCCTTGTCCTCATAAACGCCGCTGCTCGCCCGGTCAGAAACCGAAACGAGACCGATCAGAATGCCTTCTTCATCCCTGTCACTCATGCCTCATCCTCCCCGGCGGTGTCACCGGTTTTTTCCGGGCTGCTCTGGAATTCCGGAAGCAGCGCCTCACGCAGCACGCGGAAGAGTTCGCGCTGGAACTTCGGGTTCCGTTTCGCGGGATCTTCCTTCGCGGCTTCGCGCCGCGCCATGCGGATCGTCTGACGCAGGCTCTGAAGGTCCACATCAGGGTGTGAGGAAACAAAGGCCGTCAGTGGCTCGTCTGACGCGATCAGTTCGTCGCGCAGTTTCTCGCAGCGATGCTGCAGCGCCACCATGCCGGCGCTCTGTCCCTTGACGTCAGCGATAGCCTTCCGGATCGCGTCCGCGTCGGCCTGCCGGAGCAGTTTCCCGATATGCTGAATCTGACGCTGCTTCGCCTTGAAGGTCTTGATGCGCTGGAACTCCTGCACTTCCCTCAGCACGTCGTCCGGGAGAGAGAGATTTGAAAGGGTTTCCTGCGGCATAGCGGTCAGCTGTTTGCCGAGATCCTGAAGGGCAAGCAGCTGGCGCTTTACTTCAGACTTGCTGGGGCCGTCGTACTCTTCCTCGCCGTCGTCACCGAAAGCGTAGGCATCTCTGACCATGATCTGCATGTATTGCGCCTCTTAAAAAATCTTGAATTGAAGAAACAGAAACACCGCCTTGGGAAAGACTCCGGAAGGCGGTGTGTTCATCAGGCGGAGGTCCGCCCGAAGTTTCCCCGGAACAACAGTTTACTTTGAATATTCACCGGCCGAAGGATCTTTTTCGCGGCGGGCGAAGAGGTCCTTCCAGAGACCGACCTGACGGAGCACCTGCGCAGGCGCCGTGCCGCCCGTGTGGTTGCGGGCCTTGAGAGCGCCTTCAAGCGTGAGGCTGTCATAAACGTCCTCACCGATCTTGTCGCTGAAGGACTGCAGCTTCTCAAGCGGCATCTCGTGGAGGCCGCACTTCATTTCAACCGCGGCGCGGACGATCTGCCCCACGATGTCGTGGGCGGAGCGGAACGGCACGCCCTTGCGGACGAGGTAGTCAGCGAGGTCGGTCGCCGTCGGATAGCCCGCGTGGCAGGCTTCGCGGAGCACATCACGCTGGGGTTCGACGCCCGGCATCATCTCGATGAAGGCGTGGAGCGTGTCGCGCACCGTGTCGATCGCGTCGAAAATCGGTTCCTTGTCCTCCTGCAGGTCCTTGTTGTAGGCGAGGGGCAGGCCCTTCAGCAGCACGCAGAACGCGCAGAGTTCGCCGATCACACGGGCAGCCTTGCCGCGGGACGTTTCGGGAACGTCCGGGTTCTTCTTCTGCGGCATGATCGAAGAGCCCGTCGTGAAGCGGTCCGGCAGGTGAATGAAGTTGAAACGCTGGCTCATCCAGTAGACGAGCTCTTCGGAGAGCCTCGAGATGTGAATCATGATGAGGCTGGCCGCGGCGAGGAATTCCACGCCGTAGTCGCGGTCAGAAACCGCGTCAAGCGAATTCTGCATGACGCCTTCGAACCCGAGAAGCTCAGCCGTGTACTCACGGTCGATCGGATAGGTGGTGCCGGCGAGAGCGGCGGCGCCAAGCGGCGAACGGTTCACGCGGTGCCGAAGGTCAAGCATGCGTTCGTGGTCGCGCTCGAACATTTCGACGTAGGCGAGCATGTGGTGACCGAAGGTGACCGGCTGCGCGACCTGCATGTGGGTGAAGCCCGGCATCACCGTGTCGGACTCCTTCTCCGCCACGCGCACGAGCACCTTCTGCAGTTCATTCAGCTGCGCGACGATGCCGTCGATTTCGTCCCGGAGGTAGAGACGGAGGTCAGTCGCGACCTGGTCGTTACGGGAGCGTCCGGTGTGGAGACGCTTGCCGGCGTCGCCGATCAGGGACGTCAGACGGGCTTCGATATTGAGATGCACGTCTTCGAGGGCGAGCTGCCACTCGAACTTGCCTCCGGCAATTTCCTCACTGATCTGCTTCATGCCGCGGCGGATATCGGCGAGATCCTGTTCGGAAATCACACCGGCCTTTTCCAGCATGGCAGCGTGGGCGAGAGAACCATTGATATCGGCTTTCGCCATCCGTTTATCGAAATTCACCGAAGCGGTATATCGCAGCACGAAGTCTGCGACAGGTTCGGAGAAGCGGCCCGACCAGGCCTTGTTTTTCGCGTGCAGCGGATCAGAAGAGTCGTTCGTATTTGCCATGACCAACGTCATTAATTTGGAGGAAAAACGTAATTTTACTTCGATTGCCGGGCAGAGCGCGCCTGAATGCTCCTTTTTTCGGCACCGCATCGCGTCATTTAAGGATCAGCTTCTGTCCCGCTGATACAATCGGAGCACCTGACCGGGTACGGTGCGGCAGAGCGCACGGTCCGGTCTCTGATTACATACAAAGGCAGGACACTGATGTCGGATAATTCTCGCTGCGTGATCGCGACACGCGAAAGCCCGCTTGCGCTCTGGCAGGCGGAGCATGTGAAGGCTCTTCTTGAAAACCGTTATGAAGGCATGACGGTCGAACTTCTCGGCATGACGACGAAGGGTGACCAGATCCTCGATAAGACTCTCTCGAAGATCGGCGGGAAAGGGCTTTTCGTGGTCGAGCTCGAGGAAACGATGCGGAAGGGAAAGGCTGACATCGCGGTCCACTCGCTGAAGGATGTGCCGATGGAGCTTTCCGAGGGCTTCGTGCTCGGCGCGGTCTCCGAGCGTGAGGATCCCCGCGACGCCTTCGTGAGCCCGAAGTACGCGGGTCTCGATGAAATGCCGGACGGCGCGGTTGTCGGCACCGCTTCGCTGAGACGGGAACTCATGATCCGAAGCCACTACCCGAAGCTGGTTGTGAAGCCGGTCCGGGGTAACGTCGGAACGCGTCTTCGTAAGCTTGATGAAGGCCAGTTTGACGCGCTCATCATGGCGTCCGCCGGTCTCAAGCGGCTGGGGTTCGGTGACCGGATCCGCACTGTGATCGATGCTTCGGTGAGCCTGCCGTCCCCCGGGCAGGGAGCGCTTGGCATCGAGGTGCGTGAGGGAGACGAAAAGACGCTCTCTCTCGTTTCCTTTATCAATTCGCCCGAAGTCCGGGCCTGCACCGCGGCGGAGCGTGAAGTGTCGCGGTCTCTCGGCGGCTCCTGCCAGGTGCCGCTCGCGGCCTACGCTGTCCCCGAGTCCGACGGCCGGATCTGGCTCCGCGCCATGGTCGGCAATCATCACACGGGCGAAGCGGTGTTTGCCGAAGCCCGCGGTCCGATGGAGTCGCCGCTCGATGTGGCGGCTGAAGTGCTTGAAGCCCTCCGCGCGAAGGGCGCTGAACGGATTCTGAAGGAGGTGCTCGGTTCATGACGGAGACTCAACTGAAGCAGCACCCTGTGATCCTGACGAGGACCGGGGCGGTGAATCAGAGGCTTGCCCTCCGGTTCTCGAAGCTCGGCTTCAGGACGTTCGCCTGGCCCGCCTTTACGATCAGGCTGCCGGAGGACGAGACGCCCGTTGTGAAGCGTTTTTCCGACCTTTCGGATATTGATCTCGTGCTGCTGGTGAGTCCGGCCTCGGTGGCCGCGGTGGCTCACTGGGTGGATCACTGGCCGTCTCACGTGACGCTTGCCACGGTGGGAGAGGGAACCGCTCGGGTTGCCCGCGCGGCCTGGGGGGAGTCCGTGCCGATCATATATCCGGCGGGTGACGCCGCGCACTCCGGAAGCGAAGCGCTGATGGCGGAGCTCCGGAAGCGGGGCATTCCTTCCCGGGTGCTGATCTGCCGCGGGCAGACCGGACGCGAGTGGCTTTCAGAAGAGCTCCTCTCGGAAGGCGCCGATGTGCAGAAACTGATGTGCTATGAACGGCTCCCGCTGCAGCTCACAGTGCTGCAGGAGGATGAGCTCCGGGAGGCGATGAAAGGACCGGCCCCGGTGACCTACATCACAAGTTCGGAGGCGATCGTGTCGCTTCTCCGGGCCGTGCATCCGGTGGAGGGGGCCTGGGAGTGGATCACTTCGGGTGCCGCCGTGGTGATTCACCCGAGAAGCGAATCAAAGGTGCTCGAGGCGGGATTCCATCTCGTGCGGATGTCCTCTCCGATCGATGACGAAGTCGAGAAGAACGTGATCGCCTGTGCGGAGGGACTCGGCTGATATCGGCCGAAGAACTCCGGCAAACGGCTTTTTCTCAGAAAGGATCAATTGAAATGCAGGCAAAAGTGGTTTTCGCCCAGATCAATCCGATGGTGGGTGATATCGCGGGGAATGCCGCCAGAATACTGACTGAAGCGAGGGAAGCCGCGGCCTCCGGCGCCTCGGTTCTCGTGACGCCTGAGCTCTCAATCTGCGGTTATCCGCCTGAAGACTGGGTGTCGAGAAAGGAGTTTCTCGCTTCCTGCAGCGACGCGGTCCGGAAGCTTGCCTCTGACCTCCGTGATCTCACGGATCTCGCGGTCATTGTCGGCACTCCGATCCAGAAAGACGGGAAAACCTATAACGCCGCGGTTCTGCTCCGGAATGGCGAGGCTGAGTCCTTTTATCTGAAGCATCACCTGCCGGAATACGGCGTGTTTGACGAGCCCCGGCTTTTTGCTCCGGGGGAAGGCGCTCTTGTCTTTGCGGCGGGCGGTGTCCGGTTCGGCATTCTGATCTGCGAGGACGGGTGGTACCCGGATCCCGCTGCGGAAGCCAAGGCCGCGGGGGCTGAAGTGCTCCTTTCCATCAACGCGTCGCCTTTCTCTGTCGGAAAGGCATCTGAACGGCTGAAGACCGCCCGTAACTGCCTCACGCCGACCGGTCTTCCCGCGGTGTACGTCAATATGGTGGGCGGCCAGGATGAGCTTGTCTTTGATGGCGGCAGTTTTGTATTGGATGGTGACGGCACTGTGATCAGCCGGCTTCCTGAGTTCCGAGAAGCGCGCGGCGAAGCGGTTTTCTCGCCGGGCGGCCGGATCCTCTCTGATGCCGCTCCGTCAGAGCCGCTTGAAGAGGATGAATCGGTCTACCGCGCCCTGATGCTTGCGGTTCAGGACTATGTGGGGAAGAACCGGTTCCCGGGCGTGATTCTTGGACTTTCGGGCGGCGTCGATTCCGCGCTGACTCTCGCGATCGCCGCGGACGCACTGGGACCGGACCGGGTCCGCGCTGTCATGATGCCGACAGAATACACGGCAGATATCAGCCTCGAAGATGCGGAGAAACTCGCCCGCACGCTGGGAGTCCGCTACGACGTCATCGCGATCAGCAGCGTCTTCAATCAGTACATGACGATGCTTACCCCTTACTTCGAAGGGCGTCCGTGGGATGTGACTGAAGAGAATCTTCAGGCCCGGATCCGCGGCATGATCCTGATGGCGCTTTCCAATAAGACCGGAGCCCTCGTTCTCACGACCGGGAATAAGAGCGAAAGCGCGGTTGGCTATTCGACCCTTTACGGTGACCTCGCGGGCGGCTTTGCGCTGATCCGCGATGTGCTGAAAACACGGGTTTACCGGCTCTGCGCCTGGAGAAACCGGAAGAATCCTGTGATACCCGAGCGGATTCTCACCCGGGCTCCATCCGCTGAGCTACGCGAAGGGCAGAAGGATGAGGACTCGCTTCCGCCCTACCCGGTGCTTGACCGGATCATCGAAAGCTATGTTGAGAAGCGTATGGCTCCGGGAGACATCGCGCGTCTTGATGGGATGAATCCTGAGACGGTAAAGCGCATAATCACCATGATCCACCGCTCTGAATACAAACGCCGTCAGAGCCCGACCGGTCCGAGAATCTCGCCTGTGGGGTTCGGCCGCGACTGGCGGTATCCCATCACGGGGAAAGTTAATTTCTAATTTGTCAGCATTCCAAAAAAGGATAGGGAAAGATGAAACAGATTGTCGCGATCATCAAACCGTTCAAGCTTGATGAAGTCCGGGAGGCTCTGGCGGATCTGGGGATCTCCGGGCTTACGGTCACGGAGGTAAAGGGATTCGGCCGCCAGAAGGGCCACACGGAGCTCTACCGCGGAGCTGAGTACATTGTTGACTTCCTTCCCAAGGTGAAGATTGAAACCGTGGTGTCGGATGATCTCTGTGACACCTGCGTTGAAGCGATCCAGAAAGCGGCCTACACGGGCAAGATCGGTGACGGCAAGATTTTTGTGAGCTCGCTCGAGCAGGTTATCCGCATCCGTACGGGTGAAACCGGGGACGCGGCGGTCTGATCAGACTGAGAGCTGTGCGCTGCCGCCAGGCAGCAGAAAGGGCGCCTCTTTCGAAGGCGCCCTTTTTCGATTTTGGGTCAGTGTTCGAGCCCGATCAGGAAAGCAATGACTGAACCCAGTCCGAAAAGCAGAATGCGGTTCCGGAAGGCTCTGTGTCCGCCTCCCTCCACCGCGAGCCTCGGAATCAGTTCGCACATGGAGATGTAGAGGAAGCTTGCCGCGGACAGCGCGAGCGCATAGGGGAGCATCCCGCGGATCCAGTCAAGAACCAGGTAGCCGAGAAGGCCGCCGGTTGCAGCAGAGGCGCCCGCAAGGAGCAGCAGCCGGAAGGCTTTTTCCCGGCTGAGTCCGGAGCGGGTGAGCAGCACAAAGTCACCGACCTCCTGCGGCAGCTCGTGAAGGAGAATGCCCGCCGTAATGGCCCAGCCGAGGTGCGGCGAGACAAGAAACGAACTCGCGATCACGATGCCGTCCGTAAACGTATGCAGCGAGTCCCCGATCACGATCGGCCAGACCCCGCGGATCCGGAGAGAGCCGGCCATCGGCTCCTCGCAGCCGTGGCTGTGGTGATGCAGATCGAAAATCTGCTCAAGCGTAAAAAGCAGGACGCAGGCTGCCCAGAGCGCGATGCCGATATGACGGGGCTCCGCGGCGTGCTCGAACGCCTCAGGCAGCAGGTGAGTGAAGGCGAGTGTAAGGAGAAGACCGGTGGAAACGCAGGAGAGACCTGCGCCCCAGCGATCCAGAATGCGGCCGTTCAGCGAATACGCTGTGACAATCGCAATGACGGTCGCAAGAAGGCAGGCCGCGATAATGGAGAAAAGCAGCATGTTCTGACGGTATCCGTCCTTACGGTCTCGGAGCCGAGTACGGTGCGTGCGCGACTCCCTTCAGAAGCACGATCAGGGCGCCGGATCCGCCGTCTATTTCCTGGGCTTCGGCAAACGCCATTACGCAGTCACACTGCTTCAGCCACCGACGCACCTTTTCCTTCAGCACCGAGTGGCCGCCCTCACTTCCATACCCTTTCCCATGCACGATACGGACGCAGCGGGCTCCGGATTTCTGCGAGGCCTTAAGGAATTGCATGACGGCTTCCCGCGCCGGATCCACCCGAAGACCGTGGAGATCAATATGGTTCTGCACAGTCCAGTCACCGCGGCGCAGTTTTTTGCAGATATCCGGCGGCAGACCGTCCCGCCAGAAGCAGCAGCCATCCTCACTCTGCAGGAAGGTGAGGGGATCAACATCGTCCGAGATGGAAGCCTGAAGCACTGCCTTATGCTCAGCCTGGGTCTGACGCGGAATCGGCGCGGGTTTCGGGTGAGGAAGCTCCGCACGCTTTTTCGTCCGGATCGGCTCCACGCCCATATTGGACATGGCTGACGCAAACGTCTGGGCGTCACGCGCCTGCTTTTCTTTCAAAGCCTGGGCGCGCTTGCGCTCTTCCTCTGCGGCGCGGGCTTTCTCCTCAAGCTCCTTGCCAATTTTTTTCAGATCCTGAAAACTGCTGAGTGTTGTCATTCTGATGCCTTAAACCTAACCGGACGGTGTTGCGATTTTAGCGGTCGAGCGCCTCAAGCCACTTCTGTGCGTCGAGCGCGGCCATGCAGCCGGTCCCTGCCGAAGTGATGGCCTGGGCATAAACCGGATCCTGCACGTCGCCCGCGGCAAAGACTCCGGGGACTGACGTTGCGGTCTTCGCGTCAGTGCCGCGGCCCGTGACAATATATCCGTTTTCAAGCGCGAGCTGTCCGGCGAAGATATCGGTGTTCGGCTTGTGACCGATTGCGATGAAGACGCCGTCCACCTTGATTTCTTCGGTTTCACCGGTTCCCGTGCTGCGAAGCCTGAGGCCGGTAACGCCCATCTTATCGCCGAGCACTTCATCCACTTCACGCTCCAGATGAAGGACGATCTTTCCTTCCTCCACGGCTTTCATAATCCGGGCGACCTCAATTGATTCCGCGCGGAAGGTGTCCCGGCGGTGAACGAGATGCACGACAGAAGCGATGTTCGACAGGTAGAGCGCTTCACTGCAGGCAGAGCTTCCGCCGCCAACGACCGCGACAGGCTTCTTGCGGTAGAAGAACCCGTCGCAGGTCGCGCAGGCGGAGACTCCCTTGCCGCGGAACGCGGTTTCGCTCGGAAGACCGAGGTACCGGGCAGAGGCGCCTGTCGCGATGATGACCGCGTCAGCCGTGTAGACACCCTGGGTGCCGGTAAGGGCAAAGGGCTTGGCGGACAGATCAGCCGAGGTGATGACATCATTCACCACTTTGGTGCCGAAGCGCTCAGCGTGCTTCGCCATCCGATCCATCAGCTCAGTGCCGAAAATACCTTCAACGGCACCCGGCCAGTTGTCGACTTCGTTTGTCGTAGTAAGCTGCCCCCCGGCTTCAAGACCGGTGATCAGGGTGGGATTCAGCCCCGCCCGGGCAGCATAAATCGCGGCGGTCCAGCCCGCAGGGCCTGAACCAAGGATAATAACGGGGCTATGCAGAGAAGAAGTCATTTTGTGTTCCTGTAAATGGCACGCATTTTTCTGTATGTTAATTAAAGCCCGCTTTTCAGGAGAGGCGCCTTGGGGGAAAATGGCAAAATTTCTCCGCCCTGCGCTTTCATATAATGGCACCCATGACTAAGAATCCTTCACCTTCCACCAGTGTGAAAAGGCGCCGCGCTCCGGTCGTCCGTCCGTATCTCAGACAGTCTATGAAGCAGACGGAGGCACCGAAGCGGAGAGATTTCACCGGAGTGAGACGTTTCCTCACGCGGATCAGCCGCGGGGCGATCTGGCTCGTGATAGCCGTACTGATCCTGCTGCTCACCGTTGCGCTGGCAACCTACAGCCCGGCAGACCCCGGTTTTTCGATTTCCATGCACGTCGATCAGGTGGAAAACTGGCTTGGCCGGACCGGAGCCTGGATCTCGGATGCCTTGATCTATATGTTCGGGGTGTCCTCCTGGTGGCTGGTAGTGACGGGGGTGTTTTCGCTTCTGTCGCTTGCTCTCGGATCGAGGCGTTCAGATAAAGTCCGGGAGCAGGAGCGCGGTCTGTCCTGGATCGTCAGCATCATCGGCTTCGTCTGCCTGATGTTTGGTTCCTGCTGCCTTGAGCGGTTCCTTGAGCTTGGAGTCTATGGTTTGCTTCCCGCGGGACCGGGCGGCGTCGTGGGGCATTTCTTCAGCCGCCCGATTGTTCACACGATCGGTGTCTATCCCGCGATGGCGGTTTTCCTTGTGATGGTCATCCTGGGTGCCTCGCTGCTGTTCCGCTTTTCCTGGATGGATATCTGTGAACGGATCGGTACTGTGATTGACACGATTCTTCACTGGGGTTCAATCCGCAGAGCAGAGGCTGAAGACCGTCGGATCGGTGAACAGGTGCGTCAGGAAAAGAGTTCTGAGACCCTCCCGGTGAAGCACGAAGTGAGTATTGAAAAGGCGCCGGCAGCAGCGACGCCTGAGACTGAGCACGAGGACGCCGCTGGCGACGCGGATGAATCTCCTGCAGCAGAGGCTCCGAAGCGCCCGGCGTCCAGGCCCTCCGCCCCCATTCCTCTCAGGACTGATCTTCCGGCTGGTCCGAGATTCCCGCTCTCTGTACTCGATCCTCCGGATCCGGAAGTGGATACGGTGGATGAGGACTCCCTTGCGCTCACCTGCCGTCTGATTGAGTCGAAACTGAAGAGTTTTGGTATTGATGCTGCGGTGGTTGCCGCCCGCCCGGGGCCCGTGATCACCCAGTTTGAAATTCAGCCAGGGGAAGGCGTGAAAGGATCCCGTATCGCGGATGTCTGTGATGATCTTGGGCGGGCCCTCGGTGTCGGTAATCTCCGAATCGTGATGAGCCTTCCCGGTACGACGAGCATGGGGCTGGAAATGCCAAGCGCCAATCGCCAGACGGTCAGGATTTCCGAGATTCTTGCGTCCGAGGAATTCACAAACTCAAAGTCGAAGCTCTCCCTTGCGCTTGGCAAAGATATCGCGGGCAACCCTTATGTGGTTGATCTCGCGAAGATGCCGCATCTGCTGGTTGCCGGTACGACCGGTTCCGGGAAGTCAGTCGGCATCAATGCCATGATTCTGTCGATCCTCTACCGCAGCACTCCGGACGAAGTCCGCTTCGTGATGATCGATCCTAAGATGGTGGAATTTTCTCCTTACGAGGGAATCCCGAATCTGCTCTGCCCGGTGGTGACAGATATGAGCAAGGCTGTAAACGCTCTGCAGTGGCTGACCCGGGAAATGAACCGCCGCTATTCGCTTATGCGCCGTGTCGGCGTCAAGCGGTTTGAAGCGTTCAATGAAAAGGTGAAGGAAGCCGAGGAGCAGGGCCGCCCGCTCTCAGTGCCTTCTGCCTCCAACCCCGATGAGATGGAAGAGCTGAAACCCTGGCCCTACATTGTGGTTGTGGTAGATGAGCTTGCTGATCTGATTCTGGTCGGTTCCCGCCGTGAGGTCGAAGTTCTCATCACGAGTCTCGCTCAGAAAGCCCGCGCGGCTGGTATTCATCTGATCCTTGCGACCCAGAGGCCGAGCACCGACGTGGTGACTCCGCTGATCAAGGCGAACATTCCGGCTCATATCGCGTTCCAGGTGGTAACCCGCTACGACTCGCAGGTAATTATGGGTGAGCCGGGAGCGGAGAACCTGATCGGAAACGGTGACATGCTGTTCCGCGTCCCTGGTATGAGCTCCATGGTGCGTCTGCAGGGCTGCTATGTTTCAGACCATGACGTGGACAGCGCGGTGGCGGAACTGAAGAAGTACGGCAGCCCCGAGTATGTGGATGATGTCATGGAGAAGGTGGAGCCGGAAGCAGGTCCCACACAGAATGGTGGCGAGTCGGATGCTCTTTACGACAAGGCGGTTGAGATTGTGCTTTCCACCAAGCGGCCGACGATTTCGTCCGTTCAGCGTCATCTTTCGATTGGGTACAACCGTGCGGCCAATCTGATCGAAGCGATGGAAAAAGCGGGCATTGTGTCTGCCCCTGATTCCTCAGGAAAGCGTACGATTCTCACCCCTGTTGGACCGGATTAACCAGAGACTCTGCGCAGTCTCTCATCAACCGTAACGGAAATTTGCAATATGACAGAACCTTCTCAGGTAGATTTGAACCGATACAGCTTCAGGCTCGTGCTTGGGCGGACCGATTCCGGCGCCGTCTGGCCGCTGGCTCTTCATGAGAGCCATGGAATCATCGCCTCGGGCTCTGACGCGGAGGCTCTGCGGGCGCTCGCATCGGCTCAGCTGGAGAGTCTTTTCCATCAGGAGTGCATCGGAAACGCCGAGCTCATCTGGCCCGGTCAGACGCTGCCCGCCTGGGCCGAGGGACGGAAGGATGTGACCGTGGTTTCCGAACCGGATGAGATTTTTTCTCAGCTTGAAACCTTTGTCGAGGAACAGAACCGCCGCTTTGACCTGATGCATGAGGCTGGATCCAATAACCTCCCGCATTACAACGCGGCGTCCGCTTCTGCGGGGCGAGATCTGCTGCCTTTCCGGATGTTCTTCATTGAAGATCTTCCGGGGACGGTATCCCGTCTTGGGCACACTTTCCTCGATAAGCTCTGCTATGCGGCGCGGTATGGAAGAGCCTGCGGCATGCTTCCGTATGTCTGCACGCAGAATCCGGCTCCCGAAGGACTGCCGGCGCTCCTGAAAGCTGAAGTGGGTGATCGTGTCTGCCTCCGGGTGCCGAGCCGCCGTGATTCTGTCATGGCGCTGATGGCGGTTGGGGCAGAGACGCTTTCCGACGGCGAACTCCTTTACAGGAATGTTGAGGAGAAAGAAGAGGCCGTCAGGCTTCACTATTGATTGGGACAGAACCAGATGCAAAAAAAAGCGTGTGCGGCGCTTGCCTCCGCATTGCTTCTCGGAAGTTTTTCTATTCCTTCGCTGGCCTCCGGAACGGAGCAGCTTGCGGCGTTCCTGAAGGGGACGCATTCCGCGAGCGGTTCTTTTTCCCAGGTGACCGCAGACCGGAAGGGAAAGACCGGGCAGACCATGTCCGGGGTATTCAAATTCCAGAGACCGGGAAAGTTTGTCTGGAATTATGAAAAGCCCTACGAGCAGGGCATTTACTGCAACGGCCGGACGATTTCTGTCTGGGATCCGGATCTGAGACAGGTAACGGTGAAGGCAATTGCTTCCTCCATGCCTTCAAGCCCGGCTGCCATTCTTTTCGGAAACAATGATTTCCGGCGCGATTTCACGGTGAAGGATGCCGGTACGAAGGATGGGCTTGAGTGGATCGACGCAGTGCCTAAGCTGCACGATACGAGTTTCACTGATATTCGCATCGGATTCCGGGATGGTCTTCCTGCCGCGATGACGCTTAAAGATTCGTTCGGACAGACGATTACGCTTCATATGTCTGATATGAAAAAGAATCCTTCAATCAGCAGCTCAGCGTTTGAATTCCGTCCTCCGAAAGGGGCGGAAATTCTCCGTCAGTAAAAGCGCAGTTTTTCACGAGAATCCCCGCAATATTCTTATAATCAAAGAATCTTAAGAATTAAGGGTCGATGGGCCTCGTGCCCCTTGATCCGTTGCTGGGGGTCCTTGATGGATTTCAACATGCGCGTCCAGCGCATTGATCAGGCCATTCAGTCGGACGGCATCGTCCCCCTGGAGGGTCTGCTCCGTGCGACTGGGAGCAGTATTCCGACTCTCAGGCGTGACCTGAAGTATATGCGAGGGAAGCTGGGCTTTCCTATTGTTTATTCACGGAAAAAGAACGGCTACCGCTATGGAAGTGAGAGCAGCGGAGAGCCGGCCCGTGTTCCTGCGGAAGCGGCGCTTCCGCATCTCTGGTTTTCGCCCTCTGAACTGCCGGTCCTTCTCGCCGGCTATAAGTCGCTTCGCCGATTGCTAGACAGCGGTGCCTTTTCTCGTCTTACTGAGACAGAGGCACGGGCGGAACTTGCCCGGATTTATATGAAGCTCGGCTCTGGTGACAGAGAAAGGAAAGAGCTTCTGAAACGCGTGATTCTCGAGGAAGAACCGGAATCGCTTCCGGATGCCGGCGTTTTTGAAACCGTGGGGCATGCCCTGGTTTCTCAGCGTCGTCTCTCGGTTTCCGTGACGCCAGGCGTCCGTTCGCTTGAAATTTCCCCGCTTCGGTTGATTTCCCGCAGAATCGGCTGGCTGCTTGCTGTCTGGATGCATGAGGCTTCCGCGCTTGCTCTGCTTCCGGTTGATCGCATCATGTCAGCCCGAGAGCTTCAGACCCGGACTCATTTCGTATCGCAGAGAGGGCTCGCTGCTTTTCTGGAGAACGCATCATGACAGAAGAGCAGAAACGCCGTCACGGACACCGTCCTCAGAAACAGAGAAAGAAGCAGGAGCTGCCGGAGATCTTTTTCTGCGGCGATCCACATGGAGAGTTTTCCCAGATTCTGTCCGCGGCAAGAGACTATAAGCCGGCGGCCATGGTGATTCTCGGAGATCTTCAGCCATCAAAGCCGCTTGAGGAAGTGCTGGCCGAAGCCATGGCATTTACGGAAATCTGGTGGATTCCGGGGAATCACGATACCGACTCTGACGCGATTTATGACAATCTCTGGAAGAGCCCGCTGGCGGCACATAACCTGCACGGCCGTGTCGGCAATGTGAAGGGGGTTCGGATTGCCGGGCTTGGAGGCGTGTTCCGGGGGCAGATATGGATGCCGGACGGAAAGCCGAACTATGCCTCGGTTGGAGCCTTCCTGCACCGGGTCGGAAAAAACAACACGTGGAGAGGGGGGCTGCCGAGACGTCACCGGTCCTCTATTTTCCCATCCGTCTATGAAAACCTGTCCCGTCAGCACGCCGATATCCTCGTGACGCATGAGGCGCCGTCCTGCCATCGGAAGGGTTTCGCCGCGATTGACCGGCTGGCAATGGATCTTCATGTGAAGTGGCTGTTTCACGGTCATCAGCATGAAAGCATCAGCTATGGCAAATACAGCGGCATCCAGGTCTGTTCGGTTGGTCTCAGAGGGATCGTGAATCTGCGCGGCGAGGTTGTGGTCGAAGCACAGATTGATCCAAAGGATGCCGCTGCGCTTGAAGCGCGGGGCGATGCCGTTGTTGAGACGAAAGGTGAAACCTCGATTCTGGTCTTTCCGGATAAATCCGGAAGCCGAGGCCAGGGCCTGTCGGGCAAGGTGATTGCCCAGCCCTGGCGGAGTCTTGATCAGACATCAAACAGACCGAAGAAAGGCTGAACCTGTACGGTTTCCCCGGGCTGAACAATGTCGCGGTCTGCATTCAGCCAGACGATGCAGTTTCCGCGGCAGAGCGAAGTCAGCATCGCCGAGGACTGCATTCCGGTGCTCCTGACCACGCAGACGCCGTTTTCATTGATACGGAAAATTCCCCGCTGCATTTCATAGCGGCCGAGGCGCTTTTTGAAGCGGCCTTCAGCGACGGCGGTCAGAGTAACGGGACGAAGGTCACCGGCCTCACCGCCGGTTCTGCGAATAGCGGCACGGGCGTATTCAAGATAGGTCACCGCGGCTGCTACCGGATTCCCCGGGAGGCAGAAGAGCGGTTTGCCGCTGATCATACCCACTGCCATCGGGCGGCCCGGGCGCATATTGATTTCCCAATCGAAGATCTCGCCGCTGTGTGAGACGACAAAGCGGGTGAAATCCGCCTCACCGACAGAGACACCGCCGCTCGTCAGAACGATATCAGCCGTAAAAGCTTTTTCCAGAGCGCTGAGAAGAGCGTCCGGGGAATCCTTCACAATACCAACGCGGATGACATCAGCGCCTGCTTTCTTTGCCAGGGCTTCAAGGGAGAAGGAGTTGGAATCATAAATTTCACCATCCTTCAGCGGGGTGCCCGGCTGCACCAGTTCATCACCGGTCGCGAGAATAGCGACAACCGGTTTTCTGAACACACGGACCGCGGGAATCCCAAGGGTGGCGAGAAGTCCGATCTGCGGGGGAGTCAGACGGAGTCCCTTCGAGAGGGCCACTTTGCCAAGCGCAAGCTCTTCCCCCTTCAGGCGAACGTTATCTCCCTGACGGATGCCGGCTTCAAAAGTGACTGTATCGCCGTCAGCGGAGGAAAGCTCCTGCTGGATCACGGTGTCACAGGAGGCGGGGACGACTGCCCCGGTCATAATCCGGATACATTCTCCGGATCCCAGCTCACCCTCAAAAGGGTGGCCGGCAAAAGATTTTCCCACAACACGCAGAGTTCCTGAACCATCAGCATTGAGATCGGCAAATCTCATCGCGTAGCCATCCATTGCGGAATTGTTTGCTTCAGGAACATTAACGGGGCTCGCTACGTCCTCTGCCAGAACGCGGCCAAGAGCGTCGGCAATCGGAAGCTGTTCCGTTTCAGAAACCGCGTGGCACAGGGAATCAATGCGCGCCCTGGCTTCATCGGCCGTGATTGAAGGGCGGTGGGGATAATTGGGCATGCTGCCTCCATTTACTAGCTATGAGCAGAAAGTTACGGAAAGTTTAGTCGAGCAGGCCTTTGTTCTGAAGCTTTTCGTTATTAGGCCGAAAGGATAGGGTGAATTGAGAAAAAATTTTTTAAATTTTTTCTCAATAAAAATTAAATGCTTAATGGCAAAATATCGAAATAATCAACTTCAGAGCAAAAAAATATTTGCATTTTTAAAATCGGGAGAGTAAGATACACATCCTGTCGCTGCGATGCAGTGACGATCTTTAAAAACTGAATAACGAACCGATAAGCGTGAGCATCTGGTTTTGAAGAGCTTCAGCTCATAAAAAATCAGGTGCTTGAAAAGACGAATGGAATGATGCAGAAGCGAAAGCTTCTGAGAAATACCAGTCGATAATTTTGAGCGCGACGCTTCAGGAAACTGAAGCAAATGAAGTAATAGCAGTGATTGAACTCAAGAGTTTGATCCTGGCTCAGATTGAACGCTGGCGGCATGCCTTACACATGCAAG
>NZ_CVTY01000002.1 GCF_001182045.1 Dakarella massiliensis | reverse complement strand
CCAATGATAGTCGGTTGTATTTCCGGTGAAAGTAGGTCACTGTCAGGCTCCCCTTTCAAGACCCTCGAAAGTTTTTCTTTCGAGGGTTTTGTTTTATGCGCGTCTGGAAAACCAGGGGAAAAAAGAAGAGGAGGAGCTTGCGCTCCTCCTTTTCTTTTCTGGTCCAGCAAAAAGCCTCCACGAGACCACCGCAGCCTCGTCTCCCGACTTTTTAATCCCCTTACAGATACCCTCATAAAGTTATGAAAGATCCTCTCACAGGAATATTGCTGTAATCAGTTTTTGAACTTGAAAAGATTTTAGAGGGCTTACACCTACTAAATATGCTTTTGCCACCCCTCTGGACGGCACATTTATGGTGTGATATAATTACAAAATCTTGATTAGATCTAAGGTGATTTTGTGTCTATTTTCGAACGTAAGACAATCCACTCTATGCAGGTAGCTCTTGGATTGGCCGGGTTCGGGTATTTGGGTTTTGTTGCTGGTTTGATCTGGCCTTTCGCCAATTATCTCGGGTTCGCTTCCCTCGCTGCTGGTGTCGTCCTTCTCCTTATTAAGAAAACCGATCTGGATCGACTGAGGTCTCTGGTTTCCGGTTTCGGAGGGCACAGCGCTTAAAAAGCGTTCACAAAACAACTGAAAAAGCTTCGGCTCCGGCAGAACCGCTGGTCCGAAGCTTTTTTGTTATCCCTGCCGCCTCATCTGTTTCCTTCCGTGATACCCTCATTGTCATGACACAAGATCTGTTTGGCACAACGTTGCCGGAATTGGCTCAGACAGCCCAGGAATCAACGAAACCGGGCCATGGCCGAAGCGTGGAAAAACCGCCTCTGGCTGAACGGATGCGCCCGAAAACCATTGACGAGGTGATTGGACAGAAGCATCTGCTGGGCCCCGGCATGCCTCTCCGCACTGCATTTGAGTCAGGGCATCCTCACTCCATGATTCTGTGGGGGCCGCCAGGAGTCGGTAAGACCACGCTTGCCCGACTGATGGCGAACGCCTTCAATCTCCCGTTTATCTCTATTTCTGCGGTTCTGTCCGGAGTGAAGGAAATCCGGGAAACGGTGGAAGCCGCGAAAGAGCATATGGCTGCGACCGGTGAGCCCACAGTGGTTTTTGTCGATGAGGTTCATCGCTTCAATAAGTCGCAGCAGGACGCTTTTCTTCCTCACGTTGAGTCAGGTCTGTTTATCTTTATCGGAGCGACAACGGAGAATCCCTCCTTTGAGGTGAATAACGCGCTGCTGTCCCGCGCGTCGGTTTACACGCTGGACGCCCTGTCTGAGGATGAGGTCAAGGAACTCCTGCACCGTGCCCGGGAGAAGGTATATCCGAATCTGAAGATCACTCCGGAAGCGGAGGATCTCTATGCGGCGCTTGCTGACGGTGACGCAAGACGTCTTCTGAACGCGCTTGAGGTTTCGGCGGAAATGGCTTCATCCCGCCACCTCTCGGAAATCGATGCTGACTTCCTTCGGAAATCCATCCCCGCGACACAGCGCCGTTTTGATAAGGGCGGTGATTTCTTTTACGATCAGATCAGCGCACTTCACAAGTCCGTCCGCGGATCGGATCCTGATGCGGCTCTCTATTGGTTTGCCCGGATGCTCGATGGCGGATGTGATCCCCGATATATCGCTCGCCGGGTAATCCGCATGGCGATCGAGGATATCAGTCTTGCGGATCCCCGCGGGACACAGCTTGCGCTTGAAGCGGCCGAGATCTATGAGCGTCTGGGATCTCCTGAAGGAGAACTGGCTATTGCCCAGGCGATTGTGTACCTCGCGATTGCTGCGAAAAGCAATGCGGTCTACAACGCCTTTAACGAGGTGAGACGGTTCGTCAAGCAGGATAAGACGCGCCCCGTGCCCTTCTATCTGAGGAATGCTCCGACCAAGCTGATGAGTGATCTTGGGTATGGTGATGGATATCGGTATGCGCACGATGAGCCGGGAGCTTTTGCGGCCGGCGAAATTTATTTGCCGGAGGGGCTTGAAGGCAGAACCTGGTACCACCCGAATCCACGGGGTCTTGAGATCAAGATAGCTGAAAAGATGCAGCATCTTCACGACCTCAATCAGGAGGCCTGGCGGGAAGGCAAGGGCGGGCGGCGCAAGACTTGAACCCTTTTGGTTCCTGTTGCAAAATAACAGATCAACATTGAATGACATAAGATCGGTTAGTCCCGATCCTATGTGACGCTGCAATTTTGTAAATGGAAAACAGAACTGCAGCTCTGCTTTTCGTTTTCCAAAGGATTTCACCATGATTGACATCAATCTTCTGCGCAAACAGCTGCCTGAAGTGGTTGCTCGGCTGAAGACCCGCAACTTTGAGTTCCCTGAGAAAGAATTTCTCGCTCTTGAAAATGAGCGTAAGGAGATTCAGTCGAAGACTGAAGAACTGCAGGCTGTGCGTAACTCCCTGTCCCGTCAGATCGGACAGGCCAAGAAGTCGGGCGAATCGGCAGAAGATCTGATGAAGGAAGCTGCCGCTCTGCCGGAAAAGCTTGCTGATCTCGAGAAACAGCTCGGTGAAATCCGCAACAAGCTGAATAATCTGCTTCAGCGCGTTCCGAATCTGCCGAACCCGGAATGCCCGATTGGCCGTGATGACCGTGCGAATGTTGAACAGTGGCGTTGGGGCACTCCCCGCCAGTTCGATTTCCCGGTGAAGGACCATGTTGATGTGGCTGGTCCTCTTGGCATGGATTTCGATACGGCGGCCAGGCTCTCCGGCTCCCGTTTCTGCTTCATGAAGGGCGAGATCGCTCACCTGCACCGCGCCCTCGCGCAGTTCATGCTTGATCTTCACACCCGGAAGCATGGCTACACTGAATGCTATACGCCGTACATCGTCAATGCATCGACCATGTATGGAACCGGCCAACTGCCGAAGTTTGCTGAGGATCTCTACTCTGCCCGCATCGGCGGATATGAGGAAGAGGGAGAGCATGAGCTCCAGTATCTGATCCCGACCGCTGAAGTGCCGCTCACGAACACCGTCTCCGGCAAGATGCTGAAGGAATCCGATCTCCCGATCAAGATTACCGCTCAGACTCCCTGCTTCCGTTCCGAAGCCGGCTCCTATGGCCGTGATACGCGCGGCATGATCCGCCAGCATCAGTTTGAGAAGGTGGAAATGGTGCGTATCGTTCCGGAAACGGATTCCTACGCCCACCTGAAGGAAATGGTGAAGAACGCGGAAGAAGTGCTGCAGCTCCTCGAGCTCCCCTACCGCGTCATCATGCTGTCTACCGGTGACATGGGCTTCTCTGCTGCTCAGACCTTCGATATTGAAGTCTGGGTTCCGGCTCAGAACACCTATCGCGAAATCTCCTCATGCTCCAATTGCGAGGACTTCCAGGCCCGCCGTATGGGCACCCGTTATAAGGGCAAGGATGGCAAGACCCATTACGTTCACACTCTGAACGGTTCTGGTGTTGCTGTCGGCCGCTGCCTTGTGGCTGTGATTGAGAACTATCAGAACGCGGATGGTTCTGTCACGATCCCGACAGTGCTTCGTCCGTATATGGGCGGTCTTGAAAAGATCGAACCGACGGCGAAGAAGGCCTGATTCCGGTTCTGACGGAATAAATAAAAAGATCCAGCGCTATGCGCTGGATCTTTTGTTATGGGCGAAGAAGAAACCGCGGAATTACTTCGCGGCAGCCTTCTTGGCCGGGCGCTTCGCTGCGGGCTTCTTGGCAGCAGGAACGGCGGCAGTGTCTTTCTTTGCGGCAGCCGGAGCCTTCTTCGGAGCTGCGGTCTTGGCGGCAGGAGCAGCCTTGGTTTCAGCCATCTTCGCGGATGCGGCCGGCTTCTTGGCGGGAGCCTTCTTCGCAGTAGCGGCGGGAGCCTTCTTCGCAGTAGCGGCGGGAGCCTTCTTCGCAGTAGCGGCGGGAGCCTTCTTCGCAGTAGCGGCGGGAGCCTTCTTCGCAGTAGCGGCGGGA
>NZ_CVTY01000001.1 GCF_001182045.1 Dakarella massiliensis | reverse complement strand
GCGGCGGGAGCCTTCTTCGCAGTAGCGGCGGGAGCCTTCTTCGCAGTAGCGGCGGGAGCCTTCTTCGCAGTAGCGGCGGGAGCCTTCTTCGCAGTAGCGGCGGGAGCCTTCTTCGCAGTAGCGGCGGAAGCCTTCTTCGCAGTAGCGGCGGAAGCCTTCTTAGCAGCCGGTTTCTTTGCGGGAGCCTTGACAGCAGCTACCTTGCGGGCACCTTCCTCGACATCTTTCTTGACCTGCTCGACAGTGGCTTTCACAGCCTTGGCCTTTGCCTTGGCAACTTCAGTCTTGGCCTTCACGGTTGCCTTCGCTTCCTCAGCGGACTCAGCCGCGGCTTCGACATACTCGCGGGCGAGTTTGACCAGATTGTCAAAAGTTTCTTTTACAACAGCTTTTTTGCCATTGATAAGCTGAGTTTTTTCGTCGATGTCTTTCAGCGCAGCAGCAAAACGGCTGCGGAGATCGTCCTTGTTGCTGGTCTTGGTGGTGCCTGATTTCATGGAACTCTCCAATTTATGAGAATGCTGAGTAACAAAAGCGCGCTCGTTGCGGCGTTTTTCTGCCTATTTTTCCTATTCTAATTAGTTTAACTGACACAATAAAAGGGGGTAGTGGCATTTCGGTATATTTTTTGCTAAGATTCATAACCTCGTACGATCACAGGAAGGGTGGCAGAGTGGTCGAATGCACCGGACTCGAAATCCGGCATACGGTTATGCCGTATCGAGGGTTCGAATCCCTCCCCTTCCGCCAGATAACCTGAACTCCCGTGACATAGTTCTATATTGACTTAAACGTCATGGGAGGTTTAGGCGGGTTTAAAAGCTCAAGCATGTCTTGGGCTTTTTTTCGTCAGAGGCTCCACAACCCATGTAGCTCTCGTTGGTGCCCTCACCGCTCTGATCCTCTTCAATGCGGCCAGTAACTTTTCCACCGAGTTATCGGGGAGTTTTAATTCCTGAGTTTCTCTT